>NZ_PZJG01000009.1 GCF_003259675.1 Macrococcoides bohemicum | reverse complement strand
CATCAGTGTCTGATTCAACAAGTACATCAACGTCAGTATCTGATTCAGCAAGCGCGTCAACATCAGTGTCTGATTCAGAAAGCGCGTCAACGTCAGTATCTGATTCAGCAAGTACATCAACATCAGTGTCTGATTCAGAAAGCGCGTCAACGTCAGTATCTGATTCAGCAAGTACATCAACATCAGTATCTGATTCAGCGAGTACATCAACATCAGTATCTGATTCAGCAAGTACATCAACGTCAGTATCTGACTCAACAAGTACATCAACGTCAGTATCTGATTCAGCAAGTACATCAACGTCAGTATCTGATTCAGCAAGTACATCAACATCAGTGTCTGACTCAGCAAGTACATCAGTATCTGACTCAACAAGTACATCAACGTCTGTATCTGACTCAGCAAGCGCGTCAACATCAGTATCTGATTCAGCAAGCGCGTCAACATCAGTGTCTGATTCAACAAGTACATCAACGTCAGTATCTGATTCAGCAAGTACATCAACGTCTGTATCTGACTCAGCAAGTACATCAGTATCTGACTCAACAAGTACATCAACATCAGTATCTGATTCAGCAAGTACATCAACGTCTGTATCTGACTCAGCAAGCGCGTCAACATCAGTATCTGATTCAGCAAGTACATCAACATCAGTATCTGACTCAGCAAGCGCGTCAACATCAGTATCTGATTCAGCAAGTACATCAACATCAGTATCTGATTCAGAGAGCGCGTCAACATCGATCTCAGATAGTACTTCATTAAGTACATCAGTATCTGATTCAGCGAGTACATCAACATCAGTATCTGATTCAGAGAGCGCGTCAACATCGATCTCAGATAGTACTTCATTAAGTACATCAGTATCTGATTCAGCGAGTACATCAACATCAGTGTCTGATTCAACAAGTACATCAACGTCAGTATCTGATTCAGCAAGTACATCAGTATCTGACTCAGCAAGTACATCAACGTCTGTATCTGACTCAACAAGTACATCAACATCAGTATCTGATTCAGAGAGCGCGTCAGTATCTGATTCAGCAAGTACATCAGTATCTGACTCAGCAAGCGCGTCAACATCGATCTCAGATAGTACTTCATTAAGTACATCAGTATCTGATTCAGCAAGTACATCAACGTCTGTATCTGACTCAACAAGTACATCAACATCAGTATCTGACTCAGCAAGTACATCAGTATCTGATTCAGCGAGTACATCAACATCAGTATCTGATTCAGCAAGTACATCAACGTCAGTATCTGATTCAGCAAGTACATCAGTGTCTGATTCAACAAGTACATCAGTGTCTGATTCAACAAGTACATCAACGTCAGTATCTGATTCAGCAAGCGCGTCAACATCAGTGTCTGATTCAGAAAGCGCGTCAACGTCAGTATCTGATTCAGCAAGTACATCAACATCAGTATCTGATTCAGCAAGTACATCAACGTCTGTATCTGACTCAACAAGTACATCAACATCAGTATCTGACTCAGCAAGTACATCAGTATCTGATTCAGAGAGCGCGTCAACATCGATCTCAGATAGTACTTCATTAAGTACATCAGTATCTGATTCAGCAAGTACATCAACATCAGTATCTGATTCAGCAAGTACATCAACATCAGTATCTGATTCAGCAAGTACATCAACGTCAGTATCTGACTCAGAAAGCGCGTCAACATCAGTGTCTGATTCAGAAAGCGCGTCAACGTCAGTATCTGATTCAGCAAGTACATCAACATCAGTATCTGATTCAGCGAGTACATCAACGTCTGTATCTGACTCAGAGAGCGCGTCAACATCGATCTCAGATAGTACTTCATTAAGTACATCAGTATCTGATTCAGCAAGTACATCAGTATCTGATTCAGCAAGTACATCAGTATCTGACTCAACAAGCACATCAGTACCTCCAACCTTCTCTAATGAAGATGAAGAAGTTTTACCGTTTAATAACGAAAATGATTCAGCAACTCATAATAATAATGTGACTATGGAATCATTACCTGACACAGGTGAATCAAATAAAACTTTAATCCCGGCTTTCGCAGCATTCCTTGCAGGTCTAGGTTTGTTAAGAAGAAAGAAAAAAAACGAGGATGAAAATCCAGAAGAAAGCAAATAACTAAATATATAGTTACAGGCACAAACATAATGTATGTTTGTGCCTGTACTATAATAATAAAAAAATGAAATATGAAGAGGTTTAAGCGTGAAAAACTTAATTAATATATTTTTGCGTCATACAGAACATCGACAACTTTATCGACGTATTTTGTTTACTATGATGATTATGATTATTTATATTATCGGCAGTAACATTGAAATTTTATCTACTGCAAATATTGATAGTAAAAAAGATGTGTTTACCACTATAGGTGTCGCAGCAATGGGGGGCGATTATTCGAGGGTTTCACTTTTCTCTCTTGGTCTTGGACCATATTTAACATCCATGCTGATTATTAATTTATTAGCTTTTAGAAATTCTGATGCTGTATTTATGCAAACGAAAAAAGAAAGACAAATTAAAGAGAAACTGCTTATATTAGCTCTTTCGATTGTTCAAGGTTACCATCTGCTAAGTATGTATGTAAAAAATGGTGAGGATAAAGCAGAAATTATGGCTCTTGGATTACTTGTAGTTATAGCTGGTAGCATGCTTTTAATTTGGTTGGCAGATCAAAATTTTATGTACGGTATTGCAGGTCCAATGCCGATTGTTGTTATGAGTATTATAAAGTCTATTGCTTATGGTGATCATACAGTGGTAATACATTTAAAAATATTTATTTGGTTTATTATTATTTTACTTCTTTTATTATGTGCTATTTTACTGATTATTATTGAACGTGCAGAGTATAGGATAAATTATATAGATATTTTAAATGTTTCAAAAATACAAAAAAACTTTTTAGCATGGAAATTGAATCCAGGAGGAAGTTTAGCAATAATGTTGAGTATGTCTATATTTATCATTATCAAATCAATTATTGAAATGTTTATTGTCATGTTCACGAAACATAAATTAGAAAGTATAAAATATATGGATTTAACGCATCCATTAGGTATCACCTTTTTTGTTTTATTACTTGGTATTCTTGCTTATCTTTTATCTTTATTAATGTTAAATCCCAAGAAAAAAGCGCAAGAATTTCGAAAAACAGGTAATTATATAGTGGGAGTAAATCCAGGAAAAGAAACATCCCAATTTTTATCTAAGAAGGCAAAAAGAATTAGCTTATTTAGTGCATTTATGATATCGGTTATTATTGGACTACCTTTCTACTTTACTTTATTGGTTCCTGAATTATCTAAAGAAATATATTTATCCATTCAAATTTTAATGTTGATATATGTTTCGATTAATATTATGGATGTAATAAGAAATTACATGTATTTCAATCGCTATAAAAGTTATATGAATAAATATTGGTAGGGTGTTAATATGAAATTTTTTATACCGGCATGGTATCAAGAGAATCAATGGTGGCGCGATAAAAATGTGCCATTTTATGAAAAAGAAAATCGGAGTGATTTCGATGATATGATAAGTTTAATGAATATGCATAAAAAAAATAGTCAACCTTTTCACTTGATACAATTAGCATATCATTCGAGCTTTCAGCTATTCTTACATCGTAATCATCTATATGAATGTGAATATTTTTCAATTTTTGATTTTATTCAAGGTTTTCCGAAGAGCACACCTCGACCTTTGGATTATAGAGACTTTAACTGGCCGGAAGGTACAGAATTTATCTATACTTTATTTATTATTAAAGCTGTAAATGACAATGAAGTAACAAATATTTATTATAATGAAGATGGATATTTGGTATGGATGGAGAAATTTATAGATAATGTTAAAGTATCGAAATGGATTTTTGACAATCGTGGCTTTCTATCGTCTATCATTAAATACGTTGATGGACGAGAACAGCAATTATTTTATCTGAACTATGATGGAGATATTTTACTTGAAGAAAATCTAGTGACCGGTGAAGTATATGTAAGGAAAGACTTTGAAAAATTTAAATCTAAATATTATACAAATATCGAATTTCTTATACAGGAACAACTTACTACTTATCTTGAGAATTTCCAAGTTGATTCTGTCATTGTTGCATTTAATAAATGTCACAATCATTTAATTGAATCAGTTATATCAAATGAAAATATTGTATATTCAATTTTCAAAGAAAGAAACAGTGCTGAATTTTTAATTGAAGGATTACATGACACAAAATTTATTGTGGATACTAAAAGTAATGAAAATAAATTATTGGCGAAGATAAATCAATCCAATATATTAAGGATTACTCCGTTTGATACAGAAGTCTTGCCATCAATCAGTAATCAACTTTATTTGGATTATATTGGTATCTTTATAGATGGTATTTCTGATAAAGAACTTATTAAAATTATTCAGGTGCTTCAGCCGATATTGCTGGAAAGTGGTAAATACAAGTTGAGTTTATTAACCAGAAAAGGTTCACATAGTAGAACAGAGGAACTAAGACAGATTGTAAGTGATGTGAATGATAAATTTCTGGAAAAAGAAGATTTAGAAGATTTGTTGGAAGAAGCAATAGAAGA
Source organism: Macrococcoides bohemicum (assembly GCF_003259675.1). Taxonomy (GTDB): domain Bacteria; phylum Bacillota; class Bacilli; order Staphylococcales; family Staphylococcaceae; genus Macrococcoides; species Macrococcoides bohemicum. Next base: position 73,163 of record NZ_PZJG01000009.1, on the reverse strand, counting down.
CTTAGAAGTAATAAAGTTTGAATATATTCCTTATGAAGTTGATTTATTGAAATTGATTTCTAAAATACGTATTATTGTTGATTTAAGTAGTGAACCTGATTTATATATTCAGATTGCTAGTATCAGTTCAGGTATCCCTCAAATCAATAAAGTTAAAAATGAGTATGTTGCTGATGGAATGAATGGTCTTATTATTAATGATATTAATCAACTTCCAAATGCCATCTTGGATTATTTACAAAGTTTGAAGCAATGGAATGCTTCGTTAAGTTATTCATATAAACTGATTGAGAAATATTCTTCTTTAAATATCATAAAAACAATTGATTATTTTTTGGAAGGAGGCTCATATGGCGAGGAAATTTAGAATCCTTCATATCGGTAAATTATCCATTGAGAATGAATTTATAAATAGAAAAGATATATCGATTGACTTTCTTGATAGTAGAGTTTTTGAGAACGAATCCATTGATTTTGAAGAAGTACTTACTTTCATTGAACAACAAAAAGCGTACAATTTTGTATTTGTAGAATATGAGTATAAGGAAAAGTTAAAAAGATTATTAATGAAAATCATTGAACCATTTAATACTTATATAAGTATGGAGTATTATGGCGCATCTTTTATACATGATGATGAATTGCAAAAATATTTTATTCGTCCAATTTCCGCTGAAAATAGACAAAAACTTATCGAAAAAGTAAAGTCCTTATGCTTCAGTGGACAATATGGTGACAAAAAAGGGCCAGGACAAATTAAAATTCATCCGAACTTTAAAGAGCAACATGAATATTTAGGTAATCGATGGTTAAAGTTATCTGGAGAATTTGGTAATCATTATCAGCAAATCGCGATGTTAGATGATTTGCTTTACTACGAAAAAGAAAAAGCATTGGAAATTTGGCCCGAATATAAAAAGGTTGGCAATGTGTCGATTGAAATAACATTTAGAATCTATAGTAGTGGTACTGTAGATGATATCATCAAAACGATTACTGTAAATGAAGATCATTTAAAAGAACCTATCATTATTGAAAGTATGCCTGAAGATGCTTTCATTTCTTACAGTGTTAAAGCAAAAGGAACAGGAGAATTATATTTAGGGGCAATCCATAGAAGATGGTCACGCTTAGAATTCGGGAAGTTTCTTCTAGGTGGTGAAATATTTAAAGACGATGAACGCAATGAATTCATCTATATTTTTAACCCAGGAGATATGAAACCACCTTTAAATGTTTATTTTAGTGGATATCGATCTGCAGAAGGTTTTGAAGGTTATTTTATGATGCAAAAGCTAGGGGCACCGTTTCTTCTGATAGGTGATCCGAGAATAGAAGGGGGTTCTTTCTATGTTGGATCAGAAGCTTATGAGCAAGGAATACAGAGTGTAATAAATGATAAGTTAGCTTATCTTGGTTTTAAAGATGATGATCTTATACTATCAGGCCTATCTATGGGCTCATTTGGTGCAATTTATTATGGTGCTAAGCTTAATCCAGCAGCAGTAATTGTTGGAAAACCTTTAGTAAACATTGGTACAATCGGACAAAATATGAAGTTACTACGACCTGAAGAATTTGGCACATCATTAGATGTATTACTAGAAGTAACGGGTGGTAATACAGATGAACATGTTTTACGATTAAATCAAAAGTTTTGGGATACTTTTAATAAAAATGATATTAGTCGTACAACTTTTGCAATTTGTTATATGGAAGATGATGATTATGACTTATACGCTTTCAACGAATTGTTAGATGTTTTAAGTGAAAATAGAGCACGTGTTCTATCCAGAGGTGTACCTGGGAGACATAATGATGATTCACCAACAATTAATAATTGGTTTATTAATTTTTATAGAATTTTGCTAGAAATGAAGTTTGGGAGAAGTAAATAATGAATAATATATATAATATTTACTGGAATAATATCGACAAAATAACCTTTTTGTATGGTACAAAACTTAAGTTTGTTAATCGATGTGTAGAATTTGAAAATTTTCAAATTCCTGCAGGTATTACTATTCATTTATGGAGAATGAAGACAAGTTTCTATAATAATAGAATTCATCCTTCATTACCTTTACTATCTAGAAATGAATACTATACAGTTCAATTTAAATATGAGTGTAAACCTGAGAACGGAATATATTTTGTAATTGAATTTTACAAAAAAAATGATGAAATAATTGAAACGTTGATTGTTCAGGATAAAGAAGTGGATTTCGTTTATCCTGAAAATGCTGATTATTATCAAATAAAGATGATGAGTGCCTCGGTTAATCAATTAAAATTCGATTGTATTACTTTAACACATCAACAATTATTAATGGATATGTCGAATGCCATAGATATTTATAATAGATGGTCAAATGAGGTGTTATAAATTGATTAATATAGATGAAAGTATTAATAAGGTGCGCATAAAAAGTATCAAAAGGATTTTAAAAGAAATTACTATGCTAGAAGATGAATATAAAGTTTTAACAGATGAGCAATTAAAATCTAAAACAGATGAGTTTAGAAAGAGACTTAAAACAGGAGCTACTTTAGATCAATTGCTCGTTGAAAGCTATGCAACAGTTAGAGAGGCAAGTAGACGTGTTTTAGGAATGTTTCCGAAAGAAGTACAGCTCATAGGAGCGATTGTACTCCATCAGGGAAATATTGCTGAAATGCAAACTGGTGAAGGAAAAACACTAACGGCTACATTACCTTTGTATTTGAATGGTTTGACCTCAAGAGGAGCCTATTTAATTACGACAAACGATTATTTAGCACGAAGAGACTATGAAGATATGAAACCATTATATGAATGGTTAGGTTTGACAGTTTCTCTAGGGTTTGTTGATAAACCAGGTTATGAATATAAAAAGGGTGAGAAAAAGTTATTATATGATGCTGATATTATATACTCAACAAATGGTCGAATTGGATTTGATTATTTGATTGATAATTTAGCAGATTCATTAGAAGGTAAATTTCAGAAAAATTTGAACTTCGCCATAATTGATGAAGTTGATTCAATAATATTAGATGCAGCTCAAACACCATTAGTTATAAGCGGGGCACCTCGTGTACAATCAAATATGTTTAATGTTGTGAAGTCATTTGTTGATACCTTAGAAGAGGATGTTCACTTTTTTTTAAATTCCAAGAAACAAGAGATATGGCTAACAGATGAAGGGGTAGCAATGGCTAATCAATACTTTGATGTGAAAAGTATTTATCAACCCGGATTATCATCTCTCGTAAGAAATATTAATTTAGCATTACGTGCAAAATATTTATTCGATATGAATCAAGATTACTATATTATTGATGGAGAGATAGTTCTAATTGATAGAATATCAGGGCGATTGCTTGAAGGAACTAAACTTCAAGCTGGCTTACATCAAGCAATTGAAGCGAAAGAGCTGGTAGAAATCTCTGAGGGTAAGAGTGTACTGGCTACGATAACATTTCAAAACTTATTTAAACAATTTAATGCTTTTTCAGGAATGAGTGCAACAAGTAAACTGGGAGAAAAAGAGTTTTTTGAATTATACGGAAAATTAGTTATACAAATTCCGACAGCCAAACCAATTCAGCGTGTCGATTATGATGATCGTGTATTTATAACGAAAGAGGATAAAGACAAGGCAATAATAGAAAAGGTAGTTGAAATCCATCAAACTTCTAGACCAATATTATTGATAACTAGAACAGCAGATGATGCTGAATATTTTTCGAAATGTTTATATGAATTAGAGATACCCAATAACTTATTGATTGCTCAAAATGTTGCCAAAGAAGCACAAATGATTTCAGAGGCAGGATATCTTCATAGTGTAACAGTTGCAACCAGCATGGCTGGAAGAGGAACTGATATTAAACTTGAAAAAGGTGTAGAAGCTTTAGGAGGCTTAGCTGTAATTATTAGTGAACATATGGAAAACAGCCGTATTGATAGACAGCTAAGAGGTCGTTCAGGAAGACAAGGTGATCCGGGCAGCTCACAAATATATATTTCTTTAGAAGATTATATCGTTAAGCGCTGGAGTAATAATAAATTAATTGAGAATCAATATATAAAAAATATGAATACGAATCAAGTAGAAGAAAGTAGATTACTTGCACGAAAAATAAAAAAAATAGTTGAACGTGCACAAATTGTATCTGAAGAGCATGGAATGTTAAATCGCCAAATCAACAATGAGTTTGATCAAAGTGTCAGTGTACAACGTTTAATGATTTATAAAGAACGTAATAAAATACTTGAAGCTAAGTCGTTTGAAAGATTTGACTTCACACAACTGGCACATGATGTATTTACACGATATGTTTACACTGAATACCCTCTGACAGATCGTGAAATAAAACAATATATTTATAAAAATATTAGTTTTCAATTTGAGGAAGATATACCTAATGAAGTAAAGCAATCACCTTCACTTTTAATAGATTATTTAACGATGCTTTTTGAACAAGCATTGGAAAAAAATAAAATGCAGTTTACTGATGAACATTTTTATATCCACTTTTTACAAAAATGTATTTTGAAAGCAATAGATAGCAGTTGGATAGATCAGGTTGACTATTTACAACAACTTAAAAATAGTATTAGTAGTAGACAACTCGGAAGAAGAAATGTCATATTTGAATATCATAGAACGGCGCTGGAATCATATTCTATGATGACTTCTGAAGCAAAGAGAAGGATGGTTAGAAATCTTTGTCTGAGCATGAAAGATTATGATAAAAAAGGGAACCTGGTTATTCATTTTCCATAAAAAAGTATTGATGGGATTGTCTCAATCTAGTTTTAATATTTATTTTTACTGAAAACGAGATAGTGCTTTACAAGTGTTTGAGCTAATACTCGTAAAAAATGAGACATGAACGATAAAACTTATAGTCAATCCTTAGGAGGTAATCATGACAATTTATAATATAAATTTTGGTATTGGCTGGGCAAGCAGTGGCGTAGAATATGCACAAAGTTATCGTGCAAAACTATTACGCACAATAAAAAAAAATTTAAAATTTGTATTTCTGGATTTTATTCAAAATGAAAATATCCAAACTTTAACGAGTAATCTTGGCTTCAAAGATAATGAAATTATTTGGCTTTATCAATATTTTACTGATATTAAGATTGCACCTACTTCAGTAACAGTAGAAGATATTATTCAACAATTAAATCATGAAGTAATAAAAGAAGAAAATAATAATAAAATACGCAGGATTTTCTTTAAAAATAATCAAACATTCGTAACTTGCTATTTGAAAGAAGAAAATAAAGATATCGTTGATAGAGCAGAATTTGTATCTAATGGGATGTTGATTCGCAAAGATTTTTATTCATATGTGCGCACCTTATCAGAGTTTTATGCACCCTTTGATAATAAAGCTAAAGCTTATATGAGGCAATATTATAACGAAGACGGATCAGTTGCTTATGAAGAATATATTAATGAAGATCAGGATACAAATATCTTTATTATAGATGATGAACCAATATATGGTAAGCGTGAATTTGTTTCATATTTTATACGTAAACTAAATTTAACTCAAGATGACATTTTAATTATCGATCGTGTGACTAAGATTGGTCAATCCATATTAGAAAATAAAGGAGATTGTAAAATAGGTGTTGTAATACATGCAGAGCATTATAGTAAGAATGCAACAAATGATAATACAATATTGTGGAATAATTATTATGAGTATCAATTTGCACAAGCTGATGAAATAGATTTCTTTATAACAGCCACGGATCGTCAAAGAGAATTGTTATCTGAACAATTTGAATATTACTGTAGTAAGAATCCGCTTATAAAGACAATTCCGGTCGGTGCTTTAGATAAACTGGTTAAACCTAAGGCAACACGTAAACAATTTTCTGTAATTACAGCATCAAGACTAGCAAATGAAAAACATGTAGACTGGTTAGTCAAAGCGGTAATCAAAGCGAGAAAAATTTTGCCAGATTTGAATTTTGATATTTATGGTGATGGCGGTGAAAAGAGTAAGATACAAGATATTATTAATGAGTTTCAAGCGAATGATTATATTCATCTAAAGGGTCATGTAGATTTAAAGGATGTTTACAAAAATTATGAATTATTTTTATCTGCTTCACAGAGTGAAGGATTTGGCTTAACTTTAATGGAAGCGGTAGGATCAGGATTAGGGATGATAGGATTTGATGTCAATTATGGGAATCCAACATTTATTAAAGATGGTGAAAATGGTTTTCTGATTCCAGTAAAAATCACTGAAGATTCAATCGATCAGATAACTGATCGTATTGCTGATAAAATTATTGAATTTTATAAAATGGACTTGAAAAATGTATCTAAAGTTTCCTATCAAATAGCTGAACCATATAAAAAACGATATATAAAACAAAGATGGCTAAATTTATTTGAGGAGGTCAGTGAATGATAACATTATTTGAGCACTTCAACACTCCAGCAAGAAAACTTTATAGTTCTTTGAAAATTGCTAACATGAATCTGTCAACCTTCGTAATAGAAGATGATGGCTTTCTACCAGATGAAATAATAACGCCATATAAGCTGTTTTCAAAATATGCACCTAAAAAAACTGATAAACCACTTTATTTTAATAGGGTAAAAATACCTAAATACTGGGAAATAGAAGGATCTAATGAACAGGCAACCATCAATGATAATGGCAAAATTAGAGCAAATATCAAATATAAAAAAAATTATCTTTCAAGAATTGTACAGCAAGTTGAGTGGTTAAATGAAAATGGGATAATACGTTCGATTGATCATTATACAAAGCACGGTATATTATTTGCACGCACTGTAAATAGTGAACAAGGAAACCCAATTTTCAAAACATTTTTCAACCAGCAAAATGAAATTATAATATATGAAAATTATATTACAAAGTCAATTATGCTTTATTTAGATAATAGAGAATATATATTTAATGATAAGAATGAATTTACAGCATTTAGCTTAGAAAGATTGGATTTCGATACAACTGATGTTGTTTTTAATTCATTAGCAACACCATTATTAGCTCTTATTAATAGGAAGCAATCTATAAAAGGCTATTTATTCTGGCAGGAACGTATACATCAGGAGTTACCTGGAAATATGCAATACATACTCGAAAGTGATGCTTTGGAATCTATAAAAGTAATTGTTCCTGACGAAGAAGAGTATAATAAAATTATAGCTCTTGCTGCGAATAATGTTAAAAGTAAGATTAAGAGGGCAGGTTACTTGTATAGATACCATAGAAAGAATACATTTAGTAAAAATGTATTAACAGTTACAAATTCAGATCAGTTTCCGCATATTGAAAAAATCATTCAAAGTAGTCCGAGTTATACCTTTAATATAATTGCGATAACAGAAATGTCATCAAAATTAATGGACCTTGGGAAATATAAGAATGTCAGATTATTCCCTTCAGTTGATTTAAAGGTAGCAAGAAAAATTTATGAAAATACAGATATTTATTTAGATATTAATCAAGGCAATGAAATTTTAAATGCTGTTCGCAGTGCTTTTGACTATGATTTATTAATAATGGGTTATAAAGAAACTGCGCATAATCCTACATTTACTGGAAATGAACTACTCATCAGCCAATCAAATCCTGAAGAATTGATTAGATTGCTTAATTTGACAAAAAGAGATAAAGAAATATTATTAAGACAACAAAAACTACAAGCAAATGAAATTGAAAAAGAAGAATTTAGAGCTGTTTTTGATAAAAATAGTTAATTGAAACAAAAAATACTTTAGTATTAACTATTTTTCATAATAAACAAATATTTTGTTAACATTTAAAACAAGATAATATTTAAAGATGTAAATGAAAGGCACCCTAAAAGTTAGACTTGAAATCTAACTTTTGAGGTGTTTTTTTAAGATGGAAGGTAGTAATAGTACATCTCAATAATTATTATATATTTGTTATTAAAAATGACTCCTATTTAATTATTATGAATATAAAACTCTGTAATTTCTATGATGTAAAAATAAACTAAAAATTAATATAATCATGCTATAATAACTAATATTAATCAACCACCTTTAAAGAAGGTTATATTTGGAGGAAACACATGAAAAACACGACTTTTTGCTGAACAAATTGAATAAGTATTCGATACTTAAATTTACGGTAGGTACAGCATCAATATTAGTGGGAACTTTAATTTTTCTGGGCAATAGTGCTGAAGCAGAAGAAACTACGAAGGAAACACTGGCAACAGAAGCGCCGACAGAAACAGCTACAACAGAAGAGGCTACAACTGAATCACCGATAACTGACAGTGTAATATCAGAATCAATATTACCAGAGAAAGCAGTAAATCTTGAATTGAATGCTGATAATACAGAACTGACAGGTTTCGCAACAGCAGGCCAAGTTGTTGAATTGACAATAGCAGATGGTACTGTTGAAAAGACCGTTTTTGATACTGACGGAACAATGATGTTATCAATATTGATGTAATAGATGATTTTCAATTATCTATTACAGTAAATAAAAAGAATGAACATATTAAATACTTACTTTCTAAGCCTTTTAGTGCTATATATCGCGAAGAAGATGATGAAATTGTTGGTACCGAACCATATTTTGTCAAATCTAAGAAAGAGCATGAAATTATTTTGCAAGTAAACCAATACTTTAAACGTCTTGTAGAAGTAGAGAGCATGTATTTTATAGAAAATAAAAAGTGTTTTTCTGAATATATTTCATCTGATAAGTATGACACCAGCAAGTATAACACCAGCAAGTATAAAAGCGTTTATCTCAACCATCGAATGTTATTGATGAATCCAAAATCAACGCTCAATTTTGATGAAAGAAGAATGACATTTCAATCATTGCAAAGTTACCTATACGAATATTTCCTTAAAAACGATAAATACTTTAAATGGATGGCGAAGATACTAGATAAAAAAATAAAAAGGGGGAATATCCACAAACTTATTGATGAATTCAGTGAAGTAATATTTAAACACATTATTAAACAGATTAATAAAAATAGAATTTGTATTGAGTTAGTCTGTATAAAACAAGAGCAATATAACGAACAACATACGGATGATCTTGACGTAGATATCCTATGGATGACTGAGTCAATACATAAAAAGCAACCAATTTATGTTATATGATTTATTGTTATGTGGAAAGTTCAAAGAATAGTATATCAATAAAGAACCTTTTTAATAATTTTGTAAAAATTTTCAATTTGACAATTTTCATTTTATTAGAAGATGAAGCGATAAGCCACATTAAAGATCTAGAGGATAATTATTATTATTCGAATGTATTAATCAATGAAAAACGATTTGTTTATACATCAGCAATTCTGCACATAGATATAAACCAATATGGAATTATAGATTTCGGAAGTGCAATTCTGAAATAAAATTGAATATTCCAGATAACATTAATGCTTTTAGTTTCAACGATAACTAAATTTTAAAAATTATAATAAATACAAGAGTAAATATTATATAAAGCATCTTGTCACAAAATTGTCACAATTCAAACGAACTATCAATTGCGGATAAGAATATACATTATTTTGTATATAAAAATATATTTTATTATATAAATAGCAAGGAAACACTTATAAATAATAGATGTATGGTAATTGCTAAAAAATGTATGATACAATATAAAATATAAATATACAAAAATAATGTATTTTTATACAAAATTGTTGATAACTTAGTTGTATGTTAAATGCATGTAAGTGTGACATTGTAAAATAATAGTATTAAAATAATAATAAGTCATAATCTGATTATTATGGCGAATTGACAATTTGAATAATTAAGAGATAAAGAGGAGGATTTTTATGAACAAGTATGGTATTAGAAAGTTCACAGTAGGAACAGCATCAGTAGTAGTAGGTTCATTATTGTTCCTAGGCGCTGGTCAACAAGCTGACGCCGTAGAAGCAACATATTCTTTAGGAGATCGTGTTTACTCAGATAACAACGGTAACTAAGTTCAAGATGCAGGAGACACAGGTCTTGCTGGATTAACAGTTACAATCCGTGATTATGCAGGTAACCACGTTGCAACAACAACAACAGATGCGAATGGTAACTACACATTCTCAGGTTTAAAAAATGGTACTTACGTAGTTAACTTCGAAGTACCTGCAGGATATGAAAATGATGTAGCAAATATCGGTTCTGAAGATGTAGATTCAGACGGACCAGTTGACGTATTAGTTGATATTAACGGAGCTAACATCACTACTTTAGACACTGGTTTCATTCCTTTAAATGGACAAGGTTCTAAACCAGTACAAGGTGGAGAAGCTACACCAGCTCCAGCACCAGGTAATGGTGGAGAAGTTAAACCAGCACCATCACAAGGTAATTTATCAATCGGAGACCACGTATGGTGGGATGCAAACCGTAACAACTTATATGATCAAGGTGAAAACCCAGTAGCAGGATTACGTGTATCTATTCGTGACTATGCTGGAAACTTTATCGCTGAAACAACAACAGATGCAAATGGTAACTATGCATTCCATGGTTTATCAGATGGTCAATACATCGTTAACTTCCATAATCCATTAGACTGGTCACCAGTTATTGCGAACATCGATAATGATGTTTCAGAAGCAATTGATTCAGATGGACCAACTGACGTTATCGTAAACTTAAAAGGTGCTTCTAATTATAATGTAGACCAAGGTTACTATGGCGTTGGAACTCCAGCTCCAGGTGAAACTGTTAAACCAGCTGAAATTGGTAAAACAGTATTACCTGATAAAGGTGAAAAAGATAACGGTGGAGCAGTTGCTTCAGTATTAGCGTTATTAGGTGGAGCTGCATTATTCGGTTCTCGTCGTAAATAATAATGAACTTATCAGTTATTTCAGAGACGTCTGGATTAATAACTAAGTTTATATTTTTAAGTAACACGCACTCGATTGAGTGTGTGTTACTTTTTTTATGAATTTTTGTAATAAAAATGTTACATTTATGTGTTTGAATTTTCAGATAATAGAAGCTATAATAAGATAAATATTGATTGTATATTACACGATGAAAAGGAGCGAACAATGTATGGAACAGTTATTAGCACAACTGACCTTATTCGCTATAGGGCCAAATAATGCAATTGTATCTTCTCTGATCATCGGTACTTTAACGGTAGTGGCGATGATCATCGACAAAACGAAATCAGAAGAAAGTGATTAAGCATGAAATTAATTAATGCTAATTACTTTCTTTTATTTTCTATAGACAATTAGATGTAAAATTTCCTTATTATAAAAATCCACTTTTGTTCTTATCTTCATTTTGTTTAAGTAAAAATTTTACGGTTACTCTTTTTAATACTTCTCCTTATTTGTATTGAAAGATAAATTCAGAGCAGGGGCATCAGGTTCTCCGTTATTTGATAGTAAATTAAGTGTGTATGGACGACGCACATATGGATATGACCTTTACGGTGGAGATGATACACGTCTAGGTAAGGTTGAATATAGTGGAGCAGAGTCATTGTATGGCTATACGGGACGTTTTGTTAGCAAGCATATGTATTAATTTATTCGAAAATATTTTTAGAGACATGTTGGTTGCAACATGTCTCTTTTTTAGATTTTTAAATAATTTAAGTATTTCGAAAATTAGTGTAGATTTTTCATCTTTATTCCATTAAACTATTAATGTAAACGATTTCAACATTGGTGGGAGGATATTAAAGGGTATGAATAATAAATTAAAACAAAAGAAAGAAATAAATGTTTGGTGGGCACTCGTACCGCTTGTCTTCATGATTGCGAGTATGTTATTTACAGTTGTTGTGTTAGAGCAAGCGCCACATATTCCATTGATGATCGGTACTGCGATTGCAGCAATTGTTGCACATCAACATGGCTTTACATGGGAAGAAATTGAAGAGATGATGTACAAAGGGATTAAACTTGCTTTACCTGCCATTGTCATTATTATCCTGGTTGGATTAGTTATCGGTGCCTGGATTGGTGGAGGCGTCGTTGCTACGATGATTTATTACGGGTTAAAGTTGATTTCTCCAAGTTTATTTTTAGTTACGATTTGTTTAATTTGTGGCATTGTAGCATTAGCCATCGGTTCAAGTTGGTCAACAATGGCAACGGTTGGTGTTGCTGGTATGGGAATTGGTTTAAGTATGGGCATCCCTGCTGGTATGATTGCTGGTGCTGTAATATCAGGGAGTTATTTCGGGGATAAGATGAGTCCGTTAAGCGATACAACAAACTTAGCATCAGGTCTTACTGGAACAGATTTATTTGTTCATATTAAACATATGTTCTTTACGACGATTCCAGGCATCATTATTGCGTTAATTGCATACTTCTTTATTGGTCGCCAGTTCGCCGGTGATCATATGGATACGAAGAAGATAGATACTTTATTAGATGCAATGAAGGATCAATTCGTCATTTCGCCTTGGTTATTATTGATTCCGGTAATTGTTATCGTCTTAGTTGCGTTAAAAGTGCCAGCTGTTCCTGCTTTAGTTGTTGGTATTATATTAGGAGCTGGTGCACAGCAACTTGTTCAAGGGGATAACATGAAGACTGTTATGGACACGCTTCAAACTGGTTATAAGATGGAATCGAAAAATGAATTAATTACTGAATTATTCAATAAGGGTGGTCTTGAATCGATGTTCTTTACCATCTCGATGACAATTGTAGCGATGACGTTCGGTGGTATTTTAGAGTTTAGTGGTATGTTAAATGCGATTATTTCTAAGATTTTATTAGTAGCAAAATCTACAGGCAGCTTAATTGCTGCAACAATTGTGAGTTGTTTTGCTACAAATGCAACGTGTTCAGAACAATATATCAGTATCGTTGTGCCGAGCCGTATGTATTTACGCGCATATATTGATAAGAACTTACATCCAAAGAATTTATCCCGATGTCTAGAGGACAGTGGTACGTTAACAAGTGTATTTGTACCTTGGAATACGTGTGGTGTATTTATTGTAGGAACGCTTGGCGTTAGTGTAGCTGAATATGCACCTTACGCAATTTTAAACTTTATCGTACCTGTTATTTCAATCATTTATGGCTACACTGGTTTTAAGATTGTAAAGATGACGAGAGAAGAAAGAGCTCATTTCGAGCAACAGAATTTACAACCAGTTGAATTAGCTTAACATAAAAAATGCGTTTGAGATTTTATCTCAAACGCATTTTTTATTAATTGTTTATATCAAAATCTGTATGGAAGTGCTCTCTATAACGATCAATTAATAGTTGTAAAGTACGAACATCATTTTCAGTAAATTTTACTGATGATTTATTTTGATGATTGTTGTATTTATTCAATATATCTTCGACTAAGACTTGTCCTTCATCTGTCAATTTCGTTGCTACTTTTCTTTCATCGTCTTTACGACGTTCTTTCGCAACAAGTCCCATAGCGCGTAGTTTCTTTGTCTTTGTACTTGCAGAATCCATCTTATATGAAATATCTTTTTGTATCTCAGCAATTGTACTCTCTTTATCTAAGTAGAGTTTATGTAGGATTAAGAATTCCGTATAAGAAATACCGTATACTTTATTTAAAGATTCGTTGAGGTTTCCTTCTATCAAGCTGACTGTTTTAAATAAAGATTGTTCTAATTCGATCATAAAATTCGCTCATTTCTTTTGATAATTTGGCGGTTGGTGTAAAACATACAATAAACCGTGCGTTAACTGAAATATTAATAAAATTTCGTTTCTATAAATTTCAGTATTTGTAAATAATATATTTCATATTATTAACTTAAATAGTGTATCATAAAAATAAATGAAAAACATTAATATATTATACTTTTGAAGCTCATGCCATTGGATAAAGACAATTTTTACATTATGAAGCTTGCGAGTCCAATGTATAAGTTTTGTTAGTAAATTAATAATAGATTCATATGCTCATCAACTTCATAAATTAAATTTAAATATATTGTAAATTTTGCCTTATAATACTTTATAATGAAAGGTGAATTAAAAACAGATGTTAGAAGAAAGGATAACAGTTTATGTTGGATATTTATATTAGAAAGGCTGAAATGAATGATGTAGATAGGATTGAACGCATTCAGCAGCGTGCGCTTGAAATCCTCGTAAACCCTGAAGAACTGGATTCCGTGCCGATTGATGAACTCACAGAAGATATACGGCAAGGATGGATGGCAGTCGCTCAAATTGATGGTGTGATTGGTGCGTTCAGAACGATGCATATGCCCGTAGAAGACTATTTAGGGCCGTATGCTGGTATTAATGATGCTAAAGCAGCAGGTTTAATCTATTCTGATATTACGATTGTGGATCCAGATTTCAGAGGAATGTCATTACAACGTAAACTTGGTGAATGGCTATTTAAAGAAGTTGCTCCGTATTATAATGTAATCATGGCTACCGTCCATCCTGATAATATACCAAGCTTAAAAGATAAATTTCATCTGGGAATGCATATTATAGCGATAGATAAACTCTATGGTGGTAAATTGAGATTTATCTTTTTGAAGAATCTTTCCTGCCATCCTGCATGTAAGGATATTATCGAAGTAGAGCGCCGGGATTTTATGCGTATTCAGTCATTGCTTGCCAGTGGATATCGTGGATTAGGCTTAGAGGGCGATAAGCTTCGTTTCGGGAAGTTTTCGAGATAGCGTAATGAAGGGTTTGTGTGTAATATAAGTATTAAGAGAGGTGTATATAATGAAGAGAAGTAAAAAGGGTGGCTGTTTAAAGTGGATCGTGTTGTTATGTTTTATCGTGTTGATAGGGATTGGCTGGTATATAAGCAATGCTTATTTTAAAGTTCAGGAGACAGCTAATAATATTCAGCACAAAATAGAAGGTCGCGATAAATCTGATTTACGTGATAAAGTAGTGAGCATTCAGGATAAAGGCGCCGTCAGTGTTGCGTTATTTGGAGTTGATGCGAACGAAGAACGATTATCTGCAGGGGACAAAGGGCGTAGCGACTCGATTATATTGCTGAGTATAAATCCGAAGAAGAACAAGACAGTGATGGTAAGTATACCACGTGATACATATAGTGAGATGGTCGGAAAAGATACGCAGGAAAAAATTGCTCATGCTTATGCCTATGGTGGTGCCAAGATGGCAGTGCAGTCAGTTGAAAAGCTGATGAACGTACCGATTGATTATTATGCGACAGTAAATATGGATGGCATGCATAAGTTAATTGGTGAGGTCGGAGGCATTGACGTTAAGAGTAATGCAACGTTCAGTGCAAATGGCTATGACTTTGTGAAAGGACAGACTGTACATTTAGATGGCGATAAAGCATTGGCATTTATTCGTGCACGTAAAGGCGATGGTGCAGGTGGTGACTTTGGTCGTCAGGAACGTCAGCAAATCGTCATTCAAGGTTTAGCGAATGAAATCGTGGATGTACAATCTGTGACGAAACTGGATGCCATCCTGAAAAATATTGAAGGTAATGTTGTTACGGATATGTCCTTTGACGATTTGAAAGGTTTAGGGTTATCATATCGTGGTGCATTGGATAATGTGAAGAAGTACCAGTTAACTGGGGAAGGTACGATTATGGCGGATAGCTTATGGTATTTCCTACCGAATGAGGATCAGAAACTGGAAGTCCGTAATTTATATGTGGAGAATTTAGATTTATAGCACTTAAAGAATGAAGCGTTTTCATTTTGGTGATATACTAAAGATGAAGATAAGAGAGGGGCTGTTACAAATGATGTATCAACATATCTTGATTCCGGTAGATGGCTCAAAAGTGAGTGAGTATGCATTTCAAAAGGGTGTCGACATCGCGAAAAGAAATAATGCAGCAATTACATTAGTGCATGTGGTGGATATTAGAACATACGCGAATGTAGAAAGTGAACGGGGTTCATTGCATGAGAATGCCGATAAGTATACTGAGAAGATGTTGAATGGCTATAAAGCGATTGCTTTAGAACAAGGCGTGAAATCAGTAGATACAAAGATTGGTCACGGAGCAGCACGTCAGGTTATTACTAAAGAGATAGCGCCGAAAGCAAATTGCGATTTAATTATCTGTGGCTCTAACGGTATAAATGCATTGGAACGTTTTGTGATGGGTAGTGTTTCAGAAGCGATTGTACGTTATGCGAAGTGTGATGTACTAGTTGTCCGTACTGAGCAGGTACCGGATGACTTTGAACTTGAAGCATTTACGGAAGAGTTTAGAAGAGAATATAGTTATAACTAATTGTTTTAGCCTGAGGAAAATCCTCAGGCTTTTTTAGGTAAATTAAGATGTCATTTTATCCATTAAGAATAATTTGTTTATATTTTAGTGGATGAATATGTAATAGGTGTATTATAATATAATCACAATGATTTATTATTACTTTGCGTTTCAGTAATCTTATAAATGGAGTGATTGTATGCAACAGCGATGGTTCTGGGCTTTTTGTATGGCAATGATCTTTGGGTTAATGTTTATGAAAAGTAATATAGTTATGCTTATATTTATGATTCTTATTGGTGGCGCAATCGGATATTTTACTGGGGTTGAGGTTGAAAAGCATAAGAAACCACCTAAGGAATGAATTTGATTTTAGAAGATTTTGAATAAAATAATTGATATAAGCCCCTGATCGAGTTAATCGATTAGGGGCTTATATTTTTTTAGGAAAAATTATCCTTCGCCGTTTAATTTAACTAAGATTTTGACTTGGTTTTTATCGTTCGTTAATGTTTCGAAGCCTTCTGTGACGATATCATCTAATTCGATTTCTTTTGTAATCGTATTTTCAGTATCAACTTGCCCACTGCCTAATAAGTCGATTGTTTGTTGGTAGCTTGCTCTAGAATAAGCAATGGTAGATGTGATTTGCACACCAGTGTTTGTTAATTGCAATGGTGGCCAAGAGATGTCTCCTGCAAATATTGATACGATAACCATTTTACCGCGAGGGCGCGTAGCATCGATTGCCTGTTTAAATGTTGGTGCAACACCTGCAACTTCAAATGAACGATCTACGCCGCCAGGTACGATTTTCTTAATCGCTTCAACTGCATCCACTTCACCAGAATTGATGATGTCAGTAGCACCACATTCTAATGCTTTTTCTAAACGTTCTTTTGATAAATCCAATACGATAATCTTTCTTGCGCCAGCTGCACGTGCTGCAAGTGTCGTATATAATCCGATAGGACCGGCACCGAAGATTGCAACAGTATCACCGAATTCAATTTCACTTTCTTTTACAGCCTGCACACCCACTGCAAGCGGTTCAATTGTTGCTGCGACACGTAATGATACTGAGTCTGGTAAGTGATACAAATTAACTTCAGGTACGTTTACTAGATCAGTGAAACCACCGTCTGTGTGTAATCCAATAAAGCTAAAGCCATCATATACGTCTAGTTCATCGATACTTTTACCATGTGTTACCGTTGGGTTAACAGATACACGGTCACCAACTTTAAAGTCTTTTACTTCACTTCCGACTTCAACGACTGTACCAGAGAATTCATGCCCCATAATTAAAGGTGCTTTTCCACCTGTTAATTCATCTTCTTTATCGACTGGAATAAATACAGGTCCTTCCTGATATTCGTGTAAATCTGATCCACAAATACCTGCGTAGCCAACTTTCACACGTACTTCGTTCGGTTTCATATCACGAATTTCTTTTTCTTCTACGCGAATATCTTTCGGACCATACCATACTGCTGCTTTCATTGACAAACACTCCTTGATGAAATTTTATTTTTATAACAGTTATATTATACCAATTAGTGTCGTGTGTTACAAATTATCTGTTTCATTTTTCAGAATATTTTTATATAATATTTATTCGAAATATTACATTGTTTTTTTAGGTTGTATCGTCTTTACCAGAAGTATTAATAAATTAAAGAATTAAAGAGATAAACGTTTTTAAAACTGTTATATAGTTTTTGTTTTTAACAATATAACAAGTTTGTGAAATTAATAACTTTAATTGTGGTGATAGGGTCACAAATACTTGTTCTTATCAAGTTGAGATGGATTAAAAAAATTATATTATTTTTCACAAAGGTATTGTAAACGGTTTTATCCTGTGGTATTTTTGAGGAGTCAAAAAATATAGTCATCGGATGACTGAGTGAGTCGAAAACGATTATGGGGGAGAATATATTATGAATGAAAGAAAGTCTAATGTGCGTTGGATGTTCGCATTGATGTTCTTTGTCATCGGGGTTATTGCCTATATGGATAGAGCGAATATTTCTTATATCGCTGGTCCGATGATGGAAGATTTAAATATGTCTAAAGCGCAATTTGGGATGTTAGGTTCTATATTTGCAGCAGGTTATGCATTAATGCAGGTACCAGCAGGGATCATGGCTGAGAAATTTGGTCCTAAGAAGATGTTAACATTTGCACTAGTCTGGTGGAGTGCATTTACAATCCTGACTGGGGTTGTTAAAAATCACGGATTATTATACACGATGCGTTTCTTATTCGGTATTGGTGAAGGACCGATGTATCCATCAAACGCTGTATTTAACACATACTGGTTTGCAAAATCAGAAAAAGGTCGTGCTTCAAGCGCCTTACTGGCAGGTAGTTACTTCGGTCCTGTTATTGCACCATTTGTAACAATCGCTATTTATCAGGCGTTTGGATGGGAAGCGGTATTCTATATCTTTGGTGCAATCGGTATTTTAATTGCTTTACTATGGGCTGTTATTGCTAAAGATTTACCTGAACAACATAAGATGGTGAATGAAGCGGAAAAGCACTATATCATGGAAAACCGTGATGCAGTAGGTGGTGCTACGAAAGAAACTGCACCTTGGGGACGTTTCTTCCAACGTTTCAGCTTCTTTGCAATCGCCGGTCAATATTTCGTAGTACAGTTCGTTATCACATTATTCTTAATCTGGTTACCAACTTACCTGCAAGAAGAATATCATGTTATTTTAACGGATATGAAATTCTTAGCGGCAGCACCGTGGTTAATGATGTTCGTATTAATCATGGCTGGTGGATCAATTTCAGATGCGATTGTTGCACGTGGTCATTCTAAATTTAAAGCACGTTCAAGTATCGCAATCTTTGGATTTATCGTATTTGCGATTTCATTATTCTTATCAGTTCAAACTAATGATATGACGATGAACATCATTTACTTATCACTATGTTTAGGTGGGGTAGGTTTATCGATGGGTATGAGCTGGGCTTCAGCTGCTGACCTGGGACGTAACTACTCAGGTACTGTTTCAGGATGGATGAACTTATGGGGTAATATCGGTGCTTTCTTAAGTCCATTCTTAGGTGGGGTACTAGTACAGAAGTTCGGTTGGGATACGACGTTCTATTTAATGTTGATTCCGGCAGCACTTGCAATTATCCTATGGTTCTTTGTTAAACCGGATGAGCCATTATTAGAAGAACATAGACAAGCATAGTTTTTAGACACTCATTATTGGGTGTCTTTTTTATATAGAAGCTATTAAATAGACATAACAATGCCGGACACTCAGAGTATCCGGCATTATTGCGTTATGAAAATGTCTAGATCATCTTTCTGACAGTAATCTGGTAGACGATATTGATGATGATTGCGACAGCGGCGATAACCGACAGAGCGAAGTGTTGCGGTACGCCTGTTGCATACCCATATATCGTAATCAGCATCATTGCTGCGGGTAATAAAATATTAGTAATTTTAAAAGCATTATATAGACCGGTAAATATCGTATACATTTCTTCTTTAGATAATGAATCAATAAGCTTGTCATCAAAGTCTGCTTCAAAGTTCTCGGGTAAATCACGTTCCGGATACAATTTGTTAATCATGCTATAGCCGTAATAGCGCATGAGAATAGCAATAATTAACACGATTATACTGATAATTCCTAGATACAACGGCGCATCATTAATACTGATTAATAGAATTGATCCGAGCGCGAAATAAAATGAAATAATGATAGCGATGTTCATCTCAGAAAATTTCTTAAATGATGCTCTGTCCTGTTCGTAATGTTCTAAACTAGGGTCATTATCTACTTTATAGGCAAGCTTACTGTAAATAAAGGCGATAATAGCAAATAATACAGCAAGTATGCATAACACAACGATATACGGGGTAGAAGTAAGTATATCGGTTAAAGGTAGTTTCCAGTAATCGATTGATAGTAGCATGATAGCAGCGAGTATTGCGATAATGATAGGTAATATGTATTTTCTAAACATAATGGCCTCCTCTTTTTAATAGTATACCCAAATATTTTAAAATAAGACAGACAGAATCGTTTGCTTAATTAGAATAATTATTATATAATAATTAATATAAATAACAATTAAAAGGAGAGATTATTGATGGCTAAAAAAACACAAGAAAACAAAGTAGTAGCAACATTAAACCAACAAGTGGCAAACTGGACGGTGCTTTATACGAAATTACACAACTATCACTGGTATGTAAAAGGACCACAATTCTTCAGTTTACACACTAAATTCGAAGAGTTATATGATGAGGCTAACGTTTACATCGATGAATTAGCAGAGCGTATTTTAGCGATTGAAGGAAATCCTATTGCAACGTTAAAAGAAAGTTTAGATTTATCTGTTGTTAAAGAAGCTAAGAAAAATTTATCTGCAGAAGATATGGTGAAAGATTTATCTAAAGACTTTGATAAAGTAATCAAACTATTAGAAGAAGGTAAAGCTACAGCCGAAGAAGCAGATGATGAAATGACTGCAGATATGTTCTTAGGTATGATTACGAACCTTGAAAAACATAACTGGATGTTAAAATCTTTCTTAGGATAATTTAAAGTCTAACGCGTTATTATTAGTTAATAAATTAATTGATACACTTCAATGGAATTGAAGTGTATTTTTTTATGTTTTCCCTTAAAATGAATGTAAGTAGAGGTGAGCATAATGGAAGAAAAAATCAAACAATGTATTAGAATCGCTAAAATGTATTACGAAGAAAATTTAGGACAAAAAGCAATTGCCGATGAACTTAATATTTCCAGACCGACTGTATCGAGACAACTTCAATTTGCTAAAGATATGGGGATTGTCAATATTTCGATTCATGACCCATATGAAAAAAGTGAAGAACTCGCAGAATTACTGAAAGAAAAATATAATTTAAAGTATGTCTTAATTAAAGAAGTATCGAGCGATAAATACGAAATTGTGCTCAGTGCTATAGCAGAAGCAGCTGCAGAATTTCTTCATGATAATGTGAAGAATAACGATGTCGTCGGCATTAGCTGGGGGAAAACGATGTATGAAACTGCTAATTTAATGAAACCGACGAATTTAACTGGCGTTTCTACCATTCAGTTAAAAGGTGGTATTTCATACTCAAATATAAAGACGAATTCACATGAAACGTTAGCATTATTTGCAAAGAGCTTCAATTCCATTCCACGTGATCTACCTGTACCTGTTATTTTTGATAACAAACAGGTGAAACAATTAGTGAGTGAAGATCGCCATATTAAAGGGATTTTAAGCATGGCAAGTGCATGTGATGTTGCCATATACACTACAGGGACAGTGCGCGATGAAGCACTGTTGTTTAAACTTGGCTTTTTATCGGACGATGAAGTTAAGCGTCTGAAGAATGAAGCGGTGGGTGACATCTGTTCAAGGTTTTATAATAAGAATGGGAGAATTGCTGACGTCTGGGTCGATGATCGTACGATGGGTGTGACCCTGGATACATTAAAGCAGATTCCAACAAGCATACTTGTTGCAGGCGGTAAGCATAAGATAGAAGCAATTCGAGGTGCACTAACGGGAGGTATACCGAATGTACTTATAACTGACAGCATTACAGCTAAGCAATTAATTTAACTTGAACGTAATTTCATTTAACATTTTTACTTTTGTTCAATATCTGTTATAATGGATTTGAATATAAGGGAGGAATAAATAATATGAATTTAGCGAAATATATTGATCATACTGCTTTGAAACCAGAAACAACGACTGCCCAAATTGAACAGCTTGCACAAGAAGCACGTGAATACGGCTTTATGAGTGTATGTGTGAATCCGACACATGTAAAATATGCACATGCTTTATTAGAGGGTACTGATGTTTTAGTATGTACTGTAATCGGGTTCCCATTAGGTGCTAATACACCAGCAGTAAAAGCATTTGAAACGAAAGATGCGATTGCTAACGGTGCAGGTGAAGTTGATATGGTGATTAATATCGGTGCGGCTAAGAGCGGTAACTTTGATTTAGTACGTGAAGATATTAAAGCAGTAGTAGATGCTGCAGGAGATGTTACGACGAAAGTAATCATCGAAACAAGTCTTTTAACTGACGAAGAGAAAGTGAAAGTGAGCGAAATTGCGAAAGAAGTAGGAGCAGATTTCGTTAAGACTTCTACAGGATTCTCAACAGGTGGAGCGACAGTAGCAGATGTGAAATTAATGCGTGAAACAGTTGGATCTGATATGGGCGTAAAAGCATCAGGTGGCGTGCGTTCTTATGAAGACGTTAAAGCGATGATCGATGCTGGCGCTACGCGTATCGGTGCATCAGCTGGTGTACAAATTTTAAAGGGTGAAGAAGCTAAAGGGGATTATTAATTCCCTTTCACTTTTGATATAAAAGAAAACGCTTACAAAAAAATGGAGGTTATTAATTATGAGAATGGTAGACATTATTGCAAAGAAACGTGACGGACATGCATTAACAAAAGAAGAAATTGAATTCTTCATTAAGGGTTATACTAAAGAAGAAATTCCTGATTATCAGGCATCGAGTTTAGCGATGGCGATATTCTTCCAGGATATGAACGATGAAGAACGTGCTCACTTAACGATGGCGATGGTTGAAAGTGGTGATCAGATTGACTTAAGCGCTATAAAAGGTGTGAAAGTTGATAAACATTCAACAGGCGGTGTTGGTGATACAACAACTTTAGTATTAGGACCGTTAGTAGCAGCACTTGATATTCCGGTTGCGAAGATGAGTGGCCGTGGATTAGGACATACAGGTGGAACAATTGATAAATTAGAAGCGGTAGAAGGATTCCATGTTGAAATTTCAGAAGAAGACTTCGTTAAGATTGTAAATGAAGATAAGTTAGCGGTAATCGGACAAACAGGTAATTTAACACCGGCAGATAAAAAATTATATGCATTACGTGATGTAACAGGAACAGTGAATAGTATACCGTTAATCGCCTCAAGTATTATGAGTAAGAAGATTGCAGCAGGAGCTGACGCAATCGTATTAGATGTTAAGACAGGTGCGGGAGCATTTATGAAGACAGAAGAAGATGCAGAGCAGCTTGCACATGCAATGGTTAAGATCGGAAATAACGTCGGACGTAATACGATGGCGATAATCTCTGATATGAGTCAGCCATTAGGATTTGCAATCGGTAATGCACTGGAAGTGAAAGAAGCGATTGAAACATTACGCGGCGAAGGACCGGAAGACTTAACAGAACTTGTACTTACTTTAGGAAGTCAAATGGTCGTATTAGCAGGTAAAGCAGAATCGTTAGATGAAGCACGTGCGAAATTACAGGAAGTGATTGATAATGGTAA
This sequence comes from Macrococcoides bohemicum, assembly GCF_003259675.1. Lineage (GTDB taxonomy): Bacteria > Bacillota > Bacilli > Staphylococcales > Staphylococcaceae > Macrococcoides > Macrococcoides bohemicum. The sequence continues at coordinate 49,609 of NZ_PZJG01000009.1, read as the reverse complement.
AGCTTTAGAGAAATTTAAAACATTCCTTGCTAACCAAGGTGGAGATGCGTCAGTCGTTGATGACGTTACTAAGTTACCTCAAGCAGAATATGTGATTGAAGTACCATCGAAAGAAAGTGGTGTCGTAAGCAAGATTGTAGCAGATGAAATCGGAGTGGCTTCGATGTTACTCGGTGCAGGACGCGCTACGAAAGAAGACGTTATTGATCTAGCAGTAGGATTGATGTTACGTAAGAAAGTCGGCGACAAAGTTGAAGCGGGCGAATCACTTGTAACAATATACGCAAACCGAGATAATGTAGAAGACGTTATGAATAAGATTTACGACAATATTGAAATTGCAGACAGTGCAGAAGCACCAGTATTGATTCATAAAGTTATTACTGAGTAGTAGGATTGGATTGGATGTTTGAGCGATGTGTTCAATAAACATGAGATATTGGACAAGTCACCACTGAAATCTACCTCATTCAGCACAACGCAAAGGAGAGATAATCATGAAATTTAATAGAACTCATTTAATTGTAATGGACTCTGTAGGTATAGGTGAAGCACCAGATGCTGACAAGTTCGGAGATCTTGGAAGTCACACTTTAAAACATACGTTAGAAGGTTACAAAGGAAAGCTACCAAACTTAGAGCGTTTAGGTTTAGGAAATATTGCTGAACTTCCAGTAGTAAATAAGGTAGATGAACCGGTTGGCTATTATACGAAATTATCTGAAGCATCAGTTGGGAAAGATACGATGACTGGACACTGGGAGATTATGGGGTTAAATATCGATAAACCGTTTAAAGTTTATCCTGATGGATTCCCTGAGGAACTCGTACAAGCAATCGAAGAAATGACAGGACGCAAAGTTGTTGCCAATAAACCAGCATCAGGTACAGCAATCATTGACGAGTGGGGCGAACATCAAATGAAGACTGGCGATTTAATCGTCTATACTTCAGCTGACCCTGTATTACAAATTGCTGCCCATGAAGATATTATTCCATTAGATGAATTATATGAAATCTGTGAGAAAGTGCGTGAGTTTACAAAGGATCCTAAATACTTGATTGGGCGTATTATTGCAAGACCATATGTAGGGGAACCTGGAAACTTTACGAGAACATCTAACCGTCATGATTATGCGTTAAAGCCTTTCGGACGTACAGTGATGAATGAAATGAAAGATGCTGGTTTAGATGTAATCGCAATTGGTAAGATTAATGATATCTATGATGGCGAAGGTGTTACTGAGTCAATCCGTACGAAAGATAATATGGATGGTATGGATAAATTATTAGAAGTTGTAAAACGCGATTTCAAAGGTTTAAGCTTCTTAAACTTAGTAGACTTTGATGCGTTATATGGTCATCGTCGTGATAAAGAAGGTTATATGAATGCGATTAAAGCATTTGATGAGCGTTTAGGTGAACTATTAGATGAACTTCGTGAAGATGATCTATTAATCATTACTGCAGATCATGGTAATGATCCAACAATGCCTGGAACAGACCATACGAGAGAATACGTACCTTTATTGATGTATTCAAAATCAATCGGTAATGGTGAACTTTCAGGACACGACTCATTTGCTTCAATTGGTGCTACGATCGCTGATAACTTTGAAGTGAAATTACCTGAATTCGGAGAGAGTTATTTGAATAAATTGAAATAGAAACAAATAAAAATGGCTCGCTACTTATTGTAGTGAGCTATTTTTATATCACTTGTCGTTCAATCGCGCGTAAAGTATTAAAGAAGTCCATGATCTCTTCAAAGTGGGGACCCCGATTTTTATAATGATATTCTATAAAGTATATGGCATCAGCAAGCTTTTGTGGTAAATCATACTGGATGCTCATTGTTGATTTAAATTTTTTAAGATCTATAGAATGGATTTCATCATAATATTTATTATAAAGATCGATGGATTCTTCTAAACCATACGACATAATTAAGTTTAATCGTTCTTTTTCTGTAAACATGTCTATCATCTCCATGATAGACATCTTACCCTTTTAATATTGAGATGGAGTGAATTTAAAGTAAATTATCTGTAAATACTAGTTTTCAGCAATACTTTTAATGAATGTTTTCATTTTGTCGAAATCATTAACTGAACGGTAAAAGTTTATTTACCGGTGTTCGTGAGAAAAGCATAAGTAAAACCTCATTTCTTAAAGTACAAACACTACATTAACATTTTTTTTTATTATTTTTATAGTTTTTTATAGATTTTTAATAGTTTCGCTTAAGATAAACATGAATGGGGTATAGTGAAATAAAATAACGTAGATAAAGGGGACGTCACTATGAAATGTAACTGTAAAAAGACGACTGGTGCAGTCGGTGCAATTGTATTTGTTGCAGCGAGTGGAGCACTATATTATTTCTTAACGAAAAATCAAAAACAAAACGATGAGGTACAAAATTTGAATCATAACGATGAGAAGAAAAAAAGCGTCAATGTTGAACTTGTAAAGCCGGAACCGACGCCACCTGAAGCTGTAGGTAAAGAGTTTCATATGCCACACTTTATGGTGAAGAATTTAGTGGTAACGCCAAACGATAATGGTGTTGCTTTCCGCTTAGATTATAGAATTGATCGCGTGCTTTATAATTATCTTATGCATAATACACCGCATTATCGTTTCAGATTTACATTGCCATTAGAGTTGAAACCTTACTTTGAAGGTAATGGTACAGCTAAAGTGTTAGGTGAACTTGTATATGGTACTGGTGAAAAGTCAGATTACAGCGTAGCGTTTAATTTTAAGAAGCATGATGACATTGATAGCGCGAAGATGTATGAAATTGGTGAGATGACTGGTCCATATCATTTAGATATTGTTGATGAACAGTTAAAAGTATTAAACGAATATGATGACGTTTATGCAGCTGCTAATTTAATTAGATTTTAATGGATAATTTGTTGATCTTGAGTTAGAAAAAAATCCACCTCAGCTGAGGTGGATTTTAAATTATTCTGCTGGTGCTTTACCTTCTTGATAAATATTTCTCCAGCCGTCTTTTTTGCTTAACATTTCTTTAGCGATAGCTTGTGCGCCTTCTAATGAATGGCTTGCAGCCCATCCGCATTGTACTTCGTTACATGCTGGTACTTCTGTAGCAGTAAGGACGTCATTTAATGTTTTTTCCAGTATAACTAACACGTCTTCATAGTCATCATGATTAATTAGTGATAGGTAGAATCCTGTCTGACATCCCATTGGTGATAAATCTACAACTTTATCTGTATGGTTACGGATGTTCTCAGCCATTAAATGTTCTAATGAGTGTAGTCCAGGCATTTCCATATGTTCTTTGTTTGGTTGTTTGAAACGGATATCGTATTTGTTAATTACATCGCCATTGATACCTTCTTTAATACCTGCTAAACGTACGAATGGTGCATCTACGATTGTATGGTCTAAGTTAAAGCTTTCAACGTTCATTTTTTGTGTCATGATGTGCCTCCTGATTATTTAAGTAATGCAAATCCTTCTTTTAAGTCTTCTAATAAATCTTCACTATCTTCAATACCCACTGAAATACGTACTAATCCATCAGTGATTCCTAATTCTAAACGGCGTTCACGTGGAATAGATGCATGTGTCATTTGACTTGGTACAGAGATTAAACTTTCAACTGCACCTAATGATTCAGCTAATGTAAAGTATTTTAAAGATTTTACAAGTAATTCAGCATTTTCTTTAGAACCGACATCAAATGAAATCATTCCACCGAAACCTGTTGCTTGTGATTCATGAATTGCTTTACGTTCTGCATCTAATAATGATGGGTGGAAGATGTTTGTTACTTTATCTTGTGATTGTAGGAATTCGATAATTTTCTTCGTTGTTTTTTCGGTTTGTTCCATACGTAATGCAAGTGTTTTAATACCACGTACAAGTAGGAAACTATCTTGTGGTCCGAGTATACCACCAGCAGAGTTCTGAATAAAGTGAATTTGTTCTGATAATTCTGGTGTACGTGAAACAAGCAAGCCTGCTACAACATCACTATGACCACCGATATATTTTGTCGCTGAATGTAATACGATATCAACACCTAGATCGATTGGATTCTGGAAATATGGTGTCATAAATGTATTATCTACTACTGAGATTAAGTCGTTTGCTTGTGCGATTTCAACCATTGCACGAATGTCAGTAACATTGAGTAATGGATTTGTCGGTGTTTCGATATATAACATCTTAGTTTCAGGTGTAATTGCCGCTTTAACCGCTTCAACATCTGTTGTATCTACAAACGTTGATTTAATGCCGATACGGTCAAATACTTTAGTAAATACGCGGTATGTTCCGCCGTAGACGTCACTACCAACTACGATATGGTCACCAGCATTTAACAGCATTACTACTGTTGATACTGCTGCCATACCTGAACCGAATGCGAAACCTTCATGTCCATGTTCAAGGTCTGCGATTAACGTTTCTAAAGCAGTACGTGTTGGGTTCTTCGTACGAGAATATTCGTAGCCTTGACGTAAGTTACCTATACCATCTTGTTTATATGTGCTTGTCTGATAGATTGGTGCATTGACTGACCCAGTATAGACATCAGTCGTTTGTCCACCATGAATCATCATTGTTTTTTTCTTCATTGTTATTCTCCTTTAATATTAAATATTGCTTGTGATAAATATCTGTCGCTAGCATCCGGGAAGATGACAACGATATTTTGATTCGTAAAGTGTTGTTGCTGATTTAGCGCCGCCTGTAATGCAGCACCGGATGAACTACCTTGCATTAACCCTTCAAGCTTAGCAAGTTCTGACACTTTTGTAAAAGCATCAATATCAGAAATCGTTTCAACTGCATCGATTAAATCTTTTGGTAAGAAACCTGGCCATTTTTCAACACCGATACCTTCAGTCCTGTGACTGCCTGATTCACCACCATTTAATATTGAACCTTGTGGCTCAACGATGACTTTATGTGCATCTTTAAAGTAGTGTGCTAGCCCTGTAAACGTACCACCTGAACCAGCGCCGGCTACGATCATATCAACGCGTCCAACATCAGCGATAATTTCATTCGCAAGTCCTTCATAACTAGAAGGATTATCAGGTGATTCGAATTGATTGGTGAAGAATGCACCCGTTTTCTGTGCATATTTTAATGCTTCCTCGCGTGCGAATAGCATCCCTTTATCCGTTGGTGTATTGATAATTTCTGCGCCTAAAGCACGCATAATGCTTTGTTTTTCAACGCTGAACTTCTCAGGAACGTATACACGTAATTTTAAATCATACTTCTGGCATATAAGTGCTAACCCGATACCCGTGTTCCCTGCAGTTGCTTCAACGACTTGACCGGTTTTAATATCACCGCGTTCTAAAGCTTTTGTAATAATATTTAGTCCAAGGCGATCTTTTACTGAACCACCTAAATTATGATTCTCTAGTTTTGCGAAAATACGGTTTCCCTCATTTAACGGAAATGCTGTAATTTCTACTATAGGTGTGTGGCCGATTAAATCAAATGGCTTTTTAATTGTCTTTTTTTCTAAAATCTGAAGGTGTGCAAAGCGATTAAGCTGTGTATCGTGATAGTCGAAGCCATTGCGGTTGGCGATAACTTCCATCGTTTCTTTTAATGGATAATATTCACGGTTTAAATCATCTACTAAATTATTGAAACCAAGTGACGTATAGTGCGCTATCATCAATCGTTTCTCTTCTTCAGAATTGAAGATTGTATCTAAAATGATGACGCGGCCACCATCATTAAGTAATTCTGCATATTTACCGACTGCGATATCTTTTTCTGTATCTGTCAAGTGGTGGAAAGCAAATGAAGAGATAAATGTATCAGCTGGTTGCTGTTTGAAATTTAAGAAGTCACCACGTTCAAACGTAATCCTTGTCTTCTTTTCTCCGATTGCTGCCATTTCTTCGCTTGGTTCAATCGCACGGACGTTTAAACCTTGCTGTAAAAGGTAATTAGTTAAGTTACCAGTACCTGGTCCAAATTCTACAACATCGCCTTGTGCATGTTTTACTGCTTGTGCAATCATAAAGTCATAGTTTACAAAAACATCTTTATATTCAGGGTCCTGACCAGTCACGAAGTTATCGTATTCAGATGCCCAATTTTTAAATATATCCATAAAAGGTAAGCTCATGATTATTTCCGCTCCTATAATTTAAGTAATCTTATCGGTTAACTCGGGATTAATAATAACATGGTACGAATTAGAAAACAACGAAATAGTTTGTGAATTTTGTCACAATAAGATATAATAGTACTATTACAAAATTTGAAAGTTGGTGGCATATGAAGAAGATTGTTGTTTTACCATATGATAGTATTTGGCAGCATTTGTTTTTAGATGAAAGCAGAAAATTAAAAAATAGTATTAAAGAGCACGCCGATAATATATTGCATATCGGTTCAACAGCAGTGCCTGGTATGTCGGCTAAACCAATTATTGATATGATGATTGTCACTAAAAGTTTGCAGCTCTTTGAAACGCAGCATCTGGCTTTAATCAATTTAGGTTATGAAAGAATTACACCGGAATTTAAAGATTGCTTACAATATGTGAAGCGCGTTTCAGGTGATAGAACACATCAGCTCTATATATTTCCATCTGGTCATGAAAAGATTTTAGAAATGACTGCGTTTACCAGCTATTTAAAATATTATCCGAGTGAGATGGAACGATATAATAGTGTGAAAAGAGAACTTGCTAAAATGTATCCATTTGAAGTTCACGCATATGAACAGTCTAAACTGATCTTTGTCACCGTAATGACAGTAAAAGCTCTTGACTGGTATAGTGATAGAACATCACATGAAGATGTTTCAATAATATAAGAACGAGATTGAAGATTACTTCTATCTTGTTTTTTCATAATTAAAAGAATAATACAAAAATAGTGGGAATTTTGTTATTATTACTAAAGAAATGCGTTTTTAAAGGAGATAAAAATATGCCGTCAATATTAATTGTAGAAGATGAACTTGAGATTGCCGAACTTATAAAGTTTATTCTTGTGCGTGAAGGTTTCGGAAAAGTTGATATTGCTTCTACATTTGCACAGGCGAAGTTGATGATTAGTACACATTATGATACTTATCTATTGGACATAAATCTTGGGGATGGGTCAGGTTATGATCTTGGCAATGAAATACGTGAAATGACCGATGCGCCGATTCTTTATGTTTCGGCCAATACACAGGATAGAGATAAGATTAAAGGCTTTCAAAATGGCGCAGATGATTATATTACAAAGCCATTTAATCCGATGGAACTTGCGGTGAGAGTAAAGGTTAATGTCGAGCGTTATATGAAGTCCGGTAAAAAAGAAAAGGCGTTATATTCATTTGATGAACGAAATGCAGAATTAACTGTAAGAGATAAGAAATATCTGCTTTCAGGAAAACAATATTTATTGATGCAATACCTCTATGAACATCAGGATGAGATATGTACAAAAGAGCAGATTTATGAAGCGGTGTGGGAAAATCAGTTTGTAGATGATAATACAGTGATGGTTCATATCCGAAAGTTAAGAGAAAAGCTCGAAGTGGAACCAAGTAAACCGAAATTATTACTAACATCACGTGGTATCGGCTACATTTTAAAATCAGGTGAGGATAAATGAGCATCAGCAAAAAATTTATGATTCGCTTTATCCGTTATTTTCTTATCTTTTATTTTTCAGTGACCTTAATTATTTGTGCCTTCTTTCTCTATTTTCTGGTTACCAGTGAACAAAGTTTCTTTGAGGAAGATATGCAAAGTGTGGATTCATATGCTATTAGTGAATATATTAAGTTTGACGGGGACAAAGTTAAACCGGTTAAAGAGATGGTTAATTATATTAAACAGCACAACGGCATACTTGTAGTAAGAGACAAGGGTGGTAAGGTCATCTATTCGTCTGATAAAGATTTCAAATTACAGCCGTTAAATACATATCGTGCTGAAGCATTTACGACATGGGAGCTGCCTAAAGGACAGCAGGTTATCTATTTGGAGAATAAAGTATTAAATGAAGCGAGACGTAAGCTTGAAACTGATTCGAAAGAAGCACAGCGTTATTTAGAGCAACACGATCTTGCGTTATTCGTTGCAGATAAAAAAGGCTTAACTAAAATTTCTGGACAGTTTGATGAAGATGTCGTGAATAGTACGCTATTTAAGCATAAGAATAATGACAATTACCAGAAATATTTCTTTGTTTCATATTTTAAAGATAATAAAAATTACTATGTGGTTCAGAAAAATCAACATCCGGCTGATACGAAAGCAATCTTTGCAGAGGACAGCTATATGTATGATAAAGATTTTATGAATGACATAAAAAATTTTTTAATTTGGTATGCATGGATAAATCTCGTTGTATTGGCTGCTATATTACTGTTCTCAATCTTTTTAGGTAATCGACTAGCGCAACCGTTAAAACACTTTTCAACATGGGTAGAGCAACTTGCAAAAGGTGACTATTCAGTGCTTAATGATGAAAGAATCTATAAAAATGGTCGGTTACGTCGTAAATATCGTATGTATAGTCCGATTGATGGTGCGATAGCGAAACTTACAGGAAAGCTTGCAGATGATAAAAATTACCAAAGTAATATGAATATTCAGCGGGAAAAATGGGTACGGGGTATTACACATGATTTAAAAACACCGCTTAGTTCAATCTATGGATATGCCAAAATACTTAACAGTGGTATGCCGCTTGAACCGGACGAACAGAAGAAGTTTATCGGCATTATTGAAGATAAAGCATTATATATTGATCAGCTGCTTAAAGATTTAAATATGGTCTATCAGCTGAAAAGTGACGGGATTCAATTCCATACAGAAGAAATATGTTTGCGAACATATATCGATGCATTTGTCTCTCAATATGGCAATAAAGGTTTAAGCTATATACTTAAAGAAGATGCGACGATTCATATTGATACGTCAAGGATGGATCGCGTGCTGACGAATATTGTGTCGAATAGTTTTACACATAATGTCAATGTTGAAGTATGGATCAGTACGTATACGAATGGAAATAACGCGATTATAGAAATTGCGGATAACGGGCAAGGTATACCACAGGAAGATCTGACACATATCTTTGAACAGTTCTATCGTGGTAACAGAACAAATGAACATCATAATGGCAGTGGTTTGGGATTATCTGTGGCAAAAGAAATCGTGGAACTGCATGACGGCACGATAGACGTTGTCAGTTCAGTTGCTGGCACGAAATTCTTAATTACTTTACCAACATACTAATTTTGATATTTGACAGAATTTATAGATAACTATATAGTTATCTATAAATTCAATAACTTATCAAGACGGATTGAGGGAAGGGCCCGATGACATCCAGCAACCTGCAGTAATGTAAGGTGCTAATTCCTACAGCGTAAGCTGGCAGATAAGAACGTGTAGACATTCCTATCTGGGAATGTCTTTTTTTTATAAGTACGGAGGAGAGAATAATATGAATAACAAAGTATTACAATATATAGATGAAAATAGAGATAAATTCATACGCATCAGTCATGAAATTCATGCACGACCTGAACTAGGCAACGAAGAATACTTTGCGTCTAATTTGCTGAGCAAGACATTAAAAGATGCAGGGTTTAGTATAGAGCGTGATATTGCAGGACATGAAACTGGATTTATCGCAACGTATGAAAGCGAGAAAGCAGGACCTACTATCGCTTATTTAGCAGAATACGATGCATTGCCAGGTTTAGGACATGCATGTGGTCATAACATTATCGGCACATCTAGCGTATTATCAGCGATTGCTCTAAAAGAAGTGATTGATGATTTAGGCGGTGTCATTCAAGTGTTCGGCACACCAGCTGAAGAAGGTGGTGTAAACGGGAGTGCGAAAGCATCATACGTTAAAGCTGGGTTATTTAATGATAGTGATGTAGCATTGATGATTCATCCTGGTCATGAATCGTTTAGAACCGTGCCAACACTGGCAGTAGACGTATTTGAAGTGGAGTTTTTTGGCAAGACTGCGCATGCTTCTGAGAATGCACATAATGGTATTAACGCGCTTGATGCGATGATCAGTTTCTTTAATGGTATCGGTCAACTGCGTCAACATATTAAAAAGACGGATAAAGTGCATGGTGTTATTTTAGATGGTGGTAAGTCAGCAAATATTATTCCGGATTATACGAAAGCGAGATTTTATACACGAGCAATCAGCAGAAAAGATTTAGATGTATTAACCGGTAAAGTTGATCGTGTAGCACAAGGTGCGTCAATTACAGCAGGTGCAGAATATCAACTCAACCACATTCAAAATGGTGTCAATGAATTCATCAGAAATACATTTTTAGATGATTTATTTGAGAAACATGCTATTATGCATAATGAACCAATTTTGCATGATGATTTTGGTTTCGGTTCAACGGATACGGGGAATGTAAGTCATATCATTCCTACGATTCACCCGCATATAAAGATGGGGCCATCGTCGCTCGTAGGCCACACAGTAGAGTTTCGTGAAGCAGCGAAAAGCGCACACGGAGACCATGCCTTATTACAAGGCGCTAAAATAATGGCAACGATGGCTATCGAGTTAATCGAGAAACCTGAAGAACTACAACGCATTAAACATTTACATGAAACATTAAAGGAGAACATTTATGGGGACTAAACCAATCAACTTACCATTAGTTATGAAAGATTTATATGGGGAGAAAGTGATGTATTCATCACGCCCATCCTATACTTTTAATCCATGGCTACAGCCGGAAGAACACCAATCAAATTTACTGAGCGCACGTGAACTGTTAATTGCCGAGATGCCGGTCGTTGTACACGAAGCGACTGTGACAGATAAAACTGAAGCGTTGTTTAATGCAGTTGGATTTGATATGCCAAATGGTTTCAGAGTGTATAATACACGTGAATCATATGAACAGGTGTTACGCGATGCAGTTGCAGATGGAGAAAAGATATTCTTTCAATATGCTCATGAAGAAGAATTAGTATCAGGCGATAAATATGTCGTACCGCGTAATAAATTTTTAGCGCTTAACAATAAATCAATACTGGATAAATGGACAAAGGGGAAATTCTTACCGAAACGTGACGTTGTAGCGATTGAAGAGTTTGAAAATACTGTTCGCAAGTGGTCACTGCCTTTCGTGATTAAACCAGGAGACGAACATCCGACTGCCGGTGGATATGGCGTAATGCTGTGCTATACGCAGGAAGATGTTGAACGTAGTATTAAACGTGTCCGAGAAGCAGAAGGTACAGAGCAGATGATTATCGAACAGTTTATTGAGCCAGTGCATAATTATTGTGTACAATATGCATATAGCGAAGAACTTGGTATTAAGTTTATTGGTTCAAGTCAGCAGATCACTGAAAAGTATGGTAAATATCGTGGGAATATTATAAATCATGATATCCCGCAGAATGTCATCGATGCCGGAATGGAAATCATGCAAAATGGTGTAGAAGCAGGATATGCTGGAATTGCTGGCTTTGATTTACTTGTGGATAGCGAAGGTGCGATTTACGCAATCGACCTTAACTTCAGACAGAACGGTTCAAGCTCGCTGTTATTATTAGATAGTGTATTATCTGGAGATTATAAGAAGTTTCTTGCGTATTATAGTGCTGGAGATAATGCGAAATTCTTTGATGTCATATTGAATGAAGTGAAAGCAGGATACTTATTCCCGCTTGCCTATTATAATGGAGATTATAAAGAGAAAGACGGATTCCCATCACGATTTATCTGTATCTGGCACGGAGATGAAGATGTAGTAGAATCACGCGTAAAAGCATTTGAAGCTCGACTTAAGGAGTGATTCATTTGAGTAAGAAAAATAATGCTACAGGCATTGCAGTAGCAACGACAATTATTAGTGCGACTTTAATTCCGTTTTTGTTTAGTTTAGTGAAATTAATCGGGAAGAAATAAGGTCGTCTGCAAAGCAGAACGCTGCGTTACTTACACGAGTAACGCAGCGTTTTTTATTGCTCATCCATCAATCTCAATGTACCAACCGCACCTGAATATTCACCGTTTTCGATGAAGTAAGGCTTAAAGTTACGGAGAATTGTATAGTTCATAACAATATCGCGTAATAACGTATTATTTAAGAAACTTGAACCGATATAGACAACATATTCGGCACCGAATTCACGTGCAGCATGAATGGATACTGTTGTTACGGTTTCTCCGACAATACCCAATACTGAAGCAATTTTATCAGCATCGGTAAAGTTTTTAGTATCTTTGTTATGAAGGACGTTACCGAAATTGGCTGCAGTCAGTTCGCCTGGTATCGGCGTTTTATCACCTTTATAGATATGTTTTACTTTTAAGTCGATAATGTCACGGTTTCCTTCTTTTGCTGTTGTCACAATATCATCGAAATTTACTTTTCCAGTCAGTAAGTAAGATAATCCCATCATCATACCACCACCTGCGCCTGTTCCGCCTGCGCGGATTTGTTTACCGTTGTCTACAAAGTGTATAGACGTTCCGGTTCCGACATTACTAAAGACAAATTTTGAAATATCTAGATTCATTTCTGTTAGGAATGATTGGATGCCACGGAATGTTGCATCAAATTCAACCGATTGAAATGCATTTTGAGGGATTAAGCTCTGCAGATATGTTGCTTTCCCACCAGTTAATGCAACTTGTGCATCAGGTACAGTCTTTAACCATTCAGCTACTTCCTGGATTTCGGTGCTCAGCTGTTTTCTGAATGTGAATTTGTCATTTTCTAAAATGGCGATTTTAACTAAAGTACCGCCAGCATCAATACCGATTTTCATATAAATACCTCATTTATTATTTGTTTTTGTCATTATACTATAATGCAGTATTGTTTGTGTCGTTTCACTGTTTTGTTTAAATTTTGTGATAATTTTGAGATGAAATGGGTATATATTGAGTAAATTATTAAATTCATCTCAGACGGAGGCAACATTATGGAATTTATAGGATCTCAAATTAAGATTGTTCAATATAAAGAGGAATATAGACCTCAATTAGAAGCGTTTGAATTAACAGATAGACAAAAGATATATTCATCATTACCTTTAGAAGTTTTAGATGAAGGTTTATTTGACCCGAACCGCAGACCATGTGTTGTGCTTAATCATGATGAGCAGGTTGTCGGGTTCTTTGTACTACATCAACATTATCAGCATGAAGGATATGACACACCAGTAAACGCTGTTTACGTGCGTAGTTTATCAATCAATAATAAGTTGCAAGGGCAAGGCTATGGTACTGAAATTATGATGAATATACCGGAGTTTGCGCAGACTGTATTCCCGAACTTTGATCATCTTTTCCTAGTTGTCGATGCTGAGAATCAAGGTGCGTGGAATTTATATGAGCGTGCTGGCTTTATGCATTTAGCGACAAACCCTAATGGGCCAATCGGCAAGGAACGTCTTTATTATTTAGACTTAGACGCAAACTATGTTTCTAAATTAAAATTGGTTCAAGATGGCGACAATATTAAATTGCTGAAAGATGAAAAAGAAGTAGGAACTGTCGATTTAGAAGTTGATGGAGATATCGCTACATTGAAAGCGATGGATATTACTGAAGATGTGGATGTTATCCATGAAAATGTGTTGCGTCAGATTGCGACTTTTGTCCGTAAACATTTTAAAGATGTCATCAGGATAGAAGTAGAGGTTCCGGAAAATTTAAGAGATGTATACTTAAATAATAACTTTGTACCGATGGATGCTGAACATCCTCATCATTTAACGAAATTAATTCGTTATTAATCTTGCGTTAGAGGTCGTTTTCTTGATATGATGTAGTGTGAACTTAAACTAGCATAGTTTGAAAGGACGAAGAAAATGAAAATCTCTGAATATACAAAAGAAATGATAGATGAAAACTCTTTTATCGATTTAGCTTATATTTATTTAACTGAAAAAGGTAAAGAAGTTAACCTCTATGATTTAATCGATGAATTCCAATCTATAGGTGAGTATTCAAGTGAAGAAATTGAAACACGTGTTGTTCAATTCTACACAGATTTAAATACAGATGGTCGTTTCTTATCAACAGGTGAATATATGTGGGGTCTTCGCGACTGGTATTCAGTAGATGATATCGAAGAAAAAATCGCGCCGACTGTACAAAAATTTGACGTGCTTGATGAAGACGATGAAGATGCACCTAAGATCGCTTTACTTGGTGAAGATGAAGTCGAAGATGAATTAGACATTGTTGTTAGTGAAGATGACGAAGAAAACGTTGACGCTGAGGATGAAGAAGTCGAAGATGAATTAGAAGAAGCAGGTTTAGTAGTTGAAGCGGATGAATTCGATGACGAAGACGATCAATTCGAAGATGAAGAGGAAGAAGACGAAGAAGAATAATAATCTTAGTTGACATTTTGCTCAAAAATGATTATTATTTTACTTGGGCTCCTTTAATTAGGACGAACGTATAAACTTATGCGCTCCCTTTGCTTTTGCAAACGGAGTGCTTTTTTATTTTTTTAGGAGGTAAATCATGACAAAATTTATATTTGTAACAGGTGGAGTAGTATCTTCTTTAGGTAAAGGGATTACTGCAGCAAGTTTAGGAAGATTATTAAAAAATCGTGGTCTAAATGTAACAATTCAAAAGTTTGATCCATATTTAAACGTAGATCCAGGTACGATGAGTCCATACCAGCACGGTGAGGTATTCGTAACTGATGACGGCGCAGAAACAGACTTAGATTTAGGGCACTATGAACGTTTCATCGATATTAATTTAAATCAATATTCTAATGTTACAGCAGGTCGTGTTTATTCTCATGTGTTGAAGAAAGAACGTCGTGGTGATTACTTAGGTGGGACAGTTCAGGTTATTCCACACATTACTAATGAAATCAAATCACGTTTACTTTTAGCTGGCGAATCAACGAAAGCTGATGTCGTTATTACTGAAATTGGTGGTACGACAGGAGATATCGAATCACTTCCTTTTATCGAATCAATTCGTCAAATTAAAAGCGACCTAGGTCGTGAGAATGTAATGTACATTCACTGTACATTATTACCGTACATTAAAGCTGCGGGTGAAATGAAAACGAAGCCGACACAACACTCTGTGAAAGAATTACGTGGATTAGGTATTCAACCAGATATGATCGTCGTGCGAACTGAATATGAAATGACAGAAGACTTACGCGATAAAATTGCGTTATTCTGTGATATCGATAAGAAATCAGTAATTGAATGTCGCGATGCGGATACACTTTACCAAATTCCGGTTGCATTACAAGCTCAAGACATGGATGACCTTGTGATTGAACGTTTAGGGCTAGAAGCAAGTGGTGAAGCTGATCTTACTGAATGGAATCAATTGTTAGATACTGTACGCAGCTTGGATGGAAAAGTGAAAATTGCATTAGTAGGTAAATATGTTGCATTACAGGATGCGTATCTTTCAGTTGCAGAAGCATTAAAACATGCAGGTTATGTATTTGGTAAAGATATTGAAATCGACTGGATCAATTCAGAGCATTTAGATGTAACAAATTATAAAGAACGTCTGCAGGATGCTGACGGTATATTAGTACCTGGCGGCTTCGGTGAACGTGGTATCGAAGGTAAGATTTTAGCGACGCAATATGCGCGTGAAAATGATATTCCATTCTTCGGTATTTGTTTAGGTATGCAACTTGCAACAGTTGAATTTGCACGTAATGTTGTTGGATTGAAAGGTGCACATTCAGCAGAGTTAGATCCAAATACACCGTATCCAGTTATCGCTTTATTACCTGATCAGAAAGATGTTGTAGATTTAGGCGGAACATTACGATTAGGATTATATCCATGTGAAGTCCAGGAAGGTACGAAAGCATTTGAAGCATATGGTGTGAACCATGTTGATGAACGTCACCGTCATCGTTATGAATTTAACAACGAGTATCGTGAACGTTTAGAAGAAAAAGGATTAGTATTCTCAGGACTTTCGCCAGATGGTCGCTTAGTGGAAATCGTTGAAATTCCTGATCATAAATGGTTTGTGGCATGTCAATTCCATCCGGAATTCTTATCACGTCCAATGAAACCACAAAGTTTATTCCGTGGATTTATAGAGGCAGCAATTAATAAATAAGATTTTTAAAGGTCATCCTTTTGGATGACCTTTTTTGTTTGTGATGAGTTAACAAAAGTTAACTATTGAAAACAGATTTGTGTTGTTGTAAATTAATTGGTAGGAGGTGTAATATGTTTCTAAAACTTCATGAACCTGATAATAAGATGAGTTATTTGATGAACGTTGATGGAAGGTGTAACCTGACAAAAGATGATCGTACAGCTTTATTTGCATATCAAATTGGATTTGCCGGGGAAAACTATTTTTATGAACAACTGCAAGCTGTCGAAGGGGGATTGAAGCTTTGGGATATTACGTTGAAAGAATCTAGTAAAGCTCAGTTTGATTTTTTGATTATCGGGGATGGTAAAATTTTTCACTTTGATACAAAAAATTATTCAGGAGAATACACTTATATAGATGGAATATTTAAGAACAATCGCGGTAGAGTTGATCAAACAATAATATCACAGTTGAAACGTGCAGACCTTATTTTGTCACAATTTTTAATGCGTAATGTATTTCAATACGAACATGTAAGTCGCATCATCTTTGTGAATGAAAATTTTGTTTTGAGGAACTTCAATGGTGATCAATATGTGAAGTTTGCCGGCCAAATACCTGGTATTATAGATTATCTTAAAAAGCTTGGACCGCCGACTGATGAAGACTATCGTTTAGCTAAAGCGTTGATATCAGCGGACGCGGTAGATAATCACCGATTTGCTTATTATGATTATACGCAGATGAAGAAAGGTTATCGTTGTCCAAAGTGTAAGCGATTTGGGTATGTGGAGGTAGCAAGTAGAAAAAAATATGTGGCTTGTCGTTGTGGTAGACGACTAAGCAAACTAGATTATATTACAGAAGCAGCTAGACAAGTTTCGATCCTTAAAAATGAACCATTTCAAATTAAAGAAATAGCTGAATGGAGTAACTGTGAAATTAAGACAGTCCAAAGAGCTCTTTTAAATAGCTGTATGTTTAAAGGAAAGAATAAAGGTAGAGTTTATTGGTTTCAATAGTAATGTGTAAGAGCAACAAGTCTGATATAAGTGATATATCGGACAAGATGCACGTCGAAATCGTGGATATCAAGAAAACAAGTCCGATATACGTGATATATCGGACAAGATGCACGTCGAAATCGTGGATATCAAGAAAACAAGTCCGATATACGCAATATATCAGACTTGTTTCATCACTCTTTTCTTATTCCTCCACCAGCATCTCATGCATCACACTATAGATTGCATAGTAGATGTAATTCATCGCCATCATATGCGGCGTAATAATACGACTGAAATCTTCAGTAGGTACCAGCGCACGTGGTGTACTTAAATCGATAAAATTCATCGATCGAATATCTTCGTGCTTATTACATACTAATACGTAGTCGATATCTCGTGCTTCCAGACTATCGACAAATTCAGCAGTACTTTCATCATACGCATCGCTCATTACAAGAATACGATCTGTTCCATCAACTAACGCATCAGAAATGTAGACTGCAGCATCGAATAAACTTTCTTTACTATTTGCAGCAAATTCCTCGAAAAGCTTTAAGTCGCCAAATCCTTTAATGTATATTTTACCTTCTCCGACAACGGCTTGTGCAAGTAATCGGCCCGCTATATCCAGCTCAGCTTCTTGCATATCTATTTTTTTAAAGATACCATTAAGTTGCGTATTAAATATTTTAAGCATGGTAAACCTTCTTTCTAAAATTCTTAACACATATCATATCATAAATGAATAGGAGAAAACATGAAATGAAAATATTAGTAATTGACGATGAACCTAATATTCGACTTCTTTTTCAGGAAATATTTAAAATGAAAGGTTATGATACTGAAATTGCGGAAAACGGAAAAATAGGATTAGAGATGTTAAAGGAGAATTATTACGATCTCATTTTTCTGGATCGTAAAATGCCGGTCATGTCGGGTGACGAAACTTTAGATCAGCTGAGAAAATTCTCGGATGTTCCTGTTTATCTTGTTTCCGCTTTTCAGACAGATGAAGAGATTCAATCAATTAAGCAAACTGGCGCAACAGGTGTCTTAATGAAGCCGTTTACAATTGACGAAGTTGTGAAAATCGCTGAAAAGTTTTCGTAAAACGATTCTTAGCACATGCAAATAAGATAACGAAGTGCTATACTTACCTTATAAAAATAGTGCTTAAGCACAAACAAGGAGGATTTTATCCATGCCATTAGTTTCTATGAAAGAAATGTTAATCAAAGCAAAAGAAGGTGGTTATGCTGTTGGTCAATACAACCTTAACAACCTTGAATTCACTCAAGCAATCTTAGGTGCTTCACAAGAAGAAAACGCGCCAGTTATTTTAGGTGTTTCTGAAGGTGCAGCTAAATATATGGGTGGTTTCTACACAGTAGTAAAAATGGTTGAAGGTTTAATGAAAGATATGGAAATTACAGTTCCTGTAGCAATCCATTTAGACCACGGTTCAAGTTTTGAAAACTGTAAAGCTGCGATTGATGCTGGATTTACTTCTGTTATGATTGATGCTTCACATCACTCATTCGAAGAGAACGTTGAAATCACAAGTAAAGTAGTTGAATATGCACACGCTAAAGGTGTTTCAGTTGAAGCTGAATTAGGACGCGTTGGTGGACAAGAAGATGATGTAGTATCTGACGGTGTTGTTTACGCTGATGCTAAAGAATGTCAGGAATTAGTTGAGAAAACTGGTATTGACTGCTTAGCGCCTGCATTAGGTTCAGTACATGGTCCTTACAAAGGTGAACCAAACTTAGGTTTCAAAGAAATGGAAGAAATCGGTAAAGCAACAGGTTTACCATTAGTATTACACGGTGGTACGGGTATCCCAACTAAAGATATCGAACGTTCAATTTCTTTAGGTACTGCTAAAATCAATGTAAACACTGAAAACCAAATCGCTTCAGCAAAAGCTGTTCGTGATACATTAAACAATGATGCAAACGTATATGATCCACGTAAGTATTTAGGACCAGCACGTGAAGCGATTAAAGCAACTGTTATTGGTAAAATTAAAGAATTTGGTACTTCTAACAAAGCTTAAATTTTATTTTCATACTTAGACTGATATGCATGGCATATCAGTCTTTTTTCTTGACTAATTTTACCCTTTGGATTATATTTGACTTCATACTTTTTGTTTTGCATTACTAAAATGAATTAGTTTATAATAAAAATAATCAACAATAATAAGAAAAATGTGTGTGATAAAAGTTAAAGGAGTACAATTATGTCAGAAGAAGTAATTAAAATAAGAGGAGGCAATCCTCTTAAAGGCTCAGTTCAAATCAGTGGTGCTAAAAATAGTGCAGTTGCTTTAATTCCGGCAACCTTAATGGCTAGTAGTCCTGTTACATTAGAAGGTCTACCAGAAATTTCAGACGTTGTGACTTTAATGAGCTTATTAGAAGATTTGAACATAACGACAACTTTAGATGGCGACCGTTTAACCGTAGATCCTTCAAATGCTATTAACATGCCACTTCCTAATCATAAAGTTCAATCATTACGTGCTTCATATTATATGATGGGTGCAATGCTTGGAAAATTTAAGAAATGTGTGATTGGATTACCTGGCGGATGTCCTTTAGGACCACGTCCTATTGACCAGCACATTAAAGGTTTCGAAGCGTTAGGTGCTACTGTTACGAATGAAGCAGGTGGCATGTATCTTGAAGCTAAAGAGTTAAAAGGTGCGAAAATCTTTCTTGATGTCGTATCTGTTGGTGCAACAATCAATATTATGTTTGCTGCTTCGATGGCTAAAGGTAAAACAGTCATTGAAAATGCTGCTAAAGAACCTGAAATCGTTGATATAGCAACGCTATTAAACAACATGGGTGCGAAAATTCGTGGAGCTGGTACGGATACTTTAAAAATTGAAGGTGTTGAATCACTTCAAGGTACTTCACACACAATTATTCCTGATAGAATTGAAGCTGGTACATATATGTGTGCCGCTGCAATGATGGGTGAGGAAGTATTAATTGAAAATATCATACCCTTACATATGGAACCACTAACTGCTAAATTGATTGAAATGGGTGTTAATGTTCAAATCGGTGAAGATCAAGCTTTAATTTCTAAACCGGAAAAATATAATCCAGTAACGATTACGACAAATGTTTATCCTGGATTTGCGACTGATTTACAACAACCTTTTACACCATTATTATTTATGGCAGAGGGTCAAAGTACGATAACGGATACTATCTATCCAGCCCGATTCAAACATGTTGATGAATTATCACGTATGAACGGTGATATCACTGAGTCTGGTGGTACTGCAATTATTAAACCATCTCAACTATCAGGTGCAGAAGTTGCTGCTAGTGATTTGCGTGCAGGTGCTTGTTTAGTTATCGCAGGTCTTGCTGCTGAAGGTATTACGACGGTTTATAATGTTAAACATATCGACCGTGGATACAGCGGTATTGTTGAGAAGCTAAAGGCGCTTGGTGCAGATATCTGGAGAGAAGAGATACAATAATGAATTTTCTAAAACGGCCAAATGCCGTTTTTTTTCTTAAGCAGCAACAAATATATAAAAAATATATTTGATATATTTTTTATATCGGTGTACAATAGTAATATAAAGAGGTGAGTCATATGGAAGTATGTCCGTATTTAGAAGAGACGTTTAAGATTCTTGGTCGCAGTTGGAATGGCCTACTTATAAACTATTTATCGCGTTCAGATGATCGCTCTGCACATTTTTCTGATATGAAACGTGACTTAAAATCAATTACGCCACGTGCATTAAGTTTGAAGTTGAGTGAATTAGCTGAATGGGGCCTTGTCGAAAAAAAAGTTGTTTCTACAACCCCGCTTTCAATTAAATATGTATTAACGGATAAAGGTTATGCCTTATCTGAAGCGATGCATCCGATTGAAACATGGGCACAAGAGCACTTAGAACTAGACGAAAAACAAGCATAATAGGAAGCCTACTTGCTGAATAGTCAGCAGGTAGGCTTTTTATTTTGTCTTTAAAAAATAAGTATCATTTTACAACTAATGGTACGCATAATATTGGAATGTGTTATACTATTAACGATGTTACATATCTAATGCAGAGGAGAATGTTTATGGAACGTAGTTTGTCAATGGAATTAGTCAGAGTTACAGAAGCGGCAGCGCTTAAAAGTGCGCGTTGGGTAGGTAAAGGATTAAAGAACGAAGCGGACGACGCAGCAACGACAGCAATGCGCGAAGTATTTGATACAATTCCGATGGACGGTGTTGTAGTTATTGGTGAAGGTGAAATGGATGAAGCACCAATGTTATATATCGGTGAAGAACTAGGGACTAAAGAAGGTCCTCAAATTGATATCGCAGTTGATCCTCTAGAAGGAACGACGCTTGTTGCTGAAGGTTCATGGAATGCAATGACAGTACTAGCTGTTGGTGATAGAGGAACATTACTTCATGCACCGGATATGTATATGGAGAAAATTGCAGTTGGTCCTGACTGTGTAGGTGTAGTGGATATTTCTAAGTCAGTAACAGAAAATTTACATGCAGTTGCTAAAGCGAAAGGTAAAGATATTTCTGATGTTACAGCTACGCTTTTAAATCGTGAGCGTCATGCGGGGATTATTAAAGAAATTCGTGAAGCGGGTGCGCGTATTAAGTTAATCGAACACGGAGACGTTGCTGGTGCGATTAATACAGCGTTTGATTTTACAGGTGTTGATATTTTATTCGGTTCAGGTGGTGCACCTGAAGGCGTTATTGCTGCTGTGGGTATTAAAGCTTTAGGTGGCGACTTCCAGGGTATTCTTTTACCGGAAGATGTAGAACAAGAAGAGCGTTGCCGCAAGATGGGAATCGAACCGAACACTGTATTACAACTGGATGATATGGTAAAAGGTGACGATGCAATCTTTGCTGCTACAGCAGTTACTGACGGTGAATTAATGAAAGGTGTTCAGTTTAAAGGCGGATATGCTGAAACACATTCATTAGTTATGCGCGCAAAATCTGGCACAGTACGTTTCGTACAAGGTCGCCATAGTTTAGAGAAGAAACCAGGTTTAGTAATCAATCAGGAAGATACAATTTAATCATAATTAAAAGCTTGAGCAGACGCTCGAGCTTTTTCTTTTTATCAAAACATGCTAAACTATCTAATGATACTCCTCTTGAAACTTCTTCTATTTTCTTTTTGAATTTTCCAAAACGAATGCATATAGATTTATTGATAAATTAATATAGAAATGGGTGTAGAAATGGTAGAAAAAGTGAGAACAAGCCCTCAGTATGAGTCTTTTCACGAATTATACAAAAATCATACAACAAAAGCATTAACAGCAAAAGCGAAAGAACTAGGTCTTGTTAATTATAGTAAATTGAATAAAAAAGAGTTAGTGCTGGCCATCATGGAAAAACAGATGGAGAAAGACGGAAACTATTATATGGAAGGTATATTAGATGATATACAGCCTGATGGATACGGGTTTTTAAGAACGGTTAACTATTCAAAAGGTGAGAAAGATATTTATATCTCTGCCAGTCAGATTCGTCGTTTTGAGATTAAAAAAGGGGACAAAGTTACCGGCAAAGTTCGTAAACCAAAAGAAAATGAGAAATATTACGGATTATTGCAAGTAGACTTCGTCAATGATCAAAATGCTGAAGAGGTTAAGAAGCGTCCTCACTTCCAGGCGTTAACCCCACTATATCCGGATACAAGAATTCGTCTTGAAACAACGAAGACAGCATATTCAACGCGCATAATGGATTTAGTGACACCAATTGGATTTGGGCAACGTGGTATGATTGTAGCACCTCCTAAAGCAGGGAAAACGTCATTGCTGAAAGAAATCGCAAATGCAATCTGTGTTAATCATCCTGAAGCGAAATTGTTTATCTTACTTGTCGGTGAACGTCCTGAAGAGGTAACGGATTTAGAGCGTTCGGTAGAAGCAGCAGAAGTAGTACATTCAACATTTGATGAGCCACCAGAACATCACGTAAAAGTGGCTGAACTGTTATTAGAGCGTGCGAAACGTCTTGTTGAGATTGGTGAAGACGTCATTATCTTAATGGATTCAATTACGCGACTAGCACGTGCCTATAACTTAGTGGTACCACCGAGTGGTCGTACATTATCAGGTGGATTAGATCCTGCCAGTCTGCATCGTCCGAAAGCATTTTTCGGAGCGGCGCGTAACATTGAAGCAGGTGGAAGTTTGACGATTCTATCTACAGCGCTTGTTGAAACAGGTTCACGTATGGATGATATGATCTATGAAGAGTTCAAAGGGACAGGAAACATGGAGCTTACATTAGATAGAAAGCTTGCTGAAAAACGTGTTTATCCGGCTATTGATATCCGCAGAAGTTCAACACGTAAAGAGGAATTATTACTTGATAAGAAAGAATTAGAGATGGTTTGGCAGCTGAGAAATTTATTTACGGATAGCAATGACTTTACGGAACGTTTCTTACGCCGACTAAAACAAAGTGAATCAAACGAAGATTTCTTTAAACAACTCGGTGAGCGCATGGTCGAAAGTGCAAAATCAGGTAAACCGATCATTTAAAATTTAACCTTGCTTTTTTATAGTGAGACGTATATAATATGTAAGTATTGACGTGAAAATATTTCACGAAATAACTCTGTTCCAGATGGTTCAGGGCAAAGGAGCTGAAAACAATTATGAAACCAGGAATTCACCCAGATTATCAAAAAGTAATCTTTTTAGATTCTACTACAGACTTCAAATTCTTAAGTGGATCTACACGTAAATCAAAAGAAACAATGACTTGGGAAGATGGAAACGAGTACCCAGTAATCCGTTTGGATATTTCTTCTGACTCTCACCCATTCTACACAGGCCGTCAAAAATTCGCATCTGCGGATGGACGTGTTGAACGTTTCAACAAAAAATTCGGTCTTAAGTCAAATAACTAATACTGAAGCTTTAAACTCTTATACCTTTTGGTGTAGGAGTTTTTTTAATGTTCAAGATGAGTTTTAAATCACAATGTAATATAGGGTTAAATTATGATATAATAAAGCGATTATGACTTAAAAAGGTGGCATTCAAGATGTATGAGCAGTATCATTCGGGTTGGATAGAGTGTATTACGGGTAGTATGTTTAGCGGGAAAAGTGAAGAATTGATTCGTCGTGTGCGTCGCGGACTTTTTGCGAAGCAGCGTGTCATCGTCTTTAAACCATCCATCGACGACAGATATAGCGATTTAGAAGTCGTCTCTCATAATGGCAACAAAGTTGAAGCAGTTAATGTCTCGCATTCTTCTGAAATAATGGAACATGTGCAGGAAGACCATGATATTATTGCAATAGATGAAATTCAGTTTTTTGATAATGATATCGTCGGTGTAGCAACACAGCTTGCTGAAGAAGGATATCGTGTTATTACTGCTGGTTTAGATATGGACTTCAGAGGTGTACCTTTTGAACCCGTACCTGAAATCATGGCAGTTGCTGAACATGTTACAAAGTTGCAGGCAGTGTGCAGTGTATGTGGTGCCCCGAGTTCAAGAACACAACGCCTTATTAACGGTGAGCCAGCGCGCTTTGATGATCCGATTATTTTAGTTGGTGCAAAAGAAAGTTATGAACCGAGATGTCGTGAGCATCATATCGTTCCGAAATAAAATATGAAACACATTAAATAAACTTAAAAAGGAGTAAATATATATGTTTGATCAGTTAGAAATCGTAGAACAACGTTATGAACAATTAAATGAATTGTTAAGTGATCCGGATATCGTAAGTGATACCGATAAATTAAGAGAATACTCAAAAGAACAGGCTGATCTTCAGGAAACAGTTGAAGCATTTAGAGCGTATAAAGAAGTGAAGCAACAACTTGAAGAAGCATTAGAAATGATGGGTGACGCAAGTGATGCAGATGAGCAGGAAATGATTAAAGAAGAAATTAATGAATTAAAACCGCAAATTCCAGTATTAGAAGAAAAGATGAAACTATTATTAATTCCAAAAGATCCTATGGATGATAAGAACGTAGTGATGGAGATTCGTGGAGCAGCTGGTGGAGATGAAGCGAATATATTTGCTGGAGACTTATTCCGTATGTATTCAAGATTCTCAGAAGAACAAGGGTGGAAGATTGAAGTTATGGAAACGAATGAAGCGGACCATGGTGGATTTAAAGAAATTAGTTTCACAATTATCGGAAAAGGTGCATACAGTAAATTGAAATTCGAAAATGGTGCCCACCGTGTACAGCGTATCCCAACGACTGAAAGTGGTGGACGTATTCATACGTCTACAGCAACAGTAGCGGTATTACCAGAAGTAGAAGATGTAGAAATTGAAATCCGTCAGGAAGATTTACGTATTGAGACGTATCGTTCATCTGGTTCTGGTGGTCAGCACGTTAACACAACTGACTCAGCAGTACGTATTACGCATATTCCGACTGGGATTGTGGCAACGTCTTCAGAAAAATCTCAAATTAAAAACCGTGAAAAAGCATTAAAATTACTTAAAACGCGTGTATTTGATGCGAAATTACAGGAAGAACAGGCGAAGTATTCTGAACAACGTAAATCAGCAGTAGGTACTGGTGACCGTTCTGAACGTATTAGAACATACAATTATCCTCAAAACCGTGTAACGGATCACCGTATCGGTTTAACGATTCAAAAGCTGGATCAGATTGTAGAAGGTAAATTAAGCGAAATCATCGATGCGTTAACAATCGCAGAACAAACGTCTAAATTAGAAGCATTAAATGATGGCGTACTATAACGTCCAGCAGCTGATTAAACAAGGTGAAGCGGTTTTATCACAAAATGAGGAACCAGTAATCGGTGCGAGATATTTAATGATGGATCTGTTTGAGCTATCACAAATGGATATAATGATGGATAATAAACAACTGACTGAAGAAGAACGAACGCGTTATCTAACAGGTATCGAACAGTTAGCACATCATATACCGCTTGCACATATTACCGGGTTTCAAATGTTCTATGACCGCAAGTTTATGGTGACAAAAGATGTACTTGTGCCACGCAATGAAACGGAAGAGCTTGTATCTCTTGTCATTGAAAAATGGAGCAATCATCAATCTTTCGCTGATATCGGTACAGGTAGTGGCGCTATCGCAATATCTCTTGCCTTAGAGTTACAGGGAACTAAAGCTTATGCCGTAGACATTTCTAGTGATGCGCTCAATACTGCACGTAATAATGCAGCAGCACTTAACGCAGAGGTCACCTTTTTAGAAGGCGATTTACTCGAACCGTTAATTAATCGTGGAATTAGGGTAGACTGTTTAATAAGTAACCCGCCGTATATTGCACAAAGTGAACTAGAGTTAATGAATGAAAGTGCATTGCATGATCCCCATATCGCTTTATTTGCAGAAGATGATGGTTTGGCATTGTATAAACGTATGATCGAGCGTATGCCGGATATATTAAATCCAGATGCCCTTGTCGCATTTGAAATTGGACATGCACAAGGCGCGGCTATCTCAGAATATGTCTTGAAACTTTATCCACACATTACGCCACAAGTCGTTCAGGATATTAACGGTTTGAATCGCATTGTCTGGTTTGAATGGTGTGAATAAGTTATACACAAATTACAGGAGTTATCCACAATTTGTGCATAACTTTTTATTTTGTTTTAAAATATGAGTAAAGAGAGGGGATTCAGCATGCAGACAAAAATTTGGAATGTGCGTAACAATGTGGATGACTTATCAAGATATCCACAAGTACAGGAAATCATTACAGGGTTTAAACAAGATGAAATCATTGCAATTCCTACCGAAACAGTTTACGGATTAGCTGCTAATGCATTGAGCAGTACGGCTGTGGATAAAATTTTTAAAGCGAAAGGACGTCCGCAGGATAATCCACTTATCGTTCACATTTATGAAAAAACACAAATTGAAGACTTTGCATGTATTCCGGATGATAAAGTACATCAATTGATGGATGCGTTCTGGCCAGGACCAATTTCATTTATTTTACCGCTTCAAAAAGACGTGCTAGCACCTGCAGTTACCGCTGGACTTAATTCAGTAGCAGTACGAATGCCAAGTGATAAAATTGCACGCCAAATACTGAAATTAGTTTATCTACCGCTTGCTGCACCTTCTGCAAATACGAGTGGAAAGCCGTCTCCAACAACTGCAGATCATGTGAAGTTTGATATGGATGGAAAGATTTATGGCATTGTCGAAGGATTTCAGGTAGATGTAGGTATTGAAAGCACGGTTTTGGATTGTACATCTTATCCATATAAAATTGCACGTCCAGGTGCGATTACAAAAGATAATTTAGAGCGCATCATTCCAGGATGCATTACAACAGCACACTATAATACAGAACAGCCGATAGCACCTGGTATGAAATATCGTCATTATGCACCCGACAGTCCTATGGTACTTGTGTCTGATATAACGCAATTACAGCTTGCCTCAAATGAAGCGCTGATAGCACCACGTAATGAGTTATCACGTTTTAATGACAATGTGACATATGCTTTAAGCGAGACATTTGAAGATATTGAAGGTGCCATGCATAATTTATATAGTGCATTACGCGAGATGGATCAGCAGAAAGAAATTACAAAGCTCTATATCGCTGACTATTCCCATATTGACGGGAGCGATGCATTAATGAATCGCATCAATAAAGCAACTTCAGGAAAGTAGGGAGAAAGATGGATATCGTTTTTGTTTGTACAGGAAATACGTGCCGTAGTCCGCTAGCAGAAAGTATCGCAAAATCAATGTCAAATAAACATTCATTTTCATCGAGAGGTATTTTTGCGATGGATGGTATGCCCGCTTCACGCCATACACAACAAATTATTGAAACGAATCATTTGCCGGTTGCTTCACTAAGTGCTGGCTTTGACCGCGTGGATAGTGAAAAAGATTTAATCTTAACGATGACAGCAAATCACCGTGATACGATTCGTTCGATGTATCCAGCAAGCAATGTATATACGTTAATTGAATATGTGGATGGTGTAAGTCAGGACATCCAGGATCCATATGGTGGAGATTATGAAATATATCAACAGACTTACGAACAGTTACAGGAAAATATCACGAAATTATTAACAAAAATTGATGAAAAATAGACAATTCAAAAAATAACGAATCATTTTCCGGAAATGTTTTAACTCACTTTTTAAATAGGCTATAATATGAAGTATGTAATAAGAGGAGGGATATTGTGAAGATTGCGATTGCAAGTGACCATGGTGGATTTGAGTACAAAGCTAAAATTACAGAATTTTTAACAGCACAAGGTACTGAGTTTAAGGATTTCGGGCCAGCATCAACTGAATCAGTCGATTATCCAGACTATGCAGGTCCTGTAGCACATGCTGTAGCAAACGGTGAATATGACCGAGGCATTTTGATTTGCGGTACTGGTATTGGGATGAGTATTACAGCAAATAAAGTGCCGGGTATTCGTTGTGCGCTCGTTCATGACGTGTTTACAGCTCAAGTGACACGCGAACATAATAATTCGAACATCCTGGCAATGGGACAACGCGTTATTGGTGAAGGATTGATGCTACTTATCGTTAAAACATGGTTGGATGGTGAATTTGAAGGTGGACGCCATCAGAAACGTATCGATAAAATAGCGCAGCTGGAGTCTAGCAATGGATAACATTAATACATTGCTGGATGAACTCGTAGCAATTGATTTCTTTAAGCCAAATACGTTATGTGTTATTGGATGTTCAACTTCTGAAGTTATTGGTGAACGTATCGGTACAAATAGTTCTGATGAAGTAGCAAAAGTATTTTTTGAAGCATTTCAACGTATACACAAACAAACGGGTGTTGATTTTTGTTTCCAGGGTTGTGAACATATCAATCGTGCGATAACGATGGAACGTCGTGTGCAGGAGCGATATGGCTTTGAAATAGTCAGCGTGGTACCTGTAAAAGGGGCAGGTGGCAGTATGAGTAGTCTGGCATATCAAAGTTTCGAAGATCCAGTAGTTGTTGAGCATGTCGTGTGTGATATAGGTATTGATATCGGTCAGACGCTGATTGGTCAACATATTAAACATGTACAGATTCCTGTACGCGTTGCAACGAAAAAAGTAGGCGAAGCAGTGGTTACGATTGCAACGCATCGTCCGAAGTTAATTGGTGGTCCTAGAAGTCAATATTAAATGAATATCAGGGGGATATATGATGAACGAAATTAAAGCGCAGGATAATGTACTATTTGAGGCAATGAATAAAGAATTAGAAAGACAAAATAACAACATTGAATTAATTGCTTCAGAAAATTTTGTTTCTAAAGCTGTAATGGAAGCTCAAGGATCAGTATTAACAAATAAATACGCTGAAGGTTACCCGCATAAGCGTTATTATGGTGGATGTGAGTTTGTCGATATCGTAGAAGATTTAGCAAGAGACAGAGCGAAAGAATTATTTGGAGCAGAACATGCAAACGTTCAGCCGCATTCAGGATCTCAGGCGAATATGGCGGTTTACCGTGTAGCGATTAAACCAGGAGATACTGTACTAGGCATGGATTTAAGTCACGGTGGACATTTAACGCACGGTTCTCATGTGAATTTCAGTGGTATAGATTATCATTTCGTAGCTTACGAGGTGGATAAAGAAACTGAAACAATCAATTATGACAATGTACGTGCTTTAGCAAAAGAACACAAACCGAAATTAATTATTGCTGGTGCTTCAGCATATTCACGTGAAATTGACTTTAAACAATTTAGAGAAATTGCTGATGAAGTTGGCGCATTATTTATGGTTGATATGGCACACATCGCTGGACTTGTAGCTACAGGGCTTCATGAAAACCCAGTACCATATGCTGATTTTGTAACGACAACGACGCATAAGACGTTACGTGGGCCACGTGGTGGTATGATTTTATGTAAAGCGGAATATGCAAAAGCAATCGATAAAGCAATATTCCCAGGTATTCAAGGCGGACCTTTAATGCATGTAATCGCAGCGAAAGCTGTGGCATTTGGTGAAGCGTTACAACCTGAATTTAAGACGTATCAAACACAAGTTATTAACAATGCGAAGACGCTTGCTGCGTCATTGTCAGAAAGAGGACTTCGCATCGTAAGTGGTGGCACAGATAATCATCTGTTTAGTGTTGATGTGACACCGATGGACTTAACAGGTAAGATTGCAGAACATGCGTTAGACGCAGTTGGTATTACTACGAATAAAAATACGATTCCATTTGATAAGACAAGTCCATTTGTAACAAGTGGTATTCGAATTGGTACGCCAGCAGTAACAACACGTGGTTTAAAAGAAGATGAAATGAAATTAATCGGTAATATTATCGCTGACGTATTAGCAAATTATGAAGATGAACAAGTGTTAGCGAAAGCAAGAGAGCAAGTTAAATCAATTACAGATAAGTTTCCTTTATATCAGTAAAGATTTAACGATAAATCACCTGAGTTTATAAAAAGAAATAAATACAATATAGTTTGGAGAAGATTATTATGGCGAAAGTCCATGTTTTTGATCACCCGTTAATTCAACATAAGTTAAGTTACATTCGAGACGAGCAGACTGGAACGAAAGAATTCCGCGAGCTTGTAGATGAAGTAGGTATGTTAATGGCATACGAAGTTACGCGCGATTTAGAATTAGATGATGTCACAGTGAAGACACCAGTTACTGAAATGACAGCAAAACGTTTATCAGGTAAGAAGATGGCAGTTGTACCTATTTTACGCGCAGGATTAGGTATGACTGATGGTGTATTAAAGTTAATTCCGGCAGCGCGTGTCGGACATATCGGATTATATCGTGACCCTGAAACTTTGCAACCTGTTGAATACTTCGCAAAGTTACCTCAGGATATTGAGGAACGTGATTTTATCGTCGTTGACCCGATGCTTGCTACAGGTGGTTCTGCAATTGAAGCGATTAATTCTTTAAAGAAACGTGGCGCTACTAAAATTCGTTTTATGTGTTTAATCGCTGCGCCGGAAGGTGTTAAGTTATTACAAGAGGCACATCCTGATGTAGATATCTATATCGCAGCATTAGATGAGAAATTAGATGACCATGGCTATATCGTCCCTGGATTAGGTGATGCTGGCGATAGATTATTTGGTACAAAATAAGAATATAGGAGATTATCATGAAAAAAATTATGACGATTTTTGGTACAAGACCTGAAGCGATTAAAATGGCCCCTCTTGTACTCGCTTTAAAAGAAGACCCGGAGTTAGAACCAATTGTAGTTGTTACTGCGCAACATAGAGAAATGCTGGATCAAGTATTAACAATCTTTGATATTACGCCAGATTACGATCTAAACATAATGAAAGCAGGACAAACGTTATCAGAAGTGACAAGTCGTGTAATTTTAGGCTTAGAAGAAGTGATTCAGGAAGCTAAGCCTGATATGATCTTAGTCCATGGTGATACAACGACAACATTTGCAGGTAGTCTTGCTGCCTTCTATAACGAAGTTGCAATCGGTCACGTAGAAGCGGGATTACGAACTTTCCAGAAATATTCTCCATTCCCGGAAGAGATGAACCGTCAAATGACAGGTGTACTTGCAGATATTCACTTCTCACCGACTGAAGAAGCTGCACAAAACTTACTGAATGAGAATAAACCGGCGGACAAAATTGCGATTACTGGAAACACTGCAATTGATGCATTGAAGACAACAGTAAAAAGTGATTACGTATCTGAAATCCTTGAAAATGCTGAAGGCAGAAAAGTGATTTTACTTACGGCGCACCGCAGAGAAAATATCGGACAACCGATGCACAATATTTTCAGTGCAATTCGTCGTATCGTCGATGAATTTGAAGATGTTGAAGTTGTTTATCCGATGCATAAAAATCCTAAAGTACGTGAGATTGCAGCTGAACATTTAGCAAATCACAATCGCGTTCAACTTATTGAACCGTTAGATGTTATTGATTTCCATAACTTTGCTTCGCGCAGTCATTTTATATTAACGGATTCAGGTGGTGTCCAGGAAGAAGCGCCTTCTTTAGGTAAGCCCGTACTTGTACTACGTGATACGACAGAACGCCCTGAAGGTGTTAAAGCTGGAACATTAAAACTTGCAGGCATTGAAGAAGAAAATATTTATCAGTTAACAAAAACGTTACTGACAGATGAAACAACTTACCAAAGTATGTCAAAAGCAAGCAACCCTTATGGAGATGGTGAAACTTCTAAAAGAATTTGTGGTCATATAAAATATTATTTTAACTTGACACAAGAAAAACCGGTACCATTTAAGGTAGAAGCATCTGAAAATAATTAATTAAATAATTTTTAAAACGAAACATAATTATTTGTCTAATTTGTGAACATTCCGTGAAATTTATGTTTCTAAAGTTTTGACATAGCATTGACACGGTATTTTGCCTATATTATCATAAAATGTGGAATGAAACGGTTTTCATCCGCGTGAAAACTATTTCTAAGGAGTTCCCAATATGTCAGAATTCAAGACATTTTTTAAGCAATATCTGCAATATTTTATATACCTAATCTTAATACTCTTAATAATTGCTATGTTCATGCATAATGATTTTGTGTTAGGATTAGTTATTGGTACTATTGCGTCTGCGATTAGTACTTTTGTATGGTATCACAATTTATCGCGTGCGATTAAGAGTGATGCATTGTACATCACAAGTGGTATGGGCATTCGCTTTTTAATAGCGGTCATGGCATGCCTCTTCTGGGTGAGATATCCTGCAATATTTGATATATTAGGTATCGCACTTGGCCTAATGTTGACCTATGTAATGATTATCATTCATGGTGTGAACAGTTTAAAAAAATAATACATAAAGGAAGAGGTGAAGAAATGGAACACGAATCACCCCTCTATAATCTCGAAATTGCAGGTCATAATTTACTGTTCGATTTATCATCAGTTTTAATGCTGACAGTTACAGCTGTAATTGTATTTATTATCGCACTTTTATGCACACGTAACTTAAGTATTAGACCACATGGCAAACAGAATTTTATCGAGTGGATTTTCGATTTTGCTAGAGGCATTATCAACAGTAATATGGCTTGGAACAAAGGTGGACGTTTTCACTTTCTAGCTGTAACAATTTTAATGTTTATATTTATTGCAAACATGCTAGGGTTACCATTTGCTATCATCAACGGTCATACATTATGGTGGAAATCACCTACTGCTGATCCAACAGTGACATTAACACTTTCTATATTGATGGTACTACTTACGCATTTCTATGGTGTTAAAATGCGAGGAAGTGGCAATTACTTAAAAAGTTTTGCTCAACCCGTTTGGTTTATGGTACCGTTCAAGATTATTGAAGAATTTTCTTCTACATTAACGTTAGGTCTGCGTCTTTATGGTAACATTTTTGCAGGTGAAGTTTTACTAGGTTTACTTGCGGTAATGGGTGCTGGTGCAGGAATGGGTGCGGCTGGGTTTTTAGGTGCAGCAATCCCAACAATGGTTTGGCAAGGTTTCTCAATTTTCGTAGGTGCTGTACAAGCATTTATTTTCACAATGTTATCAATGGTTTATATGTCACATAAAGTGTCAGATGACCATTAATATAAAAAATTAAAAAACTATTATATTTCTTTAGGAGGAAATTATTCATGAATTTATTAGCAGCAGCAATCGCAATCGGTTTAGCAGCATTAGGAGCAAGTTTAGGAGTAAGTAACATCGTAGCACGTACAGTTGAAGGTGTAGCACGTCAACCAGAATCTCGTGGACCATTAATGACAATCATGTTCATCGGTGTAGGTTTAGTAGAGGCACTTCCTATCATCGCGGTAGTTATCGCTTTCATGGTAATGAACAAATAATCATATAAGTAACTCGTTAAGGCGAAGTCAACTTTGATTTCGCCATTCATTTATCAATATAACTGCGATGAAAGGAGCGTTAACTTTGAATTTCTTAATATTAGGTGAAACAGCACAAGCTGTGCCTCAAGGTGTTCAATGGGGCACAGCATTATATACTTTAGCACTGTTCATAATTTTATTATTACTTTTAAGTAAGTTTGCCTGGGGGCCACTTAAGAAAATTATGGATGAACGTCAAGAAGGTATTAATAACGATCTTGATAGCGCTAGAAAACAAAATGAAGATGCAAAACATTACGCTGAAGAAAATAGAGCTTTATTAGCAAAAACACAAAACGAAGTTTCAATCATGATGGAAGATGCAAAAGCACAAGCTAAAACACAACAAGAAGCAATCATCCACGAAGCTAATATGCGTGCAAACAAAATCGTGAGCGACGCACAAGTTGAAATTGAAAATGAAAAACAACGTGCTATTGCAGACATCAACGATCGTGTTGCTGAATTATCTGTTTTAATTGCACAAAAAGTAATCAATAAAGAAATTAACGAACAAGATCAAAAACAACTTGTTCAACAATTTATTCAAGAGGCAGGCGATAAATAATGGCCAACGTCTTAAATAAATACGCAGAGAGTTTATTAGAAGTTGCAAAGGTGCAAGGTGTATCACAAAGTGTTTATTCAGATCTTTTAGAGATAAAGCAGGCATTAGTAAATGATTCAACATTTGCGTCTTTTGCAGAAGATCCAAAAGTATCTAAAGAAGCACGTATATCATTCGTTACAGAAACTTTCAAAGGTGTGGATACACCATTAATGAATTTACTGAAAATCTTGGCTGATCGCAAACAATTAGGACTTATTCCTGGTATTGTAGATGCATTCGTTGAATATTATAACAATGCAAACCAACAGGCAAAGATGAAAGTAGAATCTGTATATCCACTATCTTCTGAAGAGTTAGATGAATTAGGAAAAGTATTCATCGAAAAAACAGGCTATAAAAAATTATTAATTGAAAATGTTATTAATGAATCTTTAATCGGCGGTATTCGTACTACAATCGGAACGACAGTATATGATGGTTCAGTTATCAATGAATTAAATCAATTAAGCAAGTCGTTTCAAAAACAATAATTTCTTATAAGGAGTGACATCAATGGCCATCAAAGCTGAAGAAATCAGTGCGTTACTAAAATCACAGATTGCAAATTATGAGTCTGGTATGACCGTAACGGATGTAGGTACTGTTATCCAGGTCGGTGACGGTATTGCATTAGTTCATGGCTTAAACAACGTTATGGCTGGGGAACTAGTCGAGTTTGGTAACGGTGTATTAGGTCTTGCACAAAATTTAGAAGAAAATAACGTAGGTGTCGTAATCTTAGGCCCTTACTTAGATATTAAAGAAGGCGACGAAGTTAAACGTACAGGTCGTATCATGGAAGTTCCAGTTGGCGAAGAGTTAATTGGACGTGTTGTTAACCCATTAGGGCAACCAATTGATGGACGTGGCCCGCTTAACACAACTAAAACACGTCCAATCGAGTCACCAGCTACTGGTGTTATGGATCGTAAATCAGTTGATGAGCCATTACAAACAGGTATCAAAGCGATTGATGCGTTAGTACCAATCGGACGTGGCCAACGTGAGTTAATCATCGGTGACCGTCAAACTGGTAAAACAACAGTTGCAATCGATACAATTCTTAACCAAAAAGATGAAGATATGATTTGTGTATACGTAGCAATTGGACAAAAAGAATCAACTGTACGTACTGCAGTTGAAACTTTACGTCAACACGGTGCATTAGACTATACAATCGTAGTATCAGCATCAGCATCTCAACCAGCTCCATTATTATACATCGCGCCTTACGCTGGTGTAGCAATGGCAGAAGAATTCATGTTCAACGGTAAACACGTATTAATCGTATATGATGATTTAACAAAACAAGCAGCAGCTTACCGTGAGTTGTCATTATTATTACGTCGTCCGCCAGGTCGTGAAGCTTATCCTGGGGATGTATTCTACTTACACAGTCGCCTATTAGAACGTGCGGCTAAATTAAATGATGATTTAGGTGGCGGTTCTATTACTGCATTACCATTCGTTGAAACACAAGCAGGGGATATCTCAGCTTACGTACCAACGAACGTTATCTCAATTACAGATGGACAAATCTTCTTACAATCAGATTTATTCTTCTCTGGTGTACGTCCTGCGATCAACGCCGGATTATCAGTATCACGTGTTGGTGGTTCTGCACAAATTAAAGCGATGAAAAAAGTAGCGGGTACATTACGTCTTGACTTAGCATCTTACCGTGAATTAGAATCATTCGCACAATTTGGTTCTGACTTAGACCCACAGACTAAAGCGAAATTAGAGCGTGGTAAACGTACGGTTGAAGTATTAAAACAAGATCAAAACAAACCTTTAACAGTTGATAAACAAGTTACAATTCTTTATGCATTAACTAAAGGTCACTTAGATGATATTCCTGTTGAAGATATTACACGTTTTGAAGATGAGTTATTATCATGGATTGGTTCTAACGCACCACACATCTACCAAGAAATCCGTGAAACTAAAGGCTTACCAGCTGATGAAACATTTGTTGAAGCATTCAATGCATTCAAGAAAGTCTTCAGAAAATCAGAAGTATAATCTTTAATAAGGAAATTAATCAGAAGGTGGTGACAAAATGGCTTCTCTTAGAGACATAAAAGGCCGCATAAATTCGACTAAAAAAACAAGTCAAATTACGAAAGCGATGCACATGGTTTCTAACTCTAAACTTCGTCGTGCTGAAGAAAATGCTAAAAGCTTTTATCCATATATGAATAAAATGCAGGAAGCAATTACAGCAATCGGAGGTAACAGTTCAGACTCAAACCATCCAATGTTGCAGTCACGTCCTGTTAAGAAGACAGGTTACTTAGTAATTACTTGTGATAAAGGTCTTGCTGGACCTTATAATGCAAACATTTTAAAAAGCGTTACAGCTAAAATAAAAGAACGTCATAATAACAATCCTGCTGAATACGGTATTTTAGTAATTGGTCGTGTTGGTCGTGATTTCTTACGCTCACGTGAATATAACGTTGAAGGTGAAATTATCGGGCTTTCTGAGCAACCATCATTTAAATCAATTAAAGATATCAGTCAAAAAGCTGTTTCACGTTTTGAAACTGGGGAATATGACGAAATTTATATGCATTTTAGCCACTTCATCAGTGTACTTGAGCAAGAAGTTCAGGAGCGCAAAATTTTACCGATATCTAAAGAAGAAGTATCAGGTGAGACTTCATTATCTAACTATGAGTTTGAACCTGATCAAGATGCCATTTTAGAAGTAATTCTTCCACAATATGCGGAAAGTTTAATCTATGGTGCCATTTTAGATGGTAAAGCAAGTGAACATGCATCACGTATGACTGCAATGAAAAATGCAACTGACAATGCAAAAGAATTAATCGATGATTTATCATTACAATATAACCGTGCGAGACAAGCAGCAATCACTCAACAAATTACTGAAATTGTTGGTGGAGCAGCCGCATTAGAATAACACTTAGGAGGAATAAACATGGCAGTAGGTCACGTAATCCAAGTTATGGGTCCTGTTATCGACGTTAAGTTCGAAAACGGTCAATTACCAGCATTAAACAATGCCTTAACTTTAGATATTAAACGTGAAGAAGGCAAAACAACGAAGTTAGCGTTAGAAGTTGCCCTTCATTTAGGTGACGATGCTGTACGTACAATCGCTATGAGTTCTACTGATGGCGTGCAACGTGGAGCAGAGGTAGTCGATACTGGATCACCAATCTCAGTACCAGTTGGAGACGTAACTTTAGGTCGCGTATTTAACGTATTAGGAGAAAAAATCGATTTAGGTGAAGCATTAGATGCAAGCGTGCGTCGTGATCCAATTCACCGTTTAGCACCTAAATTTGAAGAATTATCTACAAAAGTTGAAATCTTAGAAACAGGTATCAAAGTGGTAGATTTATTAGCGCCATACATCAAAGGTGGTAAGATCGGTCTATTCGGTGGTGCCGGTGTAGGTAAAACTGTATTAATTCAGGAATTAATCAACAATATCGCACAAGAGCACGGTGGTATCTCAGTATTCGCAGGTGTTGGTGAAAGAACACGTGAAGGTAATGACTTATTCCACGAAATGAGTGACTCAGGCGTTATTAAGAAAACAGCGATGGTATTCGGACAAATGAACGAGCCACCTGGTGCACGTATGCGTGTCGCATTATCTGGTTTAACAATGGCTGAATACTTCCGTGATGAACAAGGTCAGGACGTACTTTTATTCATCGACAACATCTTCCGTTTCACACAAGCAGGTTCAGAGGTTTCGGCACTTTTAGGTCGTATGCCTTCTGCCGTTGGTTACCAACCAACACTTGCTACTGAAATGGGTCAATTACAAGAGCGTATCACGTCAACTAACGTTGGTTCAGTTACATCTATCCAAGCGGTATTCGTACCTGCCGATGACTATACTGACCCGGCGCCAGCAACAGCGTTCGCTCACTTAGATGCAACAACAAACTTAGAGCGTAAATTAACGGAGATGGGTATTTATCCAGCCGTTGACCCATTAGCGTCTACATCACGTGCATTAACACCAGCAGTAGTTGGAGAAGAACACTATGAAGTAGCACGTCGCGTTCAGGCAACTTTACAAAAATATCGTGAGTTACAAGATATTATCGCTATCTTAGGTATGGATGAATTATCTGATGACGATAAAAAGACTGTAAACCGTGCACGTCGTATTCAGTTCTTCTTATCTCAAAACTTCCACGTAGCTGAACAATTTACAGGTCAAAAAGGTTCTTATGTACCAGTTCAACAAACAGTACAAGACTTTAAAGCGATCTTAGATGGTAAATATGACCATATCCCTGAAGATGCATTCCGCTTAGTTGGTGGCATCGAGGCTGTGTTAGAACAAGCTAAAGGCATGGGTGTTGAAGTTTAATTTCTTAGGAGGATGGAACTATGAATAAAATCGCATTAGATATCGTCACTCCTAACGGTTCAGTTTACTCAGAGCATGAAGTAGAGTTAGTAGTATTACAGACTGAATCAGGTGAATTGGGTGTGATGGCTGGTCATATTCCTACAGTCGCACCTCTAAAAATTGGGGCCGTACGTGTTACACGTTCTGCTAATGATAAAGATCATATTGCTGTAACGGAAGGATTTGCTGAAATCCGTCCAGAGAAAGTTACGATTCTTGTTCAATCAGCTGAGCAAGCTGATGAAATTGATATTGAAAGAGCTAAAGCTTCATTACTTCGCGCTGAAGAGCGTATGAAAGAAGATAAGGCAGAACATGTTGATTTCCACCGCGCAGAACGTGCATTACATCGTGCAATGAACCGATTAGAAGTTGCAAAATATCGCTAAGAGGCTGTAAAAGAAGCGTTAAGACGCGAACAAACTGGAGACAATTCCTTTAAAATCGCTTTTTGATTTTGAAGGAATTGTTGAAGTTTGACTAGCGGCTGCTTCTTTTACGCCGTTTCAAGAGAGGCTGTCGACAAAGCGTTTGCTTTGAACATGCCAATTAATTAAGAAATTTAAAGTACACAGTTATCTGTGTACTTTTTTTGTAGAGGGAGAAATATGAATATTTACGCACTGACATATGTCTTTTTATATTTAGCTATTACAGCCGTGAGTTTTAATAGTTTGCAGGCACTGCGTTTTGATCAATTATTTAAAGCAGGTAAGACGAAAGAAATACAAGTTTTGTTAATATGTTTAAGCATGTCGTTGAGTTATTTAGTGACCAACTTTATTATTGATTTAATTAAACAAACAAACCTTATTATGGTTTTATTTTAGTGCTATAATTAACATACATTATATTTAAATAATAATAATATTTTCATTGCTTAAGAAGTTTTCATTAACAACACGTGGGGTATTTGGTATAGAATAGATGTATAGCTATGTTAATTTGGAGGTTAAGATGGATACAATTATAGTTAAAGGTGGCGCTAAATTAAAGGGTCATGTTAAAGTTGAAGGTGCTAAAAATGCAGTGTTACCCATTATAACAGCATCAATTCTTGCTGCTGAGGGTAAAAGTGTGTTCACAAATGTTCCTGATTTATCTGATGTTGATACTATTTCAGCCGTTTTAGAAGGCTTAAATGCGAAAGTATATAAAAAATTAAATGTTAATACTGTTGAAGTTGATGCAAGTGGTGAACTTTTAACGCATGCTGCATATGAATACGTTAGTAAAATGCGTGCAAGTGTGCTTGTGTT
The DNA here is from genome assembly GCF_003259675.1 of Macrococcoides bohemicum. Lineage (GTDB taxonomy): Bacteria > Bacillota > Bacilli > Staphylococcales > Staphylococcaceae > Macrococcoides > Macrococcoides bohemicum. Next base: position 9,339 of record NZ_PZJG01000009.1, on the reverse strand, counting down.
AGGGCCATTATTAGCACGCTTTGGAAAGGCTGAAGTAGCGATGCCTGGTGGTTGTGCTATCGGTTCTCGTCCAATCGAACAACATTTAAAAGGATTACGTGCTTTAGGCGCAGAAATCACACAAACAAATGGCTATTTAATGGGTCGTGTAAATGGTAGATTAAAAGGTGCACAAATCTATTTTGATTTCCCGAGCGTTGGCGCAACTCAAAATATTATGATGGCAGCATCACTCGCTGAAGGAAAGACAATTATTGATAATGTTGCTAGAGAACCAGAAATCGTTGATTTAGCAAACTATTTAAATAAAATGGGTGCTGATGTGCAAGGTGCTGGTACTGATCGTATCGTAATCAATGGTGTTGCTGCGCTTAAAGGTGCCGAACATGAAATTGTACCGGATAGAATTGTTGCCGGAACGTTTTTAGTTGCCGCAGCATTAACACAAGGTGATGTGTATGTTGAAGGTGCCATCTATGAGCATATGCAGGCGCTCATTGCTAAGCTTGAAGAAGCGGGTTGTTTAATTGATGTTGATGAAACTGGTATTCGACTACGCGCTGAACAACCTTTAAAGGAAGTTCATGTGAAGACTTTACCACATCCTGGATTTCCTACTGATATGCAGGCTCAGATGATGGCGCTTATGCTTGTCTTACCAAAAGAAAGTACGATGCATGAAACAGTGTTTGAAAATCGTTTTATGCATGTTGCAGAGTTTGCTAAGATGAATGCAAGGATTACAGTAGATAAACGTATTGCACGTGTTTCAGAAAGTAAGTTACAAGGTGCAGAAGTAAAAGCAACAGACTTACGTTCAGCGGCAGCTTTAATATTGGCAGGACTTGTAGCTGAAGGTTACACTAAGGTCACTGAACTTTATCATTTAGATAGAGGTTACGTAGATTTCCATCTTAAATTAAGAAGTTTAGGTGCGGAAATAGAACGCACAGGGGATAAAAAAGTTACTGTAAAATCTTAAATATGTACAATCAAACCTGAGGGGTGATTGATTTGAAACGACCGAACTTAAATCAAAAAGTAAGTGTTATTAATGGCACAGAAGTAATACATAGACGTATACCCATTCTGTTAATGGTAAGTATCGTAATCTTATTAATGTTGATTTTATTTGTTATCGGAATGATGATTGGGTATGGTATCTTACATTCTCCGATGGATGTATTTAAACCATCGACATGGACACACTTATTAAAACTAACTGGGAGTGAAAGTTGATGGAAACATTACTAACTTTTGACGAAATTAAAAAGATTATTCCACATCGCTATCCATTTTTATTGATTGATAGAATCATTGAATTAGAAGACGGAAAAAAATGTACTGGTATTAAACAGGTAAGTGGTAATGAACCGTTCTTTCAGGGGCATTTTCCTGATTATGCAGTAATGCCTGGTGTATTAATTGTAGAAGCACTAGCGCAAGTTGGTGCTGTTGCAATGCTTAAGTTAGAAGAGAATCAAGGAAAGCTTGCAATGTTTACTGGTATTGATAAATGCAGATTTAAAAAGCAGGTTACACCTGGTGATACGTTACAGTTAGAAGTAGAAATGACAAGAGTAAAAGGTCCATTAGGTAAAGGTGTAGCAAAGGCTACAGTGAATGGTGAGATTGCTTGTAGCTGTGAAATCAGTTTTGCAATTCTAGAGAGATAACAAAAGAAGATAATTCGGAAAGCACAAGCTTCTGGATTATCTTCTTTTTATTTTATTCTTCTATTTCATCTTTTAATTTTGGTTTTGATTTCATCATGCGGTTGAATGCGATAAGTAGCTCCTGACCACTTAGTCCGTCCGCTACAAGCTGTTCAAGCAACTTCTCTGCATAAACTTGTCGTAACGTATAGATGTGACATTCAATGATTACAGAGATTTTATCTTTTAAAGGAATAATTTGTTTTACAGTTGATTCAAATAAGGCAGGATCATTTGATGCACGTGTAATAACAACACGTGTATCGAGCATCGTCTCATTTTCTAAATAGTGCTGCATTTTTTCAAGATGAATATCATCGATAACGATTTCAAGCAGCCAACCTGTACCGCTGTTTTCTTTATTAATAATGACACCGTCATGTAGCGCATATTCTGTTACTGATTCATTTTCGACTATTTGAAATCTTACTGCTTTAAACGTTTTCATGTATATCCCTCCATTATCTATTATAAATTATCACATCTAATTTTCAAATTATAAAATCTTTCTTTTTAAATCAATAATCCTTTTATTTTTGATAGAAAATGATGAATTATTCAAATTTTGAAAGTTCTTCATATCTAAAAATGAATTGCTGCATTTTTTCAACAATTTATTTTCATTATATAGTGCTATTAAGAAAGGAGGTGACACATTGATAAATAAAGTGATACTCGCAGGTAGGATTTCCAGTGATATAGATTTAAAGAATTTTTCAGACAAACTACAAATTGCATCATTTTTTCTGGCGGTTGATCGCGGAAAGAAGAAGGGTGCGAAAGAAAGTACAGTTGATTTTCTGAGATGTAAAGCATTTAATCGAACAGCAACAAATATACATTCATTTTGTAAGAAAGGTTCTCTCATTTGTGTGACAGGACAAATTCATAATAATCGCTATGAAAGAGATGGTCAGACAAGGTATTCAACTGAAATCGTAATAGAAAGTATTAAGTTTCTTCCGTCATTCGGCGGTAATAATAAAGAAAAGACGCCAGATGAAACATGGGATGAACTGTCATACGATGAAAAATTAATCGTTATTAATGGATATCGTGCAGCTAAAAAAGAAACGACGGACTATAAAAAGGAAGCTGTTTCTAATGTAACACCAGGACAACAAGAACATGAACCTGTCACGACCTACAATCAGCGATGGTCTACTAAACTGAATAAAGATGAGAAGATGCCTGCTGAGATACAGGAACAGGCAGAAGAAATTGTACAGAAGTTCAGTGGCGAATCATCTCTTAATCACAAAGAAGCAACGCTTGATAACAATGATGAAGTTGTAGAACCGACTAGTCAAAGCAATAATACGATAGATAATGAAACAAATGATACTCAGACCGAAATGACAGATGATGCAATAACAGATCAACAAATCCCATTTTAAGTAACACTACTTCATTACTCACACACCTCACATCCCGATACACCTCCCAATTTAAACCGTCTATCGCCCGTGCCGGGGCGATAGACGGTTTTTGTATCGAATTGAGATAGCGTTGTAATATATTTGTAATTTAAGGAAGTTACTTATAATAATGCTGTAACCAAAGAAATATAAAATCGTGATAAAGTAGTGTTATTGATAAAAGAGATTATTCGGAGGAATTATATATAATGAAAAAATTAGCAGCAATTACTACAATGGCAATACTTACTACAGGCCTAGCTACAACACAAGCAGACGCAAAAGAACATAAAGTTGCTCAAGGTGAATCTTTATGGACAATCGCAGATAAATATGACACTACAATCGAAAAGATTAAAAAGATTAATAAATTAAAATCAGAGGTAATCGTTCCTAACCAAAAGTTAGAAGTATTAGTTAAAGGTAAATACGAAGTTAAAGCTGGAGATACTTTAGGTAAAATCGCACATAAATTTGATGTAAGAATTACAGAATTAAAAAAATGGAATAAAATTGAATCTTCTAAAGAATTAAAAGAAGGTCAATTATTAATCGTTGAGAAAAAATCACATCGTAAACATGTGAATACAGCACCAGTAAAAGCAGCACCAGTTGCTAAAAATGTAGCAGCACCAGTTTCAGCACCGGTTGCAACGCAAAATACTGCAGCAACTGTACAACCACAACCACAAGCTCAACCAGTACAACAAACTCAAAAAGCAGTTCGTGTACAACAAGCACCAGTACAACAAGCACCAGTACAGCAAGCACCAGTACAACAGACTAAACGTGTTGCAGTAGAACAAACATCAGCACCAGCTGGTAATTCATCAGTTGATGCACATTTACGTTTAATCATGCAACGTGAATCAGGTGGAAATCCAAGAGCAGTTAATGCAGCAGGTTACTACGGATTATTCCAATTCTCACCACAAACATGGGCAGCTGTAGGCGGAACTGGGAACCCAGCACAAGCTTCAGAAGCAGAACAATGGAAACGTGCGCGTATGTTATATACGCAACACGGCGCGCAACATTGGTCAACAGCATACTAATAATAAATTTTAGCAGAACTTTACGTTCTGCTTTTTTTATGAAAAAATTAAGCCACTTGTTTCAAAAGTGTGACATTCTTAATAATTAATAACATAGCGAGCTAAGTGATATTTCTCTTAAACATTTAACATTATATGGGAATTAATTTATTTGTTATTTTATTATTGTAACGCAAGCGTAATAAAAGGGCATATCTTTTATTTGGCTGTAACCTATGAAATATTTATTTCTGATATAGTTAACTACAAGAACAAAGCATATTCATTCAAAAGAATTCAGTAATAAAATAAAAAACAAAGATTTCCCGGAGGAAAATAAACATGAAAAAAATCTTGAGTGTTACAGCAGCAATTGCAATCACAACGACGATGGCAGTTTCAACAGCAGATGCAGCTTCATATAAAGTTAAATCTGGTGATTCATTATGGAGTATCGCTAATAAATATGGTACGTCAATTGCAGCAATCAGATCAGCAAATGGCTTAAGATCTAACTTAATTCATCCGAACCAAGTGTTAAAAATTAATGGAAAAAATAATAGTGTTGTATATAAAAATACATCTTACAAAAAATCAACGTATAAAGCACCTGTAAGTAAAACTGCTTATACAAGTTCAAAAACTGTAAAAACAACAAATTCTACTTATATTAACAGAGGTTTAAACTGGGCAGCATTAGCACAATGTGAATCTGGTGGTAATCCGTCTATTAATACTGGAAACGGTTATTATGGTATGTACCAATTTAATTTACAAACATGGCGTGGTGTTGGTGGTTATGGATATCCACACCAGGCATCAGCAGCTGAACAAACGAAACGTGCTCAAATTTTATATAACATGCGTGGCGCGCAACCCTGGCCAGTATGTGGACTTCGCTTATAATTTTAAGACTAACGATTGTATCGTTGGTCTTTTTTCATATCTTGCTTTCACATCTTGCTTGCGTTACACTAACAATAAATACATATACTACTAGGGGTGCCTTTTGGCTGAGATGACTTTGTCAAACCCTTTACCTGATCTAGATAATGCTAGCGTAGGAAAGTAGTTAAATTCCTTTATTGATTTCATTTTTTAATAACGGTATTTAGCCCATTTCCTATATGGAAATGGGCTTATTTTATATATTTTGAGGAGGTAAATGATGTTTACACAACAATTAAAAGAAGAAGTAGAGCCAATTATCGAGTCAATTTACAATGATCCGTTTATTCAGGGAATGGTGCGTGGTGATTTAAGTAAAGAAGCAGTGATACATTATTTAAAAGCAGATCACCTTTATTTAAACGAGTTTGCGAAAATTTATAGCTTGTTAATTCCAAAACTAGATGATAAAGAAGGTATTAAATTTTTACTAGAACAAATCGATTTTGTTTTGAACGGAGAAGTCACTGCACATTATACTTTAGCAGACTATGCCCAGGTTGATTATAAAACGATTATTAAAGACGGAGAATGGTACCCGACAAGTGATCATTATATTAAACACATGTATTTTAATGCATATCGTTATAGTGATGCAGCATTTACAATTTGTGCGATGGCACCGTGTCCGTATGTTTATCAGCAAGTTGCTTTAAAGATGAAAGAACGTCATGATTTGACCGGTAATCCATTTAAAGACTGGGTAGATTTCTATGCAAAAGAGATGAAACCGTTAATGGACCATCTGGATGGCTGGGTAGATGAATTTGCAGAACACGCAAGTGTAGCGGAACGCGCGGTATTAACAAAGAACTTTAAAGAGAGCTGTATACATGAGAAACGTTTCTTTAATATGGCTTATACACAAGAAACTTGGGAAAGTGTGGTTGAATAATATGAAAACAGCTTTATCGATTGCAGGAACAGATCCAACGGGTGGCGCTGGAACAACAGTAGATTTAAAAGTATTTCAATCAAGAGGCGTCTATGGTATGAGTGTTGTAACTAGCATTGTCGCACAAAATACTTTAGGCGTTCAGCAAGTATTTAATCAGAATGTTGATGTTATTGCAGCACAACTAGAGAGTGTATACAGTGATATCATACCGGATGCAGTGAAGACAGGAATGCTTGCAACGAGTGAAGTTATGGATGTCGTGCGTCCTTATATTGTAAAACATGGTGTTCCTTATGTAATCGATCCTGTCATGGTAGCTAAAAGTGGTGATGCATTGCTTGATGAAAATGGGCGCAGTGCGGTGCGTACAAAACTTTTAGATGTAGCAACAGTCGTGACACCAAATATTCCGGAGCTTGAGGAAATCGTACAGATGAAAGTTGAAACACTTGATGATATTAAACGTGCGGGTAAAATATTTATTAATGAAATTGGATCTGACAGTGTACTGATAAAAGGTGGTCATCTTAAAGGTGATGCTACAGATTATTTATTCACTCGAGATGATTTTGTTGTCTTGAAAGGCGAACGTTATGATACGAAACACACACATGGCACAGGATGTACATATTCAGCAGTAATTACATCTGAACTTGCTAAAGGAAAATCTATTGTAGAAGCTGTACAACTTGCTAAACGTTATATGGATGCAGCAATCCGATTCACACCAGAACTAGGACATGGTCAAGGTCCGGTTAATCATTTTAAATTTCAGGAGATGGAATAATGATATTAGAACAGCTGAGAAAAGATAATCCACTGATTATTTGTATTACAAATGACGTAGTTAAAAATTTTACAGCGAACGGTCTACTGGCATTAGGTGCCAGTCCGGCGATGGCAACAGAAAAGTTAGAGCTGGACGAATTTCTAACACATGCTGGTGCATTGCTTATCAATATTGGTTCAATTGAAGAAGATGATATCGAAAATATGCTGGCTGCTGCAAAATATGCCAATCAACATGATGTACCTATCGTATTGGACCCTGTTGCATGTGGCGCATCTAAATTGCGTAAAGATTTCTGTTTAAAATTATTAGAGACATATGAAATTACAGTAATACGTGGCAATGCTTCTGAATTACAAGCGTTGACAAGAGAAGCGAGTATGAAAGGAACAGAAGCAGATACGAGTCTGTCAACAGAAGATGTTGCACGCGCTGCATATAATAAATTTAAATGTGCAATTGTCGTAACAGGTGAAATCGATGCGATTTGTGTGAATGGAAAAATTAACTTAATTGAGAATGGTACTGCACTTTTAACAAAAGTCACAGGTGGTGGATGTTTATTAGGGGCAGTTGTTGCTAGTTTCATATATAATGAAACTAAACCAACGTTAGAAACATTAACAGAAGCATTGACAACATATACTGTTGCCTCAGAGTTTGCTGAACGTGCGTCTAACGGCACTTTGCCGGGACATTTTGCTGTGAATTTAATCGATCAGTTATATTTAATACAGGAAAGTGATGTGGCAGAGAATAGACTTGTGAAAGAAGTGTAGCGAATGTTTGATAGAAAATTATTGCGCGTTTATTTTATTGCAGGCACTCAGGATACATCTGACGGTAATCTTGAGCGAGTATTACAGGAAGCCCTTGAAGCAGGTATTACGCTATATCAATTCAGAGAGAAAGGTCAGAATGCTCTGACTGGTGAAGCTAAAGAAACATTAGCGCGAAAACTTTTTGAGATGTGTAAAGCAAAAGGTGTACCGTTTATTGTTAACGATGACATTGCGTTAGCGAAGAAAATTGATGCGGACGGTATTCATCTCGGGCAGGACGATGAGAAAATCGAGAACATCATTGATGATTTTAATGATAAGATTATCGGGCTCTCTGTCGGTAATTTTGCCGAATATGATCAATCTGATTTGACGCATGTTGATTATATCGGTGTAGGACCAGTATATGAAACAAGCAGTAAAAGTGATGCGAAAAAACCTGGAGGCATAGAACTCATTCGTAAAATGAGACTATATGACGAAGATATTCCTATCGTCGCTATCGGTGGTATTACAGATGCCAATAGCGAAATGATTCTTGCTGCCGGAGCTGATGGAATTTCAACAATTTCTTCTATTACGAAAAGTGACGATATTAAACAGGTTGTTACAGATTACCTGAAATATTATACAGATAAATAAAAATACATGGTTTTTGTTTAAGATTATCACTTTTTGTGATAAAATAACCTCTATGTGAATAATATTATGAGGTGAAAGAATGAAGAAAAAGGCAATTTGGCCGTTAATCATTGCAATTGCATTATTTTTAGCGGGTTGTGATTATTCAAAAGAAGAGAATCGTACTGGATTTTTCTATGATACATTTGTACATCCGTTAGACCAATTAATCCATTGGTTAGGTGCAAATATGGGACATAACTATGGTTTAGCAATCATCGCGATTACTTTAATCGTGCGTTTAGCACTTTTCCCTTTTATGATGCGTACATATAAGAACCAATATGTAATGAAAGAAAAGATGGCGTTAATTAAGCCGCAGATGACTGAAATTCAGGAACGTGTGAAACGCGCCCGTACACAAGAAGAGAAGATGGCAGCAAACCAGGAAATGATGGCATTATATAAAGATAATGGTATCAATCCGCTGAACATGGGATGTTTACCATTACTGATTCAATTACCGATCGTAACGGGATTATTCTATGTATTGAAATACCCGACATCAGGTGGTATTACAAAATATCCAGATTTCTTATGGTTCGAATTAACAAAGACTGATATTGCAATGACAGTCATTGCAGGTATCGTCTATGCAATTCAGGCTTATGTATCAATGCAAAACATTCCTGAAGAACAAAAAGCACAAATGCGTATGATGATGTTTATCTCACCGATTATGATCGTGTGGATGTCAGCAATCTCTCCAGCTGCATTACCTTTATACTGGGCTGTCGGTGGAGCATTCTTAGTTGTGCAAACATGGTTAGGTAATAAGTTCTATAAGAAGAAAGTACATGAAGAAATTGCACCTTTAGTTGCAGCGCATGAACAAAATCAAACTGAAAATAAACCAAAAAATGTGCAAGTTGTATCATCTAAAAAGAAGAAAAAGAAATAGTTAGATAGAAAGTGACCTCAAAATTGATTTGAGGTCACTTCAGACTGAAGACAAACTCACAATTCTAAAAGTGAGTTTGTCTTTTTTCTTCGAAAAATATTGTTATTTTAAAGAAATTAGCAAAATATCCAGCTTAACCTGCTAGATAATTTGCTAATTTCTTTAAATTCAT
>NZ_PZJG01000008.1 GCF_003259675.1 Macrococcoides bohemicum | reverse complement strand
CGCTTGCTGAATCAGATACTGATGTTGATGTACTCGCTGAATCAGATACTGATGTTGATGTACTTGCTGAATCAGATACTGACGTTGACGCGCTTTCTGAATCAGACACTGATGTTGACGCGCTTGCTGAATCAGATACTGACGTTGATGTACTTGCTGAATCAGATACTGATGTTGACGCGCTTGCTGAGTCAGATACTGACGTACTTGCTGAATCAGATACTGACGTTGATGTACTTGCTGAATCAGATACTGATGTACTTGCTGAATCAGATACTGATGTCGACGCGCTCGCTGAGTCAGACACTGACGTACTTGCTGAATCAGATACTGATGTCGACGCGCTCGCTGAGTCAGACACTGACGTACTTGCTGAATCAGATACTGATGTACTTGCTGAATCAGATACTGATGTACTTAATGAAGTACTATCTGAGATCGATGTTGACGCGCTTGCTGAGTCAGATACTGATGTACTTGCTGAATCAGATACTGACGTTGATGTACTTGTTGAATCAGACACTGATGTTGACGCGCTTGCTGAATCAGATACTGATGTCGACGCGCTCGCTGAGTCAGACACTGATGTTGACGCGCTTTCTGAGTCAGATACTGATGTTGATGTACTTGTTGAGTCAGATACTGATGTACTTAATGAAGTACTATCTGAGATCGATGTTGACGCGCTCGCTGAATCAGACACTGATGTACTTGTTGAGTCAGATACTGATGTTGATGTACTTGTTGAGTCAGACACTGATGTACTTGCTGAGTCAGACACTGATGTTGATGTACTTGCTGAGTCAGACACTGATGTACTTGCTGAGTCAGACACTGATGTTGATGTACTTGTTGAGTCAGATACAGACGTTGATGTACTTGTTGAGTCAGATACAGACGTTGATGTACTTGCTGAATCAGATACTGATGTACTTAATGAAGTACTATCTGAGATCGATGTTGACGCGCTCTCTGAATCAGATACTGATGTACTTGCTGAATCAGATACTGATGTACTTAATGAAGTACTATCTGAGATCGATGTTGACGCGCTCTCTGAATCAGACACTGATGTTGACGCGCTTGCTGAATCAGATACTGATGTTGATGTACTCGCTGAATCAGATACTGATGTTGACGCGCTTTCTGAGTCAGACACTGACGTACTTGCTGAATCAGACACTGATGTTGACGCGCTCGCTGATTCAGATACTGATGTCGATGTACTTTGTGAGTTCGCTACACTTGTACTTGTATTCTGAGAATTAACTATACTTGTACTTGTGCTCTGCGAATTCGCTATACTTGTGCTTGTACTCTGTGAGTTCGCTACACTTGTACTTGTATTCTGAGAATTAACTATACTTGTACTTGTGCTCTGCGAATTCGCTACACTTGTACTTGTATTCTGAGAATTAACTATACTTGTGCTTGTACTCTGCGAATTCGCTACACTTGTGCTTGTGCTCTGTGAGTTCGCTACACTTGTACTTGTTGAAACACTTGCTGAATCAGGTACAGTGATTAACTGATTATTAAAAAAGTCTGTCCCTCCAGTTACAGATGTTGCGTAAGGATCAAATTTAAATGAAGTATCACCAGTAGCATTGAGAGGAGCTGTCCAAGTCGTCGTTAACCCAGAACCTAACTTTGCATAATATCCATTCATTTGGTATCCATTAGCCCAAGTATATCCACTGCCTTGTTTAACCATAGGTGTTGTTCTAGTTTCCAGGGTACTAACTTTTGTACCAGTTGAATCAGTAATATAACTAGTAGCGTCAGAAGGTGTACCAAACCCACTTCCTAATGTAAACATAGTTTGGTTAGATGTTCCTGTATTATATATAGCATAACTACTAGACATTGTGGATGGCGCTTTTTCCACTGTAGTAGTATTTGGATTATCATAGGTAACTGTATATGTGAATGTCACTTTACTTCCATCATTATAAGTTTTTAATATATAGTAAATTGGAACATTGTAATTTATATCAGTACCAGCCCCCGTATATGTTAATGTCTGTCCAGCTGCTGCTAATGTATTTATCGTACTAAATGATCCCAAAGTTATTACTTTGTTAACAGTAGGAGTTTCACTAAAATAAGTTGAAAGACTCTCACTTACTGAAACAGATTCGCTCATTGATAGACTATTTAAAGAGTCAGAATCAATATTAGAATCGCTTACAGATGTTCCAGCTTCTAATGCACTTTGTGAAAGGCTTTCTGACTGAGAAATTAATTCACTATCTGAATTATTAGTTACACTTTCTGAGTTCGAAGATGAGTCAACACTTTCTGAGTTCGAAGATGAGTCAACACTTTCTGAGTTCGAAGATGAGTCAACACTTTCTGAGTTCGAAGATGAGTCAACACTTTCTGAGTTTGAATCAGAACTTTCACTATCCGTTGTCAAGCTTGTACTATCTTTCGTAGATGATAATGATTCATCTGAACTATTAGAGTTAACTTTCTCTTCAGAAATTGATTCACTTTCTGAAATTGATTTACTTTCTGAAAGTGATTCGCTTTCTAATATAGAAGTACTCATTGAAGATGAAATACTTTCACTTTCACTAACAGATTGATTTTCTTCTGTAGTACCACTTGAAGATTCACTAGAACTATCCTGTTCCTGTGTTTCCAAATTCTCGCTTGATGAAGTTGAATCACCAGTTAAAGATTCAGATTCACTGACTGCACTTTCTGAATTAGAAATTACTGTAGAGTTTTGGTTAGCAACGGTTTCACTTAATGAAGATAAATCTGAAGTTATAGGAAGGTCAGATGCTGCAAAAGCTTGATTATTATCTAATAAATTTATTGTTAATAATCCCCCAGCCATGGTCGTCCCTGTAATTGCTGCATTCTTAACTCTATCAGCAGCTTTGTTTTGAATATTTTCTTTATCACTGATTTGTTTAACAATCATTGGCATACCTAAAATTCTAAGCATCTCTAACTCTTTAATACCTGCTTTAACCCAGTGTTTACCAGATTTATACAACTTAAATCTAACTTTTTCATCAATAACACTAATCTTGAAAAATCTTTTCTTTTTAGATTCTGACATATGCCACCTCTTAAATTTTAAATTTACAGAATTTTAAATAACAAAATTTAAATCCATACTATATTATTTAATTATTTTTATAGCTAAAACTTTTTTATTTATTATTAATAATAAATAAAAACCACTAAAGAACTTATTATTACAATGGTGTAAAAAGTGAATATATTCCCCTTAGTATATATAGATATTAAATTAATTTCTGTTATATATCTTAAATGATATAAACTTTTTTTAAAAGAGACATTTTACTGATAAATGTCTTCTTTTAGTTTTTTAAAACGACGAATCGCTTTATATCAATAGCGGTTTATGAATATAGTTTTATGGCGGTTTGAAAATGTCGTTTTTTAGCGATTTATGAATGTCGTATATTTAAGGATTTTTCGTTTTTATAATCTTTTAATTGATATGATTCCCCGGTAATTTTAAATACTTTAGAATGGTGAATTAATCAATCAATTATAGCTGCTGATACGATTTTATTACTGAATTGCTCACCCCAGCCAGAAAAGGGAATATTAGTCGTAATTATTGTTGATTTCATTTCGTATCTTAGTGACATTAACTGATAAAATAAATCCGCTCGTTTTTAAGTGATGGGAGTATAGCCAATTTCATCAATGATAAGTAACTCTATTCTATTTAATTACCTTAATGTTTTATTGATGATTCCTTTGTAATCTGAGTCAGTTAATAAGTCTATTAAATCTTTAAAGGTATAGAATCTAGTCTTTATATTTTGTTTACATGCTTCTATTTCCTAATGAGATTGCCAAGTGTGTTTTACCAACACCACTGTTATCCAGGAAACAAATATTAATACTATCTTCTAAGAAATGCATAGATCTTAAAGCAAGAAATGTTTTATGGTGAGACATTTGAATCATACGATGAATTAGCAAATGAAATTAATAAGTATATAGAATATTATAATTTCGTAAGAAAGAAGTGAAAATTAAAAAGCAAGACTCCTGTAGAATACAGAAATCTTGCTTTAATAAAAGTAGCATAATAAAAAGTTCAACTTTTGGGTTCACTACATTAGCACAGAAGGCTTTTTAGTTGTCTAGCTTAATTTTACAAATTAACGATTTATTCATTTAGCTTAGTTCCTGATTGATATACTAATATATACTGTTTAATTGCGACATTTTTGTGAACTCACATATGTTTTTATTTTAATATTGCATTACCAAAATCAAGATAACCATATTTATCTTCATCTACATACTTTACAACAGAAGGATAGAAGAAGACTTTCTGCTTTAATAGTACATTTGCAAATAAATATCTATCTTCAAAAGATTGTAGAATTGTTTTTGCGATATTTTCAAGCTGATCAAAATTTTCATATCTATAATTTTTAATAAATTCTATACAATTTGGATCATCGATATACCAATCTTTAAATTTACAATGTAATAGTAAATCGTAAAGCATAAATGGTTGTTTCTGATTATATGCTTCTGACATCCACACAATATCAACATCATATTCTTTCAAGCTTGTGCTTAAATAATTGTGATGTTCTGTATATATAAGCTCTATATAATAACCTGTTTTATTTAGTTCGTCTCTCACCTTTTCCATGATTTCAGCGTTGTATTGATCGACTAACATTCGTACAGGTCTGGAAATGTTAGAAATATCTCCTCTGCTCTGTGGTTCATCAAGCAGCCAATTAAAATTCTTCCAGTTATTGATGTTATCTTCATATAGAACGTATAACATCGCTTCAATAATGACATGTCGTTCTTCTAAAGAGAATGTCGTATTCGGATTAAAGACGAGCATATCGTTACCTATATAGACTCTTTTAGATAGTGATTTGTCATATTTATTGGATGATATATATTCCAGAAAACGTTTACGGTTTTTAATCAATAGTATTTCCTCGATTAGAACGACACGTTTGTAGTAAGGATTTAGTGACAGTTTAATTTCATTTTCATCTTTAAAAGACAAATAGTAGGGGCCAGTACCTTGAAGTTCCCCATTTTTCACTTTAAAGATTGATGCAAATGGCTCGGCAAGCAAATACTTAACATGATCTGTTCTCTCACATAGTTCAATCGTTAAATAGTACTTATCAATGATTGTTATTTTGTTCACGTTGCCAAAATAAATACGATAATTTGAGTCAAACATCAAGGCATAAAGTGAGTCATACACATGTTGTGCTGTTAGTTTAGTCTTGTCATTGAAGTAAATATCTTTATGTAAGTATATATGAAGTGTTTGTTCTTTCCACTCATCGTACTTTACGATTTCATTTAGGATTTTGTTATCCTTATCAAGTTTATATAACGTATTATTGGTCTGCGTAATCACTTGGAAGCTGATTATATCTTGAGAGATATGTGGGTGTATTGTATAGGGAATTGAATACACGAAATCGACAACCATATTACCACTACTATCTTCTTGTTTAAAACTTTCTTTCAACTTTTTAACAATAACTTCTTTCGATTCATCATCCCACGGCAACTCCAGAAAATCATTGATTTCCTGGAGTGTCATATTTTTATGGTGTTTCATCGCATAGTAGAACAATTCTTTTTCGACGTCAGTAATAAATGTTATTTCAGCTTTTCGACCTCTACCTACAGCCGGTGTATATTTAATATAGCCTTCATCTGCCCATTGCTTTAATAGTCTTGATAATTGTCGATTTGATATATTTAAGTATTCTGCCAAAGTAACATCTTCTATATTATCGGTGATATATTTTTCTAAATATAATAATCTTTTATCCATTTTAATCACATGCTACTTCCTACAAAGTTATAAAAATTTAAATTTTTAAATAAATTTATTTTTTTAATTTTATAATAAACATTATTATACAAATTAATAAGAGATATTTTAAAATTGCCCCTTTTACACTTATCTTACGAGTATATCTCCGAATATAATTATACCATCATTGTTAAATTTAACATTTTTCTGACCCTTCAAAACGATAAACTTTCTTCTCTTCTGTTTTGTAATCATGAAATAAGCATTATTTGTTAAGAAGTCTGAGTAACCTTGTTCTAGTTTTTTCCATTTATTAAGTGGTTTTACAAGGTATTCTTTTTTTAACATTCTCATTTCCGGTAAACAATCAAACCATTGTCTCATATGCGTATAGTTCATCAGTTTATAAAAATATGTTTCTTCTCTGTAAGTATGACCTAATATTACAAAATCACATTGTATTTCTTTGTTATTCTGACCAATAAAATAATCAAAGGGCAACTCTACAGATGCTATGTTAAATCCAACTGCTTTAAGGTACTGATAAAGTGGTATTACTTTATGCCTTGTTAAGTCAGGTATCCCCATAACAATTGATTTCTTAGTTATCGAATATTGCTCTAATGTTAGATCTTCATAATCTTGGTAGTAATGTTTTTTTATGTAATGCAAAAGAACCCGTCTTTCTTGTAAATCTAATTGAGTAAAGCAAGGATTCATCATTACAAATTTTGTCATCTTCGCATATTTATCAACTTCTTCACAATGTTTATCTTTAATAAAGCTTTCATAACTTGCGTAACTTTTCATTAAAAAAACATCGTTAATTTCAGGTAAAGCATGATGAGATGTTTGGCGTGCTGTTAATTGAATATAACTATCCTTTATTGATGCTATATAGTATGTGTTTGTACCAATAAAAGCATCAAATTCCTGAATATAAATGCTTGAAAAAGTGCTCGATAAATCAAACTTCAATTTGTCTAAGTCAGCATCAAAATAGATTTTTAATGCAAATAAATCAACTAATTCAATTTTATAAATGTAGTCTAAGTTTTCTTTATGCCACTCATGATTAATTAATGTCTCTAAACAATTTACAACATCAACTGCCAACAAATTCTTCCCATTAGAAAACGTAATATCCTGATATAAATATAAAGTAATACTATTTTCATCAACCACTTCATATTGAACAAGTTTGGATGTAAACGTCATGTCATTTGAAATTGTATATAATCGATCCATTGTATTATACAAAAGCGTATCTAAAGCTATGTCTGTTTGTTGGAGTGGATTTAAGTTCTCTGGAAGCCGATAAATATAATCCATCGTTACTGTGCCTTTTTGCTCTTTAAGTGGTGACATTTGCGTATTCTCTGCATGAATAGCATTGTTAAACAAACCTTCAATAAGCCTCTTAGAAGATTCATTTAAAGGGAGTGACAATATATGTGTTATTTCTTCAATAGAATAATCATTTAAGTTGGAAATGATATCCATTATAACTTGTTGTTCGATATCAACGTTGAATATTATCGTTGAATAATTGCCTCGGCCAATGCCACCGATATATTCTATTATTCCTTCGTCCTGCCACTGATTAATAAGTCGTGATAACTGCCTCGGTGTAATCTCAATGTACTCTGCAACTTCTTCTCTTAAGAAATCATGTTCTTCCAAATATTTATACAGTAACAACAACTTTTCATCAATTGTTTTCATCTTATCCACTTTTCATAAAATAATTTTGTTAATATATATTATTTTAATAAATAAAAATTGTTTTGTCATATTTAATTATATTTAATTATTAATTATATGCATAAAATTTCATATATGGGTGCATATAAATTGGATACTGCGCTTTAAATGCTTCTATTGATTGCGTTGTAATTGCAACGATTTTAAAGTCTTTATGCAATTGATACGTTGCCGCTTCTGACTGCCCTAATGTCGCGCGTGTAAGTTCTGTCATAATCGGTAACGACACATGTTCACCTTGCGCAGCGTGAATTAATGGTTTCAGTTGTCCTGCACTTATTTGATCAAAATCTTCTATTAATAAATCGCATTGCACAGCACTTGATAGCGCTTCAGTAATAATACCTTGGTGAAGCACTGTATATTCTTCTTCTTTAACGTATTGTCCATATAAATTACCAATCGTCCAATCATTTCCTGCAGTAAAAACTTTGAGTTGTGACCGTTTTAGCTGCAAATACTTAATAGCAGTTGCTATCCCATTAAAATGTTCTGGTAAGCTAAATACGTATATCATCTTCCACGGTTCTGATGGTGTATACAATTTATTTGTTTCATTCGGTAATGCTTGCTGGGTATTATTTCGTGGTTTATTTAATCCGTGTATCGGACTTAACATATCACTTGCTTGTGCTTGCTTATGTGCACTGTGCATATTTTTCTTCGCTGAGTAGCTTGCTGCTTCAATCGTTTGCTGTATAGAAGTTGAGATAGGCGGTGTTTCTTCAGATGGATTGAGGAACGCTTCATATTGTATACGAGTTATCTCAGTAATCGACTCATTCCACTTCTCATGTAAGAAATATTGCGCACGTAATTGTGGTTCACGGTCTAGTTCATAGATGGTACGTGGCGTAATGTCTTCTATATATTTTATCTTTACTGCTGTGCTGTCAGTTCTTCCTGGAATCGGTTGATTTTGTTGCATTCCTTCTATTACGCTAGCAGTTCCGTAAATACCACGTTCAGGTGCTGTCTTATAAATAATTACCTTATCCTCTGGCTGCATCTGCCCGTAATGTTTAAATCCATTTCTGTTAACACCATTAATATTACATACATAAATCGTATACGTTTCGTCGGCTTTAAAATCTATATCTTCTTTCATTAGAAAATAGCGATTAATCTTTTCTTCATTTCGACCAACGCGTAGCAACTTGTCATACTCTTCTTCAGATAATGGATTGAGCAGTTGCTCTTTCATGCCGTTAATCGTTTGTTTAAGCGCTTCATCCCGAATAAGATATTCCTTCGTAAATGGTGCAAGCTTTTCATCATATTTAAAATGGATTTTAATTTGACCACGTCTCGGCTCTTCCACTTTAAAGACAGAACCTGCTCCAAGAATCCCTATTTTATTCTGCACTTGATAGAAGATTACTTTATCTCCCGGCATAGCGCGTTTAAATGCTGTATATCCTTCATTTGGGTTAAAGTGTACTGTGGAATCGAACACTGAAACTTGTCCCATTAAATCTTCGAAGTGATTAAATCTATTGTATCCACAATTCAACCAAAAGTAGTTCACAAATATTTCCCCCTGTTTGCTCAGTTAACTTTATTATAGTAAAGATTTTATGGGTATGATAGCGTTTTATATTAAATTAATTGTTTTAAACTGATTACTGAAGTATATGCGTAAAAAAGAGCCCTTTACAGGACTCTTAATAGTTATTCTGCTTTCTTATCACTTCGTAAAAGTAGCACAATTAATCCAGCTATAAACGACAAAATAAATTTCCTGATCATCTCAACACTCCTACCAAATGTGTAATAGCCATTGCATTATTAGACTTATACAGGCCACAACAAACCATACACTTGCACCTAATAATACCGGCTTTATTCCGATTGTTCTAAATTGTCTGATACTCACCGATAACCCGATGCCTGCCATCGCAATACTGATCATAAAGGTTGATAGCATTTTTATATACGAAATTATTGCTTCAGGCAAATTAATAATTGAAGTCACTACACTTGCCAGAAAGAAATATAGAATAAACCACGGGAATACTTTTTTAATACTAAATGCTTTCTTCTCGCTTTTCTTAAGTTGTATCATTACTAGTATGAGACAGACCGGTATAATCATCAGCGCTCTAACAAGTTTAACGATTGTTGCGGTGTCCCCGGCTGTTTCAGAATAGGCATATCCAGCTGCAACGACGCTGCTCGTATCATTAATCGCTGTGCCCGCAAAATGACCGAATCCAATATCACTTAAGCCAATTGTATGTCCAATAACCGGGAAGATGAACACCGCAATAATATTAAATAGAAAGATCGTCGATAATGAAAATGCCACTTCATCTTCTTTTGCATCCACAATCGGACTTGCTGCTGCGATTGCAGAGCCACCACAAATGGCTGTCCCCACACCGATTAATGTTCTAATATTTTCTCCGATGTTCATAACTTTCCCTAACCATATGCTCGTGAGTAACGCTGCTGTTATCGTCGTTAATGTAATAGGTAATGATGATAATCCCATTTCTATCACCACTCTTAAATTAAGCGTAAATCCCATTACAATGATGGCATACTGTAATATTTTCTTGGAAGCGAATTTAATACCTGGTTGATATTTATCAGGTAGCTTTATTGCATTGCTGATGATGATGCCAAGAATAATACTAAAGATAATACCACCGATAATCGGAAACAATTGTCCGAGTAGTGTCGCAATGACTGCGATGATACTACATAAGATAACTCCATGCCTTTTCATAGCATTTGCTCCGAATAATAAATAGTCATTGTACCACGAACAATACCATCACCAATATTGGTATACACATGAGGGACATCCGCATCAAAGCGAATCGACATGTCACTTCCAATTTGATAATCTTCATTCTGTACTTTCAGATTGAGCATGCCATCATAGATCATAATATATTCTTCAGCACCGGGTTGATGGGCTTCTGCTGCGAATACCCCACCTGGCTCAATTTCAAACTGATACATTTCAAATGGGTGTCCGCTTTCAAATGGATAGAACGGGTATAAACGATATCTTCCATCATCTCCGGTCATCTCCATTAATCCTGACTTTTTCTTTATATCTACTTTTTGATTAGGAGACTTGATTAATGATGTGAAACTTATCTTCAAGCCATTCGCTATTTTCCACACCGTCGTAATTGATGGGATAGAATCTCCTCGCTCAATTTGCGAAAGCATTGTCTTTGAAACTCCTGTACGTCGCGATACATTATCTAAAGTTAACCCATTATCAGTCCGATACATCTTTAAGTTATGCGCAACAATATCATGTATTTCTTTCATCACCTTCACCTGCTTTACTTTGTTACATTCATTATAACGAACAAGTATTACTTGATAAAGCACTAGCTCATTTGAAACAGAACATACGTTTGTGTATAATAGAAACATCTTTTAAAAAATGAGGGTTTATTTTGATATTATCTGCTTTATCTTTAACAATAAATTTGAGCATGTTTCAAACAGACATGCCTAAGATTGATGCAAAATTTGATCGCGCTATTGACGGCGATACTATTTCTGTAAAAGTAAATAACAGAAAAAAGACAGTAAGATTACTACTTGTTGATACGCCTGAATCTAAAAAGCCTAACACACCAGTTCAACCGTATGCGATTGAAGCGGCACGCTTTACAGAATCTATTGTAAAAACATGTGATTTAAAGATTCAGTATGACACGAAAGGTAAGAAAGACCGTTACGGCAGAGATTTAGTTTATCTATATTGTGGCAATACGATGATTAATGAACTACTCGTTCAGCAAGGTTATGCACGTGTTGGTTATGTTTATCAGCAAAAGGATTATCTAGACAGATTGTTACAAGCCGAAAAAAAGGCGAAACAGCAAGGTTTGAAGATCTGGTCGATTAAAGGTTATGTCAATACAGACGGAGAAGGCTTTAATAGTACAGCTGAAGCACGCAAAGCTGAAACTGATATCGGTCTTCAAATACGCGAAGCACTGCATCGAATATTAGATGCTGCAATCGATGGTTTGATTAAAGGCATAAAAGATTTATTTAAATAGACATAATTAAAGAGGAGAGACAATTGTCTCTCCTCTTTAATGTATAAATTGATATCTGCTCATTTGAGATAATGTAAGTGTTCTATAGCCCACAACACCTGAAGGCGTCAAATAATTCGTTTCTGAAACCATAATAGTTCCATCTGCATTTACACGTTCAACGAATGCAACGTGACCATATGGACCATCAGTAGTTGTTGCAATTGAACCAACTGCCGGAGTGTTGTTTACTGTGTAACCATCTTTGCGCGCACCACTTGCCCAATTGTAGGCATGCCACCAATATGTTGAAATACCTTTTCCGATTGCAGCACGTTTGTTAAATACATGCCATGTACATTGACCGTAGTCATACAAATTAGCATGTGCAAATACCGGTGTTGTTGTGACTACTGGTGTTGTTACAACTTTAGCAGGTGCTTTTTGCACGTGGCTTGTCGGAATAGTAGCGGCAACTGCATTCCCACTAACGATTAATCTTTGATTTGAGTAGATGATATTTGATGAAAGATTATTCCATTGTTTAATACTCTGGATTGAAACACCGTATCGGCTGGCAATCTTCGCTAAATAATCACCACGTTGCACTATATGTACTTTTGCACCAGTTGTGCCTGAATTTGTAGATGTCGTTGTCACACGAATAGTTGTACTTCCTGCCCCTTTTACTTTTAATTTCTGATTCGGGAATATTAAATAACCAGATAAATTATTTAATTTCATAATCTGTGCTACAGATGTATTGTATTTTGCTGCAATGATCGATAAACTCTCACCCGATTGAACTACATGTATATTACCCGTGCTTGTACCATTTTGTGGACGGCTCACATTTGTCGTTGAAGTTTTCGTATTTGTTCGTGTTACTTCACCCGATACCTTTAAAGTTTGGTTAGGAAAAATCAAATTTGATGATAATTGATTTAACGACTTTAACTGATTAATCGAAGTATTATATTGGTTGGCGATAGACCATAATGAGTCACCAGGTTGTACTTTATGTTCTGCTGCTTCTGCTTGATGTGAATAAGTAGCAACCGCAGCTGATGCAGTTGTAACCGCGAAAATTAATTTCTTTTTCAAATTTTGTTCCTCCTTGACAAACTTTTTCAATAAATTTATTATTGCATATTTATAGTGCTTTCGACATTACAGTTTTCTTTCAAATGATTATTAAGTAATAAGTAATAATTTTTATTTGAAATACGAACACTTTTTGAACAAAGTTGTGTTCAATTGAATTATACCAATACTTCCAAGTGTTCGGTAATGCATTGATATAAAAATTCTTTTTATTAGTTTCGACAATTTTTATATTTCACTTAACAATTAAAGATTGGTTTGCCATTTCAATAAAACACTGATATATCAACGTTTGAAAGCGCTTTAAAACACTTAATTAATTAAATAATATATTCAGTTTTACATTGTAACATAACTGTAACAAATCGCTGTAAATTTAGAATTTTCAGTAAATTAATCATTGATATCGACAAATTTTTATTTATTTTTTACGAATAGTCTAAAATCATATAATGATTAATTATATGTTAGAATAAAATAAAAACACATACTAAAGGAATGATCAGATGAAACCGGAAGCACCTAACTATAATTTCAGAGATATAAAAGAATTGAAATTCGGTGAAGAAGTAGGCAACTCGGTATCTCATGGTGTGCCCGCTTTGCTTATCTTACTCACCCTTCCTTATTTTTCCATCAAGACATATATCGAACATGGTACAACATTTGCCTTTGGTATCAGTGTATTTTTAATCAGCATCTTTCTTATGTTCTTATCATCAGCGATTTACCATCTTATGCCTCCGAAGTCGATTCATAAATACGTGATGCGCATTATCGACCATTCTTTAATTTATATCGCTATTGCGGGGACTTATACTCCTGTGGCTTTAAGTCTAGTGGGTGGTAAGTTAGGTATCAGTATCATGATTATCGAATGGGTTATTACGATTGCAGGTATCGTTTATAAATCGACCGCAAAACATGTTAATCCTAAAATCAGTCTTGCAATCTATCTGATTATGGGATGGTTAGGTATCCTCCTATTTCCGGCGCTCGTTACTAAAGCGAGCTGGTTGTTTATTACCTTTATCGTTTTAGGTGGTGTGATGTATAGTGTTGGATCATGGTTCTATGCACAAAAACATCGTCATTACTTCCATATGATCTGGCATTTCTTTATCTTTGCCGGTGCACTTTGTCACTTCGTCGCATTACTATATTTTATCCAGTAAAATAAATCACAAATTAAAAAACGTCAGATTAATTTCTGACGTTTTTTGTATCTATAAAATATAATTTATTCTGCGATTATTTTCCCGTTTTGAATATATACTTTATATGTTTGTAATAGTTCTTTCGACTGAATATCTATCGCTTTAACTTTATAGTACTTTCCACCTAAATCTTCCTGAATATCTTTACCGTTTATCGGTTCACCACCAACAATTGCGATATCCATTTCAGAATAATAATCTTCTACCTTTTTGCGGTATTTATCGGATGCCATTTGAACAGCTTGAGGTAAACTTTTCACCTTTACTTGAGAAGCGACCGGCTGATCTTTTAACTGATAAGCTGCTTTAATTGTACAAGTAATACATCCATTGTCCGCTGCTTGAGGTAAATTACCTGCACTCACCATTGTGTTGTATACATTACGTAATTGTGTATCACTAACACCTTCACAACTTGATTGCAATCTTGTTTGAATACATGTCGTTGCATCACCTTTCGCTTGTTGTGTTGGCTGTTTTGGTTGAACCGAAGAAGTTTTCGGTGTAGCTGGAGCGTTATCTTGTACATCAAATATTGCTTTATCGTTAAAATCATATAGCTCCATTTTTTTCGTTTGTTTATTATAGTAGAAGTCAAACACTGTTATCACGCGTTTCAATTGTCCACCTGTGGCATTTGATGATAGCGTACGAGTAACAATAGCATGCGTATATCTATTTCTAACATCAATTTGATCTATGCTCTGAGCGGTAATACGATAGTTATCAAAACTTCCTGTTGGTAATTTCGCTAATATATATTCTTCAGCTTTAGAGTTAGATTTTATAAAGGGACGAATCATACTATAATTACGTTGATTAAATGCATTCGGCATTGCATTTAAATAATCGGTCATCGTTTGGTGCGTCAGCTGTTTTAAGTTCACTGCCGTTTCGTTTGTATTCGTCACTTTAGCTTTAGTAGATTTTTTTGTTTGTTTTATTTTTTTCTTTGATTGTGCTTCTTTCTTCTTATCTTTATCAGACTGCGCTTCACTTGATGGTTGCTCTGTTGTTGCTTCAGGGCTGTCTGACTTCACTTTTGATGTTTCAGTAGATTTCGTTTCTTCTTTGTTTTGTTGTGCATCATTACATGCCGCAAGCACAAAGGACAACATTACCGCAAATATTAATTTATATATACGCACGACTACACCATCCATTCAGTTATTTTCCTTTATTTTACCATAGAAGTGTATGAATACTCTAAAAAGCAATCTATCTTCGCGAAAATTTCTTTCATGCTTTCAGATATAATATTAAACCCCTACAACTATTTGTAGGGGCATCACTTATTTTAATTTTTCAACATATTCTACTTCTTTTTTATTTGTTGATAAATGAAATGCAAGAACATCCTGATACAACATGTACGGAGGGATAATTACCATATCCTTTGCTGTTTCAGCACCTGTGCTCTTATCGTCTAACTGTTTATTAAAATTGATACCAGCATTGCCGAAGATATAATATTTCTTTTGGTTAATCGTTGTATGATCTGAGAAGTCTCCCCACTTATCCTTAATCACCCGGAAACTCATTTGTTCAGAAATACCGCCAGCAAATCGATTATTATGTTATCCTCTTTATTGTATGTTATGTCAAATGAATTTGAAATATTTATTTTACAATATTATCTATATGAAATAAAATTAACTATTATTTTCACATTATGATAAATTTAATTTAAATTAATTTTATAAATCGTATAAAGTAATTAATTCATTAAGTTTTCAATATTTGTTACCCACCACTTGATTTCAATCATGCAATTTAATAGTAAATAGAAATTAATTATTATTTTTTTTTGTAATTTATTATTGTATTATTCAAACAATGAACGTGATATATTTAATTTAATATAAAGGGGGGATACATCTTGAACGCACTAAACAACTATGAAATCTTCGATCGTTTCAATCACAGATGGACATGTTCTATTTACCAGAATGACATGTATCATGAGGCCCCTACATTTATGCGTCTCCGTTGTAGAAAACTCAATTATGATCGTATTATGGAAACAAATAATGATGAATTGACATTATTACGTCTTCTACGCTATATTACCCTTTATTTGGATGAGCTACAATATATTAGTCATAATGTATATAAGTTATCAGATGTATCGCCTTTTCCAAAAGATCAGCTATTATAATTATCTATAAAAACCGTGTACAGCAATTGCTGCACACGGTTTTATTCGTGATATTTAACCTCTTCAAAATATGCATTGTTCGGATTATTTTTCTCCAGATGTTCGATTTGAAGGGTTGAGTGCTTTAAATTGTATTTATCAGCTAAAATTGTTGAGAGTTCATCGATGACCTGGTAATTCTTATCATCTGTTGAAGGTTCAACAACAACGTGCGCTGTAATTGATGGATGATCAGTTGTAATTGACCATAGATGGAATTCATGCACATCAACAACTGCCGGATGATTTTTCATCGTCTGAATAATTTCATCAGTATCTAATCCATCTGGCACACGCTCCATTAAAATCCCCCAAGTATTTTTACAAATCTTATATCCTCCACGGAAAATGATAATTGAAATGATGATACTTAAAATTGGGTCAATTAAAGTCCAGTGTGTGAAGTAGATGATGATCACTGCAACAATAACACCCACTGAGTTTAATAAATCTCCGATAAAATGCCAAAGTGCACTTTGAACATTTATATTGTCTTCACCTTTTATTGAACGGGTTAAGATGATTGTTAAGATAATATTGACGATAAGTCCGATTGTAGAGATAATCAGCATTAATTTAACATCAACTGTTTGCGGATGTAAAATACGCATAATCCCTTCGTATGTGATACCTAATGCAATGACGATAAGTGCTAAGCCGTTAAGTAATGCTGCTAATATTTCTAAACGTAAATATCCGAATGTATATTTAGCTGTTGGTGCTTTTGATGCAAAATAAATAGCAAGCATCGATAATCCTAATGCTAATACGTCACTCATCATATGCATTGAGTCAGATAGTAATGCAAGTGAGTTAGATAATATCCCCCCGACAATTTCTACAATCGTAAAGAATAATGTGATGTAAAGTGATGCCCATAGTGTGCGTTTAGAGCCTTGCTGATGTTTTAAATGTTCAACGTGATGAAAGTATGTTGGACTTTCTAATTGTTTTCTCATAAAATTTACCCCCTAGTCTTTGTTCATTATAAGCTGATGCATCGTTTTAAGCTGCCCGAGATGAAGCGTCATATGGTTGGCAGCAAATTCGATATCGTCATTCTTAATATATAGTTCGTCACGATCGCAAATCCCACCTAATAGACGTTTCGTCTGAAGTGGAAGCAATAACTTCAATGTATCAAACGAAGGAATATCTTCATCAAAGTCATCAGGGCTCGTTCCCGATTTAAAATATTTTGCTAATCCAGCAATTTCAGTATTAGCAGCGTTCGGTATTAAACGATATTCATTTTCTACAATGACATGCCCAACCATCCAGTAAATATTATTTGGCAGTCCGTCGATTGTCGTCTTCGCTTCAACTTCTGTAATCGGCTTAATCAGTTCAGTGATTTGCTGTTCGTGATGCACATATTCCTCACCTGCAGTACCACGTACGCGATCATCAACCCCTAGAACAGTTAACATATCGTTTGTCTTTTCCTGTTTCCTCCTAAATATATTAAACATTATCGTTCTCCTATGCAGTTTTTATATAGTGTATCAAGTAAAAATGTATTGTGCTACATTATTGTACTGATAACGATTATTAGTAATTAAGTATATAAAAACGAGTCCGATATCGTGTGGATATCGGACTTGTTTATTGGTGATGGTTGGACGAAATTGGTGACACTCCAATTTCGAGTTGGATTTTGTTGCTGAAATTGGTGATTCACCAATTTTGATTTTACAAGTTCGGGCTTCCCGACACATCCATGCCACCATCGTGATTAAAATACACATTTGTTTTCTTCATAATAAAAAGACTCCAATCTATTTAATAATATTCCTCATTATAAGTTGAATAAGGAACTTATTTCAATAGCATTGAAGTCTTATTGATGACAATTTGTATATTATCCGAAATAAAGTGCTGCAAATAATACAAGCAATATAAGATCAAATATATGACGGAACATATTCTCACGCCATGCGTTGCGGTCTAAACTATCCAGTAGTCCAAGTACAAGTAAAGCTGCAAATGAACATATGATTAACATATTAAAGTTCATATCAGTAATTAGTCGGATAATGATTAATATTACCACGGCAATATTTAATATGTTATACATGCGACCCCAAACTGTTGTTTCTTTAGTTCTATTCAAGTTGTTCACCTCTAAATGTTTGTTACGATACACTATAACATCAAACGCTATATCGCTCTAGTTATACGCTTATCTCCATACCAATTAATGTTTATTCAATCTCGCTACGTGTGCTACGTTTCTATTTTTACCACGTTTTTTCGTTTTTCTTTTTACTTGTACTGGTTTCTTCTTTTTCACTGTTTGTACTGGTGCCTGTGGTTGAACCTGAGATTGTCCTTGTTCAATTTGTACTTTACTTTCTACTTCATTGCGCGTGTGTCCATTTAGCATCCATAATCTTGCTGTATTTAATGCGGCTGCAATAAGTTCAGTCAACTTTTCACGATCATCAAACTTAACGAAACCATTCTTCTCTACGTTATCAATATGTAATAGAATTTGTTCCGGTGTTTCGTTGGCACGTAATCCGAACAAGATTGTATTAATAATTAATTTCCCTGTGTCTGTTCCCTGGAAATCTTCAGTGATTCCTGCTTCGATATATTCAACTAAATTCTTAATGTCTTGCGTCGGCTCAATATAGAAATGTTCTGTATATAATTTATAATCTTCATATTTAGGAATAAAGTATTCTTTTTGTTCGGTTAAAAATTTTAAATCGATATCAATATTGCTAAGCTCTTTATGTTTAACACTGCCATCTTTAATCAGCGCTTCGTACTCAGGCATCACTGTAATAAGCTCTTCACGGATTTCATCTTCAGTCATTTGTACATTGAAATACTTTTCTTTTAACACTGCTAAATGTTTCAACGTTACAAAGCCATATAAATTTAATGCGCTACGATAGAAATGAATCTTATCAATTTCTTCTTTAAATGCTGGATGTGCTTGAATATACGCATTAAAATGCGCTTTTACATCTTGAGGAATGAACAATAGCTCAGTGTCATCTGCATAAAATAAGAAAACTTCATCCGGTATATCATGATGATATACTATGTAGTTCTTTTCTTGTGCTGTGATATCATCTAACACGACTTTAAAGTTACTATCATATGTTTCCAGCATCTTACCTAGCATTTGATCATCTTCAAAATAAGCTTCGGTAATTAAGCTGATCAAATCTTCTTTATTTTTAGAAGAGTAACCTTTAATACCCAGGTTGCGACATATATTTTTTAACGCTTCTTTAGATAGCGCTGATAAATACATATCAAGTGTATTGTCATTAAATTTTTCAGCTACTAATTTCTTTTTTTCTTCCTGTGCTGCGATGTCGATATTTAACTCGTTTGTCATAGTAAGTCCCCCACGGTTCTATAAGTTGTTGCTATCCTTTTTAAAAGCATTTATTTTTATTAATATTTATTCTATTTTACCAATGATTAAGTAAAAATTAAACTTTCTAATTTAACATAAACATACATTTTAGAAACTAAACAAAAGTTGTATGAAAGCATTCAAGGTATCGCACCAGAGAAAACCATCTTCTTAACAAATTCTTCAACGATGATGCCAAGCGATTTTCGTGATTTTACAGATCGCCAGATCGCTTTTTAGCGTTGCACTTCGCTAATTATATCTGGCAAAATAATATTGCGGAAGTAATGAGCCACGATACAACAGATCCAAAATACAATCAAATTGTAAAGAACAACCTGGCTATATATTAAATTCTTTACTTGTGCCATTATTACATTCAGCTGAAACGGTTGATAGAGCCTGGATGATTGGGACAGGAGAGGAGTTCTATACATATCCAAACCCTAGCTATAAAGCACCAGACTTTCTAAAAGGATAATATTTTCACAGCCGAACATTGTGTTCGGCTTTTTTTGTAACTTTTCTCACACCGCATGTTCTTAAAACCAGATAGCTTCGTTGTAAATATGACATCTTTTCAAATTCACTACTATTTTGTACACAAATGCTATATATAGTATTAATATTTAATTGCAAACACAATATATAGTAGGTGATAAAATGTTAACAGAAACAACTGATTTGAAGGATAGCTTAGAACGTTTAATAAATAGACACCCGGAAGTCGTTCATGAGAATGCAAACAAGGATGCGAATGTCTTTAATACACTGCGTGATTTAACAGCCGGTACTGTTGCTAAATCACTCGGCCTTGATATGCTACCGAAACATGTTAAACATGCTCACTTGAACGGAGATATTCATTTCCACGATTTAGATTATCATCCTTATATGCCGATGACGAACTGCTGTTTAATTGATATTCCAAATATGCTGGCTCATGGTTTTAAGATAGGTAACGCAAAAGTTGAATCACCAAAATCGATTCAAACTGCTGCAGCTCAGATTGCACAAATTATCGCTAACGTCGCCAGCAGTCAATATGGAGGATGCTCAGTAGATCGTATCGATGAAGTGCTAAGTCCTTATGCTGTCTTAAATGCAGAAAAACATCGTCAAACTGCAATAAAGTATGTCCAGCAAGATAAACAGGAACAATATATCCAGCAAATGACCGAAAAAGATATCGGTGATGCCATCCAGTCGCTTGAATATGAAATTAATACACTATATACAAGTAACGGGCAAACACCGTTTGTAACTTTCGGCTTTGGATTAGGAACGGATGAGTACAGTGTTATGATTCAACGTGCAATATTAAAAACGCGTATTGCAGGGCTTGGTGCTGATCAAACGACTGCAATATTTCCAAAGCTTGTCTTCAGTTTAAAAGACGGAGTGAATTTAAAACAGACTGATCCAAATTATGCGATAAAACTATTGGCTATCGAATGCGCTACAAAACGCATGTATCCTGATGTATTAAATTATCAGGCGTTAACAGAAATGATTGGAGATTTCAAAGCACCGATGGGTTGTCGAAGTTTCCTGAATGCTTATCAGGAAGATGGACAGTTTATCAACAATGGTCGTTTCAATCTAGGTGTCGTAACGCTTAACTTACCTCGGATTGCATTACTAAGTAATAACCCGGATACATTTATGACCATGTTACATCAAAGATTGGATATTGTACGTGATGCTTGTCTTTTTAGAATTAATCGATTAATAGATGCGCTCCCACAAAATGCCCCTATACTTTATCAATATGGTGCGTTCGGTAAAAGACTACATGCCGACGAAGACATATCAGCATTGTTTAAAAATCGTCGTAGCACCATCAGTATCGGCTATATCGGATTATACGAAGTTGGCGCACATTTATTTGAGAAAGACTGGGAACATCATAAAGATGCTTCTGACTTTATATTAAATATATTAAAGACGATAAAATCATATGCTGATGACTTAACTAATCAATATGATATTCAGTTCAGTGTATATGGCACACCAAGTGAATCTTTAACGGACCGCTTCTGTACGCTCGATTTTAAACGCTTTGGACCTGTGGTAAACGTGACCGATAAAGGATATTATACAAATTCATTTCATTATGATATACGCAAAAATATAACACCTTTCGAAAAAATTGATTTTGAAAAAGACTTCGCGCGTTATTCAACAGGCGGATTTATTCATTATTGTGAATACCCGCCGATTATCCATAACCCCGAAGCGTTAGAAGCGGTATGGGACTATGCTTATTCACGTGTCGGTTATCTCGGTACGAATACACCGATTGATCAATGTTTTGAATGTGGTTATTCAGGTGAATTTCAACCGACGGCTACAGGACATGTCTGTCCTGAGTGTGGAAACAATAATCCTGAAACGACAGATGTGGTCAAACGTACTTGCGGTTATCTCGGCCAGCCTTTAAAACGTCCGATGGTAAAAGGACGTCAAATTGAAATTGCCACGCGTGTCAAACATATGTCGACAAGAGATGATTTATTATGACGTATGAAGGCATGGGATATGTTGCTAAAATAATGAATTGTGTCGTTACAGACGGTACAGGTATGCGTGTGTCTGTCTATGTATCCGGCTGTCACTTTCATTGTCCAGCGTGTTTCAATGCAAGTATCTGGTCATTTAATAATGGAGAACGCATCACAGAACAGAAAATCGAGGAGATATTAACCTTGCTGGATAAAGATTATATAAGCGGACTTTCTCTACTTGGTGGGGAACCGTTAGATAATTTAGCTGTTATTCAACCACTTATTTCAGCATTCAGAAAGAAATTCGGTGATAGAAAAGATATATGGATGTGGTCAGGATATATGATCGAGTATATTAATAATACGCCAGTGCTGGCTGAAGTATTAAATGATATCGATGTACTTGTTGACGGTCCATATGTCCACAGCCTATCTCAGCCAAACTTAAAGTTTCGCGGGTCACTTAATCAACGTATCCATTATTTAAATAAATGTAATTAATATCATTTTATGGGAGTTTAACCAATGGATAAATATCAAATTAAAGCACTTGCACTTTCTGTATTAACTGCATCACAATTCGTTCTACCTACAGCTGTACTTGATCATCAAATACCCGAAGCACAAGACGGCGTCGCGAACTTAAAATCAATCGGTGACGTACTCGTTCATGGTCATGTGGCACGTCATGCACAGACGGCAAATGGTTATGACTTTAATCCAGTATTTGAAGCGGTTAAAATGAAGGTGATTATAACGCTGGCGGCTACAAAATTGTACCTTTAATGCAATCATCACTTGATAACGGTACGAAACAAACACAGTTTAATTTTATTAATGATTTAATGACAACGTATCCTTCAAAAGTGAAAGTTGTGGAGAATTTATCACATTAAAGTAAAAAATACCTTGTGTTTTACATTAAAAGTATTATAATAACCTTCTACACATAGAAAGAAGGATGAACATGTCACTATCAGTTGAAGAACGTAAAGTTACAAGCACAGAATTATACGCTCACTTAAACGATGCGACGTTATCTATTGCAACAATCGCAGAACATTTTAATTTAACATCTCAGGATATTACAGCAATTTTAAATATCGATAATTCGCAAATGTCTACAATACTTCCAACGAATGAATTTATTCACCTCGTTTGGGATGTTAGAGATTTTATCAACGATGAACTTCGTACACACGGAATTACGCCGAAAGAATATAGTTATTTAAAAGGTATGAAAACCGATTATTGGTTTTTACGATAATAGAAAGGAGAGACAAGCTTAAGCTTATCTCTCCTCTTTTATTTATAACACAATATGCATTATTTTCTACGTGCAGAAATAATAAGCATCATCGGCCTTCTCAGTTCATCTTTCATCTCAGGCACTCCATCTAATAGTTTTTCACTTGGCTCAGGTTCAGAGATGCCCTTAATCACGAAATCATTATCAATCAGCACACTTAAGTAATGTGAAAGTGTTCGATGATATTTCCTTACTTCTTCCCCAAGAAACTGCGTTTCACGTTCGCCTTCTTTATAATAGTTGTCTACCGGCCAGAACAATTTATTACCAGCCTCATCATAGATCCAGTCCTGACTACCTTCAGCTGTAAATACAGGATGTTCTACACTAAAGATAAATGTACCGTTAATCGTTAATACTTTCTTAACCTGCTCAACAACATCTTTAAATGACGGCAAATAATGTATCGCTAATGAGCTCATTACTACTTCAAATTCATGTGGTTCAAAGTCTAATTCATCCATCGACTGATTAATAAAAGTAATCTTATCTGCATCCGGCTGTGCCTGGGCACGCTCTAACATCTTTTCCGAAATATCGATTCCGACAACTTTCTCTGCGCCTTGTTCTACAGCATACTGGCAATGCCATCCGTAACCACAACCTAAGTCTAGCACAGCAGCACCATTTAACTCGGGAAGCATTTCTTTAAAGCTCTCCCATTCTCCTGCTGCTTCTAAACCTTTCTTTGAGCGTTCCATCTCACTATATTTATCGAACAATGACCGATTATCATACATATTATTGTCCATAGGCACTCCTTTAAGTATCTTATTAGCATTTACTTTATCAAAATTATAATAGATTATAAAGTTTTTTGAGTAATCTTTCAAAAAAGAACAAACAATAAAATCATAATGATTTTCACTGTTTGTTCATCACATTTGTGTAATAAGTATCTTTATTTCAATGGTGCACACTTCTTAACTTCCAGTGAATCACTTAGCGGTAACGCTTCACTACCGTTTGCTGTATAAACGACAATCTCTAGAGATGACGACTCACTCGTTGGTGGTTCGTTTGTAGCATCTGGTTCAAACATTGCTTCCTTTTGTACGTTATCCTCAATAGATTGTACACCATAATATTATCAGTACTCACATATTTTAACATAACGCTATCAGATTGTAACTCGTTTTAAAGGAACAATTTAACCTCTTTTACAAAATCATCGTATTGTTCATATAACAACCCATGGCCACTATTTTCATAAATTGACAATTTGCTGGCAGGTAATAGTGCAGCGAGCGCTTCAGCTTCTTCAACCGGTACTAACTCATCATATCTACCGCTCATCACGAGCGTCTTTACTTCAATCACATCAAGCTTTTGAGGGTTATAATCAACAGTAGAGAGGATGACCGCATCCTCTTCTTGTTTAGTCATACCACTTTGTGTATCTTTCATCTTCTTATAATATTTTTTTACAGTTTTAGCATCTTTAAACATATAGTCATCCAGCATAGCGTTACGTTCTTTGCGTGACATCGTTCTTAGTATACTCGCATATTGATTATGAAATTCACGCTCAGCTTCATAGTAACTTCTAATCCCAGTACTGATTAATATTAATTTTTTTACATACTTTGGATATTTAGAAGCAATCGTTGCTGCTACAGAACCACCGAGTCCAAATCCTAAAAAGTGTGCTTCTTTAATATATAAAAGATCCAGAACAGTCAATACATCTTCTACATAATCATCCATCTGAATTTCTAACGGTTTATCACTAAATCCGTGGCCACGCAGATCTATTTTAATAATTTGAAAGTTTTTCATAAATACCGTATCGAAATCATCAAACATCGTTGTATTCATAAATTGGCCATGTAGCATCACCAGAGGATACCCTTTTCCAATCAGTTCATAATGAATCGCGATATCATTATTCGTCAATGCCAGTTCCATTCTCTATCCCTCTAGTCTCTCTTGATTTTTGCAAATTCTAATACATCTGAAGCTTCGTCGTATCCATAATCATTAACGTACTCTACGACTTTAATCGAACAATTCTCTTTAATCGTTACGTCATCTGCCCGTAGTAGATCACAAACTACATTTTCTACACTTGCTTTTACCGCATCGATTTCACGTACTGTAAGTACTGATGATTCATCTTTAAAGATGAGCTTTTCTCGTTCGGCTTTCACCGTAAGTTCGTCGCATATAATATAACGAATATTACTTACTTCAGCTACAATAATTGTAACGTTTTCTGCATTCAGCTCTTCATCCAGACGCAATGATCCATTAGACTGAAATGTTATGGCTTTTACTGGTCCCATTCCAATAAATGAACCTTTATTTTGAATATCATCCACTTTTATACCACGCTTTAAATCAAGCGTTCCTTTATTATCGATTGTGCCGATAACCGCTTCATCTTCTACAGCAATATAGCCATCTTCACCAATTACAAGCTCATTCGTTTCAAGCGTACCTTCAACAACTAATTCACCATACACTTTCAAATAAGGTACATTTAATTTACCTTCAATTTTTAATACACTTTCTTTCTCAACGATTAATTCATTGGCCTCAACACTTGAATTAACTACTGAATTCCCTTCAACATTGATTGTCTCGAATATACCGCCTGCAACTGTTTCATCTTTCCATACGACATTCATCTATATCGTCTCCTCACCTATAATATTAAATAATTTTGATAAATCCTCTATTTGATAGTCCATCATTGTTTCACTCGGTGCTTTAAAATAATGATTATCTTTAAATACTGTCTTCATCCCTAAACGGTGCGCCGCTTCGATATCATTTACCGGATGGTCACCGACAAAAATACATTCCTCTGGTTTAACACCCAGCTTATCGCACATCATCATAAATATTTCCGGCTCTGGTTTTCTGTAACCTACTGCCTCTGAAATTAACGTTTCTAAAACATATTTCTCTATACCCAAAATATCGATAATATAACTTTGGTGTGATACCTTACCATTTGTAATAATACCTATTTTTAATCCTCTATTTTGAATTCTCGAAATAATATCTTTTACATCTGGATAACCTGTAGCAAACTTCGGATAATTTAAATCATAATCTAGCAGTAAATCCTTCTTTTCGATGTAATGAATATCAAGTTGATTAAGCAAAGCTTTATATACACGCTCTTTTTTCACATAACCATGTTCATCGTATGCTATAAAATAATTGATATAGTCATTTTTCTGTACATGCGTAAAATACGCTCTATATCTTTCAAACTGATCTTCTAAAAATAAGCGTAACGAACGTTCTCGATCAAGTAATGTTCCGTCAAGATCAAATATGATTGCTCTTTCCATGAAACCCCCTCCAGTTAACAATAGTATAGCCTATCTGTTAAAATTAAATCGACTAAAATGACGAGGTGACTTATGGACTGGCATAAAAGACAAATCATCAATACGACTGATTACCGTGTATTTCAAGTCAATACGACAGAATTTACTTATCAGGCACAAAGTGCTGAATTTTATCAAATCGCAGCTCCAAATTGGGTAAATATTATCGCAATACATAACGATTGTATCGTTATGATCAGGCAATTTCGTATCGGCATCGAAGATTACGTACTCGAATTACCTGGCGGCATTGTGGATAGAGACGAACCTCCATTAATTGCTGGTCGAAGAGAACTCAGTGAGGAGACAGGATATATCGGCGAGGCGCAAGTGATTGGCGTTATGCACCCGAATCCAGCTTTATTTACGAATCAATTAACGACCGTATTAGTGTCCAACAGCACACAAAGAGACACTATTTCCCGAGAAATGTTTGAAGATATCAAAGTCGTGCTCGTGCCAATTAAAGATTTAAAAACAAAAATAGCGCATGGCGAAATCACCAATGCGCTTACTTTAGCGAGCTTAATGCAATATTTCAGTTTATAGTATTTCTGTTTTGTTTCATAATAATCCATAGTAATAGCGGCATACCCATTAAACACATCATAATTGATACAGGAATCTGTACTGGATAAAGCATTTCTCTACCCAGAAAGTCTCCCGTTAAGACGAGTAATACTGCAAGAAGTATTGTCAGATTCAGCTTCGCATGATGATTCCCTTTAAAATTCAGTTTTACAAATGGCGGGATAATCATACCTACAAATCCGATAATACCTGTCATACTAATGAGTACAGCACACATAATACTCGTCGTAATAAGCAAAATATAGATGATTGTATTCGTTCGTAAACCAAGTGCAATCGCTCGGTCTTGTCCTAAACCGAGTATTTCAATTTGCTGCTGCAAAAAATAAATAATCATCATGCCAACAATAGTTAATGGTAATAAAATCATAATATCTTTAAAACTTACCGAGTTTATCGAGCCAAACAAATAATTCATGATGTTTGATGATTTCTCCGGAAACATCAGCACTAACACATATACGAGACTAGAAAAGAAGAAGTTAATCAACATACCGATTAGTATCATCCATGTCGTCTGTGAATTAAATTTATGATTTAAGCTTGCTAGAATTACTATCATGAGCGTAATCATACTGAATATAATACTAAACATCGCAGTCATCGTAATGCTTAAACCCAGTACGATGGAAAGTGCACTCCCAAAACTTGCACCGCTTGCAAGTCCTAACGAAAAACTATCCGCAAGATAGTTATTTAATACGGTCTGAAACACATAACCAGTAATAGAAAGAATGATACCGACGAGCATACCCGTAATAATTCTCGGCAGTCTAATCTCCAGTAAAATTGTCTTACCCATTGAATCCGTTACGTCCAGCCATCCAAAGTCATCGTAAAAGAGCGATAGCAATGTCACGATAAGAATAAGTGTTAATACGATAATGTTATTTTTCATTTGCGATAGCTTGTGCAATGGTTTCCATACCTTGTGCAATTCTTGGTCCGGGACGTGATACAGTATCCGGATCAACTGCATAGATTTGATTTTGTTTTACGGCTTCAACATGCTTAAATCCATTCCTTGATTTTACTTCTTTAATTAAAGCTTTTTTTGACAGCCCGCTCGTAGAAATAATGATGTCCGGATTTTTCTTAACGATTGCTTCCGTACTCACTGCCTGGTAACCTTCTATACCACTAAATATATTGACTGCACCCAGCTGTTTCAGTAAATCGTTCATCAATGTATGATTTCCACCTGTATAAATGTCGGGGTGTGATGAAATTTCAAGAAATACTTTTTTACCCTGGACATCCTTTTTGTAATTAATCGCAGTCTCTTGAATTTGACGTTTAATATCTTTTATCATCGCTTTACCTTCTGCTTCTTTATGTGTGACAGAAGCAATTTGTTCTATGCTTTTATATAGCGAATCAAATGAATTAGCATCTTGAACGACGACTACTTTGATGCCTTTAGATTTCAACTTTTGTAACGTCTTCTCCTGTGCTTTTTCCATCGATTGATGTGCAAAGACAATTGTAGGTTTCGCTTTTAATATCGCTTCATAATCAAGCTTCATCCCATCAAACTTTTCTTTATCTTTCACTTGTTTAGGATAATCATCAACTGTGGAAACTCCGATAATCTCTTTATAAACACCTAAATCATAAAGAATTTCAGTATTGCTCGGTATTAGTGAAATAATACGTTCTTGTGTGTCAGACTGCTGTACCTTGTCTGTTGTATTGCAGCCTGAAACAATGAAAAGTATAGTCATTAAGAGTATAAATAACGTTTTCTTCATAAATCCTCCATCAATTCAATTTTGTATAATTATACCATATGCAATATCTTTCTTACAAAATACTAAAAGAGTAACGTTAGTAAACGCTACTCTTTTAAGCATTACATCTTTTCAGGACTTGAAACACCGATCAATGTTAAAGCATTGTGTAATGTGATTCTTGCCGCTTCAATTAACGCTACATGCGCTTTTGACTTTTCCAGGTCGTCTGTTAATACTTTCTCAGCATTATAGAATTTATGGAAATGCGCTGCTAAATCCTGAATATAATTTGTAATGCGGTGTGGTGCACGTGCTTCTGCTGCCTGATCGATTGCCGTTTCAAAATCAGCGATACGTTTCAACAATTCAAATGCTTTGTCATTTGTAATTAAACTAAAGTCTGCGTCAGCAGAAGGTGTGATATCATTTTCAGCTGCCTGACGTAAGATCGAACAAATTCTCGCATGTGCATATTGCGCGTAGTATACTGGATTGTCACTAGATTCGCTCTTTGCAAGTTCCATATCGAAATCAAAGTGTGAGTCAGGGCTTCTCATCGTTAAGAAGTAACGTGCTGCGTCAATGCCTACTTCATCCATGATGTCACGTAACGTAATTGCGTTACCTGTACGTTTACTCATCTTAACTTCCTGGCCATCCTGCAATAAACGTACCATCTGCATCACTTGAATTTCTAAACGTTTAGAGTCTGTGCCAAAAGTTTCAAGTGATGCTTTTAGACGGTTAATATAACCATGATGATCTGCACCAAACAAGTTAATTAACGTATCAAAACCACGTTCAATCTTATCGTAGTGATACGCAATATCCGGAAGGAAGTATGTATAACTGCCATCTTTTTTAATCAGTACGCGGTCTTTATCATCACCAAATTCAGTTGTACGTAACCACGTTGCACCATCTTCTTCAAATAAATAACCATTTTCACGCATCTTATCTAATGCTTTATCAATTTCTTTATTTTCATAAAGTGAAGTTTCACTAAACCAGTTATCAAAATGAACATTAAATTCAGTTAAATCTTTTTTAAGCTTATCCATCTCATAATCTAATCCTAGTTTACGGAATGCTTTAATACGCTCAGCTTTGTCAGCATCTTTGTATTCAGGATGATCTGCAGCTAACCTTTTACCAATTTCAATAATATCTTTACCATGATATCCATCTTCAGGCAGTGCCATTTCTTGACCTAATGCCTGGAAATAACGTGCCTCAATAGAATATGCTAAGTTTTCAATCTGTTTACCAGCATCATTGATATAATACTCGCGTAATACATCATATCCTGCTGCAGATAATACGTTGCATAAAGTGTCACCCACTGCAGCGTTTCTTGCATGACCAATATGTAAGCTTCCAGTCGGATTCGCCGAAACATACTCAACTAAGATTTTTTCATTTTTAGGTTGCTCTGCTTTACCGAAATTATCTTTTTTATTTAACGCTTCCGTAATAATACCAGTGAGATATGCATTATCCATATAGAAGTTGATAAATCCAGGACCTGCGATATCAATTTTAGTGACATCCGCTTTTTTAACATCTAAATGGTCTACGATTGCCTGTGCAATTTCACGTGGATTTTTTTTAGCGTGTTTCGTTAACACCATGGCGATGTTTGTTGCATAGTCACCATTTTTAGTGTCTTTTGGAATTTCAATTTTAATTTCCGGTACTTCTGTAACAAGTGCTGCTTTTAATATCGCCTGTTTAATTTCTTCGATTAATGTTTCTTTTTGCTGTTGTACGATGTTCATTATACTCGCTCCTTATATTCTATATCGTATGTATAACTGCCTAAGACAGTTTGATTATTCACAATTGTGTATTGAATGTAAACTTTACCGGAATGTTCATCAGACTCGATGAACATTTGATTGGTTGTAACTTCCATAACAGTTTTTTGATTAGCCAGGTGATACATATTTTGTGTTGTCTCGTATGGGACAAACAAAAAATCTAACGTCAGTTGACCTTTTCGATTAATACGCACCCGTTCATCCTCAACCTTAACACGTACATCGGTCAGGATATCATCGATTGTTTCCTTATACATAATATATGTATGTGCCTTTTTTATGAGTGTGCCTGTAGTAATTAAATCGAATGTCTCCGTACCTTCACTATTTGTGATTTGTTGCTTTATATGAATCTCTATATTCAAGTTGATCACCCACTAATGATTATAACAAAATTTGCATAAAATTAAAGAAAGCAGGTATAAAAATACCTGCTTTCTTTAGTGTCCTAGCTATTTTTATAGCTACTCATATCTTACTAATGTTAAGCAAAAATTACAACCGAAAATCTACACGATTATCAAAGTCACATTTTTGTCACAAAATTGATGATATGACGGTGCTTATATTTTGCGGATACTCGCCGTATCCAGAAAAGATGAACTATCGTTAGCCCGTTTAACCTAACATCGTTTTTAGTTCTTCACCAGAATTGTTCCACATCTCAGGGTTATGATGCATTAAGAAGTCTTTTAGGACCTCTTTATTGTCATCACCAATCTGATCTAAAATGAACTTGTGCTTCATCGATTTATCCATCATATTGACGTGTTCAGCCATCACTTTATAGCCACGTTTACGTTCCTTATTTACTGCCATATAACAAGCAGTAGCCCCCGCATAATACGGACCGACTTCTGCACGTTCTGTCGTTACCCATACGAGCCAGTATTCTTTCTGGTCAGGACCTTCTGTTTCAGATTTATCCGTCACCCATTTCACACGCTTTTCAACTTCACTACGCGCATGCATCGCACCGATATCGATAAATGCTTTTTTCTCAGCAACATCAAGAAATACTGGTGCCACATTATCTAAGCTAATCGAGCCGATATTCGTACCTTTATGTCCGTCAAGCGGATCATTTTTTATAATATTAAACTGAAATTCTGCCATATTATCACCCTATTCTAATTCATTTAATACGTTAATAATTGCACCTCGAATTTCAAGGTCTTCGATATTTAAAATTGTTTCTTTAGGATAGTAAATTTTATAATCTTTTCTCTGAATACCTGTAATACTATTGATTATAACCGATTGAGTACTAATTTCTTTAATCTTGCCAGTAGACGTTATTAAGTGAATTGGTTTACGCGAGTTAATCCCAGGTCTGTTATAGTCATATGGCAAGTCACTAAACGAGTCCACAACAAAATAATAATCCGGATCTATGCCCCCTTTCGTAAACAATTCAGTTAGTTCATCTATCGTAAATCGATTACCATCAAACGGTAAATGTTTAAATAAATCACGGTTAACAAATCTGCGCGATAAATCACTTAAAATGGCGTCCTCTTCGTCAATCCATTGCTGCAGATAATAATTTAACACCATTTCATCGAGTCTTAAATATGCATCAACGGACACTTGATTTGATTTAAAGAACGGCACTAAATATTTAGGTGGTTCTTTAAACGCATATCCTGCCTCATACAACACTTTGGCACGTTTCAGGACACGATTTAACAATACTTCGCCACCACGACTGACTGGATGAAAATATACTTGCCAGTACATCTGGTAACGGCTCATTAAATAATCTTCTACAGCGTGCATACCACTTTCTTTAATCACAACTTCATCTTTTGTCGGACGCATAAGCCTTAATATACGTTCCATATCAAAACTACCATAACTCACACCTGTATAGAAAGCATCGCGTTGCAGATAGTCCATACGGTCAGCATCAATCTGCGAACTAATCATCGAAATGACCAGCTTATTATGATGTGTCTTGTTGATTACAGCAGCTACTTCTTTCGGAAATTCAGGTGAAACGCGTGACAACACATGATTTACTTCCGTATCTCCTAATATGATCTGCTGTGTGTAAAGCTCGTGATCCGTATTAAAAATCTTCTCGAAACAATGAGAGAACGGACCATGGCCTAAATCATGTAACAGTGCTGCACATAATGCGAGCGGACGATCTTCATTATGCCAATGTTCACGTCCAGCAAATATTTCGTCTATCATACGACGTACGATTTCATAAACGCCTAACGAATGATTGAAACGTGAATGTTCAGCCGTATGAAAAGATAAATATAACGTACCAAGTTGTTTTATTCGACGTAATCGCTGAAATTCCTTCGTCTTGATTAAATCCCAAATCAACTGATCCCGTACATGCACATAGCGATGCACCGGATCTTTGAATACCTTCTCTTCCTGCATCTTTTGGAATTGGTAGCCCATAGTGGTTCTCCTTTATTTTTTCATTACTTAAATTTTATCATAAAGCCTCTAAAATAGAATGATTAACGGCTTTTAAAAATTTTGTAATACAAAATTTTTTCAGAAAGTTATTGACTTATATATTTAATTAATTTAATATTCAACTTAACAAAAAATTTAATAATTATTTATCAAGAGTGACTGAGGGATTAGGCCCTATGACGTCCAGCAACCTATCCACACGGAAAAGGTGCCAATTCCTACAGTACAATTGTGCTGAAAGATAAGTAGAGATACTGATGGCTAACGTTTTCCCGTGCATACGGGGAAACGTTTTTTTTGTGAAAAAATTAATTCTGAGGTGAAACCATTGTCTAAGTTTAGT
This sequence comes from Macrococcoides bohemicum, assembly GCF_003259675.1. GTDB lineage: Bacteria > Bacillota > Bacilli > Staphylococcales > Staphylococcaceae > Macrococcoides > Macrococcoides bohemicum. The sequence continues at coordinate 72,244 of NZ_PZJG01000008.1, read as the reverse complement.
TCATATTTCTTAATGCAGGAAGTTGATATTGCAGCATACATACTTGAAACTACAAATTTATTTAACCCCGGTGACAAGTTAACAGTAAATGAAATCGGAGATGGTAATTTAAATTATGTCTTTCGTGTATCTAACGGCATCAAGTCCATTATTGTCAAACATTCAGGCGTCGTAGCGCGTATTTCAGATGAATTTAAATTATCAACTGATCGTACAATTCGTGAAGGGAAGTTACTCAAAGTACACGGCGACATCGTACCACAACTTGTGCCGCATATTTATGCGATTGATGATGTAATGAAATGTGTCATCATGGAAGACTTAAAAGATTACACAGTATTACGCCAAGGTTTAATCGATGGCAATATTTATCCGAATATCGGTGTTGATTTAGGGACATATTTGGCTGAGACACTGATTAACACATCAGACTTTGTACTTGATGCTAAAGAGAAGAAAGCTTTACAAAAAGATACGATAAATCCCGAATTATGCGAGATATCTGAAGATCTCGTGTTCACCGAGCCATTTTACGATAATTTCTCTCGCAATGAGGTCAGTAGTGCCTTACTTCCATACGTCGAACAGTTACTTTATAACGATGACGCATTAAAGCTTGCAGTCGCAGAAGCGAAGCTTAAGTTCTTAAATAAAAGTCAAAGTTTAATCCACGGTGATTTACATTCAGGTTCAGTATTTGTTAATGAAACAGAAACAAAAGTCATTGATCCTGAATTCGGTTTCTATGGGCCAGCAGGATATGATGTCGGAAATGTGCTCGCTCACCTTTTCTTTGCATATAGTAATGCGCAAGCGCTTGGCAGAGATGAACAGGCTAAATTTATTGCCGAAAGTATCACTGATGTATTAGAAGTATTCAAACAGAGAAGTTTAGCGATCTTACAGGAAAAGACGAAAGATGTCGCATTGAAACAAACTTCAGTTTATGCAAGCTATATCCGTTCAGTGCTTGAAGATGCTTATGTAGTATGTGGACTTGAAATTATTCGTCGTATCGTCGGACTTGCTAAAGTAAATGATTTAACGACTTTACCTGAGCAGCAACGCGCTCAGATAGAAGTGCAGCTTATTAAGTTTGCGAAATCGCTCATTCAATATCCGGAATCGGTATCCATCTACCCATCTATATTCTCACTATATACAGAATTTAAGGAGATTGCGGCATGACATTACAATCCATTCAATACAAAGATGGCGTTCTTACGCTCCTTGACCAGACGAAATTACCACATGATATACAGTATATCGACTGCACAGATTATGAAGCAGTAGCAGTAGCAATTGAAGATATGATCGTGCGCGGTGCACCAGCTATCGGAATTACTGCAGCGTATGGTGTTGTAATCGGTGCCTTACAATACAACGGGGATAAAGACTTTAAAATTTATATGCATGACGTTATTACACGACTATCCAATACACGACCAACAGCAATCAACTTGTTATGGGCGCTTGAACGATTGAGTCAGGTCATCACTGAAGATGTCAATCAGAGTATCGTGGCTTTAGAAAAGCTCGCTCAACACATTTACGAAGATGATAAATCAATCAATGACCGTATCGGGAAACATACGTTACCACTCATAAAACCGAATTCAACGTTTATTACGCATTGCAATCCAGGTAGTCTTGCAACAAGCACGTTAGGTACAGCGACAGCGGGATTTTATTTAGCTCACGCTCAAGATATTCAATTTAAAGTGTTTAGCGATGAGACTAGACCGAGATTTCAAGGCGCACTTACAGCTTTTGAGTTATCGCAAGCCGGCATCGATGTTACAACAATTACAGATAGTACTGCAGCCACTGTGTTACAGCAACAAGATGTTACAGCTGTTATTGTCGGTTGTGACCGCGTAGCATTAAATGGCGACGTCGTTAACAAAATCGGCACATTACCACTCGCAATTGCAGCAAAATTTTATAATGTACCGTTTTACGTTGCAGCTCCAACCCCAACCTTTGATTTAACCGTACCTCATGGAGACGCAATTCCAATCGAAGAACGCGATGTACGTGAAGTCACACATATTTATGACAATAAAGTTGCAGCTGACGTAGCTATTTATAACCCAGCTTTCGATATTACACCAAACAGTTTAATCACAGGGCTGATTACAGAACACGGCATTATCGAAGCACATGAACAAACAATCACAAAATTATTTGAGGAGATTAAAGCATGAAGAAACCATTACAATTATTACTTGCAACAAGTATCTTACTTACAGGATGTAATCAGGCAACATCACAATCTGAAGCGTCAGGTGAAATGAAAGGTAGGAAAATTGCTGTTATCCGTAACCTTGGTAGTGATGATCACACGAAACAATTTATCGAGGGTGCTAAATCACAAGGTGAGAAACTTGGGCTTAAGGTTGATACTTTCCTTTCGAATGGGAATGACGCAAAGTTTCAGCAGCTCGTCGATCAGGCAATCCTAAAGAAATATGACGGCATCGTATTATCGCACGGTAAAGAAGATTACAGCTATGACTTGGTTAAGAAAATTGCAGATGCAAAGATTAAAGTTGTTACATTTGATACAAAGTCAGATAAAGACGGCAAGGTTATCGATAATGTCGTTGCTACAAGTCAAGATGACCATGCATTAGCAAAGTTATCATTAGAGGCGCTGATTAAAGATAAAGAACAACCTGTAAAAGTACTTAAATTATGGGTCGGACCTGGTTTCCTACCGCTTGATAAACGTCAGGAAATCTTTAAAAAATATGAAACCGAAGGCAAAATTAAAGTCATTGAAAGTATCGGACCAACGAATTTTGAAGATGTACAAGGCGATGTGAAAAAGAAAACACAAGCTGTACTTTCAAAGCATAATCCAAAAGATTTTGAGGCGGTATGGGGATCTTGGGATGAGATGACAAAAGGCGCTTATCTTGCACTGAATGAAAAGAAAATCAATCTACCGATTTATTCAATAGATATCTCAAACCAGGACATCAACTTTATGAAAGCTAAAAACAGCAACTGGAAGACATCTGCAAGTGTTAATCCTAAAGTCATCGGTGAAACAGATGTAAGAATTCTGGCAAAGCTCATTAAAGACGAAAAAGTCCCTGCGACTTATGCATTTAAACCTGTTCAAATTACACAAAAAGATTTGAAAGAAGATACGAATATGAATAACCTTTCAAAGGCAGTTCCGGCATTTAGTCAGGAAGATGCTTTCAAAATTAAATAACGATAGGACTGAATACAATGCGCTTTGAAGTCTCAAATCTTAATTTAACGCTCAATAATCATCACATTTTAAAGGATTTATCTATTCATTTTGAACAAGGAAAGATTCATGCAATTATCGGTGGCAACGGTGCAGGTAAATCGTCATTAATGAAAGTATTGAATGGTACTTACCCTTACCAAAAAGGAACGCTATATAAAGATGGACAAAAAGTTTCAAGCTTTGCAGATGATATCGCCTACGTTGCACAAGAAGTTGATGATGTCTTATTTCAAAGTTTAACGGTATATGACAATTTGACATTCAAAGATTGCACGAAAGGATTTTTTTATAAGCAACAGCAAAAACAGAAATTGCAAAATTATATAGAGAAGTTTGGTTTATCTTTTTCTCTGAATACACATGTGCGTGACTTAACTGTTTCTGAAAAACAGCTACTTGTCATCATTCGAGCGATACTCGAAGATAAGCATTTACTCATATTAGATGAACCAACCGCTTCACTTAGTCAGCGTGAAGTTAATATTTTATTCAATGAATTAAATTTATTAAAAAAAGAAATGGCTATCATCTTTATTTCTCATCGCATACCTGAGTTATTAAATATTTCTGATGATATTTCTATCCTTAATGATGGCGAACGCATTGCATCCAAACAATCAGATGTATATGATGCTGAAGTACTTTATGAAGCTATTGCTGGAAATATACAGACACATCATAAGACAAATCACACTACAAAAGCGCAACTATTTTCTTTTCAGCATATACAAACCGATAAACTTCACGATATCAATATTCATGGCTTTAAAGGTGAAGTAATTGGCATAGCTGGATTAGTCGGTGCCGGTAAGACAGAATTGTGTGTTTGGTTATATGACCATTTATCTCATGAAAAAATATCTTATTGTCCAGAAGAACGTCAGAAACATGGACTGATTATGTCGCACAGTATAAAAGATAATATTTGCTTTAAAGACAATCATTTTTTTACCCATCATCAAGACGAAGAAAATAACATCTTACCTTTAGCAAATCATATTGGCTTAAAATATAAATCGTTATCTCAACAAGTTCAATCATTATCAGGCGGAAATCAACAGAAAGTAGTATTACTACGCGGCCTTTATCAACAATCAAATATCTTTATCCTTGATGAACCAACTGTAGGAATCGACGTCGGTGCTAAACAAGACTTATTTAAAGTTATCAATCAATTAACTGCCAACGGAAAGACAGTCATCTATGCATCAAGTGATTTTAGTGAACTGGTCAATATAACTGATCGCATCTATACACTACATAAAGGTCAAGTCGTTGATGAACAACTGACACAAAATACATCAGAAACTGATCTTTTGCACAAAGCTTCTGGAGGAATACAACATGCAGTTTAAACAATTCGGCTTACTCATTGTAATCACTATGTTAGTCATACTATTTAGTTTGACTGCACCAAACTTTCTATCTACCGATAATTTACTTTCAGTCATTAGTGGTATGGTTATTGTCACCATCGTAGCCATCGGTATCACTTTTAGTTTGAGTGTAGACGGTTTCGACCTATCTGTAGGCTCTACAGTTACGCTAAGTAATGCTGTTATCATTTCATTATTTGTATGGCACGGGATGAATATCGGGTTATCCATCATTATTACATTAACGGTTGCCCTTGTCGTTGCACTCATTAACTTAATATTAATTATTAAATTTAAAATCCCTGATCTGTATGCAACACTTGCGACGATGTTTATCGTTGAAGGTATCGCACTGACTTATGCTGAAGGTGGTTCAATCAGTCAAGGCATGACACGACAAAGTGGAGCTACTACAACTGGTAAGATTCCTGAAGCATTCAAAGTTTTGTCAGAACCTATACCATTAATTATCACAATGTTCATTATTGTAGCCATTACATACGTTTTATTACATCGCACAAATCCCGGTCGCATCATGTATATGATTGGCGATAACAAACATGCAGTACAATTCGGTGGCATCAAGGTAACAAAATATATCATTATCAGTTATTTGGCATCTGCATTCTTTGCATGTATCGGTGGTATACTCCTTGCCAGTCAAGTATCATCAGCTCAAGTTAATTCAGGCTCAGGATACTTAATGACCGCAGTTGCGGCTGCATTTATCGGGGCCACTGTTTCTAAATCAGGTAAGCCTAATATTATCGGTACATTTTTAGGAGCTCTGCTCATTGCAATACTGGAAAACGGTCTCGTCATGTTATCCGTTCCATATTATGGCTTGAATATTATAAAAGGGCTCGTCCTAGCAGGTGCATTAATTATTAACTATGCACAGTTTAAACAAAGGAGGTCAAAACGTGTCACATATCATAGCGAAGTACCAGCTACACAACAATCCATCTAAAATTGATACTATCGCAGAAAAATTAGCAGTTGGTTTAACTGTCGGAAGCTGGACAGATTTAACGGCTGAAGATCAGGCACATTTAGAGCAATATAAAGGTGAAGTTATTACCAAGGAAATCATCGATGCAGAAAAAGGGTTATTACATATTGCTATTGCTTATCCGGAACACAATATCACCCCAGACTTTTCTTCAATATTAACGACTGTATTCGGCAAACTTTCATTAGACGGAAAAGTAAAGTTACTCGATATCGATTTTACGACGTACAGCAAACATTTTAAAGGTCCTACGTTTGGTGTTGAAGGTGTGAGAGATTTACTAAATATTTATGATCGTCCACTTGTAATGAGCATCTTTAAGGGCATTATCGGTAGAGATGCAGCATTTTTCGAAGCGCAACTGCGTGCACAGGCGTTGAGTGTCGATATTATTAAAGATGATGAAATATTATATGACGTACCTGAACTCCCTTTTGAAGAACGTATTACTATCGGCAAACGCGTGCTAGATGAAATATTTGAAGCAACTGGTCGTCGCGTACTATATGCAGTCAATCTATCCGGTCCGGTATTTGAATTACCAGACAAAGCACGTAAGGCAAAACATCTCGGTGCGAATGCCTTATTATTCAACGTTCATACGTATGGACTTGACGCACTTAGAGGGTTACGCGATTTAGAATTGGATTTACCAATTCTTGCTCATCCTGCATTAAGTGGTGCATTATGTGGTAGCTCTGACTATGGTATCAGTTATCAATTACTACTATCTAAGTTGACACGACTTGCAGGTGCAGATCTTATTCTTTTCCCTGTCCCATACGGGTCTATCGAACTAACAGAAGATGATGCTAAAAGTATTGTCGCCCATGCATTAGAAGGGAGTACAATAAAAAAAGCATTTCCTGTCCCATCAGCCGGCGTTCATCCAGGTCTGGTTAAACGTATTATCGATGACTTTGGTGAAGACATCGTCATTAATGCTGGTGGTGGTGTCCATGGTCATCCAGACGGTGCAACTGCTGGCGGTGAAGCTTTCCATGAAGCCATTCGTCAATACAAGACAGGCGTAGGTGGTAAACATTATGATAAGGCGGTGGCTTTATGGGGTACATCATAGCCTGTGATTTCGATGGTACAGTAACAGCTACTGATACGATTATAGCCATCATAAAGAAGTTTGCACCTATTGAAGGACAACCTATCACCGATCAAATACTGAATCAGGAAATCTCAATACAGCAAGGCGTTAGTGAACTCTTCAAATTATTACCGAGTGAAAAGAAAGAAGATATCATTCAATTCGTGTTAGAAGAAGTGAATCTCCGACCAGGATTTCAGAAGTTATTAGACGAAGCTCAAACACTAAACATTCCTTTCTATATTATTAGTGGCGGCATGCATTTCTTTATTGGTCCAATACTAGAGAAATTTAATGGCATCAAACAAGTGTTTGCCAATACCGTAGATTTTGCTGGAGATTATATGGAAGTAATTTGGAATTATCCGTGCGATAACTTATGTACTGGAGACTGTGGAACATGTAAGCCTTCTATCGTCAGACAATTAGTGAACGATGATGAAGTTATAGCAATTGGTGATAGCGTTACAGATTTAAAGTTACTGAGTATTGCCGATATTGCATTTACAACTTCAAAGCTTACGAAATTTGCCCGGGAAAAAGGCATCGCACATCATCATTTCGAAACATTTGATGATATTAAATTAAGCGAGGTGATCAAATGAGTGCATTAGAAGAAATTACACATATCAAAGAACGGCTCGCACGTAATGACTACTTCCCTGGGACAAGCGGTAATCTAGGTATAAGAATAGATGACCAGCATCTTTATGTGACTACAAGCGGTGTCGATAAATATGAAACAACAGACACAAGTTTTGTCAAAGTAGATATGGAGGGCATAGCTGTTGATACAGATCTCACCCCATCTCTCGAAACCGTACTGCATTTAGAAATATTTAAACGCAGTAACGCACACGCATCAATTCACATCCATACCGTTAGTAACAATGTGATTTCAGAGCTATATCATTCTAAAGGTGTAGTTGAATTCAGCAATCAGGAATTAATTAAAGCATTCGGTTTATGGCAGGAAAGTGATGTGTTGCGTATTCCTATTATCGAAAATCCAGCAGACGTTAAAAAACTCGCTGAAGGATTTGGAGAACACGTTACTTCCGATAGTGGTGTTGTACTCATTCGTAATCATGGAATCAATGCCTGGGGGAAATCTACTCAGGAAGCATATAAATTATTTGAAGCAGCAGAATTTTTATTTCAATATCATTTACAACTTGCATCTGCAAGACAATATATCAAATAAGAGGAGCGAAAATTATGGCATATTTAATTTTTCAGAAAACAGGTAAACGATTAGACAATCAAGAGGAAATTCATGCATTTTTAGAAAGCAATGAAGTCATTTATGAACAGTGGGATACTTCAAAATTACCTGACACATTAAAAGAAAATTATAACTTAACAGATGAAGATAAATCAGAAATCTTAAACGTATTTAAAGAAGAAATTGATGCAATCAGTGCGCGTCGTGGTTACAAAGCAAGTGACGTAATCAGTTTATCAGACACAACACCTAACTTAGATGAGTTATTGACTAACTTCCAGCGTGAACATCATCATACTGATGACGAAGTACGATTCATTGTAAGTGGAAATGGCGTATTTGTTATTCAAGGAAAAGATGACCAGTTCTTTGAAGTACATTTAGATCCAGGCGACTTAATTTCAGTACCACCTAACATAAGACATTACTTCACTTTATCAGACAATCGTAAAGTCGTTGCTGTAAGAATCTTTGTTGATGAAGCAGGATGGGTGCCAGTTTACGAAAAATAAATATAGATGATATTATAAAACCCGACACCTCAATATGAGTGTCGGGTTTTAATTATATCATCTTCTTCAACAATCCTGTTGTTACTGTTTCACCAAATAATTCTTCATTATATTCTCTAACAAGTTCAAATCCAGTCTTTTTGTAGAATCCACGTGCCTGTTCATTATTACTTGCTACTTCTACAAATAGTTCTTTATAGTCATCAAAGTGATTCAATCCTGCTTCCAGAAGTTCTGCACCTATATTGTGTCTTTGGAAGGATGGATTAACATAGATTGCTGATAAGAATAATTCTGTACCATTGATAAAATTAGCGAAACCAATCACTTCATCGTCATTTTCAGCGACTAAAAATAATGAATCCCCTATGCGTCGCTCTAGACGCTCATCATTATATGCCGCTTCTAAAAACTTAGCGATCGTACTTGCTTCCATAATTTTCGCATATGTATCATACCACGCCATAGAAGCGATTTTTTTAATATTGGGTACATCTGCATTTGTTGCTTTTCTAATCTTAACCATTCTACTTCCTCCTAAATTTTACAGCCTAATATTGTGAGTGAGTAATGATTCCCATCCATTATCGCAACATCAGGCAATTCCCCGTATTTAATAAATCCGTGTTTCATAAATAATTTCAATGCACGTGTATTATGTGAAAAAGTAAATGCCAAAAGCGTCTCTATATCGAGCGTCTGTGCAATTCGCTTCATTTCAGTCACTGCATACTCCCCTAAACCTATACCACGATAATCAGAATCTAAATACAAACTGATTTCTACCGTCTTACCGTATGCTGGTCTGCCGTAAAATGTTTCAAAACTCAACCAGCCCGCTATTTCATTATTTTTGAGAAATAAAAAAATCGGACGTTTTTCCGAATGGTTCAAAAACCATTCTGTCCGACTTTCTACGGTTACAGGCTCAGTGTCTGCAGTCACTAATCTACTTTCAATTGTGGAATTGTAAATTTCAACAATACGCGGCAAATCTTCTAACGTTGCATGTCTCATCTCAATCGACATGTGCATCACCGCCTAAAAATATGATAAACATATTATATCACTATTAATATCAGAATAATAAATATATTTATAAAATCTTTACTTAAACTGCAGCTTTTCTAATAAAAATTTGCCTAAAAGTGTCGCAACTTTTGTAAACAATGCGTAGCTTAAAAATGGTATTAGCTTTAAATGTTTGTAATAAATATAATGATATTCTAAATACGGTCTACTTCCGCGTGCTAGTTTATAATCTTTCGCACCAGCGCTATTGTTAATTTTATAACCATGTTCTTTTGCAAAATGGTATAACAATCCACTTGTCATAAAATACAACCCTTTAACAGACTGATCCATTCCAAAATATGCTGGAAATAATACATTTTCTGTTTGACTGACACCCATAAATGACACGATGCGTTCGTTATCTTTAAGGACAAACCATGTAAGTCCCATCTCTTTATATAAGAATTTAAAGAACTCCTCTGTGTAATGCGGATTGAAGTCCGAATATTTATCTAAATATACTTGTTTATAGAGAGGCATTAACTGGTGAAATTCATCCTCACGTAATTCATTCTTGAATGTTAGCCCACTTTTTTCAAAGCGCTTCATGTCTTTCTTTAAGTCTTTTCGTTCGTTCTTTGTATGTTTATCATCTGGATCAAATATATATATCGCGCGAGATATCATCGCTTCATAGCCGATTTCATTTAACTGTTTCATTTTATCTTGATGAAATTTGTCATTCAACGTACGAAATACAAGCGCATGTTTCGGAAATCTTGCGACGAGTATTCTTGTAATTTCCTGAAGCTGATCGAACTGAAAGTCTTCATACATTGTCGTTGACATAAATGAAGGAAATATCGTCACTGTCTTCTCACCAGTAAGTCCGAGTACCGTTCTGCCCACGTTCAATAACTGATGTGCAAGACTACGTACTATATTCGGCATCTCCATACGATTTACTTCTGAAATCATTTCTTCAATATATTGCCCTGTAAATGAATGAATCCAGGATGCTTTGTTGCCACCATCTTTCACACTATAAGGAATGAGCTGTCCGTTCAGCAATATCACTTCTACGCGCGCGTGTACATTCTCGATGCCACGATGAATACCTTCCATCATATACTGAATATATGCCTTATTAAAAGGAGAGATATCTGCTTCGTTAAAAGGGATATCTGCGTATTTCGTATAAATCGTCATTCGTAAGACCTCTTTATCTATAGATTTACAATGTCTTCATTCCATTCGATATCATACGTTGTAATCGTGTTGACTGTTGTCTTTTGAGATTTCGCTTCAAACCACCACTGAGCACCGCTTATAATTTGTTCAAAGAAGATTGACTTTTCACTTGGATGCCAGAAAATATCTTTCCCATACTTTAATCGCTCTAAATTATGTTTCTTTGGACGCATAATAAAATTATATAGCGAAACGAAGATCAGTTGACGCGCTTCATATTTCGGTTCGCATTGCTTTAATTCCCAAACGTCCGGCTGCATAAATAACGCACCATTTGTCGCACGTGGATTACATTCAATAAAGTAATAGTCACCTGTCGTATCACATTTAATCACATCAAAGGCAATTTGATACGACCAGTTTAAGTTCTTAATTACAGCTTCAATAATTGACTGAAGTTCTTCATTCTTCTCTGATGTGAAGTGTGTAGAACAGTTATAACTGTCATGTGTGTTCGATAAATATAATGATGTAGACAATGTTTTCCCGTCTTTTGCAAAGCTGTATGAACACCATTCTGTCCCCTTAATTAATGTCTGAATCATAAAAGGGAATTCGATCATATTATCATTCTCTAATGACATACGTGTTAATTTACGTACAGATTGACCGAAACGTCCGTACGGTTGTTTGACGATATATTCGTCTCCGGGAAAGTCGTTTATAAATGCTGTTAAGTCATCGTAATTCATGACATATTTCGTGTCAGGCACTTTAAAACCCATCGCATCGATTAACTTTGTGAAGTTATACTTGTTGTGGACTGACAGCATCTTAGAAATATCTTCAACCCATACAGGTGCGATTATTTTATCTTTCATATAAGAAAGATAGAAAGATTCTTCATTTAAAGGAATAATCAGATCAATATGATATTGCGTTACAATATTATTAATATCGTTAATATATTCTTCAGTAGAAAATCGTGGTGACGTCGTTAAAATGAACGCTTCGATAAACTTAGAATTTTTAATGCTGACCTTTTTGGTAGAATCCGTCAAGAAAACCGTTCTGCCTAATGCGACCTGCTGCTGCACAACTTCATAAGAAATTGGAGCACGCGCACCAGTAATTAATATACGTTGCACGAATCGTTCCACCCTTCTATTGATTCATTCATATCGTTATACAAACTAAGCATATCAAAGGGATGTTAAACTCATGTAAATTTACATTAAAGAAGTATGTAGGATTGTAAAGAGGAATAATTCAAATTAAAGAGACTGGAACAATTGTCCCAGCCTCTACATCTATCTCTTCAATTTCTCTTTCAGCTTCGCGTTCTGTTCGTCTAAACGACGTTTACGTTCAGCGTTACGTTTGGCAAGTCTCGCTTCCTCTTCAGGATCGCGTTTCTGTGCTAAACGTTTCTCAACTTTTTCAAGTAGTTCTTCTTCAGTTGCAGCTGCTAGAGGGCGATTATTGACAAATGCGAAAGTTTTTCGTCTACCTGGTCCACAGTAAGACTGGCATGCGATTTCAACTTCAGCATCTGGATCTAACTTCTCTAACTTCGGTAGCAATGTTCTAAGACATACGCCTTGGCAATCATCGCACACTTGAAACTTATTACGCATTTGCTTCACCACCTTGATTAATTTTTATTTTTGCGTTGCGTTCAGTCATGCGTTCGAAGTAATTATTATACAACGTCCACATAGCATCTGTCATCTCATTATTTGATAAAGTTGCACTTAAGTCTTTCATAGCATACAGTAATTTGAATATGACTTCGTCTACTGTAAGCTCCACACCGAGCAATTCTGATAGACTCGCCATACACTCAGGATCTATTTCAGGATACCTAAATTTCGTAGCTTCACCGCGACGTGCCACATCATAAAATTGACGCATCAGTTCAGCACGTGCGCTCCCGCTGCCTTCGACACTAAGATAAATCTGGACCGCGATACCGTCTTTTACACGACGTTGTGAAATACCTGCAAATTTCTTATTATCAATACTTAAATCGTAACTTCCCGGGCAATATGAATGAACGATTTCTTTCGCTTCAATATGTTTATGATAATCTTTAAACATCTCCTGAATCAGTTCATACATATATTCATATCCCGCATCAATTGAAAATGTAATATCTCCGGGAAATATAATCGAAATATTGAGTACACCTGCATCGAGTACCACACCTAAACCGCCTGAATTACGAACAATAGCACCATACCCATGATTGTTTAGGAACGCTATTCCCTCTTCAATATAAGGCAGACGTACATCGTGCATACCGAGAATAATGACATGATCATGAATCCAAGTGCGTACCACACTATCATGATTTTGTTGTCCAATTAAATGACAGTACATATCATCAAAAGCAAAGGACTGCATTGGCTGCAGTCCTCGCGTATGATCTACGTATTGCCAATTCTCTTCAAAAATTGACTTCGTCATCTATTATAAAGATTGTGCTGCAGTGATGATTGATAATGAAACAACATCTTCTGTTGAACATCCACGTGATAAATCATTCACTGGTGCATTTAATCCTTGTAAGATTGGACCTACAGCATCAAATCCACCCAAGCGTTGCGCAATTTTGTAACCGATATTACCAGCTTCTAAGCTAGGGAATACGAATACATTTGCGTCACCTTGAATTGGTGATTCTGGTGCTTTTTTCGCTGCTACTGATGGTACGAATGCAGCATCAAATTGGAATTCTCCGTCAATAACTACGCCTTCTAAATCAGCTTCTGAAGCTAATTTTTCTTGTGCTAAGCGTGTTGCTTCTACAACTTTTTCAGTTTCAGGTGTTTTTGCTGAACCTTTAGTAGAGAAAGATAACATCGCAACTTTAGGTTCCATACCGAAAGCTTTTGCAGTCTTAGCAGACTCGATACCGATTTCAGCTAAAGCAGTTGCATCAAGTTCTGGATTGATTGCGCAATCACCCATTAAGTACTGCTCGTCTTCGCGAATCATAAAGAATACGCCTGATGTACGAGAAACACCTGGTTTAGTCTTGATGATTTGTAAAGCTGGACGTACAGTATCTGCTGTAGAATGTGCTGCTCCTGATACAAGACCTGCTGCACGACCTGTATAAACTAACATCGTACCGAAATAGTTCGGATCATTTAGCATTTGTGTCGCTTGCTCTTCTGTCGCTTTACCTTTACGACGCTCAACAAACTTCGCGATTAATTCTTCACGTAATTCGTTGTTTGTTGGATCCATTAATTCAATTCCGTCAATTGATAAACCTAAATTTTCAGCAAGCGCTTGTACTTCTTCCACGTTCCCTAAAACGATTGGTGATACTTTATCACCTTTGTGTAATTCAACAGCTGCTTGTAATACACGCTCGTCTGTTCCTTCCGGTAAAACGATCTTCACATTTTTACCGGAAAGTTTTTCATTTAATACATCTAATAATTTAGCCATAATAGCCTCCTGAAATTTTGATTCATCCCCATTAACTATTATAGACTCTTTTTATATAAATTACACGTCATCAATATGTAAAATCTTCGAACATACATATGTTTCGAGATATGTTAGAATAATAATGATTACAATTAGAGGAGAGATGGACAATGAACGAAGCAGCAAAAACATTAGACGGTTGGTATAGCTTGCACTTATTTTATGCCATTGATTTCACAAGCTTAAAATTAGTTGAAGCAGAAGACCGTACAAAAATGATTGAAGAATTCCGTGAATTTATCAATAAATTAGAAGAAAATCATGTAGCTAAAGAAGGTTCTTACGCGCTTTATAACATTACAGGTCAAAAAGCCGATTTAATGCTTTGGATGTTACGTCCGGAAATGAAAGATTTAACAGCGGTTGAAACTGAATTTAATAAATTAGCAATTCGTGATTACTTAATCCCAACATATTCTTACGTATCAGTAATTGAGTTAAGTAACTATCTTGCACAAGGCTCTGACGAAGATCCATACGAGAACCCACATATTAAAGCAAGATTATATCCAGAATTACCACGCTCTGAGTATGTATGTTTCTATCCAATGGATAAACGACGCCAAGGTGAAGATAACTGGTACATGTTAGATATGGATCACCGCAAAGGATTAATGCGTTCACACGGTATGATCGGACGTGGGTATGCAGGTATCGTTAAACAGTTCATTACAGGATCAGTTGGATTTGACGATTACGAGTGGGGCGTTACTTTATTCTCAGACGACGTATTACAATTTAAGAAGTTAGTATACGAAATGCGTTTCGATGAAGTATCAGCGCGTTACGGTGAATTCGGTTCATTCTATGTTGGTAACATCTTAAAAACAGAAGATTTACAGGGATTATTTACAGTTTAATATATCGTTATGAGACAACCTTTTGGGGTTGTCTTTTTTTGCGAGTAGACTGAAGTTGAACTTCATAATCTATGTAGTGCATGTTCAGAAGTGACCTCAAATCGTTTTTGACGACACTTCCCTTTCTTCACTACAATACTTCAATCAAACCAACCATTTTATTTTTCCTGGACAACATGTATTGCGCCATCATTATGTAGTGTGACTGTAGATGCTCTTTCCTCTTTTTCATCAACTTCTCTAAATCTTCTATAATCATTGATATAACAGTTGTAGACATGACCATCGATTTTATCTGTCCACATTTTTTTATCACCTTTTTGATAAGTCACATTGACTTTACCTATCTTAACCTGATATTCATCTTTATTCTTTAGGATATAATACGTTGTGACATAGTCTTTTGTCTTGCCATCATAATACGCATATATACCGATACCCGATTCATTTGCATTAGAACTTAAAGATATACCACTTTCCTTGACGCCATCAAATAGTTGTTTCCCCACAGCTTCTTGTGCTTCTTTTTCTGTTGGAAATGTACTGCTCTCCAATTGGACAATCTGATTTTTCGTTACTTTCGGCAACTTTTGTGGGTTCATTAAATTTTGAATTGAAATACCTATCGCAAATATTCCAATAAGTATCAGAGCCATCATTAAAAATTTCTTCGTAAATATGTCTTTCATATCATCAACCCTTCTCTCTTTTAAAAATCAAAAACGCCTGCAATGCTTATGCATTTGCAGGCGAATGATTCTAATCATAAGTAAATATGTTCTCACCATACAAATTCCTTACTATTAGCATAATCGTCTTTCTATATTTTTACAATTATCATAAGTAAGGTTATTTGCTGGTAATCTATTTTGATTATTGTGTTTTAATTTTATTTGTATGCTTTTTCTACTTCTTCAATTTGTTTTATAACAGTGACTGCCCCGCCACCTGAGAAATACCATAAGTACGGATCGATTTCTACGACTTTATCATTTTTCACTGCACTTACGTCTTTAATAACATCGTTAGATAATGCTTGTTTCGCAGATGATTTACCACCAACTGCTACTCCACGATCCATCGCATAGATGATATCCGGATTTGTTTTGTTAATATATTCAAAGTTAATAACTTGTCCGTGTCCTTTTGCCTGAATATTTTTGTCCGCTTCTTTCACGCCTAATACATCATGAATAAATCCGAAACGTCCACCTTTTCCAAATACAGATAATTCACCTTCATTGGCTAATACAAATAATCCTTTGTCTTTAGACTTTTCAGTCATTGCTTTTACTTCTTCAATCTTTTTGTCTAAATCATCAATTAATGTTGTTGCTTCTTTTTCTTTACCAAAAATTTTACCGATATTTTCAGTATTTTCTTTTACGCTTTCGATATACTTCGTATCATCAGTACCAACATATAAAATAGTAGCGTCTGGTGCTGCTTTTTTCATTTCTTCCATTACTTTTTGTGTTGCCTGGCGTCCAGAAATTAAGATTAATTCTGGTTGTTGTTCAGCTAATTTCTCAAAATTAGGTTCTCTTAAGCTTCCTAAGTTTGTATATTTATCATCTTTAAAGTTTTCAAGGAATGATGGAACACTGCGATTGCCTTCACCTTTAGGTAATCCTTTAACTTCACCATCGACACCTAATTCCTGCATCGTTGCCAATGTTCCGTAGTCAAATACTGCAATATTTTTTGGGTTTTTCGACACTTCTACTGTTTCAGTTACGTCTTTTGCGTCACTGCCGTCTTCTTTTTCACCCATTAGCTTGTATTTATTTTCAATTTTAATCGTTTCAGCCTTATCTGAGTCTCCTGCTGTCTTATCTTCTGATTTTGTACTTTCTTTGTCATTACCACATGCTGCTAACACAATAATTAAAGCTAAAGTTAATACTAAACTAAAAATACGTTTCATTCCTATATTCTCCTTTGATATATGTATTATTCCCCTGTAAATAAATTAGCCCTACATTAAAAACTACCCGGCAACACTCCTTTCAAGAACTTGAATTATACTGCCTGCACTTCTTCTATAAATTCATCAACGGTCATGTGTTCATCATCAAAATAAACACAGATTTGCTGACCGAAGATACATTCAATTTGAATGTCCATATCGTATACTGCTTTTAACTTTTCAGTTGTGATAACATCTTCTTTCTTCCCGTCTAATAATACGACACCATCTTTTAATGCAATGATATAATCTGCATAACATGATGCAAAGTTAATATCATGAATTACGATAACAATCGTCTTTTGTTTTTCACGTACTAATCTACGTAGTAACTGCATCATCTGAACAGAATGTTTCATATCTAAATTATTCAACGGTTCATCTAAGAAGATATAATCCGTATCCTGAGCTAAAGTCATCGCGATATATGCGCGTTGTTTTTGTCCGCCTGATAATTCATCTAAGAAGCGATTTTCAAAAGGTTTGAGTTCTAAATATTCAATTGCTTCATCAACAATTGCATGATCTTCTTTTGTTAAGCGTCCTTTTGAATAAGGAAAACGTCCAAAGTTAACTAAGTCACGAACAGTGATTTTTAAGTTCGTATGATTACTTTGCTTTAAAACTGCGAGTTGCATTGCGATATCATCACTTTTCATCTCTTCAACCGGAGCATCATTTAACAATACAGCACCTCTATCGTAATCACTTAAACGTGTAATTGCTGATAACAATGTACTTTTACCGGCTCCATTCGGTCCGATAATCGCCGTGATTGCACCTTTTTTTATTTCCACGGAAATGTCACTTAGAATTTCTTTCTGTCCAATCGTTTTGTGCAAATGTTGTACTTTAATCATGTGCACCCTCCTTAAATAATAGATAGATGAAGTAAACGCCACCTATAAAGTTAATCAATATCGTAATTTCTGTTGTGCCATCAAATACATATTGATTGATCATTTGTCCAAGTAATAATGTAATGCCCGATACTGCAAATACCGAAATAATTAAATATTGATGCTTAAATGTCTGCATAAATTGATACGTTACGTTACAGACGATGATACCTAGAAATGTAATCGGACCAACGAGTGCAGTCGAGATACTGACTAATATTGCAACGACAAGCAACATGTTACGTGTTAATCTTTCAACGTTGACCCCTAAATTTGTTGCGTGTGTGTTCCCTAAACTTAATACATCTAACTCGTGTGCGTGACGATAAATATAAATGAGTAGCAGCACGATAATAATACAGCTGATGAGTAATAACTTTTCATTTACCGTATTAAAGCTTGCGAAAAGTTTATCTTGTAACAACAAGAAATCATCTGGATTCATCACCATATGCATAAAGCTCGAAAGACTAGAAAAGCATGTTCCCATTACAATCCCAAACAGTAATACGAAATAAACAGATGTATTTTTCTTAAAGACGATATTGAATAATAGTAATGTAAACAAAATCATCAGAACAACGGAAATAAAGAAGTTCACATATACATTAAAGAATAAATCTCCTAGTTTTCCGAAAAAGAAAATAATAATGGTCTGTATAAATAGGTAGACTGCATCAAGACCGATGACTGATGGTGTTAGCAAATGATTTTCAGTAATCGTCTGGAAGATGAGTGACGATACACCAATTGCTGCACCGACTAAAATAATAGCAGCAAGCTTTCGCAGTCTTGATGGCAGTACATAATCTAAAATTTGCAAGTTGAGTTGAATCATTACAAAGCCAATCATCAGTGCAATCATCACAAAAATGAGTAACGAGACTTTTTTCGTTGTATTAGACATATTCTTTCCTCCTTTTCAGAAGGATAATCATAAATACAACACTCCCTAAAATGCCTAGCGTTAGCCCAATCGGTATTTCGTATGGAAAGATAATAATTCGGCTGAATATATCAGCAATCATTACAATAATCGCTCCAAGAAGCGCAGTGTACGGTAACGCTTTATTCATATGATCCCCGACAAAAAGCCCAACAATATTCGGTACAATCAATCCCAGGAATGGTAATACACCGATTGTTACGACGACAGTGGCTGAAACAACTGCCGCAATAACTACGCCGAGATTCATTATCTTATTGTATGAAATACCTAAGTTCTTACTAAACGACTCTCCCATTCCGACAATCGTAAAGTGATGTGCAAAGAAGTACATAATAATAACCATCGGAATGATGATATACAGCACTTCATAACGTCCTTTCGTAATCATCGAAAAATCACCGACAAAGAAGTTAGAAATACTTTGCACTGCATTAAATCTTAATGCCATAAATGTTGCTAAGCTGGAAACGATATTACCCAGCATCAATCCGACAAGCGGAATGAATATCGCATCTTTAAACTTAACACGATTAACAATCCACATAAACATAAATGTTCCGAGAATAGCAGTTGTAATACTAAATCCAAGTTTTACTAATAGCGGCGCTTGCGCAAAGAAAATCATTGATATCAATACACCAAACTTCGCAAAATCCATTGTACCTGCTGTCGTCGGCGAAACGAATTTATTACGTGTAAGCTGCTGCATCAGTAACCCTGCAACACTTAATGCCACACCTGCCAATATGATAGATAGCGTCCTCGGGAAACGACTATTCATTAAAATATTCTTCTGATTGTCTGATAGATGCATTAAATGTTGCGGCGAAATATCAATCACCCCTACAAATATCGAAACAATCGATAATAATACTAATGCGATAAGACCATACATCATTTTCATTAACAAGAGCTCCAATCATAAATGATAATAATTATCATTGAGAAACATTTTCAATTATAATCATAACAGACTGAGAATTATTTTCAACCTGTATTTAAAAAAATACGTTGAAAACTTTGACATTATTAAAAAAGTTGTATTGGTAATGCTTTATTCCATGATATATTGAACAATAAGAAAAACACAGAGGGGTGACTTTTATGAATAAACAACATGGAGAACAGGCACTGGAAAAAACGATAGGTTTCTGGACTGCCATTACTGTCGTTATTGGTACAATTATCGGCTCAGGGGTTTTCGTTAAACCGTCAGTCGTATTAAATCATGCAGGTACAAGTGACATGGCAATCTGGGCATGGGTTGTCGGAGGTATTTTAACGCTTGCAGCAGGACTTACAATTGCTGAAGTTGGCGCACAGATTCCTAAAACAGGTGGTCTTTATGCTTACATTAGAGATATTTACGGTCCATTCTGGGGATTCTTAACAGGATGGATGCAAACTGTTATATATGGACCAGCAATAATCGCTTCATTGTCTTTATTTTTTGGTATTTTAGTAACAAACTTCTTTGAACTAGATCCTGCACTAGGTATATGGATCGGTATTGCAGCATTTACTTTCCTTGTTATCCTTAATATTATGGGTACTGGTCTAGGTGGTGCAATGCAGACATTTACAACAATCTGTAAATTGATACCTGTATTTGCGATTATCATATTTGGTCTATTATGGGGTAAAGAAGGTATATTCAGTCAAGACGTTACTAGCCTTATTAAAAACCAAGAAGAAATTAACTTTGGTCGTGCTGTTTTAGCAACGCTTTTCGCCTATGATGGATGGATTCTATTAACAAACTTAACCGGAGAAATGAAAAATCCAAAAAGAAATTTACCGTTAGCAATGTTTGCCGGCTTAAGTGTTGTAACACTTGCTTACGTCCTGATTAATATCGCTGTATTTCATGTTATTCCTGCAGATAAATTAGTAGGTATGGGGAATACTTCTTCAGCGGAAGCAGCTAAGATTTTATTCGGTGATTTCGGTTCTAAATTTGTAAATATCGGTGTTATCATTTCAATATTCGGATGCTTAAACGGTAAAATTATGACATTCCCACGTATTCCATTTGCGATGGCCGATGATCATCTATTACCATTCGATAAAGCAATCAGCTATGTCAGCCCTAAATTTAAATCGCCAATCGGTGCACTAATCGCTGTTTACATTATCAGTTTGGTGTTATTATTACTGACGATTGTCATTCCTGATATCGTTAATGCAGATTACTTATCAGAAGTATGTATCTTTATTATTTATATCTTCTATAATGCAGCATTTATCGGTCTATTTTTATTAAGACAACGCAATAAAGGTATGAATCGCGATTACTCAGTGCCGCTTTATCCGATTGTTCCAATTGTTGCATTACTGGGTGGATTATTTATTATCATCAGTACATTAATGAGTGACTTTATCGGTTCTATGCTAGGTGTGGCATTTGTTATCATTGGTATTCCGTTCTACTTTATTTTAAGAAAGAGGCATTTAGATGTTTAATGCCTGTTAAATGGGATATATATAAATTATATATTAATAGAAATGAGGCAAATGATTATGAATAAATTAGTGAGATTAATTATTAAATTAAGTCCTATATTAATTCCAATCGTAAAGAGACAATTAGAAAAACGTGCACAACAACAATCAAATACACAATCACAACAAGTTAATAATAAGTAATAAAAATAAGGCTAACGCGTATACGTTAGCCTCATTTTTTTAGAGTTTAATTGCTGCCAACATGAGTGTAACCCATGCTGCAATAAACAATACGCCACCAATCGGTGTAATAGCACCTAATATTTTAATTTGTGTTAAAGCTAAAATGTATAAAGAGCCGCTAAAGAAAACAATACCAAGTGTCATCATCCAGCCTGCTGCATTTAAATTTAACTTTGTTGTACCATTTAATATACCAATCGCTATTAATCCTAGTGCATGATACATTTGATATGTTGTTGCTTTCTCCCAGATGGCCATATACTTCTCACTTAACTTACCTTCTAAACCATGGGCACCAAATGCGCCACATGCCACTGCTATCATTGCATTAATCGCACCGATAATTAAAAATAATTTCATCACTTATTCCTCCTGAATTTAAAAATCAAATATTGAATCACCGTTACCGAAACCGTCATCCGTTTTTACTTTATTATCACTTAAAACTACTTTAGCACCCATCATCTTCAATTCTTCAGTAGTAATACCTGCATGAGGGCCTGTGCTTCTACTTATATTTGTCGGCTGCAATGGTGTATCAGGCATTGCTACACCACTTTCTTCAGTTTGCCCGAAACGCGCTAACATTTCAATCGCATACAGATGCTTATTAAACGCTGCATCACTATTCGCTTGTTTCAAAAGCGTTATTTCCTGAGATAATTGTGCAATTAATTTCTGGTTCATGATAAATCCTCCCTTGCCCAGTTAATTGGCGTTAATCCGTGCATTTCTAAATCCTGGTTTATTTTACTGAAGGGTTTTGAACCGAAGAATCCACGATATGCACTTAGTGGACTAGGATGGACACTTTTAATAATTCTATGTTTATCTGTATCGATATACTGGATAAGTTTTTGCGCTGGACTGCCCCATAGGACAAAGACAACATGTTCTTTATGAACAGAAACCGCTTCAACGATGGCCTGCGTAAAATACTCCCATCCAATACCTTGATGTGCATTCGGCGTCTTTTGTTCGACAGTGAGCACTCTGTTCAAAAGTAGTACACCTTCTTTAGCCCATCCGGTAAGATCACCTGTTACACGCGTGATACCTAAGTCGCTTTCAAGTTCTTTATACATATTACGTAGCGATGGTGGTAATTTAGTACCATCTTGCACCGAGAATGCTAAGCCATGCGCTTGATTCGGACCATGATACGGATCTTGTCCGATAACAACTACTTTAACATTTTCAAAAGGCGTTAAAGCAAATGCATTATAAATCGCTTCACGCGGCGGATAAACCGTTTTCGTATTGTAAGCTTCTTCTAAAAATGCATCCATATCTGAAAAATCATGTGCTAATTTAATTTCATGAAATATCTTTTGCCAATCCATAACTTCACCTCATTGAAATTGTAACATAACTTAGTGTTTATTTATTTTTTAAAATCCTTATTAATGATATGATATTATAACAAATAACTTTATAGGGGAAATGAATGATGAGCTTAAAAAAGATTTTAACAATTGCGGGATCTGATACAAGTGCCGGAGCTGGTATGCAGGCTGACTTAAAAACTTTCCAGGAATATAACACATACGGGATGGTAGCATTAACTGCTGTTGTAGCAATGGATCCAGAAACTTGGGGACATGACGTTACACCACTCCCAATTGAGTTATTAGATAAACAAATTAAAACTGCATTATCAATCGGACCAGATGCAATTAAAACAGGTATGCTAGGTACTGAAGAAATCATTGAACGTGCCGCAATTGCTTTCGAAGATTCTGATGCAGAGTTCTTCGTAGTAGACCCTGTTATGGTATGTAAAGGGGAAGATGAAGTACTTAACCCAGGTAATACCGATGCCATGATTAAATACTTATTACCACTTGCTACAATTGTCACACCTAACTTGTTTGAAGCAGGTCAATTATCTGGTTTAGGTAAGTTGACGACAATCGAGCAGATGAAAGAAGCAGCAAAGATTATTCACGAACGTGGCGCAAAACACGTTATCATTAAAGGTGGAAAAGCATTAGAATCTGATGAAGCATTAGATTTATACTATGATGGTGTAACTTATACATTACTGACAACAGATAAATTCCAATCATCATATAACCACGGTGCAGGGTGTACATTTGCGGCAGCAACAACTGCAAACTTAGCATTAGGTAAATCTCCACGTGAAGCTGTAATTGCTGCTAAAGGATTTGTAGCATCAGCAATTAAACACGGCTGGAAAATGAACGAATTTGTTGGCCCAGTACAACACGGTGCTTACAATAACGTTGAGAAGATTGAAGTAACTGTAGAAGAAGTTTAATTTAAATGCTGGGACAATTGTCTCAGCTTTTTTATGTCTTTTTTTCGTATGCAAGCTCAAAAGGTATAATTTTTACAATTTATTTAGTAAAATAGTCTAGTATAAACTTTGAGGAGCAATGAAGATGGAATTAATCGAAAAACAACAAGTACAGGAGCTATTGAATCAATTTCAAGGCAAGCCTGTCTATTTACATGTAGAAACGACAAACGGTGCTTATGCAAGTCACTTTGACCAAAAAGTGTTCAATGCGGGTACATTCTTACGTAATATTCAAGTATCATATATTCAAGGGATTATTACTGGCGGCGGAAAAGAACCTTTCCGTGTCGGTTTAAAATTAAATGGCGGATGGATATACGTGCAAGGTTTAACACATTTTGAAATAGACGAGCAAGGTCGTTTCTTAATGGCAGGATTAAACTATCAAGGGCAGCTTGCAGCAGCTCTTGAAATAAGCGAAACGCCATTTGAGGTTTAAGGGGGAAATGATGATGGAACAAGAAAGACAAGTACTCGTAATCTTCCCTCACCCGGATGATGAAGCATTCGGTGTATCAGGTACGATTATGAAACATATCGATGCAGGTACGCCTGTCACTTATGCATGCCTTACTTCAGGACAAATGGGGAGAAACCTAGGCAATCCCCCATTTGCAACACGTGAAACGCTGCCTAAGATTCGCGAGAAAGAATTGGAAGATGCATGTCGCGTTATGGGAATTACTGACTTACGTAAAATGGGTTACCGTGACAAAACGTTGGAATTTGAATTATTAGATGACTTAACAGATATGGTTACAGGATTAATCAATGATTTAAATCCTTCAAAAATTATTTCGTTCTATCCAGGTTACTCTGTGCATCCAGATCATGAAGCAACAGCTGATGCAGTAGTTGAGGCAGTCCGTCGTATGGACGGTGAGAAACCTAAATTACATTTAGTCGCTTTTAGTAATGATACAGTTGAGAATATTGGCCAACCCAATGTTGAATATGATATTTCGGGATATGAAGAAAGAAAGATGAATGTATTAGGTGCACATGCATCCCAAACAGGACCAATGCTAGAAAATTTAGCAGCAAATACACAAGAAGCAGAAGCGGCAAAAGATATGTGGCTTCGAAAAGAACGCTTCTACGAATACGAAGTTTAATTAGGAGAATGAGATGGATCAATATAATTTAAATACACGTGAAGGTCGCTGGAAACATTTCGGTTCAGTAGATCCTATTAAAGGGACTAAACCTACTGAGAAAGAAAAGATGACTGACCTGCAAAGTTCAAAAAAAGATTTTTTATTTGAAATCGATCATGTAGGTATTAAAAATTTAACATATCCAGTCCGTCTGGATGGATATCAAACAGCAGGAACATTTAGCTTATCTACACATTTAGCTAAAGATGAAAAAGGCATTAACATGAGCCGTATTTTAGAATCCGTTGAAGCCCATTATGATAATGGTTTATCGCTTGATTTTGAAACATTAAAAGCAGTATTAGTTACTTTACAGACAGTGATGCATCAAAAAGATGCGACAGTTGATGTAGATGCGAAATGGTTCTTTGACCGTTTCAGTCCGGTTACGAATTTACGTGCAATCGGACATGCAGACACGCGTTTTTCTATGACAGTAGAAGGTGATGCTGTAGTTAATAAATCACTAACATTAACAGCAATGGTAACAACACTTTGTCCATGTTCTAAAGAAATCAGTGAATACTCTGCTCATAACCAACGCGGAATTGTGACAGTAAAGGCTGACTTCGCGCCAGAAGGTGAATTACCTGACGATTTTAAAGAACGTATCTTAGAAGCGATGGAAGTTAATGCAAGTTCAATGCTCTATCCTATATTAAAACGTACAGATGAGAAATCAGTAACCGAACGTGCTTATGAAAATCCTCGTTTCGTTGAAGACTTATTACGTTTAATCGCAGCTGATCTTGTTGAATTAGAATTCGTTGAAGGGTTCACAATCGAATGTCGTAATGAAGAATCCATTCATCAGCACGATGCATTCGCTCGTTTAACTTATAAGAAATAGGTGATTGTCATGTCTGAAAAGGAAAAAATGATTGCCGGATTGATGTATGATCCTAGTGATTTAGAATTAAAGAATGACCGTTTGAATGCTAAATTAACTGTGCGTGCGTATAATAACACGCCTGAAAATTTAGCAGATGAACGAAAAAAACGCATTAAAGCAATTCTTGGTTCAACTAAAGAACATGTTACGATTGAAACAGATTTCCGTTGTGACTATGGTTATAATATTCATGTGGGTGAAAACTTTTATGCTAATCATGATTTAACGATTTTAGATGTTGCACCAGTAACTATCGGCGATAATTGTATGATAGCGCCTGGCGTCCATATCTATACAGCAACTCATCCGGTTGACCCCGCCCAGCGCAATAGCGGTTTAGAGTATGCTAAACCGGTTGTAATCGGAGATAATTGCTGGATTGGCGGTCGTAGTGTGATTAATCCAGGTGTGACGATTGGCAATAACGTTGTGATTGCCAGTGGCGCAGTTGTAACGAAAGATGTACCTGATAACGTTGTAGTGGCAGGTGTGCCATCCCGCGTTATACAAGTAATAGAATAATATGAAGAAAGCGATGATACATGTAGAGATCATCGCTTTTTATTTGGATGTGACAATAAATCTAGTGCGTCTTGTCCGATATACCACTTATATCGGACTTGTTTGGCTCTGTGAAATCTAAACTTCTCCATTCATCACTTGCATAATTGCGCGTCCGACACCGCTGTCTTCATTAGATCCAGCCATATAACGCGCTGCAGCTTTTACTTCATCTGTACCGTTTTCCATTGCAAATGAATACTGCGCTTTCTCAATCATCGAAATATCATTTAAATTATCACCAATCGCCATCACTTGATCCATTGTGATATTTAGTTGTTCGCATAGCGCCTCTAATGCAATTCCTTTTTGTGCATCATTATGTGTGATTTCAATGTTACCACGAGATGACGCTGATACTGCTAAATGTTTAAACTGCGCGAGTTCAGCTTTAGCGGCATCAATTTTTTCTAAATCACTAGAGAAGGCTAAGAATTTCATCACGATCTCACCATCACGTTCGTATACTTCCTGATAATTTGATACTTCTTTCAGTGATCCATTATCAATTCGTTTCTGGATAGAGTGGCGTATTTTTTCTACATCCGGTGTGTGTCCCATCTTTTCTGCAATATCCAGATAAATTTGTAAGTCTTTCTCTTTATCTTCCGTATAAATGCGTGCACTTGTGTATACCTGATAATACAAACTATATTTATCTAATATCGAAGTAACATCTTTAATCTGCTGATCGCTTAATTTCGAAGTATGTCTAATATTGAATTCCTCATCACGTACTTCTGCACCATTCAAGCAAATGAATGGTACTTTTAATCCTGTCGGTTTAATAGGCGTATTCGCTTCATAGAATGCACGTCCTGTAGCAATGACAACTGTAACACCTTTTGATTGTGCATATTCAATCGCCTTAATATTTTCTTCAGATACTTCATGTGCGCTGTTTAATAATGTTCCATCCATATCGGTTGCAATTAGTTTAATCATGGGCTCATCTCCTCATTTGAATACATACAGTTTAACAAATTTTTTAAGCGATATCTAAAATAACTCACTTTCAAGTTTTTTTTGTTTTTCGAGTAACTTTTTCTGTCTTAAAATTCTAAAGAAATCTTTCAGTAAGTTACTACATTCATCATGACATATCCCGCTAATCACAGTTGCCCGATGATTAAATTCCCGTTGATTGAGTAAGTTCATCAGACTGCCACTGCATCCACCTTTTTCATCATGTGCGCCGTAAACAACAATTGGTATACGACTCATCACGATAGCTCCACTGCACATCACACATGGTTCCAGTGTTACATACAACGTACACTCCTCTAAGCGCCACGACCCTAAATGTTCACTTGCTGCCTGAATTGCTTTCATCTCCGCATGATGAATCGGATTTTGTTCGGACTCCCGTGTATTAAATCCTCTACCGATAATTTCACCGTGATGGACTACTACAGCACCAATCGGTACTTCATCAATTGCTAAAGCTTTATTCGCTTCTTCAATTGCAAGTTTCATATAAACTTCATGATTCAAATTTTCGTCCACCTTCATAATTTTTGTGTTACAATACTATATACTATTTTATTCTACATTAGAGGAGATTATTATGACACCTTTATATATTGCAATTGAAGGCCCTATCGGTGTCGGCAAAAGTTCATTAACTACTTTACTTTCCAAACATCTAGGCGTTCCTGCGATGTACGAAATCGTAGAAGAGAATCCTTTTCTTTCAGACTTTTATGCTGACATTGAAAAGTGGAGCTTTCAAACCGAGATGTTCTTCTTATGCCATCGATACAAAGAGTTAAGTGAGTTAAGTAAAGATAAAGCTGTAGTCAGCGATTATCACATTCTAAAGAATAAAGTGTTTGCAAAGAATACTTTAAACTATAATGAATATGATAAATTTATCCGCATCTACGATATTTTGACTGAAGATATTAGAGAACCTGATGCAACGATATTCTTAACAGCAGATCTTGATACGTTAAAGAAACGTATCGCCAAACGTGCGCGTGACTTTGAACAAATCATTGAAGATGATTATCTGATTAAGTTAACCGATGATTATAAAAATGTATACGAATCTATGAAAGATAGTGATACAACCTTACTTATCGATACGACACATCTTGACTTTGTAAATAATCCACAAGATTTCGAACAAATATTACAACGCATTACCGCGAGAATTGGAGAACACAATGTACCAAATACCAAATGATGCAATTATTACTATCGCTGGCACAGTAGGTGTCGGTAAATCTTCTTTAACAAGAGCTTTAGCTGAAAAATTAAACTTTAAAACGTCTTTCGAAAAAGTTGATAATAATCCTTATCTTGAAAAATTCTATGCTGACTTTGATCGTTGGAGCTTCCATCTGCAAATATACTTTTTAGCAGAACGCTTCAAAGAACAAAAACGTATGTTTGAGTATGGTGGTGGATTTATTCAAGATCGCTCTATTTACGAAGACGTTGATATCTTTGCTAAGATGCATGAAGAAGGCGGTACGATGACGGCTGAAGACTTCAAAACGTATTATGAATTATATGAAGCCATGGTGATGACGCCATACTTCCCTAAACCTGACTGTTTAATCTATTTAGAGTGTGACTATGAATCTGTAATTAATCGTATCGCTGAGCGTGGACGTCAAATGGAAATTGAAACTGATGAAACTTACTGGCGTGCCTTATTTGCGCGTTATGAAAAGTGGATTGATGGTTTCAACGCCTGTCCAGTCGTACGTGTAAATATTAATGAATATGATGTGTATGACAATATCGATTCACTGGACCCTGTTATTCAAAAAATCGCAAAAGTCATTGAAACGCATAGAGCTATGCATAAAAGATAAAAGATAAAAATGGTACGGTAAAAATTTACCGTACCATTTTTATATTGTTTTATAACTCAAGTTTGTCAATCATTTCAGCGACACTATCTAGAACAACGTGGGCATTACGCAAATCCTGTTGATTACCAGATCCTGATAATACACCAACGATTTTACCAACTTCACCATTTTGCCCAAGTTCAATATCCATCTCTGTATCACCCACCATCATCGTTTTCTCTTTGGCAACATTTAAATCATTCATAATAAGCTGCAACAATTCTTTTTGGGGTTTATGATACTCTGATGTGTCACTCGTAATAATCATATCAAAATATTCACGGATGCTATATTTATCTATAAATAAATCCATTGAAGCTGTGTCATCCGCTGATACGACAGCAAGAAGGTAACCTTTATCATGTAGAGATTTCAATGTTTTCTGAACACCTTCAATAATTTCGATGTCTTCCACTTCATTGTCAGACGTTGCATGTTCAATCTTTTTAAGTAACCAGCTGGCCATCGCATCACCATTCGGAAGCTTCTCTAAACTGGATACGATTGCCTTTGCTGTTTTTGCACCAATCAATTTATCAACATGATCATCGACAATACCGAATGCGTCTTTTATTTCAGATTTTGGCACATGAATATTTGTACGGACTGAAAATTCGTTAATCAAGTCATCAGCTAACTTCACCACCGGATGGCCTAATTTCATTAATGTTCCGTCTTTATCAAATACGATTAATTTCGTCATAATCTTTTTCTTCTCCTTAGCTTTACTTTTATTATTTTTATACCCCTTTCACGCAAATATATCTCACTCGAACTTGAGTGAGATATATTATTTATTTGATTTCTAACGCTAAATCCCCTGCTTTCACATGGTTGAAACGTCGTGCGACACCGTAGTGTAATACATAAGTAACTACAAGCGGAAGTAATACGCCTGCAATCATAAATTGCGTAAATGGTACAACCCCTTGATCATTTAAGATTTGCATCGGTGCGATAAATCCGCATAAGCCGATGCCACCAATTTCATATGGCACGCCTAAATGAAATCCAAGGATTGCAACCGGTCCACTGATTGCAGCAGCTGCAAGTGGCGCTACCATAATTTTAGGGTTGTTTACAATGTTCGGGAACTGAACTTTAGGTGTACAAACGAGCTGTGCTAAGAAGCCACCTAAATCATTATCCTTTAATCCCATAGCTGTGTATCCTACAAATTGTGCTGAGATACCGACAAGTGCTGCCGCAGAAGATGCTGGGTCAAGTTGTAAGACGATAACCAGCGCTGCTGAAGATGCTGGTGTCATTACGATAACTGCAAATACGAGCGCAATCACTACAGATGAGATAAGTGGTTGTCCTTCTACAGATTGAGCGATCGATTTCGAAATAACGACTAATGCCGGTTCAACGACACGTGCGAGATAATAACCTACTACACTACCTACAAGCACTGCAGATGTTGGTACGGCCATCATGTCAAGAATCGTCTTTCCGGTTACTTTCTTCCCGACATACGTTGCTACGATTGCACCGATAATTGCACCGATTGGAAGTCCTGTCTGGATTGTAAATACTCCATTCACTTCTTTTAGTGCGTTACCGCCAATCGTTGCAGCAACCATTGCAGAAACTAATGTAATGCCATTTGCGCCTAAACTATAAGCAATCGCTCCTCCTAGTGCCGGCGCTAAAATTAACATCGAAATTGTGCCAAAAAGAACTAATAAATCAATGTGTAATAAACCACCTAGTGACTTTAAGAGCATGCCTACCCCGAGAGATACAAAGATACCGGCTGAGATACCTTGTGCTCCTTTTTCGAATCGATCCTTAAAATATGCTTTTTTACTCATCTCATGTTCCATAATTATCCACTCCTATTTTTAGTTTTTACATAATATGACCTTCTTTATCGTTACAAATATGAATATCCATAATTGACCACTCTCCTTAATATTTATTCTACTGAAATACACCATCCAAATGGATCTTCTTTCGAACCATTTTGAATGCTTGTATACGCCTTATATAGCTCTTCAGTTAATTTACCTGTATTACCATCGCCAATCGTTAATACTTCATCTTTATATTTAATCTCGCCAACCGGTGAGATAACGACTGCTGTTCCTGCACCAAATACTTCCGTTAAACTACCATCCTTTGCACTATCCACAACTTCCTGAATGCCGATGCGACGTTCTTCTACATCGTACCCTAAATGCTCAGCAAGCTCTAAAATAGACTTACGTGTAATACCTGGTAAAATACTGCCATTCAGTTCAGGTGTTACAAGCTTATTGTTGATAACAAAGAATATATTCATACTTCCTACTTCTTCAATATATGCTTGATCCACACCGTCTAGCCACAATACTTGATCATAGCCTAATTTTTCAGCTCTTGACTGAGCAATCAGACTTGCAGCATAGTTGCCTGCTGCCTTCGCAAAGCCTACACCACCTCTAACCGCTCTAACATATTCATCTTCAACATAGATTTTCGTTGGTGATAATTGTTCACCACCGTAATAAGCACCTACCGGAGATAAAAGAATCAAAAATTTATAGCTGAGCGCTGGTCTTACACCTAAGAATGGTTCATTCGCAAATACAATCGGTCTAATATATAAAGACTGGCCGGCGCCATCTGGAATCCACGCTTCTTCCAGTGCAACAAGCTGTTTGAGTGCTTGTACCATTTCCTCAACATCTATTTGAGGCATTTCTAATCGTTCACATGATTTATTCATTCGTTTAAAATTTTGGTCGGGGCGAAATAACTGAATACCATCTTTTGTCTTGTAAGCCTTCAGTCCTTCAAAGACTGCCTGACCATAATGAAGTACTTGCGAAGCTGGGCTCATGGAGATTTCCTGATAAGGGATGATTTTTTTATTATGCCAACCTTCTTCTTGTGTGTAATCCATTGAAAACATATAATCTGTAAAAAATCGACCAAATCCCAAGTTTTCAGGATCAGGCTTTTGCTGTTTATGCATTCGTTCTTCCACTTCAAAGACTGCTACCATTTCATTCAATCCTTTCAAAATTTATTATTAATGTCACTCAGTATAGCAACTCTAAATTTGTTTTTCAATAAGTTTTTAGAAAATTCTAATTGTTCTATATAATTAAAACGCTTACATTTTAAAAATCAAAAAAATCCGAAGAAATTCGCAGTATTTACTACGCATTTCTTCAGATTCTTTATAAAATTTATCAATTATTTATTTTCTTTTAAGTTAATTGCATCTAACATTTCTTTCGTCATCGCATCTAAATCAAACTTAGGTTCAAATCCCCATTGTTTCTTCGCTTCCGTTGCATCGATTGAGTTCGGCCAGCTTTGTGCAATACCTTCACGCACTGGATCTACATCATAATCAAGTTCGAAGTCTGGCATTACTTTACGAATGCTTGCAGCGATCATTTCGGGATCTACACTCATTGCTGTAACGTTAAATGCGTTACGGTCTTTTAAGTTTTCAGCAGGTGCTTCCATTAACTTGATAATTGCATCAATCGCGTCATCCATAAACATCATATCCATGTATGTACCTTTGTTGATGTATGAAGTGTATTTACCTTCACGAATCGCTTTGAAGTAGATTTCTACTGCATAGTCAGTCGTACCGCCACCTGGTTCTTTAACGTGTGAGATAAGACCTGGGAAACGTACACCACGCGTATCTACACCGAAACGGTGGAAGTAGTAGTCACATAATAACTCACCAGAAACTTTGTTTACACCATACATTGTTGTAGGACGTTGAATTGTAACTTGTGGTGTATTATCAGCTGGTGTGCTAGGACCAAAAGCTCCGATTGAAGATGGTGTAAAGAATTGCATGTTATATTTACGTGCAACTTCTAATGCATTCAATAATCCACCCATATTTAAGTTCCATGCAAATACCGGATTTTTCTCAGCAGTAGCTGATAATAATGCAGCCATATGCATTAATGTATCTGCTTTAAAGTCCGCAGCTAATTTGTCCATACGTTCAGCATCTGTTACATCTAACGCTTCGAAAGGACCTTCTAAAACTTTTGCGCCTTCTTCTGGACGACGTAAGTCTGTGGCTAATACATTGTCTACACCATAAATTTCACGTAATTTAAGCGTTAATTCAGTTCCGATTTGACCTAATGCACCAGTAATCATAATTCTTTTCATGTTTATACCCCTTTATGTACATTTGTCTTTCTCAAGAGTACAAATGTAATAATTTTTAATTATTTTTACATTTATTCTATAATAAAAACGGTTACATGTCCATTAGGGAGATACATAAAAAGAGTGGGAAATTCCCACTCTTTTGTGATTTGTTCATATTATTTTAAGATTTACAAATTATTTAATGATATTTAACGCTTTACCTACACGCTCATAAATTGCTA
Organism: Macrococcoides bohemicum; assembly: GCF_003259675.1. GTDB lineage: Bacteria > Bacillota > Bacilli > Staphylococcales > Staphylococcaceae > Macrococcoides > Macrococcoides bohemicum. The sequence continues at coordinate 38,514 of NZ_PZJG01000008.1, read as the reverse complement.
AAGCATCGTCTAACATTTCTTTAGTATGCGCAGCAGTTGGCATATTACGTACACGTCCTGTACCCTTTGGCACAGTTGGGAAGACGATAGATTTAGCATATACGCCTTCTTCCATTAAACGTTTAGAGAATTCTTGAGTTGTTTTCTCATCACCGATAATACATGGAGTGATCGGTGTCTCTGAATGACCGATATCGAAACCTAATTTTTTAAGACCGTCTTTTAAGTAGTTACCATTTTCCCATAACTTATCATGTAACTCAGTAGATTCCATTAAAATATCGATTGCTTCAGTAATCGCACGTGTATCTGCTGGCGCTAATGAAGTAGAGAATAAGAATGGACGTGAAGCAACTTTTAACCAGTCAATTAAATCTTGAGTACCAGCTACATATCCACCAACAACACCGATTGCTTTTGATAAAGTACCGATTTGGAAATCAATCTTATCCTGAAGACCGAAATGTTTCACTGTTCCTGCACCTTTACCCATTACACCACTACCGTGTGCATCATCAACATAAGTGATTAAACCGAATTCTTCAGCGATTTCAACGATTTCTGGTAATTTTGCAACGTCTCCATCCATAGAGAATACACCATCAGTAATATACATTACTTTTTTGTATAAACCAGATTCAACCGCTTCTTTTGCTTTCGCACGTAAATCGTCCATATCTGAGTGATTTACACGGATGATCTTCGCTCTAGATAAACGACATCCGTCGATGATAGATGCATGGTTTAATTCATCTGAAAGAATTGCATCTTCTTTATTCATAACTGCGCTAATTGCTGCCATATTACAGTTAAAACCAGATTGGTATGCAATTGCAGCTTCAGTACCTTTAAATTCTGCTAATTTTTCTTCTAATTGAACGTGTAAATCTAATGTACCATTGATTGTACGTACCGCACCTGCACCAACACCGTGTGAGTCTACAGCTTCTTTTGCAACTTTCTTCATGCGATCATTTGTAGCTAAACCTAAGTAGTTATTAGATGAAAGGTTGATTAATTCTTTACCTTTGATTTTAATGATTGGACCGTTTGCGCCTTCAACAACATTAATTTCATTGTATAGACCGTTGTCTTTTAAATAAGTTAAATTCTCTGTTAAGAACTGTTCTAATACTTTAGACATTTTAAGCACCCCTAGAATGTAATTTTCATTTACATCATAACATAAGTTATATTGAACTGCTATTGAATAAGTAAACGGTTTCGTCCAGATTAAGAAGTTTAAATATTCTAATATCTCTGTTACACTAATAACATTATACTGCAGAGGAGTGAGCCACTTGGATATCCAGCAGCTCGTACAAAATGAAACAGAGCAACTTATAAAAGACCGCAGATTTTTACATATGCATCCAGAACTATCTTTTGAAGAAACAAATACTTATGCATTTATTCTTGAGCAATTACAGCAGCTTAAACAATTCTCGATCCGAGAACGTGTCGGTCAGAAAGGATTAGTGGCAACCATTTCAAACGGTAGCGGTTCTTCAATTGCTTTCCGTGCTGACTTCGATGCACTGCCGATTCATGATCAAAAAGACGTCCCGTATAAATCTCACAACGATGGTGTTATGCATGCCTGTGGGCACGACGGTCATACTTCTATTCTGCTAGGAGTAGCGCGAATATTAAATAACCACTTCTACAATATTAATGGAACCATCGTTCTAATTTTCCAATTTGCTGAAGAACTTGCTCCAGGTGGCGCAGAACCAATGGCCAATGATGGTGCACTCGAAGGTGTGGATAGAATATACGGCAATCATCTATGGTCACCTTTTGAGCATGGGGCAATACATTGTAAATATGATGCGATGCTGTCTAGTCCGGATATGTTCGATATCACAATACAAGGGAAAGGTGGTCATGGTGCTCATCCTGATACAGCAATAGATGCGATTGTAGCGATGGCAACATTTATTACAAATATACAGACTATTGTTTCCAGAAATGTTCCCCCAACAAGTGAAGCAGTTCTTACTATCGGCAAAGTTGTTGCTGGTAATGCATTTAATATCATAAGCGATAAAGCTTTTTGTACCGGCACAGTGAGAACATTCGATCCTGAAATTAAAACGCTGATAAAAACAGCGATGGAAAATGAATTAAGAGGACTATCGATTGCAAAAGGGCTAACATACACATTAGATTATATCGACGGTTATCCTGCTGTTATCAATCACAATGAATGTGTGGATGTTATTAAACGTGCCTCAGAACGTGCCGGGTTACCCTTTAATGAAATGGAACAAGTGATGATCGGTGAAGATTTCTCATACTATCTACAGCATAAGCCAGGTGCTTTCTTCTTTACCGCTGCTGGTAATAAAGAACGTGGCATAACTGCACCTCACCATCACCCTTTATTTGATTTTGATGAGTCTGCAATGAATGATGCTGCCATGTTATTTTTAAATATTTTATTAGAAGAAGGTGTACTATGTTTAAACAAATAGAGAAGTATTATGACGAACTTGTAGCACTTCGTCGTCATTTTCATATGAATCCGGAACTATCATTTCAGGAAACCGAAACGCCCCAGTTTATCGCTGACTATTTAACTGATTTAGGAATTGAAGTTGAAACTGGCGTAGGTGGACGCGGTGTCGTAGGACGTTTAATTAAAAATCCTGATTTACCTACACTTGCTATTCGCGCTGACTTCGATGCATTACCTATTCAAGATGAAAAAGAAGTGCCTTATAAATCACAGGTTCCAGGTATTATGCATGCTTGTGGTCATGATGCTCATACAGCTGTCCTACTTATCACAGCAAAAATTCTATCAGAAAACTTTGATAAACTGAACGGAAATTTAGTATTCATCCATCAACACGCTGAAGAAGTTGATCCTGGTGGTGCAATACAAATGATAGCAGACAATTGTTTAAGTGGTGTGGATGCTATTATCGGTCAACATGTATCAAGTTCTTTAGACGTAGGAAAGATTGGTTATAAATATGGTACAGCTACAGGCATCCCTGATGATTTCTGGATTACGATTCAAGGTAAAGGTGGGCACGCCGCACATCCAGATACGACGATTGATCCAGTTGCAGCAACAATACGCTTATGTAATGATCTTCAATATATTGTTTCACGTAAAACGAATCCAACAACACCTGCAGTGCTATCAATTACACAATTAGAAGCAGGTGATCAGAACAATGTTATTCCAGATACTGCTAAAATAGCTGGGACAATCAGAACGTTTAATGCCGAAACGCAAAGTTTAATGTATAAAGAACTGAAAAAATGTTTAGAAGGACTCGTAACGACGATGGGCATTACCTATGAATTAAAATATTTAAAAGGATATCCTCCAGTTGTAAATACTACAAACGAAACAGACTTAATTGTCAGTGCCGCACGCAAAATAGAGAGTGTAGAGGAACTTGTTGAACTTGAGCCTTCTCTAGGTGGAGAAGATTTTTCTTATTACTTACAACGTGTCCCAGGTTCATTTTTCTATACTGGTACACGCAACGAGAACTTTAAAGCAGATTTTCCTCATCATCATCCAAAATTTGATATTGATGAAAGAGGCATGGTAAATGCAGTAAAAGTATTCTTACAAGCAACTGAAGATTACTTTGAACAAGGGGGGACTGTAGATGGCATGGTATAAAGAGGTAGAGAAATTTAAAGAAGAGTTGATTGAAATAAGAAGATATTTGCATATGCATCCGGAACTCTCTTTTCATGAGACAGAAACAGCTGAGTATATCGCAAACTATTTAACAGCACTTGATATACCGGTTACGCGTAATGTCGGAGGTAATGGATTATATGGTGTGATAGAAGGTAAATTACCTGGCCCATCAGTATTACTCCGTGCGGATTTCGATGCATTACCTATTCAGGATTTGAAAGATGTACCTTATAAATCAAAAGTCCCTGGTGTTATGCATGCCTGTGGACATGATGGTCATACAGCAATGCTGCTGATTACTGCTAAAATCATTAAAACACATCAAAATGAACTTAAAGGTACCGTCATTCTTTGCCATCAACATGCTGAGGAAGTTTTACCAGGTGGCGCTAAATCAATGATTGAAGCAGGTGTTCTAGAAGGAGTTGATTATGTTTTTGGAACGCACAGTTCAAGCAATTTAAAAAGTAATGCAGTGAGTTTTATTACCGGTCCATCACATGGATTTGCCGATGCATTTACAATGGATATACACGGATCAGGCGGACATGGCGCTGCGCCACATACGACACATGATGCAATTATCGCAGCTAGTTACTTAATCACACAACTACAAACCGTTGTCTCTCGTAGCATCAATCCGATAAAAACAGGTGTATTAACGATTGGAGAATTTAATAGTGGTAATGCTTTTAATGTTATTGCAGAAACTGCGCATTTAAGCGGTACATTGCGCACGTATGATAAATCGATTAAAGCTGTAATGATCGAAAGAATAAATGAGATAATTCAAGGTATTGAAAAGAGCTTTAGTGTTAACATTACATTAAACTACACCCATGGTTATCCTGCATTAATCAATAGTGAAAAAGAAACGTTATGGCTTAAAAATTTAAGTGAAGATATTTCAGAAATTGCTGAAGTACTAGAAGGAACACCATCTCTTGGTGGTGAAGATTTTGCTTACTTTCTTCAGGAAAGACCGGGATGTTATTTCAACACTGGGGTTAGAAATGAAACATTACAAGCTGATTTTCCACATCATCATCCTAAATTTGATATGGATGAAAATGGATTGTTAAATGGCGTTAGAGTATTTGTCAATTTAATCGAACATATGGATACATTAGGAAAAGAATAGTAAAAATATAAAAATAAAACCCACGAGGCGTCCCTCGTGGGTTTTAAAAATCACAAAAGTGATATTATTTTTCGATTACAGATACAACACCTGATCCTACAGTACGTCCACCTTCACGAATTGAGAAACGAGTTCCGTCTTCAATCGCGATTGGAGAGATTAATTCAACGTTCATTTCAACGTTGTCTCCAGGCATAACCATTTCAGTACCTTCTGGTAAGTTAACTACACCAGTTACGTCAGTTGTACGGAAGTAGAACTGTGGGCGGTAGTTAGTGAAGAATGGAGTATGACGTCCACCCTCTTCTTTAGATAATACGTAAACTTCAGCTTTAAATTTAGTATGTGGCGTGATAGTTCCTGGTTTAGCTAATACTTGTCCACGTTGAACATCTTCACGTGAAACCCCACGTAATAATGCACCAATGTTGTCACCAGCTTCAGCGTAATCTAATAATTTACGGAACATTTCAACACCAGTTACAGTTGTTTTAGATGGCTCTTCAGTTAAACCGATGATTTCAATTTCTTCACCAACTTTAACTTGTCCACGTTCAACACGTCCTGTAGCTACTGTACCACGACCAGTGATTGAGAATACGTCCTCAACTGGCATCATGAATGGTTTTTCAGAATCACGTTCTGGAGTTGGGATGTACTCATCAACTGCATCCATTAATTCCATGATTTTTTCTTCGTATTTTTCTTCGCCTTCTAATGCTTTTAAAGCAGAACCAGCGATTACTGGAATATCGTCGCCAGGGAAATCGTATTCAGATAATAAGTCACGAACTTCCATTTCAACTAATTCTAATAATTCTTCATCGTCAACCATGTCAACTTTGTTTAAGAATACTACTAATGCAGGTACACCTACGTTACGTGATAAAAGAATGTGTTCACGAGTTTGAGGCATTGGACCGTCAGCAGCAGATACTACTAAGATACCACCGTCCATTTGAGCAGCACCAGTGATCATGTTTTTAACATAGTCAGCGTGTCCTGGGCAGTCAACGTGAGCGTAGTGACGTTTTTCAGTTTCATACTCGATATGTGAAGTATTGATTGTGATACCACGTTCTTTTTCTTCAGGTGCGTTATCGATTTGGTCGTAAGAACGAGCTTCCCCACCTAATTTTTTTGATAATACAGTTGCAATTGCAGCTGTTAAAGTTGTTTTACCGTGGTCAACGTGACCGATAGTACCAATATTGGCATGTGTTTTCGAGCGATCAAATTTTTCTTTAGCCATTTCGAAATCTCTCCTTAAGTTTAAGTTAATTTTTTAATATTACTCATGAGGGATTCTCACCCTCATGAGGAAATACATATTTCATTTATAAATCATTTAGTCTTAAATTGCAATATATTGAACTGTGCACCGTTCAAGTATTTACAGATTATTGACCTTTGTTTTTCTTGATGATTTCTTCTGATACTGATTTTGGTACTTCTTCATAATGATCGAACACCATTGAGTAAGTTCCGCGACCTTGTGTATTAGAACGTAAGTTAGTTGCATAACCGAACATTTCAGCAAGAGGTACAAATGCACGAACAACTTGTGCGTTACCACGAGCTTCCATACCTTCTACGCGTCCACGACGACTTGTAACGTCACCCATAATATCACCCATGTATTCTTCAGGCATTACGATTTCTACCTTCATCATAGGTTCTAAGATTACAGGATCACATTTTTTAGCAGCTTCTTTTAAAGCTAATGAAGCAGCTACTTTGAAGGCCATCTCAGATGAATCGACATCATGGTATGAACCATCAAATAATTTAGCCTTAACATCGATTAATGGATATCCAGCTAATACACCGTTTTCCATTGCATCTTTAAGACCCGCTTCAACTGAAGGAATATATTCACGAGGAACTACCCCACCGACGATAGCGTTTTCGAATTCGAATCCGGCTCCAACTTCATTAGGTGAGAATTCGATATGAACGTCACCATATTGTCCACGACCACCTGATTGACGTGAGAATTTACCTTGAACGGCAGCAGTTGTTTTAAACGTTTCACGGTATGATACCATTGGCGCACCAACTGTACATTCAACTTTAAATTCACGTTTCATACGGTCTACAAGGATATCTAAGTGAAGCTCACCCATACCACCGATGATAACTTGTCCTGTTTCAGGATCAGTATGTGCGTGGAATGTTGGATCTTCTTCTTGTAATTTAACTAATGCGTTAGTCATTTTATCTTGGTCAGCTTTAGATTTAGGCTCAACAGATAAGTGAATAACTGGTTCTGGGAATTCCATTGATTCTAAGATTACTTGAACCTTTTCATCACATAAAGTATCCCCAGTAGTTGTATCTTTTAAACCTACTGCAGCAGCGATATCTCCAGCGTAAACTGTTGAAATCTCTTCACGTGAGTTAGCATGCATCTGTAAGATACGTCCTACACGTTCACGTTTACCTTTAGTAGCATTTTGTACATAAGAACCTGAGTTTAATGTACCAGAATACACACGGAAGAATGTTAATTTACCTACGAATGGGTCAGTCATAACTTTGAACGCTAAAGCAGCAAATGGCTCAGAATCATCTGGTTTAGCGATGATTTCAGCATCTTTATCGTCAACTTCGTGACCTACGATTGGTTTAACATCTAATGGTGATGGTAAGTATGCAATTGCAGCATCTAACATTAATTGAACACCTTTGTTTTTGAATGCTGTACCAGCTAATACTGGGAAGAATTCAACATCACAAGTAGCTTGACGGATAGCAGCTTTCAATTCTTCAACTGAAATCTCTTCTCCGCCTAAATATTTGTCCATTAAATCTTCATTAACATCCGCAACAGCTTCAATTAATTGTTCGCGCATTGCTTCTGCATCTGCTAAGTATTCTTCAGGAACATCAGTTACTTCAATGTCAGTACCTAAATCATTTGTATAAGTGTGTAATTTCATTTCAACTAAATCTACGATTGCGTTGAATTGATCTTCAGCACCGATTGGCATTTGAATTGGGTGTGCATTTGCTTGTAATCTGTCGTGTAAAGTACCTACAGAATAATTGAAGTCCGCACCAGTTTTATCCATCTTGTTGATGAATACGATACGAGGAACTCCGTATGTAGTAGCTTGACGCCATACAGTTTCAGTCTGTGGTTCAACACCTGATTGTGCATCAAGTACTGTTACCGCTCCATCAAGTACACGTAATGAACGTTCAACTTCTACTGTGAAGTCTACGTGTCCAGGTGTATCGATGATGTTGATACGCGTACCTTTCCACTGAGCTGTTGTAGCAGCTGAAGTGATTGTGATACCACGTTCTTGTTCTTGTTCCATCCAGTCCATTTGTGAAGCACCTTCATGTGTTTCACCAATTTTGTGGATACGACCAGTATAATAAAGAATACGTTCAGTAGTAGTCGTTTTACCAGCATCAATGTGGGCCATGATACCGATATTACGAGTGTTGCTCAAAGAGAATTCTCTTGTCATGGGTATTCTTTCTCCTTCCAGGATTGGTTTATTTTAAGAAAGTAGCCCTCAAGTAAATTGAAGACAGCAAGCTGCATACAATTACTAAAGGGTTAACTTTTATCTTACCAACGGTAATGAGCAAATGCTTTGTTTGCTTCAGCCATTTTGTGTGTATCTTCGCGTTTCTTAACAGCACCACCAGTGTTGTTAGCAGCATCTAAGATTTCGTTAGCTAAACGCTCTTCCATAGTTTTTTCACCACGAAGACGTGAATAGTTTACTAACCAGCGTAATCCTAAAGTTGTACGACGCTCAGCGCGTACTTCTACAGGTACTTGGTAGTTAGATCCCCCAACACGACGAGCTTTAACTTCTAATACAGGCATGATATTGTTGATCGCTTCTTCGAAAACTTCCATAGAATCACGACCAGAACGTTCTTGAACTAATTCAAAAGCGTTGTATAAAATCTTTTGAGCAGTACCACGTTTTCCATCGATCATAATTTTGTTGATTAATTTAGTAACTAATTTTGAATTATGAATTGGATCCGGTAATACATCTCTTTTAGCAACAGGTCCTTTACGAGGCATATTAATATCCTCCTTCCTCAGTATATTTTTTTTATTTTTCGATGTCTAGTGAGAACACTACATTTACAAAAATGAAATATTCTCTAAACAGTAAGTGCAAGATTTAAATTAAAATTATGCTTTTTTAGCTTTAGGTTTTTTAGCTCCGTATAAAGAACGTCCTTGCATACGGCCGTCAACACCTGAAGTATCTAATGCTCCACGTACGATATGGTAACGTACCCCCGGTAAATCTTTAACACGTCCTCCACGAATAAGTACTACACTATGTTCTTGTAAGTTGTGTCCGATACCAGGAATATAAGCATTAACTTCAATATTATTTGATAAACGCACACGTGCATATTTACGTAACGCTGAGTTAGGTTTTTTAGGTGTCATAGTTCCTACACGAGTACATACACCACGTTTTTGTGGAGATGCTAAGTCAGTAGCTTTTTTCTTATGACTGTTATACCCTTTGTTTAATGCAGGCGCAGTTGATTTTTTAACTTTTGAAGTTCTTGGCTTCTTAACTAATTGGTTAATAGTTGGCATTTTGAATGTCCTCCTCTCTTTTGTTTAATTCCACACATCCAGGTGGTTCATTTTTGGGGTAAAAAAAGATTTGTAAGAATACCGCCTTACAAAGCGGATTTCAAATGTGCAACAACAGTTGCTCTCACTTGAATGCCATATTGTTTACCCAGCACGTCTTTAGACTTGCTGAATTCAATAGGTATTTGCTTTTGGTATGCTAGTAATAGCACGGTAGTTAATAAGTGGATGTTGGTATCGCATGCTATCTCAAGAGATGTTACACAATCCTTCTTAAGTGCTTTAACAGACTCCTTAAGTCCCACTACATATTGACTAGAGTGCATAACTTTTTCATTAGACATTGCAATCCTCCAAAGCTATTAAGTGCTACTCATCAACCTAAATAATACTATCATCATTTTAGGTATAAGTCAATTGTATTTCAATATTTTTTTATTTAATTACGTATTATCTTCTTATCGAAAACAATATCGATATTAGTACTATTAAGATCCTGAACATTATCATCATTATTGTCTACAGGTGGTAAAACGCCTGGACGATTAGGTAACTGTTCTGATACAGAAGGTAACTCACCAGATGGCGTCAGTGTGATAATTATAACAGGACGTTCTCCCGTCGGGATTTTGATCGATGGTGATAGGTTGTTTTTGTAAATTTTATTTCAGTTTATAATGTTTACTATCGTAATCTTTTCGTTCTATGATAAACATAATCGCTAAGAATACAAAGCCCAACAAAATAAATGTAATCCCGCCTAATTGTGACTCTTCATACAATGCAAATCCGGCAATAATTTCAACGAATCCTAATACCATTACGATGAGTTCTTTCATTTTAATATTCATATTCACCCTCCTTTATTGTATTCATTTTAACTATCATACACCAATTTCTATTAAATTATCTGTTTTGTGATTGTGAACGTTTAGTGACATAAAAAAACACCCAAATATTAATATTTGGGTGTAAAATTTATTAGTTTTCAGTTACTACTACTTCATCTTGCTCTAATGCTGGTGCATCTTTTTCGTATTCAACGCCACTATAACGTCTCATACCTGTACCAGCTGGGATTAACTTACCGATAATAACATTTTCTTTAAGTCCTAATAAGTCATCACGTTTACCTTTGATCGCCGCATCAGTTAACACACGTGTTGTTTCCTGGAACGATGCTGCAGATAAGAAACTTTCTGTTTCAAGAGATGCTTTCGTAATACCAAGCAATACAGGTTTCGCTGTTGCTGGGTGTTTTCTCGCTTTAAATACTTCACGGTTAGCATCAGTAAATGTATGAATATCAACTAATGCACCTGGTAATAATTTCGTATCTCCTGCTTCGATAATACGAACTTTACGTAACATTTGACGTACCATTACCTCAACGTGTTTATCTGAGATTTCTACCCCTTGCATACGGTATACTTTTTGAACTTCTTTTAATAAGTAGCTTTGTGTCGCATTAAGTCCCGCTACAGCTAATAATTGTTTAGGCTCGATAGAACCTTCAGTCATTACTTCACCACGTGCTATTTTTTGACCAACTTCTACTTTAAGTCTTGCAGTACCAGGTGCTAAGTACGTACGTACTTCATTTTCACCTTTAACTTTAATTTCCTGCATACGATCTTTTACTACGTTTAATTCGATAATCTCACCGTTAATCTCAGAGATAACAGCTTGACCTTTCGGATTACGCGCTTCGAATAATTCCTGGATACGAGGTAAACCTTGTGTAATATCGGCACCGGCAACCCCACCTGTATGGAATGTACGCATCGTTAACTGAGTACCAGGTTCACCGATAGATTGGGCAGCGATTGTACCAACTGCTTCCCCAACTTCTACTTTTTCACCTGTTGCTAAGTTTTTACCATAACATTTTTCACAAACCCCGTGACGTGAGTTACATGTAAATGCTGAACGGATATGCATTTCTTCGATACCTGCGTCCACGATTTGTTTCGAGATTTCAGGTGTAATCAATTCGTTCACTTTAACAAGAATTTCTTTTGTTTCTGGGTGTCTTACTGTTTCACGAGAATAACGTCCTTCTAAACGCTCAATGAATGGTTCAATAAGTTCTGAACCTTCACGGATCGCTGAAACAAGTAATCCACGGTCAGTACCACAATCAGGTTCACGTACGATAACGTCTTGAGCAACGTCAACTAGACGACGTGTTAAGTAACCTGAATCGGCAGTTTTAAGTGCTGTATCGGCAAGACCTTTACGCGCACCATGCGTAGAGATAAAGTATTCTAATACTGTTAAACCTTCACGGAATGAAGATTTGATTGGTAACTCGATGATACGTCCAGCCGGGTTGGCCATCAGTCCACGCATACCTGCTAACTGCGTAAAGTTAGACGCGTTACCACGGGCACCAGAGTCACTCATCATGAAGATTGGGTTCAAGTCATCTAAAGAGTTCATTAATTTTGCTTGAATGTCATCTTTAGCTTTCGTCCAAATCTCAATAACAGCTGCGTAACGTTCACTTTCAGTAATTAAACCACGTGTGAACTGTTTTGTTACTCTATCTACTTTTTCTTCTGCTAAACCGATAATATCTTGTTTATCAGGTAATACCACAATATCAGATACACCTACTGTAATACCAGCACGTGAAGAATATTTAAATCCTAAATCTTTCATTCTATCTAACATCATAGAAGTATCAGTAATATGGAATCTATTGAACACTTCAGCAATGATTTGACCTAAGAATTTTTTATTAAATGGTTTAACAAGTGGTTGCTCGTTTAAGTATTTTAATAATCCTTCTTCAGTTAATTCAGTTGCATCGATGAAATATTTATCAGGTGTTACTGTTTCTAAGTTTGATAAAGTTGGTTCGTTAATGAACGGGAATGATTCAGGCATAATTTCATTAAATATTACTTTACCAACAGAAGTGATTAATAATTGGCTGTTTTGTTTGTCAGTAAATGTTGGGTTGCTAAATGATCCAGCTTGAACTGCAATACGCGCATGTAAATGAACATACCCGTTGACATAAGCCATAATAACTTCATTCGCATCTTTAAAGATTCTACCTTCACCAATTGTACCTAAACGCTCTAATGTTAAGTAGTAGTTACCTAATACCATATCCTGAGATGGTGTAACAACTGGTTTACCATCTTTAGGGTTTAAGATATTTTGTGCAGCTAACATTAACATACGTGCTTCAGCTTGCGCTTCTTTAGATAAAGGTACGTGAACGGCCATTTGGTCACCATCGAAATCGGCATTGTATGCAGTCGTTACAAGTGGATGTAATCGAATCGCACGACCTTCAACTAATGTCGGTTCGAATGCCTGGATACCTAAACGGTGAAGTGTTGGTGCACGGTTTAACAGAACTGGGTGTTCACGAATAACGTCTTCTAAAACGTCCCAGATTTCTGGTTCCATACGCTCGATTTTACCTTTAGCGTTCTTAATGTTTGTCGCAATTTCACGTTCAACAAGTTCTTTCATAACAAATGGTTTGAATAATTCAAGTGCCATTTCTTTAGGAAGACCGCACTGATACATTTTTAAGTTTGGACCTACTACGATAACCGAACGACCAGAATAGTCTACACGTTTACCAAGTAAGTTTTGACGGAAACGACCTTGTTTCCCTTTTAACATATGAGATAAAGATTTTAATGGACGGTTACCTGGTCCGGTAACTGGACGGCCACGACGACCATTATCAATTAAAGCATCAACTGCTTCTTGTAACATACGTTTTTCGTTTTGTACGATGATACCAGGCGCACCTAAATCTAATAAACGTTTTAAACGATTGTTACGGTTAATAACACGACGATATAAATCGTTTAAATCAGATGTAGCGAAACGTCCACCATCTAATTGAACCATTGGACGAATTTCAGGTGGAATGATTGGTAAAACATCTAAAATCATCCAAGAAGGATCATTACCAGAATTACGGAATGATTCCACAACTTCTAAACGTTTGATTGCTCTTGTTAAACGTTGTCCAGTTGCTGTTTCTAATTCTTCACGTAAAGATTTTAATTCTCCATCTAAGTTGATGTCCGTTAATAAATCTTTAATCGCTTCAGCACCCATCTTAGCAGTGAATTGCCCAGGGAACTTATCGTAATACTCACGGTATTCTCTTTCAGATAATAATGATTTTTTCTCTAATCCAGTGGGACCCGGATCAATTACAGCGTAAGAAGCAAAATAGATAACTTCTTCTAAAGAACGCGGAGACATATCTAAAAGTAATCCCATACGAGAAGGAATTCCTTTGAAATACCAGATGTGTGATACAGGTGCAGCTAGCTCAATATGACCCATACGTTCACGACGTACTTTTGATTTTGTTACTTCAACGCCACAACGGTCACAGACCATACCTTTGTAACGTACACGTTTATATTTACCACAGCTACATTCCCAGTCTTTTGTTGGACCGAAAATTTTCTCACAGAATAAACCATCTCTTTCAGGTTTTAATGTACGGTAGTTAATTGTTTCTGGCTTTTTAACTTCACCAAAACTCCATGAACGGATTTTTTCAGGTGAAGCGAGACCTATCTTCATGTAATGAAAGTTATTTACATCAATCAAAGCCCTACCTCCTTAGTGTATTAAAAATTTTATCAAGATTTATATTTCAACTTGTTTAACCATCATGTAAACACTTAAGTATCTACATGATGTGCTAAACAAAATTAGTGACTAGCTTTTGAGATAGTGATTATTCAGTGATCTCAGCCTCTGGTGTTGGTGCTTTTGCAAGGTTAATCTTTGAATCGATGAAATCGTCATCTTCTAAATCACGCATTTCAATCTCTTCATCTTTGTTATCCATTACTTTTACATCTAACCCTAAACTTTGTAACTCTTTCATCAATACTCGGAATGATTCAGGAACACCTGGACGTGGAATGTTTTCACCTTTAACGATTGCTTCGTAAGTTTTCACACGACCAACAGTATCATCTGATTTGTACGTTAAGATTTCCTGTAAAGTATACGCCGCACCGTAAGCTTCAAGTGCCCATACTTCCATCTCACCAAAACGTTGTCCACCAAATTGCGCTTTACCACCAAGTGGTTGTTGTGTAACCAGTGAGTAAGGTCCAGTTGAACGTGCATGTAACTTATCATCAACCATGTGGGCTAATTTAAGCATGTACATTACACCAACTGATACACGGTTATCGAACGGTTCACCAGTACGTCCATCATAAAGTACAGTTTTACCGTCACGTGCCATACCAGCTTCTTCGATTGTTGACCAAACATCTTCATCGTTCGCTCCATCAAATACTGGAGACGCAACATGCAGACCTAAGTTTTTAGCAGCCATACCTAAGTGTAACTCTAATACTTGTCCGATGTTCATACGAGAAGGTACCCCAAGTGGATTTAACATGATGTCGATTGGTGTTCCATCAGGCATAAATGGCATATCTTCTTCTGGTAAGATACGTGAGATAACCCCTTTATTTCCGTGACGTCCACACATTTTATCCCCAACGTGAATTTTACGTTTTTGAACGATGTAAACACGTACTAATTGGTTAACACCTGGTGGTAACTCGTCGCCATCTTCACGATTGAAGACTTTAACGTCTAATACGATACCATCAGCACCGTGTGGTACACGTAATGAAGTATCACGTACTTCACGCGCTTTTTCACCGAAGATTGCATGTAATAAACGTTCTTCAGCCGTTAATTCAGTAACCCCTTTAGGCGTTACTTTACCAACTAAGATGTCACCATCACGTACTTCAGCTCCAACAAAAATGATACCACGATCATCTAAGTTTTTAAGTGCATTGTCAGATACGTTAGGAATATCTCTTGTGATTTCTTCAGGTCCAAGCTTCGTATCACGCGCTTCTGATTCATATTCTTCAATATGAATAGAAGTATATACGTCGTCTTTCACAAGACGTTCGCTCATGATTACAGCATCCTCATAGTTATAACCATCCCAAGTCATAAATCCAACAACTACGTTACGACCAAGTGCCATCTCACCAAGTTCCATAGAAGGACCATCTGCTAAGATTTCACCTTTCGTTACAATGTTACCAGCTTCAACGATTGGACGTTGGTTGTAACAAGTACCAGAATTTGAACGTGCGAATTTCGCTAATTTGTATACATCTAAATCTGTTTCGATTTCTTTTCCGCCTTCTTCAACAATACGGCGAACTTTAATCTGACGTGCTTCAACGTGCTCTACACGACCTTTATATTTTGCTACTACTGCAGCTCCAGAGTCACGTGCTGCTACGTGTTCCATACCAGTACCAACAAATGGTGCTTCAGGATTCATTAACGGCACTGCTTGACGTTGCATGTTCGCACCCATTAAGGCACGGTTCGAGTCATCGTTTTCTAAGAATGGGATACATGCTGTGGCAGCAGAAACAACCTGTTTCGGTGAAACGTCCATGTAATCCATGCGTTCACGTGCCATTACAGTATTATCACCACGGAAACGACAAACAACTTCGTCATCTAAAAACTTACCATTATCATCTAAGCGAGAGTTCGCTTGAGCAACAACATAAGCATCTTCTTCGTCAGCTGTTAAGTAGTCAATTTGTGATGTTACAGTATTTGTTTCGATATCAACTTTTCTGTATGGTGTTTCAATGAAACCAAATTCATTGACACGTGCATAACTTGAAAGTGAGTTGATCAACCCGATGTTTGGTCCCTCCGGCGTTTCAATCGGACACATACGGCCATAGTGAGAGTAGTGAACGTCACGTACTTCCATACCAGCACGTTCTCTTGTTAAACCACCCGGTCCCAATGCAGATAAACGACGTTTATGTGTAAGCTCAGCTAACGGGTTTGCCTGGTCCATGAACTGAGATAATTGTGAACTACCAAAGAATTCTTTAATAGATGCAATGACAGGACGGATATTAATTAATTGTTGAGGTGTTACAGATTCAGTATCTTGTAAACTCATACGTTCGCGTACAACACGCTCCATACGACTTAAACCGATACGGAATTGGTTTTGTAATAACTCACCAACTGAACGTAAACGACGGTTACCTAAGTGATCGATATCATCAGTGAAACCTACTCCAGCTAATAAGTTAAAGAAATAACTAATAGAAGATAAGATATCGGCAGGTGTGATACATTTCACTTCTTCATCTGGGAAAGCATTACCGATAATTGTTGTCGTACGTTTTTCTTCATCTCCAGGAATGTAAACTTTAACAGATTGAATTTCAATCGGCTCGTCTAATAAACCATTCTCTAAAGTAAATACTTTTTGGTTGGCATTGTTTTCAAGTACATTTAAAATTTGATCTAAATTACGACGATCTAAAAGTGTACCCTCTTCAGCTACGATTTCACCTGTTTCAACATCAACGATAGGCTCAGCTAAAGTTTGGTTGAATAGACGGTGTTTTAAATGTAACTTTTTATTCATTTTATAACGTCCAACGCTTGCTAAGTCATAACGTTTTGGGTCAAAGAAACGAGAGTATAAAAGGCTTTTCGCGTTCTCAACTGTAGGTGGTTCACCTGGACGTAAACGTTCATAAATTTCAAGTAATGCAGCTTCAGTTGACTCAGTATTATCTTTATCTAATGCGTTACGTAAATACTCGTTGTCACCTAATAAATCAATGATTTCCTGGTCACTTGAGAATCCTAATGCACGTAAAAGTACAGTTATCGGTAATTTACGTGTACGGTCAATACGAACGAATACAACATCTTTCGCATCAGTTTCATATTCAAGCCACGCACCACGGTTAGGGATAACAGTCGCTCCAAAGCTCACTTTACCATTCTTATCGACTTTATCATTGAAGTATACAGATGGTGAACGAACTAACTGAGATACGATAACACGTTCTGCACCATTGATGACAAACGTACCTGTATCAGTCATTAATGGGAAATCACCCATAAAGACTTCTTGTTCTTTCACTTCGCCTGTTTCTTTAATAATTAATCGTACCTTTACTCGAAGTGGCGCTGAGTAAGTAGCATCACGGTTCTTTGCTTCATCTAAATCGTACTTTGGCTCACCTAATTTGTAATCAACAAATTCTAATGAAAGATTTCCAGTGAAGTCTTCAATTGGTGAAATGTCTCTAAACATCTCGATTAAACCTTCTTCTAAGAACCATTCATAAGATTTTGTTTGAATCTCTATTAAGTTAGGTAATTCTAAAATCTCGGAAATTCTTGCGTAACTTCTACGCTGACGATGCCTTCCGTATTGGATAAGTTGACCAGTCAACAGATTCACCCCTCAAAAATTGTGATGCCTTTTACCTAAACAGAGGAATAAGACAAAAAGAAAACGGAATCACATAACTCCATTTTCACATTTTATTTTAAACTCATTTCTCCTAAAATTAGATAGAAAAGTGCACACTTATTCATTTAAATTTTTACATTCTATTACTATAACAGACGGAACGTATAAGGTCAACCTTTTACACTCTTTAATATATAGTAACCTTTATCTTTCTTCAGAACTGCAACATTACCAAAAACATCTTCCATCTTCTTTTTTGCTGATGGCATACCTTGTTTCTTTTGGATTACAACGTATAGTGCACCGTTATCTCCAAGCACTTTTGCACTATCTTCTAATATGCGATGAACAACGTCTTTGCCCGCACGAATTGGTGGGTTTGTAATCACTGCATCAAACCGTTCTGTTACTTCATTTAATCCATCACTCTTATAGATAGTTGTGTTATAAATATTGTTAGCATTACTATTTCTTTCAGATAAAGATAATGCGCGTTCGTTCACATCTACCATATGTACTGTTGATTCCGGATAATGCTTTGCCACCATTAATCCCATCGTGCCATATCCACATCCGACATCAAGTACTCGAGCAGGGCTTGTATCTTCTAAAAAAGTTTTGACGAGTAAGTTAGATCCGAAATCAACGCCACCTTTTGAAAACACACCACTATCCGTCGTAAGTTTCAAACTGTGATCCCCCATATTAAAACTGATGATACTTTCATTGCTTTCTACCGTTTGTTCTTCACTATAATAATGACTCACCTTAACACCTCACTTATTTCAACTCAGCGCAATGCGCACTCAGTTGAAATTATACCAATATAAAGCAAGAAAAACCCGTTATATACATAACGGGTTTCGAACAAAAGAGAAATTATTTAACTTCTACAGTTGCTCCAGCTTCTTCTAATTTAGCTTTTAATTCTTCAGCTTCATCTTTAGATACGCCTTCTTTAACTACTTTAGGAGCGCCATCAACTAAGTCTTTAGCGTCTTTTAATCCTAAACCAGTAGCTTCTTTAACAGCTTTAACAACTTTAATTTTTGAAGCTCCAGCAGATACTAATTCTACGTCGAATTCAGTTTTTTCTGCAGCAGCACCTTCGCCACCAGCAGCACCAGCAACAGCTACAGGAGCAGCAGCAGTAACACCGAATTCTTCTTCGATAGCTTTAACTAAATCGTTTAATTCTAAAACTGACATTTCTTTAATCATTTCGATAATTTTTTCGTTTGACATGATTGTATTCCTCCATTTAATTTAAGTTTTTTATGATACTAATTGTCTTTGGCTAAGTGAATTATGCTTCTTCAGCAGGAGCAGCTTCTTCTCCGCCTTCTTTTTGTTCTCCAACAGCTTTAACTGCATATGCGAAGTTACGCATTGGAGCTTGTAATACTGAAAGAACCATTGAGATAAGTCCTTCTTTTGATGGTAATGATGCGATAGCTTTGATATCATCAGCGCTAGTCACTTTACCTTCAATAACACCGGCTTTGATTTCTAACTTTTCGTTTTCTTTTGCGAAGTCAGCAAGAATTTTTGCTGGCGCAACAACTTCTTCGTTAGAGAATGCAATAGCGTTTGGTCCAGTTAAAAATTCTTCAAGTCCTTCGATACCAGCAGCTTCTGCTGAACGACGCACTAAAGTATTTTTGTAAACATGGAATTCCACACCAGCTTCACGAAGTTGTTTACGTAGTTCAGTTACTTGCGCAACAGTTAAACCGCGATAGTCAACGATGATAGTTGATACTGAATTTTTTAATTGTTCAGTGATCAAATCAGCTTTTTGTTGTTTGATTTCGATAGCTTTTGTACTCATTATGACACCTCCATTAAGATTTTCGTGCTTTTCTAATAAATTATTAAAAAAGCACTTTTCACCCATGGTAAAAAGTGCTTGAAAGTTCATCAAGTCAAATTTCACCTCGGTAGGATTATTAAGCATTCGCCCCTACTGTCTTAGGTTATTTATAAAATACAAATTACACTATAACGTGAAATTCGAATCTTGTCAATTTGTTTTTTAAATTAGTTTCTGATTTCTGATGGATCAACTTTGATACCAGGGCCCATAGTAGATGTTACAGAAACAGTTTTGAAGTAAGTACCTTTTGATGACGCTGGTTTAGCTTTAGCTAAAACATCTTTTAAAGTGTTAAAGTTTTCAACTAATTTAGCAGTATCAAATGATACTTTACCGATTGAAGCGTGAACGATACCAGATTTCTCAGCACGGTATTCTACTTTACCAGCTTTGATTTCCTGAACAGCTTTTGTTACGTCCATCGTTACAGTACCAGTTTTAGGGTTTGGCATTAAACCTTTAGGTCCTAAGACACGTCCAAGTTTACCAACTTCACCCATCATGTCTGGAGTTGCTACGATTACATCGAATTCGAACCAACCTTGGTTGATCTTGTTGATGTATTCAGCATCACCAACATAGTCAGCGCCTGCAGCTTCAGCTTCTTTTAATTTTTCACCTTTAGCAAATACTAATACACGTTGAGTTTTACCAGTTCCGTTTGGTAATACAACTGCCCCACGGATTTGTTGGTCATTTTTACGTACATCGATTCCTAAACGGAATGCAACTTCAACAGAAGCGTCAAAGTTTACTGTACTTGTTTCTTGCGCAAGTTTGATAGCTTCTTCTACAGAGTAGAATTTAGTGTTATCAACTTTTTGAGCGGCTTCTTGATATTTCTTACCTTTTTTAGCCATTTATTATTTCCTCCTTATAGTGGTTTTAGCGGAATGTCCTCCCACGGGCACTGTCTATAACAGTGCAAGAGCAGACTTAGATAAGTCTGCTTGTTAAATCTTAAAATAACTATTTAATTTCTACACCCATACTACGAGCAGTACCAGCAACAATTCTTATTGCCGCTTCAACGCTTGCTGCATTTAAATCTTCCATTTTAGCTTCAGCGATTTCACGTACTTGATCTTCAGTTACTGTAGCAACTTTAGTCTTGTTAGGTTCACCAGAACCTTTTTCGATTTTAGCTGCCTTTTTAAGTAAAACTGCTGCAGGTGGTGTTTTAGTGATAAATGTAAATGAACGATCTTCAAATACAGAAATTTCAACCGGAATAATTAAACCTGCTTGTTCTTGTGTACGTGCGTTAAATTCTTTACAGAATCCCATAATATTAACACCTGCTTGACCTAATGCTGGACCAACTGGTGGCGCTGGATTCGCTTTCCCTGCTGGGATTTGTAATTTAACAACTTTGATTACTTTTTTAGCCACGATGTGCACCTCCTATAATATCGTGATGTGGTCACAGGGTATGATATTTACCCTCCCACTCAACAACCGTACTAATTAGCACGACCATAAAATATTACCACTTACTCATAAAAATTGCAAGTGAAAATTTACATTTCATTTTTTAAAATTTTTATTATAATTTTTCGATTTGATCGAATTCAACTTCAACTGGTGTTTCACGACCAAACATATCTACTAATACTGTTAATTTGTATTTATCGATATCGATTTCTTTCACTTCACCAATCTGGTTTGTGAAAGGACCGCTCGTTACGCGCACTTGTTCACCAACTTCAATTTCAACATCAATCGTTTTTTCGTTCATACCCATTGATTTCAAAATAAACTTAGCTTCTTCTGGTAATAATGGATTTGGTTTAGATCCTGCACCGGCAGATCCTACGAAACCTGTAACACCTGGCGTGTTACGTACAACATACCAAGATTCATCCGTCATCACTAATTCAACTAAAACGTAACCAGGGAATGTTTTCTTTACTGATGTTTTTGCTTTACCGTCTTTAATTGTTGTTTCCTCTTCTTCCGGAATAACAACTCTAAAGATTTGATCTTGCATATTCATAGATTCTAGACGTTTTTCTAAGTTGTCTTTTACTTTGTTTTCATAGCCTGAATACGTATGAACTGCGTACCAATGCTTTTTGCTTTCCTCAGACATAATATGCCTCCTTAATTAATTAATCGAATAAGCTCAGAAATGCCTAAATCGATTGCGTAAAAGAAAATAATAAAGAATAATACAGTTAATACTACGATTGTTGTATCTCTAACAACTTCCTGACCAGTTGGCCATGAAGTTTTTTTCATCTCAGAAATAACACCTTGAAAGAAATTTTCTTTATGTTCCATGCGTTTGCCTCCGTCATGTTTAAATTGATAAAAAATAGACCGAACCGTAATTCGATACTTATTTTTTAGTGCTATATTGTTCATGTCTAATCATCACATTAATTCATTCTAATCCTAGTTTAATATAACGGTGAAATTGTAATTTGTCAAACTAACATGTACCTTGTATGAAGGATTTAATCTTAACTTTCAGTCTTGAAATCGCATTATGAATTGTTTTCAACGATTCATTCTCAATTGCTGCCATCGCTTTGACAGGCATCTGTTCCTTCAAATATTCAAGGACGCGATATTCAAGCGGACTCAATTGTAATGCAACAGGTGTCATACGTGACTGTAAATCAACAAGTTCACTTTCAATATCAGGATGCAAAGCGTTCACATCTTGTATGAACGCTTCAAGCGATGGTTCATCGTCATACTGCGTCGTTTCAAAGCTAACAATAGGACGATTGCGCTCTTTCTGCAAGTCCCTCACATAATCCAGCAGTGCATATTTCAAATGGTAGAAATAAAACCTTTCAAAATTGTCGCTCTTTAATGGATCATAAACTTTCACTGCCTGATATAACGCAATCAGACTCTCTTGATATAAAGCTTCATGGTCTCTATACGAAATTTTACGAATATGCACTTCAATACCATTACGTAGTCTTGCTACAAGACTATCAAAAGCATCAATATTACCACTCTGAATATCTTTAACAATTTGTTCTATTGGCTTTAGATGATACATTGTTTGTTCTTCACAAATCACTTGTGTATAAGTTTTAAACATGCGCTTAACCTCTAGATGTGTTTTTCTTTAGGTTAAATGTAATAAATGATTATCTCAAACAATAAAATTATCTTGAATTAATAATCTCCGCGCCTTAATCTCTCTAATCGCTCTTTCGTTTCCTGATCGATTTCAATACGTGTACGCGGTTTATTGTTATCCATCTTTACCATATCTTTCGCCACATTGATTTCTTCTTCACGCAAATTGTTGATAAACTCACGGGACGGGATCCTTAACGCACCGCTTCCAAATATCGTATGCTGTTCTGATAAATCACTTGTTACGACCTTGATCGTTGTAATGTGCTTTTCATACATCTCGTAGACAAGCCGTTCAATGACTGCATCAGCCGTTTCCTTTTCCCGAGAATAGACAACACGGATGCCATGAATTACTTCTTCGCGCTCATGTGATTTCACATCATATGCATCGAACACTACAATCATTTCGTCCGCAATACGTGCATTATAATTCGCGATTTCAAGCAATAGTTGAATACGTGCCTCTTCTAATGATTCTTGTGCGAGTTGTTTAAGTCTTGAACTTTGTCCGATAACATTATAACCATCAATGATAGTATATTTTTTTATCATGCGTCTAGCGGGTTCCTTTTGCGATAAACTTCGTACATTAACAAACTCGCTGCCACTGAAGCATTCAAACTATTAACATGTCCAACCATTGGCAAGTGAATTAAGAAGTCACATTTATCTTTAACGAGCCTACTCATTCCCTCACCCTCTGAACCGATAACAATCGCAAGGTTCATATTAGCATCCATCTTACGGTAATCGACTGATTTGCTGGCATCCGTCCCCGCAACCCAGTAACCTGCTTCTTTCAGTTTATCTATTGCCTGACTAATGTTTGTGACACGCATTACCGGCACATGTTCAATCGCTCCTGTTGAAGCTTTCACAACCGTTTGATTCAAGCTTACTGAGCGACGTTTCGGAATCAATATACCGTCTATTCCAATCGCATCTGCCGTTCTTAAAATAGAACCCAGATTATGCGGATCTTCTAAACCGTCAAGAATCATAATCGTGCTTAACTTATCTTTATCACGTGCATTTAAGAAGTCATCCAGATCAATATATTCATAAGGTGAGATCATCGCCATAATCCCTTGATGTGGTACATCTGATAAATGGTCAAGCTTTGATTTCGGTACTGTTTGAACAATAATCTTTCTTTCCTTACATAAATTTAATATGCTTGAAATTTGTGATTTATTAATACCTTCCTGGATAAACACTTTATTTATTTCGTGATCCGACTCAATCGCGCTTTTCACAGCATGACGTCCTACTATCATTTCATCAGTTGTTTCTTTTTTCATTATTTACCCCTCATTTCACATAACGTGATGATTTTATCCAGCAGCGTCTGTAATCTTTCTGTTTCTTTATTTAAATGTAAATAACCGATAACCGCTTCAAGTGCGGTACTTTTCTTATAAGAAATAACATCTGTATTTTTCGCGCGGGTATGACTTTTGGCATTGCGCCCGCGCATCAGTATTTCTGTTTCCTGTTCAGTAAAATAACCTTCATCAACTAAAGTATCAAACGTATGCGCCTGACTTTTAGCAGATACAAAAAATGTTGCCTGACGATGTAGTTCATTCGGTTTTTTATTCTTTTCTCTTACGATATAATTTCTGACATGTAAATCAAGTACTGCATCACCTAAATAAGCAAGTGTCAGTGGATTATAAAGACTCGCTTCGTTAACCACGTTTAAATCTCACACCTTGTGCAGTATCTTCTAAAATAATATTTTGCTCTTTTAATAAGTCGCGAATTTCATCTGCACGTGCAAAGTTTCGTCCTTTACGTGCTGTTTCACGTTCTGCTATTAATGCTTCGATGTCAGCATCAAGCAATTCTTTTTCTTCAACCAGTTTGACACCTAATACTTCGCTAAAGATTTCGAACACTTCCAGGAAACGATCGATTACTTTTAAATCTGTTGATTCATTCTGATTATAGATATTGGCTTGTTTCGCTAATTCATACCAAGCTGTTATTGCATTTGCTGTATTAAAATCATCGTCCATCGCTGTTTCAAACTGAACTAAAATATCATCAACTACTTTGATCATCTCAGTGTGATCAACAATACCTACAGAAATTTCTTTTCTTTCCTGCAGTGCTGCATATGCATTTTGAATACGTTCAAGTCCTGCTTTCGCACTAGAAACAAGTTCCATATTGTAGTTGATTGGATTTCTATAATGTACGCTGATCATAAAGAAGCGCAATACGTTCGGATTAACTTCTTTAATGATATCGTGCACTAAAATAAAGTTACCCAATGACTTACTCATCTTTTCATTATCAATATTGATAAATCCGTTATGCATCCAGTAATTTGCAAATGTTGTGTCATTATGTGCTTCAGATTGCGCGATTTCATTCTCGTGGTGTGGGAATGTTAAGTCAGAACCACCTGCATGGATATCAATAGAATCACCTAAATGTTTCTTCGCCATTACTGAACACTCGATATGCCAGCCCGGTCGACCTTTACCCCATGGAGAATCCCAGCTAATTTCACCTGGCTTTGCTGATTTCCATAACGCGAAATCTAACGCATCATCCTTTAATTCACCCGTTGCAATACGTGCACCGACTTTAAGTTCGTCAATTGACTGATGACTTAACTTCCCGTATCCATCAAATTTACGTGTTCTAAAATAAACATCTCCGCCACTTTCGTATGCGTAGTCTTTCTTAATCAATTCTACGATAAACAAAATAATATCATCCATATGATCCATAACACGTGGGTGATGTGTCGCATGCTTACAATTAAGGGCACTCGTATCTTCGAAGTATGCTTCAATAAAACGATCAGCTACTTCCGGCACAGTAGAATTTAATTCATTTGCAGCTTTAATTAGTTTGTCGTCAACGTCTGTAAAGTTTGACACGTAGTTGACTTCATAGCCGCGATATTCAAAGTAACGTCTAACGACATCGAAACTGATTGCAGGACGTGCATTACCGATGTGAATGTAATTGTATACGGTAGGACCGCACACATACATCTTCACCTTACCTTCTTCTAATGGTACGAACTTTTCTTTTTTACGACTTAACGTGTTATATAACGTAATCATCAACAATCTCTCCTTTTTTTGTCGCCTCTATATGACGTTCTAATTCTTTTAATTTTTCATAAATCGGATCCGGTAAATTTGCATGTTCAAAGCTCTTACCGACTTTAACACCATTTTGTTTTACAATGTGTCCGGGAATACCTACTACAGTAGAAAAGTCGGGTACACACTTCAATACGACAGAATTCGCACCAATATTCACATTGTTACCGATTTGAATATTCCCGAGTACTTTAGCGCCTGCCGCAATTAACACGTTATCTCCGATATCAGGGTGACGTTTACCATTCTCTTTCCCTGTACCGCCTAACGTCACACCTTGATAAATTGTTACGTTATTGCCAATCGTACACGTTTCACCGATGACAATCCCCATACCATGGTCAATGAACAATCTTTTACCGATCTTTGCACCAGGATGGATTTCAATGCCCGAGAAAAATCTTGAAATTTGACTGATAGCACGTGCGATAAAATACATTTTATGATTAAAGAACCAGTGCGCAACTAAATGCCACCATACAGCGTGTAATCCTGAGTATGTCAAAAACACTTCTAAACTACTTCTTGCAGCCGGGTCCTGTTCAAACACCATATTAATGTCATCTTTAATTCTTGCGAACATACACACACCTCCCAATATAAAAAAGAAGCACCTCTAAAATAAGAGGTGCTTCTGCACGGTTCCACTCTGATTAGTAGATAAGTCTACTCACTTTAAAATATTTAAATAGAATTCATGAGATGCATTCAACAATTAATTTATCACATACTCGCACCAACCGTATGCTCTCTTTAGATAATTTAACTATCTACTTATTCTCATAATCTGATTATAATAGATTGCGATTATTTTTCAACTATTTTTGTTTCATTATGCGTAAACACTTAAACGCTCGATTACTTTATCCTTACCTAATAACTCCATTGTATTTGGTAATTCAGGACCATGTGTTTGGCCAGATACCATCACACGAATCGGCATGAATAAGTTCTTACCTTTAATACCAGTTTCTTTCTGAACCGCTTTAATTGCAGCTTTAATGCTTGCCGCATCAAAAGTATCTAATGCTTCAAGCTGAGCTGTTAAAGATTTTACTAACTCAGGTACTTGCTCACCGTTTACAACTTCTGATGCTTCTTCGTCTAAAGCTAATTCATCTTTGAAGAATAACTCAGATAATTCAACGATTTCACCAGCGTAGCTCATTTGTTGTTGATATAAACTTACTAAAGATTTCGCCCATGCAAGTTCTGCTTCTGTTGGGTTATTTGAAATAAGACCTGCTTTTTCCATGTGTGGTAACGTCATTTCAAATACTGTATCTAAATCTTTTGTCTTCATATATTGGTTGTTGATCCATGCAAGCTTTTGTTTATCAAAGAATGCTGGTGATTTACTTAAACGTTTCTCATCGAACATTTCGATAAATTGCGCTTTAGAGAAGATTTCTTCTTCACCTTCTGGAGACCAGCCAAGTAATCCGATAAAGTTGAATAATGCTTCTGGTAAGTAACCTAAATCATGATATTGTTCAATAAATTGAATGATTGAACCATCTCGTTTAGATAACTTCTTACGGTCTTCATTTACGATTAATGTCATGTGACCAAACGTCGGGATATCGTATCCTAACGCTTCATAAACCATCATTTGTTTCGGTGTATTTGAAATATGATCATCACCACGGATAACGTGAGTGATTTCCATGAAGTGATCATCGATTGCTACCGCGAAGTTATACGTTGGAATACCATCTTTTTTCACGATAACCCAGTCACCGATCCCGTTAGAATCAAATGATACTTCACCTTTAACCATATCATTAAATGTATAAGTTTTATCTTTCGGTACACGAATACGAATAGCAGGTTCGCGACCTTCAGCAATTAAAGCCGCTTCTTCTTCTTTTGTTAAGTGTGCATGTTTACCACCGTATCTCGGCATTTCTCCACGTGCAAGCTGTGCTTCACGTTCTGCTTCTAACTCTTCAGATGTCATGTAACAACGATAAGCTTTATCCTCAGCTAATAACTTTTCAATGATTGGATTATAAATATGCGCACGCTCAGATTGACGGTAAGGACCATATCCTCCATCTTTATCAATCGATTCATCCCAGTCCATCCCTAACCATTGTAAGAACTTTAACTGACTCGCTTCTCCGCCTTCAACATTACGCGCAGTATCTGTATCTTCAATACGGATGATAAAATCTCCGCCGTTATGTCTTGCAAATAAATAGTTAAATAATGCAGTACGTGCATTACCGATGTGTAAGAAACCAGTCGGACTTGGTGCATATCTTACTCTTACTTTACTCATTATATTCACTCCATTAATTAGTTTTCTTTAATAATAATACCACAGCTTGAGCTTGTATCCCCTCTTGTCTGCCTAAATAGCCCATCTTCTCATTCGTCGTTGCTTTGACGTTAACATTGAATATGTCTGTATTTAACACATTTGCAATCGATTCACGCATCGCATCGATATGAGGTCTGAATTTCGGCTTTTCAGCGATAATTGTGGCATCTAGATTTCCGATTTCATAACCGAGTTCCAGTACATGCTGGTAGGCGTTTTTCAGTAAAACTTTAGAATCCGCACCCTTATATTTCGGGTCATCGTCCGGGAAGAATTTACCGATATCACCAAGTGAAACCGCACCTAATATTGCATCTGTAATCGCATGTAGTAATACGTCGGCATCACTATGGCCCAGTAATCCTTTATCGTGAACAAGCTCAATCCCGCCGATGATCAAAGGCCTGCCTTCGATTAATTGGTGTACATCATATCCATATCCAATTCTCATCATAACCCTCTTTTCTTCAGTATTGCTTCCGCGAAGAACATGTCTTCCGGCGTTGTGATTTTGATATTGTCGTAGTCACTTTCTACGATATGAACTTTGGAAATACGTTCAACAAGTGATGCATCATCTGTACCTAAAAAGTGATCTGCATCTGCTTTATTGTATGCATCGAGTAGTAACTGATAGCTAAATGCTTGTGGTGTTTGTATTTGCCATAATTCATCTCGTTTTAATGTTTCTGTAACTTGATCGTTTTCTATGCGTTTAATCGTATCTTTTACTTTCACAGCCGCGATAACGCTGTGATTTTGTTGTATCGATTCATATAGTTTGTTTAATGTGTCCTGCGTAACAAATGGTCTTGCCGCATCATGTACAAATACATATTCACAGGGCTCAATCACTTTTAATACGTTATAAATACTGTATTGGCGTTCACTACCACCTTCAGTGATAACGTCAATTTTACTGTAATTTGTGAGCATTGATTGTAACATACTTATTTCATCACGTTGTGCGGCCAGATGAATCGCCCGACAATTATCATCATTTTGAAATACTTGAACGGTATGTTCAAGTATTGATTTATGATTGATTGTCAGTAATATTTTATTTTGATTCGCCTGCATGCGTTTACCCATGCCTGCTGCCGGAATGATTACGTCATACATATCAGTCATTCACTTTCTTTGTAAATATAATTCTGCCTGAAGCAGTCTGAAGTACAGATTGTACTTCCACGTTCACTTGTTTATTAATTAAATGTTTACCATTCTCTACAACGACCATTGTGCCATCTTCTAAATATCCGACACCTTGGTTCTCTTCTTTCCCAGCTTTCGTCACATTCAGTATAAACTTATCACCTTGTGCGACAACTGGTTTAATTGCTTCAGATAGATCATTCACATTTAATACTTTAATGCCTTGCACCTGACATACTTTGTTTAAGTTAAAGTCTGTTGTAATGACGCTTGATTTTGTTTCTTTTGCCATTGTGACTAATAGTTGGTCGACTTCTTTAATATTTTTATTGCCAGGGACAATCTTAATCGGATGACCTGTGTTCTGAAGCTGACTTAAAATGTCCAGTCCACGTTGTCCTTTATCACGCTTCATGCCGTCTGTTGAATCTGCGATAAGCTGTAATTCATCTAATACGCCTTGAGGAACGATAATCGTACCATCTAAAAATCCGCACTCTACGATTGATAAGATACGACCATCAATGATTGCCGACGTATCCAATAATTTCGTATTATCCAGCACACGGCGTTTGTTTGAACCGCTCTGGAATCGTTCCGGTAAGAAACTTTGAATTTCATCACGTTTCTTTAGTCCAACCTGAAACCCTAAATAACCTAATACAACCGCCAGAATTACTGGCACTGTATTTTTAAGTAATATAAAGCCCATAGAGTTAAAGATTAAACTGATCATCGAAGCAATCATCAATCCTAAAATCATACCGAGCGTTGCAAAGATAAGTTCCATAAAATTAATGTTTAATAAAGATTTTTCACCTTTAATAATGAGGTTAACTACGCGATCAATCAACCAATAAAATAAAATAAAAAAGACAACAATCCCAATCGCACCATCAACATATGTATTCTTAAGAATTTCAGGAACATTCAAATTAAATAAACGAATCAATTCAGGTATCGCAAAAATCCCTAAGCTTGCACCTACTACAATAAATATTAACGTTACTAATTTCTTTAACATATTTTCACCTCCTTAAAACGCAAGCTTTAATGCTTCGCTTATATTTGTTACACCGATCACTTCGATATTCTCCGGGAAATCCCAGCCACCGATATTATTCTTTGGAATAATGACACGTTTGAATCCAAGTTTTTCAGCTTCCTGCACACGTTGTTCAATACGCGCAACACGTCTTACTTCTCCAGTCAAACCTACTTCTCCGATAAAGCAGTCATCGCCACGGGTTGGTTTATCATTATAGCTTGAAGCAATGCTAATAATAATACTTAAATCAACAGCAGGTTCATCTAATTTTACGCCACCTGCTACTTTGACATAGGCATCCTGTTGCTGTAACAGATAACCTTGTTTCTTTTCTAGTACTGCCATTAACAGCGTTAAACGGTTATGGTCAATACCCGTCGCCATACGTCTAGGGTTATGAAATGATGTCGGTGACACTAAAGATTGAACTTCAACAAGGAGTGGACGCGTGCCTTCCATTGTGGCAACAATCGTAGAACCGGCTACATTCTTCGTACGTTCTTCTAAGAACATTTCACTCGGGTTTAATACTTCTGTAAGGCCAGTATTGCGCATTTCAAATATACCCATTTCATTTGTAGAACCGAAACGGTTTTTCACGGCGCGTAAAATACGGTAACTATGATGTGTATCGCCTTCAAAATAAAGTACAGTATCTACCATATGTTCAAGTAAACGTGGTCCTGCGATTTGCCCTTCTTTTGTAACGTGACCGACGATAAACGTCGCAATATTCATCTGCTTTGCAATACGCATTAACTCCTGCGTACATTCACGCACTTGAGATACTGAACCTGGTGCGCTCGTTACTTCCGGATGAAAAATCGTTTGAATAGAGTCAATCACTAAAAACTTCGGCTGCATCTTCTTCACGGTTTCATGTATGATTTGAAGATTTGTCTCCGCATACACATCTAACTCTCCGGCATCTTCCTTTAAGCGGTCTGCACGGAGTTTTGTTTGTCTTACCGATTCCTCACCTGATATATAAAGTACGGGATGACGTTGTGACAACATCGCACACACTTGTAGTAACAATGTTGACTTTCCGATACCTGGATCTCCACCAATGAGCACGAGTGAGCCAGGAACAATACCGCCACCTAATACACGGTCTAGTTCTCCCATTTGCGTATGGTCTCTTGGCACACTTTCTTTCGTTATATTTTTTAATTTTTCTACTTTAGAATTTGAATCTTGCTGATGTATTGCTGTTTTTGGTCCTTTTTGTTTATGTTCGATGACTTCTTCCATCTGATTCCAGGCGCCACAATTCGGACATTTACCCATCCATTTTGGGGACTGATAACCACAGGCCATACATTCAAAAGTTGATTTCACTTTAGCCAATATATTCCCCCCCATTATAATATGTATTTATTTTAAATCTTTTTGCATGTTTAGACAATGTTAACCCCTAATATGATGCAATAATATTTTAAAAATAAAAATACTGCTGAAATAACAGTGTTTCTACTATTATTTCAGCAGTATGTGTTTCATTATTGCTTTTCTTTTGTAATTACAAATTCGCCATCTTTATAATCAATTGTCACATTGTGACCAGCTAATTCCTCACCTTTTAATAGCTCTTCAGATAACTTATCTTCGATGTTCTTTTGGATAGAACGTGTTAACGGACGTGCACCATATTCTGGATCGTATCCATCATCGGCTACTTTTTCTTTCGCAGCGTCTGTTAATGTAATATAAATATCTTGTTCTTT
The DNA here is from genome assembly GCF_003259675.1 of Macrococcoides bohemicum. Classification (GTDB taxonomy): domain Bacteria; phylum Bacillota; class Bacilli; order Staphylococcales; family Staphylococcaceae; genus Macrococcoides; species Macrococcoides bohemicum. The sequence goes on along the minus strand of NZ_PZJG01000008.1, from coordinate 6,445 downwards.
TAAGCGTTTCGTTAAGCCATTGACCATGAACGTAACGATTTCTTTTAATTGTTCTTTCTCCAACTTATGGAACACGATAATATCGTCAATACGGTTTAAGAACTCTGGACGGAACTGTTTCTTCAACTCATCCATCATTGTCTTACGGATAGTTTCATAATCTTGTGCCGCATCACTACCACCGAATCCTACGAATTTATTATCTTTTAATTCCTGTGCCCCAACGTTACTTGTCATAATGATTACAGTATTTCTAAAGTCTACTGTACGCCCTTTAGAATCCGTTAATCGACCATCATCTAACACTTGTAATAACATGTTAAATACATCCGGATGAGCTTTTTCAATTTCATCGAATAAAATAACTGAATACGGTTTGCGGCGCACTTTCTCAGTTAATTGGCCTCCTTCTTCAAAACCAACATATCCTGGAGGTGAACCTACTAAACGAGACACGCTATGTTTCTCCATAAATTCACTCATATCTACACGAATCATTGCATCTTCTTCACCAAACATCGCTTCCGCTAATGCTCTTGCAAGCTCAGTTTTACCAACACCAGTTGGTCCTAAGAAGATAAAGCTTCCGATTGGACGTTTCGGATCTTTAAGACCAGCACGGGCACGACGCACTGCTTTAGAAATCGATACAACCGCATCATGTTGTCCTACTACACGGTCATGTAAAATTTCTTCTAAGTTTAATAATTTTTGTGATTCAGTTTCTGCAATTTTATTTAATGGAATACCCGTCCAGTTCGCAACAACAATTGCGATATCATCAGGTGTCACTGATGTGTTGTTAGAACCTTGCGTTTTTTGCCATTCTTTTTTCGTTTCATCTAATTGCTTTTCAAGTTGTGATTGTTTGTCACGTAACGCTGCTGCTTGTTCGAATTCCTGAGAATGCACTGCAGCATCTTTTTCATTTTTTACTTTTTCAAGTTCAGCTTCAAGTTCTTTTAAACTTGGTGGCGTTGTATAGTTACGTAAACGCACTTTTGAACTTGCTTCATCAATTAAGTCAATCGCTTTATCTGGTAAGAAACGGTCAGAAATGTAACGATCGCTCATTTTTACGGCTGCAACTAAAGCTTCATCAGAAATTTGAATACGGTGATGCGCTTCATAGCGGTCACGTAAACCATGTAAAATTGCAATTGCATCTTCTACATTTGGTTCATCTACCTGAACTGGTTGGAAACGACGTTCTAACGCTGCATCTTTTTCAATGTATTTACGGTATTCTTCTAAAGTTGTTGCACCGATACATTGAATTTCTCCACGTGCTAATGCAGGTTTTAAGATATTCGATGCATCAATAGCACCTTCAGCGCCACCCGCACCGATTAATGTGTGTAATTCGTCGATGAATAAAATGATGTTGCCAGCTGCATGAATTTCATCCATCACCTTTTTAAGACGTTCTTCAAATTCCCCACGATATTTCGTACCCGCTACAACTGTACCCATATCTAAACTCATAACACGTTTACCTTTTAACGTTTCAGGCACTTCATTGTTTACGATTGCTTGTGCTAATCCTTCTACAATTGCAGTTTTACCAACACCTGGTTCACCGATTAATACTGGATTGTTCTTCGTACGACGGCTTAATACTTCAATAATACGCGTTACTTCATCAGCACGACCTATAACTGGATCTAACGTGCCGTCTTTAGCGATGACCGTTAAATCACGCGCTAATTCATCTAATGTTGGTGTGCCTTGTGCTTTAGCTTCACCGTGGCCTTTAGCATCCATTTCCGGACTACCTAATAATTTAACGACTTGAGAACGCGCTTTCGTAATATTTAAATCAAGATTTGCAAGCACGCGTGCTGCAACACCTTCGTTCTCACGAATTAATCCTAATAGAATATGCTCAGTACCAACAAAGTTATGGTTAAGTTTACGTGCTTCGTCTAACGATAATTCAATTACCTTTTTAGCACGTGGTGTATATTGAATTGTTCCACCCATATCTGTGCCATGACCGATTAATTGTTCAACTTCCTGTACAACCTTTTCTTCTGTAATGTTATACGCCGCTAACACTTTCGCAGCAATTCCATCAGGTTCTTTTACAAGACCTAATAATAAGTGTTCTGTACCGATATTATTATGATTTAAACGAATCGCTTCTTCTTGTGCATGTGCTAACACACGCTGTGCTCTTTCAGTTAATCTACCAAACATATTTTATCCTCCTTACAAATGCTCTCGTAGCATTTGTGCTCTTTTTTCATCTATTTGTTTATTCTCTGGATACAATTTATCAATAAATGGTGCCTGTATAGCAACCATCAGTTCATTGAATCTAAACGGAGTATCTTTTATGATGCCCATATCAATACCCATTTTAATCTCACTTAATCTAAGACTCGCTTCTTCTACAGAAATTTTATGACTATATTTCAATATCCCTAAGCTTCTGTAGATTCTATCTACTGTATCGATATGATCATAATTATTCATACGCTTACGCATATTGATTTCCTCTTCAATAATCTGTTCAACCACCTGTGTTAAATCATCGATGATACTTTCTTCTGATTTACCGAGCGTCAGTTGATTTGACACTTGATATACATGTCCTAAAGCTTGTGTACCTTCTCCGTAAATCCCACGAATCGTGAATCCAAATCGATTAATCGTTTGTGCGATCCGCGACATTCTCTTCATAATAGAAAGTCCCGGCAAATGTAACATAACGCTGGCACGTAAGCCTGTTCCAATATTGGTTGGACATGTTGTAAGATAACCATAGTGCTCATCATAAGAAATCATTAATTTTTCATCAAGTTTTTTGTCTATAACGCGTGCACGTTCATATAAATGATGTAGCGACAAATCGTGACCTAATACTTGTATACGAATATGATCTTCCTCGTTAATCATGATACTTTCAGATTCATCTTCATTGATTAATACAGCTCCGTGCTTTGCCTCCATCAATTCTTTGCTAATCAAATGTTTTACTACCAACATTTGACGCTCTTTCATCGGTGTTTCAATCATCTTGATTAGTTCGTAATCCTTTATTAATACATTCGACACTTCTTCAATTACTTTATCAGCAGTATCTTCAGCAAACATCATCGGATGAACGAAATTTTCCAGATTACGTGCGAGCCTGATACGTGAACTCAAGATAACAGCGGGTTCATCAGCTGACTGCATCCAATCACTTAATATATTCTGAAGATGTTTATTCAGCATGTGTATCTCCACCTTCCTTAAGTGCACGGATTTCATCACGCACACCAACCGCTTCTTCAAATGCTTGCTTCTCTACTAATGATTGTAATTTCTCTTCCAGTGCTTCTATCTTTTTCTTCAGTGCAATCTTTTCCTGTGATTTATGTGGTGTTACACCAATATGCTGTAAATTACCAGCCTGTACGCGCTCTATAACTTGCGGTACATAATCACTAAATGTGTTATAACATTCATGACAACCAAATTTGCCGATGTGTAATGCTTCTCTTAAAGTCAGTCCACAATTTGGACACTTGTCAGGTGTATGGGCTGCTTGAAACTCACCACTATTTAACAAGTGTTTGAGTAACTGATTCATTGAAAATTCTTCTTCGTATGACATACAATCTCTCCTTAGTTATAATGAATGATATTCAGCACATTTTGTAAAATATTAGCGCGTATATAATCACGATAAGGTACATCAATCATTAAAACATCACGATGAATCGTACCAAGTATAATCTTTTTCTCTCGCTCATTAATCAATTCATTTTGGTGTAAACCTTCTATAATACGTTCAGCATTTTGTTGTGAAATCTGTTTCCCCGTTAATTCCATTAAATGCTCAATAAACGCTGCCTTATTATTTGATTCAATTTTTGTGATACGAATATAACCTCCGCCACCACGTTTGCTTTCAATCTGATAGCCGTGTTCATTTGTGAAGCGCGTTTTAATGACGTAGTTTAACTGTGATGGAACGCAATCAAACTTTTCAGCAATATGTGCCCGTTTAATTACGACAACATCATCCTGCGCTTCTTCAAGTAACTGTTTTAAATATTGTTCAATTATATCTGACATATTGTGCATGACATCACCCACCTTTGACCTTCTTTGACTTAATTATATTTAATCCTACTTTGTTAATCAAATATTTTGTTTGACCTTTTTTGATGAACAAATTTTCATAATAAGTTGAAAAAATGTTTAGCGCTTTCATTCGTTGTGTAGTATGATATTTATAGTATAAAAAATATGACTAAAGGAGAGATTTCATGAATTATATTATCGGTATCATCGGTCTTGTTGTGTTCTTGTTACTTGCATGGGTTATGAGTTCGGATAAAAAAGGTGTAAGATGGCAATATATCGGCATAATGATGACCATTCAGTTTCTATTTGCTTTTCTTTTACTTAAAACTTCAGGTGGTATTAAATTAGTAGAAGCATTAGCTACCGGTTTCGGTTATTTACTAGGCTATGCAGAACAAGGTGTCAACTTCGTATTTGGCGGTCTGGAAAATCCAGCTGTCGGTAAAGTACCTGCCGCTTCAACTTTCTTTATGGATGTATTATTACCGATTACTTTTATTTCAGCTTTAATCGGAATCTTGCAGTACTTAAAGATCTTACCGTTTATCATTAAATATTTAGGATGGCTGATTTCTAAAGTAAACGGTATGGGGAAATTAGAATCATTTAATGCAGTAGCAGCAGCAATTTTAGGTCAATCAGAAGTATTTATCTCTATTAAGAAACAATTACCATATATTCCGAAGCACCGTTTATATACGTTAACAGCTTCAGCGATGAGTACGGTATCACTATCTATCGTCGGTGCATATTTTACGATGATTGAACCTAAATATGTCGTAACAGCTATTATCTTAAACTTATTTGGTGGTTTTATCGTTGCTTCAATCATCAACCCTTACGTTGTTTCAGCAGAAGAAGAAGATGCTGTAATTATGGGTACAAATACGGATGAAAAGAAACAATCATTCTTTGAAATGTTAGGAGAATATATTTTAGATGGATTTAAGGTTGCAGTAATTGTTGCTGCAATGCTAATCGGATATATCGCATTAATCGCGATGCTTAATGGAATCGTCGATGCGTTTACACCAGGCGAAATGAACTTCCAGACTATACTTGGGTATTTGTTTGCACCTCTTGCATTCTTAACAGGAATCGCTTGGGACGATGCGGTTCGCGCAGGATCTATTATGGCAACTAAACTCGTTTCGAATGAATTTGTTGCAATGCTAGATATTCAGTCCATTGTTAAAGGAAAGACTGGCGAATTATCAGAACATGCGATCGGAATCGTTTCTGTATTCTTAGTATCTTTTGCTAACTTCTCATCTATCGGTATTATTGCAGGGGCAATCAAATCATTGAACAATGAACAAGGCGATGTCGTTGCTCGTTTCGGTTTAAAATTATTATATGGTGCAACACTTGTATCATTCATCTCTGCAACAATCGCTGGATTCTTCTTATAATAGTAAAAGCTCAATCTGAGATTTTCAGATTGAGCTTTTTTGTTAGAATCCTTTTTTCTTACCAATAACGCCTGTTTCAGAAAAATTATATGTCACTATTTCTGAAACATCATATCTTGAGGATGGATAATGTTCTTTAGCTGCAATTCCAATTGCGATGAACATTACAGGTGTGTATCGTCCTCCATCAATATTTAACGCTTGTAATACTGCCCCTCTATCAAAACCACCAATTGGATTTGTATCGAAGCCGTAATCTTTTGCGACAAGCATAAACTGCATTGCCGCCATGGCAGAATCCATCATTCCTTGAGTATACATAGATTCATCTGGCGTCTGATCCAGAAGCTGTTGAATCACCTTCGTATTTTCATCTTTTATATTTTGATCCATATATCCTTCTTTTACATTTTGCTGCATAATTCTATCTAAGTCATTTTTATGGTTATTATCCGATAATACTAGTACAAAAGCTGAGCTCGTATCTAATTGACGCGTATTAAAATGAACGTGATCTCTTATTGCAGCTTTCGATTCATCGGATTCTACTACAACAAATCTCCAAGGCTGTAAATTTATAGAAGACGGTGCCTTTGTTGCTAAAGTAATCATTTCTTCCATTATTTCATGAGAAATTGTGATATCTGGATTAAACTCTTTTATTGAATGACGTGATTCGATTGCTTGTTTTAATGATAAGTCTTTCATGTAGGACACTCCTTTTTTATAATGATTGATTATAACATGCATCTGAAATGTCACAAAATAAAAAAGCCTGCATTTTTCAAATGCAGGCTTCAGACTGAAGACAAACTCACAATTTTATAAGTGAGTTTGTCTTTTTTCTTCGAAAAATATTGTTATTTTAAAGAAATTAGCAAAATATCCAGCTTAACCTGCTAGATAATTTGCTAATTTCTTTAAATTCATGCATGCGAAAATAAGCGTGGTCT
>NZ_PZJG01000007.1 GCF_003259675.1 Macrococcoides bohemicum | reverse complement strand
CTTGCTTTACCTGTTGTTGATTCTCCCGGTGCTAATGTTGTGCTAAGTAATGTGATGCCCTCCGGGAACATTGCGTCTGTCACGGTTACGTTCGTTAATGTCGTTGTTCCTGTATTCTTCACGTTGAATGTGTAGTCGATTGTATCGCCGACTTTCACGCTCGTCTGGTTCGCTGACTTATCTAACGTAATCGCTGTTGTGCTGTCCTGCGTGATGACAACTTTGTCTTCTGCCGTCGGCGCTTTCAGGTCTCCTGGTGGTGTGCCTGTTGTTATCGCTACGTTCTCAAGTTGTCCTGCATCTACTTCTGCCTGCGTTACTACGTGTGATGCTGTGCCTGTTGTTGACTCTCCTGGTAATAACGTTGTCTTGCCTAATGTGATATTGCCGCCGAACATCGGGTCAGTTACGATCACATCTTTCAATGTTACGTTACCTGTGTTTGTCACTGTGAATGTATAGTCTACTGTTTCACCTGCGACTAAGCCCGTTGCTGTCGTTGCTTTATCTAATGTAATGCTTGTTGACGGGTTCGTCGGTACTTCTGTCGTTGGTACTTCTGTTGTCGGTCCTTCTGTTGTTGGTTCTTCTGTTGTCGGTGCTTCTGTTGTCGGTTCTTCCGTTGTTGGTTCTTCTGTTGTTGGCTCTTCTGTTGTTGGCTCTTCTGTTGTTGGCTCTTCTGTTGTCGGTTCTTCTGTCGTTGCCTCTTCTGTTGTTGGTTCTTCTGTCGTTGGTTCTTCTGTCGTTGCCTCTTCTGTTGTCGGTTCTTCTGTTGTCGGTTCTTCTGTTGTTGGCTCAACAATTTCAACTGGTACGTCCACTGTATCTGCCGCCGTTGGCGGTGTTAAGCTGCCAGGTGGTGTGCCTGTTACGCTTGCTGTGTTCGTTACCTTGCCACCGTCGATATCTGCCTGTGATACGACTTTACTTGCTTTACCTGTTGTTGATTCTCCCGGTGCTAATGTTGTGCTAAGTAATGTGATGCCCTCCGGGAACATTGCGTCTGTCACGGTTACGTTCGTTAATGTCGTTGTTCCTGTATTCTTCACGTTGAATGTGTAGTCGATTGTATCGCCGACTTTCACGCTCGTCTGGTTCGCTGACTTATCTAACGTAATCGCTGTTGTGCTGTCCTGCGTGATGACAACTTTGTCTTCTGCCGTCGGCGCTTTCAGGTCTCCTGGTGGTGTGCCTGTTGTTATCGCTACGTTCTCAAGTTGTCCTGCATCTACTTCTGCCTGCGTTACTACGTGTGATGCTGTGCCTGTTGTTGACTCTCCTGGTAATAACGTTGTCTTGCCTAATGTGATATTGCCGCCGAACATCGGGTCAGTTACGATCACATCTTTCAATGTTACGTTACCTGTGTTTGTCACTGTGAATGTATAGTCTACTGTTTCACCTGCGACTAAGCCCGTTGCTGTCGTTGCTTTATCTAATGTAATGCTTGTTGACGGGTTCGTCGGTTCTTCTGTCGTTGGTACTTCTGTTGTCGGTCCTTCTGTTGTTGGCGCTTCTGTTGTTGGCGCTTCTGTTGTCGGCGCTTCTGTTGTCGGTGCTTCTGTTGTTGGTTCTTCTGTTGTTGGTTCTTCTGTTGTTGGCGCTTCAATTTCAACTGGTACGTCCACTGTGTCTGTCGCCGTTGGCGATGTTAAGCTGACAGGTGGTGTGCCTGTTACGCTTGCTGTGTTCGTTACCTTGCCACCGTCGATATCTGCCTGTGTTACGACTTTGCTTGCTTTACCTGTTGTTGATTCTCCCGGTGCTAATGTTGTGCTAAGTAATGTGATGCCCTCCGGGAACATTGCGTCTGTCACGGTTACGTTCGTTAATGTCGTTGTTCCTGTATTCTTCACGTTGAATGTGTAGTCGATTGTATCGCCGACTTTCACGCTCGTCTGGTTCGCTGACTTATCTAACGTAATCGCTGTTGTGCTGTCCTGCGTGATGACAACTTTGTCTTCTGCCGTCGGCGCTTTCAGGTCTCCTGGTGGTGTGCCTGTTGTTATCGCTACGTTCTCAAGTTGTCCTGCATCTACTTCTGCCTGCGTTACTACGTGTGATGCTGTGCCTGTTGTTGACTCTCCTGGTAATAACGTTGTCTTGCCTAATGTGATATTGCCGCCGAACATCGGGTCAGTTACGATCACATCTTTCAATGTTACGTTACCTGTGTTTGTCACTGTGAATGTATAGTCTACTGTTTCACCTGCGACTAAGCCCGTTGCTGTCGTTGCTTTATCTAATGTAATGCTTGTTGACGGGTTCGTCGGTACTTCTACTGTATCTTCATCTGTCGGTGGTGGTGTATCTCCTGGCGGAGTGCCTGTTACGTTCGCTGTGTTCGTAACTTTACCACCGTCGATGTCTGCCTGTGTTACCACTTTGCTTGCTGTTCCTGTCGTTGTTTCACCTGGTGCTAATGTTGTCTTATCTAATGTGATACCCTCTGGGAACATTGCGTCTGTCACGGATACATCTTTCAGTGTCACTGCACCTGTATTCGTTACTGTGAACGTGTAAGTGATTGTATCGCCGACTTTCACACTTGTTTGATCTGCTGTTTTCTCAAGATCGATTGCTGACTGCTGATCTGTCGGTACGTCCACTGTATCTGTCGCCGTTGGCGATGTTAAGCTGCCAGGTGGTTTACCTGTTACGCTTGCTGTGTTCGTTACCTTGCCACCGTCGATATCTGCCTGTGTTACTACTTTGCTTGCTTTACCTGTTGTTGATTCTCCCGGTGCTAATGTTGTGCTAAGTAATGTGATGCCCTCCGGGAACATTGCGTCTGTCACCGTTACGTTTGTTAATGTCGTTGTTCCTGTATTCTTCACGTTGAATGTGTAGTCGATTGTATCGCCGACTTTCACGCTCGTCTGGTTCGCTGACTTATCTAACGTAATCGCTGTTGAACTATCTGTCTCTACTTTGACTGTATCATCATCTGTCGGTGGTGTAACATCTCCTGGTGGTGTTCCTGTTGTTGTTGCAGTGTTAGTTACAAAACCGTTATCTACATCTTCTTGTGTTACAACTTTAATTGCTGTTCCTGTTGTTGATTCCCCTGGTGCTAGTGTCGTCTTACCTAATGTGATACCTTCTGGGAACATCGGATCTGTTACTTTTACATCATTCAATGACACTGTACCTGTATTCGTTACCTTAAACGTGTATTCTAGAGAATCTCCAAATTTTACCAATCGTTTATCAGCCGATTTTTCTAACGTAATTGCTGGTGTACCGTCTTGCGTTACAACTACAGTGTCTTCATATGTCGGTGGTGTCAATTCCCCTGGCGGTGTGCCTGTTACGCGTGCTGTATTCGTTACTTTACCTGCATCAACATCCGCTTGTGTTATCACTTTGCTTGCTGTTCCTGTTGTACTTTCTCCTGGTGCCAATGTAGTTTTATCTAATGTGATACCGTTCGGGAACATCGGATCTGTGACTTTTACATCTTTTAATGTCACTGTACCTGTATTTGTTACAGTAAATCCATATTCAATTGTTGACCCAACAACTAATCCTGTAGCATTTGATGTCTTGTCTAACTTAATACTTGCAGTTGAATCAGTAGGTACTTTTACAGAATCCTTATCCGTTGGTGGCATTAATCCTGTCGGCGGTGTTCCTGTTGTTGTTGCTGTATTTAATACATAACCTGCATCGATATCTGCTTGTGTCACTATGTGTATTGCTTTAGCTGTAGTTGATTGCCCAGGTAATAAAGTCGTCTCTAATAAAGTAACAGGTTCATTAAACATTGGATCAGTAATTGATACATTTGTTAACGTTACATTTCCTGTGTTTGTAACCTTGAATGTGTAATTAATAGGATCTCCTAAATTTGCAATTACTTTATCCGCCGTTTTTTCTAAATCAATATTAGTTAATCTTTCTTGATTTATCGTTACTTTGTCTTCTGCTGTTGGTGGTGTTAATTTCCCTGGTGGTGTTCCTGTTGCTGTTGCTGTATTCACTAATGAACCTGCATCAACATCTGCTTGTTTCACTGTCTTAGTTGCTGTTCCTGTTGTACTTTCTCCTGGTGCTAATGTCGTCTTATTTAAAGTAATTCCATCAAACATTGGATCTGAAACTTCCACATTAGTTAATGTTACATTTCCTGTGTTTGTTACTTTAAATTGATATGTTACTGTTTCTCCTGCAATCAGTTCAGTATTGTTTGTAGATTTATCAAGTTCAATACTTGTTACTGGTTTGGCAGGGACTATAGCTGTGTCTTCTGCGGTTGGTGCCGTAATGTTACCCGGTGGTTTGCCAGTTACACTTGCTGTATTTGATACAGAACCTTTATCCATATCTGCTTGCGTTACAGTCTTAGTTGCTGTTCCTGTTGTACTTTCTCCTGGTGCTAATGTTGTCTTTTCTAACGTAATACCTTCCGGGAACATTGGGTCAGTTACTTTAACATCTTTCAATGTCACAGTACCTGTATTCGTCACCTTAAATGTATACGTTATTACTTCTCCTACTTTTGCTTCTTGTTGAACAGCTTCTTTATCAATTTCTATTGCTGCAGATTGATTTGCTGGTACTTCAACAGTGTCTGTTGCTGTAGGTGGAGTTAAACCGTTTGGTGGGGTTCCAGTTGTTGTTGCTGTATTAGTAACTAAACCACCATCTATATCTGCTTGCGTTACTACTTTACTCGCTCTTCCTGTTGTACTTTCTCCTGGTGCTAATGTCGTTTGAAGTAAACGGATACCTTCAGGGAACATCGGATCTGTCACTGTTACTTTCGTTAATGTCGTTGTTCCTGTATTCTTCACGTTAAAAGTATAATTAATTGTTTCTCCAACGTTAACTGCCTTTTTATCTGAGGTTTTATCTAATGTAATACCTGCAGAACCACTTTGTGTGATTTCTACAGTATCTTCATCTGTTGGTGGTGTTAAACCTCCAGGTGGCGTTCCTGTTGTTAGGGCTGTGTTCGTTAACTTACCTGCATCGACTTCAGACTGAGTGACTACGTGAGATGCAGTTCCTGTTGCACTTTCACCTGGTGCTAATGTTGTCTTACTTAAAGTAATATTTCCACCAAACATCGGATCAGTCACAATAACGTCTTTTAACGTTACAGATCCTGTATTTGTTACTAAGAATTTATAATTTACTGATTGGCCGGCAACTAATCCTGTTGCATCAGTAGTTTTGTCTATTTTAATACTCGTTTTCGCATCAGTTGGTACTTCTACAGTATCTTTATCTGTTGGTGATGGACCTGATGGTGATGTCGCTGTTGCTGTTGCTGTATTTGTAACAACACCCGCATCAATGTCTTGTTGTGTTACGACTTTAGTTGCTGTTCCTGTTGCTGTTTCACCTGGTGCTAAAGTTGCCTTATCTAAAGTAACGCTACTAAACATCGCATCAGTTACTTTAACATCAGTTAAAGTTGTATTACCCGTATTTGTAACCGTAAATGTATAAGTAATATTATCACCTAACGCGACTGATGCTTTATCAGCTGTCTTCTCAAGATCGATTGTTGATTGCTGGTTAGTTGATACATCAACTGTATCAGTTGCAGTCGGTGGTGTTAATCCAACAGGTGGTGTTCCAGTTGTTGTTGCTGTGTTCGTTACAACACCTCTATCAATATCTGCTTGAGTTACTACTTTAGTAGCACTGCCTGTTGTTTCTTCCCCTGGCAACAATGTTGTATTAGTTAAAGTAATACCATCAGGGAACATTGGATCAGTCACAATGACATCGGTCAATGTTGTTGTTCCTGTATTTTGCACTTTAAATGTATACGTAATTGTTTCACCTAATTTAACATTTTCGTTTGCTGATGATTTATCTAATGAAATTGATGCTGTTCGATCAGATGTCACAGTTACAGTGTCGTTATCAAAAGGTGGCTCTAAATTCCCTGGTGGTGTTCCAGCAACTACCGCCTTGTTATCAATTCTACCTCTGTCAACATCTTGTTGTGTCGCTACGTATTGAATCGTTCCAACTGCTTGCTCTCCTGGCTCAAGTACAGTTTTATCTAATTCAATATTTTGTCCTGTAAATAAATCTTCACTGTGTACATTTGTTAAAGTGACATTTCCTGTGTTTGTTATAACAAACGAATAAGTTAATGTATCTCCAACTTTAAATATTTGTTTATCGACTGACTGAACAATAATGATATCGGGCGTCCCTGTTGCTACTACTCTATTATCGTCTGTTGCCGTCGGAGGTGTTAATCCAGCTGGTGGTGCGCCTGTTACGCTTGCTGTGTTGATTATTTCTCCGTTATTTATATCTTCTTGCGTAACAGTATATGATTTTGTAATCGTTGTTGATTCACCTGGAGCAAGTATAGTATCTTCCAGTGTGATTGAGCCACCTAACTTTTCATCTGTAAGCGTTACATTAGTTAATGTACTTGTGCCTGTATTGGTAACGACAAACTTATAAGTTATTCTCTCTCCAGCTTTAGTAACAGTCGTTAAATCACTCGATTTATCCAAAGTAATATTTGCTGTTGGATGCGTATTAACAACTTCTGTTTCTTCATCAGTTACTTTTGGCCCCACAGGAGGTAACCCGGTAACATTTGCTGTATTTACAATCTCTCCACGCTCAAATTCATCCTGTGTAACAACATGCTGGAATTGAACTTCTGTCTTCTCACCTGGTTGTAAAGTCGTATTATCTAGTTTGATAACACCACCAAACATTGGATCTGTTAATTCGATATTAGTTAATGTTACGTTACCTGTATTAAATATTTCTAAATCATAAGTTATAACTTGTCCAACGCGCTCAACTTCTTGTATATCCGCATGCTTATGCAATTCAATTGCAGGTTTATGTTCAGTCGGAATAGTTACTGTATCCGTTGCTGTTGGATGCGTTAAGTCTCCTGGTGGCGTACCAGTTACTGTCGCAATATTATAAACACTTAATTTATTTAAATCTGATTGAGTAACAGTATGTGTTGCTGTTCCTATTGTTTGCTCGCCTGGTAATAACGTTGTCTTTGCTATTGTAATACCATTAGGGAACATCGGATCAGTCACAACTATATCCGTCAAGGTCGTATTTCCTGTATTTGTAACTGCAAATGTGTAAGTAATAACTTCTCCCGTTTGCTGGATAATTGTCCGTCCTGCAGTCTTTTTAATCGCAATACTAGTATTTTGCTTTACCGGAACTTTTACCGTAGCAGTGTCTGTCACTTGTGTACCTGTTGGTGGTGTACCTGTTACTTTTGCCATATTCACCAGCTTACCTGAATCAAATTCTTCTTGTGTTACGACATGTATTGCCGTACCTTCAGTTGATTCACCTGGTTCAAGAACTGTATTTGTTAAGATACGGTTATTAGGGAACATCGGATCGGTAATAACAACATCTTTCAATGTAGTATTACCTGTATTTGTCACTTTAAAGTTGTATTTTATTTCCTGCCCCGGCGCTGTAATTTCCGTTAAATTTGCTGTCTTCTCAATTGACATACCATTTGATGTAATAGCCGGTAATTCTAAAAAATCCGTATCTGATGGATCATCTAAGTTATCTGGAGCTGTTCCAACTGCGAATGCTGTATTAGGTAATTTACCGTTGTTAATATCACTTTGTTGTACAGTATACATTGCTGTTCCTGACGTTGTCTCTCCAGGTTCCAAGGTTGTTTTCTGTATAGTAACAGGACCACCTACTAATGGGTCATTAACTTTTACATCTTTCAACGTAGTTGTACCAGTATTCGTTACTGTAAAAGTATATGTTACTAATTCTCCAGCAGATTTAATCTCCTTTAAATTCGCTTCTTTTTCTAAATCTATTCCAGTTGTACCTATCGCCGGAACTGTTACTGCATCTGTTGAAGTTGGCGGTGCGCCCGATGGCGGTGTACCTGTCGCTTTCGCTGTATTATAAATTGTTCCTGCATTCATTTCTGCTTGTGTAACTGTATGTTTTGCTGTTCCTGTTGTTGTTTCTCCTGGTGCTAAATTTGATTTTGCTAAAGTAATGCCATTAGGGAACATAGGGTCAGTTACTACAACATTTGTTAAGGTCGTATCTCCTGTGTTCGTTACTGTAAATTGATAATCAATGATATCCCCAGCTTTAGCAACATTTAATATCTTTGTTGCTTTATCAAGATTTATTCCTGGTTTACCATTTGGTGTAACGATAGCATTATCGTCATCAGTAACATTTGCACCTTTTGAATCTTTACCATTGACTATCGCCGTATTTTTAATTGCATCTTTTGCCATATCAGCAGTAGTCACAGTATAAATGGCAGTTCCTGACGTTGTTTCTCCTGGCGCTAACGTTGTTTTTTGAAGTGAGACATTTCCACCTAACATTGGATCGTTTAATACTACATCTGTAAGTGTCGTATTACCTGTATTTGTTACAACAAAATTGTATGTAACTTTGTCTCCTTCTTTTACTTGTGTAGCTGTTGTTGACTTTTCTAACTTAATCATTGGACTAAGTTGTGTTGGAACATCAACTGTATCAGTTGATGTTGGTGATGTACCTATTGGTGCAGTGCCTGTTACTGTTGCTGTATTTTTAATATTTCCTGAATCAAATTCTGCTTGTGTTACAGTGTGTGTTGCTGTTCCTGTTGTTGTTTCTCCTGGGGACAACGTTGTATCCTGTAATACGATACCACCAGAGAACATCGGGTCACTTACAGTCACATTCGTAAGTGTAACGTCTCCTGTATTTTTTACAGTGAAGTTATAATAAAGCGTTTGCCCAGGCGTTGTAACCAACTCATTTTGTATCACTTTATCCAATGTAATGGATGGTGTTGATGTTGTTGTTACTGTTTCAGTATCTTTTGCTGTAACTTCTGTTCCTGAAGGTGGTGTGCCCGCAACCGTTGCTGTATTCGCAATGGTTGGGTTGAACATATCTTTATCTGTTACAGTATATTTTGCTGTACCCGTTGTTGATTCCCCGGGCAATAATGTAGTTTTCATAAGAGAAACCACTCCACCGAGCATCGGGTCTTTCAATGAAACATTTGTTAAAGTTACATTCCCCGTGTTCGTTACAGTGAAGTTATAAGTAACAATATCTCCTTCTTTAACAACGGATTTATCTGCAACTTTGTCTAAAGTAATTGCTGGCGTATCTGGAGTCAATACAGTCACTTTGTCTTCATCCGTTGGAGGTGTGATATCACCTGGTGGTGTACCTGTAACTTTTGCTGTATTAACTATATCTCCACCATTTATTTCTTGTTGCGTAACAGTCTTAGTTACTGAAGCTGTTGTACTTTCCCCAGGATTTAACGTCGTCTTACTTAGCGTAATTCCTTGCGGGAACATCGGATCATCCAGCTTAATATTGTATAAAGCGATTTCCCCAGTATTTGTTACTTTGAATGTATACGTAATTAGGTCTTCAGCTTTCGTTACCGAAGTTACGTTTGATTGCTTTACTAAATCAATCGTTGCCTTTAACTGTTTATTATCGACTGTTAGTGGACTAGGCATCGAAGTTTCTGTTCCTGTTGTGTCTATTTTAAGAACGGTATAGCTACCATCACTATTAACCGTTATTTTATATTTAGAATTGTCTTTAACATAACCTGACGGTGCAGTTGTTTCTTCAACAATGTACACACCGGGCATTAAATCAGGAGTAATAACTTTTCCAGTAGATGTTGAAGTCGCCGTTACCGGTGTTCCATTTTCTACTTGTACAATTTTCCCTGATGCATCTTCGTAAGTAGTAACTGGTGTTATTTTAAATTCTGCACCAGGTATCCCTTTCTTACTACCATCAGGTGCAACTCCATTCTTCTGGAATGAAATTGGCCAAGGTCGTTGATTCGGTGTATAAACTTTAACTTCATTAGATAATAAAGATTGCTTCGTCGTAGCGCCTGAAATTGTAGTTATGATTTCCGCCTGGTTAGGAATACCGTTCGTTACAATATCAGTATAAAGCGCTCCAGCTTGAGCGAATTCAGGCTTTATCTTTGCTGTGATCAGTACTTTATATTGATCACCTAAATAGCTCGTAAATTTCCCATCAGCATCTGCTGGTAATGTTACTTTAACTTCATTATTCAATGTAGTAATTGCATTAGACCCTAAAGTAAACGGCACTGATGAAGCACCACTTTTATCAAGTGCAACAACCTTAACATCTAAAATTTCTAATCTCGGATCAATCTTATCATAAAGTACTGGACTTGTTGTCCAGGCTAATGGTGATCGATTAAAAGCATAGTCATTCGAAAACGAAAATGTTTGTGTCCCGGAATCTAAAGTGGTACTTGGTGTTCTATATGAAGTTTCAGTCGCTTTTTTTACAGATTTTTTCACTGTTGTTTCACAATTAAAATATTGATAAGTATCTGCTTTAGAAGGTCCAAACTTAGGTACAGTTACTTTCTGAGTACCGAAAGTAAATTCACCGGTTAGTGTCGGCCCTATTTCGTCTGCCGTAGGATCCGCATCAATAACAAGTAAATCAGGATTTAGAAGTTGGGTTGTATATTCTAAACTGTATTCAGATCCATCGTAATCAAATTTGTTAACCGTTATTGTTGTGCCATTTTGGGTAAATGATAACGGGATTCTTTCTCCTGTTGTTTTATTAACAAGCGTCATGGTTTCCATTTTGTATCCAGCAGTTAATGTAAATGTTCCTGAAGAATTCACTGCTTGTGCCGCGTTACTAATTGCTGAAGATAACTGGTTAACAAAAGCAGTAGAATCTCCCGTATTGATATAGTAACCTGGATCTGTTGAATAACTTTGTAAAGTGGTTTGAATTTGTGGACGCATCGTCGTTTCATATAAAGGGCCATACATCGTCATATTAGAGAATGAATTTCTATCTTCTAAGAAACCAACAACAAATTCTGCATTAGAGTATGACGTCTTAACACTTGTAACAGCAGCTGTTAAATCATTCAACCTTGCCTTCCAGTCCTGAGAAGTTTCATATTGATAAATATAAGGCCATGTACCATTCGCTGCGTCATAAAATTGATCATACACTGTTCCCGGATAATCATTCACATATTCATTTCTTATAAACGCACCTGTAACCGCATTGTATCTAGCCCAGCGATATTTAGTATAATATTGCCTTAAACTATCATCATAATATGTTCCTACCACTGTGCTTACCGATTTAAAGTTATCAATATATGCCTGTTCCCCGATATTTGTTTTTTCGATACTTTGCGTGACCGGACTTACGTTAGCCACACCATCTGTAATTAATACGAACACCGTTTGTCTACCTGTTGCAGCACCTGCAACAGATTTATAGTCATTTAATGCTTGAGTCACACCACTTGGTGTCGGCGTTCCACCTTTAGGGACAACCGCATTTACAAACGATTTAACAGATGTAATATCTGACGTTAACTTAGAACTGTTTGTGGTAATCTTAAAATCATTAATCGCACTAGTATAGTAATTTGTTCCTGGAGGGTTTTGGAAGTTGTTGTTCTTCACCCCTTGGAATGTTGTTATCATCGTACGATCGCCATCTGCAGGTTGCACAAATTTATCAATTGAAGCATTGATCATTTCTTTAACATTAGGCATGTTAGATGTAAATGATCCACTGGCATCTAAAATAAAGACTAAATCTAATGGTTTTGGACTAAGTGTGACTTTTGGAATAGAAGTCGTGCCAGTCAAAGTTTTTGTACATAATGCAGGCGGGACTCCACTCGTTGCAGCATCTGCTTTATTTTGAGATATAAATTGTAATGGCAATGCCATAACAATTATCGCTATCATCAAAATGATTCTTGTAAATTTATTCATATTAACCTCCTTTGTTAACAATTGATTTCAAAATAGACAAAAAAATTACTCACTACTAAATTCCATTATCATTAATATTCTATGTATTATCAGTTTCCTTTTCAATAGGAATATAGTATGTTATTCACCAGATAATTTTTTTCTTAGTATAAAAAATATATCCTTCTTTATAATGATAAAATTAATTATATTAAAATAGTAAAGAGACAGAGAATTAAGTGTAAAATAGGTGTTTCCATATTATTTTCCTATATATATATTCTAACTATTTTCCTATTTAAATTTTCCTTTTAATGCTAATTTTGTGTCTTTTTTATGACAATTTGTGAATAAAGTTTCAAGAACAAAAAAAGAGATGTATCGTTTAACAACACACCCCTTTTATTTTTTGTTAATTCTATTCCCACTCAATCGTGCTTGGTGGCTTAGATGTAATATCATAAACAACACGGTTAACGTGTGCTACTTCGTTTACGATACGACTCGATACTTTTTGAAGTACTTCCCAATCGATTCTGGCAAAGTCACTTGTCATACCATCGATACTTGTTACAGCACGTACACCTACTGTGTAATCATATGTTCTATAATCTCCCATAACACCAACCGAACGGATATCAGGTAATACAGTGAAGTATTGCCAAATATCTCTTTCAAGACCTTCCTGAGCAATTACCTCTCTTAAGATTGCATCAGATTCACGTACGATTTCTAATTTCTCTTCAGTAATTTCACCTAGTACACGGATTCCAAGTCCAGGACCCGGGAATGGTTGACGCCATACTAAATGTTCAGGGATACCTAATTCAATACCTAATGCACGTACTTCGTCTTTAAATAGTGTATTCACAGGCTCGATTAATTCAAACTGCATATCTTCTGGTAGTCCACCAACGTTATGGTGTGATTTAATCGTTTGTGCAGTCTTTGTACCTGATTCAATAATATCTGTATAAAGAGTTCCTTGTGCTAAGAAATCAGCATCTTTTAATTTCGTTGCTTCTTCATCGAATAAGTATACGAACTCATTACCGATAATCTTACGTTTCTTCTCAGGATCAGATACCCCTGCTAATTTGCTCATAAAACGTTCTTTCGCATCAACGCGAATAATATTCATGTTAAATCCTTCACCGAACTGTTTCATCACCATATCGCCTTCACCTTTACGGAGTAAACCATGGTCAACGAAGATACAAGTTAACTGATCGCCAATTGCTTTATGGATTAATACTGCAACTACTGATGAATCTACACCACCACTCATCGCACAGATAACTTTTCTATCTCCAACTTTTTCGCGAATCTTCTCGATTTCGATTTCGATGAAGTTTTCCATTGTCCATTCACCTGTACACTTACAGATTTCGCGGATAAAGTTACGTAATAAATCATTTCCATATTCAGAATGACGTACTTCAGGATGGAATTGAACTCCATATAAATTACGTTCAGGATTCTCAATCGCTGCATATTTACAGCTTGGTGAATGTGCAATGACATTAAAACCTTCAGGTAGGTTGATTACTTTATCGCTGTGACTCATCCATACTGTTTGTTCTTCTGGAAGTTTTGTAAACAATGAATGTGTTTCTGCTTTAATGACTGCTTTACCGTACTCACGTTCATTTGCACGTTCTACAGTTCCGCCTAATAATTTTGTCATTAACTGCATACCATAGCAAATACCCATTACAGGTACACCTAAATTAAAGATTTCAGGATCTACCGTAAACGAACCTTCTTCATAAACTGAATTTGGCCCCCCTGAAAGAATGATTCCTTTAGGATTCATCTTTTTAATCTCTTCAATTGAAATTTCATGATCGTGAAGTTCTGAATAAACACCCATCTCACGAATACGTCGTGTGATCAACTGGTTATACTGACTTCCAAAATCAAGAACTAATATAAGTTCCTGTTCAAATGCCATTTCCATAGTTTGTTCTCCTTTTAGTTAAGTTAAGTATATTATAATGTAATTTGTCGTGTGAAGATATTCTTACATTGAATAGTTTGGCGATTCTTTCGTAATTTGAACATCATGTGGATGACTTTCGATTAATCCAGCACCTGTCATACGGATAAACATTGCTTCTTCACGTAAAGCTTCTAAATCTTTCGAACCTGTATAACCCATACCACTTCTTAAACCACCTATTAATTGGTAAACAGTATCTTGTAATGCACCTTTATATGCGATACGCCCTTCGATACCTTCCGGTACAAATTTCTTCGCATCTTTATCTTCCTGGAAGTAACGGTCTTTAGAACCTTTTTCCATCGCGCCAAGTGATCCCATACCACGATATACTTTGTATTGACGGCCTTGGAAGATTTCAGTATCTCCAGGTGATTCAGTCGTACCTGCAAGTAATGATCCTAACATTACTGCATGACCACCGGCAGCTAATGCTTTCGCGATATCTCCAGAGAATTTAATACCACCATCTGCAATAATTGCTTTACCATGTTTCTTCGCTTCTGTCGCTGCATCATAAATTGCAGTAATCTGTGGTACACCAACACCGGCTACAACACGTGTTGTACAAATTGAACCTGGTCCAATACCAACTTTAACGACATCCGCACCTGCTTCGATTAAAGCACGTGTACCTTCTGCTGTAGCAACGTTACCCGCAATTAATGTTACTTCAGGGAAGTTCTTCTTAAGTTCAGAAACCATCTCTAATACACCTTTAGAATGACCATGTGCTGTATCAATCACTAAAGCATCTGTTCCCGCTTCAACAAGTTTAGTCGCACGTGTAATCGTATCTTTTGCAATACCTACTGCTGCTGCGACTAATAAACGTCCATGCTCATCTTTTGCAGCATTAGGGAATTCAATGACTTTCTCGATATCTTTAATTGTAATTAAACCTGTTAAATGACCTGTTTCATCAACAATCGGTAACTTTTCAATTTTATGTTGTTGTAACATTTTTTCAGCTTGTTCTAACGTTGTTCCTACAGGTGCAGTTACAAGTTTTTCACTTGTCATAACATCTGAAATTTTAATCGAATAATCTTCAATAAAGCGTAAATCACGGTTTGTTAAAATACCTACAAGTTTCATCTCTTCTTCACTATTAACAATCGGCACACCTGAAATACGGTATTTACCCATTAAATGTTCTGCAGCGAATACTTGCTCATCCGGTGTTAAGTAGAATGGATTTGTGATAACGCCATTTTCTGAACGTTTAACCTTTTGAACTTCGTCAGCTTGTTGTTCGATACTCATATTCTTATGAATTACACCAAGACCACCTTGACGCGCCATTGCAATTGCCATCTTTGCTTCTGTAACTGTATCCATTCCAGCAGATAATACTGGAATCTTTAAGTTCAAACGGTCTGATAAAGAAACGCTTAAATCTACAGTGTGTGGTAATACTTCTGAGTGACCTGGCACTAATAATACATCATCAAATGTTAGACCTTCTTTTTGAAACTTGTTTTCCCACATAATTAACTTGACCTCCATATATTTTTAAAATTTTAGTAGTTCTATTATTTCACATTTTCACGTATTTGTTTATCTTTTAATCCGTTAAAAAATAAATTAAGGATAATGGCAGTAAATGTACCGATAACAATTCCATTTTGTGTCAACCATTCATAGTCATTGCCAAACTTGCTGAAAGCTTCCGGTACTGTTGTTATGCCTAATCCGATCCCGACAGATACTGCAATAATCAATAGATTATCTTGTCTTGTGAAATCAATAGCACCAAGCATTTTCACACCATATGCCATGACCATACCGAACATGGCAATCATTGCACCACCTAGAACAGATGTTGGAATGATTGTCGCAATTGCACCAAGTTTCGGAATCGATCCACATAACAATAATAAACCGACCATACCATACATAACTTTATTTGATTTCACACCCGATAATGAAACGAGTCCTACGTTTTGTGAATATGCCGTATACGGAAATGCGTTGAAGATAGAACCTAAAACAATCGCAATTCCTTCTGCACGATAACCTTTAGATATATCTTTTCTATCTATTTTTGTTTTTGTAATCTCACTTAGTGCTGAATAAACACCTGTTGATTCAATTAAGCTGACGATTCCTACAATAACAAATAATAAAATTGATCCTAATTCAAATTTAAATCCTGCAAATCTAAATGGTTTCGGTAATTCGAACCAGTTAGATTCATGTACAGGATTTAAATTTACTAAGCCAAAGAATGAAGCAATTACTGTACCGATGACTAAACCGAGTAATATCGCGATTGAACGAATAAATCCGGTAGATAATCTATGAATAACTAATATAATGATTAAAGTGATTAAACCTAATAAAATATTAAGCGGAGCTCCGTAGTCTTTACTACCTTGTCCACCAGCAAGATTATTCATCGCCACCGGCATTAACGTAATACCAATAATCGTTACAACACTACCTGTTACTACTGGCGGGAATATCTTTACCAGATAGGAAAAGAACGGTGAAATAAGTACGATAATAATCCCTGAAGCAAAGAGTGATCCATAAAGGACATCTATTCCGTGTTTTGAACCTACCATAATCATTGGGGTTACGGCAGTAAAGGTACATCCAAGTACTACAGGTAAGCCAATCCCGATACCTTTATATACTTGTAGGAATGTAGCAACACCACACATAAAGATATCGACAGAAACTAAATATGCCGTTTCTTGTGCGCTAAACCCTAATGCATGCCCGACTATGATTGGAACAATAATTGCTCCAGCATACATTGCGAGCAAATGCTGAATACTTAATAATAAATTTTTCATCTTATTCGCCTACCAATGTCACTTTATTATCATCTAAAGAAGCGATTCTACATAAACTTGTGACACTTAATCCTTTATCTATTAGTCTTTGGTATCCTTTTTGGAAGCTTTTTTCAACTACGATACCAACACCCGCACAACTTGCCCCTGCTTGATTTACTAAATCATATAATCCAAGTGCCGCCTCACCATTTGCTAAAAAATCATCAATGATTAATACTCGATCATTCTCATTTAAAAATTTTTTAGAAATAATAACATGATTTGTTTTATTCTTCGTATACGAATGGATATCCGTCTGATAAACTTCTTCTGTTAAAGTGCTTGGCTGTGCCTTCTTTGCAAATAAACAAGGCACATCAAAATGCAATGCTGCCATAATAGCTGGTGCAATCCCTGATGCTTCAATTGTCAGGATTTTGGTAATGTTCTCATCTTTGTACGTCTCATAGAACGTCTTGCCTATTTCATGCATTAACTTTGCATCAATTTGATGATTCAAGAAAGAATCAACCTTCAGAATTCCTCCATCAATTACTACACCGTCTTCTTTAACTTTTTGCTGCAATAATTCCATAACGACCTCCATAAATTTGATAAAAAAATGTTAAAAGAATATAAAAAAAACTCATCTTAAATAAAATTTAAGATGAGTAATAAGTGTATTTATATGAATAAATATCACTTTTATTACTCATAGTCACATTATTTACGGTAATGTGGTAGAAACGCTAAAGCCATATCCTTTAATTTATATGAGTTATTCTTATTTATAATATTTTATAGATAATATCAAAGTTATACTTAATTAGCAATACCGCTTTAAAATGACGCATTATTCAAAATAATCAGTATGTAATATATTAAATAGATTAATTTTTTAATCGCAATTTATCTGACTCGATGACGGTAAAAGTATGTTAATCTCTTATAAACTTAATATTTTTAAAATATTTTTTTATAAAAAAGTATGCTTTTCTTCCATATGTATGTCACTATTAATTCTCTAAATTTAGAAAAAATTCTTTATTATTTGTGTTTACCTTTTAAGTTCACGGGTATCTAATTAGCATAACAACAAAACAACAGTCATCAAGCAACGACAATACAAACAATTTGGAGGTACGATGAAAATGAGAAACTTAGAAACATTTTTAAATGAAGAAAGTTTATTACGTAGAATCGACCAACTAAAAACACAAGGTATTGCAGAGCATGACTTACATGTCATTTCTAAAAACAAATTAGATGGTTCAGCTTTAGATTATACAGATGTACAATTTAAAGATGCTGAAGGTTCTTTCGGTGATAAAGTGGCAGCATTCTTCACTGGAGAAGACCCACAACATCGAGTGTTTGACAAATTAGAATTAAGTGAATCAGAGCGTGTCGAGTATGATAATGCTGTAGACAGCGGAAAAATTCTACTTTATGTAGACAATGATGCTTACGCTACTGATGAAGGTAGTACTTTAAGGGACAATGATGTTCCAGATCACATTAATGAAACTGACCATACAGGTCTTGGATACGCGGCAAGTGTGAATGTTGATACTGATGCGGATTATGCAGAGAAACACAAAAGAAATAACTTAAACAATGGAGAGGAAGTAGTAAATATGAATAACAATAACAATTACAATAACAGTGGATTAAGCTATGAGGAGTACAACAACTTATCAAGAGAAGAGCGTTTAAACAATTTAGATAGCGATTTAAGAGACCGTAACGACATTTCAGATGATGAAAAAATTCAATTACATGAAGAACGTTTACGTGTAAACAAAGATGTAGTTCAATCGGGTGAAGTTACAATCGACAAAAATGTAGTATCTGAACGTCAAGAATTTGATGTACCAGTATCTCACGATGAAGTTACAATTGAACGTCGTAAAGTTAACGAAACTGTAGCTGATGGTCACTTCGATAACGATTTAGACGAAGAAACTATCCGTGTCCCATTAACTGAAGAACGCGTGTCTATCGATAAAGAAAACGTAGTATCTGAAGAATTATTAATCAAGAAAAACCGTGTAACTGACACTGAGCATGTTTCAGAAGAAGTTCGTCGTGAAGAAGTTGAAATCGACGATACAAATGCTCACCGTCGCGATGATTTAGATAACGACTTAACTGACCGTCGCGATGATTTAGGTAACGACTTAACTGACCGTCGTTAATTACAACATAAAAAAGAAAAGTCCTTCGGGACTTTTCTTTTTTATGTTAAATTTCTAAAAGTGCTTTAAATGGGTTGAAGTGATACAATAAGGATATTAAATAATGTAAACGGAGTATTAAAATGAAATTTTTACATCTTACAGAACCTGATCATTATTTTCAGCAATGTATGGATTTATATAATGCTGAATTTGATTATGAAATTCGAGAACCTATTGAAGTATTTACACAGTCTTTTAACGTTAAAAGACAAGATGAAGAAAGTTATCATTTTATCGCTGCCTATGAAGATGATATACTGTATGGTTTTATTGCATTCCATTTAGAAGTGACATATCGTATAGGTTACATCGTATATCTCGTCGTTAATCCAGAAGTACGTGGGAAACAAATAGCGCTTCAACTTATGAATGAGGCTGAAGATATCATGGTAAAACTTTGTGAGAATAATGGCACCGTATTAGAACATATCATGCTTGAATGTGAAAAAGATGCCGATGGGAATAGCCCACTTGACGCATTTTACAAGAAGTTTGGCTTTACAAAAACAAATTTCAATTATCATCAACCCGGTCTACGTGAAGACGATCCTGTACCTATGAATTTGTATTTAAAAACGAGCAATAAAATAGAGGCGCGAACAGCAATCGAACATATTTATCGTGTTAAATATGTTCGATGCAATAATATTGACCTTAAAACAATCGATCAGTTATTAGCTGAAATGTAATAAGGGTGAGACATAAGTCTTAGCTCTCTTCTGTTTAACAGCTTAAACGACAGAACACTTCTGTCCCAGCCTTGTTTTTTATATTTTAAGATTATGTATAGCTACTTTAATATTTTACATAGTACTTCAAATGAAAGGTACGTGTTTATTTTATGGTACTCATAAACATCTAACATAAGTTGATAAGCTTTGATGCCTAACGGTTTTTTTGAAAGCGTGCTAAATAGTGATAAATCTATCTTTCCTTCGTAATGGTGCATTTCTTGAAGATAAAAGAATGCGTATAATTCATAATCCGTTTCTTCATTAAGATTAAATCCTAAGAAAGAAAAATAAGGATGATCTTTTAAAACTTCGATTTCACTTTTTGTAAGTGCTGTATATGATTTTGTCATATGCACATACATTCTAATGACTGCTTCAACAAATTCTGTTACATGAGAAGGTATTTTTTCATATTCTAAAGCCAGTTCTTCCAGCAAAATATGATTCTGAGAGTCGAGACCATCTCTCACAATCTTCTGATGTAATCTATGCATTTCAACATTAAGTGGATCGAGCTTTTCTAAGATATGATAAATTTTGTACAAAATCAATCGGTTAAATGGATTCAATTCAAAGGAATGATTCGTATCTAGCCAATTGTTCATATTGGTCAACCTCCCTCCCTAAGTTTTATGTGATTATTAAAAGATATTAATAATTACAAAATTATTATATTTACTTTTTATAACAATTTCAACACTTTAATTGTAAAATAACACTATAATTAATATTAAATTTTTATAATAAATGTGAATTAAATATAAATTTTTTGAAAATTTGATAAACAAAAAATAAGCTGCAATCCATTAGGATTGCAGCTTATGAATTATATCTTATTGTTCATCTTTAACATATGGTAATAATGCCATATGACGTGCACGTTTGATCGCTACAGTTAACATACGTTGGTATTTAGCTGAAGTACCTGTTACACGACGTGGTAAAATTTTACCGCGTTCAGAAATGAATTTTTTAAGCATTTCTACTTCTTTATAGTCGATATGTGTAATTCCGTTTGCTGTGAAATAACAAACCTTTTTACGACGACGACCGCCTCTTCTTGGTCCACCTGCCATGATTGTTGCCTCCCTTACTTACAATTTTCTTTATTAGAACGGTAAATCATCATCACTGATATCAATCGGACCAGTTGCATTTGCAAATGGATTCGTTGATGGTGCTGATGCATTAGACTGTTGTTGATTGTTGTTATTATGATTTGATTGATAATTTTGACCTTGAGATTGTTGTCCATAATCACCTTGATCATAACTTGAATAGTCTTGACTCGGGTCATTATTTGAACGATTTTGATTTGCATTCTTCGGTTCTAAGAACTGTACTGAATCACAAATTACTTCCGTTACATATACTCTACGGCCTTCTTGATTATCATAACTACGTGATTGCAATCTGCCATCTACCCCAGCTAAACTACCTTTGTTTAAGAAGTTATTCACATTTTCTGCTTGTTTACGGAAAACGACACAGTTGATAAAATCAGCTTGTCTCTCTCCTTGAGCATTTGTAAATGTGCGATTAACTGCTAATGTAAATGTAGCTACTGACACGCCTGATGGTGTGACTCTGTATTCTGGATCTTTTGTTAAACGACCTACTAATACAACTCGGTTAAGCAAATAAATCGCCCCCACATGTTAGGTTTATTTTTCTTCTTCGCGTATAACGATATGACGGATAATGTCATCGTTGATTTTTGCTAAACGATCGAATTCGTTTGTAGCAGCATCAGTTGAGTTTACTTTAACGATTTGGTAGAAACCTTCTTTAAAATCGTTGATTTCGTAAGCTAAACGACGTTTACCCCAATCCTTTGATTCGATGATTTCCGCTCCGTTAGAAGTAAGAATCTCTTCGAAACGCTCGATTAAAGCTTTCTTAGCATCTTCCTCAATGTTCGGACGTACGACATACATAATTTCGTATTTTCTCATCTTTTACACCTCCTTATGGTCTATGCGGCTTTATTATTTAATAAAGCAAGGAATAATTTTCATTACTCACAATAGAGAATTATAGCATAGTTTACTTTTTTCATCAATCATTTCTTTTATAAATTAATGATGAACTTCATTTAATTGATAAGTCACCATTTCTTTTGAATAGAATAATTTAATATCACCGGTACGATGCAAATAAACGTATTCTTCATAATCTGTGTCATCCGGATTTATTTCATCAGTTTCGATAATGTCTAAATAGCGTATCGCCGTTTTTGGAAATGAGACTTTATTGTAAATTGAATCATTTAGTTTCACTGGTTCAGATATTGCAACTGCCTGTACTAAATAATGATATGTAACATGGTATATCGGATTTACTTTGTCTTCAGACTTAATAATAACTTTGATACAGTATATGATTCGCTTTAATGGTTGCATGTTATGCTCCTGTTTGTTTGATTATACATTAAATCTAAAGTGAACAACGTCGCCATCCTGCATGATATAATCTTTTCCTTCTAAACGTACACGACCCGCCTCTTTTGCAGCAGTCATACCATTATGTTCAATTAAATCATCATAACTTACAATTTCTGCTCTGATAAATCCACGTTCAAAGTCAGTATGAATGATTCCTGCACATTGGGGTGCAGTCATACCACGTTTAAACGTCCATGCACGCACTTCTTGTACACCAGCTGTAAAGTAAGTAGCAAGACCTAATAAGTGATATGAAGCTTTGATCAATTTATCTAACCCAGATTCTTCAATACCCAGATCTGCTAAATATTCTTTTTTATCTTCTTCATCTAATGCCGCTAACTCTTCTTCAATACGTGCACTGATAACAATTACTTGTGAACCTTCATTATCAGCATATGCTTTAATTGCTTTTACATGTTCATTTTCTTCTCCTGCTACTAAATCGTCTTCAGATACATTTGCCACATATAACATTGGCTTTGCAGTTAACAAGTGCATACCTTTAACAACTTTCTCTTGTTCCGGAGAGAATTCAATACTTCTTGCAGGACGTTCATTTTCTAAAGCTTCTTTAATAATTGCTAAGATTGATTCTTCAACCATTGCATCTTTATCTTTTTGTTTTGCCATCTTCTGCACACGAGCATAGCGTTTTTCAACAGATTCTAAGTCCGCTAAGATTAACTCCATATTGATAACTTCAATATCATCTACAGGGTTTACTTTACCTGATACGTGTGTAATATTCTCGTCTTCAAATGCACGCACTACTTGACAAATTGCGTCAACGTCACGGATATGAGATAAGAATTTATTTCCTAAACCTTCACCTTTAGATGCACCTTTAACGATACCAGCGATATCAGTAAATTCAAATGCTGTTGGTACTGTCTTTTTAGGTGTAACTAATTCAGTTAATTTATCTAAACGTACGTCTGGTACTTCTACGATACCAACGTTAGGGTCAATTGTAGCAAACGGATAGTTAGCTGCAAGTGCTCCTGCCTTTGTAATTGCATTAAATAATGTTGATTTTCCTACGTTTGGTAATCCTACAATTCCTGCTGTTAAAGCCATAATTTCTTCTCCTTATTCGGCATGTGCCGTTATCTTTTTAATTTTTTTATTGAATGCTTGTCTCGGTAGCATAATACTACGACCGCAACCTTCACATTTAATACGGATATCCGCACCTAAACGAACTACTTTAAAAAGTTTCTCTCCACACGCATGGGGTTTCTTCATTTCAACAATTGTATTTAATTCATAATCATTTTGCATTGTGATCACCCTTATTTGGTTGATTGTACATAACAACACGTGGCATAGGTACGTGAATGCCATTTTGATCTAAAAACTCTTTAATATCACCACGTAATATTCTTGAAACTTTCACATGATTATTTGGTAAAGTTTCTGCCGACATTCTTATTTTTGTTTCTCCTGCACTAACCATTTCAACACCTAACATTTCAGGTGCTTTTACTAAATCAGCATATTTCTCAGGTAATGTTAATAAATAGGGCTGCAATATTGATTCTATATGCGAGATATTTTCTTCACTTGATACGGAAATATCGAATATCGCAATTGAGTTATTTACTGAGAAATTAACAATTTCATTCATTGTGCCATTAGGCAAAATCGTAAGTTCCCCTGTAAATGACTTGATACGTGTTGAGCGCAGACCGATAGATTGAACAGTGCCTTCTGCAACAGTAGTGCCTGTTGTATTTATTCTAACATAATCTCCAACATCAAATTGATTTTCAAAGATAATAAAAAAACCAGTAATAACATCTTTGACCAAAGTTTGTGCACCAAATCCAATGGCGATACCAGCAATACCAGCCCCCGCGATAATACTTTCGACTTTCACACCAAAGTTACTCAGTATTGTCGTTAAAACGATAAACCAAATTACATATGATGCAATATTTTGCAGTAGTTTGATTAACGTTGTGTCCCGTTTTGTTGATTGTGAAAAATTTGTTTTACGTCTGACTCTAAAAAATTGTTCAATGAACTTATTAACAATGCGCACAATAATGACCGCTATAATAATGAGCATAATGGACCATAAAATATCAGTAGCAATATTCAACCACATCTTTGTATCAAAAAATATGACCTTTAATTCATTAATAATATCATTCACAACATTCACCTACTGTGTATTCTCTAACAATGCAATAAGACGATTAAACTCTTCTTCAGAAGTAAACTCAATTGCAATTTTTCCTTTTTTACGCGATTTAGAAATTTCTACTTTTGTTCCTAAATGACGTTTTAAGTTTTCTTCATGTTTCACAAGAAACACTGGTTTTTTCTTTTCTTTCTTCGGCTTAGCTTCTGTATGATTTAAATCTTTAATATATTTCTCTAGTTCACGCACACTCATTGATTCAGCGATTACTTTTTTGGCAACTGTAATCATTTCTTCTTCTGATTTTAGGCCAAGTAGTGTACGTCCGTGTCCGCCTGAAATCTTCTTCTGATCAATTAAATCTTTAACCGCCTGTGGTAAATTCATAAGCCGCAGCATATTCGCAATATATGGTCTTGATTTACCTAATCGGTCAGCTGTTTCAGCTTGTGTTAAATTTAATTTATCCATTAGAAATTGATAGCTTTTCGCTTCCTCCAGTGGATTTAAATCTTCACGCTGTAAATTCTCTATCACTGCAAGTTCCATCATTTGTGTATCAGTTAATTGCTTAACGATTGCCGGAATCTTTACTTTACCTGCTAATTTACTTGCTCTAAAACGTCTTTCACCTACAACAATGTCATAACCTTTCACTGACTTACGTACAACGATAGGTTGCAGTACACCATGCATCTTAATCGATTTACTTAATTCGTTCAATGCCTGCTCATCAAATTCATGACGCGGCTGATATGGATTTGGTCGTAATTCTGAAAGACTGATATCTTCTACTAATTCATCCTGTTGGTTTTCCTGGAAAAGTGCGTCTAAGCCCCTTCCTAATCCTTTACCTAATCCTCTAGCCATGGCGTACAACCTCCTCAGCTAAGCTCTTATAAGTCTTCGCCCCCGTTGAACGGGCATCGTACACACTGATTGGTTGTCCGTGAGATGGTGCTTCTGATAATCGTACGTTACGAGGAATAATTGTATCGTATACTTTTTCACCAAAGTGGTCTTTTACTTCTGCAATCACATCATTACCTAAATTCGTACGTGCATCCAGCATCGTTAATAATACACCTTCAATTTCAAGCGATTGATTTAAATGACGTTGTACTAAACGAATTGTGTTAAGTAATTGACTCAAACCTTCTAGCGCATAGTATTCACATTGTACAGGGATTACGATTCCATTCGCTGCAGTAAATGAATTGATTGTCAACAAACCTAATGAAGGTGGACAATCAATGATGATATAATCAAAATCAGTTTCTAACTCTTTAAATGCATATTTTAAACGTACTTCTCTGCTCATCGCAGAAACTAACTCAATTTCAGCACCAGCTAATGCAATATTAGCTGGAATAATATATAAGTTTTCAACCGCTGTTTCCAAAACACATTTATTGATATTCACATCTTCAACAAGCATGTCGTACACTGAATTTTCTACGTTATTTTTATCTACACCAACACCACTCGTGGCATTACCTTGAGGATCGGTATCTACTAATAAAACTTTTTTACCAAGTTCTGCTAATGCAGCACTTAAGTTAACTGAAGTTGTCGTTTTACCAACTCCACCTTTTTGATTTGCGATGGCCAATATTTTTGTCATCAATATTCTCTCCTACTCATGTTTTTCATATAGTAACGATTATAACAATTTTATCGAAATTCTGCACAGACAATCCGTGAACAGAAAAAAGTGGATGAAAGTATCATCCACTTTATTGATTCATATCATTCTTAAATACTTTTATAGAAATTTCATAGAAATTTTCATACTCGGTATCTTTACGTTTTACTTTTACGCCGCTTTTCTCAACTGCTTTTAAACTTTCACCGATTGTATTGAATGCAAGCTTTAAATCTCTCGTGAAGCCAATACG
Organism: Macrococcoides bohemicum; assembly: GCF_003259675.1. GTDB lineage: Bacteria > Bacillota > Bacilli > Staphylococcales > Staphylococcaceae > Macrococcoides > Macrococcoides bohemicum. The sequence continues at coordinate 91,356 of NZ_PZJG01000007.1, read as the reverse complement.
TTTAGGTTTCACATCTTCTCCACCCAACAAGCGCTTAACACGTTCTTCTGTCTGCTTCACATTTAAATTTTGGCTTTTAATAATGTCCAGCATCTTTTTTTGCCCAACTTCATCTAAAGCAAGCAATGCTCTGGCATGTCGTTCTGTAATTTGCTGCTTGCCCAATGCATCTAAAATCGGTTGAGATAAACGTAATAGTCTTAACTTATTCGCAATAAATGACTGACTTTTACCTAAACTAGTCGCAAGATCCTGTTGCGTAATACTATCTAAGTCTAATAACTTCTTATAAGCTTCCGCTTCTTCAACAGCTGATAAATTTTCACGTTGAATATTTTCGATTAAAGCAATCGCAGCAGTTTCTTTGTCATTCATCTGTTTAACAATTACTTCTGTTTCAGCAGTGCTATTGAACTTTAATGCACGAAACCTTCTCTCGCCTGCAATAATCTCATACATACCTTCTTCAATTGGACGTACCACAATAGGTTGTAATAAACCATATGAACGAATGGATTCTGCTAATTCTTTAATCTTTTCTTCATCAAAAATTTGTCTTGGTTGATATCTGTTCGGTACAATACGTTCTACTGGGACAGTAACAACATTACCATTCTGACGCTGTACATCAACATCTTCTTCTTTATCTTTTAGTCCAAATAACTTAGAAAAGGGTTTTTTCATATCAATCGACTCACTTTCACTTCAAAATACGATAACAATTTAGTATCTTACTTTAATAAAGGCTCTTTATTCGGTGTGCCTGGTTTGCGTGGATATTTTTTAGGTGTTTGACGTTTCTTTTCAATATCCAAAATATAACGCATACTATCTTCTTCTGGTAACGTTAAAGGATGATTATGAATTACTTCTCCACCTAAAATTGAAATTGCAAATAAACCTTCTTCCACTTCTATTTCACCTTGTGCACCTTTTAACGCTATAAAATGACCGCCTTTTTTAACAAGAGGTAAACACAATTCGCTGAGTACTGAAAGACGAGCAACTGCGCGTGCTGTTACAACATCAAATGATTCACGGTACTCACCCTTACCAAACGTTTCAGCACGATCATGAATAAATCGAACGTTCGTCAAACCAAGTTCAACACTTAAATGATTTAAGAAGTTGATGCGTTTATTTAATGAATCAACGATCGTCACTTCAAGATGAGGGAACATAATTTTTAATGGTATGCTTGGAAACCCAGCACCCGCACCTACATCACAAATGGACTGAACCTTTGTAAAATCATAATAAAAACTTGGTGTAATTGAATCAAAAAAGTGCTTTAAATATACTTCTTCTTTTTCAGTCACAGCAGTTAAATTCATTAGCTTATTCCACTCTACTAAAGTTTCATAGTAAATTGCAAATTGTTTTTGTTGTTTTTCAGTGATAGTAAAGCCTTTTTCCTGTAATTTTTGTACGAATTGCGTCTCGTTCATCTAGTTCACCCTTTTAATTTTTCCCTGTTCAATATAGACTAATAAAATTGAAATATCTGCAGGATTCACACCTGAAATTCTTGAAGCTTGCGCAATACTTAATGGTTTAACTTCTTTTAATTTCTGACGCGCTTCTGTTGCTAATGAATGAATATCATCATAATCAATATTTTCTGGAATTTTTTTGTTTTCCATACGTTTCACTTTTTCAACTTGTTGTAATGACTTTTGAATATAGCCTTCGTACTTCGTCTGGATTTCTACTTGTTCTGCGACCGCTTCATCTACTGTGACTTCATTGTCTATGAGTGTAGCTACAGCGTTATAATCCATTTCAGGTCGACGTAATAAATCAATCGCTAAAATACCATCTTTTAAAGCAGCTCCACCACGTGAAGCAATCATTTCCTGTGTTTCTGCATTTGGTTTAATACGGGTATTTGTTAAACGTTTTATTTCCTCGGAAATAGCAGCTTTCTTTGCAATAAATTTAGCATAACGGGCTTCATCTATCAATCCTATTTCTTTACCGATTTCCGTTAAACGTAAATCAGCATTATCATGACGTAATAATAGACGATGTTCAGCACGGCTTGTAAGTAGTCGATATGGTTCGTTTGTACCTTTCGTTACTAAGTCATCGATTAAGACCCCAATATAAGCTTCGTGACGTCCTAAAATTAATGGTTCTTGATTTAATACTTTTGCTGCAGCATTAATACCCGCCATTAAACCTTGACCCGCTGCTTCTTCATATCCACTCGTTCCGTTAATTTGTCCCGCAGTAAATAAGCCATCTATCTTTTTCGTTTCAAGTGTTGGCCATAATTGTGTTGGCACAATTGCATCATATTCAATCGCATATCCAGCACGCATCATATCTGCTTTCTCAAGACCAGGGATTGATTGTAACATTTGAAGTTGTACGTGTTCCGGCAAGCTTGTAGATAACCCCTGAACGTAAACTTCTTTCGTATTACGTCCTTCTGGCTCTAAGAAAATTTGATGACGAGGTTTATCATTGAAACGCACGAATTTATCTTCAATCGATGGACAATAGCGCGGACCTGTTCCTTTTATCATGCCTGAATACATTGCAGACAAATGCAGATTATCATCTATTACTTTATGTGTTGCGGCATTTGTATATGTTAACCAGCAAGGTAACTGATCTAAGATGAATTCAGTCGTTTCGTAACTGAATGCACGTGGTACTTCATCACCAGGCTGAATTTCAGTTTTCGAATAATCAATTGTATTGCCATTCACACGAGGTGGTGTTCCCGTTTTAAAGCGCACAATATCAAAGCCGATTTCACGTAAGTGATCTGCTAATGTGATTGATGGCATTTGGTGGTTTGGTCCTGAAGAATATTTAATATTACCTAAAATAATTTCCCCACGTAAAAAAGTACCCGTAGTAAGTACGACTGCATCAGCATAGTACGTTGTACCAATAATTGTTTCTACACCTTTAACTTTATCATCTTCAATGATTAAACGTTCAACCATACCTTGCATAATATCTAAGTTGGCGGTATTTTCTATAACATCTTTCATTTCTTGCTGATAAAGCACTTTATCTGCTTGTGCACGTAAAGCACGTACAGCTGGTCCTTTACCTGTGTTTAACATACGCATTTGAATGTGCGTTTTGTCTATCGTTTTAGCCATTTGGCCACCTAAAGCATCAATTTCACGGACAACAATTCCTTTTGCAGGACCACCTACCGATGGATTACATGGCATAAAAGCAACTGAGTCCAAATTAATTGTCAGCATTAAAGTCTTTGCACCTTTTCTCGCTGCAGCTAATCCCGCTTCAACACCTGCATGACCTGCACCAACAACAATTACATCATATCTTTGTTCCAAAATATTTCCTCCTTATTTTCCTAAACAGAACTGGCTAAATAACTGATCGATTAAGCCATCTGCAACAGACTCACCAATTACTTCTCCAAGTAACTCCCATGTTTTTATTAGATCGATTTGAATCATATCTATCGGTACACCACTTTCAGCAGCAATAATAGCATCACTGATTGATTGTTTTGCATCTTTTAATAAACTAATATGTCTTGCATTTGAGACATATGTCATATCTTGATTCGATACTGCTCCTTCAAAGAATAGATCACGAATCTTCTCTTCTAACTGTTCGATACCACTTTGGTCAACCATCGATGTCATCACAATTGGCGTATTTACACCAACCATTTGTTTCACCGCTTCAATATCTAATGCTTGTGATAAATCTGTTTTGTTAATAATAACGATAACATCTTCATTTTTAATAACTTCAGCAAGCTGATGATCACTTTCTGTTAATGCTTCATTATAATTTAATACGTAAAGAATTAAATCAGCTTTGCTTAAAGCTTCACGACTACGTTCAACACCAATCTTTTCTACGATATCGTCTGTTTCACGAATACCAGCCGTATCTACTAAACGTAAAGGTACGCCACGTACGTTTACATATTCCTCTAACACATCACGTGTAGTTCCTGCAATTTCCGTAACAATTGCTTTATTATCTTGAATTAAATTATTTAACATTGAAGATTTACCAACATTAGGTTTACCAACGATAACTGTTGATAATCCTTCACGTAAGATTTTACCTTGCGTACCAGTTTGTAATAATCCTTCAATGCTCGTCTTTATCTTTTCAGCTTCTGTTAATAAGAATTGATTCGTTGCTTCTTCTACATCATCATATTCAGGATAATCAATATTAACTTCGACTTGTGCTAGAATTTCCAGGATTGATTGACGCAATCCTTTAATAAGTGTGCTAAGTCGACCTTCAATTTGCTGCATCGCAACTTTTGACGCACGATCTGTTTTAGAACGAATAAAATCCATTGTTGCTTCTGCTTGAGATAAATCAATACGACCATTCAAAAATGCACGTTTCGTAAATTCTCCTGGCTCAGCTAACTTTGCACCATTAGATAATGTTAGTTCTAAAACACGATTAACAGTCATAATACCACCATGACAATTGATTTCAACAATATCTTCTCTCGTATAGGTTCTAGGTGCACGCATTACTGCCACCATTACTTCTTCAACAATGTCATTTGTCTCAGGATCAATGATATGACCGTAATTTATCGTGTGTGAATCAACATTAATTAATTTGTGCTTACCTTTATATATCTTGTCTGCAATATTTATCGCTTCATCTCCAGAAAGTCTAACGATAGCAATGGCGCCTTCTCCCATCGGTGTTGAAATACTTGAAATTGTGTCGAATTCCATACATTGATCCTCCTTTAAATGTCCATTTGTTGATTGTAGTTTGAAATGTTAAAAATGAAAACACTTTTGCTTTAAATAAACAGATTAACTCTAAAAACTTAATGTTTTTAGAGTTAGTCAGAGTTATAGAATTAACGTGCTTTAATGACTAAATAACGATGAGGTTCACGACCTTCAGAATATGTTTCGATATTCTCAATATTGGTCAATATTTGATGCATAATTTTTCGCTCATAGTTCGGCATAGGCTCAAACTTTACCGGTTTACGTGTAGCAACTGCTTTTTTTGACATATTTAAAGCGAGATTTTGTAACGTTTCTTTACGTTTCTCACGGTAATTCTCGATATCCAGCGTTACAGTCATATAACCTTTTTCAATATGGTTATAATAATTTTGAGCAAGCAACTGCAGACTATTCAATACTTGTCCACGCTTTCCGATAATTCGTCCAGCTTCACTTGATTCCAAATTAATCACAACTTCACTATTATTCTTAAAGCTGCTTGTAGCAAAAGTATCAATACCCATTTCTTGAATAATAGCAGTGATATATTTTTCAGTTTGATTCAGTGCATCTGTTTTTGCTTGTTGTTTTGATAGCGACTCTTTTTCAGTAGTAGCAAGTATAACTACATCAGTATCAATACCCTTTTTATCGTCCGATTGTTCAAGTTGCACTCGTTCTGTATTAGTCGTTTGTTCTTCTGTTTCCTGAGTTAAGTGTTCACTTTTATTTTTAACAGCTTCAATAGTAGAAAGTTTCTTTAATTCAGGGTCAATTACAGTAAGTTTCACTTCTGCATCAGCTTTGCCAATACCAAAAAAACCTTTCTTTCCTGGGTGGATAACATCAATCTTTACTTGTTTTTCTTGCAGGTTTAATTCATCAAGTCCTTGTTGAATCGCAAGTTCAACAGTACTGGCTATATAATTTTTCTCTAACACAGGCATACCTCCATCATAAGATTAACTGATTCTTTTATTAAAACCTTTCGCAATCTTCATGACATGCTCAAGACTCTTATGAATTTCTTCAACTGTCATATCTTTTGAAGGGTTTCTGGCAATAACAATAAAATCATCTTTAATGATATCTTGTTTATGGCGCGTAAAACTTTCTCTAATCGCTCTTTTTATACGATTACGTGTCACAGCATTTCCAATTTTTTTCGACACTGAAATGCCTAATCTAAAATGCTCATTTTCCTGATTATTGAATCTATAGATGATAAATTGCTTATTAGCAACGGACTTACCTTGTTTATAAACTTTTTGAAAATCATCATTTTTTTTGATTCGATATGCTTTTTCCACGATACACCAACTTCTATCACTAAATAGATACTTTTATTCATTATACTAGAATACAGACCTGTTTTAAACAAAATAAAAAAAGACCACTGAAATGTTCAGTGATCTTATGCTGATAATACTTTTCTGCCTTTACGACGACGACGCGCTAATACGTTACGGCCGTTTTTTGTGCTCATACGTGCACGGAATCCATGAACTTTACTATGTTTACGTTTATTTGGTTGATAAGTACGTTTTACCACTAAAAACACCTCCATTAATTTATATTTCATCTATCGAATTTCGTCTAGTGATTTACAGTAACTATTGAAGTATATCAAAAGCAACCTCTAAAATCAACCTCTTTCTAGTTAGAAGATTGAAAGAAAGGTATCCACTTATCCACATCTATTCACAGATCTTTGTGGATAATCATAAATCAGATTCAACTTGTTCCATAGTTATTCACATCCTAAATCACATATTCAACTTTACTTTTAAAGTGCGATGTGGTTAAGTATATGTTTGTGGATAAGTCGATGTAACACTTGATATTATAATCTTTTTTTGATAAGATTTTGATATATTTCCTGTGGATAAAGAATTGGTTTATGATTTTATCCACATTTTGTGTATAGTTTGTGGATAAACTATTCAAACCTGTGTTTTATGTTTATTCACATTTTTAATACTGTGTATAACTTTGAAATTTTTTTATAAGAAAGAGGAACATTATGAGTGGAATCGATACGATATGGGATAAAGTTTTAACAAAATTACAGACAAAACTAACGAACGCAAGTTACGATACTTGGTTTAGTGAAACAAAGATCAAGTCTCTGGATAACAATCAAATCGTTATTTTAGCACCAACTTCTTTCAATGCAGACTGGCTGAAAAAAAATTATTTAAACTTAATTCAGGAAGTAATAGAAGAAACTATCGGAGAACATTTAAATATTAAAGTCATTTCTGATGAATTTGATGATTCCGAAACTGATTTTCAGGCAAATAAACCTACTGAAAGACCTGCTTCTCAAGAAATTTTGCCAAGTCAACTCAACACTGATAATACATTTGACACTTTCGTCATCGGAAGCGGTAATCGCTTTAGTCATGCAGCAAGTTTAGCAGTTGCTGAAGCACCAGCAAAAGCATACAATCCGCTGTTTATATATGGTGGCGTAGGTTTAGGTAAGACACATCTAATGCACGCCATTGGTCATTACGTTATGGAACATAAGGAAAATGCAAAAGTCGTATATACTTCAAGTGAAAAGTTTACGAATGAATTCATCAATTCCATTAAAGACAACAAAACTGAAGAATTTAGATCGAAATATCGTAATGTTGATGTACTGCTCATAGATGATATTCAGTTTTTAGCTGGAAAAGAATCGACACAAGAAGAATTTTTCCATACGTTTAACGAACTTCATCAAAATCATAAACAAATTGTAATTTCAAGTGATCGTGCTCCCAAAGAAATACCTACTTTAGAAGAACGTTTACGCTCACGTTTTGAATGGGGACTAACAACAGACGTTACCCCACCCGATCTTGAAACACGTATCGCAATATTACGTAAAAAATCAGAGGAAGAAAATATAGAGATTCCAAATGAAGCAATGCTTTATATCGCTACTCAAATTCAATCAAATATTCGTGAACTTGAGGGAGCACTAACAAAAGTTGTTGCCTATTCTAAATTAGTAAACCGTGAACTAAACTCTGATTTAGTGGCTGAGGCTTTAAAGGATATTATCGCTTCTAGTAAACCAAAGAAAGTAACCATTCAGGATATTCAGGAAGCTGTAGGTGCATACTATAACATCCGTCTAGAAGATTTCAGTGCAAAAAAGCGTACTAAATCTATTGCATTTCCTAGACAAATTGCAATGTACTTAGCACGTGAACTCACTGACTTCTCTTTACCTAAAATTGGTGAAGAATTTGGTGGAAGAGATCATACAACTGTTATACACGCTCATGAAAAAATCAGAAAAGAATTAGAACATGATAATAGTTTAAAAAGTGATTTAAAAAATATCGAAAAAGATATCAAGGGGTAATGTTAAAATTGTGCATAACTTTTTGATACATATAAACAAGTTATGCACATGTGGATATCTTCTCCGAACTCAGTTCAATAGACTTATCCACCTATTCACAGCCCCTATTACTATTATTACGGTTTTAAAAGAGATAAAATATATATAAATATCATTTTAAGGAGCTTATTCATTATGAAATTTACAATTCAAAGAGATCACTTTATTACTCAATTGAATGATACATTAAAAGCCATTTCTCCAAGAACAACTTTACCAGTATTAACAGGTATTAAATTAGATGCTTTTGATAATAAATTAGTATTAACAGGGTCAGATTCAGAAGTATCTATTGAAATTACGATTCCAACTGAGCAAGGAGACAATGAGATTTTATCTGTGGATACGAAAGGCTCAATCGTATTACCAGGTCGTTTCTTTGTAGATATCATTAAAAAATTACCTGCAGATACTGTAACGATTGAAACAAATGATAACTTCCAGGCAAAAATTACATCAGGACAATCAGAATTTAATGTATCTGGTATTGATTCAGATCAATATCCATTATTACCACAAGTAAGTGAACAAGAAGCGATTACTTTACCAATTAAAGTATTAAAAAATATTATCAAACAAACTAATTTCGCAGTGTCCACGTCAGAAACACGTCCAGTGTTAACAGGTGTTAACTGGCTGATAAGCGATGGTATATTAAACTGTACTGCAACAGATTCACATCGTTTAGCTTTAAGAAAGCTTCAACTGGAAAACACGAACATTGAAACAATCAATGTCATTATTCCAGGAAAAGCATTAAATGAGTTAAATAAAATTATTGATGATACTGAAGAAACAATTGATATTTTCTTTGCATCAAACCAAGTATTATTCAAAGTAGGAAATATTAACTTTATTTCACGTCTGCTTGAAGGAAATTATCCAGATACATCACGTTTATTTCCAGAAAGCTATGAGACGGCGTTATCTATTAATAACGGAGACTTCTTCCGTGCCATTGATCGTGCCTCTCTACTGGCTCGTGAAGGGGGAAATAACGTCATTAAATTATCTGCTTCAGAGAATGCAGTAGAATTATCTTCTACTTCACCTGAAATCGGTACGGTGAAAGAAGATGTTAAGACAAATAAATTTGAAGGAGAAGGTATCAAAATTTCCTTTAACTCAAAATATATGATGGATGCACTACGTGCCATTGATAATGATGATGTTCAAATTGAGTTCTTTGGAACGATGCGACCATTTATCCTGAAACCCGAAGAAGATGAAAATTTAGTTCAGCTTATTTTACCGATAAGAACATATTAATTTAAAAGCTTAAGCCAGATTCTGGTTTAAGCTTTTTATTTTGACAAATAAAGTTTTTATTTTGACAAATATACTTGTCATAAAATATGCTATATATTACAATTTTAAGTGAGATAATACTATTTTCTTAAAGTATGGAAATCCTCAAAAACTATGATGGAGGTAGCAAAATGCTGATTCTGGAGAATGTTAGTAAAGAATTTAATGATTTCAAAGCAGTAGACAATGTCAATATTTCTGTACCTGCTGGTGAGATGCTTGGTTTCTTAGGCGGAAATGGTGCGGGAAAAACGACAACATTTCGCATGATTTTAGGTCTTCTATCTAAGACGGCAGGAATAATTACATATAACGGTAAACCGATTGATTATTCTGTCACTGATATAATTGGTTACTTACCTGAAGAGCGTGGCTTGAATCCAAAATTAAAAGTAAGTGAACAAATTCAGTATTTAGCCCAGTTAAAAGGTATGAATAAAAAGGATATTGATAAAGCTCTAGATTATTGGCTCGATCGTTTCGATGTACCAGAAAATAAAAATAAGAAAATCGAAGACTTATCTAAAGGTAATCAACAAAAAATTCAATTGATCGGTGCCATTATACATCGCCCCTCTTTACTTATTCTTGATGAACCTTTTAGCGGTCTTGATCCAGTGAATGTAGAACTGTTAAAATCAGCTGTTAAAGAAATCAATGAAAATGGTGCTACTATTGTATTTAGTTCGCATCGCATGGAACATGTAGAAGAGATGTGTGAACATGTGTGTATTTTGAATAAAGGTAAGACGGTTGTTTCAGGAGAAATTAAACAAGTGAAACATGATTTTGGCAAGAAAGAAATCATTATCGAAGGACAACATGATTTTAGTACGTTAGCGAATGTTCCAGGCGTAACAAAATTTAGTCAAAATAAAAATGATGTGCGTATTCAAATTGCTAATGGAGAGGTAGCACCTATCATATTCGATGCTGTTAAACAAATGGGCTATGTTTCAAGATTCCAGGTCAATGAACCATCTCTAAATGAAATATTCATTGAGAAAGTAGGTAATAGACATGAATAAATTTATACCGACATTTTGGTTAACATTCTGGAAAAAAGTATCGAGTAAATCTTTTATCATTTCGACTTTGATCGTAATACTTGCGATTATCGCATTAAGTAACGCTGATAAAATTTATGATTTCTTTGATAAGAGCGAAGATGATATTACTGTTATTACTTCCGAAGACAAAACATTATCAACTGTATTTAAAGATGAATATCAAAAATTAGATAAGAAAAAGAAGTTAAAGATAGTTGATCTTGAAGCGGGGAAAAAAGGGATAAAAAATGAAAAATATAAAGTATTGATCGAAATTAAAGAAAATACAGATAAAACAATTGAAAGTAAAGTTTATACACTAGATAGTTTAGGTACAGATGAATTGATGCAGATACAATCTACATTGACTGCTTTTCAGAGCAATAATATTGCAAAGTCACTAAATCTTGCACCTGATAAATTAGCAAAAGTGCTATCACAAGCCAAAGTTGATAATGAAGTTATTAAACCATTAGATGCTAACGATAAAGTGTCTGAGGAAAGTAAAGCAGTAAATACAGCGTTAGTATATGCAGGAATCTTTTTAATTTTCTTTATTACAATTAACTATGGAAGTCAAATTGCTACAGAAATTGCACAGGAGAAATCATCACGTGTCATTGAAATGATCGTCACAAGTATTTCACCAATCACACATTTAATGGCTAAGATTATTGGGGTCATTGCAGTAGCGTTAGTACAAATTATCATCTATGCGCTTACAATTTTTATATGTGTTCAGGTGTTTAATTTAAATAAAACGATTGAAAGTTTTGGATTTAAATTTACACAGGAAAATGTTCGTGTACTTATGTATGCACTTATTTTCTTAATTTTGGGCTTATTGCTATATATCAGTTTAAGTGCAATTGTCGGTTCATTAACAAATCGTATTGAGGATATAGGTCAAGCCATAATGCCGGTCACATTTTTAAATATGGCTGCATTCTATATTGCGATATTTAGCTTAACAACACCAGATACACTACTTGTAAAGATTACAAGCTTTATTCCTTTCTTCACGCCACAAGTAATGTTACTCAGAACCATTTCTCAGAAAACGAGTGATGTTCAGCTTATCATTGGTATTATTATTTGTATCGTAACGATTATTGTACTGTTTTTTATCGCAGCAAAAATATACAAAGGTAGTGTATTCAGTAACGATAAAGGACTAATTAAGAATTTTAAAAGAGCATTGCAAACAAAATAGTTCACAAAAAATTAACTATTTTATTGTGGCATTGTTATTTTATTTAATATAATATTTATACTATGTATTCTAAAAATTTATAATAATAAATAACAAATTGTGTATACACAATAAAGAGAGGTCAATTCGATGAAGAATAAAAGCTCATTAATTTTTACGATGGTTCTTACACTTTTAGTTGTAGGTGCTTTGGCAGCAATGGTGATCATGAAACAAAAAGATAAAACTGAAACAGATAGCGTCGATACATCGACAGTTGATTCTACAGTCAATAACAATCAAGGTAAAGATCCGGTAGATACTGATAAGGTTGATTTAAAAGGTCAACCGATGATAGGAAAAAAAGATGCGAAAGTAACAGTGGTTGAATTTGGAGATTTTAAATGTCCGGCATGTAAATATTTTGATAGTAACATGAAACCTGAACTTAAGAAAAAATACTTTGATACAGGTAAAGCGAACTATTACTTTATTCATACACCATTTCATGCTGAAGAATCAATTTTAGGTGGACTTGCTGGTGAAACAGTGTTAAAAAATGATCCAGATAAATATTGGGCATTCCATGATGCATTATTTAAATTACAAACGCATAATGGTTCTCAAGATAAATGGTTAACGATGGCTGCTGTTAAGAAGGCACTTAAAACTGCAGGCGTAAAGGACGAAGCGAAAATAGTTGATGCAATTAAAGCGAACAGTGAGAAAGCTGCTGTTCAAAAAGATATCGATTTATATCAAAAACACAATATCACTTCTACACCAACAATCATTGTTAATGGTAAAGCACTTGCTGATCCGATGAACATCGATGCGGTCACAGAAGCTATTGATAAGGCGTTAAAATAATGAAAAATACTAAATATTTTTATATTTCCTGGGTAATTGCACTTGTGGCAATGTTAGGTAGTTTGTATTATTCAGAAATCATGCATTATGTACCTTGTGAAAAATGCTGGTATCAAAGAATCTTAATGTATCCTTTAGTAATTATTGCTGGATTTGCAGCATTTACAAATGCATATCAATTTAAATATTTGATTATGACTTTCTCTGTCATCGGTTTTTGTATTTCGGTGATTCACTATATGGAACAGAAGATTCCTGGATTTGCACCAATCAAACCATGTGTTGGTGGCGTCCCTTGTAGTACACAGTATGTGAATTACTTTGGTTTTATTACAATTCCATTTTTAGCTGGAACGGCATTTTTGTTAATTACAGTGATGATGTTACTTGTTAAAAAATCAAATGTAGATGTAAAATAAATGATTTAGAAAAAAATATGTAATGTTCATAAATAAAAACGTTGAATGATAAGCATTCAGCGTTTTTATTTATGTGAAAAAACATGCAATTTTTAAAGATTAAAGGTATAATTATATAATGACTGACATGGAATAGGAGTGAACCGTGAATGGTAAATATAGTCGAACTAAATAGTGAGATTACGTTAGGTCAATTTCTAAAAGCAGAAGGGATTATCTCAACGGGCGGACAAGCGAAATGGTATCTGCAGGATAACCCGGTAATGTTGAACGGAGAAGAAGAAAACAGACGTGGTAAAAAGCTTCACCAGGATGATCTTTTAGAAGTTGAAGGCGAAACTTACAAGATTACTTACACGGAAGCATAATGAAGTTAAAAGCATTATCTTTATCGCATTATCGAAATTATGATTCCGTCAAATTAGACTTTAGCGATGAAGTAAATATTTTGATAGGTATTAATGCACAAGGAAAGACAAATCTTTTAGAAGCGATATATTGTTTAGCGATGGCTAAAAGTCACAGAACTTCAAATGATAAAGAACTAATTACCTGGGGTGAACAATTTAGTCATATTGAAGGTGACTTAGAATACCGACATGGCATCATGCCATTATCACTCACAATTTCATCAAAAGGTAAAAAAGCGAAAGTGAATCATTTAGAACAAAAGAGACTGACTGAATACATCGGCCATATGAACGTCGTTTTATTTGCACCAGAAGACTTGAATTTAGTTAAAGGTAGTCCGCAAATAAGACGCCGATTCATCGATATGGAAATCGGCCAGATATCTGCTGTTTATCTTAATGATTTATCAAACTTTCAAAGAATACTCAAACAAAAGAATCATCATCTTAAGCAACTTAAACTATCAGGCAATACTGATACTACGATGCTTGAAGTATTGAATGAACAATTTGCGGAATATGCAGTAAAACTTACGCAGCGACGTAAATCATTCATTGAAAAACTGGAGGAGCTTGCCTTACCTATTCATCAAGGCATTACAAAACAAAAAGAAAACTTAAAATTACTGTATGTATCAAGTCTTGAATATATTGATGACACACAAGCCATGATTGAAGCTTGTGTTTCATTGCTAAATAAAGAAAGTAAACGTGAGATAGAACGTGCACAAAGTTTATTTGGCCCACATCGTGATGATATTACGTTTGCCATCAATGATATTGACGTGCAAACGTACGGATCACAAGGTCAACAGAGAACGACAGCTTTATCAGTGAAGCTTGCTGAAATAGAATTGATTAATCTGGAAGTGGGAGAATATCCGATTCTATTGCTGGATGATGTATTAAGCGAGCTTGATGATTTAAGGCAGACACATTTACTTACTACAATTCAACATAAAGTTCAAACATTTGTAACAACAACATCAGTGGATGGTATTGAACATGAAACAATCAACAGAGCGAAATTATTTAATGTTTCTGATGGACATATTTCGACTAATTGAAGGCTAGGTGACAATCTTGGAACAAAATTTAGATCAATATGGTGCTGACCAGATACAAGTATTAGAAGGATTAGAAGCAGTTAGAAAAAGACCAGGTATGTATATCGGCTCTACTGCATCACGTGGATTACACCACTTAGTATGGGAAATCGTTGATAATAGTATCGATGAGGCATTAGCAGGATATGCGGATGAAATTGAAGTAGTGATAGAAAAAGATGACTGGATTAAAGTTACAGATAACGGGCGTGGTATTCCGGTTGAAATGCATAAGAAAATGGGTCGTCCTGCGGTAGAAGTTATCTTAACAGTATTGCATGCCGGAGGTAAATTCGGCGGTGGCGGATATAAAGTTTCTGGTGGTTTACACGGAGTAGGTTCTTCTGTCGTTAACGCACTATCATCAACTTTAGAAGTATATGTACATAAAGATGGACAAATTCATCATCAGGCGTATCATCAAGGGGTTCCTGCTTTTGATTTGAAAGTTATTGGTGAGACAGATAAAACAGGAACTGAAATCCGCTTTAAAGCAGATCCGGAAATATTTACGGAAACAACAGAGTATGAATATGAGATTTTACAAAAGCGTATTCGTGAACTTGCATTCTTAAATAAAGGTATTAAGATTATAGCTCGTGATGAACGCGAAGAAGAAGTGATTGAAGATGAGTATCACTATGAAGGTGGTATTAAATCATACGTTGAATTATTAAATAAATCTAAAGAAGTATTATTCCCTGAACCGATTTATATTCATGATACACGTGACGATATTGAAGTAGAAATTTCAATACAATATAACAATGGTTACTCAACAAACCTTTTAAGTTATGCAAATAATATCCATACATATGAAGGTGGAACGCATGAGGATGGCTTCAAACGTGCATTAACACGTGTCATTAATAACTATGGTGCTAAAAATAAACTGATTAAAGAAAATGATGAGAAACTATCCGGGGAAGATGTACGTGAAGGAATTACTGCGGTAGTGTCTATTAAACATGGTAATCCTCAGTTTGAGGGACAAACGAAGACGAAACTAGGCAATACAGAAGTACGTCAAATTACAGATAATCTATTTGCAGAAAACTTTGAAAGATTCTTAATGGAGAATCCGCCTGTTGCACGTATTATCGTTGAAAAAGGTATTATGGCATCACGTGCACGTCTTGCTGCGAAGAAAGCGCGTGAAGTAACACGACGCAAATCGGGACTTGAAGTTTCTAGTCTTCCGGGTAAACTTGCAGACTGTTCTAGTAAAGATCCATCAATCAGCGAATTATATATCGTTGAGGGAGACTCTGCCGGTGGTTCAGCGAAATCCGGTCGTGACTCTAAGACTCAGGCTATTTTACCGTTACGCGGTAAGATATTAAACGTTGAAAAAGCACGATTAGATCGTATTTTAGGAAATAATGAAATCCGTTCTATGATTACAGCGATGGGTACTGGTATCGGCGGCGAATTTGATATTTCTAAAGCACGTTATCACAAAGTTGTTATTATGACGGATGCGGATGTTGATGGTGCGCATATTAGAACACTATTACTTACTTTCTTCTATCGTTTTATGAGACCGTTACTTGAAGCGGGATATATTTATATTGCACAACCACCATTATTTAAAGTGGAGCAAGGAAAGAAAAAATATTACGTCTATAATGAACGTGAACTTAATAAATTAAGAGAAGAATTACCAGCAACACCGAAGTGGCAATTAGCACGATATAAAGGTTTAGGTGAGATGAACGCTGACCAGTTATGGGAGACAACAATGAACCCTGAGAACCGTTCGATGTTACAAGTAACTTTAGGTGATGCGATAGAAGCAGATGAAGTTTTTGAAATGTTAATGGGAGATGTTGTTGAACATCGCCGTACATTTATCGAAGAAAACGCGGTTTATGCAAACGTTGATGTATAAAGATAGTATTTTAAGGAGGCGCCATTTATGGCTTTAGAGCACGATTCAAAACTAAAAGACCAGAATATTGTCAAAGAGATGAAGGATTCGTTTCTTGACTATGCGATGAGTGTAATCGTTTCTCGTGCGTTACCAGATGTACGTGATGGTATGAAACCCGTACATCGTCGTATATTATACGGAATGAATAATCAAGGTATGACACCAGATAAACCCTATAAGAAGTCTGCACGTATCGTAGGAGATGTTATGGGTAAATATCACCCACACGGTGACTCTTCAATTTATGAAGCAATGGTTCGTATGGCACAGGACTTCAGTTATCGCTATATGCTCGTTGATGGACAAGGAAACTTTGGTTCTATGGACGGCGATGGTGCAGCTGCGATGCGTTATACAGAGGCACGTATGTCTAAGATTGCTATGGAATTAATGCGTGATATCAACAAAGATACGATTGATTTTACAGATAACTACGATGGTAATGAACGTGAACCAGTCGTGCTACCTTCTAGATTTCCTAATCTACTTGTCAATGGTGCATCAGGAATTGCGGTTGGTATGGCAACAAATATTCCTCCGCACAACTTAACGGAAGTTATTAACGGTGTTTTAGAATTAAGTAAAAATCCTGACATTTCGATTCCTGAATTAATGGAGTTTATTCAAGGTCCTGATTTTCCTACTGCAGGCTTAATATTAGGTCGTAGTGGTATCCGTCGTGCATATGAGACGGGTCGTGGATCTGTTATTATGCGAGCGAAGACGTTAATTGAAACCCGTCCAAACGGTAAAGAAACGATTATCGTAACAGAAATCCCTTATCAGGTGAATAAAGCACGTTTAGTAGAGAAGATCGCTGAGCTTGCACGTGATAAAAAGGTTGATGGTATTACAGATTTACGTGATGAGACAAGTTTAAAAGAAGGTGTACGTATCGTAATTGATGTACGCCGTGATGCGAACGCAAATGTTATCTTAAATAATTTATATAAATTAACACCGTTACAAACTTCTTTTGGTGTGAATATGTTAGCGCTTGTTGATGGACAACCGAAAGTTTTAAATATTAAACAAGCAATCTATCATTATTTAGAGCACCAAAAAGTAGTAGTTCGTCGTAGAACGCAATATAACTTGAAGAAAGCTGAAGATCGTGCACATATTTTAGAAGGATTACGTATTGCATTAGATCATATCGACGAAATTATTGCTTTAATTCGTGGTTCAAAAAATGATGCTGAAGCGATGGAAGGATTAATGGAACAATTTAAGCTTTCTGAGCGTCAGGCACAAGCAATATTAGATATGCGTCTACGTCGATTAACAGGACTTGAACGTGACAAAATTGAAGAAGAATACCAGGAATTACTGAAATATATTGATGAATTAAGAGCCATCTTAGCAGATGAAGAAAGATTACTGGAAATTATTCGTGAAGAATTAATTGAAATCCGTGAAAAGTATGGTGATGAACGTCGTACAGAAATCACAGCAGGCGGATTTGATCATTTAGAGGATGAAGATTTAATCGATGAAGAAAATATCGTTATTACGTTAAGTCATAATAACTATATTAAACGTTTACCAGCATCTACTTATCGTACACAACACCGTGGTGGACGTGGTGTTCAAGGAATGAATACTTTAGACGAAGACTTTGTTAGTCAAATGGTAACGACCTCAACTCATGATAACGTATTATTCTTTACGAATATGGGTCGTGTTTACAAAGTTAAGGGATATGAAATTCCTGAACTATCTCGTCAATCAAAAGGAATACCAATCGTTAACGTATTAGAACTGGAAAAAGATGAAAAGATTAGCACGATGATTGCGGTGAAAGACTTAGAACGTGAAGATGCCTTTATTATATTTGCGACGAAACAAGGTATTATTAAACGTACGAATCTTTCTCATTTTGCGCGTATTAATAAAAACGGTAAGATTGCAATTAACTTTAGAGAAGACGATGAACTGATTGCTGTACGTTTAACAGATGGTAATAAACAGTTAATTATCGGTACAAAAAATGCATCACTCATCCGTTTCGAAGAAGATAAACTGCGTCCACTCGGAAGAACAGCTGCAGGTGTAAAAGGTATTTCATTACGCGAAGGCGATGAAGTAATAGGACTTGACGTTATTGAATCTAATGGTGAACATGAAGTATTGATTGTTACTGAAAATGGTTATGGTAAACGTACGGGTGAAGCAGAATACCGTATTTCTAACCGTGGTGGTAAAGGAATTAAAACAGCAAGTATTACTAAGAAGAACGGTAATCTTGTTTGTATCACAACAGTTAACGGTGACGAAGATATTATGTTGGTGACGAATCAAGGTGTAATCATTCGTTTAGATATTGCTGAATTCTCTCAAAATGGTCGTTCAGCGCAAGGTGTACGCTTAATTAAGTTAGGTGAAAGTCAACATGTTGCGACCGTTGCGAAAGTGGAGAAAGAAGAAGAAATTGATGTAATTGATGAAGATAAGTTGCCAGGTGAAGTAATTGCCAAACAAGAAACAACATTAACTGAAGAAGCATTAGAAGATAATAATGAAGATATAGAAGCTGAAGATGGTCATGTTGTTGGTACGCTTGAAGATGAAGAAGATGACGCTCAAAAAGATATTTTAGAAAGTTCATCTTTTGATGATATTTTTAAAGACGAAGAAGAAACTGAATAAAATTGTAAAGAACTAAAGCCAATTTTTTAAGTTGTGCTTTAGTTTTTTTATTTCCTGAGTAATATTGAAATCACTTCAATATTGCTGGAAACGTTTTATATGTTTTTTAAAGGCGTATTATTTGAAGTAAGCATGTATTCGTACTAGCATTTAAATTGTAAAAAAATATAACTTTAATTAGGAGCGTTAATATTATGAAAAAATCTGGTGGAGATTTATTCGTTGATACATTAATTAATCATGGTGTGACACATGTATTCGGAGTACCTGGAGCGAAAATCGATAAAGCATTTGATGTTTTAGAAGATAGAGGTCCCGAAGTCATTGTGACACGTCATGAACAAAATGCGGCACTTATTGCACAAGGTATCGGTCGTATCACAGGTAAACCTGGCGTTGTACTTGTAACGAGTGGACCAGGGGTAACCAATTTAGCGACAGGATTAGTGACGGCAAACTCTGAAAGTGATCCGGTCGTTGCGATTGGGGGTAATGTTAAACGAGAAGACAGTTTAAAACGTACACATCAATCATTAGATAACGCTGGTCTAATGAGTCACGTTTCTAAGTATTCAGTTGAAGTTCAAGATGCGAACAGTATTTCTGAAGCAGTTACGAATGCATTCCGCGCCAGTGTTGAAGGACGTAAAGGTGCAGCATTTGTAAGTATCCCACAAGATGTTATATCAGCAGAAAACGTGGAGGTGGATGCTATTGAAGTGAAAGAACCACCTGTTTTAGGACCGGCACCCAATTTTGAAATTGATACATTGGCTGAAAGAATTAAACAAGCAAAGTTACCAGTATTTTTACTTGGGATGCGTGCCTCTTCAGAAGAAAATACTTTAGCGATAAGAAAATTTATGGCAAATAATGCGATACCAGTTGTAGAAACCTTCCAGGGTTCTGGTATTATTTCAAGAGAATTAGAAGAGCATTTCTTCGGAAGAATTGGCTTATTTAGAAATCAGCCTGGTGATGAATTATTAAAACATGCCGATTTAGTAATATCAGTAGGTTATGACCCAATTGAGTACGATCCGGTGATTTGGAATAAAGAAAATGAAAAGACAATTATTCATATAGATGAAGTGCAAAGTGATATCGATAATCATTATGCACCGGTAACTGAATTAATTGGTAATACTGCGCTCACAATTCAACGATTAGATGAGAAATTAGATCCAGGTGATATTCAGCTTGATGAAAATGCTCAAAAAATATTATTAAATGTGGCACAAATGATTCAAAAGAAATATGAATTGCCTGAAGATTACATGAATGCTGAGAAAGTAAATCCTAAACATATTGTTAAAGCAGTACGTGAATTAATTGATGATGAAACAACAGTTACTGTAGATGTAGGGTCTTTATATATTTATATGGCACGTTATTTTAGAAGTTATGCACCACGTCATCTCTTGTTCTCAAATGGGATGCAGACATTAGGTGTAGCACTGCCTTGGGCGATTGCAGCATCAATTGTACGACCAGGTAAAAAGATTGTTTCTATGGCGGGGGATGGAGGTTTCTTATTCTCAGGTCAGGAACTTGAAACAGCAGTAAGACTTAAAGCGCCAATCGTACAGCTTATTTGGAATGATGGCCATTATGATATGGTTAAATTCCAGCAGGAAAGTAAGTATGGTAAAGGTGCAGCAGTTGACTTAGGTCCTGTTGACTATGTTAAATATGCAGAATCTATGGGTGCAAAAGGATATAAAGTGAATCACTCTAGTGAGTTAGAAGATGTACTGAAGAAAGCGATGTCAGAAGAAGGACCGGTTATCGTAGATATTCCTGTAGATTATAGCAACAATGCTAAATTAATGGAAGATTTATTACCAGACGCTACAAACTAGGAGGATAACGATGAATAACTTATATCAATATTCAACAATGGGTGCACTTGTAGGAGGTATGTTTGAAGGAACATTTAAAATGTCAGATGTACTTTCAATAGGAAATTATGGTATCGGAACAATGGATGGCTTAAATGGTGAACTGATTGTTTTGGACGGCACACCATATTTAATCGAAAGTACAGGAAATGTACGCGTTGTTTCACCTGAAGAAACAACACCTTTTGCAAGTATGATGGACTTTAACCCGACAAAGACATTAACTTTTAAAGGCAGTTTAAATAAAGAACACTTAGACGAAGAAATATTAAAAACAATGCAGGGAATGAACTATTTTCATGCAGTAAAGATTAAAGGTAAATTTAAAATGATTAAAGCAAGATCAGTGAAGAAACAACAACAACCCTATCCAAAACTTGTTGAAGCGGTTAAAGAACAAGGCTATTTTGATATTCAAGATACAGAAGGTACATTGTTTGGATTTTATACACCTCATTTCATTATGGGCATCGGTGTTGGCGGTTATCATGTACATTATTTAAGTGACGACGTGACACAGGGTGGTCATGTATTTGATTATGAGATTGAAGACGTGAAAGTTGAACTTGCTTTGCAGGAAGATTTTATCTTAAAAATGCCGGATACCAATCATTATCGTGAAAATGATTTGAATGATCCGGAAATGCTTAAAGATATTGAAGCAAGTGAATAGAAAAACAATCCTGAATCATTTGATTCAGGATTGTTTTTCTATTCCTCTAGCTTTTTCATCATATAAGGTAATTCATCGATAATACGGCTTGCTGGTACAACATACATTTCCTGAGCTAATTGATCTCCGATTAAGCTATGAATGAAAACAGCTTGTTTAATTGCTTCTCCTGGATCGAATTGACCTAGGAAACTTGCGATAATACCTGCTAATGCATCTCCCATACCGCCTGACGCCATTGCTGCATTACCGACAGTGATTTTATAATCACCGCTTTTCAAATATAATTCTGTTTCATGTTTCTTTAATATAACATGTGCACCTAATTCATCAGCTTTAGCACGGTTACGTTCAGGTGTCTGTTCTGCAATAGGAATGCCGCTTAATCGTTCCCACTCCATCTGGTGTGGCGTGAAGATAACATTACATTTTGGTAACGGATGTTTTAATTTGCTTAATATAGTAATAGCATCTCCATCTATAATTAACGTTTGATGTTCCTGAATATGTTGAAATAATAATGTTAAAACATTATTCCCCTGGAAATCCAGACCAAGTCCAGGACCGATTAAAATACTATCTGCGTTGTCTATTAGCTTTGTCAGGCGTTTTATATCATTAATGTCAGAAACCATTGCTTCAGGACATCTTGAATGTAATGCTGTATGATTTGTATTGTGCGTAGCAACTGTTGTGAGTCCCCCACCACTGTATACACAAGCACGAGCTGCCATCATAATTGAACCACCCATATTCTGGTTGCCTCCGATGAGCAATATGCGACCATAATCCCCTTTGTGTGTAAGTACTTTGCGTTTTGGTATGCTGATAGACTCAATAATTTGCATGATCATTCTCCTTATAATGTGATATCCTTATTCGCTATAGAATGACATAAATAGTTGTCATTCTTATATCCATATGATACTATATTATCAAATTAGATAATAAATTTGTCATTTGGGATAAGTAATGTTGAAGTAATTTTAGAGACATAGCGGTTGGTGTAAGCTATGATACTACATACATGAAATTCTACCCATAATTAAAGTTTGGCAAACCGGTGATGAACCGTTATGTAATGGAGAGAATAGTTGAGACGAAAGTTTTAACTATTAATTAGGGTGGCAACGCGTAAATACCACGTCCCTTTTTGGGATGTGGTATTTTTTTGTACCCAAAAATAAAATTAGGAGGCAATCAACATGTTAGACATTAAATTATTTAGAAATGATGCTGAGTTTGTTAAGAAAAAATTAGAAATGCGTGGTATCGATACGTCAATCGTCGATGAAATATTAAATTTAGATTCTAAAACACGTGAATTGACTGCAAAGACTGAGGAATTAAAAGCGAAACGTAATAAAGCAAGTGAAGAAATCGCACTTAAAAAACGTAATAAAGAAAATGCAGATGATGCAATCGAAGCAATGCGCGCAGTTGGTGATGAGATTAAAACAATCGATGCAGAATTAAATAAAGTATCTACAGATTTACGTGATAAATTAGTACGTTTACCTAACTTAGTAAGTGATGAAACACCTTTCGGTAAAGATGAAGATGATAATGTAGAAGTACGTAAATGGGGTACACCACGCGAGTTCGATTTTGAAGCGAAAGCACACTGGGATATCGTTGAAGATTTAAAGATGGCTGACTTTGAACGTGCTGCTAAAGTATCTGGTGCACGATTTGCTTTCTTAACTAAAGACGGTGCGCGTCTAGAGCGTGCTTTAATGAACTTTATGCTGGATACTCATCGTGAAAATGGCTATCAGGAGATGGTGACACCGCAACTTGTAAATGCTGATTCTATGTTCGGTACGGGTCAATTACCGAAGTTTGAAGAAGACTTATTTAAAGTTGAGAAAGAAGGATTATATACTATCCCTACTTCAGAAGTGCCTTTAACAAACTTTTATCGTAATGAAATTATGACATCTGATTTGTTACCGACTAAATTTACTGCGATGACAGCTTGTTTCCGTAGTGAGGCGGGATCAGCGGGTCGTGATACACGTGGATTAATTCGTATGCACCAATTCAACAAAGTTGAGATGGTTCGTTTTGAAACACCTGAAAATTCATTTGCAGCATTAGAAGAGATGACACGTCATGCAGAAGCAATATTAGAAAAATTACAAATTCCGTACCGTACGATTAATTTATGTTCTGGTGATATTGGATTTGGAGCAGCAAAAACATATGATGTTGAAGTTTGGTTACCAAGCTATAACGCATATAAAGAAATTAGTTCTTGTTCAAATATGACTGATTTCCAGGCAAGACGTGCAAATATCCGCTTCAAACGTGATAAAGATGCGAAAGCTGAATTTGTGAATACATTAAACGGATCAGGTCTTGCTGTAGGTCGTACATTTGCAGCAGTTGTTGAAAACTATCAAAATGAAGATGGTTCAATTACTGTTCCGGAAGTACTTGTTCCTTACATGGGCGGACAAACAATTATTAAATAATCTGAATAAAAAAATAAATTGTTTAAAAT
This sequence comes from Macrococcoides bohemicum, assembly GCF_003259675.1. Taxonomy (GTDB): domain Bacteria; phylum Bacillota; class Bacilli; order Staphylococcales; family Staphylococcaceae; genus Macrococcoides; species Macrococcoides bohemicum. The sequence continues at coordinate 67,216 of NZ_PZJG01000007.1, read as the reverse complement.
AATTTAGACAAGGTATCTGTAAAAGAGGTACCTTGTCTTTTTGTTTTAAAAATATGGCAATCAAAAAATAAACAAAATAATATATTTTTTATACTTGAATATATTTAATATATCTGATATATTAAATATATAAGTTAGAAATAAGGAATGATTACACATGTTTAAAAAGCTTTTTGGTAAAGACAAGGCAACAAAAACTAAAACAAATAACGAAAGAGGTAATTTAACGATGACAAACTTTACTTTAGACAAAACACACTCAGGAATTGACTTTTCAATTAAACACATGATGGTTTCAAAAGTTAAAGGAGAATTTACAGATTTCGATGTAACAGTTACTGGAGACATCAATGATTTATCTTCTTTAAATGTTAAAGCATCAGTTAAAGTTGATTCAATTGATACAAACAATGCTGATCGTAATGGTCATTTAAAATCTGGAGATTTCTTCGATGTAGAACAATACCCAGAAATCACTTTCGTATCTAAATCATTAACAAACAACACAATTACAGGTGACTTAACAATTAAAGATGTTACAAACGAAGAAACATTTGATTTAGAGTTCAATGGAGTTCACAAAAGCCCAATGACTGGTGGAGATGTGACTGGTTTAGTAGTATCAGGATCAATCAACCGTGAAAGATATGGTTTAACTTGGAACCAAGCGTTAGAAACTGGCGGCGTTATGGTTGGTAAAGACGTTAAATTTGAAGTTGGTGCAGAATTCTCAATCGAAGGTTAATTTATAATTTTTAGACTGCCTAATTATTAGGTAGTTTTTTTTTTGTATTTTTAATAAAAATGTACATACATTGAGGTATTTTAAGTAAAGTTGTAAAATAGAATAGTTATAGAAATATTCTTAGAAAGTGAGAATTTATGTTGAAGATTGATTTAAGTAAGACGATTGTCGTTACGATGATTATGATGATGGTAACGTTACTGATAAATTTCCTGCCGTTTATGGCATTCATTATCGCACCGTTTCTGCTTATACCGACTGTATATTTGTTCTGTAAGTCGCGTAATAGTTTTTATATCATGAGTTTAATCGTAATACTCATAACTATTTTTATGTCGATATTTACGATGCAGGTCATAATGGGATCGATATTTGCTGGATATATCATTGGTCAATTACTGATAGAACGTACATCTAAAGAACGCATGCTTTATATCCTTACAGTTTTTTATAGTATATATACACTTGTATCGATTATCTTCCTTCAGTTAACTGACTATTTACCTAAAGTGCAGACTTGGTTTAAGCCAACAATTGATATTTATAATGAATACTTATCTAAAGGCGTTAAAGAAGGTACAATTCCTGCTTATCAGTTAGAGATGTTTAATACAAGTATGAATGAAGTGATTAAACAAGTACCTGGAATTGTTATTTTATCGCTATTTTTATTAGCCTTATTACAATTGGTGATAACTTTACCTGCATTACGCCAGTTTAAGATTGCGACACCCAACTTTAGATCATTATATACATGGCAGATGCCGAAAGTACTATTAATCATTTATTTATTTGTACTATTAGCGCATTTTGGAATTTCAGAAACTGATTATGTTCCTCTCGGAATCGTGATAAACTTAAGATATGTATTAGAGTGGATGTTATTCATTCAAGGATTATCTTTATATAGCTATTTTATAAAGATGAGAAAAATTCATCTGATTGTTAAAGTTTTTATATTCTTTATCGCGTTTTTATACGCTCCCATTACTCAACTTTTCGGAATTATTGATTTGATGGTAAACTTAAAGAAAAGAATACCGAAAAAGTTTAAGTAATAAATAATTTAATGAGGTGTCACAATGAATAGGAAGTACAATAAGCAAACATTAATTATGCCATTTATTGTTATGTGTCTCGCAGCTTTTATTGTTACAGGAATACTTTATACGGTACATCCTATGACAGCGACGGTTTCATTCGGCATACTTTTTGTCATCACGTGCATCAGTCTTTTCTATTTAAGATATGGTATCAGACACAATGAATCTTATATTGCGAATTTATCAACATCTATTGATAAGGGAAAACGTTATGCAATAAGCGAATTACCCATCGGTGTTATTCTTTTAGATGAAAATGAGCATATTGAATGGCATAATCATTTTATTAATGAGAAGATTAATGCTCCTATTATTTCTGAATCTATTCATAATTTGTTCCCTAATTTGCTGAATCAACTTAAAAATACAGGTGTAAATGAAGCCACTGCCAACTTTGAATCATACAAATTTAAAGTAAAATATGGTGAAGATTTAAACACTTTGTATTTCTTCGATATTACCGATAAAGTTGAAATAGAACAATTATACGATGAAGCTAAGCCTATTATAGGGATACTGTTCCTGGATAACTTCGATGAAATTACACAAAACATGGCTGATGCGCAACGTACGGAAATTAATAGTATGATGTCGACTGAAATTAATAAATGGGCTGAAGAGAATAACGTATATATTAAACGTTATCAATCAGATCAATATATGATGTTCTTTAATCAAAAGATCTTACATAAGATTGAAGAGACAAAATTTAATTTATTAGATACTATTCGTGAAAAAAGTCGAGAAATCAAAACGCATATCACACTGAGTGTTGGCATTGGTGAAGGCTCTGAAAATTTACTGGATCTTGGTACATTAGCGCAATCAAGTTTAGATTTAGCACTTGGTCGTGGTGGTGACCAGGTAGCGATTAAGAACATGAATGGAAATGTTCGATTCTATGGTGGTAAAACTGATCCTATGGAGAAACGTACACGCGTTAGAGCACGTGTTATCTCTCATGCACTCCGCGATATTTTAATCGAAGGTGAAAACGTTATTATTATGGGACATAAACGTCCTGATATGGATGCGATCGGTGCTGCAATTGGTGTTGCACGCTTTGCTAAGATGAACAATTTAAAGGCGAATATCATTCTAAATGATTATGATGTTGATGATACTTTATCTCGTGTTATGGCTGAAATTGCAGAAAAACCTGAGCTCGATGAAATATTTGTGTCTTCAGAAGAAGCATGGAATTTAATGACGAAGAAGACGACATTGGTTATCGTAGATACACATAAACCTGAAATGGTGATTGATGAAAGTATATTAAATAAAGCGTATCGTAAAGTGGTGATCGATCATCATCGTCGTGGCGAATCGTTTATCGAGAGTCCATTGCTTGTATATATGGAACAATATGCGAGTTCTACAGCAGAACTTGTAACTGAATTACTGGAATATCAACCGACAGAACATAAGTTGACGCGTCTAGAGGCAACGGTAATGCTTGCCGGCATTATTGTTGACACACGTAACTTTACGCTGCGTACAGGTTCCAGAACATTTGATGCAGCAAGTTTCTTAAGAAACCATGGTGCTGATACGATTCTTTGTCAGCATTTCTTAAAGGATGATATTGAAACGTATATTAAACGTTCCGAAATTATTCGTACCGTGCAGTTAGAAGATAATGGCATAGCAATTGCGCATGGCCCGGTAGGTGAGATCATTCATCCGGTTATTGTTGCACAAGCTGCTGACGAGCTTTTGGGTATAGAAGGTGTTGAAGCATCTTTTGTGGTGGCAGAGCGAAAAGAGAATGTCATCGGTATTTCTGCCAGATCGTTAGGAGAAATAAATGTTCAGCTTGTTATGGAAAGTATGGGTGGCGGTGGTCATTTATCAAATGCTGCAACACAACTTGAAAATGTCACGATCAATGAAGCAATTTTGCAATTACAACAAACTATAAATGAACAAAGTGAAGGAGAAGATTAGTTATGAAAGTTATATTTACTCAGGATGTTAAAGGAAAAGGTAAAAAAGGCGAAATTAAAGAAGTACCAGTAGGTTATGCAAATAACTTCTTATTAAAGAATAAATATGCTGTAGAAGCTACACCAGGAAACTTAAAACAGTTAGAAGCACAAAAGAAACGTGTTGAGTTGGATAAGCAACATGAATTAGAAGAAGCGGAAAAACTAAAAGAGAAATTAGAATCACTGGAAGTAAAAGTAACTGCTAAATCAGGTGAAGGTGGCCGTTTATTTGGATCTGTAAGTTCTAAACAAGTAGCTGATGCTTTAAATAAGCAACACGGTATCAAACTTGATAAACGTAAAATGGACTTACATGATGGCATCAGAAGTCTAGGTTATACGAATGTACCTGTTAAATTACATAATAAAGTAAGTGGTACATTAAAAGTTCACGTTACAGCAGAATAAAATTTTTAGGAGGATAATATGTCAGATTATCTTGAAGGTAAGAAACTGCCTTTTAATTTAACAGCTGAGCAATCTGTATTAGGTGCTATCTTTATTGATAATGAAGTATTATCTTCTGTGCTTGAAACATTATTGCCGCTACATTTTTACAGACAAAGTCATCAGAATATATTTCAGGCGATGCTTACTTTATCTGAACAAAACGATGTTGTAGATATCATTACTGTTATGAATCAAATGACGCAGGATGGAACGCTTGAAGCGAGTGGCGGGGAACTTTATCTTATTGAATTGTCAGAGAAAGTACCTACTGCTAGAAACGTTGATTTCTATGTGGATATTGTTTATCGTGATGCCGTAAAGCGTCGTTTAATTCATGTTGCTGATAGTATTATGGCTGATGGATATAATGAGTCACTCGATTTGGAAACATTACTTGCAGATGCTGAAAAGCGTATTATGGAAGTGTCGACCAATCGAGGTGCAGACGGTTTTAAAGAAATTAAAGACGTGTTAACACAAGTCTTTAATAATGCGGAAGAACTTGATAATAATAAAGGCCAAACGCCTGGTATACCTACCGGTTATCGTGACCTGGATCAAATGACTGCAGGTTTTAACCGTAATGATTTAATCATTATCGCAGCACGTCCATCAGTAGGTAAGACAGCGTTTGCGTTAAATATTGCCACACAGGTGGCTACAAATGATCATCCGTATACAGTAGCAATATTTAGTCTTGAGATGGGTGCAGATCAACTTGCAACACGTATGATATGTAGTACAGGGAACGTTGATTCGAATCGACTGCGAACAGGACAGATGGACGGAGAAGATTGGAATCGTTTCACAGTTGCTGTAGGTAAATTATCTCGAACAAATATTTTCATTGATGACACGCCAGGAATTCGTATTACAGATATTCGTTCTAAATGCAGACGACTTCATCAGGAACATGGACTGGATATGATATTGATTGACTATCTACAGTTGATACAAGGTTCTGGAAGTCGCTCAAGTGAAAATAGACAACAAGAAGTGTCTGAAATATCTCGTATGTTAAAGGCATTAGCGCGTGAATTAGAGTGTCCTGTTATTGCCTTATCTCAGCTCTCTCGTGGCGTGGAACAACGACAAGATAAACGACCGATGATGAGTGATATTCGTGAATCGGGATCGATTGAACAAGATGCTGATATTGTAGCCTTCTTGTATCGAGATGATTATTATAACCGTGGACAAGGTGAAGATGGCGAAGAAGTAGAAGTTGATGCAGGTGCGCAAGATGAGAATGGTGAGATAGAAATTATTATTGCTAAGCAGCGTAATGGTCCTACAGGGACTGTTAAATTGCACTTCTTAAAGCAATATAACAAGTTTACTGATATCGATTACGCACATGCAGATATGATGTAAAAAAACTATAAAACACGTACTTTAAATCGATTAATATATTTAAAGTAGTGTTTTTGTTTGTAATTTACAAATAATTTTCAGGAATGTTTGTACTTATTATATTGATTTTTGAATAAAAATATTAAATTTCAAAACGAAAAAACAGTATAAATCAAATGAAATAAAGAAGATTATTCATTTATGCATTCCTAAATACATAAAACCTTATTTCATAAGGAAAAATTATGTATAATTATTAATGTTCGGTTTTTGGTTGATTTTTCATCTATATATTGATAGAATGGCTAAGGTTAGTCAAGAAAATTTGGAGGTGCACGCATGTCATCAATCGTAGTTGTTGGGACGCAGTGGGGAGACGAAGGTAAAGGTAAAATCACAGATTTTTTAGCTGAACAGGCAAATGTGATTGCTCGTTTTTCAGGTGGTAATAATGCAGGTCATACTATTAAATTCGGTGGAGAAACGTATAAATTACACTTAGTACCATCAGGAATTTTCTATTCAGATAAATTATCAGTAATCGGTAATGGCGTTGTTGTAGATCCGGTTGCTTTATTAAAGGAATTAGATGCATTAAATGAACGTGGTATAAGTACAGATAACTTACGTATCTCAAATCGTGCCCAAGTTATTTTACCGTACCATTTAAAACAAGATGAATTAGAAGAAGAAAAACGTGGCGACAATAAAATCGGTACAACGAAAAAAGGTATTGGACCGGCATATGTTGATAAAGTACAACGTATCGGGATCCGTATGGCTGATTTATTGGACGAAGAAACATTTAGAGCAAAGTTAGAAGAAAACTTAAATGCTAAAAATGAACTATTCGAAAAAATGTTCAATGCTGAAGGATTCACTTTTGAAGAAATCTTTGAACCTTACTTTGCCGCAGGACAACGATTGAAACAATATACAGTGGACACTGCAAAAGTATTAGATGACGCTTTCGAAGCAGAAGAAAAAGTATTGTTTGAAGGTGCACAAGGTGTGATGCTTGATATCGATCATGGTACTTATCCATTTGTTACATCAAGTAACCCGATTGCAGGTAACGTAACAGTTGGTACTGGTGTAGGACCGACTTTTGTTGATAAAGTTGTAGGCGTATGTAAAGCTTATACATCACGTGTAGGAGATGGGCCATTCCCAACTGAACTATTCGATGAAGATGGACACCATATCCGTGAAGTAGGTCGTGAATACGGTACAACAACAGGACGTCCACGCCGTGTAGGTTGGTTTGATTCAGTTGTATTACGTCATTCACGTCGTGCGAGTGGTATTACAGATTTATCAATTAACTCTATTGATGTATTAACAGGTTTAGAAACTGTTAAAATCTGTACAGCATACGAATTAGATGGTGAAATTATTACTGAATATCCTGCTAACTTAAATGCATTAAATCGTTGTAAACCAGTATTTGAAGAGTTACCTGGATGGACAGAAGATGTTACTAGTGTTAAGACGATGGAAGAATTACCGGATAATGCATGTCGTTATTTAGAGCGCATTTCTGAATTATGTAATGTTAAGATTTCTATCTTCTCAGTAGGACCAGATAGAACGCAAACAAACTTACTTGAAGATTTATGGCAAACAGATAAATAAGCTTTAATTAAATGATTAATATAAAAAATAGCAATAAAGGAATCTATTGAAATAGACTACTTTATTGCTATTTTTTATTGTTTTAATGGATATCTCTCTTTTTAAATCTTCCACCTTTAACTTCTGATACATTGCCGATTGCAACAAATGCATTTTCATCATAATGATTAACGATGTCTTTTAATTTAAATTCTTCTAAACGTGTAATGACACAGAAGATGACTTTCTTATCTTCGCCGGTATAAGCACCTTCTCCAGATAAATATGTAACACCACGTCCCAATCGGTCATTAATAGCATCACCAATTTCTTCGTGTTGATCACTTATAATCCATACTGATTTTGATTCATTTAACCCTTGCTGTACGATATCAATTGTTTTAAAAGCGATAAAATAGGCAATTACTGAATACATTGCTGATTCCCATGTAAAGATGAATCCGGCAGCAACATAGATGAAAAAATTAATAACCATAACGATTTCTCCAACTGAAAAAGGAGATTTATTACTAATAAGAATTGCAAGAATTTCAGTCCCATCTAATGAACCACCATAACGAATGACGAGTCCTACACCAAGGCCAAGAATCACCCCACCAAAGATAGTGACTAGAAATTTCTCATCTGCGAAAGGAGGAACAGGATGTAATAGGGCTGTCCCAATTGATAAAATAGTAATGGCATATAAAGTGGATAAAGCAAATGTTTTACCGATTTGTTTATATCCTAGGTAAAAGAATGGGATATTTAATAAAAAGATAAATAATCCAAGAGGTACTTTAAGTAAATGTGAAGCCATAATTGAAATACCTACAATACCTCCATCGAGTAATTTGTTAGGTACTAAAAAGAGTTCGAGTGCCACTGCCATGAGAATTGCACCTAAAGTGATGAAAGAAAAACGCTTAATCTTTTCTTTTAAAGGCAGCTTTTTGTGTTGCTTTACCACTTTTTCCAAGGGTATTGACATAACATGCTCCTTTCTTGATTAATACAGAGTGTATACATATCAATTATACTAAATTTTTTAATATTTCTTAAAAATAATGCTTGATAAATGTAAATTCAACATGCTATAATCAATCTTGTGCTATTAATTAATGGCCCCTTGGTCAAGCGGTTAAGACACCGCCCTTTCACGGCGGTAACACGGGTTCGAATCCCGTAGGGGTCACCATTTATTTTAATACGTAAGGTCCCGTGGTGTAGCGGTTAACATGCCTGCCTGTCACGCAGGAGATCGCGGGTTCGATTCCCGTCGGGACCGCTAATTAGTAAGGCAATTGCCTTACTCATTCATATTTAGAAGTTAGACTTTTGTCTAGCTTCTTTTTTTGTGATGTCGTATAAAATGCGACCTTATAGAAAAAAGTACAAAACAGTGGTAAATTATAGAGTAGGGTATTATTGAATTTTACCAGAGAAGAGGGACGCCAATGTCGAGAAAAATCGTTGTTGTAGATGATGAAAAACCGATTGCAGATATATTAGAATTTAACTTGAAAAAAGAAGGCTATGAAGTACATGTTGCTTATGACGGTGATGATGCTGTAGATCTTATCTATGATGTGCAACCAGATATCGTATTGTTAGATATCATGCTACCTGGTCGTGATGGTATGGAAGTATGTCGTGAAGTACGTAAGAAATATGATATGCCGATTATTATGTTGACAGCTAAAGACTCTGAAATTGATAAAGTATTAGGTTTAGAGTTAGGTGCTGACGATTATGTAACGAAGCCATTCTCAACACGTGAATTAATTGCCCGTGTTAAAGCGAATTTGCGTCGTCATTATACACAAGCTCAAACAGAAGAAAAAGAAGAGTCAACAGATATCGTTATTAAAGATATTATCGTTTATCCTGAAGCTTACTCTATTAAAAAGCGTGGCGTAGATATAGAGCTTACACATCGTGAGTTCGAGTTATTCCATTACTTAGCGAAACATATTGGTCAGGTGATGACGCGCGAACACTTACTGCAAACAGTATGGGGTTATGATTATTTTGGAGATGTGCGTACAGTGGACGTTACCATCCGTCGATTACGAGAAAAAATTGAAGATGATGCAAGCCATCCGGAATATATCGTAACACGTCGTGGTGTAGGATACTTTTTACAAACGCAGGAGTAGTGCAAAATGAAAACGTTATATAAAAAGCTTCAATCTTTACACATTAAGCTCGTTGTAATCTATGTATTACTTATTATCATCGGTATGCAGATTATCGGTTTATATTTTACGAATAACCTGGAAAAAGAGTTAACGAAGAATTTTGAAACAAATATTAACCAGCAAATAAAATCAATCAACTATGATATACGAAATATATATAAAGAAAATAAAAAAACACCGAATAGAATACAACGAGAGATTCAAAAGACTGTTGATGAATATGCATTGCGTACAGAAATCGATACGATTCGCTATGTTGATAATTCAGAAGTTATTTTAGCGACAAGTAACGATTCGAATCGTGAGAGTATTAATCAAAAGATTAATGATAGCCAGATTAAAACATCATTATCTCTAGGGAAAACGAATGATCGCGTAAAACTGCGTGATGACCCTGGCGGTAAAGTGCGTGTCTGGATTAAAAACTTTCCAATCAAAGATAATAATAAAATTTTAGGGGTTATCCATGTTGAGGAATCAATTGAACCGGTTTACACGCAACTTATGAAGATTAACAGTATCTTCATCATCGGTACAGGATTATCTTTATTAATTACTATTATATTAGGGTTCTTTATTGCACGAACGATTACTAAACCCATCTCAGATATGCGTAATCAGGCATTAGAGATGTCAAAAGGTAATTATACAAATCGTGTTAAAGTTTATGGAAACGATGAAATCGGTGAACTTGCTCTAACATTTAATAATTTATCAAAACGAGTACAGGAAGCGCAGGCGAATACCGAAAGTGAGAAACGTCGTCTTGATTCTGTAATTACACATATGTCTGATGGTGTTATTGCGACGGATAGACGTGGACGTGTACGTATTGTAAATGAAATGGCTTTAAAGATGCTCGATATGAATAAAGATGAAGTAGAAGGTCGTCACGTATTAGATATATTAAATATCGAAGAGCATTATTCATTAGATGAATTACAGGATATCGCTGGTGGTATCATTATTGACCTTAATGAGAAAGAGCAGTTAATAGTACGTGCGTCATTCTCTACAATTATTCAGGATACTGGATTTATTACGGGTTACATTGCTGTATTACATGATGTTACTGAACAACACCATGTTGAGAATGAACGTCGTGAATTCGTAGCCAACGTTTCGCATGAATTACGTACGCCGCTTACATCGATGCGTAGTTATATTGAAGCTTTAGAAGAAGGTGCATGGAAAGATGATGATTTAGCACCGCAATTCTTAAGCGTTACACGTGAAGAGACGGATCGCATGATTCGTCTTGTAAACGATTTACTGCAGTTATCTAAGATGGATAATACAGATGATCATCTTAATAAAGAACTGATTGATTTTAATATGTTTATACATAAAATTATTAATCGTTTTGAAATGTCAGAAGGTAAAAATGCTACGTTTATCCGTGATATACCGAAAAACGGTATATTTGTCGAGATTGACCCTGATAAGATGACACAAGTATTTGATAACGTCATTACCAATGCATTGAAATATTCTAAAGGTAAGAAAAAAGTTGAATTCCACGTGAAACAAAATACTTTATTTAATCGCATGACCATTCAAATTAAAGATAATGGTATTGGAATTCCATTAAATAAAGTAGATAAAATCTTTGACCGCTTCTTCCGAGTAGATAAAGCACGAACACGAAAGATGGGTGGAACCGGATTAGGACTTGCCATTAGTAAAGAGATTGTTGAGGCACATAATGGACGTATTTGGGCAAATAGTAAGGAAGGTTTCGGGACATCAGTATATATTACACTTCCATGCGAAGTATTAGATGATGGTGATTGGGATGTTTAAAAGTATCTTAAAAGGGATTATTTTGTTAACGCTTGTCATATCAAGTATCGTACTAACATATAAAATCTGGAACTTTAGACCGAACCTTGCCAATATCGAAACGTCTATTACTAAAACAAATACAGCACTTAGTCCAAAAAATGTAGATGATATCAATAGTATTTTTCTGCCCTATCAAGTCGTTGTATATTCAGATAATAATGTACTTGGTACAACAGATAAGGATATGTTAATTGAATTTGTTAAACGTATTTCAAGTTTAAAAGTTTCAGACATTAGCGATAAAAATCAAGGTATCTCATATATGTCGAAATCATTAAAAGATAAATTTGTTATGTTAGACTATGCCGGTAATTTACCAGTTGCTATATATTTGACTGATATTTTAGAGGATACTGTAAAAGAGGATAGTAATGCTCAATTTAAACGCATCATTATTGATAGCCATAAAAAACAAAATCTTATTCTTTATATGATGACGAATGATAATCGTATGTTAGAGATTGAAACAAATGGTTCTAGTAAGGCATTTAATACATTGGTAAGATCGTCTCGTAAATCGATGGAGAGTTATATAGGCGTTATTACTAATGAAAGAACAACTGATGAATTGACAAGTTTGTATGTACCGGAGAAACCGAAACAAACGCAAGCATATAGCTATCTGGCGGATAACATTAATGTTGATAACATTAATAAAGCGGTACTCGGTGATAAAAATAGTATCATTGAACGTTCTGACAATAATCGTTCTAAAACTTACAATTCAAACACAGGTATTGTAAAGATGACGAATAATGAAAACTATAAATTTAATAATTTATCAGAAGTCGATCATGATAAACCAAATCCGATGAATAACTTAATTAATTCATTTAATTTTATTAGTGAACATCGCGGATTTACGGATGATTATCGTTATTTTGGAGTAAGAGATGCGGATAGTGCAATTAAGTATCAAATGTTCTTCAAAGGATACCCGGTATTCAATCGTCGTAACTTATCTGAGATAGATATTATTTGGGGAGACGATAACGTATATGAATATAAACGAGGACTGTATACTACAAGTGTTGCAGTGCCGGCAAAAGAAAAAGTCAAACAACTTCCGACAGCTGAAGAAGTACGTTTTTCATTAGCATCAAATAAACATTATCATTTTGAACGTGTATCGAACATGATGATTGGTTACAAAATGGAACGCTCAGATGAAGAAACCATCCAGTCAACATTGTCATTTAAACCTGCATGGTTTATTAAATATAATGATGAATGGAAAGAGTATGATAATGGGAGGCTGAAATAATGGATTGGAAACATGCCACATCGTTATTTATTTTTGTATTCCTGATTATCAATATTGCGCTCGGCTTTATCTATCATGAGAAAGTTCAACGTGCAAATATTGTTGAAGATGCTAAACACGAGCGTATTGATTTTGATAAAGAAGGTATAAAGTTGCCGGAACTACCTTCTGCTAAGCATGTGATGATGAATATTATGTCTGCAAAGAGTGCTGGATTTACAGAAAACTCAGCTGACTTTGACAAGAAAAGCGACGAATTAAAAACAGTCGTAACAAGAGAAGTAAAACCAAAAATAAAATTATCTAAAATCGAAGAAAATGCGATAATTAGTGGGTTAAAAGAGTATATCATTACTGAAATAGATAAAGGAAAAGAATATACACTTAGTGGAATAGATAGAAAAAAACATATTCTTTACTTTGATCAAGTATATGGCAAGTACCCGATTCTAAATAATGATAAAGCACAGCTCGTATTTCGATATAATGATAATAATGAAGTGACAACTTATAAACAAACCTATCTTAAAGATATACAAGAAGGACTAGGAAAGAATAACGAAAAGAAAAAAGTGATTCCAGCGAAAGAAGCGATTGAAGTATTGTACTATAAAACAGCTTTAGAACGTGGGGATACAGTGACATCAGTGAGGCTTGGATACTATTCAATCGTACGAGAAGTACGTGGACAAGTGTTGAAGCCAACATGGCAAATCGCTGTACGAAAAGCAAATGGTACGTCGACTACTTATTATGTAGATGCTGTGAATCCAGAGCAACCAATATTGTAAATTAAGTGAGTGATTTGATGATTAATATGTCAGTACTAGCAAGTGGTAGTACGGGGAATGCAGTGTACGTTGAAAGTGAGAAAGGATCGCTACTCGTCGATGCTGGACTAACAGGCAAGAAGATGGAAGGTTTGTTTGAACAAATCGACCGTAAAATAGAAGATTTAAATGGGATACTTGTGACGCATGAACATATCGATCATATTAAAGGATTAGGTGTGCTTGCAAGAAAATATAAGTTACCGATATATGCGAATGAAAAGACGTGGGAACGTATTAATCGTGCTGATGGAAAAATACCAGAGGAGCAAAAGTTTATATTTAATCCGTATGAAACAAAAACATTAGCAGGAATGGATATTGAATCGTTTAACGTGTCGCATGATGCAGTAGATCCACAGTTCTATATCTTCAATAATAACTATAAGAAGTTAACGGTGATTACAGACACAGGGTACGTATCAGACCGTATGAAAGGTATGATACATGGATCAGACTGTTTCGTATTTGAAAGTAATCATGACGTAGATATGCTACGCATGGGACGCTATCCATGGAGTACGAAACAACGTATATTAAGCGATATGGGGCACGTATCGAATGAAGATGCAGCTTATGCGATGAGAGATGTGATTACAGGAAGTACGAAACGCATCTATCTATCACATCTATCACAAGATAACAATATGAAAGACTTAGCGCGTATGAGTGTCGAGCAGGTGCTGAATAAACACGATATTGATACAGTGAATGAAGTGCTCATACATGATACAGATAAAGCAGTACCGACGAAAATTTATGAAATTTAGTGGTAATATATCAAAATAAATAAAAATAAATAAAAATATCGAGTAAATAAATTATTAACAAGTGGATAAGTTATGTTATTCACGAAAAATTGTGCATAACTAGGGATAACTTTGTGGATAAGTACTGATTTATACACAATGTATAAAGATGTCCAGTAAAATGGGCATCTTTTTTTATTTTTATACAGAGTAAAATGTTACATTTACTATTATTAATGATGAAAATATGATTATAATAGGATTGTGAAATGTGTATATGTGAGTAACTTGTGGATAAGTAGGATAACTTTATAAAGGAAATGAATAAAAATGAAAATAACGATAATAACTGTGGGTAAATTGAAAGAAAAGTACTGGAAGATGGCCGTGGATGAATATGTGAAGCGACTTGGTGCGTATGCAAAAATGGAATTGATTGAAGTGGCGGATGAGAAAGATTCGGATAATATGAGTGAGAAAGATATTGAGATTGCGAAAAAGAAAGAAGCGGAACGCATACTCTCTAAAGTGAAAGATGACAGCTTTGTGTATACGCTTGAGATACTAGGTAAACAACTGGATTCTGTTCAATTATCAAAAGATATAGAACAAAAGATGAATACCGGTAAAAGCCATCTGACCTTTATCATCGGTGGATCAAACGGCCTCCACCAATCCGTTATGGACCGCTCAAACTACGCCCTATCATTCAGCAAGATGACCTTCCCACATCAGATGATGAAGGTGATACTGCTTGAGCAGGTGTATAGAGGGTTTAGGATTATTAGAGGGGAGGCTTATCACAAATGATGCGGTTATTTTCTAGTTGATTCTTTTATAATATGTCCAATTAAGTGTAGACGATTCAAACCATGGGCATCACAAAAGATATCAAACTTATTAATGTACAAATAATACTGAACAATTTCCAATTCATTTTATCCCCAACTTTCTATAATATTTAATATGTATTATAATCGTAATATGTAAATAATATACCATAGTATACATAGGAGTGGAATTATATGGAATACAGAAATATGTTGCCGTTTGAAACTATGCAATTAATAGATTTTACATACCATGCCTTGTATGTTGCACCAGATGAAAAACCATTTGAAAGAGATATACTATATACTCCAGAAATTAATAAATATTATGCTAATTTTGATGTTGAACGCGAGTTATGTGTTGTAGCTGAAGATAACTTTAAACTCGTTGGTGCAATTTGGGGCAGAGTTTGGGACAGAGATGTTAAAGGCTATGGATATTATGACTCTCATTATGTTGAATTAACAATGTCTATCATCCCACAATATCGTGGTCAAAGTATTGGAACACATTTACTCCATAAGTTTATAGAAGAAATGCGTAAAACAAGCTATAAAGGCATTTCGCTCAGTGCAAGCTATGGTAATTTCGCAAAAGAATTATATGAGAAAGTTGGATTTAAAGTTGTTGAAGAACGTGATACGGATATATTGATGGTGTTAGAATTGAATAATGACTAAAAGAAACGATACATCCCTAAGACGGCATGTATCGTTTTAGTTTTTTTAAAATTTAATAATCTCTTATATTTATCTATTTAATTATACCTACATAATATATTAAACAACATTTTTTTGTATAGAAATCCCAAAAAACCCCACATAATATCTAAATATTTGCTATATTTGTGTAAAGGATAATATAGAGGTGGAAAATATATGGCAACTATCGGATTTGAAGAAAAGTTATGGCAAGCTGCAGATAAATTACGTGGAAGTATGCATTCGGCAGCAGTCTTATTAAGATTATTATCTGCTACTTTATCTTCAGGTGTTTTCTCGCTTGCTTTCGATTCATTTGCTTGCGTTTTTTTATCTTGTTTAGCATCAGCTTTTTTATTCTTTTCTTTACTTTCTGGTTTTGCCAACTCAAGTTTGATTTTTTCTTTTTCTATTTCTGTTTCTTGATGTTTATTGAAAGCAAATAATGATAATAGCCCAATCCCTAAGAGGATTATTAACGATAGTAGTATAGTTGCTATTTTATTCATAATAGTGCTCCTTTGTTCTTGAATTACGGAGTTTGTTGTTCTTCAATTGCTTTATTTGCTGCTTCAAGTTCAGCCATTATTTTTGTATATTCTTCCGGTGTAACATAATGACAACCTGTTTCGCCCATTTGAGTAGGGACACATTCTGTTCTGTCACCAGATGGATGCATGGAATCTAACTGTTCTTGAGTGTAAACATCTCCTAAAGGTTGATTAGAATCTCCCTGTTCTTTTTGCTGTTGTTTCTCATAATAACATCTACTGTTAACATTCTCACAATCTTCATTACCGTTTTCATCTAAAGCGTTTAAAGTATAAAGTACACATTTAGCTTGTTCATATTCTTCTGGCATCACATAATAAGTGTCGTCTGGAGTCTTTAATTCAATTGTTATTGTGTTCTGTTGGTGTATTGCTTCTTGTAAAATAGATAACACTGTCAGAGTGTTTTTTTCTTCGTCTACTACGTGAAACATGTTTATCTGTTCTAAAAGATGCTTTGTATCATGACTATAGAACTTGTAAATAATTGATTTTAATAGTTCGTACATATCACGACTTATTACAGAAGAATGGTTTTTGAGATGCATAATGAGTATTGATAAGATATTACTATCCAGTAATGCATTATGCCTTATTAATCGGTACTCATTTGTCTTATGTTGATACGTAACTTCCATTCTCTGTTGAAACTCTTCATTATCGAATAGGTAATTTCTAATGTCGTCTATATCTCGTTGTATTGTCCTTTCATCGACTTCTAACTCGTCGGCTAGGTTCATTTTGTTAACTCCTTGATTGTTAAGGAGGCGAGTATATATCGTTAGAAGACGTTGTGCTTTGTTCATGAATCCACCACTTATCGCTGTACCTTTATTTTATAAAATCGATTAGACACCGTGTGTCATGGATGGAAAAATTCTGTATTGTTTATACAGATATGGGACGATGAATATTTCAGTTGTTTCTATGCGAAGGTGACAAATCGTTAATAAAAAAATAAAGGTCAGACACATAATGTCTAACCTTTAGAGATGACCACTTTCTTTTAGTGAAATGAATGAATCATCTGTAAAGATGATATGATCGAGGACATCTATTCCAATCAATTTACCTACTTCATAAAGACGCTTCGTAGCTTCGATATCTTCATATGATGGTTGAGGATCTTATCAAGAGCAAATTATGAAAAAAATGGTTTAAATCAATGTTCTTACTTTAAGTACATGTGTTTAACGTAAATGATAATTAGTTAAATATAAAAAGGTTATCCCAATCAATAGGATAACCTCTTTATACTTTACTTTATGGTTTGGATTCGCCACTTCAAAGAAGAAATGAAATCAGAGCATTGAATGTTCCATTTTCAAACAATATATAAATACCTAGCCCAATGAATACAATTGGTACAATCCAACGTTCATATTTCTCAATTGTTTCCGATATAAAATCGAAGGAAGCTAGACGGTAACTGACATAGCACAAAACTCCAACCATAATTAGAAAGACAATAGTGACAATAAAGATTTCAGACATACTTAAGGTCGTGAAGTACGGTATATAAATGGAAAAGTCATCCGCACTGGAAGCCAATACGATGAAAGTCAT
This sequence comes from Macrococcoides bohemicum, assembly GCF_003259675.1. Lineage (GTDB taxonomy): Bacteria > Bacillota > Bacilli > Staphylococcales > Staphylococcaceae > Macrococcoides > Macrococcoides bohemicum. Next base: position 49,425 of record NZ_PZJG01000007.1, on the reverse strand, counting down.
CGTCAAAAATAACTGATTAAATTTTCCAGAGGAGAATAAGGATAAAATGCTACTTTCATCTTCATCCTCTTCTCCTTTAATCCATATTTTCACGCCTAGGTAAAGTGGTAAAAGTCCAAGTAGTCCGATAACCCATTGCTGAGGAATTAAATTTACAACCCCCTGTGCAACTAAAAGACTTGCTCCTATCACAATTGCAGTCCCTATATATTGTCCTATCCAAATATGTTTTACCTGACCTTTTTTTATTTGCGAAAACAAAAGAATTAATATGACGAGATAATCAATTCCTGTTGCTACATATACCGCAGTAGCCGTCAGTATCGTCGCGATCATTTTATCATCTCCAATATTTTAGGGATAGGACTTTTCTTCAAAATGAAAAGTCCTTCCGTAAATTGCACACATATAGTACCTATTTATCCTTCACTCTCATCAGTCGCAAACTATTTAATGCTACCAAAATAGTGGCTCCCATATCGGAAAGAATCGCAATCCAAAGGGTTAGCCAGCCTGGAATAACCAATAGTAAGGCAATTATCTTAATTCCGATGGCAAACGTGATGTTCGCTTTGATGATATTTAGCGTTTTCCTGCTAAGTCTTACTGCAAATGGAAGCTTACTTAAATCATCTCCCATTAATGCAATATCAGCTGTCTCGATGGCAGTATCTGTTCCAGCACCGCCCATTGCAATGCCAACAGTGGATGCAGCAAGTGCAGGAGCATCATTGACGCCATCGCCAATCATAGCTACATTACCATGCTCGGCTTTCATTTTTTTAATATAGTCCAACTTATCCTGTGGCATCAATTCGGACTGAATATCAGAAACGCCTACATGAGCACCGATTGCTTCTGCGGTACCTTGATTATCACCTGTCAGCATAATTGTTTGCTTGATTCCTAACTGATGAAGTTTTTGAATCACATTTTTACTTGTTTCGCGGACCTCATCTGCTACAGCAATCACGCCGAGGATTGTTTGGTCCGTTCCAATAATCATGGCCGTTTTCCCTTGGTTTTGTAAAACTTTCACTTTATTTTCAAACTCAAGGCTAAAATCGGAAACATTTAATTCTTTAAAAAGTCTTGGACTGCCAATGTAATAGGTTGTTCCATCTATATTCCCTTGAATGCCCCGACCTGTAATAGAAGTGAAGTCCTCCACTCTAACATCGGAATAAGTAATATTATCTTGCTCTGCTTTCTTCATTATTGCTGAAGCAAGTGGATGTTGTGATCGATATTCTAAAGCTGTAATAATGGAAAACAGCTCTTTCTCTTCCACTTGATCATTTAACACTTTAAAATCTGTTACCACTGGTACACCTTTTGTCAGTGTTCCTGTTTTATCAAATGCGATTGCCTTAATGGCTCCTAATTCCTCTAGATAGACACCGCCTTTAATCAACACACCTTTTTTAGCTGCATTTCCAATTGCCGAGACAATCGAGATTGGAGTAGAAATAACTAATGCACACGGACATCCAACTACAAGTACCGCTAATCCTTGATAAACCCAAGTATCCCAACTTCCACCAAAGAATAAAGGTGGAACGACTGCAACGAGCGCCGCAATAACCATAATGATCGGCGTATAATATTTCGCAAATTTATCTACGAATGCTTGCGCTGGAGCGCGCTCCCCTTGTGCCTCCTCAACCAGATGAATAATCTTGGAGATGGTTGTATCCTCTACGTATTTGGTGATTTTTACTTCAAGTAGTCCCTCTTCGTTAAGCGTACCTGCAAATACTTCATCATCTACCGTTTTGGCAACAGGGACAGATTCTCCTGTTATAGCAGCCTGGTTGACAGCCGACACCCCATTTATAATGATCCCATCCATGGCAATTTTCTCCCCTGGTTTGACGATCATAATATCACCCACGGCGATATCGTCCACATGGATCATTATTTCCTGACCATTCCGCCTAACAAGTGCTTCTTTTGGGGCAATATCCATCAATGAACGAATGGACTGTCTTGCTCTATCCATAGAAAAACGTTCAAGTGCTTCACTGATTGCAAAGAGAATGACAACAATGGATGCCTCTGCCCATTCACCAATGATGGCAGCTCCAATAACTGCAACGGTCATCAGGGTTTTCATGTCGAAATCAAAGCGTATCAAATTTTGAAAACCAACTTTAAATAGTGAATATCCGCCAATTACAATCGAACTTACAAATAACATGGAAGTTACAAGGTTATCTTCTCCATTTACAAATTGAGAAAGGTAACCAAAAGCAATCAGTAATGTGGCAAACAGCAATGTGCTGTGTTTTTTATAAAACGGTATTTTCTCTTCTTTAGGAGCCTTAGTGTCTTCTTTGACCGCTTGTATCGATGGATTCGCCAGTTTTTCAGGAATTACCTTAAGATTCTCGAAAGCACCTGCTTTTTCAAGCTCTTCAACCGATGCATTTCCATATACATCAATTTTGGAAGCGCCAAAGTTCACTTTTGCATCCTGAACTCCAGCTAGTTGTTTTACATTTTTTTCAAACTTCCCAGCACAGTTTGCGCAAGAAAATCCCTCCACACGGTAAACATTTTTATCTTCTGTTACCACTGGTTCGACCCGTCTTCTAGCCTTCTCTGGTGCCACTTTAAGATTCTCGAAAGCACCAGCCTTTTCCAGATCTTCAACGGTTGCACTGCCAAAGACATCAATTTTGGAAGCTCCGAAATTGACTTTAGCATCATACACCCCTGGTAGTTCTTTTACATTTTTTTCAAACTTCCCAGCACAATTCGCACACGAGAAACCCTCCACACGGTAAACCTGTTTATCTTCTGTTAATGTTTTTGTTGAACTATCCAATACTAGCAACCTCCCTTTGATGCAAGAAAGCTTTTTCTACAAGCTGTTTAACATGCTCATCATCTAGTGAATAATAGACTAATTTTCCTTCTTTACGGTATGTTGCTATACCTAAATTTTTCAACAATCTTAAATGATGGGATGCCGTAGCCATTGAAGATTCAATGATATTCGCTACATCACAAACACATAACTCTCCCTCTAAAGATAAAACATAAGCAATTTTAACCCTTGTATCATCTGACAGAGTCTTAAAAACTTTCGCTACATCCATAGGATTCTGTTTAGCAAGGTCTTTTTTAGCCCTGTTTACCTTATCTTCGTGAATACAGGTAACTTCACACATATCTTTTGTCATAATTATCCTCCTTATTCAAATGACTGTTTGTTTGATAATTATAATATATCCCACCATAAACAAATAGTCAAATGATTGTTTGATTATTATATATTAATATTACAATAAAAAAGATTGGTTTCTAATGTTAGAAACCAATCTTTTTAGAGATTTTAACCAGATTTTAAAGCACGTCGATTGTAAAATTAAGCTAGACAACTAAAAAAGCCTTCTGTGCTAAACTCAATATGTATTTCCGACCAAAGAAAACATAAGGAGTTAGTACAGAATGGCCTATAAACATCTTAACACGGATGAACTCACGTTCATAGAATCATATTATCATCAAAATCTTTCGGTAAAAGAAATCGCAAAGAGATTGAAACGATCAAGACAGACAATTTATAACGTAATAAATGCACTTAAGACAGGTATAACTGCACTGGAATATTACCAGGAGTATAAGCAAAGAAAATCAAATTGTGGCAGACATAGAATAGTACTTCCAGAAAATCAGTCAGCTTATATTCGAGAAAAAGTAGCCGATGGCTGGACACCTGACACCATTATTGGCAGAGGTGAACACCCGATTGATTGTTCTGTAAAAACTCTTTATAGAATGTTTAAGGAAAACATCTTTTCGGTACAATCTTTACCTATGAAAGGTAAAAGGAAGCCAAATGGTCATTGTGAAAAAAGAGGTAGACAGGCTTTCAAAAGACACATTTCTGAAAGAATAGAAGAGTTTCCTTTCTTCTTTCAAGAATTTGGTCATCTTGAAGGTGACACTATCATTGGCCGTAATCATGGGAGTGCTGTCATAACCTTAGTAGAAAGAATCTCTAAGATGATTATCACTATACGACCTCAAGGTCGCAAGGCAGATGATATTGAAGATGCTCTTCACTCTATGTTTTCTGCTTTACCTCCTTATATATTTAAATCGCCTACTTTCTTAATTTAACAATACATCCCCTCAGGGGAGTTGTCCAATTAAGTGTAGACGATTCAAAATCAAAAATTCAATGCACGCGCAATATTCCACACACTTTTCTTTCTTGTGGGATTCAGCTTATTCTATATAGCCCTGGGGTTTGGCATGTCCTTTTTAGGCGGAATATTGATTGAACATGCGAATCTGATCAGACAACTGGGTTCAATCTTGATTATTTTCTTCGGGCTTATCATTACCGGCGTGCTTAATTTTAATTTCTTGATGAAAGAGAGGAAATTAAAATTTAAAAACAGACCGTCAGGATTTTTAGGTTCAACTTTAATAGGTATGGCTTTTGGTGCCGGATGGACGCCGTGCAATGGACCGATTATCGGAGCTATTTTCGCAATGAGTGCCAGTGCACCAAAAGATGCTTTAATGTTAATGGTTATTTACTGTCTGGGCTTTGCAATTCCATTCTTTATATTGAGCTTTTTCGTATCTCGTACACGCTGGATGCTGAAATACTCGAATACGATTATGAAAGTTGGTGGGGTCATCATGATATTAATGGGTGTACTTCTGTATTTTGATGGATTGACTCAGATTATCATTTGGCTGCAGCCGTACTTTGGAGATTTTCAAAGCTTCTAATTATGAATACATTAAATGACTTGTTTATATAACTTTCATAGAAATGACATATTATTATAAAATTTGTTTAAAAATTATTGTTAAAATTAAATATCAAGGAGGAATCTGGATGAAAAAATATTTAATGCCAGTTTTGATGGGCGTAATCTTTATTTTAACAGGTTGTAGTGATGACTCAGCATCGAACGAATCAAATATTAAAGAAATGGTTTCGGAATTAAGCGCTAGTAATATTGTAGAATCAGCATCTATAAATGATAAAACACTTATTGTTAAAGATAGTGGAGATGAGAATGTCTATACTTTGCCAGACGATGAATTTTTTGTATCTATTGCACCATACATCTCAGATACACATCCTTGTGAATTTCATAGCTTAACAGGTTGTCAGGGAGAGCTGATGAATGAAGAGATGGATGTAAAAATTACAGATGAAGATGGAGAAGTTCACGTTGATGAGAAGTTGACTACCCTTAAGAATGGTTTTTTGGATTTTTGGCTGCCAAGAGATAAAAATTACTCTTTAGAAATTAATTATGATGGAAAAAAAGTTGAATCTAATTTTTCAACTTTTGAGAATGACAGCACCTGTCTGACAGATTTACAGCTTAAATAATATTATTGAATGCAGATTACCCAATGCTATTAAGTGTTGTGGAATCTGCATTTTTAATTCAATGTTAAATCTCAGAGTAGCAGTTAATTTATTTTTACTTAGTTTTTAAATACATGTAGTGGATAGTTTCTGCACATATATTTTTTATAATAAACTTAGTAAATTAACAGCTTGACAATTAACGATTACAGATGTAAACTTAAGTAAATAAATCGATTACAGTTGTAGTCTTATTATAATATAGGAGGGAAAAAAATGAATAAAGAAGGTAATCATAATCATGCTGAGCATGAAGAAAATCATCATAACCATGAGGAGAGCCACGAATCCCATAATCATAGCGGACACGATCATCATGCGCATATGGTGACAGATTTTCGTAATAAATTCTTCATTATCCTGATATTCACAATTCCAATTGTACTTCTATCTCCGATGATTCAAAATTTCATAGGTGTGGATTGGCAATTTACTGGAGATAGTTATATTGTGGCAGCGTTGGCCACGTTCGTTTATTTCTACGGGGGTTGGCCATTCATTAAGGGCGCTTACGATGAATTGAAAAACAAAGAACCAGGCATGATGACATTAATAGCAATGGCGATTTCTGTCGCTTACCTCTATAGTATGGCAGTTGTTTTTGGATTCAATGGGGAAGAAATGTTCTGGGAGCTGGCAACTCTTGTATTAATCATGCTTCTGGGACATTGGATTGAAATGCGAGCTATTAACAATGCTTCCAAGGCTCTGGAATCCCTCGCATCATTAATGCCTGATACGGCAAACCGTATCACTGAAAATGGTGAAACAGAAGAAGTTCAGATTGATGATATTAAAGCGGGTGATTTATTATTAGTAAAACCCGGAGAAAAAATGCCACTGGATGGTAAAATCGTTAAAGGAAAGTCGCAAGTTGATGAATCAATGTTAACGGGTGAATCTGTTCCAGTTGAAAAATCCGTTGATGACGAGGTCATTGGAGGTTCAATAAACAGAGAAGGTTCTCTCACTATTGAAGTAGAGAAACTGATGAATGAATCTTATCTGACACAAGTTATAGATATGGTTAGAGAATCACAACGTACTAAATCGAAAACTCAGGATGTAACTAATAAAGCAGCTAAATGGTTATTCTATATCGCTTTAGCTGCCGGTATTATCACATTTATCGCTTGGATAAGTATTGGAGCAACTATAGATACTGCTATCATAAGATTGGTAACAGTTTTGGTTATTGCTTGTCCTCATGCTTTAGGTCTGGCAGCACCGTTGGTTATTTCAGTATCTACATCACTTGCTGCAAAGCACGGTTTGTTAATTCGAAAACGTCCACAGTTTGAAAAGGCTCGTAAAATTAACGCTGTGATCTTCGATAAGACGGGTACTTTGACTGAGGGTAAATTTGGTGTTACAGATATACAGACTTTCAATAATATTGACGAAAATACCCTTTTAAGTTATGCAGCAACAATAGAAAATGACTCGGAACACCCTATTGCGAGAGGTATACTCAATGAAGCCAAGTTAAAAGAACTTGAATTGCTTGAAATGTCAAATTTCAATTCAATTACTGGTGTAGGAATTGAAGGGACGATTGATGATAAACAAGTCAAAGTAGTGAGTCCGGGATATGTACGTAAACAAAAAATAGATTTTGACGATAAGAACTTTAATAAATGGTCAGAACAAGGTAAGACGGTAGTTTTTATTTTGGTAAACGAAGAATTAGCAGGTGCCATTGCACTGGCAGATAAGATTAAGGAAAGTTCTAAGCAGACAATAGAACAGCTGCATAAGAGAAATATTAAAGCTATAATGTTGACCGGAGATAACCAAAAAGTCGCAAATTATGTCGCAGAACAAATTGGGATTGATGAAGTCTATGCTGAAGTAATACCCAATGAGAAAGCAGATAAAGTGACAGAAATCCAAGAACGTGGTTTGGTTGTTGCAATGACAGGTGACGGAATCAATGACGCACCGGCATTGACTAAAGCAGATGTTGGTATCGCAGTGGGTGCAGGCACAGATATCGCGATGGATAGTGCAGACATCGTTCTCGTTGACAGTAATCCGAAAGATATTCTTGCAATATTCAGCCTGTCCAAAAGAACATATAATAAATTGGTACAGAATCTGATCTGGGCAACCGGATATAACGTGATTGCCCTCCCATTGGCAGCAGGAGTGCTGGCGCCTTGGGGGATAATACTCAGTCCGGCTGTAGGTGCGATTTTGATGAGTCTCAGTACAATCATCGTTGCAATCAATGCGCAGTTACTTCATAGATTTGAAGTAGAATAAAATAAATGCCGACAAATCCTTACTTAAGGATAGTCGGTATTTTAATTCTTTACTGTATGAAATATGAAAGACATCTTAAAAATACTTGAAAAATTTAGAGGTGAAAATATGACCAAAGCAATTGATTCAAATATCACAGATTCCGAATGGGAAGTGATGCGGGTCGTTTGGGCACAAAATAAAACTACGAGTAAAGATATTAGAGATATTATAGAAAATAAAAAGAATTGGAAACCGGCCACGACCAAAACACTTATTGGCAGACTTGTTGATAAAGGTGTATTAAACACAGAAAAGGACGGCAATAAATACATTTATTCAACTGATTTAAAGGAAAGTGATTTTCTTAAAAGTAGGCTTGAACAAACTTTCAATAATATATGTAGTAAAGACGTTGGAAAAATAATTGCAGATTTAATTTCAAAATCAACATTAAGTTTTAGAGACATAGAAGAATTAGAAGAAGTATTAGAAATGAAAAAAAAGAATGCAGTTGACGAAGTGCAATGTAATTGTGTTCCAGGTCAATGTAACTGTTAATCAGCAGTAGATACAATGAATTAATTAAGATAATTGATTGGTTAAATAAAAAAAATAGAGAAAATATAAAATACCTGCCTGGGGTATGATGAAATTATTGTATAGCGTAATCTAATTAAATTTTAAGGAGGAATTTATATGTCAAAAGTAACACTTAATGTAGAAGGAATGTCATGTGGGGCTTGCGTTAATAAAGTTGAGGGAAGTGTCAGTCAATTAAATGGCGTTGAATCAGTCAAAGCTCAAATTCCTGAAGGTAAAGTAGATGTAACATTTAATGACAGTACAATTAATTTGGCAGACATCAAAGGTGCTATTCAAAATACCGGCTACGAGATTAAAGAGGATATTGATAAAGAAGATGGTTCTGCGTGTTCATGCTGCAGCTAGTTAATGACAAAAGATTTTAAGAATTTAGAGTATCATCTTTTTATGTCATATTGATTCTATATAATAATTGTAGAAAGAGACCAAGATAAAAAATCCGGCAAATCTTAATTCAAGATTTGCCGGATTTTTTCTTTGTAATCAGGAATCCATGCTTTTATCCTATATTACTATTCACTAATTTATTCCACAGGTGCCAGTTCACTTTCTGTAACCCACTTATGATTCTGCACTTCTTCTTCAGTATCTGTTGTAACAAAATCTACCATATAGACAGTCGTTTCTTCAGCTGAGTCAATCGTGGCTGTTGCACCATCCATGCCTTTCATGTGATCCGCATCCAAGGTCACTTCAGTGCCGGGCTCCAGTGGTGCTTCTCCTGGACCTTCCAATTCTTCATGGATGACCCATTTATGATCTTCGACAGGATCTCCACCATTCGTAGGTGTGTATGAGACAGTATAGACAGTCGTGTCAAAAGCACCGGAAATTGTTGCTTCAGCACCATCCATACCTTGCATGTGCTCTGCTTCAATAATTGTCCGACTTCCAACTGCATAAGTTGGATTTTCTGCTTCTTTCAAGTCTTCAGGTACTTCACCGGAACTGGACATCTCATCAGCTGAATGTTCCATATGACCGCCGGAATCTGATCCCATGTCCATCTCTTCTTCGGAGCTAGACTCTGTTTCAGTGCTTTGACTTTCTTCATTTTCATTAGGCTGAGTCTCCCCGTTACCACACGCAGTCAGTAAAGATACAATGAATATCGAAAGAAACCCTAATAATATTTTATTTTTTACCATGTATATGCCCTCCATTTTATTAGTTATACTGAGAACTTTACCAATAAATTTTGCAGTTTACGTGCAGATTCAATGAAAAATAAATGTATTTAATCAAGAATAATATTACCGACTCGACATATTGGATTTCAATTTAAAGGTTTATTAACCGTGGATGATATCTCAGCGCTTCCTTCAAATCTGCACGGAAAATCAATATTTAAATAATAAAATCTATAAGGAGAGTAGCGAATATAATCATGATACCAAGAAAATTAATAATTAATAATATAATATTATCATCTATATTTTTAGCAGGATGTGGTAAAATCACTCATGTAACTTCGAGTCACCCTTTAAATTTAAAAAATCTTGACGGTCAGGTGTTATACTTAGTCATACATTTTTCAGACTAAAACTTCGTTGCAGCTGCTACCTCTGCTAGGTTATTTTATCGAAAGATAGTGGAAATGAAAGATGATGGTATTTTGTATGTTGCAATCAATCCACAGAACGAAGATGAGTTAGCAATCTAGACTATAAACAGAAATAGTTATGTGTCTAATGACGGCTCATAAGAATAGTGGAAGAAAATTTTAGTTGTGGGAAAAGTAAAATAAGCTGAATTATTCATAATAAAAATACTACTTTTCTATATAATATGACTAATAAACAAAATGATAAGATGATATATTACGATTTATACTGTTGCAGAAAACTGAGGAGGCTTTTATGTTCAATAAATTAGCTTTAAAAATCGGACTTTTGTTTTTTCTGGTGATTCTTATTATTGAAATCATATTATTCTATATTCTATATACAAATCTGGTCGCTGATCGTGTGGAGGAAGTGATGGGGGATTTATTGGCTCGGGGGAATACACACAGAGACGTATTAGAAGAAAACTATACAACCACGACACTGGAGCATGTTGCGATTATGGAGTCAGAATCAGATTTTATTGCGGTGATAACAGATGAGAATGGAAAAGTAATCATCAGTTCTGATCCAGTTGAACCAGAAATGAAAACTGTCATTGAACATACTGATTATGATGAAATACCACAAGAAGGAGCCATTCTGAAATCAAATTGGTCAGAAGAAAAATATGTCTCTACAGACAGCCCCCTAACTTTTAACGAAACTCATAGCGGGCATGTTTTTATGTTTGCTGAAAGTGATAGCATCGAACGGATTATTGATCATCTCAGCCATAAGTTTTGGCTTGTGGGTCTATTTACTTTACTTCTGACTGTTATAACGGTGTTTATTCTTTCCAGAGTTATTACCCAACCGGTATTGAGGATGAAAAAAGCGACAGAACAATTAAGTAGAGGCAATCATAACGTGGAATTGTATACACATCGAAAAGATGAGCTTGGAGATTTGGCGACTTCGATTACTTTGCTCTCGCAAGATCTGGAACGTTTAAAAAACGAGAGAAATGAATTTTTAGGGAGTATATCGCATGAGCTACGAACACCTTTAACCTATATGAAAGGGTATACGGATATTATTAGCAGAAAAGAAATATCCACGACGGACAGGAATAGATACATTAAAATCATTCAGGAAGAAACAGAGCATTTAGCAGACCTGATAAAAAATCTGTTTGAATTAGCTAAAATCGATCATAATGAATTTGCCATCACAAAAGAGAGGGTAGTATTTAGCGCTTTGATTGAGACGGTTTTAGCACGAATCCGTCCAGCGCTCAATGAAAAAAAGATAGAGCTTTTCTTTCATTGTCCGGACAACTTGGTTGTTATGGCAGATCCCGAAAGAATTCAACAAGTTATATTGAATATATTAGATAATGCAATAAAGTATACTCCCGAGAAAGGTCATATCACAATGGAAGTGATTCAAAATAAAAATGAAATTTTAACAACTATTTCAGATACAGGAGAAGGAATCCCAGAAAAAGATATACCCTTTATATTCGATCGACTGTATCGTTCTGAAAAGTCTAGATCCCGGGTAAGCGGAGGGTCTGGTCTCGGGCTGACAATCGCTAAAGAAATTGTGGAGTTGCATGGTGGCAATATTGGAGTAGAAAGTACACTTGGCAAGGGGACTGTTTTCGTCATATCTTTAAAGAAGGAGAATGTAAATGAATAAAGTGCTGTTAATCGATGATGAAGAGAGAATGCTCGAACTGTTGACATTATACTTGAAACCTTACCCTTATTTTTGTCGAAAAGCAGTAGGTGCAAAAGCAGGGCTTAAGTTTGTTAAAGAAGAGAAGTTTGATCTTATACTACTGGATATCATGATGCCTGAAATGAATGGATGGGAAGTATGCAGAGAAATACGGCAATACTCAGATGTACCTATTATCATGGTGACTGCACGTGAGCAGAAAGAAGATATTGTAAAAGGACTCAAGCTGGGTGCAGATGACTATATAACAAAACCTTTTAATGAAGAAGAATTGGTTGCAAGAATGGATGCATTACTAAGAAGAACAAGACCTGTCAACCGGATTGAAGTCGAAAGACTGTTATGGGACGAAGATCAATTTGAACTATCCTATAAAGAACAGCTTGTAAAATTAACACCAAAAGAATTTGCAATCATTGGGTTACTCATGAAAAATCCAGGAAGGATATTTTCTAGAGATCAATTGATTGATTTAGTGTGGGGCATGCATTCTGAAACGGAAGGACGTACTGTGGATTCCCATGTTAGAAATATGCGGAAAAAAATTCGGGAAGTCGGCTTTCCTATCGATGATTACTTTCACACGGTGTGGGGCGTGGGCTACAAGTGGATTAGAAAGTAGCTTTCTCATATTATCGATTGCTTAAAAATGTAGATTTTGAGCACATTGCTAAAATTAATTTGAAATATTTTAAAAACCGCACACTAACTGCACAAACCATGAGCATATGTTTTAGAAACTATTATTTCTGAGGTGATGCTAATGAGCGAATATAAAAAAGACAGCTTATCTTTACTGGATTATCTATCTCAAATGGATAATCTGCATGGATAAGCTCTTTTTATTATATGAATTAACAGATACATTAATGACTGTTTTGAAGGGAATTCGGTTTACTCCTCCTTGCAACGATGGTTCTAAGCGAACTCAACTGTTTTTTATAACCTTGTCTAAACTAAGGCGTCTCTTATAAGTATTGTCAAAATCAAGGGCGCTCTTAATTAATAATGCAAATACACTTTAATGTATATTTTCGTTAAAATGCTGGGTACAATCTTAACCGGAAATAAAAGAAGTGGTATGTCCAGAATAAGTTCCGACATACCACTTCTTTCTAAGTGTTGTGCTTAGGCGATTTCTTTACAAGCCTCTGCACATTTGAAGCACGCATCTGCACATTTCTGGCAGTGATCGTGGTCATGTTTTTGACACTCGTTGCCGCAAGCTTCGCAAATCTTGGCGCATACCGCTGCTAAATCAGAAGCAAATGGTGAATTTCTTGTCAGAGCCTGTTCTAAAAATGCACAGATATCTGCACATTCACGATCCAATCGGATACACTCCGCCATCATTTTTACGTCTTCTTCCCTCAGACAGGCATCGTAACAGTGGTTACAGGCTTCCATACATTCATGTAACGTCTGAATCAGTTGTTGATGTTGTTCATGAGCCATTATAAATCCCTCCTATAGAATTGAATGCACTTACATTAATTGAATACCCATCCATTTCGCATATAAACCGATATGGTAAAACTCCATAGAAACTGCACACAATTTTAATGATGATTGTCCTTCTCCAACTTACTCAATATTGTAATTCGTCTAGAAAAAATCAAGAAATAGTTCCTTTTTTGTTATTAGATTGAAGCTTTGGAGCTTACTCTACTTTAACCTGTCCCATCATCCCATTGTCCTCATGTTCAAGTATGTGACAGTGGAACATATATATGCCTTTATTTTTAAACTGAATGGCAATTTTTACAGTCTCATCCGGGGCAACGGAAAAACTATCTTTCCAGCCTCTTTCGTTCTCAGGTGGTGCTTCTCCATTCCTGGAAAGGATCTTAAACTGAGCACCATGGATGTGGAACGGATGAATCATGCCGCCCATCATGTCAGGTTTATTATAGATTTCCCATACTTCTGTAACACCTTGTTCCTGCGTAAAATCAATTCTTTCAGGATCAAATTTTTTTCCGTTTATCGTTACATGATCCATCATGCCGAAAAGTTCAATTTCTTTTGTCACTGGCAGGTTCTTTTCTTCTTCCGTAACTGAAAAGTCATTCATTTCATCAGGTATATCCATGTTCTTACCTGTTTGATCTGTGATTTCAAAAGGTAAGAGCGTGGCACCATCTTCATTCATTAACGCTATATTTTCATTACCATCGACTTTAGAAAAATCAATGATTATTTCGGCTCTCTCTGAAGGCGTGAGTGTGATTTCTTCCATTGAGACCGGTTTATTTAAAAACCCGCCGTCCGTTGCGACTTGTACAAAAGAATCCCCTGTATTTAGTTTAAAGGTGTAATTTCTTGCATTTGATCCATTTAAAAGTCGAAGCCTTACTTTTTCTTTATCTACAGTTAATTTTGGATTCAATGTGCCATTAATTAATGATGTATCTCCGACAGTGCCATCTTCATTTGCTGTTGCTTTATAATTCAACTGTTTTTCGTCATCAAAGACTCTGTCCTGGAAAATGAGAGGAATATCATTTTCTCCATATTCGCTTGGCAATTCGAGTTTTTTTGAATTTTGGTCCTCGATATAAATTAACCCAGCAAGTCCGTTGTACACTTGTTCAGAGGTTTTTCCTTCCGGGTGGGGATGGAACCACAATGTGGCAGCTTCCTGTGTCACTTCAAATTCAATAGTACTCTCTTCGCCTGGCTCCAATACATTGTGTGGACCACCATCGTCATTCCCTGGCACTTCCAATCCATGCCAGTGAAAAGTGGTGTTTTCATCGAGTTCATTGATTAAGTTTATCTTCACAGTATCTCCTTTTTCAAATTGAAGCATGGGACCTAGAAACGAGCCATTATAACCATATGTTTTTGTTTGAACGCCATCAAATATTTCTGTTTCTCCTTTTTGCGCGCGTATTGTATATTCAATACCTTTGTTGCTGTCGCTTTTGAGTACAGGGGGGATATTCAGTTCATTCTCTCCTGTCGAATCAATTAGACTTACCACATCATCATGATCCATATGACCATTACCCATGGAACCATTATTCATTTCTCCTTCACTGGAGGAGTTATTCATATTTTCATCCATAGAATTTTCATTGTCCTCATTCATATTCATCTCTTCATTTGAATCCTTTCCATTGTTAGTATCTTCTACAGATGCTTCTCTGTCATTGCTTGTACAAGCTGATAAAACAATGACCATCATCAGAGAAAACAAGCTTACCAATAATTTTTTTTTCATACTTTACAATCCCTTCTTTCTCCTTTTAATAAAGAACTTGTCATTCCTTTATGTATTAGACTAGATTATAATTTTCGAGAATTCGTGCATAAAATGAGTATTTAATATGACAAAAAATACATGCAAGATTAAGTTCAAAAAACGACCGTTAATTATACAAATGTTCTATATATGTAATTATTAATTGAATTAGATGCAATATAAACATTAAATGAGAACTAGAAAATTTTAGCTCTCACTTTTAATATCACTAGTGTTGCATAAAAATAACGTAACCTTCGGTTATGAATTGAATTTTCTAAAATTAATTTTCTGTATAAAAAAATTCCTTTATAATGGTTGGAGGTAGTAATACTCATCCAAATCCAAAAATAAAGGAACAACCTATGGATAAGTTTACTAGAAAATCATCATTTGAACAATGGATATCTCCTATTGATTTTAAAAAAATTTCAAAGCAAGTAACAATTCTTAATTTAGATCACTACACAAAGAAGTTAAACACATTATCTTTTATTAGGCTGCTATTATTTTCACAGTTAGTTGAAAGTGAAAGTTTAAGAGCTATAAGTGATAGTGTCTTTTCAGAAGAACTACAGAAAACCATTGGTTTTACTTCAATAAGCTATTCTCAATTAAGCAGGAAGTTAGCAGAAGTACCGACTGAAATCTTTCAAAATATATTTTTGGAGTTACTCGATCAAATTCACTGTAAAAATAATTTCAGTCAAAAGAGAAAATTGACAACACCTTTGAAGATAATTGATTCCAGCACATTACCGCTAAACTTACGTAATCATCGATGGGCAAAATTTCGTAAAACAAAATCAGGTGTCAAATTACATTTGAGACTTGTTCATATGCCTGATTGTGATAGTTATCCGGATAATTTTTATATAACAAATGCTTGTGAAAATGACCAAAATCATCTAGAACTGTTTGTTAATGACAAAGAGTGTCTTTACGTCTTTGATAGAGGTTATGTTAATTATCAAAGGTTTGATGAAATGACTGATGATGGTTACTTTTTTGTATCACGTCTTCGTAAAAATGCAGTACATCGAGTGATTGAAACATTTGAAGTCAATGAAAACAGTCATATAATCTCAGAACAGATGGTTGTCGTTGGTACCACATTAAACAGAAGTGAAAACTATTTTAGAAGAATACTGGTAAAAGACTCATCAGGTAATGAATTAGTCTTAATCACAAATAGATTTGATTTATCTCCGGAGAAGATTGGTGAAATATATAAATCTCGTTGGTCGATTGAACTATTCTTCAAATGGATTAAGCAACATTTAAACGTTAAAACATTCTATGGCCATTCTGAAACAGCTGTAGCTAATCAGGTCTATATTGCGATGATAGTTTACTGCTTAAATGTAATTTCTAAATTAAGTACAAATAGTAAAAAGAATATACTCCAAATTACACGGTTAATTAAAGCTTCAATATGGAAAAGTAGCCATCTATGGATTCGAAGAATCAGTGATAACGTACCTTAACACAAAGATATTTTATCGCTATACCAATGGAAATTTTATAGTCAAAAAAAATGGATGATTACTACCTTTAATCAGGTGTTTTCAATTTTTAAATTTTCGAAGAAAAATTAGTTTCAGAAATTTCAGTCTTTATTTATGCAACACTAGTGATAATATATGAATAGCTAAAGGAACAAAATGTTAATCAAAATACCTCACTCTCTAACGATACGCTGAAAGTTATCATAAATGATAAGGTTTTTAGGATGTTATTTTACATTAGAAATCGATAATATGATTACAATTGATTTCAAAATTAATAAACAACTGCTAAAAATCTTTTACTCGAGGATAAGGAAGTAACATAGGAACAACAAAAACTAATTCTTGATGTTATTAATGATTAAGAAAGAAATTTTGTATGAACTAATTCGTAAAATTACATTTAAAAAATTAACTAGGAATAATTATATATGCTGAATAAGGGAAACCCTACCCTGCTGTGTCTAACTATGCGAATAGAGGCGAAAGACATGTCGATTTGACATGTCTTTTTAGTTGTATAGAGACATTTTAATTCGAATTATAACCAAACTGTCGACTTTGCAAAGCTTCTTTCCAGTATGATTCTCTTTGAAGCACCAACTTATCATCAACTTTACCATTATAGTTCTCAAGTATCGTATACTGAAAATTTTCTTTAACATAATCAAAGCCTTTTTCTTCAACTAGTGCTACTAACTCTTTATTACCACCATGACCATTAGCTACATAGTTAGACCATCTTGTTAGCAACATCTTACTCATACTCGTTGCTGATCCTACATATAACTTTCCATTACTTTTATCGGTGATAAGATAAACTGCTTTTTGATTTTCAAGGGCGGCTAGCCAGTCACGTTTACCACGATGAATAATCGTTGCGAGTTGCTGATATGATAGTTTGACCTTGTCATAACCAGGGAAGTCATCACCGTCATAGATTGTAGGTAATATCTGTTGAACGATTAACTCTTGATGTAAATCTTTATAAAAACGTCCCTGTGCCATGAAAGATTTCTTAAACTTGATGATAACTCGACCATAATATTTTTCGTATTGCTGCAGTTCAACACCTTCATAATTGATACCTTCTAATACATCTAGTTCTTTAGTCACTTTCTTAATCGTCGTAAGTAACCACGTATCGTATGAAAGCTTGAGTAAACATACTGCTGTCTGACCTACATTAAAGTATCTCGATTTGTTTCTCCAAAATAGCCATTGTGTATTCACTTCTTCTGGGTTTTGCTTAAATACTTCCATAGGATCAACAAAGCCATTTGATTGGTTGAACTTGATTTTCACATGATACATTTCTTCTTCTGTAAAACCAAGTAAATCATTCAGTTTTATTTGTGACATTATCCCTGCTCCTTCATAATTTAATATTTATATCATATCAAATGACTATGCATATGAGATAATATTATTGAAAAAGTACATTTATTTTAAGGAGCAAATAATTATGGTCAAACGAGGGAAGAATATCAATCTGTATTTAATAGATGGGGATGTTAATGGACGTATCAAATGTACACTTGCTAATTGGACCGGAGTAATATTCAAGGTTCCACAAACAAAAGTTGAACGTATTTCTAATCGGAAAGAGCTAAAGCAATCAGGCATATATTTTCTTTTTTGGATCAAGGGATGATAATGAAAAAGACAGTGTTTATATTGGACAAGCAAGCTTTAGATCGAATGGTGAAGGACTTTTATATCGAATCAATGAACACAAAAACGATACGACTAAAGATTACTGGACTGAAGCTGTAGCAGTAACAACGTCTAACAATTCATTTGGACCTACTGAAATAAGCTATCTAGAACACAGAATGGTTAATATAGCAAAAGAGAGTAACAGATATGAAGTTAAGAACGGTAATATACCTAACATAGGTAATGTTACGGAGGAAAAGCAATCTGAACTCGAAGATTTTTTGGATAATGCAAAAATTGTTATGGGCGCATTAGGATATAAAGTATTTGAGAAAATTATGAATGATGAAGAACGAGATGTTTTAGAGCCTGGTTTTGTATATGAAGTAAAAGGTGTGAGAGCAATGGGGCGTCGCACTTCAGAAGGTTTTGTATTATTAAAAGGAAGCCAACTATCACCTAGTATTAGTGAAGTTGGTGGTGATAAAGTCAGGATACAACGAGAAAAATATGCTGATGATATAGATATGAATAACTATGTGATAAATGACATCTTATTTAAGAGTCCTTCGGGTGCAGCTAAATTTGTTAGTGGTAATAGCGTAAATGGAAATGTTAGTTGGAAAACATCTGATGGAAGAATGCTAGGCGAAGTACTCAAATTAATATAATGGGGGAATCGGACACATTGAAGTATTGGATTATACCTTGCAATATAAAATCGTACGATGTAATTGGTGCTTTTCAAGCATTGCAATCTATTGATTGGAAGCAAAGTAGGAACCTTAAGTCAGCTGAAGTAGGGGACATGGTATTAATTTATGTATCAGCCCCATATTCATGTATTAAGTATGTATGTAAAATCAAAGCGGTTAATAAACCCAAAGTAACCATAGACGATAGAACATTTGTTATCAATGGAGAGAATTATGTCGATTATGGAAATCATATGGAGTTGGAGTTAGTTAATGAACTTGATGAGAGTTCGTTAAACCTAAAAGCATTACAAGAGAATGGCATGAAAGGTGCAGTCCAAGGACCACGTATGTTAAAAGGAGAGCTATTAGATTTTGTTTTGAGACATTTATCTTCAGATACTGAAGAATCTCTATCTGAAGAAAACTTGTTAGAGAGCGTTATTTATAAAGAGGGCAAGATAATACAGCAATATGGAACAAAATATGAACGTAATCAAAAGCTAAGAAAAAAAGCGATTGAAATACATGGTATAACATGTAGATGTTGTGGTTTTAATTATGAAGAAATCTATGGAGAGATCGGTAAGGGATTTATCGAGATTCATCATATAAAACCTATGTATAGCATAAAAGAAGAAATTATAGTTGACCCCACAACAGATTTAGTGCCATTATGCTCAAATTGTCATAAGATGGTACATAGAAAAAAGGAACAACCATTAACAATCGAAGAATTGAAGCAAACCATAAAACACAATGCTAAATAATGTTGAGGAGAAATACACATGGCATCAATTGAGCGCTATTTAGAAATGCTAAATAATATCCCAGTGGTAGATGAAAAAGTTCATTCTGAATCAATCGCAAAGATATTTGGTATCGAATCCAAAGAAAATATAATCAGTAATTGGTTAGCCTTTTTATTAGATCCTAAACGAATAAAATCTGATGTACCGTTGAAAGCTTTTTTAAGCACATTTTTAAATGATAAAGTTATTGAGGATTTAGATTATACAGACGTCGTTGTTACAAGAGAATACGTCCTGAACAATATGCGAAGAGTAGATATTGTAATACAAATTAATGAAGTAATTATTGGTATAGAAAATAAAATTTTTGCTGCCCTACATAATGATCAACTTAATGATTATCATAATAACTTATCTAATATTCAGTTTATGTTGGATTCCAATAACTCACAACATGTAGTTACAGTTCTGTTGGCACCATCATGGAGTAAGGAATTAAGCGGTAGGAAAGATTTAAAAGACATAAGTGATTTAATAGATGAAGAGAAGCATCAAACAGAAATTACTTATGAATCACTTGCTGAAGTATTTTCAGAGATTCCGCAAAAGAATATGGAGTATAGACATTATTTTATTTTAAATGAATTTGTTAAGTACATTAATGAATATATTAAGGAGGAAGCTATGGAATTAGAAGTTGAGTGGACTAACTTTAACAGTAAGTATTCAAATGATTTGAGTGATATTTATCATAAAGGGAATGAACAATTAGCGGTTTTGTCTGATAAAATTGAAAAATTTCTAAATGAAATGGGAATCGAATTATTCGGTTCAGAAATACTAAATAATAAACTGCAATATATTATTAATAAAAAAGTAACATCTAAGATGTTCTATTTTCAGTTATTTAACCACCAAATGGCAAAATACAATATTCACTATGAGATAGGATCTGATAATTATGAGTCAAAAGGTTTTATATTGCCTACAAACCTTAAACTCACGATTGACTTTGAAAACAGAACAGTAAGAAATCAATTAAATGAACATCGAAATTTTGAATTGAAACGACCTTTAGAGTTCCAGACTACTATAAATGTTTTTGACCTAGATTACTCAAGTGAAAAGTCAATCAATAACAATTTTGATGAGATTAGAAATAAATTATTAGAATGGCATAGAAATAATTACAAGTTATTATTAATGGATCTAGAGAAATGTTTAATAGATTGATTATCATTTAAAGTTATATTTACACAATTTAAATAATTTTAATCACATTTTACACAATACACTTAGTTGACTTTTTTAATATAAAATACAAAATAATATTATTTATTTTAAAAATATTCTAAATGTGATATGATGATAATAATAAAACCGAGGGGGAAGAATATGATTGATACAAATTCAAGGTTATTGAAACATTTAGTGAACACTTGTGTTAATAATGATGAAGAAGCATTAAGAGAATATGAAGAAAGTATTGGTAAGAAAAACGAATTAAACGTTAGTAATTCTAGAGGCATTGCTAAATGGGATATTATTTACAATAAATTTATAAATGACAGCACAAGAGTTGGTTTTAAATCTATACCGATTTATAGAGGTGCATTTTGGACAGCAGTCGGTGCATACGTTGAGGATACCAAAGAGTTATTTTTAGTGTTTAGAAAGCCTAATTTCAAAAATATTATGAAACATCCATGGCAAGGACATTATGCTACAGTTGCAAATGTCGCTAATGGTTATAAGAAACCTAAGCAGGGAGAGTTATTTCAAGAATTTGAAATTGAAAATGATCTTAAAGTACAGTATGATACATTGGCTGAAGAGCTTTTCGAGAAAATGGAAATTATACCTGAGAAGGTAATCTTATGCTCGTTTACTTCTAGTGAATTCATTGCCCATTTATACAATGATGATCAACAGCTTGTTGATGATGAAAATTTATCTCATTTAATAGAACCACAATATAATGATTTATCTAATGAGCAAGAAAATGTTGAACCTCCTCGTAAAGAAACAGATGTTAATATCACTAGGAAAAAACAGCAAAAACAAAGGATTTTTGGTTTGAAGAAATAATATGTATAGGGTGAAGAAGAATGAATTCATCTTTTAATGGTAAGAGATTAAAAGAAGCAAGATTATATAACAAAATGTCGATCACTGAACTTGCTGAGCAACTAAACATTTCTAAACAAATGATTTCGAAATATGAAAATGGAATGGCAGATCCAACCGCCGAAAAATCATTAAAACTGAATGGTATTTTGGGGTTTCCTAGAGAGTTCTTTTATTGTGAAGAAAATTTTGATTTTGAAAGTAAAGGAACTTTCTTTCGTTCAAGATTAACAGCAACTAAGAAGTCCAAAATACCAGCTGAGTATTTACTTAAGTATTCAATCATTGTTAGAGATTTCTTAGATCAATATGTAGAGTTTCCAAAATTAATTAATTATGAAGACTTAGCTCCTATAAGTAATGATATTAATTATGAGAAAATTACCATGCAATTAAGAAATGATATGGGAATCGATGATGATCCAATTGAAGATATGCTAGAAGTAGTAGAACTAATGGGAATAATTGCTGTTAAATTTGGTTATGATGAAGACAAGGTAGATGCATTTAGTGCGACAACAGTTCTTAATGGTAAAAGTTATTTTAGTATTGTTACAGGGAATCCTCGTTCATTTTTTAGACAACAGTTCAGCATAGCACATGAGTTAGGGCATTGGATTCTACACAATGATTATGTTCCGGAAGAGCTGTCTAAAGAAGAATACAAAGAGATGGAAAAAGAAGCAAACTCATTTGCATCTGCATTTTTATTGCCTAAAGAAAAATTTAGTAAGGATTTAAAAAATATTGTTATTAATATAGATAACTTATTAACTCTTAAAAAAAAGTGGAATGTGTCATTAGCAGCTATGATTGAAAGGGGTCATCAGCTTGGCATAATTAGTATTCAAGAAAAGACCAAATTGTATAGATATATGAGCTATCATAATTTGAGAAATCCTGAACCTCTTGATAGAGACACACCATGTTCTGAACCACTTGCATTATCACAAGCAATCGAATTATTAATTGATGAGAAGGTAATGGAAGGTTCAGAAATAAAAAGAAGAATTATGGAAGATTATAATCTATATATTCCACAAAGTATGTTAGCTGAAGTGTGCAATGTATCGGAAAGTATTTTTAACCATAAAAATAAACTTGAGCTAAATTTAAGAATGAAATCATTCAGTAAAATGAATGAATAAAATTAGCGATTAATCAATTAAGTTGCTACTTTATATTTAATGTTTTTTGAAGCATTATTCATTAAAGATATTATCAGATAGAAACTTTATTGAATAGAGAAGTATATAAAGACAATTGTATAATAAAATATTATTTGATAATTTTTAAAAATGGAGGGATTTATATGTGGATTAGAAATAAATACACTGGACCAGGTGGAGGGTTATATACCGGACCAGGTGGAGGAATGTATACTGGCCCAGGTGGAGGAATGTACACTGGCCCAGGTGGTGGATTATACACTGGCCCAGGTGGTGGATTATATACTGGCCCAGGTGGCGGATTATACACCGGCCCAGGTGGCGGATTATATACTGGCTCAGATTCTCAACCGTATATGAGTAACATACCACCATGGCCAGTTTATGTAAAAGAACTAGAAAGAAGAGGATACAAAGAAGAGGCTGAATTAATTAAGAAATATATTTAATTAATATAAAGCTCTTTTAACTTTTACACTATTAAAAAATATGAATTAACTTTCCTAGTTATTTATAAGTATGTTATGTACAATTTCTTGAAGAGCTTTGTACAATTGCTACCTAAAAAAGTGTGAAGTTTATTGATTAATGTTACTATGCACGCATGACTAGATTATTTATTTGATATGAGCTTAGTAGGCGATGCCATGATGAAAGCATTGAATCCTACAAGGGTAAATTATGAGACACTAGACAATAAAGATTATTTCCTTCATGCATATTTAATCCCAAGATATGAATAAAGAGATGTATCTGTTAGGTATATACCAGTGGGCATATGATGCATCTAATTGGTCGAATGAATAAACGACTTATGATCCTGATAAACATGATAAAATTAGAAGTTAGATAAAGAACGAACTTGAACAGTTGCATAACATATAAACCAAAGTCGATATCATCATTTTGATATCGACTTTAATTATTATAACCGCACTCTTCGGAGATACATTGAAAGTTATCATAAATGATGCGATTTTTTTCTAGGAAATACCGCAGTCTTGAGAGATACACTCAGGTTTACCATAAATAAACTTTATTATCATGAATCAAAGTTTTTTTCAATGTCATTAAGAATTTCATTTAAAAATAAAAATACTTGATTATAATCTTCAATTAATCTTTTTAAGATATAAATAAATGGTACTCTCATATTTAGTTCGAAGTTTGTCAACGAAGTAATGTTTTGTGAACTTCTATGAGTCATAGAGTCTCTCATATCTTTTAAATAAGAATGGTTACCATTCCACTTTCCATTTATATTGGAAACATCATTATCTTCCGTTAAATAATCAAATACTTTTTTGGCAAAAGGTCTAGCACTTTTCCCCTGAGCTCTATTATTAAAAAAGGATTTATAATAAATTTTGTCATATGCAATATATTCTTCCCAATAAATGTTGCATATTTGTGCAAGTAAGTCCCATAGAATACTAGTTATAAACAATATATTTTCCATATAATAAATAACTTTAACCTCATCTTTAACAGCTACTTCCATTGGATTAAACGTAGAATATATGTTTTTCAAATTATATTCCAAGATTTTTTCAAAAGAGAATTTAATTTTTCTATCTAAATCTTTTATATTTTTTCGTTTGTCAAAATAAGCTAGACAATTTCTCATCTTCGATGAAACTCATAAATACTTCCAATGGTGTCCTATAACCAAGAGATTTTCTTTTCTTATCGTTCTAATAGAATTCCAGTACAGATATACCTGCTTTGAGTGCATTAATTACATTATAGACGGTCTGTCTTGAACGCTTAATTCTCCGGCAGATCTCACTGACCGAAATTTTCTGGTGGTAATATAATTCTATGAACGCAAGTTCATCCGTGGTAAGATGTGTATAGGCCATTTGTGCTAACTCCTTAATGTTTTCTTTGGTCGGAAATACATATTGAGTTTAGCACAGAAGGCTTTTTTAGTTGTCTAGCTTAATTTTACAATCTGCGTACATTTAAATTTTTTAAAGCACACTGTAGGTGGCTAACTTGATTATAGAATTTCCCTAAATTTTTTAATAAAATATAATCGGAAATTCAGCTAAAAATTTGGAACTTTAAAATTGATAATTATAAACTTATTTCTCGTTAGAAAGGTAAAAAATATAAATATATTTAATTATGGAGAGGAAGTTTGGGATGAAAAATATCATCATCAAAGGTGCACGACAAAATAATTTAAAAAATGTTTCGTTAAGTCTTCCAAAGCATCAATTGACCGTTTTTACAGGAAAATCAGGATCTGGAAAATCTTCATTAGTATTTAGTACGATTGCAGCTGAATCTGAGCGTCTACTCAATGAAACTTATTCTACATATATACAGAATCAATTGACTCATTATGAGAAACCTGATGTAGATTCTATTCAAAATCTTCCTGTTTCAATGGTCATTAGTCAGAAAAGACTTGGTGGTAACTCGCGCTCTACAGTAGGTACAATTTCCGACATTTATTCTGCTGTTCGTCTACTATGGTCTCGTATTGGTCAACCATTTGTCGGATATTCAAATGAATTTTCATTCAATAATTCGTCAGGAATGTGTGAGAGATGCCAAGGCTTAGGATATGTCGAGGAAATTGATATCGATGAATTGCTGGATTATGACAAATCTTTAAACGAACATGGAATTAATTTTCCTACATTCGGACCAGATCACTGGCGTGGTAAAAGCTATACGCATTCGGGTCTATTTGATAATGATAAGAAGCTGAAAGATTATTCGAAGGAAGAGATGCATCAATTACTTTATTTAGAGCCGACCAAACTGACCAATCCTCCTGAAGAATGGCCCCGTACTGCAAAATATGAAGGGGTCGTCTATCGATTCAGGCGACTGTTTATTATTAATGATGGCTATGAAAAGAGCAGGTGGCCGGATGAATATGAGCGTGTTGTAACGACAATGGTTTGTCCTGACTGTCACGGAAAACGTTTAAATCAACGTATTTTAAGTTGCAAAATTAACGGTGCAGATATTGCTGATTTTACAAATCAAAGTATCGTAGAAAATATCCTGTTTTTAGACCACCTTACTGATAAAACAGCTGCATATATTGTAAAGCCGCTTAAACAGCAACTTCAATCTCTAGTTGATATTGGACTTGGTTATTTGACACTTGGTCGAGAAACACCTACATTATCAGGTGGTGAATCTCAGCGTATTAAGCTTATTCGTCATCTAAGTAGCCCACTGACCGATCTCGTATACATTATCGATGAACCGAGTGTTGGACTGCATCCTGAAGATATTGAAAATATCAATCGCATAATTATGTCTATTCGGGATAAAGGAAATACAGTTATTGTGGTTGAACACGATCCTGATATTATTAAGATTGCAGATCACATTGTTGACGTAGGACCAGGGGCCGGTAAAAATGGGGGTAGAATTACATTTGAAGGAACATACGATCAACTTCTCGACTCCCACACTGCGACTGGACAAGAACTCAAAGAAAAACATCAACTAAAAGTTCCAAGGTCATCTCAAGAAATGATTCATATCGGTCCAGTTACAAAAAATAACGTCAAAAATGTTGAAGTGTATCTCCCTAAAAATGCTATTTCTGTTATTACAGGGGTTGCTGGTTCTGGTAAGAGTACGCTCATAAAGACTGGGTTTAAACAGATTAAAAACGTTATATTCATCGATCAAAAAGCTATTAATGCTTCAAATCGTTCAAATATATTAACTTATACCAATACATTTGATGAATTACGAGCATTTTTCAGTAAGGAGACAGGGCTAAAGAAAAGTATGTTCAGCTATAATTCTAAAGGTGCTTGTCCAAACTGTAAAGGAAAAGGAATTCTTAAAACAGAACTTGCGTTTATGCCCGATTTTTCACAAGTTTGTGAAGTATGTCATGGAACACGTTATAGACAGGAAGTACTGGATGCTAAAGTAGATGGTTACTCTATTGCAGATGTCTTACAATTAACGGTCGAAGAAGGAATAAATTATTTCAATACACATCATAAAATTCTGGAGATATTAAAATCCCTCGCTGCCACTGGTCTAGGCTATATGACACTTGGACAATCATTGGACACACTTTCAGGTGGAGAAATTCAACGTGTAAAGCTCAGTGCGTATTTAATCAATCAAGTGACTGACCACATCTTTATTTTTGATGAACCAACAACAGGGTTACATGAAAGGGATATCCATGTGCTGATAGAATTATTTAATCAATTAGTGGATGAAGGTAATACCGTCGTTCTAATCGAGCATAACTTGTCAATGATGACAGAAGCAGACTGGTTAATTGATATGGGACCAGCTGCTGGTCAACAAGGAGGAAGATTATTATACAGTGGTTACCCAGAAGGTGTCCTTAGCATACAAGATAGCGTAACTGGGAAACATTTATCTAATTACATTCAAAAATAAGGGGAGTGTATTTAGTAGTGAAAAAAGTAAGATATTTTTAGTGATGGTAAAGTAAAAGCAAGTATATGTAATAAGAAGATATACTAAGCTGATACTTCGTTTGGGCAATATGGGCCCCTATCCTTAATAAAGATAGTGAATTAATAGGTATTCACATAGCTGATAAATCTTTTTTTCTTCTTTTGTTGTGGCAGATAGTGATTTAAAAAATGAAGTATTTGATTCTACTGAAATTATCACACATACTTTTCCTTTAGAAAAAGCCGATGAGGCTTATAAAGTATTTGATGAAAAACGAGAAATATTAAAGTCGTATTTAAACCGGAGTAATTATTCATAAAATTAAACGTTTAAGTAGTTTGATATAATTGAGCAATATATTTTTAATGTGTATATATTAAAAGTAAAATAGAATTATAGTTCTCACATATTGATTACGAACTCACTATTGAATTAGGAGGAATTTATATTATGACTAAGAAAATCGCAGTAGTATTAGATAATTTATTTGAAGATATAGAATTTACGAGCCCGGCTGAGGCTTTTGAAAAAGAAGGACATGAAATTACTGTTATTGGTAAAGAAGCTGGTAGTACAGTAAAAGGTAAACAAGGGAATACTGAAGTAACGATTGATAAAGCAATCGATGACGTTAAACCTGATGACTTCGATGCATTATTCATTCCAGGCGGATTCTCACCAGATATGTTACGTGGTGATGAGCAAGGACGATTCGGTGAATTTACAAAAGGATTTGTTTCTAATGAAAAACCTGTATTTGCAATCTGTCACGGACCACAGTTATTAATCGATACAGATTTATTAAAAGGTAAAAAACTAACGGGTTACTTATCTGTACGTAAAGATTTAGAGAATGCAGGTGCAACAGTAGTAGACGAATCAGTTGTTGTAGATAGTAGTATCGTAACATCACGTACACCTGACGACTTAGAAGATTTTAATCGTGAATCATTAGCATTATTGAAATAGAATATACACAAACACCTAGCATACTATAGACTTTATCATGGATGAAATTTCTAATTTGAGGAGGAGGTAGAAAAATGGTTAATGTAGCGCTATTGGTTCGACTTGAAGCAAAACCTGGAAAAGAAGAGGAAGTTGAAAGCTTCCTACGTGGGGCCCTACCTGTAGTTCAGGAGGAGTCAGAAACGATCGCATGGTTTGCGATCCGACTTGGACCTACGACATACGGCATCTTTGACGCATTCCCGGACGACACAGGTCGTCAAGCACACCTTTCTGGTCAAGTGGCTGCGGCATTGATGGAGAAAGCTCCTGAACTTTTCGCAGAGCCACCAGTGATTGAAAATATTGACGTCCTTGCTTCCAAGCTTCCTAAATAAAGTCATATTATCGCTGCCATCGTATCTGTCCAGAGACAGTGGATGGCAGTTTTTTGATTATTAGTTTTGGCGTGAGCTATATAAAGTGGAACACCTATAGTGAGGGGAAGCGATGGAGTTGAATAATGAATGGGCGCTCTTCAATAGTAAGCATTCAGCAGAATTGACTGAAATTGTGAAGAATGGAGAACAACAGTTAGACATTTTAGCAGACAAAATTGAAAAGATAAAGTTGGAAAAAAGATTTTTCCAGCTATAGAAGAAGAAGAGACTAGCTTTCATGTATATAGAAAAGTGACGGCAAAAGCATTTTATTTTCAGCTTTTCCATATCAGCTGGGGAAAATATAAAATTCATTATGAAATCGGTGCAGGCGATTATGAATCAAAAGGGTTTATACTGCCCACAAAACTCCACGTTTTGATTGATGTAGAAGATAAAGAAACAAGAACAATAATGAACAGCAAGCCTAATGTATTTAAAGATTTTAACCATATACAAACCCATAATATTATAAAAGAATTTGTTATTGATTATTCAAGTCAGGAAGCTTTTAAAGCTATATTTTAAGATATAGAGAATGAGTTAGATAACTGGCATAAAGTAATAAAAATGCACTGTTAAATGTTATACCTAGTATAAAAGTGTAAGGCTCATGATTGATGAAATTACAATTCTTCATATTTGAATAATGATAAAGCAAGAACATTTAAGCAGTGGCATAAGAATACGATATCAACGTTTTGTTGATATCGTTTTTTTTTAGCAATATCACTGGTTAGGGCAATCGTATCACAAGTAATGAGGTTTATGGAGCATTTTGGAATCTCAGGATTAACCGATACGCTGAGTCGTATCATAAGTGATGCGATTTTTTTATAGAATTACTGCAAGTTTAACCGAGTAATAATCAGTACCGCAGAAAATATATGTTAATAGAATCATTTTTATATTTTTAATGTGAGAAAAATTCAAATATTATATAATTTAAATATGAAAGCAGGCCAACAAATAGGACAATCAGGTAATACTGGTAATTCAACGGCACCACACTTACATTTCCAACGTATGCAAGGTGGCGTAGGTAATCAATATTCAGTTAATCCAGATTCTTATATTAACAACAATCAATAATTTTTATAATAAAAATCACGTCATTATAGGTGTGATTTTTTTATTTGAACTTAAGAAGTAGATATGTTTAAATGTAATTATTATAGTTACATTTAAAAAAGGAGATGATTCATTGAATTTAGAATTTAATATCGCAGTTCACGTATTAACTTTCTTAAGTAAACATTCATCTGAAAGATTTAGTAGTGTCGAATTGTCATCAAAAGTTTGTGTTAATCCTGTGCAATTAAGAAGGGTTATGAGCAAACTATTAGAAGAAGGTTACATTACTACACAAAAGGGCAAATATGGAGGGTATCGTATAAATGGTAATGTGTTAGATACGCCATTATCCAATTTATTTAAATTATTCGCTTCTAGTCAATCGTTTGGCAGAATTTATACAGGTACAAAAGAAAGTGACTGTAAAATCTCAAATGAAATGAGTCGAGTAATGTCAAACTACCATCGAAAAGAATTTGAAATAATAGAAAAATATTATCAAAATATTTCTATTGGTGACATATTAAACGATATATTAATGGAGGGTTACAATGAAAAAGTATGATTTATTAATTTTAGGGTTTGGTAAAGGTGGAAAAACACTAGCAAAAACAGCTTCAGCTCAAGGGAAGCAAGTAGCAGTTGTTGAACAATCCAAAAAAATGTATGGTGGTACATGTATCAATATCGGCTGTATTCCATCTAAAACATTAGTGCACGAAGGATTAGAAAGTGGATCGTTCAATCAAGCATTTGAGCGAAAAGAAGAAGTTGTAGTGGCTCTTAATAAAAAGAATTATCATAACTTAACAGACGATGAAAATATAACAGTATTAGATTTTAAAGCTAGGTTTAAATCCAATACGGAAGTAGACTTGTTAGATGAACAAGGCAAAGTTGTAGATACTTTAACAGCAGATGACATTGTGATAAATACTGGTGCAACACCTGTTATTCCTGATATCAAAGGCATTAATGAATCTAAACATTTATATGATTCTACAGGAATAATGAATTTAAAAGAGCAACCTAAACGGTTAGTTATTGTTGGCGGAGGATACATTTCCTTAGAATTCGCATCTATGTTTTCGAACTTTGGTACAGAAGTGACTGTATTAGAAGTGAATGACAATTTAATGGCAAGAGAAGATGAAGAAATCGTTTCACATGTGATTAAAGATTTAGAAGATAAAGGTGTAAAATTCGAGTTAGGCGCTCAAACTTCAGAATTTGAAGATAAAGATGGATATACAATCGCTAAAACGAATAAAGGTGATTTTGAAGCAGAAGCGGTATTACTCGCAATTGGTAGAAAGCCAAATACTGACTTAAATTTAGAAAATACTGATATTAAACTAGGTGAACGTGGCGAAATAGAAGTCAATAATCAGTTGGAAACAGCTGTACAACATATCTATGCAATAGGTGATGTAAAAGGTGGCATGCAATTCACTTACATTTCTTTAGATGACTTTAGAATTGTTAAAGACAAATTATTCGGTTCAGGTGCACGCACAACAGAAAATAGAGGTGCAGTACCTTATACGGTATTTATAGATCCTCCATTATCTCGTGTAGGATTGACTGCTAAAGAAGCAAAAGAACAAGGGTATGAAATTAAAGAAGGTAAACTACCAGTAAATAATATACCTCGTCACAAAATTAATAATGACCCTAGAGGTCTGTTTAAAGTTGTGATAGACGCAACAACAAATAAAATACTTGGCGCTACCTTATATGGTTTACAATCCGAGGAGATTATTAATATAATAAAAGTAGCAATTGACCAAAATATTG
This sequence comes from Macrococcoides bohemicum, assembly GCF_003259675.1. Taxonomy (GTDB): domain Bacteria; phylum Bacillota; class Bacilli; order Staphylococcales; family Staphylococcaceae; genus Macrococcoides; species Macrococcoides bohemicum. The sequence continues at coordinate 18,034 of NZ_PZJG01000007.1, read as the reverse complement.
ACTATACAATTTTACGTGACAATATATATACACATCCTACTATGATAGAATCATTTAATGATTTATTTAATATTTAATTATATAAAAATGTAACAAAGGCACATCACATATTGAAGAATTGTTCAATAATGTGGATGTGCCTTTTTTTATTGAAACGACATTAACTACTCGTCATCACAATTTTAATACTTGTAATTACGATACAGTCAAACACCTATATATACATATATCTATATAGGTGTTAATCTATTAACCAACGCTGTGTATGTAATAATATGAAATCAGGTGAATGTTGATGATGACAACTTTAGCAGTTGTAATTTTTTTTAACTTTAATCTTTGTGATATGGCAACCTAAAGGTTTAGATATTGGTATCACGGCTTTAATTGGTGCGGTCATTTCTATTGATACAGGTGTTGTTAGCTTTTCTGATGTACTAGAGGTAACAGGATCGTTTGGAACGCCACATTCACATTTGTAGCTGTTATTCTTATTTCATTAATATTAGACGAGATTGGATTTTTTGAATGATCTACAATACATATGGTCAAAGCTTCAAACGGTAACGGCTTAAAAATGTTTATATATATCATGCTATTAGGATCAATAATAGCTGCATTTTTCGCAAATGATGGTGCAGCTTTAATCTTAACGCCAATTGTATTAGCGATGGTAAGGAATCTAGGATTTAATAAAAATGTGATTTCCCCTTTTATTATTGCCAGTGGATTTATTGCTGATACTACATCACTTCCATAACTGATAAGCAGAAGGTTATCATAAGTGATTTAATTTTTTCTTAACATTAAAACGCCTCCCTATAATTATAGAGAGCGTTTTATTATTGTTTCGGATTTTTATTACTCTAAATTTGCATGATTATTCTGCATTGTAACTTCATCAACATTCAGTGCTTCTTGAATCGTTAACACGACGCTATCTAAATAGATTTGACTGCTTTGCTCAAAGAGACTGCCTAAAGGTTGTTTTGAACCTTCTGCATCGTATTTTGTACCAGCAGGTAATACGATGGTTAGGTCTGCAATATCAGCAATGGGTGATTCGTCTTTTGTTGATAATAATAACACATATGCTTCATTATCTTTCGCTGTTTGTGCGAGAAATTTTAAATGAGCTGTAGAGCCTGAACCTGACGCTATAACGAACACATCATTTTTCTGGATTGATGGTGTATTTGTTTCACCCACGACATAAGCCTTTTTGCCTAATTGATTTAATCTCATGGCAAAGCTCTTAATGACAAGACCAGAACGGCCTTTACCGGCTACAAATATTGATGATGCATCCATAAGATCTTTTGAAAATTTCTCTGATTCTGCTACATCAACATGTGATAATGTCTGCTTTATTTCATTTAAAATTAATTCAAAATGATTAAGCATGTGCATCAACGATTTCACGACATTTTTTAGCAGCAGCTTTTGGATCATCAGCATTCGCGATACCGCCACCTACGATAATTAGGTCAGGTTTTTCGGCTGCTACTGTTTCGATTGTATCAGGTTTAATACCTCCAGCTACAGCTACTTTAGAATTTGAAATCACTGATTTCACAGTACGTAAACTTTCTAAAGGTGATACACCTTCAGCTTGTAAATCATATCCAGTGTGAACTGCGATATAATCAGCACCCATTTTATCTAATTCAGCTGCACGCTGTTCTAAATTTTGAACTGCGATCATATCAACCAATAGTTCTTTACCGTGTTTGTGTGCTTCTTCAATAGCGCTTTTGATTGAAGCATCTTCAGCCACTCCTAAGATTGTTACGATATCAGCACCAAACTTTATCGCTTGGCTTACTTCATATCCAGCAGCATCCATAATTTTTAAGTCTGCTAATACTTGTGTGTTATTAACTGATTTACTCATATGTTCAACGGCAGATAGCCCTTCGTTTATAACGATAGGTGTTCCAATTTCTACGATATCAATAAATTCTTCTACTTCTTGAGCTAGCTTTGCTGCCTCTACTTGATCTAATAAATCGATTGCTAATTGTAATTTCATAATAATTTCTCCTATCTATCTTTTATAACTCTATTATGATACTATGGATTACAAATAACAATACTGACATTTTCGTCACCATAGAAAAGAGGAATGAATATGTTCATTGAATATAATAATAAGGAATTCTATACATCGAAAGATTTGGCATTATCTGTAATTGGAGGTCGATGGAAAATTGCAATCATCTATCATCTTTTGCATGAGGACAGATTAAGATTAAGTGAGTTACAAAATAAACTTCCTGATATCAATCAGCGTATGTTAATCAGACAACTTCGCGAGCTGGAACAAGACAAAATCATTGAAAGAACAGTGTACCCAGTAGTGCCACCTAAGGTAGATTACAAATTGACAGAAATAGGGTTGAAACTTGATGGAGTAGTTTTTTCGATTTGTAATTGGGGAGATGAGTTTTTGCAGGTGATTAAAGGTGATAATCATAATAAGATAACATAGCGCTGCGTCGTTTAAAGGTTTCTCGGAATTATAGCATAGCTGGTTAGGCATTAGGTATATGCTGAGTTACTGGTTGAAAGCAACACTACTATCTCTATAGCTATTGTGTGTAAGAATATCGGTGTTAGTATAAAAATATATTAATATTATATATAATACCTTGCTGTATAATTTTACAGTGATAAAATTGAAATAACAGTCGGTAACATAATGATGGTTACCGACTACGGGCCCAGCTGCGTGACAGCTGGTTTTTTTGTAAAGGAGGACATATGAGGTCTATTAAATTAATCGTCAAAAATAGTATTGTTTGGCTAAGTGCTCACCTTATTATCGCCTCATTATCGGCACGAATATCAGATGACTTTTTTCATCGAAACAGCAGATTATTTAAGACGTTTAAATTTGAGCGTTCCGGAGAAATATGGAATCATTTATTTAAAGTTAAGCAATGGAAAGCATATCTACCAGATGGTGCTTCACTTATGAAAAGAAATTATAATAAAAAGACATTACCTGATTTTAATATGAACACGTTAAGCAAGTTTATTATAGAAATGCGACGTGCAGAGTTCACACATTGGATATCAATATTGCCTGCGCCTTTATTTTTCTTGTTTAATCCACGTTTTGCAGCATGGATCAATGTCATCTATGCATTTTGTAGTAATTTTCCATTTATCATAACGCAGCGATATAATAGACCGAAAATCGAGAGACTCTATTATTACAAGCAACGTAAGCACAAATAACGTTAAGAAAGGAAGATTAAGTGGATAAACGTACTAAGAGAAAAGATGAGCATATTCAATTAGCGCTGGACCATCCTAGTGTATCTCAGTCTGATTTTGATTCTATTAAACTGATTCATCAATCACTACCACAATGTGATGTTAAGGATATTAATTTAGAAACGCAAATTCAAGGTATTAAACTTGCAACACCGATTTATATCAATGCGATGACAGGGGGGAGTATGCGGGCAGGAGAAATTAATAAGAAGCTTGCAATAGTTGCACGTGAAACAAATACCGCAATAGCTGTAGGATCAACACATGCTGCTTTGAAAGATAATACTTTAGCTCAAACTTATGCTATTGTTCGAGAAATCTATAAAGGCCCTTTGTTCAGTAATGTTGGGGCAGATGTATCGACAGAATTTGCCAAAAGGGCCGTAGATTTATTACAAGCAGATGCGCTACAGATTCATGTTAATGCACCACAAGAACTTGTTATGCCAGAAGGAAATAGAACTTTCAGCAGATGGCTTGAAAATATTGAAGCTATTGTTACGTCTATAGGTGTGCCTGTCATCGTTAAAGAAGTAGGATTTGGAATGAGTCGAGAGACGATGCTGGCGCTTAAAGCAGCCGGTGTAAAAACTATAGATGTGAGTGGTAGTGGAGGCACAAATTTTATCTATATTGAGAATGAAAGAAGAACGATGAAAGAATTTGACTACTTGAAGGATTGGGGTCAGTCGACTGCTATCTCACTTATAGAAAGTCAGAATATAGCACTAGAAACTTTAGCTAGTGGTGGCATTAGAAATCCCCTAGATGTATTAAAGTGCCTTGTACTTGGTGCACAAGCTGTAGGGTTATCGAGACCTATATTACTTAAATTGCAAGAGAGTGGTATAGAAGCAACCATAGAGTATATAGATTATCTTAATGAGCAGCTTATACTACTGAGCACCATGGTTGGAAAGACAAGTATTCAAGACCTGAAGTCTGTCCAATATGTGCTTCAAAAGGATGTGTGGGCATGGTATCAGCAAAGAAACGGATAGGGAGTGACCATATGAAAAGAGTTATCGTTATAGGTGCAGGGGTTGCAGGGCTTGCAAGCGCAATACGTTTGCAGCACGAGGGATATGAAGTTGAAATCTATGAAAAAGAGCATTTGCCTGGAGGGAAAATGCATCAAATCGAAAAGGATGGTTTCTTTTTTGATGTAGGTCCGACGATTGTAATGATGCCCGAGTTGTATCGTGAAGTCTTTGAACTTGCAGGTAGGAATCCAGACGATTATATACCGATGCAGAAGCTCAATCCCATGTTCTCAGGATTTTTTAACAATGGTAGTGAAAAGATCGATGTTTCCAATGATCTGGTAGAACTCATGCAGCTCTTTGAGATGTCGAGCGAAAAAGACGCTGAAGGTTTTTTAAGGTATATCAGTGATTTGTACAGCCGTTTCAATATTGCTAAGAACTATTTTTTGCAAAGATCTTTCAGAACTAAGAAAGACTTCTACAACCTTAATATGATTAATCAAGGGTTAAAGTTAAGAACGCTTGGCAATGCAGAGAGCACGATGAACAAATATATAAAGAATAAGCGACTCAGAGATATGATCAGCTTCCAGACACTGTACATCGGTATCTCACCTTCTAAGAGCCCGTCATTATATACGATTATTCCTATGATTGAATTTTTGTATGGTATTTGGTTCATTAAAGGCGGTATGCATACGATGGCAACAGCGATGGAACGTCTATTCAAAGAACTAGGAGGTAAAATTCATTATGGTAAAGCAGTGGAAGAAATCAAGATAGAAGATGGCATCGCTAAAGGAATTATAGTGGATGATGAATTGATACCTTCTGATTACGTTATGTGTAACGCTGATTTTCCATATGCTATGAAGTCACTTGTAACATCAAAAGAATCAAAAGGAAAGTATACCGATGAGAAGATAGATAAACTAGACTACTCATGTTCATGCTTTGTCCTCTATCTCGGTGTTGACCGTAAATTTCACGAGATTGATAATATTCACAACTTTATTTTCTCTGAGGACTTAGATGACAACATCAAACAAATCTTTGATGGTCGTAAGGTAGAAGATCCTTCAATCTATATGTATATCGCTTCTAAAATCGATCCATCACTTGCACCTCCGGGTAAAGACGGGTTATATGTGCTGATGCCAGTATCAGAACTTTCTACTGCCCAATATGAATGGAACGACGCAACAAGGTCATTTTATAAAGAGAAAATTCTAGACAAACTTGAAAAATTGCCTGGCATGAATAATATCAGAGATGAAATTATCACTGAAATGATGATGACACCAGCTGAGTTCAAGAAAAACTTTAATGCTTATAATGGTGCGACATTCGGCTTACAGCCTACACTATTTCAAAGTAATCATCTTCGTCCTCAAAGTAAAGCAACACACTGTGAGCACTTATACTTTACTGGTAGTAGTACGCATCCAGGAGCAGGTGTACCAATTGTACTGTTATCATCTAAGATTGCTGTAGGTGAATTGATACTAGATGATCGAAAGTAGGTGAGGTTATGAGTACAATCGATAAAGATTACCAATACTGTGAGGCTATTATTAAACAGCATTCAAAATCTTTCTATTATGGTTTCAAGCAGCTCCCTAAAAATGATGCAAAGGCCGTCTATGCAGTCTATGCTTTTTGTCGCATGGCTGATGACATGGTGGATCAGAAAGAATCAGTTCAATATAGAAAAGCAGAGCTCGATACCCTTAGCGATCAGTTTAAACAGTTTGAGCAAGGCTTGATAATTGACCAACCGATGTGGCGTGCACTAGCTGATGTACGCTATCGATATCCTCTAGAAATTTCTGCGTTTAAGATGCAACTAGCAGGTCAGCAGATGGATTTAGTATATACACAACCTGAAACAATGGCGGACTTAGAGCGTTACAGTCAATATGTTGCAGGTTCAGTCGGGAGAATGTTGTTACCCATCCTATCTGAAGATGTTACTTTGGAATTGAAGCAAAATGCAGAAAAATTAGGTGTTGCTATGCAAATTACTAATATATTGAGAGATATTGGAGAAGACTTTAAAGTTCATCAACGTATCTATCTCCCAGCACAGATAATGCGTCAATGGAATTATACACAACAAGACCTTGAATCCCATGAAGTCAATAGTGCATTTGTGGGGATGTGGGAGACTCTTGCACAATACGCAGAAAGATTGTATGACGAGTTTTGTCACTCTATTACGCATTATAAACAAGAGGCGAGGATGCCGTTATTACTTTCTATGTTAGTGTACAAAGAGATATTAAATGAGATTAGAAGAAATGACTATGATTGCTTTACAAAAAGAAATCATGTCTCTCTTTTAGATAAATATCGATTGAAGAAAGAAGCTATTTCATATCTGAAAAGAAAGTGAGGAAGGACATGAATAATAAAAATATTGTTGTGATAGGTGGTGGACTTGGAGGCTTATCTGCTGCAATCACCTTAAGACAAGCTGGATTTAATGTGTCCTTATATGAGAAGAACAATCATTTTGGTGGAAAACTGAATCGTCTCACGCAGGATGGATTTGGTTTTGACCTTGGCCCATCTATCCTTACGATGCCCTATATTTTTGAAAACTTATTCAAGGGTAGTAAAAAGCGTATGGAAGATTATGTAGACATCGTTGAGCTGCCCTTGCAATGGAGATGCTTCTTTCCATCAGGTCACATCTATGATCTATATAGAGATCTTGAAGAGATGCAAGCGAATAATCAGTATTTAACAGCACAGGATATAGAGGAGTACAGAAATTTTCTGTCCTATGCAGGGTGTATCCATGAGCTGACAAAGGATAGTTACTTTGAACGTGGGATAGATACGAAGCTAAAGCTCATCAAATATCATGGGCCAGTTAAGGCACTTAAAGGTTTTGATTATTTCAGTACAATGCAACAGGCAATTAATCGCTATATTTCTAATGAAGAATTTAGAGATATGATTGGGTATTTCATCAAGTATGTTGGCTCTTCTTCCTACGATGCTCCTGCTGTACTTAATATGATGAGTCATATGCAGCATGAGCAAGGAGAGTGGTATGTTCCTGGTGGTATGCATCTATTAGCAGATGCAATTGTGAAGCTTGCAGAGGAGATAGGTGTGCATCTTTATACAGATAGCGAAATTGTAAGTTTAGAAACCGAAGACAAACGAATCGTAGCGATGCAATTAAAGAATGGCAAACGCGTAACAGCAGATTACTTTGTGTCTAATATGGAAGTGATTCCTCTGTATGAAAAGTTAGTGGACCCTCCTCGCAATTTAGATGCACTGAAGAAAAAGTTTGAACCTGCAAGTTCAGGTCTGGTTTTACACATTGGTGTAAATAAGGAGTACCCTCAGTTACAGCATCATAATTTCTTCTTTTCTAATGATTCGAAGAAAAATTTTGAGCGTGTATTTCATGAGAAAAAGCTGCCAGTGGACCCTACAATTTATGTTGTAAATACCAATAAAACAGACAAAGCACAAGCACCAAAAGGGCACGAAAATATTAAAATCTTACCGCATATCCCTTATATACAAGACAATCCATTCACAGAAAGCGCGTATCAGGAGCTAAGACAGAATGTACTTGTAAAACTTGAGAATATGGGACTTAAGGATTTACGTCGTCATATTGTAACGGAGGATATGTGGACACCACATGATATTGAAGAGACTTATCTCTCACATCGTGGTGCAATCTATGGTACGTTATCTGATCGCAAGAGTAATAAGGGTTTTAAGCATAGAAAACATAGTGAACACTATGATAATCTCTATTTTGTCGGTGGCACGGTCAATCCTGGAGGAGGTATGCCGATGGTTACGCTTAGTGGACAGCAGGTAGGAAGAATGATTAAGGAACAAGAACGATGATTATTTTATGGGCATCATTAAGTATTCTAGCTGGATTACTACTATTTGTTCGTAGGCCCTTAGTTAATGCACAGCCTATAGCGAATCGCAAGATTAGTGTAATTATACCCGCCCGTAATGAAGCACATAATTTACAGAAATTGCTTCATTCATTTGATTTATCAGATGTATATGAATGTATCGTAGTAGATGATGGCTCAACTGATCATACTGCTCAAATCGCACAATCTTTAGGTGCTAAAGTCATTCGTACAGATGATCATTCGGATTGGAGAGGGAAATCAGCGGCTTGTTATAAAGGTGCTGAAGCGGCTGATGGAGAAATTCTTCTCTTTATAGATGCTGATACATGGTTCTATGACAAAAAATCGATTCAACGTATTGCTGGTATGTACAAAGAAGGGTTGATGTCCATACAACCCTATCATGAAATGAAACAATGGTATGAACAAGGTTCATTGTATTTTAATCTCCTTACAGTATTAGGACTGAATGCTACCTCCGTTTTTAAAGGTCAAGAAGGCGTATTCGGACCGTGTGTGATATGCAGTAAAGAGGGTTATTTTATAACGGATGGGCACCGTGCAGCTTCCGGTCAACTGATTGAAGGTTTTGGTCTAGGTGCAGCATTTAAGGCACATCATTTTAATCTGTATAATTATATTGGCAAAAATGTTATTCATTTTCGTATGTATCCTAAAGGATTAGCTGCGATGACGAGCGGGTGGATGAAGCATTTTGCTGCCGGTTCTGCTGGAACAGATAAGCGTGTATTAGCACTTATTGTATGCTGGATTTCAGGGGCGTTTTTACCGCTATTAATCTTTATCCATCCTACACAATACACAACGATTTTGATTGTTTATTTGTTATATGTATCTTTGCTCTACAGAATGTCCTGTTTGGTTGGAAGCTTTAAGCTACTCACTGCAATATGCTACCCAGTTGTACTTGTATATTTCGTATATGTATTTTTGAAATCAATTGTAGCAATCTATATAAGAAAAGAAGTAAAATGGAAAGATCGTAATATAAAACTATAAAAATCACTACGAAAGGTAGTGATTCAGACTTTGTCTACAGTCTGAAACAGGCATTGTATAAATAATACAATGCCTGTTTCTACATTTTAAGCGCTTCTTAATATTCTTTGATCTAGTTGTCATTAAAACGGATCAATATAGGATTATGAGATTAAATTAACTGTGTTACAAACACAATTATAATGACAATAGGCAGAATATATTTTATTAAGGTATACCATAGGTTAAATAATTTGCTGTGTTGACTGTTACGCGTAAAGATAGAGAATAATAATTGTTTGTCTAGTACAAACCCACAAAATAATGTTGTAAATAATACACCAAGCGGCATCATAATATTTGATACTAGAAAGTCCATATTATCAAATATTGTTCCTGCACCAAACTTAAAATCTTTATAAATACCAAATGATAAAGCAGGAAAAATACTTGTGATAAATACAGCTAAACTCAGCAGTAATGCATATTTTTTGCGCTTATTTTCATTATTTTTAATTAAGTTAGAAAGATTCAGTTCTAATAGTGAGATAGAAGAAGTCAAAGCAGCAAATAAAAATAGTATTAAAAATAACATATAGAATCCAAAACCGAAAGTCATTTTTTCAAATAATTTTGGTAATACTAAAAATAATAATCCAGGACCTGCTTCTACTTCAATATTTAATGCGCTTGCAGCTGGGAAAATTGCGAGACCAGCAAGAATAGAAATTAATAAGTTCATTATTACAATCCATAATGCAGACTGAATAACATTTGTATCATCTTTAGTGTAAGATGCATAAGTAATCATACCGGTTGTTCCGAGTGATAAAGCAAAGAAAGACTGTCCCATAGCATAAAGGGTACCTTCTATAGATAAATCCTCAAACCTAGGAATTAAAAAATATTTTAGTCCTTCGATAGCCCCTTCTAACATCAGTGCACGTCCAACAATAATTAAAAATAACAAAAATAATAATGGCATCATTATTTTTGAGGCTCTCTCTATACCATTTTGAATACCGAATGATACGATCACTTCTGTGAGCATTATAAATAGTAATGCACCGAGAATAGATAATAAAGGATTGGCGATCATTTGCTGAAAATAATCTAATTGAAGTTCGAAGACATTAAAGATAATCCCCAAATAATAGCCTATAAATAAAATAATCCATCCACCAATAACACTATAGAATGCATATAAAATGAATGCAGCAATATTTCCCCAAAGACCAATTAAGTCCATGAATTTTGAACCTGATAGTTTGCTAAAGATTGTTAATGAAAAAGTCTTGCCGGCATGCCCAATATAAAATTCAACGATAAGCAATGGAAGTCCAATCAATAAAGTGAACAAAATGAATTGAATTAAAAATGCTCCACCACCATATTGTCCTGCTATGTAAGGAAACTTCCAAATGGCACCAAGGCCGATTGCTGATCCTGCACTAGCAAGGATAAATCCAAGAGAAGAATTCCAATGTTTATTTTTATGCACAATTACACCCTTTCGTTTTAACGCTGTAAAGTGACATTGTATCAAACATCTTTTTTTACTGCAATATAGTATTAATGAAAGGCAAATACTTTTTTTGGTGTTTCATTATTTATCTACTTAATTTTAGGTATACGTATTATGGAGGTGAAAAAATGACGAATACTAAGAAAATAACTAGAACACTTATACCACTCGCTGGAGGTTTAATCGTTGGAAGACTAACAACTAAGGCGAAAGATGATTATAAACATTATAGAAAACCACCATTTTCACCACCTGCAATTGCTTTTCCTATTATTTGGCCAATATTATATACATCGATGGGTGTGGCGTATCAAAGAGCGATGGATAACGCTAAAAATGAGACTGAAAGCAGTGAACTTAAGCGTGCACATTATACCCAGCTAGGCTTGAATTATATATGGTCTATGCTATATTTTAATCTAAAATTCAGAAAAGCATCATTACTAGAAAGTTATGCATTATTAGCTGCAGGGAGTATCACTGCTACGAAATTTTATAAGATGGATAGAGCTGCAGGAAACTTGATGGTTCCTTATGTGATGTGGTTGAGTTATGCGAGTTATTTAAATGGGGGCAACTGGATTTTAAATAAGGCTAAAGAAGGTTACTCTAGAGACTAACAATAAAAATATATAAAAATACTCGTTGTATTAATATTAAGCAGGTAATTCGGTACGTTTTTCACTATGTTTTCTAAATGTCGCTACAAGGAATGTAGAGATGATTCCAAACACTGCTAGTTATTTAAATTGAGATGTTTAATTACTCAAAGTATGTGGTATTAATTACGTATGTAACATATTATAATTGGGGAGTGTTGTATATGAAGGCAGTAACATTTCAAGGCAAGAAGAAAATGAAAGTAAAAAAAGTTGCAGATCCAAAGATAATTGAGCCAACTGATGCAATTATTAAGATTACTGCTTCAGGTATTTGTGGGTCGGATTTACATTTATATCATCAAGGCGATATGTTTATGGATAAAGATTTTGTTATCGGACATGAGCCGATGGGTATTGTTGAAGAAGTAGGTAAAGACGTTAAAAAACTGAAAAAAGGTGATCGTGTAGTCATTCCGTTTAATATAGGTTGTGGTGATTGTTTCTACTGTAATAATCAAATGGAATCGCAATGTGATCAATCTAATGAAGAACCTGCCAACTGGAAGATGGATAACGGTGCATTATTTGGTTTTGGGAAGATGCACGGAAATTTCTGGGGGGGACAAGCAGAATATTTAAGAGTTCCTTATGCTGATTTTTCTTCATTTGTAGTCCCGGATAGTGATTTAAAAGATGACCAAGTATTGTTTTTATCTGATGTAGTACCTACTGCATATTGGAGTGTTGAACATGCAGGTGTGAAAGCAGGAGATACTGTTATTGTATTAGGATGTGGTCCTATTGGATTAATGGCACAAAAATTTGCAAAGCTAAAAGGTGCTGATCGTGTTATAGCAATCGATAATGTCGAACATAGACTAGAGCATGCCAAAAAATATAATGGGGCGGAAGTTTATAATTTCGATAAAGAAAAAGAAATAGGAAAGCTATTAAAAGAACAAACAAGTGGTGGTGCTGATGTAGTTATTGACTGTGTTGGTTTTGATGGCGTACAATCAAGTCCAGAACCAAAACTTTCAAAAAAATCTCAACAGAGAGGAACAATCAGTCCGATTATTACTGCTTCAGAATCAGTCCGTAAATTTGGCACGATTCAACTGACAGGAATTTATGGTACACCGGCTGATAATTTCCCAATCGACGTAATATTTAATCGTAATGTTCGTCTAACTATGGGTCAAGCACCAGTCATTCATTTAATGCCTAAATTATATGAAATGATTAAAGATGAAGTATTTGATCCAACTGAAATTATCACACATACTTTTCCTTTAGAAAAAGCCGATGAGGCTTATAAAGTATTTGATGAAAAACGAGATAATAATATTAAAGTCGTATTAAAACCGGAGTAATTATTTAAGGATAAGTTAGGAGAGCAATACATTGCTCAAAAGCGATAAATCTGAAAAGATATAAAACTGATTTGGCTATATATTTGAGACTGGTCTGACAATTTTTATTGACGTGATTATATTTTATTAGTTTTTGTAGTGGGAACACTGTTATGATTAGATGACAAAAGAAATTTGTTTAGCATCTGATGGTGTTTTATTAAGTGCGATATGTGGCTTGTGACTTTTTATAATGCCATGTTTATTTTTACTTACCGACGCATAAAGAAAGTAGTCAGATATACTAGCAATTCTGGATAGGCAATGCAGTAATGGGCATAGGTACTTTTCAGATTTATGATGGAATTATTAATTCAAAAAGGTCTGGTGCATAAGTAAGTAAATCTTCGATTTACCATATCTAAGCGAAATTCGAAAAAATTTTCGGGTTTCGCTTTTTATATATACATACATAAAAATATTAACCTTAGGAGAGATGTTATGAACTGGAAAGAAAATAGAATTCTATCAGCAAAGAATGTATTGTATCAAATTATGTTATCTAATAATTTGAGACGATAGACGAATCAAATATGTATATTTTATTTGTTTCAGCATTTTACATATAATACTAAAGGATGTAAAAACCTCTGCTTTAGGGTAATTAAAAACTAAAGGAGGGAATTTTATGAAAGATAAAGCATTTTATATCATCCAGACCATCGAAAGGTTAGCAAAAACTGCAAAAGGTGGTAAGCGTGCGCATACGAAAGGATTTAATTATTCTGGAGAAGTTAAACTAAATGTTGAAGGACAAAAGCTTTTAGGTCAGTATCACAAGGCTCATGTTAGATTATCGGATGCTTTAACAACTAAAAATCATATTTCAAAGTTAGTTCCGCTAAAAGGTATGGCGATTCGTTTCGAAGGGTCTAATCCTATCGATTTAGTATTAGTGACATTTCCTTATTTTCCGTGGACTAAAGCTGACTCAATATACAAGATTGCCCAATATAGCAATGCTATTCATGATGCAAATAACATAGGTGTTAAGCTTAATTTATTCAGATATTTAATGAAGATTGAAGAATTTCATAAAGAGTGGAAGAAATTTATCCTCAATCAACCAATACTGCCAACGTTTAAAGTGAAAACGTATTACAATCTACATTACTTTAAAACGAGTGATAATCAGATTGTTAGATTTAGAACAACGTTAAAAGGTGAAATGATTATTTTACAAGCAGAGATTCATCAACAACCCCATCCTATCTCTGAATTACCAAATAATTATCAGTTAGTCGATATAGGAACGATTCAACTTAAAGAAGCAGCTAAAGAAAATATAGAAGTGTTCGATTTATTTCAAACAGGTTCTAATTTAACTCCGTTAGCTGATGATGAGATAATTCAATTAAGATCAGAACTTTATATAATTTCACATCAGAGAAGGATTGCAGAAGGTATTGATTATGATAATGTTATACCTTTAGATAAGCTAGATTAAGAAATAGTTGATTTGAATGTGTTATTTATTGCAAAAAGTGAAATGCGATATTTAATCGTATTTCACTTTTTAATATGAGAGAATTAGTAGTTATATAATTAAGTAAGAGCAAAACATTAGTATTTACAAATCACACCACGTACTGTATGGTTGCCGGAAGACAGACGTTTCTTTTCCTGAATACCAAAATACTCTTCTAATGTTACGTTATTATACTTGATACGCGCTGCATGTGTACGTCCTACATATCTAATATGCCAAGGTTCATACATAAATCCTGTGATTTGTTCTTTACCTTTTAGATATCGGATGATAAATCCGTATTTATGAGCATTTTTCTGAAGATATTTTGACGCAGCGGTATATTCAAATGATGTCGATAATGTACCATAATTCGTGCCATCTTTAATATCCATGGCAAGCCCCAATTGATGTTCACTTGTACCAGGTCTTGCTGAAATCCGGTTTGCATAAGCTTGTCCGTAAGATGCGACATAACTATTATAAAGATATTGCTGTGTTGCATACGATCTATAGCCATATGCTCCAGTTTGACCAACGATTTCAAGATTGATACCTTGTTTTCTAGCATCTGCTTTCATCTTGTTGTACCACTTAATCATCGTTTTATTGGCACCTGGATTATATTTTCGTGACATATAGTATTGTTTATTCGCTATAGGTATACCATTGATTTTAGATATTGTCTTATTACCGACATGAATAGAACAACTTCTATGGTTAGCTGCATGTGTCTCATGTAATGGGAATGTTGTGGCGACAATTAAACCAGCCAAGCTCAATTTAGCAAATGCATTCATATGAAGTCTCCTTATAATATGTTCTTGTTATATTATACGATGCTTTTTATGTCCCGCAATACGTCTGATATACTCTGTCAGTAGGAGGGGCTGGATTTAAATACTGTTCATCATGATAATCATCAAACGGATGACTTAATGCTTCAAGTAATTGTTGTAGCTTCGTATAATCCTGAGCAAGTGTAGCATCACTAAGTGCTTCTTCTACGAGGTGATTTCTTGGAATTACTGAAGGATTGACAGATTGCATTAAGGTAAATGCATCGTA
Source organism: Macrococcoides bohemicum (assembly GCF_003259675.1). Taxonomy (GTDB): domain Bacteria; phylum Bacillota; class Bacilli; order Staphylococcales; family Staphylococcaceae; genus Macrococcoides; species Macrococcoides bohemicum. Next base: position 2,784 of record NZ_PZJG01000007.1, on the reverse strand, counting down.
TGTTTCATCCTGTTGAATAATATCTTCCCATCGTTTATACCAGGCTTGTACATCATCGTGTTTAAAGCATACTTCTTCTTTAAATGTGTTAGTCGCTAAACTTCTGAAAGTCTTAGTAAAGTCGCATTCATATTTCTCTAATAATGCAAGTAAATCAATCACGAGTTGGAAGTCTTGTTGTTGGATGTTCTCAACGCCAATCTTTTGACCAAAGTGTTTCGTATAATGAGAAATATATAAATCCTGAAACGTACCAAGTGCAGTTTCTGCATATTGTATTGCTAGTACTTCATTATCATCAATTAATGGAATAAGCGTTTCAGCAAAGCGTGTTAAGTTCCAAAGTGCGATACTCGGCTGATTATCGTAAGCATACCTACCATATTGATCGATTGAGCTAAATACAGTCGATGGATGATACGTATCCATAAAAGCACAAGGACCATAATCAATTGTTTCACCACTAATCGTCATATTATCTGTGTTCATTACACCATGGATAAATCCAATCGATTGCCATTTTGCGATAAGAGAAGCTTGCCTTTCAATCACTATGTTAAGTAAAGAAAGATATGGATTATGATCGTGCTTTATTTCTGGATAATGACGTGATATCGCGTAATCTGCTAATTGTTTAATATTATCTTTATTCTCAGTGCGCACTGCATATTCAAATGTGCCGACGCGTAAATTACTTTGAGCAATTCGAACAAGTACAGCACCTGGTAAAGATGTTTCACGGTAAACATTGTCTCCGGTGAGGGACACTGCAAGACTCCTTGTAGTAGGAATATTTAATTGATACATCGCTTCACTAATAATATATTCTCTAAGCATCGGACCAATAGCAGCGCGCCCATCGCCTGAACGAGAAAAGATTGTACGACCAGAACCTTTTAACTGTATATCATAACGCTTATTGTCTTCTGTCAAATATTCACCAAGTACATGTGCACGTCCATCTCCAAGCATTGTGAAATGACCAAATTGATGTCCGGCATACGCATGTGCAGATGGGGTACTCCCGGACAGTATCTCTTTTCCTGATAAGTATTCAGGATGATCCTGAATGGATACATCTATAATAAGTTGCTCCGCTAATTTTGTATTAAATATAACGACTTCAGGTTGAGCGGGTTTGTCGGGCTGACTAATTTCATAAAAGTCATCAGATAACTTTAAATAAGAGTTGTCGAAACGAAGATTAAACATGTGAACCTCCTTGAAAGGATATTGTAGTTTCATCTTAACATTAAGACGGATAAAATGATGATATTTTAAATTAATGATAAAATAATGATGGATAAGATATTACTGATATTTTCTTATAAAGTCTAACAAGAAAGAGATGATCTGATGCGTTACGTGATTAAAAGTAAAAACATATTTACTGAAGAAGGTATAGTTGATGGTTATATTGTTATTAATAATAAAAAGATAGAAGCCATTCAAACGGGTTTATATTCTGGAGAAGACAGTGTATATGATTATCATGATGCTTATATAATGCCGGGATTTATAGATATTCATATTCACGGTGGATATGGTGAAGATGCTATGGATGCATCATTTGAGGGACTAAAGCATTTATCGAAATCTTTGCTAAGCGAGGGCACAACATCATTTCTTCCCACAACAATGACACAATCGAATGAAAATATTATTCAAGCACTTCAAAATATAAAAAATGTGCACAATGATGAATATGAAGGTGCAGAAATATTAGGAGTACATTTAGAAGGTCCGTTTATTTCTGAGGAGAAAATTGGTGCACAAAATCCTAAATACGTTCAGCAGCCAAATGTAGAACAACTCAAAACATTCCAGGAACAGTCAGGAGATTTAATAAAAATTATTACATTTGCACCTGAAAAAGAGGGTGCAAAAGAAATGATTGAAAGTTTCCCTGAGATTATATTTTCAATTGGGCATTCTGCTGCAACTTATGAACAGGCGGAACAAGCAGTAGCTAACGGTGCACGACACATTACACATCTTTATAATGGCAGTTCAGGTTTCCAGCACCGTGAACCTGGTGTAGTAGGAATGGCTCTTACTAATGATAATATTCATACGGAATTAATAGTAGATGGATTGCATGCGCATCCGGCAAGTGTAAAACTTTCCACAATAACAAAAGGTAATGAGAAATTTTATTTAATTACAGATGCAATGAGAGCGAAAGGAAAACCGGATGGTGTTTATGATCTAGGTGGGCAGGCAGTTATCGTGAAAGATGGAGAAGCTAGAATAAGTTCCGGCGCACTTGCAGGTAGTGTATTAAAGATGAATCATGGTCTTAAACATTTATTAGAATATAGTGGGAAAGATTTAAGCGAACTTTGGCGAGTGACAAGTCTAAATCAGGCGATTGCTTTAAAGATAGATGATATTAAAGGTTCGATAAAAGAGGGAAAAGATGCGGATATCGTTATACTCGATGAGCATTTTGATGTCATGACGACGATAAAGTCAGGGAAACGATATAATTTTTAGTAATTGATTTAATCTTATTACAATAAAGGAAAATAACAGCCAAGCGGCTGTTATTTCAGACTGAAGACAAACTCACAATTTTATAAGTGAGTTTGTCTTTTTTCTTCGAAAAATATTGTTATTTTAAAGAAATTAACAAAATATCCAGCTTAACCAGCTAAATAATTTGCTAATTTCTTTAAATTCATGCATGCGAAAATAAGCGTGGTCTCCATGGTGACTTTTTGAATTCCTTTGTACTTAGTCCATCGCAAACCATGCTGTTCTTTAGCATCAGCAAAACGTCTT
>NZ_PZJG01000006.1 GCF_003259675.1 Macrococcoides bohemicum | reverse complement strand
TTTATTATATTACATCGATATGAACATAGTTTCAAGTGCAAGTTTTACACTTTTTCACTTTGTTATTTTCAATGTCTTAAAGCTGTGCATCGCTTGTTTTCAGCGACTTTTATATCTTATCAAGATGTATTGCTTTCGTCAATACCTTTTATTAATTTTTTTATCTTTATTTAGTCTTTTAATATAGACTATAGTAATTCCTTTTAATGATACTATCTTATCTTAGTATTTATTCTATCTGTTTCTTACGTTCTTTAATAAAGAATATACAGTTAAGAGAGATAATCATTTATTAATATGATATAATGCTTTTCAGTATTATATAGGAGATGATGGTTTGAAATTATTCAATAAAAAACCGACAAGTAAGATTAACCGTATCCGTTCATGGGCACTCGGCTTAATCTTCCTGGCAATGATCGTAATGTATATCGGTTCTGCAATTTTTTACTTTTACCATAGTCAACTAATCTTTTCTCTGTTCTTATTATTAGGAACGATTCTTTTCTTAATTAGTTTCGTTGTTTATTTCTGGATTGGAATGCTTTCAACGAAGACCATTCAGGTGCGATGTCCAAACTGTGACCACTATACTAAAATGTTAGGTCGTGCTGATATTTGTGCAAACTGCAATCAGCCACTTACGTTAGATCCTGCATTAGAAGGAAAAGAATTTAATGAAGATTATAACAACGCAAGAAAAAGTAAAGCATTAGAAGAAAAAGAGAAACAAGCAGCTAATAATGATAGTAACTTTTAGTAAACTAAATATTTAAAAAAGGAAATCGCTATTTGCGATTTCCTTTTTTGTTCATACATTCTGGACATACACCATAAATCTCCATACGATGATGAGTCACTGCAAAGCTAGTAATATGTTGAGCGATATTCTCTACTTCATCAAGTCTTGGATAGTGAAAATCAGTAATCTTGCCACATTCACTACATATAACGTGATAGTGGTTATCTGTTTCAAAATCAAAACGACTTGCTGCATCTCCATATGTGAGCTCTTTAACTAAACCACTGTCTTTAAAAACTTTTAAATTGTTATAGACAGTTGCTACACTCATGTTCGAAAACTGTGGAGATAACGCTTTATATATTTCATCGGCAGTAGGATGACTATTAGATTCAATTAAAAATCTAAGTACTGCCTGTCTTTGCGGTGTTATTCTCACGCCAGTTTTTCGTAAACTTTGAATCGCATCGTCAAGCATATGTTCCATATTCAATTCAGCTGACATCATAACACCCCTTTCCTACTTTATATTAATTCTATTTTACATTCTTTTTTTCAAAAATGTCAAATAGGCAATTTCGGGATGCAATTTTAGTCCTAAGTATCCTGTTTATTTAATGCTGTTATCGATGAGCTTAATATCCCTTTGAAACATCGACTTTATTCACAAAATCCGCTTCGTTTTCTATGCCAACAGACAAATTCTTCTTAAAGATTTCTGTAGCTCGTCGGTTGTAATGAACACTGTTCCCAGTAATATGCGGTGTCATAATAACATTGTCTAATGCATAAAGGGAATTTGTCGGTTCAAGTGGTTCATTGTAATATACATCTAAACAAGCTTTTCTTATAACTTTATCCTGCAAGACTTTAATAAGTACTTCTTCTTTTGTAACTGTTCCTCTTCCGACATTTATAAATAAAGCATCCTCACCCATCGCCTGAAAATCTTCTATCGTTAGTAAATCTATTGTCTTCTCTGTCTCAGGCAATACATTGATGATAATATCTGACTGAGCAAATGCTTTTTCTCTGTCATTTATTGCATATACTTCATCAAATCCTGTGATACCTCTACCATCTGTATTAAGACCAATTACTTTCATGCCGAAAGCTTTTGCGATATGTGCTGCATATTGCGGGATTTCACCTGTTCCGATAAAGGTAATCGTCTGTTCAAATAACTCTTTTTGACGAATCTTTGTTGTATATCCTTTTTCTTGCTGTAATTCATAGTAAGAAATAACATTTTTATAATCAGTCATAATATAGCTGAATATGTACTCAGAAATCTGGATTTTATGCACACCACGCGCATTGGTCAATATAATTCCTTTGTCATTGATAAGTGATAATGGCAATTTATTAACACCTGCCGCATACCATGCAATCCATTTTAAGTTTTTTGCCTTATTGATGATTGTTTCATTCAACTTAGAATCATAAGTAATGATGACTTCCATCGTTTGAATATCCTCATCTGTTAAACGATCAAATCCTTCACGCTGGATAAATTGGTGTTCTGGATATTGGTCTGCTAATTCGTCTATCAATTCTTTTAGATTAATCGTAGAAATCACTTTCATATCTTTCTCTCCTTATCGTAAAACCGACTGAATATCTTCCATTTGTTGTTTCATCTTAACACCATCAAAATATGCAATAACTTTGTTATCTTCATCCAGAATAATCGTAGTTCTTACAATTCCCATCGCTTCTTTGCCAAATGATTTTTTCAAACGATAAATACCAAGTGCTTCTGAATACTGATAGCTATCATCAACAAGTAAATCAAATTTCAAATTGTGCTTCTTAATAAAATTCGTGTGTTTCGTTTTACTATCACCGCTCACACCATATATTTTCGCACCCAGTTCATTTAAATCTTCCAGATGATCATTAAAATCACACGCCTGTGTTGTACATGTCGGTGTATTATCTCTCGGATAAAAATATAATACCGTCTTTTGTCCTAATAACGATTCATTCGTTACTACTTCTCCATTTTGATTTTCCAGTGCAAATGCAGGTAAATTATCTCCAATTTTCAACATTTTAATCCTCCTAATCAAATTTTTATTAACTCTATGATAGACTAGTAGACGAAAATACTAAACAAAAAGAGGTTGATAAAATGAATTTTACAAATTCTGAAAAAATACAAAAACGCGCAAATGAAGCGATCCTTGGTGGGGTTAACTCTCCATCGCGTTCATATAAAGCAGTTGGCGGCGGTGCTCCGGTAGTGATGGCTCGTGGTGAAGGTGCTTACTTCTATGATGTTGACGGTAATAGATATATTGATTATTTAGCCGCATATGGACCAATCATTACAGGACATGCGCATCCTCATATTACTGAAGCGATTAAGCGTGCAGCTGAAAATGGCGTGTTATATGGAACGCCGACTGAACACGAAGTTGTGTTTGCTGAAATGCTAAAAGAAGCAATTCCTTCTTTAGAAAAGGTCCGTTTCGTAAACTCTGGTACTGAAGCAGTAATGACAACAATCCGAGTAGCGCGTGCATTCACGAAGCGTGATAAGATTATTAAATTCGCCGGCTGTTATCATGGACACTCTGATTTAGTACTAGTTGCTGCAGGTAGTGGCCCGTCACAACTCGGAACGCCCGATTCTGCAGGTGTACCAAAAAGTGTGGCACAAGAAGTGATTACTGTTCCATTTAATGATATTGAACAATTTAAAGAAGCATTCCATCACTTTGGCGATCAGATTGCTGGCGTCCTTGTTGAACCGATTGTTGGTAACTTTGGAATCGTTGAACCTAAAGAAGGATTTTTACAAGCAGTAAATGATATCGCCCATGAACATGGTGCTTTAGTGATTTACGATGAAGTAATTACCGCGTTCCGCTTCATGTATGGTGGTGCTCAGGATCTTTTAGGTGTAAAACCCGACTTAACAGCATTTGGTAAAGTCATCGGCGGAGGATTACCAATCGGTGCGTATGGTGGCCGTCAGGACATTATGGAGCATGTGGCACCACTCGGACCAACATATCAGGCAGGTACGATGGCAGGTAATCCATTAAGTATGCAGGCAGGTATCGCGTTACTTGAAGTCATTAAGCAAGATGGTGTCTACGAAGAACTAGATCGTCTCGGTAAAATATTGGAGGACGGCATGTTAGCGCTTATCGATAAATATAATATTCGTGCCACAATCAACCGTTTAATGGGTGCAATGACCATCTACTTTACCGATGAAAAAGTTGTCAACTATGAACAAGCAGAAAACACTGACGGTGAAGCGTTTGCCAAGTTCTTTAAATTGATGCTGAACCAAGGTATTAACTTAGCACCATCGAAATATGAAGCATGGTTTATCACAACTGAACATACTGAACAAGATATTCAAAATACATTAAAAGCTGTAGAAAACGCTTTTATGTCAATGACGGTTGAAAAATAATTGAAATTCATGTATAAGTGTACTATCAACCAAATAATGAGGTAGAGCTATCAAATGAAATTAGGCGCACGTATTTTTAAAACCGGCATCGCTATTATCATTTCTTTATTCATTGCACATGCAATTGATGCACCTGGTGCAATTGTAGCTGGAATTTCAGCACTTTTTGCTATGCAGCCCAACGTCTATCGATCATTTAAGACGATCATCGAACAGTTTCAAGGAAACATTATTGGTGCAATATTAGCAGTAATTATGGCGCATTTATTCGGATTCCATATTATCATTATCGGTATTACATCCATTATATTAATTTCCATATTACAAAAATTAAACTTATCTCATGTGACGGGTCTCGCTGTTGTAACACAGTTAATCATAATGGATCATCAAGATGGTGTTTTCTTTTTATCAGCTATTTATCGATTCACTTTTGTGATGATCGGCGTGGTAAGTGCCTTTGTAGTGAATACACTGTTTTTTCCACCTAAGTTTGAAACGAAGATGTATTATAATTGTCTGAACATCAGTAGCGATATTTTTAAGTGGATACGACTTGAAATTAATGGATCTACAGAATTTCATGCAGTAAAACGTGATATCGATGATATTCGAAGCAGAATTGAAAAAGTAGAGGAACAATATAATCTATATAAAGAAGAACGTGCTTACTCAAAAAAAGGAAGTATTCGTAACTTAAGAAAAAAAATTATCTTTAAAGAAATTATTTTAGCGACTAGACGTGCACATGATGTTTTACGTAAATTACACCGTTATGAAAATGATGTAATTAACTTACCAGAAGATTTAAAAGTTCAGATTAAATTTGAACTTGATGAATTAATGACGATACATGAAGAAATTTTAATGCGCGTAACTAAGAAAGTTCCCGCAACAAAAATTGATGAAAATTATATGATCAATGAAGCATTTAAAGAAAATATTCTTGATGCTTTCTTGAGAGAAATTGAACAACAACAATTACCTGAATATAGTAAAGAACATGTTTTAATTGTAATCGGGACTATTTTCGATTATCGAGACCGTCTAGAACATCTCGATCGCATCACTCATAGTTTCTATAAATATCATAAAGAAGATAAAAAGATTACGATAGTAAACGAAAATATCGATTATTAAAAAAGCAGTCATATGACTGCTTTTTTTATGCTTTCCAGCCATTTTTCTCTTCAGGTTTAACTCTGTCTTTTGAAACGTAAGGATTGCCCTTTACGGTAAATCGGTATAAATATTCTACTGCTTCTTCTTTATTATCGATTCCGATACGTTTGCTTTCTATTATTTGCACTGGCATCCTACCTTCTGATAACTGAATAGGTCCTTCATTTAACCGTGTGCCATTATGTAAATCGCGCTTAACGCCTAAACTTTGTGTTAGTTTCCCTGGACCATCAGTTAAATTTACTGCTCTGCCACGACGCTCAATCATCGTATCTATCCCTTCTTCAGGTTCAATCGCTCTTATCAATACTCCTTCTGGTATTGTAGCATCACGTGTAATAAAATTCATGCAGTGATGTCCATGCATCGTATAAACATATACACCACCGTATTCTCGATACATCATTTCATTCTTCTTCGTACGACGTAACTGGTAAGCGTGTGCTGCTTTATCCTTTTCTCCTAAATAGGCTTCTACTTCAGTAATATATCCGCTTGTAAGCTTGCCGTCTATTTCCGTAGTAATTTTTTTACCGAGTAAATTTTTTGCAGCTAAAAGCGTATCATCCTTAAGAAATGTTAAATCCATATCCTTCACCTCACTACTTCATTTACCCTTACAATATCTTGATATGCAAATTTAATTTAGACACAATTAAGAAACCATTTAAAAAAATGGGTATTCGGATTTTATGGTGGAAAAGGGCTTATAAATCACCCTTCTCCAAATTCTTAATAAGTGTGGAAAAATCGACACCAAAGTTGTCTGTAATGTCGTGATCATTCACTTCATACCAATTGAAAGTATCGTATAACATAGCTTTATTGAAAGCACTTGAATTAAATCGTGGCTTACGCTTTTTATGGAGCTTCTCATTGAAAAGGATTTTGGCTCGTAAGGCATCAAACGAGTAACCTCTACCCATTCGCTCTACCTGCCTAATAATGCTGTTAATTGACTCCGTATAAGCATTAGTGAGCCTTTTATCAAAGTAGTTGAATATTTCGACATGCCAGTTGTCTACGGCTCTCACGAGGTCTTTATATGCGTCTTTAGAGTTGCTGGACATACAACGGTGTCTCCATTGACTATAACGAAGATGACCTTCATCTGGATCAGGAGTATCCCATATCCAGTAAAACTCTTCTTTGAGTTCATAGGCTTCTTTTAAAGCAGGAAGATTACCTAACCAAGTATCTAAGAGGAATGATTCACGTTCATTTAGATCGTGTTTACGCTTTAGAAGGATAAACCTTTCACGCATAAGGGTACGTCTTTCTTTTTGGCTCATATGGGCTTTCAAAGACTTTCTGACGTTATCTAAGGCTTGATTAGCCATTCTAACTACATGAAACTTATCTACGACAACTTTAGCGTGTGGAAGGATAGTGTTCACTGCGTCTTTGTAGGGCTTCCACATATCCATTGTGACGTACTCAATGTAAGTCCTGTCACTGATTTCTGAAAGACGTTGGATGACTGTTTCCTTGTTACGGTTAGGCTTGATGTCATAAATAGTCCTGCGTTCAATATTAGTCAATACAAGCCGAGGTCTACGGATAATATGTATCTCGTCTATCCCAAGCCACTTAGGAGTTTCAAACTGGTATTCACGTTCTTTGAGTGCCACATAGTCCTTAAAAACGTTCCTAATGGTTTTCTCGTCAACACCAACGCTTTCTGCGACTTCTACAAAGGTCTTAGACATGGATTGCTCTTGAATGGACTTTAAAAGCCTTTTGGTCATACTACGCTTTTCATCTACAGATATTAGGCGTTCCCAGAAGGTAGATCCGCATTCACGACACTTGTATCGTCTACGGTTCAATTGTAAGCCCACTCGCTTTAAACGAATGGGCAAATCCATAATTAGTTGATTTCTTGAACTGTGTTTGTACAACTTGTCAAAACCACATTCAGGACAACGTTCAGGTGGTCCGACTGCTTCAACTTTAAACATCATATCGGTTTCATTTTCTTGTGGCGGTTCTATTGTTTTAATGTCTGGTAGGGATAATAAGTCTGACATATTATTCATCCTTTATTACTCTGCGGTGTTAAGGTATCAATTATAGATTTGATGTCGAAATCATCAGTGTTAAATTATTTTTGTGACCACAAATGCACTTAGAAAATCCCTTAAAGCATTAGCTGGTTCACTTGAATAGGGAGTTGTAAAAAAGTTCCCTTAGCCTGCACAACAAGATAATTTCGAAATATCTTTATCGAACGTAAGTGCAGCTAATTTTAGCCCTTCAGCCATTGTTAAATATGGTGCTAGGGTTTCTGTTAAATCTTCTATCGTTAAGCCAAATTTAACAGCTAATGATGCTGCATAGATGACATCTCCTGCATTCTCAGATACAATATGAACCCCTAATACTTTTAGTGTTTCTGCATCTGCTACTAGTTTAAATACACCGGTTGTTTCACGGTTTACAATTGCTCTTGGAACAGCATCTAAAGGTAATACAGATGTCTTCACATCATACCCTTTCTCTTTTGCTTGTTCTTCTGTTAAACCAACCGTTGCAACCGTCGGATTCGTAAACGTAACAGCAGGAACTACCGATAAATCTATTTTTTTGTTTAATCCACCAATAGCATTATCAGTAATAATTCCACCTTCATAGGCTGCTACATATACAAATTGTGGTCCTAAAGTCACATCTCCTGCTGCATAAATCTTTTCATTACTTGTTTGACCAAAATCATTGATCAGGATTTCATTATTTTTTCCAGTTTCAACACCTGCTGCACTTAAATTTAAAGAATCCGTATTTGGTTTTCTTCCAGTGGCAACAAGTAACTGATCTGATTCAATGACTTCTCTACTGCCATTTACTGTTACGTAAACCCTTTTTATCTCTCCACTTTGTTCAACACGCTCAAAAGTTGCCCCTTTGACAAGGTTTATACCCTGTTCAATTAACGCTTTTTCAACTGACTCTGAAATCTCAGGATCATACTCCTTTAAAAGTCGCTCACTTCTTTGCATAAGCGTTATTTCTGAACCTAAATGATGAAATAGTTGTCCAAGCTCCATTCCAATGTATCCTGAACCAATTACAGTTAATCGTTTTGGTATTTTCTTTAACTCAAGAAGTGTTGTACTAGTTAAATAGTCCATTTTTTCAAGTCCTGAAATTTGGGGCAACGAAGGCGATGCACCTGTTGCAATTAAAAAGCGTTTTGCAGATAACTTTGCCCCATTGACCTCAACCGTACTAGCATCAACGAATTTTGCTTCACCTTTAATTAAATCAAAATTATATTCATCAATTAAATCCATATATTTTTGATTCCGAAGTTCGCTCACCAATTTATCCTTTTGCGTGATTAAACTAGCTAAATCCACTTCTCCAGCGGATGTTTGTAAACCTATAAACGGATTGTCTTTTGATAAATGATTGATTTCCCCTGCCCTAAGAAGAGTTTTTGACGGAACACAGCCAATATTCACACAGGTTCCCCCAACCGTTCCACGCTCAATCATTCCAACTTTTGCACCGTATTCTATAGCTTTAATTGCCGAAGAAAAGGCAGCAGCACCAGAACCAATAATAAGAAGGTCATAATTGTCTTCATTAATTAACGCCACGTTTTCTAGTGATGATACTTCTTCAATTTCTCCGGCTTGGTAATTTGCTTCATCAATCGCCTTTATTGCACTTTCAACCTCAATATCATCGGGCAGTTCAAATACTGCTTCACCACGACGATAACTAGACTCAATATTTTTAGCACCTATCTTTTCAAGTACTGATTCTACGTGTTTTTCACAACCCGTACAAGTCATTCCTGAAATGTTTACCTTAAATTTATTCATAAAAAAGCTCCTTTCGTTAATTAATCTCTCATGTTAATGTTTCTATTATTGGACACGAATGTAATTGCTTTTCATCTGGACATCGTTGTTTTAAGTCGTCTAACATAGTTTCAATTCGTTTTAAATCCTCTATTTGTTTTTGCACTTCCTTTTGTTTTTTAGAAACAAATTCGAACATATCTTGACAACGAACTTCATCTTTATCTACAACACCAAGTAATTTATAAATCTCGCTTAAAGAAAAACCAAGTTCCTGTATTCGTTTAATAAACCCAACACGCTTAACGTCATCATATGAATATATCCGATAACCAGCTTCCGTTCGGTGAGGTTCTTGTAATAAATTTTTTCGCTCGTAATATCTGATCGTTTCTTTATTAACTCCACATTTATCTGCAAACTCACTAATGCGATAAATCATCTTATTTCACCCCATGAATATTATAAACCGTGTACCATAGTACACGGTCAAGTAAATTGGACTATTTTATTTTTTCCCAAAGTATCACTCGTATGTGATTGATACTTTTATATAATACTATTGATTATCCTAACATCCCACCAGAAAATCCGATTTAAACACCAGTTGTTTTTAAACTATTAAGAAAGTAATTCCACTATATATTCCGAAGACCCAAAAAAATAAATTAAAAGTAAAAAGCGATAAACCCAAATTGAATTTATCGCTTACCATTTAAACCGCTTCTTTTAAAGGTTTATACATTCTATTCACGTACTGTTCACCAGTAATAATCTCACCATTTTCAGTACGATATAATAAGTGTTTCGCTGTAATTTGTGTAGGACTTTCAACAACTAAATCTTTCTCTTTATCTGGAACAGTTGTCGCTACTCCCACAGGACAGTCATTCGTATGACATTGTTGGGCCATAATACATCCGACACTCATCATCATCGCACGGGCAACTTGAACTAAGTCTGCGCCAAGCCCAAGTGCAATCACAACAATCAGTATCAGTATCAGTATCAGTATCAAAAGAATTGTATCCACAATCTATTGAATCGTTTGTAACAAGTCCACAAAAAATACCCCCTATGTATGATAGATATATCATACAATAGAGGGCTCAAACACGCCACACTATTCTGCTTCTAAATGCTGAATAGAATATAAATTGTAATAATGTGAACGGTTATTCATTAGTTCCTGATGCGTACCAATTTCAACAATCTCACCATTCTGAATCACGACAATCTTATCTGCATGTGTAATCGTAGATAGTCTGTGTGCAACTATCACGGTTGTTCTATCTTTCGATAACGTTTCCAGTGCTTCCTGTATAACCGCTTCACTTTCAAGATCAAGTGCACTTGTCGCTTCATCCAGAATTAATATCGGTGGATTCTTTAGGAATACACGTGAAATAGCTACACGTTGTTTTTGACCACCAGATAATTTAACACCACGTTCACCAACTTCTGTGTCGTAACCATCCGGTAAACTCATGATAAAATCATGAGCATTAGCAAGTTTTGCTGCATAGATCATTTCTTCTTCTGTCGCATTTGGTTTACCGAGTAATATATTTTCTCTGATTGATTCAGAAAACAGTATATTATCCTGCATGACCATGCCAATTTGTGTTCTTAAACTTTCAATTGAATAATCCTTTAAAGGTACGTGATCAATTTCAATTTCACCGCTTGTCACATCATAGAATCTTGGTATTAAACTAATCATCGTTGACTTTCCGCCACCACTCATACCTACAAAAGCTACAGTTTCACCGCTAGTGATATCTAGATTGACATGATGTAACACTTCTTCATCATTTTCATTATATTTAAATCCTACATTTTTAAATGTAATATCACCGTGCTGAACTTTGATATCACGCGCATGCGGTTCATCTTTAACATCATATGGCTCATCAAAGAGCTGGAACATACGGTCCATCGAAGCTAAACTTTGTGTCAGCGTCGTTGATGATGATACTAATCGACGTAACGGTCCGTATAAACGGTCGAGATAGGCGATAAATGCTGCTAAACTACCTACTGTTAAGTCACCTTCAATCACGAGATACGCACCAAACCCTACAACAAGCAGCGGACCGATATCCGTAATCGTATTGATGACTGCGAAACTTTTCGCATTCCATTTCGTATGGTCAGTTGCTTTCTTCAGGAAATTTTTATTGCGTTTATTAAATCGTTCATTCTCTTCCTCTTCAATTGCAAAGGTCTTGATAACAGTCATACCCTGCACACGTTCATGTAAGAAACCTTGTACTTCTGCTAGAGACTGACTTCGTGCACGTGTTAATTTGCGGAGATTACCAAAGAAGTAATAGATACTAAACATGTAGAAGGGGAAGACGATCAATGAAATTAATGTTAATTTCACATCCATCGTAAACATAATTGCAAGTGCGATGATGATTGTAACAAGATCCAGCCAGACATTCATCAATCCAGTAACGATGAAGTCTTTCGTTGACTCTACATCGTTAATTACACGTGAAATAACTTCTCCAACTTTATTGTTAGAATAAAATCTGACACTTAGTGCCTGCAAATGTTTATATAGTTTCTTTCTAATATCATACAATATTTTGTTACTTGTCCACTGTGCTAAATATTGTCTATAATATTCTACAGGCGGACGGATGACAACAAAGATAAACCCAAAGATTAATATTACATTCATCAATGCTGACTTTTTCTCTTCAATTGTCATGGCACCATTACTGATTACATCATCGATCACATATTTAATCAGTAATGGAATCATTAAAGGTATACCAAACTTCAGAATTCCGATGGCAATGGTCAAAATAATCAACATCCAGTAAGGTTTAACAAACTGCATATACCGTTTTATCATATTAAAACTCCCTTAACAAAATTAAATCAACCTAATGATAGGTTGATTTAATCTTTCATTCTTTTCTGGAAATGAAATCGCTCTTGCCAGACCTTTATGAAATCCGGCGCAAATGGTCCCTTTTTCCTCTCAATCCATTGCTGCAAAATATCAACGTTTCGCCTTAGGATTTCATCAATCTCTTTTGGATAGTTCATCTGTTTCATATGCTGTTCATATTCATCTTCATCCAATAAGTGATACTTACCATTAGGATAGACTTTAATATCTAAATCATAATCAATGTATTTAATGGCTTCTGTATCGTAAATAAATGGTGATGATAAGTTGCAGTAATAATACACACCATCTTCTCTAAACATACAAATGACATTAAACCAATACTCTGAATGAAAATACACGATAGCTGGTTCTCTTGTAACCCATGTTCTACCGTCACTTTCAGTTACAAGTGTGCGATTATTACCCCCAATGATAACATGATTCGTCCCTTTTAAAATCGTTGTTTCAGACCAGACTCTGTGAATTTTCCCATTATGTTTATAACTTTGTATCTGCACATTCTGGCCTTCATTTGGTATGGATTCTTTGACCATATTCCACACCACCTATAATTTATAATATTTGCATTTTAAATTATAACATAATAAAGGCCTCAATAAACGAAATTAAACTTGATGATTGTTATCAATATAATAATTAAAGATTTTAGTCATCGATACCGGAAAATTATATAAATTTTTATCTTCAACTGAAATGAGTTGATAGTTTTCAGGTAGGATATCTTTCGTATGTGCAATATATACTTCAAGCTGCCATTCTAGATGTGTAAATTGATGTTTCGTCTTAACTATTGGTGTGTCTTCAATAAACAATGACATATCCATTTGTTCTTCAATATCACTTACATGTGTATCCATTTCAAACATCGGAAACTGCCACATCGATGCCAGTAAACCTGTTTCAGGTCGCTGTTCAATAATGATCTGTCCATCCTTTTGGATAATCAGAACTTTATATTGCTGAACAGTTTTCTTAACTTTTTTCAACTTAACTGGTAAATTCAATACACTTCCTTCTTCAAAAGCCACGCAGTGACTTTGAACGGGACAAAGCATACATAAAGGGGCTTTCGGAGTGCACACCGTTGCTCCCAGTTCCATCAACGCTTCATTGAAGTCACCTGCTGCTTCCGGCATCACTTCCATTACTTTCGATTCAAAATGACGTCGTGCTTTTGAATTAGTTATATCAAAGTGATCATTATCGAGTCTTGCAAATACACGATATACATTGCCATCCACTGCCGGTAATGGATGATTAAATGCAATACTCATCACTGCGCCCTGTGTATATGGACCAACACCTTTTAATGAGATGAATGTAGTCGGGTCATTCGGTACTTCACTATTGTAATGTTCTTTTACATCACGAATTGCCTGATGGAAATTTCTAATGCGTGAATAATAGCCCAAACCTTCCCAATATTTTGCGACATCATCAATCGGTGTTTCAGCAAGTATATCAATACTCGGGAAACGCTCGATAAATCTTGTGTAATAGGCACGAACAGTATTTACTTGTGTTTGTTGCAGCATGACTTCAGACAACCATATTTTATATGGGTCTTTCGTCTCACGCCAGGGCATCTGTCTTTTATTTTGTTCAAACCAGTTTAATAAATCTTTACTAAACGTTGCTTTATGTTTCATAACAACCAACTTTCTAAATTTATTGTTAATTCGATTAATTTCGTTCATGCTTCTATGAACTTTCGCTTATAATAGTATATGAAAGGGATGATTCATATGGATACAGCTACTCATGTCGTTATGGGCGTTGCACTTGCAGGATTATCAACGATTGATCCGGCAGTTACAACAATGTACCCTGCTATCGTTACAACAGTGATGGTCGGAAGTCAGATTCCTGATATTGATACAGTGCTAAAATTTAAAAATAATGCCGTATATATCAATAACCATAGAGGTATTACACATTCAATTCCATTTACATTGATGTGGCCAATCCTCATTACAATTTTAGTGAGTTTTATCTTTAAAGAAAATCAATATTTCCATATATGGTTATGGGCACAAATTGCCGTCTTTCTGCACGTGTTTGTTGATATCTTTAATTCATATGGGACGCAGGCACTAAGACCGCTGACGAAGAAATGGATTCAAATTGGCATTATCAATACGTTTGATCCCATCATTTTCTTATTGCATATTGGTGCAATCACTTTGTGGTACTTTGGTGGAAATCCCGTTTATATCTTTACGAGCTTAATTATTATACTAGTAATCTACTATATCATTAGACGTATACTTCAACAATCGATTAAACGTGCAGCCATTAAATTGATACCGAAAGACGAAAGAATTATCAAAACTTTCGTTGCACCTACGATACGTTTCTTTGAGTGGCGAGTAGCCATCCAGACAAATACACATGATTACATTGGTCGTAGTTATAAGCGTTCTGTTAACTTCAATGACCGCTTTAAACGTGTACCTTTTCCAGAAGCAAAATATATGCAGGATGCAAAGAATGATCCTAATTTTAAAGCATTCATTAATTTTAGCTCAATTTACCGCTGGACAGTCACAAAAACAGAAACTGGCTATGAACTGCGTTTTATTGATTTACGTTATTTAAAGAAAGGACACTATTCTTTTGTAGCCATATTAGTACTAAATAAAGATTACAAGGTAACACATAGTTACACCGGATGGGTGTTCTCTGAAGATAAATTACAAAAAAAATTATTACGCGGCCGTGTAAAAATAATAGAGTAAAAGATGCAGTATTCGCATCTTTTACTCTATTTTTTATTTTTTATTTTGCTGAAGTTAATTTTTCTTACGTTCAGTTTATTGTCTTTATTCTTAATGTTATCTTCATTATCAGTCATCACTGATTTATTGACATTGATTTCATCCTTTAGAATTTTGTAAAGGTAGCCAAACCACAAGTAAATTAATATAAGTTCGAAGATGAAAATCATCTGACTCGGTAAATTAAGAAAAGGTGTTGTTCCTAATACAACAGACTCCTCAATACCATTCACTACAAAATAAAATGGATTAAGCTTTAATATGTTTACAACAAATTCAGGTAAATCTGATGGAATCCATAAAATAGGCACACTAATAAAAATAACCGCCAAAATCCCAATGATAATCCAGCGCATATTACGAATTAAATGTGACGTTAAAGCAAGTAACGTACATATTGGCATCAATAATAAAAATGTTAACAATGAAAAGTACATTATACACAGAAAACTTGTATCCATCTCTACTTTATTTGTCGCTGAAATAAGCAACAGCATCAATAAAGATAATATAAACAACAAGAAAAAATTAATAATCTGAACCGTCGTTAATACATATGTCGGTGTATTTGTAATATTTAGCATAAACCCTCTTGTCTGTAACATCTTCATTGAAAAATATACAGAACATGCGATCCAGAAGAATACTAAATAACCAGAAAGCGACCATACTTTAGATATTTTTTCAATCGGCAGACTTTCGGTAATATTGAGTAACAAGAAAGTCGCTGCGATTAATAGTAGGTTAATCAATAACCAGATAGAATAAAGCTTTTGGTTATAGTAAATCTCAATTAAAGCATTTTTAATTGTATGTGGAATATATTTGATTGTGTTTAATAATTCATTCATGATTCACACCTACATTTGAATATATAGCCATTCATTCTTCGAAAAGTCCGCAATGCCATATCCCTCTCCAATTTTTACGATCCATTCATCTGATTGAATGCCAAATTTCTTTTTTAAGCCTGCTGCATTTTCAATCGGAAAACTAATACCGTTCATATAATTGGTATCGTTAAAGTGCAGATTAATTTTATTCTTTGTTAATTTAACTTTATATCGATCTTTTGTTTCCGGATATAACTCTTTATTGATTGTTGCATGGCTTTTGCCTAAATAACTATTAAAGAATTCTCTAAAGTTAACATAGTTACCATACATATAATCTTCTAGCTCACTATACGTATGCTCATCATACAGTGCAGCTGGATTGATAAAAGTAATATCTTTTTTATTAACATCCATTGTGCTGCCCGCAAAATCTACTCTGTAAACTTTTTCATTTAAGCCAGAAATCGTTAGTATTGTATTACCTGGTAACTTAACATCTTTTGATGTATTTGTAAGCTTCGTTTCTTTATTTGTTACGCCGAATGCATATTTATCGATATATTCTTTCTTCGGCTTTTCGACAATACTACTTTCCTCAGTAGCAGTAATTTTACTTGGTACACCGATATTATTCAATAATAATACGAACATTAGCGCAATACCAAACAGTATTAGCGCACTCATAGTAAGCAGCTTTTGTAGACTTTCATCTACAATAACGCTACCATAACGTTTTATGCGACTTAATTTATCACCTTCATCATGATCAAGTGATCTGGCCATCTTATAATTCAAGTCAAATAGTTCTCTTTCACTCTCATTACGGCAACTATTATATTCTTTAACATATATATTATATAGTGGAATAATTTCAGCTGGCGTACCAGACTTTCTCACCTGTCCATGACTCATCCAGGTAATATAATTTGCTTTAGAATGAATAAAGTCAACATCTGACTCAATTAATACGATTGATTTGCCTTCCTTAACAAGTAAATCAATCACCATGCCAAATTTTTCTTTAAATACATCATCAAGATGTTGATATAAATCATCAAATATTATAACGTCCGGCTTTAAAAAATAAGCCAATGCTATCATTAACTTAGAGCGGTCAGATGTCGTTAAATCATTTGTTGATTCTTTCTCCTGATCTTTTAAACCACTAAATTCGAGGACATGTTTACGTTTTTCATTAAATAAATTTAACGGAAGATTATAAGATAAGAAGATAGATTCAATCAATTGCTTAACTGATGATTCTCCATCAAGAATATGGTTATGACTCGCTAAAAAAGTCGGATGATCGTTTTTTACACGTCCTTCATTTGGTTCAACAACTTTCGATATTAATTTACCAATGACGGATTTCCCAGAGTTCGGTAGCCCGATTAAACCTAAAATCTCTCCTTTATAGAGATGTATCGTAACATCTTTAACTTCCACATGATGGTTTTTAGATTCAGGCATAATAATATCTCTAAACTTCGAGAATCCACTGACATGACGGAAGTATTTTGTAACATTTACCAGTCTCACTAAAATATTATTTGACATTTTTATTCTCCTTAAGCATCAAGCTGTAACAGAGCCAAAGGTATCCCTTCTTCATCTAATTGGGAACCTAATCTGAATCCCCACGCAAATACGCCTTTAATGCGCTCAACTTTAAAGTATTCTTTCTGATTTCCGATCAATTGATACACTTTACCGATTTCAACCTTTTTTGTATCAACCATATAGCTCTCTGCAATTAAAGCTTTACGCATCCAGACTTCATATTCATTTACAATCCCCATCGTCTCAGCTTTTCTTGCTTTTTCACGATAAGTACCAACAATCTCACGTAATTCATGTTCATTCATTTCGATTAATTTTTTCTCATTCACTCGAGTCCACTATCCTTTAAACGTTCTATTATTATATCGTATTCAAAACCTTTTCTCATCATGCTTTGAATGACTTTTTGCTTTAGTTCAAAACCTTCATGTTTACGCGCTAAACGATTGACTTCTTTTTCAAGATTTTTGTGAAGGGCATCTTCGTTTGATTCCATTTTAACATTTTTTAAAGCATCATTTGCAATATCCAAATTATAACCTTTTTGAATCAGAGTTTGCATTATTTTTTGTTGAATCATACGTGCGGATTGCTTTTTTTCGTACTTTCTTGTTATTTTAGCAGCAATTTTATCTATTCTTTCATCAGTAACTTCAGTTTCGAATTGATATGAATATTTATCGATTAAATTTTGCTCTACACCAAGTTCCTTTAATTTCTGAGCGAAGATAACAGGGCCTTTATCAGTCGTATTTAGCATTGTATTCATAAAGCTGACACAATAATCCTCATGATTAATATAACCATTCACTTTACAATAATCGATTGCTTTGTCTATCGCCTGTGGATTAACTTCTATCTTTATCAAATAATCCCGTACTTCTTTTTCAGTTCGCTTCTTATAGGATAAATACTGAATTGCTTTATTGACAGCTACACGATATCCATCATATTCACCAATTTTAATCAGCATTTCATCTGTAAGCACTAAATCTTTCTTCAAATTAAAATGAACGTAAGTAGCAGCATCTATACCTGCAAAAAATTCACCATTGATATATAAGTTAAAGCGTTCTTTATTATTTTTCTGTACTTCTATTTTGGTGATTTTTTTCTCCATCATAAAACCTCCATAAAAATAACGCTAAATAAATATTTAGCGTTAACCTTATACATATTATAACCCACTTACAGCTTCATTATATTGCGTTTGATCAATAAATTTCTGATCCATCATCTTTTGTAGTGTTTCTTTTGTACGTGTCTTTAAAGCAGTGTCTGATTGATAAGCTTCTGGATGGTAAACAGATGGTGCGTTAATACTGCTTGCCAGCAAGGCACTTTGGAGTACTGTTATCTGAGGGTAATATTGATTTTCTTTATGTGTACTGACATTAAAATCTGCGTTCGCAGCACTTTCAATATTATAATGATTATTACCAAAATAAATGGAATTCAAATAATAACTCATAATCTGATCTTTAGAGAAGTTATTCTCTATACGCTTTGCGACGACAACTTCCTTAATCTTTCGTGAAATAGACTTTTCATTATCAAAGAAGTACGTCTTCGCAAGTTGCTGGGTGATTGAACTACCACCTTGTGACGCTTCTCCGTTTTTGATAGACACGATAATGGCACGTGCAGTACCAAACCAATCTACTCCGTCATGCGTATTAAATCGTTTGTCTTCAACAGCGATGAAAGCATTCTTAACATAAGGTTGCATATCTTTAGTCGCGACGTAAGTTTGCTGTTGCTCAATTGCTCGAAGTTCACTGATATCGACCTGAAAGCCTTTATATACATTAAAACCGACATATAATATCATTAAAAGTATTGGAATTAATAAAATAGAAAAACAACCACAACCGCATCCACGTTTCTTTCTTCTCAACTGTAAGCACCTCTTTTCTTAATTTCATCTTACCACCATGGTTAAATGTTTGGAATTAAAAGAAGCAGTAAGTGCATAAAATCAGTCTTGGGTTGTATGAGGAGGTGTTGGTTTTTATGCTAGCGATATTTTAGGTTTATCGCTAACACCTCTATAATTTCGTTCCTTTTCCGTGACTTGCTAGCAATATTTTAGGTTTATCGCTAGCATCTCTATAATTTTGTTCTTTTTCCGTAACTTGCTAGCGATATTTTAGGTTTATCGCTAGCATCCCTATAATTTCGTTCTTTTTTCGCTACTTGCTAGCGATATTTTAGGTTTATCGCTAGCATCTCTATAATTTCGTTCTTTTTCCGTAACTTGCTAGCGATATTTTAGGTTTATCGCTAGCACAAAAAAACCAGCCAACAAATGCCAGCTGGTAAAAATCTATTCTATTTTAATAATGCTAATGATTCACGGTTAAAGTCTTCTAAATCATCAGGTGTACGAGATGTTACGATATTGCTATCTACAACAACTGATTCGTCTACTACTGTTGCACCTGCATTTTCGAGGTCTTTACGCACTGATAAGAAACTTGTTAATTTCTTACCTTTTAATAAATCTGTATCGATTAATAATTGCGGTCCATGACAGATAGCAAATACAGGTTTTTCAGCTTGAACGAAATGTTTCGTAAATTCACCGAAACGACCTTGCTCATCTCCACGTAACATATCAGGTGAGAAGCCACCAGGGATAAGTAACGCATCGAAGTCTTCAGGTTTTACATCACTGATTGCTTTGTCGACTTGAACTTCTGTATCTTCAGATTTACCTTTTACAGTACCTGTTTCCTTACCGATTACAGTAATTTCATGTCCTTCATTCTTAAGGGCCTCAACCGGGCTCGTATATTCTACGTCTTCAAATAAATTATCTAGTACTACTGCGATTTTCTTACTCATAAGATAAACTCCTCCTAAAATCGTTATAGTATTGTTTACCCCTCTTTGAAATGATAAAACATCCATATTAAATTATTACGAATATATTTATTATTTCCCTAGTTTTCTTTTACGTGTAAGTTTCACTACCGCTTCCACTTGCGCTGTTTGTGGGAACATATCTACTGGCTGAATATACTCCACCTGAAATGCTTTCGTTAAATGCGCTAAGTCTTTAGCAAGTGTTGATGGATTACAACTTGTATAGACGAATGTCTTCGGTTTGATTCCATTGATTAATTTAATGGTTTCTTCAGATAATCCTGTTCTTGGCGGATCCACTGTTATTACATCTGGATAGAAGCCTTCTTCAATCCATTCATTTAATTTCTCTGATGCATCACCAATTTCAAACTTACAGTTATCTTTGTTGTTTGCAGTAGCGTTATAGATGGCATTAACGATTCCATCTTCATTCGTATCCATTCCACGTACTTCTTTGGCGTTGTCCGCTAACCAGATACCAATCGTACCTGTTCCACAGAATGCATCAACAACATTTTCTTTGCCTGTCAATCCTGCAGCACGTTCTACTTCTTTGTAAAGTACAACGGTTTGTTTCGGATTTAACTGGAAGAAGCTTTCTGCTGATAAGTCATACACGTGATCTTGTAACGTTTCACGAATCGTCTCATCACCAGCAATAACGATAGTCTCATTGCCCATTACAATCGATGTCTTCTCTTTATTGATATTTAATGCAACACCTTTAACACCAGGTAAACGCATCACACGTTCTGCTAACAAGTCCTGCTTCTTTAAATCGCGCGTATTTGTTACGAAGACTACTTGCAAGTCCCCAGTCGCAAGTGCTACACGGGTAATAATATGTCGAACGCCAACATCACGCGAAGGATTTTTACAAACTTCTATATTCAGCTCACTCATAATCTTCTTGATTTCATTAGTCGTCTTCATCGTACGATCATCTTGTACGATACATTCATGTAAATCAATCAAAGTATTAGAATGCTCTTTATATAGTCCTGCACGAATTTTTCGTCCTGATTTCTCCACTGGGAATTGATTTTTATTTCGATAGCCAAATGGATTTGCCATGCCTAATGTATCTTTAATTGTATCAAGCTTAACGTGTGGTGCGTATTTAGTAATAGCATCTTCAACGATCTGTTTCTTATATTTCAATTGACCATTATATGAAAGATGCTGTAATTGACATCCACCACATAGATCAAATACATTACACGGTGGTTTCACACGTTCTCTTGATTTTTCACGAATCTTAACCATCTTCGCTTCTAAATATTTATGATTAATATCTGTAACTTGTGCCACGATTACTTCGCCAGGTAATGCCCCTTTAACAAATGTAATCTTCCTTTTAAAATAACCTATTCCCTCGCCGTTTATACCGAGTCTTTTAATTGTTAAAGGAAACTGCTGACCGATCTTTACTTGTATATCTGCCATAACTTATCTCCTTATTGTTGAATAGATTTTACTTTCTGTTCTAACTGATCAAGTAACGCTAACCATTCATCGATATCATGAATATCTGTCGTTTCAGGGTCTACTGAATCAATCGTCTCCATAAAATCATTTAATTTTACTTTAATTTCTTCTAAAGAATCTTTAGTCATAATGTGCTCCTTTTTTATTCTATGAATGTATTCATTATGTAACAGATTCCTTAAACTTTCAATGTATTTATTATTGACAAACATTCTCACACGTTCATAATAGAAAAAGACGATTACTGGAAAGAAGGCTAAAAATGATACAATTGAAAGACAAAATTTCAATTCACAATGATCCTTGGGAAGCATATAACGACGTTGAAAAATATGGTGAAACGAAACTTTCAAACATTGAATTTACAACGACCACATTATGTAATATGCGTTGTGCACATTGTGCTGTCGGTTATACATTGCAATTAAAAGATCCGGACACAATTGATATGAAGACTATTTTCAAACGTCTGGATGAAGTTGAACATCTCTCTACTTTAAGTGTTACAGGCGGAGAGCCGATGTTCTCAAAGAAATCAATTAAAGAAACGGTTATTCCAATTTTAAAATATGCCCAGAACCGTGGTATCTATACACAAATGAATTCAAATCTAACGATTAATTATGATCGTTATGAACCGATTATTGACTTAGTCGATGTCATGCATATTTCTCATAACTGGGGTACAATCGATGAATTTGCAGAAGTTGGTTTCCACGTAATGGATAAGAAGCCCCCACTTGCTGCACGCTATAAGCTCTATGAACAGATGATTGAGAATTCACGTAAATTATCTGAAGCAGGCATGTTTGTCTCCGCTGAGACGATGTTAAACAAAAACACATTACCATATCTCGAAAAGATACATAATGAAATCGTAAATGATATGAAATGTGCTCGTCATGAAGTACATCCGATGTACCCATCAGACTTTGCGAGCGATTTAAATGTACTAACAACTGAAGAAACGAAAGCTGCAATCAGAAAGCTACTTTCATTTAGAGACCAGGAAACTTGGATGTTATTCGGAACGTTACCTATTCTTCCTTGTTCATTGGATAAAGATGATTTATTATTCCTGGAAGAAGTAAATAACGCTAAAAATGTTACGGTTCGTAATGATCCGGATGGGCGTTCAAGATTAAATGTTAACGTATTTACCGGTGATGTAATTGTGACGGACTTTGGCGATGAGACGGGCACAATTGAAAATATTAATACGACGTCACTTCAAGATATCTATGATAAGTGGAAAGTAAGTGCGCTCAATCAATCCCTAAATTGCCACTGTCCAAAAGTGAAATGTTTAGGACCGAATCTACTCGTTAAAAATATGTATTATCCGAATATTGATTTTAAAGCAAATGAAATTAGGATGAATCAATAATGATGTCTCATTAAGACCCATTGCGGGTCTTTTTTTATAAATAATTAGTTTTTTTGAAATATTCTTATTATTTGATGCTAATTTTCATGTATAATGATATATAAAGTATATTTTAGGGGTGTTATTCATATGACAATCGGGGAAAAGATACGAGAAATTCGAAAGAAACAGAATAAAACTTTAAAATACATATCGGATGAAACCGGCGTTTCTATCGCTTTTCTTTCACAGTTAGAAACAAACAAATGCAGCGCAACGATGGCATCACTCAGAAAGATTGCAGATGCATTAGAAATTCATCCAAGCTATTTCTTCCATACGACAACTGTTGAAAAGATAGAAGTTGATGCTTCAGAACTTACGAAATCATTTACATATCAAAATTTATCAAACGGCGTACCTGGCGCATTTACACCAATTCGCGTTGTATTACAGCCTGGTGCGAGTCAGGATGATTCGAGTCAACATGCCGGTGTTGAATTTATTTACTGTATCAAAGGAACTTTGACGCTTACAGTTGGTACTAAACGGTTAGAATTACAGCCTGGCGCATCTTATATGTTTGATGCACACGAACCTCATTACTGGGACAACTTTACTGATGAAGAAGTTGAATTTTTAGTAGTGAATGAGATACATAAACAATAAAACGAATCCGGAAATCAATCCGGATTCGTTTTTTTATACTTCAATATTTTTCTCGAAGAAATTTAATAGTTCTTTACTTTTATTTCTTCTGCTTTTACGAAATTCTGCACGTTCTTTCCCTGTTTCATTCAGCCAAACTTGATCTTCTGTCTCCGCAATGACTTCAGGTACAACGACCGGTTTATTATTTTCATCCAATGCCACAAAAGTCAGGAAACTAATTGCGGCTAAATGTTTTGTCTGCTTGATAACATTTTCTGAAATGACCTGTACACAAACTTCCAGAGAAGACGTACCTGTATAAGTCACTAACGCTTCGAGTGTGACTACTTCACCAGGACGTATTGGCTTTAAAAAGTCAACTGAATCCGTACTTGCCGTTACTACTGAACATGCACAATGTCGCGTTGCCGCAATGCTTGCCACATCATCAATTAATGTCATGAGTTTTCCACCGAATAATGTATTATGATGGTTCGTATCAGTTGGGAAGATTTGTTTCGTCTTTACTGTCTTTGATGCATTCATCGTCTTTTTTAATCGCTCTGTCATCGTCATACCTCAATTCTATTACTTTATTTAATGATTAAAGTCTTATTTAGTATATGCAAGATTACAATCTGTTTCGAGCTAACGGTAATCTTCCTTTGTCGCCAGCACAAAAAATAAAAAGAGATAGAAATCTATCTCTTTAAAAGTTATTAATGTAAATCGTCTGCAAAAACTTTCTTTTCTAAAGCTTCTTCAGGTGTATCAATAATATCTGATTCTCTTGAATCAAGTGCATTGATTAAAGCCATCATAATAAATCCACCGAAAGTAAAGATCACAAATATGAATGCGATAACTACTAACCACATCATAGGTACTGACATGACCATCCTCCTCTTATATCAATAATAATATCATCATATCACTTTATTTTAAAAATTAAAACGCCCAATTTCCATTTACAAAGATTGCTTCTTCTTGTCCGTCTGCTGTAATGCCTGAAATATTCATTTCAGCAGAACCGACCATAAAGTCTTCATGTGTGATGGAATTGTTTAAACCGTGTGCTGCTAGCTCTTCATCATTCATTTCCTTACCACCTTCGATACAGAAAGGATAAGCTGAACCTAATGCTAAATGACAAGATGCATTTTCATCAAATAAAGTATTATAGTAAAGAATCTTTGAATTTGAAATTGGTGAATCATGTGGAACTAATGCGACTTCACCTAATCTTTTTGCGTTCTCATCTGAGTTTAACAATCCTTCTAAAATATCTTTACCAACTTTCGCATCAAAGTCAACGACGACACCGTCTTTAAATGTTAAAGTAAATTCATCGATAATGTTGCCGCCGTAGCTTAACGGTAATGTGCTGGATACTGTACCGTTAACTTCATCTTTGTGAGGCACCGTAAATACTTCTTCAGTTGGCATATTTGCCATGAATGACGTACCATCTTTATTGATACTAGAAGCACCACTCCAAATGTGTCCTTTCGGAAGTCCAACTTTTAAGTCAGTTCCTGGTGCTGTATAATGCAATGCCACATAAGCTTTCTGATTTAAATAGTCTGCTTTAGTATGCAGATTATCATTATGTTCAACCCACGCCTGAACAGGATCTGCTTCATTCATACGCACAGATTCTAAAATAGCATCTAATAATTTATCGAACGCTTCAGCTTCCTCTAATTCCGGGAATACTAATTTTGCCCAAGCTGGTGATGGATATGCTGCAACTGTCCATGAGAACTGGTCTGATTGCATCATTTTCATATATTCTTTAAAGCCTGCGCCATAAGCTTTCATATTGGCTGCCACTTTTGCAGGATCTGCATCTTTTAAATTTTCTGGACTTGAAGAGATTAATGCTAATTGTGCTGCATAATCTCTGGCGTAATCCATACGCTCATCGATTAAATACTGTGGTACATTTTCAAATGCAGACTGATCACGATACTGGAAGTTTAATTGCGCCAAACGGTCATCAGCATAAGATACTCTAACATCACTTGATCCTGCTTTATAAGCTTCTTCTACGATTAAATGTACAAAATCTTTTGCATCGACTGTTGCACGAATAAATACACGCTGGTTCTTTTGAACGTTCATTCCGACTTTGACAAGTAATTCAGCATATTTTTGTAATTTTTCTTTTTTGTTGTAACTCATAAGTTATCCCCTTTTCTATATAAATATTATTTTCTTAGTTGTCCTAATGCATCTGTTAAAGCACTCATCTCACTTGGTGAAAAGCTATCTCTTTTTGATACCATCTCATGTATCTCTCTTAATTCATCAATTTTGTTATCGTCAATAGATTCAGGCTTTATAACACCGACATTTACTAATTTTAACTTTTGAATGATTTCATTGACCATTTGTTCTTTATTCATCGTTAGCACCTTCTCTTTCAAATTTCATACAAAATCTATTTTATCAAACAATTCAAAAAATGAATAATATAAAATTTTTTATTTTTGATATTTCTTTGTTTATCAATCTCAACAAATGGCTATATAATAATTAATAGGTGTGAAACACACCATTTCTTACAATTTAGGAGGAGAACAATTATGAATAACAAATTAATCCCTGCAACAATTGCTGGTGCTATTATCGGTGCCGCAGTATCAATGATTGATAAAAAGACACGTAGTTCGGTTAAAAATCAAGTTCAATCAACAAAACAAAACGGTATTACACCAGCTCCATCTACAAAAGCAAAAGCTAAAAATTTAAAAGATGAGTTATTATACTGGAAAGAAACAATCGATGAAATTCGTCGTAATAACCCAGAATTAGAACGTGCTATTTTAGATGCAAAAGATACGTTCATTCAAAAACGTAACCAGAAGAAAATCTCTGGTCCAAACGGATAATTTCTTAAATCAATTTAATAATGAGGTGGAAATATGTCGAAAGATAAAAAAAGCACCTCTAAATTTCTGACTCAGGCCGCTAAAGGTCCTGAGTCTAATAATTTGGAGGCTGAAGACAAAAACAAATTGTCTAACAAAGACGAGTATTACGTAAACAGTCAACGTTTTAAATCAAAACAAGCAAAAAAAGAAAATGAAACACTGTATGTTTCTAAAATTAATAAACCTGCAAAGTATAATCATGACGGTAATTTCCTAAACAAATTATTATTTAGAATTGGTAAAGATGACGCTGCTGGATTATCAGCACAACTTGCTTATTATTTCTTATTGTCTTTATTCCCAATGTTAATCTTCTTATTAACATTAATACCGTTATTTAATGTTTCGCCTGATACTATCACGAATATGATTGCAAAGAACGCACCAGGAGAAACTTCAAAGATGATTACAGAAGTTGTTACTGATGTCATGAAAAATGCAAACGGCGGCTTACTATCATTCGGTTTAATCGCTGCACTTTGGTCAGCATCTAACGGAATGACTGCGTTAATGAATGCATTCAATGTATCATACGAAGTTGAAGATGCGCGTAATCCAATCGTTGCTAAATTATTAAGTGTATTATTCACTGTAGTTATGGTTGTGGTATTCGGTGTGGCGCTTGCATTACCTGTATTCGGTGAACAAATTGGTAACTATTTATTCGGGCAGTTCGGCTTAGAATCACAATTTAAATGGGTATTTTCTTTAATTAAAGTAGTACTTCCATTAATTATTACATTTATCGTGTTTGTTACACTTTACGCAATTGCACCAAATATAAAATTAAAGTTTAAATCTGTAATTCCTGGTGCATTATTTGCGACAATTGTATGGATTGGCGCAAGTTTCTTATTCGGTTATTATGTAAGTAACTTTGGTAACTACTCTAAAACATACGGCAGTATTGGAGGGGTTATCGTCTTAATGTTATGGTTATATTTAACTGGTTTTATCATTATTATCGGAGCTCAAATTAATGCTATAATACATGAGAAGCAACTATCATCTCAGCAATAATAATGAAAGAGGGATTACATTGACTTTATTATCTAGTATGCTTGAATTCAACAAAAATTTTGTAGAGAATAAAAATTATGAGCAATATGCGACTTCTAAAGTCCCAGCGATGAAAGCTGTACTGTTAACGTGCATGGATACAAGATTACAGGAGTTATCAACTCAAGCACTTGGCTTAAAAAATGGTGATGTAAAAACTGTTAAAAATGCAGGTGCTACAATTACTCATCCTTATGGATCTACTATGCGTAGCTTACTTGTAGGTATCTATGCATTAGGTGCTGAAGAAATCATTATTATGGGTCATAAAGACTGTGGTATGGGTGCTCTTGACGTTGATAAAGTAAAATCAACGATGATAGGCCGAGGTATCAAACAAGAAGTGATGGATACTATCATTCATTCCGGTATTGATGTTGATCATTTTCTTGGTGGATTTAACGATGTTTATGAAAACGTCCGAGAAAACGTTAAACTCGTATACAACCACCCACTTTTCGATCGCTCAGTACCAGTGCACGGCCTCGTAATCGAACCGCATACAGGTGAAGTAGAATTACTGGTTAATGGATATGATCATGTAGAAAAATAACCTTTTAAAAAGAGTGAAATGCTTATTACAGCATTTCACTCTTCTTTTTATTCAATTAAATCATGCTGGAATGCATAGATGACCGCCTGTGTTCTGTCCTGTACTTCTAATTTACTTAAAATATTACTCACGTGAGTCTTAACTGTTTTAATTGTAATATGGCTAGCATCAGCGATTTCCTGATTAGAATATCCTTTTGCAATGAGTAAAAGGATTTCCTTTTCACGTTCAGTAAGCATTTCATGCAGTTCAGCTTTTTGATTCAGACGATATCTCATCTTAGCCATCACTTCTTTTTCAAATACTGATTCACCAGCATATGTCTTATAAATCGCATCACGAATTTCTTCTGCGCTGCTTGTTTTAAGAATATAACTGTCTACACCAGCATCTAAAGCGCGATAAACTTCCTTGTCTTCGATAAAACTTGTCAGCATAATCACTTTTACTTTAGGCATCCTGGCTTTAATTTGCATCGTCGCTTCAATACCATCTATTTCATCCATTACCATATCCATCAATACAATATCCGGAGAAAGCGTTAAGGTCTTTTCAATCCCTTCTTTGCCGTTACTCGCTTCTCCAACAATTTCGATATTCTCCTGCATGGATAAATAACTTGAAATACCGATTCTAACCATTTCATGGTCATCTACAAATAAAATGCGCATGTTATTCCTCCTTGATTGGGACTTTTACTTCTATGCGAGTGCCTGACTGTGGTGCTGAAATAACGTGACAAGTACCACCAATCTCTAAGGCTCTTTCTTTCATCGTATGTAACCCGTACCTCGTATCATCTACTTGATTAATGTCAAAACCTAAACCATCGTCAGTTACTCTCAATATAACTCGGTTACCTGCTCTAAATAATTCAATCGTAATATGCTCAGCTTTAGCATGTCGTAACGTATTGGATATTGACTCCTGAGCAATTCGAAAAAGATGATCTTCTACACCTTTTTCAAGTTTAATCTCTTCAATATCCGCATTGATATTTAATGGTATCTTTTGTTTCAATTCTTTAATAAGCTGTATTAATCCTTGTTCTAACGTTTTGTTTTTTAAACCGACTGGTCTTAAATGTAATAGCAATGCTCTCATTTCTAATTGTGATTCATGGAGCATCTTCTCTAATAGATTAAGTTGTTTGCTTATCTGTTCAGTATGATTTGCTGATTTTAAAGCAGATAGCATCATACTTGCCGCAAAAAGCTGCTGACTTACCGAGTCATGTAATTCTCTTGCAAGTCGCTGACGCTCCTCTTCTACAATTTGCTTCACAGTCTCTTCGTTTAATGTATGAACATCATTGATTACAAGCTGATTTTGACGTTTAACGTCTTCGATGATTGTACTTACATTTTCTAAAGTTTTCATGATTTCAATAACTTCTAAATCTTGATTTAAATTATCCAGTTTAATCTTCTCACCGTCACCAAGACGTGTTATCATTTCCTGAATATCTGAGTACTGCTCATTTTGGCGATATGCAAGTATCGAACCCATAATAATACAGGCGAGTATTACGATAACATTTAAAAACAATATAGCCGGTACTCCAACGATTTGTGTATAAAACATACCTTGAAAGTAGATGATATTTACAAAAATACGATCTAGCACGAAAAATATTACGGCTAGACTATAGGTAAGAATCAATAAAGATCCAATCATTCTCGTATAGTTATTCATCGGTACAGCACCTCTAAATCCCCTACTATAGATGATACAAAAAGTTTGATCACTACATTGTTAGGATATGCATCTGATTCGTAGGCCAATCGTTCATTTCGTGCCTTCTTAGTATACGCATCCTGAATATTAAGTTGGCCATACATCGTTGTATAATCCACTTTAACCTGATAGTGATATGGTACAGTAATGGTCGTTTTACCAATCATGTTGCGTACGACTACAATATTGGTCGCTTTAAGATTTGCTGCCTGACTTAAATCAATATTTAAATCACCGATAGCATGTTGCAGATTGATATCTTCAAATTTATAAACTTTGTCTGGCGTTGACTGAAAGCTAAACAAAGATTGTTTATTGATGATCATCTTATTATTTTCTGTCTGGATGACTTTCATCGGCTGACGTTTATAGATGATATATCTGATTGCAACGATAATAATGAAACTAAACAAAACGATTAAAGTATATGGATTAGATAGTAAACCAAACATCAACATGATTAGTCCAATCCATAATATGATAAGCCCGCGCAGATTTTCTTTCATGTTCTGGCTTAAGTAAATCAGTGCAATTGCTGCAACAATAACAAGCAGCATCCCAATTTTCACAAAGAATATATAATACAGGTTCGATAACAATATCAATGTAAAAAAGATGATTAATAACTCTGAGCTAACAATTTGTTTCACATATACACTTCCTCTTTATTTTACATTGGATAATAATAATATTTCATATTGTATATTTCTTTTTTCTTCTTCTAAGTTTAACAGTAATGATTCAATTTCATCAATATCATTATCAATCGTATTAAGTTTATTGATTAAAGGTTGACGATTGTTCTTTAAATGGTCTGTCGGTTTAATTTCATATGTTTCAAGCGTAATTTGTAGTTGTTCTTTTTCAGAAGTTAACAACTTTATTTCATTTTGTTTTATGTTTTTCAATCCATTAATATCGGCTAATCGTTTATAGGCAGATGCCGTTCTAAAGTACATAAAGTTCTGAACGCAGGCTTTGACAGTATTATTTAAGTAATGTTTTATCTTTTGCATATTCATACCTCATTCGTTACGTAGTCTCATCATTATAAAAAAAATTCCACAAACATATAAGCGTCTGTGGAATGATTATTGACTACAACTAAAGTAGTATGATTAATCTTCTAATTTTGTAAGTAGCAATGGACCATCTTTTGTAACGACTAGTGTATGCTCGATTTGTGCGACAAAACTTCTATCTTTCGTCTCAAATGCCCACTCATCTTTACCGTCAGTAACAATTGTTGCTTTAGAAGAGATGAAAGGTTCAACAGCTAATACCATACCTTCTTTTAACAAAGTTTTATCCATTGGATCATAGTAATTCATAATATGCTTTGGTTCTTCATGTAAACTTTTACCGATACCATGTCCAGTTAGGTTTTTAATAACTGTTAAGCCATTTTTACGTGCTGTAGCGTTTACTGCACGTCCGATATTACTTAGTTTAGCACCAGGTTTAATCTTCGTCATCGCTTCATTAAATGCCATTTCAGCACAATCCACTACTTTTTGTTTCATAGGGTCATTAACCTCACCTACAACAAATGAAATACCTGTATCTGCATAATAGCCATCTTTACATGCAGATACATCGACATTTACTAAATCTCCATCCTTGATAACACGTGGTCCCGGAATACCATGTGCTACCTCTTCATTTACGCTAATACATGTGTATCCTGGAAAGTCATATTCAGTGATTGGCGCTGATTTAGCACTGTGCATCTCAAATAATTCTTTGGCAATATTATCAAGTTGTTTAGTTGTCATACCAGGTTTCGCCTGTTTCTTAAGTTCATCACGTATAAGTGCTACAATACGTCCAATTTCTTTAAGTCCTTGTAAATCTTTTTCTGATGTTACGATCATGTTTATCTCTTCTTTCACTTAAATTTATTCATATGATATGCTTAAATATCAATTAATTTCATACGAAGGTATTGATTAATTTGATTAATAACCATATCATATATTCGTCACTGTTTATTATAACAAAGATTAAGCAGTATACTACTTTTAAAAATTGGAATGATGAAATGAAAATAAAATGGACGAAAAAATTAATCGGTGCCCGAACGATTAAAACCGGGCTTGCAACCTTTTTAACTGCAGTAATATGTCAATTTTTTAATTTACCACCGATATTTGCAGTTATTACTTCAATCGTATCGATAGAACCGACAGCTCGCGCTTCTTTGAAGAAAGCATTTGTCAGATTTCCAGCTTCTATACTCGGGGCATTTATCGCTGTAATGAGTACATACTTTTTAGGAGACAGTGCTTTAAGTTATAGTATCGCTGCAACACTGACTTTGTTTGTATGCTATAAACTAAAGTTATATGATGGCATGCTTGTTGCCAGTCTTACTGCAGTAGCTATGGTTCCTAATATTCATCAGGATTTTGCATTTAACTTCTTTTCAAGACTAGCTACAACAACAATCGGTTTAACGACAGCAACTGTCGTCAATTTCTTTGTATTACCACCAAAGTATCATATGCAGATTGCGAGTCTTATGGATATATTGGAAGCAAAGTTAATGTCTATGCTTGTAAGGCGTTCGACTGAAATCAATGCTAATCTTGCTGATTTAAGCGGCACATTGCCAATCATGGAGCAAACAAATAAATTAATCGCTAAGATTGATACTTTACTGGCATACGAAAAAGAGGAACTACATTTTCATAAAAATTTAGAAATTGAGTACGAATTGACAAAGTTACGTCATCGACTTGATGTTAACCGTCTCATTCAACTGCATATCAATCATATGATACTCATTCCAAATGGGACGACCTTTGAAATGACAATAGAAGAAAAGAAAGCACTTAATGAATTAATGAAAGCTTTTGAGTCATTCGGTAAAGATCGCTCTTACCATCCCGATAAACCTTCGCTGAGTTTACTTAAAAACAGTGTGAAGCATTTAACTGAATTTGATGATAATCAAATGAAAAGTCATTACATTTATGAATTGCTGATGATAAACAGATTACTGAATGATCACCCAAACAAAAAGAAACAAGTCTAATTACGACTTGTTTCTTTTTGTTTGATTATCTATTTAATTCTTTCAAATAATATGTTATTTTCCAGATGTACATGTTGGAAAGTATCACGTTCAAGCATTGCTAGACGTTGGTATACCACTCTAAATGTACCACAAGCATCCATCGGCGGAGTAAAGTCGGATGTCATTTCACGCATGCGTTTTAAAATATTACCTGCACCGTCATGTTCTGTTTCAAGTTCAGCAATATGAGGTGTTAGTTTAGTCTTTAAATCATCTGTCGGATTGTTTGTATATTCGATGACAAGTGGAAATACAATGTCATCTTCATCTTTAGTGTGATCCAATAGTTCATCACGTAGCTTCAGTGTGAGTTCTTTAAGTTCTATTAGATGTGGATGACGTTCACCATGCACTTTTGCTACTTTTGTTACATAAGGCATTAAGTTCTTAAATTCTTCTGCAAGTGGTTTATGATATTTATTTTGAATGTAATTGATAAGCGCTGCATTATCTAAATACTGTACATCAATCGTTCCATCACTACCATTATCTAACGCGTTAATTTCTTCTAATAATACATCAAGCGGTTTACTTTTGTCGTTAATAGCTTCTGATAATGGGATATTACCCCCACAGCAAAAGTCGATACGGTTACTTCTAAAAATATCTGCTGATTTAGGCGATTGTTTTACGATATCTGAAACGAGCATTTCTTTAGTAATCATGTTAAATTCCTCCGATTAGTTTTAAATTTTTTATTCATTCAATTTTTTATAGGGATTTTTACTTTTCTTAATTAACTGTTTTCAACTTTCTTTGATGCTGTATCCAGGCTTTAGGCTGGTATACACAGAAAGGCTCCGATTCCATTAAATCTCCTGTTATGGCATACGCACGACTTCTTGAACCCCCACATACATATCTGAATTCACACATGCCACATTTACCTTTGAATAGATCAGGGTTACGCAAATTTTGTAATATTGGAGCGTTTACGTATATATCACTAAGTGATTTTTCTCGAATATTTCCACATGAAACAGGAAGCAGTCCACTCGGATAAACGTGTCCTAAATGTGATACAAATACAAAGCCATTACCATCGTTGACTCCTTTAGGGGCACGACCTAATCCATCAATCGTATTTATATCCATTGTTGTTAAACTGTCTTCATATTTAATTGCATCAAACGTCTCTGCCTTTTTCATTTCCCGAATCTGTTCCTGAAGTACGACGCGTCGATAATGTTGCGCAGAAGTCGTCTTAATACCAAATGAAGCTGTCTTACGTAATTTGTTTAAGAAACGAAATACTTCTTCGTGTTGTGCAGGTGTGACCATATCACTTTCTTGTCCGCGACCCGTAGGAACTAAGAAGAATACTGACCAAAGTACACATCCTAAATCTTCAACCATCTGAGCCATCTCTTCTAAATAATCGATATTATAACGACTAATCACCGTGTTAATTTGTAATGGCATCTTTAATTCTTTTAAATATTGAATCGCGTTCATCGTTAAATCAAAGCTACCTTCTGTTCCCCTGAAGTGATCGTGGATTTGTTTGTTCGGTCCATCAATACTGAATGCCCAACGAGATAAACCGACATCTTTTGCACGCTGCATATTTTCTTTCGTGACATTTGGTGTGGCACTCGGTGTCATTGAAACGCGAACGCCTTTTTCAACTGCATACGCTGACAATTCGAAAATATCTTCTCTCATCAAAGGATCGCCACCGGTAAATACAAGCATCGGTCCATCCATCTGTGCAATATCATCAACCAATGCTTTACCTTCATCCGTCGTTAATTCATATGGATTTCGATCAATTTGTGCTTCAGCCCTACAATGCAGGCAATGTAGTTCACAAGCACGTGTTACTTCCCAGATGACGATAAATGGTTTCTCGTTATAATCTATCAAACAAACCCCTCCCCGAAACTTATAAGTCGATTATACACCCAAAAGATATATTTTAAATACATCTTTAAAAGAGTTTGATAATTTGTCACAAGATTGTTGGGCGATTTCAGTATAGAATCGGCCCAAATCAATAGAAATGGGGCGGTTCCACAATAGAATCGGCCCAAATCAATAGAAATGGGGCGGTTCCACAATAGAATCGCCCCATAACAATTTTATATTTTATTTCTTGTCTTCCATTAATCGCTTTACAATAACTTGTTTCGCCGCTTCTTCCACACTATTATCGAGAAATACTTCAGGAAATGTCATACCGATACGCTCACATGCCTGTTTCAGAAGATAATCTGTAATCTCATGGTTTTTCGGTAAAATCGGCCCATGTAAATACGTTCCTAATAAATTCTTGTAATGAATGCCTTCTTTTTTATCCGTGTCGTTATTACCATAACCACTGACAACATTACCTAATGTATTGTAATCATGATATGTTCTCCCACCATGATTTTCAAAGCCAACGATTTGACCGAATGTTTCAGATTCAATCACGATATTTCCTGTTAAACGGTCTTTCTTAGATTCAGTATAGAAATCTAAAATATGTAGCCCTTTTAATTCCTGGCCATCTGGCGTAATATATTTTTCACCTAAAAATTGATAGCCACCGCAAATCGTTAGTGCTGGCATACCATCTTCGATTGCTGCTTTAAAATCATCTTTAACACGGAACAGATCATCAGTAGCAATCTTTTGTTCGCGGTCACTCCCTCCACCGATAAACAATATATCCCCATCGCTGATCTTAATGCCTTGTGTCGTATTAATATCTGTAACATTTACTTCCAGCCCACGCCATTTAGCACGTTGTTTCAATGCGATAATATTTCCGATATCTCCATATAAATTCAACTTATCCGGCATAAAGTGAAATACTTCAATTGCTCTATTCATTTCCTTTACCTCCTTCAAAGAATTGATTTAATGCCTGATGCATCGGTTCTAAAGACGTATAGTTTGGAATACACACTGTGTACTCAGATCGCTTCAATATTGTATGCGTTGCTTCTTTAATATTTTGGTTCACATGAATTTCTGCATCAATTTCTGCATACTTCAATCGCAATGCAACTTCTTCAGCTCGATTTCCTGTACACATTATATAAGGTATATTTTGACGTGCTAACTTTTCAAAATCAGCATCCCAAATCCATGAAATATCACGTCCGTCTGCACCATTATCATTTAATGCGATTAAATAGGATTTCTCACCTTCAATTTTTTCACCGACAGATAGGCTCGCATTCAATCCAGCTGGGTTCTTCGCTAAATTGATAATGGCTTGTTTGTTTCCTTTTTCAAAGTTTTGCATACGCCCATTATCGCTTGTGTACGTTAAAAATCCTTTTTCAATAGATTTGTCATTTAATCCGAGTTCACGTAAAACTGCGTAAGCTGCAATGATATTGAACACGTTAAAGTCGCCTGCAATCTTCATATTGAATGTATGTCCGTTAATCGTCGGATTTAAGAATGGTGTCTCAGTTAATGCTTCAACTTCATATTTCGGTGTATTTCGACTAAAGTCACACGTACAAGAATAATGTCCAATCTGATTATAATGAATCCAATCATAATGCAGCATTTTACCGCAGTTTGGACAATATTTACTTTCAATCATTGAACTTTCTTCAAAGTTATGAATATGATCTTTCATACCATAATATGTAACTTTATTACTAGCAATCTTTAAGCGTGAAACAAACGGATCATCTGCGTTTAAAATCAGCTCAATGCCTCGTCCTTTTATGTTGTCAGCGATTCTATCTACTAATATGTCTATCTCACCAAAACGGTCCATCTGATCACGAAAGAAATTCGTAAACACCATCTTTGTCGGTGTCATTTCTTTTAGTACTCGTGGGATAGATCCTTCATCTATCTCAATAATCGCTAGTTTTGTATCTTTTGAAGATTGTACGATAAAACTTGATGTAATACCGGCAGCCATGTTGGCACCTTCTGTATTATGAATAATATTAATATTATTTTGTTTCAATGTATGCCCGATTAAATTACTTGTCGTCGTCTTCCCGTTCGTCCCTGAAATAAAGACCACTTCATCAACTTCAGCACTTAGTTTCTTTAATATTTGCGGATCAATTTTACGCGCAATCTGACCTGGTAAATCTGTTCCGCGTTTACCTGCCATAATGCTTAATCGTCGTGCAGCTTTCGCTAAATTTTTAGCAGCAAATTTTTTCATAGTAACCTCCTGATTTCAACAATTTATTATATCATTTCATAAATAATTAGTATAAATATTTGTCACGAATAAATATAAAGACTATAAAACATTCCCCTTCATCCCATGGATATTATTATCTAATCTTTTTACATTATATTATAATGAATTTATCTTAGAAAATGGAGGGAATAAAGATGTTATCAACAGAATTGACTGCCGCATTAAATAAACAGATGAACGAGGAATTCGCAGCAGCACATGCTTACATGGCAATGGCTGCATATTGTGCTAAAGAAAGTTATGACGGGTTCGCTAACTTTTACGAACAGCAAGCTGCTGAAGAAAGATTTCATGGTACAAAAATCTATAATTATTTAAATGATCGCGATCAACATGCCAAGTTCTCAGAAATCCCTGCACCGAAGACAGAATTTTCTAGTGTTTTAGATACCTTTGAAGCAGGACTTGTACAAGAACAACAAGTGACTGCAAACTTTTATAATTTAGCGGAACTTGCTAAAAATGATAAGGAATTCTCAACAATCTCGTTCTTAAATTGGTTCTTAGATGAGCAGGTTGAAGAAGAAGCGATGTTTAAAAAGCATATCGATTACATCAGACGTATTAAAGATGATGCAAATGCGTTGTATTTATATGAGAAAGAATTAGGTAAACGTAACTTTAGTGAAGAAGAATAATCTGTTATACGCATTATTTGCTGGTGTATTCTTTAAAGAACATCAAGCACTTGTGGTACTTAGCCTTTATTTGATCGGTACTATCGTAGCATTGATGGTGAGCTTTATATTATCGGCAGATTATTTCTTTAGGAGGAAAGCTTATGTCAATACTTATCAATGTATTACTGTTCGTTCTAATATTTGGATATGCGACTTATACGCTTTATAAGTTCTTTAAGAAATCTAAAGCCGGTAAGTGCAACAGTTGTGATTTAAATGACAGCTGTGGTTGTGATAATCTTCATCAAATTAATTTTGATAACATAAAGAAATTAAGAAGAGAAACGAGATATAAAAATTCTCGTTTCTCTTCTTTATCTTTCAATATAGTTTTTCTTATTATCAAAATGAAATTTTATTGGTGCAATTAAGATTACTAATATCAATAGATAATTTAAATTTCCTAATATCGGATAGACTTTATTTACGAGCTTTGTGAAACCTACAAAACTTAATCCGAATCCGGCAAGTGTTGAAATAATATAAAATATTTTAAAACTTTTAGTATCCACAATTGTAAATCTAGCTGAAAATGAATAAAACATACTTAATGCCGTATTAAATATCATAACGAAAATAATTACTGACATTACAATTCCTAAAATCGGCGAAATTTCATTTACAATACCTAACATAGGTAGTGGTAAATCTTTTACGACTTCAATTTTAGCAAAGATTGCTAAATGACTTAAAATAATTAATATTCCAAGTACTAATCCCCCCAATAATCCTCCGATAGCTGCGGCTCTTTTATTATTTTCTGCACCACCTATAACGATTGCCATAGCTGCACCTAATCCAATATTCATTGAAACATAATTAGCACCAGCTATAATCCAATGAGGAAACGGTGATTGAACACTTGTAGCTACTTTATCTAAAGTTCCATATGGTGTATCTAATGTAATAACACAATATACTGAAATTACTAAAATCATTAAGACTAGAAATGGTGTAACGTAACCAATAATCTTAACAATAAAATCAATTTTTAGCATTCCAGCAATAATTACAACTATTGCCATTAAAGCTGTACCATATAATGATGGGATTCCAAATTGTTGTTCTAAGTTAGATCCTGCCCCTGCTAACATTACAACTCCAAAACTAAATAATGTAATGATAAGAACTATATCGATTATCCATGACAAAATCCTTCCTATAACAGGATAATTTGTGAATTTTTTTATCACAATCTTGTGGTCATCAGCATTTGTTTTACTACCTGCCCATACAAGCACCATACCGATATAACTAAATAAAATAGTTGATACAATTCCTCCTAATATTCCCATAGTTCCAAAGCTAGTGAAGTATTGCAATATTTCCTGACCTGATGCAAATCCCGCACCTACAATAACGCCTATAAATGCACTACTAATTTTAAAAACTTTCCTCATTTTTTCCTCCCTGATTAAATAAAAATTGTTTTAAAATTGCTTTTTAACTTAAATATATTGTAATATTCAGTCATATTATTAATTGTATTCCCTATTTTTTAAAAAAATATATATTTTAATAAAATTGTACAATGTGATGTAAAAAGGAGCTAACAATGAATTCATTTATAGCATTAGATTTTGAAACAGCTAATGGTAATCCTGCTTCAATTTGTAGCGTCGGTATGGTAAAAGTAATCGATAATATGATGACTGAAACCTTTTACACATTAGTAAATCCTGAAACATATTTTAGCGCATCTAACATTCAGGTACACGGTATACACGCAGATGACGTTCAGGACGCACCAACCTTTAAACATGTTTATCCATATATGCTCGATTTTATCGGTGAACTTCCGGTTGTGGCACATTTCGCGCAATTTGACATGAAAGTATTACATGCCTCTATAAATAAATATCATTTCGATATGCCAAAACTACCATATTTCTGTTCGGTCATTATGGCGAGAGATACGATAAAGAATCATAGTTATAGTTTAAAGAATATGATGGCCTATTATAAACTGGATTTCCACGGGCATCACCATGCATTAAATGACGCTAAGGCATGTGCTATGATTACAGTCAGATTGCTGAAACATTATACAGACCTCGAAGAATACTTTTCAACGAAACGCCGAAAAAAATATATTAAAAGCATTTCGACTACTACGAAAAACCAAAGCATGTCACGCTATCATCGCGAACTAAGCAGTATAAAATCTACTACAGCAGTAATTGACAAGAGCCATCCTTTTTACGATAAACAAATTGCAATTACAGGAACACTTCATAAAAAAAGAAAACATATTGTGCAATATATCGTTGATAACGGTGGTAGTTATACAGATGAAATCGAGCAGGCAGACATATTAATCAGAGGAAGACAAAAGTCTGATAAACCCTCTAAAAAAGAAGGGGTCGCCCGTAATAAAATTGCTTTAGGGCACGATATTACAATTATGAACGACGATAAATTACAGCAGATGATCGCCTTTTATCAATCGATATAAAAAAACACGACTACTTCTTATGTGTAGTCGTGTTATTCTTTATAGTCTTTTTAATGTTATGACGGTTCACTGGTCGTTCTAATTTATGATCAATCCAGAATAAAAATCCTGCGACTAAAATAATACCGATAAGCGGTAACACTTTAAAGCCGTGTTCTACCGTTTCCATAATATACATCATAATGAGAAGTGCAGTTATACCAATGATTGCAAATTTAAATTTCATAATACTTCCTCATTTCTAAAGAAAATCATATATCGTAAGATTTTCATACACTTTATTTTTTAAATTACCCACAGAGACGCCTACTAACCGTATATTGTTAAACTCCTCTTTAAGGTCAGTATATAATAACACAGCTGTATTATAAATGGTATCAGCTTGATCTGTAAAGTCTAATATTTTTGTTTGTTTTGTATGTGATTCAAAGTCACTAGTTTTTATTTTGACGGTAATCGTATCACTTACTTTATTTAAATCCTGAAGTTTCAATGCCACTTTTTCTGAGTGCGTACGCATTGTCTGTAATATAAATACTTCATCCTGAACATCATGAGAAAATGTTGATTCCTTACCAATTGATTTTCTTACTCGGTCCATATTTATTATGTCAGAACCAATACCACGAGCTTTTTGATATAAACTACTACCTTTCTTACCGAATAATTCAATTAATTCAAGTTCAGATTTATCACGTAAATCTTTGCCGTTCATTATCTTAAGTCTTTGCATCTCCTCCTCTGTCACTTTCCCTACACCAGGAAATTCACCGATGGGAAGTTCAGCTAATATTTGTTCAACATTTCCGTAATGGATAACCGTTAAACCATTCGGCTTATTCATGCCGGAAGCAATCTTTGCTAAAAATTTATTATAAGAAACACCAGCTGAACACGTAAGATTTGTAGCTGTCAGAATATCTCTTTTAATAAAAGCTGCAATTTGACTTGCACCAAGATCTTTACGTACAAGATGTGTTATATCTAAATACGCTTCATCTAGTGATACCGGTTGTACAATATCAGTGTAGCCTTTAAATATCGACATAATTTGACTCGACACTTCTTTATATACATCAAATCTAGGACTCACATAATAGCCGTCTGGGCACAACTGATGTGCACGAGCAGTAGGCATCGCACTATGCACACCAAATTTACGCGCTTCGTAACTCGCCGTTGCCACAACACCACGATTACGACTCTTGCCACCAACAATGACAGGTTTACCTTTTAGGTCAGGATTATCCCGCTGCTCAACTTGTGCATAGAAAGCATCCATATCGATGTGAATGATTCTTCTCTCCATATTATCACTTCTTTAGTTTTCTTGTACTTTAATTATATATGAAAAGTGCGGGAGAAGATAATTCAGGATACTTCCGTGTGGAAATGATTGTATTTCATTAATACTACCGCTTGCGAAAACAACCACATAACAAAAAACACAGACTACAAAAGTCTGTGCTTTAATAACTATATTTATTTCAGTCTCGCATCTAA
This sequence comes from Macrococcoides bohemicum, assembly GCF_003259675.1. GTDB lineage: Bacteria > Bacillota > Bacilli > Staphylococcales > Staphylococcaceae > Macrococcoides > Macrococcoides bohemicum. The sequence goes on along the minus strand of NZ_PZJG01000006.1, from coordinate 118,789 downwards.
ACCATATTGATATGGTACACCTAAATGTTCTCTCAACGTATTTCCCTCATAATCTTTATGGAAGACACCACGTTCCTGTAAAATCGGAACAACTTCATCTAAAATCGTGCTATAAAAAACTTTCAACAAAAAAAGCCCTGTTTCCAGAGCTTTCAAAAATCAAGTACTTACTTCGTAAGTCTAACTACGACCTCGTCAGTAGCTTGCTGCCAATCATACTTCGGCGTTGCCTCGTCTTCTTGGGCAAGCCTTGCATGGGTCTCCATAAGACTTACTTCGTAAGTCTAACTACGACCTCAGTATGTGCTGTTTGCGGGAATAAGTCGACTGGTTTTACCGTTTCTAACTTGTATCCTGCGTCTGCAAATTTACGGCAGTCACGCGCACATGTTGATGGGTTACAGCTGACATAGACGATCTTTTTAGGATTTTGTGCAATTAATGTCTGAATAAAGTCATCGTCTAATCCTTTTCGTGGTGGATCGACTACTGCTACATCAAACTTAACGCCTTCCTCGCTCCACTTCGGTAGGATTTCATCTGCTGCGCCTGTCTCAAAATGTACATTATCAATGCCATTCATCTTAGCGTTCTGTTTCGCCATCTTAATAGATTCATGCACAATTTCCATCGCATAGACCTGTTTCGCCTGCTGTGCTAATGCTAAAGAAATCGTCCCTATACCACAATATGCGTCCAACACTGTTTCAGTACCATTTAAATCTGCTGCTTCTAAAGCTAATTGATACAATACTTCTGCTTGTGGTGTATTCACCTGGAAGAATGAGTTTGGCGATACTCTGAATTCTAGTCCTAACATCTTATCAGTATAGTAGGGTGTACCATGTAGTACTGTATTGTTACGGCCTAATATCACGTTACCTTCTTGGTTATTAAAGTTTAATACAACACTTTCAACATTTTCGATTTCATTCACGATATCATGTGTAATTGATTCGATATTTTGCAGACGTTTTTTATTCGTCACTAATATAATCATTAATTGTCCTGTATAATGGCCACGTTTCACTACGATATGACGGATTTCACCGTTATGGTTACGCTCATTATATGGCACAATATCATATTTACGTAATATATCTCTTACTTTCACAATCGCTGCATCGATGTCTTTATGCTGAATATAGAAATTCTCAACAGGTACAAGCTGATGACTATTCTTTCTGAAGAATCCTGTCTCAAGCATGCCATTAACAGTTCTTACTGGAATCTGTGCTTTATTTCGGTATTCATAAGGTACTTCCATCCCTACAGTTTCAGCTACTTTTACACCTTTAAACTTACCTAATCGTTCAAACGCGCTTTCTACTAAATGCTGTTTGAACTTTAATTGAGCTGGATACGATAAATGTTGTAATGTCATCGTTCCAATTTGTCGACCAACAATATCTTTTTCCGCTACACGGTCCGGGCTTTCCGTCTGTACTGAAACAAGACGTGCAAATCCAAATGTCTTACCGACTTTCATCACTTTAATCGTCACGTCTTCTCCTGGTAATGCGCCTTCAACGAAAAATGGATAATCGTCAATCTTAACAACACCAGATCCTTCATGCGTTAAGTCTACTACTGTCCCTTGTAATTCGTCATTTTTGTTAAATTTAATTTGTTTCATATTTTCTCCTAATATTTTATTTCAAAATATTGATAAGACACAATGATTTCGAATGTGTTACTAAGGTATCGTCTTATCCTTATGTTAATGCTGTATTAAGTTCGTAAATTAAATAGTCATCGTCGTATGTTTCTGTTGGCGTAATCCCTGGTTGCAAATATGCTGATCCTTTTGGACTTGATTTAAATTTATATATGCCATCCTGTAAAAACGTAAATGGTCTTGTTGGTTGAAAATCAACCCCAAATCTTTTTATATAATCAATAATAATTTGTCTAATTTCAATATCTTCTAATTGTATCTTAGTCACTGAGGCATCATTTAATATTGGACAAAAGTTTGTACGATAATCTGTCGTTAGCACTGTAAATTGCTGTTCATCAGTTACAGGTTGATTTAAATAGGTTAAATCTTTAATACGATACGTGTCATTTATTTTCTCACCTACACTACTGTACCGTGCTTCTCGTGATAAGTCTATACAATAGTTTAAATCATAGAAGATATCCATGTTATAACTTGGAAATCCAGGTGATGTTGATTTATTATCTTTAAGCATATATTCACTATCTGTTGTATTAAAACAAGATACGCTCCATTCGACCCACTCTCGTAAGATGCGACCAGAAACATTTACGGCTGACATCTTATTTGGAAAGCGATAAATATTAATTGCATCTTTAAGTGTTAGTTCACCACTGTCAATTTCGATATAATCATTTACCCCATCTCTTCCAGCTTTAATTGGTGCACTTGTTGATATAATATTTGTACTTGCTAGTTTGAGTTGATGATTGCCAATCATTTGTTCAATTGCATATTTACCTGCTTTAGCTATTACTTCTACCACAGTGCTCGTACCAACTTGCGCAAAATAACTATCGTGATGGCGCTCAGTCATGCCAATGGGTTGTTTTATGTAATCTAACACACCCTGATGCGCAGTTTGATTTACATCTATAAAATGTGTATTAATCTCCACATCACTTGATTTTAATTCGATAACGTTACTTTTACCGTTCACAATCTTAAAGCCTTGTTCTGTTTTCTCGAGCGCAAGGTCTATTCTTCCAAGATGGCTTGCAAAACATACAGGCTGGACACCATAAGCGTGAAATACACGCCCATTCTCATTATCGACATCTGGAATATTCACATAGTCAGATCCAGGAAATTGCTGATGTGTATGACCGAACACAAACGCATCGACTGCCTCAATCTGTGCCAAGCGATATACCTGATTTTCAATGCCTTTCATATTTTCTAATTGTTCTTGATCTAACCCTGTATGCATTAATGCGATGACAACATCACATCCAAATGCTTTTAACTGATTGCTATATTGATACAATGCGTCATACATATCTTCAACAATTACACGATCCGTTAAATGGTCTTCATCCCATTTCATAATTTGCTCAGGTACGACACCTGTTATACCGATTTTTACCGTTGTTCCATCTTTATATGACTTTTCAACGATATGAAAAGGCGCAACAACGAAGTCACCATTAATATATTTCACATTACAATTGATTAATGGAAACAATGCCTGACGATTGGCTTTATCTAAATATTCAAGTCCATAATTAAATTCATGGTTACCTAAAGTGCCAGCATCATAGCCTATCTCATTCATCATATTGATTGCAGGATGAATTGACGGACGCATTTCTGCTGCATAATCTGCCATAATATTTCCTTGCAGTATATCACCGTTATCTACAACAACTGTTGCAACATCAATCTTTTCATTAGCTGCTTTAATCGCTTCAATCTTACTGCCAGCAAGAATTAATCCGTTAATTTTCAGATCACTTTCTAAAAAATAATCATATAAACTAATATGACTATGTGTATCTGTCGTTGCTAATATCGATAATCTATACATATGTGCGCCACCTTTCACATTTATTTTATTAGAAATTAAATAGAATGTCATTTTTTCTATCATAGATTAATCTTGTAAATTACGGGTATTGAATCAAAAAGGGAGTGACTTTATGTATAAAGATTTAACAGGAAAAGTGGCTATTATTACTGGCGGGGCATCAGGTATAGGAAGAGCAACAGCCATACGCTTTGCAAAAGAAGGCATCAACGTAGTTATCAACTATCGTTCTCGCGAAGTTGAAGCAAATGAACTTGTCAATATCGTAAAAGAGATTGGTGTCGATGCACTTGCAATAAGAGCAGATACTACAAATAAAAATGAAATGGAAAGTCTGGTAAAGCAGACAATCGATCATTTCGGTGCATTTCATATTATGGTAAATAATGCTGGTATTCAGTCTGATATACCAAGCCATACGATGCCCATTGATGAGTTTGATAAAGTAATTGATGTTAATCTTCGTGGTACATTTATCGGTTGTCAACTGGCGCTAAAGCATTTTATGGATCGCAAATTTAAAGGCAGTATCATTAATATTTCAAGTGTTCATGAAATCATTCCATGGCCACATTACGCACACTATAGTGCAAGTAAAGGTGGCGTAAAATTGATGACGCAAAGTTTAGCGTTAGAATATGCGCGCGTTCAAATTCGTATTAATAATATCGCCCCTGGCAGCATCAATACACCGATAAATGCTGAGAACTTTAAAACACCTGAAGCGAAACGTGATGCTGATTTATTTGTCCCTATGGGCTATGTTGCCGAACCAGAAGAAATTGCTAGTGTAGCAGCATTTTTAGCCAGCAAGGAGAGTAAATATATTACAGGTCAAACGATTGTGGCGGATGGTGGACTAAGTCTTTATCCTTCACATCGTAATTTCGAATACGATGAATTATTAGAATCGTTTACAGATGAAATTTAAATAAAAACTGCTTTCTCGCATTGAGAAAGCAGTTTTTATTATTCCTTTTCAAGGTCTTGCTTATATTGAATGATAATCTCATTTTCTTTATCTGGATGTAATTTATCTAACTGACTATATACATTGATATGTCTTTCTAAATTCACAAAATGCGCCGGTAGTATCCCACCAAACTCACCGTCAACATTGAGCTGTACTTTTTCAAAAGACGATACTTTTATATCTTTCGCTTTTATATAATGTACTTTCGGATGTTTAATGTGATCCCCACGTGAAGCAAGTGAGAATACATGTCCGAATTCAGCAAAATTTACTTTTTCTAAAAATAATAAAGTAAAGTATCCATCATTTATCGATGCGTTCGGTACTAACTTTTCAAATCCACCTACAGAGTTCGTCAATCCGATTAAAAATAACATCACTTCACCACTAAATACCTTACCGTCATATTCAATACGAATATCCGTCGCCTTTATTTCCGGCAACATCTCTAAACCTTTAATATAGTATGCTAAAGGCCCTAGCACAGTCTTAAGTTTGCTCGGCGCTTCATAACTTACTTCAGTAATCTTACCACCACCTGCAATGTTGATAAAATAACGATTGTTCATCTTACCTACATCAACCGGTACAGTGTTTCCTTCTATAATCACATCTACTGCTTGTAAAATATCTTTCGGAATGAGCAATGCTCTACCGAAATCATTTACTGTACCCATCGGTATTACACCAATATTCGGTCGATATTCCTGTTCAGCAATACCGTTTATTACTTCATTAATCGTCCCGTCACCACCCGACGCAATAATAAGATCAAAGCGATCTTCTACAGCTTGTCGCGCCGCTTGTATCGCATCACCTTCTGCTTTTGTTGCATAGGCACTCGTTTCATACCCTGCATCTTCTAGCTTAATTAATACATCAGCCAATGACTTCTTAAATAATTCTCGTCCTGAAGTTGGATTATAAATAATTCTCGCTCTTTTTCTCAAAAAGCACACCACCTATTTCTTCTCTTTTAAAAATCCACGGTCTTTCAAATACATTCTAAATAGAATAAATGTTACAATCACGATACATACTTGTACACCTTTAATAAATATTTCGTTATTCTGGACAGTAGGTGTCATCAATACAATCACCAATGAAATATTAATTGCGATGAGTACAATATAAATCCATCCACTTTTCATTATCGTTTTCTCCCGCCGAATATATTTCGTACAATTTCACGACCGATTTGTCGACCTACACTAGTAAGTACACTTGTCGCAACTTTTTGTAATTCTGATTTTGGTTTTCTTTTTTCAGCTTTTACAGTTTTATCTTGTAATTTTGCTTCAGCTGCCTTTTCCTTTTCAACTTCTAATTGCGCAAACTTTTCCTGTAACAATTCATATGCACTTTCTCGGTCGATTGCTGTGCCGTATTTCGCTTGATAAGGATTTTCTGTAAGTACAGTTTGTTTAACGGTACTATCGATAACGCCTATCTTACTTTCAGGTGGTCGTATAAAGGCACGTTCTACAATGCTAGGTTGACCTTCTTCATTTAAACATGATATTAATGCTTCACCTGTCTTTAATTCACCGATTACAGCCGCCACATCCAGTTCCGGATTTTGTCTGAATGTTTCAGAAGCACTTTTCACTGCTTTCTGATCTCGTGGTGTAAATGAACGTAATGCATGCTGTATACGGTTACCAAGTTGTCCTAACACTTCATCAGGTAAATCTACTGGATTTTGAGTAATGAAATACACCCCTACACCTTTAGATCGTACAAGACGAACGACCTGTTCAACTTGCGTAACAAATGATGCTGGTGCATCTTTAAATAGTAAATGTGCTTCATCAAAGAAAAATACAAGTTTCGGTTTATCTAGATCACCAACTTCAGGTAATTCCTCAAACAATTCTGTTAATAACCACAAAAGGAAAGTTGAATAAAGTACGGGTTTTGTAAATAAGTTATTCGCCATAAGCACATTGATAATGCCTTCACCGTCAGGACTTACTTCCATAAAATCAGTTAAGCTTAAAGCAGGTTCACCGAAAAAGTTCTCAGCACCTTGTGATTCAAATGATAACAGTTTACGTTGAATCGCTCCCACTGATTGTTTTGTAATATTTCCATATTTACTGCTATATTCAGATGCATTATCCGCCATTTCTTTCAGTAAAGATTGTAAGTCTTTTAAGTCTAATAGCAATAACCCATTGTCATCACTAATTTTAAATGCGATATCTAAAATACCAGATTGCGTATCGTTTAATTCTAATAAACGCGCTAAAAGCATCGGTCCCATTTCAGAGATTGTTGCTCTAACTGGTGCGCCATCAACGCCAAATATATCCCACAAACGAACAGGATAACTTCTCGGCTGGTAATCTGTAATATTTAAGTCTTTTAATCGTTGTTCAATTTTTTCATTTAATGTCATCGGTTCAGCGATACTTGCCAAGTCCCCTTTAATATCTGCCAAAAACACCGGTACACCTGACTTTGAAAATTGTTCTGCTAAAACTTTTAATGTTACAGTTTTCCCTGTACCCGTTGCACCAGCTATCAATCCGTGACGATTTGCCATTTGTAATTGTAAAGTTATATCATTTATGTTTTTCGCAATATTTACTGTCGTCATCCATATCCCTACCCTTTTTATTTTGCATAGTTACTATTTATTTTACAATAATCTATATATTATGCAATTTTGACAGAAAAAAAGGCTAAGCAGAATGCTTAACCTCTTTTCGCTTCATACCAGCGAAGTGCTTTTGCTTCTAATTTCAAAATATAGTCATTCTTCGTTACATTATAAGTGTTGAAATCATTTCTATATTGCACTGCTTGTTGCATCTTAAATTTGGCATATGCCAGACGTTCAAGTTTATGTTCACGTAAATAGTCTCTTAATGCGAGTCTTCTTGTAATTGCATTAAAGTTTGTTCTTTCAATCATCGTTACATAGAACGTCAGTTGATTTTTCTTTGCTACAAAGAGTCTGCACTGTTCATCAGTCATCTCTTTTACTTCTACTTCTTTATAACCGATAGCCTCCATCTTATCTTTATATAAACTCACTTGTGATAAAGTTTTTACGATTGGTAATATATCTATCGTCTGATTACCAGGTAAATCTTTCACTGAAGTGCTTCCAAAATGATGAAGTTCAACGATTTCATTTCTGAAAATTTCTATCAGTTCTTTTGCCTCATGGATAAAAATCTGATGATAGTCTTTTTCATTCCAAGGCGTATAATCAATCATAAAGATCCTCCGATTCAGGAAATGATACCATCGACACTTATATAGAGATATTTTACCATATCAATTGTAGTATTACTATCTTATTTTAATCATTTTCCAATTTGTAATGTTCACAACTTAAGCTACACTTTTATAATATATTTACTTATTATTATCCTAAAAATCTAGTCGAAAAATCTAGTATTAAACTTAAAATTTTATTTTAATTATGTCTTAACTTATCATGTTTAGGGTATATATCTTAAAGAAAAATTTATCAAATAGTACTTGTATGTATAAATTTTCTCATTTTTTTGTTACTATATTAGTATTGAATAAAGGTGGAGGAACAATTCGCAATGAAGAATTTATTGTTTTGGATTTATATCGTTTTAGCAGTAATTCTAATTGCAGTGGGTTATACATTTTGGGAAACACGTGTAACTGACTCTGAGGCTAGAGAAAAAGCAATCTCTGAGCAAAGCGATAAAGATTACTATGCTGAACAAGATAATAAGACTAAAAAAGAAGTAAAAAAAGATACAAACAAAAAACCGAATACAAATCTTTTTAAAAAGAAAACTTTCCAGTCTATCTATAACAATGCAGTTAAAGATAAGAAAGTCATGAATATCACACTTGTGTCTACACCGTATCAAACATCTGACGAGAACACGACAGTTAAAGATGAGTTAGCATATGCTTCTGACGATCATATTAAAGTGAATGAAGTAGAAGTATCTGGTTCTTCTTCAACAGTAAGTATCGAAAAAATTAATAAAACTAAACCTGACTTAGTCATTTTAGATGCATTAACTTTAAACGATTTCTATGAAAATGTATCGTCAAACGACCACATCGCAAAGATTGAAAGTATCTATTCTGCAGCAGGTAACGATAATACGCCTGTAGTAATCATTGGTACAAGACCTGAATACAATGATTCTAATTTTGCTAAATATCAAAAAGCTGAAGCAGATTATTTCGGTAGTCAAAGCAATGAATTTTTCTATGTGAATCAATCTAACAAATGGCCGAACAATAAGGCAATTGAAGATTATTACAACGTAGATGATGGTTTATTGACAGACCGTGGTGTAACAAGATGGGTAACATCAATTTCAGATTATTTATTTAACGATAAAGTTGAATAGTTAAAAGCCTGTCTCCAATGATTTTGGAGACAGGCTTTTTTGTTATATTTAAAATAATCCTAAAAATTTCTTCTTCTTTTTCTTAACAGGTTTCTCAATTTTATCTTTCTTCCCTACTTCAATCGGACTGACATAACGAATCGTTTCACCCTTTAACACTTTTAGGGCATTTTCTTTATACTTGTTAACTGCTTCATCACCATATTTCCAGGCAATTGCTTCATACGCTTCATTCATATAATAATTTCTTGAAGTTACATTATGAGCATCACTCGCTACTATATGAATTAAACGATGGTCCATCATCATTTCAGCACACTGCTTGCTAAATTCACCTAAATGACCACAAACAACCCCGGCAGTAACTTGAGCGAGCGCACCAAGTTCTATAAGTTCAGCCAATCTATTTGGATTTTTTTGAAGCTCAGAATTACGCTCAGGATGTGCTATGATCGGAATATATCCTTCTAAAGCCATCTTCGTAAATAATTGCTCTGTAAATATTGGTACTTCATGTGAAGGAAACTCAATTAACACATAAGGACTATCTTCAGATAAAGTTAAAGCCTGAGCATGTTTTAAATCTTCAACAACATCTCCATAAATTCTTACTTCCTGACTGGCATGTACTTTTACAGGTATACCTTCAGCGGCAATAATTGTATTCACTTCTTCTGTTAAAGCTTTAATTTTCGGTCCAAAATTTTCGTACACACCAATTTTATGATGGGGTGTCGCAATAATATCAGTTATTCCTTCTGCATGTGCGGCTCTTGCCATATCAAGCATATCTTCTTTTGTTTGTGCACCATCATCGATACCGAATAATATATGGTTATGAATATCAATCATTCTATTTATCTCCTCGTCCTAAGTTCATTAAAATAATAGTATCAATTTGATAATAATTGTCAATTATTTTATGACTGTTAATTATTACACCTTACTATCATTGTATTATAAAAGCTCTAAAGATAGGCACATATTGTCCTATATCTAGAGCTGATAATACATATATTAACGTTTTTCTAATTCTTCTTTAAGAATTTTGTTAACCATTTGTGGGTTAGCTTGTCCTTTAGAAATTTTCATAATTTGACCAACTAAGAATCCTGTCGCTTTGCCTTTACCATTCTTAAAGTCTTCAATCGATTGTGGATTGTTATCTAAAGCTTCAGTAACGAATGCTTTTAATTGCTCAGGATCAGAAATTTGAACTAATCCTTGTTCTTCCATAATCACTTTCGGTGCTTTTCCACTTTCAACCGTTTCAGCGAATACTTTCTTCGCGATCTTAGAAGAAATTGTACCTTCTGCAAGTAATTTCACCATTTCAGCTAAGTTTTCTGGTGTTAATTTTGTATCATGTAAATCCTTTTGATTTTTGTTTAAATATTCGTTTACGCCACCCATTAACCAGTTTGAAGAAAGTTTAGCGTCTGCATCTAAAGCAATCATTGCTTCGAAGAAATCAGACATTTCTTTCGTTAATGTTAATACGTGTGCATCATATGCAGGTAATCCGTATTCTGAAACATATTTCTCTTTACGTACATCAGGAAGTTCTGGAATAGACGCACGTACGCGTTCTTTCCATGCTTCATCAATGAATAAAGGAACTAAATCAGGTTCAGGGAAGTAACGATAATCATCTGAACCTTCTTTAACACGCATAAGAATTGTTTTACCAGTAGATTCATCAAAACGACGTGTTTCCTGAAGAATTTCGCCACCATTTAGTAAAACTTCTTCCTGACGTTTCACTTCATGCTCTAATCCTTTTTTAACGTAAGAGAATGAGTTTAAGTTTTTAAGCTCTGCTTTCGTACCGAATTTCTCTTGACCAACTGGACGAAGTGAAATGTTTGCATCGCAACGAAGTGATCCTTCTTCCATACGTACGTCAGATACACCTGTGTATTGGATGATTGCTTTTAACTTCTCTAAGTAAGCATATGCCTCTTCTGGTGTGCGGATATCTGGTTCAGATACGATTTCAACTAACGGTGTACCTTGACGATTTAAATCGACTAATGAATAACCGTCTTTATGGCTTAATTTACCAGCATCTTCTTCCATATGAAGACGTGTAATACCGATACGTTTCGTTTCACCTTTTACTTCGATATCAATATATCCATTCTCACCAATCGGCTCATCAAATTGTGAGATTTGGTAAGCTTTCGGATTATCTGGATAAAAGTAGTTTTTACGGTCAAATTTCGTAGAAGTTCTAACATCCATATTTAAAGCCATAGCAGCTCTCATTGCCCAGTCTACAGCTGTTTTATTCACAACAGGTAATACACCTGGATATCCCAAGTCAATCACGTTAACATTTGTGTTCGGTTCTGCTCCGAAATGTGCAGGAGAAGCCGAAAACATTTTTGATTCTGTTTTAAGTTCTACATGGACCTCAAGTCCGATTACTGTTTCAAAATGCATAGTATATTCTCCTTATAATGATTGATAACGTTCAGACATATTAAATACTTGCTCGTAGTTATATGCAACGTTGTATAATGTTTTCTCATCGAACGGCTTACCGATTAACTGTAAACCGATTGGACGTCCATTTGCTTCACCACATGGTACAGAAATTGAAGGTAATCCTGCTAAGTTAATTGGAATTGTTAAGATATCATTAGCATACATTGTTAATGGATCATTGATTTGAGCACCGATATCGAATGCAACAGTTGGTGCAGTAGGTCCAACAATAACATCATATTCTGCAAATACGCGTTCAAAGTCCTGTTTAATTAACGTACGGACTTTTTGAGCTTTTTTATAATAAGCATCGTAGTAACCAGAACTTAAAGCATACGTTCCTAACATAATACGACGTTTCACTTCATCGCCGAAACCTTCCTGACGCGTCTTTTTGTATAACTCTTCTAAGTTTTTAGCACCTTCTGCCTGATAACCATAGCGAATACCATCGAAACGCGCTAAGTTCGCTGACGCTTCACTAGAAGAAAGAATATAGTACGTTGCTACACCATATTTAGAATTTGGTAACGAAACTTCTGAAATTTCAGCACCCATTTTTTCTAATGCTTTAATCGCATTCTGAACTGAAGTACGCACCTCTTCAGATACACCTTCTCCTAAATATTCTTTTGGTACTGCAACACGTAATCCTTTAATGTCCTTTTCAATATTAGAAGAAAAGTCAACATCTTCTACCGGTGCACTTGTAGAGTCCATATTGTCGTGTCCAGAAATAATTTCTAATACTTTTGCATTATCCTTAACATTTCTTGTAATCGGTCCGATTTGATCTAAAGAAGATGCAAATGCCACTAAACCATAACGTGATACGCGGCCATATGTTGGTTTCATACCGACAACACCACAGTATGATGCTGGCTGACGAATTGATCCACCAGTATCACTACCTAAAGAAAATGGTACTAAACTAGCTGCAACAGCAGCAGCAGATCCACCTGAAGAACCACCAGGTACTGCAGAATGATCAAACGGATTGACAGTTTTCTTATAGAATGAGTTTTCAGTTGATCCGCCCATTGCAAACTCATCCATATTTAATTTTCCGACAACAATACCATTTTCCGCATTTAACTTATTCATAACTGTCGCATCATAAACCGGATTAAAACCTGTTAAGATTTTTGACGCACAAGTCGTTTCTAGATCTTTTGTCACGATGTTATCTTTAATACCCATCGGAATTCCGAAAAGTTTACCTGTAGGTTCCTGATTATCCATCGCTTTCGCTTTATCCATAGCAACAGCTTCATCTAATGCTAAGAAAGAATTGATTGTTGCATCAGTTTGTTTAATATTTTTAAATGTTTCTTCAATTAATTCAGAAGGTTTTACTTTTTTCTCTTGAATCAATTTCGTTAAATTTTCTATAGATTCATATCTTAATGACATTTGTTATTCTCCTCCGTCTAAAATCGATGGTACTTTAAATTGACCTGCTTCTGTACTACGCGCATTTCTTAAAATTTCTTCTTGTGTTAAACTCTTTTCTGCAACATCTTCACGCAATACATTTTGAAGATCTAATACATGGAATGTTGGCTCAACATTTTCTGTATCTACTTCTTCTAATTGGTCTGCAAAGTTAAGAATCGCTTCTAATTGAGAGCTGAACTTTGCTGCTTCTTCTTCAGTAATTTCCAGACGTGCTAAATGTGCAACGTGCTTTACCTGCTCGTTCGTTACGTTTGACATGAATATATTCCTCCTGAACTTTATATCATCCTTAGATTTTATCAAATTTTTTAAGAAAAATCTAAAGTTATTAAAAATTATCTTTGAAAACGCTTTAAAAGGACTTATAATAAAGTGTACAAAATATTCTGATTTAATGTATTAAAGGGATAAAAGGGGGATAAATAATGTTTTTATTAGGAAATACGTTTCAAAACGTAAAAATTGAAGCAACATGGATGACCTATGTCATGATTGCTGTGTACTTCTTCATCTTGCTTGGCATCGGATACTATGCCTACAAGCAATCAACAAGCACGCTGGATGAGTATATGCTTGGTGGTCGTAATCTTGGTGCTTTAGTTACAGCGTTATCAGCAGGCGCTGCTGATATGAGTGGATGGATGCTGATGGGATTACCTGGATCTGTTTACTCAACAGGTATTTCAGCAGCATGGATTGCAATCGGGTTAACGTTCGGAGCATGGCTTAACTACATTTTAGTTGCACCACGTTTACGTGTTTACACAGAACTTACAGATAATGCAATTACCATTCCAGATTTCTTTGAAAAACGTGTTAGTGACCATACACGTATCTTAAAGATAATTTCAGGATTAGTAATCATCGTCTTCTTCACATTATATACACATGCTGGAATGGTATCAGGTGGCGTATTATTTGAAAGTGCATTTGGATTAAATTATCATGTCGGGTTAATTTTAACGGCAGGTATCGTAATTCTGTATACATTGTTCGGTGGATATTTAGCAGTATCTTTAACTGACTTCTTCCAAGGGGTTATCATGTTAATCGCTTTAGTATTAGTTCCGATCGTAGCGATTATGAAATTAAATGGATTAGAAGTATTTGATACAGTTGTTGAATTAAAACCAACTAACTTAGACATCTTTAAAGGAACAACAACAGTAGGTATTATTTCGTTACTTGCTTGGGGATTAGGATATTTTGGACAACCACATATTATCGTAAGATTTATGTCAATTAAGTCTCATAGAATGTTACCAGCAGCACGAAGAATCGGTATCTCATGGATGGCTGCTTCATTGATTGGTGCTGTCGTTACAGGTCTTGTTGGTATCGCATTCATCAATGAATCAGGTACAAAATTAGAAAACCCTGAAACAATTTTCGTAGTGATGAGTCAAGTGCTCTTCCACCCGTTAATTGCAGGATTCTTCTTAGCAGCTATTTTAGCGGCCATTATGAGTACGATTTCTTCTCAGTTACTTGTAACAAGTTCAGCTTTAACACAAGACTTTTATATGTTATTCACGAAATCTAGTTTACAGGATACAAGTCGTGAGAAAGAATTCGTTTTAGTTGGAAGAATTTCTGTATTGCTTGTAGCAGTAGTCGCTGGTGCGATTGCATGGAGCCCAAATGATACAATCTTAAACTTAGTCGGTAATGCATGGGCTGGATTTGGTGCTGCATTCGGACCACTTGTATTGTTATCCTTATACTGGAAAGGCTTAACGAAACATGGTGCAATTACAGGTATGGTATTAGGTTCAATTACCGTAATCTTCTGGATCTTCATGAAATCTCATGGCGGCATCTTCGAATATTATGAAATCATTCCTGGATTTATCATCAGCTTAGTTTCTACTGTATTAGTGTCTCTGATGACACCAAAGCCAGAACAACGTATTATTGATGAATTTGATGAAATGAAACGTATTGTTAGAAGTTAATCATTATATTTTTATATGAAAGTGACCTCAGATTTATTTTGAAGACACTTACCCTTCCTAAAATCATTTCACACAAAAAGCCATTCAATACACTTTCGTATTGAATGGCTTTTTTAAATTTACTGACGATATACATGAATCGTCGGTTCTTTAGCACCTTTATTTTTCACGATTAACGCAAGTGGTTTATCGTTATCTACGATAGAGATTTCTAAATTATCAACTTGACTGAAATTCTTCATTGCTAGGTCTGCAATATATTGTGTAACACCTACCACCTCTGCTTTACCAAAGTAGTCTAATGGCACATTAATATTCAGCTCTTTAATCGAATCGTTGACAAAATAACCTGTTCCTATTGATTGCGTAAAGTTTGGAAAATACGTTTGTAGCTGATCGTTAAATTGTTTATAATCATTATTTAATTTCTCATTTAATTTATCTGCATCAGCTGAAGGTAACAATACATACTTTTCATTTATAGACTTCCATTTTCCAATCTTCTTACTGCTTTCCTCACTTACAGCATAAGAGACAAAATTCCCTGGAGTAATACTTTCTGATGATGATTGTATAAAGATTGCAAACGTAATCGGAATATCCTTTAATTCCTGTTTCACACGTAAGCGAGATAGTATCTCATCTGCCATTGCTTTCCCTTTTTTCTCAACTTCTTTTTTATCTAAATTTTCACTATACACTTCACCATATGCTTCTTTTTGATAGTAGTAAACACTATTCATCGCAAGGCCGATTGTCATACCGGAAATTCTCTTACGTTTTGCGTCTGATTCCGTAAAGAAGTCCTGTTCAATAATATGCGATAAATAAGCTGGCGATTCTTTTGCAATCTTCGTTGGATCTGTTTCACCTTTATGCGATGGATTTAAACCGAAGTTGGCATATGCATTTTTTTCGATACGTTCATCCTTGTCCATCTTGTCTATTTCAGTTTTTGTATATTGTGGTTCCAGATAACTTTCTACAGCACTTTTTGTCAGTAATTGGCCATCGCGATACAAATACTCATCAGGAGAAAAAATCTTCTTACTGATACGTAATAAACCTGTTTCAAATGCTTCTCCATTGTAGCTGCTAGACATATTTGTACTTGTTAATCCACGTGCCTGACTTTCTTTAAACGGTAATAACGTTCTAAAATAGTCATTTGAAATTTGAATATCAGTAGCAATTTGCTTTTCTTCTTTTTCTTTATTCTGATCATTGGTTGTCGTTGCAGAATTCGAACAACTTGCTAATATAAGTGTCGATAATACTAAATAGCCTAAACGTTTCATCTTTTTCTCCTAACTATTATTACTTAAGTGCTTCAATCATCATTGTTTCATTCCAGACTTCAATGCCTAATGTTTGTGCTTTTTCAAGCTTACTTCCAGCATCTTCCCCCGCTATGACTAAATCTGTTTTTTTCGTTACAGAACTTGTTACTTTTGCACCCAGATTAGTAAGTGCTTTCGTTGCATCACTACGTGACATTATGTTTAATTTCCCAGTAAGTACAATGGTTTTATTACCAAATACCGGATGAATTTCGATATCTTCTTTTTTCTGTCCATTATACGTCATATTGACGCCGCTTGACGCGAGTTTATCTATTAATTTAATAATATCTTCATTTTGCATATAAGTAACGAGTGACTGCGCCATTTTATATCCAATATCATCTATTTCAGTTAACGCTTCTATTGTAGCAGATTTTAAGCGATCCATTGTATGATATTCCTGTGCTAATATCTGACTTGCTTTAGCACCTAAATGTCGAATACCTAATCCAAATAATAATCGTTCCAGCGAATTGGATTTCGATGCTTCTATTGCGCTAAGTAGTTTATCCACTTTCTTCTCACCCATGCGTTCAAGCGGTAAAAGTTGTTCACGTGTTAAATTATAAATATCTGCAACATCATGAATGATACCTTCCTGATATAAGCTTTGTACAATACGTTCTCCAAGTCCATCGATGTTCATCGCTGTTCTTGAAACGAAGTGTATTACTCCTTCTACAAGTTTTGCATCGCATTTCGGATTAATACAACGTAAGGCAACTTCTCCTTCAATACGCACAAGTTCATGACCACATGACGGACATACTTCAGGCATATGATAAGTTGTTGCACCCTCAGGTCTACGATCAAGTACGACACGCACAACTTCAGGAATAATTTCCCCAGCTTTACGAATAACGACAGAATCTCCAATACGAATATCTTTTTCGTGAATCAGATCTTCATTATGAAGTGATGCACGTCCAACAGTCGTGCCTGCAACATTAACGGGTTCTAAAATCGCAGTTGGTGTTACAACGCCCGTCCTTCCGATAGATAGCTCAATATCGTTTAATGTCGTTACAACTTCTTCTGCCGGAAACTTATAAGCAATTGCCCATTTCGGTGATTTAGCTGTAAATCCTAATTCATCCTGTTTCGCTAAATTATTAACTTTAATAACGATACCATCAATATCGTATGCTAAATTCTCACGTTTTTCTGTCCAGAACTTAATATATTCAAAAACTTCCTGCATATCCTTACATAATCTACGTTCAGGGTTTGTCTTAAATCCAATTGCATCAAGTCGATCTAATGCTTCACTTTGACTTGATGCATTAATCTCACGTAAATCATTCACACTGTACAAGAAGATATCAAGCTTTCGTTTAGCGGCAAGCCTTGAATCAAGCTGACGCAGTGAACCTGCAGCAGCATTACGAGGATTTGCGGCCAGTTGTTCACCATTTGCAGCACGTTGTTCATTTAATGCGATAAATGAACTTTTAGGCATATAAGCTTCACCACGCACTTCAAACGTTAACGGCTCTTTAATTGTTAATGGTATCGCATAGATGGTTCTTAAATTTTCAGTGATATTCTCACCGGTCGTTCCATCACCACGTGTTAATCCCTGAACAAAGACACCATCCACATATTTTAGTGAAACAGCTAATCCATCTATTTTTAGCTCTACCATATATTCTACGCTACCTACTTCGTTTCTAACACGTGTATCAAATGCGATTAAATCCTCTTCGCTAAAAGCATTACCTAGACTTAGCATCGGTGTATCATGATCAACTTTATCAAACTTGGATAAAGGTTCAGCTCCTACACGAACCGTTGGTGAATCCTGAGTTTTCAGTTCAGGATGCTTCTCTTCTATAGCAATTAATTCGTGTAATAGCTTATCATATTCTGCATCCGGTACCGTTGGATTATCCAATACGTGATATTCATAATTATATCGATGTAAAAGTTGATGTAATTCCTGAACTCTTTTTTCCATTGATTACTCCTTTTTTTCAATCGGTGCAAACTGACTTAATAGACGTTTCATACCAACTGATTTAAATATAATATCAAGTTCTGTTGAACCATTCTTTTCACTAACGTTACTTACTAAACCTTCTCCCCAGGCTTTATGCATAACTTTATCGCCAACTTTATAGTCACTCGGTGCTGAGGTTGCTGTAGTCGTCATTCGTCTTGCAGGTCCTCGTTTCACACCTTTAGGGTACGTTGGTCTAGCTGGTGTATCTAAAATATCATCAGGAATTTCAGTAATAAATCGCGACTTTCTATTTGCTTGAGTTCTTCCGAATAAACTGCGCATATCTGCATGTGTTAAATAGAGATGCTCTTCAGCACGTGTAATTGCAACGTACATCAATCTACGTTCTTCTTCCATCTCACTGTCACTATTCAAACTTCTTGAATGTGGAAAGATCGTTTCTTCAAGTCCTGCAATAAATACCACTTTAAACTCTAAACCTTTTGCTGAGTGCATTGTCATCAATGTAATTCCTGCTTCTAAATCTGCGTTATCAACATCTGCAACAAGTTGTAGGTCCGTAAGGAAATTAATCAGTGACTGTTCTTCGTCGGGTGTTTCCTTTTCATAATCTTTCGGTACACTCATAAACTCCTGAATATTTTCAATACGTGACTGAGATTCTAGTGTATTTTCCGCTTCTAACATGCGCATATATCCTGTTTGTTCAAGTACTTCTTCTGCAAGTTCAGAAACAGACAAAAATTCCTGCTGTTTCATAATGTTATCTAACATGTTATAGAACTGGACAAGCTTTTCAGTCGTCTTTTTCGGTAAACCGATAAAGTCTACTTCAGCTAACGCATCAAAATAACTTAAACCATTGTTCTCAGCATACGCTACGATTTTATCTAACGCAGATGGTCCAATGCCTCGTTTAGGCGTATTAATAATACGCGTGAAACTAATATCTTCATTACTATTTGCGATTAATCTCAAATAGCTTAATATATCTTTAATTTCTTTTCTATCATAGAATTTTGTTCCACCGACCATCGTATAGTTAACATTTGATTTCATCAAAGTTTCTTCCAGTACACGTGATTGTGCATTCGTACGATATAGAATTGCCATGTCTTTCAAGGCATAACCATCACGCTTTTTCTTCAATATTTCCGATACAATATATTCTGCTTCAGAACGTTCTGATTGTGCTTTATAATAATTAATTTTAGAGCCGTGATCATTATCTGTCCATAATGCTTTCGGCTTACGTTCTGTATTATTTTTAATGACTTCATTGGCAGCAAATAATATGTTCTTCGTTGAACGATAGTTTCTTTCTAAAAATATCGTCTTCGCATCTTTATAATCTTTTTCAAAACTTAAGATATTATAAATATCTGCACCACGCCAACCATAGATAGATTGATCCGAATCCCCTACGACACATAAATTTTTGAACTTGTCTGCGAGCATCTTAACAAGCATATATTGCGCCCTATTCGTATCTTGATATTCATCGACGTGAATATACTGAAATTTATTCTGGTAATAATCTAATACATCAGGTACACGTTCAAATAGCTTTAATGTCATCATAATTAAATCATCAAAGTCGAGCGCATGGTTTTTAAGTAATTTCTCCTGATATTGTTTATACACTTTTGCAACCATCACACTCATAAAATCATTTGCATCTGCTTGTGCATCATCAGGTGTTTTCAGTTCATTTTTTAAATTAGAAATTTCACCGACAAACATTCTTGGATCATATTTCTTCGGATCAATATTCTCTTTTTTCAGTATATCTTTTACAACAGAACGTTGATCAGTCGGGTCAAGTATCGTAAAGTTGCGTTCGATGCCTATTCTATCGATATCACGTCTTAAAATTCTTACACACATACTGTGAAACGTAGAAATCCATATTACGTCTGATGCATCGCCGATAATATTTTTTACACGCTCTTTCATTTCTTTTGCTGCTTTATTTGTGAATGTTATTGCTAATATTTTATATGGAGATACATCTTTTTCATCGATTAAATAAGCAATGCGGTGTGTTAGAACACGGGTCTTTCCTGAACCTGCTCCTGCCATGATAAGCAGTGGTCCTTCTGTCGTCTTCACTGCATTCTGTTGCTCTTCATTCATGTTCTTTAATAAATCATTCACAATATTAACCCCTAACCTTTACTGTTTGTAATGCACTTTTGATATCTGTATAAATTACGTTTCCTACTACAATCGTATCTGCTACTTCGAACATCTCACGTGCTTTCTGTAATGAATCAATACCACCACCATAGATAAGTCGCGTTTGATTCAGCCTTTCTTTGGCAGCCTCAACCAGACTGACGTCTCCATATGTGCCACTATATTCGATATACATTGCTTTTAAGCCATATAGATGTTCGATCATTTCTGCATAAGCAGCAATATCATCTTGATTTAAATCTGTATTACTACGCGTTAGTTTCGCTACTTTACTGTCCGGATTTAATACTACATAACCTTCCATTGTAAATAAATCATAATCCATCATATGTCCCATCTGTTTAATCGCTTCGTGTAGCATACCATTATGAAAATGAACGTTATCACTATTTAACACTGAAGGAATTAAATAATGATCAAACCCTGGAATCGCACTTTCAATATTTGAAATTTCTAATACACAAGGCACAGGATAGCGTCGGACGCGACTCATTAAATCTAATACATTTTCCATCGTCACATTATCTGAGCCCCCGATAAAAATTGCATCTGTACCTGATTCACAAATACGTTCTAAATCATTATCGCTGATTTCTTTTGCAGGATCTAACTTGAATACATGTTGCCAATCTTGAATCTCGTACATAAGGTGTCTCCTTTTATAATAATAATGAATATTATATCATTTTTTTGTGCATTTTTAATGCGAAACGAAACATATGTTTGCATAAAAATAACACCTACTGTGAGGTGTTATTTTCTATTGTTGGTTGTTCTGTTAATGGTTGTTCTGTTAATGGCTGTTCTATGGTTAACATTTCTGTTGTTGACAGTTCAGCTGTAGATTTTTCAGTTGTTGGTTCTTCCGTTGTGGGTATTTTTCGAGAGATTTTTTTCGCAATCGGCTTTTTGTATACACCTAAATATTCTTCTAAAGTTTGACCAGAGCGGTATAACTTTGCTGCATGTTCGTTACCGACATAGCGAATATGCCACGGTTCATAGCGGTAGCCTGTAATATGCGTTTTATCTTTGCCATAACGGATAATAAAGCCATATTTATGTGCATTTTCTTTCAGCCAATTCCCTTCAGGTGTTTGCCCAAACTGAATACTCATGTTGGCTACTGATTCGCGTGAACCGATATCATATGCAAGACCTGTCTGATGCTCTGATTGCCCAGGTTTTGCACTATATGATTCAGCAATTTGCTGACCATCTAAAGCAACAAATTTATCGTACAATGTTTTCTGGGCCGCATAACTGCGATATGCACTGCGTACAACAAGATGCATATTATCTTTTTGGGCATCCACGATCATCTTATTTAATATCTTTCTGACATTTTTATTTTCTCCAGGATTATACGTTGATGGTAAACTAATTTTTTTATTTACAATAAGAATTCCGTTAATATATGTCACGCCATTTTTAACTTCTTTCTTGTATTTTGTCACCTGTTTTTTCTGCAATGCTTCTTTTTTCTGTTGTACTGCTTTATCTTTCTTTTGTGCGTCTTTTGTGTCAGCTGCTTTTTCTTCGCTTTTTTCAGGCTTAACTATAGATTCCGGAAGACTACAGCTTGTAAGTAATAACACTGATGCTAATAATATTTTCTTCATTTGTTTCTCCTTAATATCTAACTACTTCAAACCAAGGTATTCTTCTAGTGTCAATCCACTTGTTTTGACTTTCTGAGCTATTTCTTTACCTAAATATCTCAAATGCCAAGGTTCATATTGATAGCCGGTAATATCTGTTTTGTCTTTAGGGTATCTTATAATAAAACCATATTCCTGAGCATTTTCTTTGATCCATTTACCTTCATCCGTGTTTTCAAAAGAAACTTTAAAATCATCTGTTCCGGCAGTATTTCCTAAATCAAATGCTAATCCTGTCTGATGTTCAGAATGCCCTGGACGCGCACTATACGTATCCGCTTTACTTTGACCGTCTCGTGCTACATAATTGTTATATAATTCAGTTTGCGTCGCATAACTTCTAAATCCACTGCGTAATACCAGGTTTAGACCTTGTGCATTACCTTGCTGTATCAAGTGATCAATCGCTTGTCTTGCTTCTTGTATTTCGCCTGGTGCATATGACTCAGGTAATGCAATATCTTTATTCACAATTAATATATTATCAATATAAATTATGCCATCTTTTACTTCTTTTTGATGTTTTTTATGGTCTGATGGTATTGTAGTAGAACCATCAGAAACAGTAGTCTCTTTTTCTGAAGACATTTCTGTCTGCTGTGTTGAATTCTTATGTGTTTGTTGATTGGTTTCACCTTGATTACAGGCAGCTAATAGGATAGCTGACAATACAAGCAAAGATTTTTTCATGTCTTCTCCTCATTTCATTTACTATTATATGCCAAAAAAAATACTGAATCAAATATGACCCAGTACTTGGAAATTAAGATTTTGTTTCGATATTCATTCTGTCTAAAACCATCGTATAGGCATCGTTTCCCCATTGTAAAGAGCGTTTCACTCTTGAGATAGTAGCAGTTGATGCACCTGATTCTTTTTCAATTGCAGCGTATGTAAATCCTTGTTTAATCATCTTAGCAACAAGTAGACGTTGTGATAAAGACTGAATTTCATTCACTGTGCAAAGATCATCAAAAAACTGATAACATTCTTCACGAGATTCCAGCGTTAGAATTGCATCGAACAATTCATCTAGTTGTTTCCCCTTAATTTTCTCGATTTGCAATATCAACACCCCTTAAACTTTAGTACTTATATTTTAATGTATTACATTGTTAAAGTACAGCAATACAGTATTACTCTATATCATTTAACAAAATTCGTATAATATAATTTTATTCAAATTTTAAAAAAATGTAAATTAATTTTTAATTTAATATTGTTAAAAAAGTTTAAAAAGACAAAAAAAGAATCTCCGAAGAGATTCTTTCATAAATACTATTCTAATCCAGCACGGCGGAATAATGTATCAATTTGATTTAAATGATGGTTTTCGTTGAAGCATTCATCTAGTTCTTCTTTTGATAATAAGTCAGTAATCTTGCTATCTTGTTCAACTAGCTCACGGAATGGTGTCTTCGTTGCCCATGATTCCATCGCTTTCGGTTGAACTGTATCATACGCATCTTCACGTACCATACCTTTATCGATTAATGTTAACATTACACGTTGTGAGTAGATTAAACCGAAAGTTTTTTCCATGTTCGCTTTCATATTTTCTTCGTAAACTGTTAAGTTATCGATGATATTTGTGAAACGATTTAACATGTAATCTAACGCAATCGTTACGTCTGGTAACATAATACGTTCAGCAGATGAATGTGAAATGTCACGTTCATGCCATAATGGTACGTTTTCATAAGCTGTTGTTAAGTAGCCACGAATAACACGTGCGATACCTGTAACATTCTCTGAACCGATTGGATTACGTTTATGCGGCATTGCTGAAGATCCTTTTTGACCTTTCGCGAATGCTTCTTCAACTTCACGTGTTTCAGTCTTTTGAAGCCCACGTACTTCTACAGCAAACTTCTCAATTGAAGTAGCAATTAAGCTTAATGTTGCAATGTAGTAAGCATGACGGTCACGTTGAAGCGTTTGTGTTGAAATTTCAGCATATCCTAATCCTAATTTCTCACAAACATAGCTTTCAATTTCAGGTGGTATGTTTGCAAACGTACCTACTGCGCCACTCATCTTACCAACTTCGATTTCTTTACGCACTTCTTTAAAACGCTTTAAGTTACGCTGCATTTCCATGTACCATAACGCCATCTTTAAACCGAATGTTGTCGGTTCAGCATGTACACCGTGCGTTCTACCCATCATGAGTGTTGTTTTATGCTTTAATGCTTTTTGTTTTAATACTTCGATGAACCTTTCAAGATCTTTCTCGATAATGTCATTCGCTTGTTTAATCACATAGCTTAACGCTGTATCCACTACATCTGTACTCGTTAAACCATAGTGCACCCATTTCTTCTCTTCTCCTAATGTTTCGGATACTTGACGTGTAAAAGCAACAACGTCATGACGCGTTTCCATCTCAATTTCTTTTGCGCGTTCAACATCAACACGAGCATTCTGACGGATTAACTTCACATCTTCTTTAGGGATATATCCTAATTCTGCCCATGCTTCACTTGCAAGTATCTCAACTTCTAACCAAGCCTCAAATCTGTTTTGTTCCGTCCAGATGTTCGACATCTCTTCTCTTGAATAACGTTCAATCATGAATAGATTCCTCCGTAAATGTTTTATCTTAATCAGTATAACAAACTTTTAAAATTCCGTACATTTTTTATTTATTCATTTATAAAGTTCGTGTATTTTATGCTACACCTTCTATTTTAACAGATATTTCGATGAGATAAAATTCTCATTAAAAAAAACGGCCCTGAACGGACCGATTTTCATTATTGAATCTTTTTCCCAGTAAAAATAATCTGTTCTTTATACACTTCTATTTCACCTTTTTCATTTTCATGAAAAATTGGCTTTTGAAATCTTTTTACTGGTGCATAACCTGCTTGCTTCATGCGTTCTAAACATTGTGTAATTGTTTCATTGTCTTTAACTTCAAACTTCATCTGTATCATACGCCTTTAACTTTTTACTGCGCACACCTTTAACCCAGAATCCACCATGAATATTCTTAGGCTCATATGCAATGATAAATGCTTTCGGATCAAGCTGCTTCACTGTGTCCATTAATTTAAGTTCAAAACGACGTGGGGTTAAAATTTGCATTACAAGACGATCACCATCACGGCCATGTGCTGCATAGTGCGTTACACCGTAACCTAGGTCACGCAAAGTTTTCGGAATTTCCTTATCATATTCCGCAGTCGTCACATTGATAACGATATAGCCTAATGCAATCATTTCTTCAATCTTCATCCCTACAATAATCCCTGCACCAAATCCTAGTGCATAAGCGATGATGTTTTCTATCTTATCTAGACCATTCATTACCATACCTAATCCTACGATATAGACAAGTACTTCTAATACTGAAACAAAGGCTGCGAGATATCTATAACCTTTAAGTGTCAGAATCATACGCATCGTTAAGAACGATACATAAAAAATATTGATAACAAATATTAATAGCACGGTAATCCATGGGTTATCCATTGCCGGCACTGTAATCCCCCCTATAAAAAATCATTCTTAAATTCTACTACTGAAGATAAGGGTTTGCAATGGTAATTTATTTTATGAGTTCCTCGATTGAATAACGTGTGATCGGAAGCATACGCTTATGCTGAGTTTTTATATAATGACTTTCTATCTTTTCTCGAGACTCAGCATCTACTGTCTTACCTTCAAGGTAGTCATCGATTGCTTCATAAGTCACACCGAGTGCGACTTCGTCAGGCAATTGTGGTTTATCTTCTTCCAGGTCAGCTGTCGGAACTTTTTCATATAGATGAAGCGGACAACCTAAATACTTCAGTATAGATTTACCTTGACGCTTATTTAAGCCGGCAAGGGGGAATATGTCGGCTCCGCCATCTCCAAATTTCGTGTAGAATCCTGTAATACTTTCTGCCGCATGATCCGTACCGATAACTATACCACTATGAACTGCTGCGATAGAATATTGTGCTTTCATACGCTCACGTGCTTTTTCATTTCCTTTTTGAAAATCCGTTAAAGTAACTCCTTGGGCATCTAATGTCGCAATACTCGCATCAACTGCATCTTTAATATTGATTGTATAAATTTTATCCGGATTGATATAGTCAAGCGCGTCCTGACAATCTTGTTCATCTTTTTGCACACCATAAGGTAGTCGAACAGCAACAAACTTCACATCTAACCCCTCACTTTGTAATTCAGTGGCTGCAATTTGTGATAGTTTGCCCGCTAAAGTAGAGTCTTGTCCTCCTGAAATACCTAGTACTAGAGATTTGATAAATGGATTTTGTTTAACGTAGTCTTTTATGAAGTCTACGATGGCTCTATAAGTCTCTTCGGGATTAATCTCTGGCTGAACATAAAGTGACTTTATAATATCTTGCTGTAATGTCATTTACTTCACTTCTTTCACTTTTTTAGATACTTCATAAATTTCCTGATTTTTCTTTTCCCAGCATAGCGTACTTAAATCTACAGGATATTCTTCAGGATTTAAATAGCGCGTTGTTTCTTCCCATAACAATGCCAGATTCGCTTTTAAATATGCACGTGACTGTTCTAAAGTAGGTACTTCGTATACTAACTTTCCATCAACAAATATGTCCTCGTGAAGATCTTTTGCTGTAAAATCATTGATCCATTTCTGTTTATACGTATGAATCGGATGGAACATCTTTAACGGCTTTTCTTTAGATGGGTCTTCAAAATCTAAAGTGATATAATCACCTTCTGATTTTTTTGTCTGATTATTTATAATACGATATACATTCTTTTTACCCGGTGTCGTTACTTTTTCAGCATTATTTGATATTTTAATACGATCTTCTAATTGCCCCGCTTTATTTTCAATTGCTACAAGTTTATATACAGCACCTAATGCGGGTTGATCAAACGCTGTAATTAATTTTGTACCAATACCCCAGGCAGTTATCTTTGCACCTTGTAACTTCAAATTAGTAATTGTTTCTTCATCTAGGTCATTTGAGGCAAATATTTTTGCATCTGGGAATCCCGCTTCATCTAACATACGACGTGCTTCTTTTGATAAGTATGCTAAATCTCCGGAATCTAAACGGATGCCGACAAAATTAATCTTATCACCTAATTCTTGTGCTACACGAATCGCGTTCGGTACACCAGACTTTAACGTATGGAAAGTATCTACAAGGAAGACACAGTTTTTATGGCGTTCTGCATATTTTTTAAACGCATTATATTCATCATCATACGCTTGTACCATCGCATGCGCATGCGTCCCTGACACTGGAATGCCGAATAACTTACCTGCACGAACGTTACTTGTTGAATCAAATCCAGCAATATATGCTGCACGTGTACCCCAAATTGCAGCATCCATTTCCTGGGCGCGTCGTGTTCCGAATTCCATTACAATTTCATCACCAACAACTTGTTTAATACGACTTGCTTTCGTTGCAATAAGCACCTGGAAGTTCACAATATTTAATATTGCTGTTTCCAGTAACTGCGCTTGAATTAATGGTGCTTCTATACGTAATAACGGTTCGTTATTAAAGCAGATTTCCCCTTCCTGCATCGAACGGATATTACCTGTAAATCTTAAATCTTTTAAATAAGCGAGATAATCATCCTGATATCCTAAAGTCTTTAAATATTCCATATCCGTTTCAGAAAATTTGAATCCTTTAACATAATTGATTACACGTTCAAGACCTGCGAATACAGCATAACCACCATCGAATGGCATACTTCTGAAATAGACATCAAAGACTGCTGTTTGCTCGTGGATACCATCATTCCAGTAAGTCTCACCCATATTAATCTGATATAAATCTGTATGTAACATTAGGCTATCGTCAGCATAATTGTACATTGCTTCATCTCCTCAACAAGTTTATAATTATCTATTAGTGATTTATTTTACACTTTGAACTGATATATTAAATTCATATTAACATACCGCTTACATTTAGGCATTGCCAACGCATTCTGATACAATCAAAAATAAGGAGGACGCTATGTTTAAGAAAAATTTCATTATACTCACTATCATTGTATCTATTTCCGGTTTAACTCAAGGTATGTTATTACCCCTTATCGCCATCATCTTTGAACGTGATGATGTGCCTAGTTTTATCAACGGATTACATGCATCATCTTTATATATTGGTGTTTTTTTAGCGTCATTATTTTTAGAAGGCCTGCTAAGAAAAGTAGGTTACAAAAATCTTGTCGTCATTGGCGCAATCATCATTGTAATATCGATGTCACTTTTTCCAGTGTATAAAGCAATGACATTCTGGTTTATATTACGACTGCTTGTTGGTGTCGGCGATAATATGCTCCACTTTGCTACACAATCTTGGCTTACTGAAACAACACCAAAGCATAAACTCGGCCGTATCATCTCTTTTTATGGCTTAAGCTTCTCACTCGGCTTTATGGCAGGGCCATTGCTCGCTAAATTATACGAAGTACATACAAGCCTTCCATTTCTATTAAGTGCAGTATTCACACTTACAGCGAGTGCCCTTGTATTTATGCTAAAAAATGAATTTCCTGAAGATAATCATTCAAAAATATCGTTTAAATCAACAACTATCAACTTTGGTAAAGTAATGAAGACGAGCTGGGTTGCATTCTTATTTCCGATGATGTACGGTATATTGGAAGCATGTCTCAACAGCAACTTTCCTGTTTATGCGATGAAGCAGGATATTCCTGTTAATTTGATTATAATTATCTTACCTGCGTTTAGTTTAGGTGCGATCATTTTCCAGGTGCCTCTTGGTATGATTTCTGATAATATGAATCGTAATATCTTACTTACTATTGTGACTTTTATCGGTGCAATGTTATTTATGATGTGCCAGATCTTCAGTCACTCTGGCTATGTGTTAGTCGGACTCTTTTTTATTACCGGTATCTTTGTCGGCTCAATGTATTCTTTAGGAGTAACATTTATGACCGAAATCACTCCGAAATATTTGTTACCTGCTGGGAATTTAATGTGTGGTCTCATATTCAGTATCGGTAGTATATTAGGTCCGATAATAGGCGGACTTGTTATACAGATATCTCATAACACACAATTTTTTAGTTATATCGCTTTTATATTACTCGCAATAAGCTGTGCTACATTTTATGATTATAAAAAGCGACAACAACTACAAACAGATTAATCAAAAAGCCCAAATCGGGCTTTTTTTATTGTAGAATAGAAATAATCAGAATAAATAAAGTGAGGTGACACAATTGTTATTCGAAAAAGCTAAATTATTTATAAAACAGATGGGCAATGAATTAAACATTGATGGAGATGCAACCAACGAAAGATTACTGTCAATTCAACAAGAAATCGAGCGTACCGGCTCTTACATACATACAGCAGAAGAATTGACATACGGTGCACGTCTTGCCTGGCGCAATAGTAATCGCTGTATCGGTCGTCTTATATGGGATAAGTTAAATGTCGTTGATATGCGTCATGTAGCAGATGAAAAAGACTATCTCACAGCACTTGAAACACATATCGTGCGTGCAACAAATAACGGGAAAATTATTCCGACCATCACAATCTTTAATCAGCAATCTAAAATAAATTTCGAACTGCTAAACGATCAGCTTATTCGATATGCTGATGATCCCATCGTTAGTGATACGAAAAAATTAATTGAACATACCGGTTACAAATCTTTCGGAAAATTTTTACCGTTACTCTATCGTTATGATAATCAATACAAAACATATGATATTCATCATGACCTTATAAAAGAAGTTCGTATTGAACATCCTGACTTTCCAAAGTTTAATGCCTTAAATCTTCATTGGTATGCTGTACCGATTATATCTGGCATGGATTTATCTATTGGTGGTATTACTTATCCACTTTGCCCTTTTAATGGCTGGTATATGGAAAGTGAGATTGCAAGTCGTAATTTTCTAGATGATTATCGTTTTAACTTACTGGAACCTATTGCCCGCAGTATGGATTTAGATACAAGCAGAACTACGAGTTACTGGCGCGATAAAGTCGTCGTTGAATTAAACTATGCAGTTTATCATTCATTTAAACAGCAAGGCTATTCCATCGTTGATCATTACAATGCCAGCAGACAATTTTTAAAATTTGAAGAGAATGAAGCGGCAAATAATAGAAAAGTAACTGGAGACTGGACATGGCTTATTCCTCCGATATCTCCTTCCCTTGTTCATAACTGGCACAAAGGCTACGACAATACGTATCACGAAACGAATTTTTATTATAAAATGAAAAAAGCAGCGTGTCCGTTTCATTAGGACACGCTGCTTTTATAATTCACCAACAGATTCATCTTTAGCTATCGTTTCTGCATAAAAATCATCTACTTCTACTTTTTTAATCTGCTTTAAGTTTTTATTTTGCATACAGACAACATTTTTCGCTGCACCTATTTTAATAGTACACATATTATCTTCGCTGAATTCATTATCAATGATATAGATATCTTTATTCTTCTTACCATCGTAACTCAGAAATAATATTGCGTATTTATCATTGATAGAGTGAAAATGATTGTTACGTATAACAGTCATTTCCCCTGCTTGAGCTCCGTGGTCGTTCCCGTATAGATCAAGTGAATATTTCCCCTTCTTCGTTGCTAAATAGCGTATACCTCCGTTACAGTCATTAAAGGTATTATCATATACATGCAATACTTTTGATTTTAGGAAAGTAAGTGCATAATCTCCCATTTTGTCAAAAGTATTATTTTTTACAGTTATATTCTCATAATAAATTTCATACGTGCTGGCATGACTACCTATCGCCCTGTTCCATGGTTTCATCATCGGTTCATTAGAATTACCGAAATAACAGTTTTCAATGATGACATTCTTCGTCACTGTTCCATCATATTCACCGAACTTAGGGAATGAATCTTTCAGCTGTAAGTCCAGTTGAATGGCTTCACTAAAAGCACGTTCTCCACTATCATCACGAAACCCGAGAAACTTACATCCTGATACTTTAAAACCATCGATACCACATGCATCTATCGCATGCCCTTGTACAACATTTTTAAATGTTACATCTTTAATTTCAATTTCACGCGCATGACCGAGCGACATGATACTATTATTGAAATTTAGGACATGACCATATTGATCAAACGTTCCACCTTCAATCTTAATATAACCATTACCATCGTACCCTTTATATCCTTCACTTTTCCTACCATTTTTAAGCATTGCAAAAGGACTCATTCGGCGCAAAACAGCATCAGGATGCAAATGTAAATAAGTGTGTGCATAAATCACTAATTCTTTACCGATGTAATATGTCCCTTTTGGAACATAAACTTCTACAGGCTCTTTTTTTGCATGATTAAGTGCACGCTGTAAGCCAATCGTATCAAAAAGAACATGGCGACCCTTTGCACCAAAATCTTTAATATTAATCTTTTTCATTTATAACACCTTCAAATCATTTATAATGTAATTAAGATTATACCCTGTTTTAATCAGCTGTATACTCTAAATTTTGATAATATATAAAGGAGCGCTGACGATGAGTGAAGCTTTATTAGTTATTGATTATTCCAATGACTTTGTAGCACTTGATGGTAAACTGACGTGTGGAGAACCTGCAATTGCGCTGGAAGATACGATGGTTAAAAAATGGAATGACTATAAAGATAACAATAAGCCGATTTTTGTATTGATGGATCTACATTTTGAAAACGATACTTATCATCCTGAAACGAAATTATTCCCACCGCACAACATTAAAGATACGGATGGTAGAAATCTTTATGGTAAGTTGCACGAACTTTATTTACGCGATAAAGATGATAACAATGTATTCTGGATCGATAAAATACGTTACAGTGCGTTTAGTGGTACGCCATTATTACAACTTTTACGCGAAAGAAATATAAAAGAGATCGAACTTACTGGGGTATGCACTGATATTTGTGTACTTCATACAGCAGTAGAAGGGTATAATTTAGGATTTGAAATGTCAGTCGATGAACGAGCAGTTACTTCATTTAATCCAGAAGGGCATCATTATGCACTGCAACACTTCAAACATGTATTAGGCATGACTGTAGAAGAGATTAATTAATCATGATAAAATAGATAAGACTTATATTAAAAGGAGACTATTATGAAAATTTTAACTTTCGGACATAAAAATCCAGATACAGACACAGTAACATCAGCTTTAGTAATGGAAGATTTACAAAAAGCTTTAGGAAAAGACATCGAAGCGGTACGTTTAGGTGACTTAAATGGCGAAACAGAATTCGCTTTAAAACACTTCAGCGTAAATGCACCACGTGTGATTGAACGTTTACATGGTGAAGATGTTATCTTAGTTGACCATAATGAGTTTCAGCAATCAGCTGACGGCATTGAAGATGCGAATATCTTAATGGTAGTAGATCATCACCGTATTGCCAACTTTGAAACAGCAGGTCCTTTATACTACCGTGCAGAACCAGTTGGTTGTACTGCAACAATCTTAAATAAGATGTACAAAGAACATGGTGTTGAAATTAAACCTGAAATCGCAGGATTGATGTTATCAGCAATTATTTCAGATTCATTATTATTTAAATCTCCAACTTGCACAGATGAAGACGTTAAGGCTGCTGAAGAATTAGCTGCAATTGCTAACGTTGATATTCAATCTTACGGATTAGATATGTTAAAAGCTGGCGCAAAGACAGCTGATAAGACAGCTGAAGAATTATTAAACATCGATGCTAAATCATTCTCTATGGGTGAGCACGAAGTTCGTGTCGCGCAAGTGAATACTGTTGATATCGATGAAGTATTAAGCCGCCAGGAAGAACTAGAAAATGCAATCAATGCTGAAACAGCACAGGAAGGATATGCATTATTTGTACTTGTTGTTACTGATATATTAAACTCTAACTCTAAAGTGTTAGCATTAGGACAACAACAGGCAGCAGTTGAAAAAGCATTCAATGTCGTATTAGATAAAAACACAGCTGTACTTGAAGGTGTTGTATCTCGTAAGAAACAAGTTGTTCCACAGCTTACAGATGTATTATCATAATTAAAAGAGGTGTTTGTCGTGAAAATTATTCAAGGTAATAATAAGTTTTATATCGGTGATGAAGCACAACCAGAAGCAGAAATCACTTTCCAGCCTTCAGGACAAGACACAATCACAATCGATCACACATATACAGATCCATCATTACGTGGTCAGGGCATCGCAAAAGAACTAGTGTTAAAAGTTACAGATTACGCTAAGGAAAATAATTTAAAGATAATACCGTTATGTTCTTATGCGCGTATCGTAATGGAACGCGATGATGCATTAAAACAACTGATTAAATAACAAAAAGAGACGCGGGGTGCGTCTCTTTTTGTAATATTTGAAAGAATGAAAAAATGGTATGGCTTTATTATAATTTAAATTTTCTGAATAATCAATAACTTATTTAATTAAAATACCAATTTGTCTTTTTACTTCATCAATAACTTTCATCGTGTGATGTGAAGTTTCCAAATTGAGTGCATTAAAATCTTTATTTTTAATCGCTTCTATAAAATGTGCTATTTCATATGACATAGGTGGTGCATCACTCACTATTTCATCAACGACTTCTCCATGACGATTCAACTTCTGGACTTTATTTGGTGCAGAGATTTTATCTATTAGTAGAATACCTTCTTCACCAATAATCTCAGATGGTAGATGGCTATCAATAATTTTTGAATAGCTGAGTACAGATGTCATATAATGATGATTACAAATTATCGTACCTTGCCCATCAGCGCCAGTTGACAACAGTTTGCCAGTCGCCTGAATTGTCTTAGGCATTCCGAATAAATTAACTAAAGGACTGATTGTATAAACGCCTAAGTCCATTAATGCCCCATTTCCCAGTTCAGGTTTAAAAGCATTTTCTACAATGCCATCCTTATATTTATCATAGCGAGAAGAATATTGATTATAGTGGAAGTTAGCACGACGTATTGTTCCAATTTCTTTTATCCATTCATGAAGTTTGATAAAAGATGGTGAGTAAATACTTTTCATCGCTTCCATGAAGAACACATCGTTATTTTCCATCGCCTGATACATTAAATTAAAGTTTTTTTCACTTGTGGCGATCGGTTTTTCGCATAAAACATGTTTCCCATGATTCATTGCTTGTATTGCCTGTTGATGATGTAATATATTTGGTGTAGCTATATAAATGATATCCACTGCTTCATCATTCAATAATTTATCCATATTATCTGTAAAGTTAGGAATATCATATTTTTCCGCAAAACTTTGCGCACGTTCAATCGTTCTGGAATAGACACTATGTAGTTCAAATTCTGGAACAGTTTTACCAGCTTCGATAAATCGATCAGTAATCCAATTTGTTCCGATAAGACCAAATTTCATTTATTTCACCCCGGAATTTTTATCGTTTATTTATTAATTAGTATACACCTTAACAATGCTAAATGGAGGAATTTTCATGAATATTCACGAAGATATCATAAAGATGAAAGACTATTTTGCAACACATGAAACAAAGCAGATTAAAATAAGAAGAAAAAAATTAAAAGCGTTAAAAAAAGCAATTAAAGCACATGAAACCGATATTATCGACGCTTTAAACAGCGATCTTGGTAAGGGAAAAGTTGAAGCGTACGCTACTGAAATCGGCATCGTGTTAAAAGAACTTTCTACATATATTAAAGAAATCAAAAACTGGAGCAAGGTGAAGTCTATCAATACGCCGATGATGCAATTTCCAGGTAAAAGTTATTTAATGTATGAACCTTATGGTACTGTGCTTATCATCGGACCATTCAACTATCCTTTCCAACTCGTCATGTCACCATTAATCGGTGCTATCGCAGCTGGAAACTGTGTAGTTGTCAAACCTTCAGAACATACACCTCAAACAAGCATTGTTATCGAACAAATTTTGGAAGAAGTCTTTGAACCTGAATACGTAAAAGTGATTCAAGGAGAAAAAGAAGTGACATCAGCTTTGCTGGACGTTCGATTTGATTATATCTTCTTTACAGGTAGTACAAAAGTAGGACAAATCGTCTATGAAAAAGCAAGTAAACATCTTACACCAGTAACGTTAGAACTCGGTGGTAAGAGCCCTACAATTATAGATGATACTGCTAATATTAAAGTGGCGGCTGAACGCATTGCGTTCGGTAAATTCATGAATGCCGGTCAAACTTGTATTGCACCTGATTATGTATTGATCGACAATAAAGTTAAAGAAAAATTTCTTAAAGCGATGCAATCTACATTGAATGAATTTTACGGAAAGAATGCTTTAGAAAGTGAAGACTATGGTCACATTATCAACGACCAGCACTTTAATCGCTTAACAGCAATGATTGATCAAGCACATGAACGTATTCTTATCGGAGGCACATCAAAAGCAGATGTACTACATATTGCACCGACACTTATTGATGCTAGATTAAACGACTTAGCGATGCAGGAAGAAATATTCGGGCCTATCTTACCAATCATCGGTTACAATAACAAAGAAGAAATTTTTGAAACAATTCATCAATATGAAAAACCATTAGCATTATATATATTTAGCGATGATCAGGATTTTATTAGAGACGTATTCACACGTGTATCATTTGGCGGTGGATGTGTAAATGATACAATCATGCATGTCGCTAACCCTTATTTGCCTTTTGGCGGTGTTGGACACTCAGGTATGGGACACTACCACGGAAAATATACATTTGAATTATTCAGTCATCAAAAAGCATATATGACAAAAAGTACCAAGCTGGAATCCGGTATTATGTTCCCTCCTTACAAAGGAAAATTCAGATACGTCAAACAAATATTTAAATAATATAGTAATAAAAAAGGAAGATCTCAAATTCGAGATCTTCCTCTTTAGGTTAATTATTAAATTTCTTCGTCTCTTCTTTTACGAGAAGCTGCGATGAGTGCGCCACCAGCTAATAATGCTGCTTCACCTGTATCAGGTAAGTTATTGCTATCTGAGTCTCTGTCATCACTTGCATCAAAATCAACGTTAACGATAACAGGTGACCAAGTTAATGGATTTTTAAATGTTACATTAAGTACTAATATATATCTGCTCTGCGTGTTTTTAATAAAGGTATTTTAGTTCTTATATTTCTAATTAACTCTAAATTAACAGTTGCTTGAATTGTCCCTTCTCCTAATATTATTTTTGTAGCGGCTTCCCCTAATGGATTTATCACCATCGATTTTCCACCAAA
Organism: Macrococcoides bohemicum; assembly: GCF_003259675.1. GTDB lineage: Bacteria > Bacillota > Bacilli > Staphylococcales > Staphylococcaceae > Macrococcoides > Macrococcoides bohemicum. Next base: position 82,636 of record NZ_PZJG01000006.1, on the reverse strand, counting down.
TACCGTATTATCGCACTTTCCGATACTGTTGCTTGCAATGACATAAACTTGGTTTTCAATTGCTCTGGCATACAGTAATTTTTCAAATTGCTTGATACGTTCTATCGGCCACTCTGCTACAACAAATAGTACTTCAATTCCTTCTAAAGCTAATTTCCTCGATATTTCAGGGAATCGCAGATCATAACAAATAATAACGCCCATCTTTACATTATCTATTTCAAAAATTGAAATATTATTCCCTTGTGTTAAATAATTTGGTTCATCTAGCATAGGTACCAAGTGTAATTTATCGTATTGATGTATAAGTTCACCTTTTTTATTAATAACAATTGCTCGATTGTAAATCTTATCTTCGACTCTGACAGCAATTGATCCACCAACAATATTTATTTGATATTGCTTTGCAAGTTCACTTAACTTCTCAATTTCTCGTTGCCCATTGTCAGATGTGATATGCACTAACTCCTTCAATGTATATGAGGTGTTCCACATCTCTGGTAATACAGCAATTTCTACATCATCGAGTGTCGATAACCAATTTGCAACTTTCTCAATATTTTTCTCGGGTTCACCAGGAATAATCTTCATTTGATAAATCGCAATTTTCATATTACCACTCCATTTTTACAATTATTTTACATGTGTTTAATACTATTTTGTTATTATTATTTTATCATTGAAATGGTAAAATGAGTTTTTTTTATGATTATTAAAGAAAGAAAATACGTACATATATGAATACACATCATAAAATATTTAAGAATGGGCCTTTAACATTTTATCGTTAATAACTTTAATTGATGCTGAAATTGGGGTTTTACCAATTTCAAACCTCACTACTCACAAAAAAATTCCTACCTCAATTCGAGGTAGGAATTTTCTCTATAAAAATTGAACACATACGCCTTCTGGTGCACGTTTATCGTTTTCTAACATTGTTAACCTTCCTGTTTCTTTATCTCTTTCAAATAAAGTCAACACACCATCAGCTTCATGCGCACAAACAAGAAAAGTATCGCTTCGATCTATATTAAAGTCACGTGGCCAGTCTCCACCAGTTCCTACAATTTCAACTAATTCAATCTTTTCTCCTTCACCTAATACTTTGAATACAGCAATAGATTGATGTCCACGGTTGGAAGCATATAAATATTTACCGTCATGACTTAATCGAATCGCTGCTCCTTGTGAGTTTTCTGTAAAGTCACTTGGAATAGTAGATAATTTATCTAGCATTTCAAATTTACCATCTGCATATTTCATTACAACAACTTCATTGCTTAACTCTGTAAACAAGTATGCATATTTGCCGTTTTCATTAAAAATTAAATGTCTAGGCCCCATTCCCGGCTCAACTTTTAAAGTCTCAACGCGTTTAAATCCATTATTTCCAAAAGTAAATGTAATTACTTCATCAGTTCCCAAATCAACAGCAACTGCATATTTTCCATCTGGTGTTTCCTGGATATAATGCGTATGTGCATGATCCTGGCGTTCTTTATTCGGTCCGGTTCCTTCTTGCTGTGCAATATCAATTAATTCTAATACTTCACCAGTTGTTTCATCTAATTTATATAACCTCACAACACCTGGTCCGTAAACTGCTTCTAATAAATATTTCCCATCTTGTGTTATCCAGATATGACATGCTGAATCTGTAGAAGATAAGTTGTCATTAATCACTGTTAATGTTCCATCTTCATTAATTTGATAACTTTGTATACCTGCATTGCTGTCTGCTTTTTTAATACCATACAATTTATCACCATGTTGTTGAATATATGTTGAGCCCGGCACTTCATATCCTGTTTCTACTGTCTTGATTGTCTTTTCTTCTGTATCTAATGTAAAGTTATAAATCCCTTTACCGTCTTGCTTTGTATAAGATCCGATAAATCCTTTTACTTCACTCATTGTATCGCCTCCTGTTAATTTCATTTTAACAAAATCACATTCAGATTGCGAAAAGTTGAAAATAATTTAGCAAAAATAAAAATTTTTTGTTGCTAATAGTTTAGTAATACATTACAATTTGTTTGGTATTAATAAATGACAGTTTTACATTACTAATAGTTAAGTAAGACTAATATTTAAATCTTTCCCAATTTTAAGGAGTGGCCAATGACTCAAACATATTACTCCAAGGCTTTTCATAGTATCGATAAATCAAAGCATACATTGACGCCTTTATTTACGGCCTTAAAAGAGTACGAAGAACAACACGTTACAAGTTTTGATGTTCCAGGACATAAGCGTGGCCTGGATCCTGACTATAAATTGAACTACTATGGTACGCGTACTTTACGTCACGATGTAAATTCAATGCCAACGTTAGATAACTTTGATCATCCAACCAGTGTCATCCAGAAATCACAAGCTTTGATGGCTGATTTGTTTCAGGCAGAGGAAGCACACTTTTTATTAAATGGTACGACGTCTGGTATACAGGCAATGATTCTGTCTACACTCAAGCCGAAAGATAAACTGTTACTTCCAAGAAATGTTCATAAATCAGTACTGAATGCGATGGCACTCGCTGATGTTACACCTGTTTATATGGTACCTGAATTTGATACAGAATACGGGATTGCACATAATATCAGTGTAGAAACTATACGCAAAACGATTGCTGCACATCCCGATGCGAAGGCATTGTTCATTATGAACCCGACTTATTTCGGGGCAGTAAGCGATTTAAAAGAAATTGTTTCAATTGCACATAACGCTGGCATTCCTGTTCTTGTAGATGAAGCTCATGGTGCACATTACCGTTTCTCAGAGCACTTACCATTGTCCAGTATGGAAGCTGGTGCCGATATGGCAGCAACGAGCCTACACAAAACAGGCGGCTCATTTACACAGACGAGTGTCCTCCTGTTTAACAGTAAGCTGATTGATAAGCATAAGGTAAAGAGTATTATCAATATGCTGACATCAACTTCTGCATCATTTCTGCTGATGTCATCGCTTGATATTGCACGTCATCATTTAGCACTACACGGTGAAGAGAAGATCACCAATGTATTATCACTCGTTCAGTCATTTCGAGAAAGAATTAATAAAATTCCTGGTTTCTACATGTTAGAGCCAGAGAAGTTTAACAACAAATATCATCAGCAGTTAGACGAAACTAAACTGACCATCTATATTGATCATCGTCTTGATTTATCTGGTTTTGAAGTGTATCACCTACTACGTAGCGACTACGATATCCAAATGGAGCTTGCAGAACCTAATATCGTCATGGGGATTGTGTCATTTATGGATAATGAAAACGAATTGAATCAACTCTTTGATGCACTTTCAGCTATTAGCGCTAAACATTTTAACCTAAACAAACCTTTCGTCCCACCGATTCTGAAGCAAATGTCGATTCCGATGCAGAAGATGGGCTTGAGAGATGTCTTTTACTCTGAGACGAAAGTCGTTCAGATTGAAGATGCACTAAACGAAGTTTGTGCAGAAAGTTTAATGATCTATCCACCGGGTATTCCGATCCTGATGGCAGGTGAAATGATCACCCAGGAAGTCATCGACTACTGGAAATTTATTAACGACCAGCCAATTATTAAGATTGGCGCAGAAAACAAAAACGAAGTATTTATAATTGATAATAAAGGAGATATTTAATAATGAAATTAACTACACTTGGAAGACACGTTTTAATCGAATACTATAACTGTGACAAAGATATTTTAAAGGACCATGATAAAGTTGAAGAAATCATGAATGAAGCTGCCCGCGTAAGTGGTGCAACAATCGTGGAAAGCTGTTTTCATACATTCAATCCATACGGTGTAAGTGGTGCTGTTATCATCTCAGAATCACATTTAACAATCCACACATGGCCTGAATATGGTTACGCTTCAGTTGATGTATTCACTTGTGGTGATACTGTAGACCCATGGCGTGCAGAAGATTACTTACAGAAAGCTTTAAAAGCTGAACTTTCTGATTCATATGAAATCGGTCGTGGTATGGCTGATAAAATCCACAAATATTCTAAAGGTCAAATCGTCGTAGAATCATTCAAACCTGTTGAAGTAGCAGCTAAATAAGGAGGAATTGTACATGTTAGATTTATGGTATACAGAAAATCACACGGATAACGTGAAATTCTCTATTAAAACAACTGAGCATATCTTAACCGAAAAAACACCATTCCAGCAAATTGATTTCTTCAAGTCAGAAGAATTCGGTACTTTCTTTACTTTAGATGGTTTAATGATGGTTAACGAAAAAGATGAATTCGTGTATCACGATATGATTACACACGTTGCAATGGCAACAAATCCTAACATTAAGAAAGTGCTTGTTATCGGTGGTGGTGACGGTGGTACTGTACGTGAGTTAACACGTTACGCATCTATCGAGCAAATTGATATGGTAGAAATTGATGAACGTGTTGTACGTTTATCTCAAGAATATCTTCCAATCACTGCAGGGAAACTTGAAGATCCACGTGTCACTTTATTATTCGAAGACGGTTTAGCCTATGTGAAGAACAAAGAAGATGATTACTATGACCTTATCTTAGTGGACTCTACGGACCCAATAGGTCCTGGTGAAGGTTTATTCTCACATGATTTCTACAACAACTGTTTCCGTGTATTAACAGATGACGGTATATTAATCAATCAGCATGAATCACCTTACTACCCAAGTTACGCACATGAAATGAAACGTGCACACTCTAAGATCAAAGGTCTGTTCCCGATTACGCGTGTGTACCAGTTCCATATGCCGACGTATCCATCTGGTCACTGGTTATTCGGATTTGCTTCTAAGAAGTTCGATCCTTTAAAAGATGCTGACTTAGATGCATGGAACGCGCTTGGCTTAAAAACAAAATACTATAACACTGATATCCATACAGGTGCATTCGCCCTTCCAACATTCGTTAAGGAGATGCTCGATGATGCAACCGAATAAACATGTGTATATGAGTTGCGAAGCTTCATTTGAAGAAGCAACAACAGTAATATACGGTGCACCATTTGACGGTACGGTTTCAAACCGTCCTGGTACACGCTTTGCAGCTGATGCAATCCGTTCTGAATCCTATGGTCTTGAAACATATAGCCCATTCTTAAACAAAGACTTAGAAGACGTTCGCATTATGGATTCAGGCGACGTTGATATTACAATCGGCAACAAAGTGAAAGTGTTAGAAGAACTTGAAGAGACAGCACGTACGATTTTAAATGCAGGCAAACTGCCGTTTATGATTGGGGGCGAACACTTAGTAACGCTTGGCCCTATGCGTGCTGTTCTTGAAAAGTATCCGGATACGGTTCTTGTGCAACTCGATGCACATACGGACTTACGTGATGACTATATGGGGGAACCATTATCTCACGCGACAATCGTACGCCGCATACATGACCTTATCGGTGATAACAGAATTTATCAGTACGGTATTCGTTCAGGTACGAAAGAAGAGTTCGACTGGAGCGATACACATACAATTCTTGAGAAGTTTTCAATTGATACATTAAAGAATTTACCCGGTATTATCGGTAATACGCCTGTATATGTTACAATTGATCTGGATTGCCTAGACCCATCAATCTTTCCTGGCACAGGAACACCTGAACCTGGTGGATTAACTTATAAAGAACTTGAACCTGCATTTAAAGTCTTCGAACAACTGAACGTTGTTGCAGCAGATATCGTAGAATTGTCACCACCATACGACCACAGTGGCGTTTCTAATGCAGTTGCTGCAAAAGTTGCACGTGAACTAATGCTTTCAATTACGAAATAAGTTAGAACTTTTGTTCTAGCTTATTTTTTTATGTATATTTTCAGATTATTATGAAATATAATAAGAATAAAAACAACTAGAGGTATCCCGTAATGAAATTTAAAGACTTTCCATCTAATGTTAAACTACGAATTATTTGTGGTTTCTTTGATCACGCTGCGTCAATGAGCGTTATGCCTTTTATGGTTTTATATATTGCTGATGAACTCGGTAAAGTCACTTCAGGTATCCTCATGTCACTGAATGTTATTTTCGGATTGCTTTGTAATCTTGTCGGTGGCTACTTTGCAGACCGCTTCAGTCGGAAAGGACAGCTTATCTGGGGACAATCTATATTTGCTATCCTTTTTACAGTGATGGCGATTTTCATTCACCCGGATATTAATCTTGCATGGCTTGTGGCCATTATCTTTATGTGTCTCGCTATTCCTAGTGCTATGATTTTTCCGGCACTTGAAGCATTGATCATTGATTCTACCGATGAAGTAAGCAGAAAATCAGTTTATGTGACGACATACTGGTCTAATAACCTCGCTACTGCTGTCGGAACAGCAATTGGTGGACTATTTTATAAAGAACATCGATTCCTGCTCTTTATCATTATCATTGCAATCATGTTAATTAATACGTTTATCTTCTACAAGTTTTTAAAAGATCCAACGACCGAAAAAGAGAAAGTCATCGTTGATATGCACTGGATGCGCGATCTATTCGGTAAATATAAAGTTGCTTTAAAGGACACACGCTTCGTGCTCTTCACTGCTGCTGCCGTATTTATCTTCTCTGCTGAATTTGCTTTAACAAACTATATCGGGGTACGTTTACATGAAGTATTTAAACCTATTGATTTGTTCGGTATACACATTGATGGTGTACGCATGATGAGTTTAATGCTCATTGAAAATACAGTACTTGTTGTAACGATCACTTTTCTTGTCAATAAACTCGTCGAACCATTTAATCAGCGTACAATGCTTGTCATTGGTGGACTAATGTACACATTCGGGTATGCATTAACGCATACAATTACAGTGTGGTGGATGCTCATGCTATGTATATTATTTGCAACTATCGGAGAATTGATTCAAAGTCCGATTTATTCTGTATATATGGCGAAACTGATGCCAGATGATGCACGCGCAAGCTATATCGCATTTAGTTCGCTTGGTTATAGCGGTGCAGGACTTGTAGCAAGTTCCGGTTTAATCGTGGGTGTTGTGTTAAACAGTGTAATGATGAGTGTCTATGTCGCACTTCTTGGCATTGTGGGTGTGACGCTGATTGTCATTGCTCTTAATCTCCCTGGTAAACATCAATTTAAAATGAACAAATAAGCAGTGGAAAATTCCACTGCTTATTTTCATTGAAAATAAGAACGTATGTTCGTATAATGAAAGAAAAGAAGAAGGATGTGAGACAATGATCCACCCTATCTATGGCGAAACTGATTACAGAAAAGTTGAACCGGAGCAACTGAACCGCAACATTCCTAAAGGACGCGGTATGATTAAATGGGCTCCATTTGCTACGATGCCACAACAATTCGCCGATGTACGACGACAAATAGAAAATCAAAATAAAGTTGAACGCCCAGAGCTTTCTGAAGATCGTATGCAGGAAATCAATGAAACATTACACATTGCACTTGCTAAACATCAGGATGTGACAATCGAATACTATATGGATGGTTATATTCAGTCTGTCGATATGACGATAGAGCAAATAGATCAATGGGCAGCCATTATCATAGGTTCTGTAACAAGTAATCATCAGACTTTCTTTATTTCATTTATGGATATCATCAATATTTACACCCATTAAAAAAACGCAGGACAATGTCCTGCGTCTATATTTTCGTTTCACTTTCTTCAATAATCCCTAGCTTTATCCCTTTAATTACAGCACCTAACCTTGATTCCACACCAAGCTTTCTAATCAGCTTCGTAATGTGATATTCAACCGTACGCTTACTGATAAATAAAGCTTCACTGATTTCCTGATTTTTCATATCTTTAGCAATCATACGCAAAATCTCTTTCTCCTGATCACTAAGCAAAGGTTTCGCTAATACCATATCATGCTTTAAATTTTGATTAAAATAGTAAACTGCACGTATGCCATCTACAAGTTTATCAGTAGATTCATCCTTTAAAATAAATCCGACCGCACCGTTTTCATAAGCTTTAATCTTATACTCTTCTAAGTTGTACCCACTAAGCATAATAAACTTTACTTTCGGATATTTTTTAGAATATGTCTTTACGATGTTTAAGCCATTCAAATCTTTTATTTTAATATCACACAGCACAATATTAGGCTGTAACGTTTTAATATAATGCGTGAGCAGATTCGGATCTGTAAATACTTTTAACACTGACAAATCGTCTTCAGCCTCAATAATCTTGGCAACCCCGTGACCGAATAATTCATGGTCATCAAGTATAATAATTTTTACCATGAAACCACCTCTATTCTAACGGCAATGTAACACTTACAATAAGACCTTGTCTGTATGCATTTTCGTCAAACACCGAAAATTCTACAGTACCATCAAACAAGTTTACCTGGTTTATCAAGTACTTTAACCCATTGTTAGATCCTCTTACTAAAATATCGGATACGTTATGATACGGGATACCTTTACCATCATCTGAAACTTTAAATGATAAAGATGAGATTGATTCAACCACTTCAACTTTAATATGTTTAGCATCGGCATGTTTTATCGCATTATTAATCAATTCTTTAATCATGCGATAACTACTAATTTTTATGAGTTTATCAATTATAACGTTGCTTTCCTGATAATCCAGCTGAATATCAATAATTGATTCATATAGATGACGACGAATTAAACTATTTAAACTTTCGTTTAACCCAAAGTCGTCTAAATCTGCCGGAAATAGATCCTCACATGCTTCACGAATCGCATAAATTGATTCATCTAGAATCTCTTCAATGTGCGCACGACTTCCATCTTTATCTAAAGATTTCGTCTCATTCAATGCGAGAATAATATTCTGCAAAATATCATCATGTAAGAAAAGCGATAAACGTTCGCGTTCTTCTTCAAGTGCAGCATGTGATAAATAAATACGATTCTTATAATCATCATCCATTAACTTCGTAGAATAGTTTTTCATAAAGAACTCAAACTGTTCTAATAAATGAACAAATTCAAGATATTTAAACTTTTCAGCCTCGGAAGAATGGATGGCTATAAATGCATTATTTACTGCAGTACGATGAACATATACGGTAATATCCTGCAGCTGATTAATCGCAATCGTTGAACGCTCATAAATCATATGCGTCTTAGAGATGATATCATCATAATTAAACGTTCCAGCCGGAAACTTATACTGTTCAGATTGGTCCTGCGTTTCAATAAATAAATAATAATTAGATAACTTAATATTATTCTGGATTAAAGTATCATATATATTTCCATTAATATTGTTTGTAATATTCACAGCACGATATTTTACAGTGTAACGATTACGGAAATAGTATAGTGCTACACATCCAACCAATAATAAGCTATGGAAAATGATTGCGGTAATGAGCAATGGATGCTCGATGAAAAATATATAGAACACAATCATAGAACATAACATCAATACATTCCAAATCTGGAACAAACCAAAGACAATAGATAAAAATGATTCTGAAACAATTATCTTGAATTTACAGAAAGAATAAAGTAAATACAATGGGAAGATAATGAGTGTCGGTAATAAATAGTAGTAAGGAATACTGCTATTAAAGAAATGCAAAAATAAATTAAGCGTAAACATCGGTAAAATACTAAGTAACAGCGAAGCAAGAATAAAATACAACTCACGACGAATCATACCGTGCGAGTTACGAATGATTGAGAAAATCACATAAAATACACTTAGCAATAAAATGATGCACACTGTGATGAGCATAAACATCGAGAATGTAACAAATTCACCGTGTCTTGCAGCAATATTCAATACTGTCGCAATTACGATAAGTACGATGATAAGATAATTGTTAAATCTAACAATACTACTTAAATGACTTGAACGCGAAAATACTGGGTATACACTAAAAAATTTAGACAACATCGCAAGTACAGTGAATAATAAAAATATTTCAATTGTTGTTACCCAGTCGTTAATTTCATCTCCATGTTTAGAAAATGAGATTGTATTTGCAAGTAAAAGACAAATAATAAAATAATGATTTAATACATAAGAAATAAAATTATTGAATAACTGATATAACATCGATGCAACAAAAAAATTGAATACTACTGTACATATAGTAAAAATCAAAATTTCTGTTTGATCGTCTCCTATGATAATGACTTCTTTACATGCAGCGTAGAATCGGAGATTAAGAATTAAAGTAAAAATAATAAAAAAGAAATATTGATAAATACCAAACTTCTTATTTCTAAAAATTGAATTCATCTTTCAGTCCCTTTAAATCATCTGACATTGATGGAAAAGCATCAAATAAAATAGTATATGCTTTTTCAATGTAATAATTATACAACAGTTTACAGTAATCTAAAGCCCCTGATTGAATAATATTTTCACGTGTACAGTTGATTAAATTTATATCCTCTGAAAAGAATATATATTTTATAAGTGGTAAATACATTTTTTTATCTTCAAAATCACTTTTTTCTTTAATAAGAATGCCATCAATATCGTTTTTTATTTGGGCAGCAATTCCAATATTGAGCATAAAATCTCTTAATGGTTGGTTTTCCTTATCAATTATTACAGCGATAAGTTCCATAAGTTTCCCTGATTTAGAGGTTGTCATCTTGATATAATCATCTTCAGTAATATTACTATACATATTATAAGTAAAATTTATATCTTCAAACTCACCATATCCAGATAAAGCGATTAAAGACATGATGTCTTCTCTTATTTCAATATCAAATAAGTTAATTGCTTTCATCATCACAATATGTGAAAGTACAATCTGTTGCTCATGGGATAATCCAGGCGTCGTCTGATCACCATCTACAGCATCATCAACAAGGTCAAATGCCCAAAAGACAAGCTGAATAGCAACAGAATTCTTTTGCATATCAGCTTGTCTTCGATTAAATAATTTACTAATAATATAATAATAATTTCCCCAGCCATCACGCTTAATCTTTTTTAAGGCATATGACTGAAGTTCATTTTTATGATTTTCTTCTAATTTCAAAGGAGAGATTATATCTTTAATATATTCTTCTAACATATCAAGGATCTTGAACCCATAAGTTAGTCTGCCCTCTGAAGTTTTGATGGATGGTAGAGTCAATTACAGTTACTACGTCTTCGCTAAATCCTAAATTTTTGTTTTGGTTTAGCAATTCTTCTAGAGATAAGTTCATTTCTTTCATCTTTAAAACAACTTGTTCTAACTCTTCTCTCATAATAATTTCCTCCATTCACTAAATGATATATTGCTAATATAATAATACACGAAATATTCAAAAAATTCGATAGAATTTAAAAAAATAATTACAATATTATTTCATTGTAGTCGATTTACTATTTTCACTTAATAACCATTTAATGGGCATTAACAAAGAAAAAACACCGTTTATATGACAATATATTAAACAATATAAATTACGTTTTAACTTACTAAATCAATTGTGAATTATTGGATACTCTATAGCACTTACTTTTGAATTATGTCATAATATATTCAACAAGCAAAAAGGAGTTCCATATGAAAAAAATACTTTTATCATTTGCTATTATGGCTTCCCTCACGACAGTTTCAACAGCACATGCCGAAGCAACCTCTACAGTACTTTATTTTCATGATATACACGATGAACCCATTAAAGACTTTCCTTTTATTATCAATGTAAACGAAGAAGAACAATCTCTTACTGCTTTAGATGATGGTTATTCAGTGATTGCTGAAGATATTAAAGTGATTGAAATAGCCGGACAAGAATATGAAATTAATCCTGGCGAACTGAATAATATCGAAGTTGTTAATCCCGAGAAAGTTATACCTTCTTCAGAAGATATGCCGGTGACTGAAACTCCTCTTCCAGAAGATAATCTAACGATTAAAGTTCATGCAGTAGATCGTTCATTTTTAAATCTAGAAGATGGTACCATTGTATATTTAAAATATGATGGAGAACTTGTTGATCAAGCTGAAGTATCAAACGGAAGCGTAACTTTTAATACAACTGAGCCACACAAGATCTATGAAGTAAGTTTCAACAAAACTATGGAATCAGATAATGTAAAGATTGAACCTGGTGAAGAGAAATTTTTAATCTTTGAAGCACAAACAAAGCCGATTAAACGAGATCGTTCTGTTGAATCGACAACTAAAAATTCACAGTTAAAAGAAACGATTCGCAAATCTCCTGATGATATACCACCATTACTTGCAAGAAGTAAGAAAGAAGATAGCTCTAATGAAGTAACGGATAGAGAACCGTCACGTACACGTAATTCAACTAATAATATTAACGTAAAACCACAGCTTCCAGTAAAACCACAGGCAGTAAATCCGATGAAACGTAATAGTGAGTCTTCAGTTACGTCTGGCACAACAAGTAAAGAAAATGGTTATTATAGTACTGAAAGTAATAATAATATTCCAGCAAATAATTATTCCAGCAACACAACAAGTAAAAAAAACACACGTCCATCATTTACATCGGATGATACGTCACAACAAAAAACGCTAAGTGATGACTATGCATCTGATAGCAGCTATGCATCGGGCAGCAATTATAATGACTATCGTAATAATAGCACTACCAACGGTTCTAGTGATCAATCTGATAGCGCTTCTGATAATCGTATTGGGAAAAGTTCGTATAATAATACTTCAACAAACAATGCAACAACGAACACAAAATCGACAAACAATGAAGAACAATATTTACCGCACACTGGTGAAGCAATGAGCTTATTACTCCCATTAGCTGGTCTTATGACAATCGCAGCGGGTGTTGCATTATTGTACTTCACACGTAAAAAGCGTGATGATGATATTATTTAATGAGAAAACGCACATGCTTATGGCATGTGCGTTTTAATTTATGTAATTTGAATTAGTCCATTACGAACTGAAAAATAAGTACCGAGTTTTGAAGTGCCTTGCATACCTTCAAAGATAAAGATACCACCACTATTAATCATTTGCTGAGATTCTAAAGAAGAAAATACAAATGTTCTATCTGCTTTTACATCTGTGAAACGATGCAATCTTCTCATAATTTGTTCAAAACCTCCAGTTTCTCCGATTGCTACGAAACCATCTGGTATGTGTCTGGCGATACGTTTAACATATTTATTAAATGAAGATGAGTGTGGGTTCCAGCTTACAATTGCAAGCACAGTTCCACCTGTACCTCCTAAACCTCCAAATTGTTCCCACAAAAATTTAAACTGATATGCTTTTATCAAATCAAGATTATTCCTACTACACCCTATTACGATATCATGAATAACTGGTCTTTCTTTTCTCATCAATTGAATCAGCTGTAACATTTCCTGCTCTGAATGAATATTTTCTAAACCATGTAATTCTTCTTGTGAAATAGATTGTAATGGACTCAATTGAACACCCCGGATAAATTTATTTTATGCAAAATAAAAAGACTCTAAATAACAGAGTCTTAAACATTTTCTGATTCAATTTTAGCAATGATTGCTTTCGTACGACGTTCGATATCTTCAAAATCTTTCTTAAAGCTGATAACAAATAAAGCTGCACCAGCAGTAACAATAACAGATAATACTAAAAATGTAATAAAGATTGCTTTGAATAGAGATTTAACAAATTCCATCTGTGTTTCACTCCTCTACTGATTCTTTAAATATATTTTACCACATGAGTAAAATGGAATGAAATAATTAATATTATATATTTAAGATTATGATATAGTATAAATAAAAAAGAAGATAGGATGAGACAAATGCCACACGTACATTTACTAGCTGCTTGGCAGAACAACAACATTGAAAAAATTAAAGAAATCATCGATAAAAATGTTCAAACGAATATCATCTATGATGACGGCATTAAATATGAACAAGGATATGATGAATTCATCGCAGGTATCCAGCGTTGTCTCGATGAAACCAAAAGCTCAAATTTAGAATGGCAATTCGATGTAATGCATAAAACTGAACGCGGTACAGCTAATGTAGTTATTATTAAAATATCTCGTGGTGATGAACATTATAATGTTTCAGAGAAAGCAGCATTATGTATATTTACTTTTGAGACAGTTGGAGAAAAAGATCGTAAATTGATTCGAGCATATGTTGAAAAAGGTGTAGCTAATAATTAGCTACATCTTTTTTTACTTTTTTAAATTAACATCTAATAAATTGTTAATTTTGTTAAATATCTTAAAATCAAAGGGTTTTGTTCAACATAAATTTTAAATAATTCTATGAAAAAGACATAGAATGAGTAAAATACGTTCATGTTAACTTTTTTGAGTAAAAATAATTGCGGTGTATACGAGTGTATTAAAATTGATAATCCGTATAATAAATCTTGTAATTAAATTTTAGACAAATAAGGAGTGTTATTAATGAATAAAAAGTACATTTTACCTGCTGTCGTATTATCATCGACTTTACTAGCAAGTTTATCTCAAGGCGAAACAGCTTTTGCTAAAACAGAAACAAGCAAATCACTTCACCACCTTCAGAAAGTACAATCAAAAATCGATGCAAAAAACTTCTTAAAATCTTTACCAGGTGACAAAGCTGCAAAGAAATTTTATAAACAATATGAAATTACAAAAGTAGAAAAAGACGATAAAGGATTCACACACTATACATTAAAACCTCATAATAACGGTAAAAAAGCACTAAATAAAGAAATTAAAATTCATGTTAACGATAAAAACCAGGTCGTTCATGTAAATGGTGAACTTGACCAAAAAGAAGTGAATCCAACAAATGTACAAAAATTATCTCAAGATCAAGCAGTTGATTTAGCATTTAAAGCAGTCGGTGCAGATAAAGATAAAGTAAAAAATCTTGATAACCGCAAAGTCGTTAAAAAAGCTGAAGTAGCGGTCAATGCAGATAAAAATAAATATGTGTACAATATCCAATTAATCTACGTTTCTCCAGAAGCTGCAAACTGGCACGTTCAAATTGATGCTGAAACTGGCGCAATTCTCAAAAAACAAAATATGTTATACGATGCTGCAACGACAGGTTATGGATACGGTGTTGATAATAAATATAAAAATTTAAATATCTTTCAGGAAGGTAGTTACTTCTATCTAGCCGATACTACACATACTGGGAATATTGAAACTTATGATGCTTCTAACACACAAACAAACTTCAATATCGTAAGAGACACTGATAAATACTTCACATCTTCAAGTCAAAAAGCAGCAGTTGATGCGCATTATTATGGCGATGTAGTTTACGATTACTTTAAAAATACTCACAATCGTGACTCTTACGACGGAAAAGGCGCACCTATCTACTCAGTAGTTCACTATGGTTCAAATTACAACAATGCATTCTGGAATGGCGAAGCTATGGTTTACGGCGATGGTGATGGTGTTACTTTCACTTCATTATCAGGTGCCAACGATATTATCGCACATGAATTAACACATGCTGTAACTGAACATACTGCAGGGCTTGTTTATGAAAATGAGCCAGGCGCAATTAATGAATCAATGTCGGACGTATTCGGTTACTTTGTAGACCCAGACTTCTTGATGGGTGAAGATGTTTATACACCGAGAAAAGCTGGGGATGCATTACGTAGTTTCTCACAACCAGAACTTTACAATCAACCATCGCATATGAATAACTACCAACGCTTACCTAACACTGAAAACGGTGACTGGGGTGGCGTACACATCAACTCAGGAATTCCTAACAAAGCATTCTACAATACTGTGACAAAAATGGATAAATCAAAAGCAGAACAAATTTATTACCGTGCATTATCTTACTACTTAACATCAACATCAAACTTTAAAGATACTAAAGCAGCATTAATTCAATCAGCTTTAGACTTATATGGTCAAACTGAAGCAAATACTATCAAAGCAGCTTGGGATGCAGTTGGTGTTTACTAGTAGTTGATTTTAGAAATGATTATGGGCCGATTCTTTTGATGAATCGGCCCATTTTGTTTGTTTTGGGGCGGTTATCGATTAGAACCGACCATCACTATTCATGCTCAACTTAAATTTTTATTCACATGATAAATTTACTAAGAATTACTCTAGCTATTGATTGTATAAGGATACAAACCGCCATCGGTATGATAATATACATTTCTTTAGAAAGATGAAAAAAACTAAACGAAGCTCCAATGTATAATACAGCCCATATAATATATAAACACATTGTCATCCATCTAAAACTTTCAAGTAATACACGTTGATCCCTTTCATCATCCACTTCAGCACCAGGTTCTATTGCATTAATTAAATAACTTAATCCTACTGCCATAATCATAATTCCTCCATCCATAGTAAACCCTGAAGTGATATAAGCAATAAGGATCATCGAAGTAATTGCCGTACCAAAAATAATCAATTCTCCTCTACTAAGTTTTCTTCTACTAAACATACACATCCTCCTAATATTTTCGCCATAGCATGAAATTACTCACTGAAAAAGATAAAAACATTATAGCCAAAATTATCACAATTGCACTTTCTGCTCTTATAGTGATTAATCCAAACGTATAAAGTGTAAAAAATAGCATCCCTGTAAGTAGTGTCACCATATAAGATGTTTTAAATGCTCTATTGCTTAATGCGACAACGCGTTCATCTAACAATTCATCTCGATTTTGTATTCCCATTAAAATCATATGAATGCCAAGTACTAACTGCATCGCATATAGTTCCGGTTTCTCGAATATCACAACCATAAAAAATAACGACATCAGTAACAATCCACCACCAAGAAAATATAGCATCGGTCTATTGCCTTCTAAATGATTAAACATACGCATCCTCCTCACTCATAGTCACTTTCTTCTAATATAAAAATTGCTTCAACACTTACATTAAAAACTTCAGCAATCATCATTCCAAGTGGTAATGATGGATTATACTTCCCTTTTTCAATTGAAATAATGGTTTGTCTTGATACCTTCAGTTGTTTTGCTAATGTTTCCTGTGAGTATCCATGTAACTTTCTAAATTCAGCTAATTTATTCTTCATACACTCACCTCTTCAATATCATTATAATGTAAAGCTTCCTTTACGTAAAGTTCACTTTACATTATTCATTCTATTTATTCTTTGTTATACTTTCTCTATAGTGTTTACGGAGGTGTATCAATGCAACAAGTTAAAAGTGTAATCACAGAGTTTCGTGGGAGTCATTTCGATTTCGGCATAGAACAGGGAAAGTGGCTTCAAACAACATTAATGATGGAGAATCGCGCACGTGAATGGCGTATTCGTCGCCCACGTTTCGATATAGATATTCAGGAGACAAAAGCTGCATTTAAACGTTTCGCGCCAGGTATCTGGGAAGAATTGCTTGGATTGCAGGCTGTATTAAAGATGGATATGACTCAAATCATACAGAACTTTGGTCATTACCGAGTGTATGCTAAACCTAGCGGATGTAGTGTATTCACCACGGAAAATTTTTTAGTTAGAAACTATGATTATCATCCTGCTACTTATGATGGCCGCTTCACCTTCTTCCAGCCAAATGATTCCGGCTATGCAACGATGGCACCTGTTTCACGTATCACAGGTAGAATGGACGGGATGAACGAACATGGTCTTACGATGGGATATAATTTCATGCATCGCAAAATACCGGGAGACGGTTTCGTATGTTATATGATTGGTCGTATGATACTTGAGTGTTGTCAGTCGGTTGATGATGCTGTGCAATTCTTAAAGGAAATTCCACACCGCTCTAGTTTCAGCTACATTCTGCTTGATAAAAAAGGTATTACGCAAATCGTCGAAGCCACACCGCGCGACATCATTGTACGTGAACATCATTACTGCACAAATCACTTCGAAGTGTTAACACATGAGAATCGACGTGCACTAACAGATTCTGAGATGCGGATGCGTAATTTAAAAGCGCAGACAAATAGTAATACGGATGCCGCTAATGCATTTAAAATAATGAATGACCCTGAAGCTGGCATATTCAGCGAACTATATTCCAGCTGGAGCGGAACGATTCATACAAGTTGTTACTTCCCTAAAGATTTAAGCGTCCAATTTGCGCTCGGTGGTAACAATACACCAACAACCTTAAATTTTCAGGATTGGTTAGATGGTAAACCACTACCAGTACAATCGTTTACGGGACAAATCAACAGCGATATTACTTTTGCCAGTGAATAAAATAAACCCTGAATCGACGTAGATTCAGGGTTTATTTAAATGATTGAATTATTTTATACGGATTATTCTCATACAGATCAAATTTTTGTGCTTTTTTCTCTAATGCATTAAGTATGCGGTCTTCCGAAACTTTACGTGTCACAAACTTCGAAATATTCTTTTTATTGATAGCATAAAATCCAACATCCGTTGTCTCTTCATCACCATTTTGCAATGTACCGCCAATCACTTCACCTAAAAAAGTAAAATTGACGATCCCGCTCGTTTTGTTATGCGAACTGTACAATAAACCTTTAATCGCGACATCTAATCCAGTTTCTTCTTTTACTTCTCGCACTGCACCACTAATCATATCCTCATCTTTATCTAATCGACCCCCAGGTAATTCTAACGTGTCACTACGATGTAAACTTCTTACCAGTAACACTTCATCTTTTTCATTCTGTACGAGTACATTTGTAGAGACGATATGTAAGTCCATCTTATAATCACCAGTCGGCGTTATGATCATATCTTTCTTTGAAATAATCCACTTATCATTTGCTAACTTATCTGGTAATGAGTTTTGATAGTGTTTCGTCTTTTTACGGAGCTCAAAGAAATCTCGATAATGCTTTTCGTCTAAGTATCCCCAAATCTCTGTAATGATTGTCTTGTCCTCATTCACCCATCGACCGATCAACGTAACACCTAACTCTAAATAATTATTTAATACATGCTTATGGAAATAACGGTTTGTAGATTCGTAGCCATCAGGAATAATTTTAATCTCTGTTTTCACTTCAAACATCTCATACACACCCTTTACCTTCACTTACTTTTATTATACGTTATTTAAAATGATATTTCATTTAACTAAAATGTAAATTTAATTAATATTTAATTAATGCTACAGTTCAGCATTGTTATTCAAACAGATGTTTATCATTCTCCGGATAGAAGCTTTATAATAAATAAAAAAACTAAAGGAGCATCATTATGAAAACATTATTAAATACCCCTTATTCATTCAAAGGTCTGGAACTAAAAAACAGAATCGTCATGCCACCGATGTGTCAATATTCTGTAGAAAAAGAGGATGGAACGCCTACTGAATGGCATTACGTCCATTATGCATCACGTGCTGTTGGTCAAACGGGGCTTATTATTGTAGAAATGACAAATGTTGAACCAGAAGGTCGTATTACGAAAAACTGTCTTGGTTTATGGGATGATGCCCAAATTCCAGCTTATAAGCATATTGTAGAAGGTATTCATAATAATGGTGCCAAAGCTGCTATTCAAATTGCCCATGCAGGTAGAAAAGCTCGTGATGTTGAAACGCCAGTTTCATCATCTACAACGCCAGTAGAAGAACCTACAGATTTCGGTCCAATTCGCTATCCTCGTGAACTTTCAAACGAAGAAGTCAAAGCGATGGTCGTTAAATATAAAGAAAGTGTACGTCGAGCAGTTGAAGCTGGGTTTGATGCAATTGAACTTCACGGAGCACACGGTTATTTAATTCATCAATTCCATTCCCCAGGTATCAATAAACGTGACGATGAATACGGCAAGGACCTTTCATTGTTTGGCGTTGAAGTAATTAAAGCTGCAAAATCAGTAATGCCGGAAGATATGCCTTTAATCTTTAGAATTTCAGCACGAGAATATATGGATGGTGGCTATGATATAGAACATGCTTTAGCCATATCAGAAAAATATTTAAATGCTGGTGTCGACATGTTTCATATTTCTACAGGAGGTGAAGCACCTGCTGGCATTGATAAACCAGGTAACTATCCTGGCTATCAAGTACCATTTGCAAAACGCTTCAAAGAAAAGTTTGATGTACCCGTAATTGCTGTAGGTATTTTAGACGCACCCGAAACAGCTGAAATGACACTTCGTAACGATGATGCAGATTTAATTGCAGTCGGTCGCGGAATGCTTAACGATCCATACTGGGCAATCCATGCTGTGAAAGCATTACGCGATGATATTAATGTGCCTATGCAATATGAAAGAGGCATCCATTAATGTATCAACATATACTTTTTGATTTAGATGGCACGTTAACTGACCCTTATATGGGCATTACGAATAGCATTATCTATTCTCTGCAAAAATTAAATATTGAAGCCCCGGATAATGCAGCACTTATTCCGTTTATCGGTCCACCACTGCATGAAAGTTATGAAACTTTCTATCAATTATCAGGCGACAATAATGCCGAAGCAATCAGACTATACAGAGAATACTTCAGCGATAAAGGAATGTTTGAAAATGAAGTATATCCAGGCATTCCATTACTATTACAAGCATTAAAATCGATGGATAAAAAGTTGTATATCGCAACAAGTAAACCAACGTATTTTGCTGTACCGATTTTAGAACATTTTAATCTTGCACATTACTTCGAGTCTATTACCGGTAGTGAGTTAGATGGCACACGGACTAATAAAGCAGAAGTAATCCAGCATGTCATTGATACACACGGACTCAATAGAGATGAATGCATCATGATCGGTGATCGCAAACATGATATCATCGGTGGACAAAAGAATAATATCGATACAATCGGTGTACTCTATGGTTACGGAGATGTAGATGAGATTAGAGAGGCACAACCAACCTATACTATTGCAACCGTCGATTATTTATTAGATGCTATTACAAATGACACTCAATAATTTGACCATATTTGACCTTAGTGTTATGATAAATATATCAAATCAATAGGAGTGATGAACATGGATAATAAATATAGTATCTTTTCTCGCGGACAAAATGTATTTGATGTTGCAAACGACATGTTAACGAAATCGGTCAGTCAATTTGCAGATAACGCTTATAATCATAGTTTTAAGTTAGATATTAAAGAAACAAATAATGATTATACTGTTCATGTAGATTTACCAGGAATTAAACAGGAAGATATCCAACTAGACTATCAAAATGATGCATTAAGTATTACAGCGAAGCGCCTTGAAGAAACTGTAGTAGAGAACAATGAACATAACTATATTAAACGCGAACGCTCATTTGGTTCAATGCATCGTTCTTTATACTTACCAGATGTTCAGGTGGAAGCGATTAAAGCAACTTTTAAAAAAGATGGTACGCTAGATATCTTATTACCAAAACTACATGTTACTGAAGCACCAAAACAATCTATTAAAATAGACAATGAAATATAAATTAATAAAATGAGTAGCAGGAAATTAATCTTTTCCGACTACTCATTTTTTATATTCAGTTTTATTTTCTAAATTTTCTGATATAATTGAGATAATTTATGGAAAGTGGTGATATTATGCTTCAACTTAAGAAACCAAAACGCCTTAATAAAGGAGACACGATTGCGCTTGTTTCATCATCTTCAGGTTTAGCAGGCGAGCCAACGATGAAACATCGTACAACGCTTGGCATTAAACGTATTGAAGAGATGGGCTACAAAGTAAAAGTTATGCCTAACGCGTTAAAAGGTCTCGCATTTAACTATGATCATCCAAAAGCACGTGCTGAAGAGTTAATGGCAGCATTTATTGATCCGGAAGTTAAGGCGATTATCTCTACGCTTGGTGGCGATGATAGCGTACGTTTACTACCTTATCTGGATTTTGAGATCATTAGTCAGCATCCTAAAATCTTTATGGGTTATTCCGATTCAACGTTTACACATTTTGTTTGTTTAAAAGCTGGATTTTCAAGTTTTTATGGTTTGTCACTACTTACGGATTTTGCAGAAAATAATGCTTTTCCAGAGTATTCACGAAATCATTTTAATAAGACGCTTACTCAGAATGAAATCATCGGTGACATTCCGACATCAGACTTTGTATACAAACACGGATTAAGCTGGGATAAAGAAAATGAATTAATAGACCGTGAAAAAATTGATAATACTGGATATGACGTAGTAAATGGAAAAGGACAGGCAAGCGGACCGTTAATCGGCGGTTGTCTGGAGTTAATGATCTCTCTACGTGGCACTGATGTTTATCCAGATGAAACAGATTTTGATGGTGCAATATTATTTTTAGAAACCTCTGAAGTATTGATGCCACAATGGTTGATGGAAGATTTTATGCGTAGTTTAGGTGCATTAGGTACTTTAGACCGTATTAACGGCATTATATTTGGACGTCCTCAAAACGGTGATTTATATGATGAATATAAAGAAGTCGTTCAGAAGATCATGAAAGAATGGGGACATGAGGATAAACCGGTGTTGTTTAATGCATCATTTGGACATAATGAACCAAAATGTATTGTACCGTATGGACGAAATGCGGTAATTGATGCAGATAATAAAACATTTATTATTACTGAAAATGCCGTCGAATAAAAAATGAGTGGGCCGAAAACAATGTTTTTCGCCCACTCATTTATTATTTTGAAGTTAAAATGTGCTTGAGTGGGCGAATTATAACTTAAATCGACCACTCAACCTACTAAAAATTAAATTACCCAGTTACCATCTCTAAATACTGGTTCAACTGTGCCATCTTCTTTAATACCATCAATTGATAGATCACTGCCACCCATCATAAAGTCAACATGAATCATTGATTGATTTAACCCTTTATCCATCAATTCTTCTTTGGATAAAGATTTACCATCTTTAATCGCATTAGGGAACGAACGACCTAATGCAACGTGACAAGATGCATTCTCATCATATAACGTATTGTAATAAAGGATGCCAGAGTTAGAAATCGGAGAATCGTCTGGTACTAATGCAATTTCACCTAGACGACGTGCACCTTCATCATTGTTCAGCAAATTCTTCAGAACGTCATAACCGACTCCTGCTTCAAAGTCAGTAACCACACCGTCTTTAAACGTTAATTTAAAGTCATCTATAATTGCGCCTTGATAAGCAAGCGGGCGTGTATTACCGATAACACCATTAACTCGACGATAGTCTGGTGAAGTAAATACTTCTTCTGTCGGCATATTAACCTGAATCTCTACGCCGTCAGAGTTTATCGCACTCGCTCCTAACCATACATGTCCTTTCGTCAAACCAATTTCAACGTCTGTTGTAGATGATTTATAATGTAATTTATCATATGCTTTTTCATTCAACTGCTGTGCTTTTTTATTTAAAGTTTCATTATGTAGTTTCCATGCAGCTACAGGATCATCCTGATCGACACGCACTGCTTTTATCATCGCTTCAAGTAACTTTAACTTTGCATCTTCTCCTTTGAGTTCAGGGAATACAAGTTCACCCCATTTATCATTCGGAAATCCTACAATACACCAAGAGAAGTCATAACGACCAACTGCTCTTGAGAAATCTTTATTCGCTTCACCTAATGCTTTTGCCTGTGCAGCAATCTTTTTTGGGTCTGCATCTTTCAATAACTCAGGCGTTTGTGAATAGACACGTAAATGTGCTACTTTATTCTGTACAAAATCATTCGTTTCATCAATTCTATATTGCGGAATATGTTCAAACACTTCAATTGGCGCAAATTCAAATTTCATTTGAGATGATGGACCATCTGTTAGTTTCTGAATTACTTCTCTTGCACCTTTTTCATACGCTGCTTTTGTCACTTCACGTACAAAATCAATTGCATCAATATCAGCTGTTACTACAACCGTTTGGTCTGGTTGTACATTTAAACCTACGCTTACAACTGTTTCAGCATATTTTTTTACAATTTCTTTATAATTCATATAATTTCCTCCTCAATCTCTTATTGATATCATTATATCGGAAACCGAAGTAAATGAAAACAAAAAAGATGAGGCGACGATGTCACCTCTTACTCTGCAAATATTTCTATTCTTTTTACTTTATTATCTCTAAAGACAAATTTCATACCGATATGATGCTCTTTATCCTTATAATGAAATTGTGTCTGCTGTTTGGGTAATAACGACTTTTTATAAGTATTTCCGTATGCATCGATAACCTCTTGTTTCGAACTATCGATTGTAATATCACGACTCGTTTTAACAGCGGGGTTCTTAAATAAAGATACTGCTGTGATATGATTGTTTTTATTATCTTTTCTAATGATTAACCCTCTGCGTTTAACAGATCGATAAAATGTTCTACCTTCTAACTGAATACGTGCATCTTTCACAAAATCTTTATCTTTTTCTTCATACTCTTCACCAATTTTAACATCACCTAGGCGTTCTTCACTTAAATCATTGTCAGGCGTAGTACAATAGTTATATAACCATAATGCGATGCTGACACTTAGTATGAGCACGATAATAATTGATACGTATTTTTTCATACTTCTCACACTTTCCTATTTTATCTCTACTAATATACCATAAAATTACAAATGTTGAAAATAAAAAAAGATGGGTAGTTAAACTACCCATAGAGAAGACTTACATGTATGAAAAATTATTAGCTAAGGTAAGTGTATCACTTCACATCACGCTAAACATCCGTATATACCGTAATATTTATGAATTTATGTTCATTTATTTAGTGAAAATAATATCTTTTGTTTGATTATTCTGATATTGTTATAATACATTTATATTATTAAAGCTTACAGGAGGCACTTATGACGACTTTAATCGAATATTTTAATCAAGGCTTATCTTTAGAGCAATATATTAACCAAATGGAAGTAAATAAAGCAGAAATGCATAAAATCTATGAAACTTTTGAATTACCTGCAGATGATCCACGTTTACAAACTGTAAAAGACAAACACTTAAAGGCCATCGTCATCACTGAAGATTGGTGTGGTGACGCGATGATGAACTTACCTGTGCTAATGAAAATTGCGGAAGCGACAGATATGCCGTTAAGCATTAGTTTACGTGATTCAAATCCATCATTAATGGATCAGTATTTAACAAATGGAGGACGTTCTATTCCGAAATTTGTCTTCCTGGATGAATCGGGTAAAGAATATACAAACTGGGGTCCTCGCGCTGAGAAAGTTCAAAATTTTGTTATGGTTTTACGTAAAGATTTACCCGCTAAAGATGATAAACTTTTTGAATCTAAACAAAAAGAAGTCCACCATCAAATTCATGAAAAATATAAAAATACACCTGAATTCTGGAATGAAGTATACGAATCAATTATGGAACAGCTGACAAAATAGTCAGCTATTTTTTATTCAAATAAATTACTTAATCCTTCATCATCACCAAATTGTCTAACCGCACTATACAACTGTGCTCTATGATGTGTTAAATGCGTCAAAATAACGAGTAACCAGTCTAAATATGTTTGACGTGTCTGCCAATATGTCATTTTCATATTAAGCATTTCATCTTCTTCAAGCTGATTATAAAAATCATGAAGCATATTCATGCTGAGTTCAAGTCTCGCTTCAAAAACCTCTATTGATGTCACTTCTTTTTGCCAGTAGTGATAATAATCATCCATTTCAGACTTCTCTGCACCTTTGATAAGCATTACATCAGCTTCAGGTATCAATGCAATATGTGTTAGCAATTCAAAGCAAGTTCTGCCACCCGGATAGATTTCCTGTTCTAACATAAATATATCTACTTTGTTTGCAAGCATTTTTATACTTTCTACCTGAAATTCAATTTGCCTAAATATCGGTTCTATAATACTAATCATTGATATCACCTACCAAATAAAGATGACGTGTCGCTCTACTGGCGATTGTATACAAAAGTAACTGATCTTGTTCCCGATCATACTGATTAAACCCGACAATAAATACATGCGAGAATTCAAACCCTTTGGCCATATAATTCGGCATGATAACTTTTCCTTTAGTGAATGTATATTGATCGTGCGTTAATAAAGTACATCCCTTTAAAGTCTGGGCTATCTTATTAGCATGTCGAACATCACGTGCGATAATGGCGACACTTTCAGATTGCAATGCTTCTACAGTATTAACAAACGCTTCGTAATCTAGTTCTAATACATCTTCGCCTTGAACACCTAAAGACTCTGTATCATTGTTACCTATCAAACCTTTCGTAAATTCAGTAATTTGAACTGTAGAGCGATAAGATTTTGTTAAATGAATGACATTGATGTCATCTGGTAATTTAAATGTCACTGCAGGATGTACAATTTGATTACTATCGCCGAGCATCGTCTTTCGTGCATTGGGATAGACCGCACTAATTGCAGCTAATTGGACGACTGAATAATCCTGCACCTCATCAATAATGATGTGCTGCATCATACTTTCTCTGTGCAATCCCTTTATCTTAACTGATAAATATAGCAATGGCGCTATATCTTCATAATATATTTGTTTGTTTCTAAATTGATTGAGTGTTGCTTCGTATGCTTTCTGTTCTATCGACTTTAATATATTGAGATAAATACGTTCAATATTGATAAACTGAATATCTTTAATATATTGTTTCAGCACTTTATATTGCTTTGTCTTTTCACGTTTAGCACGCTTCTCAAGTTCTTCATCTGTACCGATATATCGCGTTACTTTCTTTAATGCTTTCGTTCTGTCTTTTATCGCTTGCTGTAAATGTTCCTCGTAAATCGGCTCTAATTCTACCTGAATTTTTTTAAGTCGTGCATCAATCGGAGATTCACCAAATTTATCATAAAATAAATAAGATAGATGCTCTTTCGTTACAAAAGGTGTGCCTCCAATTGTTAATATATTAAATTTAATATTTTTCACTGCAATCGATGCAATCTTTTGTTCCATCTTTTGTAGCAGTAACTTACTATTTTTAATTTTAAATAACGCTCGTTCGTGATCATCTGCATGACGCATGCGCTCGATATTTTGAAATAACGATTCGACATGAAAGTGACGACGATTCATTTTATCTTTTAACCTGAAAAAGCTCGTCGCATTAATCGGTGCTTCTCCTAACTCCGGTAATACATCAGATATATAATCGCCGAACATCTCATTGGGTGTAATAAACAGCATATGTTCTGCTGTCATTTTATTTCTATGTAAATATAGAAGGTAGGCAATACGCTGCATTGCAATCGATGTTTTACCTGATCCTGGTGGTCCTAATACTAAAATATCATGATTTGAAGTCATACGTATAATTGCATTCTGATCCTGCTGAATCGTTGTAACGATAGATTTCATCTTATCTTTTGCACTATCAACGAGCAGATGCTGCAGTGCATCATCACCAATATATATTTCTGAATCGAAAACATCTAACAGACGCCCTTGTTCAATAACAATCTGTATACGTGACAACACATCTACGACTTGTGTACCGACAGACGGCACATTATAGCTTACTTCACCAAGTTGGTTCTCATAATATGTACTGGCAATCGGTGTTCTCCAGTCATAGATTATGAGATCTCCTGTTGAAGGATCCTTCAGACTATTTAATCCGATATAAAACTTTTCTGTTTCATGCTCGTCATCTTTTAAAGTGACAGCACCAAAATAAGGACGATTTTTCATCTTATTAAACTGCTGTGTGACCTTATTTCGGTTAACCTGAATTTCTTCTTGTAATTTTAAAGAAGGTAGTACTTGCGAATATTCAATCTGCGCATCATCAGAAATTTCTGTACCGAGCTCTTCAAAGGCAAAGCGGCGTTCTTCGATGAGTTCAGTCGTAGATTTTGTGAGCTCTCCGGTTAATTTATTCTGAATGATATCAATTAAAGCATGCACTGCTGTTAAATATTTCGTTTCACTCTGTTTTAAGTTCAATCTCTAACCTCCTCGTACATGACGCGATTTAAGTGCGAACGCCTCAATCTTTTATGTTTAAGCAGTGCCCCAAATTCTCGCGGCGTTAAATAGGATAATCGAATATGAAAATAATTGATGTATTCAACAATCACAAAGCAAAGTAATAAAGCACTTAACAATAAATATCGTTCACTTGTCATAAACCCATAGAAAAATATCATACTACAAATCATGATGAGTATAATAGATACACGCTTAAATAAAATGAACAAATGCTGCTGCTTAATCGTCATATGCATCTTACCACGCTTCTTTACTACGTCATGCATCAGTTTCCAGAAATGCGCACCAATAGCAAGGATAAAACATAACGTTATGAGCGGAAAAGCAATATGGAGGCTACGTGCTATTTCCTGATACTCATGATTGAAACAACAGTACAACCAGATGAGAAAGAACATTACACTTGAAAATCCTTCACCCGTGTATAAACTTTTTAATTCTTTAATCAATGAATTTTGCATTGTTTCTCCTTTTTATGTCATAAATATATGCTTTCAGGGTATAAGTAACTATCAAACTGTGAGGTGAACTGAATGAACAATAGTAATCAAATTTATACAGAAGTCAAATCTTCAAGAGATGAATTGCTCAGCCAAATCCAAAAACTAAGCGCGTCACAATTTAACTATAATTTCGGATCAAAGTTTAAAAGTATCAAATACAACTTACTCCAAATCGCTTATGCATATCATGAAGGCTTAGATCAACATAAAGACCAGATTGGTGATTACGCGCTATTTAAAGAAAAAGGTCACACATTAAATTTTCATGATGTAGAAAATTATTTCGATAACATTGATTATGCAATCGAACAAAATCCAGTACATCCTAACGATGTGATGCCACTTATCTTCAATGAATATGAGTTACGTGGTAAAATTCGTTTCTTAATGACTTTCTTTGAAGTGCTTGATAACACTCTGGATCAGGAAATTCAAAATTTAAAAGTGACTAGACTTAATTAAAAAAGCTCATGATGAGCTTTTTTATTTTGTATTAATTAATATGACGATGACTTAAGAAGAATGTTTGTTTCTCTAAAAATGATAAAGGTACTAATTTCAACGCTTTGTTTCTTGCTTTAATAAGTGTTTTATTTTCTAGTTGTGCTGATTTACCGATTTGACGTGATTTTAAAATCACCTTTTTCGTGTGATTTACACTTAATTTATCATATGCTTTTAATGCATCATCTATCGGGTACTTCTTGAGTTGATTCGCCAGACATACCGCATCTTCCATAGCGAGTGATGCGCCCTGTCCCATATTAGGTGTTGTTGCATGTGCTGCGTCCCCTAACAATACGACGCGGCCTTTATAAAATGTCTTCAATGGATTGATATCATAAATATCATGTTGAATAGGATCTCCGACAGTCTTTTCAAGCGTTTCTAACACAGCATCAGGGAATGATTTAAAGTATTGCAACAGTTTCTTCTTATTATAATTTCTAAATTCTGTATCTCTTTCTTCGGCATTCATACAGCAGAACCAATACACTTGATTATCTTTCAGTGGTACGATACCAAACCTACCTGTATCTCCCCAATACTCAAGCGCAACTTTATGATCAACAGATACTGCCTTACTCGTTCCTCTAAAACACGTGTAACCTTGATAGATTGCTTCACTATCTTTAAACATCTGTCGTCTAATGTTAGAATGTACGCCATCAGCTGCGATAATTAAATCATACTGATATTTGGCACCATCCTGTAATGTTAAAGCTGGATTATTAAAGTCTTTAATACCTACAACATCTTTTATTAAATGGATATCGGCATCATTATGCTGCAATAAAATATCATGTAGTTGCTCACGCTGAATCGTTATATTTTCTTCTTCTGATAATGATAATATAAGTGTATTTAATAGCTCATCGTTATCTGTTCTAAACTGACATTCAATTAACGGGTTTCCCGCTGCACGAATATCTTCGTCTATTCCATACTGTTTCAAAGCACGTATAGCATTACCCCCAACACCTAAACCAACACCGAGCTGTTTCAATACATGGCGCTTTTCTAATATATCCACCTCATGTCCGGCAGACTTTAGAGCAATTGCAGCAGTTAAACCGCCAATACCTGCCCCGATAATACCGATGCGCATGTAACTCACCTCATCTTATAATTTCTTTTTTACAACTGCACGAATTGGACTGGCATCAGCTTCTATCTTAAGTGGCAACCCGATAAAATCATAATACCCTACTCTCACTTTATTTAATTCTAAATTTTCTATAATCAATATTTGATTTTCTAAACATGCTTTGTGTGCATCGAGCGTTTCATTATCTACAGTATCTATACTTGGCATATCCGTGCCAATCACTTCAACACCAAGGTCTCCCAGATAATGAATGGCAGCACTTTCAAAGGTCATAAAGTCTCCTAAAAATACACTTTGTTCTTTGCTGTATACTGACTTAAACAATACAATTGGCTTATCAATCACAAAGTCCTCTAATAATTTCTGAGTAACAATTTCCTCATCGATTAATTCAATCACCTGCGCTTCACCGATTAAGCGATTAATATCAATCTCATCAATCGTTACGCCTTCATGGTCATAGTGAAAAGGTGCATCTAAATGTGTACCAGTATGTAAACTCATTTTAATACTGCCTACGTTGGCACCAGTTTGACCTTCTAACTGACTATCCATCTGATACACAAAAGGCTGATCCCCTGGCCATGTTGCTATACCCTGCTTTAATGTCTGAGAAATATCAATCCACATAAAAACCCCTCACCTTCAACTGTCTGCTTTACTTACATTATAACGTAGGCACGGCCTTTTTACAGTTTTATGGTGAGGGATGCATTATTTATGTTTCAGTAATCTTAAACTGTTTAAAGTAACGAGTAATGTAGCACCCATATCAGCAAATATCGCTATCCATAACGTTAACCAGCCTGGAATAACGAGTAATATCACAATTAATTTAAGTCCCAAAGCAAACCCGATATTTTGTTTGATGATATTTAATGTACGCTTGCTCAGGCGAATCACTTTCGGTAAATCGCTTAAATCATCCTTCATAAATGTAATATCAGCAGTCTCAATTGCAGTATCAGTTGCTGCACCGCCCATTGAGAATCCTACGTCTGCCTGTGCGAGTGCCGGTGCGTCATTCACACCATCACCAACCATGGCAATGTGACTTCCTTTTCGCTGATAGTCTTTAATTAATTTCAACTTATCTTCAGGTAATAACTCTGAGTGCACGCGTGTGATAGATAAAGTATTTCCAATTGCATCGGCTACAGCTTTATTATCACCCGTGAGCATCAGTGTCTCTATTCCTTCTTTATTCAACCTGCGCACGACATCTTTTGATTCATCGCGAAGTGTATCCTGAATAAAGAAGACAGCTATTATACGCTCTTCTGTACCGAACAATACTTTTGTTGCGCCACTTCTATTAGTTTCAGCAAGTTTCTGTGCATCAGTCTCATTTACATTAAAGAATTTCGGTTGTCCGATACGATATTTTTTATCTTTATAACTACCTTGTACCCCTTTAGCAGTAACAACTTCATAATCTGTTAACTCGACTGTTTCACAATTTGTCAAACTGTTCACGATTGCTTTACTTAATGGATGTCCGGCATCTTTTTCAAGGGTATAGATAACATTTTTTTCGTCTTGCGTTAGTACTGTGAAATCAACACGTTCAACAACAACAGGCTCTCCTTTAGTTAATGTGCCTGTCTTATCAAAAGCAATCGTATCGATATGACCTGCGTTCTCTAAATGAATACCACCTTTTATTAAAATACCACGACGTGCAGCACTACCAATTGCGGTAACGATAGCAACCGGTGTTGAGACAACAAGCGCACAAGGACAACCTACAACGAGTACTGATAAACCTTGGTAAAGATAATGTTTGAAGTCACCACCAAATAATGGTGGGATTACGATTACAAGCAATGCTATGAGCATAATGAGCGGTGTATAGTATTTCGCAAACTTATCTACAAATTTCTGTGTCGGTGCTTTCTCACTTTGCGCTTCTTCCACAAGATGAATCATCTTCGCAAGCTTTGTTTCATGGCTGCGTTTAGTAACTCGCACTTCTAACTGTCCAGACTCATTCAGTGTTCCTGAGTATACTTCGTCATCCATTCCCTTTGTAACAGGGATACTTTCGCCTGTAATACTTGCCTGATTGACATTGCTCTGACCATTTATTACTATGCCATCAATCGGTACTTTCTTACCTGGCAGTATTCTCACGACGTCATCAATCATTAAATCATCTACAGCAACTTCTACGTATTCATTACCAATTCGTTTTAATGCCATGTCAGGTGTCAGATCAATCAGACTCTGAATACTGTCACGTGATTTCTCCATCGCGTATCCTTCAAGCGCTTCACTTATTGCAAATAACAGAACGACCATGGCACCTTCCTGTACTTCGCCAATTAACATCGCACCAATAATTGCAATGGTCATTAAGACGTTCATATTAAAGTTTAATTTGAACAGTTGTTTCATACCTTCAATAAACAATGAATAACCACCGATTGCAATCGCTGCGATAAAGATTACTTTCGTATACAGACTATCTTCACCAACATTAAAACCTGTGATTAAGCCCGCAATAAACAGAATTAAAGCAATGGCAAACGGTAAATGCGCTTTATTCTTATAAAACGGAACTTTCTTTGTACGTTTTACATTCGCCGGACGTACTTTAATATGATCAAATTTCCCCGCCGCTTCTAACTGTTCAACAGTGACGTCACCCGTTACATTCAATTTCGCAGCCCCAAAATTTAAATCCACTGTATCTACACCAGGAATCGCTTCAATATTTTTCACAAATTTTGCTGCACAGTTCGTACAGCTCAAACCTTCCAGACGATATGTTTCCTCTTTCTCCTTACTCATCAGATTCACCCCCATGCGCTAATGCTGTACGGATCAATGTCTTAATATGATCATCTTTCAAACGATAGAATGCATTTTTACCTTCTTTTCTAAAATCAAGCACTTTCGTCTGATTTAAATATCTGAGATGGTGACTTGTCGTAGCGACACTCGCATCCAGTATGTTTGCCAGGTCACATACACATAATTCATCTTCGAGCAATAAACTAAAGCAAATTTTCAAACGTTTCTCATCTGCTAAGGCTTTATAAATAACAAGCACTGGATTTAAATCAACTAAATCCTGTTGTGATTTCACACGCTTTACCTTCTCAACATCAAACAAATATAAATCACAAGTATCTTGAGCTATCTACAACACTCCATTCATAATATATCTTACTGTCATTCAAATATTCATTTGAATATAGTATACAACAATGCACTCATCCAAACAATTATTTGAATGAAATGTTTATTAATTTTTAATAAGGGAACATTAATTAATGAATAAATAATATTTTAAAAGGAGCTTTTAATTTAAATGGATGCAGAAAGCAATTATTTAAACATTGAAATTCAATTAGACAACGGTGAAACAGTAAACCATCAGGAGTTCTTTACGACAGATGAAAAGATCGCATTTAATAACTTCATTAAGAAACTTGATTTAAATGAGACAGGCTTTTTACCGATTAACGATGAATCATCAACTTGCTCAATTAATATCGATAAAATCGTAAAAATTACACCAAAAAACGTTAAAAATATGGGCTAACCATTATAAATACTAAAAGAGAGCGGATAAAATATCCGCTCTCTTTCTGTTTAATAATCACTCTTCAATATTTCCTCAATATACGTTCTAACCAATTTACCATTCTTATTAATGACGACTGCAGCAAGCGCATCATGATTCCCTGCTCCGGCATCAATGTTTAACACATTGTATTGTTTTAAATATATCGGCTTCCCGATTTCAGTTGGTGTATGTCCAATGACCTGAAGCTTCTTCATCTTTTTAAGCTTACCGCGGAAACGTAACACACTCCACATACTCTCTGTATGAAACTTTCTAAACCCTAAAAAGTTAACACCCGCATGAGATACATACAGCACACCATTCTCGTAAAACAACGGTAAACCCCGCATCCATCTTGCATCATCTATATGTTTATCACATAAGTCATAATCTTCTATCGTATGCTTATAATTCTCTTTCATGTCTGACTTTGACGTTTCATTAAAAATATACTGCGCCATTTGATACTCGTGATTGCCCTGAATACAAATTGTATTCGGATAATCCTGCTGAAGCTTGCGTACACAGCGGACAACCTCTTTAGAATGTTTTCCTTTATTGATATAATCTCCGACAAAGATCAGCTGCTCATCTTTTGGATTCCAGTGCTTTAGTATGTTCTTTAATGTATTGTAACACCCATGTATATCGCCAACTAAAAAATAGTTCATTATTAACATCCTTAATGTTTGAATTTCTCTTAGTTGATTATAAAGGAGTTTCAAAGCATTCTAAAGTTAAGATTGTGTTAAAAAATATCCCTATAAATTAATTAATAAATATCTTTTCAAAATATTAAAATTTGAATTGTATTTTCTGTAACTATCATGTACGCTATTCTTACTTAATCATTCTAAAAAAGAGGATGCCAAATGGAAAAAAAAAATAAAGTAAGTACAAGAAACCCATATTTAGTTATTATCAGTGCATTCTTAGTCTTTCTTACGATCGGTACTTTATTACTTTATATGCCATTCTCTCAGAAACAACCTACATCATTTGTAGATTGTCTGTTTATTGCTACAAGTGCATTTACTGTTACCGGATTGGCAACAATTGATATAACAGCCAACTTCAATTATATCGGCTATATCATCATTATGATACTTGTACAGGCCGGTGGTCTCGGGATTATTACGTTGGCCATGATCGTATTTATCATGCTCGGTAAGAAGGTAGGATTCAAAGGAAGATCTCTCGCAACCGAAGCCTTAAACCAACAGAATACAGGCGGAATCATACGTCTCGTACTCATACTTTTCTCAGTCAGTTTAATCTTTGAAAGTATCGGTGCATTGTTACTCTGTCTGGAATGGATTCCTCAACTAGGGTTTAAAAGAGGATTATTTCATAGCGTCTTCACTGCTGTCAGTGCGTTTAACAATGCAGGGTTTGCCTTGCATAGCGATAACTTAGTACAATTCAGAACGAATCCAGTCATCAACTTCATCATTACAAGTTTAATCATCATCGGTGGAATCGGGTTTACAGTTATTCTTGATCTATACAAAACAAAGCACTTTAAAAAACTAAGAGTGCATACGAAAGTGATGTTACTCAGTACATTAATTATTAACTTTTGTGCAACACTCATCATCTTTATACTCGAATATGGCAATAAAGCAACGCTTGGTGGGCATTCAACGTTTGATCAGTTCCAAATGGCTTATTTCCAGGCGATCACGACGAGAACAGCAGGATTTAATACGATTGATATCGGTGCTCTAACAACACCAACCATCCTTATTATGATGCTGCTCATGTTTATCGGTGGTGGACCAACATCGACTGCCGGTGGTATTAAATTGACAACAACCGTCGTTATCATATTTGGTACGTTAAGCTTTATTAAACAAAGAGCACATTTAAGTTTATTTAAACGTACGATTGATCCAAGATTTTTATTTAAAAGTTTAGCGATTGCAGTATTGAGCTCAGGATTCTGTTTTACGATTGTCTTCTGTCTCGTGCTGGCAGAACCAAATCTACCGTTCTTACCACTCATGTTTGAAGTTATTTCAGCATTCGGTACAGTCGGTCTGACGATGGGGATTACCGGTAAACTCTCGGTCATCGGTAAACTCCTTATCATCCTGATGATGATGATCGGTAAAGTCGGTGTACTGACAATCGTCCTTACATTCTCTAGACCAAATAAACAACTTTATAGCTATCCAAAAGAAGATATCTTAACAGGATAAAAAAATTCGTAGCCATTAAAGGGCTACGAATTTTTTCTTTAATATACAGTTTGTTTCGGATCTTCTCCGTATTTATTTGGACCATGATTACCACGGATGAAGTTGCAGATAAATAAGAATAACCAAGGCAGTGATAAAAGAAGTGTCAACATCAGCATCTGTGCCAACCCACCCTTATCGGTGAAATCAATCGGTAAAATAGGATAAACGTGGGTGAAAATGAAACTAAGCACAACGTCGACTGTCATGATTACAATCGCGATTAATATACCTAACAATATCTTTTTCATCATCCATCTCCTATAGGCATTTGTTATTTTTACCATTAATTCATATTAGTACTAAATGTCATAAAAAGTCAATATACATTAAAAAAGTGCAAAAGACTAATGTCTTTCGCACTTTATTTTATAAATCAATATCCACGCCCATCATATGCATGCCAAGAAGCTGGATAACACCACTTGATGCACTTGGAAATGCAAATATCATCTTATTTACTTCCCGACCACTCATTTTCTTATTAATAATCAGTGTTAGAATATTGATTAAATCATCTGCTGCACTGCCATAGATTACAGCACCTTTCAATCTATTACGACCATCAAGCACGACTTTCATTTCAGCATCACGTTCATGCTTATACTGAAATTCAAGCTGTTCACCAAATTTAATCGTCTTCACTTTATATCCCGACTTCTTACTCGCCTCTTCTACGGTCATACCAACGTGTGCAATTCGAGGAAGTGAATACACGACATTTGGAATCGCTGGATATTTAATCGGTAATAACTTTAATGCCTTTAGCGGGAATTTCTTCTTGTCTGCATCGCTTCCTAAAATATTTAATGCAATATAGTTCGATTCGAATGTTGCCGTCGGTGTTAATTTCGGTATTTTCTTACTTACCACATCCCCACTGGCATAGATGTTTGGCACAGATGTCTGCATGAACTTGTTGACTTTAATACCTTGCTTATCGTAATCCACACCCACTTGCTCTAATCCGATACCTTCCACATTCGGTACACGCCCTGTTGCATCTACAACGTAATCTGTATATAGTTCAAAGCCTTTGTCGTCAGTGAACTTCAAACCATCCTCTGTCTGTTCAAGCTTATTGACATCAATATTCAGGTGGAATTTCACACCTTCATCTTCCAGCTTCTTGACCAGTTTCTGTACATATGGCTGATGATATTGCTTCAGCACAGTATCAGAATGACCAATCACCGACACTTCACTGCCCATCTTGGCAGCAATTGAAGCGAACTCTATGCTGATATAACCACCGCCCAGGAAGGTGATGCGTTCAGGGAACGTATCCAGCTCCATAAAGTCGGTACTGTTGTGCATAAGTTCCTTACCTTCAATATCTAGTATATGACTACGCTGTCCCGTTGCAAGCACGATGAACTTCCCGTGGTATTCTGTTCCATCAACGCTCACCGTGTGCGCATCTTTCAGCAGCCCTTCACCTTTGATAATATCAATGCCCTGATCTTTGAAGATTTGTTCCAATCCTTCATGCATCGGATTAATCGTCTCGCGTTTATAATCCATTAACTTCGACCAGTTCACTTGAGGGAGCGTATCTACAATATCACCATAATGCTTGAGAGACTCAATCGCTTCAAATGGTCCTTCTAATAAGATTTTAGGATTACACCCATAATTCGTACACGTACCAGCAATCTTATCTTTTTCAATTATCGCTACACGCTTCTTCATCTGGTTCAAGATAAGTGCGCCGTGCCATGCTGCATGACCACTTCCGATATAAATCACATCATAATGTTTATTGTTCATATATTCCCCACCTCAACTTTATATTATTGTTCTCAATCATACTAATATAATAACACTTAAGATTAACTTACAACAAAGATTATGATTTATTATTCAACAATAATACTAGAAACGCTTTATAATATAACCTTCCTCTATCAAAGAACGTCCTAGAGGTTCGCATTCAATCCACATCTTATTCTCACGTGCTATATGGAAAGATGAGTTCCAGTTCGCCGACAAATACTGCTGAACCATAATCCAGCATAAACAACCCCTTATATGACTTGTAATATTCAAAGAATGATTATATATGAGTTCCCTCAATCTTTATAGTATGTATGTTTTAACATAGTACAGAAAGGTATTTGATCTAGATGTCCTTTTAAGATTTATTTGCTAAGATAGAGGGTATAATAATATACAAATAAACGATGCATCTGAATAATAAGATTGGATACAAAGATATCAATATTACGATGCAAAATGCAAAAGGTATGGACGCAAATGACCTGGCAATTATAATGGAGGACTATCATGCAAAGTATGATAATTCGATTAACTACGAAGCTAGTGAACTTAAACACCAAAAGACTTATCCTATATACATATTAATGTTCGAAAGGATGCACTATGACAAATACGTCACGAAATAAACTTATTATTGTATGCTTCAGCTTAATCGTTCTGATTACTCTATTCATTATCGTCACGAATAAAACGACACATGTTGTAACCCACAAAGCAAATAATCCTGAACACTTCACTACGAGTGATGGTACGCAGATTAACTATCTTATCTACCCTGCAACACACGCAAAAGGAACGTTACTCTGGCTACATGGTGACGGGGCAGCAGAATTTTATGAACCTGATACAAAGTATTATCTGGAAGGACCACACGGCATAAAACAGACAGCTGCAGCACATCAATTAACGCTCATTGTACCGAAGACGCCGAGTAAGGACAAGACTTGGTGGACAAACGGGGAGCAGAATAATGAATATCTCGTCGAGCTTATTCACACATTACCAGCTCACGACAACTTATGGATCGGGTCATTCTCGGGAGGTTCTGAAGAAGTGGCATACTGGTTGCTTCATGATTTGAAGAAAGCAGGTGTGAAACGCGGTGGTGCTGTATTATTTGGTGGCGGGGGCTCACCGAAGTCTGAAGGTATTACAGATACATTACCTAAAAGTGACGTCATCCAGGAACCATTCCCATTAACATGGATTGTAGGAGAACATGATGATGGTACTGACAAATACGCGAAAGGCTTTAATACATTAAAGAAAAGTAAGGAAAGTGAGGCTTTCTATCGAAGTCAGGGATGGGATACAAGACGTATCGTGCTGGAAGGTTATGGTCATTTAATTTCTAAAGACGATGAAGGGTTATACGGTAAATATTTAGACGATGTTTTAAATGGTAAGCGTGATGAGATTAAGTCATTACCCAAGAAATAAAAGGCTTAATACAAATAAACGGCACCCTGAACGTTTGACTTAAAATCTAACTTTCGGGGTGCAGTTTATTCACTTAAACATGGATTTCTCTTTTATTTCTTTTATCTCCTGTCTATCAACAATATGCCTCATGTTCGTACCTACCGCTGCACCGAAAATAGCAACGGTAAAATTGAACAACCCTGACGTATCCATATCATTCATCTTGTAATACATATGCAATAACAAAGAGATAATCAACATCACTGCAAGCACTGTATATTCGTACTTCTTCTGTGCTACACGTTGCTCTAACCCTGCCAGTCGATTTCTATGAAGTAACTGCCTGAGTCTCGTTTCGTGAGAAATGATAAAGAATGGTCCAATTAAAACTACTATAAGAAAAGTAAATATAAACGGTTCCTGCTGCACGCCACTATCAATCAATAACCATAATAACATCACTACAATAATTCCATAGATAAGATAATTTAGCCATAGTTTCTTCGTCATATCACGACATCCTTTCTATATGTTTTAATATAACTTCACTGTTCCAACTTTTCGATATCCTCAAAATCATAGTCTTCATACAATTTGTCGCGGTCGGTCGGTTTATTCTTATTGTTCGCAAACCACGGTATTAAAATGATGAGTAATATGCCGACGGTACTCGTACTATGCATAATAACGTTAGAATAATAACTATAGGCATAGATTAAAGGTAAACCTATGCATCCAAGCGCTAAATACACAGCTGGTGACTTCCTTAGAAATCTGAATCGCTTTATCTCTGTAGATAAAGATGATAAATACAAGAATACGAAGAAAAATATAATAGCACTAAAGCGTTTGAACTGATCCAGTGCCTCTAGACGTTCTGCTTCTTTCAGCGACAAATCGTGATAAGGATAACCACTGAATATATCTTTAAATAAATAGATCATGAATAATGCAAGTATAATAAAAGCACAGATTTGCGGAATAAGCATCAGCTTCTTATACAGATGAAATGGCAGTTCTCCTTTAAAGTTAAATAAATTCTTTATAAAATATTGAAATGTTCTCTTGAAATCCTTTTTATCCATGTAGCACCTCTTTTATCATATTAATACCATTTTAATACAATTACTGTAAAATATATAGTGTATATAAAATCATGTATAATAAATAATAAAAAGCGAGGTAATAACATGCTGTCATTTAAAGATACACATAATAGTGCGGACATATTAGAAGAAAGCGCCCGTTATATTCACTATCATACGTCGAGTCAGTTAATTAAGTATTACGCAAACTACTTCGAATATAAAGAGATGCCGACGCTAGAACTATTTAAAGAAGATTTATCATATCAGCGTGATTTTCATATGAAATATCATCAACAACACCTACTATTCATCTTTCCTGACAACGAAGTGATTCCGGAATCAATTGTCGCTTATGCGAAATCACATGGTTGTAACCTAGAGATGATGGAATTGTATGAACTAAAGCATCCGAAACAGTTAAGACGTAACGATGAGGTCGTTTGCGAGGTAGTTACACAGGACGGACCCATATTCGATGACTTCCTAAAGGTCTGTGCAGCTGGAGAAATCGAGTACGGAGAAGACTTTGTAAAGCTGAAAGACGAGACACATAGACGTGATTTGTTAAAGCATAACATACTACAGATTGTCGCATACATAGACAATATGCCTGCAGGTAAGATAGAAGCGATTATAGAAGACGAGACGGTAGAAATCGATGACTTCTACGTGATTGAAACGTATCGTAAACGTGGTATCGGGAGTCGTCTGCAAGAAGCGGTGTATGACTTGGCCCACGGCAAGCAGGTATTCCTTATTGCAGATGGAAACGATACCGCACGCGATATGTATCAGCGACAAGGTTATGAAAAGATAGCTGAACGCTATGAACTGTTGCTGGCGCCAGACAATTAAGCTTCATTCAATAATTAAAGCCGATTCGATTATGAATCGGCTTTTCTAATATCATTATCTATTATCGTTATCATTTCATCACAATGACATTTAACCTTTTCTTTACTCCACCCTGATTTTTTCGTTATATGTGCCATAATCTCCAGTTTCAAGCTTTGGTTAATGATATGCTCAACTTTAGCTTTCTCTTCCGGTATACGATTGGAGAACATTGAATTGCCACTTACTGATATAAGTGCGAGATTACCGAAGCTATTTAATTCATCGTGTTCATCCCATATATCTCCATTCAAAGGATGTTGTGGATAGAAATGTTCAATTGAGTTTCTAAATTGGAACTCCCAGTTTGATAACTTAGTAATCACTTGCTTTTGTTCATTTTCATACCCATCTCTGTACAATAGATAATCCAGATAATTAAATACGATATGTTCTATCTGAAAACCACGTTTGTTCTTATAATCAGATTTTCTTACGCTTTCTCTACAGTAATCTTCAAGTATCTGAATAACATCTGATTCCTCTTTATTCTCATTCAGGATACTTTTAAGCACTAGCGTAATCCAGCGCATTGCTTTCGGTGATGTATAGGTCACTCTAAGCGCTGATTGTAACACTTTTAATTGTTTATTCTCTGACCCTTTTAAAGTATCAACATAATCAGCTGTATAATTTTCTCTCTCGACATATCTTTTCATTTTCTGTAATGACCATCTACCTTCATTTAGAGCTTTACCTTTGTATTCTCTTTTGATAATTATTCTATCGAATATGATTCTTGTCTTTAATAGTTGAAATAGAAAGTCTTTAGATTGCTTTCCTCTGTCTTCATCGCTTTCATCATCATTTTTCTGCCAGACCCACGCTAAGCTTTGTAATAGCTGTTTATCATCTAAACCCGGTGTTTCATTATCCTCTTTACTTAAGGCAGCGTTAACCTGGAGCAAAAAATTAGGAAATGAAATAATAGAATCGAATCGTTCACCATCATTTTCGAATACAGTGTTGCTCGTATCTCCTTTTGTATCACCTTTACCCTTAATTCTATCTATTAGTGTCATTTGCTCGTTGTGATTTCCACTATTATTATTCGTTGATAAATCATCGAAGCACTTTAGATTTTCTTTAAGATTATCCCAGTTATCATTAAATATTTCTCCCCTAAAATCGCTGCTAAAATTCATCTGTACATATCGATTCATATTGGAACATGCATCCCAGATTGTTGCAGCTAACGTTTGATCATTACTAGATGTCATTTGCTCTAAGATTCTTGCCTTAGCAATTTCATGTAGTTCAAGCTGCTCACCACGTGTATTCATAATTTCAAAGTAATGGTTCAAATCAATATCTTGTGGGACATAGATAACAACTAACTTCACTTTAGTTAACTTAGTTTTAAAGTCTTCTTTAACTATTTTATGTACCAGGAAATAATTTTTAATAATCTCATAACCTTTTAAGATTTCATCAGATAGTATACTGCCATAATTATTAACATTAGCTTCATTAATTAAATCCAACGTCTGATTTGACTGTACTCTCGCTTCAAACCTCAATGCTTCTTTATCAAAGTCGATGCCTAAATAAATACATAGTAAATACAATGTCGTGAGCCTCTGCTGCCCATCAATGACTTCATTCGTATATAGATAGTCTTCGTCAGATAACGTATCTCTTTTATTTAAGATTAAATTTCCTAAGAAGTACTCACCTGTATCCGTATCCAGTGTCACTGCACTGTCTATATCTTCAATGAGTTGTACAATTTGAGTCTCACCCCATGCATAATTTCGTTGATAGATGGGGATCAAGAAACGCATG
This sequence comes from Macrococcoides bohemicum, assembly GCF_003259675.1. GTDB lineage: Bacteria > Bacillota > Bacilli > Staphylococcales > Staphylococcaceae > Macrococcoides > Macrococcoides bohemicum. The sequence continues at coordinate 39,945 of NZ_PZJG01000006.1, read as the reverse complement.
TTCTTAAAAATTTCGGATGCTGATTTGGTAAATACATTTTTATTTGTATATCCTGATATACTCTGTTTATTATTCGTCATTATTTAAGCTCCAATGATTAATTTTGAAAATTTCTTCTTTCATTATTTTATATTTATTATGGTGTTCAGGTTGTTTAAACAGTATTTCCATAAGTTCATTTGGATGTCTCATTTCTTTAATACGCTCAAATAAATTCAATCCTGGATTAATTTCATGATTGCCTTGCGCATACTTATTAATCGTTAGTTTGCTCACTCTTTTCATATGCAGTCTAATCGAATAACTCCATGTATATAATATATTTTCAATCCTTGGAGTGAATGCTTCCTCTCCAAAACGATCAATACACATTAATACTAAAGCTTCATACAACCTTTTCGTAAGCCAATCGCCTCGCACACTTTCGTCCCCCAGCACTTCTGGATGCTCACGGTTCGCATTATTGATTCTATATGCTACTTTCTTTAGCAATTTCTCGTAATACAATATATATTCAAAAAAACGCCTACCTGCTATAATCGGTTCTGTTAATTGAAACTGCGTTATAGGAGTAGAAGCGAAGAGCTCATTGTTGCCACTTCTATTAAACTGTTCAACATAAAGGTGACTTGCTTTATGATACATTGCATAGTTAAACGTACTGTCAGCGTTAATCCCTTTAAATACATCTATATTCTTTGAAGAATAACCAATACCATCTTTATTTCTTTGCCACTGATGGATTGGATAGAGATACCACTCAAATATCAGTGAAAGTCTCGCTTGATCGATATTCTCCCACTGCTGAATTAAATCCATAGTCGCTTGTTCATCATTATGTTTCATTTCTCGTAAATGATAAGACTTGAGTAAATCATGCGGCGCAAGTGCCTTTCCTCTAGAATTCTGAGAATCAAAGAACTGAAATGCTTCCTGAACGTTGTCTGTAACAATCTGAACGATTGTACATCGTTCTAACAGATACTGCTCTAATCTCTTTATTTCATCCAGACTTAATTCTCCAACACGTTTGTTCAAGATATCAAAGTTACGAACGATCGCTGCATGAGACAAGTCGTCATACTTTTCATTAAGTAAAGATAATCTGTCTTCATAATCACTGTTTTCACTTTTTATAACAAATAATAAGATAGATAATGTGGTAAGCCTCTGCTGACCATCTACAATATTATAGAAATCGTTATCTTTGTGAAGAATCACACTCCCTAAGCGATATTCTGATATATTATTATTAAATGCTTCATAGATATCCATAAATAATTGATTAGCAGATTTAGAACTCCAGCGATAAGGCCTTTGATAGGAAGGAATTTTAAGGGTTAATGATCCTTCTCCATTTGAACTCAACATCAAATCTTTAAGCGATAGTATCTTTAAGTCATTAGTTATAAGTGTCATGTCGTATCCTCTTAATTAATATTTTCTTTATTATAATATAAATACATTAAATATTTGAAAATTATGTGATATAGTGAAAAATTTTGGACATGAAAAAACGATTCGATTAGGAATCGGTTGTAAAGAATCATTTTATATTATTTTTCTAGAAACAATTCTAACTTCTCTTTATCCTTACCTAACTCTTTAACGTTCATCTTGTATTTCTTATTAACGTTTTCGAGCGTATAGTTAAAGTGTTCACTATCCGAAATCAATCTGCATATTCTCTAGATTACTAACCTCGGAACATCTAATTTATAGGGTTGGTCAGAATCCATATTTCACAGAGTACTATAACGCATTTTAAAGATTTATAATACGCATCAAAATCTCACTTATACTAAATTTCGCAGAGTACTAAAACTACAAACTCAATCTCTCTATCCCATCCACCATCTCATAGTTCTAAAACACTCGTGCAATCCTACTCTTAAAGCGATAGGTTTCACTTCATTCTAAAAGATCATAGTTCTAAAACAAACGCAGACGTAGAAAAGCAGTAGATTAAGTTTCACTTCATTCTAAAAGATCATAGTTCTAAAACATACATTCTAAAAGATCATAGTTCTAAAACACAAAGTAAGCTGTCAATGCGTTCTTTTTAGTTTCACTTCATTCTAAAAGATCATAGTTCTAAAACGTAAGTCTAAATATTCAGTTGCAATATTTGTTTCACTTCATTCTAAAAGATCATAGTTCTAAAACGTTGAGAATGCGAAGAATAAGATAAAAGGAAGTTTCACTTCATTCTAAAAGATCATAGTTCTAAAACACGTATGTTGCGCCGGCCTGGTCCGCTGCCGTTTCACTTCATTCTAAAAGATCATAGTTCTAAAACCCAGCTATCGTAATTTTGAGTAATACCGCCGTTTCACTTCATTCTAAAAGATCATAGTTCTAAAACATCAACTCTGCGAACTCTCCTAACATTTTAGTTTCACTTCATTCTAAAAGATCATAGTTCTAAAACAGATACGACCATGTGCAGGGTTCTCGATAAGTTTCACTTCATTCTAAAAGATCATAGTTCTAAAACATAAGATACTCATTATTTAAGTACGGAACAGTTTCACTTCATTCTAAAAGATCATAGTTCTAAAACATTGTTGCTCAAATTGTTGCAGTTGTTATGTTTCACTTCATTCTAAAAGATCATAGTTCTAAAACCGTTAAACCTCCCACAAATTAAATTTTTCGGTTTCACTTCATTCTAAAAGATCATAGTTCTAAAACAACGGAGAAGGCGCAAGTACAGATATAGCAGTTTCACTTCATTCTAAAAGATCATAGTTCTAAAACCTAACTGTTCACTTACATAGCGCTCAACCGTTTCACTTCATTCTAAAAGATCATAGTTCTAAAACACAAACACTGAGACAACAACACAGCTTGTAGTTTCACTTCATTCTAAAAGATCATAGTTCTAAAACATATATTTTAAAGTAATTGCTTCACTACTAGTTTCACTTCATTCTAAAAGATCATAGTTCTAAAACGAAACAGGGTTATTAACATTTGGTCCTAAAGTTTCACTTCATTCTAAAAGATCATAGTTCTAAAACACGAAATATAAACGAAATTAAACGGAGGTAGTTTCACTTCATTCTAAAAGATCATAGTTCTAAAACAAAAAACATGGGAAAGAAAACTGATTTTAGTTTCACTTCATTCTAAAAGATCATAGTTCTAAAACGGATAGATTAAGTGGTTTTTAATACCATTTGTTTCACTTCATTCTAAAAGATCATAGTTCTAAAACGTAGATGTAACAGTATTATCTGTGTTGTTGTTTCACTTCATTCTAAAAGATCATAGTTCTAAAACATAAACGGAGGATTATACCTCCATACTGCGTTTCACTTCATTCTAAAAGATCATAGTTCTAAAACGAGTTAAAGTTATTCTCAACTGATGGACCAGTTTCACTTCATTCTAAAAGATCATAGTTCTAAAACATTAAGTTATAAGATTTTGTCTGATTATATGTTTCACTTCATTCTAAAAGATCATAGTTCTAAAACTATCTTCCCAATATTTAATTGTCTTCTTATGTTTCACTTCATTCTAAAAGATCATAGTTCTAAAACTTACCAACTTTTTTAATTTCCATTTCTTTTGTTTCACTTCATTCTAAAAGATCATAGTTCTAAAACACTTACTAAAGTAATCCATTGGATCGATATGTTTCACTTCATTCTAAAAGATCATAGTTCTAAAACTTCACGGCTACAGATGGCACGCAAAAAGATGTTTCACTTCATTCTAAAAGATCATAGTTCTAAAACATATATGATTATGAGCGTTTAGTAGTTTTTGTTTCACTTCATTCTAAAAGATCATAGTTCTAAAACGTCAAAACAGTAAATCAAGTCACTATGATAGTTTCACTTCATTCTAAAAGATCATAGTTCTAAAACATCGCAGTACTAACCATTTCAGAACAAGCGGTTTCACTTCATTCTAAAAGATCATAGTTCTAAAACCTCCTCACACTCCCTTTGTCATAATAACTTGTTTCACTTCATTCTAAAAGATCATAGTTCTAAAACGTATTCACACGTGATCTATACGTATTTCGGTTTCACTTCATTCTAAAAGATCATAGTTCTAAAACGAGATATGGAACTCATATCAAGTGAGTATGGTTTCACTTCATTCTAAAAGATCATAGTTCTAAAACGCTCCGATTAATCTATAACCGTCACGTCCTGTTTCACTTCATTCTAAAAGATCATAGTTCTAAAACAAATGATGAACCTCTGTATCTCGAAAACGAGTTTCACTTCATTCTAAAAGATCATAGTTCTAAAACTAACTTTAGAAGTTTGTGCCATGTCGCTACGTTTCACTTCATTCTAAAAGATCATAGTTCTAAAACTGAAACGTCTTATATAAAGCGATGAACCTGTTTCACTTCATTCTAAAAGATCATAGTTCTAAAACAACAATTTCCTGTTCCTTACGTCTTGCTTGTTTCACTTCATTCTAAAAGATCATAGTTCTAAAACACCGAAAAAGATATGGGGAAAATCATATGGGTTTCACTTCATTCTAAAAGATCATAGTTCTAAAACACTTCGTAATCCTTGTTCACAAACATATCTGTTTCACTTCATTCTAAAAGATCATAGTTCTAAAACATTGAGAAGATAAAACTTGATAAGACTTTTGTTTCACTTCATTCTAAAAGATCATAGTTCTAAAACAAAATATCACGAAGAACCGTGAAATTTACAGTTTCACTTCATTCTAAAAGATCATAGTTCTAAAACTTATTCGAGTGGGTAGGAAAAGGCTTACTCGTTTCACTTCATTCTAAAAGATCATAGTTCTAAAACTTTACACCCGAGATACGCCACGACTCTGTGTTTCACTTCATTCTAAAAGATCATAGTTCTAAAACATATTCATAGACTGTTCAGTTACAGAAAAAGTTTCACTTCATTCTAAAAGATCATAGTTCTAAAACCATAGGCTCGACATCCGAAATAAATGTGTTGTTTCACTTCATTCTAAAAGATCATAGTTCTAAAACAACATGCGATATGCAGATGGTAAACAGTATGTTTCACTTCATTCTAAAAGATCATAGTTCTAAAACAAACACTACTCACACTATCAACTAAAATTGTTTCACTTCATTCTAAAAGATCATAGTTCTAAAACCGTAGCTTTTTCCATAAGTTCATCTAATGTGTTTCACTTCATTCTAAAAGATCATAGTTCTAAAACACCTGTTATGTAGATTGTACGACCAATACTGTTTCACTTCATTCTAAAAGATCATAGTTCTAAAACTATTCCCATGAGTCCATCATTACAGATGGTGTTTCACTTCATTCTAAAAGATCATAGTTCTAAAACCAACCGTACTAGCTTTAGAACTAGTACGGAGTTTCACTTCATTCTAAAAGATCATAGTTCTAAAACGGCATCTCTTTATCATAAACTAATTCTAATGTTTCACTTCATTCTAAAAGATCATAGTTCTAAAACAAATATCCATCAATTTATGAATTCGGATATGTTTCACTTCATTCTAAAAGATCATAGTTCTAAAACATGGCGCTCATTCCACGGATTGAACGTTACGTTTCACTTCATTCTAAAAGATCATAGTTCTAAAACAAGTAATAATCATATACAAGTTGACCACCAGTTTCACTTCATTCTAAAAGATCATAGTTCTAAAACAGTACGCATCTGCTCCCCACGCTGAATTGCGTTTCACTTCATTCTAAAAGATCATAGTTCTAAAACCAGTCGTTAAATGTAGGCTTTCTATTCTTGTTTCACTTCATTCTAAAAGATCATAGTTCTAAAACACAGATGCCATGGCAGAACCTAAAGCAAGGTTTCACTTCATTCTAAAAGATCATAGTTCTAAAACTGGACGCTTTCAAACGAATCATTATTTGAAGTTTCACTTCATTCTAAAAGATCATAGTTCTAAAACTAAAATTAGTGAAACGGTTTTAATTCAGAAGTTTCACTTCATTCTAAAAGATCATAGTTCTAAAACTACGTATTTGTTTCCTCCAGTTTTCTTTCTGTTTCACTTCATTCTAAAAGATCATAGTTCTAAAACTCGTATATTTCAATAAACTGTGCATCTTCAGTTTCACTTCATTCTAAAAGATCATAGTTCTAAAACAACCATGCTTATAACATTCAATGGTACAAGTTTCACTTCATTCTAAAAGATCATAGTTCTAAAACAATCTTTTTCTTGGTCACTTGTTAAATAATGTTTCACTTCATTCTAAAAGATCATAGTTCTAAAACTTACCTTGAAACAATTGGAAGAATCCTTTAGTTTCACTTCATTCTAAAAGATCATAGTTCTAAAACTACATGAGCGGTTCCTATGATTTCTCTTTGTTTCACTTCATTCTAAAAGATCATAGTTCTAAAACATACTACAACGACATCCAGCATTCTCTTTCGTTTCACTTCATTCTAAAAGATCATAGTTCTAAAACGCAAGCCACTTAACGCCCTCGCCAGCCTTAGTTTCACTTCATTCTAAAAGATCATAGTTCTAAAACGGAGGAAATCGTGCGAATGGGCAACAAAGTGTTTCACTTCATTCTAAAAGATCATAGTTCTAAAACAGAGAACATATGTATTATCAAAACATTTTAGTTTCACTTCATTCTAAAAGATCATAGTTCTAAAACATACTTCCATATGTCGTGACACTCATTGACGTTTCACTTCATTCTAAAAGATCATAGTTCTAAAACAATGGTGCTTTATTAAATGATGCAGTAAACGTTTCACTTCATTCTAAAAGATCATAGTTCTAAAACGGAACCAATCTTTCTTATTACCTACTAATCGTTTCACTTCATTCTAAAAGATCATAGTTCTAAAACAACAAATAATAAATGGTGTGCTTTCATTTAGTTTCACTTCATTCTAAAAGATCATAGTTCTAAAACGTGGTTTGCCTGTCTCTGTTTCAAATCTGTGTTTCACTTCATTCTAAAAGATCATAGTTCTAAAACATAGACTTACTTAAGTTAGTTATCAATCATGTTTCACTTCATTCTAAAAGATCATAGTTCTAAAACACATGATGATTAATTCAATTAGTTCACTTGGTTTCACTTCATTCTAAAAGATCATAGTTCTAAAACTGTACATCATTCTTAAGCACTCTTACGAACGTTTCACTTCATTCTAAAAGATCATAGTTCTAAAACTACTACTTAAGAAATTAAGTAATAGGGTTGTTTCACTTCATTCTAAAAGATCATAGTTCTAAAACGCGCATCATTAAATCATCGCCATAAATGATGTTTCACTTCATTCTAAAAGATCATAGTTCTAAAACTTATGATTTGGACGAAGAAAGGTAGACGATGTTTCACTTCATTCTAAAAGATCATAGTTCTAAAACGCCATTTCAAAAGCTACAGCGTTCCAAGTGGTTTCACTTCATTCTAAAAGATCATAGTTCTAAAACAGCTCTTTTATTGGCACCTTCTCGTCAATGTTTCACTTCATTCTAAAAGATCATAGTTCTAAAACTTGCTGCTTGTGATGTCTGCGTTTCTGCTAGTTTCACTTCATTCTAAAAGATCATAGTTCTAAAACATAACAATATTTACCGTCTTATCAAAATCAGTTTCACTTCATTCTAAAAGATCATAGTTCTAAAACAATATTGCAATATACTCAGATGATAAAACGTTTCACTTCATTCTAAAAGATCATAGTTCTAAAACTTTAATAATGCGAGTGGACCAATCGATATGTTTCACTTCATTCTAAAAGATCATAGTTCTAAAACGAAGCTTTAAATGACTTTGCCATACCTTTGTTTCACTTCATTCTAAAAGATCATAGTTCTAAAACCTACTGCTTGAACTTTAGCAACTGCCATAGTTTCACTTCATTCTAAAAGATCATAGTTCTAAAACTCAAAACACGAAGTTATGAGGTATAAACTACTCTTTGTAATGATAATGAAACAGTTTTTATAGTTATTACTTATTATACACGACTAGTACTCATTAATAAATCTGATATAGCGCTCATCTTTAATAAAGTATTGTCGAGAAAATTCATTAATAGCTATTTGTCTCACAATGTTCTCATCTATCTCTTCGTTTGGGAACATTAATCGAAATTCGTCTCTAACCTGATTAATATCAAATAAAGTCATATTATCCTTACTCATAGACAAAGAATCCGCTTCTATCATAAAATACGGATGATTTGTAACCATAATCGTTGTCATTCCATAATTTTTAATTAAATCCATAAAAGCTTTAACGTCTTTCACACCCAGATTTGATTCAGGAAACAACAGAAAAAGAATATTTTCTTTTTTCTCCTCCTTCATCAAATCAATACATGCTTTCCTCGCCTGTATTGCACTTAAATGACTAAAATCATTATGAACATCTATTTTAAAAAGCTTTAAAAATTGTTTAAACTTCAACTGAGTTTCATCTATCTCAATTTGATAATAATCATCTTTTATCTTCATTATAGAAGATAAAAGGCTCATTTCTTTTTCAATGCGTTCATATATATTTCCTATCTCTTCTTTACCTAGACAATCTTGCTCAAGTCTTTTCATCATAGCATCTTTCATCTGTTTCTCTGATATCAAATCTAAAGTCCCACAATTAAGTATAATACTATGAAATGACTTTACATTAACTGTTTCAATATCTTCATCTATCAGCTCACTAAATAAGTCATCTCCGTCTTCTTTAGCATTAAGGTAGTTAAGCAAATTTCTTATAAATTCATTACATTGATAAGTATCCTCAAAAGTAATTGCGTTAATTTTATTTTCTTTAATATCAATTACTGCAGACAGATTACTTGATATTTTCATAACTCAATCATCCTATCTGTTCGTAATCCAATCATGCCTTGCGGAGGTTCTCCTACCAAATATGTCATTTCACTAAATTGCTTCTCAGTTACTGTTAAGGTCTGGACTGTTCCGTTAAGTGGTACTTCTTGCTTTAACTTATTCATTTGGTGAATCAATGTACCTCTATTAAAGATGAGCTTACTATAGATAGAATATTGTATTCTGACAAAACCTTCTTTAGTCAAATATTTGACGAACTGACGATAAGCACGCCTCTCCCTAGAAGTTTCAACTGGCAAATCGAACATTACAAATAACCTCAAATATTTCGCCCCCATACATATCTCCTTTAATATTTCCAACTTGGAAACTTAATATATTTTTCATTTCCAGTGGATAAATATTTAAATACACTTTCAACATATATTTCTATGGCGTTCACTAAGTAATACATTTTATTATTTACACATATTTTTTTATTGAGAACATCTGCAATTTTTCTTTTTTCTTCTTTTTCAAATGAATCTCTAATTGTATCCAGCACAGTATAATCTATAAGTGGTCGTATTACTTCCATTAGGTCAGATGCTAGATTATATAAATTAAATTCATTTCTATGCATGATTCCAATCTCTGTAAGATAACCTTTACTTATTATTGTTCTTGCAAATATTGCTAATATAATTTGATACCCATAATCCAACCCTGCATTTTTCACATGTTCTGTGTTTCTGGTAATTTCGTTACTGAAGATAATATTAAAATATACTTTCGCTGAATGACCTTCTCTATTTGTATAGTCTCCAGGCTTAACATCACGGATGTATTCATCGAAAATTGAAACATCCAGTGTTTTGAAATAGTACTTAATAATTTGCTTTTGATATTCTATTTTTTTCTTGATAATCAATTGCCACATGCGTTCCTTAAATTCTGGATGCCAATTCATTTGTTGCTCAATAAGTCTGGATTGACGATGATGCCCGTACACTGCATGTAGAAATGTTTGTGGTAAATGATCTTTACCACAAACAATTGTCATAATTTTATTTTCTGTTAAAGCATTCATTAAATGACCTGTTAACGAAATGTTTGGATTTTCAATGATTAGACAAGATATTTCTCCAATAGGAACTTGTGTATGTGTCTCTGACTTCACAACAAGATGATTCATTCGCAATGACAGTTTCGACTCTTTTGTTATCACTATTGTTCTGAAACTCATTTTAATGACTCCGCGAGTTTATAAAGGGATTTTAATTTTGTGGATTTAAGTCCTGTAATTGATTTATATTGAATTTTAGCATTGATATCTTTACCGAAGAAAGTAGTATCTGACAGACCACTCATTCTTCCACCCAGATAATCTGAGCGTCCTGCGTTTGCACCAGCCACTTTAAAAACTTCTTTTATACACTTTTCAAAGTCTTCTAAAGTCATCTCTGTAGTTTCAAAGTATTTCATAATTTTTTCTATTTTAGATTCTTTATCTTTTTTCGGTAGTATAATCGCATAGTCTTCAATAAGTTTTTGTGCGACAGATTGATAAACTACGTTTAATTCTTCTTTAGATTGATTAATCTTACCTCTTAAAGTCTCTCTTAAGTTAATTTGCTCTTCAATTGACATTCTAAATTGACGACCGTTGATAACTTCTCCACTTGAAACGAAATAAGTCGGATGTTCATTAAGATAAATAATATCTCCCTTATTAATTTCAAATAAATACTTTGCTTCTGTTACTTCAAATTTACTTTCTCTATTTGCTAAATACAATGCAAGTTCATCTTTTGATAATCCTTGATTTTGATAGCTTTCAATAACTAGCTCATCTACTACGCTATATTTTTCTTTAGGTTTACCATTCTTACCAACCTCTACGTAATAAATAGCATGCGATTTTAAAACCTTCATTTCTTTATAAACTACAAAATCATTTTTGTTAGAATCGTATTTTGCTTGATTTAATTTTGGTGAATAAGCTGTCTGTTTATAGAATGCGCTCTCTTGACCACCTGTTTTTCTTACGTAATTAATTTTAAAGTTATCGATGTCCATCTTAATCTTAGAAGTCAATAATTCACCTTGTGATAGATCTAAATTTTTGATTTTATTAAAGAAGAAGAAGTCATCTTTTTTTCTATTTTCATTTAAATTTTCTCCCATTGCTTTCCACTTTTGACGAACTTTTTCACGTTTAAAGTTAAAATCAAAGAAGTCAACATCTGGATATAACACTCGACCTGCCAGGTATACAACACCGTTCAAATAAGCATCAATCGCATGATGACTATCATTAAGCTCACGTATCTTCGGAATTTCAAATCGTTTTCTAAATTCACTTGCAAATCTTGATTTCATAGGAATAACTTTAGTATCAGAATATTCTTCTTCTAGAAAATCTCTTACGTGAGAAGAAATTTGTCTCGTTTCTACTAACTGTCTTTGAATGAACCCTTCTTTATCTAGTTCTGATAATGTCTGTTTCATTAATCTAGCCAATTTAGTACTGCTTATTAAACCATTATCATTTAATCGTTTCCAGAAACTAATCATATATCCACGTTTCGTTTCAGACATTTTTTCAAGTGGCATTGCATCCCCAGACTTATGTTGGTTTGCAGATTTTACTACAAGTACCTTATTATTAATACTGTCATCCTTCACTAATCGTTGTGGATAAATATGATCTATTTCATAAACTTGATTTGATTTATCATTTAATAATCTTCCTAAATCTATGCTTTCATGTGTATACATACATTTTCCATTTTGAGATAGATAGAGCCATAACCTATCATTCTGAAAATCAAAGTTTTCATCAGAAGACTCATCAATGACTTTTTTATAATCAGCAACTGACTTCAGTTTATTAACTTTAATATTACTATCCCACTGCTGTTTTCTTGATTTTTGTCGTTTCGCTTTTTCACCATCTTCAGTAGCAAACTCCATAACAATGTATTCAGGTTCACCAAAAATTGTTGTTAATTCACGCACAATTTCTAATGTATTCCAAATCCCTTTCTTAAGTGCTGGTGATGTAGCTAATGCTGCGACATCTTTGTATCTTACCTGATGGTGTTCGATTTGATTTTCGTCAGAGATGAATTCTTTGAAACCATAATCTTTACTCGTAATAATTTCCATAAAGTTTTGATCTGTTCGGCGTAATAGATCAATTACAGTAAAACCTTTATAGTCATGTGTTAATAATTTTTCACTAATTCTACCCCACCCAGAATAGTTGAGCTTCTTCAACTGTTCAATCTGTTTCTTAGATAACTCTGAATATTTTTCTTTAATTTTATCTTCAAGTATATTTTTGTCTTCAAATATTGTAATCCAAAGAACAATTTCTTCAATCATGTCGTAATTATTTTCAACATCACCAATGATACGATTCATATCTTGATATGTTGATAGTTTTGATACAAATTTAGTTTCATCCTGAGTACCAAAAACCCTTAGCTTATCATCGAAAGATGTAAAGAATGACTTATGTTCAGATTTTTTCATTTTATCGATTAATGATTTATGTGTTACAGACTTACTTTTCTTGAAGATTTCATTATAAATATATAGTTTTACGCTTGGTTCAAGTCTATATTTCTTATGTTTAGGTGCATTTTCAGGTCTAATTTGAACACCATTCAATTCATTTAATACTTCCATTTCTTGATAAATCAAACTGTTTTTCGGAAGTACATCTTCATTCATCAAGTAAGTACATTTATTCGTCATTTTGCGTATGAACTCTTCAGCACTCTTAGAGCGGTTTACAATACTATCAAAATTCCATGGTTTAATACGTTCATCCGAATTTCTAGTCATCCATCCAAACTTTTGGTTTTCTGAATGTTTTACTAATGGTCCTACATAATAAGTAATTCTGAATCTAATGATGCTTAAAACTTGCTCAATCATTTCATTTGTAATTTCTTTATGATAACTTTGCTGATTCTTTAATATACGTTCTGCTTCAAAAAGATTATTTTGCATTGGAATACTTGAATTATCAACGGTATTTAACACTCTTAACAATTTGTTTTCTTCAAGTAATTCATAGAATGGATGAGACTTGTCGATATGTTTTTTTAATTCTTTATTCAAGTCATCATATTTGGTTTTTGGATGCTTTAAATACTGATCAAATAAACATAATTTTTTATAATTCTCATCGCTTGGTAATGCATCATAATTTCTTATCGCCTCTTTAGAAGAAACAAATATGTTTGTATACAATTGTTTTGTAGCATCTTTTTTATAAATAATATCTTTAACAGTTGTTAATTCATTTTTAAACTTATTGTAATCATTAACTTTAGAGTGTGATACGCACGATGCATCTTGTAGAATTGATTCAAGCACTAATGACATGTATACTTTATTTCCTAGTTCAATAAATTCACGTTGCTCTTGTTTTAATTGCTCACTCATCGAAGCTTCATAGTCTTCAGATAATGCATATGACTTTTTGTCTTCTTTTAAGGATTCGTAATTGTCCATTCCAGGAAAAAGCTCAAATTCTTTGAATTTCATCCCAAGCAACATTTTAAACATATCTGATAAAGGTTTCTGAATTTTGTTCAGTTGTTTTGAACGATCATTTCTAGTTAAACTTTCATCTTTCAGTATTTCAAATATTTCTTGTAGTTTAGCTGAATCTATTGATAGATTCATTTCATTTAGTGACTCAAATGATTCGATTAGTTCCTGTAAATCAGCGACACCTTCATTTCCTGTACGTTTGCTTAAGTCAAGCTGATCAAACAAAAAATGTCCGCGATATTTCACTAAATGATACAACGCTATGTATATAAGCTCAGGAGCAAACTTTTTTTGTTCTGTAAGCAGTGCATATTGTAAATGATAGATTGTAGGATACTTGCGCCCATCCATACCAAGAAATCTCAAAACTTCCGATAACGATTTCCCTTGAAAATCATGATTATTATTTTTCCACTTAGAAAGGTTTTCATATTTATAGAAGTTCGGATTCTTAACGAGTGGTGCCAATACTTCCTGTAGTAATCCTAATCGTTTTACACGACGGTTATATCTTCTTCTCGCACCTCTTTGCAAACGACGCTCAGCAGCAGTACTCGCTGATTCAAAAGTAAGAACACCGATTGCATGTTTATCGTGATATTTGAGGATATTAAAGTTTTTATCCATTGCACTATAACCGACTGATGCGGTACCGATGTCTAAACTCAAAATGTAAGGCTTAATACTTTCATCCATAAAAACCACTCCTTTGTATTATATTGTAAATATAACATGTAAATTTTTTATTGGGTACTTTTATTTTAGAATTTTCAGTTAATTTTATATAGACAATTCCTTAAAATTTGTTATAATATTTTTAGAAGCCATTCGCTTCATTCTAAAAGATCATAGTTAAGTTAAAATAAGCTTAAAGCGTTAAAGTGGTACTCATACCAACACCTCACTGTGTCAGTGAGGTTTTTATTTTTTTATAAAATTCTAAATTAAGTACGGAATAAAGTACATGTTTTTTACTACTTTGAAATTCTAAAATATGTATCTTAAAACAGATCTCTATAAAAATTAGATTATCCACATGGCTAATCTCAAATATAAATAGATCAATGAACAATTCATTTACAACTATACTAATAAGATGTTATTACATTTTTAACGAGGATTTCTAACATAGATACACCAAACCCCTTTTCTAGTCGGACAGAAAAGGGGTTTTTTGGTGGGCTTAATCATCTATTTTTTTGCTTATCTTTACGAATAAGTCAGTAAGTAAAGTAAACAACTGTGCAACCACGTATAATTGTATAGATTATTCCAATGAAGTCGTCTAACATTAAATACATCTCATTCCTCGTTCTAACACTATCGGCGTAAAATATTCTCTCCAGTCCATCATATCACCTCGTCATTATTCTCCCATCAACCATTGTAATGCATTCAATTTCTGTATCCCGTTATAATTTGCTGTTTGATTAAATTGATCTAGCGTTAATAAATACTTCGGATACTGATCATCAATGGATGCTAATGACCTTAATTCTCTTTTCAAAGTGCTTTCATCTAAAGTTGATAATGCAACTTGATAATATTCAATACTATTATCCGGTGCAATTGCTACAAAGTCGACTTCATACTGATTATTTTCACCAATATACACTTCAAAACCTCTACGCTTAAGTTCTAGATAAATTATATTTTCTAGTATATGTCCATAATCCTGTAGATGATCTCTCAATACTAACTGTCTTAACCCTGTATCAACGGTATAATATTTTGACTGGCTTTCCAATAAGGCTTTTCCTTTAATGTTATATCGCTTTACTTCATACATGATTAAACTATCGAGAATGCCTTTTACATAACGATCAATCGTTTGATGCGCTATTTTATATCCTTTTGAAACTAACGTATTCTTAATTTTATTTACTGTAACTAAACTACCTATTGAAGAGAATAGTGCTGCAATAATTCGTTCTAGTACACCAACATCCTGAATATTCATTCGCTTTACTATATCGTTTAAAACTACCGTTGAATACAATCCTTGTAAATATTCAAAACGTTCTAATGGGTTATCAATTTTAATCGCATATGGAAAACTTGTTTGTATATACGCTTCATACAAATCCGGCAACGAATGATTGCTATCTTTCTGCTTATGCCAGGTCACAAATTCCTTGAAAGACAGAGGTAACATATTAAGTTGAACATATCGCCCCGAAAGTAACGTTGCTAATTCGCTGCTTAAAAAGTATGCATTTGAACCAGTGATATACAAATCGACATTGTTTTTTAACAATAAAGAATCGACTACTTTTTCAAACTGATCAATCATCTGAATCTCATCCAGGAAAATGTAAGTCTTTTCAATTGGGTGTATTTTATCAATTAAATACTGGTATAGATCCATATAATTCAATAGATGATGATAGGATATATCTTCAAAATTGATCGCAATAATCTGTGATTGGTTCACTCCTTCAGACAATAACTCATCCTGAAACAACTTAAATAAAGTTGATTTGCCAGATCTTCTAACACCAGAAACAACTTTAATAACTTGCTTATCACGATGTCGTCTTAGGAAATTGATATATTCTTCTCTCATTACTAATTCACTCATAAGTTTCACCTCAACTTTAAACTTTTATATAAATTATATCAAAGTTTCACTTCAACTTTAAACTTTTAGTTATTTTTATAAAATTTCACTTGGAATTAAAACTTTTTAATATATTTTAATTACAGATAAATTTATAGTTCTCCATCTTTTCCGGATAGTCCGAATATCCGGAATAGTTTACTCCTTTCAACTCAAAATAAAAAAGTAAGAAGCCATTCCGAATAATTTTCGAAATGGCTATAGTTTTAATATTCTTCCTCTATATACTCTTCTTCAACTGGGTCTTCTGAATAATCATATTCTTCATAATAATAATCTTCTTCAGAAACATCTGATTCATCATAAGTTTCTTCCGTTTCATCTTCATAGTAGCTATCTTCAACACTATCATCAATGTCTTCTTCATAATATTCTTCCGGCTCTTCTTCTAATGCTTCATCCTCTACATAGGAATCGTCATAGCTGTCATCGCTATTTTCATAATCATATGAATCCTCATAATCAATGAAGTCATTTTCTGTGTAGTGATTAATATTTTTTTCAGACAAATCATAATACTGATTTATATCAATATTATTTTGTGATTCATAATATTCCAGGTATGAAAGTAATCCCATCAACTGAAGATACGCGATATATTCTTCGAGTGCTTCACTTGATATTTCATTTTTCTCTTTTATCTTTTGACTAATTTCATTGTATTTCACAGGATCAATATTTTCTGTTTGATTATTTTCTGGTTGGGGGGATTTATCTTTAAAATAGATATACTTTTCCGCATCTTTTATATCTTTCAAACGTTTGCCTTCATACATTTTCAAGAAATCTTTATGCAAAGGATTTGTCCATTTTTTACCTTCAAAGTCAATATAACTCACAACAAATGGTTTAAAGCTATGCACTCCAATTGAACTATCAATACGGTAGCCTTTTTCTTCTCCGAATCTACCATACCCTTTAATGTTTGCTGCATCTGCCGTTACTCCTCTGAAATAACTCTTTCCAAAATCGATATCACCTTTAATTTTTATCGGTAATCCATTTTTATCCCACGCTACAAATCCATATTGCACGTCTTTTATATCTTTATCTGTGTTATTTTTAATCGTCGCCTGTAAATTATCAGGATACAACGATTTAAATTCATCATGCAGGACAACATACTTTGCATCTACAGCATATAGATCTTGTTTCTTAATAGCTCGTTCAAGACTAGCTGCAGTAAACTTTTCTTTCTTTTTTTCTTCTTTTTCATCTGATTTTGCCGCTACTGATGTTTTTTCACTGCTAATTAAATCTTTCTCTCCTTTTACATAAGGTAAAGAGAGTAGAAAGAAAATCCCTAGTAAAATAACAGTGATAAATGTTGCAAATAACCCCTTACCTTTCATGAGATGCCTCCTCTTAGATGTTTTTAATTTAAATACATGTCTATCACATATTATATAATCATTTAACTTAAATTAAAATATTAATTTTTTGAAATCTTTTCCGAATAGTCCAAGTATCCGGAATTGTTAATCATTATTTCACCAATTTTATCTCCATCTTTTCCGAATAGTCCAAGTATCCGGAAAAGCCTACCTAAATATCTAAACATCATCACAAAAAAATTCCGGATACGCAATGTATCCGGAATCTTTAAAATCTATTATTAAATTACATCATCCCTGGCATACCGCCCATACCCATTTCTGGTGCTGGGTTTTCTTCAGGCATTTCTGCTACTACCGCTTCAGTTGTTAAGAACATTGCTGCTACTGATGCTGCATTTTGTAATGCAGATCTTGTAACTTTAGTTGGGTCAACGATACCAGCTTCAATCATATTTACCCACTCATCAGTTGCTGCGTTATATCCAACACCTGTTTCAGCGTGTTTAATCTTCTCAACAATTACTGAACCTTCAAGGCCAGCATTAATTGCGATTTGACGAATTGGAGCTTCTAATGCTTTTAATACAATTTTAACACCTGTTGCAACATCACCTGTCGCTTCAACTGCTGCTACTTTGTTGTAGATTGATACAAGTGCTGTACCACCACCTGCAACGATACCTTCTTCAACTGCTGCACGTGTTGAGTTTAATGCATCTTCAATACGTAATTTACGTTCTTTTAATTCTGTTTCAGTTGCAGCACCTACTTTAATCACTGCAACGCCACCTGCTAATTTCGCTAAGCGTTCTTGTAATTTTTCTTTATCAAATTCAGATGTTGTCTCTTCGATTTGTGCTTTTAATTGTCCTACACGTGCGTCGATATTTGATGCATCGCCGCGTCCTTCAACGATTGTTGTATCGTCTTTAGTAACGTGAACTTTCGCTGCATTACCTAACATATCAACTGTTGCATCTTTTAAGTCTAATCCTAAGTCGTCAGTAATTACTTGACCACCTGTAAGGATTGCTAAATCTTCTAACATTGCTTTACGACGGTCACCAAATCCTGGTGCTTTCACAGCAACTGCAGTGAATGTACCACGTAATCTGTTTAATACGATGTTTGTTAATGCATCGCCATCAACATCTTCAGCTACGATTAAGATTGGACGTGATGTTTGAACGATTTGTTCTAATAACGGTAAGATATCCTGGAATGAAGAAATCTTCTTATCTGTAATTAAGATGTATGGATTTTCTAAATCAGCGATCATCTTATCAGAATCTGTCACCATATAAGGTGAAGCATATCCACGATCGAACTGCATACCTTCTACTACTTCTAATTCTGTTTTGAATCCTTTAGATTCTTCGATTGTGATAACACCGTCGTTACCAACTTTCTCCATCGCTTCAGAGATGAATTGACCGATTTCTTCGTCAGCTGCTGAAATTGCTCCAACTTGCGCAATTTCTTCTTTGCTTGATACTTCTTTTGAAATTGCTGCTAATTCTTCTAACGCAACTGCTACCGCTTTATCAATACCTTGGCGGATTCCTACAGGGTTTGCACCACTTGTAACGTTCTTCAATCCTTCTTGGATCATTGCTTGTGCAAGTACTGTTGCTGTAGTAGTACCGTCACCAGCGATTTCGTTTGTTTTGTTTGCAACTTCAGCGACTAATTTTGCACCCATGTTTTCGTATGGATCTTCTAATTCGATTTCTTTTGCGATTGTTACACCATCATTTGTAATTAAAGGTGCTACAAATTTTTTATCTAAAACTACGTTACGACCTTTTGGCCCTAATGTAACTTTAACTGCGTCAGCTAATTTATCTACACCTGCAAGCATTGAGCGTCTTGCATCTTCAGAAAACTTAATTTCTTTAACCATTGTCAAATTCCTCCATTGATTTTATATTATAGAATGTATTTATTATAATTTGATTAATCTTCAATAATCGCGATGATATCTTCTTCTTTTAATACGATGTACTTCTCGTCCCCAGCTTTCACTTCAGTACCACCAAATGGTTCATAAACTACACGGTCACCTACAGCTACCTGGATATCAATTTTTTCACCATTCTCAAGGATACGGCCTGTGCCAACTGCAATGACTGTACCTTCGTTTGACTTTTCTTTTGCAGAATCAGTTAAGACGATTCCACTTGCAGTAGTTTGTTCTCTTTCAGTTTTTTCGATTACAACACGATTTCCGTATGGTTTTATCACGATATTTTCCTCCTTGAAAAAATAAATTCATGTTTTTAGCACTCTATACGCTTAAGTGCTAACATAATTTTATAATAATCAAAGAAGGTCAAGATTGCAAATATTTTAATTTGATTTTTAAAATTATTTTTAATTAATTCGATTGAGTTTTTATTACTACCAATTTAATGTACAATGTATAAAGTATTTAAATTTGAAGGAGAATTAAAATTTACATGAAACGTATATGGATCAACGTGCTTACCGTCTTAATTTACATCGGCTCACAGTTTTTCGTCTTAATTCCTAATATTTATTTTATGAAACAAGGTTTAAGCGAGTCAGATGCATTCTTAAAATCTATCCCTTATTATGTTGCTTCTTTTATTGTTGCTTCTATTTTAGTCATATTTATCAACACACGTATTAAAAATAAAACGCAGTTAGAACGCCTTCCAAAGTCTGATACATTGGCTACAATCGGCTGGATTGTCGGTGGATTCTTTATCTCACTGTTTGCTCAGATGATCTTCGGTATGATTAATACATATATTTTACATCAGCCACTAGAAAGTCAGAATACTAAAAATATCATGGATATCGCTAAAGCTGCACCAGTATTTATTATATTGATTGCTATCGTTGGTCCAATTCTAGAGGAATTTGTCTTTAGAAAGGTTATTTTCGGTGAACTATATGAAGTGATTAAAGGTCCTCGCTGGCTTGCTTTTACCATCGCAGTATTAATTAGTGGATTTATCTTCTCAGCAGCCCACAATGACTTTGACCATACGTTAATCTATATGGGGATGTCGTTAGTGTTCAGTAGTTTATATGTATTAACGAATCGTATCATTGTACCGATTGCCGCGCATATGTCGATGAATGCTTTTGTCGTGATCATGCAGGTCGTGTTTGCAGACAAAGTACAGGAAGCACAGGAACAATTAAAGCAAACGACACAATTTATTGCTCCAATTATAAGATCATATTTTAATCTATAAAGAAACACCGAGTGGTCGGATTACGTCATCTGACCACTCGGTGTTGTTTTATATTTCAAAAATTATGTGAGTGGTCGAAATACCTGTTATTTCGACCACTCACTAAAACTATTATTACCACAGTTTCTTAACGCCCCATAGACGCTCTTCACAAGCTGTAATAATCGTCTTCAGCGCTTTAATACGTGCTGCACGTTTATTATTCGCAGGTATAATTACCCATGGTGCATCGTCTGTTGATGTTTTATCAATCATATCCTTACTCGCTTCAAGATATAGATCCCACTTCTCACGATTACGCCAGTCTTCATCAGTAATCTTCCACTGCTTCTCAGGTGTTACTTGTCTTTCTTCAAAGCGCTTTAACTGCTCATCTTTATCTAATACTAAGAAGAATTTTATAACAATTGATCCTTCAATTGTTAAAGCACGTTCAAATTTATTAATTTCATCATACGCACGTTGCCATTCTTCAGTAGATGCAAATCCTTCAACACGCTCTACTAATACACGGCCATACCAGCTTCTATCAAATATTTCGATATGACCAGAACGGGGTACGTCTGTCGCAAAGCGCCATAAGTAATGGTAGCTCAGCTCCGTTTCAGTCGGGGCACTAACCGCATTTACTTCATAACCTGTAGGATCAAGACTTTCACGTACACGTTTAATATTACCGCCTTTACCTGCTGCATCCATGCCTTCATATACAAGCATCATCGGAATTTTCTTTTCATATAATGCATATTGTAATTCACGAATTCTGTTCTGTAACTTCGGTAACAATTCTTTATATTCCGCTTTTGACATATCATCTGAAGTATCATCAAACATATCTGTTGAGAAGTCTTCAGTAAATTCGCCGTCTACTTTACGGTGTTCAGTCTTTTTCTTTTTCTCTTTCAATGCTTTCTCTAATCGTTTAATAATCGTTTCGTACATTTCATTCGCTGCTTTACCACGTTCTGTATAATCGATATGCGTCCATGGAGAAATATCCTCAGTCGCTTTCATTAAATCGATCATACCTTCCTGATAATCTTTTGTCGGTATACCTGTTTCATATTCTTGTGCTTTCCAGCGTGTCAAAGGATTTTTCTTCGTTTGCTGAATATGTTCAAGGCGCTTTTGTTCATTAACAGAAAGATAGAATTTAATAATTTCATAACCATCTTCTTTAAGCATCGATTCAAATCCAGCAATCTCCTGCGTTAACAAGTCATAATCTTTAATAATGTCTTTTTTAAGTTCATTCATTTCATAATCTAACTTCTGTGCATACCAGCTTCTGAAGAATAATGTTACGCCACCTTTATTCGGTATATTCTTCCAGTACGGATATAAAAAAGGATAGCGCAATAACTCACTGTCTGGACGTGGTGTTGCATAGAAGTTCGTATACTTTGCATCAAGTGTCAATAACAATTCATTTGATAACCTTGATTTCCCTGATGCCGGAATACCTTCAAACACTACCATAACCGGGATTCCCGCTTCATGTGTCTGTCTTACAAGTTCTGCTGTTTTGAGTGCTAAAGATTCATCTATCTTTGTCATATTCATCCCCCTAATCTCATACATTAATTATATCATCTGAATAACAATAAATATATTCCTTATTCTGTATGTTTAGAGTATTATAAGAATAGTAAGAAAAATTAGATAATAAATAGATAAGGAGCATTTTAATGACTACTTTCCAAGACTACAAATATGCGAGACCCGATTTAACAGATGCAAAGGAACAGTTTACACAGTTATATACTGACTTTGATCAGGCACAATCTGTAGAAGAACAGATTCAAGTCATTGATAAAATCAATGCTTTACGTAACAAGATTGATTCAATGTTTAATCTGGCATATGTTCGCGCATCAATTAATACAAAGGATGCATTCTACGAAAAAGAACGTGATTTCTTCGATGATAACAACGGGGAAATCGTCTATTTTGAATCACTTTATTACAATGCATTAAACAGAAGTCAATTCAAAGATGAGCTCAAAGCAGTGTACGGGGAACAACTTTTTGATTTAGCTGAACTTTATGTGAAACAGTTCGATGAATCTATTAAAGATCTATTAAATAAAGAAAATAAGATTTCTTCTGAGTACTCTAAACTTGTGGCTTCAGCTGAAATTGAATATAAAGGTGAAACGTATACTTTTGCTCAAATGGGGAAATTCCTCGAGTCTAGTGACCGTGAAGAACGTAAGTCTGCGACACTTGCCGTACAAAATTATCGTGCAGGGTTAATGGATCAATATGATGATATTTATGACCGTTTAGTTAAAGTACGTCACGAAATCGCAGTGAAACTAGGTTTTGACAACTTCATCGAACTTGGATATGTGCGTATGCGCCGCGTTGATTATACACCTGACATGGTACAAAACTATCGCGAGCAAATTAAAACGCATGTTGTGCCACTTGCACAAAAATTATATCAGGCGCAAGCTGAACGTATCGGCGTTGATCGTTTAAAGGTTTATGATGAACCGATTTTATTTACAGATGGTAATGAGTCACCAAAAGATGATGCTCAGACGATTTTAGAAAATGGTCGTAAGATGTATCGTGAATTAAGCTCTGAAACAGATGAATTCTATCAGTTTATGATGGAACGTGAACTCTTTGATGTGGAAGCGAAAAAAGGTAAACAGGCAGGTGGATATTGTACATTTATCGATGATTACAAATCACCATTCATCTTCTCTAATTTTAACGGCACAGACCATGATATTACTGTATTAACACATGAAGCAGGACATGCCTTCCAGGTATATCGCTCTCGCGAACTAAGTGTGCCTGATTATTTATGGCCGACACATGAATCATGTGAAATTCATTCAATGAGTATGGAATTCTTCACTTACAAATGGATGGATTTATTCTTTAACAATGCGGATAAATTTAAATATAAACATATCGGAGATGCGATTCAATTCCTTCCTTATGGTGTTGCAGTGGACGAGTTCCAGCATATCGTCTATGGTAATCCTGAAATGACACCGAAAGAACGACGTGAGGCATGGCAATCTCTAGAAGCTAAATACTTACCGCATAAAGATTATGATGGTATTGCACCACTAATCGATGGCGCATTATGGCATAGACAAGGACATATATTTGAATCTCCATTCTATTATATCGATTACACTTTAGCTCAAGTATGTGCATTCCAATTCTTTAAACGTTCTAGTGAAGATTTTGAAGGAGCATGGAAAGATTATCTGCATATTTGTGATATCGGTGGATCTCTGCCATTCAATAAAATTGTAGAAGCTGCACACTTAAAATCTCCATTTAAAGATGGAACATTAAAAGATGTGATGGCATTCCTTGAAGACTATCTAGAACAAATTGATACTTCTAAATTTTAATACGTAGAAATACGCTTAGGCTATGAGCCTAAGCGTATTTTTTGTAATTATTTCTTTCTCACTAAAACAGATCCTGCTAGTAGAAGTGCTGTGATATATCCAAATAATGACGTTACTTCACCTGTATCAGGTAATGCTTTTATCTGGTCTTTTTCTTTTTTCGACTGTTTCTCTTTGTCTGAATCTTTTTGTTTATCTTTAGTCGATTTTGTTTGTTTTGAAGTACCCGTTTCGTTCGATACTTTCTTGTCTTTATTATCTGCAACTAAATCTTCTGTCTGTGTTGCATCATCTATATCTTTAGACTTTTCAATCTTTGTTGTCACAAGTTCTCCAACGTGTTTGTCTAACGCTGTATAGTAAGCTTCACCTTTAGCTGGAGAGAATTCACCTGGTTTCTCAGTATATTCATGTTTGTCTTCATCTATACTCCCATCGACAGGTGGCTTTGGTGCTGGTGGTACAGGTGTATCGTCCCCGCCTCCAGTACTCGGTATCCCTGGCTGTGATGGTATACCTGGTGTTGAAGGGTTAGTTCCAATATTATTATCCGTTGGAACATTCGGTTTTTCAGTTGTCACAGGCTCTGTTGGTTGTGTCACAGGACCTGGTACTTTCACAGGTTGCTCAGTAGTCGGCTTTTCAGTCGTCACTGGTGCCCCTACACTTGGCTTAAGGGTCTGATCATTCGTAGCTGGCTTTGTTGAAGGGGTAGTAGTCTTAGCGGGTTCTTCTGCCGGCTTTTCAGTTCCTTTATTATTCGTTTCACTTGTTTGAGATGTAACAATCGTCTTTTCGGTAGACTTTTCCTCAGTAGTCGGTGTTTCAGTGGTTCTTGCTTCTGTCGTAGGGCGCTCTATAGAAGGTGTGTCATTAGTGGGTTGATTCATTTCTGTTGAAACGATTTCTACTGTACTTGCTGGTTTATGTGTGATTTCGTTAGCCTCTGCTGAGTTAATGTCTAATGCATTTAGACTTAACGTTAAAGCAGCTGTCGTTAAAGCAATCGAATGTAGCTTTAATTTGCGCATTATACATTCCTCCAAATTTCCAATTATATTCATTATAAAGCACAGATATATTATTTTCTATTAAGTGAGCGTATTGTTACATATATTTAACATAGTATATATAACTGCAATAAATTTATAAAAGTTGGTATAATAACATTAAATCGTTTTAATTTATAATATGATGTGGTATATTAATTATATATAATATACAAAATATACTTAGGAGTCATTAAACTATGGAAGCAAAATATTTTTCGAACGACACGCATATCGGTGCAATCCATCTAAATGTAAATTTTATGGAGAACAGTTTAGTATTTTACAACGAAATTTTAGGACTAAATATTTTAGAGACAACGGATCAATATGCAGTACTCGGCACTAGAAACCGTCCTTTAATTTATCTGTACCAAACGAATAAAAAAAGAGTAAAGTCAGCTGGATTATTTCATTTTGCATTACTTGTGCCGTCTCGCGAAGCATTAGGTAATATCTTTTTCCACCTCATCAAAACTGGTTATCCGCTTTCCGGCGCAAGTAATCATGATGTATCTGAGGCGATCTATCTACAAGATCCAGAAGGTAATGGCATTGAAATTTATCGTGATGTGCCATCTTCAAAATGGGAATTTGAAGAAAACGGCGATATCGTGATGGGTACAACTGAAATGGATTTCAGCGGTGTACTTGCTACGAATAACAACTTACCTTTCAAAGGGTTACATCCTGATACAATTATGGGACATATGCATCTATCTGTCATCGATCTCGATAAAAGTATTGCTTTCTATGAGAATTTCTTCGGCATGGATGTTATGACTAAATACGGAACGAGTGCTGCATTTCTATCAGCAGCTGGATATCACCATCATCTCGGCTTAAATACGTGGGATAAAGCGACTGAACAACCTGAACAAGACGCACCAGGTATACGCCGTTTCGATATTCAGATGCCAAATGATGAAGATGTTGCGTATTTCAAAAAGTTGTTACACGAAAAAGGATTAATGATGCATAAAGACGGGAATTCTGAAGTTATAAAAGATCCAAATGGTATAGGTATCAGGTTAATGATACGAAGTAATTAATATAATAAAAAAGGAGAAACGACAATGAGTTTATTTAAAAAAGATTTAGCAGAAAGTTTTGAAGAGGCAATCGAAAACAGACGTTCAATTTATCACATCGAACCAAAATCACCAATTTCTGATGAAGCAATCGAAAAAATTATTTCTGACACAGTTAAACATGTACCATCAGCTTTCAACTCACAAAGTACGCGTGTTGTTTTATTATTAAATGATCAGCATAAAAAATTATGGGATATCACTAAAGACAGCTTAAAAGAATTGATGGGGCCAGACCGCGATTTCAGTGAAACCGAACAAAAAATCAATAGCTTTAAGGCTGGTTACGGTACTGTATTATATTACATCGATAGTAAAGTAACTGAAGGATTACAAGAAAAATTCGCTGCTTATGCTCCGAAATTCCCTCTATGGGCACAACAATCAAATGCAATGCATCAATTTGCAATCTGGACAGCTTTTGCCAATAAAGGATTAGGTGCATCATTACAACATTATGATGGTGTTATCGATGAGAAAGTTGCAAGCGAATTCGATATTCCTGCAACTTGGGAACTTGTTGCACAAATGCCGTTTGGTTCAGTTGGTTCAGAAGTTGGTCCAAAAGAGTTCCAACCTGTAGAGAACCGCTTTATCGTTAAAAAGTAACCTTATAAAAAAGATCATTGAAAAAATATTTCAATGATCTTTTTTATTTATTTAACATTATTGTGCATCTTGAATCTCTTTATGTGCATTATTAACATTTGTTAATATTTTAACAACTTCTTCTTTTTGGATTGAGCCAATTCTTAAATATACTGCATCAATAATAGCAAGTTGAACAATACGTACTGTCATCGTTCCAACTTTAATTTCATTTTCTTCTTTCGCCATAGCAAGAGCAATATCAGCCATTCTCAAAGCAGGAGAAGGTACTTTTTGAGTAAGTAAGACAATCGTAACATTTTGTCTCTTAGCATACTTAATTACTTCAATAATTTCTTTACTTCTACCTGATGAAGTTATTGCAAACAATACGTCACCTTGTTCGAAGTTGCCAAGCATTGATACTGCGGTAAATGAATCACTTGCAATATGTGCAAGTTTATCAATTTGCGCAAGCTTAAGTCTGAAGTCTTCTCCAACAACTTGAGCTATCCCAACGCCAAATATCATCATACGCTTTGCTTTGATGATAGCTTGGGCTGCATCATCAATTAATTTTGGCGACAATATCTTTTCTGTATTGTATAAAGCTTGAATTGAATTATTGAATACTTTTTCTTTTAAAACTTCAACGGAGTCTGTAAATTCTATCTTAGAAGGTTTTTTCTCAATGTCAATCGTATGTAATTCTCTTGCAAGTTCTACTTTTACAACTTTTATTCCAGAAAGTCCTAGGCGCTTGCTGAACCGTACGATGGCAGCTTCACTCGTTCCTGCCATTTTCGCTATCTCTTTAATCGGTAAATTCACTACTTTTACAGGCTGATCAATCATCAAATCTGCAATGCGTTTCTCTACGGGGGTGAATGTGTCGTACATTTGTGTAATTTGGCCTAAAACGGAATACATAGCTAATAACCTCCAAACTTTTCATTAAAAACAAGACAATATTACAAAATATTAATTTGTAATTAATACTTATATATATTATATACTACATGTTGTGAATAATTTAAATAAATTTTTAAATTATTCATAAAAAATGCATTTTATTAAAAAAACTACAATTTTAGGAAAATCGTAGTTTTAAGTCATTTTTATTTGGTAAACTTTCGATAGCACCTTTACCTGTTGTGGTGTATGCCCCTACTTGATTAGCAAATGCTAATATATCGTAAGCATTTTCTTTGAGATAGCTAATTTGTTGTGTTTTATTTAACAATTGATAGATTACAGCACCGATAAAAGCATCTCCTGCGCCTGTCGTATCTTCTACCGTGACAACTTCTCCTGGTGCGTGAACATTATGATCTTTAAAATATAGGGTTGCGCCTTTTGGACCTTCTGTATAGATGACCGCTTCTGTATGACCAATAAACAGACTTTGAATTGCTTCGTTAACATCACTGATACCTGTAATAAATTCCAGTTCTTCATCTGAAATTTTCAAAATATGTGCTTTCGGCATAAAAGTCTGTACTGTTTCTTTAAGTAATGCTTTATCTGGCCAAAGTGGAAATCTTAAGTTTGGATCAAAGATGACTAACCCACCTGCTTCATGGAATTTTTCTATCAATGCGATATGTGTGTCTTTCATCGGTGAAGGAATTAAATCAACTGATGAGAAATGCATAATGTCTTCCGGTCGAATCTCTCTAGGTAAGTTGTCTGCTGTTCTTAACATATCTGCAGAAGGATTTCGGTAAAAGGAAAAATCGCGTTCTCCTTCCAGCGTTAAACTTACAAAAGCAAGTGCAGTGTTCGCTTCGTTTGTACGTGTAATATATGAGGTATCGACGCCTGTATCTTCCAGCGTATCGATGATTAAATCTCCAAATGCATCAACACCAAGTTGTGAAATTAAATAAGACTTTCCGCCTAACTTAGCTACACTTGCTGCAACGTTTGCTGGAGCCCCTCCTACTTTTGTCTCAAAAGATTTAACCTCTTTTAATTTAACCCCTTTTGTCTGCGGAATAAAGTCAATTAATGCTTCCCCAATTGCATATAATGCGCTCATTCATTAGCCTCCTTTAGGTCATATTTTGTAAATTTAAAGTACACCTGACCTGATTCAGTCGATGTGCGAATTCCTTTAGCATCTTGAGATGTAAAGATACGCGTTGTCATTACTTTCTCTCCGTCATTGATAAAAATTTCTATGGACGAAGTATCAACGAATATTTGTAATTGCTTTAAATCTTCATCTAATACAACTGAACGGCTATACCCATCAACACCTTCTGGTAATTGCCCACTATCAAATCGATCCAGCGTGATGCGTTTCTCTGCTTTGTTATATGTGATCATGGTACTTTCTTTCTTAGATACACGTAACTCTATATAAAATTCTGTTGAATCATTGTCCAGAACATCAACGATTAATTCATAGTGCGTCCCTTCATAAGGATGAAGTTTTACATTCTTTTTCGTAGCATAACCTTCTGCCGTTTCTACGTTACCACGTAATGATTTAAGTGATTCCACCGGACGTTGACGTAACTTGTTATCTTCTATCGTTAATACGCGTGGAATTGTTAAACAGTGCGCCCATCCTTCTTTATCGGTTGGATAGCCTGTATCAGGTAATCCCATCCATCCAATTAATACTCTGTTTCCATCTTTATCGAGTGTTGTTTGAGGTGCATAGAAATCAAATCCATGATCCAGTTCTATAAAATCACCATGTATCATTTCGAATGTCTCTTTGTCGAGTTTACCGAGCACATAGCCAGATTGATAAATGTTCCAGAACTGATCCTCATATTTATCCACGCCTTGTGGGCAGAATAATAATACATCCGTATTATTCAATTCAAAATAATCCGGACACTCCCACATATATCCAAAGTCGGTATAGTCAGTTTTTAACTCAGAGATAAATGTCCAGTGTTTTAAATCAATTGATTGATATACAACAACAGTACCTGTCTCATCGGTTCTTTGTGCGCCAATCACGGCATAGTAGTATCCATTTTCAAACCATACTTTCGGGTCGCGGAAATGATCTGTATAGCCAGATTGTGGACCACTAATAATCGGTGTCTCATCCTTTGTAATCATGCCGTCTTTATGCAACGTTGCAATCATCTGATAAGGTATGCGTTCCCATGCATCTGTACGATGATTGCCTGTATAGATTAGTTTCAGCGTATCATCTACAACTAGTCCGGAGCCCGAATAAGCACCATGACTATCAAACTGTGTATCTGGACGGAGTGCAATTCCTACATTTTTAAAAGTTGCAAGATCATCACTTACGGTATGATACCAGTACTTCAAACCATGTACGGGTCCTAACGGAAACCATTGATAGAATAAATGATACTGTCCGTTGAAATAAGCAAATCCATTTGGATCGTTGAGTAATCCCGTTGGTGGCTGAATATGAAATAACTGTCTGTGAGGAGATTGTTTCGTCTGTTCTATTAATTTTAAATATTGGTCTTCAGGGAATGTTTCTAATCTTTGATATCGTTCTTCTCGTGTCCATTCAATCATATTTATACTCCTTTTTGGTACCGGTTCCATTCTATTTAGTGTCATTTTATGCTTGTACTGCTTTTTTGTCAACGCTTTCTTTTTCTTCTAATTCAAACGACATTTCCTGAAGTAACGGCACCTCTTTTTCGTCAATTAAATCGAGCATTGATTTAGCTGCTAACGCGCCTGTTTCAAAATAGGGAAATTTAATCGTCGTAATCATCGGCGTCACAATAGATGTCGTTTCATAACCGCCAAATCCAGTTATCGATAGTTGGTCAGGTACTTTTAAGTTTTGTTGTTGGGCTGCTTTCAATACACCGAGTGCAATATTATCTGTTGCACAAATAAGTGCATCATATTTATCTACTAACTGCTTTGCAGTTTCTGTTGCATCCTGAAGTTTAAAAGTTGTTTCGTATATAGGGATGGTTTGACCAAACCCATTAATTACACCTTGTTTTCTTTTTTGACCCACTGCAATATCAGTTTCAGGTACACCAAGATAAGCGATATTTTGATATTCGAGATTTTTAAAATATTTACCGATTTTTATGCCTGCTGCATAATCATTCTGAATAATTGAGTGGATATGTTTATCTTGTTGACCAATAAGCAGGAATGGTTTATCTAATGAAGCGATGAGTTCGATATGTTCTTCAGTTAAAGTCGTAGCCAACAGAATGATGCCATCTACTTTACTCGTATGAAAAGTCTTAATCGCATTTAACTCTAAATCAAGTGATAGATCAGTATTGGCAATTAAAGTTTGATAGTTTTGACGGCGTAGTGTCGTTTCAATACCGAGTAACGTTTCATTAGAAGCAAATGAATTTAGTCGGGGTACGATAACACCTATCATGTTGGTGCGTTTCGCTTTTAAACTTTGTGCAAACTGGTTAGGCTTGAAACCCGTTTCCTGCACAATTTTATCAATTTTCTGTCTCGTCTTCTCACTTACTGAACCACCGTTTAAATATCGTGAGACGGTGCTTTTTGAAACGCCAGCGAGATTCGCAATATCTAATATATTATTCATGCTGCCACCCCTTACATATTGACTTTATTTTAGCATGTTTTAGAAATTCGTGATATAAAGAGAGTGTATTGATCATTGAATATCTAATAGGAGACTTTATGATTATCAAAACAAGACAACCTTCCTCTTCTTTGCTTCAGTTACACCACCTCAAAGGACGCAGTAGTCTCGATTTATCCGATTATGAATTAGAATTAAAAGGCTATTACGGCGAGCAACTACTTGATCGTATTGTTAGTCGTGTAGATTTCGGAAATGCATTAGTCATTCAGGATTTACGATTGTTAGATGGTAAAACAGAACGACAGTTCGATACAATCGTTATCGTGAATCAAAGTGGATATATATTAGACGCGAAATACTATACTAGGGATTCTCGTTATCAAGATGGCAAGTTCTATCACGGTTATAAAGAGATTGAGAATCCTGATTTACAGATCAGCAGATCTGAAACTTTTTTAAGGAATTATATATGGAAGCATTTCGGCGTGAACTTTGCAGTAGTGGGTTTTTTTGTATTTGTAAATAATGATGTGACGTTTAGAAATGACGACAGACATCCGCGCTTGTTACACGCAAACGAATTACAGTCATCATTTCATGAATTAAAGATGCACCCTGTAATGGAAGTTGACTATGATATTGCAGAATCACTTGTGAAAGCTCATCGATTAGAATCAATTCATAGTGTTGAACTGGATATATCAGAAGCTGTGTTTTTTAAAGGTTTGAAATGTCCGAAATGTGCTGTTGTGCAAGACGTAGAATTTTCTAACCTGATAAAGATGTCATGTTGTTATGAAATTTATCGTTTTAATGATGTGATGTACTATGCACTTAAAGAATATTGTGCAATTCATAAAGTGAGCAGTGTGAAAGTTGGTAAATTTACGAAGTTTATTGCGGGAAGTGATAGGAGAAACTACAAAATCGAGCGTTTTATCAGGAAAAATTTAAAACGTACTGATAAAGAAGGTACATATCAAATTTGAGTTGGATATTAATGGGTATAGATGCACACTTCTGATTCCATGCGGGCATTTGTTTGAAGTTTCTTCCTGTTCATGCACACTTCTGATTCCATGTGGGTATTTGTTTGAAGTTTCTTCCTGTTCGTGCACACTTCTAGTTCGTTGTGGGCATTTGTTTGAAGTTTCTTCCTGTTCGTGCACACTTTTGATTCCATGTGGGCATTTGTTTGAAGTTTCTTCCTGTTCGTGCACACTTCTAGTTCGTTGTGGGCATTTGTTTGAAGTTTCTTCCTGTTCATGCACACTTCTGATTCCATGTGGGCATTTGTTTGTAATTTCTTCCATGAAATATCAAAAAAACTAACCACTCTCCAGAGTGGTTAGTCCATTAGTTCTTCTTCAATTAAACGTTGTTCACCTTTTAAAAATTGGCGATATCCAATCTTACTAATTTGTATGCTCACTTCATATAACAACAACATCGGGAATGAGAACATCAAATATGAAATTAGATCCGGCGGTGAAATTAATGCAGTAATCACAAATAAAGCAAAGTATGCGTATTTTCGATTTTTCTTTAAGAACATCGGTGTTACAATTCCAAGTCTTGTTAGAAATAACAGCAGTATCGGTAGCTGGAACAAGAATCCGAATGGAATCGTAAATCTCAGCATTTCATTGAAATACTCCCTGACACCGATCATCTGATTAACCCCCATCTCACTCGCAAGTCCAATGGTGAACTGAATCAAATAAGGAAATACATAAAAATAGCTAAAACTGAGTCCTAATAGAAATAAAATTAAACTGATTGGAATGTATGATAATGTTGCACGACGTTCTTTAGGATGTAATCCGGGTGATATAAATGCCCATAACTGATATAAAATGACGGGCGATATAATGATCAATGCAATAATCATTATCACTGTAATATAAATCGTTAATGGATCACTCACTTTAAAATAATGTAATTCAATACTTTTGGGTACATCATCTTTTGTTAAGAATTTCGTAACTGGTTTACCAAAGTAAAATCCGACTGCCGTCCCTGCTACTAAACAATAGAGCACGACCATAATGCGTTTACGCAACTCGTCCAAATGCTCAACAACGGTTAAATCATCTTTATTCATCTAAGGAATGAACCTCCTCATAAAAAAACGGCAAACACTGTCGCCGTTTTGAATTTCTAAATTATTTTACGTCTTTGTTATCTTTGTCATGGTCTTTCATAATACCATCTGTTGCATCTTTAAATTCTTTTAAAGATGTGCCCATCGCACGACCGAATTCTGGTAATTTCTTAGGTCCGAAAATAATTAACGCGATAATCCCTAAGAAAATAGCAATTGCAGGTGATATCATACCAACTGTATTTACAAATAACATCTATTTTACCCCCTAATGATTTTTCATAAAGAATATTAGCGACTGTAATTCAACACCTAAATCAATGTGATGTACATGCACCCCATTTGGCACTGTTAAACGTTCTGGTGTAAAGTTTAATATACCTTTTATTTGTGCTTTTGTCACTCTATTTGCCACATCTTGTGCTACTGCACCTGGTACAGTTAATATTACAACTTGAATGCCAGTTTCTTCAACAATTTTTTCAAAATTCTTCATATCTTCAACTGTTATCTTACCAATCGTCTTACCGATTGAAGTTGAGCTTGTATCAAAGGCTGCTGTAATCTTCATGCGATCATTGATCGAGAAGTTATAATTAACAAGTGCAGTTCCCAGATTCCCTACCCCGATAATTGCAACTTTTGTAATCATGTCCTGCTGTAAAGTTGTCTTAAAAAAGTTTAATAAAAAGTTAACGTTGTAGCCATAACCTTTTTTTCCTAGCTCACCAAAATAAGAAAAATCTCTTCGTATTGTTGCCGAATCAATTTGTAAGCCTTCACTTAGCTCCTTACTACTGACTCTTTCTACATTTGAATTATATAACGTATTCACAAAACGATAATATAAAGGAAGTCTCTTTAGTGTGGCTTTAGGAATCTTTATTTCGTTCTTTGACATCCTACTCACCTGTTTCAAGTAAATTTGTGATAGATTTCACATCACTTTTGATTATATCACTTAACGTATTAATTGACTATGTGAAATTTCACAAAACTGATTAAAATATTCCCACCTTATCGTACTTCATGTACAATGAAAGTGAGGTGAAATAACTTGATATTATTACAAGCAAGCAATTTAACTAAATCCTACTCAGGTGAAAATATATTTTCGAATGTGAAATTCGAAGTTAAATCTAACGACCGTATCGCTATCGTCGGAAGAAATGGTGCTGGTAAAACCACTTTAATGAAGATTCTAGCCGGGACTGAAGATTACGATACAGGTAATCTTTCAATGTCTAAAAATATCAGACTCGGCTATCTTACTCAGCAAATGACTTTGAATGCAGAAGGAACCGTCTACGAAGCGATGAAAAAGCCGTTCCTTCATCTTGAAAAAATGAAGCAGGAATTAGACAAAATCGCTTTGTATTTAAGCGAAGAAAGTCATAATGCGCACACGGATGCATATCAGGAGAAATTAACGAGCTATGAGAAATTACAACAACAGTTTGAAGCTCAGGATGGCTATCTTTACGAAACTAAGATTAAAACAGTGCTCTCAGGTCTAAACTTTAAACCTGAAGACTTTGATCAGAAGATCGATACATTTTCAGGTGGACAAAAGACACGTCTTGCTCTTGCTGAAATGCTACTTCATAATCCAGACTTACTACTACTCGATGAACCTACTAACCATCTCGACATGGATACAACTGCCTGGCTTGAAAATTATTTATCGACGTATGATGGTGCCATCGTGATTATCTCACATGATCGCTACTTTTTAGATAAAGTTGTAAACACAGTATACGATGTTGCATTAGGTCAAGTTCAGAAATATGTCGGTAACTATTCTAAATTCATTGAGCAACGTGATCAATTTTACGAAAAGATGCAGGCACAGTATGAGCGACAACAGGCCGAGATAAAACGTCTGGAAACCTTTGTCCAAAAAAATATTACACGTGCGTCAACGAGTGGTATGGCGAAATCACGTCGTAAAGTACTTGAGAAGATGACTAAGATTGATATTCCGAAACAAGACGATCACTCGATGAATTTAAGATTTAATATTCAGAAGGAAACAGGAAATGACGTGTTACGAATCGATGACCTTGCTATCGGCTATGATACGCCACTTGCTGAACATTTAACCTTAGATATAAAAAAACAGGATGCTGTTGCATTTATCGGACCAAACGGTATCGGTAAAACAACGCTTATTAAAACTATTGCTAAACAATTAACCGCACTGCACGGTGACATTAAGTATGGTGCTAATCTTTCAATCGGTTATTACGATCAAAAACAGGCAGAATTTTCTTCAAATAATACTGTACTAGAAGAATTATGGCAGTACTATCCAACGATGCCTGAAAAAGATATTCGTACCGTACTGGGACGCTTTCTATTCGTTCAGGATGATGTTAAAAAGATTATCAATGACTTATCAGGTGGAGAAAAAGCAAGATTACAACTTGCTAAACTTAGTCTTGAAGAAAACAATGTGTTAATCCTTGATGAGCCGACTAACCACCTGGATATTGATGCAAAAGAAGTACTTGAAGATGCACTTATCCATTATCCCGGCACCTTGTTATTTGTCAGCCATGACCGTTATTTCATCAATAAAATAGCGACAAAGATATTCCAGATGACTGATAAGGGTGGAAAGCTATTCCTCGGCGACTATTCATATTTTATCGAAAAAGAAGAAGAACGATTAGCCCACGAAAGCTTAGTCGAACAGGAGTCAAAGCAAATTACTAAAGAAACGACCAACGATGACTTTAAAGCGAACCAAAAAGAAAGACGTAAACTAGAACGTCAATTAGAAAGTACAGAAAAAGATATTCAGCACCTGGAAAGTCAAATCAGTAGTATCGAGGAACAGCTTACGCAACCAGAAGTATTTAACGACCATGAAAAATCTCATGCTTTAAATGACGAACTCATTAGATTAAATCAAATACTCGAACAAAAAGTCGAACAGTGGACAGCATTAGAATTAGCATTAGAAAATTAACCGGCATAGCCGGTTTTTTTGTTCACAAAGTTATACACAGCAAAAACCCTTTTATTTCAATAATCCACAGAGTTATCCTAGTTATCCACAGAAAATGTGTATGATATTATAATTAATTTTGTGTAATACTACCTATTGACATTAAGTTATACACATTTTGTGCACAACTTGTGTACAAGTACGTGTGTTCGCGTAGATAAAATACAGACAAATTGAGAAAATGAATGCTTAAATTTATATGTAAGTGGTATATATATTGTAGAAACTTTATTCAATCAGACACCATCATATTTTAAGGGGTATATATATGTATCGATTTCCACGGAGTTGTTTAGGAAGTATTATTCTATCGGTTATTCTTTCAATCATT
Source organism: Macrococcoides bohemicum (assembly GCF_003259675.1). GTDB lineage: Bacteria > Bacillota > Bacilli > Staphylococcales > Staphylococcaceae > Macrococcoides > Macrococcoides bohemicum. Next base: position 3,305 of record NZ_PZJG01000006.1, on the reverse strand, counting down.
TTAACGGTACTGTTAAACGGTTGCGTCGCTATAATGCATTAAAAAAAGGACAAAGTTTTCACTTTGTCCTTTTTATTTTAATTCAATATTTGATCTTCCATTTAAATTCATTCCTGCAAAATCTGATTTTATATACTGATAATATGCTGCTGCACCAATCATCGCCGCGTTATCTGTGCATAATTCAAAGCGAGGTATCATCAATTTAATATTCTTTTCTTCACATAGTTGCGTCATACGTTCACGCAATCCTTTATTAGCCGCTACACCACCGCAAATCAGTAATTGTTTGATATTATATTCAGCTAATGCATCAAATGTTTTTTCTGATAACACATCAATTACACTCGCCTGAAAGCTTGCTGCCACATCTTCTGCTTTATAACTTTCACCTTTTTGATTCTTATTATGCAATGTATTAATTACGGCACTTTTTAAACCGCTAAAACTAAAATCATATCCTTCTAAAATTGGACGTGGTAATTTTAGATTATCCTCACCAATGGCGGCTAATCTATCAACATGAGGCCCTCCCGGATAAGGTAGATTAATAGTTCTAGCTACTTTATCGTACGCTTCACCGACAGCATCATCACGTGTCTGTCCAATAATTTCAAAGTCCATATGGTCTTTCATAACAACTAGTTCTGTATGACCTCCTGACACCACTAAAGCTAATAACGGAAAAGTTAATCGCGCTTCAATATGATTCGCATAAACATGCCCTGCGATATGATGTACAGGTATTAAAGGTTTGTTATGCGCTAGCGCTAATGCTTTTGCTGCGTTAATGCCTACAAGCAATGCACCGATTAATCCCGGCCCTTCTGTCACTGCAACGGCATCAATGTCATTCCAACTAAGATTGGCTTCATCAATTGCTTCTTCAATAACGATTGTAATATTTTCAACATGATGTCTGCTTGCTACTTCTGGTACAACGCCCCCAAATCGTTTATGAGATTCTATTTGGCTGTTGACGACGTTGCTCTGCACCTCATATCCATTTCTTACGATACTCACTGCCGTTTCATCACAACTGGTTTCTATTGCTAATATTGTTACATCGCTCATTTTAATTTCACCCACATTACTTTCGCATCCTGATTCGGACCATAATAGTCACGTCTAACTCCACCATATGTAAAACCAAATGATTCGTACAAATGACGAGCCGTTAAGTTCTCTTCTCTCACTTCCAGACTCATCATTTCACAAGTAAGGCGTGCATAATTCATAACATACTCTAATAATAACTTACCGTATCCTTTGCCACGCATTGTTTCATCTATCGCAACCGTAGTAATTTGTGCCTGATCAATAACTATCCACATACCGAGATATCCTATTACTTTATTATCCTGCAACATCGTAAAATAATGCGCAAACTCATTTTTTTCGAGTTCATGATAAAAAGCATCTAAATTCCATGAACCTGATGGAAACGCTTTTTGTTCTATCTCATATATTGCCGGAACATCTTCAAGCAACATCTTTCTAATTGTTAAGCCTGATTGTTCTGCCAATTACGCTCAGCCTCAGATATTCTCAAATACGTAGGTTCAAATGTATGTGCATTGACTAAATACGATTCATTAATGAGTCTTCTCATTTCAGCACTGCGTGGAATACAATAGTAAGATGGACCTTTTAACTGTTCTGCCAGTTTTTCAGCATCCATCCCAATAAATAAATACGGTAAATGTTGTTCTTTTAATTTTTGGTTTAAATCATCAACTGATATATACGTATCATCTTCAACAAGTTCTAATTTAATACCTTTGTATCGATATATGCCCGCATACACGTGGTTACGTCTTGCATCAATAACAGGTACCAATAAAAATTCATGCATTCTCACTGTTGCAGCAATCGCTGCTAAACTAGATACAGCATATAATGGAATATTTAATGTATAAGCAAGTGTCTTTGCAGCTGTAACGCCTATACGTAACCCTGTATATGAACCTGGTCCTTTTGCAACTACAATACCTTCGATATCTTTCATTTCAAGCTTTGTATATTCTAACAAAGATTCAATCTGAGACATCATCGTAATTGAATGGTTGATTCTCATACCACTATTAAATTCTGCTAATACTTCATTTCCCTCGGTAATTGCAACAGATAACGGTTGATTACTCGTATCGATATGTAGTAGTCTCATACTCAATTTGCTCCTTTAAATTTGTTGAACGATTACCATGTGACGCAAGTTTAAATAAACGTCTCGTATCATCAATACGTTCTATTTCAATTTGCAGATAATCTTCAGGTAGAAAGTCAGCAATCATTTGTGGCCACTCAACCAATGTAACGCCTTCACCATAAAAATAATCATCAAACCCTAAATCATCTTCAGCACCTTCTAAACGGTAACAATCCATATGATGAAATGGAATGCGTGCTTCATATGATTTAATGATATTAAACGTGGGAGAACTGATAACAGATGTTACACCTAACGCCTGTCCAAAATATTGACTAAATGTTGTTTTACCAACTCCAAGATCACCTTTTAACAAAATAACTGTTTGTGGCTTTGAAAATCGGGCAATTATTGTAGCAAGTTTTTGCGTTTCTTCTATTGAATTAATTAGTAATTCCATTTTTCTTCACCTATTTTTCAAATATGTATTATTGTATCATGAAATGTTTGTATTAATGTAATTGATTGTTGGATAATAGTATTTCTTTTGGTTATGAGTGGTCTGTATTGTTGTATTACAGTCCACTCACTTTTAGATACTCTGATTAAAAATCGTATGAGTGGGCGAAATAATTATTATTTCGCCCACTCATACAACCATATCATTAAATATATAAAGAAAAAAGAGACCCCGAAGGATCTCTTATGCATTGCCCGGCAACGTCCTACTCTCGCGGATCGTAAGACCAACTACCATCGGCGCTAGAGAGCTTAACTTCTGTGTTCGGTATGGGAACAGGTGTGACCTCTCTGCCATCGTCACCAGACAAATGAAAGATATGATATCCAGTTTCAACTCGCTGTCCCTATTCATTTTCTAAATCTCATATCGAATCTGGCGATTCTCATTCGATTTATCAAAAATAATACGGACCATAACGCTCGTTTCAACCTTAAAATTATACTTTCAAAACTAGATAAGTAAGAAGAAAATTTAGATGTTACTCGGCAATACCGAATAAAAAATCTATAAAATTGATTAAGTCTTCGATCGATTAGTATTCGTCAGCTCCATACATTACTGTACTTCCACCTCGAACCTATTAACCTCATCATCTTTGAGGGATCTTATAACCGAAGTTGGGAAATCTCATCT
>NZ_PZJG01000005.1 GCF_003259675.1 Macrococcoides bohemicum | reverse complement strand
CTTAGATAGTAGCCAACGGCTACAGTGATAACATCCTTGTTAAATTGTTTATATCTGAAATAGTTCATACAGAAGACTCCTTTTTGTTAAAATTATACTATAAATTCAACTTTGCAACAGAACCTTAAAGTTTATATATTCAACAGAATTTTTAGTGTAATTTTCTGCAATATTTTCCTCTACCCTATCTATAAATAGCCTTGCCATTGCTAAATAATTTAAAAGGTAACGATTAGATTGATAATTAACTTCTGATTGTTCTTGGTCATTCAACTTTCCAATATATTCTAAGAGTTCTTTTGCATTTTCTTTTACCATAGAATAAACAATCTTCGTATTATTGATCTTACTAAAAGTCTTGTAAACTTTAGATAGCATATCTTCGTCTTGTGTACTTAAAAAATTACGTCCTATCATATTTTTATCACCATTTTTATCCATAATATATTCTATAATTTGTTTTATCATGAAACTTTTCCTTTGAGTTATTTATAATATAATATTAGCTAATACATTGATATTATAGAAATTAATAATCTGGATAAAATAATTGTTGAAATGGTTGAAGCTGCAAGAGATAGTCTTGTAATAGGAATTAATTAAACAGATGAGAGCTAGTGTATATTCTAGCTCTCATTTATTGTGTAAATATATTCTCATTTATCAAATAAAATCACATATACAGCCCAAGATTAAAAAAAATACACTTTACATCGTGAAACAAAATAATTATCGTTAAACGTGCAATATTATTGTGTTTATATACATCAATACGACACAAGGCATCCGATAGTGGATGCCTGTTTTATTTATATGTTTTGAGCATCACATGTCAATCATAATAATAGACATTTGCTACGTAAGTGGCTTCAAATCTCTTTTGACGACACATTCAATTGAAACAACAAAACCTGCACCCAAATTGGGTGCAGGCTTTAAAGATACTTTTATTCCACTGTTAAATCAACTTCATTTATATCAATATTCAGGGCAGCTGCTACACCTTGTCCGTATAATGGATCTGCTTTATAGCAATGTCTAATATGACGATGTTTAATTGGTGTTGAAACATCTTTCATTTCATTAGCTGTATTGATAAATAAACGTTTCTGTTCTTCTGGAGATAAAATATTAAATAATCTTCCAGGTTGTTCGAAATAATTATCATCATCTTCTCTAAAGTTCCATTCGTATACTGCACTATCAACTGCTAGTGCAGGTTTTTTATACTTTGCATCATCCTGATGGTGTTGATACTGATTTGGATAATAATTTGTATGACTACCTAAATTACCATCTACACGCATTGCACCATCTCTCGAGAATGGACATCCACCTGTAACTGCTTTAGGCGCATTTACAGGAATTTGATGATGGTTAACACCTAAACGGTATCTTTGCGCATCACCATATGAGAATAATCTACCTTGCAACATTTTATCAGGTGAAAAATCTAAACCTGGGATAATATTTGTCGGAGCAAATGCAGCTTGTTCTACTTCAGCAAAATAATTCTCAGGGTTTCTATTTAATTCAAACTCTCCAACTGGTATTAATGGATACTCACCTTTATACCATACTTTTGTTAAGTCGAAAGGATTGTCTTTATGGTTGCTTGCTTGTTCCTCAGTCATCACTTGAATATACATTTTCCATTTAGGAAAATCTCCCGCTTCAATCGCATTGTATAAATCACGTTGACTTGATTCACGATCTGTCGCAATAGTTTGCGCTGCTTCTTCTGAAGTTAAATTTTCAATGCCTTGCTCAGTTCTGAAATGGAATTTCACCCATACACGCTCTCCAGCATCGTTATACATACTGTAAGTATGAGAACCAAATCCATGCATATGACGGAAACCTTTAGGAATACCGCGGTCACTCATCAAGATTGTAACTTGATGCAAAGCTTCTGGTAACGAAGTCCAGAAATCCCAATTACTTTCCGGATTGTGCATATTTGTTCTTGGATCTCTTTTAACAACGTGATTTAAGCTAGCAAATAACTTAGGATCACGGAAGAAGAATACCGGTGTATTATTACCTACTAAATCCCAGTTACCTTCTTCAGTATAGAATTTAAGTGCAAATCCACGGATATCACGTTCTGCTTCAGCAGCACCACGTTCACCAGCAACTGTTGAGAATCGAGCAAACATTTGTGTTTGTTTACCAATTTCACTAAAAATCTTAGCATTTGTATACTTTGTGATATCATGCGTCACTGTAAATGTTCCGTATGCTCCACTTCCTTTTGCATGCATTCTTCTTTCAGGAATTACTTCACGATCGAAATGCGCCATCTGTTCTAAAAAGAAGATGTCCTGCATTACTAAAGGACCACGAGGACCTGCTGTCATAGAGTTTTCTCTGTCTCCAACTGGTGCGCCAAACAACCCTCTTAACTGATTATTATTCTCTGTCATATAAATTTCCTCCTTGATAATAACGATATGTAATCGCCTTATTTATAATTATTATAATCTAGGACGTCTGATAAAGCAATTTAATTATTTCTTAAATTTATTACAGTTGAAAAAGCCGTCATTAAGCGGTCCCTTTACACTTTAATACATAAAAGCATAAACGCATTAAAACTTTTACTTGATAAATTTTTAGAATAGCCATACAATATTAAACATATTATCATTTATATTTATAAATCAGCGAAAGAAAGTAAGGTGTTGTTATGGAAAAGAAACAGATGGATAGAGATTTAAAAACGCGTCATATATCAATGATTGCAATCGGAGGCTCTATTGGTACAGGTTTATTTATGGCAAGTGGTGCTGTAATTTCACAGGCAGGTCCTGGTGGTGCAATCGTCGCATATGCAATTATCGGAATTATGATATATTTTCTGATGACAGCACTCGGAGAACTCGCTACATTTTATCCTGTATCTGGGGCATTTAATGCATATGCCAGTCGCTTTATTGATCCCGCTGCCGGGTTTACAGCAGGCTGGTTATATTGGATTATCTGGAGTTTAGTAACAAGTGTTGATATTTTAACTGCTTCACAAGTATTAAGTTACTGGGAAATTTTCGGAGGTCTTCATCCTTTTATATGGTGTCTTATATTTTTAGCTTTATTATTTGCATTAAATGCATTTTCAGTAAAATCATTTGGTGAAGCTGAATTCTGGTTCAGTATTATTAAAGTAGCGACGATTATTATCTTCTTAATTATGGGATTATTATTAATATTCGGTATTATCGGTGGAGAACCTATCGGATTTAAAAATTTCTCTATCGGAGATGCACCTTTCCATAACGGTATTCTTGGTTTGCTTGGTGTACTCGTTGTTGCTGGTTTCTCTTTTGGTGGTACTGAAGTAGTTGCTGTAACTGCAGGAGAATCAGAAAACCCACAAGAATCAATGCCGAAAGCAATCAAACAAGTTTTCTGGAGAATTTTATTATTCTACATCGGTTCAATATTTATTATCGCTTGTATTATTCCTTATACTGACCCGAGATTATTAAATCAAAATAGCGATGTTGCGATGAGCCCATTTACAATTATCTTTGAAAAAGTTGGGATTCTGTTTGCTGCTTCAGTAATGAATACAATTATTTTAACAGCAGTTTTAAGTGCTGGTAATTCAGGTTTATATGCAACGAGCAGATTACTCTTTTCTTTAAGTCAGGATGGTAAGGCTCCTCGTTTCTTAGGGAATTTAAATAAGAATAAAATGCCGTTCAATGCGTTACTTGTAACAACAACATTTATCATTATCATATTAATTTATGCCAATATAAATATGGGTGGTTATGGTAAGCTACTGAACATGGTCGGTTCATTAATCTTAATTGTATGGGCAATCAGTATCATTAGTCATATACGTTTGCGTCAAGCAATAAAAGCACAAGGAAAAAGTGTTAATCAGCTGTTACCATTTAAAGCACCACTATATCCAGTCGGTCCGATAATTGTCCTTATAACAATCGCCTTTTTGATGATTGGTCAATCATTTGCTGATATTCAGGCAATGAACTGGGTTAAAGTGTTTGAATCTTTCTTACCATTAATGGTTGCTTTAGCCGTATATTTCTCTTATAAAGTTATACGTAAAGTTAATGTTATCCCACCTCAAAAAATTAATTTAGATGAACATCAGCTATAAAATCACCCTTTACAATGTACTGTACATTGTAAAGGGTTTCTTTGTATAATTAAAGTAACAAAGGAGTGATTAGGATGAGTGCAGGACAAACGAACCTATTTGATAATGTATTAAAAACAGATGAAAAATTTGTTATCGTCGTACAAGGTGTCTACGAAAAGAATGGGCAAATCATCAAAAAAATATTAAGAGAATATTCAAGTTTAGATATTACTGCAATGCACCGTTTATTTGAACATTTAAAAGATACTTATCTCTCTGAACCATTTGAAGATCATATGGTATTTTATGATATTTCAGTATATACAAACGAAGATTATGCTGCTGACAATCTTTTCGCGCATACGAAACGACTACGTGGCAGCAATACATGGACTCATACTCCAAAATAAAGAGACGTCATAAGACGTCTCTTTATTTATAAAACGATTGTATGTGCAGTTTCATGCAGCAATGATTTAATCTTATTATTCTCATCCATCACCACTACTTTGGGTTCGTGATGTTTCAATTCTTCTTCGTTTAATTGTGCATAAGAAATAATGATAATAATATCATCAACTTGTACTAATCGGGCTGCCGCACCATTTAAACAAACAACGCCACTTCCTCTTTCTCCAGATATAACATATGTTTCAAGACGAGCACCGTTATTATTATTGACGATTTGTACTTTTTCATTTGGTAAAATGTCTACTGCATCCAATATGTCCTGATCAATAGTAATGCTACCAACATAGTTTAAATTTGCTTCTGTAACGCGTGCACGGTGAATTTTACCGTTCATCATTGTTCTAATCACTTATTGTTCATCCTTTAAAATAATATTATCAATCAATCTTGCTTGACTATACTTTACAGCGAGTGAAATAAATACTTGTGACTCAATCATAGCAACTTGCTTAAGCTCAGGGTAACTATAAATGGCTACTTCATCAATAAAACCCGCTGTATGTTGTGATAAATATGTTTTAATCGCATTTTCAATCACTTCAACACTGCGCTCACCATTATCGTATAATGTCTTCGCAACTTTTAAACTTTGTGATAATGCGACCGCTTCTGTGCGCTCAGTTTCAGTTAAATAAACATTCCTTGAGCTTTTCGCCAACCCATCTGCTTCACGCACTATATCTATCCCTACGATTTCAACAGAATGATTCATCTCTGCAACCATTTGTTCAATAATCGCAAGTTGTTGCGCATCTTTTTTCCCGAAATACGCTTTATCTGGTAGAACGATATTAAAGAGTTTATTCACAACCGTTACGACACCATCGAAATGACCAGGTCGTTTCGCACCTTCTAATACTTGCGCCATCGCACCTACTGTCAGTTGTATTTGCAATGGTCTTGGATACATTTCTTCTGGTTCTGGCGCAAATACATAATCAATACCGTTCTCAGCTAAAAATGCTTGATCCTGATCAATTTGTCTTGGATAATCCTCATAATCTTCATTCGGGCCAAATTGTAATGGGTTCACAAAAATACTTGCAATGACAACATCGTTCTCACTTTGTGCACGTTTCATTAATGTCATATGGCCTTCATGTAAGGCACCCATCGTAGGTACAAGTCCGATACTTTTATTTTCTTTTTTTAACGCCTTAATGATACTTTGCATTTCTTTTATCGTTGTTATTTTTTTAGTCAATTTTAAACCTCACCTTTATTTAATTCATCCATAATTTTAGCTTTGTATGTGTATTCCTCACTTGGGAATACGCCTGCTTTTACTTCTTCATTAAATTGTTGTATGGCATCAACACCTCTAGAAAAGTCGCCATATACTTTTACGAATTTCGCACGGTGCTCTTGCTCATATTGCAAGATATCATGATACACAAGCACTTGCCCGTCCGTACCATTTCCTGCACCGATACCAATAATCGGTATGTTCACTGACTGACTGATTGTTTCAGCTAAGTCACTTGGAATCACTTCTAATACGATCATGATGGCACCTGCAGCCTCCATCGCTTTACAATCTTCAATGAGTTGTGTTGCGGCATCTTTAGTCTTCGCTTGTACACTATAACCCATAACACCAACAGATTGTGGCGTTAATCCTAAATGCGCGACAACTGGTATCCCAATTTGTTTACAACGTGCAACGAAATCTGTTAAATGTGCACCTTCTGCTTTAATTGCATTCGCATTTGTTGTTTGATATAACGTTAATGCATTATTCAAATCTTGTTCCATACTGATGCCGACACTACCTATCGGCATATCGACAATCACAAATGTATTCGGCGCACCACGACGCACTGCTCGTCCGTGATGAATCATGTCATCTAGTGTAACCTGTACTGTCGTATCATATCCTAACACTGTCATACCAAGACTATCTCCAACAAGTATCGTGTCAATACCTGCTTTTTCAACTTGTCTTGCACTTGGATAATCATATGCAGTCAGCATCGTAATCTTTTCACCGTTCTGTTTCATCTTGTATAAATCTTGAGTTGTTCTCAAATTCTTCACACCTTTTTTGATAGTATATACATTATAGTGTGTAAAGGATTATGTGTATAGTTTAATATAATAATATATTAGTGAAATAATTTATTATACGAGGAGAATTATGATGAAGAATATAGCAATTATTGGTGCTGGTGCTGTCGGAAGTATTATACTGCATCTCATATCAAACGATAAATCTCTTAATATCGATATATTTGCGACAAAAAACAGAGGCATCAACTTACAAATAGATAATAAAAAAATATCGTTACCCTACAATACACAAATGCTAATAGAATCATCTAAAAAATACGATGTCATATTTATTACAACAAAAGCATATACATTAAAAGACATCATACCCTATATTGATAATATAACGCACCCTGAAACAATTATTATCATTTGCCAGAATGGTTACTCTCAAACAGAGCGAATAACGCATCCTAACACCTTCCATGCAGTCGTCTATATTAGCGGACAGAAAAAAGATGATATCGTAATATATTTTAGAGATAATCGACTTGTATTGCCGAACAATGTGCATACAAAAAAACTGCAATCGATATTTCTAAATACAGACCTTGATATATCTATTAGCGATGAATATCTTCAACAAATCTGGTTTAAACTGCTTGTTAATCTCGGCATCAACTCAATGACGGCATTAACGAAAAATACCGCACAAATATTAAAAGTAGAGGAAGTTAATCAGGCTTTAATTCAGTTATTAAAAGAAGGTATCACAGTGGCAAATAAAGACGGATTGTCATTTAACGATGATACGATAGATGAAATAATCAGTATATATAAGGGCTATCCTGATCATATGGGCACATCTATGTATTATGATGTACTAGCAAATGCATTAACAGAATATGAGTTTATTCAGGGATATATTTATGAGCGTGCAAGACATCATCAATTAAGTACCCCTACACTAGACATCGTTTATGCACTATTAAAAGGGTATCAGTATAATCGATAAAAAAACAGGTCATTATTAATTTAATGACCTGCGTTTTTTTATTATAGATATTGTTTAACAATGCGTGCGATTCCATCCTGATTATGATCGTCTGTAATTACATCCGCGATTGCTTTAATACTGTCATTTGCATTACCCATCGCAACCCCAAGTCCTGCAAGTTCAAGCATATCCTTATCGTTATTACTATCTCCGAAAGCCATAACCTCACTCGGTTTAATGTCTAACTTATCAACGAGCTGTTTTAAAACTTTACCTTTAGATACATCTTTATTCATAAACTCAAGGAAGAATGGTTTAGAAGTTGTAGCATGGATATCATCGTTAAATCTACCACCTATTGTCTCGTTCATCGCACTAATTCTATCGATGTCATCAACACCCATTAATTTCGGAACGTTACTTTGTACAAATGCTTTTAAGTTATCAACAGGTTGCATCGGAAGACCTGTTAATTCATGTTCAACATTCATATATTCATGTGTACCTTCGTAAACGATTGTGTTATCGATATATGTTAATACAAAGACATCATGCGCCTTTAAGTAATCATAAACTTCATCGAACGATGCTTTGCTGACATATGTCTCTGCAATACGTTCTCCTGTTTGCATATCTGTCACTTCAGCCCCATTATAACTTAAGATATATGATCCATATTCAGCAAGTTTCAATTGTTTTGCAGCATCAAGCATACCACCAGTTGGTCGGCCAGATGCAAGCACAACTTTGATACCTTTTTCCTGCGCTTCTATCAAGACATCTTTCGTTGAATCAAGAATAGTATTGTCAGATGTTAAAAGTGTATCATCCATATCTAAAACAATCATTTTATATAACATTTTCTTCACTCCAAATCATTTAATACAGTTATCGTATCATAAAATGGTTATTTTTCGTATGCAATAACACCATTAACATCTACTTGAATGTGTTTAACTTCACAATTTTGTAACTGATTGAGTTGTTTAAAGTTTTCATTGAAATGATCTGGGTGACATACGACGAAGATGGATGGACCTGCACCACTTAAAAATGCATAACAATCCCCGCTAATTGCTGCTCTCACCATTTCATAATGTGGTACTAAATGTTTGCGATATGGCTCATGGTAAACATCCTGCATCATCATTTGACCGGCAGTAACGTAATCTTTTGCGTACAATGCTGCAATAAGCATATTTCCAATTGCACCCGCTTCAACAGCTTTACTATATTGTAAGCTTTCAGGTAAGGCTTCACGTGCTTCACTTGTTTTTAGTTCATAATCCGGAATAACCACCATAATTGGCCATTCAATAACTGGAACCTGCAATGTTCTTGTAGTATTGAGATGCGCATTATAATAACCAACCACAACACCACCCAATACACTTGGTGCAACATTATCCGGATGGCCTTCAATTTCAGATAACAGACTTACTTTCTCCTCTTTCGACAAATTTAGTCCATAAAAGTAATCAATGATTTCAAGACTCGCAATTAATGCCGATCCTGAACTCCCTAACCCTCTTGCTAAAGGGATATCTGTATGCATTACAACAGAAAAGGCTTTAGTTTGTAAATTAAATTTCTCCATAAAATATGCACAGTATTTACGAATATAGTGTTCTTCATTATTTTCTAAATCTGCAAGTTCCTCACCAAAGTGCTGAATATCCCAAACATCATTTTCTGAAACTTCTAACTCTAAATATAGGTTAACCGCCATCCCCAATGAATCAAATCCAGGGCCTAAATTTGATGTAGATGCGGGCACTTTTATATATAACATTTAAATCACCGACTCTATATATTTTATTATTGCTGCTTCTTTATTCTTTAATACTTTAGGTTGAACTTCGATTGTATCTATCGCTGTTTGTGGGTCTTTCAGTCCGTTACCCGTCAATACTGCGACGATTCGTTTGCCTTTCGGAAGTTTACCTTCTTTATGCATCTTAATTAATCCAGCGATGCTTGCGTTACTACCAGGTTCTGCAAATACGCCTTCTTTACTCGTAATTAATTGATAAGCATCTAATATTTCTTCATCAGTAACTGCATCGATTAAGCCTGAAGATTCATCACGTGCATTTTCAGCTAGTTTCCAACTGGCAGGATTTCCTATTCGTATCGCAGTAGCAATTGTCTCCGGCTTATCAATGACATGGCCTTTAACAATAGGTGCTGCCCCTTCAGCCTGAAAACCAAACATTTGTGGCAATGAAGTATTATGCTTCTCTGCATATTCTTTAAAACCTTTCCAGTATGCAGAAATATTTCCGGCATTACCTACTGGTATTGCCAAAATATCAGGTGATCCACCAAGTTGCTCTATCACTTCAAAAGCAGCAGTTTTTTGTCCTTCAAGACGATATGGATTAACTGAATTTACAAGTGCGATATCATCTCTTATTTCACTCACTTTTCTAACGATATTTAACGCTTCATCAAAGTTGCCTTCAATCGATACAATTTCGGCACCATAAATAATAGCCTGTGCAAGTTTACCCATGGCAATCTTACCTTCAGGAATGACAACAACAGTCTTTAATCCAGCACGAGCTGCATAAGCTGCAGCAGATGCTGAAGTATTACCAGTCGATGCACAGATAACGATTTCCTTACCTTCTTCTTTCGCTTTTGCGACCGCCATTACCATACCTCTATCTTTAAAAGAACCCGTAGGATTAGCACCTTCTACTTTTACATACACTTCATTCTCTAATATTTCAGAAAGATATGGCATATGAATTAATGGCGTTCCTCCTTCATTCAATGTTAGTAATGGTGTATTTTCATTTATCGGTAAATAGGCTTTGTATTCTTCCAGTAATCCATTCCATCTTTTCATGCTAAACACCTTCGATTCTGTATATTTTGTATATTTCATTTAACTGACCTAAATATTCTTTAATCATCTCATAATCCTGTGCATTTAATTCATTACATTCAAGTGCAACAATGCCGTCCTGAACGATATAACGAGAATGTTTGATATCCTTTAATATTGTTTCGACATTACTATCAGCAAATAAATCAATCATTAGCAGCATATTGTATGATTGATTAGATTGTACCGCTTTAGTATTTACTTCAAGATGAAGCGGTAAATTATGATTATCAGTATCAATCATTTCAATAATATGTAGTAAATCACTGACTACGGCACTACCAGTAGCAAGACTTCCAGCGCCTTTACCATAATACATCGTGTCACCTACAGCATTGCCGTCAATATAGATTGCGTTATATTCATTTTCAACATGTGCTAATTGGTGAAAATGTGGAATAGCTGTTGGTGCAACAGATAACTTAGCTTGTTTTCCATCATATAAACCGTTACCGATTAATTTTATGCGATATCCAAGTTGTTTTGCCAGATCTATATGACTTAAGCGCACTTCTCGAATACCTTCTACAGAACAATCCTGTAATTTATTGAACTGATTAAACGCTAAGTAGCTCATAATCACTACTTTTCTTTGCGCATCGATACCATCGACATCTGCTGTTGGATCTGCTTCGGCATATCCTAATTCAGTAGCAATTTTCAAAGCTTCTTCATAAGACTGTCCTTCATTACTCATCTTACTTAAAATAAAATTACTTGTTCCATTAAATATACCCATAAAATGCGTAATACCATTTGCACTTAAACCGTAGTTCAACGCATTGATAATTGGAATACCTCCAGCTACTGCTGCTTCGTATTTTAATGAGACACCTGATTCACGAGAAGCATTTTCTAATGATTCTAATCGATCTGCAAGCAAATCTTTATTTGCAGTAATTACATGAATTTTATTCTGTAATGCTGTTTTTATTAGCTCATATGTGCCATCAATACCACCCATCACTTCGATAAGAATATCAATATCACTATTCACGATTGATCTTAATTCTGTTGTTAAATGATATTGATCTACCTCTATATCGCGTTGTTTATTTATATTATGAACACCAATAGCGGTGATAATTAATTCAGTATTTAATTTTTCTTTAATTTGTTCTTTATTTTCTTCGATGATACGAACAACACCTGTTCCTACTGTCCCTAAACCGAGTAAACCAATCTTTAATTGTTTCATAGCAACCTCCTGTTTTTCTCAAAAATACAGTTGTACTCTTGAAAAAGATTTATATTTATAGTATAACTAAGTCATTAATAAAGTAAAGCTTAAAATACAAAAAGAAGAGAGTGTTGTTAATGATCGTATGTAAATTTGGAGGTAGTAGCGTTGCAAACGCTCAGCAAATAAAGAAAATCCTAAATATAATAAATCAAGAAGAACAGAGAAAAATTGTAATTGTTTCTGCACCAGGCAAGAGAAATTCAGATGATATAAAAGTGACTGATTTATTAATTCAATTATACGATAAAGTACTGTTATGTGAAAAATATGACAATGAATTAAATGATATTCTTCACCGTTTTGAAAGTATCGAAAATGAATTAGGATTAACTACAACATTAACCCCTCTTTTTAATACACAACTTCTGGACTTTATACAAAAATATAATAATCAGCCATTACGATTACTTGATGCAATAAAAAGTTCAGGTGAAGATTTTAATGCACAGCTCATTGCAGCTTATAATAATCAAAATGGTATAAAAACAACTTATCTATCTCCGAAAGCATTAAATATGATCGTATCAGACGAACCTGGTAACGCGATTATTAATGATGATAGCTTCGAAAAAATTTATAAAGTAATTCAAAACATCGCAGGAAAAATAATTATTCCAGGATTTTTTGGTGTAAATGAAAACGGAGATCGTGTTACTTTCTCCAGAGGTGGAAGTGATATTACAGGTGCAATAATATCAAGAAGTGTTCATGCTGAAATATATGAAAATTTCACAGATGTTTCAGGAATTTTTGCCGCCAACCCTAATATAGTGGAAAATCCAGCTTCCATACACAACTTAACATATGCAGAAATGCGCGAACTTTCATATGCTGGGTTCAATGTTTTTCATGACGAAGCATTAATGCCATTATACAAAGAAGGTATACCCGTGAATATTAAAAATACAAACGATCCAGACCATCCTGGAACGATGATTACTAAATCAAGAGCTTCAAGTGGCGTTGTCGGTGTAAGTTGTGATTCTGGCTTTGTTAGTATAAATATGACTAAGTATTTAATGAATAGAGAAATAGGTTTCACAAGAAAGTTATTAACGATACTTGAAGACAATCATATTTCTTATGAACATATGCCATCTGGTATTGATGATATCAGTTTAATCATTAGAAAAAATAAGTTTAACGATAATTTGTATGAACTGATTACTGAAATAAAAAATCAACTTAATGTTGATGATATTTCTGTAGAAGAGAATATTGCAATTCTCATGATTGTTGGACTAGGAATGAAAACTCAGGTTGGTACAGCAAATAAAGCGACAGAAGCATTCAGAAAGAATAATATTAACTTGAAGATGATCAATCAGGGGTCTTCAGAAATTAGCATGATGTTTGGTATAGATGAAGCAGATGAAACGAAAGCAGTACAAGCCATTTATGATGCATATTTTACGGCATAAAAAAACAGCGCAAAAATGCGCTGTTTTTTACTCAATCTAGAATATCACTTTTTGATTATGTAACCAATCAATTGTCAATTCATTTAAATCAAAATGTGCTAGTTTTTGACGTTGTAATTTACCCTCAACAAATGAATCCAAATAGATATCATTATTAAAAATTTGATGATGAACATGATAAATTTCGTGTGTTTGTGAAAATTCACTTATTATCTCCAATAATTGTTGCTTCTTATCATCTGACCAATTCTTTGTCAAATGAATATGAAATAAAATAACAGCTTCATCGTCCGGTAATGTAGCAACTACATCTGGTAAAAGCGTAAGTTCATCGCCTTCTAATATTTCTATAGGATGTTCCAGAAATACTTTACGTGCTTTCATAAAATGTTTACGTCGCTTTGTCTCTTCTGGATAATAGAGACTCATCAGCCAGAAATACTCATCATCCAGCGTTAAATCAATCTTATTTTTTGTGATACCCACCTTTTTTTGTGGATGTGCAAGATTTGAAATATCAAACCCTTCGTCATAACCATTTAATTTTACTTTAATATTAAAATCTTTCGTATTACCAATTTCTATTTTTTTATTAAAGGTATAGCCATACCAATCATAATTTAACAATAATCCACCCTTTGAACCGAGTTCTACAACATTAAATTGTTCCTGTCCACTTAACTTAATAATATGTTGAAAAACTGGAACTAACACAGAAGAACGTTCTACAATATTCTTCTTTAAGTTAAAACGTTCAATGTCACTTAAAATATCAGAAAAATGAGATTCTTGAAAAGTTAGAAAAGCTTTTATCATCTCTTTTGAAGGTTTCTTCGGATTATTAGTGAAGTTTAAATAATACTCTCGAAGCTGATCTTCATAAATATATAAATGTTTTAACACAGAAGATAAGTATAAAGAAATAAAGTGCGCATTAAAAAAATGAGGCTTTATCTTTAACATTAAATTATCTTCTTCTGCGATTTGCTTTGTAATAAAGCTATATAGAGGACTGTCTTCTTTAACAGCTTCCGAATATGCAATAAATTGCTTTTTAATTTTTTCTGGCATCTTGCTGCCTCCATTTATTTATTTATAAACTATTAATTCTATATTTTTCATAATAAATATAAATAATAATTAGCCACATTCAACATATTCTATATTAATCTATGGATAGTTTCAATATGTATATACCCTTTTTAATTATTTTTAATAATATTATTATTTTAAAATTATCATACTATTTAAGTGTGAATTCTATGTAAATCTTTCACATAATGTGTAAAATAACATTTACATTAGATATATAGATATTGCAAACAATAATTATTTTTTTAATGACGAAAAAGAAACGGATGTAACTTTAAATGACGGCGTAATATTAAATATCCAGAATGCTGTGAAAGTTAAAATTGAGAAAAATAATCAAAAAAAACAAACCGCCAACTATTGTTGGCGGTTAAATCTATATTAATAATGCTTTAAGTACTGCTCAATTTCCCACTCAGAAACTTGTAGACGATACATGTCCCACTCAATGCCTTTTGATCTTACGAATTGGCGGTAAATATGCTCACCTAATGCTTCTTTCATTAAGCCATCTTCACGCATTGCTTTAATCGCAGTATATAAAGTTGATGGTAAATCTTCGATACCAACAGATTCACGTTCTTCACGGTTCATTTCGTAAATATTTTGATCTACTGGTGCTGGTGCTTCTAATTTATTCTTAATACCATCTAATCCAGCTTGTAAAATTACTGCTAACGCCATGTATGGGTTTGCTGCTGGATCTACTGAACGTACTTCAACACGTGTAGATAAACCACGAGATGATGGGATTCGAATTAATGGAGAACGGTTTTGTCCACTCCATGCAACATATACAGGTGCTTCATATCCAGGTACTAAACGTTTGTATGAGTTAACTAATGGGTTACATACCGCAGTAAATCCTCTCGCATGTTTCATAATACCAGCGATGAAGTGACGCGCATCATCTGATAACTGCATATCTCCACTTTCATCAAAGAACGCATTTTCTTTTGGTCCTTTGAATAATGACACGTTAAAGTGCATTCCTGATCCACTTAAACCGAATAATGGTTTCGGCATAAATGTCGCATGTAAATTATGTTTACGAGCAATTGTCTTAACTACTAATTTGAATGTTTGAATGTTATCACAAGCTGTAATCGCATCTGCATATTTAAAGTCAATTTCATGTTGTCCAGGTGCTACTTCATGGTGAGATGCTTCGATATCAAAGCCCATATCTTCTAATTCAAGCACGATATCACGACGGCAGTTTTCACCTAAGTCGGTTGGTGCTAAATCGAAATAACCACCTTGGTCATTTAATTCTAATGTTGGTTCACCTTTTTCATCTAATTTGAAAAGGAAGAACTCCGGCTCTGGCCCTAAGTTGAAATCTGTAAATCCTAACTCTCTCATTTCTTGTAATACGCGTTTTAAGTTAGAACGTGGGTCTCCGGCAAATGGTGTGCCGTCTGGTTTATGAATATCACAGATTAAACGCGCTACTTTACCTTTATCAGATGTCCAAGGGAAAATTACCCAAGTATCTAAGTCAGGATATAATTTCATATCAGATTCTTCAATGCGTACGAAACCTTCAATAGATGATCCATCAAACATCATTTCATTATCTAATGCTTTGTCTAACTGACTGATTGGAATCTCAACGTTCTTGATTGCTCCTAAAATATCAGTAAATTGTAATCTTAAATAACGTACGTTTTGTTCCTCTGCAAATCTTTTAATATCTTCCTTAGTGTATTTAGCCATAATAGCCTCCAATAAATTTATTTGAAAAATCTTGATAAATCTCCACGGTTAATAGGTATTTCTGTCTTACTGTTAAGTTCACTAACATCATAATATAAAGATTCTTTCACTTCAAACGATGTATTAATCGCACTTTCTTTCTCATATAATAATGTTTTGATACGTTTCATATTAAATCCTTTTTCAAGTAACAATTTAATATCAAGCAAAATATCAAGATCATTCATTGAAAATAAGCGTTGATTACCTTCAGTGCGTTCAGGTTTTATCAACTGCTGTTCTTCATAGTAACGAATTTGTCTCGCCGTTAGCTCTGTTAATTTCATTACTACACCTATAGGAAATACCGGCATGTTTCTTCTTACTTTATCACTTGCCAATTTTGCACCTCCGCTAAGAACTATTTATAAATTAACACACTTTTTTTCAAAAAACAAATCCATGTAAGGAAACCTTACATGGATTTGTTTTATAAAGTTAAAACCTGTTTTTCAACTAAATTTTCAATCGCTTTAATTATGGCTAGTTTCACATGTTCATATGTTAATCCACCTTGAATATAAGCTTCATAAGGGGCACGAATAGGACCGTCTGCAGTCAATTCAATCGATGCACCTTGAATGAACGTTCCCGCCGCCATGATTACATCATCAGTGTATCCCGGCATATACGCTGGCATCGGTAAGAATTGCGAATTAATTGGTGAAGCACTTTGTATCGCCTGACAGAATAATATCATCTTCTCTTTATCATTAAAAGTAACCGATTGTATCAAATCAGTACGGTAGTCATCAAAACGTGGTGTAGTTTCCATACCTAATTGTGATAGTATTGCACTTGTAAACACCGCACCCTTTAAAGCCTGACTGACAACGTGCGGACTTAAGAAAAATCCCTGATACATTTCAAGCAGACTAAATAATGTTGCGCCAGCTTCTTTTCCGATGCCAGGCGCTGTTAATCGATAACCGATACGTTCTATTAAATCTTTTCTACCGGATATATAACCCCCTATTTTACATATGCCACCACCAGGATTTTTGATCAAACTGCCTGCAATTAGATCCGCACCTACTTCAATCGGCTCTCTATCTTCAACAAATTCACCATAACAATTATCGACAAATATAATCACATTTGGATATTGTGCCTTAATCGCTTGAATAGCAGATTCAATTTGTACAATGGTAAGCGATGGTCTTGAGCTATAACCTTTTGAACGTTGTATTGCAATCATCTTCGTATTGTCACTCACAGCATCAAGTACTGAAGAAATATTTATCTGATTATCTTTCAATTCAATATGTTGATATTTCACACCTTGTTCTATTAATGAACCTATACCCTTTCCTTCTACACCGATTACTTCAAGCAGGGTATCGTATGGCTTTCCGGTAATATAGATCAGTTCATCTCCATGCATTAAATTCGCTTGCAGTGCAAGTGTAATTGCATGAGTTCCAGAGATAACTTGTGGTCTAACAATTGTGTCTTCAGCTTTAAATACATGACTATACACCGCTTCAAGATTATCTCGTCCCATGTCGTCATAACCATATCCGTTTGAGCCCACTAAATCTCCTTCAGAAATTTTCAAGGCACTGAAAGCATCCAACACTTTTTTCTGATTAAACAGAGCTCTTTGTTCAATCAGTTTCAATGTTTCAGCTATTTTTATATCTGTTTGTTCAATTAAATGCTGTAAAGCATCATATTCTGTTATCTTCATTATTATCCTCTGTTTCTGTGTATATTGTTTCAACTGCTTTGTGATTCATCAATTGTTCAGTAACACCGTTTTCAGGATTTTCATATCCTTTAATTTCGTATAGGTTACTCATTTCATTAAATTTAATATTTTCTACGAGCGTCGTTTCCTTCAAGGTAGAAATAGTCTGACCTTCATAATCCAGCATCTTAATATGATATGACTGCATTTCGGTTTTAATTAAATTGACCAGTGCTGCTTTAAAGCGTGATACATCTTCAAGGTCGTTAACTGACACAACAAGTTGATGAGGACCCGTTGTTTCAACAGACGATTCAAGTAAATCTTTTTTATTATATAAAGTAAGCATCGGAATATTTTTCATATCGAGGTCTGCAAGAATATATTCAACCGTTTTAATATGATTCATATAATCTGGATGACTGCGATCGACCACATGGACAATCACATCTGCATACTTTGCTTCTTCAAGTGTCGAACTAAATGCTTCTACAAGATGCGTCGGTAGCTGCTGAATAAATCCAACTGTATCACTTAATAAAATATTAAAGCCATCATTGACTTTCATAATTTTACTTTTCGGATCAAGTGTCGCAAATAATTTATCTTCCATAAATGTGTCACTTTCAGTCAATTTATTAAACCAAGTTGATTTCCCGGCATTTGTATAACCAACAAGCGCCACCTGGAACATCTGTTTTTTCTGCCGATTTTCTCGATATCTTTTACGGTGATCCTTTATTACTTCAAGCTGTGTTTTAATATCATGAATTTTATTACGAATATGTCGTCTATTCATTTCAAGCTTTGTTTCACCAGGTCCACGTGTACCAATACCCCCACCTAGACGTGATAATGATTGACCATGACCACTTAAACGTGGTAATAAATATTCCAACTGAGCAAGTTCTACTTGTAGTTTACCTTCTCTGCTTTTTGCGCGTTGCGCAAATATATCTAAAATAACCTGCGTTCTATCAATGATCTTACAGTCCAGCATCTCATTAAGACGCTTTGATTGAGAATTTGTTAATTCATCATTAACAACAACAACATCAAATTCCAAATCACCGCGTTCTTTTAATTCGATAATTTCTTCTATCTTTCCTTTTCCCAGATAAAATGAATGATCAGTACGATCTTTATTTTGTATTACAGTATCGACTACTTCGAGCCCTGCTGTTTCACATAATGATCTCATCTCTGAAACACTCGCCTGAAAGTCAAAATCTGTTTCTATTTTTAAGTGAACTGCTATAATAAGAGCACGTTCTATATTTATATGTGTATCGTTCAAAATATCACCTCTTACAATAGTTTGCGGTAAAACATTAAAATAAACAAGTAGAAAGGAAGAAACAACATGTCAATTTATGATATTAATGTTACAAATACAAAACATGAAACATACCCTTTATCACAATATAAAGGTAAAACAATGCTAGTTGTCAATACTGCCAGTGAATGCGGTTTTACTAAACAATTCGATGGACTGGAGAAAATTTATCAACAATATAAGGATCAGGATTTTATCGTTTTAGGTTTTCCGTGCAATCAATTTGGTAACCAGGAACCAGGTGATGGTGCTGAGGCTGAACAAAACTGTCGATTAAATTTCGGCGTAACCTTCCCTATGCATGATAAAATAGAGGTAAATGGTGACAATGCACATCCTTTATTTAAATATTTAAAACAAGAAACAAAAGGATTACTTGGTGACGGTATCAAATGGAATTTCACAAAATTTCTTGTGGATAAAGAAGGAAATGTTGTTAACCGATACGCACCAACAAAGACACCTGAATCATTAACTGAGGATATCGAAAAGATTCTTTAAGATATCACTTATTTAGTGTAATGATGAATGATAAAGATTAACAGCAAAAAAAGAACAAATCCATCACTGGATTTGTTCTATTGTTTTGTTTGCATCACATTATTCTACAAAAGTACTAATTGCATGTTTATAAATAAGGTTTTCTTTTTCTCCGACATTAAGTAAAATAACGTATTTGTCAAAGTCTAATACGATACCTTTCATTTGAAAGCCATTCGTTAAGAAAACAGTCAGTTCTGTTCTGTTTGTCTTGTACTTCTCTAAAAATGCATCCTGCAGATTACCTGAATTTGTCATAATAATTCCCCTCTATATTTGTCATTATTTGATCACCCATTGCTTTAATGGATAAATCGCTACTGTCAAACCATTCAATCGACATCTGGTTGTTAAACCATGTCAATTGACGCTTTGCGAAATTCCTAGAATTTTGCTGCAAACTATCTACCGCTTGATTCAATGAAACTTCTCCATCTATATAAGGAATTATCTCTTTATACCCTATTGCAGTCATGCTTTGTTTATCTCTATAGCCACTGTCTATTAAGTTACCTACTTCTTGTACCAATCCCTGGTCAATCATAAGTAATACACGATGGTTGATTCGTTTATATAATGTAGAACGCGGCATATTAAGTCCTATAATAACTGTATCATATTTTTCATTGATTGTCTGACTTTTTTTTTGCGTCGTAATTGATTTTTTGTGCATCTCAAAATAAATAATTGCTCTGATTATTCGTTGCTTATTATTTGGATGTATTACAGATGCCGCTTCAGCATCTAATTCAGTCAATATTTGATAAAGTTCGTTCTGTTCCAGTTGATTATATTTTTCCTGTAATTGCATCTTTTCACTCTGATTTTCTTCAACAAATTCATATTGATACAATAAACTCTGAATATAAAGTCCAGTACCACCAACAACCATCGGGGTTTTTCCACGTGCATATATATCTTCAATTATTGCTTCCGCATGTATTTTAAACTGTGCGGCTGAATATGGTTCATCAGGCTCTAAAATATCAATTAAATGATGTGGAATTCCATCCTTTTCTTCTTCAGTAATCTTAGCGCTGCCGATATCCATGCCCCGATAAACTTGTATAGCATCACCGCTAATGATTTCTCCGTCAACACGTTTTGCAATTTCTATACTTAATGCTGTTTTGCCGACTGCAGTTGGCCCTACAATTACGATTAAAGGTATCTTATTCATTTCGGTTTAACCACTTCCCAATATTATTTAATACTTCTTGTTGATTTTTTTCAAACAATACTTCATGTCTTGCATTTTCATAGAGCTGAACATATACATGATGAATACCACACTTATTAAATAGCTTCCCTGTTTTATCTACACCTTTTCCGAAATTTGAGAAAGGGTCATCCTGGCCAGCTACCAGAAGAATCTTAAGATTTTTATTCATGCGTTTAACATTCTTCTTACTGCTTGTAAACTTTAATGATTCATTAATTGAATTTAAAGCACCTATCGACATATTAAATCCTGCATCAGGATCTGAGACAAAAGCATCGACATTATCCTCATTCAAACTGATCCAGTCACTCTCTGTTCGTAATGGTCTGAACTTACGATTAAAATCGTTCAGAGTCAATTTATTGACGAAATCTAGCTTCTTATAGGGTGGATGTATTTTTAATAGTGGTTTAAGCAATAGCGCAGCTGCCTCAAATTTCTTATTATAGAAACTAGTACCTGACAATATGAGTCTATCGAATAAACCAGGGTAATTAATAACATATTTTCTAGCGACGATACTTCCCATAGAATGTCCGAACAAAATAAATTCTCCTTTAAAATCAAATGTTTCAAATATTTCATATGCATCCTCTACCAAAGTATCAATCGATGGGAAATGTCCTTGTTCTGAACTTCCAATATCCTTGCCATGCCCTCTGTGATCATGTATCAGCACATCATACCCCATATCACAGAAATATCTGCACACTGCATCATAACGTTCTTTGTGTTCGGCCATACCATGAATCATCTGAATGACACCCTTACTTTTTTCTGGTCTATATAATTTAAATGCAATACGTGTGTTATCCTTTAACGTAATAAACTTATTCGTAATTTCCATCATTCTTCACCTCATCTATATTATAACGAAACTATTTATTTTCGTCATAATCTTATCCTCGAATTAAATATAGTAAAACCATCCAAATAAAATTATTCGGATGGTTTTATTCACAATGGTTATTCGTCTTTATTTATTCTACAGAAACTTGAACTGAAGGAGATTTTGCTTCATGAATCTTTTGTTCAAGCTCACGTGTGTAATCTTCTCGTTGTCCGTTGTCATAATTGAGCAAATTAGCCATCGTATCTATAACCGCTTCCTTACGCTGTTCAACTTTATGAATATCAAAATAGAGATCACCTGTTCTACGTGTCAAGAAGTCAGTCGGTTTAACGACCATTTCTTCCTGTATTGAATACACAAGTTGTGCGTAATAAACTAATGGCAATCCGTTCACTTGAGCAGTATGTTTTGTATGTGCAATGTTAAATAATTTCTCTACATTTGAACCATACTTTTTAATCAGAAATCTTTGTTCATCTTCCGGCAGATAACTATAGAGTTCAGGTTTCAGTGACTTTTCAATAAAGTGCTCGAAATTAGCACTGCCTCCTACATCTCCGCCAGAAATTGTTGTATGCTTAGTGTTGCTTTCTTTAAAGTTAAGCTTATATTCTTCTTTTAAACGTTTTGCGACTAAATCAACGATTTCCTGAGCCATATGACGATATCCTGTTAATTTACCACCGGCAATCGTCAGAAGGCCAGATTTACCTTCCCAAATTTCATCCTTACGTGAAATTTCAGATGGATCTTTCCCTTTTTCTAAGATTAGCGGACGAATACCTGCCCAAGTTGATTCAATATCCTCGTCTGTAATTTTTACAGTCGGGAACATATAGTTGATTGCATCAATGATATAATCTCGATCTTCCTGTGTTACTTTCGGACTTGTTTTATCATTATTGTAGAAAGTATCTGTAGTTCCGACATACGTTTTGCCATCACGAGGAATCGCAAAAATCATACGTTTATCACTTTCAGTATCAAAGTATACTGCCTGTTTTAAAGGAAAAACACTTTCATCAAAGACAAGATGAATCCCTTTAGTCAGACGGAGTTGCTTATTATTTATTGAATAATCTTTTCCACGCACTTCATCAACCCATGGTCCAGATGCATTAACAACTTTACGACCTTTAATTTTAAACTTTGTATTAGAGATAGTATCTATAGCTTCAATACCATTTACTTTCTTTTTCTTATCATAAGTAAAGCCTGTTGCTTTCGTATAGTTTAATATATCTGCACCAAATTCTGCCGCACGTTTCATCACTTCAATCGTCATACGCGCATCATCTGTTTTGTATTCAACATAATAGCCCCCACCCTTAAGGCCATTTTCTTTCACTAGGGGCTCTTTTGCTAATGTTTCTTGCACGGATAGCATCGTTCTTCTTTCCGATTTCTTTACACCTGCTAAGAAGTCATAAACTTTTAATGCAAGAGACGTTGTTGCTGGTCCAAACGTACCCCCTTTATGCATCGGTAAGAGCATCCATTCTGGTGTCGTTACATGAGGTCCATTTTCATAAACAATCGCTCTTTCTTTCCCAGTCTCACTTACAACGCCAATTTGCAGCTGTTTTAAGTAACGTAATCCACCATGAACAAGCTTTGTTGAACGTGAAGAAGTTCCGCTTGCAAAGTCCTGCATTTCAACGAGTGCGACCTTCATACCGCGCTGTGCTGCATCAAATGCGATACCTGCACCGGTGATACCACCACCAACCACTACGATATCATAATATTCTTCCTTCATTTTGTTCAATGTTTGATTTCTATTCAGACTTGAAAGTTGCATTATTATTCCTCCATAAAAACTTATTTTTTAAATACTTGTGTCGCTTTAACCGCTGTCTGCCATCCTTTATATAAATCATCTCTCTTTGTTTCATCCATTTTTGGATCGAACTGCTTTTCAAGGTTCCAGCGATCACGAATTTCATCTTTTGATTTCCAGTAACCTACTGCAAGTCCAGCCAGGTATGCTGCACCTAAGGCTGTTGTCTCGTTAATTTCCGGTCGCTCTACCGGTACATCTAAAATATCAGACTGGAACTGCATCAAGAAATCATTCTTGACAGCGCCACCATCAACTCTTAATGTCTTGACTTCAATCTTCGAATCTTTTTCCATCGCATCAAGAACATCACGGGTTTGATATGCAAGTGACTCAAGAGTCGCACGAATAAAATGTTCTTTTTGTGTACCACGCGTTAAACCGAAAACTGCACCGCGTGCTTCAGAATCCCAGTAAGGTGTACCTAGTCCAACAAATGCAGGAACGACATACACACCATCAGCATCTGTAACATTTGTAGCATACTCTTCACTTTGAGGAGCACTTTGAATCATACGCATACCATCACGCAACCATTGAATTGCACTTCCCGCAACAAAGATGGATCCTTCAAGCGCATAGTTGACTTTGCCATCAATACCATAAGCTAAAGTCGTTAATAAGCCATTTTCACTCTTAACTGCTTTTTCGCCTGTGTTCATTAACATAAAGCAACCTGTACCATATGTGTTCTTAGCTTCTCCTGACTCGAAGCATGCTTGCCCAAATAACGCTGCCTGCTGATCACCAGCAATACCTGCAATCGGAATCTGATGACCAAAGAAATGATGATTTGCTGTTTTACCGTATACTTCACTTGACGGGCGTACTTCAGGTAACATTGAAGCAGGTACAGTTAAATATTCAAGCAGCTGTTCATCCCATTTCAATTCATGAATGTTATACATCAATGTACGACTTGCATTTGAGTAATCCGTCACGTGTACTTTACAGCCTGACAGCTTCCATACGAGCCATGAATCAATCGTACCGAATAATAGATCACCATTCTCAGCTTTTTCTCTAGCTCCTTCAACATTATCAAGAATCCATTTGACTTTCGTACCAGAAAAATAAGGGTCGAGTAAAAGACCGGTCTTCTCTCTAAATTCATCTTCTAATCCTTTATCTTTAAGATCATTACAGATTTCCTGCGTTTGACGAGACTGCCATACGATTGCATTATAGATTGGACGCTCTGTATTCTTATCCCATACGACTGCTGTTTCACGTTGATTTGTGATACCAATACCCGCAATCTGATCAGGTCTAATATTCGATTCTGTAAGAACGGACGCAAAACATGACAATACAGTCGACCAGATTTCATTGGCATCATGTTCTACCCAACCTGCTTTTGGGAAATGCTGCGTAAATTCTCTTTGAGATACCCCTTTAATCTCCCCGTCTTTATTAAAAACGATTACACGTGTACTTGTTGTCCCTTGATCAATTGATAAAATGTATTTTTCCATAATCATCACCCTTTTGTTTTATATTAAGTCAGTTTTTTCATTCTTTAACACTGCTTTATTCAAGAATACACCAAGCACTAATGTAGCGACAATTAATGCGATTGATAAACCAAATAACATATATTGATCTTCTTTGAATAAAACATGGAATAATGTAGCGCCGAAGACACCACCAACCATCGGACCTACCATTGGAACCACTGCATATTTCCAGTTGGAAGACCCTTTACCTGGTATCGGCAGAATCGTATGAGCGATACGCGGACCCCAGTCACGTGCCGGATTAATTGCATATCCCGTTGTTCCACCTAAACTTACTCCGATGGCTATAATCAATAACCCTACTACTAGAGGGTTTAAGCCTTCAGAAAATTTATTTCCGCCAATGAATAACAGTGACATAACTAAGATTGATGTTCCTATGATTTCCGATACAAAGTTAGAAACATAGTTAGGATAAGCCGGTCCTGTTGCAAATACGCCAAGTTTAGTACCTGCTTCGTCTTCTTCTTTAAAGTGCGGCATAAACTGGAACCATACTAATGTCGCACCAAGTACACCTCCAACCATCTGCCCTGCAAAATATGGAAGGACTTGATTCCACGGAAGGCTCCCATCAACTGCCATTCCTATTGTAACTGCTGGATTTAAATGCGCACCAGTAATTGATCCAACTGCATACACACCCATAACAACAGCAAGACCCCAACCTACTGCGATAACAATCCAGTCACTGCCTTTTGCGTACGTCCCCTTTAAATTAACGTTCGCATTTACACCACAACCAAATAAAATTAAGATTGCAGTACCAATTAATTCTCCCACAAAAGCATTCATAGACCCATCCTCTTTGTTTAGTTAAGTTAAAAAAAGACAAAGAGACCCCTAATACTTTATATTAGAGGTCTCTTCTACTCGTCCCAGTTATTAACTTAACATAATCATATCTAATTATGTAAACGGTGTCAATTATTTTATTTCACAATGTTTCCAAAGTTCCTTATTGCTTGTCGTCACATATGTTGCACCTGCAGATAATGCCTTCTCTACTTCCTCTGGATATTCAATAAGGCCCCCGGCTATAATTTTTTTACCGGTTACTTTGTGAATATTTTCAATTGCCTTATAAAGCAGACCAGGCAGAACTTCAACAAAATCAGGATCAGCACTTTGTATGAGTTCATAACTTTTTTTCAGTGCATTTGAGTCTATAATAAACGTTCTGAGAATCGTTTTAACCCCAAGCTGGTTCGCTCTTTTTATAATTTTGGGTTTTGTGGATACAATGCCTTCAACTTTATACTTCTGTATAATATACTCTGCGGCATATTCGTCAGTTGACATACCCTTAATCAAATCAATATGAATAAATGCTGACTTTTGATGTTGATTTAGAAATTGAATATAGTGACTGACATGACCAATATGCACATCTAATATGACACAGGTGGAATACTGAGTCGTCACAAATTTTTCAAGATCTTTCATAGAACGGATTGCTGGTAAAATCATTACATCACCCTCTTAAATAGTTTCTCAAGTTCATACGTTGTAAACTGAATGATAATCGGACGTCCATGTGGACATGTAAAAGGTTCATTCGTTTGTGCGAGCTCATTTATTAATCGCATCATATCTTCATGCTTTAAATAATGGTTTGCTTTTATTGATTTCTTGCAGCTCATCATAATCGCAGTCTCTTCTCTGAATTTATTTAAATCCACATGCTGATGTTCAAATAAATATTCAATAAGATCTTCAATCGTTGATTTCGCGTCATCAGGAAACCATATAGGCACTTCATTGACGACATAATCTCGACCACCGAAGTGTTCAAGTGTTACACCTATTTCTGATAATTTTTCCTGAAGCATAGAAAACTTCATTGCTTCATCTTGTGTTAACTGTAAATTAACCGGAAATAGTAAAGACTGTAATTCATGGCTTACTTCTCCGATTTTATTTTTAAAGTATTCATATTTAATACGTTCCTGAGCGGCATGCTGATCAATCATAAACATTCCCGACTCATTTTGACAGACAATATAAGTACCATGTACTTGCCCAACAACCTCTAAATATGGAAGTTTTCGGGGTTGAATTTGTATTGCTTCATTTTGAGGTAAATCTTCAGTCGTCTTTACAATCTCTGTTTCGAAGTTAAACGAGTCTCTATTCATATCTTGTTTCGTTTCTACAAGTCGATTATGTATATTGATTTTGTCAGCAGAATTGCGCTTTGTATCTCCTTCTTTTGTAGATGCCTTATCGCTATTATTACTATCTACATAATCATATTCACTATGAACAACTTCTGTTGTAACATCAGATGCAGTAGACTGTTCATTACTAAATGAACTTTTAAAATCAGGACTTTGATTTTCCTTTACAACTTGCTCAGAAATACGATGATCATATTCAAACTTTTGTTGTTCGAATTGTTCAAGTACTTTATTCTTGGTGGTAACTTTCGGTATTAAATTTTGTCCGAGTAGTTTCTCCTTGATTAACTGTTCAATTAATTGCATTAACTGTGGTTCTTTTGACAATCTGACTTCCTGCTTTGTTGGGTGCACATTCACATCAACAAGTCCAGGATCCATCGAAATATGAATACTTACAATCGGATATCTGCCGATCGGTAATAAAGTATGATAGCCATTGATAATCGCTTTCGTGAGCATAAAGTTTTTAATATAACGACCATTGATAAATATCGACATGTAATGTCGA
Organism: Macrococcoides bohemicum; assembly: GCF_003259675.1. Taxonomy (GTDB): domain Bacteria; phylum Bacillota; class Bacilli; order Staphylococcales; family Staphylococcaceae; genus Macrococcoides; species Macrococcoides bohemicum. The sequence continues at coordinate 149,833 of NZ_PZJG01000005.1, read as the reverse complement.
TTACTTCTTGTATGTTCTGGCTTAGCGATATACCCATTCACTTTATAATCGCCTGTCTCACCATTAATTTCTACAATATCTTTTGCAATCTTCATACCATATATGACAGCGATTGCTTCATTTAACTTACCATTGCCAATGGATTGAACAACTACTTTTCCCTCACTTATTAAAGTAAACTGTATTTCAGAATAACTCATTATAAATCGATTCATAATATCAGTTATTTTACCGAGTTCGGTCTGTAAACTTTTAACATATTTTAATCGAGCAGGTGTATTATAAAATAAATCTTCGACAATCAGTTCAGTTCCTACACGCGCTGCATGAAGATTACGGCTGACAATTTGACTATTTTCAACTTTAATTTGATGTCCAACTTCACCATCACTACATGTATTCACTGTCACACGACTTACTGAAGCAATTGAAGCTAACGCTTCTCCTCTAAATCCTAATGTGCGAATATGGAATAAATCATGATCATCTGAAATCTTACTCGTTGCATGTCTTAAAAACATCAACTCCAGATCATCTTCATCAATACCTGAACCATTATCAGTTATTTTTATTCTTTTTAAACCTGCTTCTTCTACCGCAACAGTTATCTTTGTGGCACGAGCATCTATTGCATTCTCCACTAATTCTTTAACAACAGATTGCGGGCGTTCAATCACTTCACCTGCTGCAATTTTGTTACTCAATGAGGCATCTAATGTTTTTATAATACCCATTTATTCACCTACTTTATTTGAGACTTCAATTGTTGTAACTTGAGTAATGCTTCTATTGGTGTCATAGATTCTATCGTTAAATTCTTCAGTTCATCAATGACATTATTTTTTTCTGATTCACCAAACAGATCAAAAGATGGCTGCATTACAGTTTGTTGATCCTTGATGATTTCTTTACTGTAAACGTCAACACCTTTAATCTCATTTTGTTTTAAATCTTCTTTTTTATCATCTTTACTTACAAAATTTAAATCTTTAATGCTGTAATTTTCAAAAGTTTCTAATAGATGTCCTGCACGACTAATGATTTCTTCCGGGAGATTTGCCAGTTTTGCAACATGTATACCATAACTGTTTTCTACTGCTCCAGGCATAATTTTATGCAGAAAAATAAGTTCACCGTTATATTCTTTTGCTGCAACGTGTATATTGTTTAATCCATCAAGCGAATCATCTAAACCTACTAATTCGTGATAATGCGTTGAAAAAAGCGTTTTCGCACCGATATGATTATGAACATATTCTATCATGGATTGAGCAAGTGATAACCCGTCATATGTAGACGTACCACGTCCAATTTCATCAAAGATAATCAAACTATTTTCAGTTGCGTTTACTAAAGCATTTTTAGCCTCTAACATTTCCACCATAAATGTACTTTGACCACTGACTAAATCATCTGCAGCTCCAATTCTCGTAAAGATTTGATCGAATATCGGTAATTCTGCACGACTAGCTGGTACAAATGATCCCATCTGCGCCATAATACTAATCAATGCTACTTGGCGCATGTATGTCGATTTACCACTCATATTTGGTCCTGTGATTAAGTAAATAAAACCATTATCATCTAACAAACAATCATTTGGTACATATTGATCACGTTCCATCACCTGCTCTACTACAGGGTGTCTCGCATCTTTTATATCGAGCACACGACGGCTTGAAATTACCGGTTCTGTATAATTATTATTCGTTGCGACTTCACTAAAATTTTGCAGGCAGTCAAGTTCAGCAATGCGTTTTGCCTGGCGTTTTAAATTAGGAATATAAGCTTTTACCTGTTCACGTAATTCGATAAATGCTTCGTATTCCAAATCTATCGCCTTTTCTTCAGCGCCCAAAATCAATGCTTCTTTTTCTTTCAGTTCCTCAGTAATAAAACGCTCTGCATTACTTAATGTTTGCTTACGATCATATCCGAAATTAGCAATATCAATATTGACGAGATTCGCTTTTGAAATTTCGATATAATATCCAAATACTTTGTTATAGCTTATTTTAAGTGATTTAACACCTGTACGTTCACGTTCTTTTGCCTGTAGTTCCGCAAGCCATGCTTTACCATTTTTCTGGGCATCACGGTATTCATCAAGCGTAACATTATAGCCATCTTTAAAGATGCCACCTTCTTTTAGCGTGACTGGTGGTTCATCGACGATACTATCTTCCAGCATTTGATATAACGGTGCTAAACTTCGAATCCCGTCAAGCCCGCTAATAATATGTTGAAAAGGTTGCAGTAATTCATTAACTCTAGGCAATTGTTCTAATGAATATTTTAACTGTATCAAATCCTTCGCATTAACATTGCCAAACTGGACTCTACCCGCTAAGCGTTCAATATCATAGATGTGCGTTAAAGCTTCTCGTAGATTATGTCTTAATATAAATTCATCATTAAATAAACGAACAACTGATAATCGCGCTTCAATTTGTTCCTTATTTACTAGTGGTCGTTCAATCCAGTCCTTTAATCTGCGATTCCCCATTGGTGTTTTGCATTGATTATAGATGGATAAAAGCGTACCTTTTTTTGTTTTTAAACGGATGCTTTCCGTAAGCTCTAAGTTGCGCTTTGCATACATATCGAGCCTCATATGCCCCAGCGCTTTGTATGCAATTGGTTTATCGATATGGTTTAATGCCTTCATCTGTGTATCTTTAATATAGCTTAGTAGCAAATTAACTGCTGGTTGTAATTCAATATCTAGTTCATCGACCAGTTTAAAAGTGTCATGCGACTCATAGAAAGATACAACATTTGTCATCAGACGAATTTGCTGATCCATTGTTTGTGGTAATTCAAAATTTACTATAATCTCTTTCGGTGAAATACTGCTTAATTCATTCATCATCGTTGTTTCATCGCACTGTGTAACTTTTAATTCACCTGTTGAAACATCACTATAAGCGATAATATAATCATGTTCAATTTTATAAAGACAAGCTAAATAATTACTTTCATTCTCACTAATCATATCATCCATCACTGTTCCAGGTGTGATAATCTGAACGACTTCGCGCTTGACCATCCCTTTAGTCAGCTTAGGATCTTCCATTTGTTCAGCAATGGCTACTTTATAACCTTTTTCAATTAATCGTTCGATATAATTCTTTGCTGAATGGTGCGGTACTCCGCACATAGGAATCGCATTTTTCTTATCTCGACGTGTTAAAGTGATTTCCAGTTCTTTCGCTGCAAGTATCGCATCATCGTAAAACATCTCATAAAAATCACCAAGACGAAAGAATAGAATCGTGTCTTTATAAAGTTCTTTCATCTGTAAATATTGCGCCATCATCGGTGTTGGTTTAGACATCTTTAACCATTCCTTTTATTTATTAAATTTCTTCTATCTAATAATTTCAATAAAAAATATGCAATCATACTACCAATAAAACTATTGATTAAAAATGCATAAAAGATTGGCATAAAACTATTCAAATCAATATTCATTACAAACATCATCGGAATTGTACAGATGCTTCCAATAATACCTGTACCAATCCACTCACCAAGAGAGGCAAATCCAATTTTTCTAAACTTATTGTACATGATACCCGCTATTAACACTCCTATCATACTGCCTGGAAATGCAAAAAATGAACCTGTACCAAATATATTTCTTAAAACCGAACTGATTAAAGCTTGAGCAAGTCCGTACCACGGACCCACAAAAACAGCACACAAAACATTGATAAAATGCTGCATCGGAAATGCTTTAATCGGACCAATCGGAATAGAAATAATTTGACTTAATACAATATTCATCGCGATAAGAATACTTGTTAAAGTGAGTTTACGCGTATTATTCATATTTCCCTCCATTAATAAAATAATGCCGATTCAAATGAACCGACATTATTTACATTTTATAAAATTAACTACATTTACCAGGTGTGCTATTCGCTGCAGCTGCACCCGTTTCACCAGATAATAAATCGCCACCCGTTGAAACAATGATTTCATCTGTTACAGTTTGACTAATTGCATGAGAAACCATTTGAAGTAATGCATTTACTTCACCTTGTGCTTCTTTAAATTGATCTACAATCGGCATTTCATCAAGTTCAGCCTCAACATTTGCAATCTTCTCTTCTACCATACCTAAAGCTTTTTCTTTACCATAGTTCTGGAAGTTAACCGCTTGTTTTTGTAAAGATTTTAATGAAGCCATTTTTTCACGAACATTTTGATTTTCATGAATTTGAGCTTCTGCGCGTTTAAAAAATTCAACCGCTTCTGTTTCTGCCATCATCTTACCTAATTCTTTTGCTTTTGCTAATATCTCATCATTTGTATACATTAATTTTCCACCCCAACTGGTTCTAAAATTTCTACTAATTCTCCGTTTAATGAATAACGCATCGTTTCAGTAATTCTAACTTTAACTAACTTACCAATCGCTTCGCTTGGTCCAGGGAAGTTCACTAACTTACTTTTATCCGTGTAGCCAGCAAGAATAGCTTCATTCTTCTTCGAAGGTCCTTCACATAAGACAATAACTTCCTGATCCTGATATTTCTTTAATGCACTTTCAGTATGATGTTCAACTACTTTATTTAAGCGTCTTAAACGATCTTTCTTATCTTCAGTTGACACGTTGTCTTTCATTTTTGCAGCTGGCGTACCTTCACGTGGTGAATAAAGGTAAGTGTATGCATGTTCAAAACCGACGCGTTCATATAAGTCTATCGTATCTAAAAACTGTTCTTCAGTCTCATTTGGATAACCGACAATAATATCAGTTGTTAATGCAACATCAGGAATGGCAGTTTTAATTTTATCAACTAACGCTAAATAACTTTCACGCGTATATTTACGACCCATAATTTTCAGCACTTCATTATTACCACTTTGAACTGGTAGATGGATGTGTGGGACAATATTGCCACCTTGTCCTAATACTTCAATTAATCGATCATCAAAGTCCCACGGATGACTCGTCATAAACCTTACACGTGGTATATCAATTTTCTGGATATCAGCCATTAAATCACCTAAACCGTAATTTAATCCTTCAATATCTTTTCCATACGCATTAACATTCTGACCAAGTAAACAAATCTCTTTATAACCACGACGTGCTAAATCTCTTACTTCAGCAATAATCTCTTCCGGAAGACGGCTACGCTCTTTACCTCGTGTGAATGGTACGATACAGTACGTACAGAATTTATCACAACCGTACATAATATTAACCCAGGCTTTCGTCTCACCCATACGGACCTTTGGAAGGTTCTCAATAACATCCCCTTCTTTAGACCAAACTTCAACGACCATTGCTTTAGACATGTATGCTTCATCTAAAATGGCTGGTAAGCGGTGAATATTATGCGTACCGAAAATCATATCTACATTTTGATAAGATTTCATTATTTTATTGACAACTGATTCTTCCTGAGACATACATCCACAAACACCAATTAATACGTCAGGCTTGGCAAGTTTAATATGTTTTAAATTACCGATTTCACCAAATACTTTGTTCTCGGCATTTTCACGAATCGCACAAGTGTTCAATAAAATAACATCTGCTTCATTCACATCATTTGTAGCTGTATATTCTAACGCTTCAAATATACCTGCCATTACTTCTGTATCATGTTCATTCATTTGACAACCATAAGTGCGGATAAAGAATTTACGACCACGTCCTAATCCTTTATATTTATCATCAATTGTAAATGCATGATGCTCGACAGTTTCTTTACCACGTTTTTTTGCATCTTTCAAACTTGGCGGCTGGTAAACTTTTTCGAAATATTTACTGTAATCTTTCTCTGGTGCGTTCTTACCACGCACTTGAGAAGCATCTAATCTGCTTTCTTCATTCATTTTATAATAACCCCATTTTCAACTTAATCATTCATATAGTATAACTTTTTAAAGTCGCTTTTTCAAAGTATTTTTACTTTACAGTAATCATTTTCAAAATGGAAATATATAGCATATAATAATATGTATCATATATTAAAGGAGTGAACATTTTGGAAAGAGCTGTAGGATGTGTAAAATGTGGAACGATTCTTAACATTTTCTAACGATAAATAATGAAGTGATGCAAATAATAATTCCGATAGCAGTTACGATATATGGCATTTGATATAAATAAAAGTGCCAGTACTTATTATCACTCAGATTTAGATGCATATTGAAATCATTCATTACTAATAAGTAATGGAAGCCGAATGCGAATATTAGAAATGCACCACCGATACTCGCAAGTATTACATAAGATAGTGAATTTTTGATTCCAAATATTAGCATGAGTCCATTCATGATAAGACTTATACCTAACATCATCATAATACCGTGAAATTTAAAGAAATCATCATTAATCGCATAATAAGTTTTGTTCAAATATCGTTATTTCTCCACTATCTGGTGTAGTAAGATTTAATAGTTGATAGATAAGCGTCGTTTTACCTGCACCGTTTTCACCGATAAGACCTGTAATGTATCCTTTTGGTATATGAAGACTTGGTATATCTAGTACAAATTTATTCTGTTTAAACTTTAAATTAATTTTATTATTTTCATAATATATATTTCATAACTATTTTTATATAGAAAAAGAACCGATAAACAATGGTTTATCGGCTCTAAATTTCACATTTTATTTTATTCCAACAATTCAAGGTCATCACCTGAATTCAGCATGTCATAGTACACACCTCGTAAAGCGATTAAATCACTTTGTTTACCTGCTTCTATGACTTCCCCTTGATTTAATACGACAATCTTATCTGCTTTTTTCACCGTATTTAATCGGTGCGCAATGATAATACTTGTTCTTCCGTGCATAAGTTTTTCAATTGCTTCTTGTAACTTCATCTCAGTTACAGTATCAATATTACTTGTTGCTTCATCGAGCAAAAGTATTTTAGGATTTAATACGAGTGCACGCGATATATTGATAAGTTGCTTCTCACCTTGTGATAGATGTGTAGATTCAAAAGTAATTTCTGTATCAAATCCATGTTCAAGTCTCATAATAAAGTCATAAGCATTGGCATCTTTAGCAGCCTGAATCATCACTTCATCACTAATGTCCTGATTTTTATATTTAATATTTTCTCTTATCGTCCCATCAAATATAAATGGATCCTGTAATACATATGCCATCTGGTTACGAAGGGTTGCCTTTGGTATATCTTTAATATCGATGTCATCAATCTTTATAGATCCACCTTGTATTTCATAAAATCTGGCAAGCAGTTGAATAATCGTCGTTTTTCCTGCACCAGTTGCTCCGACAAGCGCTAAAGATTCACCAGTTTTCACTTCAAATGATACATTGTTAATTGTTGGTTTCGTCTGTTCTTCATTATATTTGAATACTACATTTTCTAGTTTTATATCGCCTTTTATTTCTAGGTTACGATTAGCATTATCTACATCTATTTCTTCTTCAGTATCGATAATTTCAAAAACACGTTCAGCACCACTTAATGCACTTAACACTGTATTAAACTGGTTTGCTAAATCATTTAATGGTCGCGTGAATTGACGTGCATATTCTGCAAATATAACGATTGTTCCAACTGTTATACCGTATCCTTTTAACGCTAATATACCACCGATACCGGCAACAATTGCAAATGAGATATTATTAAATAAGTTCATCACTTTCGGAATGAAACCAGAATACGTCACAGACCAGAAACTATTATCACGTACGTTTCTATTCTTTTCACTAAATCCACTAATGACTTCTTGTTCCTGTGAGAATACTTTTACGACAACTTGTCCTGAAATAATTTCTTCAATATAACCATTCATTGCCCCAATTGCTTTTTGTCTGCGTTTATAGAGCGGTCCAGTTCGTCTTGTAATCCACTGCATCGCAATAAACATAAGCGGTATAATAATCATCGTCAGTAATGTAAGTAATGGTGACAACATAAGCATCACGATGATTGTTCCAACGATTGTGACAACAGATGATGTAAACTGTATAAATGATGAATTTAATACTTGTGATATTGTATCAATATCATTTGTCATACGGCTCATCAGTTCACCATGTTGTCGTTTATCGAAGAAAGGTATCGGTAACTTCTGCATATGTGAAAATAATTGCATTCTTAGTTTATATACAGTATCCTGCGCGATTGTTACCATGATAATGGCTGCAATATATGATGTTACAGATAATAATATAAATATGATAAGTAGCATCCACAAATCTTGTGTCAGACCATCAAACTTTTTTGGAATGATTTTATTATCAATAATCTTACCAATCATATATGGTCCAAGCAATCCTAATAAGGATGAAATAATCACACACGTAATTACGATAAATAGTTTAAAATGTGCATCATCCATCAACTGCCATATTTTCTTCATTGAATATTGCCAGTTCTTTGCATTCGGTATTGTGTTCCCTCGTTGATCAGTTTTTTGCTTTTTCTTTTTTAAATCTTCTTTCTTTAATATAAATTCATGTCCCAGAATTGATTTAGGCACCTACCTCACCTCTTTCCTGAGAATCATTAATTTGTTGATACAGCTCCGATGTCTTCAGTAAAGTTGCATGGTCTCCGAAGCCAACTACTTTACCTTGATCAAGTAGCAAAATATGATCAGCTGTTTTTGCGGTCTCAATTTTTTGACTTACGATTATACGAGTCATCGGTAGTTGCTGTAAAGTATTAAATAATTTTGATTCTGTGTGTATATCTAAAGCAGAAGTCGAATCATCAAGTATTAAAATATTCGGCTCACGAATAATTGCACGAGCTATTGCGATACGTTGTTTTTGGCCACCAGATAAATTAACACCTTCCTGACCGACACCTGTTTTATATTGCCGATCAAAATCCATGATATTATCGTGAATTTGTGCAATTTCAGTAGCTCTCATCACTTCACTTTCACTAGCCAGTTGATTGCCAAATATAATATTATCGAATACGGTACCTGTAAACAATGTATTCTTCTGAGGAACATAGCCAATCATTTCTCTTAAATAGCTTTCCTGATATTCTTTAATATCTTTACCATCAATTAGTATCTGACCTTTTGTTGGTTCATACATTCTAGGGATTAAACTTAACATTGCAGATTTACCAGACCCTGTCGCCCCCATAACGACAAATTTTTCACCGGCATTCACTTTAAAATTAATATTCTCCAGCACATTTCGATGTGATAAAGGATATTTAAAGTCTACATCTATAAACTCAACACTTGCTCCACCTGCATGAGGCTGAATATTAGTTTTTGAAAGATCTTCATCGACAGGTGTTTCAAGGACTTCAGTCATACGATCACTACTTGCTTTTGCACGTGAGAAAGCAATGATAATGAAAGCAAACATTGAAAAGCCGCCTTGCATACGCAATGCATAATTGATTACAGCGACTAGTGCACCAACATTTAGCGCATTTTGAGTAACATCTTTTGCACCCATATAAATCACTATTAAAAGTGCAATATTCATAACTATTAATAAAAACGGTAAAATTCGTTCCATCAATTTAAGTGCTTTAACCGTGTCATTCTTTAGTAATGTTGAAGTTCTTTCAAATTTTGAAGTTTCATATGCACCACTTAAATTTGCACGAATCATCCTTACTGAAGATTGATTCTGTTGAATGGTACGATTGACACCATCCAGCTCTTTTTGAACACGTCTAAAGAGTTTCATGCCACTTCTTGCTGATATGTATAAAAAGATAAAGATAATCGGACTTCCTATAAGTAAGTAAATCGCTAAATGCGGTGCAACCATAAAACTCATAACAATACTACCGATCACTAGTAATGGTGCGCGCAACATAATTCTTAAACTCATAAATAGCACCATTTCACATGCGATAACATCACTTGTAAGACGAGTTATTATACTCGATGTACTAAATTTCTCAAGTGTTGCTAAAGAAAACTTTTGAATATGCTGAAACAAAGCTTCTCTTAAGTCATATGAAAACCCATGACAGACATGACTTGCCACAAATGAATTAATGATACCACAAATAAATGCTGCAATACTCATTACAACTAAAAGACCTAAATAAAAGAAAGTTTGATTCAAATCATTCTTTAATATCCCCTCATTGATAATCTGGGATAAGATAACTGGCAAACTTAACTCTACCGCCAGTTCCAGTAGCATCAGGATTAAAGCAAAGATGATATATCCTGAATATGGCTTCGTAAACTTTAATATCATATTCCCACCCTCTTTCTTATTCATATTATGCCATTAAATAAATTAATTAAAAATAAATATACTTACTCTTTTGCAAGTAAGATAGACTAGCGTATAATAAATTAGAAAAAACAAATGAATTGGAGCTAAATAAATGTCAATACTTACTCAATTAATGGATTTCATTTTACATATCGACGAACATCTCGTTAATATCGTAAAAGATTACGGCACACTTACATATGCAATATTATTTGGTATCGTATTCGTAGAAACGGGATTAGTCATCATGCCATTCTTGCCTGGTGATTCAATGTTATTTGCAGCAGGAGCATTAGCACCGCAAGGCGCAATAAATATCTGGTTTTTATTTATATTATTATCACTCGCAGCGATTATTGGTGATACCCTAAACTACCATATCGGTAAATGGGTAGGATACGGTATCGTGAATCATCCAAAAATCGGCAGATTAATCAAACAGGATCACATGTTAAAAGCAGAAAATTTCTTTAATACGTATGGCGGAAAGACGATCGTTATTGCAAGGTTTATGCCGTTTATCAGAACATTTATACCATTCGTTGCCGGTGCAAGTTCTATGAAATACAGCTACTTTATTCTGTATAACGTAATCGGTGCTGTTGTATGGGTAGGAATTTGTCTAGCAGGTGGCTACTTCTTCGGAAATATACCGATTGTAAAAAATAATTTTGAAATTGTACTTATTTTAATTATTTTAATTTCAGTCTTACCAGCAGTAATAAGTGTTATTAAGAATATATGTAATAAGTAATATAAATACATATAAAAAGGAGAGACGGTCGTGTCTCTCCTTTTTGTTTGTATTACTTCCTTACCTTAATTGATCAAACAATTTCAATTTCAGAGCCTGCATGCCTGTTTCTCTTTCAATTCTATTAGTGTCATAAATATGATCAATTGTTGCTGGTTTACCGTTGAGTACGATAATACGATCAGACATTAAAATCGCTTCTTCAATGCTATGGGTAATCATAAGTACAGTCTTACCTGTTTCTTTAATCAATCCCTTTAGCCACTGCTGCATATCCACACGTGTAATTTCATCTAATGCAGAAAATGGTTCATCGAGTAACAATACTTGATGGTTTGTATTTAATGCACGTAAGAAAGACACGCGCTGTTTCATACCTCCAGATAAACTGGCTGGATATTGATCTTTAATACCAGTAAAACCCGCACGCTCTAATAATGATAAACTTTGATCTTGGTTATTTTCTTTTCCAATTTCAGTAGCAAGTTTAATATTATCTTCTACAGTACGCCATGGCATTAAAGAACTCGTTTGAGGCATAAATGAAACATGCCCAGTAGTCATCACTTTCTTATCGTTAATATAGACTTCTCCAGATGTTTGTTCTAATAGTCCACCTATAATATTAATAAGCGTTGACTTCCCAGACCCACTCGGTCCCAGAATTGCAATAATTTCATTCTGCAGTACTGTAAGATTAATACCAGCTAATACTTGCTTGTCTCCATATTGATGTGAAACATTTTGTATCGTTATTAAGTTATTCATGATTCCACCTCAATACGAAACGTTTTATCGCTTCTATTACAATATATATTATTAATGCGAATATAATGATCCAGACAATCGCAACAAAAACCTGATCTACTTGAAATGCACGTTGTGCAAGTATCATAAATTTACCTAAACCTTTGTCACTTCCAAGCCATTCAGAAATAATCGCACCCATTACTGAATACGTGCCGGCAATCTTTAAACCATTAAAGAAAAACGGCATACTGTTTGGCCATTCTAATTTTGTAAATAGTTCCATACGTGAAGCACCCATCATTTGCATATATTTCTTTAAATCTTTATCTGTCTCGTGAAATCCTTCCAGCAAACTCACTGTTATGGGAAAGAAACAGATTAAAGTAATCACGATGAGTTTCGGTAATAGTCCAAATCCAAACCATATTACAAGTAACGGTGCAATAACAATAACAGGGATATTCTGACTCATAATAAGTAACGGATAAATATAATCATTTAATACTGGTATTAAGTTAAGTATGACCGCAAATAGAACACCACAAATAATTGAACAAAATAAACCTAATAATACAAGTTGTATCGTCGGTAACAGATGTGGAAAGTATTCAGGAAAATCTACCACGAATGACTTTGCAATAGCACTTGGCGCAGGTAGTGTATAGGGATCGACTTTTAATAGCCATACAAATCCTTCCCATACAAGCAACAAGCAAATCATAAACAATGAGAATTTTAAAGCTTTAATCATCGATATTTCGCAACCAATGCATCCATCGATACTGATTCTCCATGATAGAATTTCACCTGCGAAATAATTGATTCACAGCCTAATGCACGCATACGATGGTTCATCTGTTCGATTAATGGTAACAGTTCATGCATATCACCTTCAATACTTGTCTCAAGTGGGGATACTACAAATTTAAGACCTGATTGTTCAATCACTTCGATCGCAGCATCGACATATGGTATTACATCCTGACCTTCTGGTGTTTTAGGAATAATTTGAATGCTCATTATTGTATTCGCCATTATTTAACCTCCACAAATTCATTTGTAAATGCATCTTTTGCAACAAAATCATTTTTAATAATTTTATTATCTTTTAAATACTTCGCATAATTGGCCCATACTTTCTCATCCTGAATACCCCAGGATTTTGCATCATCTTGATATTTCGGCGATAAATAGCTTTGAGATTTATAGACTAAATCTTTTTGTTTCTTTAATTCCGGTGCTGATTTAATTAAAATATCTGCACTTTCTTTTTCGTGTTTAATCGCATATTCATATCCTTCTTTTACGGCTGCCATAAATGCTTTAGCTGTATCAGGGTTTGATTTTAAATATTTTTCATTGGCAATAATAATCGGTGTATAATAATCTAGATTTTTATCGTAATCTGTTAAGTATTGCATGTTTACGTCAATATTTCTTGTTTCTGCTTCAATACCGGTCCATCCGTAGTATACCCAAGAGAAATCAATATTTTTCTTAGAAGCTGAGAAGAAATCAGTATTCCCCATATTGACAATCTTCGTTTTGTTGACATCAGCATTTTCTTTTTTCATCAATGTTTCAATAAATGCCTTCTCAATTGGCGCACCCCAGCCACCGTATGTTTTACCTTCATAATCTTTTGGTGATTTTATATGCTTATCTTTCAAACTCATAAAACCACTTGTGTTATGTTGTATGATTGCACCGATTGATTTAATAGGTACACCTTCTGAACGTGACTGTGTAACCTGCTCCTGCGCACTAATACCAAATTGAACATCTTTCTTATTTGCAGCTATCATCTGATCAGCAGTAACATCACCAGGCGTTTTAATATCAACATCCAGACCATGTTTCTTAAAGAAGCCTTTTTCTTTTGCCACATAAATACCCGTATGGTTCGTATTTGGTGTCCAGTCTAACATCATGGTAACTTTTTCAGTTTTGTTGCTGTCCGTCTTACTTGTAGTTTTATTAGCATCTTTATTTTCTTCGTTACCACAAGCAGCTAATAATACTGCACAACTCATCCCTACTAATATACTTTTTTTCATCTTATTTTCCTCCAAATAAAAAACACAACCTACATGTAAAGTTGTGTCAAAAAGCGACACTTCCCTACGCTAGTTTTACCTAGATCAGGTGAATAAGGGTTTAGGACCAGTGTCCATTCTCAGAATGACTCCCCTAGTGTTTTTAGTTATTTTATTTTCCTTTACAAGTATACCAAAGAAATACCAAGCATCAAATGTTTAAGACTTAATTTTTACGCTACTGAACTGAAATAATTTTATGATTATTCTACGTTAATTTTCTTGTTAAAGGTAGTTTTTTTAAAAGATAAATAAAAGACATAGCAATCACCAGATTACTATGTCTCTTTATTTTATTTAAATTCAGCCATTAAAGCTTCAAATTTAGATGGGTCCATTTCAATTGGTTCTTTCGCCAATGATTTTGAGTAACCATTTAATTGTTCTGCATAGCTTGACGTTTCAGTATCCTGATAAATGATTCCAGTTACTAATCCGTTATGCTCTACTACAGTGTTTAATGCTTGCATTTTGTCTTTATTGTCATAACCTTCGATATCGTTTAAAGAAACTAAGTTTTCTTTAAACCAATCGTACGTATTTACTTTATTGTACGTAACACATGGAGAGAATACATTAACGAATGCAAATCCTTTATGGTTAATCGCAGCTTCAATAATTGATGTTAATTCTTTAATATCACTTGAGAAACTTTGTGCTACAAATGTTGCACCTGATGTAATTGCAAGTTCTAATGGAGATACATTTTTCTCAATTGAACCATGTGGCGTTGTTTTAGTAACAAATCCATGTGCTGAACTTGGTGAAGTTTGACCTTTTGTTAAACCATAAATCTGGTTATCCATTACTACATATGTTAAGTCAATATTACGACGTATTGAGTGGATTGTATGTCCCATACCAATAGCGTATCCATCTCCATCTCCACCTGAAGCGATAACTGTAAGTTCCTGGTTTGCCATTTTAACACCTTGTGCCATCGGTAATGCACGGCCATGAATTGAGTGAACACCGAATGAATTAATATAACCTGATAAACGACCAGAACATCCGATTCCTGTAATTACAGCTAATTCTTCAGGTTCTAAACCTACGTTTGCACATGCTTTTTGAATTGCTGCTTGCACTGAGAAGTCACCACATCCTGGACACCAGTTTGGTTTCACACTATTTCTAAAATCTTTAAACGTTGCCATTTAGATGCGCTCCTTTACTTCTATTACTTCATTGATTTTTGCTTCGATTTCCTTCGGTAAGAATGGTGTACCATCATATTTAGTGAAATTCGTAATCTTACCTTCATGCATTGTATTCATCTTGATAATGCTTGATAATTGTCCTGCATAGTTATGTTCAGCGACAATAACTTTCTTCGCCTTATTGATTGCAGCTTGTACTTCCTCTGTAGGAAATGGGTGTAATTGTTTAATATGCAGGTGATTTACCTGACCATCAATTCGTTCAATTGCTTCATCAATTGCACCATACGTTGATAGGTAGCCAATTACTAATACATCAGCTTCTACATGATTTTCTTTATAATCAACAGGTTCTGATATTTTTAACTGTTCGATTTTACGCATACGTTTTTCCATTTGTTTCGCACGGTTTACCGGGCTTTCAGAAGGTTTACCTTCTTCCGTGTGTTCTACTCCTGTTACGTGGTGAATACCGTTTTTAATACCCGGAATCACACGAGGCGATACACCACTTTCAGTTACTTCATATCGTTTGAAGTATGATTTATCTTCACGTGGCTCAACTTCAGTAATTAAGTTCCCACGATCAATTTTAATGCGATTAAAATCTAAATTAGGCACTGTATGTTTCCCCATAGAAAGTTGTAAGTCACTTAATAAAATAACTGGGCACTGATATTGTTCTGCTAAGTTAAATGCTTCTGCTGTTAAGTAGAATGCATCTTCAGCTGTTGTCGGTGCTAATACAATTTTAGGAATATCACCATGCGTACCGTAAATCATCTGCATTAAGTCTGATTGCTCTTGTTTCGTTGGTAAACCTGTTGATGGACCACCACGCATTGTGTTAATGACTACAAATGGTTGTTCTGTCATCCCACTTAATCCGATTGCTTCCATCATTAAAGATAAACCCGGACCCGCCGAAGCAGTAAATGCTCTAACGCCGCCATAGTTTACACCGATAGCCATAACAGCCGCTGCAATTTCATCTTCAGTCTGAATAACCGTACCACCGAAATCAGGTAACTTATCAATCATGTACTCCATAATCTCACTCGCAGGCGTGATAGGATAAGCTGCCATAAAGCGTGCTCCACCAGTTATTGCACCTAATGAAATCGCGTCATTACCAATCATAAATAAATGGCCATCTTCAGTTGAAGGATTTAATGTAAACGTGTGGATATCCTCCTGTTCCATTAAATCAAAACCTGCATGTAAAGCCTGTTTGTTTAATGCACAAATCTTTTCACCCTTTTTACCGAAAATATCATCAACTAATATTTCAAAGTGTTTAAGGTCTACACCAATTAGACTTGCACTCGCACCAATTGCTACCATGTTCTTCATTAATGCTGTACCAAGTTCTTTTGCAATTTCAGTAAATGCGATTGGGAAGAACTTACCCTCATAATCTTCAGGCTTTTCCGGATCAAACTTGCTATCTGCTAAAATAATGCCTGTTTCATTCATTTCATGATAGTTAACATCAATTGTTTCCTGATCAAATGCCACTAATATATCTAAATCATCGCTGATTGAATGCACTCTAGATGTAGAGACACGAATTTTGTTATTCGTATGTCCACCTTTAATACGACTTGAGAAATGTCTATATCCATATAAATAATAACCCAAACGATTCAGCGCAGTTGAAAACATCTCTCCAGTACTTTCAATACCCTCACCTTGCTGTCCGCCGACTTTCCAAGAAATTTGAGATTTCATAAATACCCTCCTACTTTAATCACTTATTATAATATAACAAAGAACCACTTGTCTTAACATAGACAAGTGGTTCTTCAATAAAAAATCAGTCGAATGGCCGATACGATTAATCTAATTCAATTACACCAAATTTACCTTCGAATTGATACACTACATCATCCAGGATTTCTTTCAGATAAACTGCAAGTTCTGGATTAACGATAAATGCTTCATAATATACATCTTCAAAAGCAGTATCCTGTTCGAATTGTAATAGGAATGCGATTTGACTGAAAGCAATTTCAAAATCATGAATATATAATAATGTCTCATCTAATGTTTGTGAGTTGTTATCATGTGTATTATAGAAATCTACATGATATCTATCAATTTCACCTTCAAATTTTTTGTAATCTTTTAGTGGCTCAATAAAAGTTTCAGCAATGACCTTTGCCACAATTCCTGACATAACAAGTTTTCTTTGTTTAACTGTGCCCGCTGGTGTAATTTGTTTAAATGTGAGTATAACATTTTTATCAAATAACATTGCTTCAGCATAGTTATAAAAATCAAGTGCATTGTCTGTATAACTGATTTGATCTCTTTTATTTAAAAATGGTTTTTCATTTTTCTTACTAAACATTCTTCCCTCTCTATTTCAATGGATTATCCTGATTAATTAATATTCTTTCTATCTTCTTCGTTGTCCCATCTGTCTTAAGCTCTATAAAAACGCCACTCAGCACGCCTCTTCCTTTTTCCGGGACGACGTGTTTAACCGGCATCGATGTTAAAAAGCGGTGGATGACTTCATCTTTATTAATGCCTAATATACCATCATAATAACCAGTCATACCAACATCTGTAATAAACCCTGTACCTTTATCAAGCATTCGGTTATCACTTGTCTGAATATGTGTGTGTGTACCTACAACAACACTTGCTCGTCCATCCACATAATATCCAAAAGCGCCTTTTTCACTTGTTGTCTCAGCATGAAAATCAACAAAGATATAATCCGTTTCTTTTTTAGCAGTTTCATAAAGTAAATCAAACTTTTTAAATGGACAATCAATCTGCTGCATAAATGCGCGCCCCTGCAAATTGATGACAGCAATCTTTTTGTCATTAAATTTGATAATCTGCATTCCTTTTCCAGGATTATCATCCGGATAGTTTGCGGGACGTATCATCTTTACATCACTATTTAATAATTCATAACTGTCACGCTGGCCGTACGTATGATTGCCGAGCGTTACGCAGTCTACACCTAAAGTCATCATTTCCTTATAGATTTTTTCTGTAATCCCTCTACCATGTGCTGCATTTTCACCATTAACAATCGTAATATTCGGTCCATACTTTTTCTTCAGTTGTGGTAAATATTCTGCTAGCATATCTCTACCGATAGCTCCTACAACATCACCAATAAATAATATTCTCATAGCTTCCTCATTCTTTCACTCGTGTTGTTTTCACTCTCAAATAACATATATAACATAAAAATAGTCCTAGAATCAATGTGAGCAATGGATAAAATATAGAAAGATGAAAAATATAATAACTCAGATACTGTTTCGGTAAAGTATTAAAACCAACCAAATTCATACGATTATTCCACACACCATCTAAATCAATCGCTTCAAGCGTCGTTTTACCAACTGTATTGTCATCATGACTTTGTAAACCTATATAACGAATATCTTCTTTATTTTGCTGCATTAACATTAATAATGTTTCACCAGTCGCTATTTTCTTTTCAAAGATTAAGGGAGTATACACATAATGATTATTTAATTGTTGAATCGTTTTAATATTTATATTTACTTTCTTCTTATTTATCAGAATTTCACTCACACGTTTTTTATTGATATTCTCAGTAAACTGTATCGTCTGATCTCCTAACTGATAGGTTCGAGAATAGCTAACGCTTTTTTTCATTAATTTTTGATATTCATCCATACTGTGCGCAACTATTTCTTTCCCTTTATCATCAGTAAATATATGTTCAACACTAATCATATCAACATTAATATTATCAGCGGCATTCACTTCGGTAATATTCTTTTTATCAATCGTTAGTTCAGTTAATAACCTTTCGTTGTTTGCAGTTTGTCTATTTGAATGAAGCATGTAAGCTTCAAGGAGCGGTAATAAAGATAGTAAAATTAATATTGCAGCTATACATAAATAAATCTTTACACGTTTTTCCATAGCTTCACTCCTTATACAATATGTATACCTATAATATTATCACCTGCAAAGGCGAATTGAATAGCTGAATATTTCCCGCAGAAAATAGAAATTAAAATATCAATATTATTTTTATTGATAGGTGGTAAATGAATGAAGACCTCTTTTTTATTTTCACTAAGTTCACTTAATTGTTTATTTATTAAATTTTCATGATGATTTTCAATCACTTCACTCTTTTGGTTTGTATCAAAAAAATATTTATTGATGATATTACTATTATGCTGCATTTTACTTTGTATTGTTGGAACGCTATCAATATCTTTAATTTGTTGTAACATCGACTTTATATCTGGTTGCTCATATAACTGAAGTAAATCTTGCAGAGGATGGCTAATGGATTTCATAGCATTCTTTTGCGCTTTAATTGATGTCTCCTTCATCCTGGAAAAAGTAGTGTATTCTTCATGAATGCAATATGATTCAAAGTGATCAGACATATCAGGTAAATTGATATTCGTTTGAATGCTTAATCCTAAATCATTTGGTAATGCGTCAAAAAACAATGCATATAGTGGTAATATTGTTTGTTTAATCTTCTCTTTATGATGTGTATCCATCAAATTCATCATCCTCTCTAGAATAAGAATAATTTAATTATAATATATTTCCATTACATATACTATTTACCTTCAAAAAATTAAAAAACAACGCTTAAAGCTTTATAGCTTTAAGCGTTGTTAATATTGTTATAATTATTTCGCGTATTCAATCGCACGCATTTCTCTGACGACTGTCACTTTAATGTGACCAGGATATTGTAACTCTTCTTCAATCTGATTTTTAATATCTCTTGCAATACGATGTGCTTTTAAATCATCAACGTCTTCTGGCGAAACGATAATTCTAATCTCGCGTCCAGCTTGAATCGCAAATGATTTTTCAACTCCATCATAACTTTCAGAGATTTGTTCCAATCGTTCAAGACGTCTTACATAATTCTCTAATGTTTCTCGTCTTGCTCCAGGTCTTGCTGCGCTTAACGCATCAGCTGCTGCAACAAGTACTGAGATAACACTGTTCGGTTCAATATCACCATGATGTGAGTGAATCGCATTAATTACTGTAGGATGTTCACGATATTTCTTCGCTAAATCCACACCTATTTCAACATGTGATCCTTCAACTTCATGGTCAATCGCTTTACCGATATCATGTAATAATCCTGCACGTTTTGCTAAAGTAATATCTTCACCAAGTTCAGCTGCAAGCATTCCTGATAAATGTGCTACTTCAATAGAATGTTTCAGCACATTTTGCCCATAACTCGTACGGAACTTCATGCGTCCTAAAATCTTCACTAAGTCTGGATGTAAATTATGTATACCAAGTTCAAAAGTCGCTGCTTCCCCTGCTTCACGAATAATTTCGTCAACAGATTTACGCGCTTTTTCAACCATCTCTTCAATACGTCCAGGGTGAATTCTTCCATCTGAAACTAAAGCTTCTAATGCTGTTTTAGCAATTTCACGTCTGATTGGGTCGAATCCAGATAAAATGACCGCTTCAGGTGTATCATCAATGATTAAATCAATACCTGTTAACGTTTCTAATGTACGAATATTTCGACCTTCACGACCGATAATTCTACCTTTCATTTCATCATTTGGAAGGTTAATTACTGATACAGTTGATTCTGAAGTATGTTCTGCTGCTAAACGTTGAACTGTAGTTGCAAGTACCATTTTGGCTTTTTTATCAACCTGCATTTTTGCTTCTTGTTCTTTTTCCTTCACCATAACAGCAATGTCATGTGTTAATTCATCTTCAACTTGATCAATGATTTCCTGTTTTGCTTCTTCTTGCGTCAGTCCGGAGATGCGTGTTAATTCTTGTTCATGTTTTACTATAATGTCTTGGACACTTTGCTCTAACGCATCTACATGTTGTTGTTTTTCTTCAATTTTAGATTCTTTTTGTTCTAAAAGTTCATCCTTTTTATCTAAAAGTTCACTTTTACGATCTAAGTTTTCTTCTTTTTGAAGTAGTCTTGCTTCATGTCTTGCAAGGTCTGAACGACGTTCTTTATACTCCGCTTCTAAACGATCACTTCTTACTTGATTCTCTTCTTTTGCTTCAAGTAATTTTTCCTTTTTAAGACTTTCAGCTTCTTTGTTTGCTTCACTAATAATATGTTCAGCAGTTGTACGCGCTTGATTTTGCTGATTAGTTAAGCTATTTTTTGCTAATACATACCCTACACCAACACCTAGAATTATTCCAAGCAAAATGTATAAGAGGGTTAATAGATCCACATAAACACCTCCTTATTTGCTTTTTTTCATCTAGTTATACATAAGACTTCAGTACAGAAATAAAATACCACTTATTTCATATACAAATTAATTGTACGTTTAATAAGTTAAGCGTGTCAAGATAAGTAGAAAATAATTTAACGTATAATTAATTAATTGTTGAAATATTACAAAAATCCGAATAACATGTTATTTTGTTTCATAACATATTATTCGGATTCGAAATATTATACTAATTCATCATCAAACAAATCTTCTGCTGGTGGTGTACCCGGTGTTTCAGCTTTAACTGCATCTTTATCTTCACCGATTCCCATCGCTTTACGAATCTTCATATCAATTTCGTCACGAACTTCCGGATTTTCACGTAAGTATGTTTTAATGTTCTCACGTCCCTGTCCAATACGTTCACCTTCATATGAATACCATGCGCCAGATTTTTGTAGTACTTCATACTCTGCACCTAAATCAACCATTTCACCTTCACGAGAAATACCTTGACCATACATAATATCCACTTCTGCAACTTTAAATGGTGGTGCTACTTTATTTTTAACAACTTTAATCTTAGTACGGTTACCTACAATATCCTGACCTTGTTTTAACTGTTCTGCACGACGTACTTCTAAACGTACTGAAGAGTAGAATTTAAGTGCACGACCACCAGGTGTTGTCTCAGGGTTACCAAACATAACACCAATCTTTTCACGAACCTGGTTAATAAATATTGCAATCGTATTTGATTTAGAAACTGCACCTGAAAGTTTACGTAATGCCTGAGACATTAAACGCGCCTGAAGACCCATATGAGAATCTCCCATTTCCCCTTCAATCTCAGCTTTAGGCGTTAATGCAGCTACTGAATCGACTACGATAATATCGACAGCACCACTACGCACAAATGCTTCTGCGATTTCTAAACCTTGTTCACCGTGATCAGGTTGTGATAAATAAAGATTATCAATATCTACACCTAATTTTTGTGCATAAACTGGATCAAGTGCATGCTCTGCATCGATAAATGCTGCAATACCACCTTGTTTCTGTACTTCAGCAATTGCATGTAAAGCAACTGTAGTTTTACCAGAACTCTCCGGTCCATATATTTCAATGATACGTCCTTTAGGATATCCGCCTATACCTAAAGCATTATCCAGTGTAATCGATCCTGAAGAAACCGCTGACACATTACGTGTAGCATTTTCTCCTAGTTTCATTACCGCACCTTTACCAAAAGATTTTTCCATATTCTTAATTACTGTATCTAAAGCTTGTTGACGTTCACTCATATGTTCGAGTCCTCCTATAATTACAATCATTGTTTGTTGTTTTATGTTACTCATATATCACTTACATATATTTCACTATTTCAAATATTTATATCGTAACCTCATTACTCACTACAAATAATACTATACTGATTATTTATTAATTTAGCAAGTAAAAAGCGAACGCATGTTTGTATTTTTTTATATTTTCTTTAAAAATGGGAACATACACTATATTTTCTGTGATTATCCTTATTAATTTTTGAATAAAGTAAAATTTTAGAAAAAAAGAGCTAAGATATACTTAGCCCTTAATATTATTTGGAATTTTTAAAGACGTTTCTGCCATGATAAAAATATTCAATACCAGACAATATAGTGAAAAATACAGCGATATACATCAATGGGTAACCCAGCTTAAATCCAATCATCTGATTGAATGGCTCATTAAGCAATAATAATGTCATTGCTAACATCGTTACTGCAGTCTTAATCTTTCCTAATTGGCCAGCAGCAGAAACAAATCCCTGCTCGATTTGCAATAGACGTAAACCGGTAACTGCAAATTCTCTTGCGATAATCACAATAGCCATCCATGATGGAATTAACCCTAGTTCTACTAAAGCAATCAATCCACTTGATACGAGTAGCTTGTCAGCTAACGGATCTAAAAATTTCCCCATATTCGTTACAAGCTGCCATTTTCTTGCTAAATAGCCGTCAATCCAGTCTGTCAGTGATGCAAAGATAAAAATACAAGCTGCAATAAATTGTTCAATACGCATCGTATCACTACCTAAAAAGCTCATTTTCCCCATATTAAAATCTGCTAGTAAAAACACTAGAAATACAGGTATGAGCAATACGCGTGCAACTGTAATTTGATTTGGTATATTCATTATTAACTTCCTTTACTTATTAGTTTAAATCAATTAATTATTGATTACTTTAAAGAAATATGTTCTTGTAATTAAATTATCTGCTTCTTTTGGTACAGAAACTTTCTTATCGTTAATATATACTTCCATTGAAGTTGAGTTCCCTGATATTAACGTGATATTTTTCACTTTTTCATCGATATTGAATGATTCTCTTTTCGTTTCTTTATAAGCATAATTTTTCTTTTTATCATCATAAATTTGTACCCATGTTGGTATTTTAGAATCTATCTTAAGTTTTAACGGTTCTGTTGATTCTACTTCATATGCTAGGTTTGCACCATCAAAGTTTTTATAGGTTAATTTAGTCGATGCTTCGACTTTCACATTTTCTTTTTCTTTTCGTTTTTCATTTGATGACTGTTCTGTTTTAGATGCGACAGGTTTTTCTTCCGTCTTTTTTTCAACTTTAACACTACGGCTCTTATTAATATCTTCTGCCTGCCACTCACTATTTTTATCTGTGAAGATAAACTGTGAAAATATAAGCCAAATTAAAAACATTATAAGAATAATCCCTAACAGCCATGCAAGTAATTTTTGCACACTTTGATCTGTACTTCGTGTTGTTTGTGTATTTTTAATGAGTTTACTTGCTTCTTTAGCACTTAGTTTTTTAGTTGGTAATTCATTTTGATGCTCTTTCAATAGATTTTCTGCATTTAAATTAACTGCTTTTGCATATTTCTCTATAAAACCTCGTGTATAGTCAGGATTAGGCAAACGATCAAACTCATTTTTCTCAATCATTTCTATGTATTTCTTTTGAATTTTCACTTTTTTCTCTAAATCTATTAATGTCATACCTAACGACTCACGTTTTGAACGTAATATTTGTCCGATTGGTTTCATAATTGCCCCCTTTACAGCTTAAAAGAACGCAAATTCGTCATTATCAAATAAACTGTTCTTTGATAACTTTTCGTACGTAATTTCCTGATCTTCTGTTTCACGTAATTCTATAATATAATCAAAATCTTCTAAAGTGTAATCTGTTTTCTGTACAAATAAATCTGGATGCTCTATAACTTTTGTTGTAGGCAATGACATAACTTCTCTCACAAGATTAAGATGTTCAGCATTTTGTTTAATAGTCAAAGCGCCATCTATGATAAAGATATGCTTATCATCATACTCGCCCTTATACAATTTATTACGAACGGTTTGTTTAATCATCGTAGAAGAAATAAATAACCACTTCTTATGCGCACAAACACTTGCAGCAACGACAGATTCTGTTTTCCCTACACGTGGCATCCCTCGCACACCAATCACCAGGTTGCCATCCTGCTTAAACAACTCCGCCATTAAATCTACAAGGATACCTAAATCTTTACGCACAAATTTAAAGATATGCTTATTTTTATTATCTCTTTCAATATGCTGACCATGTCTAACCGCTAAACGGTCCTGTAACAAAGGTTTTCGTAGTTTTATGATTTCAATATCTTCTAACTGACTGATAATATTTTCAAAACGCGTCACTTTTTCAAGATCATCTGTTTTAATTAATAACCCACGGACACCTTGATCAACACCATTAATTGTTATGATACTGATGCCAAGAACACCAAGTAAACTTGAAACATCTCCAAGTAAACCAGCTCTGTTAATCTTAATTTCATATTCAAGATACCATTCTTTCGTTTCCTGAATTACTGTCATTAACAAACCCCCTATATATACCAACCACCATTCACGCTTTGTACTGTACCCGTAATAGATTGTGATAAATCATCTAGTAAATACAATACAGTATGACTAATTTCTTTCGGTGAAATGAACCTTTGTTGTGGTAATTGTGATATTAATAATTGTATATCTTCTTCATTTAACTGTAATGTCATTTTACCATTAACTACACCGGGTGTTACAACATTTGCTGTAATGTTTGTTTGTATAAGTTCTTTCGCCATGGATTTAATAAAGCCAATTTGTGCTGCTTTCATGCCACTATAGATGGATTCAGTTGCACTGCCAGTTTCTCCCCAAATTGAGCTGATTACAACAATGCGGCCATACTCATTGTTTTGCATACCACTCAAAACAAATTGAGTTAACTTTACAAGGTTTGAAAAGTGAATATGATATTGAGCATCCATAGCTTCAGTTGTCACTTCTTGTATAGGTGCATAATAAGCAGTTCCTGCTGTATAGATCATACCATCCAGATAACTTGTCATCCAGTCCTGTAATGGATTTTCATAAAGTGGTTTACTTAAATCAAATTGAACAAAACTTATTGCTTCATTTTGAAATTCATTTTGTAAAGCAGTAATGTCCGTATTATTATAATGCGCAATTACTTCATGCCCTTTAAATAACAAATCATGTGTTATTTGTTTGCCAATATCACCACTTGCTCCAATAACGAGATATTTACCCATTGCGCTTCACAATTCTACTATCCGTAATATGAGCATTATTTAATGTACTTTTATAAGTTTCAATGCACTCAGCTAATGTCAGTTGTTCTAAAAGTGGCAGAATATCGAATAATATAACATCATTGAAGAAATATCGTGTAAACTGATTCGCAATATATTCAGGGCTATTCATGCTTGAAACATATTCACCGATGGTTTGACGTACAATTAAATCAAAGGATTTTTGGTCTTTTAATAAGTCAAAGTTATATAATTGACTGATTATCCGTTGCTTTAATCTTTCGGCATCGCGAGTGGCACCAGCTATAAACATATGTGAGAAAGTTGGCTCTATCGTAAAATTAAATCCGAAAGAATCATCTATTAATTGTTCTTTCAACAGTGACTGATAAAAATCTGTTTGTTCTCCAAAAAGCATATCTAAAGCAAAAAGTATCTTGAGTTCAGTTAATATTAAGTTATCTGTACTTTTAAAATTATCTGTTTTAATACCAAGCATTAATTTATCCATTTGCACATTATCAATCGACTTAACCTCATTAAGTACTACACCTGCAGGTTCTTCAAAAGGTAATATATTAACTGGCTGAAAAGTGTTAAATGGTTTGATAATGCCGTTAATATACTCGGTCATTGCTTTCGGTTCAACATTCCCTACAATAAACATCACCATATTCTTCGGATGATAGAATGTATTATAGCAATCATATAAAGTCTGATCAGTAATCTCATTGATACTTTCAACTGTACCTGCAATATCAACACGTACTGGATGCGTATGATACATTGCTTTTAAAGTCTGATAATAAAGGCGATAATTAGGCTGATCCTGATACATTTTAATTTCTTCAGCAATGATACCTACTTCTTTTTCTACACTTTCTTTTGTAAAATATGGAGTTTGTAACATATTTACTAATAATTTAATGTTTTCTTTTAATGATTCAACAGTAGTAAATAAATAACTTGTTCTGTCATATGAAGTGAATGCATTGGCAGAACTTCCATATTTTGAGAATACGTTAAACATATCACCATCTTCTTTCTCAAACATTTTATGTTCAAGAAAATGTGCAATGCCTTTTGGCATATGTACTTTCGTTCCATCTTGTCTAACAAAATCATTATGTATAGATCCATACTTTGTTGTCATTGTGACATACGATTTCTGAAACCCTTTTTTTGGAATAATAAATAGCTGCATGCCATTATCTAATACTGTTTCAAATAATGTTTCATCTATTGCTTTATAATAAGTTTGTTTCATTCTGTTCCCTCACTTGTTAAACAATACACAGTATGTAAAGCCCCTGTTTGTGCAAGATTTATAATATCTTCTTTCGTTATTGTCTGTATACCTTCTATCCATTCAACTTCATCAACGTGTGCACCAAACGTATTAGAAAACTCAATTTCTACAAAGCCTTTCGGTCGATCCATTGATTCTTTCTTCTGATTAATAATCATACGTTTCGCTGTATTCAATAGTTCATTATCGAAATCACCTTGTCTAATCTTTTCAAATTCATCATTAATAGTGTCAATCGCCTGCTGACGTTTATCCTGATTGACACCAGAGAGTACATATAACATACCGCTTCTTGCATCAATCTGACTATGAATTTGATATGCTAAACTCAATTTTTCACGCACATTGGTAAATAACATGCTTGATGGATCACCACCAAATATTTGATTGAGTAAAATAAATGCGTAGTAGCTTTTCTCAGGATGTTTAACATTTAGCTTATAACCCATATTAATACGTGCTTGCTTCGTCTCAATGTATTCAACAACTGTCTGAGGTGTATGAATATCCTTTAATTTTACCTGTGTTAAATCAATTTTATTTTCGGGTAAATCCAGATATTCTTTTGCTAGTTTAGAAACTCTCGACTCATCTACATCTCCAACGATATAAAGATGTGCTTCATCATCCTTTAACATAGCTTTATATGCTTGATAAACTTCTTCACCTGTAACAAGTTCTAACTTTTGTATATCTCCAAAACTTGGATTACGCATCGACTCATCTTCAAACATTGTTTTTAATAACTGATAGAAACCATATTGGCCTAAATTCTCTTTTATAGCGTCATACTTATTTTTAAATAGATGTTTCTCAGTTGTTAATAATTCTTCTCGAAAAGACTCACCTTCTATATTAGGTGCGTATATAACCTCATGTAGTAATTGAAATGCCTTTTGTAATAAATCTTCATTAATAAGATATTTATCATTAATGATATCGATACCTACAGTTAATACATGTGCATTGTTTTGTTTTATGACATGACTATAAAGATGTGCACCATATAAATATGCAAGATGATTAATCATTGCCTGTTCGTCAGCATATTTTTCAGTTGTCTTTTGAATAAGTTTAGATAAAATTGCTCTTCTGCTCATCGTATCGATATCAAGAGGTGCTTTAAATTTAAGTACAATTGATACCGTCTTAAATTTCTCTGTGTTCAGTAAATTAATTGTCATAGAATACTCCTTACTTTTCTTTGAATAACGAATTGTACCTGACTCGATTTAAAATAATTCAATGAATATAATACAGGTTCATCTTGTGTATTATAATGGATTTGTTTAAATAATAATAAGCTTTCTTCCGGTGTGCATTGCAACGCATTAGAAATATACGGTTCATATGCAATTGATTCGATTTCACTTTCAGCATACACAATTTTAAGTTCATTAGTACGATCCATAATTTCTAATAATGAATGGCTCAATATATCGTGTTCACCCTCCAAGGGCGCTGCAACAATCTTATCTAAGCAATATACGATAGGCTCATCATTTGCTGTTCTGATACGTTCGATAACTGTAATATCGCATTCATCCTCAATATTTAATATGCGTTTATCATCAATAGAAGGTTGTTCAATATCATGACTTATCATCATTGTACCTGCTGATTGTCCTCCTTCTTCTATCATACTCGTTATACTTTTGAGTTCATCAATTGGATAGAAAAATATTGGTTTGGACTTAATATAATAACCTTCCTGAAAATGTTCTGAAATAATCTTTTCGGTCACTAATTCGTGAAAAGCTAATTCTATATCATCTCTCGATCGATCGATCATTCGAGATATTTCGTATTGCGATGGTAAAGGTCTATGCAGTTCAAATTTTCCTGAATTTATCTGTTCTAAAATCCAATCTTTAATAAAGACGACCTCTCTATTTACAGACATGTACTCCACCTCATTCTACAATTTCATTGTTTTCGATTAATACCGTTCTAGGTTTACTACCTGTACTTGGTCCAATAACGCCATTTGCTTCAAGTTCATCGATTAGTCTTGCAGCTCTATTATAACCAATTCTAAATTGTCGTTGTAATAGACTTGCTGATGCTTTTTGTTTTTCAACGACAAATTGATAAGCTTCTGGATAAAGTTCATCTTCTGACTCACCTTTTTGTGTATGCTCTTCACTTGGTTCCAGTGACTTAACATAGTTTGCTGATTGTTGTTTACAGACGAAGTTAACTACATCTTCAACTTCTTTGTCTGATAAAAATGCCCCTTGAATACGTTTAGGTTTTGATTCACCATATGGCAAGTAAAGCATATCACCTTTGCCTAGTAATTTTTCAGCACCCTGCATATCTAGAATCGTTCTAGAATCAACTGCTGAACTAACGCTGAATGCAATACGAGAAGGAATATTCGCTTTAATCAGACCTGTAATGACATCAACAGATGGTCTTTGTGTCGCAATAATTAAATGAATGCCAGCTGCACGTGCCATTTGCGCGATACGCATAATTGCTGCTTCAACATCCTTACTAGCGACCATCATTAAATCTGCAAGCTCATCAACGATTACAACGATATACGGTAATTCAGCATTTTTCTCGCCAAGTTCTGCATTTTGGCGTCGTAAATATTGATTATATCCTTTAATATTACGTGTTCCTGTATGACTAAAAAGATCATAACGTCTTTCCATTTCACCTACAATTTTCTGTAAAGCTTGAGCAGCCTTCTGTGGATTCGTTACGACAGGTGTCAATAGATGAGGGATACCATTGTATACATTTAACTCTACCATTTTAGGATCAATCATCATTAATTTCACTTCATGTGGTTTAGCATGCATCAAAATACTTGTGATAATACCGTTGATACATACAGACTTACCACTACCTGTTGCTCCTGCAACAAGTAAATGCGGCATTTTATCAAGTTCTGCTGTGATGGCTTCACCACTGATATCTCGCCCAAGTACAACTTTTAACTTATTTTCTTCAACAGGTGAAGCTTCTATTACTTCTCTTAATGTTACCATTGATGTAGAACTATTCGGTACTTCAATACCTACAGCAGATTTACCAGGTATCGGTGCTTCTATTCTAATATCTTTTGCAGCGAGCGCTAAAGCAATATCATTATGTAAATTCACAATACGACTAACCTTTACCCCCATCGCTGGTTGCACTTCATATTGTGTTACAGCTGGTCCTATTCTGATTTGTGATACTTTAGCATTCACACCAAAATTCTTCAATGTTGTTTCAAGTAACTGACCACGCTTTTTTACTGCCTGCATATTTGATTTTGCTTTATCTGGTGTCGGAGAAAGTAATGTTATAGGAGGCAAATCATAATCTTCGTTCTCCATTTCACTAGTTTCACTTTGTTCAGTGTCGTCGGAAAGTGTTGAATGTTCATCTTGACTCGTATCAATAGTCTCAGATTCAGAATTATTATTTTGATGCACTTCTTCGACACCTTGCAGATCATTTTGAAACGCTACTGCCTGATTGCCTTCATATATTGGTATTTCTGCTTCAGGATAGTGCTCAGATTCAGCTTCAATTGCAGTAATTTCTGGTAAATCAGAAACATCTTTAACCGTTTGTTCCATCCTTCTTTGTTTTCTTTGTTCTAATTGAACTTTTGCCTGCCTAGATAAATCTTTCGTTTTATCAACTTGATAAAGCAGAAATTTCTGTGCTGTATTACGTATAGAACGTCCTAATATCAAAAGAATACTTAAAATAATCATAATAATGGATAATATAAATGCACCAAAAACACTTAATAGCGTAGAAAAGACTGAATCAAATAAAAAACCAATCATACCGCCTCCGAAAAAATGAAAGCCAGATTTAGACTGTAATTCAAAGATTTTATCAAAAACAGGTATAACTGATTTTCTGTGTAAAAAGTGCTGAATCACCTGCATAAAGGATGGTGTACTTATTAAAAGTAATAACCAGCCGTTAACACGACGATTGATAGGAATCCATCTATTGTTTACAGCATAATAGATTGTTATGAGTATGAGTAGAATATATGCATAAAAACGAGCTGAACCGAAAATATAAGTCATTACACTATCTATGCCTACACCTAATAACCCAAACTGAAAAACACCTAATAACAGTATCGCGATAAACAAAATAGAGATAATAAAACGATATGGTTCATTACTTTTGTTTTTATTTGTTTTTTTCTTTCTGGTCGTTTTCTTCTTAACTGCCATTCATTTTCACCTGCTTTATATAAACAAATAAACAAGCTAAAGTTAGCTTGTTCATTTGTTTATTATCTTTAAATTTCAGAGATAACCGGAATGATCATTGGACGACGTTTCGTATTTTCATATAGGAACTTTCCTAATTTATCACGCATTTCCTGCTTAATATCAGACCATTCAATACGATTTTGCATTAAGCCTAATTCAACAATTTCACGCACTTTTTCTTCAGCTTCACGCATTAATTCTTCACTTTCACGTACATAAACAAAGCCACGTGACTGAATCTGTGGTCCAGCTACGATACGTCTATTTTTTGGATCTAATGTTACAACAGCTATGAAAATGCCATCTTCACTTAACAATCGTCGATCACGTAAAACAATATTACCTACATCGCCAACACCGATACCATCTATCAGAACATTTCCTGCTGGTACTTTCTCATTGGCTACCATACGTTCTCCGTCATAATTGATGACATCACCTTTTTCAAGTAGGAAAATATGTTCCGGTAACACACCCGCTTCAGCAGCGAGTTTTGCATGCGCAATCTGCATTTTAAATTCACCTTGTACCGGTACAAAGTATGTCGGTTTCATTAAGTTCAGCATTAATTTTAGCTCTTCCATACATCCATGTCCTGATGCATGAATCTTCTTATTCGTCGGAATCACTTTCGCACCTGCTTTAACAAGGTGGTTGATCGTTGAGCCTAAAATAACTTCCATATTTGAAGATGGTGTCGTTGTAATAAATACAGTATCACCTTCTTCAATATTTAAAATGCTGTGTTTTTGTAATGCCATTTGTCCTAATCCTTCAATCGGCTCACCTTGAGAACCAGTAGATATAATAATCAGTTCATTTTTTGGATATTTCTCAACATCTTTTATTGGTACTAATAGTTGTTCTTTAATATCAAAGTATCCAAGTTTACGTGCAATATTAAATGATGATTCTAAAGATTTACCTAAAAATGAAACTTTACGGTTTAATCGTGCTGCAGCATTTAGTACTTGCTGTATTCGGATAAAGTTTGATGCATAACACGATACGATAATACGTCCTTGCGCTTTAGCAAATTCATCAACAATGTGACTTTCAATAACATTTTCCGGTGTATTATAACCAGGTTTCTCCGCTTCAGTTGAATCACTGATCAACATTAATACACCTTTGTTTCCAATTTGACCCATCTTAGTAATGTCTGGTGCATATGCGCCTGTCATACTTTGATCAAATTTAAATTCACCAGTATAAACAACAGCTCCTTGTGACGTATGTATCACAATACCAAGTGAATCCGGAATACTATGCGTTGTACTAAAGAAAGACACGTTCACATTTTTAAAACGCATAATTGAATTATTATTTACTGTATAGTATTTAATCTTCTTTGTTACTTTCGCCTCACGCATCTGATCTTTAACAAGTGCAATCGTTAAACGTGAACCATAAATTGGTGCATCTACTCGATCAATAATATAACGTAACGCACCAATTGCATCCTGATGTCCGTGACTCAAAAAGATACCTTTTAACTTATCTTTATTCTCAATAACATAATTAATATCCGGAATTACGACATCAATCCCTAACATTTCATCTTCCGGAAACATTAGTCCTGCGTCCAGCATAAACATTTCATCGTCAACTTCTACGATATACATGTTCTTTGCAATTTCACCGACACCACCTAAAGGTATCATTCTTATATGTTGATTTTCTTTTTTAACTAAGTTCAAAATATTTCCTCCTAAATTCATTCGCCCGTACAATTCATACTTCTTTATTATAAGCTATTTGCAGATTAATTAACAATAAAAAAAGCGAACAGAATATTCTGCTCGCAATTAATTATTTTAGTAATTCCATCTTAAAATCTCCACCAGCTACTGTGTAGTGCGTCAACTTTAAATCTTTTGAATGGTAACGGTCTGTTTCCCCTTTGAAAAGAACCACTTCTACAGGCTCACTTGTAGCTTCAATTTGTTTGAATAATAAACCGACATCACCATTCGCAGTTGAGATTTTTAATAATTCTTCATCTACTGAAAATCGACCATCTGTTTTAAATTCCTGACCATTCACTTGAATTTTGTCAAATACCATTACTTTTCATCTCCTTGTATACGTTTACATTTATATTATACCGTTAAATTTATTACTTGCCAATTATTGCGGTAGTAATTGATATGACGCATTCGAATATTTAAATATTTGTAGTGTCTTGTTTACCTGTTCTAATGTTACTGCATTGATTTGTGCTTCAATCACAGCGATATCGATGATTTTGTCATAGAGTAACATACTTTTCCCCATATGTTCTAAAATTGCCCCATCATAATCAAGATTCATATGCAGATTAGTAATTAAATATTGCTTGGTTTTATCTAAAAGTTCCTGATCAATACCGTTAACGAGTGTTGCATGTATTTCATCAATAATCGATATACATTTCTGTACGTTATCATTATCCGTCGCGAAATAAGTGTAAAGTACGCCGCCTGAGTAATAACTATCTACTGAAGAATATAAACTATAGCATAAACCCTCTTCTTCTCGTAGCTTTCTAAACAGCATACTTGTCATTGATCCACCATATAAATTGTTGATAATTTCAAACACGGGTTGGGCTTCATCACGATAACCAACAGCCGGATGGGCTAATATGACATGGGCTTGTTCCAGACCAGCTTTATACTGCGTCACTGTGCAAGAATTCATATTAAATGTCTGACGTTTTTGTTCAGTAGTCCGTTTACCTTCAATTTGAAAGACTTCATATATATATTCAACATCGTTTCCTACATATGACATGATCATGTTATCCGGCTGGTAGAAAGCTTGATAGAAACGTTTTAAGTCATCTTGCGTGATTGCTTTTACAGATGTTTCAGTTCCTAAGATTGGCGTATTATAAGGCGTATCTTTATATAAAATTGTTTCAAAACGTTCAAATGCATTTTCTTCATCATCATCTTCAATCATTTTTATTTCTTCAAGGATGACAAGACGTTCTTTTTCAAGTTCTTCTTCATCAAATGTTGCATAAAACAACATTTCCTTTAATATATCAATCGCTTTTTGTTCAAAACGTTTTAACGTTTTAATAGAATAGCAAGTATATGTTTTCGTAGTATAGGCATTAACCTCACCACCAATTGCATCAATCGATTCAGCTAACAATTTAAAAGGATAACGTTCTGTACCTTTAAATAGCATATGTTCTATGAAATGCGCGATACCATTTGGATAATTCGTCTCATCAGCTGTACCCACCTTAATATACATAGCAATATGGACAATTTGCATCGAAGTATTATGATGTACTACTTTCAATTGATTTTCTAATATTTTTTGTTCCAAATATAACCCTCAATTTCTAAAAATATGAGACTAACGCAAAAGCGGTAGTCTCATAATTGCTTATTTTTCTTCTTTTTTAGTTTCTTCTTCAAGTAAAACTTTACGAGATGCGTTCACACGACCTTGTTTATCTATTTCAGTGACTTTTACTAAGAACTGATCTCCCATCTTAATCACATCTTCAACTTTATTGACACGTTCTTTTGCAAGTTGTGAAATATGAACAAGTGCATCTTTACCTGGGAAGATTTCAACGAAAGCACCGAACTTCTCAATACGTTTCACTGTCGACATATAAATTTCACCAACTTTAGCTTCACGCACGATATTTTCAATTAATTCCTGTGCTTTAGCGATCATTTCCTCATCACTTGAGCCGATAAATACAGTGCCGTCTTGTTCGATATCTAATTTAACACCAGTTGCATCAATGATTTCATTGATTTTCTTACCACCTGGTCCAATAACATCTCTGATTTTATCTGGATTGATATGAATGATTTTAATTTTCGGCGCATATGGGCTCAGTGAAGCGCTTGGTTCACTGATTGTAGATAACATGTGTTCCATAATATGCAGACGACCGATACGTGCTTGTTCTAAAGCTTCACGTAAAATGTCTTCTGATAACCCATCAATTTTAATATCCATCTGGATTGCAGTAATACCTTTAGATGTACCTGCCACCTTAAAGTCCATATCTCCTAATGCATCTTCCATACCTTGAATATCAGATAAAATGGTATAATGTTCATCTTTTTTTACTAGTCCCATAGCAATACCAGCTACTGGTGCTTTAATAGGAACACCAGCATCCATTAACGCTAAAGTAGATCCACAGATTGAGGCTTGAGAACTTGAACCGTTTGATTCTAATACTTCTGAAACAACACGGATTGTGTATGGGAATTCCTTCTCATCAGGAATTACCTGTAATAAAGCACGTTCACCTAAAGCACCATGACCTATTTCACGACGTCCAGGTGCACGCACTGGACCTGTTTCACCAACTGAGAAGTTCGGGAAATTATAATGATGCATATAGCGTTTTTCTTCCTCTACACCAAGACCATCAATAATTTGATGTTCACCCAATGCACCTAAAGTTGCAATAGAGAACGCTTGTGTTTGACCACGTGTAAATAAACCAGAACCGTGTGCTCGAGGTAACAGACCTACTTCAGAAGATAATGGTCTGATTTCATCAGGACGACGACCATCTGGACGTACTTTATCTTCTGTAATTTGGCGACGCACTTCAGCTTTAACTAAAGCATCAAATGTTTTATTAACGATCGCGATAGCTTCTTCCCCTTGTTCCTGGAAGTTTTCAACAATTTGTACTTTAATCGCAGTAATACGTTCTTCACGTTCTTGCTTTTCCTGTGTTTGAATTGCTGCAGCTAAATTTAATGCTTCAGCTTGCTTTGTTACAGCTTCTTCAACTTCAGTATTAGTTTCAACAGGAACAAATTCTTTTTTCACTGGATTCAGTTCAGCGATAATTTCTTTTTGGAAAGTCACTAACTTTTTAATTTCATCATGTCCAAACATAATAGCTTCTAACATTTTTTCTTCGGTTACTTCCTTAGCACCTGCTTCTACCATGTTCACCGCATCAAAATGTCCAGCAACTTGTAAGTCCAAAATTGATTGTTCGCGCGCTTCTACATTCGGATTAATAATAAATTTATTATCAATTAAACCAACGTTTACGCCAGCAATCGGTCCTTCAAAAGGAATATCAGAAACTGAAAGTGCCATAGAAGACCCAATCATTGCTGCCATTTCTGGTGAGTTGTTCGGATCAACACTCATTACAATTGAAATAACCTGAACATCGTTTCTGTAACCTTTCGGGAATAAAGGACGAATCGGTCTATCAATTAGACGAGATGTTAAAGTTGCATCTTCACCAGGACGACCTTCTCGCTTATTAAAGCCTCCTGGAATCTTTCCTGCAGCGTATAATTTTTCTTCATAATTTACCATTAATGGGAAGAAATCCACATCTCTCGGTTCTTTACTTGCAGTTGCAGTTGATAATACGACTGTATCACCATAGCGCACAAGTACTGCACCATTCGCTTGTTTTGCAAGTTGACCTGTTTCGATTGTTAATGGACGGCCAGCCCATTCCGTTGTAAATACTTTTTTCTCTTGAGACATTCATATCTTCCTCTCTTAGCTCTTAGCATATATCTTTAATCATACCACGACAGTGGTTATATTGTCACAAATTGCATAAAAAAAAGAACACAAATTCATTTGTGCTCTTTGTGTTAAAAATTAACGACGTAAACCTAATGATTTAATTAATTCACGGTAACGTTGAACATCGTTTTCACGTAAATAAGTTAATAAGTTTTTACGACGACCTACCATTTTTAATAATCCACGACGAGAATGGTGATCTTTTTTGTGCGTACGTAAATGCTCGTTTAAAGCATTGATTTCAGCAGTTAAAACTGCGATTTGCACTTCTGGAGATCCAGTATCAGTTTCGTGTACACGGTATTGTGCGATGATTTCATTTTTACGTTCTTGAGTAATAGCCATTATTAGTAGCCTCCTATAATTTAATTTACACCATAACCCGAGTATCAGTCGGAGCGTCTCAATACCAAGGAAAGGTACTTGATAATTATATCATGTTTCCAAAAAGTTTCAAGTTATAAATTTGCTAATATTTCAATTGCGGTTTGTTTGTCCTGATTGATTTGGTTGATTAATGCATCAATACCGTCGAACTTTTGCTCAGGACGAATAAAGTCATGCCACTCTACTTCAACGCGTTCACCGTAAATAGATTCATTAAAATCAAAGATGTTCACTTCAATCGAAACTTGGGATTTTTCAGGATCGTGAAATGTCGGTTTAACACCAATATTACAAACACCCTGATATGTTATTCCTGTTGATTCACGTTTTAAAGTAACTGCGTATACCCCTAGTCTTGGAAGTACAAATTCTTCATTTGGCATAACGTTTGCAGTTGGGAACCCAATTGTGCGTCCACGTTTCTCTCCCTGAACGACCAGGCCAGTAATTTTATATACTCGACCAAGTTGTGCATTGGCATGTTTGATGTCCCCTTTTTGTAAATCTTCACGAATTTGTGTAGTTGAAATTTTTTCGTTGTCAATTGCAAGTTTCGGTACAGCAGTCACATCAAAGCCGTCTTTGTCTGCATCAAGTTTAAGCATATTACCTTTACCGAATTTTCCATAAGTAAAGTCAAAGCCTGCAATAACATGTTTCACTTTATTACGTGTAAAATAATCCTG
Source organism: Macrococcoides bohemicum (assembly GCF_003259675.1). GTDB lineage: Bacteria > Bacillota > Bacilli > Staphylococcales > Staphylococcaceae > Macrococcoides > Macrococcoides bohemicum. Next base: position 111,876 of record NZ_PZJG01000005.1, on the reverse strand, counting down.
AATAAAGGTACGTTCTTCCATTTTTGCAAATGACGAAGTAAACGGTACGATAAATAAATAATCGATACCCATTTTCTCTAAAATATTTTTCTTTTCCTGTAATGGCGTTAAATAATCAGTACGCTTTTTTTCTGGATTCAGTACCACGGATGGATGTGGATCAAATGTCATGACTGCTTTTTTTAAGCCTTTTTGTTCTGCAATTTTTATCATTTCATTGATTACTGATTGATGCCCTAAATGTAAGCCATCAAAAAAACCGATAGCTAAAGCTAATTCCGGATGATTATAATGCGATGCTATTGGGTGGTTCATTTCTATTGTTATCATCATATACCTCTGAATTTGTTTTTCTTTAGTGTAGCATTTTTTGTATTCGTTCGTGCGTGTATTGCTCAATCTGTAAAAACTTTACGTGCTTTTATTACATTTGAATATTCCGGATGTGGCATATAGATTGCTAGCGCCTTTTCATTATGTGTCATTACAGTTTCTTCAGTAAGCGGCGGTGTGGTATCTTTTAATTTTTGTCCCCACATAATACGTTGTGCAGTTTGTGCGTCTACTTCATGATGCGGAAGATGCATTAGCCCCTTTTCCAATGGATGTAGAAGTGACTTGATAGATTCAAGTGGCATCTCTTGTAGTGCTTCTAAAGTATAACTTTGTTCAAGCGTAAATCCACCACTTTCAGTACGCGTAAGTTTAGACATATGACCTACTGTTTGTAGTGCTTCCGCAATTTGTGTTGCAAGTGTTCTAATATAAGTACCTTTTCCACATTTCACGATAATTTCAAATGTAACTTGATCATCATGGTACGTTAGTTCTGTCGTACGCGTGATGTTGCTGATTTTTACTTTTCTTGAAGGTCTCTCAATCACTTTACCTTCACGGGCATATTCATACAGCTTACGACCATTGACTTTTACAGCACTATACATCGGTGGTGTCTGTTCAATTTCACCAGTGAGTTGCCAAAGTACAGCGTCGATCTGGGTTGTAGAAAATTGATTTTCTTCTATTATATTAGTGGCGATAACCTCACCTGTCTGGTCTTCAGTCGACGTCTGTGTACCGAGTGTGATTTCAGCGATGTAAGTTTTACCTGAATCCATCATATAATCACTGACTCGTGTCGCACGCCCAATACAAATCGGTAACACCCCATTTACTTCAGGATCCAGTGTACCTGTATGTCCAACTTTTTTTGTCTTTAAAATTTTACGTAGTTTGAACACCACATCGTGACTTGTCATACCACGCGGTTTATTAATTGCTATAATACCATCCATAAAAAAACACCCTTTCAGTAAACTCTAGAATAGTTTACATGAAAAAGTGTGTTTGGTCTAATGTCCTTTATTTAAATCAGCTAACATACGCTCGATTTTGTTACCGTAATCGATTGACTCGTCGTACTGGAATTTTAGTTCAGGTACGATACGTAAGTCCATACGATGTGCAATCTCTGATTTAATGAAACCTTTAGATTTTTCTAAAGCTTCCAGAGATTTTTTGCGCTCACGCTCTTCACCAAGAACTGTTACATACACAGTAGCAATTGATAAATCGCCAGTAACCTCTACTTCAGTAACTGTAACGAATCCAACATTAGGATTTTTGATTTTCTGGTTGATGATCTCACTGATTTCTTTCTTCATTTGTTGACCAACACGTTCACTTCTTAAACTCATATATTTTCACCTCATTTGTATCTATTGAATAGTGTCAATTATACGTGGGTAGCCAGTTGATGTCAATTGAAGGGGTGGTTACAAGGAAAGTGGGCACTGAGGTGCTAGCGATATTTCCGGTTTGTCGCTAGCATCTATACAATTCCAACATTATTTTGACAGTTGCTAGCGATATTTCCGGTTTGTCGCTAGCATCTATACAATTCCAACATTATATTACAGGTTGCTAGCGATATTTCCGGTTTGTCGCTAGCATCTATACAATTCCAACATTATATTACAGGTTGCTAGCGATATTTCTGGTTTGTCGCTAGCATCTGACTTATTATTTAATAGTTTTATATTTCCTGTTCTTATTTGTACCTATTTTAATAAAATTTTCTCCTAATAATTTTCGAATGCCTGATGGATTACAGTCAACCCACTCACCTACTTCACTCACACTGACACTGTCCCTTTTCAGCATTTCGATTTTTCTAAATGATTCTAGTATAGCTTCAGATTTAGCCATTACATGCCCGCATCTGCATTTTACTTTTTTCTTCACAGTGCGATTCACTTCCAGAAATCTATGACATTCTGGGCACTTTAACCCACGAGTCATTTTGTCATAAGGATAAAAATATTTCTGTTCATTTTTCGATTGCTCAATATGATGTTTAACAATCAATTCACCAATCGCAATGTCCTCATCGGTAATATTGAAACTACACATATATTTAGCTAGATTTTCAATATCAGACATATTATTGAATTTAATATCTTTCACATCATTGATCACTTTGAAAGTATCGTTAACAAATACGACTTCATTAATAATTTTATAATGAATGTTTTGTTCATAACAAAACGCTTCAAATTTATCTCGTTCATTACTTGCCTGAGAAAATACATCTCGACAAACATAACCACTTTCACTTTTCAAGTTGCCATCTTTATATGTATAGTTTCCGTAAAAATTTTTTATTTCTAATATAAAAATAATACCATTAACTATGACAAAGAAATCAAATTGTATCTCTCCGTAAATATCCAGTCGAATATCCCAAATACAAACACCTTGCTTAAATTGATTCAGAAAATTATAAACCTTCTTTTCACCTTCAAAACCCAATTTTAAATTGAAATATTTTCGTCTATCAGATTCAGGCATATGTATACGTCCATGAACTTCTTCTAAATATTCAAGCTGTGGTTGTTTGACGGCAGTTTTTATAAACAAGTTATCACCTCAAAATGAATATAAAACATAATTACTGAGCATGCAAACAGCCTAAAATGTATACTTTATCGTACTTTTATACAAGAATATTCAAAATTACTACAATAATTAATATTCTACAAAATTTTTTAACAGAAAATGATTTTCTGCAGCATATTATTCATAAAATGTGCATAAAAATAATTAAATTTTCTCAAACAAAAAAAGCACTCACAATTATTTGTGAGTGCCAAAAAGTAATTATTTACGCTTAATCTCTTCCATAATAAATGCTTCGAAGATGTCGCCTTCTTTAACGTCGTTGAAATTTTCGATTGTGATACCACATTCGTAACCTTGAGCGACTTCACGCACATCATCTTTGAAACGTTTCAACGCATCAACTTGACCTTCATATACAACGATACCGTCACGAATGATACGTACTTGAGAATCACGTGTAATCTTACCTTCTGTTACGTAAGAACCTGCTACCGTACCTACTTTAGAAATATTGATTGTTTGACGTACTTCAGCTTGTCCAATCACTTTCTCTTCATATTCAGGATCCAACATACCGATCATCGCTTGTTCGATTTCTTCGATTACTTTGTAGATAATTCTGTGTAAACGCATATCTACGCCTTCAGCTTCAGCTGCACGTTTCGCATTTACATCCGGACGTACGTTGAATCCGATAATGATACCGTTTGATGCTGATGCTAAAGTAACATCTGATTCATTGATTGCACCAACGGCTGTATGAATAATACGTACGTTAACGCCTTCTACATCAATCTTCATTAAAGACGCTGCCAAAGCTTCTACTGAACCTTGAACATCACCTTTAATAATTACGTTTAAGTCTTTCATTTCACCTTGTTTAATTTGTTCGAATAAATTATCCAATGAAACTTTTTGACTTTCCTGACGTTGTGCTAAGATGTTTTGTTGTTGACGTGCTTCACCGATTCGACGTGCACGTTTTTCATCTTTGAATACTACAAAACGATCGCCCGCTAAAGGTACATCTTGTAAACCAGTAATTTCAACTGGTGTAGATGGTCCTGCAGATTTAATACGTTTACCTAAATCGTTAACCATTGCACGTACACGCCCAAACGTGTTACCTACAACAATTGAATCACCAATTTCAAGTGTACCATCCTGAACTAATAATGATGCAGCTGGTCCACGTGATTTATCTAACTCTGCTTCGATAACTGTACCGATTGCAGTACGTTTAGGATTTGCTTTTAATTCTGCTACTTCTGAAACAAGTAAGATCATTTCTAACAATTCATCAATTCCGTCACCTTTAATCGCTGATAACTGCACGAAGATTGTATCTCCACCCCAGTCTTCAGGATATAATCCGTGTTCACCTAATTCCTGCATTACGCGATCTGGGTTAGCTGTTGGTTTATCGATTTTATTAACTGCTACGATAATAGGCACTTCAGCAGCTTTGGCATGGTTAATCGCTTCAACAGTTTGTGGCATAACACCATCATCTGCAGCAACCACTAAAATTGTAATATCCGTTACTTGGGCACCACGTGCACGCATCGTTGTAAACGCAGCATGTCCAGGTGTATCTAAGAAGGTAATCTTCTTACCTTCATTCTCAATTTGGTATGCACCAATATGTTGTGTGATTCCACCAGCTTCTCCAGCAGTAACACGTGTGTTTCGGATAGAGTCAAGTAACGTTGTTTTACCATGGTCAACGTGACCCATAATCGTTACAACTGACGGTCTTTCAATAATATCTTCAGGATTTGCATCAACATCTTCGAAATAAGTTTCTAAATCTGTTGCATCAACTACAACTTCAAGTTCAGCTTCAACACCATATTCATCACAGATTAATTCAATCGCATCTTGATTTAAACCTTGGTTGATGTTCGCCATAATACCAACCATAAATAAATGTTTAACAATTTCAGATGCATCTTTATTTAATTTTTCAGCAAGTTCTCCAACTGTAATACCTTCTTCATAAGTAATCTTAGAAGGTGTTTCTTTAACTACAGGTGCTTGTTCGACTGGTGCTGGTTTCGGATTACCTTTACCTTTACCTTTTTTATTACGGTTGGGACCGCCTGTTCCTGGTTTGTTATTGCTACCTGGTCGGTGATTATTGTTATGACGCGGTTTTTGAGCTGGCTTATTAGCTGGTTTGTCAGCAGGCTTAGCTGCAGGTTTCGCTGCAGGTTTCGTCTCTTGTTTCGGTTGTTCTTTTTTCGGCTCAACTTTTTCTGCAGGTTTACTTTCAGCCTTCTGTTCAGCTTTCACCTGATCTTTTTTAAAGATTTTATCTAATGCACTAATTTCTTTATCTTCAATCACCTGCATATGGCTTGTTACTTCGATATTCATTTTTTTCAGTTCATCAATGATATCTTTACTTTTTAATTTAACTTCTTTTGCGTATTCATATATTCTCTTTTTAATCATAGGTTCTCTCCTCATTGATGTTACGAATGAGCGTTTGGATAGATTTTGCAAATCCAGCATCCAGGATACCGATTGTAACCCGTTCGGCCTTACCAATCGCATATCCTAACTCATAACGCGTTCCGTGCTGCACGAGCGGCACATTAAACGAATTACATTTATTCGTAACAGTTTTTGTCGTATTTGGTCCAGCGTCAGTCGCTAGTATTACAAGTTTACATTTCTTATTTCTCACTTCATTGATGACAAGTTCTTCGCCAGTGGCAAGTTTGCGTGCACGCATCGCAAGACCAAGTAAATTAAATAATTTATCTTGATTATTCATCGTTTCGGTATCATTTCCCGATATATTAAACGAATAATTTCATCATATATAGGATTGAGACGTTCAGTATCGCTCTCAAAGAATTGCTCAAGTTTCTTCTTTTTACGTGCAGCTTCTATAACTTCTAAATCCATCGAAACATATGCACCACGGCCATTTTGTTTACCTGTCGAATCAACAAAGATTTCATCTTCTTTCGTCTTAACAACACGTATCATTTCTTTTTTCGGTTTCATTTCCTTGCTTAATATACATTTGCGCATAGGTATCTTTTTTTGTTTCATAATGTCACCTATTCTACTGGATAAATGCCTGCTTCTTTTGCATCTGTCTCAGATTTAATGTCGATTTTCCAGCCAGTCAGTTTTGCAGCTAAACGCGCATTTTGACCTTTTTTACCAATAGCAAGAGATAATTGATAATCTGGTACGATTACAGTCGTTGATTGATTAGCTTCATCCACTAAAACATCAACGACTTGAGATGGACTTAAAGCATTCTTAACGAATGTCTTTGTATCACCACTCCACTCAACGATATCAATCTTCTCGCCACCTAATTCTTCAACAACCGCTTCAACACGTGCACCTTTTGCACCTACACATGCACCTACAGCATCGATATCAGGATTTTCCGAGAACACACTAATCTTAGAACGGTCGCCTGCTTCACGCGCAACAGATTTAACTATAACAGTGCCATCAAAAATTTCCGGAACTTCTTGTTCAAATAATCGTTTTAATAAACCAGGATGACTACGAGATACAAAGATTTGAGGTCCTTTAGTTGTTTGTTCTACTTTATTCACATAAACTTTTATGCGTTCAGTTGGACGATATTCTTCATTCGGACTACGTTCAGCTTCAGATAATACCGCTTCCGTTTTACCTAAAGTTACATACACATAACGATGATCGACGCGGTCAATGATACCAGTCATAATATCATCTTCTTTATCGATAAACTCGTTGTATAAAATACCACGTTCAGCGTCGCGTAATCGTTGCATTACCGCTTGTTTTGCTGCTTGTGCTGAGACGCGACCGAAATCTTTAGGTGTTACATCTTCTTCATAAATATCGCCAACTTCATAAGCTGGATTAGACTCTAAAGCCATCTCTAAACTTACTTCATCACGTGGATTCATTACTTCTTCAACAACATCTTTACGTGAATAAACGCGATAAGCTCCGTTATCCATATTTAACTCAACACGAACGTTGTTCGCTGAATTATAGTTCTTTTTATATGCTGTAATTAATGCAGCTTCTATTGTTTCAATTAAAACTTCTCTTGGAATTGATTTTTCTTTTTCAAGGTAATCAATTGCATTTAATAATTCATTATTTTTATTCATGTTTCCCTCCAAATTATAAAACGACAGCACGACGAATTTTTGCTATTTTTTTACGGTCAATTTCAATCGTTTTCGTTCGTGTCTTTATCTTTGCATTTATCGTTATGAAATCCTCGTTATACTGTTCTAAAATACCTATCCACTCTTTATCGCCAGCAATCGGTTCATATAGTTTTACGTAAATATTATTTCCTACAGCATTTTCGTAGTCTTTTTCTTTCTTAAGTGGACGTTCAGCACCAGGTGAAGAAACATCCATAAAATAAGCTTCTGTTATAGGATCTTCTTTATCCATCACTTCGCTAATATGCTCACTCGCTAGTGCACAGTCAGCGATATCGATGCCACCTGGCTTATCAATTGCAATACGCAAATAATAATCAGGGCCTTCTTTAACATATTCTACATCTACCAGCTCAAATCCTAATGATTGAACAATAGGTGCAACAATCTCTTCTACACGTTCAGTTATCTTTGACATATAATCCTCCTCACAAAACTTAAGAAAAGAGCGGGATATCCCACTCTTTTCGCTTGTAGAGTATTTTCTTTAACAATGTAATGATAGCACATATTGGTGCATAACTCAAATGATTATAAATCAAATATTGATAGCTGTGCTTTATCCGGCATATCATTTAAACTACCCAATTCATCAAGATAATCAATAATCTTTTGTGAGACGCCAGCTTTTTTGTTTAATTCTTCTTTTGATAGGAATGGTCCTTCATCACGTGCTGCAACGATACGTTTTGCTACGTTCTCACCAAGTCCCGGGACAGCAATAAATGGTGGAATTAATGTATCACCTTCAATAATAAATTCAAAGGCTGTACTTTTTTCCAGTGAAATAGGTTGCACCTTAAATCCACGTTGTGCCATTTCATTTGTAATCTCTAAGACAGTCAGTACATCTTTTTCTTTTTTTCCCAGATCATGATAACGTGCATAGTAATCTTTTACAGTCGATTTAATCGTATGTTTATCTTTAACCATTGTAATTAAATCAAAGTCAGATGCTCTTACTGTAAAGTAACTTGCATAATAGAATAATGGATGGTGTACTTTAAAGTAAGCAATACGCACCGCCATTAAAACATATGCTGCTGCATGGGCTTTCGGGAACATGTACTTAATCTTTTTACATGAATCCAGATACCAGGCAGGTACATTATTCTCAATCATCGCAGCTTCAAACTCTTCAGTAAGTCCTTTACCTTTACGCACGGATTCCATTATTTTAAAGGCAAGTGAAGGTTCAAGACCTGCATACATTAAATATACCATGATATCATCACGACAACCGATTACACTTGATAAATCACAAGTGCCTGATTTAATGAGTTCTTGAGCATTCCCTAACCATACATCCGTACCGTGTGATAACCCTGAAATTTGTACCAGTTCACTAAATGACGAAGGTTTCGTATCCTCTAGCATTTGTCTTACAAACCCCGTACCGAATTCAGGTACACCAAGCGTTCCTGTCTTACATAAAATATCATCTTCAGTTACTCCTAATGACTCTGGACTAGAAAATATTTTCATCGTCTCTTTATCATCGACTGGTATCGTCTTTGGATCCATGCCAGATAAATCCTGTAACATACGAATCATCGTAGGATCATCGTGTCCTAATATATCAAGCTTTAATAAATTGTCATGAATTGAATGGAAATCAAAATGTGTTGTTCGCCATGCTGAATCCTGTTGGTCAGCTGGATATTGAATCGGCGTAAAGTCGTAGATATCCATATTTTGAGGTACAACGATAATACCACCTGGATGCTGTCCGGTTGTACGTTTTACACCGGTACATGCTTTCACTAAACGATCGATTTCAGCCCCACGTTTATGAATACCAGAATCATTCAGGTAGCCTTTAACATATCCAAATGCTGTTTTCTCAGCAACCGTACCTATTGTCCCGGCGCGGAATACTTTATCTTCTCCGAAAAGTACTTTCGTATAGTTATGCGCGATCGGCTGATATTCTCCACTGAAGTTTAAATCGATATCGGGAACTTTGTCCCCTTTAAATCCTAAGAAAGTTTCAAACGGAATATCTTGTCCTTCTTTAATATATGGAACGTTACATTCCGGACAATTTTTATCCGGTAAGTCAAATCCACTTGCTACACTACCATCTTCAAAGAAATGACTCGATTTACATTTCGGACAAATATAATGGGGTGGTAAAGGATTAACTTCCGTAATTTCTGTCATCGTAGCTACAAAACTTGAACCTACAGAGCCACGACTACCAACGAGATATCCATCATCTAGTGATTTCTTAACAAGTTTTTGTGAAATTAAATAGATAACGGCAAACCCATTACCGATAATACTATCCAGTTCTTTTTCAAGTCTAGCTACAACGATTTCAGGTAAATCATCTCCATAAATACTACGCGCTCGATTATAGCTCATTTCACGTATCTCTTCATTTGCCCCTTCTATCGTTGGCGTGTACAATTCATCACGAATCGGGATAACAGTATCAATAGCATCTGCTAAATCGTTCGTATTCGTTACAACAATCTCAAAAGCTTTCTCTTCACCTAGAAAATGAAAATCATCAAGCATTTCATCAGTTGTTCTGAAATGTGCATCCGGTAAAGTTTGTCGATTTAAAGGATTACCTGGATTAGATGCAATTAATATTTCACGCGCAGGCTTTTCATGTTCATACAGATAATGTACATTTCCGGTTGCGATTACCGGAATATTTAATTTATCACCAACTCGGATTATACGATCATAAATTTCTTCCATTGTTTCATTATCGCGAATAAGATCTTTTTCCAATAAATGTTGATACAATGCTTTTGGTTGAACTTCTAAAAAGTCATAAAATTTAGCAATGCGTTCAACTTCTTCCTGATCTTTTTGCATCACCGCAGTAAATACTTCACCATTATCACACGCACTCCCCACTAATATACCTTCTCGATTCTCCATAAGAAGCGATCTTGGAATACGTGGTGTTCGATAGAAATAATTGACCATCGATTCACTGACAATCTTAAATAAATTTTTAAGGCCTGTCTGATTTTGTACAATTAAAGTGACATGCATCGGACGCGCACGTTTGTAAGCATCCTGATTTGAAAGTTTAGCATCAATTTCGTTATGATTTGTAACACCAAGCTGCTCTATTTGTTTTAACATCTTTACGAAGATATGTGCTGTTGTTTCTGCATCATATATCGCTCTGTGATGTTGCGTCAATTCTACGCCATATTTTTTGGCCAGAAAATTTAAACCGTGTTTACCCATCTCAGTATTGATCGTTCTTGATAATTCCAGCGTATCAATAACACCATTTGTCGTCGCACCATAACCTAAACGTTCAAATCCTGTATCGATAAAGCCCATATCGAAGCTTGCATTATGCGCGATATAGATGGCATCACCAACAAAATCTCTAAAGTCATTCAATACTTCTTCTATCGGTGGTGCATCGACTAACATATCATCTGTGATACCAGTTAAATTTTTAATCGTTTCATTCAAACGTTCACCAGGATTGCTAAAGCGTTCAAATTTATCAACAATTTCCCCATCTTTAACTTTTACTGCTGCAAGTTCAATAATTTTATCATATTGAGAACTAAGACCGGTAGTTTCAACGTCAAACACAACATACGTCGTTGTCTTTAAGTCTATATCCTGGGGTTTATATGCAATTGCCACGCCATCATCAACCAGCATACCTTCTATTCCGTAAATCATTTTAATGCCTGCTTTACTTGCTGCTGCATGGGCATCCGGGAAACCTTGACATCCATTATGATCTGTAATTGCAATTGCTTTATGACCCCACTTCGCTGCCTGATCAACATATCTACTAATATGAGTAATCCCATCCATTTGACTCATCGCTGTGTGTAAATGAAATTCAACTCGCTTATTTTCTGACTTATCTTGTTTCGAAGCTTTATTTATCTTTTCAATATCACTCATCATCATCACAAGGTCACGAATAAATGTATCTTGCTCGATACGTCCCTGGGCACGTACCCAATCACCAACTTTTAATGATGAAAGATGATCCAGATCATTTTTACCTTTACGGGTGAACATCTTTAGTATTAGAGAATCTGTATAATCCGTTATCTTTAGCTGAACGATATGTCGACCACTTTTAAGTGCTTTAATTTCAATATCAAAGATAACCCCTTCTAAAGCAACTTTAAACTCTTCTTCAATAATTGATTCAATCGGTTTAATCGTTTCTACCTGAATCTTTTTACCGATAGAACAATGTGTAATCTCTTCAGATACACTTTCTGCTTTCTGTTTCTCTCGCTCAACCATCTTTTCGCGTAGAAGCACGCTTTGTTGTGCTTCTTCTTCCTGTATATGTGCCTCAAGAGAAGCAAGTTCACGGAGTTGATCTTCATCACTAATTTCAAAGATAATCTGAGATAACTGAAATCCTGCCTGTTTGAACGCCGCCATTAATTTGCCGTTACATGATTTCTCAAAATGCTTCTGTTCAATTTCATTAACAACCTGAAACTTAAGTACATCTCCTGAAAAATTAAACAACTTTTGTTTCAACTGTCCTTTTAAGCTTGGACTCATCTCTGTCTGATCGATTGCATAAGGAATATATTCACGAATACGATCCGTTAAATATGTGTCATCTTTAACCTTTATTTCAAAGCTGACATTAGCGATATGTGAAAAGTGTTCATGAAGTTTGGTTTGTAACATATTATAGAGCACAAATGGCAAATGTGTTTCAAATGTAAAATGCATGTGCCATAATCGTTCTTCCTTTGAAATATCGATACGAGATAATTCACCGTTATGAATATCTTCAAATAGGTCTGTAATACCCAATTGCGTAAGTAATACATTAAATTTTTCTGTGTGTGTTAACGTCATGAGTAACCACCTTATCAAAAATGAAAAGCGTGAGACAAAAGTCCCACACTTATTTCTTCTATTATAACAAATTAATGTTCAAATGATGCATAGATTGCTTTAATTTTTGTGTCAAGTTCAGAAACTGGTACTTCAAATGATTCTCCGGTACGTCTGTTCTTAACTTCTACAATTTCTTCTGATGCCTGTTTACCTACAACGATTCGAACTGGCACTCCGATTAAATCAGCATCGTTAAATTTAACACCTGCACGTTCATTGCGATCATCATATAATACTTCATAGTCACGTTTATAGGCATCATATAACTGATCTGCTAGTTCACGTTGTGTGTCTTGTTTCGCATTAGCAGTGATGATATGGATATCGAATGGTGTAATTGATGTTGGCCAGATGATACCTTTTTCATCATGATGTTGCTCGATAACCGCTGATAATGTACGTGATACACCAATACCATAACAACCCATGATCATCGGTTCAGCTCGACCCTGGTCATTTAAGAATGTTGCATTCATTGACTCAGAGTATTTCGTACCTAACTTGAATACTTGTCCAACTTCAATACCTTCAGCAAACTTAATCGGACCACTACCATCAGCAGCCATTTCACCTTCTAATATAAATCTGAAGTCATCGAATACTTTAACATTAAAGTCACGTCCAAGGTTTGCATTAATATAGTGATAGTCCGTTTCATTCGCACCAACCGCTAAATTATTAATATCCTGAACACTATTATCTGCATAAATTTCAATCTTTTCAACACCAACTGGCCCAAGCGAACCTGGTGTAGCACCTAAAATCGCCTGAATTTCTTTATCAGTAGCCATTTCCACTGTTTCAGTACCAAAATAAGATTTAACTTTTACATCATTTAATTCGTGATGTCCACGAATTAAGAACATGATAAACTGATCATCAACTTTTACAATCATTGATTTTACAATTTCATCTAAGCGTTTACCTAATAAGTCTGCTAATTGCTGTGCTGTTTTGACACCAGGTGTATGTACCTTTTCTAAATCCTTTTCTTCTGTATGTTCTACATTTGGTACATATTTCACTTCAGCTTTTTCAATGTTAGCAGCATAGTCACTTTCATCAGTATAGCAAATTGTATCTTCACCAATTTCTGCTAAAGCCATAAATTCGTGTGTATGACTACCACCAATCGCACCACTATCCGCTATAACCGGACGGAAATTAAGATTCACACGAGAGAAAATTCTTGAATACGCACCATACATATCCTGATATGTTTCATCTAAACTTTCATCTGTTGCATGGAAACTGTATGCATCTTTCATAATAAATTCACGACCACGCAACAATCCGAAACGTGGACGCTTTTCATCACGGAATTTATTTTGAATCTGGAATAACGTAACCGGTAATTTCTTATATGATTTTAATTCATCACGTACTAAAGACGTGATGATTTCCTCATGTGTTGGTCCGAGTGCAAATTCACGGCCATGACGATCTGTCATACGCATTAACTCTGCACCATAACTCTGCCAGCGACCAGATTCTGACCATAATTCAGAAGGCTGTAATGCAGGCATTAATATTTCTACACCATCGATAGCTTCCATCTCTTCGCGAACGATTGCTTCAATCTTATTAAGTACACGTTTAGCAATCGGCAGGTAACTATAAACCCCACTTGCTACTTGCTTTATCATACCTGCTTTTAGTAATAGCTGATGACTTTTTGAATCAGCATCATTAGGTACTTCTCTTAATGTTGGAATGAACATTTTACTCTGTTTCATAGCTGCCTCCTTGAATTTCGATAATATATATATATCATATAATAAATTGATTAATTGTTAAACAAAAATGTAAGTTAACATAATATAAATACTGTTATTTAGTAAATAATAATAGAACGAATTATTAATAAAAAAATCCGACCGAAGTCGGATCATCATTATTTTAAGAAATATCTTGAAATGTCATTCCATGTTACCATGATCATGACAAAGAAGACGAATAGCGCACCAGCTGCGACGATATACATTTCTGCTTTTTTATTGACTGGTTTTCTAAAAATCGCTTCATAAATCACGAATAAAATTCTACCACCGTCAAGCGCTGGTATTGGTAATAAGTTCATAATCCCTAAGTTGACTGAAAGCATTGCAGTATAGCCAATTAATGTTTCAAGACCCATGCTGGCAACTTTTTCAGTATTCTTATATATACCAACCGGACCATTCAGCATATCAAATGAGAATGTGCCATTGAAAATAGAGGCAAACATTATTCCAAGTAAAGTGAAAATCTTTGTAGCACCATCAATTGTCATCGATACACCGTATTGTAATTTATCTAATAAACTACCACCAAACTCCGGACCAAATCCAATGATATATCGATCTAAACTCTTCCCTTTACTTACTTTCTGTTGCATCAGTTTAGGCTCTAAATTAAATGTCTTTTCTTTACCATCACGTTCGACAATGACCTTAATCGACTTTCCACCATTTTTATCGAGATAGTTTCTAATCTGGTTAAAGCTTGTCACTTTCTCATCATTTAACTGCTTAATCGTATCACCTTTTTTAAGTCCAACTTCTTGTGCTGGACTATCCTTAGCGACACCACTAATCGTCGTTGTCGGTGCACCTACCATAAACGCAAGTGCTAAAAACAATACAAAAGCTAAAATAAAGTTAAACAATGGACCGGCAAAAAGTGCAAGGAATTTAGGCCAAGGTTTTTTATTCTTAAATTGGCGTTCCAGTGGCGCAATCTGAATTAAATCTCCTTCACGTACAAAGTACGCTTCATGTGCCACATTATATCTCACTTGTTCATTTGTGTATTGATTGATACCTTCAATAAATAATCGATCCTCAAAATCAGAGTCAGTTACTTCAAGCTGTTCAATCTGTTGAAACTGATGCTGATCATCTAACAAAATATGTGTAACTTCACCAGCTTCATTACGTTTAATGTTGACTGTCATACCTTCTGTTAACGGATTTTGTTCCATTCCGCTTCCTGCCATCATGACATAGCCACCTACCGGCAAAAGTCTAATCGTATATAAAGTTTCATCTTTTTTGTAAGAAAATATTTTTGGTCCCATACCGATTGCAAATTCCGGACACATAATCCCTGCTCTTTTCGCAAAGAGCAGATGTCCATATTCATGCACGGTTACGAGCAAACCAAATATTATGATAAAAGCAATAATCCCCATATTACACCTCGTAATTCCTTGATTTATAGTCTGCGTCTACTGCTAAAATTGTATCTAAATCTGGATTTTCTGTCACGATATGTGCATCCATTTCACGTTCTATGATTGTTTCAATATCTAAAAATGAGATTTTACCATCCAGGAACAGCTGTACTGCTACTTCATTTACTGCATTCATCACAACCGGTAAAGTCCCACCTACTTCAATTGCACGATAAGCAAGTGCCAGGCATTTATAGCGCTCAAGATCCATTGTCTTAAAATCAAGTGTGCCAACTTTTGCTAAATCAAGTCGTTCGGCATTACGCGGTTTGCGGTCTGGATAGCTGAATGCATACAGAATCGGCATACGCATATCTGGTGTCCCCAGTTGCGCAATAACACTTGTATCGTTAAATTCTACCATAGAATGTATAATACTTTGTTTATGTAATATTGTTTCAATCTTCTCGATGGGTAGGTCAAATAACCATTTTGCTTCGATAACTTCTAAGCCTTTATTCATCATTGTCGCACTATCTATCGTTATTTTCTTACCCATTGACCAGTTGGGATGATTTAAAGCATCTTCAAGCGTTACATCTTTTAACTGTTCACGCGTCTTATCTCTAAAAGAACCGCCGCTTGCAGTAACAATCAATTTTTCAATATTTTTATGACTTTCACCATTTAGACATTGAAATATTGCTGAATGCTCAGAATCTACAGGTAATATGTTTACTCTTTTTTCTTTTGCACGCTGCATAACGATCTCTCCTGCTACAACAAGCGTTTCTTTGTTAGCAAGTGCGATATCAATGCCTTGATCAATGGCGTGTAGTGTAGGCTTTAACCCTACACTACCTAAGATAGAGTTGAGTAATATATCATTTTTTTCATAACCGGCTACTTTGAGTAAACCCTCATCACCAAATACTACTTTAGTGTGTTTTCCTACTAAATTAAGTTTATTTACATCAGATTCATTTTGAATACAACAAATATCTGGTTCAAATTCATCGATGATATTCTGTGCAATCTCTACTGATTTTCCAACCGCAAAACTAACGAGTTTAAAGCTATCTGAATGCTCACGAATAATATCTATCCCTTGCATTCCAACAGAGCCACTTGCTCCTAATATTCCTATATGTTTCATGACTTCACCTTATTCTAAAATGTATTAGTTTAATTCTATCACAAAATAAAATGAACACCTACTTTGGACTTTCAAAAAGAAAAACACGTAGAATAAATATCTACGTGTTTGTTACTGAAAATTAATAAGAAATATATTCATCAATGGTAATACAAAGATAAATGAATCAAATCGATCTAATATACCACCATGTCCAGGTAATAAGTTTCCGGAATCTTTCACATCAAAATGTCGCTTTAATGCAGATTCTACTAAATCACCTAACTGTCCGAACATACTAAATAACCAAGTTACAAGTAATAAAGGTATGATAGAGAGTGGCATATCATAATTTATGCTGAAGATTACTGCAATGATCGTACTACATGCAATGCCTCCCAAAAAACCCTCAATTGTTTTATTCGGACTAATCTCCGGCCATAATTTATGCTTACCTAATAATCTACCAAAAATATAAGCTCCTGTATCTGTGACCCAGACAACTAATAATGCATATAGTATAAAGACTAATCCATTTTCAGCTGCTCGCGTTTCATAAAAATACATAAAACCGATACCGATATAGGCTACGGCCAACATACAAAACGCAGCATCTACAAAGTTAAAAC
Source organism: Macrococcoides bohemicum (assembly GCF_003259675.1). Classification (GTDB taxonomy): domain Bacteria; phylum Bacillota; class Bacilli; order Staphylococcales; family Staphylococcaceae; genus Macrococcoides; species Macrococcoides bohemicum. Next base: position 94,980 of record NZ_PZJG01000005.1, on the reverse strand, counting down.
GGTTTTTAGACATTACTGTATAGCTCAGCATAATTAAACTCATTAATGTTAAAAATGGTACTTGATAATCAAGTGACACGAGATCACTTTTCTGAGGCGACATAATTAAACATAAAGCCACTACACTAAATATACCTGGTAATGAATATAGTTTAATATTTTTCATATTTAATACTTCTTTTAATGCAACAATTGCTAATAAATATGCCATTATCAGTAATGGTAATTGGCCATATATAACAACAGGTAAGAAAATTGCCATAGCAATGATTGCTGTTATTGTTCTCGTTTTCATTTTTTACTCCTTATAATCCGCCGAATCGTCTATGTCGGCTATGGTATTCTTCTATACAACGATCCATTTCTTCTGCATCGAAATCTGGCCATAATGTATCTACAAATACAAATTCACTATATGAGGCTTGCCAGATTAAAAAGTTACTTAATCGTTCTTCTCCTGATGTTCTTATCATTAACTCAGGATCTGGTATTGCTTTTGTAAACAAATAATCTGCAAAAGTTTCTTCATTAATTTCACTTAAATCAATCTGATTATCTTTATAACGTTCAGCAATAAACTGTACTGCAGATACAATCTCTTTACGTCCACCATAATTTAATGCAAAGACTAATGTTAAACCACTATTATTTTTCGTCTTTTCTTTAGCTTCAAGCACTGCTTTTCGCGTATGTTCCGGTAGCTGATCGATAAAGCCAATCGTTTCTACTTTTACATTTTTCTCAATCAGTTCCGGTAAAAATGTTGAAAGAAAATCACCAGGTAATTTCATCAAATAGTTGACTTCATCTTTAGGTCGTGACCAGTTTTCAGTAGAAAAAGCATATAGTGTTAAATACTTAACGCCAATATCACTCGCATGTCTCGTTATCGCTTTAACTGTCTGCATCCCTTCATAATGACCTTTTATACGCGGCATATTACGCTGTTTTGCCCATCTTCCGTTACCATCCATAATAATCGCAATATGCGTTGGAACAGCTTCTGTAGCTGCATGTTTTTGTTTAATATTCTTATCTATATTTCTTTTATTATTTTTTCTTTTTAAGAAAGGAATCATGATGTCCTCCAAATTCAAAACATTATTAATATATTCTATCATAAATATAACAGAGTGACATGGATATACAGAAAAAAGGACAAAAAAAGACTGAGATAAGATTACAATTATCTCAGTCTAAATATAAAAGATTAAACTTCTAAAATACTGCTTTCTTTTTCAGCAGTTAGTGCATCGATCTTTTTAATATGATTATCAGTTTCTGTCTGAACATTATCTGTAAATGATTTTAAATCATCTTCTGTCAGTTCACCATTCTTTTCAGCTTTCTTTAATGCATCATTTGCATCACGACGAATATTTCGGATTGCAATTTTAGCATTTTCAGCTTCTTTTTTCGCTTCTTTAACTAATTCTTTACGGCGTTCTTCAGTTAATGCCGGCACTGTAATACGAATAACGTTACCATCTGAAGTAGGATTAACACCTAAGTTTGCCATATTAATCGCTTTTAAAATATCATCGATTGAAGATTTATCATATGGTGTTACAAGTAACATTCTTGGTTCTGGTACAGAAATACCAGCTAATTGTTGAACAGGCGTATCAGCACCATAGTAGTTTACAGATACGCGTTCTAATAAATTTGCATTTGCATGTCCTGCACGAATAGCAGCAAATTCACGAACTAGGCTTTCAATACTTTTTTCCATTTTAGACTTTAATTCATTAATTATTTCAGTCGTCATTATGAATCTCCTTTTATATCATTGATAATATTATTATACCAAATTATTTCGTAATCGTCGTACCAATTTCTTCTCCCATAATCGCTCGTTTAATGTTGCCATCTTCCATAATCGAGAATACAACTAAAGGAATATCGTTATCCATACAGAATGAGCTTGCAGTTGAATCCATTACTTGTAATCCTTCCTGCAACATTTGGATATACGTTAACTTTTCATATTTAACAGCATTAGGGTCTACTTTAGGATCAGCTGAATAAACACCATCTACATTATTTTTACCCATAAGAATTACATCTGCTTCCATTTCAGCTGCACGTAATGCTGCTGTTGTATCTGTTGAGAAGTATGGATTACCGATACCTGCTGCAAATATTACAACACGGCCTTTTTCTAAATGACGAATCGCACGACGTCTAATATACGGCTCAGCAACTTGTTTCATTTCGATAGATGTTAACACGCGAGTATCACAGTCTAATTGTTCTAATGAATCCTGCAGGGCTAAAGAATTCATTACAGTTGCCAGCATACCCATGTAGTCAGCTGTACCTCTGTCCATACCTAAGTCACTACCTGTTTTACCGCGCCAGATATTACCTCCGCCAACAATAACTGCAACTTCACAATCCATTTTAGCAACTTCGGCAACTTGTTCAGCAATACTTTTAATAACGAAAGGGTTGATACCAAAACCAGTTTCTCCAGCAAGTGCTTCACCACTTAATTTTAATACGACACGTTTGTATTTAGATAATTCTTTCATTTTATTAACTCCGCCCTCTCAATGATATTAATGCTAAATTTTCGTAATTCATTCACTCAAAAAACTGCATTAATTTAAATTCTATTATACACAAAACTATGAGTATTATACCAATAAATAATTATGAATGAAAAGAAAATTAGAATAAACCTTACATTTATTCAATATGTATAAAAAAAGACACCGAAGTGTCTTTAATTCATATTATTTACCCATTTGACCCATTACTTCATCAGCAAAGTTATCTTGACGTTTCTCGATACCTTCTCCAACTTCATAACGAACGAATGATTTTAAAGTTCCACCTTTAGATTTTAAGAATTCAGCAACTGTTTGATCTGGATTCTTAACGAATGGTTGGTCAACTGCACAAATTTCTTCTAAATATTTACGCAAGCGACCTTCAACCATTTTTTCTACGATATTTTCAGGTTTACCTTCATTTAAAGCTTGTTGTTTTAATACGTTCTTTTCATGTTCTAACTCTTCAGCAGAAACTTGTTCACGTGATACGAATTTAGGATTTAAAGCAGCAATATGCATCGCAACGTCTTTAGCGCCTTCTGCATCAGTTGAATTTTCAACTAAAGCTAATACACCGATACGTCCACCCATGTGTAAGTATTCACCGAATGTATCTGCATCAGTTTTAGAAACTAATACGAAACGACGTAAAGTTAATTTTTCACCGATTGTTGAAATAGCTTCGTTCATTTTAACTTCAACAGTTTTACCAGCTTCGATTTCAGAATCCATTAAAGCATCTAAATCTGCAGGTTTTGTTGCTAAAATGTGATCAGCGATTTCTTTAACTAAAGCTTGGAAGCCTTCATTACGTGCAACGAAGTCAGTCTCAGAGTTTAATTCCAATAATACTGCATCGTTTCCTTTAGAAGCTACATAAGTAGTACCTTCTGCTGCGATACGATCAGCTTTCTTAGCTGCTTTAGCAATACCTTTTTCACGTAAGTAATCAACAGCTGCGTCGATATCTCCGTTTGTTTCAGTTAATGCTTTTTTGCAGTCCATCATACCTGCGCCTGTTCTTTCACGTAATTGTTTAACTAGTTGTGCTGTAATAGCCATTATATAATACCTCCAAAGAATTTGTGTTTTTACAATATAATAATACTAAACTCAAGCTAAAAACGCTAAAGTAAAGTGTTAATTCTTAAAAAAAGTGATAAATGTTATACACTTATCACCTTCATTTTAAAACTTATGCTTCTGTAGTTTCTGTTGCTTCTGCAGCAGGCTCTTCAGCAGCTTCAGTTAAATCGATATTTTGTTCAGCAGCTACTTCTTCATTAGAAACGCCTTGACGTCCTTCTAAGATAGCATCTGCCATTTTACCAGTTAATAATTTAACGGCACGGATTGCGTCATCATTTGCTGGGATAACATAATCGATTTCGTCTGGATCACAGTTTGTATCAACGATACCAACAATAGGAATGTGTAATTTTTTAGCTTCAGCAATCGCGTTACGCTCTTTACGAGGGTCAACGACGAATAATGCTGCAGGCATCGATTTCATTTCACGAATTCCGCCTAAGAATTTGATTAAACGATCATATTCTTTTTTAAGTTCAACGACTTCTTTTTTAGGAAGTACGTCGAAAGTACCGTTTTCTTCCATTTTTTCAATTTCAGAAATACGTTTTACACGTTTGTTGATTGTTTTGTAGTTTGTTAAAGTTCCACCTAACCAACGTTCGTTAATAAAGAATTGACCTGAGCGAATTGCTTCGTCTTTAATTGCATCTTGTGCTTGTTTTTTAGTACCTACGAATAATACAGTACCGCCTTCTTCAGATACAGATTTCATAAAGTTGTATGCTTCTTCAACTTTTTTAACTGTTTTTTGTAAGTCAATAATGTAAATTCCGTTTCTTTCTGTGAAGATATATTTCTTCATTTTTGGGTTCCAGCGACGTGTTTGGTGACCAAAGTGTACACCAGCTTCTAACAATTGTTTCATTGAGATTACTGCCATTTTAATTTCCTCCTAATTGGTTTTATTCCTCCACTACAGGCAACTTCGGAAACAACTTGCGTTGCACCATCCAAAATATTCATCCATAGTGTGTGAATTTGGCTTTTTTCAGGCCATATGTAAATATATCATAAAAAAACACGTTCATCAATACTTTAAATGTAAAATAGTGATGAAACGTGTATTCTTTTTATTTTAATGCGCATTTGCCAATTCTTCTAAGAATTTTTCTTTCTTAATTTTAATGAAGGTACCTTTCATACCTAATGAACGAGATTCAATAACACCCGCAGATTCTAACTTTCTTAATGCGTTAACAATAACTGAACGTGTTATACCAACACGGTCTGCAACTTTTGAAGCAACAAGTAATCCTTCGTTAGCACCAAGTTCTTCAAAAATATGTTCAATCGCTTCTTTTTCAGAATATGATAGCGAACTGATAGCCATATTAATCGCTGCTTTATCACGTGCAATTTTTTCAATATCAGCATGCTTTTCTCTTAAAATTTCCATACCTACTACTGTTGCAGCATATTCACCTAAAACAAGATCATTTTCATCATAATCTTTATCTACGCGTCCAAGCACTAAAGTACCTAAACGTGTACCGCCACCCTTAATAGGTATAACAACTGTACTTGACTTTTTAAACAGTTCTTCATTTTCTGGTGGAAAAACTGATAATTTATTATCTAATGATATATTACTTTTAGTAACATCAACTTCTAGTAATAAATCAACATATTCTTTTGGAAATTGGCGTTCTTCCAGCATTTTAATAATACGTTCATTTTTTAAAAGTTCATTAACACCAAACCCTAATAATTTACCGCGACGAGATAAGATGAATACATTGGACTGCATCGTCGAACCTAATTGATCGGCCATCTCTTTAAAATCAACTGCTAAACCTTTATGTTCTTGTAATAACTGATTGATTTCACGCGTTCTTTTTAATAATGACATAATGATTCTCCTTTAAAATATATTTATATTTAATATTTAACTTTTTCATTTAAGGATTCTTATAATATAAATTCACTTAAATCTTTATTTTTAGCGATTGTTCCAAGCTTTGACTCAACATATTGCGCAGTTATTTCAACAGATGCATGCGGCATATCAGGCGCTTCATATGATAAATCTTCAAGCATTTTTTCTAATATCGTGTGCAAACGACGCGCTCCGATATTATCCGTTTCCTGATTGACATCATATGCAATTTGAGCAAGCTTCTCTATTGCTTCATCTGTAAAGTTGATTGTTACATGTTCTGTCTGCATTAAACTTTCATATTGTTTTAGTAGTGATGTTTTCGGTTCTTTTAATATTTTAATAAAGTCTTCTACAGAAAGCTTCTCTAATTCAACACGAATTGGAAATCGACCTTGTAATTCTGGTATCAAGTCGCTTGGTTTAGATACATGGAATGCGCCGGCTCCGATGAATAATATGTGCTCTGTATTGACTGCTCCATATTTCGTCTGAACAACACTACCCTCAACGATCGGTAAAATGTCTCGTTGCACACCTTGTCGGGAAACATCTGCACCTTGATTACTTCCAGCAATCTTATCGATTTCATCGATAAAGACAATTCCCATCGTTTCTACAAGCTGAATCGCTTCATCTTGTACAGACTCTTCATCAATCAATTTCGTTGCTTCTTCATCGATAAGAATTTCACGCGCACGTGATACAGGTAATGTGCGTTCTACTTTTTTCTTAGGCATCATTTGACTGAACATATCCTGCATGTTATCCTGCATGCCGTTCATACCAAACATACCTAAACCTTTCAATTCCTGTTCCACCTTGATCTTTACAGTCTCATCTTCAAGTTGACCTGCTAGTAGTCTTTCTCTAATATCTTTACGCTTAAGTTTTACATTTTCATCAGGTACATCTTCAACCTCTTCTTCCTGTTGCATCGTTTGATTAAACAACATTTCAAAAGGATTTGAAGATTGCTTTTCTTTTTTCTTCATTGCTGGTGCTAATAATTTTATGAGACGCTCTGTTGCATTTTTTTCTGCTTCAGTACGCACTTCATTTTTCATTCTATTTTTAATTAATCGCACACCGTTTTCGGTTAAATCACGAATCATACTTTCTACATCACGACCTACATAACCAACTTCTGTATACTTTGTTGCTTCCACTTTGACAAACGGCGCACCAACAAGCGTCGCCATACGTCGTGCAATTTCTGTTTTGCCGACACCAGTAGGTCCAATCATAAGAATATTTTTCGGTATAATTTCTTTTTGCATGTTTTCGTCTAAAGCCATACGACGATAACGATTGCGTAAACTGATCGCAACTTTCCTTTTAGCATCTGCTTGTCCTATAATATGTTCATCAAGACTTGCAACAATTGCTTTCGGCGTTAAATTATTTTTATCCAAGTTTAACCCTCCAACTATAATTCTTCAACGATAATATTATGGTTTGTAAACACACATATATCAGCAGCAGTTTCAAGAGAAGCCAGTGCAATTTCTTTTGCACTTAAATGACTGGCATGTTTTTTTAACGCACGTCCTGCGCTAAGTGCATAATTACCACCAGAACCGATTGCGATAATGTCGTCATCTGGTTGTATCACTTCACCCGTTCCACTAACAACAAGTAACTCATTTTTATTCATCACGATTAACATTGCTTCAAGCTGGCGCAACATTTTATCTCCACGCCATTCTTTAGCTAGTTCTACTGCTGCACGGGACAAATTACCATTATATTCATGTAATTTCATTTCAAACTTTTCAAACAATGTAAATGCATCTGCTACACTACCAGCAAATCCGGCAACTACTTCATCATTAAATAATCTTCGCACTTTGCGTGCAGTTTGTTTCATAATAACTTGCTGACCGAGTGTTACTTGTCCATCACCACTCATAGCACATTGATCATTATGACGAATAGCAAATATCGTTGTAGCATGTAATTGATTATTCAAAATATCAGCTCCTTAAGCTCTAGGATGTGCATTTAAATAAGACTTTCTGAGATGTTCTTTTGTAACATGTGTATACTTACCGGTTGTAGATAAGTTAACGTGACCGAGTAAATCCTGCACTGTTCGTAAATCTGCACCATTATTTAATAAATGAGTGGCAAATGTATGTCTCAGTTTATGTGGATGAATTTCATTCGGTCCAGTTGCTCTCTTTACGATTTGGTCTAAGACATAACGAACGCCCCTTTCTGTTAGCGGGGCATTTCTGTTATTTATCAATAAATAATCATGATCAATTTTTCGGGTTTCTCTCAGTGCAAGATAATCTTCAATAGCACTTTGTGCAAATGCACCATACGGCACTATTCTCTCCTTATTCCCTTTACCTCGAACTTTTAACATCATCATTTGCTGGTCAAGATCCGTAAGTTTAAGATTCGTTAACTCTGCTGCCCGTATACCAGTTGCATAAAGTAATTCCAAAATTACTTTATCACGCGTATATAAAGGTTTCGATGTGTCAATCGCTTCAAATAATTGTGCCATCTCTTCTTCATAAAAAAATTTAGGTAAATATTTTTCTTGTTTTGGATGAACGAGCTGATTAAAAGGATTAACTTTTTCTGAATCCTGATATAAATATTTATAAAATGACCTTAATGATGAGATGTGTCTGGAAACAGTCGTTCTTTTAAGTCCTCTGTTATACATGTGGACTAAATAATTTCTCGCATCTCGGTACTCAAATATTGATATCGTTAAACATTCTTTTTGTAAAAATAATAAAAAATTCTGTAAATCATTTTCATAGGCAGTAATCGTATGCTCTGAAAAGTTGCGTTCTTGTTCTAAATATTTAAGAAATGCTTTAACTTCAGTGTTCATCATACTTTCACCCCTATTTATCTGAATTGTAACACAATTCATTTCTATTTTGAAATGATTTCTATCATAAAATTAAAGTGTAACTTTAAAATGTTCTAAAGTAGTTAACGCGCGATTTGCAAGTGCTTCATAGCGCTCTTTTTTATCTTTAATACGTGTATCTAAATTAGGAAGAAGGCCAAAGTTGGCATTCATCGGTTGAAAGTTTTTACTGTTCGTATGCGTAATATAATAAGCCATAGAACCGATCACTGTTTTTTCAGGGAATAGTACAGGCGCAACACCACTAATATGCTTAGCCATATTAATACCTGCAACTAATCCACTCGCTGCTGATTCTACGTATCCTTCAACACCAGTCATCTGGCCAGCTAAAAATAATTCATCGTTGCCTTTGAATTGATATGTCTGTTGTAAATTAGTTGGCGAATTAATAAATGTATTACGATGCATAACGCCATATCTGACAACTTCCACATTTTCTAATCCAGGAATTAGCTTTAATATCTCTTTTTGTGCACCCCATTTAAGATGTGTCTGAAAACCTACTATATTATATAAAGTTCCGGCAGCATCATCCTGGCGTAATTGAACAACTGCATATGGACGTTTTCCTGTCTTAGGATCTTCTAATCCAACAGGTTTCATCGGTCCAAATAATAAAGTTTTTCGTCCGCGTTTAGCCATCTCTTCAAATGGCATACAGCCTTCAAAATAAATCTCTTTTTCAAAATCTTTTAACGGAACAACTTCTGCTTCTAGTAAAGCATCATAGAATCGATTAAATTCCTCTTCTGTCATCGGACAATTTAAATAAGCAGCTTCACCTTTGTCGTAACGAGATTTTAAATAAACTTTTTCCATATCAATGGAATCCTTTTCTATGATTGGGGCAGCAGCATCATAAAAATAAAGATGTTCTTGTCCAGTCAAGCGTTGGATATCTTTACTCAAACTTTCTGTCGTTAAAGGACCCGTAGCAATAATTGTAGGACCGTCAGGTACACTGGTTATTTCTTCATTGATGACTTCAATATTCGGATGATTTTTTAAAGTGTCGGTAATATAACCACTGAATTCATGTCGGTCGACAGCTAATGCACCTCCTGCTGGAACTGAAGCATTATCGGCAGCTTTAATTACCAATGAATCTAATCGTCTCATTTCTTCTTTTAATACACCCACTGCATTTGTAAGTGCATTTCCTCGTAGCGAATTGGAACATACTAACTCTGCAAATTTATCTGTATGATGTGCCGGAGTCTGTTTGACTGGGCGCATTTCATATAATTTAACTTTCACGTCTCGTTTTGCTAATTGATATGCAGCTTCAGAACCTGCTAAACCTGCTCCAATGATATTTACTGTCTTCATTTTATTCCTCCTCTAAGTCCTACCCGATTGTAATATATTTTCATGTTTTTAAAAAGAGATTTATCTGAATTTATTATAAATTCGTCTAATTCTTAATAGAAAATTTACAAAAACAAAAAATGTGCACATCTGTATATTTGATGTGCACATCTTTCGTTATTGTGCTTTTTCGTCGTAATCACAATTTGTACATATGACTTGCGTTTGTTTGCCTTTTTTACGTTCAACAAGTTGCGTATCACATTTTGGACATTTACGTGCGATTGGTTTATCCCATGATAAGTAATCACATTCTGGGAAGTTACTACAACCATAAAAGATTCTATTCTTCTTCGATTTACGTTCAACGACCTCACCATCGTTACATTTAGGACATGGTACGCCGATTGTCTTAACTATTGCTTTCGTATTACGACAATCAGGAAAATTTGAACATGCCATAAATTTTCCGTATCGACCCATTTTATATACCATAGGTGAACCACATTTCTCGCAATCTTCACCAGCTGGCTCATCTTTGATTTCAATTTTCTCCATTTCCTGTTCTGCACGATCAACATGTGTCTTAAAGTCACCGTAGAATGTTGAAATAACCTTCTTCCACTCTATTTCTCCGTTAGCAACTCTATCAAGAAGCGTTTCCATATTAACTGTAAAATCAATATCAATAATCTCTGGAAAATATTCTTTTACAGATTCATGAACAATTTGACCGAGTTCTGTCGGATAGAATTTTTTCTGGTCAACTTTAACATAGTTACGTTTTTGAATCGTATCAATCGTCGGTGCATATGTAGAAGGACGACCAATACCTTTTTCTTCTAAAGTTTTAACAAGACGCGCTTCAGTGTAACGTGGAGGCGGTTGTGTAAAGTGTTGGTTTTCGTCAATATTTACTGCCTTTACTTTATCTCCGACATTCAGTTCAGGTAAACGATTTTCACCTTCTTCTTTATCTTCATCATTACCTTCAACGTATACGCTCATAAACCCTTTAAATTTAATCGTCTGACCATTCGCACGGAATTTAATATTATCCTGAACAAGATCGACACTTACAGTATCAATAACAGCAGGTGCCATTTGACTTGCCATAAAACGTTCCCAGATTAACTTATATAGTCGAAGCTGGTCTCGTGATAAATAAGCTTTCATTTCAGTCGGTGTTCGAAGTGCAGAAGTTGGACGTACTGCTTCATGGGCATCTTGAGCACCACCTTTAGCGTTCGCTTTACGTTTCGATAAATATTCTTTACCAAATTTTTCTTCAATGTAGCTAGCAGCTTCAGTTTTTGCTGTATCAGAGATACGTGTTGAATCGGTACGCATATACGTTATTAAACCTACAGTTCCCTGCTTCTTAAGATCTATACCTTCGTATAATTGTTGCGCCAACATCATCGTTTTACGTGCTTTAAAGTTAAGTTTACGGGCAGCTTCCTGCTGTAATGAACTTGTCGTAAAAGGTAATGCTGGGTTTCTAAGCTTTTCTTTCTTTGTAACATCTGTCACCTCAAACATATCGGTCTTAAGCTGACTAACAATCGCTTTAACATCTTCGTCGTTCGATAACTTTTTAGGTTTGTTTGATTCATGCAAAAACTTTGCTTTAAATTCTTTATTTTTAAAAGAAAACAAACCGTCAATTGTCCAGTATTCCTCAGGTTTAAATGCATTAATCTCTTCTTCACGATCAATAATGAGTTTCAATGCAACAGACTGAACTCGGCCAGCAGAAAGTCCTTTCTTTACTTTTTTCCATAAAACAGGCGAGATATTATAACCAACGAGACGATCTAAGACACGTCGCGCCTGCTGTGCATCAACTAACTCATGCTTGATCTCACGTGGATTTTTAAAACTTTCTTTAACAGCATCTTTTGTTATCTCATTAAATACGACGCGAGATTTTGCTGATTGATCTATATCTAAAATATGTGCTAAATGCCAGGCAATCGCTTCCCCTTCGCGGTCCGGGTCACTTGCGAGATAAACGTTTTTCGCTTTTTTCGCATGTTTCTTTAAATCCTGTACAACAGGTCCCTTACCGCGTATCGTGATATATCTTGGTTCAAAATCGTTCTCAGTATCCACACCCATTTGACTTCTAGGTAAATCCCTAACATGTCCCATTGATGCGACAACTTTAAATTTTTTTCCTAAATATTTCTCAATGGTTTTTGCTTTTGCAGGCGATTCTACAATGACGAGATTCTCTGCCATTTTGATATCCCCCTTTAATTTAAATCTGTTTTGCTTTTCAATGATAAATAATATACGTTTCATTTCTATCTTGTCAAATTTTATTTCTAAATTCATACAAAAATTAAAATATAAACAATAAAAATGATGAAAAAATTTATAAAATATATTATTTATAATAGAAGAAACTCATCTATATAAAATCCTCTAGAATATCTTCTACTTGAACAATTATTTTAGCTCCTTCAGCAATCTTTTGATTACATCCTTGAGAAAGTTTTGAAATAATCTTACCAGGCAAGCAGTAAACATCTCGATTTTGATCTAAAGCCTGATCACACGTTATTAAACTACCGCTTCTCAGTTGTGCTTCAGTAATTAAAACGCCTTGTGATAATCCACTGATAATTCTATTACGTTCAGGAAATTGAAATTTAGCAATCTGTGTCGTTGGATAATATTCGCTAATAACAAGATGATGACATTCCATATTGCGTCGTAATAGCGTCACCTCTTCTGGATAATAGTAATCATGACCGAAACCAAGAACTCCAATGGTTTTGCCGCCATGATAATTTGCAGCCAAATGTGCATCACTATCTGCACCTTTAGCTAAACCACTTACAATTGTAATATTATGTTTCACTAAATGCGGCATAAATTGATCTATAACTTCTGATGTGTAGTCTGTTCTATTGCGACTACCGACAATCGCTAAAAAATGCTTACGCGATAAAATAGAAATATCACCTTTACAGAAAATAACAAATGGAACATCATAGATCTGTTTTAATAAAGATGGAAATTGATCAGAATTGTAAAATACAGGTGTAATAAAACGGGAAGATAAAGCGTGGTGTATTTCCTCAATACTAAGTGAATTGAATCGTTGAATTTTTAAATATAATTTATTATCACGATTAAGTAAATTATTTAATATCGGAAAGACACGTTTGTAAGGTATATCAAATGTATTAAAGTTCTGATTTATTTTATGAAGTTGTTGCGTTGTAAATCCAGATGCGATGAGTCTTAATATGAGTTGCTCTTCATGTGAATAATTCATTTTTATCACCTCAAACAATACAATAATTATTTGATATTAACTCATTGTTAATTTAATTCATAATATTATTGAGATTTAATAAAAATTTTAGGGTTAAAATATTTTTTTACTCTTTTATTTCATAATATATGTAAAAAAAACATTACTTATTTTCCAATATTGTATTATCCCTAATTGATTTATTTAGTACATATTATCAACACGTTTTCTCCTGAATTACTCTAAATAAAAAAGCCAAGACTCTTAATTGAGTCTTGGCTTACTAACATTTATTATTTAACAGTTAAACATTTTTCGTATAACCCATCTTCTTCTTTAATGCGTTCTACTAATGTTGAACCGATATCAGATGGCGTTGCTGCTGTTTTAATGCCTGCAGCATTCATCGCTTTTATTTTCTCTACAGCTGTACCTTTACCACCAGAGATGATTGCACCAGCGTGTCCCATACGTTTTCCTGGAGGTGCTGTTTGCCCACCTATGAATCCTACAACTGGTTTTGTCATATTTGCTTTAACCCATTCTGCTGCTTCTTCTTCAGCAGTTCCACCGATTTCACCAATCATTACTACTGCTAAAGTTTCAGGGTCATTATTAAATGCTTCTAAAGCATCGATAAAGTTTGTTCCGTTAACCGGATCTCCACCAATACCAACTGCTGTCGTTTGACCAATACCTAATTGTGTTAATTGATGTACCGCTTCATATGTTAATGTTCCAGAACGACTTACAACACCAACATGTCCTTTTTTATGAATATATCCTGGCATGATACCAATCTTGCATTCGTCAGCAGTAATAACACCTGGACAGTTAGGTCCCACTAAACGTGTTTTCTTGCCTTGCATATAACGTTTAACTTTAACCATATCTAACACTGGAATGTGTTCAGTGATACAGATTGCTAAATCTAACTCTGCATCTACACATTCTACGATTGCATCAGCAGCAAATGGTGCTGGTACATAGATAACCGAAACTGTTGCACCAGTAGCTTTAACTGCTTCTTCTACTGTATTGAATACTGGCACGCCTTCAACTTCCATGCCGCCTTTACCAGGTGTAACACCTGCAACGATTTTTGTACCATACTCAATCATCTGTTTTGTATGAAATAATGCTGTTGATCCTGTTATACCTTGTACGATTACTTTCGTATCTTTATCAATAAATACTCCCACGTTTATCCCCGCTTCCTATTTAGCTTCTTTTACTAATTCAACGATTTTTTGTGCACCTTCAGCCATTGTGCTAGCTGGAGTAATTGCTAATCCAGAATTGTTTAGAATTTCTTTACCTTGTTCAACGTTTGTACCTTCTAAACGTACAACTAATGGAATAGTTAATTCTAATTCTTTCGCTGCTGCTACAACACCTTCAGCGATAATGTCACATTTCATGATACCACCAAAGATATTTACAAAAATACCTTCAACTTTTTCATCACCTAAAATGATCTTGAAAGCTTCAGTAACTTTCTCTTTTGTAGCGCCGCCCCCTACATCCAGGAAGTTCGCCGGATTTCCGCCGAAGTGGTTAATTGTGTCCATTGTAGCCATTGCAAGACCCGCACCGTTAACCATACAGCCGATATTTCCATCTAAAGCAATGTATGATAAATCATATTTAGATGCTTCGATTTCTTTTGGGTCTTCTTCGTCTAAATCACGTAATTCAACTACGTCTTTTTGACGGAATAAAGCATTGGCGTCAAAGTTAATCTTAGCGTCTAAAGCTAAAACGTCGCCAGAACCTGTTGTTACTAATGGGTTAATCTCAATAATAGATGCATCTTTTTGAATGAATACATCATATAATCCCATCATAATTTTAACTGCTTTATTTACAGATTCTTTAGGAATATTAATGTTGAATGCTAAACGGCGTGCTTGATAAGGCATTAATCCTACTACAGGATCGATGACTTCTTTGAAGATTTTTTCCGGAGTAGCTTCTGCTACCTCTTCAATTTCAGTTCCACCTTCTTCAGATCCCATTAATACAACTGAATCTGTTGCACGGTCTAATACAAAACCTAGGTAGTATTCTTTTTGAATGTCGCAACCTTCTTCAATTAAAAGGCGTTTAATTTCTTTACCTTCCGGGCCAGTTTGGTGCGTAACTAAAACTTTGCCTAATAATTCTTTGGCATAGCTTTCTACTTCATCCAATGATTTAGCAATTTTAACACCACCCGCTTTACCACGGCCACCAGCGTGAATTTGAGCTTTAACAACATAAACGCCTTCTGCTAAACCTTTTGCTACTTCAACTGCTTCTTCAGGTGTATATGCAACTGAACCATTTGGTACTGCTACACCCATCGAGCGAAAAATTTCTTTCCCTTGATACTCATGGATATTCATCTTCCATCCTCCTAGATTGCACAATTATTTATGTTACGTTTCAATTATAGAAAATGTAAGCGCTATTGTAAACTGAATAAACCTAAAAAGAAACGTGTTTTCACTCAAATTTTTCAAAAATGAGTAAAAACACGTTTAAAGTAACGTTTAAATCAAAAATTGCGTGTTCTCATCGATTTAATTGGTTCAAATGTTTTTCGGTGAATAAGTGTTATGCCATAAGTCGCTAAACCTTCCAGATGTTTCTTCGTACCATATCCAGCATTATTTTCAAAATCATAACCCGGATAGATTTCGGCTAATTCTGCCATTAAACGGTCACGGTATTGTTTAGCAATTACACTTGCTGCTGCAATTGAAATACTTGTACTATCACCTTTTATGATGGACTCTTCTATTAATCCCGTCTGTAACTTCATCGCATCAATTAACAGCACATCAGGTGTTACAGGTAATCCTTCAATCGCACGCAACATTGCTATTTTAGTCGCCTCATAAATATTTACAGCGTCTATTTCTTCTACCGTTGCTATACCGATTGCATAAGTTACATTTTCAATTAGATCAGCTTCTATTTTTGCACGATTGATTTTAGACATTTGTTTAGAATCATTTAGCCCGTAAAATGCATGATTCTCATTGAGTATAACAGCACACGCTACTACTGGACCTGCTAATGGCCCACGCCCAACTTCATCAATACCGGCTATAACTTTCCCCGGATATTTATTTTCATATAAAAGCATCTCATCGTATTGTTCAACTAATTGCTTTTGTTTTTCATAAATTTTTTTTTGCTGCTTTTTAATTTTTAAAGCACCCGTTCTTGTCTCAGTCGCAAAGAATTTATCAAGATTACTCACCGGAATTGATTGTACCAATGATTTTAACTGTGCGATACTATAGTCATTGCTCTTCATCTTTTTCCTCTAATAAATCAAGTGAATCAAACGTATATTTACCGATTTTCTCATTACGTATATCACGAATAATCAATTCAACAACACTTTCATAATCAATTTCATTACCACGTAGTTTCATTCCACGAGACTTTCCGATAGCATCAAATACTTCAACATAAGGTGTATCCGCTTCAACATTAATGTTGTAATGTTTATTCAGTGTTTGGAGATCTTGCTGTTGTAAAAACTCAATCCCATATATCGCTACTTCATCCAGATGAACAATACTATCTTTGATTGCCCCTGTTAAACTTAATTTTTTTCCGACAAACTGATCTTCAAACTTCGGCCATAGAATACCTGGTGTATCAAGTAATTCTAAGCTGGTTCCTACTTTAATCCATTGCTGCTTTTTCGTAACACCTGGCATATTCCCTGTCTTAGCGATTGATTTCTTTGCTAAACGGTTTATCAGTGTTGACTTACCAACATTCGGGATACCTACTATCATCGCACGTATTGCACGTGGTCTTAAACCTTTTGCTTTCATGCGATTAAATTTTTCTTTCGTTACTATTTCTGCAGCTTTCGTCACTTGCGATAAATTTTTACCATTTTTACTATCAATAAGGACTGGATAGAAATCTTTTTCTTCAAAATATTGCATCCATTGACGCGTCTTATTTAAATCCGCCATATCCATCTTATTCAAAAGCACAACACGAGGCTTATCTTTAATGACTTCATCAATCATCGGGTTACGTGATGAATACGGAATTCGTGCATCTACAAGCTCAAATACTACATCTACCAGCTTTAATTGTTCTGTTACTTCTCTTCTTGCCTTGGCCATATGACCAGGAAACCATTGAATAGTCATCTATATTATATCTCCCTACTATATATTTAATGATTTTACACGTGACCTTTATTATAATGTCATTATAATATTATATACTATTATGAAGATATTTTTTTAAAAAAAGAGGCGTACATATGTTAATATCTTTGATTATTCCGATCTATAATGAAGAAAAAAATATTTATAAGCTGGCTGTAACGATTCAGCAAACGATGGATAAACATCATTTCCACTATGAAGTAATGCTTGTTAACGACGGTTCAAAAGATCGTTCTTTACAGTTATTAAAAGAAATTGCAACACAGCATCACAATTTTAAATATATATCTTTTTCAAGAAATTTCGGTAAGGAGGCAGCAATGTTTGCGGGTCTTAAAAATTGTTCAGGTGACTGCGCAGTCATTTTAGATGCCGATCTTCAGCATCCACCAGAATTTATTCCTACAATGGTTGCCGCATTTCAGGAAGGATACGATCAGGTTGTGATGCGCAGAGACCGATCCGGAGAACAGTTTTTAAGAAAAATTCCGACACAAATTTTTTATAAACTGATCAATAGTACAGTTGACGTTAAATTAACAGATGGCGAAGGCGATTTTCGTTTAATATCACGTGATGTGATTGACAGTATCGTGTCTCTGGAAGAATATAACCGATTTTCAAAAGGTATATTTGAATGGGTTGGCTATAACAAAAAAACGATACCTTTTAAGAATATGCAGCGTGAATCTGGTCAATCATCATTTTCCAGCCTTAAGCTTATCGATTATGCCATCGATGGTATCATCAGTTATAATAATAAGCCACTTAGAATCTGTTTTTATTTAGGAAGCGTCACGATGGTGCTATGTTTATTATATATTTTAATGACTTTAATCCAGATCATGACGCACGGCATTGATGAACCCGGCTATTTCACGATTATTTCATCGGTGTTGTTTTTAGGTGCCCTACAGCTTTTTAGTTTAGGCATTATCGGAGAGTATATCGGTAGAATATATTTTGAAACGAAGAAACGACCACACTATATTATTAAGGATACGAATATTAAACACAGTGCTGGTGAATCAGATGAAACTTAATCAATCATATCAACGATTTATCAAGTTTATAGTTGTAGGTATCATCAATACATTCAACTATTATGTGATATATCTTTTCTTATTAAAAATAGTATCTGCCAACTATTTATTTAGTCATCTAACAGGGTTCATCTGTTCGTTTATTATTTCATTTTTCCTAAACTGCTACTTTGTTTATAGCGTTAAACCTACATGGCAAAAATTTATAGCTTTTCCTTTAACACAGGTTGTCAATATGGGAATACAGACAGTATTACTGTATATATTCGTTGATATTCTTTCTATCAATAAAGTGTGGGCACCTTTTCCTGCATTAATCTTTACAATTCCAATAACATATATCATTACAACTTATATTTTAACGAAGGAGCAAAAATGAAGAACAAAAAATACTCACCACTATTGTTAACTGTAATCGCATTATTATTAGCTATATTCGGTCATAGTTTTTACATCTATCGATTCTTTAAAGACGGGACTATCTTTACAGGACCAAATGATGGACTGGAACAAATGTTACCGATGCAGCTATATCTATATGATAAATTCATCTCCGGGGAATTCTTTTATAATTTAGACTTTGGGCTTGGGGGAGATTATTATACAGATTTAGCATATTACTATTCTACATCGATTATTTTCTTTATTAATATGCTCGCTGTACGTTTTTTTGATTTATTTTTTAACTTTCAAGTAGACACTGTTACTTTCTGGGCTAAAAATGCATTCTTTATCTCGATAGCTAAATCAACTGCTGGTATTTTAGCGAGTTACTATTATTTCAGAAAGATAAAGATGACACCGATTCATGCATTATTGTCTGGTTTTTTATTCTTAACATCAGCAATATACTTTAGGTTTACATTATACTGGTCATTCTTTAGTGATGTTTTTATTTTCTTACCATTATTATTACTAGGTATTGAACGTTACATACAAGATGAGAAAAAAGGTATTTTTATCATTGCTGCTGCTTGTATTTTTATCAATAACTTCTACTTTGCATATTATCAGGTGTTATTCGGATTAATCTATTTTGTTCTAAGAAATATTTTCAGAAGTGAGTATGATACAGTTGAACGCGCTAAGCAGTGGATTAATTTTGTGATTATGGCTGTACTTGGTCTAATGATCAGTGCTTTTGCATTCTTTTATGGGGCAAAGAGTTTTCTACAGAATGAACGTGCGCCTTATAACGTAAAGATACCTTTATTTGATCCGTTCGATCAAAATGCCAATATCTTTTATGATAATTATCTTGTCATCGTCCTATTTATTACTATACAGGCATTACTTACTTTTAAATTCTATAAAAATTATTTCTATCGCTTTTTTGCAGTTATGTCTATAGCTTTGATGTTACTTAGCTTCACACCTTTTATCGACTCAGTATTTAATGGTTTTAGTGCACCTCAAAAACGCTGGCACTATTTAATTACATTCTTTACGAGTGGCCTAATCGGATTCTATATTATGAAATTTAAAGAGATTTCAATCCAGAATTACTTATATTCTTTAATTCCGGGATTTGTCATTGTATTTATGAGTCATCATTATATAGATAAAGCTGTAACCTGGGTCTGGCTTTTACCTGTTATCGCTATTATTGGATTAATTGTATTAATCGTCAAAGACAATGCAGTCAAACAGACAATTTACTATTTACTGATTGCAATGATTATTATACTGAACTGGGATATTGTTCGCGTACACAATAAACTCGATAACTATAATCCAGGTATTGAAGAGCGTGCAAAGATGAGTTATATCGAGTCTAGTGTTTATGACTCTCCTTTGCAAAGGCAAATTGTAGATGAACTAAAGAAAAAATTAAAGCCCGGGGAACGTATCGACTGGCGTGTATTAGAACAAGATAACACACCGATGTATCAAAATTTTAACGGGGTTTCATTATATTCAAGTATCTTTGATGGCTCACTTATTGATTTTTTCTATAAGCAATTAAAAATCAATATTAAAGAAGAGTCATTATCTCGATACTCTACTTTTAATTCAAGAAGTAACTTAGAGTCACTTATGAATATTCGTTATTTAGTAAGAAAGTCTTATCAGACAGATATCCCTGAAAACTTTAAGTTAATTGCTGATAATGGTAAATATAAAATATATGAAAATACTAAAATGATTCCTTTCGCTCGAATTACATCCAACGTAGTAAACAGCAAGGATTTAACAACTCCGATTGACAGAGAACATGCAATGATTAAAGGTATCGTATCTGATCGTTTAGCAACGAATTACAAGATCAATCCAGCAAAAAATTTATTATCTGAAATGAAAGTGACACCTTCAGGCGCTGAATGGATTGCTGATAATAAGACATTAAAGGTGAATCCTCCTAGCGGTGGATTAGTAATAGACATCCCAAAAGCTTTATTAACAGCGTATAAAGATTTTTATGTAGATATGCATGTACAGATACAATCACCTGTCACAAATCATCAGATTAATATCAATGGATACGCGAATAACCGACTATTTCAAACGAGTAAATATCGCACACATTATGATGATCTGATGTATAGAGTGAAGTCACCGAAAAATGGAAAGATATTGATCGGTTTAACAGGTGGAACGTATCAATTAACAATCAATGGTATTTATGGAGAAGACTATAAAACTTTATCTAAAGTGAATCAGACAAAAAATTATACGTTCACTGATAACGGTAATAAAATGACTGTTCAGCTTAAATCATCAAAAGACGGTTACTTAACAGTACCTATTACATATCGCGATGGTATACGCGCATATGTTGATGGTAAAAAAGTTGATGTTGAAAGAGCAAACTATATTATGAGCGCTGTGAAAGTCGATAATAATACAAAAACTGTAGAATTTCGTTATACGCCACCATATTTTTATTTGATGGTCACAATATCGCTATTAGGTATTATTCTTTCTGTGTTGTACACAAGAAATTCGCGTGGTGAAAGGAAGCAGATAAAATATGTTTTCTCAAAAAATAAAAAACAGGAACTGGTCTAACATAAAAATCTTAGGAGTGGCAACTATATTGTCACTCCTTGCTCATAGTTTCGTCCTTTTTCGATTATTTAAGGATGGCACCTTATTTACGGGTAAAGGTGATGGTATCGCACAAATGATTCCATTTCAAATGTATTTGTATGATAAATTCACACATTTGCATTTCTTTTATGATATTGACTTTGGCATAGGCGGAGACTTTTTTAGAAGTCTTGCTTATTACTATTCAACTGCCCCGCTTTCATATTTAAATTTCGCAATCGTTTGGCTTAGCAATATCATCTTACCAATTGATACGACTGACCCAGTTTTCTGGGCAAAGAATCAATTTGTCATTTCTATTATAAAGCTTACGTTTATTATCTTTACGACTTATAAACTTTTACGTTATATCAATCTTAATCAACTTTCAAGCTGGGTTGGTGCATTTATATATGGCTGGTCTACAGCATATTTCTTCTTTACGTTTACATGGAGTTTTTTTAGTGATGTGATGTTATGGTTGCCTTTAACTATCTTAGGCATGGAACGTTTCTTTCATGAAAGAAAGATCGGGCTATTTATTACAGCGATTGCACTCACATTACATTCGAATTTTTACTTTAGCTATTATGAATTTATTTTTGTTTTATTTTATTTTCTGTATCGCATTATTTACCCAAAAGAGACCGATGTCGTTGTTCGTATTCAAAAAGTATTATTATTATCGATAGCCTCAATACTCGGTCTTGGTATAGCAGCTGTAGGTATATTTACTGGAATATCAAGTTATTTGATGAATGATAGAACATTACCACCAATTCAGGTTAAGCCATTCATCGATATGGTAGGTTTTTATAATCTATTCTATGATGGCTATTACGTTGTTATTTGCTTTATCACCGTTCTGGCATTAATGTCATTTAAAATGTATCGACATTATATGTACCGACTGTTTGCAACGATTACGTTAATCTTTATGATTTGTTCATTAAGCCCATTATTCGACAGTTTTTTTAATGGCTTTTCAATCGATCAGCGTCGCTGGATCTATCTACTCGTATTTACATCAGCTGTATTGATTGCCCACTATTTAAATCATTTAAGACAAATTGATTTAAAGACATTTCTGATTTCACTTATTCCGGTATGCATTATTTATCCGGTATCAATGTATGGTCATGAAAAAGCATTGATGTGGTTATTGTTTATTCCAATCATCTGTATCATAATAGGTTTCTATTTATACAGTAAAAATAGAACTACATATCAATTATTACATGCAACCATCATTATTATGAACTTAGTTTTTGTCTATGATTATGTGACGCAGCAGATGGATACATTACATCCTGCAAAAGAACATAATATTGATTTCTTAAACTCTGAAAACTTTAATTCAAAGACCCAGCAAAAAATAATCAATGGTATTAAGAAAGACCAATTGCCTGGTGAACGCATTGAATGGCAAACTTCAAGTACCCATAATACACCGATGTATCAAAAATTCAATGGCATTAAATTATATTCATCAATCTTTGATCAGGACATTTTAAAGTTTTATGATAAAGAACTGAATATTACGATGCCGACAGATAGCAACTCTATCTATTATGGCCTTGGAGAACGGGCAAATCTTTATAGTTTATTTAATGTCGATACTACAATCAGAAATACAGAAAGCAGTACATTACCCTATGGTTTCTCAAAGGATAAAACATACGCTGAACCTAATGGTACCAAACAATATATTGTCTATAACAATGAAAATCAACTACCATTTGTCCGCGTTACAAACAATGTGTATAATGTACAGACACTAAACACACCTATCGACCGTGAACATGCGATGTTAAATGGTGTAGTCCTTGATAGAAAGGGCAAAGCATCTAAACAACCTGCTAAAAACTTATTAGATCAATCTCAAATCACTTATAAAGATGCTACATTTGATGGTAATAAATTAATTGTTACTCAGGAAAATGGTGGTCCGAGAATACAATTACCTCAAGAAATCGTCGATCAATATAAAGATCTCTATGTCACTTTAAGCATAGAATCAAAAACATTTAAAGATTTTCATTATGTCTGGATCAATGAGATTTATCAATCACGTAAACCTCTTGATGATGACTATCGTCGATTTAATCCAACGATAACATTGAAAGTTAAATCAAGTGCTTTATTAGAATTAAAACTTAAACCTGGTGAATATCGTTACAAACTAAATGGCATCTATGGTGAGGATTATAAAATATTAAAACAAGCAGCAAAACAAAAAAATAATCATCAGTTCACACAAGATAAAGATAAGATGATTATTAAACTGGGTAAGCATCATGGAGGTTACGCGGTTATTCCGGTACCCTATTTAAAAGGGATGAAAGCTGAAGTAGATGGAAAGACAAGTGAAGTTCAGGAAGGTAACTATTTAATGACAGTTGTCCCAATTAAAAAAGGAGCACAGCAAATCATTATTCGCTACACGCCTCCCTATTTTCACTTGATGCAATTTATCTCAATAATATCTATTATTATAGCTATCCTGTTTACTAAAGCAGTCTATCAACGTAAATTCTTACATCATAAACGAAACAGCATTACTTATAATGAAGAAGATAAACAGTTTGATCATCATTTAACAACTGAGATGTATGGAGATGAAATAAGTGAATAATGAAGCAAATCAACACGCATTAAATTTTTCTAAGCGCATTATTTCAAATTGGTTCTATTACTTTTTAAGTGCATATACTATGTATGCACTTTTCACTCTTTTTACTATTGATTCCAACAATTTATATTTTCATTTGACACGTCCATATGAGTTCTCAGTGGTTTGTCTTTCAGTTTTAGCCCTTGCAATTGGATGTTATTTTATGAATCGTTTCATACCTATTTCTCCATTTGAATTAACAAGTATATGTTTAAGCGCTTATATGATAAGTGTTTGTTTAAAAGCACCAAGCCCTTTAATCATTGTCGGTTTTCTAGTAATCAGTATCATGATATTTACGAAACTATTATTTGAGAAAAGCACGGTTGCGATATTTATCGGTATTTGTTTTATTGTAATCATGATTAAAGGAATATTTTTACATGATGCAAATGGTGAAGCTTTACAAAAGTTCAACTATGTTATCACAGATAAAGAGAAAGATTTAAAAAAAGGGTTATTAACTGGACTATATCTATCAATTTTTATGGTTGGTATACTTTATGTATTACAACGCTCTAAAATTTCTGATAAAATAATTCATAAATTAAAGATAAAACATATTTTAATGACGCTTGTTATCGTTATCCTGATTATCATGACAACTTACACATCGATAATCATGATTGGTAAAGAGCTCGTCATGGGTTTTGCAACATATGACAAAGGATTATTTACACAAATGTTTGAAAGTATGCGTCAAGGAAGAGGCCCGATGACTTCGCTTGAAAGAGATCAGTGGATGTCACATTTTCATGTGCATGTCTCACCAATATTTTATTTAATGCTCCCTTTCTATATGCTATGGCCGAAACCTGAAACGCTGGAATTATTACAGGTGCTTGTTACAATGAGCGGTATTATCCCGCTATACTTAATACTGAAACATTTCCAGTTCAACCGAGTAATACAATCATTGTTTTTATTACTATTTATTGTTACACCAACACTTTCAAGTTCTCATTTATACGGCTTACATGAGAACTGTTTTCTTACACCACTTTTGTTATGGTTAGTACTGGCAAACTTAAAAGGCTGGACGTATCGTCTAATTATTATTTTAGGATTCACATTACTCATTAAAGAGGATATTATGATCTATATTATTGCGATTGGATTGTATTTTACTTTTCAAAAAGAATTCAAAATATCTACGAAACGTACAATCTTTATCGTAATAACTCAAATTTTTATACCAATATGTTACTTTGCAATATGTATGTATTATTTAAATACAATTGGTGATGGTTCAATGACAACGCGTTTCACAAACTTTATGTTGCCAGGACAAACGGGTCTAAAGGATGTAATTATCAACATATTCATAAATCCAACCTATTTCCTTAGTGCGCTGTTTACGTTTAATAAAATCAAATACATCATCACCCTGCTATCAATGTATGTATTTTTACCACTAATACAGAAACATTGGATCAATTATATACTACTGCTTCCAATGCTGGTCATTAATCTATTAAGTGATTTCCCTTATCAGGCTGACTTCGGCTTTCAGTACCATTATGGAAGTACAGCATTGTTATTATTTATGACAATGCTTGCAGTAAATATATTACTCAAAAAAAGAGATTCAATCAATGAACAGGATCAAAAACAACAATTAACCTTAATGACGAAAGGTCAACGCAACATCATATTATTATTAACGTGCGCATGCATTATGTCAGCGTCAATATTCTTTACACTGATGCATCCATCAACTTACGGTATTAAAGCATATGCTAGACAAAGTACGTATTTTAAAGAAAAAAAGCAAACGTTAAAATCACTGCCACAAAATAAAAAAATATTGGCATATGGCTTTTATACGACGCAGCTTGCTCAAAACAAATATTTATATGATCTTGATTATCATAATGATAAAAAAATTGATACGAATATTGAGTATGTTGTTGTTCCAAGAACATTATCAAGTGATGGTTCTGCACAGTCTCAGTTAATCGCACAATATATGAATCATGGTTATAAAGAATACCGCTTATCTACACCAGAGATTCTAATATTAAAAAGATAACGAAAAATGCATGAGGCTGTTATGAAGTAAACCCTTAAATGAATCTTTAAATTCAACTTTAAGGGTGTTTATTTTTAATAAAAAAGCCACTTCATTTCTGAAGTGACTCAAATTGTTGCTTCTATTAACGAATTTCTTTAATACGAGCAGCTTTACCACGAAGGCTACGTAAGTAATAAAGTTTCGCACGACGTACTTTACCACGACGTAATACTTCAATTTTCTCGATTTTAGGTGTATGTACAGGGAATGTACGCTCAACACCAACACCATAAGAAATCTTACGAACCGTGAAAGTTTCAGAAATTCCGCCACCGCGACGTTTAATGACAACACCTTCGAAAACCTGGATACGTTCGCGAGATCCCTCAACGATACGTACGTGTACTTTTAAAGTATCTCCAGGACGGAATGATGGTAAGTCTGTACGCAATTGGTCTTTTGTAATTGCATCGATTAATACATTATTTGACATATTATTCTTCTCCTTCTACCTATGTTCTTAAGGCTTTGCTCAGCGGATCATAGTGATTTATGTGTTTTTCACACTTTTATAATTATACTAGGTTACATAATACAAGTCAATATATTATTTATATTATCCTATTTATTATCTTTCAATTGCTTTAATATTTTTAAATCTTGCTCAGTTAAAGGATAAGTTTCTAACAAATCAGGACGACGTTCAAACGTTCTTTTTAAAGATGCTTTATGACGCCAATCTGCAATGCGTTTATGATCGCCGCTCATTAATACGTCTGGCACCTTTAACCCTTGAAATTCTGCCGGTCTTGTATATTGAGGATGCTCCAGTAAACCACTTGAAAATGAGTCATCTTCATGAGATACTTCATTACCTAATACTTCCGGTATTAGCCGAACAATCGCATCCGTCATTGTTATCGCTGCATATTCTCCACCTGTTAATACAAAGTCTCCTAAAGAAATTTCATCTGTTACAAGTTCTGTACGAATACGCTCATCATATCCTTCATAATGACCACAAATAAATACGAGATGGTCTGCATGTGCTAATTCCTCTGCTTTAGCCTGATCAAATCGTTTTCCTTGGGGACACATTAAGATAACACGTGTTTTATCTGTGGTAGCAAGACTATCCATCGCATTGAAGATTGGTTCTGGTTTTAACACCATCCCTTGCCCCCCACCATATGGATAATCATCAACTTGATGATGTTTATTATTTGAATAATCTCTAAAGTTAACAGTATTGAATTGAACGATGCCCTTATCTTGTGAACGTTTCATAATAGAATGATTTAATATATCAAACATTTCCGGAAAAAGTGTTAAATAATCAATTCTCACGATAAAAGACCTTCCATCGCTTCTATTGTAATACGTTTATTTTCAATATCAATTTCTTTTACGACATCTTCAATATATGGAATAAGATGCTCTTTTTCTCCACGAATTACCCAAACATCATTTGCACCTGTTTCAAAAATATCTGTCACTTTACCGATTGATACCCCATCATTAAAAACTTCACATCCAATGATATCACTATAATAATATTCATTTTCTTCTAAAGGTAGTGATGAAGTATCAACATCCTGATACACATCAAGACCTTTATATTGTTCAACGTCATTAATATTATTAATGCCAACGAATGAGACCATATGAAAGTTCTTATGCACACGATATGACTTAATTGTAAGTTCTACTGTTTCATCTTTAAAAGGAATCAATAATACTTTACCGGGCTGAAACCGTTCTTCAGCAAAATCAGATGCTGATAATATTTTAACCTCACCTTTAACACCATGCATATTTACAATCTTTCCAACAATTACATTCATTATGATTACCTCCACTCATCCTCATAAAAAAAGAGTACCAAAAATGGCACTCTTAATCAATTTCTACAAACACTTTCTTACTTGACTCGTTATTAGACCCTGAAACGACCGTTCGAATCGCTTTCGCAATACGTCCATGTTTACCTATTACTTTTCCAACATCATCTGAATGTAGTATTAAATGATAGGTAATACTCGTTGCATGTTCTTCTTTTTCAATCTTAATATCTTGCGGATGATCGACGAGTGGTTCAATAATCGTTTGTAATAATTTTTCCATCGGAATTACTTCGCGATTTTTTGGTTATGGAATTTTTCCATGATACCTTGTCCAGACAAGATATTACGTACTGTATCAGTAGGTTTAGCACCTTCAGCTAACCATTTTAAAGCTAACTCTTCATTAACTTTAATTTCAGCTTCTGGTTTAGCAACCGGATTATATGTTCCGATTGCTTCAATGATACGTCCGTCACGAGGTGAACGAGCGTCTGCTACTACGATACGATAGAATGGGTTTCTTTTAGATCCCATACGAGTTAAACGAATTTTTACTGCCATAATTAAATCTCTCCATTTCATAACTTTCTACAAGAATTAATAATAACAGACTCTTTTCTTCCTGTAAAGTATTTTTTCTTTACAGATTAATTATTTATTTTCAAAATGTGCATCAACAATTGGTTTAACTTTCGTGCCGTAAAGTTTTATCGCATGCATCACTTGCTCATGTGGCATTGATCCCATCGGTAGATGAATCATAAATCGTGTTAAACCGAGCGTTTCCATCGTATTAATAATTTTTTGGGCAACGCGCTCTGGGCCACCTACATACAACGATCCGTGTTCAATTTCAGTCATATAATTTTCCATTGTATACGCCCCCCAGCCACGTTCTTTTGCAAGTACTGCATGACTCGCGGCCATTGAAGGATAATATGCTTTAAAGGCTTGTTCATCCGTATCTGCAATGTATCCCCATGAATGGTTGGCAATCACCAACTTAGATAGATCATGGGCATGTTCTCTTGCCGCTGCTTTATATATTTCAACATTATAACGAAATCTCGCTGGATTACCACCAATAATCGCATATGTAATCGGCAGCCCTAAAATACCAGCCCTAGCTGATGATTCAGGTGTACCACCAGTGGCCAAATGAATCGGTATCTCTTTTTGGACAGCACGTGGGTATACACCCAAACCATTTATCGGCGCACGTGTTTTACCTGACCAATTTACGATTTCATTTTTGTTGATATTTATCAGTAAATCCAATTTTTCTTCATATAATAAATTATAATCATTTAAATCGTAACCGAATAATGGAAATGACTCAATAAATGAACCACGGCCAGCCATTATTTCTGCACGGCCATTAGATAAAGCATCTAATGTTGCAAATCTCTGATATACTCTGACGGGATCATCAGAAGAAAGTACAGTAACTGCAGATGTTAGTTTAATATGCTTTGTCTGTGTTGCTGCTGCAGCTAGTACAGTAACAGGATCTGACACTGCGAAATCTTTACGATGGTGTTCACCTAATCCATATATATCTAATCCGACTTCTTCGGCGAGTTTAATTTCTTCTACAATATTTCTCATTCTTTCAGCAGCAGGTATTTTCGGTAAAATGCCTGCTGGTGTATGAATATCACTATTATCTCCAAATGATGTTAAACCTAATTCAACTTTCATCTTTAAACCTTCTCTCTCAAGATATAATTAATATACTAAATATAATATTTATATGATTTTTTGTCAATTATCGAGTATTTCATTAAAAAAACTGTAGACATTAACTTCTAATTGAAGTGGTTGCCTACAGTAATAAACTATGAAATATAAAATCATTATCTAATTAAAATGGTAAATTCATACCCGCAAATGGATTTTTGCCTTTTTTACCTTTTTTCATTCCGCTAAACTGCTTCATCATTTTCTTCATCTCATCAAACTGTTTAATCAGTTTGTTGACTTCCGATAAACTACGTCCTGAGCCTTTAGCAATACGTTTTTTACGACTCACATTGATGATCGCGGGATTTTCACGCTCTTCTTTCGTCATACTTCGAATAATCGCCTGTATATGATCAATTTGCTTTGGATTCATATTCAGCTGATTAACCTGCTTCATCTTATTTGCACCCGGTATCATTTTAAGCAGATCATCTAAAGGTCCAAGTGCTTTCACCTGTTCAAGCTGATCCAGAAAATCATCAAAAGTAAATGATGAAGTACGCATCTTTTGTTCTAATTCTTTTGCTTTCGATTCATCAACTTGAGATTGAGCCTTTTCGATTAAGCTTAATACATCACCCATACCTAAAATACGTGATGCCATACGTTCGGGATGGAAAGGTTCTAAGCCGTCCATCTTCTCACTCATACCAACAAACTTAATAGGTTTTTGCGTTACGCTACGAATAGATAGCGCCGCACCACCACGTGTATCTCCATCAAGTTTAGTTAAAGTAACACCCGTAACATCTAATTGCCCATCAAAGCTTTCAGCAACATTTACTGCATCCTGACCAGTCATTGAATCTACAACGAGCATTATTTCATCAGGTTTCGCTACTTCTTTAACATCTACAAGTTCCTGCATCAGCTTCTCATCAATATGCAGTCGACCTGCAGTATCGATAATCACAAAATCAAGATGTTCCTCTTGTGCATGTTGCAATGCGCGTTCTGTAATTTCAGCAGGAGATACTTGATCACCTAAAGTAAATACAGGTATATCGATTTGCTTACCAACTGTTTGTAACTGCTGGATTGCTGCTGGTCTATAAATATCACAGGCAACAAGTAAAGGTCTTTTATTATATTTCTTTCTCATTAATAGTGCAAGCTTACCTGCAGTTGTTGTTTTACCTGCCCCTTGCAAACCCACCATCATAATAACTGTCGGTGGTTTCTTGCTCATATTAATCTGAGTGTTTTCTCCACCCATCAATGTTGTTAATTCATCCTGTACAATCTTAATGACTTGTTGTCCAGGTGTTAAAGAACTCATAACATCTGAACCCAGTGCGCGTTCCGAAACAGTTGCAACGAACTGCTTAACAACTTTAAAGTTAACGTCTGCCTCAAGCAATGCTAAACGTACTTCACGCATCATCACTTTTATATCCGCTTCAGTAACTTTACCTTTTCCTTTAATTTTCTGCATTGTAGCCTGGAGTCGATCTGATAATCCTTCAAAAGCCATACAATGACCCCCTTATTCTATTTTCTGTAATGCTTCAATATATTGATTAATCTTATCTTTGTTAATTGTTACCTTTGCTAACTCTGTTTGAATGCTATTAATTAATTGTTGTCTTTCTTCAAACTTTTCATATAAGCCTAGACGCGTTTCATAATCTTCTAATAATTCGTCAGTACGTCTAATATTATCATAAACAGCCTGACGTGACACATTAAAAGTTTCTGCAATTTCAGAAAGTGATTCATCCAGTAAGTAATAGCGCTCCAAATAATTGCGCTGTTTATCTGTTAATAATGACTGATAAAAATCAAACAAATAATTCATGCGCATCGTTTTAACTAAATCACTACTCATCTCGAGCATCCTTTAAAACTTCTGCTGCTTTGTTTTCTTCCTCTGTAGATTGTTCAATCATATCAGCAAATAATCCGTATACATAACTTTCTGCATCGAATGGCTGCAGGTCATCCAGCTTTTCACCTAGTCCGACAAACTTAACAGGAATGTGTAATTCATTACGTATAGCAAGTACGATACCACCTTTTGCTGTACCATCTAATTTAGTCAATACGATACCTGAAACATCTGTTACTTCTTTAAAAGCTTTCGCTTGAACTAAAGCATTTTGACCGGTCGTTGCATCAAGTGCCAATAATACTTCATGTGGTGCACCTGGTACAGCTTTTGATAATACTTTCTTCACTTTTTCAAGCTCTGTCATTAAGTTCGCTTTGTTTTGCAAACGACCTGCAGTATCACAGATTAAAATGTCTGCACCGCGGTTCTTCGCAGCATTTACTGCATCATACATAACAGCTGCTGGATCTGATCCTTCCTTCTGTTTAATGACTTCAACACCGACACGGTCTCCCCATACTTGTAATTGTTCAATAGCACCGGCACGGAAAGTGTCTCCTGCTGCAAGCATAACTTGCTTACCTTGCGCTTTATAACGGTGCGCGAGTTTACCGATTGTTGTCGTTTTACCAACACCGTTTACCCCAACCATTAAAATAACAGTTAACTCGCCTTCTTGAATATTCATCTTTTGAAGTTCATCGTCTTCCTGCTCGTAAATTTCTACAATTTTTTCAACGATAACTTCACGTAAATCTGCTGTTTCAGTGATATTTTGGCGTTTCGCTTCCATACGTAATGATTCTACAAGTTCCATCACTGTATTAAATCCGACGTCCGCCTGAATTAACATTTCTTCCAATGCCTCGAAGAAATCTTCATCTACAGTACGATACATCGCTAATAAATCATTTAATTTATTCTGGAAGTTTTCACGAGATTTCTCTAAACCTTCTCGGAATTTCGCACCAAGCTGTTGTGATTCCCATTCTTCGAACTCTTCTATAGAGATTAAATCATCATCTTCAAAGTCAAATTCCCAACCATTAGATTGTTTCTTAGGTGCTGACTTTGTTTCATGCTGTGGCTGTTCAAATACATCTACCGGTTTATGATCGTACGTTTTCGTTTGACTCTCGCTTTGGGGATCGATATCCTGTGTTCCAATATCATCTAATGGTTGCAGGTCATCTTGTAAATTTTTCGGTTCCTCTTTTGCGACGAATCTATCTTTAAGTTTCTTAAAAAAACTCATTATTTAGTCAGCTCCTTTAGTTTTTTATCATCTAAATCTTTTAAATTCACGCTAACAAGTTGTGTTATTCCAGAGTTTTGCATCGTAACACCATATAAACGATCGCTTTTTTCCATCGTACCTTTTCGATGCGTAATTACGATAAACTGCGTATCATGTGTTAAAGTACTTAGGAAATCAGCAAATCGATTAACATTTGCTTCATCAAGTGCCGCTTCTACTTCATCTAGTATAACAAATGGCGCACTTTTTGCCTGTAAAATTGAGAATAATAATACAATCGCAGTGAGCGCTCGTTCCCCACCTGATAAAAGATTTAAATTTTGACGACGTTTGCCTGGTGGCTCAACAAATATGTCAATACCCGCAGTCAGTACATCTTCACTTGTAAGTTGTAATAATCCCGTACCTCCACCAAACAACTGTTTGAATATACGTTCAAATGCATGAGATACAGTTTCAAACGTCTCCATGAAACGAATAGAAACTGTCTCATCCATTTCACGAATAATTGATTCTAAATTTGCTTTCGCTTCTAACAAATCCGCTTCCTGGTTTGTTAAAAATTCATAACGTTCACCGACTGTCTTATATTGCTCAATCGCATTTAAATTAACGTTACCTAGTTCTTCGATAGAAATCTTCGTTAAACGTACACGGCTACGTAGATGTTCTAAATCTGTCTGGAAGACATCGGCGACACCAAGTGTTTCCCAAACATAATCTTTTGCTGCTTCAAATGTCATCTGATATTGCTCAAGTAAATGATTAAACAGGTTATCCAGTAGAACATTTAGCCTCGAATGCTTTCCTTTTAATTCACCTACTCCATTTTCAATACCACTAATCTGACGCAATAATTCATTATATTCTTTATCCATATTGTCAATGGATGAAGCAAGTTCAGATAATTTTTCATCTTCAGTCTGGATAAGCGATTCAATCGTTAATTTTTTTTGAGATAAAGTTCTTAATGTTTTTTCTTTAGCAAGAATTTCCTGCTCAACAGCTTCTACATTTATTTGAGTTGCATCCAGATGCAGTGCATCTATTTCAGCTTGTACGTCTTTGATTTGAGCCATACGTTCATTTAATATATCAGTCTGATGCGTAATATTTGTTGTTAATACTGCAAGTTCATGTTTCGTATCATTAATATTATCATTTAATTTTTTTTCAATAGACTTCTTATCGCTCGCATTAGTATTAAAATTTTGAATACGTGCATTTAAATTAACCAGTTCTAATTCGATTGTCTTTATCGTTTCGCGATGCACTTTAATAAGCTGTTGTCTAGAAGCAATGTATTCAGATTCTTTCATGAATGATTCTACTTCTTCATGCATCACTTTTAGTCGGCGTTCTTTAGCAGTTGCTTCTTCTAATGACAATTTCAGTTGATGCACATCATCACGCAATGCTTCGCCATCAATACGCAACTGGTTCACTTTCATTTCTTCAGTTGTTATCGTTTCTGATAATGTATCAACCTGCTTTTTAAGTTGCTCAGTAGATGCGCTAAATTCTGCAAGTTGATTTGTTACAACTTGTAAATCATTTCGTGCTGTTAAAGCTTGCGTCGGTTTATTTTTACTTCCTCCAGACATTGATCCGCCCGGATTAACAATATCCCCATCTAATGTCACGATACGATATTTAAACCCGATTGCTTTGGCGATTTCATTAGCATGCTTTAAAGTATCACAAACAAGTACATTTCCTGATACATTATCAATAATTGATTGATATGTTTGCTCTGTGTGAATGAGTTCATTCAGAGTATTAATAAAACCTGGCATATTGTTTACTATTTGACGTACTTCATGTGTAATTGATCTCGGTTTAATCACTGAGAGCGGTAAAAATGTTGCTCGTCCATACTTTTTATCGCGTAAAAATTGAATTGCTGCACGTCCCGCCTGTTCATCATCTACGATAATATGTTGTAAGCTTGCGCTAAGTGCGCTATCTAACGCATCATTAAATTGTATATCTATTTCAATGACATCTAATACAGTTGTGTGAATACCATTTAATTGTTCTTTATGCTTTAACAACATACGTACGCCTTGATAATATCCTTGATACTCTTCCTGCATTAACGTTAAACGTTCTCTTTTACGCTCTAAATCTTCAATATAACGGCGTGCTTGTGAATATTTCTCACGAACTGTACTATAATCTGCTTTTTTAAATTCAATGTCAGAAAGTTTATGTTTATATGACTGACGTAATTTATCAAGTGCATTGGTTTTAGAATTAATCGTATCATTTAAATGCACAATCTTTTGCTGAACCGCTTCAAAGTCTTGTTCTACATTATAATTGATACTTTGTTGTTTCGATTGTTTCTGGTTAAATTGTTCGACTTCTTTTTCAATGAGTTTTATTTCATTCGACAGTGCAGTTTGCTCGCTTAACTTTTCATAATAGCTATCACGTGTTTCATCGATCAACGTTTCGATATCTGAATCTAGTTCTGCTAATTCCTTTTGTTGCGCTTTTAATTGACGATCTAACGCTTTCTTATTCGTCAATAAAGTTTGGATCTTCGCTTCAATTTCTTCTTTTCTTGCTAATTCCTTCGTTAACTGTTCATTATATTTTTTTAAACGTTCGTTTCGTTGTGCTGAGGATTCATTCTGGTTTGTTAAACGTTCTTTTAAAACGTTCACCTGACCGATATATCGTTCAATTTGTTCAGTAGTTGAGAGGAGCGATTGATTCAGTGTATGAATGCTTTCCTGAAGTTCTTTTCTTTCTGATTTATGTTGTGATAACCTCTCATTAATACGATCACTTTTTTCTTTTTTAAACTGAATCAGCCCATTAAATTCATTGATTTCCTTTTCATATTTAATAAATTCTTGTCGAGTCGTTTCAATATCAGCAATTGTCACTTGTATATCAGCATCTTTCATTTCTTCAGAAAGTGCTAAATATTCTTCAGCGATACTTGCTTCAATCTTTAAAGGTTCAACTCTATCTTTTAAGTCATAGATGATATCATGTACACGCAATAAATTACTATTCGTGTCTTCTAGTTTGGATACTGTTTCTTTTTTGCGTTTTTTATATTTTAAGACACCAGCCGCTTCTTCAATTAATTGTCTGCGTTCTTCTGGTTTTGCGTTTAATACTTGATCGACTTTCCCTTGAGAGATCATACTAAATGCATCTCTGCCAAGTCCGCTATCTAAAAATAATTCCGTTACATCTTTAAGACGACTTTTTTGTTTATTTAATAAATATTCACTATCACCATTGCGATATAATTTACGCGTTACTTCAACAATATCAGCATCAATGTTTAACATGCGCTTTTGATTATCCATTGTAAGTGTTACTTCAGCATAATTTTGAGGCTTTCTGTCCTGTGCACCGGAGAATATTACATCTTCCATCTTGGCACCACGTAAACTCTTTGCTGATTGTTCACCGAGTACCCATTTTATCGCATCCGTTATGTTACTTTTTCCTGAGCCATTCGGACCGACAATTGCTGTTACACCTGAATCGAAATTAACAGTTGTCTTATCTGCAAATGATTTAAATCCATATGCAGAGACTTGTTTCAAATAAACCATATTACGCTCCTGCCATCAGAATTGCTAACGCATCCTGCGCAGCTTTCTGTTCTGATTCTTTCTTCGTTCTTCCACTTCCGACACCTAAACGCTCACCTTTGATACAGACAATAGAAGTAAATGTTTTAAAGTGTGCCGGCCCTTCTTCACTAATCAATTGATATGTCACCTGTTCATTTTTCGTCTTATGGATATATTCCTGTAAAAATGTCTTATGATCTAATATGCCTTCAATTAAGTCTTCAGTAATATTCGGAAAAATAAACTGGTTGAAAAACTTTAACGTAGCATCATAACCTAAATCTAAATATAATGCGCCAACGAAAGCCTCAAATACGTCAGCAATTAATGACGGACGGGTTCTGCCCCCAGTTTTTTCTTCTCCTTTACCAAGAAGGATTAATTGATCAAATCCTAATTTTTTCGCAAATGTCACAAGTGAAGGTTCACATACGATTGCTGCACGTAACTTCGTTAATTTACCCTCTGGTAAATGACTGTGCTCTTTGTATAAATATTGTGAGACCATCAATTCTAACACCGCATCACCTAAAAATTCTAAACGCTCGTTATCATTCACTTTATCTAGTTTAAAGTCATTGATGAAACTAGAATGTGAAAATGCCTGCGTATAAATCGTGATGTCTTGAGGTACAATATTCAGCATTTCAAACGTTATGTTAATTTTTTCCTTAAACTTCTCAATAATTGCTAATCTTTTGTTCATTTTTTTCCTCCTTTTCAAGTAATACTCTTTATATTTTACGTTAAAACGATTTATAAAAAAAGCAATATATGAGATTTCTAAAAAAATCCTATAGCACTAAAAATATTAGTGTTATAGGATTTATATGATTAAGCTTCTAAAGATTCGATGTATTTAACTGCATCACCAACTGTGTTGATTTTTTCAGCTTCTTCATCCGGAATTTCCATTCCAAATTGATCTTCTAATTCCATTACTAATTCAGCGATATCTAAAGAATCAGCACCTAAATCATCTTTAAATGAAGCATTTTCAGTAACTTTATCCGCATCAACGCCTAAGCGATCAACGATGATTTCTTTTACTTTGTCGAAGTTTTCCATATGTTTCACCTCCTTAAAATATCCTATATTATTTTACCCCTTAGTTCATAAACATGCCACCATTTACGTGTAATGTCTGACCCGTGATATATTTTGCTTTATTACTAGCAAGGAAGCTCACTGCCTCGGCAATATCATTAACTTCACCAAGTGAACCAAGTGGAATTTGCTGTTTCATACTTTCAACTAAATCTGCACCTAATTTATCTGTCATATCACTTACAATAAAACCAGGAGCTACAGCATTGACACGTACACCACGACTGGCAAACTCACGTGCAAATGTTTTCGTTAAACCTTCAACACCTGCTTTACTTGCAACATAGTTCGCTTGTCCGGCATTCCCTAACGAACCAACCACACTACTCATATTGATAATGACGCCTGTTCGTTGTTTCAACATTTGACGTGTTACCGATTGCACAACGTTAAATACACCCTTTAAATTAGTAGCGATGACATCGTCAAAATCTTCAGCTTTCATACGCATTGTTAGATTGTCACGCGTTATACCTGCATTATTGACAACGACATCAATCGAACCAAAATTTTCAATTGCAATACGTATCATTTCTTTCACTTCTTCAGCATCACTGACATTCGCTTTTACAGCAATCGCTTTTTGTCCTATTGCTTCAATCTTAGCTACAACCGCTTCTGCACGTTCCTGATTACCTGAATAGTTTACGAGAACATCAAATCCATCCTCAGCAAGTTTAATTGCAGTTGCTTCACCTATTCCTCTTGAACTTCCTGTTACGATTGCTAATGCCATGACTTCACCTCATTGATTTGTTCAAGTGTATCCACTTGTATCGTATTTACATTTCGATCTATCTTACGCACTAATCCAGATAATACTTTTCCTGGACCTACCTCTATAAATGTATCTGCATTTTGAGCCACCAAATATGCTATAGAAGCGGTAAACTCAACTGGAGAATACAATTGTTTTACTAAATTTACTTTTATTTCATCTTTATCCGTCACAGGTAACGCTGTCACATTCTGGATAACTGGAATTGATGCATCACTAAAATCAAATGTATCTAAAAATGCACTAAACTCACTTTCAATAACTTTCATTAAGCTTGAGTGAAATGGACCTGTAACATTTAAAGGAATAATCTTCTTTATTTGATGTGCTGCTTTCGTTTCCACTAATTTATCAATCAATGTCTGATGACCTGCAACTACGATTTGACCTGGGCAATTTAAATTTGCAATATCTAGCTTTTCGCTGACATTTGATAATCTTTGACATGCTTTTTCGATAATATCTCGGTCAGTACCCATTATCGCTGCCATAGATCCTACGCCCGGAGGAAATGCTGACTGCATCAATTGACCACGTTTACGTACGATGCGCACAGCATCAATCGGTGAAATGACTTCTGCTGCAACAAGTGCTGCATATTCACCTAAACTATGTCCTATAACATAATCAGCGTTTAACTGCGCAAGTTTCATTGCTGCTATACTATGCATGACAATTGCAGGTTGTGTATTTTCTGTCTCAGCTAATTTTTCTCCACTTTCCATGATTGCAATAATATCCTCATCAAGAACTGCATTTAAGTCATTCAGTAATGACTTACCTGTATCATCATTATAAATATCTATCGCCATACCTGTGTACTGTGAGCCTTGTCCAGGGAACATCAATACTTTACTCATCTGTTCCCACCTCTTTCGCCAATGTTGATACGACATCTTCTTCAACGGCAAGTCGAGCCTGGCGCAGTGCATTGTAAATCGCAACTTTATCACTAGATCCATGCGCCTTTATTACAAGACCATTCACACCAAACAATACAGCTCCACCATACTCAGAATAATCCATCTTACCTTTTAGTTTTGCCAAATCGTTCTTTATAATTGCTGTTGCTAGTTTATTTTTAGTACTGCTTGTTAAAGTTTGTTTTAACATTTTAAAAATATTGTTAGCTGTACCTTCTAGTGTCTTTAATATAATATTTCCGGTAAAACCATCTGTTACGACGATATCTGCCGTACTATTCAATAGCGTTTTAGGCTCAACATTGCCGATAAAATTTATTGAAGTTTCTGCTTTTAATAATGCGAATGTTTCTTTCGTCAATGTATTTCCTTTTTTATCTTCAGTACCAATATTGGCTAATCCAATTGTCGGATTATCTATTTTACGATTTGCTTTCGCATAGATATTTGCCATCTTTGCATATTGTATTAGATGTTCAGGTTTTGCATCAGCATTTGCTCCCATATCAAGTAACATAAAGCCTTTATTATCAATCGTTGGCATAGTCATTGCTAAGGCTGGACGCTCTATACCTTTAATACGGCCGACAATAAATAATCCTGCTGACATTAATGCACCAGTATTACCTGCTGAAACACATGCATCAGCTGTTTTTAACTTAACGGCTTCTGCAGCACGTACCATCGATGCATCTTTCTTTCTGCGTACTGAACGTACCGGTTCATCGTCCATCGTAATTTGTTCTGAACAAGCAATAAATTTAAAATTATCATGTTTAATCGTGTTATATTCCGGTAAGCCATATCCCTGAATCTCAACATCACTAAACGCTTTTAAGAAAAGTTCAATACCCTCTAATACTACTTGAGGAGCATCGTCTCCACCCATCAAATCAACTGCTATTTTAATCATTTATCTCATCCTCACCTGTATAATACATTACAAATTGTCCAGTAAATACCGTCGTATGTTTAACTGTACTCACAACTTCGATTTTAGCACGTTTATTTACTTTCGAAATAACTGTAGCTTTCGTAATGACACGATCTCCTAGCTTTACAGGTTTCTTAAAATTAATTTCACTCTTAGCTGTAAGTGCTAATTCATCGTTAATAACAGCTACACATAGTGAATTAGCTTGTGCAAATAAGTAATGTCCACGTGCAATCTTATTTCTATAAAATACGTGTTCGTCTTTTATATCAAGTATAGAGATAGCAGATTTATCAAGTTCCAGATCAATGACTTCACCAATAATTTCATCTAATGGTAATGCACGTACCTCATCTCGCTGTTTTACTGCTACATCTTTAATACGTTCACGTAGTTCCGGAATATTTTGTTCTAATCGATCTAATCTGATTGTCTGGATACTCACATTGAGATCACGACTCAAGTCTTCATCGGTCAAAAAAGGATCTTCATTAAGTCGTTTCGTGAGTTCTGACTGACGTTCTTTTTTATTTAATTTTTTCATATATACAAATCCTTTTAGTAGTTGGTCTTAGTACTAGTAAATATAACATAATTGATATTTTAACTGCAACTTTTTATACAAAAAAGACCAGACTTGAATGTCTGGCCTACTTTAAGCTGCTTTTTGAGTCTTAGTTTTTTGAGGTGCTTTTACTTTTTCACCATTCTCTTCATATAACTTTGCTTTAAAAATCATACGTTCACTAAAAAGCATACGCTGTGGATCATAATTATCACACGTGATTAAAGTAAGTTCCTGTAGTGCGTTTTTCTTTTCATCTAACACACCAACTTGTGTCGGTTTTACGTTAAAGATTTTATAGATGCGGTACTTTTTAATTCCATCACGTGACTGCAAAATGACAGTATCTCCTACTTTTGCACGATCTAAATAATTGAATCGTATCCCTGCACCTTCCACTCTATGGCCAGCGATTGCGACATTTTGTTCAGATAGCTTTTCTCCTTCTTCAACAAGAGACACACCATTCTTCAAATTCTTTTGTGTTGCTGGCCCTTTAAGTAACGGTTCATTAATTTTAGCTGCCGGTACTTTTAAGTATCCTAACATATTTGACTTTAATTTTAATTTATCAGGTTCAGTTTTCGTAATCCATTTTTCCAATTCATTTACTTTAGGTTTATCTTCATTTTTTTCATATGCAGTAATAATTTTTTCGTTTACAATTTCAGTGTAATACTCACGGATATTCTGCCAGAAAAACATAACCAATGCAGCTACAATACATAGTACACCAATAACTCTCAGTAATATTCTTACCATCATGTTCTCCTTAATCAATTTCTTGTGAATGTATCTCGTCGGTTAAACGTTGTTTTAAAAACGATAATTCAGGTGAATCAATCATTCCGCTTAAAATAATTTCACTTGCTTCATCTCTTGCTACTTCTAACATTCTATAGTCTTCTACAATATTTGCGACTTTAAAATCTGGTAAACCACTTTGTTTCACCCCAAAGAAATCACCTGGTCCACGCATTTCCAGATCTTTTTCACTTAGAATAAAGCCATCTGTCGTCTGAGTCATTATTTGAAGACGTTCGATACCTGTTTCAGTTTCTGGATTACCTACTAGTATACAATAACTTTGATGACTACTTCTACCTACACGACCTCTTAATTGATGTAATGTTGATAATCCAAATCGCTCTGCATCATAGATAATCATCATTGTAGCATTCGGAACATTTACACCTACCTCAACTACGGTAGTTGATACGAGAACGTCAATTTCATGATTAGCAAACTGCTGCATAATGCTATCTTTATCTTCGGCTTTCATCTTACCATGCATGAGACCTACACGGTCTTTTCCAAAAATAGCTTGATAAGCCATATATATTTCAGTAGCATTCTTGACATCCAGATGCTCAGATGCTTCAATGAGTGGACATATGACATATACTTGATGTCCAATCTCTATCTGCCTTTTTGTTTTCTCATAGACAGTATCTATTGCTTCATGTTTTGCCCATTCAGTAATAATCGGTTTTCTACCTTTAGGCATTTGTTTAATCGTAGATACATCAAGTTGACCAAAGACAGAAATTGCTAACGTTCTAGGAATAGGTGTAGCTGTCATGAATAATACGTTAGCATTTTCACCTTTTTCGCGTAATAACTTCCTTTGATTCACACCGAAACGATGCTGTTCATCTGTAATAACGAGGCCAAGATGATTAAAATTTACCGGATCACTAATGAGTGCATGTGTACCGACTAAAACATCTATCTCACCTAAAGCTAATTGTTCAAGAATAATATTTCGACGTTTCCCTTTTATGGATGATGTTAATAGCGCAATATTAACCGTCTCACCGTATAATTCACTTAAACTTTCAGCATGTTGCTCTGCTAAAATTTCAGTTGGAACCATTAATGCACTTTGTAGACCACTTGTTTTAAGTGCATACATTGCTATTGCTGCAACAACCGTCTTCCCTGAACCAACATCTCCCTGCAATAACCGATTCATTCGCATCGATGATTTTAAATCACGGAATATTTCATTAACAACTTGTTTTTGAGCGTCAGTCAGTTCAAATGGCAACGTTTGAATAAATGTTTTGACTTCATCTATGTTATAGCGAATATCACTATTGCTTGATTGATGTTCCTTAAGATGCAACATACGCATCTTTAACTGGAACAATAATAATTCACAGAAAGCAAATGTTCGTTTTGCCTGTACCAGTCGGTCATGTGATCCTGGAAAATGAAGTTCAGCGACCGCTTCTTTAAAATCCCAAAGTTTATATTTTATTTTTAAATAATCCGGCAAGAATGGTGGCATATCCGCTGTTAATAATGCATTATGCAATATTTTCTGAAAAGTAGCGCGTTTAATAAGTCCTTTAAGACTATATTGAGGTACAAGATCATCATTTTGGTTGATCTCTGATAACTTCTTAAAACCAGTACCTTGAATAATTTGTTTACCTCTCATCCACTTACCTGTTATCTTTACTTGTTCACCGACGACAACCTGCGGCTTAATATATAGCTGATTGAAATATTCTACACGCACTGCAACATTATCAACCATAATATGAAAAGATACTTTAGATTTTTTTCTGCCGAAATGTGCAACAGTTGCCTGAGAATAAATTTCTCCGGCAACTGTTATCTTCTCACCATCAATAGCGTCATGAATATTAATAATCGTTTCATCATTGTATCGATAGGGTAAATATAATAATAAACTTTCCATATCATATATATTCAATGTATTTAAATGTTCAAGAGTTTTAGGTCCAACACCTTTTAATGTAGCAATCGACTGTTCTTTAAAGAGTTGTTGTTTTGCTTCCAAAAATTCTTTCCTTCATTTCCTGGCCAGTCTTAGTGCCTGCAAGACCACCTCTACCAGTCTCACGTAATGCACTTGGCATTGTTTGTCCAATTTTGTACATCGCTTCAATTACTTCATCTGTAGGAATTCTACTCTCAACACCTGCTAATGCCATATCTGCTGAAACGATAGCATTTGATGCACCCGCTGCATTACGTTTCACACAAGGCACTTCTACAAGACCTGCAACCGGATCACAAACAAGTCCTAACATATTTTTCAAACAGATACTAAATGCATGCGCACTCATTTCTGGTGTTCCACCAGCCATTTCAACAATCGCAGCGGCTGCCATTGCAGCGGCACTACCTACTTCGGCTTGACAACCACCAGCTGCACCAGAAATTGAAGCGTTATTAGCCACAATAAAACCAAATGCACCAGTAGTAAATAAAAACTCAATCATCTGTTCGCGAGTCGGATTCAGTCTCGTCTTCATAGCAAACAATGTACCCGGAACAACACCTGCACTACCAGCAGTAGGTGTCGCACAAATTAATCCCATCGCAGCGTTGACTTCATTTGTTGCAACAGCTTTACTTACAGCATCAAGTAATGTTTCACCACTTAATGTATTTCCTCGTGCTATATAATCACGTAATTTTACAGCATCCATTCCTGTAAGACCTGTCGGACTTTTTACACCATTTAATCCTCTTTCAACAGCTTGCTCCATAACAACAAGATTGCGTTCCATCTTTGCGAATACTTCTTCACGTGACGCACGAGATACTTCCATCTCCTGACGTATCATCGCTTCTGATATAGCAATATTTTCAGTTTTACACAGTTCTATTAATGCTTCTACACTATTAAACATATTATCCCCCTTAAGCTTCAGACATTAAAGTAACAGTAGAAATGCCATTACATTGTCTAATTTCTTCTATAATACTTTCATCAATTAAATCATCAAGTTCACATGTCATTAAGGCAATTTCACCTTTATTTTTTCGAGATACCTGCATTTGACCAACGTTTATCCTATTTGCCCCTAGAATTTGAGTCACATTTGCTATTGTACCAAATGAATCCTGATGGAAAACGAGTAATGCCGGATAATTACCTGAAATTGTAATCGGGAACCCGTTTAATGCAACGATTTCAATTTTCCCACCACCGATAGAAATACCTTCTATCGTTAATTCTTTTTCTCCATCTTTCATATGAATGATTGCAGTATTCGGATGACTTTTCTCTTCATCCTGCTCAATAAATGTTACGTTTAAACCAGATTGTTTAGCAAGTTCAAGACTTTCGGGAATACGACTGTCATCTGTATCAAAACCAAGCAATCCTGCAACTAATGCGACATCCGTACCATGACCTTTATATGTCTCCATAAATGAACCGTATAAATAGATGTCAGCTTGAGCAGGTGTTCCACCAAA
The DNA here is from genome assembly GCF_003259675.1 of Macrococcoides bohemicum. Classification (GTDB taxonomy): domain Bacteria; phylum Bacillota; class Bacilli; order Staphylococcales; family Staphylococcaceae; genus Macrococcoides; species Macrococcoides bohemicum. The sequence continues at coordinate 50,195 of NZ_PZJG01000005.1, read as the reverse complement.
TAAATCTCTTGCAACTAGACCGATTCGAACAGCACCTGCAGTATGTGATGAGGATGGGCCAACCATAATCGGACCAATGATATCAAAAACACTTCTATATTTCATTTCCATTTCCCCTTTAATTTATATTCATGAATATTCAATGCTTCTTTATTGTGACAAAATCCGAACAAACTAATCATCCGCATGGATAAATAAGCTGCTCGGATTTTATTTTACAATATGATTTATTCTACAGCGAACATAAAGCTGTAAATCGGTTGTTTACCATCCTGAATTTCAACTTCAACATCTTCATAATGTTCTTCAAGAAATGACTCAATCACCTGAACATCCGCGTCAGAAGCATCTGTTCCTTTTATTACGGTAACAATTTCTGAATCTTCATCTAACATTGATTTTAATAATTCGATACAAACTTTTTGTTGATCTTTATCTGATACCGTAATTTTACTTTCATTGATTCCCATGAAAGCACCTTTTTCAATGTTCACACCATCAATTGAAGTATCTCTTACTGCATAAGTCACTGAACCAGATTTAACATTGGACAATGCTTCTGTCATATTTTGTGCATTTTCTTCAATTGTAGCATCAGTATTATATGATAACATTGCTGTTAAACCTTGTGGTATTGTTTTTGACGGTACAACTTTTACAGGTATATCTGTAACTTGAGCTGCTTGTTCAGCGGCCATGATGATATTCTTATTATTCGGTAAAACGATTGCTTCTTTACATCCGCTTTTCTCAATAATTTTAACGATATCCTCAGTCGATGGGTTCATTGTTTGTCCACCACTGATAACGTGTGTTGCACCAATTGATTTAAACAGTTCAGTGATACCGTCACCCATAGAAATAGTAATAATTGCTTTTTCTACTTTAACTGTTTCTTCCTGACGAATACCACGTTTACGCAATACTTCTCTGTGTTGTTCTCGCATATTTTCAATCTTAATCTTAATGATTTCACCATACTGACTACCATATGTTAACGCTTCACCAGGTGTTTCAGAATGGACATGCGTTTTAACAATTTCTTCATCAGAGATTACAAGTAATGAGTCACCGAATTCAGACATATCGTTTCTGAAATCATCTTCATTAAAGGGTTTCATACCTGGTTTGAAGCGAACCATAAATTCTGTACAGAATCCAGGAACGATGTCTTCAGTTTTTATAACATCACCAAAGTCATGGTCATCATTAATAAAATCATCATCCACTTTACGTGCAACAGGTGCGGCAATCGCTTCACCTTTCATTACGCTCAAGAAACCTTCATATACATACATTAATCCCTGACCACCACTATCTACAACGCCAACTTCTTTAAGTACTGGTAATAATTCAGGTGTACGTTGCAATGATGCATTACCTGCACGAACTACTTCTTCCATAACAGCGATACAATCGTCAGTTTCTTCAGCAACTTTCATTGCACCCTCACTTGCTTCACGCGCAACTGTTAAGATTGTACCTTCAACAGGTTTCATTACTGCTTTATAAGCAGTTTTCACGCCCGCTTTAAATGCCTTAGCAAATTTTTTCGCATCGATATCTTCATCTTGTTCAATATATTTTGAGAAGCCACGGAATAACTGTGAAAGAATTACACCTGAGTTTCCACGTGCTCCCATTAGTAAACCTTTAGAAAATGCGATCCCAACATTACCAATATGTGATTCAATATGTGCTTCAGTTTCTTGAGCACCTGATGTAATTGATAAATTCATATTTGTTCCTGTGTCACCATCTGGTACCGGGAAGACATTTAATGAATCTACATAATCTGCATTTTGAGATAAGTTATTTGCTCCTGTGATAATCATTTCAGCAAATAGCTTGCCGTCAATCGTTTTCATTATATTATCCTCCCTATTCTTCATCGTCCAGTTTAATAACACGTACACCTTGTATATAGATGTTTACTGAATTTACTTTTAAGTTTAATGTTTGTTCTAATGTATATTTAACAGATGATTGAACGTTATTTGCAATCTCAGAAATCTTTGTACCGTATGCAACGATGATATACATATCAACATCTAATACACCATCATTATTCGTTACAATGACACCTTTTGAATAATTATCTCTTCCAACGATATCTGCAATACCGTCTCTTACCTGATGTTTACTCGCCATTCCAATAATGCCATAGCATTCTACTGCAGTACCACCTGCAATTGTAGCAATGACATCACTTGAAATATCAATAGAGCCTAATTCGTTTGTTATCTCTAACGTCATAATCCATCCTCCTTATCGTTTTACATTCGTCACATTATTATAATCAATAATTTATGATAATTACAAGAATTCTATTGTATTCTGTGTAATTTATTATAAACGAATAGTAAATCATACACAAAATGACAAAATTATACTCAGAAATTTAACTTTTTGCTATAATTAATTTACTAAATATTCAAAAAATGAGGTAGATAAGATGAACACCGTAATACAGGAATGGGAAAAAGGATTTATCGGGTATACAGAAAGTTTAAAAATTATCTACTGTGCAATGCTCAGTAGAGGTCATATTTTACTGGAAGGTCCACCAGGTGTCGGAAAAACACAACTCGCGCATACAATCGCACAATCTTTAGGTCTACAATTTAATCGTATTCAGTTTACGCCTGATGTGCTACCGAGTGATGTTACAGGAATAAAGTTTTTCCACCCTGGATCGAAGCAATTTGAAATTAAATTTGGACCAGTATTTACAAATATATTACTTGCCGATGAAATTAACCGTGCGACACCGAGAACACAAAGTAGTTTGCTGGAAGCAATGCAGGAACATACTGTAACGATAGATGACACTACACACGTGTTGCCTGAACCTTTTTTTGTCGTCGGCACTCAAAATAATATTGAGACAAATCAAGGTACATACCCTTTACCGGAAGCACAATTAGATAGATTTATCGTCAAGATTAACGTAACTTATCCAGATATTGATGCAGAAAAAAATATATTGTTGAAACAATTTACCAATATACAAAATGTTCTGGATAAAGAAACGTTAATCGCTCATCAAAAAGAAATTGAAAAGATACATGTCGATGAAGATTTAACAACTTATATCGTACAAATATTGAATGAAACGAGAAATCACTATAATATCACTACAGGATTAAGTACCCGTGCAGGCATTCAAATAAGACAGATGGCACAAAGCTATGCTTATATGCATGACAGAAAATATGTCATACCTGACGATATACAGGCAGTACTACCTTATGTAGCACTTCATAAAATTCAGTTTAACAATCATGTTAGACATCATAATGAAAAGATTGATTGTCTTAATGAATGTTTAGGAAATATTCATGTTCCATTATAAAAATGATATCAATTTAAAGCCTGTATATAACCTTGCACCAGTCAATGCTTTACTAATGCTTGTATTAATTTCTAGTTTATTTTTAAGATTTTTCATCTTTTCTTATTTTATCGTATTAATCTATATTTTGTTTTTTTTAGATAGACGTTTCGCTTTAAAATACGCCATTTTAATTGAAGATGATCAGCAACACACTTTTCCATTCGTTGATTCAAACTTTAATTACAAAGTATTTATAACATCAAAATCATCACAAAAGTTAAAAATTCGCTTTGGGCTGGAACAAAATTATTTTGCAAATCAAAATCGCTCACAAATAATAAAAACTGTATTAAATCCTAATGAAATGACTGTTATTTCACTACCGATAACAGTCAATAAGCGCGGTAGATTCAAAGTTTATATATATGAAGTTGAAATAGAAGGATTCTTTAAATTATTGCGTTATAAAGTAGATCAACCATTCTCTTTATCAACATTATATGCAAGTTACGGTACCTATAATCAAAAAAATATTGAGCACGCACTTTCACTGGATGAAACAGGTCGTAAAGTCATAGGTCCTTCTAACGATAAATATAGTAATTCGCCTTATCAATATGACTTGCCTTTTCATCTTATTGACTTTAATGCATCATTAAAAGCTAATGAGCTGCTCGTTAAACAAACAGAAGTCTATGAAGCAAATCAAATTATGCTTAGCGCAAATGTATTAAGTAATCAGCACATCCATCATAAAACCGAAGAAATTCTAAAGTCACTTTCAGATTATGCCTATACTTATTTCGAACAGCACATCTCTTTTTTCATTGCGATTAATATAAAAACGAGTCTCATTTCAGATGAACCAGTTGTCATTGCAATAAAAAACACAGGTGATATGCATGCGATGCATCGGGCAATTGCTGAATTTAATCAGGATAGTTACACTTTTCAATTCAGCAACCTCGTTGATGAAGTGCTTCATTCTTATAAAGTAAACCGATGGATTCATTTCGGTGAAATAAAAGATAGTGAAGTTATGAAAATAAAGCATAATATGATTCATTTTGAGCGAGGTGAAATCGATGCAATATAAAAATATTTTTAATTATTTTATTTTCTTTATTGCTTTATCACCTTTAACGTTTATTCATTCTTCATTTTTTATCGTTCATGTTTTTTTGTTAATTATGCTGTATTATACGAAACATAATGTTTTATTAAGTTTTAGCATATCGATTATCATCGGAATCGTTGCAAGTATTTATCTTGATGTATCACATTTTTATTTGATGTTATTATACGGCTTAACTGCATTATATAATGTCACAGACGACATGCATCTAACATATTATGTTCAATCATTCTTTGTGGTGCATCTATTGTTATTTCTAAGTTATCATCAACATTTTTATGTGCTCGCTACAATCTATGCGTTATGTATGATTTTCATTTTATTCTTCCCGATATTTAACGATTATAAAAAGATTATCGCTTTGATAGGTATTATGATCACAACGTTTATAATCGGAACAGGTTTATTAATAGCATATCAAACGGTTGTGATGCATTTACCTTCTAATATTATGAAAAATATTGATTATAAGCAGATGAAAATCAATCCTAGGCAGATTGAGGATATAAAGCAGGAAGAATCACTTACAATAGAAACAAAATCGATGAGAAAAATTAAAAAGGAACCTGACAACTTCTTATGGTTTTATGCATTGGCAACGATAATACTTTCAATTATCGCGTTAATACTCTACAAAAGACGAAAAGTATTTCAAATACCACAAATGCAACAAGAGAGCAGAAGGATTCAATATGTCCATCAATTTAAAACTATAAATTCAGACTATAAACATCTACCACATTTTTATATGAAACATCTAAAAAAACTGGAATCATTTTATATTAAAAAGGGCTTTCCGATTAAGCCTAATAAAACCTTTGCTCAAAACTTCTGTCAGGTCAATGCTGCTGATCCATTAATAGATTTTATCTATGAAATGCGCTACTATAACCTGCAAGATACAAAAGTGAATAGAAAGCAATTTATAAGTCATTTAGAAGCAGTAAAAAATGTATTAATAGATAAATAAATCTTGCATTCAAAAGTCGATTGTGATAAATTGTTATAGTATGTAAGATCAAGTGTATCTCTATATTCTATTAAAGGAGGCAAAACAATGGCTAAAGTATGTCATGTTACAGGTCGTAAAGCAGTTTCAGGTAACAACCGTTCTCACGCAATGAACTACAGCAAACGTCGCTTTGGTGCTAACTTACAAAAAGTTAGAATCTTAGTTGATGGTAAGCCTAAACGTGTATGGGTTTCAGCTCGTGCATTAAAATCAGGTAAAGTGACTCGCGTTTAATTGAATATATAGATACAAAAAAGACCTTTGTGTGAAAGGTCTTTTTTTATTGAACTATTTAGCTTCACTACTTTGAATCATATAAACTATACCTTGTTCGACTGTTATTTCTGCTCGGTCCGTTATAAATTCATTGCTTACTGTACGGGTATACCCCATCTTTATCTCTAAACGGTCTGTCTCATATTTTAATCCTTCTATCGTTAACAGAACACCGTCGTTTACCGGAATAAACGATATATATTTTTTATCTTCGCTTCTTTCAATAATATGCGTTCCTGTTGATAATACCTGGATTTCATTATATGCATCTACAATAATAAATTCCGTTTCAGATAATAACAGATCTGGATGAACAAGAGTCTGTAAATTACCTAAAAAGTGATCCAGTCTTCCACCAGTTGCCCCATGAATATAAACTTTTTCATAACCTAATCCATTCGCATATTGTACGCCAACTTCAAGATCTGTTTCATTTTTCTCAGATGGTAGATATTCAATTTCAATTACTTCTTCAATCCTTAAACGTTCATCTTCAGACACAGAATCAAAATCACCAAATGCTGCGATAGGTCGAATACCTGCATCAACAAGCATAATTGTCCCGTAATCAATACCAATCCAATCTTCATCATGATATTTTTCTAAAAGGGAATCTGATACACCTAAATATGTACAAAGTATATGTAAGTCCATATTACTCACCTCTCAATACACTTGTTGGTATTGATAAATCTTTATGCTTAAAGAAGTATGATCCTGCTACTAATACATCAGCACCTGCATCAATACAAGTTTTAGCAGTAACTTCGTTTACCCCACCATCAACTTCGATCTCATAATTAAGATGATATTTTTCTTTATAATCTTTTAAGAATTTGACTTTCTCAATACCATTATCGATAAATTTCTGACCTCCAAAGCCTGGATTGACAGTCATAACAAGCACAAGGTCAACATCTTTTAGAACAGGTACAACGGATTCAATAGGTGTACCTGGATTTAATGTAACACCAGCTTTCTTCCCTGTGTCATGAATCATTTGTATTGCTCTATGAATATGATTTGTCGCTTCAACATGTACGGTAATAATATCGCTACCCGCTTCAGCAAAGGTTTGAATATATCGCTCAGGATCCTGAACCATTAAATGTGTATCGATCGTTAAATCAGTAACTTGTCTAATTTGATTTAAGATTGGAAAAGCAAAAGAAATATTTGGAACGAAATTGCCATCCATCACATCAAAATGTATATAATCTACTCCTGCTTCTTCCAGACGCTTGATTTCCTGCTGTATATTTAAAAAATTACAAGATAGTAAACTTGGTGCTACTTTCATCAGTATCTCACCTTTCTCGTGTCTATTTCATTTAGCATTTGCTGATAATGTAAATATCTTGTTTCTAAAATTTCTCCATTTTCAACACCAGCTTTAATTGCACAACCTGGTTCATTGATATGCATACATTCTCTGAATTTACATTCATCGGCACGTTCAGCAAATTCGATAAAGCAATATTTCAAAGTATTTCTATCAAGATTATCTAAATCAAGTGAACTAAAGCCCGGTGTATCAGCAATATAACCATAATCTAATGGAATTAATTCGACATGTCTTGTCGTATGTTTCCCACGATTAAGGGCATTACTGATGACTCCGGTATTCAAATTTGCATCTGGTATTAAAGCATTGATAAACGATGATTTACCTACGCCTGACTGTCCAGCAAGCACTGTGATACCTTTTATTAAATCATTAAAGTTTTGTTGTTCTAGATTTGAAACGAACATTACTCCATATCCAATACGTTCATAATAATCTAACTGCGTCGTAATAAAACTAATTTCCTGTTCATTTAATAAATCTTTCTTTGTCACGAGAAGGACAGGTTCTACATCATAAGATTCAATAATCGTAATAAATTTATCTACTAAATTTAAACTAAATTCAGGTTCTTTTGCACTCATCACAATTATTACGCGGTCTACATTTGCAACAGGCGGTCGCACCAGTGCATTTTTTCTTTCATGAACCTCAAGAATGTAACCATCGTTTTCGTTCTCTATTTGAAATGTCACGAAATCACCGACATATGGTGTTATACCTTTTTTTCTGAAATTTCCTCGTGCACGGCATTGATAAATTGCGCTATCATCTTCACTTTTCACATAATAAAAACCGCTTAATGCTTTAATAATTTGACCTTTAATAATATTCACCTCTTATATTAATGTCTTTTCGGAGCATTTAAATATGCATAGAATAAACCGATAAATAGACCTCCACCAACATAATTACCCAGTCCACTAAATAATAAATTTCTGAGCATAGGTAAGATGTTCTCCGAGTTAAATTGATAAAACAGGGAACAGATAAACATAACGCCATTAGCGATAACGTGTTCATATCCCATATATGCAAATATCGTCACACCGATAATCATAGCAACCATCTTTGGTAATGCTTCCTTAAAATGCATCGTTACGATTATAGAAATATTGATAAAAAAGTTGGCTAATATTCCGCGAATAAAAATATCAACACTTGATAAATGGAGCTTCTTATCAACAATCGTATGCATTAATCCAAGCATATCATTTGATACTACTGTACTAAATTTTAACAGACTAAACAACAATATACCACCTATCATATTACCAAGAAAACACAGCGTAAACACAAGCAATGCACGACGCACTGTCACTGATTTATAGAAAATACCAACTGTAAAATACATAAAATTACTCGTTAGCAGCTCCGAATAGGTAAATATAATAAAAATAAGTGCAAAACTAAAGGTGATCCCACCGATAAGACTTGCTAGTTCTGCGCCAATATAAGGCGTAAAATCAATGCGCGTTTTCCAGGTAAATATAATCATAAGTCCGATAATAAAACCTGCCATTATCGCTCTAAATATATATCTGGTAAAAAAATCTTTTACGAGGCTTTCTTTCGTTAATACTGTATCCTGTATCCCATCCATTAACTTTCTTCCGTAAAAAAATTTTTCAGTTTCCGGAAAGTTAAAATTATCTGGTTCAGATGATTGGTTATTATTCTTCATATCTTTTCTCCTTATGTGATATTTTTCACAAGATAATTTTAATGCATTATCACTAAATATACAATAACTATTTTTCATCAAAAAACAGCAAGACAATTTGTCTTACTGCTGTTCAAAATTATTAAATTAATCAATACGTTTCATCGGTATTGTTTTAGTCATTGGTGTAGTAAGTGGTATCGTTTCATACATCACTTCATTTGAAGGTAGTTCAAACCACTTCACCGGTGATGCGGTAAATCGTTTTATAGCAATCTTCCATTGAAGGATAAGACGCTCATACCATAACAGATCGCCATCCAGTAAAACTTCATCTTGAAGTACTACAAATTTAAAGTCACTTATAATACGCAAATTATTTGTACCATACGGTCTTCTTCATTCGTCGTTAAGTAAACTAAATTAGTCGCAAATTTTGGTACACTACGATCTTGTTTTAATGACTTTAATTGTCCTAAATATTCATCGATCGCAACATCATGTGACTGTTTGTCTTTTATCAGATAACCGTTATACCAAACAATCATGACAAAAATGATCAAACAAGAAATAAGTACTGCTACATAACCACCATGCATAAATTTTGCAAGGCTTGATATAAAGAATGCAAATTCTAAAATAAAGAAGAATCCAATCGTTAAAAATAATAACAATGTATTGACCTGTTTCTTTTTAAGATAATAAGAAAGTAAAATTGTTGTCATCATCATTGTGACTATAATACTTAGATCATAGGCTGCTTCCATATTTACACTTGTTTTAAAGTAGAGGACAACAAGTATACATAAAAACCAGATGACTGCTGTCACAGATGGAATATACATTTGACCTTTTACTGTCGAAGGATATTTAATATCCAGTTTAGGTATAAACTTTAAATGAATTGCCTCAGAAACTAAAGTGTATGCGCCGGTAATCAAAGCTTGCGATGCGCAATAAAATTTTTTATCACTTATAGATCACCCAGTTTCTCGTTTCTTCGTTCAATATTTTTATATGTTTTGCTAAGATTTTCTTTGTATTCCGACTTTATTTCTAAATCGTATTTTTTAAGTAACTCTCTTTCTACTTCCAGTTTTATTCTATCTAAATGTGACTGACTCGTTCGGCGATATATCTTATAGTTGAAGAATAATATCGATAACATCAAGATAACTAGACTAGAAAACCCTAGTATCATCATTAATTGAAGATGATCAATCATCGTCTGAAACTGATCCTGCTTTTCAATAATAAAATCTTCTAAGTTTTTAAATGGTTTCGTAAAATATATCATGAATAATCTCCCTTATTATTTTATAAATGTGCTAAATATATGTATGATATTACTATAAATGAGGAATGGAGTGAAACAAATGACAAAAACAATAACATTAGACGCAATACAAGATGCAATTAATACTGGAACAGATGCAGTTATACTAGATGTAAGAGAATTGGATGAATTTGTAGCCGGCCATATTCCGGAAGCGACTCATCTTCCACTATCAGATATTGAATCACAATCTGTTGGACTCGCTAAAGACGTAGAATATATTATTATTTGTAAAAAAGGTGGCCGAGCGATGCAAGCTGGTCAGTATTTGGAAGATAAAGGTTACAATGTCACTGTTGCAGAACAAGGTATGGATGACTGGACTGGCGAAGTAAAGATAGAAGATTAAAAATAACCGTGCTCAATCGAGCAGGTTTAAAATACTAATTTATTTAGTACGATCAATATTCAGACGAACATTATTTATCACCATACCTGATTTTACACGACCTGGTAACTTCGTACGGTCAACAGTAAAATCTTGTGGTGGCACATCATAATCAATTTCCTGAGCGAAGTATTTCATCGTTTCTTCCATAATGATGATTGTCATCCATTCCCCAGCACAGCGATGATTCGTATAATAATCTCCTCCACCTTGAGGAATCAAATCAAACGGACTACCATCCCAGTTATCAAAACGATATGGATTAAATCGTTCTGGTTCACTAAATGTATCTTCTCTATGCAACGTACCAAATACATCTAATATAATCATCGTGTCTTTCTTAATCTTATAGCCATCAAATTCTATATTCTTAGCAGCTTTACCCGGCAAGAAAGGTACGAAAGGATAATAACGACGAACTTCCTGTACAAACTTATACGCATAATCATTATCATCACGTGCAACACGCGTTCTCTCTCCTGGAAACTCATGCATAGCAAGTACTCCGTATGCAACAAATCGATTTATTGCAACAAGCGGTCGAATCACATTCATTAAATCTACAGAACAAAGTCTTGAATCCATAGGTTTACCGTTCATATCTTCCCAATGACTGAATTCATATAAAGCACTTCCCGGCTCTGGATGAATCTTACCTTTACGTGTCTTAATAATTTGCTCTTCTAAGAAATCTTCTACACGTGCGCGTGCTTTCTTAGCTTCACGATATCCTTTATAAGGTGAACCGATTGCTCCAAATGAATCAATCATCTTATCCATATCCATTGCATGCTGTTCAATATTTTCAGGTGTTTCAATAATACCTGCCCATCTAAATCCAACTTTTGTCAATAAAATAATAGATTCTTTATAGACATTAACTTCATCCATCAACTGCATACGTTGTGTATTCTGGAACCAGTAGTTACGTGTTAATTTACGTAAATATGTTAAATTTTCATCTGTCATTAATGACATAAATAAAGCTTTTCTATCAATGTGCTTTTTACCCGTAGTCGTATGTATCGCACCTTTACCAAATAACGTCTTTACTACACGTGGTGGTAAAGTACCGGATCTTTCAATTTTATCATTATCATAAAATAATTCTGCAGCTTGTTTACCGCTAATAACAACAGCTTGTTTACCCCCTAGAACACGCGTTTCAAATACATTTGAATTAAATTTTTTTGTACGATTCTGAATATATTCATATCCTTCTTTCATAATCGTTAAAGTATTGTCAAGACCTCTATCTTTTGGCATTCTTTTCGCCATGATGATTCCCCCTAATAAGTATTATTTATCTATACCCTAAATTACAAAATTTTAACTTAAAATAATTCGTTTTGCTTCTTCCATTATTGCATCACTTTCTGCGTTATTCGTTAAGCGTATATCTGGTTGCACTACAAATTCTTCCTCTGTGCCATATACGAATACAAAGTCATCAAATTCAATTGTATAAAAGATATTCGCTGCACCGAAAGAATGCTCACCTATCTTCTTTGCATCACTTTGTGATGCAAAGAACTCTGGACTTCCTTTCGTTAAAGCTGATATTAAGATAATATCAGCTTCATATTGATGCGACTTAATACCACGCGCATAACGAAGATCTAAAATAACAGGTAAATCATGAGGATATGTAACCGTTTCATCAAAATTATAAATCGTAACAATCTGATAACCGTTATAGCTTTTTACTGTATTTTCTGGAAAATGATTAAAGTGCTGGACATCAAATTTATATTCTTCTTCTCCACGTAAAAGCGTGAGATGTGATTGTTTCGCAATAATATGTGTCCAGTCCTGATTATTATCATCTTCATGAAATAACAGTTTCTTGTATCTTGATTCAAGAATATTTATTTCATCATCACTCATTTTTTTTATAACATCCCCTACAACAAGACGATTATCATCATTTACTTCTGTGACGATTAACACTTCACCTTGCTTTTTTACGTTAAAGCCATTATGTCCTACCATATCTTTGTGAAAGAAAAACAGGCTTTTTATTTGTAGTTCTGTTAAATATTCCAGCATAATCTGTTGAAAAGTGTAATCATTGTTCGGTGCTAGATTTTTGATAATATTAAAATATAATGTATTTGTAGCATCATCTGATAAATTAAATTGTGATGATATTTTATCTCTCACTCCAGAGAATATTTCATAGTAATGGTATGACATGTAGTGACCCCCTTGTGTGTATATTTAAAATATAGGTTTAAATAATAAATATTACAAATAAAAAGCATAAAAAAGACGGCATAAAGTGAATCTACTTAGCCGTCTTAAAAACTATTCAATTTCGTCATAATCGATTTGTTCCTGCAAATACGTCTTGCCATCAATTTTAATAATAATCGCTCCTTGTGTATCTGGTTCAACTGTAAGCACTAATCTTTTCTTACTTTCCTTTGTTGTTTCATAAGATTCATAGATTGTTGAAATATCATTGTTTTTATCTTTAATAAATATCTCAACAAGTTGAGGCATCTTTTCGGTAGCAGGTGGTTCCGTAGGTGGTTCTACAGTTTCGCCTTCTTCGTTTGTTTCAGGTGCTTCTGTTGATGGCGTTATTTCTTTGCCCTTATATGGAATATTAACTGTTCCAATGTACTTCTTATCTTTTTCTTCTGGTGTTTCAGTAGTGACTTTCTCTTCTGGTGTTTCAGTAGTGACTTTTTCTTCTGTATTCTTATTCTTTTTTCCTTTTGATACTTCAAAATTAATCGTTGATCCGTAAGGGAGCTTTATGTTACGGACATTCTGAGAAATAATATTACCATTTGATACGTCATCAGAATAAATTACTTGTACCACATTAACGACAAAGCCTACTTGTTCCAGTTCAGCTTTGGCTTTATCAAAAGAAAGCCCAGTATAATCCTGAACAAATATTTCCTCAACACCTTTTGATACTGTAAATACAACCGCAGTATCTTTAGGAATGACTTCTTTGTTTGCATTAATATTTTGTTTAATGATTGTACCTGATTTTTCATAATTATAAACGTGTTTTACTTTTATAGATTTAAAACCTTGTTTATCTAGTTTTTTCTTAACGATAGAAATATCCTGTCCGACAAATTCTTCAAAAGTAAACTTTTTAGAACCTTTCGATACTGTTAAGTTAATGCGTGATAATTCTTTAACTTTTTCACCTATCATCGGATCAGTTTCAATCACGGTCCCATCTTCAAATGTATCAGAAAATACGTAATTAACCTGTCCTTTACGTAAATTACTTTGTTCAAGTAAACTAGTTGCTTCTGAAATTGACTTACCATTGATATCTGGAACTACACTATAATTTGGTGCAAAAGTCATATAAGCAATAGCTGTTCCTAAACCTAAAATAAGTAACAGTGGTAATAACCATAACCACCATTTTCTTTTTTTCTTCTTTAGTTCATGATTATCCTGTTCATCATTATTTTGAACGTCAGCTGATTCTGTTGGCATCGTTGTAACAGGATGCATTTCAATCGTATCATTTGCTTGTATAACAGGAATCATTCTTGTTGCATCGTCAACAATCATCATTTTCGGTTCTTCTGAACGTTCTTCGTCAAGACAGGTGTTTAAATCATCATACATTTCCTGTGTTGTACGATAACGTTGATATTTCTCTTTCATCGTTGCTTTTAATATAATATTTTCTAGCGCTTGAGGTACTGCTGGGTTTTCTTCAATTACAGATGGTAGTTGCTCCTGAATATGCTTAATTGCTACACCGACTGCACTTTCACCTTCATGAGGAGGATGTCCGGTCAACATTTCAAATAAAACGATACCTATTGAATAAATATCACTTGCTTCATCCGTTTGTTTCCCTTTAGCTTGTTCTGGTGACAAATAATGCACACTTCCCATAATATGGTTCGTATGCGTCATCGCCGTCTCGCTCAATGCGCGTGCTATTCCAAAATCAGAGATTTTAAGTTCTTTTGATTGCGTCATCAAAATATTTTGAGGTTTAATATCACGATGAATTATACGATGTTGATGCGCATGTTCAATACCACGCAATATTTGTTTTGTGAAGAATACTGCCTCTTCAACATCTAACGGACCATTATCACGTATATATTCATGTAATGTAGGACCATTAATATACTCCATAATCATATAATAATGACGTTCATCTTCATCTACATCCAGGACTTTAACGATATTAGGATGAGATAATGTTGTTGCATTCTGTACTTCACGTTCAAAACGCTTAACCGCACGATCAACATCGACAGGAGGAATATTAATGATTTTTACAGCGACCTGTGCATCTAAAATAATATCATCGGCGAGGTATACACTACTCATTCCTCCACCGTCGATATATTTAACTAACTTATAGCGGTCACTAATAATTGTACCAATCATTTACTCGCCCCCTTTTAAAGGGACAAGTATTACAGAAATATTATCACGAGCTCCTGCCTCTACAGAAGCATTAATCAATGCTTCTCCAGCTGCTTTTACATTTTCACGCGTCTTGATAATTTCATGTATGTATGATTCTTCAAGATAATCAGTTAGACCATCCGAGGATAATAATAGATATTCATACCGATCGAAATCATATTCAAACATATCCGGATGAATACGTTTATCTGAACCCATTACTTTAGTGATAACATTGCGTTGAGGATGGTTACGTGCCTCTTCTTTCGTTATACCACCAGCCATTAGTAAATGATTTACAAATGTATGATCATGCGTTACCTGGCGCATTTCACGTTCATTGATAAGATATGCACGAGAATCTCCAACATTTGCAATGACGACTTGATGTTCAAACATTAATGCACAAACTAGAGTAGTACCCATGCCTTGATTTTCATTGTTCTCATGACTTCTCTGATAAAGCTGACGATTTATATCAGAGATATTACTTTTCAGCCAGCTCTCAGCATTTTGACGTTCAATGTAGTTTTCCTCTGTAAAACGTTCAGCAAGTAAATCATTAACAAAATTACTTGCTACATCCCCTGCATTATGTCCACCCATACCATCACAAATAACTACGAACAACTGTCCTGTGTGATTGTAATATACTCCGCCAGCATCTTCATTGCGTTGTCTGACTGGTCCCATATCCGTAAAAAAACGTGCGTGCATATGACTACCTCGTTTCTTCTGCTCTTTCTTTCGCGCGTAATTGTCCACATGCAGCATCAATATCTGCACCATGTTCACGTCTAATTGTAGCATTTATTCCATTTCTTTTTAATTCTTTTTCAAACTTAAAGATATCTTCTTTCGGTGTACGTACGTAATCACGTTCGGGTACATGGTTAACCGGAATTAAATTCACGTGACAATTTAGATGTTTAATTAATTTGGCAAGTTCTTTCGCATGATGTACCTGATCATTAACGCCACCAAATAGACCATATTCAAAAGTGATACGGCGTCCTGTCTTATTCACATAATATTCAATTGATTCCATTAACTTTTCAAGATCATATGCACGGTTAATCGGCATTAATCGACTTCTAATATCATTATTAGGACCGTGTAAACTCAGTGCAAAGTTAATTTGTAATTCTTCATCAGCGAAATCATAGATTCTAGGAATAATGCCTGATGTCGATACAGTAATATGACGTGCTCCAATGTTAAGTCCGTCATCATGATTGATAATCTTTAAAAAGTCCATCATTTCTTCGTAGTTTTCGAATGGTTCACCAATCCCCATAATAACTACGTGGCTCACACGCTCTTCTGTTAAATCCAGCGCTTGTTGCACTGCAAGTACTTGAGCCACTATTTCGCCTGCTTCTAAATTACGTTTTAAGCCACCTAACGTCGATGCACAGAAAGTACATCCGATACGGCAGCCAACTTGTGTCGTAACACAGACAGAATTACCGTAATCATGACGCATTAATACAGTTTCAATTGTATAACCGTCTTGTAACTCGAATAAGAACTTAATCGTTCCATCTTTACTTTCCTGTTTAACGACTGTTTTTAAAGTCGTCATCGTAAAGTTGCTTTCTAAAACTTCACGTAACTCTTTTGATAAATTTGTCATATCTTCAAAACTTGTTACACGTTTTACATATAACCAGTCAAAAATTTGTTTCGCTCTAAATGATTGCTGTTTGTGATCTGCCAACCAATCTTTCAACTCATCTAATTGTAACGAATAAATAGACGGTTTCTCAAAATTGGGCATAAATTTTTTATTCTTCTTTTCTAATAAAGCCATAATTATTCACTCTTCCTTCTTAATTTTGCAATAAAGAAACCATCAGACTTTAAGTCCTGTGGTAATATTTGCAATAGTTTATGTTCACCTAATACTGGTAATTTTATCGGTTCAATCTCGAAATCCGGGTTCTGTTTTATAAATGAGTAGACTACGTTATCATTTTCCATCTGTTCTATCGTACATGTTGAGTATACTAAGAGACCACCAGGCTTTACAACTTTACTGGCATTCGTAAGTATTTCTAATTGCATCGGCCATAGTGTATCTATATCTTTAGGTGTCTTTTCATATTTAATCTCAGGTTTACGCTTAATGACACCAAATCCTGAGCAAGGTGCATCGACTAGGACTCTATCATAAATGCCTTCAAAAGGTTCGAGCGCATCATGAACTGAAGGTTCTATATTGCGTAAACTTAAACGATTAATATTATATTTAATCAAATCAATCTTATGCGGATAGACATCGTGACTCACGACGCGCCCAGTACGATTCATCTTTTCAGCAATATGACAAGACTTACCACCAGGAGCACTACACGTATCAAGGATTGTTTCACCCTCTTGTGGATCCAACACATTTGCAACAAGCATACTTGAAGCATCCTGAACGCTTAAGTAACCATGTTTAAATAATGGATTCTGTACAATAGGTGGTCCATCAATTGCCAGACATTCTGGAATAATCTCTGACTGTTCAACAGTATAGCCTTCATCCTGTAATCGCTGAATTGCTTCTTCAATCGTAATTTTTGTCGTATTGACACGCACCGTTGTATCAGGATACGTCAGAAATTCTTCCGCCATCGCACATGTCTTATCGTAACCGAAATGTGTATTCCAGTGTTTAATTAACCAAAGCGGTGTACTTGTTTCAATACTTAAACGCTTTAAGTCATCTTTAATCTCAGCAAAATCACGTAATTCACTACGCTGAAAATTTCTTAAGATAGCATTCATTGTATTGGCTCCGCTAATAGAACCACGTTGCTTCGTAATTTCTACCGCTTCATTAATAATCGCGTGATCAGGTACTTTGTCTAAATATACAGCCTGATAAACACTCATTAATAGTAAACGACGCATCCACCCTTTAATATTTGCTTTTATAAATGGTTCAATATAGAACTCAAGTGTTAATTTATGTTGCAGTGTACCATACACTAGCTCTGTAAGTAACGCTCTATCAACAGGTTCTACGTAACCCTCTTTAATCGCTTCATTAATAAGTAAATTGCTATAGCCACCTTCAGTTAAAACCTGATCCAAAATTTCTAAGGCAATATATCTAACACTACGTTTATGCTCCATTAAATGTCTGCCCCACAATCGTTTGTTTTAATCCTGCGATATAACTACCTGCATTCATACGCTTTTTTCCAGCAGGCTGAACTTCAGTGAGCAACACTGCACCATCGTTCGTCGCTACTTTAATACCCTTATTATCAGCGCTTATTATTTCACCAGGTTGTCCTGAACCATCAACAATTTCAGACATCCATAGTTTCATGTTCTGACCATCAACTTTAGCAAAACCTACCGGCCATGGACTTAACCCACGGATATGGTCATGAACTGCCTGACTTGAGCGATCAAAAGTAACAAATTCTTCTTCGCGACTAACGTTTGATGCAAACGTTGCAGCGTCGTGTTCTTGCGGTATCCTATTATTTGTTTCAGCAAATATATCCGGTAACGTTTCAAGCAATAATTTCGTACCTGCTGTACTTAATTTATCATGTAATGTACCGACCGTATCATTTTGTTCAATTGGTACAACAACTTGAGCAATCATATCACCGGCATCTAGTTTTTTTGCCATGTACATAATAGTAACACCTGATTCTTTTTCACCATTGATGATGGCTTTATGAATCGGTGCACCCCCACGATATTTCGGTAGTAATGAAGCATGTACATTAATACAGCCAAGTCGAGGTATTTCAAGCACACGTTCAGGTAATAACTGACCATAAGCAGCTGTAATTATAAGATCTGGATTTAAGTTTTGAACATATTCATAAGCTTCATCACTTGTCATCTTTTCCGGTTGGTATACTTCGATACCAAGTTCTGTTGCCTGAACTTTTACAGGCGGTGCTGTAAGGACTCTTTTACGACCAACTGGTTTATCCGGTTGTGTGATGACATGCGTTACACCAAATGCATCGTGTACTGCTTTTAAAATAGGTGCTGAAAAGTCAGGTGTTCCCATAAAAATAATATTAGGCTTCTTCATCATACATCGCCTCCAGCTCTTCTTCAGATATGTAACGCGTTACTTTATCTGTAAACATTGTACCGTACAGGTGATCAACCTCATGTTGTATGATACGAGCGATATCATCATATGCCGTCATTTCAATTGCGTTACCCTCTAAATCATTTGCTTTTATAACAATTTCTGTTGAACGATCTACCATACCAAAGACATCTGGCACTGATAAACAACCCTCGACATCACTCTCTTTATCTTCCGAGTAATGAGTAATCACTGGATTTACGAGCTGTAAAATACCATCCTGTTCCATATCAACAAGTGCAACTTTTAAATCGACACCAATTTGAGGTGCAGCAATACCTACACCATTATAATGGTATAAACTATCTTCTAAATCCTGAATCAAAGCTTTTAGACTATCGTCAAAAGCCGTTACATCTTTAACTTCTCTATGCAGTAATGCATCATTTTTATCTATTAATGGTTTAATCAATGGACTTACTCCTTTTTTATTCAATCATTCTATTTTACTTTATTTTGCGTAAGATTGCGATATATTCGTTTGAATGATAAAACTCTCTTTAACTTTGGCTAAAGAGAGTGTTTAGTGTCATTTTACTACATTTTGCGGTCGTATACGAAATGTACGGGTGTGTGGGTTTGATTTTGCGATACGGAAGCGGCTGTATTTTGGAAATACTACCGTTTCCGTCACAACTTTACACATCACATCATCATATATGGATTAATATCTATATGCAGCGTAAACTTATCTTTTACAAACTGCTCATGATAATAATCGTCCAGATAGTTCAGAGCTTTCAATAATTCGGGTTCTGACTTAAACTTGATCATAATCTGGAAACGGTGCTGGTTGTTAATGCGTGCAATCGGACTCGGTGCTGGTCCTAATACGTAACTGCCCGGTGTCAAATGTTGTAATAATATTTGATGTATATGTTTGCTTTCCAGTAGTACTTTCCTTAAATCCTGATGACTAAAATTCAGATACACCATATAAAAATACGGTGGATACTTCCCAAGTCTACGATACGTCATTTCTTCTTTATAAAATCCATGGTAATTATTTGCTACTGCATATTGTATGGCATAATGTTCCGGGTTGTATGTCTGAATGACGACTTCACCGCTTTTCGTGCTTCTTCCCGCACGTCCCGATACTTGTGTAAGTAATTGATACGTTTTCTCGCTTGCACGGAAATCGGGTAGGTTCAGCATCGTGTCTGCATTTAATACCCCAACGAGTGTAATATCCGGAAAGTCTAATCCTTTCGCAATCATCTGGGTGCCGAGTAATATATTCGCTTCTTTTCGTTTAAACTGCTCAAGCAGCTTTTCATGAGTTCCTTTCTTCCTTGTCGTGTCATTATCCATTCGAATGACCTTTACATCACGAAATGTTTCGTAAATTATTTCTTCGACTTTCTGAGTTCCTACACCCATCTCGCGGATATGTTCACTCCCACAGCTTGGACATACGTTTACTGGAGGTTCTTTATATCCACAATAATGACATTTCAGTTCATCAGTAAACTTATGATATGTCAGACTGATATCACAGTTTGGACACATCGGTACATGACCACAATCACGACATAACATAAATTGTGCATGTCCTCGTCGGTTTAAAAATAGTACGACCTGTTCATCCTTATCGATTTTTTCCTGAATCTTTTCTTTCAAAATTTCAGAGAACATCGATCGATTGCCGTTTGCCAGTTCATCACGCATATTTGCGACAAACATTTCAGGCATCGCCTGTTGATTCGCGCGTGTTAACATTTCTAATTTGGTATAGACGCCCTTTTCAGCTCTTGCATAACTTTCCAGAGATGGTGTCGCACTTCCCAATACGAGTGGGCACTGATGATATTTCGCACGCCATTCTGCTATCTCTCGTGCATGATATCTTGGATAATCTTCTTGTTTATATGTCGTTTCGTGTTCTTCGTCGATGATGATTATACCGACATCTTTGAATGGTGCGAAGATACTACTTCGAGCACCAACTGACACACTTGCAGTCTGATTCTTAATTTTACGCCACTCATCATATCGTTCACCGCTTGATAGACCCGAGTGAAGTACTGCCACTTCATCTCCAAATCGTGATTTAAAGCGGTCAACCATTTGAGGTGTCAATGCAATTTCAGGGACAAGCACAATCGCCTGCTGATTATTGTCTAATACATCGCTAATGAGTTGTAAATATACTTCTGTCTTACCTGATCCTGTAACACCATGTAGTAAAAATGTCTCAGCTTTTTTATTTCCATAAGCTTCGTGAATTGCGTTATACGCAGCTTGCTGTTCAGGAAGCAGTTGTTTCTTATCATCTTCAAAAAATACTTTATGTGCAAATGGATCTCGTATTTGTTCTAGTTCGACTTTTTCGAACACACCGTTCTTTATAAGCGTGTTACATACCCCTTTTGAAATACCTCGCGCTTCTAATTCAACAAATGTTATTCCTTCACGGTTCGACAACACCTCTTCACATGCTGCAAGCTGCTTATCATTTTTTGCTAATGACGCATAATCAATGCCTTCAACTAATCTTACTCCGAGTAATTTTTTTACTTTATTTTTCTGTGTCACTTCAATATCTTCTACGATACTTCCGTCTTTAATAAATGGGGTAAGTCTCGGCATAATTTCTAATTCTTGTGCACGCTCTAAATATAGTTGATCATTGTTAAAATATGTTATTAAATCATGCGGTATATCAATATCATTACTGATACGTAATATTTTCTTATATTTACCTTTTAAAGCTGCTGGTAGCATAGCATCAAGTACTGCGATACGTTTCGACACATGCGTATAGCTCATCCATTCACTCAATTCAATCAGTTCCTGTGTCAATTCCGGTACATAATCCTGTACGCTGATGATAGGTTTTAATTTATCAAATTCAGCAGTCTCATTCAATGCGATCACATACCCCTGTACTTTCCGAGGACCAAAGGGAACGACGACACGCATGCCAGGAACAATTTGTGTTTCAAGATGATCGGGTATAAGATAATCAAATAATCTGTCAACCCGTTTGCTATTCACATCAACGATTACTTTAGCGATCAATTAAATCCCTTCTTTATCACTTGTGTTAATATTTCGTGAGAAACCCCTAATTTCGGCTGTTTTTCAATTGAAGCTTCACTTCCATCTTTAAAATACATCGTTACTGCATTATCATCTGACTTGAAACCAATCGTTTTGTCACCAACGTTATTTGCTATAATGACATCTGCATTTTTCTTAACGAGTTTGCCGCGTGCATACTTTTCGACTTGTTCGGTTTCGGCTGCAAATCCGATAACACATTGATGCGTTTTATGTGTCCCGATATACCTTAGAATGTCTTGTGTACGTTTAAATGTAATCGTTAAATCACCGTCTTTTTTCTTCAGTTTCTGTTCATACACTTCAACAGGCGTATAATCTGCAACTGCTGCTGCTTTGATAATAATATCAGCTTTATCCATGTTATCTTTTACTGCATTGAACATATCTTCAGCACTTTCAATTTTAATATGATTTACGCCTTGTGGCACATCCAGTGGTAAATCCGTTGAAATTAACGTGACATGAGCACCGCGTACACTTGCCGCTTCAGCTAAACTGTATCCCATTTTGCCAGAAGAACGATTTGTTAAATAACGCACTGGATCTATTTTCTCAATAGTAGGTCCAGCTGTAATCAGCACACTTTTACCTGATAAATCCTGTTCAACTTGTTTAATCTGTTGTTTAGTAGTGATAATGTTCATAATATCAATCGGTTCACTCATACGCCCCTTTGCAATATACCCACATGCAAGAAAACCTGCGCCTGGCTCAATAATTTGAACGCCTCTTTCATGTAACGTCTTTAAATTCTCTATCACAGCAGGATGATCATACATTTTAGCGTTCATCGCAGGTGCGATATATACAGGACCTGTATATGCTAAATACGTTGCAGTAAGCATATTATCACTGATACCATGTGCCATCTTACCAATGGTTGATGCGGTAATAGGTGCGATTACCATACAGTCTGCCCAATCAGTTAGACTAATATGTTGAATTTCATCTGGATGATGTTCATTAAAGATATCTGTATACACAGAATTTCGACTCAATGCCTGAAATGCCAGAGGTGTTACAAATTCCAGTGCACCCTCCGTCATAATAACACGTACTTCATGACCAGCCTGTGTCAGTTTGCTCGTTAAGTCGATCGCTTTATATGCTGCAATACCACCTGTTACACCTAATATTATTTTCATGATTTCCTCCTAGTAAAAAAAACTGACAAAAATTAATTTGTCAGTCTTAGTTTTAATTTGGTAATTCATTCGTAATTCTAATTTTATGCGCTGCAATTTCTTCTAAAGAACGGCCAACTGGTTTATATGAGGTATAATCATCTAATAATGCGCCTTCTGGATTATCCTGTAATTCACGTGCACGTTTAGCTGCAAGTGTTACGATTAAGTATTTAGAATTTACATTTTTCTTTAATTGATCTAACGGTGGGTTTAACATCTATTTCGCCTCCAATATCATTTTTCTAAAACGCGCTTCTATGCGTTCACGCTTTAAGTGTTCTGCTTCTACGATGGTCTGAACCTTTTGTTTCGCTTCCATTACTTCATCATTGATGACAACATAATCATATAGATTCATCATTTCTACTTCTTTACGCGCTTCATTAATGCGGTTTTGAATCACTTCCTGTGATTCAGTACCACGACCGATTAAACGCTGTTCTAAATGTTCTAAAGTAGGTGGTGCCAAAAAGATAAATAATGCTTCTGGAAACTTCTTACGTACTTGGCGTGCTCCCTGCACTTCTATTTCTAAAAATACATCCTTACCTGCATCCATCGTATCCCTAACATATTGTACAGGTGTTCCGTAATAATTACCAACATATTCTGCATATTCTATAAATGCATCATCTTTTATCAATGCTTCGAATTCTTCTCTTGATTTAAAGAAGTAATCCACGCCATCAACTTCTCCGACGCGCTGGTTGCGTGTCGTCATAGAAATTGAATACTCAAAATCAGTTTCCGGATCATCAAATATTGCCTTACGCACTGTACCTTTACCAACACCTGATGGACCTGATAGAACAATTAGTAACCCTTTTTCTTTCTCCATAATAACGACCTTTCATCTAAAAGTGATTATATTTAAATTTATCATAAAACTTAAGAAAAATACATGATAATATTAAGCATCCATGTTTTCTATTATAAATGTGCACATATATATGATGATGAATGAATTCATGATACACTAAAGGGACGAAAAAAAGAGGTGAGCATATGGCTTTTGATGGCTTATTTACACATCAAATGATTAAAGAAATATCATTTTTAGAAACAGCACGTATTAATAAAATTACACAACCTGATGATTATACAATAGTACTCGTCATCCGTGCGAATAGAAAGAATCAGAAACTTCTTTTATCAGCACATCCTAACTTTGCACGATTACAATTAACAACCGGTAACTTTGATAACCCGTTCGAGCCACCGATGTTCTTACGCGTATTACGTAAACATATTGAAGGCGGTATCGTCTCGACCATCAATCAAATTGGAAATGACCGAATTATAGAAATCATCATCAATAACACGAATGAAATTGGTGATCGTATCGTACGACATCTCTATATAGAGATAATGGGTAAGCATAGCAATATTATTCTTACTGATGAAAATAAAAAAATTCTCGATAGCTTAAAACATTTAACACCAAATACGAACAGTGCTAGAACGTTAATGCCGGGCTTTAGCTATGAATTCCCGCCAACATTAAAAAAACATAATCCATACGAAATTAATACAGTCAGTGATTTACTTAATCCAGAGCTGCCGATTAAAAAAGCATTACTCAACGCACTAGAGGGTTTCAGTCCGGTTGCCGTCAATGCACTGTTAGCTTCAGATAACGATATAGATGCTGCATTTAAAAACTTTATGACTGATCAGTATATCAGACCTGTTGCATTTACATTAAACGATAAAGAAGATTTCTATTATAAACCAGTACCATTTATTACAGATGTAGAATCTTTCGATAGTTTAAGTGAATTGTTAGATCACTTCTATAAAGATCGTGCAACACGTGAGCGCGTAAGAAACCAGACGAACGATCTTGCACGTCACTTAACCAGTTTACTTCAGAAAAACGAGAAGAAACTGGCAAAACTTGTTAATGAACTTGAAGAAACAAAACGAATGGATGAAATGAATTTATTCGGTGAATTAATCACAAGTAATATGTATATGCTAAAACAAGGCATGGAAGCATTTGAAACTGTGAATTATTATAACGATGAAACAGTAACAATACCTCTAAATCCAAGAAAATCCCCTGCTGAAAATGCACAATATTATTACAAGCAGTACAATCGTCTAAAAACGAGAAAACAGCATGCTATCGTTCAGATAGAAGAAACAAAAGATGAAATTGAATATATCCAGACCATTCAAATGCAACTTAATCATATTGAACTCGATGACATTGATGATATTCGTAATGAGCTGGCTGAACAAAATTTAATTAAGAAAAAGCATAAAAAGAATGATAAGAAGAAAAAGAAGACACAAGATATCGATCACTATTTATCGCGAGATAATCAAGTAATTGTAGTTGGAAGAAATAATCTGCAAAATGAATATATCACGCATAAGATGGGCAGAAATAATTATCTTTGGTTCCATACGAAAGATATTTCAGGCAGTCATGTCGTTATATTAGATGCACAACCGACTGATGGTACGATTGAAGATGCAGCCTTTTTAGCAGGACATTTCTCGAAAGCACAAGGATCATCTAAGATACCTGTGGATTACACAGAAATTCGTTATGTATATAAACCAAATGGTTCTAAACCAGGATTTGTCACATATACCGATCAATCGACAGTTGTTGTTACACCAGATGTGAAATATATTCAGCAGATGAAAGAAGATTACAGAGAAAATGAATCGTAGGGCTTTTTAGTCTTGCGATTTCTTTATTATTATGTCATTACTTTGGCAAACTACAATAATAAAAGAATTTGTTATTATTGCAGTGATAAATGAAAAGGATGTTAAGAAGTAGATATCAGACAACTAAAATATTTCATTTAACCGATGAAAATAACTATTATCCAATAGGCATATTATTAAGAAAAGGCTACGTATGTACTCAGGAAATGACTGAATTCATCTCTTTAATAAAGACAAATTAAAAGTGCGGGTACATTTTGTACCCGCACTTTTTATGCTACCTTAATATCTGTTTTATCATTATTTAACGTTAAATGAACATTTTTAACTTCCGGATGTTCTAAATAGTAATCAGTTATATTATCTCTAACATGTTGCTCTACAACACGGCGTAACGGTCTCGCACCTAGTAATTCATCATAACCATTATCAATTAACCAGTTTTTCGCTTCATCTGTAATTGTCATTGTGATTTCCTTTTTAGCTAATGTTCGTTCAACATCATCTAACATAAGATCAACAATTTGAAGTAAACTTGCTTTATCTAAAGATTTAAATTCTATAATACCATTAAATCGATTTAAGAATTCAGGTCTGAAATAATCTTTAATGATTGCCATAATGTCAGTACCTTCAGTCTTCTTACTGTCCAAACTAAATCCTGCATTGCTTGTAGCAATGATAATCGTGTTTTTAAAGTTGATCACATTACCTTGACCATCAGTCAATTTTCCATCATCTAATACTTGTAATAACAATGTTAATATTTGTGGATTTGCTTTTTCAATTTCATCGAACAGAATCACTGAATAAGGATTACGGCGAACACGTTCTGTTAATGTATTTGAGTTATCATCGTATCCTACGTAACCAGCAGTAGTACCGATCATTTTAGAAACAGCTGTTAAATCACTATATTCACTCATGTCCAGACGAATTAATGCTTCTTTATTACCAAATAAATCAACAGCTAACTGTTTTGCGAGTTCTGTTTTACCTACGCCAGTCGGACCAACAAACAAGAAGCTACCGATTGGTCGGTTGCCTTCGTCAAATCCAGCACGATTTCTACGGATTGCTTTTGCCACCGCCTGTACCGCTTCATCTTGACCGATAATTTTTTCTGATAATCTATCTTTAATATTTTTCAGACGTTCAAGATCGTTACTATCCATCTGCGAAACAGGAATTCCAGTTAATCTCTCAACTGTTCCTGCTACATCATCAACTGTTAACGTATTTGTTTCGACGCTTTTCTCTAGACTATCCTTTATTGATTTAATCTCCATTTGTAGTGCATTTGCCTGTTCATAATCTTCTCTATCTACTGCTTTTAATTTTTCTTGTTCAAGCTGTTCGATTTGTTTTTCTGATTGAACAGTATCAACAACTGTATGATTAGAAGAAACATGTGCTGCAGTGATATCCAGTAAATCTATCGCTTTATCCGGTAATAATCTTTGCGGAATATACTGAATCGATAACTCAACACAAGCTTTAATCACATTATCAGGTATTTCTATTGCATGATGTTGTTCATATTTTTCTTTTATACCTTCCAATATTGCAATTGTATCCTCTGCACTTGGCTCATTCACGACAACTTCATTGAATCGACGAGATAAAGCTGGATCTTTTAAAATATTGTTACGATATTCATCTTGAGTAGTAGCACCGATAATTGTAATATCTCCTCTGCTTAATGCTGGTTTTAAAATATCAGATAAGCCTTTACTACCAGAATCAGCACCAGTTGCTCCGCTACCGATCATTTGATGAATCTCATCTAAGAATAATACGATATTATCTTGTGCTTTCACTTCATCAATTAATTTTTGAACATTTTCTTCAAAAGCACCACGATATTGTGTCCCTGCTTCAAGCGCAGAAATATCTATTGAAATTATTTCTTTATCTTTAATTGCCTGTGGTACATCTCCGTCAATAATAGCTTGAGCTAAACCTTCGACAATCGCAGTCTTACCAACCCCTGCTTCACCAACTAAGATTGGATTATTCTTTATTCTTCTACTTAATACTTCTGCTGTATTACGTATTTCTTTTGAACGTCCAATCACTGGATCTAGTTTTCCATTACGTGCTTCTTCAGTTAAATTTCTACCAATCTTTGATAAAAACTCACCTTGCACATTGTTATTTTGATCTTTTAATCGTTGTGCCTGATTATCATTAAATTGCTTATTTTGAATATCTTGAATGTCTTCAGGTGTTACTTCCTGCCCATTAATATAAAATTTGCGCTTCACTTGACCTTGTCCTAATTCATTAAACATTCTATTGAACATTGCATCAAAGTTACTGTCAAAAATTCCGTTATTCATAAATAATCACTCCTATTTAGTTGTAAGTATTACTACAAAGGGTATTATGTTCCTTTGATACTCTTATTATACTAAATTAGTCAAAGAAGGTCAAACATTATTTTGACTTTCTTTGCCCTTTATTTTTATTTTATTACTTTAATTATTTCTTATAAATTCTGTAGCAAAATAATCAACATTTATAACCAACTATTATAATAGAAGAAACTCAAATTAATATATGGTAATTAAACGTTCATTTTTCTTTGCAAATTATAATAAATAAATTAGAAGTATAGTATCCTTTTAAAAAATTTTTATTTGTGACCATTTTTTGACAAACATATTAGTTGCAAAATGTTTATATATATTTAATCCCTTTCATCTCCTATATTTAATCAGCATCAGTGATAATAAAAAAATTATTCTACTTTTACATAAAATGTAAGATAATTGAATAAAATCATCTTTTTCTTACTCAAAATTTTTGAACTTAAAGAATATATATGGTCTAATATGAACCGTTACAGAAAAATAAACTTTGCATTTTAGTTTGTTTATCCAGAAAAAACATTATTCTAATTAATCTGTAACTTATAAAAATATATTTTTTAAATTACTTCTTCTTGTCGAAATACACATCATTATCGACAAAGAAAGACGAGAAACATTGAATTTTTAAATTACTGGAGGATTATATATTATGAAAAAAGCATTATTAACATCATCATTAGCATTAACGTTAGGCGTAACAGGATTATCAGGAGTAAATGGTTCACACGAAGCACAAGCATCAGAAACGACACAAACAGCTAAAGTGGATTTCAATGAACTGGCAAACTTAGCGAGAAACAATTCAGAAACATTAAATGAACGCCCAATGCATGCTGGAGCTTACAATTATTCATTTAATAAAGATGGATATTCTTATAACTTTGAATCAGATGGCGTTTACTGGACATGGGAATATAAATACACTGGAGCAGCAGATACGATTGTAAATAAAACATCTACTCAACCTCAAGCTGTACAACAATTTGATAGTGTTAAAGAACAAATACCAATTCACAAAACAACTTATCAAGCACCAGCAAAACAATTTAAACAAGTGAGTTATCAAGCACCAGTTCAACAAAAAGCACCAGTGCAACAAAGTGCTTACAAAGCACCCGTTTCACAAACATCAACATCAAACGTAAGTGTTAATACACATTTACAGTTAATTGCACAACGTGAATCAGGTGGTAATATCCGTGCGATCAACACTACTTCTGGTGCAGCAGGTAAATATCAATTCTTACAAAGTACATGGGATACCGTTGCTCCAGCTTCATGGAAAGGAAAATCACCAGCTTCAGCACCTGAATCAGTTCAAGATGCAGCAGCCGTAAAATTATATAATGAGTACGGTGCACAACACTGGGTTACAGCTTAATCTTTAAAATATTACATGGGAATAATGCTCTAGATAGCATTCTTCACTTTTTATATTACAAAAACATTTCGACATTGTAATGAATTGTTATTTTACTGTAACGTATGTAATGATTTTATGTGTTACATTATTAATGTCGAAAGAGAGAAAATTATCGACAGTCACTTTGACAACCGATAACGAAAATAACAAAACGTAAATTAATGGAGGACTTATATATTATGAAAAAAGCAATCTTAACATCATCATTAGCTTTAGCTTTAGGTACAACGTCGGTAGCAACTGCTGGTCAAGCATACGCTTCAGAAACTGAAAATACTCAAAAAGAAACTGTAGACTTCGCTCAATTAGCTGAATTAGCTAAAGCTGAATCTGCATCATTAAACGAAAAACCAGTTCATGCTGGACCATACCACTACGCATTCAGCAAAGATGGATTCTCTTATGAATTCAAATCAGATGGTATCTACTGGACTTGGGAATATAAATACACTGGTGCTGCTGATACTGTAGTTAATAAATCAGTAGAAGTTGCATCTGTAGCTGCTCCAAAAGCAGAAGTACAATCTGTTGTAAGTGCACCAGTTACGAAAACTGCTACTCAAACTGCTGTTAAACCAGCCGTTCAACAAACAGCTTATACAGCTCCTGTAGCAAAACCTGCAACAGTTAAAACTTACAAAGCACCTGTTCAACAAACAGCTACTGTATCTAACACTGGCGGAGTTAACTGGTCAGCATTAGCACAATGTGAATCTGGTGGAAATTCAAGTATCGTAGATGCTTCTGGAACTTACCACGGTTTATACCAATTTGACGTACAAACATGGCAGTCAGTTGGAGGATCTGGTGTTCCTTCACAAGCATCAGCTGCTGAGCAAACTAAACGTGCACAAATCCTTTACAGCAAACGTGGATCTCAACCATGGCCGGTATGTGGAGCTCGTTTATAATAACAAATACTATATATCCAAGAAGAATCATATATGTGATTCTTCTTTTTTATTGAAATTTTACTCTTGCATATACATGTTAAGTGTATTATGATTGTTATTGTCACTATTATTAGGAGGAAATTTTAAAATGAAAAAATATTTATCTGAATTACTAGGCACATTCGTACTAGTATTCTTTGGTACTGGAACAGCAGTTATGGCTACTTTAAATCCAGACGCTAGCGTTGGTATCTTCGGAATCGCATTCGCATTCGGTTTAACTGTTATTGCTGCAGCATATGCAATCGGTGATATTTCTGGAGGACATTTAAATCCTGCAATATCTTTTGCAATGTTTCTAGATAAGCGTTTATCTTTCAAAGACTTCGCAATCTATTCAGTATTCCAAATTATCGGAGCGTTTATTGCGACATCATTAATCTGGGCGATCCTAAGCTCATTTACGAAAAAAGTTGATTTCATCTATGGTGCTAACGTGCCAAATAACATCAACAATATGGGCGCTTTCTTAGTTGAAGTAATTCTTACTTTCGTATTTGTATTTGTCGTATTATCTGTAACAAAAACTAAATTTATCGCACCAAGTTTAGCAGTGCTTGTAATCGGTTTAACATTAACAATGGTACATTTAATCGGTATTCCATTAACAGGAACTTCAGTAAACCCAGCAAGAAGTATTGCACCAGCAATCTTTACAGGTGGAGATGCTTTATCAACATTATGGATCTTTATCGTAGCACCATTAGTAGGTGCAGCAATCGCTACATTTACACATAACTTCTTAGAATCATAAAAAATAAGCCTATTCAGTAAAGCTACTGAATAGGCTTTTTCTATTGATTTACCTTATCAAAATCTTCTTCGTAAAAGTCAGTCTCAAAATCTTTGAACGGCCAGATACGTACTGAAACTTTACCTACTACATTCTTGCTATTGATTAAACCAAGCTCAGGTTTACGGCTATCAAGGCTGATTTCACGATTATCTCCAAGCACTAAGTATTTACCTGCAGGAATAGTATCTTTACCACCTGAATGTGCTAATGTTTTCACTGAGAAATTTTCAGTAAGCATCGGGTTAACATTGATTTCACGATTTGCTTGCAAATAATTCTCTTCTACAACCTTACCATTAACATATAATAGATCATCCTTATATTCTACCTTGTCACCAGGAAGACCAACTAAACGTTTAATATAATCACTCTTATCATTCGCATGAAATACGATAACGTCTCCCCTATCAAGACCGTTTGTCCATGTTGCCATTTTGTTGATGATGACACGATCCTTATCTTCAAAAGTTGGTGCCATAGAGTCACCACTTACTTGATATTGTACAAAGAAAAATGATCGGATAATAAACAATGCAATTAATGCTAATCCAATCGATATAATCCATTCTCTTAATTCTTTTTTCATTTTTTCACACTCCTGCATTCATGATACATGATTATACATTAAATTACAAAAACTATATTATTATATTAGATTATTAAGTAAATTAAGTTAATTTTGACTATCATACTTTTTATTTTGACTAATATAATTGTCAAAATGATAAATATAGATTACACTACTTATAAAGAATATAGAAAGGAGTTAAGAGATGAAAAACCGACTCAAAGAACTAAGAGCACGCGATGGCTATAATCAGACGCAACTCGCTAAACTCGCTAAAGTATCCCGACAAACCATTTCTCTCATAGAGCGAGATGATTTCATGCCATCCATACTTACAGCAGTACGTATTGCTAGAATATTTGATGAACCCGTAGAAAATGTATTTATATTTGAGGAGGAAGAGCTGTGAAAAAAGATAAAAAGTTAGGAAGAAGCTTATATCTAATATTAATCGGTGCTATTTTTGGTGGTGTTATCGGAGGCGCATTACCTTTAGTAAATGACTTTATAACTTACTTTACAGATAAATATCAAATTGATTTTATGATATATATCGTTCCATTGTTAATGATCGTCTCTGTATTATTATATTTAAAATCTAAGCACCAATATAATGCCATGTCTAAACCACAAAATAAAAGTGAAGATGAACAATATATCTATCAGCTTAATCAATATAATAAATCTTCTAAAAATATTGTAAATGCTAGTAATATTCTTATTCTGGCAATTGCTTTAGCAACCGCAGATTTTATATTGAAGCCTTCAAATCAATACTTAATTTATTATGCAATAATTGTTGTTATATTTTTATTTCTAGTACTAATATACTCAAAACATAATCGAACTGTATTATTAGCCTTTCCTTCAATCACTAATAGTGGGTTCGAATTAGATTATGAAGATAGACAAATCATGACAACGCTTATTAATAATGTAGATGAAGGTGAAAGACTTGTGATGTTACATGCATTATCAAAGACATATATCGTAATGATATATATGTTAAGCGGATTATTATTATTGCTGGCTTTCTATCATGCTGCAAGTGGTGAAAATCAATATTTAGCAATGATTGGAATTACATCAGTGCTCATCTATTCTACTATTGCATATTATAAAAAATCAGAAGAATTTAATAAATAGACTATAAAACCCAGATGCTAAATAATGAGGATTAGCATCTGGGTTTTACTTTGGATACTAGTATTACGATCCATTTTTCTTCTATTAAATGTCATCATATTTAAACGCGTTGTGAGACTGATGTAGAGTATAAATATCACTATTATAAACATCCATCTCATATCATCACCTCTTGAATTAAATGTACCATTATTATTGTTAAATAGTGCTAATTATTTTGATATTTAAGGTAATTTTAACGTAAGAAACTAAGTGTTTTATATACAATATTACTTATACTTAATCTAGCTTCTGGATCAATACCCAACTGTCCATCTATATATGTACAAATCGTCCATATTGACAATATGATAATGATATTCACTACCATCGGAAACCAGTATTCTTTACGTGATGAGCGACCTGAGAAATCTAAAGCGCGTTTCCAGAAATCCACATAAGCACCTTTAAAAGATATATTTCTTACCATATTTACCTCCGTTAGTTCTTATATTATCCTTTCCCTCTCGTATTATTGATCACTTTCATCACGAAATAAGAAATTGCATGTATGAATAAAAATACCATTGAAGACAGCAGAATGTATAAATTTACGCCGAGCGGCATTAATGCATAGCTGTCATTTCTAGCATTTACTGTAACAGGTGCAATATAGCTCACGCCTAAACTTACTAAGTAACTCAGAAAAATACCAAGCAAGACAAATCCAAAGTTTAATTTCTTTTTGTGTATTATGCTGTTCATTATGACAACAAATAGCAGCATCGGAATAAATGCAACCATATCCCCTCTGACAATTTCTGCCCATGCATCAAAAAATGCAAATGGTATCAAATAAAGCAGCATAAATTTATAATCTTTAATATTAATTTTTTCTTTCATATACAACACCCTTTCTATGAGTACAACTTAAATTTACCACTAAAATTAAAAAAATTGGATAAAAATACTAAATATTTAAGTTAAATTTAAGGTATAGAAGAACATTTCTTTATGTATATAGCGGAATCGTAACTTTCTATAAACCGATACCGCTGAAAATATCGCAGTGAAGCGGTATCGAATAAATTTATAATTCGATTTCGCCATAACTCATGACGATTAGCGCTATCTTCAATTTGAAAGAGATAATACAGCTATATTATCAAGACTGCAAATAAAAAAAGCATAGCTTCTGCTATGCCTGACTAGGAATTTAATAAGGCTATAAATCGTTCAAAATCAAATGCCACCATGTTAGTTGGATCCTCATCCCAAAATCCATCTGATTCATATCGCGGTATAATATGTTCGTGAAAATGTGTTCCATCGTCCATTACTCGCCCATTATTTCTTATTAATGAAATGCCAAATATATTCATATCACTTTCTAATATTTGAATTAGTTTTCTTTCTAGTTGAATTAAATCTAAAACCACTTCATCCGGTAGTTCTAGATAATTCAAATAATGTTTCTTTGATATCAACAGTATATGCCCTTCTTGTTCTGGATTGATATCAAATACAACCTTAAAATGATGCGTCTCATATATAATTTGGTTTGGTTTAATTTCATCGCAAAATATGCACATATATACACCTACTTAAACATTATAAAAACAATAATAACAAAAAAAGACACCTCTCGGTATCTTAAATATCTTTATAATAAAAACGATTATCCTGTGGAACAATACTGAAATCGCTTGGCAGTTCTTCTTTCGGTATTAAATGAAACCCATTCTTCCTATAGAAATGCTGAGCTGCTTCAAACTTATCAATTGTTCCTAGATAGATAGATTTAATACCATCGTCATGTGCGTGTTGTGTAACATGATCTAATAGTTTTTTACCTATCTTCATATTCCTTGTATTTGAATCAACATATACTCTCTTCAAAGCACTGTTGTTATCTTTTAATTTTAATAAAGCGATAGTACCAACGACTTTACCTTCATAGAGTGCTAACCAGAACTGACCACCTGTATTAATATAGGTTCCTAATATGTTCTTTAAATCTGGTTGGTTATCATACGTTACGTTTTCAATATCAAATTCATGGAGTTTGATATTTATGATAAACTCATTTACCTCTTGCTTATAGTCGTCTGTGTATTGGATGATTTCGATATCTTTCATATGCGCCTCCTCTAAGTTAGTAATGTAATATCTTAAAGTTAATAAATACCCAGAGAAGCTCGATATAAACTTTACTTCCAATTTTCCGAATATTATGTATAATAAATGAAAAAACTGAAATGAGTTGATATTAATGAGTCTGTCACCAGAGGATCAAAGGGATCAGTTAAGAAGAAAAGAAATTGAACGAAATAGTATCGGTAATCTTAAAGACAGTTCACAAAATGCATATACCGGTAATTTTTTAAGTTGTATGAATAATAAAACTTTAGGCATATTTATTTTAGTATTAGTAATAGTAGCATTTATCGGGTGGTTAATTGTTCATTAATTTAAACACCCGATATTATTAGTGAAGTCATATTATATGTATTTAATATGGCTTCGAATTCTTTAACGATAGGTTCATGTTCAGGATTATACTGTTTATTTCTAATATCTTTTAATATTTGTAACTTTAGTTTTTCATCTATTATTGTTTCACCATAAATCGAATAATTTTTATTATGATGCGCTACTAAATCATCAATTAAAGCAAAAGTTTCTTCGTAAATCTCAACGTGATCAATTACCGCCTCATTTGCTTTCATGATTAAATCAACCACAGGACCTCGTTCTTCAACTTCTCTATCTTTAAAAAATTTACGACTCTTATGTTCTAAAAGTTTAATAAATTTTTTATTAGAATTATTTTTTTCACTAAAAACATCTATTACTTCTATCAACTTTTCTCCGATGACATAAATCGAATGACCAAACCATGGAATCCAAATCATATTATCATCATCTATATAATATAAGACATCATCACTATTTGGAAATGCTGGATAATCAACATTTAAATCAGGTGAATACTGTACTTCAAAACTTTCTGTATGGTAACTTAAAGTTAGTAAAAGTTTATCAGGAAAAGCAGCGATAATATTTTTTACAAAAAAGTAAGCATAAAGGTCGATTGCTTCATTCACACCACGAAGGAACTTGTCCTCACTATGTATGAATAATATATCGTATCTCTTATGAGGAATTCGGTTAATTTGATGTAAACCTAGATATGCTATTCCATATGGAGATACTTTTTTAATGAATTTTTTAAATATTTGATTTACTAGTTTATCATCTATTTCAATATGTTTCATTTCTATCCCCTATATTCATTTTTCAATATACTATACATAAAACTATCTCTATATCGCCCACGTATTATTTTATCCTGACGCATTAATCCTTCTCTTTGGAGCCCTGTTTTCTCTAGAACACGAATCGAACCTGTATTTTTAATATCTGTTACTGCATAAATTCTATTTAACCCCTGATCGTTAAAACCATATTGAACTAAATATTTCGCAGCATGTGTCGCAAAACCATTCCCCCAATAATCTGGATGAATCATATATCCAATCTCACCTTTTTGATGTTTATGATTTAATGTGATTCTGCAAATTCCAATTAATTTATTTGAATCTTTATCTTCAATTACTCGATAATGCATCTTATCAGAGAGTGATAGCATTTGATGGATATACGCCTCGGTATCTTCCATGGTTTCTATAACCCATGATTGATAACGTGATACATCATCATTCGTTAATAGATTAAAAATTGCTTCTTTATCTTCTATGAATAATGGTCTGTATGCAAAGTTCATAAATACTCCTTTATTTTTGTATTTGATATACTATCTTTCTTAAAAGTTTAATTGTTTTATCAATCTCTAATTCATCGAGATAAGCATAAGATAGGCGCAATGCATATTTTTGCTTTTCATCATATATTTCACCAGGATGTATCAGTATATTATTTTCAATACTAGTTTCAAATAATTTATTCATATTTATTTTTTCTTTGAATTTTAACCATATATAGAACGAGCCTTGTGGTTCATTCCATATTGCAATATCTGAAAAATATCTATCTAGTGATTGAAGCATTATTTTACTTTTATGATTTAACTTTTTTATTAATTGTTTAATATGTTCGTCATGATGATATTGTAGCCACTTAGAAGCAACATACTGAGCTATGGAACTTGCTCCATAATCTGATTGCATTTTTAACTCTGCTAAATGTTTTACTACATTATGATTTGCAATTACCCATCCGATACGTAAACCGGGACTCACAGTTTTAGACAAACTTCCTAAATAAATAATATTATTATTTAAATCGTACGATTTCATAGGTAATGGTGGTTCATTATCAAACCAAATCTCACTATAAATATCGTCCTCTATGATTGGTAGCCCTAAATCATTACTTTCTTTAATAAGTCGTTCCATTACTTCTTTTGAATAAGTATGACCAGTTGGATTATGTAAAATTGGATTCAAGTATAACAAACTATTAGATTGATATTTATCTTCTATCATCAGTTTTCTTTCTATTTGATTTATATCAATTGGTATTATCGTTGAAGAATAATTTTTCCACGTTTTCACAGAATGCATAAATGAAGGTGACTCAATATATAATTTTGAAGAAGGTAATAAAAAACCTTCTGCAATTAATTTTAGTCCTTGAAGTGCGCCTGATGTAACACATATTTCATTTATTTCACATTTGATTCCTCTTTTAAGTACATGCTTTTGAATTGCTTTTCGTAAATGAATATTTCCAAGTGGTTCTTCATAATTTGATGTGAAAGGATGTAAAGAATCATCTTCCATAATCTCTTTAAATATATTTATTGGAACTAAATCCGGTGATAATTCACCAGTACCCAGTCTAACTATATTTTCATCAAATTCGAGTTCATTGATTCGTTTTATATAATATTGATTTTGTTTTTCTAAATGTGGTTGAATACGATTCTTCCATTTTACATGGTTATGGACCATTACATTTAATGAATCACTAACAAATATTCCTTTCTTTTCTATCGTTGTTATAACACCAAACGATTTCAGTTTATCCATCACATCCACTATTGTTGAACGATTAACATTAAAACGTTGTGATAAAGCCCTTTGGGATGGTAATTTATCACCGACTTCATAAATTCCTTTATTAATTTCATCTACAATGATATTTATTATTTCATCTGTCTTCTTCAATTAATCACCTCTGGTTGATTTAAAAATATCAATCTGGTTGGTTATTAAAATAATAATATAATTTAAAATTTAAGTAAAATAACAATTAACTAACTATATTGGTTGGTTTGAAAGGAGAAACAATGTTACAAGCAATTTTTCATGGCATTCTACTCGCCTTCGGATTAATTCTTCCGTTAGGTGCACAAAATGTCTTTGTATTTAATCAAGGTGCGAACCATAAAAGTTTGAAGAAATCTTTACCTGTTATCATCACGGCAAGTTTATGTGATACCTTATTAATTTTGTTAGCAGTGCTTGGTGTTACTTTATTCTTAAATGCATTTCCTACTTTGAAGCTCATCATTTATATCATCGGATTATTATTCCTATTATATATGGCATATTCAATATGGAATGAAAGGCCAGCAAATCAAGATAAGTCAGATGCAATGTCAGCGAAAAAACAAATTGGATTTGCAATGAGTGTGTCCTTACTAAATCCACATGCGATAATGGATACAATTGGTGTCATTGGTACAAGTGCAACTGCATATGTTGGTCATAACAGAATCGCATTTACAATAGCCTGTATCGTAGTATCCTGGTTATGGTTCATGTCACTTGCCTATACCGGAAAAATTATTGGATCTATTGATAAGCAAGGTAATATTATTGTAATCCTTAATAAAGTTTCAGCGATTATTATCCTAATCGTTGTTTGTATTATTATTAAAAATATCATCGATATGTTTTGATTTATACTAATTTTGTAAATAGTGTATAATCATTGTAAGAGGTGATTATATGCAATTGAAATGGATAAGTATATTTTTTACATCAACTAGTTTAATCGCTTTCGCCCTATCCTTTATACTTCCATACGATATAATGAGCGATTATGATACTCAAGGTATTTGTATGAATATCTTTATGTTATCAGGATTCATCGGATTTATATTATCTATTATTTCAAAAGCAAAACATCAAATACTTTTATTGTTATTTAGTCTTGTTCCAATATTATTAATGGGCGCACTTTTACTTTTAGCCTACTACATTTCAGGGTGGTAAGATGATGAAAAGAAGAATCATTTCAAACATATTTATCTTTTGCGTTGTCGCATATTTTATCTGGCTCATTTCTAGACCTGAGTTGTACTTAAGTGACATATCAATGCATGCTAAGAATCCATTATCGATTTCATGGCACTATTTTACAATTGATACGAATATTATTGGAAAAAATCATAGCGAAGATGATTATATAATATCATTGTATCCATTTTACTTGATGTTATTTTTAGCTTTTATAATAAGGTTCATACCTTTAAAGAAAAACTACAAGGAGTGACATTATGATATTCATTATTCTTTTATTTGCGCTTATAGGCATTTACATGTTAACAGGTCGTGGCAGCTTTTTAATTGCAGGTTATAATTTAATGAGTGAAGCGGATAAAGCGAAGTATAATAAGAAACGCTTATGTCAGTTTGTTGGTGTATTGCTACTTTTCACTGCCTGTTTTATCACTTTGATGGAGTATACAGATTTAGGTGAACATATTTTAATGATATCTTTCATTCTTATTATCTTTGTATCGTTACTGTTAATGAATTTTTCAAAGGTATTCAGATCAGACCGTTAGGAGTGTTTATATGAAATTGTTTGGTGATTTAAAATGTATTAACTGCGGTAAACTTATTGAAAAAAACGAAGTATTTTATCCTGAAATTAAAAATACAGGTCTTAATGGTATCACCAATTTAAAAAGCTGGTTAAGCCAACATAAAATCTATTGTTCATCTTGTTTTAAAAACTGATTAATCTAAACTGCTTATTAAGGCAGTTTTTTTATTTTTCATTATGTTATAATGATTTAAATTTGTTTTGTGGGAGGATATATATGAAACGTTTCTCACCGATTATCTTAGCTTTACTTGCAGCAACATTCATTGCACGGTTTAGTATGCTGATGGTTATGCCGTTCTTATCTATCTATTTAATCAATACATATCATTATTCAGGTTTTCAGATTGGAATCATTTTATCAGTGGCAGGTATCGTAGCGATTATATTAAGCATGACGTCAGGTAGTGTCATAGACCGCTTCAATAAAAGACACGTCATATATTTCGGTCTCCTTATCGGTATACTGAGTTATCTCTCATTTCCAATGATACATAGCTTTCCTGGTTTCATTCTTTTCTCTATTACTTCCACTATCGGTAATACACTAGTTGAACCAACATATCGTGTACTCATTACACAATTTACTGCAGATGAGCACAAGAAACTGATATTCAATATCAGATATTATTTAATCAACGTTGCTGCTGCAATGGGTCCTTATATTTCAAGTCAAATTCAGTGGGTGGGTATTGAAAAGCTTTTCTATATCGTGGTAGCTGCTTTACTGATTAATTTAGTCATGTTTATTGTTATCTTCAATAAATATGATATCGATCTTAAAAATAAACAATCCATGACACATATCCCTTTCTTCAATATGATGTTTATCTTCAAACAGGATAAAGCTTTCCTGTATTTAATACTCGGTAATATATTTATCGTTTTTGGTTATACGCAGATGATGACGTCACTGAGCATCTATTTAAGTAAGATCTATCCTTATGCAACTGCCATTCATCATTATGCAATGCTTACATTAGTCAATGCGATTGCTGTTATCTGTCTACAGATTGTCGTCTATAAAATTGGACAGCATATTAAGACAAGTACTTCGATCATCATTGGAGCAATATTATTACCTTTAGGTTTGATGCTTGTTGGTATCTCTCCTGAATTATTTAATCTTTGTATCGCAATGTTTATTCTGACGATCGGAGAAATCTTTGTCTTCACGATGTGGGATTTGAGAATTGATGAGCTTTCACCTCCATCAATGAAAGGTTCATATTATGCGTTAACAGGACTTACTGGTATATCACGTATCATTGCACCACTTGTCGGAGGTTTATTAATCGATAATTTATCTAACGGTTTTCTTATCTGGTTGATTTTAGGCGGTGTTACGTATTTATCTGTAATCTTCTTTATCAAGAGTGCAAAAATAACACCTGTAAAATTATAGTTTACAGGTGTTATTTTTATTAAATATCTTTTTAATGACAGTTTAAATTAATTCACTCACGATGCAGAAGTATTTATCACTGTATGGAATAAACATCTGCTTTGTAATTTCAAATTTTTCATCGTCTTTGAATGTCTTTCCCGATAAAACCTTCTGTTTATTTTGGAGTAATGATTTAAAGTCCAGGATATTCATCAAAATTAAATCCTCAACCTCGTAATCATCTATGACAATCTTATCCAATAGTTCACGTGAGATTTCACAAGTGAATATATTGATAAATTCCTTATCCATTATACCTTCATTATCAATACTTTCAGGAATGACACATAGCATTTTTAAATCATCAAATGATACATCTATTCCTAACTCTTCTTTAATTTCTCGCACACAATCTGCCATCGTCTCATCATGACGAATATGCCCACCGATTGAAACGTCTAACATACCAGTATAATCACTTAATTCCTGACTGCGTTTTTGTAAAATAACGAAGTCTTTATAAGTGAAGATACATTGAAAAGTCTCATGCCATTCTTCATTTCGATGCGCCTCTTCATAAGTCATAACCCCTTTTGAAGTATAGTTGCTATTAAAAATATTAATTTTTTCCATTATAAAATCCCCTTATCCCTTATAAATTTTAATTAATATTTAAACTATCCAAAAATTTTGAAACAAGCTACTTTTTCAGAATTTTTAGTCATTTATATTATACATTAAATTATAAAAAAATAGACCTCTTTTAGAGATCTATTAAATATTTCTTTTTATTTTATTGAAACGCTACAAACACTATTTATAAAAGTACCTTTATTAATCATTTCTATCGTTATATGTGAATTCGCTTCAGCTAGAGCTTGAGGTATGCTTTGTTCTGTCCAAAAATAATACGAAAATGTCGTAAAATAATCGAAAGAAACATCCCCCATAACTTCTCCTACTTCTTCATCCATTAAATAAAAGAACATCTTATTCTTGAGTGATATATTGAATAACAGCTTTATTTACTGCTTCTAACCTGTATTTTATTGACATTGCGATGCTTCTTATCTTCAATTAATACTATTTTATCAATAAGCAATTTATTAATAAATAATAGATTAAGGAAAAAATCACTTTGCACTCATAACATCTAAACGTTGATAAACATACTGACAAATAAACAACATATAGATTATTGCAAATAATGGCGAATAGAATGTCCACCAAGCAACTTGTAAATCATAGAAATGAAATCCAAGTAAACTGCTTAGTTCTGGTATCGTTGGTTGCTCATTAATTAAACAACCTGGTCCATAACATACATCTGTTCCTCCAAAGAATATTTTAAAAAATGCGAGGTGTGATATGACTACTAGCGTCTGAAACATAATTCTAAAAAATACAATGACATATTGTATCAGCATATTTGGTAATAAATGCTTTAAAAAGATATAAACTTTAGATGGACTCATTGTCTTCGCACTACTGATAAATTCTTTTTCTAATATCATTTGTGTTGCTGATCTCACTAATACTATCGTTGTTGGTAACATGAGTATAATTAGAATAATTAAATTAAATATTATTCGAAAACTTTGTGTTGTCGTAAATTGATCGATTGGTTCATAAAGTATAGGTTTTAGTAATAAATAACCTAATATCGACTGTGGTATATAAAAAAACGGATGCATGAATTGATCAATTAACGCCAATTTACTTTTCTTAAAGGCTAAATAAGTTCCTATGATGATCGCTATGATGAGTGTCATTAAAGCAACAACGATAAGTAGTGTCAATGTGATTCTGTACCCAGATAATACTTCATAAGCCATATGTCTAGAGTTCCTATCAACGCCAAATATATAATCTTTTCCGGGCGGAAATGGTGAACTCGCCAACATATTCCCATCTTTATCATATAAGAAATTGGTCTTTTTCACCTTCCCCTTTAATATATCAAAGTAAATAAATCCAATAATCGCAGGAATGATGAGCAAACAAATAGAAAGATAAATGCGTTTCATTATGATATGCTCCTTCCGGTTGTTTGTTTAGTATATAATTCAGCAAAGAAAAATAATAATCGAATTGGAATATACATCAATAGAAATGAGATAAACAAGACAATTGGTGTATTATAATCAAATATAAATACAGAAATTCCAAATACATTTAATAATCGTTCTAAAAATAATAAACTTGATAAAGTCATCCAGACAATTTGTTTAAAGTTAATAAAATAGCCTGTTAGTATATTCTTTAAAATGTGACGATAAAAAATTTCTTTGTTATTTAAACCCTTACTTCTTGCAAAAGATACATAGCTTTCTTCCCTTTCTGCAATTAATAATTGATTAATGACAGTAATACTATTTGTTATAGGGATAATTAGCAGTAATAAAATCGGGAATATAACAGCGTTTTGTTCATGACTTGATGCAACATCAAATATCAACACTTGTGTTTTAAGATAAATGAATATAATAATTGAAATAAATACAGGGATATAAAAAATATCAGGCACAATACTTAATACGCGGTTAATATGCATTACAATGCTGTGAAACACTTGAGATTGATACATCAAGAATGCGATTATTAATGAGAATAATAAAGAGATAATAAGCGCACTAAATAATATCGTCATTGAATTTACCCAAGGTTCAATAATAAAAGGGAAAATATCATGCTTGACACCTGACTTTAAATTCTCAAATACGATTGTATTAGGTTGTATTAATGAATGAAACGTGTCTTTAATTGCAATGAATAAATTAGGAACATCTATTCTTTGATCGTGAAAAAGTGATGGTAAACAAGCAATAAAAAAGAGCATGAGAATGGTGATGGAAATATTTATTATGTTTTTCATATATACTCCTTTTTCAGAATTTTTAGTTATTTATATTATATATGAAAAAAAAAAAATAGACCTCTTTTAGAGATCTATATATTTTTTTTATATTTCTAAATGTTCTCTCAATGTGAAAGTATGATAATCCTCTCTGAACAAAGCTCTTGATTGTAATTCTGGTATGATGAGTTCAACAAAATCATCCAAACTATTAGGTAAAGTTGGTGGCATGAAATTAAATCCGTCTGCTACACCTTCTTTCAACCATTTTTCCAATTCATCTACTATCATTTCCGGCGTACCGATTAAAGTCAAATGTCCACCACCTGCTGCTAAATATCCTAAAAGTTCTCTTACCGTTGGATCTTTATCTTTGATAATTTCAAGTACTGTTTCATATCTTCCTTTCGCTCCAGTAAACGATGCTAAAGGTGGTAAGTCAGGTACTTTCGCATCTAAATCCCATCCTGAAGTGTCCTGATGAA
Organism: Macrococcoides bohemicum; assembly: GCF_003259675.1. GTDB lineage: Bacteria > Bacillota > Bacilli > Staphylococcales > Staphylococcaceae > Macrococcoides > Macrococcoides bohemicum. Next base: position 5,402 of record NZ_PZJG01000005.1, on the reverse strand, counting down.
TAAAAAATTCCAGCATTTTTAATGAACTTACAATATCCAGCATATTATCTAAGGCTTGTTTCTTTGCATAAGCTTCTTCTTCAGTTTCAGCAACGTATGTAACTAAACCTGGTAGAACTTTAATTTTATTCTTTCTTCCTTCTTTTTCATCCCATGATTCAAATAATTTATCTATTATTGTTCCAAATTCTCTAGCTTTTTCATATCTTTGTGCATGAGCAGGTAAATACTCCATACTATGATTTTTTGCTTCTTCATCTGTCATGGAAGTAACCAGATTCCACCCCATACGACCTTTCGATATATGCTGTAAAGATTGAATTTGTCTGGCTACATGATATGGATTCATAAATGTTCCTGATATCGTACATACTAAACCAACATTGTTAGTTACTTGTGATATTGCTGAAAGTTTTACGATTGGATCTAGCCACATCGCTGGCATTACATTTTCATGTGTTGCATTAAATGCTTGATTATCAGCAAAGAAAATCATATCAAACTTTCCACGTTCACAAGTTTGAGCAAGAGATTGATAATAACTGATATCACCTAAACGATGTATTTGAGAATCATGTGCTTTCCATGCCGCCAAATGATGTCCTACACCATAAATCAATATGCCGATATGCATATTTAACATTTAAAACTCCCCCTAGTTCATCGTTAACCCACCATCAACAGTGATATTTTGACCTGTAATTCCTTTCGCTCTATCAGACGCTAAGTAGACAACCATATTTGCAACATCTTGAGGTGTTGTAACTTTTCTAAGTGGTGTAGAATTAGCGATTAATTCAAATACTTCATCTGTCGTTACACTAGAAGCATCAGTTGTTTTCAGTAAACCACCGGAAATCATATTTGCACGAATGCCATATTGTCCTAATTCACTTGCGATATTGCGCATCATCCCTAGTAAACCTGCTTTAGCAGTCGTATATTCATGATAAGGTACAACCGGATTTTGGAATAAATTTGTACCAATACTGATAATCGTTCCATCTCTTTGCTCAATAAAACCATCGATTACACTTTGACTTATGTTGAATGCAGCTTTCATCGTTCCATCAATTTGTTGTTGATAATCTTCCCACGATAAATCTTTAAATGACTTTTGTGCTACTGGATCAAACTTAAATCCAACAAGTGCATTATTTACAACTACGTCAATTTTGCCAAACTTCTCTATCCCTGCTTTCACCATTGCATCTACTTCTGCACGTTTTGTAACGTCAGCATTAAAAGCTAACGCTTTATCTTCTCCAAATGATGCTACTAATGAATTTGCAGCATCTTCACTTTGAAAATAATTAATAATCACATTATAACCTTCAGCATTGAGACCTTTCACGATTGCTTCTCCTAAACCTCTAGCTCCGCCAGTAACCATTACAGTTTTCAACAAATATTCTCCTCTATGATTTTATTCATAAAAAATACACCTTTCCTGATAGAAAGGTGCATGAAAAAGACATAATAAATAGACCAGTTCATTAGCACACTTCCCTACGCTAGTTTGAACTAGATCAGGTTCAAAGGGTCTGAGGACTACCTCATCTCAATTTATCGTTAAATGCCCCTAGTGTATTTCTTAAGTTGACTTCAATATACAAATAATTGTATGTTTTGTCAATACATGATGATTATTATGTTGTTTATATTTAATATATTATTAAATATACTTTTCTAATACTAATTCATCTAATATTTGGATTCCATTCTCAGCAACCATTGGTATTTGTGGTTTAATTAGTCTCGCTTCGTTTACGGCATCGGGAATTATTCCTTTTATTCTGTACCCCAATTTTTGATAGAACTTCAATGCATTCATATTATCATTAGTTGTTATTACCCTAAAATTAAACATACAATTTTTATACGCTAATCGTTCCATGAAAGTCATTAATTGTGTACCGATACCTCTATTTTCAATTACAATATCCAAAGAAATGATTTCGATCGTTTTATCCATAATAATATATGTTAATAGCCCAGTAATCTTTTCATCTTCCAAATAAATTAGACCAGGTAAATCAGCACAATTATATCTCCCAGATGAAACAATCATTTCTGAAGATCTCCAATGTTCATTAAAGAATTCAATAACCAATGCTCTATTCTGTTTGTTAATAGCTTCAATCATAAATTACTTCCTATTTTTTGAATTTGTATAAAGATAATTTATCACTAATTTCTGCTTCACCGTACTTTTCAAATCCTAATTTTTCATAAAATTGATGATTTAACACATTACCATGCGGTGTATACACCGTCCATTGCGGAACATCTTGATAAAGATTAAAGATTCTATTAATTGCAGCCGTACCATAACCTGAACCTTGTATTTCAGGATCTATAAATAATTTATAAATATGAATTCTCTCTTTCGGAACTACTTTTAAAACAACAGCACCGACTATTTTTTCTTTATCGTAAATCGTATAAAATTCATCGTTCTTAATGCTATACAATAATATTTGTTCAGTTTCACAATACGGGTTCGTTTCATGATCCTGGTATTTATCAAAATCATTTATAAATGCTCTCTTTTGAATATTTAATAATAAATCTACTTCTGTATGCTTTGTTCGCTCCAGCCTAACCATATAAATCATCCTTTCTTAAGTAATATAGCATAAATTATTAGAATATTCCCATAAATCATTTGCGATTTTTTATATTTAGGGTTAAAATAAATTAACCGGTTTATTTCAACTAACTTAGGAGGCAGCTATGACACAATTTCAAGTTAATACGTTCGAACAATTAAAATGTATTTCAGATGAGTTACGTATGAGAATTTCTATTTTATTGATTGAAAAAGAAATGACAGTTACTGATATATCTAAACAGTTAAATATTCCTAAAGCAAAAATCTTTTATCACATGAAAGAATTAGAGAAACACAACATGATTGAAATGACACAACAAATTCCTGAAGGCAGCAACATACTAAAATATTACCGAGCCACACACAACGGATTTAATGTCAATCCTGCATTAATTAATAGCGATAATATACATCCATCCAAAAAAATCATAACAGAACAACTAAATAGAACGGTTCAAGTATTAAATCAATTTGGAATAATTGAAGATAATCAATATGTTATCTCAACTACACAGCAAATTAGAATTGATAAAAGTAACGTTACAGCATTTAAGGATGCATTTAATCTCTTGGTTAAAAAATACAGTAAACCAATTGATAATGAGGATAAACTGGAGGGAAAAGAAGAAAATTTATCAAAAAACTATTATATTAATCTCACAGCATTTGAAATAACGAAAGATATATTTGAATAAAATGAGGTGATTCAATGACTTTAAGTCCTTTTCATCGATTATTAATAGGACGAATTTTTACAAATGCAGCAGATAGTATATATTTTATTATTTCATCACTTTATATATTTGAAATTACACAAAGTCCATTGATATCAGGTTTTACAACATCTGCAATGTTAGCGGTGAAATTCATTCAATTATTATATGGACCAATAATAGATCACTTTAATGTAAAAAGAATATTAATTTTCTCTCAGTGTTCACAATCAATCTTAATGATGATATTAGGTATTTTTGTGATGAATCAGAACAATCACTGGCTATTAATCATTACATTAGTAGTTCTTTCAATGTTATGTGGTGAAATATCATATCCAATTAGTAATAAACTCGTACCACAATTGTTATCTAAAGAAGAATTGGTAAAAGGAAATGCACAGATGACGTTTGCGAATAATACCTTAGATATCGTTTTAAATACTGTAATAGCTGGGTTGTTTATCACAATGAGTGCTGATATCTTCTATTTGATTAGTGCCATGTTATTCTTATTTGCTGCACTTTCATATTTTCAGATACCAATGGTTAAACAAACAAAAATATATGATAATACAAAGTTTAATTATTTCAAATCATTACGCTCTGGCATTAGAATAGTAACATCATCATTCATTTGGATATTTATTATTGGTGCTTTTTCTGTGAATATTGGTATTGGTATCGTTTACGGTGCGTTACCAACATTAGCTCATGAAATTGAAGATCCAGTCTATTATGGTCTATTTTTAGCAACAATGAGTATTGGTATGATACTCTCAACTTTTATAACAGGTCAATTTAAGTCTAAACCACTCGGGAAATTAATGATATTTCTATTTGTAACAGCTGGGTTAACTATACTGACCGGATTATTCATTTCTTTACCTTTTTATTTAATTTTTTACTGTATAAGTTGGATTATTGTTGGCATTGCTAATATTTTACTCGTTTCTGTTAACCAAAGTATTATTCCGAATGAATATTTAGCGAGAGTTAGTTCTGTCTCTAATAGTGTAGGTATATTAGGTTTACCCTTAGGTTCCATACTTGCTGGTATACTATTGGAGTATGTAAGTGCTATACAACTTATTTCATTGTCTGGCACATGTTATTTTGCACTTTCATTACTCTGGTTATTGATTCCAACACTTCGCAATCAGAAAGAAATAAAGTATATTGCGAGTACTGACTTTGGGATAAATATAACAAAATAACCAGAACATCAGTTCTGATTATTTTATTTACTCTTTATAATAGTATTTGTAGATAAGTTTATAGTGGTGGCTAGCCCTAGGAGGTGATGCCTTTGATTTTGTTTATTAGGTGTTTCTCCTGGAAAGGAAAGCATGACTGATTTTGACTTATTGAGTATAATGTTGATGATGTTTGCAATCATTATACCGCTCATTATTAGACTAAATGACAAAGACAAAAAATAACCACTCATAAGCTTGACAGAGCTGAGTGGTTATTGAGTAAAAAAATAACATTGGCTAGTCACCGTATAAACGGATCTACAGGAGGAGTGTTACCGCGCTCCTCTTTTCATTTACATTTTACAATGGATAGCTTATAAATACAAATATATTATAATACTCTTGAGTACTGCAATACTTCATTATCTACTGACATACCCATTTTTTCATATAACCCTTGTACTTTCACGTTATCTACACCAGTTTATAAACATACATATCTTGCATTATTTTCTTTTACGTATTCTAATGATTTTTCAATTAATTTCTTACCTGCTCCACTTGAACGATTATTTGATTGCACAAATAAAATCATTATTATTTTATCAAAAATTATGGAAGTGAGTTGCATTTTTATACCTTAATAATAGTAAACAGATAATACGTTATATATGCATAAAGTAATACTAAATCTTAAAAGGATATTATATTTGGTTCTGTTGCAAAGTAAAAAAATATAGCTAACCACTAATTTATCATGTCAGTGTTCGCTTAACTTGCTAGCATGATGCTAATTTCGTGGCATGGCGAAAATCCGTAGATCTGAAGAGACCTGCGGTTCTTTTTATATAGAGCGTAAATACATTCAATACCTTT
>NZ_PZJG01000004.1 GCF_003259675.1 Macrococcoides bohemicum | reverse complement strand
ATATGGAGTATTATAATTTAGTCAGAAAGAAGAGAAAATTAAAAAGCAAGACTCCTGTAGAATACAGAAATCTTGCTTTAATGAAAGTAGCTTAATAAAAAGTTCAACTTTTTGGGTTCACTACAAATGCGGTTTTTTTATTTTTGTTCTGCTTTATAGCCGAGCATATTGATAATATCTTTTGGACTACTATATACGGGGCTATATGCGATTTCGATATCTTTAAATTCATCTATCGTCAAATTTCCGATCATAGCTGTAGCTATTATATCGATGCGTTTATCTACACCGACTCTTCCAAAGGCTGAAGCGCGTAATATTTTGCGAGATTTCTTATCGTAATAGACATTGATTGAAATTTGTTCTACACCTGGCATATAACCAGCATGATGCTTTTGTGTTTGTTGAACAATTTCATATTCGAAGTTATCCAGCATATTCGGTGTAATACCCACACTTGCAAATGTAAAATCAAATAATCTAATGATATTTGTACCTAGTAATCCTTTAAACTGTACAGACTGGGATTTTACTATATTATGCGCAATAATGTTTGCCGCACGATGCGCACCCCAGGCAAGTGCTATTTGAGCTGGATAATCAACATGTCGATATTTCGTCTGGATAGCATCACCTAAAGCATAGATATAAGAGATATTCGTTTCAAAATATTCATTAACTTTAATATGTCCGCTATCTGTTAATTTTATGCCACTAGACTGTATAAATTGTGTATTGGGTTTAATGCCAAGCGCTGTAATAATCATATCAAAATTAAATTCGCGACCTGATTTTAGATGCACAGTTTTGCCTTCTAGCGTATCCACTTCATCATTTAATAATAATTCTACACCGTTAGCTTCAAGTATTTCTGGTATATGTTTTGTCATATCTGCATCGACAGATTTAAGTAGATGTGAACTGCGATGTAACAATGTAATATTTATGCCGCGATTTTTTAAATTTTCGATGACTTCTAAACCGATGTATCCTCCACCGATGATCAGAATATTTTTCACATTTTCAGAAGTAATAAACCTTTCGATCTTATCAGTATCTTCTAAATTACGGAGCGTAAATACATGATTTCCTTGTAATACTGGTAATTTAATTTGAGTTGCACCAGGTGATAAGATTAAATAATCAAATGTATCAGTAAAAGTACGATCATTTTTAATATCTTTAACAACAATCTCCTTATTTTCAGCTGATACTGAAACAACTTTATGATATGTTTTCACAGTAATTGATTTATTCGTCTTAAATGAAGATTCAGTTGCAGCAATCAGCTTATTGCGAGGTGCAACTTCACCACCTAAATAATAAGGTAAACCACAGTTGGCAAAACTCATATCACGATCTTTTTCATATACAGTAATTTCAGCGTCACTTAATCTTCTGAGTTGAGAGGCTACAGTAGCACCGCCTGCTACTGCGCCTATAACAATAACCTTCATATTTAAAGCCTCTATTCTATATTAAAATAACGTGCTAAGTATTTTCCGATACCGTCTTCATTGTTTGAAACGGTAATATCATCTGCAATTTCTTTTAAATCATTAATCGCATTCCCCATTGCAACACCGGTATTCACAAATTGAATCATTTCATGATCATTATCTTCATCACCAAAAGCAATTGTATTTTCTCTTTTAATGTTAAGATAATCTAGTGCAATTTGAACACCGACAGCTTTATTAATGCCTTTTTTAACAATTTCAATAACCGGGAAAGGAGCACCCCATCGTCTATGTTCTAAATGCTCAGCATAAACATCATCCAGATGTTTATATATATTAGGTATTTCTTTCTCTTCAGCCTGAATGAGTATTGAAGTAGGTGGTTCTTTAATACTATCTAAAAGATTGCCGACCTCAATTAATGGGTTACCCATACTAAAACCTTCAAATAAATATGCATCATGATAATGAAGATAAACATGATCTTTTACTTCTGCGACGATATTCTGAATATTTAAGTGTGGAATCTTTTCGAATATTTCACGTGCCACTTTAAAGTCTAAAGGCTGATGAAAAGTTTCAAAGTTCATATCTGTAGGATGGTGGACGAAAGCACCATTAAAATTAACGATTGGTGTTGTTAATCCAAGTTCTGTATAATATATCTGGCTTGCACGATATGGTCGTCCCGTTGAAATCATAAAATGATGACCTAAAGCCTGTACTTTCTTTATTATTTCTTTTGTATAGGGTGTAATCTGTTGATTGCTATTGAGTAAAGTACCGTCTAAATCGAGGCAAATGAGATGTTGTTCCAAAGTAAAAACTCCTTTAATCAGTATGAAAATTTATTAATTTGAAATATGACTGATATTTGTTATATTAAGATTATAACAAAGAATGAGGTGATATGAATGGAAGAAGCAATGAAAGATAGTATTATGGGTGCATTAGAAAATGTAATTGACCCAGAATTAGGTATAGATATCGTAAATTTAGGACTAGTTTATCACGTTGATATGGATGATGATGGCTTAGTAAATGTAGATATGACATTAACATCAATGGGTTGTCCGATGGGACCTCAAATTATCGATCAGGTTAAAACTGCACTAGGAGAATTACCAGAAGTAAAAGATGTTGAAGTAAATATCGTCTGGAATCCAGTGTGGTCAAAAGACATGATGAGCCGTTACGCTAAAATAGCATTAGGTGTAAGCTAAAAAAAAGAGACATATTTCATGTCTCTTTTTTTATTCTATCTTACATATATTGATTGGACAATTTTCACAATTAATCTGATCTTTTAAATAGTCAATATGTTTTATAGTAATTCGTTTACCTTGAGTTGTTATGATATTTTTTGACTTCAATTCGCTTATAATTCGGTTGACTCCTTCACGTGTTGTACCCCCAAAGGTAGCTAACTCATTATTCGTCATATCAATATTAAGCTGGATGCCGTCATCAGTAGTGATGCCATAAGTATTCGATAGTCTTATTAGAGTCGAGTATACTGCACCTTTCTTACCCAATGTGTATAAATCTCTTAATTTATATTCCTGCTTAGCATTTTCATTTTGAATCCACAATAACCATTCGTAGTTTAATACTTCGTCATTTAATATAGCATTCTCAAACTGTTCAATATCCAGCTTATAAACAGAGACTTTTGTCTTTGTTTTAGCGAATAAAGAATGTTTTTTTAATCCGCAAAATAAGGTTGTAGAACCAAAGATATTTCTTGGGCCAAGTAATTTCATTGAAAATTCTTTACCATCTTCTAATACACGATGAATAACTACATTTCCACTTTTAATGACATATACTGCATTCGCAGGATCCTCTGCCTGATAAATATATTGATTTTGATCATATGTCTCAAGCTTTCCTTCTTCGGTTATATAATTAATTATACTCATTGCTTCATGGTATTCAGTATGTATCATTTGTATCACCCGTAACTTTATTAGATTTAATATATTATATCATACAAGAAATAATGATTTCTTATAAAATTATTACTTTGTGTTTGATTCGAGGTGGATAATTTGTTTTTTATATGAAATGGTTTTATAATGATATTATAGTCAAAGATAGTCAAACTTTTTTGAGGTGATTTCATGAATATAGAAAAGATGACATATAACGTACAGGCTGCCTTAGAATATGCTCAAAATGACGCAGTAGAAGAAAAACTACAGGCGATTGAAGTAGAAAATCTAATGAAACATTTTGTATTGCAAAGTGACAGCATGTTAAATACTGTATTTGAACGCAGTAATTTAGAAATTAAAGCATATGAAAGAATTTTAAATGAAGCGTTAACAAAAATGCCTCGAGTAGAGGGTAATATCCAATATGGACAATATTTAAGCAATGGAATTAATCAGTTACTGAATGTATCAGAAAAAAAGATGGATGAAATGGATGATCATTATATTTCTGTAGAGCATATTATTTTGGCTGCAATTGAAACACATGAACCTACAAGATTGTTTGTCGGTAATAAAGCTGAAGTAATACAAGAAATTATTAATCAGATTAGAGGAGGAAACCACGTGACGACACAAAATCCGGAAGTTCAATATGAAGTATTAAAGAAATATGGACGTGATTTAGTAGAGGAAGTAAGAAACGGAAAAATGGATCCTGTAATCGGTCGCGATGAAGAAGTGCGTAATACGATTCGTATATTAAGCCGTAAAACAAAAAATAATCCGATTTTAATTGGTGAACCAGGTGTAGGAAAAACAGCAATTGTAGAAGGATTAGCACAACGTATTGTAAAAAAAGATGTGCCTGATGCATTACTAGATAAAACGATATTTGAACTTGATTTATCAGCACTTGTTGCAGGCGCAAAATTCCGTGGCGAATTTGAAGAACGTTTAAAAGCAGTGTTGAAAGAAGTAAAAGAATCAGACGGTAAAATTTTATTATTCATCGACGAAATCCATATGTTAGTTGGTGCAGGTAAAACAGATGGTGCCATGGATGCAGGTAATATGTTAAAGCCAATGCTCGCGCGTGGGGAGTTACATTGTATCGGTGCAACAACTTTAAATGAATACCGTCAATATATTGAAAAGGATTCAGCTTTAGAACGTCGCTTTCAGAAAGTTAATGTAGCTGAACCAGATTTAGAAGATACAATCTCTATTTTACGTGGTTTAAAGGAACGTTATGAAGTGCATCATGGTGTAAGAATTCAGGATACAGCACTTGTAGCAGCAGCTGAGTTATCAGACCGTTATATTACAGATAGATTCTTACCAGACAAAGCGATTGATCTTGTAGACCAGGCATGTGCTACGATTCGTACTGAAATGGGCTCAAATCCAACTGAACTTGATGCAGTGAATCGTCGTGTGTTACAACTTGAGATTGAAGAAAAAGCATTGAAAAATGAAACAGATAGTAAGAGTCAAAGCCGTTTATCTGAACTACAACGTGAACTTGCAGATGAGAAAGAGAAACAGCAGGCTTTACAGGCACGTGTTGAGAAAGAAAAATCTCAAATTAGCGTCGTACAGGAAAAACGAGCTGAGCTTGATAAATATCGTACAGCGCTTGAAGAAGCTCAAAGTAACTACGATTTAGGTAAAGCATCTGAATTACAATATGGTAAGATACCGCAAGTTGAGAAAGAATTAGCTGATCTAGAAGATAGTTTAATTGAAGAAACGAAAGGCACTGACCGTTTAATTCGAGAAGTCGTTACTGAAGAAGAAATTGGCTACATTGTGTCTCAGTGGACAGGAATTCCGGTTAGTAAACTTGTAGAAACTGAAAAAGAGAAATTATTAAAATTATCTGAGATTCTACATGAACGTGTAGTTGGTCAGGATGAAGCGGTTGATTTAGTAGCAGATGCAGTTGTCCGTGCACGTGCAGGAATTAAAGATCCTAATCGTCCCATCGGTAGTTTCTTATTCTTAGGACCAACGGGGGTCGGTAAAACTGAACTTGCTAAAACGTTAGCCAGCACTTTATTCGATTCTGAAAAACATATGGTACGTATCGATATGAGTGAATATATGGAGAAACATGCTGTGTCACGTTTGATTGGTGCACCTCCTGGCTATGTTGGCCACGAAGAAGGTGGACAATTAACGGAAGCGGTTCGAAGAAATCCTTATACTGTGCTTTTATTAGATGAAATTGAAAAAGCACATAGCGATGTATTTAATGTATTATTACAGTTATTAGATGAAGGCCGTTTAACAGATTCTAAAGGAAGAATCGTTGATTTTAAAAATACAATCATCATTATGACAAGTAACATCGGATCACAATATTTATTAGACGGTATTGAAAATGATGAAATTACAGAAACAGCAAGAACAAATGTGATGGATGCATTACATTTACACTTTAAACCTGAAATATTAAACCGTATGGATGATATTGTATTATTTAAACCATTAAGTAGAAATGATATGACGTTTATTGTTGATAAAATAGTGCGTGAATTAAATACGCGTTTAGACAGTCGTGGTGTAAAAGTTGAATTAACGGATGAAATCAAGAAATGGATTGCCGACACAGCGTATGAGCCACAGTTTGGAGCAAGACCATTGAAACGATTCGTTCAAAAAGAAATCGAAACACCGTTAGCAAGATTATTGATTAAAGAAGATTATTCAGAAGGCACAGTAATTAAAGTAGATCGCATTAATGATGAAGTTAAATTTATGGTATAAAAAAAAGAGACAGATGTCTCGTTTTTTTAATGCTCTTCGTGTGCTGGAATAGGCTCATTCGGAATTACGTGTGCAATAATAATTGCTAAAATACCAAAAATTACACTAATAATTGTTGCGAATGGTAAGTTTAAGTCATTACCGCCTGCTAAACTCATTAAAACGAAGTTTGCCATTTGAACAAGAATAAATGCCCAAACGAATGTCATAATATATTGCATATGTTTATCCCCCATGAAAGATGTTATATTAATTATTATAAAAGAGTGTACGTCAATTGTATACCCCTGACGTTGAAAGGAACTAAAAATGAAAAAATTTCTTGTTTTTCTTGTAGTGCTTATAACGGTGCTTGGTACAATTGTTTATTATAAAATACCAAAATATCATGAAATAAATAGTTTTGGTTTTATTTTCCCGGAATCAATCAATGATCAGACTTGGGGGACAGAAGGATATAAGGCAGTGTTAGACATTGTTCAGGATTATGATACAAACTTCTATATTCAGGAAAATATTGATGATGAAGAAAAAACTAAACTTGTACTGAATGAATTTCTTGATAGAGATGTTTCTATTATTTATGGGCAAGGTTCTATGTATGAGAAAATTTTTAATGAATATGCAAAAAAATATCCTGATGTTCATTTTGTTTTTACAAATGGGATAAGTAAACATAAAAATGTTTCTGCACTTAATATCGAAGCATATAGTATGGGATTTTTTGCCGGGTACTTAGCCAGCCATGAATCAAAGACTCATCAAATTGGTGTAATAGGAGCTTTTGATTATCAGCCTGAAATTAAGGGATTTATGGACGGTGCATACTATGAAAATAAAGAGACTATCATTCAGGCTTCTTTTGTAAAGACGTGGGAGTATAATAATGATGTTGGTGTCATTACAAAGAAAATGATAGAAAATGACGTCGATGTTTTTTATCCGGCTGCAGATGGTATTAATAGTGAAGTTATGGGGATTGTTAAAGAATATGATCGTAAAGCAATCGGATATATCACTGACCAGAGCTATCTAGGTGACTTTATTCTGGCAAGTACTGAGCAGAATATTTCGAGGTTATATCAGGATATTGCAAGAGAATACTCGGAAGGTAGACTAATAGGCGGAACTAAATACTATGGCATGAAAGATAATATTACTAGCCTACATGGTTATTCGCCATTAGTTACATCAAGTACAATTGAAAAAATGGATAAACTGATTGAGGAATATAAGAAAACAAGTAAACTACCAAATGGTAAAAAAGTACCTGAAAATAACGTGAATGTATATCTCGAAAGTGATACTGAAAAATAAAGGACTTCTATTTGAAGTTCTTAATTTTTTATGTTAAATTAGTACCAGATACTAAAAGTAGATATAAGAGGTGCATCACATGAATGTAGGTATAAGAGGAATCGGGGTTTATATCCCTGAAAAAATAGTAACCAATGAACATTTTGAAAGTTACTTGGATACTTCAGATGAATGGATTTCAAAAATGACAGGTATAAAAGAAAGAAGATTTGCAAGAGCTGACCAGGATGTAAGTGATTTAGCATTCATTGCATGTGAAAATGCAATTAAAAATGCTAAAATAAATAATGAAGATATAGATATGGTTATTGTAGCAACTGCAACAGGCGATCATAAATTCCCTTCTGTAGCAACGATGCTTCAGGATAAACTTGGATTAAGAAATGTTCCGGCAATGGATCAACTCGCAGCATGTACGGGATTTATCTATAGTTTAATTACGGCGGAACAATTCATTAAAACAGGATTGTGTAAAAATATTTTAGTGGTAGGCGCAGAAAAGTTAACCAAAATTGCAGATTTAAATGATCGTAATACAGCAATTTTATTTGGAGATGGGGCTGCAGCTGTCATTGTGAGTGAAGTTGCTGAAGGATATGGCTTCCTATCACATGAATGGGGAAGCGATGGTTCTGGCGGTAAATATTTATTTGATAATAAGGAAACAGGATTACTTGAAATGAACGGTCGTGAAGTATTTAAATTTGCTGTACGTGTTATGGGTGATGTTTCATTGAAGTCAGTTGAGAAAGCGGGTCTAAACTCAGAAGAAATTGATATGTTTATTCCACATCAGGCAAATATACGTATTATGGAATCAGCACGTGAACGTTTAGGGATACCTCCAGAGAAGATGAGTGTTACTGTTGATCGATATGGTAATACATCAGCAGCTAGTATACCACTTTCATTATTCCATGAATTAGAACAAGGGAAGATTAAGAACGGTTCTAAATTAGTTTTTGTTGGATTTGGTGGAGGTCTGACTTATGGTGCTATGACATTAATTTGGGGAGATAAGGAGAGAAAATAATGAAAAATAGAGTTGTAATTACTGGAATTGGTGCACTAAGCCCAATCGGTAATGATGCACATACTACATTTGAAAATGCTGTGAAAGGCGTTAACGGCATAGCGCCTATTACACGTATTAAGCATGATGATATGGCAGTGAAAGTAGCGGGTGAATTGAAGGATTTCAATATTGAAGATCATATGGCTCTAAAAGAAGCACGTCGAATGGATCGATTTACGCAATATGCGGTAGTCGCAGCACGTGAAGCATTAAATGATTCGAAACTAGAAATTACTGATGATAATAGTGATCGTATTGGCGTTTGGATTGGATCAGGCATTGGTGGTATCGAGTCTTTTGAAACTGCACATCAAACTTTAGTTGATAAAGGACCAAGACGTGTTAGTCCGTTCTTTGTACCGATGTTAATTCCTGATATGGCTGCTGGACAAGTATCTATCGATTTAGGTGCAAAGGGACCAAATGGATGTACAGTTACAGCATGTGCAACAGGAACAAATTCTATCGGTGATGCTACCAGAATGATACAATATGGAGATGCAGATGTAATGATAGCAGGTGGTACTGAAGCACCAATCACACGTTTAAGTATCGCTGGTTTTACATCTAATCGTGCACTCAGTACAAATCCAGATCCAAAAACAGCATGTCGTCCATATCAGGAAGGACGTGATGGGTTTGTTATGGGTGAAGGTGCAGGTGTCGTCGTACTAGAAAATTTAGACCATGCATTAGCGCGAGGTGCTCATATATACGCAGAAGTTGTAGGTTACGGAAATAACGGTGATGCACATCATATTACAGCACCAGCACCGAATGGCGAAGGTGGAGTGCGTACGATGAAGATGGCACTTAAAGATGCTGGTATAGAAGCAGATAAAATCGACTATTTAAATGCACATGGTACGAGTACACCGATTGGTGATGAGTATGAAGCCTTAGCAATCCAGACAACATTCGGAGAACATGCAGAAAATCTATTAGTATCTTCGACAAAATCAATGACGGGTCATCTATTAGGTGCAACAGGTGCAATCGAAACAATTATTACAGCACTTTCTATTGAAACAGGAAAGATTGCACCAACAATCCATCAGGAAGATGAACATGCATTTGGATTGAATTTTGTACCGAATAAAAGCGTTGAACGCGACATTGAATACGCGATGACAAACAGTTTAGGATTTGGTGGTCATAACGCAGTATTAATCTTAAAAAAATATAGTGAATAGAAAAAAGTGAGAAATTAATTTTTCTCACTTTTTTCTTGTGTTAACAAATGTTAATTTTTATAATATGGATGAGGTGAATACATGTTTATTAAAGCACATCATCCAAACCAATATATTCAATATTTACTTGCAGTAGAAGATAGAATTACATTACAGGAAAATGATCGCATCAATCTTTTCAGATATAAGAGTGGAGTAGCTGGAGAAAGAGCGTTTTACGAGCTTTTGAAAAATATATTTGAAGGTATAAAAATCTGGGATATTACTTTAGAAAATAACGGGTCATCACAATATGACTTTATTATAGTAGTTGATAAAGTGATCTATCATTTTGACGTTAAGAACTTTAGTGGTGTGTATACATATAAAAATGATAATTTCATTAGTGAAAATGGACGGAACTATAAAAATATTATGGCACAACTCGATGCGGCACATGACAGACTCATTAGAATTGTGGAGTTAAACAATTGGGGATATAAAGTGGAAAGTAAAATAATATTTATTAATAACCAATTTTCTATTCGAAATTACGATGGTAATCCATTAATACTCTTTAATAATCAAATCGATAGTTTTATTCAGCATTTATTAAAAAGTAAAACATATAAGAAAGATCTATACGTAGCAGAAAAACTTGTTGAATTAAATAATCCGAAAGCATTTGAAAGGATTTATTATTATCCATTCGAAAAGATGAAATCAGGTCCACGTTGTCCAAAATGTCTGCAAATTAATAAGGTTGAAGTTTTGAACAAATATAAAACTGTATCATGTGCATGCGGACATACATATGAAAAATCTGAGATGCTGCAAAATATAATTGATGAACTCTTTCATATTAATCAAGGTATTATTAAGACTAAAGACGTGGTTTATTGGAGTGACGTACCAGAGAGAAGTGTGCGAAGGTTTTTAAAACAGAATTATCATTCTCAAGGGAGCAATAAAAATAGGAGTTATAAAAAGAATAATGGCCGATAAACTAAAAATATCGGCCATGAAATCGTAAAACAAGTTCAAATCTGGAAATGATGGCCGATAAATCGAAAATATCGGTCATGAAATCTCAAAACTAGTCCAAATCCCAGAATGATGGCCGATAAATCGAAAATATCGGCCATGAAATCTCAAAACTAGTTCAAATCCAAAAATGATGGCCGATAAATCGAAAATATCGGCCATCAACTTCATCATCAATATTCTACACCATGCTATACATAGCAATTAAACTTATAATCACTAATCCAAGCGATACAAATAAAATCGGATTAGTCCATATGTACTTTTCCTGTCTGATGCGCAATTTTTTATTGAAGTCTGGATCTTCATCCATTGTTTCTTTAATTCTTTTAGGTGCCATCATGTAATTAAACTTTCTAAAGGAATGGCCCATAATACTATATGCCCCGTCACTATACATCATCATAAATAATCCGATACATAATCCTATCATTGAAACGGTAAAGGTACCGTTTAAAAAATTTAATAAATTCAGTCCGCTAAATAATGCATAAATAATAGTTAAACCTGCTTCTATCGCAAAAATAATAATGTAATTTTTCACAATTATTCCTCCTATATTAACTTTATTTATTATATCCTTATTTTCATAAAATGCATATAAAATGTTATAAAAATGAATAATCATTATACAATATAATATAAAACTCGATTATTACGACAATACAATAATTTTTATATACAAAAATACGTATAAATATACCTTTCGTTTAACGCTTTAGTGCACTATATATGTATAAAAAGTATTGAAAATATTAAGAAAAATGTATAAAAAGTTATTGCTATTTATTTACTATAACATTTATAATAAAGTTAATCTTCTGAAAATTAACAGAGGCATTTTTAGAAATGGGGGAAAGATATGAAAAGACAGGTAAAATCTTTATTAGTTTTATTTCTAGCAATTACAATGGTACTTGCTGCATGTTCAGGTAAAAAAGGTGGTTCTGGTGATACTGCTGGTGGCGATGGTAAAACATTACGTCTCGTTGCATCTAGTGATATTCCAACAATGGATTCATCTTTAGCAACAGATGCTGTTTCATTCAATGTATATAACCAAACGATTGAAGGTTTATATACATTAGATAAAGATGATAAAGCGGTTCCTGCAATTGCAAAAGGTGAACCAAAAATTTCAGCTGACGGTAAAAAATGGACAGTTGAATTACGCGATGATGCAAAATGGACAAATGGTGATTCAGTAACAGCAAAAGACTTCGTATTTGCATGGCAACGTGCATTAGATCCAAAAACAGCTGCAGAATATGCTTACATCATGTACGACTTAAAAAATGCAGAAGCAGTTAATACGGGAAAAATGAAACCATCTGAATTAGGTGTTAAAGCAGTTAATGATACAACTTTAGAATTTGAATTAGAAAAATCTAAGCCTTATTTCAAAGAATTGTTAGCATTCGGTACTTTTTTACCTCAAAACGAAAAATTCGTTAAAGAAAAAGGTGAAAAGTACGGGACTACAGAAAAAGATACATTATATAATGGTCCATTCGTATTAAGTGAATGGAAAACAGAAGACAAATTTACTTTAACGAAAAATGATAAATACTATGATAAAGATAAAGTAAAATTAGAAAAAATTACGTATAAAGTATTAAAAGACGCAAACTCAGGTGTTAACTTATATACAACTGGTAAAATTGACCGTGTAGGATTACCTGCAGAATTTATCGATAAATACAAAGATGATAAAAATTATTCTACAGAACTAGACGCTTCAACATTCTTCATTAGAATGAACCAGACCAAAAATAAAGATTTACAAAACAAAGATTTACGTATGGCTTTAGCAAAATCTATTGATAAAGAAAAATACGTTAAAAATAACTTAAATAATGGTTCTGTAGCAATTGACACATTAATGCCAAAAGAATTTGTTAAAGACGAAGCGGGTAAAGACTTTGTTGATGGTGTGAAATCTCCATTAAATTACGATGCAAAAGCAGCTAAAGCTTCTTTTGAAAAAGCGAAAAAAACTTTAGGTAAAGATAAGTTCACATTTGAATTTTTAACATTCGACCAAGAGTCTTCTAAGAAAGATGCTGAATACTTTAAAGAACAAATTGAATCTAATTTACCTGGTGTTACATTAAAAATTAAACAACAGCCATTCAAACAAAAATTAGATTTAGAATCTAAAGGAAACTATGAATTATCATTAGGTGGTTGGGGTCCTGACTATCCAGACCCAATGACATTCTTAGATATGTTTGTTACAGATGGGCCACATAACCAAACAGGCTGGTCTTCAAAAACGTATGACAAAGCAATTGATGAAGCGAATGGTCCTTTATTAACAGATGTAGAAAAACGTTGGACAACTTTACAAAATGCTGAAACTGAATTCTTAAATGAAGCAGTTATTATTCCAATCTATCAACGTGGTGGCGCATTCTTAACGCAATCATACGTGAAAAACATTGTTTCTCATAAATTTGCTGGAGATTATTCATTCAAAGAAACTGAAATTAAGAAATAGTATCTTCAAACCAATTTTGAAGGAAGGATATGCAACTTATATCCTTCTTTTTAAATAAATAAAAAAAGTTGTATGAATTATGAGAAAATTTAGTTATTATAGTATTAGAGCAAAAGTTGATTTTGCACTATATGCTTATAAGGAGGAAGAAGTGCATGTTAAAATATACGATTAAACGAATTTCTTATATGCTTTTAACATTGTTCATTGTTACTACGGCTACGTTCTTCTTAATGAAATTAATGCCTGGTTCACCGTTCAACGATGAAAAGTTATCAGCTGAACAGAAAGCAATCGTGAATGAAAAATATGGATTAAATGATTCGGTTGGTGTGCAATATCTTAATTATTTGAAGAAGGCAGCAACAGGTGATTTCGGCGTTTCATTCCAATATGATAATAAAGATGTATTAGGATTAATTATCCCTCGTCTTGGACCATCTGCTGAAATTGGTCTTTATGCAATGATTATTGGTGTGACACTTGGTATTATTTTAGGTGTTATTGCAGCAGTAAAACAAAATACATGGGTAGATTATTTAGCAACTGTATTCTCTGTACTTGCTATCTCAGTCCCATCATTCGTTTTAGCCGTGTTATTACAATATTTCTTAGCTGTTAAAGTACAATGGTTCCCAGTTGCAGGTTGGGAAGGAATTGATTATGCAGTATTACCAGCTATTGCATTATCAGCGGGTGTTATCGCAACTATCGCACGATATATTCGTTCGGAAATGATTGAGGTTTTAAGTTCAGATTATATTACATTAGCACGTGCCAAAGGTAATTCAACTACAAAAGTATTATTTGGCCATGCATTACGTAATGCGTTGATTCCGATCATTACTTTAATTGGACCAATGACAGTAGGTATCTTAACAGGGGCACTTACTATCGAGACTATCTTTGGTATTCCAGGTCTTGGTGATCAATTCGTGCGTTCTATTCAAATGAATGACTATCCAGTTATTATGGCGCTTACAGTATTTATCTGTGCATTATTCGTAGCAGTATTATTTATCGTAGATATTTTATATGGCATCATTGACCCACGTATCCGTGTACAAGGAGGTAAAGATTAATGGCAAAATTTAATGAAGTAGAAGAAAATGTTAATCATGCAAATTTAAATCAAAATTTAGCAACACCTCCTGGTTCATTTGTATTAGCAAATCGTGATGAAATCAATGAAGAAAAAATCGAGCGTGAATCTAAGACATTCTGGCAGGATGCATGGTTGCAACTAAAAGCTAACAAAGCAGCTATCCTTGGTTTAATCGGTTTAATTCTATTGGCGTTAATGGCATTTATCGGCCCGATGATTAGTGGTCATACATATCGTGCACAAAACGTCGATCATTCTAACTTACCGCCAAAAATTATGGCGCTAAAGGATGTAGGATTCTTACCGTTCGATGGTAAAGATAAAGATGGTTTCGATGTTTATGAATCTAAGAATGTTAAAGAAGCATACTGGTTCGGGACAGATCAACTTGGTCGTGACATCTTCACACGTACTTGGAAAGGTACACAAGTTTCTATCTTTATTGGTGTTGTAGCAGCATTTTTAGATGTTGTTATCGGGATTACTTATGGATCTATTTCAGGTTTCTTTGGTGGCTGGGTAGATACATTGATGCAACGTATCATTGAGATTATCGCTTCAATTCCGAACTTAATCATCATGATTTTATTCGTAATTATATTCGGCGGTAGTCTATGGACAATCATCTTAGCCATGTCACTTACCGGCTGGATTGGAATGAGCCGTATCGTACGTGGACAATTCTTAAAATTAAAAGGCCAGGAATATATTTTAGCATCAAGAACATTAGGTGCTTCAAACATGAGTTTAATCTTTAAACATATTTTACCGAACACATTAGGACCAATCATCGTAACAGCAATGTTCTCAATTCCTGGTGCGATTTTCTTCGAAGCTTTCTTAAGCTTCATCGGTTTAGGTTTAGAGCCACCGATGACATCACTTGGGGCATTAGTAAACGATGGTCGTAAAATGTTACTCATTCATCCTTATCAAATGTTTGTTCCATCTGCAGTATTATCATTATTAATCTTATGTTTCTATCTCTTTGGTGACGGTGTACGAGATGCATTCGATCCGAAAATGCGTAAATAAAGGAGGAAATTAGAATGGCAGAAAGAATTTTAGAAGTTAAGAATTTAAAAGTTTCCTTCGATATTAACGCGGGGGAAGTTCAAGCGGTACGTGGTGTTGATTTCCACTTAGATAAAGCAGAAACTTTAGCGATCGTTGGTGAATCTGGTTCAGGTAAATCAGTAACGACGAAAGCGATTATGAGGTTGTTACCATCACCACCTTCACGTATTAAAGAAGGAGAAATTTTATTCGATGGTAAAGATTTAGCAAAGTTATCAGAAAAAGAAATGCAGCAAGTGCGTGGTAAAGATATTTCAATGATTTTCCAGGATCCGATGACTTCA
The DNA here is from genome assembly GCF_003259675.1 of Macrococcoides bohemicum. Taxonomy (GTDB): domain Bacteria; phylum Bacillota; class Bacilli; order Staphylococcales; family Staphylococcaceae; genus Macrococcoides; species Macrococcoides bohemicum. The sequence goes on along the minus strand of NZ_PZJG01000004.1, from coordinate 200,479 downwards.
TTAAACCCAACCATGAAAATTGGTAAGCAGGTAATGGAACCACTGATTAAACATCAAAAGTTATCAAAAGCAGAAGCTAAGGAACGTGCACTAGATATTTTACGTTTAGTAGGACTTCCGAATCCGGAAGGACGCTTTAATAACTACCCTCACCAGTTCTCTGGAGGACAACGTCAACGTATCGTTATTGCAACGGCACTTGCATGTGACCCAAAAATTCTAATCGCCGATGAACCAACAACAGCACTTGACGTAACAATTCAGGCACAAATTTTAGAATTGATGAAAGATTTACAGAAGAAAATTGATACTTCAATTATCTTCATTACCCATGACTTAGGGGTAGTAGCAAACGTAGCAGATCGCGTTGCAGTAATGTATGGTGGACAAATCGTTGAAACAGGAACAGTAGATGAAATATTCTACAATCCTAAACATCCATACACTTGGGGATTATTATCATCTATGCCGAGTTTAGATACACATCAGGATACGGAATTAATTGCAATTCCTGGTACGCCACCAGATTTAATTAAACCGCCAGTCGGTGATGCTTTTGCACGACGTTCAGATTACGCATTACAAATTGACTTTGAACAGGAGCCACCTTGGTACCAGGTTTCAGATACGCATTTTGTGAAATCATGGTTGATGGATCCGCAGTCACCTAAAGTTGAACCACCTGAAATGGTTAAACAAAAGCTGCGCCCTATGCCTGGTGACTATGCAGAGCCAAAACGTGTTGAGGGGGTTAGCTTTTAATGAGAGACGATAAAGTGCATAACAATACGGATGGTCGTGTTAAAGTAATTGATAAGACAGGAAATACAGTAGAAGATGTTAAAGTTGAAAAAACTGTGAATCATACTTCAGAGCATACTGTAGAACATTCAATAGAAGATGGTCCGATTCAAGTAAGTGAAGATGAGATTGTTGAAGATACATCACACTATAATGAAGCAGACTTAAATAAAACAAACCTATCTGAAGCAGAAAAAAAAGCAGTGGGTTCAAAACCTTATGCTGAGGGAAAAACAAAATTAATCGAAGTAAAAAATTTAAAGCAATATTTCAACGTTGGCAAGAAAAATGAAGTAAAAGCGATCGATGATATTACTTTTGATGTCTATCGCGGTGAAACGTTAGGTCTGGTAGGTGAGTCAGGTTGTGGTAAATCAACAACAGGACGTACACTGATTAAATTATATGATGCGACTGGTGGAGAAGTTATCTTTGATGGGACTGATATTCAGTCGATTAAAAACAAAAAAGATTTATTAAAGTTTAATCGTCGCATGCAGATGATCTTCCAGGATCCTTATGCTTCACTTAACCCAAGACTTAAAGTTATGGATATTATTGCTGAAGGTATCGATATTCATAAACTTGCAAAGAATAAACAGGATCGTGCAAACCGTGTTTACGAGTTACTTGAGACTGTAGGTTTATCTAAAGAACATGCTAACCGTTATCCACATGAATTCTCAGGAGGACAACGTCAGCGTATCGGTATCGCACGTGCATTAGCAGTAGAACCAGAGTTTATTATTGCAGATGAACCAATCTCAGCGCTTGACGTATCTATTCAGGCGCAGGTTGTAAACTTAATGCAGAAATTACAGAACGAACGTGGCATTACTTTCTTATTTATCGCCCATGATTTATCAATGGTTAAATACATTTCAGATCGTATCGGTGTAATGTATTTCGGTAAATTAGTTGAAGTAGGACCAGCGGATGCTATCTATAACAATCCACTTCATGAATATACGAAGTCATTGTTATCTGCAATTCCATTACCAGATCCTGAATCAGAGCGCACACGCGTACGTAAAACATATAATCCGGATGTTCATGCGTATACTGCTGACGATGTATTAGAGTTACGTGAAGTTGCTCCAGATCATTACGTATATTGCTCACCGAAAGAATACGAAGCATTAAAGAAATCTTATAATCATAATTATTAATCAATAAAGGACAATGAGAAGCATTAATCTCAATGTCCTTTATTTTTATGCACAATACTTAATAATTTTATAAAAAGAAATAAAAAGGAAAAAATACACTTTATAAATGATAACAAAACATAAGAAAAATAACTTACCATTATTAAGGCATTCAGAAAGAAATTTAAAGTTATACTTAATAAAAGAATGTGAATAAATATAAAATAATAAAATATTCAAAAAAATTAAAAAATGTATAAAAAAAGTATTGCTATACCTTGGAATATAAAATATAATTAATACAAATCTTCTGAATATTCCAAACAGCAGATTGAATAATTTATATGTAGGGGGAAGTTGAATGAAAAAGAATTTTCAATGGTTTTTAGTTCTATTATTAGCTTTAACTGGTTTTGTCTCAGCTTGTTCAGGTGGCGGAGATAAGAAATCTAGTAGTGGCGGTGAAGATGGTGGTAAAAGTGATCAAGTATTAAATTTTGCGTCATCATCAGATATTCCATCTATGGATTCTTCATTAGCAACTGACCAAGTATCATTCGATACTTTCAACCAGGTAATGGAAGGTCTTTATACTTTAGATAAAGACGATAAGGCTGTTCCGGGTGTCGCTGAAGGTGACCCTGAAAAGTCTAAAGACGGTAAAACATGGACAATCAAATTACGTGAAGATGCAAAATGGTCTAATGGTGACCCTGTAACAGCGAAAGACTTTGAATATGCATGGAAACGTACAATGGATCCTAAAACAGGTGCTGAATATGCATATATTATGGCGGATTTAAAAAATGCTAACAAAATCATGGAAGGTAAAGCGAAACCTGATGAGTTAGGTGTTAAAGCAATTGACGATAACACATTAGAAATTCAATTAGAAACTAACGTTCCTTACTTCCAGGAATTATTAGCATTTGGTTCATTCTTACCACAAAACGAGAAATTCGTTAAAGAAAAAGGCGACAAGTATGGTACAACTAAAGATGATACTTTATACAATGGTCCTTTCGTATTAAACGAGTGGAACACTGAGAAAAACTACCAGTTAACGCCAAACAAAGAATACTGGGATAAAGATAAAGTAAAGTTAAAAGAAGTTAACTACCAAATCGTTAAAGAAACACAAACTGCTTTAAACTTATACACTACTGGTAAAATCGATGCTGTAGGTTTAACTGCTGAAAACGTAGATAAGTACAAAAACGATGCGAAATACAAAGATCAATTCTCTACTGAATTAGATGCTTCTACTTACTTTGTACGTATCAACCAATCTAAAAACAAAGATTTACAAAACAAAAACTTACGTTTAGCTTTAGCGAAAGCAATTGATAAAGATAAATACGTAAAAACTTTATTAAACAATGGATCAGTCGCAGTTGATACTTTAATGCCTAAAGAATTCGTTAAAGGTCCAGACGGTAAAGATTATATCGATGGTGTAAAATCTCCGTTAAACTATGATAAAGATGAAGCGAATAATTACTATGAAAAAGCGAAAAAAGAATTAGGTAAAGACAAGTTTAATTTTGAATTCTTAACATATGATGCAGATACATCTAAAAAAGATGCTGAATATATAAAAGAACAATTAGAAACTAATTTACCAGGTGTTACTTTAAAAATTAAGCAACAACCATTCAAACAAAAATTATCTTTAGAATCTAAAGGTAACTATGAATTATCATTTGCTGGTTGGGGTCCAGACTATCCAGACCCAATGACATTTATCGATATGTTCGTAACTGACGGTCCACATAACCAAATGGATTGGTCAAACAAAGAATTTGATAAATTAGTTAAAGATGCTAAAGGTCCATTATTAGCAGATCCAGAAAAACGCTGGACTTCTTTACAAGAAGCAGAAACATTATTCTTAGAAGATGCAGCTATCATTCCGATGTATCAACGTGGAACTGCACGTTTACGTCAACCATACATTAAAAACTATGTAACTCACAAATTTGCTGGAGATACGACTTTAAAAGAAGTTACAATCGAAGGTAAAAAATAGTTACAACATTAAGAGCACTTCACTAAATTTCAGTGAAGTGCTCTATTTTTTATTTTCTTTTTCTGCCTAGCCCCATTGCGTTCTCCATCTTTTTAAGCATTTTATTTGCTTTAAATGCGGCTTTTTCAGCACCACGGTCGAGTATTTCATCAAGTTCTGGTGAATTCATGTAGTATTCGTATGTTTCCTGGAAAGGTGTAATAAATGCTACTACAACATCTGCTAAATCTGATTTAAAGTCGCCATAACCTTTTCCTTCATATATAACTTCAAGTTCTTCAATCGTTTTACCTGAGAAGATTGAATAAATACCTAACAAATTAGAAATGCCTGGTTTATTTTCTTTATCATATTTTACGATCCCTTCAGAATCAGTAACTGCACTTTTGATTTTTTTCGCTACAGTATTCGGTGGGTCAAGGAGAGAGATATATCCTTTCGTATTGCTATCAGATTTACTCATTTTTTTCGTAGGATCCTGTAAACTCATCACGCGTCCACCGACTTTAGGCATTCTAATTTCTGGAATCGTAAATATATCATTATATTTATTGTTAAATCGTTCAGCGAGGTCACGCGTTAACTCAAGATGTTGTTTCTGATCATCACCGACTGGAACGATATGTGTGCCATATAATAATATATCTGCAGCCATAAGTGGTGGATAAGTTAATAATCCTGCAGGAATACCTTCTTTACGATCCTTTGCCTTATCTTTAAATTGCGTCATACGTTCTAGTTCACCAATCGTTGAAATCGTTGTTAGCATCCATCCTGCCTGAGCATGAGCTGGGACTTCTGATTGGATGAAGAGCGTTACTTTCTCCGGATCTAATCCACTAGCAAGATAAAGTGCTGCCAGTGAGCGAATATTCTTTCTTAATGCTGCTTTGTCCTGAGGAACGGTAATCGCGTGTTGATCAACAATACAAAAGTAACAGTCGTAGTCATTTTGAATTTCAACAAATTGTTGCAATGCACCGATATAGTTTCCGATTGTAGGAACACCACTCGGTTGAATACCTGAAAATAATGTTTGCATATATAAAACTCCTTTTATAATAGTAAGTATATTGTACTATATAAAAGGATATAATAAATAAACAGATTTAATAAAAATTAGGATTAATATAATATGTGACAAAAATGAAAACTTATGAAAACATATTGTAATAAGGATTTATAAGGTGTATAGTGTAAGAGTAAATAATAAAATTTATGAGATTATCTTCAGTAATTTATGATTGAATGTTCAGATAATTATTTTCATTTTATTAGAGTATTCTCATTAAATTTTAATGTTCAGATAATATAATAATAATATCAGGTTAGAGCACATATCAATAACATTTTGATTGCTTAATTTAATTGTATAATTATTTTTTAAGTTATATCGTTTGACAATGTTTAAGTTAACGCGTAAAGGGTAAATATAATTAAGCGTTCAAGATTAATTATGAAAATAATAATCTAACCGATAAATAACACAATTAGGAGAGTGAGATGTATGGTAACATTATTTACTTCACCAAGTTGCACATCTTGCCGTAAAGCGAAAGCATGGTTACAAGAACATGACATTCCGTATACGGAGCGTAATATATTTTCAGAAAACTTATCAATCGATGAAATAAAAGCAATCTTAAGAATGACAGAAGATGGTACAGATGAAATCATCTCTACACGTTCAAAAACATTCCAAAAATTAAATGTCGATATCGACGCATTACCTTTACAGGAATTATATGAAATTATTCAAAAGAACCCTGGTTTATTACGTCGTCCAATCATCTTAGATGAAAAGCGTTTACAAGTTGGATACAATGAAGACGAAATCAGACGTTTCTTACCACGTAAAGTGCGTACGTTCCAATTACTGGAAGCGCAACGTATGGTAGATTAATTTAAAATAACAGGCTGTCATAATTTGTTCACATGAATGAATTTGACAGCTTTTTTATGTATCACTTTAAGGTTAATTCATTGTGAGGATATACCCTTTAATGTACAATAGACTTACAATTCTTTTGATAGGGGGAATAGACCATGAGAATTGAACGCGTAAATGACACTACATTAAAATTTTATTTAACATATGCAGATATAGAGGCTCGAGGATTTAAACGTGATGATTTATGGACGAACCGTAAAGCTGGTGAAGAATTCTTTTGGTCTATGATGGAAGAAATCAACGAAGAGGAAGAATTTTTTGTTGAAGGGCCATTATGGATACAAGTTCATGCATTTGATAAAGGTATTGAATTTGTTGTTACAAAAACTAAACAAGATGATGTTTTACATTTACCGGATGATGAATCACCTGAAAATCTTGAATATCAGGTGAACGATTTCTTAAGTAAATCAGTTCAGGATGAAAAAGAGTTACGTGATTTATTAATGAAAGCATCTGAAATAAATGATCTCGATAATGAATTTATTGCACACTTTGATAATCTTGAGCATGTTATCCAATTCAGTTATGATGATCATCTTGATATCGACATTGAAGACTTACTTTATATGCATGAAGGAAGATATTATTATTATGTACAGTTTGACGAACGTTTATCAGATGATGAAGTACATACATATGTTGCGCATATATTAGAGTATGCTGATGAATCCCGTATTTCTAAAGAACAACTTGAAGAGTATGGAAAAGTCGTGATGAGTCATAATGTGAAACATCAAGTACAAAAATATTTTAAATTGTAGTGATTTACAATATTTACACATTTGTAAAAAATACTTTTAGCACTTTCTACTATATATAAGTAGGAGGTGCTTTTTTATGCTTGTTGCTTTAAATGTTGCCGGAGAATTAATTGAGGCCAATCGTGCATTGCCGGGCCGATACACTTGTCCAATTTGCAATAAACCTGTTGTATTAAAAAAAGGAAAAGTTAAGTTACCGCATTTTGCACATCAAACTTTAAAAGATTGTTTTATGTATACATACAAAAAAGAAACAATCGCCCATATTGAAGGTAAATATGCTTTATATGATTTATTTGATCCTTCAACATGTTTTATGGAATATTATTTATCATCCATTGAGCAGATACCTGACTGTTATCATACTTCTTCTATAGCATTTGAACTACAGATGTCGGTAATCCCGATTTCTCACATTGCTACGAGAACTTCTGGCTACAAATCAATTGGTGTGGATGTAATATGGATTACTAAATTTGAAGATATTAATATCAATGATACGAAAATGAAACTTACATACTTTCAAAAATCATTAATTCATTTAGCAAGTAATGTATTGTTTGCTTATCATACGCAGTTAAAATCATTTTTTGCCTTACAGATTACCCGTGTACTGAATCATAATGAATTTGAAATTAAAATTAGTAAGATTATGAATGGAGAAGTGATACTTTCAATAATTTCTGATAATCAGTTAAAAATAACATATCGTATATTAAGCAAGATAGAAACGAAAAAGCATATTCAAAATTGCTTAGCAAAAAAGTCAGTGCTGCAGCCCACATTAAGTGGACTTTATCAACTCAGGTTAGACCATAGAAATATACCAGAATACTTACGTATAGTAATACCTGAACAAATATATATAGATAAACATCCTGTAGAATGGCAGGTTGAATTGATGGTGATGATTCACAATCAACAATTTGATTTTCAAAAATGGATGCATTGCTTAAAATTATCTGAACAAAGTAACTTAATGATATCGCATCCAGAACTAGCTTTACACATCTTAAAAGTTTATCAGCATATATCAAATCAAATGCGTGCATTAATAACAGAAAAGTGAGAAAATTATATGTATTAAAGAAATGGAGGATTTAAAATGACAGAATTAATAACAAGAAGCGAGCAACATGAGCAAAACACATGGGATTTAACGACAATATTTAAATCCGATGACGCGTGGGAAAGTGCTTTTACTGAGCTTTCAGAGTATCTGGGCAAAGAAAAAGCATTTCAAGGTAAACTAGGTACTTCAAGTGAAACTTTGTTAAATGCATTACTATTAGATGCTGAAATTGATGAATTATTAGGTAAAGTCTATGTATATGCACATCTTAAACATGATGAAGATACTACGAATGCCAAGTATACTGCTTTTGAGCAACGTGCTGCAACACTTGCAAGTCAATTCTCATCTGCCTGGAGTTTTATGTTACCGGAGCTGATGACAATTGATGAATCACAGTTAAATACATTTATTGCAGAGAATAAAGGATTAGAGCGTTTCAAATTTGATCTTGAAAAAATTAATAAACGACGTGAACACGTTCTTAGTGAGAAAGAAGAATTGATATTAGCTGAAGCTCAGGAAGCACTTTCTGCTTCAAGCAATACTTTTAGTATGTTTAATAATGCCGATTTAACTTTTGATAACATAAAAGATAAAGATGGTAATTCATTACCGTTATCTCATGGTAACTATATTACATATTTAGAGTCTGATGATCGTGTATTACGTGAAAACGCATATAAAGCGGTTTACTCTAAATACGGTGAATTTAATAATACATTGTCACAAACATTAGCAGGAAAAGTAAAGGCAAGCGTATTTTCAAGTAAAGTAAGAAATTATGAAAGTGCTCGTCATCAAGCATTATCAAACAATGATATACCGGAGTCTGTATATGATACGCTAGTTAAGACGGTTAATGATCATCTGCCATTATTACATCGCTACACAGCATTACGTAAAGAATTATTAGGCCTAGATGAGATGTATATGTATGATATGTATACACCTTTAATAGAAGATGTTGAATTCAAAGTTACTTACGAAGAAGCGAAAGATTGGATGCTGGCATCACTTGAGCCGATGGGTAGTGAATATATAGAAGTAATTAAAGAAGGATTAACGAATCGCTGGGTAGATGTATACGAAAATAAAGGAAAACGTAGTGGTGCTTATTCATCTGGAACATTTGGTACAAATCCGTTTATCTTAATGAACTGGACAGATAATGTAAACAATACATTTACCTTAACACATGAGTTTGGCCATAGTGCACATAGCTATTTTTCAAGAAAAAATCAGCCGTCTAATATGTCAGGCTATTCAATATTTGTTGCTGAAGTAGCATCAACATGTAATGAAGCTTTACTGGCAGATTATATGTACAAAAATTTAGATGATGAAAAGAAAAAACTATATCTACTCAATTACCAGTTAGATGGATTCAGAGGTACTGTATTCAGACAGACGATGTTTGCTGAATTTGAACATATCATCCATACGATCGTTGAAAATAATGAACCATTAACTGCTGAACGATTAAATAAAGAGTATGCAGCATTGAATAAAAAATATTATGGAGATGCTGTAATAACTGATGATAATATTCAATATGAGTGGAGTCGTATCCCACATTTTTATTACAACTATTATGTTTATCAATATGCAACAGGATATAGTGCAGCATTTGCGTTAAGCAAGCAAATTCTTGAAGAAGGCGCACCTGCTGTGGAACGTTATATCAATTATTTCTTAAAAGCTGGTAGTTCTGATTATCCTATCGAAGTACTTAAGAAAGCAGGTGTCGATATGACATCAAGCGCTGCAATAGAAAATGCATGTAAAGTGTTCGAAGAAAGATTAGATGAATTTGAAAGATTAATAAAAGTATCAAAATAATAAATAAGCAGTGAATACGTTTACAATATGTCAACTTTGTGAACAGTGTCCATTTTATTTGAAACAGAACAAATTCCGTGTTATATTAAGTACATGAAATTAATCACATACCAAACATACCCCTTTGTTTGAGTGAAAAATTTCTCCCATCCCCTTTGTTTAAATACCGTGTAATCAGACACGGTATTTTTTTATGAGATTTTTTAATATTATATTTTAAGTACATAAATAACTGTTATGAAAAACAATGAAACTGTACTAATAAATTATTTGAAAAAAAAGAAACACAAAAACATATCGTACGATATCGGTTTTTGGTGTGATATTCTATAGTGATTTAAAACGCCAGAATAGGTCATGATCATAATAAACATCTTCAATAATATTCTGAAGCTTTAACTTTCGTAGCTCATTCATTAATATATTATGTGGCCACTCATAAACAGTTTCGAGTTCGTGCTCACTTACCATCTCCTGTTCACAAATATATTCTGAAAGCGATGGTGGTAACTTTTTTTCAATCGGCGTTTCGACAAGTTCATTGATGATATAAGTGTATATATGATAAGCATGAATACCTTCTACTTTTAATCCTTCATCTTCATAATTTTCATTAAAGAAAACAAGTGTAGGTGTAACACTGACATCCATTTCATTCGCGATATGTTGATCACACTTTAATGAGGATGTAACATGATTACTACGTATATCATTAGTGAAAACTTCAATATCTAGTCCTGCTTTTTGAGCACAATGCATAATCAATTCTTTTGTGATTATATCTTGTTTTGGCATTATTTCATTCTGTATAAAATTCAAAAATAAATTTGCTTTCTTTCTTCCTTGTAATTCAGCTGCTTTAAATGCTAAAGCAATATTATCATCGTAAGTTGTACTTTGTGCCTGACATTTTGTAAGTACTTTCAAAGTTGGAAGTAGAATTTGTTTGATTTCTACGAATTGATAGTATTCAATTTGCAACTTGCGCAAAGTTGCTTTAAGTTTCCATGAATCTTTACAAAAAGGATCAAAGAAAGAATAGATTTCTATTTTTTTATTTGGCACTAATTGTTCTCGTGTTTGATTTACTATTAATTGTAGTTGTCCCATTCTACATCACCTTCATCCTTTAATCGACATTTTTCATATGTTCAGCAGTAAGCGTTAAACGTTGCAATAAGTAAGTTCTGATATCTTCATCCATCGTTACTTCATATGCAGCTTTCGTCATATTTTCGAGCCATGCATTTTTTTCATATTCTCCTATTATAAAAGGCATATGACGTGCACGCATCATGGGATGACCATGTTCATCAGAGTAAAGCGTTGGTCCCCCAAAAAATTGTGTTAGAAATTGTTTTTGTTTTCGAGCAGTTTCATTAAAATCACCAGGAAATAAATGATTAATACGCGCATCTTCTCTAACATACGAATAAAAGATATCTATCATTTGATATAAATTCTCCTGACCGATACGATCAAAAATTGTATCCATCTGACATCTCCTTACTTTCATTCTAATATAGCATGTCTATTACAATTTTAAAGTATTTTGCTTGTAAGTTTGCTGTAGTGGTTATAAAATCTTTGTACTTTGCTAATTGTTTCTTGTTTGTCAATGTTATAATATTCAAGTAACGCATCAAAATGTACTTTGCCTTCTTCGTAGTTGTTTACTTCATATTCCAGCTCGTAATCGTTAGTATCAAGATAATAACTGGCATCAAGGACAAGAAGACCGGATTTATATTCTATTTCCTGACGTTCTGTAGATAATGCACCAAATATACGAAGTGAATTATCTGCTATATTCATTTTTTTTAATTGCTGGTCAATATTTTCAGGGATAAAACGTTGCTCAATATATTCCTGATCTATAATACGCTCATCAATCACACCAGAATACTCCATGACACCAATTGCTTGTGGTATTTTTAATGTCATCATTTTAGATGTACCATTATCGCGAATTCTAAGTGCACATTTGTGAGATTTTAAATCGAATTGATTCGTATCGATATAAAAATTGGTTTGCGTAATCATCGGGGCATCGATAAATAACGCATTTTTTAATTGTTCATAAGTTGAATAATCAAGTAGATTCTTGAATTCAATTTCAAGTTCTTCCATGGTGAACCCCCTTTATATATTTTAATTATGTACAACATAATAAATGAAGTAAAGTATATTACATTCTATTCATTACTAAATCAAGAAACATTAAAACATTTATAATAATTATGTTAAAATATTCATGTTAAGGAGATGACACAAAAATGAATTTACATGTCAATGAAATTAAATTAGAAGAAAATAAAGTTATAATATTTACTGAAGAATCACCAATTGAAGCTACAGCCACTGGTACGATGGTGGTAGATAGTGATAATTTTCAATTTGTATATTTACTTGATAGTGGCGAGAGTTTCGCAAATTTGCGTTTTGTAGAAGAGACATGGCATATGATGAAAGCTTATGAATCATATCCGTGGTTTTTATACGGTACAATTGAACTGATTAATTTTAAAGAAGAATTTGATGAACTTATCGATAATATTCAAGGAAATTTTAATTATGGGAAACCTTTTGTTGAACGTGTTGAAGAGGTTTTTGAGCTATAGAATGAGGTGTTGTTATGAACCAATGGGATTTATTTTTATCACCATATAAACAAGCAATCGATGAACTTAAAATAAAATTAAAAGGTATCCGTAAACAAATTCAATCAGAGGGAAAATCATCACCGATAGAATTTGTTACTGGTAGAGTTAAACCGATACCAAGTATCATTGAGAAAGCAAATACGCGTGGTATTCCGTTTGATCGTTTAAGTGAAGAAATGTATGATATTGCTGGTCTTAGACTGATGTGTCAATTCGTTGATGATATAGATGTTGTTGTACAGATGTTGCGAAATAGAAATGATTTTGAAGTAGTTGAAGAACGTGATTATATTAAAGATACAAAAGAAAGTGGTTATCGCTCATACCATGTCATTATTAAATATCCAATTGAAACATTAACAGGTCAAAAATTTATACTGGCAGAAATACAAATAAGGACGTTAGCGATGAACTTCTGGGCAACAATTGAGCATACTTTACGTTATAAATATGCAGGAGACTATCCACCAGAAATTCAAAATCGTCTAGAGCGTGCAGCAGAAGCAGCATATCTATTAGATGAAGAAATGTCTGAAATTCGAGAAGAAATAAAAGAAGCTCAAAAGTTTTACTCAGAACAACGTAGTGAGATTAGAGACTAAGGGGGGTGAATAAATGCGCTTTAATATATTGTCTAAAGGTGATTCGAAAAGTAATGCTTTAAAACAGAAAATGACAGGATTTATGAAAGATTTTAATATGACTGAAGATGTTGAAACGCCCGAAATAGTAATTTCTGTAGGCGGGGACGGTACATTATTACAAGCCTTTCATACATATAGTCATCGTTTGAGTGAAACAAGTTTTGTTGGAATACATACAGGACATCTGGGTTTTTATGCAGACTGGCTACCACATGAAGTTGAAAAATTAATTCTTGCCATAAATAATGACTCTTTTCAGGTCATTGAATATCCTTTAGTTGAAGTGATTGTAAGATACCAGGAAGGAAGACCATCAAGATATTTAGCGCTTAATGAAGCAACAGTTAAAACGCACAATGGAGCAACACTCGTAGCTGATTTGTTTATCCGTGGGGATCAATTTGAACGTTTTAGAGGAGATGGTTTATGCATTTCGACACCGAGTGGGTCTACTGCATATAATAAAGCACTCGGCGGCGCATTGATCCATCCTTCTTTACAGGCGATGCAAATTACTGAAATAGCATCAATCAATAACAGGGTGTTTCGTACAGTAGGATCTCCTTTAGTATTACCAAAGCACCATACATGTAAAGTCGTTCCTGATAACCCTAGTACTTTACAACTTACTTTTGATCATCTGACAGCAGATCATAGAGGTGTGGCTTCGATACAATATCGTGTTGCAGATGAAAAAGTTCGTTTTGCAAGATTTAGGCCTTTTCCATTCTGGAAAAGAGTTCACGATTCTTTTATAGCAAACGATTGATTCAAATTATATACAATATTAAAGAAGCCACAACTGTAAAAACATTTTTACAAAGTCAGTGTTATAGCAAGAAATCATTAAGCGCCATTAAACAAAATGGCGCTTTACTTGTAAATAATCATCCTGTAACTGTTAGAGCGCATATATCTCAAGATGATATATTAACTGTGCGACTTCCTGAGGAAACAAGAAGCCTTTACTTAAAAACGAGCCACATCCCAATTGAAATATTATATGACGATTCATTTTTGATCATTGTAAATAAACCAAGTTATATGAATACGATACCATCTCAATTACATCCACATGACAGCTTATTAGAGGCGGTATATGGATATCTTGAACGGAATGATGATAACAGTATGCTTCATCCTGTTAGCAGACTGGATAGAAATACGAGTGGCATTGTAGTTTTTGCTAAACATCAGTTGATACATCATTTACTGACGAATGAAATAGAGAAACATTATTTATTAATTTGTCATGGTGAATTGAAGGCTAAAGGTAATATTTGCATGCCAATTGAAAGAAGTGACACTTCAATCATCACCAGACAGGTAAGTGTCTATGGACAAAATTCTCGAACTGAATATCAATTACTTCAATATAATAAACCCATGGATATATCATTGGTAAGCGCACGTCTGCACACAGGTAGAACACATCAAATTCGTGTCCATTTTTCCGCGCTGGGACACTCATTGATAGGTGACACATTGTACGGGAATGACAACAAAATTGATAGACATGCACTTCATGCATACGAAGTCCGATTTAATCATCCGATATACGGAAATCAAATAAATATAAAGTCATCATTACCTAAAGATTTAAGTCAATTTTTTGATGTGTTATAATAAATTGTATTTTGGAGGTGAGATTATGGCGGAAGAAGAAGTTGTTTTAGAAGAAGAAATGTATAACAAAGAAGCGTTAGATGAACTGTTGGTGAGTGGTGATATAGACCAGTTTAGAGAGGAATTTCTCAAACTTCATACCTATGATCAAGGTGAATATTTTACCGAATCAAGTGATGAATTTAGAGATAAAATCTATCATTATTTATCTCCAAAAGAAGTTGCAGAATTTATGGAAACAACTGAAATGGAAGATGATGAATATGATCATATCTTCGAAGAGATGGACGCACGATATGCAAGTAGTATGTTTGAAGAGATGTCTTTCGATAATGCAGTAGATATTTTAAAGATGCTACCTAAGACAAAGATTGCTAGCTTGCTTATGCTGATGGATAAAGAGACAGCAGATGAAATAAAAGCGCTGTTACATTATGAAGAGGATACGGCCGGTGGTTTGATGACTACGGAATTTATTTCTGTATCATCTTTAAGTACTGTGCGCGAAGCAATGATTCAATTAAAGGAACAAGCACCTCAAGCGGAAACCATTTATTATATTTTTGTACTGAATGAAAAAAAACAACTTGTCGGTGTAATCTCTCTAAGAGATCTCATTGTTGCAGAAAATGATGAGTATATTGAAGATATAATGAATGAACGTGTTATTAGCGTAAATGTAGCAGATGATCAGGAAGATGTTGCAAATATCATGAAAGACTATGATTTCTTGGCGATTCCTGTTGTCGATTATCAAAATCATCTACTTGGTATCATTACAATCGATGACATTTTAGATGTTATCGATGAAGAAGCAAGTGAAGACTACTCAAAACTTGCCGGGGTAAGCGACATTGATTCTACAGATGATTCTATGTTTGCAACAGCCCGTAAAAGATTGCCATGGTTGATGGCATTAACCGTGATGGGGATGATTACTGCTTCGATATTAGGCCAGTTTGAAGATACTTTAAGTAAGGTTGCCTTACTAGCAGCGTTTATACCGCTTATCGGAGGAATGGCAGGAAACTCCGGTACGCAAAGTTTAGCCGTTGTTGTTCGCGGTATTTCAACAGGTGAAATCGATGAACAAAGCAAGTTTAAGTTAGCATTACGAGAAGCGGGTTCTGGATTTATCACCGGATTAAGTTGCTCTGTAATGTTATTTCTAATAATTTGTGTATTATATAGAACTCCGGTACTAGGATTAATTGTATGTTTTAGTTTAACGATTGCTATGACGGTCGCAACTTTAGCTGGCGCGATGGTACCTCTAGTGATGCATCGTTTAAAGATAGATCCTGCTGTTGCGAGTGGGCCATTTATCTCTACTACAAATGATATTATAAGTATGTTGATCTATTTTGGATTAGCAACCACTTTTATGAGTTACTTAGCTTAGGAGGAAAAGATGGGAAATCATGCAGAATTATTATCACTCGTAATTGTTGTCGTTTGTGCTTTCTTAACACCGATATTATTGAATCGTCTGCGTATTAATTTTTTACCAGTAGTTGTCGCAGAGATATTAATGGGGATTATCGTAGGAAAGTCTTTATTTAATTGGGTAGATCGTACAGCGATGTTAAATATGCTTTCAACTTTAGGATTTATTTTCTTAATGTTTCTAAGTGGTTTAGAAATTGATTTTAAAGCTTTTAAATCATCATCGAAACAGAAAAAAGCAAAACAAAAAGAACCCAACCCAATTGTAATCTCATCAATTATATTTACCGGCATTTTGATACTCTCGATTATTGCAGCTTATTTATTTAAATGGGCCGGGATAATAGACGATGTATTATTGTTGGTCATTATTATTTCTACCATTTCTTTAGGTGTAGTAGTACCTACCTTAAAGGAAATGAATATTATGCAGACTACAATTGGACAAATCATCTTGTTAGTAGCAGTAATCGCTGATCTTGCCACAATCTTAATGTTAACTTTATATGGCACATTGTATGCTGAAGGCGATTCACCGATTTGGTTAATTGGTATATTAATCGTATTTACCGGATTATTTTATATTACCGGTAAGAATTTTAAAAAGGCGCCATTTCTGGAAAAACTGATGGCAGGGACGACTCAAATCGGAATTCGTGCAGTATTTGCCTTAATTATTCTGCTTGTTGCACTTGCTGAAGGTGTAGGTGCTGAAAATATATTAGGTGCCTTTTTAGCAGGGTGTGTTGTGAGTCTTCTAGGTCCCGATAAGGATATGGTAAATAAATTAGATTCATTTGGATATGGATTCTTTATTCCGATGTTCTTTATTATGGTAGGTGTTGATTTAGATATACCAGCTTTATTTAAAGATCCATCAGGATTAATCATTATTCCATTTTTATTAATTGCGTTCTATTTAACTAAAGTCATTCCGATAGCAATATTAAAGAAGTGGTATGATACTAAAACAGTTATTGCGTCTTCATTCTTACTGACTTCTACGCTATCACTTGTTATCGCTTCGGCAAAAATCGCTGAACGATTAGGTACAATTGATGGTGCGACAAGTGGTACTTTAATATTAGCAGCAGTAATCACTTGTGTCATTGTTCCTATACTATTTAAGAAGACCTTCCCAGTTGCTATCACTGAAGAAAAAACGATTAAAGTAGCATTTATCGGTAAGAACCAGTTATCAATACCTGTCGCGCAAAGCTTTAAATCAGATTTATATTTACCGATGTTATTCTATTTGAAGAATAATGTCGATAAAAGAACGATTCAGGATCTGGAAACAATTGAACTTGATGCATACAGTTACGAGCAATTATCTGCAACCGGGCTCTTTGATTTTGACATTGTTGTTTGTTCGACTAATGATGAATCAATTAATAGAAGTGTTGCAGTAATGGCGAAACAAGAAGGAGTACCACGTGTAATCTGCCGTTTAGAAACATTGCAGGAAGACGATACGTTAACTGAAGCAGGTATCGAAGTATTCAGTGAATTCCAGAGTACTAAAATTTTATTAAAAGGGTTAATTGAATCACCAAACATGTTAAATCTTTTATCTAACGTTGAAACTTCATTATATGAAATTGAAATGTTAAATACAAAATATCATGAGATGCAATTACGTGAATTCCCATTCTCAGGAGATATTATCTTCGTACGTATATTACGTGGAAATGATTCTATTGTGCCACATGGTGAAACGGAACTTCACTTTAAAGACCGATTAATTGTTACCGGTGAAAGAAACTATGTAGATGAAATAAAACGTGAATTAGAATTATTTTAAGTATCAACAATCTGGCATTATGTGACATTGCCAGATTGTTTTTTGTTTATAGGAAAGAGATGATTCACTTTTTTTGAGTAATTATTTATGTTATAGTTAAATAAATTAGTACTAGATACTAGAACTTGCATATAAAGGAGAACGATGATGTTAAATTTTGCAGATAAAGTATACGTAATTATGGGGATAGCGAATAAAAGAAGTATTGCTTATGGGGTTGCTCAAGTTTTAGATGAAGTGGGTTGTAAACTCATATTTACTTATCGTAAAGAAAGAAGTAAGAATGAATTAGTGAAGTTGTTACCTAACTTTAAGCATAATCAGAATGCAGAAATGATACAATGTGATGTACAGAGCGATGATGATGTTGTTAATGCATTTAAGCAAATTGGAGATAAATTTGGACGAATTGATGGTGTATTCCATTCTATCGCATTTGCAAATATGGAAGATTTACGCGGTCGTTTTATCGATACGAGTCGTGAAGGGTTTTTGCTGGCTCAGGACATCAGTTCATATTCATTAACGATAGTAGCTAGAGAAGCTTCAAAGTTGATGCGTGAAGGTGGCTCTATCGTTACAACAACGTATATCGGCGGAGAATTTGCTGTTCCTAATTATAACGTGATGGGTGTAGCGAAAGCATCGTTAGAAGCTAACGTTAAATATTTAGCATCTGATTTAGGACAAGATGGCATCCGAGTTAATGCAATTTCTGCGGGACCGATCAGAACATTAAGTGCGAAAGGTGTTGGGAGCTTTAATATGATACTAAAAGAAATTGAAGCACATTCACCATTAAGAAGAAATGTTGACACTATTGAAGTTGGTAAAACAGCATTATATTTATTAACTGACTTATCAAGTGGGGTTACTGGAGAAAATATTCATGTAGATGGCGGATATCATATCGTCGGATAAAAAATAAAAAAAGCCGTAATGGCTTTTTTTATTCTCCTAATTTAAATGTTTCTTTTACATTCCAGGTATCATTTTCTAACTGATAACAAAGACTGATGTTATCGATAACTTCAGAATGTGTAACATCTTTCATTGATAACTGACCTTTTAAGTCTTCAAATTCCTGCGAAGAAAAACCCTGGCCAATTGTAAAATGTGGCACGAATGGATACGTGTTCGTACCATAGAATGATCCATCGTTCAATAATTCAAATAATTTAACAAGATTATCATTCGGATTAACTTTTAAATAGATGATATTTTGAGTTGGGGCAAAATCTGATACTTTTTCCACGTTAATTTCAACGGGTTGTACTGCTTTTGCTACTTCCTTCAATTTATCAGTAACAGCGTCAATGTCGTTATCATCTACTTCAAATGCTTCTTTAATCGTAATATGTGGTGTAATTAAAGCATAATGAGAATCATAGCGCTTACGATACTGATTAATTTCATCCTGATACGCCTTTGATGGGTATAATACAATGCCTAGTTTCATAATAAATCCCCCTTTTTTCTGATAATTCAATTATATCAGAATTTCAAATTAAGTAATAATTTAAACATTTGTCTATTTCTGTATGCCATGTTTTCCATGTATGTCCACCATCTAATTCAGCATAATAATGTGAAATATTATTTTCTATTAATACCTGGTGTAATTGTCTTATCGGATTTAAAAAATCAGCATAATCTCCAGTAAGTAGTTTAAAATGATCTTCTTCTTTACCTACAACCAAATAGAGATTCAATTCACTTTTTCTTTCTTGGGAAAGATTATTTATTTGATTATTTATTTTATCTGTTATCATTGGAGAGAATAGACAACATTTTGAAGTTAGGTCAGGATATTCTATAGCAAGTGTTAAAGAGATACTAGCTGCTAAGCTATCTCCGATAACAATCGTATTATTTTTATCTCGTGAGAAATTAAAAGTGTCTTGTATGTAATCAAGCAATTCTTCAGCTACAAATTTCTGGAATTTTTCACGATGTATACCTTCTGGATGATACTCATCTTTTCTCTCATCGACATTATTATAATGTATGAAAAGAAATACTGCAGGGTTATCTAAGTCATCTTTTAAAGTTTCATATTTGCGATGGATTCTTCCTATCTGACTCAAATCCTGCCCATCAAAGCATATAAACAATGTATGTTGTATGAATGGAGAGTATTCTTCTGGAAAGTATATGCCTAATTTTACTGCTCTATTTAAATATTCGCTATTCATTGTAAATGGTGTGATTAGACCATTTTTCATATTCATCAACTCATTTCGCATATTTTTTTATAAATCAATAATATCATTAATTTTTGGGTATAATAGACATATATCATTACTAGGAGGACATTATGACAAAAAAAGTGTGGTTTCGATTTGGGATTGGAGTATTATTAACATTTCTGATCATAAAGTATTTTTTAGAAATTAATCATATTTTTTACCCTATCATCGTTATTATCAAGTCGATTATCTTACCTTTATTATTAGGTGGATTTCTTTATTACGTGACTGTTCCATTTCAGGATAAACTGGAGAAGAGATATAATCTCAAGCGATGGCAGAGTTTAACAACAATTATGTTAACGCTCGTTATATTAACAGGTCTATTTATATCATTTGTTGGACCAATTATTATGAAACAGGGTAATAATTTTGTAGACAATTTTCCAACAATCCAAAAAGAATTTCAATCTTATGTTAATATCGCATTAGATCAACGTGAGAAACTACCAGAAAACGTTAAGGATGGTATAAATAACGGCATTGAAAAATTAAATAGCCTTTCAGGAAAAATAGTATCAAATGCTTTCTCATTTATAACTCAATTTATTTCAACGTTATTTTTAATTATTTTAGTACCTTTCTTTTTAATCTATATGCTGAAAGATCATAATCGTTTCATTCCTTTTGTTGCTGCACCATTTTCTGGAAGGAAAAAATTATTTGTCGTTAATTTATTTAAAGATATAGATAAAACATTAAGATCATACATACAGGGTCAGGTGACAGTAAGTCTTATACTAGGTATTTTGTTATTAATCGGTTATTTAATCATAGGATTAGATTATGCATTGATACTTGCAATGTGGGGGATGGTCACAAATTTGATTCCATTCTTAGGTCCATATCTTGCGATAATACCTGCAATTATCATTGCCTTAATTCAAGATCCTGTTATGGTTGTGTATGTCATTATCATTATGTTTGTAGCACAACAATTAGAAGGTAATGTTATTACTCCAAATATTATGGGCAAATCTTTAAATATTCATCCACTTACGATTATCACTGTTATTTTAGCAGCAGGTAATCTGGGAGGATTTATGGCAATACTTGTTGCGGTTCCAACATATGCCGTCATAAAAACAATTGTACGTAACATCTATATGCATCGTCAGGACATTACACATGAAGCTGTTAAATCAGTAAATGAACAGCAAAGATAATGAGTATTTATCAATAAGAGACTGGGACAGAACACTTCTGTTCCCACGCTCTTTATTTTTTATATTTTCTTAATATAAATGATTCCATAAAGTATAATAGAATATATAATTAATAGAAAATTTAATTTGAATAAAGGGTGGTCACGCACATGTCAAAAGTAAGAAAAGCTATTATTCCTGCAGCTGGCATCGGCTCTAGATTTTTACCAGCTACAAAGGCAATGCCTAAGGAGATATTACCGATACTTGATAAACCAACGATTCAATATATTGTTGAGGAAGCAGTTGCAGCAGGTATTGAAGATATCATTATCGTAACAGGTAAACATAAACGCGCTATCGAAGATCATTTCGACGCACAGATGGAACTGGAATTTAACTTAGAAGAAAAAGGAAAGTATGATTTACTGGAAAAAGTACAGCATTCAACTCATTTAGCGAATATCTTTTATGTCAGACAAAAATCGCCACAAGGATTGGGTCATGCAATATGGACAGCGAAGCAGTTTATCGGTGATGAACCTTTTGCTGTTCTGCTCGGAGACGACATTGTTGATGGTGAAGTACCTGCGATTAAACAACTGATGGATGTTTATGCTGAAAAACAAAAATCTGTAATCGGTGCTAAAACTGTATCGTATGAAGATACGGAACGTTATGGCATGATTGAATCAAAATCTCAGGATGGCCGCTTATATGAAATCGATACATTGATTGAAAAGCCAAAATTAGGTACAACAGATTCAAGGTTAGCAATTATGGGTCGTTATGTGTTAACACCAGATATTTTTAATTATCTTGAAGAACAGAATATTGGAGCTGGTGGAGAAATACAGCTTACTGATGCGATTGCAAGAGTAAATGAAGATGATGAAGTATACGCTTATGACTTCGAAGGTGAACGTTATGATGTTGGAGATAAAATTGGGTTTGTTAAGACAACGATGGAATATGCGATGCGTTCAGAGATGAAAGATCAACTTATTCCGTTTTTAGAAGATCTCGTTAAGAAATATAAAAATTAATTATCAAGTTAATAAAGATTAAAACAGAGCTGATTCATTAGTGATCAGCTCTGTTTTTCTGATGATGCATTCTTAAAAAATAGATGCCATAAAATAAGGCTAAACTTAAAAATAAAATAGCTGAAGTAAATAAAGTAAAATTAGTGTTACGAAATACTTCTGTAATTACGCCACCAATAACAGGTCCAAGCATTGTGCCAATGCCTTGCAGTGAATTAAATACTCCCCATGATTCCTCTTTCAATTTCGCTTCCACCTGACTCGCCATAAATGCATTCCATCCTGGCAGTAATAAGCCATAAAAGATACCGATAAGCACAACTGCTATAAGTACCAGATAATAGTTATTGATTTGCGTCATAGTAAATATAGCAACACCGAAGATGACAAATCCAGTTAATATAACGATATGAGAATAAATTTTAGAAACTTCATCCATAAATTTTGAAATAAATAGCATTGATATTGTACAACCTATGCCGCCAGCGATTAATAGATAAGTATATTCAAGTGTTGTTACATGAAGATTTTTTATCGCATAGCTTGGTAATATTGGTACAAGCATACCTATAGCAAGTCCTTGTAATACAATACCGGGAAATAATACTAAGTGTCGCATCATGACATGTTTGATGTGGGCAAATTGTGTCTTTATAGACTTTTTCTCAAAATATGAGACTTCTACATGCACGAAAAAGTAAAGCAACCATGCAATCAATACAAATACTGGCATGAGAAAAGTAAATTTTGTCGGATGGATTTTAAATATTAAGTACATAGCAATCATTCCGGCCATCATGCCGACTAACCATGCAAAATAAACATATCCCATCTGTTTAGACCGTTTTGTATCATCGATTGAACTTAACATGATGACCCAAATTGGACTTACAGCAATACCTGTGAGTATCGCTGCAATAATTAAAGCAATTGGGTTATTGAAGCATACTACAATAGACAAACCGAAAAATGCTAATAAAAATCCTAAATTTAAAACTTTCTTCGTACCAAATCGTTTCAGCATAAATCCAATACCAAAATTAGTAAGCGCATCACTGATAAAGTGAAGTGTGATGGCAAGAGAAACGATACCAACAGTAATTTTAGAATTAGTTGTCGGCAATACAGGGAGATAGCTCAAAACATACATTCCACGTGCAAATTCCATTAAAAACAAAATCGAAATCATTAACCAAAAATTTTTGCCAGTAAATCTATTTCGCGAAGAGTCTCGCATATAATCTCGCTTTCGATTGAATATCATTTTGGATGAGTGATGCGTTTAATATTTCGATAATAGAACTACAGATGTTTTGTGCAGAATTTGGAATGTAATCTTTTTTCATATTTTGAACTAAGCGTTCTAGCTCTCGTTCGTGATTTAACAAATCTAATGTGACATGAATTGTTTCAGCATAGGAATGGGTAATACGTGCATAACCTTTATTACTAAAATAAACTGCATTTTCTCCTTCTTGTCCTGGTGCAGGATTAAAGAATACGAGTGGAATACTTTTACATAAACTTTCGGTAATGGTAATACCACCAGGCTTTGTTAACATGAGGTCACTTGCTGACATCCATTCAGCCATCTCTTGTGTATATCCCATTACTAAAACATTTTTCCCTTTAAATTGCTGCTGTAATTTTGAGACAAGTGATTGATTCTTACCACATACTACCACAAACTGATGATTACTCTTGTCAACTAAAGCAGAAAGCATTTCATTGAAACCTTCCATCACACCAAATGCACCAGCTACCATCAGCAATGTTTTTTTATTTGGATCTAGTCCGTGTTGCTTTAACCATGCATCTCTATCAACAGATAGATTAAATTTTTCATGGATTGGGATTCCGGTAACAAATACATTCGTATCCGGAACGCCGATTGCAAGTAATTCTTGTTTCAAATCTTCTGTCGCAACAAAATATTGTTCCGAGTCTGGTGTTATCCAGTTTTTATGTAGACGGTAGTCTGTAATAACTGTACAAACGGGTGTTTGAATATTGAAATCACGTTTTAAAATGGATACAACAGGTGTAGGGAACGTTAAGAGAATTAAATCCGGCTTTTCTTTAATGATAAGATTTACAAGTTTATTCAATCCATAATATTTATAAAAGCAAGATTCAGTTCTCTCTGGTCTTGCATAGTAGAAATATTCATATGATCTACGGAAATATTTATAACTATTAATATAGTATTTCTTGGCAATACTATTAATAATAGGATGTGCTTCCTGAAACAAATCATGTTCTATTACAGTAACGTTCGGTAAGTGCATTTTATTAAATTGATTAACAAGTGCATTTGTCACTGAAATATGACCATTGCCGAAAGAACCTGTCAAAATCAGTATTTTTTTATTTTTAATCAGCATAATGACACTCCGATTCATTTAATTTATTGTAGTTCTATCTTATTATCACATTGATGTGGTAATATTTTTTGAAAATTACATAAAAATTACAATAATTTTGTTTATTCTTTACAAAACGTGTCTTTTAAATATGATTCTACGCATTATATATTACGATAACGTTTTAATAATGTGATATTAAGTATCATTAAAAAGATGAAGATAAAGATTAATATTATTATGTTAGGAATAATTTCAATACTTTGACCTTTTAACATGATACGTGATAAATTATCTGCACCAAACTTAAGTGGCATTAAATAACTTATGATTTGTAAAAATTTGTGCATATTCTCTAAAGGTATAATACCACTAAACAGTAGTTGAGGTACAATGATGAGTGGAATAAATTGTATCATCTGGAATTCTGATTTTGCAAAAGTTGAGATGAATAAACCTAAGCTAAGCGCAACAAATGCAAGTATGATATTGCTAATGATGAGTAGCGATATTGAACCTGCAACTTCCATTTTTAATATATATACTGCATATAGCACTAGCATAACAGTTTGAATAGTGCCAAACAATGAGAAACCTAGCATATATCCTAATACAATTTCATATCTTTTGATAGGCGTTGAAAGTAATTTATTTAATGTACCGGTCGTGCGTTCTTTTAACAATGTAATTCCTGAAATTAAGAATGTAAAGAAAAAGATGAAGAAAGCAATCATTACTGGATTGATCATATCAAAGTAATTACTATTTTTATCCCCATAAATGTAGTGTGACTTAAATAATACATCGTCATTTGCATCTGACTTTTTGTCTTTGTTATTAGTTTGTGGCAAGTCTATTCCAACACGATCTAATAAAGGACCTAAATTTTTTAATTGATCTTTTAATTTATCCATCTGCTGATTAATATCTTCAAATTTCTGTTGCATATTATCAATGACAATTTGAGACTTTGAAAATTTTGTTTTAATTTTATACCCTTGTATCGCTGATTTTAACTTTAAATTTTTGTTAGTATCTAGATTTGTATAATAAATTTCAATGGTTTTTTTATTAGAGATAATAATGCCATCAAGATTTTTATCTTCAATCGTATATTTTAAATTTTCTGTTGAACTAATCTTGACGCTTTCTATATCATTTTCTTTTAACTGTTTATTAAGTTCTTCAGGAATATGATATATTCCAACGCGTACTTCTCCTTCATCAACTGTCTGAAATATATAATGAAGTAAAGTAAGTAACATAATAGGTGCTATAAATAAAAGCAGTAACGTGCGTTTATCACGAATAATTTGAGTGATAATGCGTTGTGCGATTGTTAATATTTTCATTACAATTCACCTACTTTGATAAATATATCTTCGATTGTATCGACCTGATAATGTGCTTTAAGACGAAGAGGTGAACCAAAACCTATCATTTCACTGTTATATAGCAATAGTAATTTATCACATGCCTCAGCTTCTTCCATTACATGCGTAGTAATGATGATTGTTATACCGTTTCTATTTAAATCATTAAATGACTGCCATATTTTACGTTTTAGTATAGGATCAATGCCAACAGTCGGTTCATCTAAAATTAAAAGATGTGGTTGATGTAATAAACTGATGGCAA
This sequence comes from Macrococcoides bohemicum, assembly GCF_003259675.1. Classification (GTDB taxonomy): domain Bacteria; phylum Bacillota; class Bacilli; order Staphylococcales; family Staphylococcaceae; genus Macrococcoides; species Macrococcoides bohemicum. The sequence goes on along the minus strand of NZ_PZJG01000004.1, from coordinate 174,248 downwards.
GTGATAATCTGCGTTTCATACCTCCGGAGTATTGAGCTACCCGCTTATTGAGATGAGAAGTCAATTCAGTAATTTTTGCTACATCATCAATTGCTGCTTGTAATTCTTTTTTATTCATTCGATAGAGTTTACCGAAGAATCTGAGGTTTTCAAGACCAGTTAAATCTTCATATAATGCATCAGACTGAGCCATATAACCAATGTTTTGTAATGATTTAAGATGTGGCATAAAATGATCGTCTATCGTAACATTACCGCTATCACTATTTAATATGCCAAGCATACATTGAATAAGTGTCGTTTTGCCTGAACCAGAAGCGCCAACTATGCCTATACGTTCGCCACTATTTACGGAAAAACTGATATCATTAAGTATTTTTTGATGATTAAAGGATTTTGAAAGTTGACTCACAATTACTTTTGACATAATAACCTCCTTTAATTTTATTTTTATTATACGCTTATTTATTTTGAATGAACATGTTTAACTTGTATAGGCGAATGTTTTAAAAAAGTGTATAATTAAGAATTGAACTAAAGGAGGTCACTTAATGGATACGAAAGAACTATTGAAAGTGATTAAAGCGAAGAAAATATATGGTCAATTTCCTGAACAAGTTACTAATATTGTAGTAGATTCAAGACAGGCAAATGCAGATTCTGTATTCGTCGCAAGTCATGGATATACCGTTGATAGTCATAAATTCATTCCGAATGTTATAGCACAAGGTTGTAGAATGATTGTTGTTGATCATTTCATTGATGGATTACCTCAGGATGTAGGTCAAGTTGTTGTTAAAGACACACTTAAAGTCGCAAATATTTTCGGTCAATTTCTCATGGATTTCCCTAGCCAGAAATTAACGACATATGGTGTGACGGGAACTAATGGTAAGACAAGTGTTGCCACGATGATTCATCATATCCATAGAGCATTACATATTAATTCAGCTTATTTGGGAACAAATGGATTTCAGTATAATGAAGAGGTCGCTAAAGGTTCGAACTCCACACCAGAAACAATCACATTAAATCAACATATTAAGGACGCACAAAAAAAAGGTGCTAAGGCAATGTCAATGGAGATGAGTAGTCATGGTCTGGCACTTGGCAGAACGAACGGTGTTGATATTGATGCAGCAATATTTACCAATCTGACACAAGATCATTTAGATTTTCATCAGACGATGCAACGATATGGATTCCATAAATCGTTGCTGTTTGCTCAACTTGGTAATGATTACACTCAACCTAAATATGCCATTATCAATGGCGATGATGATTATTTATCCGAACTTATCATTGCTTCTCCTAGAGAGGTAATCACATATGGTATTGAAAATGACTGTGATTTTAAAGCAGAGCATATACATGAAAGTTTAGAGGGCATTCAGTTTGATTTACAGACACCAGATGGCACCACAATGATTCGTTGCCCTTATATTGGTCGATTTAATGTGTATAATATGCTTGCGGCACTATGTGCGATGTGGACACAAGGGCATGATATTGAGACACTAGCACAGGCTACTGAACGTTTAAACCCAGTAGAAGGTCGCTTGGAAGTTTTAGACAGAAATTTACCGGTTGATCTTATTATAGATTATGCACATACACCTGACGGTATGAATAAGTTAATTGATGCTGTTGAACCATTTAAGAAAAGAAAGCTTATTTTTCTAGTAGGTATGGCAGGTGAAAGAGATTTAACAAAGACGCCTGAAATGGGTGCGATTGCTTGTCGTGCTGATTATGTGATATTCACTCCGGACAATCCGGCAAATGATGATCCTAAAAAGTTAACAGATGCATTAGAGAAAGGTGTTACGCATGATCAATATGTTTCTTTTTTAGATCGTGCTGAAGGCATACGTCATGCAATTGAAGTGAGCGAACCAGGTGATATGATAGTACTTGCATCTAAAGGTCGTGAACCTTATCAGATAATGCCAGGTTATAAAAAAGTACCACATAGAGATGATTTAATTGGTCTTGAAGCAGCATATGAAAAATATGGGAGAGAAAAGAATGAAAATAAGAACGAATAATGGTGAGTCATTACAATGCAAAGTATATATCCATGAGAATAAAAAGGAAGAGACAATTCTTGTAAGTGTACCGGATATATTCTTTTCTATTCAATTTGATTATGATATCTATGGTGATGCATTAGTGGACCATCTGTATCACCATTTATTTAATATATTAGACGAAAAAGAAGCAAATCAACTGGCTTTATCTATCGCCCAGTGGACAAGCGAAGTATAAGGAGTGCAAATATGACATTAAAACAAGAAGTAGAAATAAGAAAGACATTTGCTATCATCTCTCACCCGGATGCTGGTAAAACAACTTTGACAGAGAAGTTGTTATTATTCGGTGGTGCGATTCGTGAAGCGGGTACAGTTAAAGGTAAAAAGACAGGTAAGTTTGCAACGAGTGATTGGATGGATGTTGAAAAAGAACGTGGTATTTCTGTAACAAGTTCTGTTATGCAATTTGATTATGATAACTTTAAAATCAATATTTTAGATACGCCAGGACATGAAGATTTCTCAGAAGATACTTATCGTACGTTAATGGCAGTGGATAGCGCAGTCATGGTAATAGACGTTGCTAAAGGGATTGAACCTCAAACATTAAAGTTATTCAAAGTTTGTAAGATGCGTGGTATTCCAATTTTTACATTCATCAATAAACTTGATCGTGTTGGTAAAGAGCCCTTTGAATTATTAGAAGAAATTGAAAAGACTTTAGAAATTGAAACATATCCTATGAACTGGCCGATTGGAATGGGTCAATCATTCTTCGGTATCATTGACCGAAAAGAGAAAACGATCGAACCTTTCCGTGATGAACAGAATATTTTACATTTAAATGAAGATTACGAACTTATTGAAGAACATGCCATTTCAAATGATTCTGCTTTCGAACAAGCAGTTGAAGAACTGATGTTAGTTGACGGTGCAGGGGAAACTTTCGATAACGAAAAATTATTAACAGGTGATTTAACACCCGTGTTCTTTGGTTCGGCATTAGCAAACTTTGGTGTACAAAACTTCTTAAATGCCTATGTAGATCATGCACCGATGCCAAGTGGACGAAAAACTGAAGAAGGAGAAGTTGTTTCTCCATTTGAAGAAGCCTTTTCTGGATTTATCTTTAAAATTCAAGCAAATATGAATCCTTTACATCGAGATAGAATTGCATTTATGCGTGTCGTGAGTGGTGCTTTTGAACGTGGTATGGATGTGAAACTTACACGTACAGATAAAAAGATGAAAATATCTCGTTCTACATCATTTATGGCTGACGATACTAAAACGGTGAATCATGCTGTTAGTGGTGATATTATCGGGTTATATGATTCAGGAAATTTCCAGATTGGAGATACAGTCGTTGGTGGTAATCAGAAATTTAAATTTGAAAAGTTACCTCAGTTTACACCTGAAATCTTTATGAAAGTAAGCCCTAAAAACGTGTTAAAACAAAAACATTTTCATAAAGGAATAGAGCAGCTTGTACAAGAAGGTGCGATTCAACTATACAGAACACTGCATACGAATCAAATTATACTTGGAGCAGTTGGACAACTTCAGTTTGAGGTGTTCGAGCACCGCATGAAAAATGAATATAATGTTGATGTCATTATGGAACCAGTAGGACGTAAAATAGCACGCTGGATTGAAAATGAAGAAGATATTAAAGACATTATGAACGGAAGTCGTTCAATATTAGTAGATGATCGATATGGGAATAAAGTATTTTTATTTGAAAATGAATTTGCTACACGCTGGTTCCTGGATAAGTTTCCAGAGATTAAGTTATACAGTTTGTTATAAGCAGATTTACAATATAAAATCAATTAAAGGCGTATAATACAGTCATTAACATTTATATAAATGATACGGAGTGAGAAGATGGATATGTCAATATTAATAACGTACGCGTGGGTTGTAATAGTTCTTGTCGTTTTAGAAGGATTACTTGCAGCTGATAATGCTATCGTTATGGCAGTAATGGTGAAACATTTACCTGAAGATGAAAGAAAGAAAGCGTTATTTTATGGATTACTCGGAGCATTTGTATTTAGATTTGCATCATTATTTGCCATTGCTTATCTTGCTAAGTTTTGGCAAATACAAGCATTAGGTGCTGCATACTTACTATTTATGTCGATAAAAAATTTATACGAATATTTTAAGACAGGTGATGCTACAAGTGAAGCTGAAGAAGCAGAACTAGAAAAATATAGTAAAAAGGGCAGTGGCTTCTGGATGACAGTTGCGAAAGTAGAGTTTGCAGACATTGCATTTGCAATCGATTCTATGCTCGCAGCTATTGCAATTGCTTTAACATTACCAGAAGTTGGACCACAATTTGGTGGGATGAATTTAGGACAATTTTTAGTGATGTTCACCGGTGGTATGCTAGGTGTTATTATCATGAGATTTGCAGCAACCTGGTTTGTGAAACTACTGCATGATAATCCTTCATTAGAAGCAGCAGCATTTGCGATCGTCGGTTGGGTTGGCGTGAAGTTAGTCGTGATGGTACTTGCCCATGAATCAATTCATATATTACCTCACGAATTTCCACACAGTATGCCATGGCAAATAACTTTCTGGGGCGTACTATTATTGATATTAGCAATAGGCTGGTTTAGCGGTAAGAAAAAACAATCAAATGCATAAAAAAACTTGATATATCATATAAAACTTAGTGTAACTATATTATAATAGACACACTAAGTTTTTTTATGGAGGAAATCATGCAGCATAAACATAAAATTGTCATTAAAAAGAAAAATTACAGTAGACCTAAACGATTGTTCTTTAATGGTCAGAAAGTCAGAATGATTTATCCGTATTTACATAAAAAAGATAATATAATAGAAACGATAACTCCCAAAGAAGACGTAGAAATAGTGGATGATACAATAATAAATAATGACAAAGATAATCACACTATTAATGTAAATAAAGATGTAAATATTAACAGTGACTCAATTGATACAGAAGAAACTACTAATATGAAAAAGACTGTAGAAGTAACAAAGCCTATTGAGAATGAAGAAAGTGCTAAAGGTAATCATTTACTCAAACAAGAAAATATTATAAATAATACTTCTGAGGAGAAAGAATTAGTAGAAGCATCTTTCAGTAGAAATGAAATAAATGATGATAATAAAAATAGAAAAGAAAATCGTTCTTTTGGTTCACAACTGCCAAAAATTTTGATGGGTACACTTGCTGGTATATTGATCGGTATATTACTCATGAGCTTGTTTAATTCGAAGCCACAAGAAATCACTAAACAACCTGAAGTTAAAACTTCTACTGAACAAGCAATTAAAAAAAATATAAAAAATGTGGTGAGTATTACAAATCTAAAAAAAGCTACTGATAGTGAGACGATAGATCCTGAGAGTGCAGTGAAAGCGCCTGAAGAGGTGGGTATTGGTACAGGTATTATCTATAAAACAGAAAAGAATTTAGCATATATACTAACAAACTATCATGTTGTAGGTAAAGCCAATGAGATTGAAGTGACTTATGAAGGAAAGAAAGAAAAAGCAAAGATGATAGGCTACGATGTCTGGACTGATATGGCTATACTTACAATTCCAAAAGGTAATATAAACTCAGTTATAGAGATGACAAATAGTAATCATTTAGAACCTGGTCAAGAAGTTATTGCACTAGGTAGTCCTTTAGGACAAATGTTTGCAGGAAGTGCATCTTCTGGAATTATATCTGGTTTATCACGTAATGTACCGGTAGACATTGATGGTGATGAGATTTATGATTGGGAAATGAATGTATTACAAACTGATGCTGCAATTAATCCAGGAAATTCTGGGGGTCCTTTATTAAATAAAGAAGGAAAGATGATTGGTCTGAATTCAATGAAGATTTCTATGGACGGCGTAGAAGGTATCGCATTTAGTATCCCTACCAACGAAGTAAAAAAAGTATTAAAGGAACTTGAACAAAAGGGTAGTATAAATCGCCCAAAAATGGGTATCATGATTAAAGATGTGGGTACGTATAGTAACCCAAATGATCCTAACTCTCCAACTAATCAAACTGGCGTAGAAATTATCGAGATAGAACCAAACTCTTTAGCAGAGAAAAGTGGACTAATGCTAGGTGATATCATTAAAGTAATAGATAGCAAAGAAATTAAATCTAAAATCCATTTTAGAAAAATCCTATTTAATGAAAAGAAAATTGGCGATACAATTACTATGACAATTATTCGCAATGGTGCTGAAAAAAATATTAAAGTTAAGTTATAACATTTACATTGATTTAAGAAAGAAGTGAAATAATGAACAAGTTATTCCAAAAATTAACACCACAACAAGGTATTGTGCTCTATTACCTTGTAGCAATATTCATTTCTTTCTTATTGCTCCGTATGCCACATGTACATAAACCAGACGTTGATATTAGTTACATTGATTCATTATTTGTTGCAGTGTCTGGTGTCAGTGTAACAGGATTGTCACCGGTGTCTATTGCAGAAACTTATTCCACTTTTGGTCAGTGTGTCATCCTTATCATCCTTAATCTTGGTGGTATTGGTGTTATGGCGATGGGTACATTGTTATGGGTTATTATTGGTAAGAAGATTGGGATGCGTGAAAGACAACTTATAATGGTTGACCATAATCAAAATAAGATGTCTGGCGTTGTAACAATGATTCTTGAAATTGTGAAGGCGATGTTGTTTATTGAAATACTGGGTGCCTTATTTTTAGCATTTTATTTCTATAAAGATATGGATTCAATAAAAGATGCATTATTCCACGGATTATTCGCATCGATTTCCGCAACCACAAATGGTGGTTTAGATATAACAGGTGATTCACTTAATAGTTACGCTGACGATTATTTTGTACAAACAATTACGATGTTTTTGATTGTATTAGGTGCAATTGGATTTCCCGTCATTATTGAAATAAAAACTTATTTAACAAACAAAATTCCAAATTTCAGGTTCAGTTTATTCGCAAAACTGACGATCAGTACATATTTTTTATTGTTTATTGTTGGTACAGTTGTTATCTACTTATTTGAGTTTAATAACGCTTTTAAAAATATTTCATGGCATAAAGGTCTTTTTTATGCGTTATTTCAATCTTCAACAACCAGAAGTGCGGGACTTACGACGATAGATTTAAATCAATTAACAGAGGCCACACGTTTTTTTATGGGGGGACTCATGTTTATCGGTTCTAGTCCAAGTTCAGTTGGTGGAGGTATCAGAACAACTACATTTGCTATATTAATTCTGTTTTTGATGAATTATAGTAATGGTAGAACAAACATTAAAGTATTCAATAAAGAAATTGATCCTATTGATATTCAAAGAACATTTGCGGTAATGGTTCTTGCTACTATTATCTGTTTTACAGGTTTATTATTTATTCTATTTTTTGAAAATGATAAATTTGATTTACTGTCGATTTTCTTCGAAGTGATGAGCGCCTTTGGAACTTGTGGTTTATCACTTGGTATAACTGGAGATTTAACAAGTGGCAGTAAAATGGTCATTATGGCATTGATGTTTATAGGTCGTGTTGGTTTAATCTCATTTATTATAATGCTTGGTGGTAAAGCAGAACCTGATAAATTTAGATATCCGAAAGAAAGAATTATGATAGGCTAATATTATAAATAGATGATAATTTAAAAGAAAGACTAGCATTTATTCGCTAGTCTTTTTTTAGTTTATTATTATTTTGATCATATTCAGATGGAATCGATATAAGTGGTAGTTTAATAATAAATGTTGTACCAATCTCTACTTTACTGATTACTTCAATTGCACCGTTATTAGCATCGATAATACTTTTAGAAACAGGTAATCCAAGTCCCGTACCAGTGATTTTTGTTGTGAAGAAAGGATTAAATAACTGCTTTAGCACTTCATCATCCATACCACATCCATTATCTCGTATTGAAAGAATAGCTTGATCATGAGTGTGGTCCACCTTGATTTCAATTATGCCCTGTTTATGTTCCACCATTGCATCTTTTGCGTTTTGAATAAGATTGATGATAATTTGTTTAAATTGGTCGACAGCTACATGAACCAGCGTTTGATGATCGGTATAGCTTTTTATCGTTCGAATATTCTTCATCGATAAGTCATATTCAAGAAATGTTAGTGTTTCTCTTACAATATCTCGTAAATCTACAATTTCTACATCTAGTTTTGTAGGTTTGCCTAGTAATAAGAATTGTCCAACGATTAAATTGATACGTTCTAATTCTGTTTTTACAATTTTAAAATATTGGTTTTCATGTTTAGCATCATATTGCATTTCCAGTAAATCTACAAAGCCTTTAATAGATGTTAAGGGATTCTTTATTTCATGCGCAGTGTTAGCAGCAAGTTGACCAATTAATTCTTTCTTTTGAGAATTAATATCTGCAAGTATTAGTTCACTTTCTTTCTGTGCTTTATAGCTATGATAGAAAAGTTGTAATGTCGCAATAAGTAATGAAAATACTAATGCTGCAAGTAGAACTTTTTCAAATACTTCACGATAAACATTCTTATTCGAATTGATTGTAAGATTCCAGTCAACTTTTAAAAATTTCTGTGATTCTTTTATATTAGTAAATACAGGGTGATTTGACTGAAAAATGATATGATCATTAAAGTCTGTAATCGTCACAGTATTATCTTTTTGAAGAGAATCAATGACTGTACCAATTGTATTAATATCAATTTCTGCAACGACAAGATTGCTTGTTTTCTCGTCGGCAATGTTTTTCGTAATATATACGACATTTTTATTCATATTATTTTTACGAACATCACTAATTGCAACATTATTTAAAGTTCTTTTTTCAATATGATTGAAGAATTTCATGGATTCTATTTTTTTACCGATCATTGCTTCTGAATTTGAATTGATAACAACCGCATTATGATCCAGAACATAGATATTAATGATTCGGTGGTCACGATTTTTAAGTACTTGTATCTTTTTATCAATATTTACTTTATCTTTTTCATATATAACTGTAGTTGCAACATTTTCAACTGCAGAAGTTGTCTCACTAAAAAATGAATCAACCTGTTCAGTATGTATTCCAATAGATTTCTTTATGTTTTCACGAAGATGAACTTCTTCGTTATGCGCTAATAAATACCAGAAAAATGCTGAAAATAATAATGTAAGTATGATATTATAAATGACGTATTTTTTGATATTATTCATAGATTTCTCCAATTTAAAAAGTCATATTAAAAATCATGCTATAATATCACAAAGAGGTGGAAGCATGAAAAAAGGATTAATTAATATACATATTATAACAACAAATAACATCAAAGGTGCAATGTTTCAAGAAAATAATGCATTTAATATTTATAAAGCAGCAACTTATATTAAATTAGCCAGGCAAAGTGGACAAGTTCTGTTAATTAATAATGGTCAGCTGATTACAGGTTCACCAGTGAGTGAGTATTATGCAGGTTTGAAAGAATATAAACGCATTCCATTAATATCACTTATGAATCTTTTGAAATATAATGCAACAAATATTACGATTAAAGACTTTTCTTTAGGCTTTAATTATTTTAACCGGGCACATGCGATGAGTGAATTTCCATTTTTATCATGTAATATTTTAAATGATTCTACAAAAGAGCCGTATTTTAATACCCCTTATATCATTCATCAATATAAAGGTATTAAAATAGGCGTAATTGCTTTATCAGAAGCGGTGCAAATAGATCACGAAACAATGATTGTCTCCAATCCAAAGGAATCGATTAAGACCTGGATGAGATATATGTACGATAATGAAAGTCCGGATTATGTTATAGCATTACATAATGGACAAATTACGGATTTAATTACAAGTGAAGAAATTTTATGTGTAGAAGGCATTCATTTATTACTGACAAATAATAAAGCTCAGGATATTGAGCATGAATACACAGAAATCATTCACTTACCAGAAAGTTCATCGCTACTACATATAAAATTGATGTTTAAAGAACGTACAAACTCTTTTGAAACTAAAGGATGTTCTTATGAATTTATAGATGTTTCAAGATATGAAGAAGATTATTTGTTAAAGGAAACAATATATTACGAAGAAAAAGAATATTTACTTGTCAGAAAGAAAAAAATCCTTAGTGACTAAGGATTTTTTATCTGTAGATGAGCATTAATATTATTATTGCAAATATTTGACCTATAATAGGTGTAATCAAACGTTTCGTATTATGATAGCTCAGAGCTAAAATAAACTGAGTTATAAAGATAAAAAATAATAACTCAATACTTATGAAATACATATACAAGCTTGTTACACATAGACTGACGATCATTGCTGAAACAAACTGATTAAATCGATCATCAAGGTAATTTTGCAACATATTACGAAAGAACAATTCCTGCAACGGTATAGATATCATTAAAGAAATGATAAGCTGCCATTTTACATAAACACCGAGCCCTACAATTACTTTCAGTAAATGAAAGTATGTAATATCTTTCATTATGAAAGATAGGATTGTATGTAGAATAACGATTACAAAACTTGTAAGAATACCTGTGATGATTGCGTCTAATAAACGCTTAGAATGAATATTACGTTCATAGAAAATATATCCGATAGAAGAGAATAACATTAAGCCAGTATATAAATGCCAGAACACTTGATGTTCATTTCTCATTCCGAACAATATAATGTGAAAGGTAGTAAATAAAATTAAAAAACCATATACAGGCTTTTTTATTATATTCATTATTTATGCCTCTGTAATGATGGTATAACGTTTATGGTTAATAACAGTTTTCTCAGGGATTTCTAATTTTTCGAAGTTTTCCATAATCGTACAATCCACAATCACTGAATTCTCATTAACTTTCTCAACGATGCCTTGTTTACCTTCGTGAAACTCAATAATATCTCCAACTTTAGCTGCCATAATTTTTCCTCCTTAAAAACATGCTAATTGCTATTATACTAAATTTGATACATATTGAACATAAAAACTTATTGATTATTCAAAAGGTTTTTGATGACCATACATTCTAATAATCGTGATAAAAGAAGGTTAATTTTTTTTGTGCATTCTTCTTATATTTTTTTATTGTAGACACACTTACCTTCATATCAGCTGCTATTTCCTTCATTGAATAACCTTTCAAAAACAACGTCAGCCATTGATATTCTTCACGAGATAAATAATATTTTATTTCTTTTAATGTCAAATTATCATATGAATCATTGAAATGATTATTATGATACATAATGTCGTCATTCATTAAGATAAACCGTTCATTTCTTTTAGATAATTTTCTAATTTCATCGATAAAGAAAAATTTCAGTTTTGTATAGATGTAGTGATCTTTATTAGGTGTTTTGTTGGGATCGTATGATTGATCTAATTCCCAAAGTTTAATTAATGCCATTTGATAAAACTCATCAAAGTCATAAGTTAAATGATATTTATAAATGAGGTGAAAGATTAGCTTTTCATATTTATTCTTGGTTTCTTCAAACATTTTTTCCCTTTTGAATATCTAGATATTCTAATTTTATTTCCGGATGAAGTAAGTATATTCAAACTTTTTGTTAATTAAAAATTAACATTTCGATAAAAAATGTTTAGTTTATTAAATAAATATAATTTTATTGTCAAAAATTGATTAAAAAGTGAAGTTAATATCTGTATTTATTTATAATAATGATGAATTGATAATTTGATAAGAGGTGAATATTATGTTAGAAATGCCGATTTGTGCAACTGATATGTGTATTTATCAAAGTCCAGAAGTAGAGGGAAAGACTCAAATTTATTCCTTTTGTGGAGAAGTTAGAATTATTGATGAAAGAGCAGAAAAGTTATTAGATCAAACATTAATTTTTTTTGGAAGTAATATAAAAACGCGTAGACAATCTGCAAAAGTATTAACTAGACATATGCATCATCTTCCGATTATTATCGAACCTTCTATTGAATGGATGTATTATCCTATCCATCAGTCAAAAACGCATTTTCAATTATTTATACAGCACCAGATGATCTATCATTTTGAAGGCAAGAAGGATCAGACAAGAATATTTTTTATAAATAATATGGAATTAGTTGTTCCTCAAAATATAAATTTTATACATAAGCAACATCAAAAAGCACTGTTACTAGCAGATTTACAATCCAAAATAATAAAACGGCAATTGCACTTAAGCAATTACCGTTAGAAATGTTTTTATGGCTTATATTATCTTTTTTATTTGTCGATAAAGAATTTGTGGAAAATTTTATTTAATACAAAAGGTACTTCTTCAGACACACTTTTAATGTGGATTCGCTCAGTTAACTGATGTGCATCTTTACCAAAAGCACCGATATTAATTACTGGTGCTTTTAATTTTTTCATTGCTGAAAAAGGAATATCGTAATGTGTTTTGAAACCGGGAGTATTATCAGTAAATATACTAGTATCACTATCATCGTGCGTATAGTTAACATAACTTAAATCAGAAATACCATTGAAGTAATGAATTTTTGTTGTTTCACGATTAAATTGTTTCTTCATTTGTTTAATAGCATACCTTGTAATTGATTTTATTAATTTATCTTGACTGCTATTAACTGAAGGGTAGTAAGGTGCATTGAAATAAGTTACGACCGTATAATCATTACCTTTATCTAAAAGCAATAAGGCTTTAATAACTGTCTGAGCATATAGACGATCATCTGCTTGTTTTGTATTACTGATAATATTATGGATTGTTTCATATCCATGTTTCTTTTTCATGGATTTAACTAATTCTTCAAAAGTTATTACTTTTATTTTTGGTGATGTATCAAATACCAAACCTAAGTCCCGAGAACATTCTGAGACAGTGCGTTCAACGATTTGATTGAACAGTTTGAAAACATGTGCAGCACTTTGTTCAAATAAGAATACGTTGTAGTAACTTGAAGCCATAAAGGGTGTTTGTACATTGTAATCTTCTTTTAAGTCTTTCATATACAGACTAACAGGGAGAGGTGTTACTTCATTTTTATATCGTTCAAGAAATTGTGTATTATATTTTAATTCAGAATTGATACGACTAATTAAATAGTTGGCACTAAGTCCATTTAATGGTTCTCCAACATGTGTTTCTTTTCCATAAACAAATACAGATGGCATCACTTTACCGATGCTACCATTATAAATATAATAATTATCATCTTTCGGATATTGACTAAATGCGGGCTCGCCATTCATGATAAGCAATAATTTTAAGTTTTCCTGTTCAATAAATTCTGATAGTTCAGAAACAGCACTTCTCATGCCCGAGGAATTTACTTCTTCGTCAGGAACAGTTAATAAAATAATGTTAATGGGCCATTCTTCATGGATTGCTTTTTCAAGTATGCTTAAATGCATCATTAATCCAGATTTCATATCCATGATGCCACGTCCAAATAAATACTGTTTTGACTGAATATCTTCTTGATGATATTCACTAAACTTTTCAAGATTACAAGCATATGATTTTTCTAATGCATCACTATCGAATGCTAATGCTTCAAAAGGGCCATAATCATTTGTGTCAACAGTGTCATAGTGGCTCATAATAATAACTGTATCATCTGTCACATGTGAACGATACATTGCTGCTACAGCAGTCTTGTGATCATACGTTTCAATTAATTTAATATGAGAATCATGTTGTTTAAAATAATCTAATTGTTTTAGTGTCTGTTTAATATAAAAAGGAAAGTTAATTTCACCTTCGGTATTCGTGATGCTGTCATGCCTAACAAGGTCTTTTAATAGTGCAATTCTGTCTGCAGGTGTCTGCCAAAGTAAACGCATAAAAAATCTCCTTAAAATCATATTTAAAAGCAATAAGTAATTTTATTTATATCAGACATATTCGGCGCTCTTATAACAATTATACATATTTCTTCACAAATAAAAAATATTAAATAAAAGTAATTCATATATAATTTACAAAATTAAAAATCCTCTAACGAGGTTTTTTAATTTCGACGACCGGTGAAGTTATTTTTTTAGTAGCATTCATACTAAGTGTATAAACTAAGAAGATGGTAACAAGAATCATAAAGATTAATATTGAAGCTATATGATCATTAAAATATCTCCCCCAATTATTTGCTCTGAATAATCCAATAAACATGCCATGTAAGAGATAAATGAACATGGTTCTTGAGCCAATATACGTTAGAGGGAGTTTTCGGTTCGGTACAACATTTAAAAAGCTTGCAGTACTGATTAGAATGATTACATAAATAATGGCACGTTTTATGCCACTATAAAGATCAGAAGCTTGATGTTCAAGTTTGATATAGGGTTTGCTCCCGAAAAGCCACTCAAAATTAAAATCTGTTAACATATAGAAAATAAAAACAATCATCAACATAAATATAGAAACTGGAATATACTTCTTATTTCTAATGTATTTAAATTGTTCTGGTTGAGCATAATAACCAATTAAAAACAAAGGAAAGAAAACAAATGTTCTTGATAAGCTTAAAGTATTATTAATAAATGGTAAGTAGCCGACGATTATTCCAATGATGAATGAAACAATTAGGGTAACCCATGGATTTATATCTTTTACGATAAATAGCATGACCTGCCATGAAAATAAACTGAGTAGAAACCACATCGCCCATTGCGGATCGAATGGATTTAAATCAACGGTGTTTACGTCATCGATAAAATAATAATAAAACGCATAAAAACTCTGAAAAATAATGTAGGGTAATAATAATTTCTTAGTTACTTTTTTGATATACCCTGGTTTATGTATGCCTTTAGCAAAATAACCAGAAATCAATACAAATGCAGGCATATGAAAGCTATATATAAACATATATAAAGCTTGTAAAAAATGACTTTCATTTATGAAAGAACGTAATAAATGACCAAAAACTACTAAAACAATTAATAAAAATCTTGCATTATCAAAATAATGATCTCTTTCTTTATTCATAAAAAATCTCCTTAAAAATATTCTCAAAAAAAATTAATTATATTGTCTACTTATGAATTAAATCTATAAATTAAATATCCTATGATAAAATATAAATAGTCTACAATTTTTTATTAATTAATTATATATCGTTGCTAAACAAAATTATTGGGCTTATAATCTATATAAGAAAAAAGTTGGGAGACAATAACATGGATGAAAAGCGACTTAAAAGATTTGGACAATTAATTTATTTTATGGATTCTAAAATTGATGAACTTGCTTCTGCAGAATTAACGGATGTATCGTTAACACGTGAACAATTATACATGTTAGAACTCATAGTATCTGAAGATAATATGACACAGAAAAAATTAATATATAAGTTAAATAAAGAACAGACAGCGGTCTCAAGAACAATAAAAAAATTAGTTGATAACGGGTTTGTAAAAAAAGAGCAGAGTATTTACGATTTAAGATCTACGGTGTTAATTGCAACTGAACAAGGTGAAAAAGCATTAGAACGTGCAGAAGATATTAAAGCTAAAGTTGTACGTAGCTTTATGCGAGAGTTAAATTCTGCAGAATCTGAAGAATTAATTCAGTTACTTGATAAAATATATCATTCATTTGCGCTTAGAGAGCCATTTCGTTTTTAATTGACAATCCACAATATTCATTAAATCTACTAAAATACTCAGTTTAGTAATATATAGCCTAATACAAAAAAAATAACCTTCCTAATTTTAGGAAGGTTATTTGCATATTAGATATATTCATGAACGATATAATTTAATCCATCCATACCTAAAGTCTTATATAGACGAGCGATAATCTGTGCGTTGTTAATTGCCCATCGGACATCGGTTGCATATTGATGTGTTGCAGTATTTTCTGGATTCCAGCGCATTTGATGCAGTGTACGTTGACCGTTATCAATATAAGCTTTGCGTACATATTCAGCACCGCCGATAATCGCCTTTGATACCGTATCCCATCCATTTTGCTTAGCGTATTCAATACCACCTAATTCTACATTATTATCAGTGGCTTTCGAACCGTACATATTATAGTATTTTTTTGTGGTATTTTCGACAATCTTTTTATTATCTTTACTGATTCCAAGACCGTTAGAGAGCCTACTTGTTCCATGACCTGTTTCAACTAAAGCGTGCGCGATTAAATAAACTTCATTAATTTTAAATTGTTTTGCAGCAGCTGCAAAAGCAGCACCCTGATTTTCTAATATACCTTTTCCAGCAAGTAGTTTATTTAAATGTTTGGCAGAAATACCTTCAGATTGTCCTAAGTCTAAAAATTGATATTTTAATACAGGATTATTTAAAGCATCTTTAGTGTCCATATTCGCCTTTATTTCGCTATCTGTTGCCAGACGCTCATTATAAGCTCTTGCAGGCGTAGAGAATACAACTTTTGCACCAGCATTGTTTTCAGGTTTCTTTAATCGTGATTGTTTCGCAACGACAACTTCTAAACTTTCAGGTGCTTTTAGTTTTACGACATTTTGTGTATAAAGGTAACTATCAGGTACATAGCCTGTCGTTTTATTATCTAGTAATACTTTATGCCATACCGCATTGCCAACTTTATCTGTACGAATTACTTGTACGATGTTAGAAGGTAATGTACTTAATTTTTTTATGCGTTGAGATTTAGAACCACCAGGAATTGAATAAATATAACCTGAAGATTTCTTTATCGTATAAGGCATCTTAGTCCATGAAACAGTTTTAAATTGCTTTTCTTTAATAAATGTATCACTAATCCAACCTAAAAACTTATTTTTAGGGTCTGATACATTATAGTAAAGTTTGTTGTTTTTCTTAGCTTGCTGATTAATATAAAGTTGCATATCTACTGCTTTTGTCTGTGCTTTCTTAGCAGATTTAAGATCAGTATATAACACTGTATTC
This sequence comes from Macrococcoides bohemicum, assembly GCF_003259675.1. Classification (GTDB taxonomy): domain Bacteria; phylum Bacillota; class Bacilli; order Staphylococcales; family Staphylococcaceae; genus Macrococcoides; species Macrococcoides bohemicum. The sequence goes on along the minus strand of NZ_PZJG01000004.1, from coordinate 157,336 downwards.
TTAGCATCTGTGCGACCAATTAAGCTGACATTTTTCATATCGGTAATTTTAGAAGCAACTGGTTTCAATGTCATATGATTTAGATTGATCCAGCCTGTTAAAGCATTAACCGTTCCAAAATAATAAGGTGTTTGACCTACTTTAACAAATTGTGATGCTCTAAATTCTTTGCCTGTTAAACCCTTTAGACTTCCGACAATTTGCTTTGAACTCCCCCATGGCGTTGAATAAATATTTGTTGCAGTCCTATTTAATGTAAATCTTTTAGACGTTTTTGATGGTGGAGTGATTGAAAATGATTTTGTATCTTTTGATTTTACCCAACCACGCGGAACGTTTTTATTATCAGTAAGTGAGTAATAAGTAACACCATCTAACACAGCTTTCTTATTTACATAATAAGCAGTGTTTGATTTTGAATCTGCTTTCGAAGTTGGAGCACTTCCAACTGCAGAGTAAATATCAGTATTTTTCATTTTAATCTTTGCAATGCGACGTTCATTTGTCGTTACAACTGTTCCGGTAGAATTTGGAGCCGGAGTAACCTTTGGTGGTGTGTTACCAGGTGTTGGTACAGGTGTTGCTGGCATAGTACCGTTTAATTTATAGTTATATTTTTCAGAAACAAGATTGTAAAATTCATCGAAAGTATAGTTGTTAGCCTGGAACCAGCCGATCGGATCAGTGTGATCAGTTCCACCTAAGAAATTAGAAACTCCTTTATGGTTCCAAACAGTACCATTACCATCATAGTGTGCATTATCTAACGGTAAACCATAATATAATAAATTTGTCGCAAAGTAATCTGCGTAATTATTGATAGAACGACTAAATGCTTCTTTACCGTAAACCCTTACTAATTCAACATTGATATAACGAGGATTAGCAACGGGTCCTGCACCCCATGAAATGTAATCAGTATCTGCTACTTCAACAATACGTTTATCGTCGATAAAAGCATGTACAAAGGCATTTGTGTAATTACGTTTCATATAAGCAATTTCACCATCGATCGTAGAAGTCGGATTTGCTGTTTCATGGGCTACGATACCTTCAGGCTTAGCTACACCATTTCGATATGCTATTTTTGGTGAATCAAAGAAACTTTTCTCATATTCAGGTACATTCCAGTTATTATATTTAATCACTTCATTAACTGACATAGAATCGATATTCTTTGATTTCGTAGTTGTTCCTAATGTTCTTTTTGTTGCCGTTGTTCCTAAAGTTCTTGTTCTTGCTGTTGTTCCTAATGTTCTTTTTGTTGTTGCCGTTGTTCCTAAAGTTCTTGTCCTTGCTGTTGTAGTAATTGCTGTTTTTTTAGGGTGAAGAGCTGTAGTAGGCACTTCAGCAATAGCTGCTTCAACAGTTGGAGTTTCCGTAGAAGTCGAATCTACAGTAGGCACTTCAGTAGTAGCTGCTTCAACGGTTGGAGTTTCCGTAGAAGTCGAATCTACAGTAGGCACTTCAGTAGTAGCTGCTTCAACGGTTGGAGTTTCCGTAGAAGTCGAATCTACAGTAGGCACTTCAGTAGTGACCGCTTCAACAGTTGGAGTTTCCGTAGAAGTCGAATCTACAGTAGGCAATTCAGTAGTAGCTGCTTCAACAGTTGATGTTTCCGTAGTTGTTAGTTGTGTAGTTGAAGCTGTTTTAGTATTATTTTTTACTTGAGTTAATGAATATTGTTTAGCAATAGATGCGGGATTTGATAAATCATTTGTAGCAATCACATTAACCGGAACTTTTGATTCATTAGAAGAATTTGGTTTTATTGTTTCATTCGTTGCATTTTTAATAGTAGGTGTTGTAACAACCTCATTTTCTGCGGCATAAGCAGCGGTTGTTGTACCAACAAACATCATTAACATTATAGCAGGTGTTTTATAATAAAATTTATTATCCATGTGTACTTCCTTTCTCAATTTGATTTATAATTTCATACTCTTATATTATAAGTACATTTAAACAGTAAGTATATATAGGATTTAAAATGTAATATTACTTTAATAAATGAAATAATAAATTCATAAAGTAAAATAATATACCCACTTATTTTTAAAGTATCATTATTACCGTATTGTTATAAAATAAATAGTTGAATAAAAAAAACACCATCAATTTATATATCGAAACTGATAGTGTTTTATATTACGTTAATGTAATTTTAATATTGCAGTATATTGCCAAAATAGTTGCATATGCTTCATATCCCAGTGAGTCATGCCCATAGCATACCCTGATGGTGTAAAGATCTGGATGTTGGATACTTCTAAAACTGCTGCAATCAAATACTGATCAAAGACATCTAGTGATGTAAACGTTTGACTTAAGCTTTCGTCATCGAAGACGAAGTCTAAAGGAACTTCATGGTCAAAGATATTGAGTTTTTTAAATATAGCAGGTATTCCTAGAATGTAGCACGCTCCATCCATTAAAGGATTTTGTGAAGCATCACTATAATAGATTAATAATGCTTCATAGTTTTGCTGATGATACTCATCCAGATAATAAAAATCTTTACGCTTATGAGATAAATCACCAGGTGACGTTATTATTTCATCTAATTTATCGAACATATGCTTAATATGTTCGTATCTTTCATAAGTTTTACGAGTTGCCATTAAGGTTCACTCCAATTTATTGATGATTTACAGGCACTTCATTATTCTGTATTATCGGTTGTCTTACAACGTTTTGTGGTGTCTGACTACTTTGTATGTTGTTATTCGTAGTGATATTATTTCTAACAACATTCGGATCATTAATAGAATTATTATTTGAAGTATTCTGATTGACTTCTGGACCAGCTGGTGTCTCAGTAATAATAGGTTCAGGTGCTGGATCTGCCATTACTGGTGGTGCTTGTTCAGTAACAGGCGCACTTTCTACAGTTTTTGGCTCTTCAGTTTCTATAGATTTTGATGAGCCTTCAATATTTGTTTCGTTTGCATTATTTTCTTTTGTATTATTTTTCTTTTTGTCCTTCATCAGTTGTTTAAAATCTTTTTTAATTTGCTCAATGTCAATCTTTTCTAAAGGTATTAAATTTCCTTTTAAAGCGATAACTTTATAATCCAACAATGAAGATCTTTTCTCTTCAGGTAATTGTAAATCTTTGCGAAGTAGCTTAGATATTTTATAAATGTGTTCAAATACTGGATTATAGTAGTACACACCGTTATACATATAATCAGTACCTTTTAACTGCATTTGTTTAAACGCTACATCATTAGAAGTATAGTAAGAAGCTACGGATGTAATATTTGCAAAGGTTAAATTATGTTTTGCGTTATTGCCAATAATTTCAACAAGTTCATCTAATTTTGAAATAGAGTTAGTATCTTTCGCTTTTTTAACGATTGCTTCAATCATTTGCATTTGACGTTTACCACGTCCTAAATCAGTATCCACATGACGACTTCTTACTAGTGCAAGTGCTTCATCACCATTGATGAGTTGTTTTCCTTTTTTAACTTTAATTCTACCTTTATCGAGTTTTGTAGGTTCATCGATGTCAAAGGGCACATTAAATTCAATACCACCTAATTCATCGACGATATCCACAAAGGCCTGCATATTTACTCGTGCATAATAATCAACCGGAATATTAAAGATGTTTTCAACAGCATGCATAGAGCTTTCTGGGCCGCCCTCAGCATGTGCGTGCGTAATTTTATCGTATTGCTTTACAGAAGGAATATAAGCTAAAGTATCACGAGGAATACTTACAAGTCTTATTTGTTTATTACTACGGTTGAAAGTTGCAAGTATTATTGCATCAGTACGTGCTTCAGAAACCTTCTGTCCATTTTCTCTTCTGGAAATACTATCGTCAATACCCAGGAATAATATAGAAATGTGATCCATTGACGGGTCAACAGCTTTTTCTCTTAAATTAGATTTATCACTATTTTTGCTAAACGATAAATCAATTGCACCTTTTGTTGTACTATATAAATATGCAGCATATGATACAGGTACAATTACTAAACTTAAAGAGAGTAAAATTAATATTGCTCTGAAAGTCTTATTCATATTATGCTCCTTAAATCAGTTTAATAAACTATTAAATTATATAGCTAATTATGTAAAATAACAATAAAATAATATCTTCTATTAAATAATTATAATATCATTATAGAGATTAGATGAGAAGTATAGCAATTATATACTGTTAAGAAGTGATAATTTAAGATACATTGGATATTGACGCATGGAAACGAAGGTGCTTTGAGATGATTTAAAATGATTGTAAATAAAATTAAAGTATTGTAAATTAAAAGTTGCATATTAGAATGCTGTATTATATTTTGAATTGGAATCTATAGACAACTTTGATTGTTTAAATATTTCAAAGTTAAAGGGAGTAATTAATTTTGAAAGAATTATTAAACTTAATAAAAGAACAAATTTTACATTTTAATTTAATAAGAAAACTTGCTATATATAATATTAAAAGTAAATATTCAAATCACTACCTGGGTGTTTTTTGGAATATATTACAGCCTTTAATGCAAGTAGGACTATATTATATAGTATTTGGATTAGGACTTCGTGGTGTTCGTCATGATGTGATTGGAGTTCCATTTATTATTCATTTAATTAGTGGGTTGTTTCCCTGGATGTTTATATCTCAATCTATAATAGGTGGTTCGCTAGCAATTTATCAGAGATTGGGATTGGTAACAAAAATGAAGTTTCCTTCAAGTGTATTGTTATCTATTTCTTTTACCAACACGCTAATTAACTTGTTAATAACAACTGCGCTATTATTAATATTATCAATTTATTATCAACTCGTACCAATATGGCATTATTTATGGTTTTTCTACTTCATCATTGCAAGTTATGCTTTAATATTTGGTATTTCATTAATTATGAGCACATTAGTTATAATTGTCAGGGATACAAATAATATACTTCAAAATGTTATGCGTATGGCATTTTTCATAACACCAATATTTTGGGCGATTGAAAATGCTACTCCATTAATGGTTAAAATTAATGCATTTAATCCGTTTGGTTATTTAATTGGTACTTACAGAGTTGCTTTTATTCGTGATCATGTAAATGTTTATGGAAGTTGGCATGATCATTTATTCTATTGGATGATTTGTTTGTTGCTATTATTTATTGGAAGTCAGGTCCACTATAAATTTAGAAATAAATTAGTTGATTATTTATAAAGTTAAAAATAATAATAAAAAATTGGGATGATAATATATGGAAAAAGTAATCGTACGTAATGTCTCAAAAGTATATGATTTAAATACGAATAAAAAAGATAAAATATTATCTTTGTTTAGTTTTAAAAAGAAAAATATATTAAAACCTTATTATGCATTGCGTGATGTTAGTTTTACTGTATATGAAGGTGAATCAGTGGGTATTATTGGTCTTAATGGTTCCGGTAAATCCACTTTAAGTAATTTGATTGCAGAAGTAACGCAACCAACAACAGGTAGTATTCAAATCAATGGTAGAAGTTCATTAATAGCTATATCAGCAGGGTTAAATAACGATTTAACAGGCGAAGAAAATATAAGAATGAAATGTCTAATGCATGGATTAAGTGAACAACAAATAAATGAAAGATTTGATGATATAGTTTCATTTTCTGAATTAGATAAATTTATATATCAGCCTATCAAATCATATTCGAGTGGTATGCGTTCACGTTTAGGATTTGCCATAGCCATTCATACGGAACCTGATGTATTAATAGTCGATGAAGCATTAAGTGTTGGGGATGAAACATTTTCGAATAAATGTATTGAACGTATGAAAGATTTCCAAAAACAAGGAAAGACCATATTTTTTGTTTCCCATTCTACACCACAAATTAAGAAATTTTGTGATAAAGCATTATGGCTTAGTTATGGAGAAATGGTAGAGTACGGTAATACGAATGACATTATTAATAAATATACTCGATTTGTAAGAAGTTTTAGAAATAAAACAAAAGAAGAACAAAATGCCTATAAAAAAGAAATGATAGAAAAACAACAATATGGTTATATTGATAAAGCGGAGAAAGGAAACCTAGATTATCAAAATATATTTATTTTTCTTTTATTGAGCATTGGCACGATCATAGCTACAGCATTACAATACTTTTATAGTTAACAATGAGAAATAAAAACAGTGATTAGTTCGCTAACTTACTGTTTTTATTTTTTTTTGTTACCCTGTACAAGGAATGTCATTATGGTTCGTGACAGACATCACTTAACAAATACTTATTCATCTACTTTTGGACATTATATTTTTAATAATGTTTTTCCCTATATAAAACAAGCAAAAGCAGAAAAGATTGCAAAAAAGAAAGCAGCACAATTAGCGATTACGAGTTCAAATTAATAAAAAAAGAGATTAGAATAGTGTCTAATCTCTTTTTTAATTGAAAATTTAGTGTATGATAAATATAATTATCAAAGTTATATTAATAGAAAAATGTAGGTGGAAAATTTGAGAAAAGTTACAATGTTTGTATGGAATCATTTTACGAACGACGCGCGTGTAAATAGGGAGTGTACTGCGTTATCAGATAATAACTATGATGTGCATCTTATCGCTATCGATGATCCGAAAGATGACAATGTTTTGCAAGAAGAAATTGTGAAAGATAACTTTAAAGTATCGCGTGTGCAACGTTATCCCTCTTTCATAACAGCATATCAAAAAGATAAAAATTCATTTCTGATAAAAGTAGGAACAGTAAGTACTGTCATTGGTGTTACATTTCTTTACCTTAATTTGATGCTTCTGATATACTTTGCGTCTTTGTTACTTATGATGGCGCTGAGCGTCAAACTTAGAAAAGTACGTAAAAATATTGTCAACGCAGCCATTATCGGTCGAATGATAATAAAAGGTTATAAGGATAATGCCGATATTTATCATTCTAATGATTTAAATACGCTACCCCAGGGTATCATCTGTTCTAAATTTAGGTTGAAACCTAAAAAGTTAGTCTATGATTCCCATGAAGTGCAAACCTCAAGAACGGGTTATAATCCTAAGACGATTAAATTATTTGAATCATTCATGATAAAATTTGTTGATGAAATGATAGTTGAAAACCATACAAGGGCTAAGAAGAATGAAGAGCTATATGGTTTTTATCCTAACACTTTATATAATTATTCAGAACTATATAATATTGAAGATAAACCAGACGTTGATCTTCACTCAGAACTCGGTCTACCAAAAGATGAAAAGATATTATTATACCAAGGTGGTTTGCAGCAAGGTCGTGGTTTAGAACTATTGATTGAAATGATGCCTAAAGTTAAGGAAGGTACACTTGTATTTTTAGGGGCAGGTAAGCTTGAGAAGACATTAAAAGAAATGGCAGCACAAAGTTCTGAAAGTCATCGCATAAAATTTATTGACAAAGTTCACTTTAAAGCACTGCCTTCTTATACTAAACAAGCATATTTAGGTTTTCAGGTGCTACAAAATATTTGTTTTAATCATTATTCTGCAAGCTCGAATAAATTGTTTGAATATATTATGGCGCATGTACCGGTAGTGAGTTGTAATTTTCCTGAAGTTAAAGCGGTCGTGGACCAAGGCGTCGGTATTTCAGTAGATAGTCAAGATGTTAATCAAATAGCGGAAGCGGTAAATAAACTTGTTGAAGATGAGACATTACGTAATCAATACAGTGAAAAATGTAAACAAATTAAAAGAATCTATAATTGGGAAAATGAAAAACAAAAATTATTAGAAGTATATAATGCACTGTAATACAATGCCCGTAAATGTTAATATTTACGGGTATTGTTTTTGGATTTATGTATTCTATGTATTGTTATAGATATCATTTATTAATTGGTATAATATAAACAATATATTTAATAAACATTATACAAGCTAAATTTTTTACATGATTGGAGTTATCTTATGGGTCGAGTATTACTAGTTACTCAAAATTTTTATCCTGAAATCGGAAGTGGGGCAAATCGCTATAAAAATATATTTACTTTATTAAATAAGAATGGTGTCAACGCAGATGTACTTACTTCTGACCCTTCTTATCCCAATGCCTCAATGTATAAGACGGATGAATATTGGAATGATACATTTATTAATGAAAAGAACAGTCAAGTTTTTAGAATAAAAACGTTTTTAGACAAACAATCCAAATCACATATTAAACGTATAATGTATTATATCGAGATTATGTATCATACATATCAATTCATAAAAAGAAATGCACATGATTATGAAACGATCATTGTTACGAGTCCGAATATTTTTATGCCACTTGCCATTGCATCGCTCAAGAAGCATATTAAAGCTGAAATTATTTTAGATGTACGAGATTTATGGCCGGACAGCATATATGCTTTAAATATTAAATGGATTAATTTATTTAAACCTGTGCTTAATTATCTTGAAAGATATATTTATAATCAAAGTGCAAAAATTATATATAACCACAGGGGATTTAAACACCATATCCTAAAAAGGATGAATAGAAAAAATAAACCTCTACTCTATTTACCTAACAGTATTAATAAAGATGAATTAGATGCTGTGATAGTGGAAAAAGTTGATGAATTCACAGTGTTTTATTCCGGTAATTTAGGATTTGCCCAAAATTCTAAAGAACTTCTAACCATAGCACAACAGTTGAATCAATTAAATATTAAATTCGATACGATAGTATATGGATTACATGCAAATGAATTCAAAGAGAATGTCCGCAAGCTAAATTTAGAACATGTTACAATTTACGATGTTTTACCACGATTAGAATGTTTAAAATTTATGAAAGAAAGGCATCTATCGTTATCATTACTGATTGAAGATGATATTTTCATGAATATTTTACCTGGGAAGATTATCGACTCTATTAGTTTAGGTATCCCGGTTATCTCGAATATTGGCAATGAAGCCTCTGACATGATTAATGAGCATTCTCTAGGCTATGCCAAAGAAAAAGCGAGTGTGGAGGAAATCATTACAAATATTCAGGCACTCAAATTAGATTCAAAGATGTATGAACTTTATTGCAGTAATTGTTATGACTATACAACAAAACATCTAGTTTGGGATAATAACATTAGGGCATTGATTGAATTAATTGATAAGGAGAATAAATAATGAATCTTTTAGAATTATATGCGACGAGAGATTTGTCATTCTATATTTTATGTCAGGAAAATGATGATGATCTAATTACGGCTGTTGATGACAAATCTGAAGCTACGGGTGTACTGAGTGAACTCAATCAGAAAGTAATAAAAGTAATAACTACTGAAAAGATTGATGATCAAATTTGGGGATTAATTGAGCAAAATGGTCAACTTAGAGGATGGATTAAAATTATATCTTCGAAATTGTTGACAAGTATAGACCCTTTAACAGTTAAAGTTAATTTGGATCATTTCGAAGTTGTACCTATTAATAAGTTGATAAATGCAAAACGTGATTATCAGCTCTTTTTTAATACAGGAAGTTTTACTGCTCGTGTAGCGCTTGAAGTCGAAGGTAGAATGACTTTAGGACTCTATAAAAAATCTCAATTTATAGGTTTCGTCTATGAAGATGATATTTATTATTCAAAGAAAATGAACGAAATGATGATTGCTAAAGATCTGACAACAGATGTGTGTTATAAAGATTCGGATTTAAAATCTCAGTTCAGTCAATTTATTGACTTTAGCGATGAACCTATAACGATAGTACTTGCGTTTCCAACTTTAGGTTTAGTACGCTTCAACCATAGAAATAAATATTATTATACAAAAGCAGAATTTATACATGGTTTTGATATCAATTTACTTAAGTTTACTAAACCTATACTAGATAGTAACACTAGTTTAATAAATAATTTACTTGGTTTATTTGATGAAGAAAGAGAAACTTCAAGAAGCATCATTCAAAAGTTAATCAATGAAAATATTGCTTTAACTGAACAGATTTATAAATCAGAAGAACGTAAAGCACGCTTAGAAGAACTATATAACAATTTATCTAATTCTAAATTAGGAAGAATTCAACGACAAATATGGAAGAGGAGACGTTAGTTGTGGTAAATGGTGATAAGAAAACAATTGAAACGGATCAAGCTGTAGAAAATATTAATTTTGAAGAAATGTCTAAAATAGAAAGATATAAAACATATTATGACATGCTGGAAACAAATTATAATCTGGCAAAATTTCATTTACTGAATGATTCTGAATATCATTCTTTCCATAATTATTTTAAATTAGTTGATGAAAAAGCTAAGATAGATTTCTTTAATGAAGTTGAATCGTATTTTCCGAACTTAAAAAAAGTTAAACCAAGCACTTATTTTAAAAAGTCAGGTAAAAAAGTAGCGATTATCTGTGATGAGTTTTTATTTAATTCATTTAAAGATGTTTCTGATTTGATATATATTTCACATAATGATATTGACATTGTCTCTACATTAGATGTTGATTATTTTATGTATGCAACGAGTTGGAGAGGTATAGATATGTCTTGGGAAGGTAGCGCCAGCCCAAACAGTGAATTGAGACAGGATATTTATAACATCATTAAAAAATTTAAGGACAGAAAAATAAAGACAGTATTTTATTCTAAAGAAGATCCTGTCAATTACAACTTATTTAAAGATGTTGCCAAGTTATGTGACGTTGTATTTACAAGTGCAAGTGAGATGGTACCGACGTATGTAGAATTATGCGGCCATGTGAATGTGCACAGTCTTCAGTTTGGAATCAACCCTTATTATCATAACCCTATTGGAACGCGTTCTGATTATGCGGAAAAAGTTAAGGATGAAGTTATTTTTGCTGGTAGCTGGTTAACGAAGTATCCGACACGTAATAAAGAAACAAGCATGATTTTAGATGGTGTAATTAATGCTGAAAAAGAGGTTACTATTATTGATAGAAACTTAAATTTAAAGAAAGATCGTTATCTATTCCCGGTAAAATATATCCCGTATCTAACGTATCCGATGAATCATGAAGATTTAATGAATACACATAAGTTATACAGATGGGCGATTAACTTGAATTCAGTAAAATACAGCGAAACAATGTTTGCGAATCGTATTTTTGAATTACAAGCCTTTGGAATTCTATTGTTGTCTAACTATAGTGTAGGTGTTAATAATCAGTTTCCAAATGTATTTATGATTAATAATAATGCTGACGTAAGTCCAATTTTAAATAATTATAATGAATTAGATCTACGTGAATTTCAAGGAAAAGCAATACGTAATGTATTTAGAGAACATACTACTTTTCATCGTCTATCCTATATTGAAAATATTGTCTTAGACACACCACTTCTTGAAGAATATAATCGAATATTAGTAGTAAATGTCGATGACAGTGAGACGGTTAAAGAAAATTTTGATCGTCAACTATACGTGGATAAAACATTAGTGAATGCATCAGAACTCTCAACCATTAATTTAGATGAGTATGATTATTTAACATATATGAGTAAGAAAAATGTATATGGTGAATATTATCTGGAAGATTTGTTAACACCATTTAAGTTTGTAGAAGTCGATTTTGTAACTAAAAAAGGAAATGGTGAAGTACATAATCTGATTAATCAATTCTCTGATGAGACATTAACGATGTTTAAATTATCTAGCCTAAATAACATAAATGAAAAAGAGTCTTTAACCAATGGTTATTTAGCTGATGACATTGAAATTGAAAATAACAGACGCGCTCCAAAATCTTCAAAAAAATTAAGTGTAATCGTTCCTATTCATAACAATGGTGTTTATTTAGAAGATAAATGTTTTGCAAGTTTAAGACGTTCAAGTATTTTCAATAAAATGGAGATTGTATTTGTAAACGATGGCAGTACAGATGACGAAACGATAAAAATCATTAATCGTATCCGAAGAAGATATCCGAATCATATTGTTTATAAAGCGTTTGATCAAGGCTCAGGATCTGCATCACGCCCAAGAAACGTAGGAATAGAACTTGCAACGTCATCTTATATTACATATCTGGATCCAGATAATGAGGCGATGGGTGATGGTTATGCTAAATTGTTTGAACGATTAATGAATGATGCCAGTTTAGATTTAGTCGTAGGTAATATTATGAAAGAAGATAACGTTCGCCGCTCTAATTTCAACTTTGCACAAACGATAAAAAAATATAATCACAATCAATTGGTGATTGACAATACGCATCAGTTTATGAAGGATTCTGGTTTAAGAGCACAAAGTATTCAGGCACTAATCGTTAAGAAATCAATCATTGAAAATAATAATATTAGGATGGTTGAAGGTGCTGCCGGACAAGATACAATGTTCTTCCAGGAGTTGATGCTTTACTCAAATAAAGTAGAAGCGATGAATGTTTACGTTCATATGTATTATGCAGCGGTATCAGGTTCAGTCACGAATACAATTGGCGCGAAATTCTTTGATAAATATTACAAATTAGAGACTGAACGTATTCCCTTCCTTAAAAAACATAAATTATTAGATGCATATATGAATGAAAGATTTAATTTTTATGTAAAAGGGTGGTACATGGTAAGATTTGATAGAATTAAACCAGAAGAACGCCATCAGGCGATTACAAGATTTTTAGATATTTATAGCTTGTATGATGATATTAAACGACCTCAGGATATTGAATTAAATGAAACAATTGCGCAACTTAAAAAAGAGGTAAATTATAAGGGGTGAAATAAATGTTAGAGATTAATTTCGAGGCATTGCAAAATTATAAATTTGAAGATGGCTTTAATGATGATTTTTGCGTGATATTAGAAGATAAAAAATATTATTTTCATTTAAAATACAATAAGAAATATGAAAATATTATTTGTTTTAGTAACGGAGCAATTGACCCAAGTAAGAAAAAGCCACCTTTATTTCAAAGATCATCATGGAAAGCAGATTTTAGAGCAAGTTGCCTATTTATAGATGATCCAACGCTACATGGCAATGGGTTAAAAATTGGCTGGGGTCAAGGGACCATTGATTCATTTGGATTAGAGAAAATAGCTATCATCATTGAAGCAATTATCAATTCAATGCATTATTCAAAAAAACAAACTACTTTTTATGGGTCATCTGCGGGGGGCTATATGTCTATCTACCTAGGTACTTTGATAAAAGGAACGAAAGTAATAGTAAATAATCCTCAAACATATGTATTAAACTATCACGAAGTTGCAGTGAATAAATTGTTAGAAATGATATATCCTAATTTAACTTTAGATGAAATTAAAGAAAAATATGCATATAGACTGAGTCTAACGCAAGCTTTCTCAAAATATAAAAATACGCCTAAAATATTGTATATGCAAAATAGAGCATGTATATCGGATATGAGAGGTCATGTTGATCCTTTTATGAAGAACATTGCTAAATATAAAGGTATTCAAGATATTAATATTGAATTCTATTTCTATAAGCATCCGAAAGAAGGACACAATCCACTACCAAAAGAACAGACGATTAGAATGATTCATAACTTTATTTCATAAAGGAGGAATTATATTGTTTAGTAATAACAAAGAAATATTAAATCGTATCGATACATTAGAAAATAAAATATTAGCAGAACTAACACATCAAAAAAATCGACAACATTTTAGAAGTATAAAGAAAGAAGATGTGCTGCCATTAGCGAAATATAATAAAACAACATTAAAGTATGCTAAATTAGCACTAGAAAATACAATTGTTCCATTTCCGGGTTTTGATTCTATTCAATTTGATGACCAATTTGACTGGTCTTATATTCATCACAAAAATCATGTGAGTTATCAATTATATTTACAAAGTTTAAGAATCGTAGGCCAATTATTGGCAGCATATGATCAATTTGATGAAAAAAAATACTTACTTAAAGCACAAGAAATTACGGAATCGTGGATGTCATTTGTTGAAAGTGGAAAGAGTACAGATATGACCTGGTATGACCATCCAGTTGGTAATAGAACACAAATTCTGATTCATTTATTATATAGCTTGAACAAGGAAAATATCCAGGTGAACTCAGATAGATATTTTGATTTATTATATAAACATGCTGAGTATTTAATGGATGACTCTAATTATAGAAAAAATAATCATGGTATTATGGTTGATAGAGGATTAATGATGCTTGGATTTGTAATGAATGATGAATTACTCTTTAATAAAGGTTTTTATAGAGTAGTTGATACGTTCTGGCAAAGCTTTAGTTATAAAGGCGGGCATTTAGAGAACTCACCAGAATATCATAATATGGTTCTCCGAATGTATGTAGGTATAGAAGAATATTTAAAGATGCATGATAAATCATTAGGTGAAGATGTTGTTAAACATATGGAAACAGCAGATAACTATTTGAATGTATTATTAAAGCCAAATAGAAGATTACCTGCGATAGGCGATTCTGGCCATACGTCATTACCTGACAGAACACCAATCTATAAAAACTTCGTTGATGAAGAAGCAGGTATTGCAGTCATCAAACAAAACCTAAATAAAAAGATTTATATGTCATTTGTGTGTGGTTATAGTACCATAACACATAAACATTCAGATGACTTGAGTATTACTTTAAGTATTAATGGTGTTGATTTTATTGAAGATGGTGCAAAATTCGATTACTCTAAAAGTCCGATTAGACGTTATATTGTTACTCCTAGAGCGCATTCTAGTTTACAACTTGAGAATAAGTTCTATCAAAAAGAAAAAGATAATAAATATACACAGAAAATCTGGATAGAAAAATACTTTGATCACAATGCATACTTCATCGTGAAAGGCAGAAATAAAGGTTTCAATGATGGAACAACATTATATCGTACAATAATTTTCTTAAAAGAACACGAAATGTTTTTCATAATAAATGAAGGACATTCTGAGCAGCAACATTCTTTTATTGAAAACTATAATTTACATCACGAAGTTATGATTGAAACAATTGATTCAGGACAATTTGTGTTATCAAGAAGCGATGAAAAAGTATATGTTACTTCATATAATAATGTTACATCAGAAATAATTGAAGGACGTAAAGATCCTATTCAAGCAATCAATGCAACAGGTCCAAGCAAATACCATTTAACGCAGCATTTACAGTTTAAAGAGAAGGGGACTGATACTTCTACAGTTACTATTCTGAGTCCGAACGAAATTAAAATCAAAGATTTAGAACTAACAAATGATTATTTAAATATAAACTTAGATGACAAAACAATATTGATTCCCAGGTAATGTTAATAGAGCTAAAGATAAAGCTAGTACCATCTATCTTTAGCTCTTTTTTTATAAAGGATGAGGGTATGAAATTATTTAATAAAGTGAAACAAATAAGTATAAAGCAACTCATTAAAGAAAAAGAAAATATTTATCAAGGAAAACAGCATCCTATCAAATACATGTTTCTTCCTGAAAAAAATTCACCCTATCTTATTGTGGTTCTTTCAGGATTCAATGGTAGAGAAGCACTTAAAGAAGATGCGAAATTTAATTATATAAAAACATTAATCAATATTAAATCTAATAAACTTTATATCATGGATGAAGTTGATAATATCCCGACATATTATTATGGGACGAAAAGTGAGCCAAACTATTTGAATGATTCAGCATCTTTGATTCAAGAAATAATGTCGCAACATAATATTAAACGTGAGCATCTCATCATAGCAGGTTCGTCTAAAGGTGGTACTGGAGCTATCCTTATAGGTAATGCATTAAAAGCTGGTTATATCATTGCAGGTGCACCACAATATTTTCCGTTAAACTATTTAAATGAAATCAATGAAAAAGCTAGAACCTTAATCTTTAATAATATCTTAAAACATGAAGATGATTTTGAATCTGTTCAAAATGATATGAAAGAAAAAATGCTTAATCTAGATGAATCAACAAAATTATTTTTACATGCTGGTAATCAAGATTTACACTACATTAAACATTTACGTCCATATATGTCGATGTTAACGAAAAGAAAAAAATTATATGCTTTAGATTTACAACATTATGAAGGACATCAAAATTTGAAATATAAATTTCCGGTTTTCTTAACCAGAATCATACATGAAATCATTTCTGATTAAGAAGTAGAAAGGAGTATTACATTGGAGAAATATAAAATACATAAAGCATTTATCATCAGTAATCAAGAACTTGAAAATGAACATGTGCCAATAAAGATAGCATTAAATAATGATTATCATCTATATATTTCAGAAGATATCATTTTTGAATCATATATTAATAATGAAGATGCCGTTCATTTATTGGGATATGCTATCGATATCACTCAACCTAACGATTCTACATTTCATATATTAAAAGGAATCTTACATGAAACCCTATCAAGTAAAAGTCACTATGTAAATATGTTAAATGGATCATTTGTGATCATCAAAGTTAAAGATGGATCAATAGAATTATTTTCGGATGCAGCGGGTTTTAGATCCCCATACTATACGTTAGATTTAAACGTTGTATCATCCCACGATAAATTAATAGGTGATTTATTAAATAAAAAGAAAAAATATCAACGTATAAATGCTTTAGATTATTCCAGATACGAAGATGTTTACAAACTTGTCCCTTCGTTAAAACTAACATTGGGCAGTGGGACTGAAAGGATTTTTCCTAATCCAGACTTAATTCACCATCGATATCAAGAAATATTATCGGAAATGAAGAAACATGTTAAAAATTTAAATGCATCATTAAGTGAAAGGGATAATAAATTATTAGTAGGTATCACAGGTGGCATTGATTCAAAATGTACTTTAGCATTATCAAAATCCCTTGGTAATAGAATTAATACTTTCACTTATATGAAAGATATTTATGGAATTCAAGATAAACGTGCAAGACAAATTTACAAAAATGACAAGATGATTGTCAATCGTTTAATCAAAAATATAAATATAGATCATGAATTCATAGAATTTAATGTAAATGATGTTGATGAGGAATATTCAAAAGACATGTTTGAATGGACAGGAACTACGTTTAATCATCCAATAGCAGAAAAATTTGAAAAGAAATACGCGAAAGAAGTAGAAGATGTATTTCAGTTTAGAAGTGTTATATTTTCAAATGCAAAATTTGATTATCCTAAAGAATATTTACATAAAAATTTATCTTTTCAAGATATTTATGAACATATCCATCATAAGCAATTACAGGATATAAGTTTTGAAAAAGCGATTCAGTTAACTCACGAATATTTTGAAAGAACACAAACTAATATTGAAACAAATAATATTATTGAATTACTCGATATCATTCACATAGATTCAAGAATGGGAAATTGGCATAATCAATTAGTGAAAGAGACAGATAGAGTGATGGATTTTTTCAATTACTTAAATGATAGAAAGACATTAAATTTATTACTGCACTTACCACATGAAATCAGAATGTATAATTTATTCCATAAAGATCTAATAAATACGTATTGGCCAATATTAAACTTTTTTGAAGATAATGGTAGTGGTACATTATATGATTATGAACGCAATGAGATATTACATACAATTGCAGCACATGGTGGTATTATAAATGAAACAAATATGGATTTTGATTTAGATGAGGAAATGTATGTTTTAATTCCAAAAGTAAATTTAAAAGATACTCAAAAATTAAAATATAAAGTTGATATAAAACGAGAAGAAGATGGTTTATTGTTCTCAACATATACAAATCCGAAAGGGAAAAATTATATTAGTGTTAAGATAAGTGAAGGCAATCAAGAACAGTTAATTGATATTGTAGATTTAAGTAATGGATATAAGTTATTATCTAATAAATTATATGAAATTGAAATTATTTATCATAAACCTACTACGACCTCTTCCTGGATTAAAGCAGGCACATTATATATGAAATAAACTGATTTAAGATGGACATATGTGCCATCTTTTTTATTATTAATAGGTTGATTTTAATTTTTTAAAATATCTAATTTTAATGGAATGCATATAATATATAGAGCAATTTAAGTAGATTATTGTGGCATTTATAGCTATAATGATGTAACATAAGTTTGGAAAAGTATATTTACCTTATAGAACTTCTCAATTTCTTACACAGTAAATATATGAAAAATATACGCAGCGCGTAAGCTAAAGGATAGGTGTTTATTTTGAAATTAACAACAATTGGATTAGGCTACATTGGTCTACCTACTTCTATTATGTTCGCTAAACATGGTGTAGATGTATTAGGTGTAGATATTAAACAAGAAGCAGTGGATAAATTAAATAA
Source organism: Macrococcoides bohemicum (assembly GCF_003259675.1). GTDB lineage: Bacteria > Bacillota > Bacilli > Staphylococcales > Staphylococcaceae > Macrococcoides > Macrococcoides bohemicum. The sequence goes on along the minus strand of NZ_PZJG01000004.1, from coordinate 139,110 downwards.
TGGTCAAATTCATATCGAAGAACCAGGTCTACAAGAAGCTTTAGATGAAGTACTTTCAAGCGGGAAATTCAGAGCTGCAACTAAACCTGAAGAAGCGGATGTTTATATTATAGCAGTGCCTACACCAAACAACGATGATGAACATAAGTCTTGTGACAATTCAATCGTTATGGCAGGTGTTGAAAGTATCGTACCTTTACTTAAAAAAGGTGATACAGTGATTGTTGAATCTACCATTGCACCACGTACGATGGATGACTTTGTAAAACCGTATTTAGAATCAAAAGGTTTTGTGATCGGTGAAGATATTTATCTCGTGCATTGTCCGGAACGAGTATTACCTGGCCAAATCATGCAAGAATTAATTTACAACAATCGTATTATCGGTGGTATTACACCGGCATGTGTTGAAGCAGGTAAAAAAGTATATGGTATTTTTGTAAAAGGTGAAATGATTGAAACACAAGCTAAAACTGCTGAAATGTCTAAGTTAATGGAGAATACATATCGTGATGTTAACATTGCATTAGCTAATGAATTAGCTAAGATATGTAACCGTCTAGATATTAACGTTCATGACGTTATCGCTATGGCAAATAAACACCCTCGTGTTAATTTACATACACCAGGACCAGGTGTTGGTGGACATTGTTTAGCAGTTGACCCTTACTTTATTATTGCTGAAGCACCAGAAGAGTCTAAATTGATTAAATTAGCACGTGATATCAATGTGTCAATGCCTGAGTATGTGGTGAATAAAACGAAAGATATCCTGAAAAAAGTTGAAGGCAATAAAGTAACTGTATTTGGATTAACTTACAAAGGTGACGTTGATGATATTCGTGAATCTCCTGCGTTTGATATCTATGAGATGCTTAACAATGAAGAGGGTCTAGAAGTTGTGGCTTATGATCCACATGTGGAACTTGACTGGGTTGAGAAGGATTTAGCTAATGCTTTAGAAGGTAGCTCATTAGTATTGGTTGTAAGTGATCATAGTGAATTTAAATCGATGGGCGATGCTGATTTTGCACCGATGAAGTCTAAAGTGATTTTTGATACTAAGAATGTAATGCACAACGATTTTAAAGAAGTTGATTACTATAATTACGGTAATATTCAAAAGCTATAATAAATTTTTAGAAAGGGGCATATGTAATGATTACATATGCTTTTTTTTTCTGTTTTTTTCTGTTCCATAATATATAGTTTGTAAATTATAAAGTTTTTATGTTAATTATTGTATAAAAAAAGCGAGAATGTAAAAATTTAAATCTCAAATTTCTAATATTATGATATTATTAAAAGTAGAAAATAAATAGAATTTTTAGGAGGAAGACATGGAAGAGGTAATCGATATTTCGAAGGTATTAAATCTATTAAAAAGACATTGGAAGTTCATTGTTGGCATATCAGTACTAGGAGCATTAATTGCAGCTGCAATTAGTTTCTTCTTAATTAAACCAACATATTCGGCATCGACGCAAATACTTGTTAACAGTAATGGAAATAAATCGCAGTTAGAATTACAGGCCAACCAGACCGATTTACAGTTAATCAATACATATAATGAAATCATTAAATCACCGGTCATACTAGACAAGGTAGCTAAGAATTTAAATATCTCCAACGATTTATCTTCAAAGATTAGTGTATCTAATTCAACACAATCTAAAGTAATCACAATCGCCGCAACTTCAAAGAATTATAAGGATGCAGCTAAGATTGTTAATGAAACTGCGCGTGTCTTCTCTAAAGAAGTCGGAAAGATCATGAAGACAGATAATGTTACTGTCCTTTCGAAAGCAGATGAAAATTTGAAAGCTTCACCAGTAAAACCTAAACCTTTAATCAACATACTAATTGGTTTAATTTTAGGATTACTGCTCGGATTAGCGATCACACTTTTAAACAGCATTTTAGATAAACGTGTAAAAACAGAAGAAGAAGTTCAAGAAATCTTAGGTATCCCTGTAATTGGAATGATTCCACACTTTGATGAAAAAACATTACAATAGAAAGATTGGTGAATATATTGTTTAAAAGAAAAAGTAAATTAACACAACTCCCTAAAGAAAGAAAGTTAATTACGCATTTATTTCCTAAATCCACAATCAGCGAGCAATATCGTATGATTCGATCGAATATTATGTTCTCAAGTGTTGATAATGAAATTAAGAAGCTCGTTATAACTTCAGCAGCGCCTTCAGCCGGTAAATCAACAACTGCAGCCAATATTGCTGTTACTTATGCGCAGGCAGGTAAAAAAGTATTATTGATTGACGGTGATTTACGTAAACCTACTGCCCATTACACATTTGAAACTAAGAATGTTTTCGGATTATCAAATCTGATTACAGATCAAATTGGTATAGACAAAGCAGTACAGAATACTCAAGTTGATAATTTATCAATTATGACATCAGGGCCAATTCCTCCAAATCCAAGTGAGCTGTTAGGTTCTAAACGTTTCAAAGAATTAATTGCAAGTTTTGAGCAATACTTTGATATGATTATTATTGATACACCACCTATACTCGCTGTAACAGATGCTGTAATCATGTCTATCGTTGCTGATGGGACGATCTTAGTAACTAACGTGGAGATAAATAATAAGCATTATTTGGTTAAAGCGAAAGAAGTGCTACAGAAATCTGATGCAAACATACTGGGAATCGTATTAAATAATGTAGAGAAATCATCAAAAGATGACTACTACTATTATGAATACTACGGCAAATAAAATTAACAGAAAGGAACAACATCATGACAGCTAAAAAAAGGTTAATGTTGTTAATTGTTTTAGATTCAATCATCGTATCACTTTCTGTCTTTTTCTGTTATTCAATTATCTTTCCATTCTTCAAAGGTGACCAGCTCAATGATTTATTAGTATATTCAGTAATCCTTCTTCTAAGTCATCATTTGTTTGCATACATATTCAATCTGTATCACCGTGCATGGGAATATGCGAGTATCAATGAACTGATGGCAATCGTAAAAGGTGTTACGGCAAGTATCTTATTAACCTCAATTCTTGCATTTATCATTAATGGTCGTGTATTCATACGCCTAATATTTATCACATGGATGATGCACCTCATATTAATAGGAGGTTCAAGAATCAGCTGGCGAGTACTAAGAAAGTACATTTTGGAAACAGATATAGAATTAATTCCAACCATGGTTGTAGGTGCAGGTCGAGGTGGAAACTTATTAATTCATCAGATGTTATCAACACCGGCCATGGGAATGAAACCTGTAGTTGCTGTCGATGATGATGTGAACAAGAAGAATATTGAATTAACAGATGGCATCAAAGTGAGAGGTACAACCTCAGATATACATAGTTTAGTAACTAAATACGATATCAAACGTATCGTAATTGCTATTCCAAGTCTAGATAAGCAAAAGTTAAATGACATATATAAAGCTGCAACAGATACGGGGTCAGAAGTTTTAATTATGCCGAATATCGACGATGTGATGGCAGGTAAACTTGAAGTTTCCCAACTTAAGAAAGTTGAAGTAGAAGATTTATTAGGTCGCGATCCCATTGAACTTGATGATCAGGGGATTTTAGAACAGATTGAGAATAAGACAATATTAGTAACAGGCGCTGGTGGTTCTATTGGTTCAGAGCTATGTCGTCAAGTTGTTAAGTTTAAGCCTAGACGTCTTGTATTGTTAGGGCACGGGGAAAATTCAATATATTTAATTAATGAAGAGTTAAATAAAAAGCTACTTGGTAGTGTCGAAATTATCCCGATAATTGCAGATGTTCAGGACCGTGATCGTATGTTTGAACAGATGCTGAAATATCAGCCAGATATTGTTTATCATGCAGCTGCTCATAAACATGTACCTTTAATGGAATATAATCCTACTGAAGCAGTAAAGAATAATATTATTGGAACAAAAAATACTGCTGAAGCTGCATTAAATGCAGAAGTGAGTAGATTTGTGCTTGTATCCACAGATAAAGCTGTAAATCCTCCGAATGTGATGGGGGCAACGAAACGCGTTGCTGAGATGGTTATTCAAGCATTGGATAAAGAGAATACTACAACAAGGTTTGTTGCTGTGCGTTTCGGTAATGTATTAGGATCTAGAGGATCAGTAATACCTAAATTTAAGCAGCAAATTGAAGCAGGTGGTCCTGTAACTGTTACACATCCTGATATGACACGTTACTTCATGACCATACCAGAAGCCTCTAGGTTAGTCATCCAAGCAGGGGCACTTGCAAAAGGTGGCGAAATATTTGTACTTGATATGGGTGAACCTGTAAAAATTGTAGATCTAGCTAAAAATATGATTCGTCTTTGTGGCTTTAAAGAGGATGAGATTCCGATAGAATTTACTGGAATCAGACCTGGAGAGAAGATGTATGAAGAATTACTAGACGAAAAAGAAATTCATCCAGATCAAATATATCCGAAGATTTATATAGGGAAAGCAAATACGATAGAGCTTTCTGAGATTGAAGAAAAAATTCCAGAATTGTTAAGTAGTACGAATTTAAAAAATGATTTGCTGAAATTTATTAAGTAACTAATTATTAAAGGAAGTGCAGAGAATGTTTGAAGGTAAAACGTTGTTAATTACAGGTGGAACAGGTTCATTCGGTAATGCTGTATTAGATAAGTTCTTACATAGTGACTTTAAAGAAATTAGAATCTTCTCACGTGATGAGAAGAAACAAGACGATATGCGTAAGAAATATAATAATCCAAAGATTAAATTTTATATTGGTAATATTCGTGATGAAGGGAGTATTAATGACGCAATGCGTGGCGTAGATTTTGTGTTTCATGCTGCGGCATTGAAACAGGTTCCTTCATGTGAGTTCTTCCCTATGGAAGCGATGAGAACAAATGTAATTGGAACTGAGAACGTACTTAATGCAGCGATTCGTAATAATGTCAGTAAGGTCATTTGCTTATCTACTGATAAAGCGGCATATCCAGTAAATGCGATGGGGATCTCCAAAGCGTTAATGGAAAAAGTATTTGTTGCTAAATCTAGAACTGTTACTGAAGATGAAACATTGATTTGTGGTACACGTTACGGAAATGTAATGGCATCTCGCGGATCAGTTATTCCTTTATTCATTGAACAGATTAAAGCAGGCGAGCCTCTTACAGTTACTGATGGCTCGATGACACGTTTCCTAATGAGTTTAGAAGAAGCTGTTGAACTGGTTGAGCATGCATTTAAACATGCCAAGACAGGGGATATCATGGTTCAGAAATCAGATGCTTCAACGGTAGCTGACTTAGCTGAAGCCTTAAAGCAGTTATTTGAGGTGGATAACGAAGTTAAGATTATCGGTACGCGTCACGGTGAGAAGAAATATGAGACGTTGTTAACAAAAGAAGAGTGGGCTAAGTCTGAGGATATGGGTAACTATTATAGAATACCAGCGGATTCAAGAGATTTAAATTACGCTAATTATGTTGAAGAAGGTTCGGATGAAATAACAGAAGCTAAAGAATATAATTCCGATAATACACATATCCTTTCTGTAGAAGAGATTAAAGAGAGATTGTTGACTCTAGAATACGTCCGTAATGAGTTGGCTAACTTTAAAAGTCGTAAATAATTAAAGGAGCAATGATATGAATATTGTAATTACAGGAGCTAATGGTTTTGTAGGTAGAAATCTTTATCAGGAACTTGTAAAAGAAGATAAGTACAATGTAATAAAAATTACTAGAGAAACAACTGATGAATTTTTAAAATTATCATTAAGAGAAGCAGATTTTATCTTCCATCTTGCAGGTGAAAATAGACCAGAAACGGAAGAAGGATTTATTGAAGGAAATGTTAACTTTTCTGAGAAAATTATAAATTATGCTAAAGAAAATCCTAAAAAACCCGCAATTGTTTATTCTTCTTCGATACAAGCAGAGAAAGATAATCCGTATGGCCAAAGCAAGAATAAAGCTGAACAGTTATTTGAAGCTTTGAGAACCGAGAATGGAAATGAAGTTTATATCTATAGATTGAACAATCTATTCGGGAAATGGTCTAAGCCAAACTATAACACTGTAGTTGCAACGTTCTGTCATAAGATTGCTAGAAGCGAGGAAGTTCAGGTCAATGATCCAGAAGTAGAACTTACTTTAAATTATATTGATGATGTACTAGAGGAGTTTAAACGTGCACTTCAAGGTAATCCAACAATAGTGGATGGATTTGGCATTGTTTCTAATGAACATAAGGTAAAGTTAGGATTTATCGCTGAAACGATAAAACAGTTCAAACAAGATAGAGAAGACAGAACATTACCTAAACTTGATGACGCATTTATTAAAGCATTATATAGTACATATTTATCATTTCTTCCTGAAGATGAGTTTAGTTATCCGTTAACTACACATAGTGATCATCGTGGCTCGTTTACAGAGTTTCTAAAAACACCTGATAGAGGGCAAGTGTCAGTAAATATCTCGAAGCCTGGCATTACAAAGGGACAGCATTGGCACCATACTAAAAATGAAAAATTCTTAGTAGTTTCGGGCAAAGGCGTAATCAGATTTAGAAAGCCTGATTCTGATAATGTTATCGAATACTTTGTATCAGGAGATACGCTTGAAGTAGTAGATATTCCTGTAGGTTATACACACAATATTGAGAACCTTGGCGATACTGATATGGTCACAATCATGTGGGTAAATGAAATGTTTGATCCAGAAATACCTGATACATATTACTTGGAGGTATAAAAATGAAAAAGTTAAAAGTTATGACTGTAGTGGGGACAAGACCCGAAATTATCAGACTTTCTGCAGTGATTAATCGTCTAGAAAATTCTGATGCAATTGAACATGTATTAGTTCATACAGGACAAAACTATGATTACGAATTGAACGAAGTGTTCTTCAATGATTTTAAATTACGTAAGCCTGATTACTTCTTAAATTCTGCGAAAGGTACTGCAGTTGAGACAATCGGGAACATCTTAATTGGAATTGATCCTGTGCTTGATGAAGTACAACCGGATGCTTTCTTAGTATTAGGAGATACTAATAGCTGTCTATGTGCGATTGCTGCGAAACGTAAGAAAGTGCCTGTATTCCATATGGAAGCTGGTAATCGTTGTTTTGATCAACGTGTTCCTGAAGAAACAAACCGTAAAATCGTAGATCATATTTCAGATATTAATTTAACTTATAGTTCTATTGCCCGTGAATATTTATTGCGAGAAGGTGTACCATCAGATCGCGTTATTAAGACGGGAAGCCCAATGAAAGAAGTTATTAACTCTCGATTAGAAGATATAGAAAAGTCAGATGTACTTGAAAGATTAAACCTTAAATCGGAAGAGTATTTTGTAGTATCTGCACATAGAGAAGAAAATATTAGTTCAGATAGAAACTTTAAGAATTTAGTTGAATCATTAAATCTTATTGCTGAAACTTATAATATGCCAATTATTGTGAGTACACATCCAAGAACTCAAAAACGTATCGATGAATTAGGAATTGAATTTAATAAAAATGTACAAACTTTGAAGCCACTTGGATTTAATGATTATATTAAATTACAAAAAGAAGCGAAGGTTGTATTAAGTGATAGTGGTACAATCAGCGAAGAAACTGCAATTCTTGGATTAAGATCTTTGAATATTCGTGAAGCTCACGAAAGACCAGAGGCTATGGAAGAGGCTTCAACAATGATGGTTGGATTAGAACCTGAACGCGTAATGCAAGGTATTGCAGTTGTTGAGCAATCTGGAAATAAGAGCAGAATTGTAGCAGACTATAACATTGATAATGTATCAGAAAAAGTTGAGAAAATTATTATTTCATATACTGATTACATTAATAGAAATGTGTGGAAGAAATGAGTAGATTAAATAAATTTGCTAATTCGTTTAAAGATAGAAAAAACCTAGCCAAAAAAAATATAAAAATTTCACCACTAGCTTATGTAGATAGCAAGACAGTCTTAAATGAAAATGTTTATATAGATAGGTTTTGTATATTACATAATACTCGAATATCAAGTTATTCATATTTAGGATATGGATGTAAATTTAATAATGTGACTATTGGACGATATTGTTCATTTGCAAGCGATATAAAAATAGGTTTAGGTAAGCATCCAATAAATTTATTATCATCTTCACCCATTTTTTATTCTGAGAATAATCCATTTAAGATAAAGTTAGATAATACCTTTAACTATGATGATGCTAGTAAGGTGACGACAATTGGTAATGATGTGTGGATAGGTGCAAATGTTATAATAATGGATGGCATTACCATCGGAGATGGAGCAATAGTAGGTGCTGGAAGTATCGTTACAAAAAATATTCCAGCATATGAAATTCATGTGGGATCACCGGCAAAGAAACTAAAAGACAGGTTTCCAGAAGAAAAGAAAAAACAAATTCAAAATTCTAAATGGTGGAATTTATCACCAGAAGAAGTAACTAAGTTAGATATATATAAATCTTTTTAGTAGGTGTAAATTAATGAGAATTGCTGTTATAGTTTCAAGTAATATTGTAAAAGATCCAAGAGTTATGAAACAATCAGAAATAGTATCAAAACTAACAGATGATTATATCATTATTGGTAAAAAAGATGAAAATGCCACAAAAGAAAGATTATCGAAAATAAATTTTAATTATAAACTTATTAATACAAAAGCATCTAATAATATAATTGGAAAAGCAATTACAAGACTAAGTTTTGGTTTAAAATTAATTAATCATTTGAAAAAGTTTAATCCAGATGTTATTCATGCTAATGACTTTGATATGTTATTTTTTGCATATTTTGTTAAAAAGAAAAATCAAAATCTGATTTATGATGCCCATGAAATATATGCAAAAAATGGAATGATCTCAAAAATTCCTCTATTATCAAAAATAATAGTTATGTTAGAAAAGCATATGATGAAAAAAGTAAATCATTTTGTAACTGTAAGTAATGCTGCAAAAGAATATTATCAAACTAAAGGATATAATCTTGAACCTGTTGTAATAACAAATGCTCCTATAAAAAGAGAGTTTCAAAAATTAGAAAAGAATAAAAAGTTTGAAGCTATATATCAAGGTATTGTGAGTGAAGGAAGAGGTTACGAAGAATTTGCAGAAAGTGCTCGTTATACAGACGCTCAAGTGACAATTAGAGGATATGGCCCTACGATGGGAAAAATATTGGATATTAAAAATAAATACAGCTTAGAAAATTTAAAAATAGAAGATCCAGTTGAAATGGATGAAATGATTAAAGCTGCATCACGAAGTCATGTTGGGATTGTTATGACTAAGCCTATATCAGAAAATTACGAGTATACAGTTTCTAATAAATTGTTTGAATACTTACATGCAGGAATTCCAGTAATTTTATCTCCAGTCAAGGAACATATATATTTAAATGATAAATATAAAATAGGTATAGTAGTTGAACAAATAACACCTGAAAAAATTGCTAATGCTATTAATTTATTAACTTCTGATAAAAATTTATATGAAAAAATTAGTAGAAATGCAATATCAACTTCGAATTTATTAAAATGGCAGAATGAAGGAAAAAAATTAAAAAGTCTTTATTCTTCTTTTTAATGTTGGTATAAATATGAAAAATAAAAAAGATTATTTTTTAAGTATTTTGTCATCGGCATTGCCAATTGTTTTTCTGCAATTAATTTTAATACCCATTTATTCGCATAATAATACTCAAATTCAATTAGGTAATTTTGTCATTATTCTTGCTATTGTAAACATATCATCAGTTATCTTAGGAAACTCACTTAATAATATAAGGTTAACAAACAAAGATACATCAATTTCTGAATCTCAATTTAATACCTTTCTATTAATTTTATTATGCATACAATTATTACTTAATTTTTTATTTGCATATTTCAAAGAATTTGATATGTATAATGTATTAATCATTTCATGTTGGTCTGGAGTTTTATTACTTAAAAGTTACTATTTAGTATTTTTCAGGTTAAAATTAGATTTTTATCATTATCTAATTAGTTCAATCATCTATTCTATATTTATAATATTGAGTTCATTCATAGTATATAAATTTAATTTTAATATTTATATAATTTTATTATTAGCAGATTTGCTATCATTATTATATATTCTTTATAAAAATAAAGATTATTATGGCATAAAAAATATATCATTATTACCAATTTATAAGATTAAAGATTTTATATCTTTAACTATTTCAAATCTTCTTTCTAATATATTAAATTATTCAGATCGATTGTTTATTGACATAATTCTAGGCAGCTTATTTACACCATATTTTTTTATAGCTACAACTTTAGGAAAATTATCTAATCTAATTATAGCTCCTATAAATAATGTCATACTTTCTTATTCTGTAAGAAAAGAAGATAAAAGTGAAAAAAATAATGAAATTAAATCTGTATTAAATATTATAGTTATCGTGACTATATTAAATATTTGTATGTATTTTATAAGTATAATATTTATTGATATCTTTTATAATCAATATTTGGATAAGGTAAAAGATTATATATTTATGGGTAACTACTCGCTTATGTTACTTTCTGGATCAACTATACCACAAGTCAAATTGGTTGCTAATAATAGATTTAGAGAAAATTTAATTGTAAATCTATTTATAGTATTACTTTTAATAATCTTAGGTATTCCGTTAACATACTTAGAAGGAATAAATGGATTTATATGGTCACTTTTTATTGTAAGTATATTTAAGTTTGCAATAATCCTGTTTTATCTTAATAAAAAAATTCATTATTAATGAAAATAAATTGTTAAAGAAGATGAAAAAATGAAACATATTTTATTTATTTCAATTTTTACACTAAATATTTTTATATTATGTTCAGCTTTTGTACTTCAAAATTTTAATCAAGATATATTATTTATTTATTATCCATTTTGTATTGTTTTTGCGATATTAAATTACATTTGTTTTATAATATTGACGTTAAAATATTTTAAGCTGAAAAGAACTTTTATATATCTATTATTATTTTCATTATTATTGATAATTAGTTTTGTAATTTCTGACTTCAATAATACTGATATAGTAAAAATAAATTTCTATCTTTTTTTTGTTTGGTCTGTTCCTGCAGCTATTGCTGGAATCTATTTTTCAGATATTGATAGAAAAGAATTTGAAAAATTGATAAAAAAGTTATATTTTTTTAATAGTTTACTCATAACTCTAACGATATTAATTCCTTATTTACTATCAAAACTTGAGAAACCAATAAATCTTGGATTAATGAATTATCAAAACATAACATACATTACCGCATTTACCATAGGGTTAGGTTTGTATTTCATTATTTCTGATTCTTATAAAAGAAATGTAATCTATATTATTATGAATCTAATATTACTACCTGTTATTTTTATTGGAGCAGGTAGAGGTGGGACATTAGTTTTAATTGTTTATGTTCTTATCACTTTATTAAATATTTTTAAAAATAGAAATATTAAATTCATTTACAAGCTCTTTACTGGTATATTTACTTTAGTAATGTGTTTTTTATTTTATCAACTTTCTGCTATTCTTGATAAGGACAACAGAATTTTTGCATACATTACGTCAGATGGTATAAATTTAGATGAAGGTGCATCAGGAAGAAATATTGTTTATGAAATGGATATTGATGCAATATCAAATAGTCCGTTACTAGGTTATGGTTTTTTCAATTATTATCAGTTAACTTATAGTGTTCCTCATAATTTGTTTTTAGAAATATTACTAATTGGTGGATTTTTACTTGGATTTATTTTTATTTTATTTATGATATATTTTGTATTTAAGATATATGTAAATTATAGTGATGAATATCCCGACAAATTAGTATTATATATATGCGTTTATCCGCTATTGTTACTTATGTTTAGTACTAATTTTTTAATTGTATCTGAATTCTGGTTTTTTATTTTTTACTTTATAAGTAGATTAAAAAATGGAAGACTCTATAATAAAAGTGTATAGGAGAATAAAATGAAATTAACAACTATTGGCTTAGGCTATATTGGATTACCAACTTCTATTATGTTTGCAAAACATGGTGTTAACGTTACAGGCGTAGACATAAATGAAGATGCAGTAAAATCTTTAAACAATGGAGTTTTACATTTAGAAGAACCATTTCTAGATGAAGCACTAAAAGAAGTTATCGAAGCTGGTAATTTTAAAGCATCTTTAAAGCCTGAAAAGGCCGATTGCTTTATAATTGCTGTTCCAACACCAAATAACGATGATCAGTACAAGTCTTGTGATATTGGCTATGTTATGTCAGCTTGTGAGAGCATCCTTCCTTATGTTGAAAAAGGAAATGTAGTAATTGTAGAATCAACGATTGCCCCAAGAACAATGGATGATCATGTTAAACCTTTCTTTGAAGAAAAGGGATTTACAATTGGTGAAGACTTATTCTTAGTACATTGTCCTGAACGTGTATTACCAGGACAAATTATGCATGAATTGATTCATAACAATAGAATCATTGGTGGTATTACCCCAGCTTGTACAAAAAAAGCTAAAGAAGTATATGGCGTTTTTGTACAAGGAGAAATGATCGAAACAAATGCTAAGACTGCTGAGATGTCTAAATTAATGGAAAATACGTATCGCGATACAAACATTGCTTTAGCAAATGAATTAGCAAAGATTTGTTTTAATTTAGATATTAACGCTTTAGAAGTGATAGAGATGGCGAACAAGCATCCTCGCGTGAACTTACATTTCCCTGGACCAGGGGTAGGTGGGCATTGTTTAGCTGTTGATCCATACTTTATCATTGCGAAGTCTCCAGAAAATAGTCCATTAATCCAAAATTCAAGAAGTATTAATAATAGTATGCCTGAATTTGTAGTTGATAAAGTTAGAACTGTTGTTGAAAAAACAGATGCAAAGAAAATATCTGTGTTCGGTTTAACTTACAAAGGGAATGTAGACGATATTCGTGAATCACCAGCGATGGATATTTATCATATGCTTCAAAAAGAGTTTAATATTGATATCGTAGCGCATGACCCACATGTGAAAAAGTCTTTTGTGGAAGAAGATATAGAAAAAGCTGTTGAAAGTAGTTCTTTAATATTGGTTTTATCTGATCATAATGAATTTAAAGATTTAGACAATGTAGCTGAACTAATGAATCATAATATTATTATCGATACTAAAAATATTGTTTCAACACATAGTAACTATCAATACTTTAACATGGGGAATTTATATCAATTAAAAGAAATATTATAATAAGGACTTGATCATTTGAATATTATTGTATTTTCACAGTATTACGAACCAGAACCATTTCTTATTCATGATAAAATGAAGCGTTTAGTAGAACTAGGACATGAGGTTACAGTTGTTACTGGTCTACCGAATTATCCTAAAGGTGAATTAATATCTGGATATAAAGCTGGAAACAGTGAAGTAGACGGAGTGAAAATCGTTAGATTACCTATAAGACCGAGAAAGAAAGGTACAAAAAACCTTTTTCTTAATTATCTTTCATATGCTATGAAAGCTTCAAACTATGCTAGAAAATTAGAAGATAGTTATGATGAGATATTTGTATATCAATTATCGCCTGTATTCATGGCAATTCCTGCAATAGTATTAAAAAAACGAATAAATAGACCTATAATTTTATATTGTCTTGATTTATGGCCGGAAAGCCTAGTATCAGGAGGAATTAAGAAAAATTCGATTATATATAACATTATCAAATTAATTAGTAAGAAGATTTATAAAGCAATTGATAGAATTGAGATTTCAAGTAAGTCTTTTGAAAAGTATTTTAAACAAACGCTTAAAATTCAAGGTGATTTCGTATACAATCCTCAATACGCAGTAGATGAGAACTCAGATTATGCTGATACTGATATAAATTTTCCAAAGAATAAAATTAATATTTCATTTACAGGTAATATTGGGGAAATGCAAGGTTTAGAAGTTGCTATCAAAGCAATGAAAAATGTAGATGAGAAAGTAGTTCTTCATATTGTTGGTGATGGATCGAAAAAAGAATCTCTAGAAAAACTTGCAAATGAACTAAATGTTATTGGTAAGATTAAATTCCATGGTAGAAAGCCCGTAGAACAGATGAAATCTGTCATGGAAAATAGTGATGCGCTACTCGTTACGATGAAAAATGATGAAGTCATATCTTATACACTTCCTGCGAAAGTTCAATCATATTTAAAAAGTGGAAAATTTATTATAGGGTCAATAAATGGTGAGGCTGCTGATGTTATTAAAGAATCAAAAGCTGGTATTGTTTCACCGGCTGAAGATGAAATAAAATTAGCTGAAAATATTAACCAATTTGTTAATAAATATGACGAACTTAAGAAGTCTGGTATTAAAGGTATAGAGTATTATAACGATAATTTTGGTAAGGATAAGTTCATCCAAATATTGTTAAATGATTTTAAAGATATCACATCTAAATAAGGAGTTATTATGAACTATATTTTTATAAGTACAACTTCGAAACACAATACAGAATTCTTAGAATTACCTAAAAAATATATTTTTAATACTTATTGTAGAAATGTATTGATAACTCATAAAGATGTATTAATTACTTTCCTTTTAGAAAATAATGATGAGGATATCTTATTCGTCATTGACTGTGAAACGAAACAAGGTATTTCATTATTTGATATTGCAAAAGCAATAAAAGAAATTAAATGTATTCCTTATAAACCGAATGATATCACGCTTGAAGCCGCAGATCTCTCCGTGTTGAATTATTTTGATAATACATTGACAAATATAAATGTAGGAATATATGGTACCGGAAATATCGCTACTAAACTAGCTATTCGATTTGCGGAAAGAAATGCAAATATCTATTTATTGGGCAGAGATAAGGAAAAGGTTGTTAACATAAAGAACATTGTTGATCAAATGACTTTTAATCAAAATAAAGTACATATATATAATCAACAAGTTAAATTGAATTGTTTTGTATCATTTGTTTCTGCAAATGAAGCAATTGACTCAACTTATTTAAGTTATCTTGATAATGATGCACTTTGCCTAGATGGTGGGATAGGAAACTTTTCTAAAGATTTTATTGCTAAAGGCAATGAACAAGGTTTAGATATTAGAAGAGTTGATGTAAGAATGGGCGATGTAATATTAGAAAGTCATATTAAGTCTCTTACTAATAATCCATTTCTTAATTGCATCGGAAGGAAAGAAGTTGAAGGGATTATTCTTGTTGGTGGCGGCATCATTGGCAAAGAGAATGATGTTATCGTTGATAATATTTCAAATCCAAAAACAGTAATTGGTTTGGCTGATGGTTTTGGCGGAGTGAAAAGAAGAGATAGTTTATCCGACACGGAAATAGAAAGGATACATAAAATTAATGAATATATTTGGGAAAGTCATTAAGCGTGCATTGGACATCACTGCAAGTGCTGCTGCTTTAGGAGTTATAGCTCCTGTTATTGTATATGCTGCTTATAAAATAAAAAAAGAAGATAATGGACCAGTATTTTTTAAACAAAAAAGAAGTGGTTTAAATGATGAACCTTTTGATATCTATAAATTGCGTTCTATGAAAGTGAATAATAATTCTGTGAAAAAAGAAAATCCGTACAAAGCTTGGAATGGTCATGTTCCTGATGATTTCGTATTTAAAACAACCTCAGATTCGAATCCTAACATAACGAATTTCGGAAAAATCATAAGAAAATATTCGCTGGATGAACTTCCACAGTTTTATAATGTGTTAAAAGGTGAGATGAGTATTGTCGGGCCACGTCCTGAAATAATAGAAATTACTGAACAGTATGATGATAATCAAAGACAACGGTTGAATGTCAAACCAGGTATCACTGGTTGGGCTCAGGTAAATGGACGAAGTGATATGAACCATGGAGACAAGATTAAATATGATCTATACTATTTAGAAAATCAAAGTTTAATGTTAGATTTGAAGATTATATGGCTTACTTTCTGGCAAGTAATTGCTGGTAAAGGTTCTGCATAATATATAACTTAAGTTATGTCACCCCTCGATATATATATCAGGGGTGATTTTTTTGCGTTATATATTCAAGATTGTAATAATTTTGTTGCTGCTCTTTTTGTTCTTCTAATACTTCATTCTCATAGAAAATAGGGTCTTTTTTACACTCTAGAGTTTGATTAGAGTGTGATTAAAGAATATTGTGGTAAGCTATGTTGTGTACTTTTGTTATATATTTTCATTTAAATCATAATAATAAAGTATGACACTATATTTATAAAAGGAAGTGAAGGTATGAAAGGTTTAGCTAACTTCTTTGGTGGGTTTCTGATCGTCTATCCTGTACTGATGTCCTTAGTATGGATTATCGGTGCAGTGCTCTATTTCTTACTCATAGAGCGAAGACTGAAGCAAACGCTACCAGAGAGGGATGAGTATGAAGGGATTTCCTTTCTTATTCCTTGTTACAACGAGGCGGATACATTAGAGGAGACGTTGGTCAACGTGCTAAAGCTCTCTTATCCGAAGAAAGAGATTATCTTGATAAATGATGGGAGTAGCGATAATACAGCAGAGAAAATTAACGCGCTCAAAGATCATTACGACTTCAGATTCATCGATTTACAACAGAACAGAGGTAAGGCGAATGCGCTGAATACAGCAGTGAAACATGCGCAGTATGATTTCGTCATGGGTATCGATGCAGATACGATTATTGACGATGCCGCGCCTTACTTCATGATAGACAACTTTAGACATGCGCCAAATCTCGGTGCTGTGACTGGCAATCCGCGCATCAGAAACAAGTCGTCTATCCTAGGTAAGATCCAGACAGTTGAATATGCAAGTATCATCGGGAGTATCAAGCGTGCACAGACGTTGAATGGCTATGTCAATACGATTTCAGGTGTGTTCACGCTGTTCAGAAAGTCAGCCCTTGAAGCGGTAGGGTACTGGGATGATGATATGATCACAGAAGATATTGCAGTGTCCTGGAAATTCCATTTGAACCATTTTGAGATCCGCTATGAACCTCGTGCGTTGTGCTGGATGCTCGTTCCTGAGACGTTCACCGGCATATGGAAACAGCGTTTGAGATGGGCTCAAGGGGGACACGAGGTTGTCTTGAGAGAGTTTAAATCGATGCTGAAGCAACCGAACCTGCCGTTATGGTTATTATACCTGGAACAGCTTATTTCTATCATCTGGGTCTACTCAGTATTATTCTTGCTGGCTTTTACTATCATCAACATCGACGTTCTGGATTATTACTTCTATGCTTACAATGTGAATTTGCTGATCATTGGTTCTATCATTCTGACGACGGTGAACATCATTCAGTTTACGGTGTCACTTGTGATAGATAGCAGATATGAGCGCAAGAACTTCTTCTATCTGTTCTTCTTATGCTGGTATCCGACCTTCTACTGGTTGATTAATGCGTGTGTTGCAGTGTTTGCCTTTCCTAAAGCACTGCGCCGTAAGAAAGGGGAGTTTGCGACATGGTCAAGTCCGGACAGAGGAAACATCCAACAGTAAAGTCTACATTGAACTTCTTCAATGAGTGTGTGCTCTATATACTCTCAGGCACGTTATGGTTATATTGTCTGATATCGGTGTTCATCCTGTTTGCTTTGTTCTCATTGCAGGATTTTGAAGTGGCTCTGTTCTTCAGAAATATCTTTAACCTGGAGAAGCGTGCGCTGGACCATACGATGATGGGTCTTCTGGCAGCGGTTGGTGTCGTCACCGTCTATCTGCTGAGTACGTTCAGTCTGACGAAATGGAGGAAGCGCCGTTATGAAACGATGGATTAGTCTGTTGCTAATTGCTTTGCTATTGCTGAATGGACAGCCGGTAGAGGCAAAGAGTAATGATGTGTCTAAGCAGTGTCTTGCGCTCAACTATCATCGACTGATTAAAGATAATCTGTTTACGAATACCATCAGGCTGCTCACTTCGAATAAAGAACTGAACTTCTATTCGATTAAGGATAGTGAGTTTGAGGCACAGATGGACTGGCTGGTTGCACATGACGCGACTTTTGTTACAGAAGAGACGTTGATTCAGGGCAAGAAGCATGGTAAGTTTCCTGAGCGCTGTGTATGGGTGAACTTCGACGATATGGATCAGTCAGCGCTAAAACTGGCACATTCAATCCTCAAGGAACGTGGCATTCCGGCGACGGGTTTCGTGATTACGGGTCATGTAGGGGATGACTCGTTCCATAACCTTAAGTTGATCGATCTGAAGGCGCTTAAGGAGATGGAAGCATCCGGCATATGGCAGTTCAATTCACATACACATGATCTGCATAACTTGAAGCGTTCGACCTCAGACCTAGTGAAGCACTCTAGCGAGGCCGGTGCGGATATCGACAGGAGCGTCAAGTATCTCGATCAGCACTTTAACAAGAAGGCCACTTCTCTTGCCTATCCATACGGGCAGTATGACGATGAAGTGATCGATACGCTGGAGCACTCGGCAATCCGTCATGCCTATGTGCTGAAGGAGACGCCGATTCACGTCGATGATTATAATTACACGCTGCCACGTATCCTGGTGAGCAGAGATTCATTTGAGAAAGTCGTAAAAAACTGGAAAGGTTTTAATTGATATGAAAAAATATAGACTGGAACTGAACTATGTAAGGGTGATTCTGTGCGTGTTAATCGTTATCACACATGTACTGACTGAGTACACGAATGCCCATAGTAACAATGCAGCACAGCTTGAGACACTGTACTGGATCAGGATGCTGCTCATCTTCGGAACGCCGGGGTTTCTGATGCTCACGCAGCTCATCTTCACCTTGAACCTGCAAGGCATACCAAACAACTACTTAAGACGCCGTCTGCAATATGTCTTCATCCCGTATATCGTGATGGGGGCCTTCTACAGCTATAGTGAGGCTATATATCTGCGTAAACCGTTTATCACGCAGTTTGTCGAGAACGTACTAAAAGGACAGTGGTACGGCTACTTTATTTTAATCATCCTGAAGTTCTTCATCCTTAATGTATTGATCACGAAACTGTGGCCGAAGCTGCTTTCATCGCGTACTGCAGTCGTTATCGCCATCCTCATCAATATCGTCTATCTGTATGTCTATCATCATAATGCTATGGTGGGCGACTGGATCGATAATTCGTATTTCTTTGAAGGAAATACGGTGCTGTTCGGCTGGATCGGCTATTATTTCGTAGGTTCATATCTTGGCAGTCATTATGAGCGATTGAAAGCTTACTTTGAAGATTACGGATTATTCTTTATCGGTATCACTGTGCTTGCGTTTATCCTGTTCGTGATGACAGGAGACCATAGCTTTACTGATGTGACGAGCAATAACGAGTATATCATGCTGTATTGTATGAGTGCATTCTACTGCATCATCCATTTCAGTATCAAGGTTCAGGGGATGCTGCTGGAAGCTGTGACGCTCATCAGTACGTATTCGTTCTTTATCTACCTGTTCCATCCGGTCATACTGCAGTATGTGTATGCATACACAGAACGCTTTGAAGGGAGCACGCTGCTGTTCATGCTGTTCTCTGTACTGCTGACGTTCGGCGCATGCATCGGTGTCGGTAGTCTGCTGAGAACCTTTAACATCTTCAAGTATGTAATGGGGACACAACCTTATAGATAACAAAAGGACTCAAACATTTTGAGTCCTTTTGTTATGCAGTATATCATTAAGTGTATAGCCATCCAGTACCGAAAGATAGGCGCCTAGCGCTTCACCGAGTACACCTTGCAGACCACATATCCCTGCAATCGGACATGTGTTCGTCTCACGATCAAAACATTCGACTAAGTTGAAATGCTCCTCAGTCTTTCTGATTAAAGCACCGATATTAATCTCTTCTGGTGTCATCTTGATGCGAATTCCGCCGCCGCGTCCGCGCGTCGTTTCAATATAACCGAGCGTCGCGAGGTTATTTACTACCTTCGTCAGGTGATTCTTAGAAATCCCGTAAAACTTCGCAATTTCATCTATCTGAACCCGGTGCTCCTGACGTGCGATATACATCAGGACACGTAATGAGTAATCTGAGTAAAGTGTTAATTTCATGGTCATCTCTCCTTATCATCCATATTATAGCATTAGACTGTGAATTTTTTGTTCATATATTATATAAATGATTGTAATTTGTGTGGATGAAGTGTATATTAAAGATGTATTTATAATGTATCTTTAAATAGGGGGAGTTAATGTGTTAACAGAAGAAACTAAGCATATCGTCAAAGCGACGATTCCGGTACTGGAGGAGCATGGTACGGAGATCACTTCAGCATTCTATCAGCATATGTTTGAAGCGCATCCTGAGTTACTCAATGTCTTCAATAAGACGAACCAGAAGTTAGGGCGTCAGCAGACGGCATTAGCGCAGACGATTATCGCTGCGGCTAAGCATATTGATCATCTGGAGGCGATTGTTCCGAATGTCAACCAAATCGCACATAAACATAGAGCGTTAGAGATTAAACCGGAACATTATCCGATTGTGGGTGAGAATTTAATCTGGGCGATTCAGCATGTATTAGGTGATGCGGCGACGCCTGAGATTGTGGAAGCCTGGACAAAGACATATGGAGTGATTGCTAATGTATTTATTCAGATGGAGGCAGCACTGTATGATGAAGCGGACTGGCAAGGATTTGTACCGTTCAAGGTTGTAGCGGTTAAGGAGGAGTCTCCTGAAATTAAGTCATTCACGGTGCAGAGTGATGCGATTCAATTGAAACCTGTTAAATCGGGTCAGTATATCACAGTGAAGGTGCATCCTGAAGATGAAACAAATGATGCATTACGTCATTATTCAATCTGTTCTGTTGATACATCTCGTGGACTTAAGTTTGCGGTTAAGCGTGACGTTGCTGGTGAAGAGAGAGGGATGGTTTCTAACTATTTACATGATCATGTTCAAGCAGGAGATGAGCTTCTATTATCTGCACCGGCGGGCGAGTTCTTAGTTGAGACTGATAATGAGGACCTCGTATTTATAAGTGGGGGCGTAGGTATGACGCCGCTCATGAGTATGTTAGAGGATGAGGTGGATAAACGCAGTATTAAATTTATCCATTCAGCATATAACCGTGATGCTGTTCCATTTAAAGATGAGATTACGAAGTTCCATAATAATCGTAACGTAGCGTTCTTCTTTAACTATTCGGAAAGTGAAGGTCGCTTAACGAAAGAGAAGTTATCTAAAATTATGAACGGTAACGAAGAAATCTATATGTGTGGTTCTGTAGGATTTATGGAAGGCATGCTTGAGATCTTCAGTGATATGGGCATTGATCGAAGCCGCGTCCACTTCGAGCCGTTTGGTCCGAAGATGAGTATTACAGTATAATAGGTATGGTAAGAATAATTGAAGCACAGCGCTAACTGTGCTTTATTTTTTTATGTATTTTGTGTTGGATTGTTACTATCATTGCTACCCCCATTGATGAGACGCGTATAAAAATGTACCAAAATAATAGCATCCTGAATATTGGCCGGATAAAGTTCAATAAAGTCGGGATTTTACAAAAAAGACACCCAACTGCAGTTGAGTGTCTCATCTATTTACTTCTCAGCACGTTTCGCTGCGAGTAATGTATTATTTAATACCATTGTAATTGTCAGTGGTCCAACGCCACCTGGCACCGGTGTAATTGCGCCTGCGACTTCAGCAACTTCATCATATACAACGTCTCCTGTTAACTTTCCGTCAACGACTGTGTTTCCTACGTCTACGATCACTGCACCTTGTTTCACGACATCCTTCGTCACTAATCCTGGTTTACCGACAGCAGATACGATAACATCAGAGCGTTTTAATACTGCGTCCATGTCTTTACTGCGAGAGTGTAGTAATGTTACTGTTGCATTCGCATCTGTTAATAGTTTTGCGACGGGTTGTCCTACGATATGACTTCTTCCGATGACTGCGACATCTTTTCCTTCTAAATCGATATCTGCATGCTTTAAGATTTCCATGATGCCCAGTGGCGTACATGGGATATATGTTTCAACACCTGCATAGAGTCGGCCGATGTTGATTGGATTGAATCCATCAACGTCTTTTTCCGGTGCAATCTTCTCTAGCACTTTCGTTTCATCGATTTGTTTCGGTAGTGGGACTTGAACAAGGATGCCATGTACATTGTCATCGTTGTTCAACTTGTCGATTTCTTCTAATAATGCCGCTTCAGTCGTACTTTCATCAAGATGGATGATACTTGAGCTCATACCGATCTTCTCAGCAGATTTCTTCTTATTGTTCACATAGCTCTGGCTTGCACCGTCATTTCCTACAAGAATAACCGTTAAATTTGGCGTAACCCCTTGTGCCTTTAACTGTTCGACTTCCTGTGCAAGTTTCGCACGATAATCCGCTGCAATTTTCTTTCCGTCTAATACTTTTGCTGACATTCCAGTTCCCTCCATTTATTCGAACGTTTAATATTATTATAGCAATAAACAACCAGAAAATACGAACGAAAAAATAATTTTAAAGAAAAAAATACATAATCGTTCGTTTTTTGCATTGAAAAATGTATGTGTCATTGTTATGCTATATATGTAATATACACATAAATGAAGTCGATTTTCAAATAATTATAAAGGGTGATAGTTGTGACAGTAGCAGTAATAATGGGTTCTTCTTCTGACTGGGAGACGATGAAAGAAGCGGTGACAATGCTTGAAGCTTTCGGCATCGACTATGAGGCAAGTGTTGTATCTGCGCATCGTACACCGCTCGCGATGGTTGATTTTGCGAAGTCTGCACGCAGTAAAGGTATTGAGATTATTATCGCGGGTGCTGGTGGTGCGGCGCATTTGCCGGGAATGGTCGCTTCGATGACGACGCTTCCGGTGATCGGTGTGCCGATTGAATCGAAGGCTTTGAAGGGAATGGATTCCTTATTATCAATTGTACAGATGCCTGGTGGGATTCCGGTAGCTACGACTGCTATCGGTAAAGCTGGTGCGAAGAACGCCGGTATTCTTGCAGCACGAATGCTCAGTTTGAAGGATGCTGCTTTAGAAGCGCAGCTGGATGATTACGAAGCATCTTTAGTCAAGAAAGTGGAGGGGATGCAGCATGACCTTAAATAAATTTAAAATTGGTCAATCGATTGGAATCATTGGTGGTGGACAGCTTGGAAAGATGATGGCACAGTCCGCTCAGAGAATGGGATTTAAAGTGAATATTTTAGATCCAGACCCAAAATGTCCAGCAAGATTTGTTGCACATAAATTTATTGAATCACCCTACAATGATTTAGAAGGTTTGAAAGCGTTAAGCAGCGTTAGTGATGTAATCACATATGAATTTGAAAATATCAATGCAGCAACATTAAAAGAAATATGCAGCGAAAACAATGTTCCCCAAGGATATGAAACTGTTGGTATTTTGCAAAATCGTCTTTCTGAAAAAGAAGCAATCGCATCAAGCGGTGCTAAAGTCGTACCATACTATAAAGTGGATTCTAAAGCTTCTCTTGATAATGCGATAGCAGATCTTGACTATCCGATTGTATTAAAAACAATTTTTGGTGGATATGATGGTAAAGGTCAGCTTGTATTGAAAAGTGATGCTGAGCTGGATGAAGCATATAAAATGGTAGAAGATGCAGTACTTGTTGCTGAAAAAATGATCGAACTTGATAGAGAGATTTCTATCACTGCATCGCGTAACATACAAGGAGAAATTGTTTATTTCCCTTTACAGGAAAATATTCATCGTAACCAAATTCTTTTTAAGACAACGGTTGAAAAGGAACATGCTTATAAAGATGCAGCGGTTGCAGAAGTTGAAAAAATTATCTCTAAAATTCACTTTGTCGGTACGTTTACTGTTGAATTCTTTATTGATAAGACTGGTGAATTATACGTTAACGAAATTGCGCCAAGACCTCATAATTCAGGTCATTATTCTATAGAAGCGTGTGATTATTCACAGTTTGATACACATATCTTATCAGTAATTGGCTATGCATTACCTAAACAAATCAGACTACACGAAAAAGCTGTGATGTATAACTTATTAGGACAAGATTTAGATGCTATGGAGCTTTATTTCAATGATCATCCGGAATGGCATGTTCATGTGTATGGCAAAGAAGTGAGAAAAGAAAATCGTAAAATGGGACATATTACCCTTTTGTTAGACGATAAAGAGGATACATTTTATCCTATATATGAGGAGATGATGTCATGACATTAGTTTATGAAGGTAAAGCGAAGCGTGTATTCAATACTGATGATAATAATATTTATCGTATTGAATATAAAGATGAGGTAACAGCTGGTAATGGTGCAAAGAAAGATAAGATGGAAGGAAAAGGACGTTTAAATAATTTAATTACGAGTTATTTCTTTGAAAGATTAGCACAAGATGGCGTTGACAGTCATTTTATTGAACGTACTAGTGACACTGAGCAACGCGTGAAGAAAGTAACGATTATTCCATTAGAAGTTGTTGTAAGAAATTTTGCTGCAGGATCAATTGTAAAAAGACTAGGCTTTGAAAATGGACAGGCATTTAAAAAACCACTTGTTGAATTCTATTACAAAGAAGATGCACTGAATGATCCATTTATCTCAGATGACCATGTTAAGTTATTAGGTCTTGCAAATGACGAAGATATCGCTGAATTAAAACGTCAGGCATTAATCGTAAATGAAACATTAATTAAGATAATGGATGAAATGAATTTAAAACTTATTGATTTTAAAATTGAATTTGGTAAGGACAGCGAAGGGAAAATTCTTTTAGCTGATGAAATTTCACCGGATACTTGTCGTATTTGGGATAAAGAAACAAATGAGAACTTCGATAAAGATGTTTACCGCAATGATACAGGCTCACTAATTGAAACATATACTAAATTTTATAATAAACTGGAGGCATTATAATCATGACTAAAATTGAATTACATATCACTTTACAACCACAGGTATTAGATACGCAAGGACAAGCTTTAACGCGCGCGGTACACGATTTAGGATATAAGCAAGTTGATGATATTCGCGTTGGAAAAGTATTATATATGACGGTTGACGAAGCAAGTGAGCAAGCAGTAGCGAATGTTGTAAATACATTAAGTGAAAAATTGTTTGCAAACACAGTTATCGAGGAGTACAGCTACAAAATTATTGAAGATGAGGAGACAAAATAATGAAATTTGCTGTTATTGAATTTCCTGGTTCTAACTGTGATAGAGATATGTTCAATGCAGCTCTTAACACAGGTTTTGAAGCGGAGTATGTAGATTATAGAAAAACTTCATTAGAAGGATTCGACGGTGTACTAATTCCTGGTGGATTTTCATTTGGAGATTATCTACGTTGTGGCGCGATGGCTCGCGTTGCACCAATCGTTCCTGAGGTTAAGCGTTTAGCTGAAGAAGGTCGTCCTGTATTAGGTGTTTGTAATGGATTTCAAATATTAACTGAAATTGGTTTATTACCTGGTGCATTAATGCATAATACGAGTCATAAATTTATTTGTCAAAATGAACCATTGACAATTGTTAATAATGAGACGAAATTTACGCATCAATATGATAAAGACGAAACAGTCATCTATCCTATCGCACACGGTGAAGGTAATTATTACTGCTCACCTGAAACATTAAAAGAATTACAAGATAACAATCAGATCATTTTAACTTATAAAAACAATCCAAATGGTTCAGTTGAAGATATTGCAGGCATCGTGAATAAAGAAGGTAACGTATGTGGTATGATGCCTCACCCGGAACGTGCAATGGAATCATTACTTGGTTCTGATGATGGTGTGAAGTTATTCCAATCAATTTTAGAAAGTTGGGGGAAATAAGGATGGTTAAATTTTTAGAGCCAAATGAAAACGAGATTAAAGAGCATAAGTTATATGCAGAAATGGGTCTAACTGATACAGAATACGATAAAGTAGTAGAAATATTAGGGCGTAAGCCAAACTACACTGAAATCGGAATTTTCTCTGTAATGTGGAGTGAACACTGTTCATATAAACATTCTAAACCTTTCTTAAAGCAATTTCCTGTAACCGGAGAACGTGTGTTAATGGGTCCTGGAGAAGGTGCGGGTGTTGTTGATATCGGTGACAACCAGGCAGTTGTATTTAAAGTTGAATCTCATAACCATCCATCTGCAATAGAACCTTATCAAGGTGCTGCAACAGGTGTTGGAGGTATTGTACGTGATATCGTATCAATTGGCGCACGTCCAATTCAATTATTAAATGCATTACGTTTTGGTGAATTAACTGAAAAACAAAATAAACGCTTATTCTCTGGCGTTGTTGCAGGTATCGGTGGATACGGTAATTGTATCGGTATTCCAACGGTAGCTGGTGAAATTGAATTTGATTCAAGATATGATGGAAATCCACTTGTTAACGCAATGTGCGTAGGTATTATTGACCACGATAAAATTCAGAAAGGGACAGCTAAAGGTACTGGCAACCCTGTAATTTATGTTGGTTTAAAAACAGGTCGTGACGGTATTCACGGCGCGACATTCGCTTCTGAAGAGTTAAGTGAAGAAAGTGAAGCGAAACGTCCATCCGTACAAATTGGTGACCCGTTTGTAGGTAAAAAGTTAATGGAAGCAACACTTGAAGCGATTACTTATCCAGAATTAGTTGGTATCCAGGATATGGGTGCTGCTGGTCTTACTTCTTCAAGTTCAGAAATGGCTGCGAAAGGTGAGTCCGGTATTCACTTACATTTAGAGAAGGTACCAACGCGTGAAGCGGGCATCTCTCCATATGAAATGATGTTATCTGAAACGCAGGAACGTATGTTACTAGTTGTTGAAAAAGGCACTGAACAAAAATTCTTGAAATTATTTGAACACCACGAATTAGATGCAGCAGTAATCGGAGAAGTAACAGACACAGATCGCTTCGTTTTAACATATGAAGGAGAAGTCTTTGCTGACATTCCTGTTCAACCGTTAAGCGATGAAGCACCTGTTTACGTATTAGAAGGTAAAGCAGCTGAATTTGCGGATGTTGATCATAACTATGACAACATTGATGCAAAAGACGTTTTTACGCGCCTTTTAAATCATCCAACAATTGCATCTAAAACATGGGCATATTCACAGTATGATCAACAAGTTGGTGCAAATACGATTATTAAACCAGGTTTATCAGCTGGTGTGACGCGTGTGGAAGGCACAAAAAAAGCAATTGCTTCAACAATTGACGGTGAAGCACGATATGTCTTTAATAATCCATATGAAGGTGGAAAAATGGTAGTAGCGGAAAGCTACCGTAACTTAATTGCAGTTGGTAGTTTACCACTTGCGATGACAGATTGCTTAAACTATGGTAATCCAGAAAAGCCTGAAATTTATCAGCAATTAGCTGATTCTACTAAAGGTATGGCCGAAGCATGTGCTGCACTTAATACGCCAGTAGTATCAGGTAACGTATCTTTATATAATGAAACAAAAGGTGATGCGATCTTCCCGACACCAGTTGTAGGTATGGTTGGATTAATTGAAGATGTTAATTATTTAAATGATTTCAAACCACAAGCAGGTGAGAGAATTTACTTAGTTGGAGATATTAAACCAGATTTCGGTGGATCACAGATTGAAAAATTATTATTCAATGAAGTATCTCACGTAACGTCAAATATTAATTTGACAGAAGAAGTAGAACGTGGAGAAACTATTCGTAAAGCGATTACTGAAGGTAAATTATCACACGTACAAGCAGTAGGTAAAGGTGGATTAGCGATTAAATTAGCGCAAATCACTGCTTATTTTAATACAGGAATTGATGCTCAAGTGGATGCATCAAACGCAGCAGTATTTGCAGAAACACAAGGCAATTATATTTTAATCGCAAAAGAAGGTTTTGTTCCTGAGAATGCGGTTGAAATTGGAACATTTGGTGGAGATACATTTACATTAAAAACAAGCCAAGGCGAAATTACTGAAAGTGTTGAAACAATCAGTCAGTCTTGGAAAGGGGCAATCGAAACATGTATGACATCAGAGGCCTAAATGAAGAATGTGGCGTTTTCGGTATTTGGGGTCACCCAAATGCCGCTGACCTCACGTATATGGCACTACATTCATTACAGCACCGTGGGCAGGAAGGTGCTGGTATTGTATGTTCTGACGAGTCGAATATTTACGGTGCACGTGGTATGGGTTTATTACCAGAGGCGATCAGTCAAGTTAAACTAAGTTCATTAAGTGATTTTAATCATGCGATTGGACATGTTCGATATGCAACAACAGGAGCATCTGAACTGTCAAATGTGCAGCCGTTTATCTTTAAACATTCTAAAGGTGATATCGGTTTAGCACACAATGGTAACTTAACCAACGCAGAACAAATAAAATTAGCGCTGGAATCTGAAGGTGCAATCTTCCAGACATCAAGTGACTCGGAAGTATTAGGGCATCTACTATTAAAGGCAAAATCAAATAATAAATTAGCTAATTTTAAAGCTGCACTAAATCAAATTAAAGGTGCATTTGCATTTCTAGTTTTACATCCGGAGCAAATGTTTGTGGCCCGTGACAGTAATGGTGTACGTCCGTTAATGTTAGGAAAAGTGGACGGGGCTTATTGTGTTGCAAGTGAAACATGTGCATTTACAGCAATTGGTGCTGAATACATTCGTGATATAGAGCCAGGTGAAGTACTTGTATTTTCTCATGACGGTTTAGTAGAAGATACTTATACAACGAACACTGAATCCCATATGTGTTCAATGGAATATGTTTATTTTGCCCGTCCTGATTCTGAATTCAGAAAACACTCTATCTATGAAGTCCGTAAAGCTTTAGGGAAACAACTTGCGAAAGAAATGAATATAGAGGCTGATATCGTTATCGGTGTTCCAGATTCCTCTTTACAAGCAGCAAAAGGATTCTCTATTGAATCTGGTATTCCGAATGAACAAGGATTAATTAAGAATCGTTATGTGGGTCGTACATTTATCGCACCTAACCAAACACTACGTGAACGTGCTGTACGCATGAAACATTCACCAGTTAGAGACGTCATTGAGGGGAAGCGTGTTGTTGTCATCGATGATTCTATCGTACGTGGGACAACAAGTAAGTTTATTGTTAAGACTTTAAAAAATGCGGGAGCTAAAGAAGTACATATGGCAATTTCTTCTCCGCCACTTATCCATCCTTGCTATTACGGTATTGATGTATCAACACATGCCGAACTCATTGCATCTGATAAAAGTGTAGAAGAAATTAAAGATATTTTAGAAGTAGACTCATTAACATATTTATCTGTTGAAGGTATGCACGAAGTGTTTAGTCAATTTGATTCAAAAGGTGAATGTAACGCTTGTTTTACTGGAAACTATCCGATTGAAATTGTTGATCACTTATTACCTGAAGACAAAGAGAAAAAGAAGAAGGGAGTCTAACCATGGCTGAAAGTTATAAAGAATCTGGTGTAGATATTCACGCTGGGTATGAAGCGGTAGAAAGAATGAAGAAACACGTAGATAGAACGATGCGTAAAGAGGTACTTGGTGGATTAGGTAGCTTCGGTGCAGCATTCGATCTTTCACAGTTAAACATGAAGCAACCTGTACTTGTTTCAGGTACTGATGGAGTCGGAACGAAATTACGTTTAGCAATTGATGCTGACAAGCACGATACCATTGGTATTGACGCTGTGGCAATGTGTGTTAATGATATTTTAACGACAGGTGCAATGCCGCTATATTTCTTAGACTATCTGGCATTAAATAAAGTTGACCCAGTCATCGTTGAACAAATTGTTAAAGGTGTAGCTGAAGGGTGTGTACAAAGTGAATGTGCATTAATCGGTGGTGAAACTGCTGAAATGGGTGATATGTATCACACTGGAGATTATGATATTGCTGGATTTGCAGTTGGTGCTGTAGAGAAAGCTGAATACATCGATGGTTCAAAAATTGCTGATGGTGATGTTATTTTAGGATTAGCATCAAGCGGCATTCATTCCAATGGTTATAGTTTAGTAAGAAAAATTATTAAAGATAATCATTTAGATTTAAATGCTGAGTTTGCTGAAGGTAAAACCCTTCTAGACACAGTATTGGAACCGACGCGAATTTATGTCAAAGCAGCTAAAGCTGTTTTAGAAAATGCAAAAGTAAATGGTATGTGTCATGTTACTGGTGGAGGATTTATCGAGAATATTCCACGTGTATTTCCTGAAGGGGTTTATCCCGAAATTAATGTTGCTGCAGTACCTAAATTACCGATCTTTGATTTATTACAGGAAAAAGGTAAAATCGATGCTTTAGAAATGTATAATATTTTTAATATGGGGATTGGTTTCATCTTTATCGTGAATGAAAGTGAAGTTGAAAAAATTCAATCAATTATTCAATCTCAATGCAATGAAGAAATTTATACGATTGGTAAAGTTGTCTCAGGTGATAAAGAGATAGAAATCACGGGGGTTTAACATGAAGAAAGTTGCAATTTTTGCATCCGGTAATGGTTCTAATTATGAAAAGATTATGGAAAATATTCAGGCTGACTATTTAACAGATATTGAAGTCGTTGGACTATATACTGACAAAAGAGAAGCTTTTGCTATAGAACGCGCAAGAAGATTTAGAACACCTATTCAAATCTTTGAACGCGCACATTACAACAATAAAATTGCGTACGAAAAAGCTATTTTAGAACAACTTAAAAAAGATAATGTAGAGTGGATAATTCTTGCTGGATATATGAAACTTGTTGGGGAAACTTTGCTGGATGTTTATGAAGGTAAAATACTCAATATTCATCCTTCACTTTTACCTAGCTTCCCAGGCAAGAACGCAGTTGGACAAGCTTTGCAATATGGTGTTAAAGTGACGGGCGCAACAGTGCACTATGTTGATATGGGGATGGATACCGGCAAGATTATAGATCAAATGAGTTGTCCAATTTACGAAGACGATACAGAAGCTACTTTACAGTTGCGCGTACAAAATCTTGAATATGAATTGTACCCAAGAGTAATAAAAAAATTGATTCAATAAGGAGTCGACAATGAAAAAAGCATTATTAAGTGTATCTGATAAAACTGGTATTATTGAATTTGCACAAAATTTAGTTGCAAATGATTTCGAAGTATATTCTACTGGCGGTACTAAAAAAACTTTAGAAGAAAACAATGTACCCGTAAAATCAGTGAGCGAATTAACTAATTTTCCTGAAATTATGGATGGCAGAGTAAAAACTTTACATCCAAATATTCATGGTGGTATTTTAGCGGACCGTGATAATAGCGAACATGTTGCAGCATTAAAAGCGCATAACATTGCTCCAATTGACCTCGTTGCTGTAAACCTTTATCCTTTCGAAGCAACAGTAGCTAAACCAGATGTTACTGAAACAGATGCAATTGAAAATATCGATATTGGTGGACCAACAATGTTACGTTCTTCTGCTAAAAACTTTAAACATGTTATTACAGTAGTTGATCCTTCAGATTACAATACAATAATTGAAAAAATTAAAACAGATGCGGTTGATTACGAATTCCGTAAATCATTAATGGTAAAAGTATTTTCTCACACAAATAAATATGACCAAGCGATAGTAAACTTCTTTAACAACAATAAAGCATCATTACGATATGGTGAAAACCCTCATCAAGCGGCTGAATTTGTTAAAACGAGTGATGCAAATAATACATTAGCAGGTGCGAAACAACTGCATGGTAAACCGCTTAGCTTTAACAATATTAAAGATGCAGATGCTACGCTTTTCTTAGCGAAACAGTTTGATATGCCTGCAGCAGTAGCTGTAAAACATATGAATCCTTGTGGTGTTGGCACGGGCAGTACAATTCAGGAAGCTTTCCAAAATGCTTATGATGCGGATGTACAAAGTATCTTTGGTGGTATTGTTGCAGTGAATCGTGAAGTTGATAAAGCAACTGCTGAAATGATGCATTCAATATTCTTAGAAGTCATTATTGCACCAAGCTATAGTGACGAAGCATTAGCAGTGCTTACGCAAAAGAAAAATTTACGTTTACTTGTAATTGATATGACGATTGAAGATAAAGAAAAAGAATTTGTATCTGTTTCTGGCGGATATTTAATACAAGATAAAGATTTATTAAACGTTAGAAAAGAAGACATGCGCGTTGTAACAAATACACAACCTACAGAAGCACAATGGAAAGCGATTGAATTAGGCTGGAAAGTTGTAAAAAGTGTGAAATCGAATGCAATAGTTTTAGCGAATGATAAACAAACTGTTGGTATCGGTGCAGGTCAAATGAATCGCGTTGGTTCAGCTAAAATTGCTATTGAACGTGCAATTGAAATAAATGATAATGTAATCATGGCGAGTGATGGATTCTTCCCGATGAGTGATACTGTAGAAACAGCACATGCTGCCGGTATTAAATGTATCGTTCAACCTGGTGGATCAATTAAAGATCAGGATTCAATCGATAAAGCAAATGAATTCGGTATCGCAATGGTTATGACAGACGTTCGTCACTTTAAACACTAGGAGGCAGTTATGAAAGTATTAGTTATTGGTTCTGGTGGTAGAGAACATGCTTTAGTGCGAAAGATTGGTCAATCTGAACGCGTAGAAGAAGTATATGTAATTTGTGGTAATGAAGCTATGTCAAGGGAAGCAAAGGTAATTGATATTGCTGAAAATGATCATGAAGCGATTGTAAAGTTTGCAAAAGATAGTCAAATTGATTTAGTCGTTATCGGTCCAGAACAACCACTCATTGATGGATTAAGTGATCGTTTATCAGAAGCAGGTATCAAAACGTTTGGTCCGAATGCAAACGCAGCCCAAATGGAAGGATCAAAAGATTTTGCAAAAATATTAATGGAAAAATATAATATTCCGACAGCAAAATATAAAACAATCGACGATAAAGCAGAAGCAATTGCTTATGTAAAAGCTCAAGGCGCGCCTATCGTTATTAAATATGACGGATTAGCAGCAGGTAAAGGTGTAGTTGTAGCAATGGACGATGAAACTGCATTAGATGCTATCAATGATTTTTATGCTGAAGAGGGTGCAAAAGTTGTCTTTGAAGAATATCTGGAAGGTGAAGAATTTTCATTGATGGTGTTTGTCAATGATGATTTCTGTATTCCATTTGATACAATTGCTCAAGACCATAAACGTGCCTTTGATGGCGATAACGGGCCAAATACAGGGGGGATGGGTGCATACTGTCCTGTAAGTCACATTAGTGATGCAATGTTAGAACGCACAAATCATGAAATTGTTTATCCTGTCGTTGATGCAATGTATAAAGAAGGACTCAATTATTTCGGTATACTTTATGTTGGTGCTATTGTAACTGCAGAAGGTCCGAAAGTCATTGAATTTAATGCAAGATTTGGTGATCCGGAAGCACAAGTATTATTACGCCGACTAGAAACAGATTTCATTGATTTGATTGAAGCAGTTGATCAAAAACAACCGCTTGATTTAGTATGGAGAAATAAGACGATATGTGGTGTAGTGCTTGCATCTAAGGGATACCCAGATAATTATGATAAGGGAATTGTTGTTAAAGGCTATGATTACCAGCAAGATTATATTGTATCCGCTTTAAAACAAGTGGACGGTGAGTGGGTCACTTCAGGAGGCAGAGTAATGATTGCTCTAGGAGAAGGTCATGATTTAGCAGAGGCTCAGTTAAATAGTTACAAGCTTGTTGAAAGCATCAAAAGCGATGGATTGTTTTATCGAACAGACATTGGGAATAAAGGTATTTAAAAAGTCGCCATTTAGGCGACTTTTTGTATTATTCAAATGTTTTTTGGATATCTTCTTTAGTTTGTTCGTTACCACCATTATCTTTATCTTGCTCATGTTTGTCATTATTTTCTTTTGCTTCTTCAGCAGCTTCTTTAATTTCTTCGTATTTATCAGTCATATTAACTACCTCCTATATTTGTTATGTTTTATTAATTCCCTGAATTCAATGTGTTAAACATTCTCATACTTAAGGATGATTTTTTATGATTTAAAAGACATTTAATAAGTATTTTCATATAATGGTAGTGAGGTGGAATTATGAACTGGATTAAAACACATTTTGAAATACTAATTGGCTACTTTATTGCTGCTATTAGTATATTTTTAGGTATTTTTATAATTTACCATGGCAATCGGATTGCTCATTTTAAAGATATAGATATCAATAAATTACACATGTATAACTTTTTTGATTTTATTAATATTTATATTTTTGAATTAATTAAACTCTTAAGTCATTATATCAAGCATTCTCCTGCTATTTATGGCGTATTATTAATCATTATCGGATTATCATTTATTTATGTTTCAAGAAAGCTTAAAGAAACAACTATATTTGATAAAACGATTGCATACTATTATCTTTTAGCGGCAAGTATCATTTTACTTGTAATTATCATCTTTTTATTTGAGGTATATGGTATATTTTCTTTGTTTTATTTACTATTTTTTATCCTTCTCGTTTATTATACGATTAATCGTCGCAAACTCAATGTGCATTATCGCAAATTTCATTTTGTGGTTTTGATTGGAGTATACGGGTTGGCTTATTTTATGTCACAACTTGCTGTCTATGATAATTTAAATAAAGAAAAAGTGACACCTTTAGATGTCATGAGTATTAACTTTTATTTTATAGTGCTACTTATAATTGCTGCATTATGTCTCTTTAATTATGTATTCCTGAAAAGATCATTAGGTTCAAAAGATGATGAACATGATAAATTAAGTCGCCGTAATAAAAAGAAAAGAGATTTACAAATCAATCAGAAGTTGCAGGAAGGAACAAATTCGACGATAGAAAAAATATCAACAACATCATTAAAGGTTGATGAAAAAATAATATTATTCTTTAAAAGAGTGATTAATACCGTTAAAGATAAAATTAATCTTGTAGAAGAGGACATACCTTCGTGGTATAAACGTCCACGATGGATAAAGTCATTTCATATAGAAATTTTACTTAGTTCATTAATGTTTATCATTACAGTGATTGAATTGAATAATCGTAATATCTTATTTGATGCAAGTAAATTTAATGTCGTTAAAATGCAATATTTCTATGAATGGATTAATCTTGTTGGACTACTGATTATTATCATAGGATATATTTATTTCTCTGTTAGAATTTATTTCAAAAGAAAAGGATACTTTGGACAACTTTTTACTATTTCTTTTTTGACGTTAAAAATTGTGACGAGTATTTATTTAATGGTTTTTAAAGGTGTAAACTTAGCCCTGTTTATCCCACCTATTTTATTGCTGATGTTTATATTTGTTGTACCGTTGTATATTATTCACATACGTAAACGATATTAATAAACGTGATATAACACACGGCTAATTAATTTGTGAAATTATTGTTGTGTACTACAACAATACGGTATATAATCTAAGAGTAAACATTAACCCATGGGGATGGGAGTTCATTTTTCCGAATAAATATCACGGCAGCTGCCTTTGATGGCAGCTGCCGTTTTTGTGTTATAGTAAAATTATCAAACTAAAGGAGTACAAACATGAAAAGCGTATTACTCAAAAAAAATAAACAGGAAAAGTTTAAACAAGGTTATCTATTAATAGAAAAAGATGATATTTATCAAAAAGATGATATCCATGAAGGAGAATTGTTCACAGTTCAAAGTGATACCGGCCAGCATTTAGGTACGTTTTATTGTGGATTACAAAATAGAGGATTCGGTTGGAAAGTTAGTGATGGATATGTATCAGCTTTAGAGACATCATACTTTATTGATTTATTTGAAACAGCAAAAGACTTTAGAGCGTCTTTATTCAATGCGACTGATACAAATGCATTTCGACTATACAACGGTGAAGGTGATGGATTAGGTGGATTTACGATAGATAATTATGATGGCCATTTATTAATTCAATGGTATTCAAAAGGTATCTTTCAATTTAAAACTGTGATTGTAGAAGCAATTAAGCAAATCTTCGAATATAAAAGTATATTTGAAAAACTTAGATATGATAAAAATGTGACGACTCACCAAATTACTGATGAAACAGTTGAATTTCCGATAATGATATTAGAGAATAATCTCAATTATATGATTGATTTAAATGATGGAGCTATGACGGGTTTATTTTTAGATCAACGTGATGTACGTAAAAAATTATTGAAACTTGAGACTAAAGGAAGTGACTTCCTAAATCTATTTGCCTATTCTGGTGGATTTTCTATTGCTGCAGCAACGAATAGCTATAAAACGACAAATGTGGATATTGCTAAGCGTTCTATTGAGTTGATGGAACAAAATTTTGCGATTAATGAATTACCTCTTGAAAAACAAAAATTTTATACATTAGATGCATTCGATGCATTAAAATATTTTGCCCGTCATCTTAAAACTTTTGATGCAATCATCATAGATCCCCCTAGTTTTTCACGCAATAAGAAAAAAGTATTCTCTGTAAAAGATAATTATCATGAACTTATAGAAGCTGCTATTCCGCTCGTGAACTATAATGGGTATTTAATTTTATCAACGAATGCTTCTAATGTACCGTTAAAACAATTTAAAAAAATGATAACAGATACGCTTACGCCATTATGCCAATTTGAAATCGAATCTATTATGGGGCTCCCTAAAGATTTTAAAACAACTGATAAATATAAGGCTTCGAAATATTTAAAGGTAATTACTATTAAAATCTTATCAGAATAAAATTTTTAGATTAAAAATATATAATTTAGGGAATATACTCTTAAGAAATTTGAATAATTTTAGAGGTGATAACATGGGAATTTTAAATACAGCAATTAATATGGCAACAAATACGATAAATAAAGAACAAAAAGTTAAGAAAGAAATTGATCACCTTCCAAAAAATGAAAGTGATTTAATAGAACGTCGAGAACGCTCAGAAAAATTAATTCATAATAAATCGTTAATGAGTTCTGCAGCAGCTGTTGTTCCGATTCCTGGCGTTGATGTAACTGCTGATATGAAAATAATGACAGATATCATTGAGGAAATTAATGCGATATATGGATTAAGTCATAAACAGGTGAGTGGATATACTGACGAAATGAAACAAAAAATAGTTTTTTCTGCTGCTAAAACAGGCAGCGATTTCATCGGTAAAAAAATTTCAAAAGGATTAGTTGCAGTACTATTTAAAACTTTACTTCGAAGAGAAGTTCTGAAACAATCAAAATGGGTACCCGTTATCGGACAAGCTGTCTCTGGTACAATAAGTTATTATATGATGCAAAGGTTAGGTAAAGCACATATTGAAAAATGTGAAAAAGTAGCAAGAGCGTTAATATAAATCAAAATTTAAATTTTACATATTTCAGACATTTTGATATTTATAATGTTAATTGTTTATTATAAGACGTTGAATTAATTGAAGTTAAGGTATTTATTTGATATATTATCTATCGTATAGACTAATAAAGTTATATATAAAATAAACTGTTGCAAATGCAACCAAAGGAGAGTTTTTATTATGGAACAACAATCTTACGTAATTATTGATGAAACAGGAATTCATGCACGTCCGGCAACGATGTTAGTACAAACTGCAAGCAAATTTGAATCAGATATTCAATTAGAATATAACGCTAAAAAAGTTAACTTAAAATCAATTATGGGTGTAATGAGTTTAGGAGTAGGCAAAGATGCTGAAATCACTATCTATGCTGAAGGTTCAGATGAAAAAGAAGCTATCGAAGCTATCACAGATATTTTAGTTAAAGAAGGTTTAAGTAAATAATGGAACACATTAAAGGGATAGGCGCATCTGATGGTGTAGCGATTGCTAAAGCCTACCTTATGATTGAGCCAGACTTATCTTTTTCAGAAGAAAAAGTTACAGATACAGCTGCTGAAGTTGAAAAATTTAAAGCAGCTGTAAATCAATCAAAAGTAGAGTTAATGCAAATTAGAAATAATGCAGAAGTTGCATTAGGAGCTGATAAAGCTGCTATATTTGATGCGCATTTATTAGTTTTAGAAGATCCGGAACTTATTAACCCAATTGAAGAAAATATTAAAAATAATCAATCAAATGCTGCAACTGCTTTATCTGAAGTTGCAACTAATTTTGTTACTATATTTGAATCTATGGATAATGAATATATGAGAGAACGTGCAGCAGATATTAAAGACGTGTCTAAACGTGTCTTATCTCATATATTAGGTGTTACATTACCAAATCCGACTTTAATTGATGAGCCTGTAGTAATTATTGCAGAAGATTTAACACCTTCTGATACAGCGCAATTAAACAAGGCTTTTGTTCAGGGATTTGCCACGAACATCGGTGGACGTACTTCACACTCTGCAATTATGAGTCGTTCGTTAGAAATTCCTGCTGTTGTTGGTACAAAAAATATTACTGCTCTCGTTGAGCAAGGTGATTTTATAATCGTTGATGGCATCGAAGGAGAAGTAATTCTTAATCCTGATGAAGCTACAATTACTGCCTATAAGCAGAAACAATCTCAATTTATTGAAGAAAAAGAATTACTGAAACAACTTGTTAATGATAAAACTGTAACTTCAGAAGGAAAACATGTAGAACTAGCAGCAAATATTGGAACACCTGATGATTTAACTGGTGTTGTAAACAATGGCGCTGAAGGTATTGGTCTATATCGTACAGAGTTTTTATATATGGGACGCGATACTATGCCATCTGAAGATGAACAGTATGAAGCATATGCTAAAGTTTTAAAAGAGATGAAAGGTAAACGTGTTGTTGTAAGAACATTAGATATTGGTGGAGATAAAGAGTTACCTTATCTCAACTTACCTAAAGAAATGAACCCATTCTTAGGTTACAGAGCAATTCGTTTATGTCTTGCACAACCTGAAATTTTCAGACCTCAACTTAGAGCTTTATTACGTGCATCTGTTCATGGCAATTTAAGTATCATGTTCCCGATGATTGCAACAATTAACGAATTCCGTGAGGCAAAAGCTATTTTAGAAGATGAAAAAGCTAACTTAACGAAAGAAAATATTAAATTTAGCGATAATATTGAATTAGGTATCATGGTTGAGATCCCATC
The DNA here is from genome assembly GCF_003259675.1 of Macrococcoides bohemicum. Classification (GTDB taxonomy): domain Bacteria; phylum Bacillota; class Bacilli; order Staphylococcales; family Staphylococcaceae; genus Macrococcoides; species Macrococcoides bohemicum. Next base: position 100,066 of record NZ_PZJG01000004.1, on the reverse strand, counting down.
AACAGCAGCTATGGCTGATATCTTTGCTAAAGAAGTAGATTTCTTTAGTATTGGTACGAATGATTTAATTCAATATACTATGGCTGCTGACCGTATGTCTGAGCGTGTTTCTTATTTATACCAACCATATAACCCTGCAATATTGAGACTTGTGAAACAAGTCATTGATGCAAGCCATAAAGAAGGTAAATGGACAGGTATGTGTGGAGAAATGGCTGGGGATACAACAGCTATTCCACTATTATTAGGATTAGGCTTAGATGAGTTTTCTATGAGTGCGACAAGTATTTTAAGAGCGCGTCGTCAAATTAAAAACTTAAGTCAAGTTGAAATGGCTAAAATAGCTGAACAGGCATTAAACTGCTCAACGCAAGAAGAAGTAATCTCTTTAGTAGATGCTTATCTATAGTTAAACAAAATAAAGAAGAAGCTGAAAATTTTCAGCTTCTTCTTTATTTGATGTAAATCTTTGTAATTTGTGGTTTAGCGAATATTCTAATTGGTAAATGTGTACTACCAAGACCACGGGACACATGAAGATACATGCTATGTTTTTTATATTTTAATCTAAATAAACCTTTTAAATATTTTCTCCCTAATGATGGTTTAATTGGTGCACCCAGAATAGGGATAAAAATCTGTCCACCATGACTATGTCCGGATAATTGGAGGTCAACATTAAATTGCTTAACAAAGTCTGCATAATCTGGTTCATGTACTAAAGTGATGGTGTAGTCATTGACATGCTTTCTGTTGCGTAGTGCCTGTTCAATATTTCCGGATGCATTAAGAATATCATCAGTGCCACAAATATATATATCTTCTCCATCATAGTTTATATATTTACCAAAGTTATTCAGCACTGTAATATGACTATTAGTCAATACTGTTTCTAAATTATGTGTTAAGTGTGTACGCTGATCGTGATTACCATAAGAAAAGTACACGCCTAATGGGGCTTTAATTGTTTTTAGCAATGGTATATAATCATGAGGATTCTCTTTAAACACTTCTAAATTATCAAATAAATCTCCGGTAATCATGACGATATCAGGCTGTAGTTTATTGATTATTTTAATGTGTTCTATTAAATCATGATAATTATACTGAAAGCCGACGTGTAAATCTGAGATATGTACAATTGATAACGGTCGAACATGGTGTAATCTCAAACCTTTAATAGTTATACTATCAACATCAACATTTTTTGGATTGGAATGAAATAATGGTACCAAACTTTTTCCGAAGCGGTCTATCATGCTATACATTAAAAACTTAAACATTTTTAGTCTCCATATACTTTTCAATGGCTTCGATATCTGGTGTATAGAATAATTTTTCATCTATTTTAATTAGAGGGGTACTCAAAGCATCGTAATCAATCATCTCTATTTTATATGCCATATTTTTGATATTTTTTTCTTTAAATTGAAGAGAAGAGTGTCTGAAATAGTTTTTGATAAATTCGCATGGTGGACAATCATCTTGTGTGTATATTTCAATATTCATATCATTACCTCTTTACTACTTTTTAATAACTATAAATACTATAGCGATTTCAGACAGAATTATCAATATTAATGGTATTATATGCAAATGTAATTTAAATAGTTCGAAGATGATCACATATTTGTCACAAAACTGTTAGGCGTTTCGCTTTATATTCCTTATAAGGTGTATTAAACTTAAAGAAATGTGAGTACAATCACAAAAGGAGGATTATCATGGATGGTGTTATTTTAAGTCGCTTATTAACAGCGATGACGTTAGGTTTTCATATAATTTTTGCCACCATTGGTGTAGGTATGCCACTGATGATAATGATTGCAGAAGGATTAGGGATAAAATATAATAATCCGAAGTATACTGCTATGGCGAGACGTTTTGCTAAAACATTCACGATAACTGTCGCAGTAGGTGTTGTAACTGGAACGATTATTGGTTTACAACTTTCATTATTATGGCCATCATTTATGCAGTTGGGTGGACAAGTTATTGCACTACCACTTTTTATGGAAACATTTGCGTTCTTTTTTGAGGCAATTTTCTTAAGTATATATTTATATACATGGGATCGATTTAAAAATAAATGGACGCATTGGTTACTAAATATTCCTATCATTATTGGTTCAACATTAAGCGCATTATTTATCACGAGTGTGAATTCATTTATGAACACACCGGAAGGTTTTAAAGTGAAAAATGGAGTGCTGGTTGATATTGATCCGATACAAGCGATGTTAAACAGTTCATTTTTTGTACGTGCTTTTCATGTTGTAACGACAGGTGGAATGACGATTGCTTTCTGTATTGCGAGTGTAGCAGCCGTGAAATTACTACGAAATAAATTCCCGGAAGATAAAGATTATCATATGAAATCTTTAAAAATGGCGATGATCGTAGGGGTAATTTTTAGTTTACTGACGATTTTAGCGGGCGATTTATCGGCGAAGTTCCTGCACAATGAACAACCTGAAAAATTAGCTGCAATGGAATGGCATTTTGAAAGTGATAAAAATGCTGACTTAGTCTTATTCGGTGTTCTTGATGAAAAAACACAAGAAGTAAAAGGTGCAATTAAAATACCTGGTATGCTGAGTTTTCTTGCTGATAACAGTTTTGATACTACTGTAAAAGGGTTAGATGAAATACCTAAAGATGAACAACCTCCTTTGATCATTCATTACTTCTTCGATTTAATGGTGTTCTTTGGTATGTTTAGCTTTGCAGTCAGTATTTTATATGTAATATTAAATAAGATGAAAAATAAGTTAGCAACGCATAATTTCATGCTATACTTAATTGCTTTAACTGGTCCTCTATGTATGTTAGCCATAGAATTTGGATGGTTCCTAGCTGAGATGGGACGTCAACCATGGTTGTTACGTGGTTATATGAAAGTTGCCGAAGGTGCTACACATGCTGATGGTGTGAGCCTTGTGCTTGTTGCATTCGGATTACTGTATCTTGTATTAGGGTTTTCATGTAGTTACGTTTTACTGCGTATGTACAAAGATAAACCAGCCCAATTTGATGTTGAGCAATATACCAAAGGAGGTGCCAAATAATGGATTATCAACATATTGGTATTTTAGTATTATGGACATTTCTATTTGGTTACGTTATTTTAGGGGCAATTGATTTCGGTGCAGGTTTCTTTATACTATATGCAAAACTTACAGATCAGGAAAATGAATTAAAGGACGTTATTTCAAGATACTTGAATCCTGTATGGGAAGTTACTAATGTTTTCTTAGTATTTTTCTTTGTAGGTATCGTAGGATTTTTCCCTGATACGGCTTATTATTTCGGTTCAACTTTGTTGCTGCCTGTAAGTGTTGCTTTATTGCTACTCACAGTTCGTGGCTCATTTTATGCGTTTGAAACGTATGGTAAAGACTCTAAGCTTGCGTGGGTCGCGTTATATGGTATTTCAGGATTACTTATTCCTGCAGCTTTTTCAACAGTATTAACCATTTCAGAAGGTGGCTTTATCACAAAGACTGCCAAAGGTGTTGAATTGAAATGGTTTGAATTATTAATGAGCCCATATGCATGGAGTGTTGTATTTTTATGTATCATCTCTGTGTTATATATTTCATCAGCATTTTTAACAGTTTATGCGCACAAAGCAAAAGATAGACCTGCTTATAAGATACTTCGAACATGGTTTTTAATATGGGCATTACCAATGCTTGTGATTTGTCAGTTTACATTTTTGAGTTTAAGACAACAAAATAAAGAGCATTTCGATATTGCAACAGGACAATACTGGTGGTTATTTGGACTAAGTATCGTATTTTTCTTAATCGCTTTTGCATTATATTATTTTGAGAAAAATCTTGAAATTGGCCTTGTCATGGTAATTCTTCAATTTGCTACAGCATTCTATGGGTATGGTATTTCTAAGTTACCTTATATTTTATATCCTTATGTCAATATGGATAAAGCTGTAGTAAATGAAACAATGGCATTCGGATTAGTCGTGGTGTTTATTTTAGGTTTACTTTTATTACTTCCTTCTTTATATTTATTATTGAGACTATTCGTATTTGATACCGAATATGTTAAAGGTAAGAAGAAATAACGGAGGTGTAGTATGGAAAAAGAATTTGTAGTTATCGGCTTAGGACGTTTTGGTGGGAGCATTGTAAAAGAATTAAATGCATTGGATATGGACGTAATGGCTATAGATTCTGATGAAGCACGAGTCAATGAATATGCAGATATTGCAACGCATGCTGTTATTGCAGATACAACTGATGAGAACGTATTAAAGAGTTTAGGTATACGCAACTTCGATCACGTTATTGTTGCGATAGGAGATAACATACAGGCAAGTATATTAACAACTCTAATCTTGAAAGATATCGGTGTAAAAAAAGTTACAGCAAAAGCGCAAAATGATTATCATGCTAAAGTATTAAATAAAATTGGTGCAGATACAGTTGTCCACCCTGAACGAGACATGGGAAGAAGAATTGCGCACAATGTTGCAAGTTCTTCTGTATTGGATTATCTTGAACTATCAGATCAGCATTCAATTGTGGAAATTCGAGCAGGTGAAACATTAACAGGTAATTCTATTTTAGATTTAGATATCCGAGCGAATTATGGCTTAAACATTATTGCGGTTAAACGAGGAAAAGAAATTATCGTTTCACCAGACCCGAGCGTTATTATTGAAAATGGTGATATATTAATTATGATTGGCCATGATAATGACTTAAATCGTTTTGAGAAAAAGATTATTAATGACTAAATGATCGAAAAAAATAGACCCTGTCGGGTCTATTTTTATTTTGTCGTTTCTTGTTCAACAAGTTGTTCGTTATTTTTATTAACATCCATAATCATTGGTAAAATCATCGGCTTACGTTTTGTTTTTTCATATAAAAATGGTGATAAATTTTCAGAAATGACATTTTTAATATGATGCCATTCAAGTGCTTCACCAGAATTTAGTTTTTCAATGACTTTCTTTTTCAGCAAACGACTCGCATCATAGATTAAATGACCTGATTCTCTCATGTAAACAAAGCCTCTTGAAATAATATCTGGACCACTTAGTAACTGATTCGTTTTAAAGTCAATACTCACAACAACAATTACCAGACCTTCCTCAGATAATATTTTACGGTCTTTGATTACAACATTGCCGATATCACCAATACCACTACCATCAACGAGTATATTCCCCGAAGGTACATGACCTGCGAAGCGCGCGCTGTCCTTAGTCAATGCTAGAATATCACCATTTTCATGGATAAATACGTTATCAGGATTTACACCGCAATCAATACCGAGTTGACCATGTAAGCTTTGCATACGATATTCTCCGTGAATAGGCATAAAGAATTTAGGTTTCATTAATCTTAGCATAAGTTTTTGTTCTTCCTGAGAACCATGACCCGATGTATGAATATTTGATAGCTTACCGTGGATGACATCAGCACCTGCTTTGTATAAAGCGTTGATCGTACGGTTAACGCTTAATGTATTACCCGGGATTGGTGAAGACGAGAAAATAACAGTATCATCAGGAATGATAGAGATTTGACGATGTGTACCATTAGCAATACGTGACAATGCTGCCATTGGTTCACCTTGAGAACCCGTACATAAAATTAATAATTTATGTTTAGGAATACTGTTAATTTTATTTGCTTCTACAAATGTTTCTGGTGGTACTTTGATGTATCCAAGTTCAGTACCAATTTTAATATTATTCTCCATTGAACGGCCGAATATAACTATTTTACGGTCAAATTTAACTGCCGCTTCAATCGCTTGCTGTACACGATAAATATTTGAAGCAAATGTAGCAAAAATAATTCTGCCGGTACATTTTCTAAAAATTTGTTCTACGTTTTGTCCGACTTCACGTTCACTGATCGTGAAGTTCGGAATTTCAGCATTTGTTGAATCTGATAATAGACATAACACACCTTCTTCACCAAGCTGTGCCATCTTTGCGATATTAGCAGGTTCACCAACAGGCGTGAAATCAAATTTAAAGTCACCAGTATGCACTATTTTTCCTTCTGGTGTATCAACGATAATACCATATGCTTCTGGTATAGAATGCGTTGTTAAATAGAAAGACACTTTCAGATGTTTAAATTCAAAGACACTGTCTTCTGTTATTGGATTTAACTGTGCAGTGCGAAGTAAACCATGTTCTTCAAGTTTATTTCGGATTAAACCTAGTGCAAGTGGTCCACCGTAAATTGGAACGTTTAACTGTTTTAATAGGAATGGTACACCACCGATATGATCTTCATGTCCATGGGTAATGAATAATCCTTTTATACGTTCCTGATTTTGTACAAGATAAGTATAATCAGGAATGACATAATCGATACCAAGTAACTCGTCCTCGGGAAACTTGATACCTGCATCAATAACGATAATTTCGTCCTGATACTCAACGGCGTAGGTATTTTTACCGATTTCACCCATACCACCAAGGGCGAATACACCAACTTCATTTTTTTGTAAAGGCTTCATTTAGATCGTCTCCACGCTGTAATTTTCAGCTTTTTGTTCGTACTCTAAATGAGCACCTTTTAATTCCTGAACAAATTCAATGTTATAAGGACGATCAATTAAATATCTTCTAACTTGTTCTTCACTTACAGCTTCAAAATATTTAACTTGTGTGTTCTCACGAATAATTACTTCACTTTTGTCTTCTTGAAAAAATACTTTAAAAATTGCCATTAATAAATAGCCTCCTTATTATTATATACATAAAGAATGCCCTAGGAGTCTAGGGCTAAACATAAACCGTACAAGACATTTATATTAAATGTATAAGTATTCTTATCTTACATGAATTAATATGCTAGTGTAAAGTCTTTGCATGCAACTTCTTCATATATATAATAATACATTTTTGAAATAATGCGTAGAAAAAGGTAAACTAAAGGTAAAAATATTGTACGGAGGCTTAAACATGAAGCAGCATTTGATTTTCTTTGATATTGATGGAACATTATATAATGACGATAAAGAAATGAGTGAGGATACGAAAGAAACGATTAAAAAGTTGCAGGAAAATGGGCATTTATTAGCGATTGCTACTGGCCGTGCACCTTTTATGTTACAAGAGGTAATTAAAGAAACCGGGATAACAAATTATATTTCATTTAATGGACAATATGCGGTGATGAATGGCGAAGTAATCTATGAAAATCCGTTAGATCTGGAAACTTTGAAGCAATTAGAGAATGATGCAAGTTCAAATGATCATCCACTCGTATTTTTAAATGAACATGAGATGGTCTCTAATATTGAATTTCATGAGAACATTAAGGAGAGTATTAGTACTTTAAAGTTTGAACATCCAAGATACGAAAAAAATTACTATATCGATAAACCAATCTATCAGACCTTAATCTTCAATAGTGAAGAAGAAGATAAATTATATGACGATCAATATAAAATGATAAAGTTTATTAGATGGCATGAAGTTAGTCGTGATGTTGTGCCAGTAAACGGTTCGAAGTTTGAAGGGATTAAAAAAGTAAGTGAGGCATTGAATATTCCGATAGAAGATTGTATCGCTGTCGGAGATGGTTTGAACGATCTGGAAATGATTCACGGTGTCGGGCTAGGTATTGTAATGGGTAATGGGGTAGATGCATTAAAAGAAGTAGCAGATTATGTGACTGAAGATGTGCATAAAGAAGGATTAACAAAAGCATTCAAACATTTTAAATTGATAGACTAGGAGATAATTAAATGGATAATATAGCAAATATAAAAAAAGTCATTAGTAGCGCTGCCAATCATGAAACTTTAATACTAGATCATCTTGAGTTTAACAGAAGAGATAACGAAGTTATTATGAACTTTGTTTATCAGAAATTTAATCCAGTAGAAGTACACACAGCACCGCATGTTAATGATCCAATATTCATGGATGTAGAAACGATGCGAGAAGTGATTTCGTATTTAGAAGAAGTAGGAATTCGCTACGAAAAAAGAAAAGATGAATTTATTTAAAAAAAATTATCTGTTAAAACATTAATGTTTTAACAGATAATTTTTTATTGCACAGCGATAGCGTTGTCCTGAACTGCCATCGGATTTTCTTTGTTGATATAGTCATAGAACATTATACCGTTTAAATGGTCAATTTCATGTTGAGCAACAATCGCAGCAAAATCTTTTAGACGTAATTTTACTTCGCTGCCATCAGGTTTAAATGCTTTAACAGTAATACGAGCATATCTATGAACTAAACCTGGAATGTTTTCGTCGACGCTAAGGCAACCCTCTCCAGTAGGTAAATAAGCTTTTTCAACACTGTGACTGATAATCTTTGGATTAATCAATTGATGTTCAACGTACTTTTCAGTTTTTTCATCATAAAAATAAATAACAAGCATACGTTTATTATGATTAAGCTGAGGCGCAGCTATACCAACACCGCTACGCAATTTATATTTTTTTGAGAGTTCTTCATCCTGACTCATTTTTAGAAATTCTAGCATATCATCGATTAATTTTTGGTTCTCATTCGATAATGGTAGTTCAACTTCCTGTGCTTTTTCTCGCAAAGTTGGATGGCCATCTCGAATGATGTCGTTCATTGTTAGCATCGTAACATCTCCTCACTTTATTATTATAAAATATATCAGATAATCAGAGGAAATGCATTATATACATTGAAATAATATGTAAAAAAATATAACATTATAAGCAAATAAGAGGAGGCAATGTTAATGAAGTGTTTAAAAGGTTTTATATTAGTATTCTTTGTTGTAATACTTGCAGCATGTACGAACAAAACAGCAAACTTAGAAGCTTTTTATCAAAAAATTGATGAAGCAAATACTAAAGAGCAGCAAATAGTTAGTGTCAGTGAAAAATTAGAGAAATTAGAAAATAATAAATTACAGCTATTTAATAAGGTGAATAAAGCGAAATCAGGTGAGATGACTGGCCTTGCAGATCAACTGACAAAAAATACGTCAGAACGTAAAGCAATCGCTAAAAAAGAAGCAGAAATTATGAAGAAATCTAAAGAAATTTTTGATAAATCAAAGAAAGATGCAAAAGCAATTGAAGATAAAACGCAAAAGCAACAGGTTGAGAAGTTAGTTGGTACTTTAGACGAGAAATATGCTAAACACTCAGACTTAATGACTTCATATCAAAATATCCTTAATAAAGAGAATGAATTATTTCAATATTTAAAAAAAGATACATTAGATAAAAACGTGGTTAATGAAAAAATCAATGTTATTTCTAAATTATATAAACAGTTTCAGACAAAGACAGATGATTATACTAAGATAACGCGAGTTGTTGAACAAAATAAAAAGCTAATTGTAGAAACATTGAATAAAAACTAATTATTGTGACAAAACTGTTAAAATGAAAGCGTTTACTGATATATAACAGTGAAAATATTGTGGTAATACAGTGCCGACAACCATTGTTGTGACGCTGTTTTTTCTTTTATATCTTTTTCTTTATCTGTAGCACACAAATATGCTATGATAGATTATGTAATTAAAACATAAATGAAAGGTTTGGTGAAAAGAATGGCTCTTAAGAAAAAAGCCCCATTCGACGCTGTTTCAAATTTACGTGAAATCGAAGAAAAATTTGAAGTAGTTCAAGTATTAGATTTAGACGGAAATGTAGTTAATGATGCATATATGCCTGAATTAACGGACGAACAATTAGTAGAATTAATGGAAAGAATGGTCTGGACACGTGTGTTAGATCAACGTTCTATCTCATTAAACAGACAAGGCCGTTTAGGATTCTATGCACCGACAGCTGGTCAGGAAGCTTCTCAATTAGCATCTCATTATGCTCTTGAAAAAGATGACTTTATTTTACCAGGATATCGTGATGTTCCTCAATTAATCTGGCAAGGTCTACCATTAACAAAAGCATTTTTATGGTCAAGAGGTCATTATTTAGGTTCTCAAATGCCAGAAGGAATGAATGCATTATCACCTCAAATCATTATCGGTGCGCAATACGTTCAAACAGCTGGTGTAGCGTTAGGACTTAAAAAACGTGGTACTCAATCCGTTGCGATTACATATACTGGAGACGGTGGTACTTCACAAGGTGATTTCTATGAAGGTATTAACTTTGCGTCTGCATACAAAGCACCTGCAATTTTTGTAATCCAAAATAATAACTATGCAATCTCTACACCGCGTAGTAAACAAACTGCCGCTAAAACATTAGCTCAAAAAGCAGTTGCAGCAGGTATTCCAGGTATCGTTGTTGATGGTATGGATGCATTAGCTGTTTACTTTGCAACAAAAGAAGCACGTGACAGAGCAATTGCTGGTGAAGGTCCTACATTAATCGAGACAATCACATATAGATATGGTCCACATACAATGGCTGGGGATGACCCAACACGTTACAGAACTTCAGATGAAGATGCTGAATGGGTTAAGAAAGATCCATTAGTTCGATTCCGTAAATTCCTGGAAAACAAAGGATTATGGACTGAAGATAAAGAAAACGAAATTATTGAAAAAGCTAAAGAAGATATTAAAAATGCGATTAAAGAAGCAGATGCAACTCCTAAACAAACTGTATCTCAATTAATCGAATTAATGTATACAGAGGAAATGCCTTTCCATTTAAAAGAGCAATATGAAATTTATAAAGAGAAGGAGTCGAAGTAAGTCATGGCACAATTAACGATGATCCAAGCAATAACAAATGCACTTCAAACTGAACTTAAAAATGACGAAAACGTTTTAGTATTCGGAGAAGACGTTGGTGTCAACGGTGGTGTGTTCCGTGCGACTGAAGGACTTCAAAAAGAATTCGGTGAAGATCGTGTATTCGATACTCCACTTGCAGAATCAGGTATCGGTGGTTTAGCAGTAGGTTTAACTTTAACTGGATTCCGTCCGGTAATGGAAATTCAATTCTTCGGATTTGTATTCGAAGTATTTGATTCATTAGCAGCACAATTATCACGTCAAAGTTTCCGTTCTGGTGGAACGAAATCTGCACCAGTTGTTATCCGTTCACCATTCGGTGGTGGCGTTCACACACCTGAATTACACGCAGATAACTTAGAAGGTTTAGTAGCTCAAACGCCAGGTTTAAAAGTGGTAATTCCATCAAGCCCTTATGATGCAAAAGGATTATTAATTTCTGCTATTCGTGATAATGATCCAGTTGTATTCTTAGAACATATGAAATTATACCGTTCATTCCGTGAAGAAGTGCCAGAAGAAGAGTACACAATTGAAATCGGTAAAGCAGCAGTGAAACAAGAAGGTACTGACTTATCTATCATTACTTATGGTGCAATGGTTCAGGAATCATTGAAAGCTGCTGAAGAGTTAGCAAAAGACGGTCACTCAATTGAAGTAATCGACTTACGTACTGTTCAACCATTAGATATCGAAACGATTATTGCATCAGTTGAAAAAACTGGACGTGTTGTAGTGGTTCAGGAAGCTCAAAAACAAGCTGGTGTTGGTGCAACTGTAGTATCTGAAATTTCAGAACGTGCGATTTTATCATTAGAAGCTCCAATTGCACGTGTAGCAGCTGTTGATACAGCATATCCATACACGCAAGCTGAGAATGTCTGGTTACCTAACAAAGAAGACATCATTGAAGCAGCTAAAAAGACTTTAGAATTCTAATTTGAGTTTTAAAATCGAGTAATAAGGTAATGTGAAAAGTAACATTGTTTTAACTATGTTACTTTTCATCATGTAATAAAATGAATTTTATAATTATAAAATTAATTCTTAGGAGGAATTTATTGTGGCATTTGAATTTAAATTACCCGCTCTTGGTGAGGGGATTTTTGAAGGTGAAATCGTTAAGTGGTTCGTTAAAGCTGGCGATAACATCGCAGAAGACGATATTTTATGTGAAGTACAGAATGATAAATCAGTAGTAGAAATTCCATCTCCAGTAACAGGAACAATCAATACGATCGTTGCTGAAGAAGGAACAGTAGCTAACTTAGGAGACGTAATCGTAACAATTGATTCTGATGATGCACATGCACAAGAATCAGCTTCTGAATCAAAAGAAGAAGCACCGGCTACAGAAGAAAAAGCTACAGAAGAAGTTAAAGAAGAAAAACCTGCACAAGCACCTGCACAAAATGTTGAAGTTGATGAAAATCGTCGAGTAATCGCTATGCCATCAGTACGTAAATTTGCACGTGAACAAGGTGTAAATATTAAAGCGGTTACTGGTACTGGTAAAAATGGTCGTGTAATTAAAGATGATATCACTGCTTACTTAAATGGTGGCGGTAATACTCAAGCTACAGAAGCACCAAAAGCTGATGCGCCAGCAGCATCAACTGAAAAGGCTGCACCACAACCAATCGCAGCACCTGAAGGTGAATTCCCTGAAACACGTGAAAAAATTCCTGCAATGCGTAAAGCAATCGCTAAAGCGATGGTTAACTCAAAACACACTGCTCCACACGTTACATTAATGGATGAAGTAGAAGTACAGGCATTATGGGATCACCGTAAGAAATTTAAAGAAGTTGCAGCAGAACAAGGTACGAAATTAACATTCTTACCATATGTTGTTAAAGCGTTAGTATCGGCACTTAAAGCATATCCTGCATTAAATACTTCTTTAGATGACGCTACAGAAGAAGTGGTACACAAACATTACTACAATATCGGTATTGCAGCTGATACTGAACGTGGATTATTAGTTCCTGTCGTTAAAAATGCTGATCGTAAATCAATCTTCGCTATTTCTGATGAAATTAACGAATTGGCTGTAAAAGCTCGTGATGGAAAACTTTCTCCTAGCGAAATGCAGGGTGCATCATGTACAATTAGTAATATAGGTTCAGCTGGTGGACAATGGTTCACTCCAGTAATCAATCACCCAGAGGTTGCTATCTTAGGTATTGGTCGAATTGCTCAAAAAGCAATCGTTAAAGATGGAGAAATCGTTGCAGCACCAGTATTAGCATTATCATTAAGTTTTGACCACCGTCAAATTGATGGTGCAACTGGACAAAATGCTATGAATCATATTAAACGTTTATTAAATAATCCAGAATTATTATTAATGGAGGGGTAAGCACATGGTAGTTGGAGATTTTCCTATTGAAACAGATACTATTGTAATCGGAGCAGGTCCTGGAGGATATGTTGCAGCAATTCGTGCAGCTCAATTAGGACAAAAAGTAACAATCGTTGAAAAAGGTAGTTTAGGTGGCGTTTGTTTAAACGTCGGTTGTATTCCTTCAAAAGCTTTATTATCAGCATCTCATAAATATGAAACTGTTGTTCATTCTGAAGATTTCGGAATTAAAGCTGAAAACGTTACTGTTGATTTTTCTAAAGTGCAAGAATTCAAAGGCAGCGTTGTTAAGAAATTAACTGGCGGTGTTGGTGCATTATTAAAAGGTAACAAAGTTGAAATCGTTGAAGGTGAAGCTTATTTCGTTGATCAAAACAACTTAAAAGTTATGACTGAAAAAGCATCTCAAACTTATACTTTCAAACATGCAATTATCGCTACAGGTTCACGTCCAATTGAAATTCCTAATTTCAAATTCAACAAACGTGTAATCGATTCAACAGGTGCATTAGCATTAACTGAAATTCCAAAAAGCTTAGTCGTAGTTGGTGGTGGATATATCGGTTCTGAATTAGGAACTGCTTACGCTAACTTCGGTACTAAAGTTACAATTCTAGAAGGCGCGAAAGATATTTTAGGCGGATTCGAAAAACAAATGACACAAGTAGTTAAAAAAGGTCTTAAAGCTAAAGGTGTAGACATTGTTACTGAAGCGATGGCTAAATCAGCTGAAGAGAGCGAAACTGGTGTTAAGGTAACTTATGAAGCTAAAGGTGAAACTCAAACAATTGAAGCAGATTACTGTTTAGTAACTGTTGGTCGTCGTCCTAATACTGAAGAAATCGGTTTAGAGTCATTAGGCGTTAAGATGACTGAACGTGGTTTAGTAGAAGTAAATGAAGAAGGACGCACTTCAGTAGACAATATCTTTGCAATTGGTGATATCGTTGCTGGACCTCCATTAGCACATAAAGCATCATACGAAGGAAAAGTTGCAGCTGAAGTTATCTCTGGTGAAAAATCAGAAGTTGACTATCTTGCAATCCCTGCAGTATGTTTCACTGAGCCTGAATTAGCTACAGTTGGTTACACTGAAGCGATGGCGAAAGAAGAAGGATTAGAATATAAAGCTTCTAAATTCCCTTATGCAGCAAATGGTCGTGCTTTATCTATCGGCGAAACTGACGGATTCTTAAAATTAATCACATTAAAAGAAGACGGATTATTAATCGGTGCTCAAATCGCTGGTTCTGGTGCATCTGATATGATCGCTGAATTAGGATTAGCAATTGAAACTGGTATGACAGCTGAAGATATCGCATTAACAATTCATGCGCATCCAACTTTAGGTGAAATTACAATGGAAGCAGCAGAAGTAGCTTTAGGTAATCCAATTCATACTATGTAATTTATTTTTACAAAATATTAAGCACTATTCAGAGATGAATAGTGCTTTTTTTAACGGAGGAAGCAAATGAGCTATAGTTATCCAATTAATCCGGAATGGACACAGGAAGAAATCATTGATGTTGTTAATTTTTTAGCACTTATTGAAGATGCTTATGAATCTAAAGTAAACACTGAGGATTATGCTGCAGTATATAAAGCATTTAAAAGAATCGCACCAATGAAATCAGATGAAAATAAAATTTATAAAGAATTTAAGGAAGTTTCTGACTATGACGGATATGTTGTAACGAAACGCTTTAAAGAAGCACAAACTGCGAACGAAAAAACTTTTAAAGTGTAGTTTTGAATTAAAAATTTAGTATTACTGTTGTTTTAAACCTTTTTTTCTGCTATATTTAAAACGTTATTAAACAAATTGTTTACAATTATTAAACTAAGGTGTGAATACATGGATATAGGGAAAAAAATAAAAGATTTACGACGTCAAAAGAATTTAACGCAAGAAGAACTAGGGGAAAGAACGGATTTATCAAAAGGATATATTTCTCAACTTGAACGTAATTTATGTTCACCGTCTATGGAGACATTCTTTAATATACTAGAAGTTTTAGGATCAGAACCATCAGACTTCTTTAATGAGAAGATGCATGAGCAGCGCATTTATTACCCTAAATCTGAACAGACAATATATGATGAATATGATAATGGCTATTTAATTCAGTGGTTGGTTCCGGATTCAAACGAATTTGATATGGAGCCTGTTATTATTACATTAAGACCAGATTCTGAATATAAAAAGTTTGAACCGAGTCTTTCTGACAGCTTTATTTATGTATTAGATGGTACAGCAAGTATAAGAATTGGTAGAAAAGAATATACAGCACGTCGTGGGGAATCATTTTATTTTAAAGCAAATGAATCACATCAATTATTTAACAAATATAAAAAAGATGCACGTGTATTAATCGTCGCAACTGAATCATATTTATAGGAGAGTGTCATGAAAGATTTTATACAATTTAACAATGTGTCTAAATCATATGGCGAAAACAAAGTTCTGGATAATATTAATTTTGAAATTGAAGAGGGTAAATTCTACACTTTACTTGGACCCTCTGGTTGTGGAAAAACAACAATTTTACGCTTGATTGCTGGTTTTGAAAAGGCTACGACGGGTGACATATATTTTGAAGGTAAACGTATTAATGATATTCCTGCGAATAAACGACGCGTTAATACAGTGTTTCAGGATTATGCATTATTCCCACATTTAAATGTATTTGAAAATGTAGCATATGGTTTACGCATCAAAAAAGTAAATAATAATGAAGTGCAAACCCGCGTAATGGATGCTTTAAAGTTAGTAAAACTTGATGGTTTTGAAAATCGTGAAATAAAAGATATGAGTGGTGGACAACGTCAACGTGTTGCTATTGCACGCGCTATCGTCAATGAACCGGAAATTATCTTACTTGATGAACCATTATCAGCACTTGATCTAAAACTCAGAACAGAGATGCAGTATGAATTACGCGAAATACAGCAACGTTTAGGTAAGACATTTATTTTCGTTACACATGATCAGGAAGAAGCACTAGCAATGAGTGATTATATCTTCGTTATGAACAAAGGTAGAATTGAGCAAAGTGGCACACCAACTGATATTTATGACGAACCAGTTAATCGATATGTTGCAGATTTTATAGGAGAATCTAATATCGTTTCTGGTGTGATGAAACGCGATTTTGTTGTTGAAATGTATGACAATGAATATGCTTGTGTAGATAAAGGGTTTAAAGCAAATGCTAAGGTCGACGTTGTCATTCGCCCTGAAGATATTGAAATAACTACTACTCATGCTGGTAAAGTTAAAGCAGTTGTAGATTCACAATTATTCCGTGGTGTACATTATGAAATTTGCTGTTTTGACGAGGCTGGTAATGAGTGGATTATTCAATCAACGAAAAGGGCCACACCTGGAGAACATGTTGGTCTAACATTTGATGAGGAAGCTATTCATATTATGCTACCTGGAGAAACTGAAGAAGAATTTGATGCACGTATTGAGTCATACGAGGTGTAATATGGAAAAAGCAAAAAAATATTTTCTAATTCCCTATTTAATCTGGATTGTTATATTTATCATTGCACCGTTAGTGATGATATTCTATACAAGTTTCACAAACAACAGTGGTCATTTTACATTAGAAAATTATAAAGATTTCTTTACGATGTCATATTTTAAAATGACAATCAGTTCAATTTGGTATGCAGTAATAATCACATTGTTGTGCTTAATCATATCTTATCCCATAGCAATGGTTTTACGTACCGCTGAAAATAAGCAGTTCTGGCTACTTATTATCATTCTGCCGACATGGATAAATCTTTTATTAAAAACCTATGCATTTATCGGTATTTTTAGTAAACAAGGTACTATAAACGATTTATTGAACTGGATGCATCTACCTGCTACTAGTTTATTATTTACAAACACGGCATTTATCTTTGTATCGGTGTATATTTATATTCCTTTCATGATTTTACCGATATTTAATAGCATGAACGCAATTCCGGAAAACTTATTACAGGCTTCACGTGATTTAGGTGCGAATGAAATAACAACTTTTAGAAAAGTTATTATGCCTTTATCATGGGAAGGCGTTAAAACAGGTATTCAAGTGACATTTATTCCTGCATTAAGTTTATTCATGATTACGCGTCTTATTGCAGGCAACAAAGTTGTTAACTTAGGTACAGCGATTGAAGAACAATTTCTTGTCACACAAAACTACGGAATGGGTTCTACAATAGCAGTATTCTTAATTTTAGCAATGGCGTTAGTGATGATTATTACGAAGTCGAAAGATGGAAGTGAGGGTGTCAAATGAAACTAAGATCTAAAATATTTTTAGCATTTGCATTATTCATTTTATACTTTCCAATATTCTACCTCATGTTTTATTCTTTCAACTCAGCAGGAAATATGAATCACTTTAAATCATTTACATTGGATCATTATGCAGCAGTTTTTCAAAATAAACGGTTGATGGTCATCATTGTCAATACACTAGCTGTTGCATTAATTGCAGCAAGTATTTCTACAGTGATCGGTATTTGTGGTGCTTTGGGAATACACTACTTGAGAAACAAGAAAATAAAGGTTGGTTTACTGACACTAAATAATATATTGATGGTAAGTAGTGATGTCGTTATCGGTTCATCATTCCTGATTCTTTTTACTGTCATCGGGCACTATACTGGTATGGGATTAGGATTTTGGTCTGTATTGATTTCGCATATTGCATTTTGTGTGCCGATTGTCGTACTACTGGTATTACCGAAGTTATACGATATGAATCAATCGCTTATCAATGCAAGTTATGATTTAGGTGCAAGTACTTACCAGACGATTTCAAAGGTTGTCATTCCGCATATATTACCTGGCGCTATTGCTGGTTTCTTTATGGCATTAACTTATAGTCTTGATGACTTTACAGTAAGCTTCTTTGTAACTGGTAATGGATTTAGTGTGTTATCCGTTGAAATTTACTCAATGGCGAGAAAAGGTATTTCTATGGAAATCAATGCGATTAGTACATTACTATTCATAATTGTCATGACAATTATTTTAATCTATTACTATATCTCAAATAAACAAGATAAAAGAAGAAAAGTGAAAGCAGGTGTTGTGAAATGAAGCAATTAATGCAGTTAATTTTTATATCACTAGCAGTAGCTGTACTTTTACTTTTCTCAGCTAAATTTATCGATCCACCACCAAAAAGCGGTAAAGGTAATATACTTTATGTCTATAACTGGGGAGAATATATCGATCCTGCTTTACTTAAAAAGTTTGAAAAAGAGTACGGCATTCGCGTAATTTTAGAAACTTTCGATTCTAATGAATCAATGCTTGCAAAAATTAAAAATGGTGGTACACATTATGATATTGCAGTACCAAGTGAATATGCGATTCAGAAGATGAAAGAAGAGAAACTTCTTATTCCGATAGATCATAAGAAACTACCGAATCTAAAAAATATTAATCCGGATTTTATGAATCTTGATTTTGATAAAGGAAATAAATATTCGATCCCATATTTCTGGGGAACAGTAGGCGTTCTCTATAATCCTGATAAAACAAAAGACATTGACTTCTCAAGCTGGGAAAGTCTTTGGGATCCGCGTCTTAAAAATAACGTCCTTATTGTAGATGGTGCGCGTGAGGCACTTGGATTCTCACTAAACAGCATGGGTGAATCATTAAATGAAAAAGACCCAGAAAAACTTGATAAGGCAGAACAAAAGCTTGAAAAGTTAGGTCCGAATGTTAAAGGTGTCGTTGGTGATGAAATCAATACGATGATGGTTCAAAAGGAAGCGGACGTTGCAGTTGTTTGGAGTGGTATGGGTGCTGATATTATGACTGAAAATGAAAATTTAGATTTTGTAGTACCGAAAGAAGGATCGAATCTTTGGTTTGATAATATGGTCATTCCTAAAACAGCACAAAATGTTGATGGTGCGCATACATTTATTAACTTTTTATTAGATGCAAAAATTGGTAAGCAGAATACTGAATGGGTTGGTTATGCTACACCAAACACAGCAAGTTATAAATTACTTGATAAAGAAACGAGAGAAGATGAGCGCTTTTACCCAAGTAAAGCAGTACAGGAAAAACTTGAAGTATACGAAGATCTAGGATTTGAGAATATTAAGCGCTATAATGAACTATTTTTAAAATTTAAGATGAGTTTAAATTGATAAAAAGTAAGGTCATTGCCTTACTTTTTTATTTTATTTTTAAATTCTTGCATATATAGGTTATAGTAGGGTATAGAATATTTAAGTAAGGTAATAAGGAGATGAATATATGAGTCGTAGAGAATACACACAAACAGTTAAACCTGTAAGTCGCGTTCCGGAAAAAATCTTTGGTTGGTTAGCTTGGCTACCATTACTTGCACTATCAATCTTTGGTCTTTATCAATTATTAGTGAATGGTAATAATCCGGAGTTTGTGTCACAGTTAAAAGAAGCATTGAATAATGAATTAGGAAAAAATCCTGATTTGCAGAATTCATTAAATGAAGCAAATATGTCAGTTGATGAATTAGTTCCTTTAATGATTAAAAGTGTATGGGGCATTATAGCTTATACTATTTTACCGTTATTATTTGGTCTAATTGGATTACTTAAAATGAAAAAGCGTATTTTAGCGGGAGTTATGTTATTACTAGCAGGATTATTTACTGCACCATTATTCTTAACTATCGTATTAGGATTTATCCCTTTATTTTTCTTTATCGCAGCAATTTTATTGTTTGCGCGTAAAGATAAAGTAATTACTAATAATGATTATTATGAAGATCATCGTGAAGTAGAAACTGTTGAAAGAAAACGTAACGTTGCACCTGATTATGTGGAACGTGATGAAAATATCGAACGTGAACGTAATAACGAATACGTTTATGATGCAGATGTAACGAAAGAACGTAAAGTTAACTATAACAATCGTACAGTTGAAGCTGATCGTGATACTGTAATCGAGCAGAAAAATCATTCAAACGTTGATCATGATTTCAACGTTTCAAATGAGCGAAACACATTTGATAATAATCATGATGGTGACCGTGACCGAGTAACTTATGTAGATAAAACAAAAGATGCCGTTGACGAACGCCGTGATAATTATAATAATAATCGTAACCAATAAAAAACGCCCTAGGCGTTTTTTATTGATATAAAGGTAATAATTCAAAGTATGTTTTCTCAATTTCCTGAATAAATGCTTTATCCGATTTTAATGCAGCATCACCAGGATAAAATACTTTACCAAACATTAATTCACCTTTTTTGACATTGATAAGTCGATTGATATAAGCTTCGATATCATTCTGCTTTAAATCTTTAATGACATCATAATTTTCTTTCATATGATCGCCTTTAATGATATATTCATCACCTAATTCTTGAATTGTTTTGATTTGTTTCTTCCATTTTTTCGCCATACGTTCCTTATCAGGAGACTCATATATAACTCCGAATAATACAAATGCGTGACTGCCAAACAGTCCAATTTGGAAATGTGGCAACATTTTATAGCCCCGTTTATTCGTAGCAAAGGCAACCCATGTATCATTTGGGGGATTAGTCTTTCTGCGTAAATGTTTGGCAACGTGCGGATAGAAAGTTTCATCGGTATGTTCACTTAAATACGCACTAAAATGTTCTCCTAAAGCTTCTAACTTAGGTCGCGTCGTTTCTATCAATGCTTCCATACGTGGTGCAAGTCCATCAATATAAAAAACATCGAAATCTTTTTTTGTAAAAGTATATTTAACCATAGTAACCTCGCTTATTTTTAATTTGAATTCAATTGAATTATAATAATTATAACATTACATGAAAAAACATAATGATAAAACGTTTTTGCATATATTTATTCTTGTGTATAATATATTGAACAGGAGGTGTGCATATGGAACTTTATAATTTTTTAATTGATATCACATTGCAGGCTGGAGAAAATATCCGCAAGCAATTAAATGAACCACTTTTAATAGAAACAAAATCAAACCCAAATGACCTAGTAACAAATATGGATAAAGCAACAGAAAAATTCCTTTTTAATCGTATACAAATTAAATATCCGGACCATAGAATTATTGGTGAAGAAGGTAGTGGAAAAGATATAGATGATTTAAATGGTGTCATCTGGATTATAGACCCAATAGATGGGACTTTGAATTTTGTCCATCAACAAGAAAATTTTGCGATATCTATCGGAATATTTATTGATGGTGAAAAATATGCTGGTGTTGTCTATGATGTTATGAGAGATATATTATTTGAAGCACGTGCAGGACATGGTGCATACAAAAACGGTGTAAAGTTAGAAAATCTAACAGAAACACCACTCGCAACGTCTATTATTTCTATGAACCCAAATTGGTTAACGAAAGATTTTACGCGTGATATTTATATCCCGCTTGTCAGAGATTCACGCAGTGCAAGAAGTTATGGTTCTGCTGCATTAGATTTTGCTTATGTAGCATCAAACAAGATAAATGCATATATTACACTTCGACTACATCCATGGGATTTCGCTGGCGGATTAATTATTGTCGAAGAAGTTGGCGGTGTCGTTACTAACCAGTTAGGTGAAACGGTTAATCTATTAACTGCTAATTCAATCGTCGTAGCGAATAAAACACTACACGCTGAAATAATGAATGATTATCTTAATCCTTTTAAACTTGAATTAGAAAAAATACATCAAGGCAGATTTTCTAAAAGATAATTTGGTTTATTTGCTTCTTTTTGGATTTCGGAAAAAGTTTTTGTAATTGATAATTCGTAAAGAAATAATCAGAAAATCTTTGTATTTTCGCTTTAGTGATGGATTGATCGGGGTGTAATTGTATTAACGCATTCAAAGTATAGTTAAAAATTTCATCGATAGTATGTATCGTCTGACATTGACCGCAATATGCAAGTGATTTGTATTTTGAAATGTGATTTAATGCTTTACAATTTGGGCAGACGATGCCTGTACTATAAGCAGATTGTTTGATAATGATTGGCTCAATATGTGCACTTTTTAAGTACTCACTGTTCTGAGTGCTTTTTTTTTATTCATTTTGTTGATTTTTTTAATATATGGCATAATATCGTGTCTAAAAAGAAATGGATAGTGATCAGAATTGGAATCAAGTTCAAACGTTTCATCCATGCACACACATTTAATATATATTGGTAAATGTTTGTATTTAGTATCTAATATTGAATATATTGAATATTTTACGCAGTTTAACTGCAATATATCCAACTGCGGCTGTTCAGTAATGTAGTGCGCAAGAATGCCTTCGTTATTAACATAATGCGGTCCTGAATAATTGTTGAGTTTAAAAAGATAAATTGCAGATTCAGATACTAATATGACGTTAATTAATGCATCAACATGATAATCTGAATAATTAAATTGCCATATCATATCAAAACAATCGGTGTTTAAATGATTAAGAAAAGTTTCAAATTCAATTTCTAATCTTTCGGTATTACGCAGTAATGCTAATCTCTCTAACTGTTCTTCAGAAAATTCAATTCTTCCTTCTAAAGCTTCTAAATAAGCAAGATGTTTATTCTTTTGTCTTGGTTTTAATATCATGTTATCACCTCTATATAGAATCAATACAGTCATAATATAATAGACGATTGAATTGTGTGCAAATTGCAGCATTTCAATTTTTTAATAAATATTTGTTCAGAAAATTAATTTTGATTCGAAATATAAGAAAAACTGCAAAGATTACTTTGCAGTTTTACAAAATTACTATAACCAATCATTTTTTCGGTATTGACTTTTTAGTGTAAATCCATATCCAAACGTTACTGTGAATAAAATAATTGATAGGACGATTAATAAATAATTTAATTCAGCTAATCCGATGCTGAAAAGAATTAACATTAACACGGCAAAAATTGCTAACAAAAAAAATGGTAACTTACTTTTTTTCAAAAAAAAACACTCCTTAAATTTTGAATCTGGAATTTATCGATATATAATTAACCTATAATATGTTATAATATCACAGTTACATAATAAACTGTAGTTCGATTAAGGAGAAACAAATTAATGACAAATTTTAGAGAAGATGTTCGTAATATTGCAATTATCGCCCACGTTGACCACGGTAAAACTACCCTAGTTGATGAATTATTAAAACAATCAGGTACATTCCGTTCAAATGAACACGTTGAAGAACGTGCGATGGATTCGAATGATATCGAAAGAGAACGTGGTATCACGATCTTAGCAAAGAACACAGCAATCGATTATAAAGGAACGCGTATCAACATTCTGGATACACCAGGGCATGCTGACTTCGGTGGTGAAGTAGAGCGTATCATGAAAATGGTAGATGGTGTATGTTTGGTTGTAGATGCATACGAAGGAACTATGCCTCAAACACGTTTCGTATTAAAGAAAGCATTAGAACAAAATTTAAAACCTGTAGTGGTAGTAAATAAAATAGATAAACCTTCAGCAAGACCTGAAGAAGTTTTAGACGAAGTATATGATTTATTTATTGAATTAGAAGCAAATGATGAGCAGTTAGATTTCCCTGTAGTATATGCTTCAGCTATTAATGGTACTGCTAGTCTTGATGCGTCGACTCAAGATGAAAACATGCAAAGCTTATACGAAACGATTATCGATTATGTACCAGCACCAGTTGATAACCGTGACGAGCCATTACAATTCCAGGTCGCTTTATTAGATTACAATGACTATGTTGGTCGTATCGGTATTGGCCGAGTGTTCCGTGGAACGATGGAAGTAGGACAACAAGTTTCATTAATAAAGATTGACGGAACAATTAAAAATTTCCGTGTTACTAAAATCTTTGGTTTCTTCGGTTTAAAACGTGTTGAAGTTGAAAAAGCATATGCTGGTGATTTAATTGCCGTATCTGGTATGGAAGACATTAACGTAGGTGAAACTGTTACGCCTGTAGATACACCGGAAGCTTTACCGATATTACGTATCGATGAGCCTACATTACAAATGACTTTCTCAGTAAACAATTCTCCGTTTGCAGGTAAAGAAGGTAAATTTGTTACTGCGCGTAATATCCAAGATCGTTTAGAATCACAACTTGAGACAGACGTATCATTACGCGTTGAGTCTGTTGGTCCTGATAGCTGGACTGTTTCTGGTCGTGGTGAATTACATCTATCTATCTTAATTGAAAATATGCGTCGTGAAGGATTCGAATTACAAGTTTCTAAACCAGAAGTTATCGTAAAAGAAATTGATGGTAAGAAATATGAGCCATATGAACGCGTTCAAATTGATGTACCAGAAGAAAATACTGGATCAGTTATTGAATCTTTAGGAACACGAAAAGGTGAAATGGTTGATATGGTTAACAGTGGTAATGGTCAAACACGTTTAATCTTTAACGTACCTGCACGTGGATTAATCGGTTACCGTACTGAATTCATGTCAATGACACGTGGTTATGGGATTTTAAATCACACATTTGATGAATACCGTCCATTATTAAAAGGGCGTATCGGCGGACGTCGTAACGGCGTATTAGTTTCTATGGATAAAGGTGTAGCTTCAACATATGCTATCTTAGCTCTAGAAGATCGTGGTGTAAACTTTATGGAACCGGGTACTGAAGTATACGAAGGTATGATCGTTGGTGAAAACTCACGTGATAATGACTTAACAGTAAACATTACTAAAGTTAAAGCTGCAAACAATATCCGTAGTGCTACTAAAGAACAAACAACAACGATGAAAAAACCAAGAACTTTAACGTTAGAAGAAGCTTTAGAATATTTAAATGACGATGAATTAGTTGAAGTTACACCTGAATCAATTCGTTTAAGAAAGAAAACATTAGATAAATCTCAACGTGAAAGAGAGCAAAAGAAAGCAAAAGCAGCGATACAAGAGGAGGAGTAATCAATGAATTTTATGATCGGCAATGCGCAAGTCAGCGTAGATCCTGAACAAAGAATGTCATTTCTTGCTAAACTTTTTGCAGTTGATAAACATCCAGAGAGTGGAATGTGGTATTTACTGATTGCGATATTTATATTAAGTGCAATAGTTTATAATTTAGGATTTGCGAGAAAATTAAAACCTTGGCAAAATGTGGTCATATATATTTTATTATTCCTGGGTTGTATTATATTAAACTTCCTGGCAGTATTTTTACCTGTCGGTGAAAGTTTAATCATTGCAGCGATTGTACTTGGATTGTATCGATATCGATTGCATAAAGAGCGACAACAAAAAGAAGCTTAAGACGAATGTCTTGAGCTTCTTTTTGTGATAATAAATTTCGAATGATTATCTAAAAAAATTAAATTAACGCAATACCTGTAACGTGTTTCATGATTAATTTGAGTTCGTCGTTATATAAATAAGCATCAACCATGCCATCGTCGTATAAACGTTTACCGTCTTTAGAAAACTGGAAGTATAGTGTCTTCAATTCAGCTAAAGTAATTTGCACTTTAGTATCTTCATTCGATAATTCGACTTTTGTTGCATCGCTATCTGGTTCTGCATTAATAATAAATGAATGCATATTCATTAAGAAAGTACCTTCTAATAATGCTTGTTTCTTAAATTTCTTTTCAGAAACAAGTGTCGGAGGTTTTGAACCACCTTCTAATATTTCACGGTTCCATTCATAATTATCCTGGAAGCTTATTTTTTCTTCACCTGAAGATTCACCTTGCAAAAGCGCATCCATTTCAACTTTGCGATCATCAAAGATAAAAGTAGATGGATCTAATGTAATATTGAATTTTACTTTCCCTTTAATCTGTATAATCATACTATCACCCTTTCATATTTATAATACCATATTCTATTTAAGTAAATGCTTGATTTTTAAGGACTTGTCATATAGAATTTTAAAGTATAAGAATAATGAAATGAAGGTGTATGCTATGCGTGACCATTTAGATTACAAACAAAAGGCATATGACCAGCTCAATCAAGATGCAGAGAAAATTTTGCAGTTGATTAAAGTTCAAATGGACAATTTAACAATGCCACAATGTCCTCTTTATGAAGAGGTGTTAGATACACAAATGTTCGGTTTAAGTCGTGAAGTAGATTTTGCAACACGTATCGGATTAATTGAAAAAGATGAAGGCAAAAAGATTTTATCTGCTCTCGAGAAAGAACTTTCTAAATTACATGATGCCTTCACAAATGTCTAAAGTCTAGAGCGTTTGCTTTAGACTTAATTTTATTTCAGGAGCGGATTCTTTTGAAACACATAAGAAATTTTATCGAATACATAAAAGATTATACAAAGTACGTGGATTTCCCTCTACTATTGAGTTATGTTTCGCTCGTATTGATAGGTTTAGTGATGATTTACAGTGCGAGTATGGTCGCTGCAACGCGTGGGACGTTGACAGGTGGTATACCTAAATCACCAAATTATTTTTATATACGTCAATTAGTGACTATTATTTTAAGTTTTGGAATCGTCTTTTTTATGGCATATTTCATGTCCATAAAAATCATTAAAAATAAACGTGTCCAACAATTTTCGATCATTGCGATTATGATTCTATTACTTTTTACGCGTTTGTTTGGAATAGAAGTTAATGGTGCAAAAAGTTGGTTGCCTCTTGGTTTCATGCAGTTACAAACTTCTGAATTACTAAAAATTGTTGTAATTATTTATTTAGCCTATATCTATGATAAGAAAGAAAACCTGGAAAAGATGAGCTGGGATATTATAGCGCCACTTGTTCTGGTAGGTATATGTGCAGGGCTTGTAATTATTCAGAATGACTTTGGCTCAACGATGATAATATTAATGATTATCGGATGTATCTTTTTATATTCAGGTATCGCATTTCGTGCCATGATGATTATGGTTGGTTTAGTAAGTGGGGCTGTTGTACTTATTATGACCGGAATGTTTTTAATCACTGGGAAGCTATTAGCGACGCACCAACAACAACGTTTTGAAGTGCTTGCAAATCCTTTTAAAGATGAAGAAGGCGCAGGTTATCATTTATCTAACTCTTTAATGGCAATTGGTAATGGAGGGATATTTGGTAAAGGTTTAGGAAATGGTGTAATGAAGCTGGGGTATCTTCCTGAACCACACACAGACTTTATTTTTGCAGTTATTTCTGAAGAATTAGGGCTCGTTGGTGTTATTATCATTATTTCATTATTATTCTTTATCGTATATAAAGGATTTATGTATGCCGCACTTGCAGATACTGTTTTCTATAAGCTTATATGTGTTGGTGTAGCAAGTTATATCGGAATTCAGACTTTTATTAATCTTGGAGGTATATCTGGCTTAATTCCATTAACAGGTGTTCCTCTTCCATTTTTAAGCTATGGTGGATCAAGCTTGTTAAGCTTATCGATAGCGGTTGGATTACTATTAATGGCTGCAAAAGATGTGAAAAAGAAATCATTAGAATAATAAAATTTATTCTAAAAAATGAATACGTTTACAAGTATGCATGTGTCTTCTGACACATGCATTTTTGATTTTAATCACTGATGTAAAGACATTTCATGAGTATAACACATTATAATATTAGTATGACATAAATGAATATTTTATGTATAATATAACTTAACAATATTAATTCATTAAATGATTGTATATAATATATGTGAAAAGTATAACATAATGAGGAGGAAATGTATGAAACGCATTAACAAGTTACTTGTAGCAAATCGTGGGGAAATCGCAATAAGAATTTTCCGCGCAGCAACCGAACTAGAGATACCAACTGTAGCAATTTATTCTAAAGAAGATAAAGGTTCCCTTCATAGATACAAAGCGGATGAGTCTTATTTAGTTGGTGAGAATATTGGTCCGACTGAAAGTTATCTTCATATCGAACGAATCATTGAAATAGCAAAAAAATGTGGTGCTAATGCAATTCATCCTGGTTATGGGTTTTTAAGTGAAAATATGACTTTTGCTGAACGCTGCGCAGAAGAAGATATTATCTTTATTGGACCAGAAACGAAACATTTAGATATGTTTGGAGATAAAGTTAAAGCCCGTGCGACAGCAGAAATGGCAGAATTACCGATTATCCCTGGGACAAGGGATGCTGTTACTTCTTTTAAAGAAGTAAAGCAATTTACAGATTCATATGGTTTCCCTATTATTATTAAAGCTATTTCTGGTGGTGGCGGAAAAGGAATGAGAATCGTTAACAATCAGGAAGAACTGGAAGAAGCATATCAACGTGCACAGTCTGAGGCATTCAAATCATTTGGTAATGCAGAAGTCTACATAGAGAAATATATCGATCAGCCAAAACATATTGAAGTACAAATACTTGGCGATATGTATGGTAATTTAGTTCATTTATTTGAACGTGACTGTTCAGTACAGCGTCGTCATCAAAAGGTGGTTGAAGTTGCGCCTTCTGTTGGTTTAGATGATGATTTAAGAATGCGCATTTGTGAAGCTGCTGTCAAGTTGATGAAAAAAATTAATTATGTAAACGCAGGAACTGTTGAATTTTTAGTGAGCGGAAATGAATTTTACTTTATAGAAGTTAATCCTCGTGTACAAGTAGAGCATACTATAACTGAGATGGTAACGGGTGTTGATATTGTCAAAACACAAATATTAATTGCTGATGGTGAGAACATGCATGACGAGCGCATCGCTATGCCTATGCAGAAGGATATTATTACGTTAGGTTATGCAATTCAGTGCCGTGTTACGACTGAAGATCCCCTGAATGATTTTATGCCAGACACAGGAACAATTATGGCATATCGCTCTACTGGAGGTTTTGGTGTGCGTTTAGATGCCGGTGATGGTTTTCAGGGAGCAGAAATATCTCCATATTATGATTCATTACTTGTAAAAATTTCTACACAAGCGATTACTTTTAAACAAGCTGAAGAGAAAATGATACGTTCATTAAGAGAAATGCGTATTCGAGGTATTAAAACGAACTTACAGTTTTTAATTAATGTCGTGAAGCACCCTAAGTTTGTGAGCGGCAATTATACGACAAAATTTATCGATGATACACCAGAACTATTTGAGATTAAAACACCGCGTGACCGTGGTACGAAGACATTAGAATATATTGCAAATGTGACTGTGAATGGCTTTCCTGGTGTTGAAAAAAAAGAAAAACCTAGTTTTGAGCCACTATATATCGAAAAAATAGAACCGAGTTCAGAATCAGGAACTAAACAGTTATTAGATTTGCATGGACCTGAATATGTTAAACAATGGTTGCTTGATCAAAAAGACGTGTTAATTACGGACACTACTTTCCGTGACGCACATCAATCATTACTTGCAACACGTGTCCGTACGAAAGATATTTTAGAAGTAGCACCGATGACTAGTCATTATCTTAAGGATAGTTTTTCTCTCGAGATGTGGGGAGGAGCTACATTCGATGTAGCGTATAATTTCCTGAAAGAAGATCCGTGGCAACGCCTTGAGCGATTACGTAACGCTATACCGAATATTTTATTCCAGATGCTACTCCGTGCTTCCAATGCTGTTGGATATAAAAATTATCCGGACAATGTAGTAACAAAATTCGTTGAGGAAAGTGCAAAAGCTGGAATAGATGTCTTCAGAATATTTGATTCATTAAACTGGTTAGATCAAATGAAAGTGGCCAATGAAGCGGTTCTGAAAGCCGGTAAGATATCTGAAGGTGCAATTTGTTATACTGGGGATATATTAAATCCAGAACGTTCAAGCATTTATACGCTGGATTATTATAAGAAAATGGCAAAAGCTATGGAGCGTGAAGGATTCCATATTTTAGCGATTAAAGATATGGCCGGTCTGCTAAAACCAGAAGCTGCATATGAACTTGTAAGTGAATTAAAAGCAACAGTAAATATACCGATTCATTTGCATACACATGATACGAGTGGAAATGGTGTAATGCTCTATTCAAGAGCTATAGAAGCTGGAGTTGACATCGTAGATACAGCACTCGGAGCAATGAGTGGGTTAACAAGTCAACCAAGTTCCAATACATTATTCTACGGATTAAATGGTAAAACACGTCAAATGAGAGCTGACATTGACGGTATGGAAAAATTATCGCATTACTGGGAAGGCGTACGTCACTACTATAAAGACTTTGAAAGTGATATTAAATCTCCACATACAGAAATATACAAACATGAAATGCCTGGTGGTCAATACTCTAACTTAGGGATGCAGGCAAAGAGTTTAGGTTTAGGAGATCGTTTTAGTGAAGTTAAAGATATGTATAGACGTGTTAATTTAATGTTTGGTGATATTGTTAAAGTTACACCGTCATCTAAAGTAGTAGGAGACATGGCCTTATTCATGGTTCAAAATGACTTAGATGAAACGTCAGTAATCGATCGTGGGGCATCATTAGATTTTCCGGAATCAGTTGTATCGTTCTTTAAGGGTGAGATTGGCCAACCAGTGAATGGTTTCCCGGAAGCACTTAAGAAAGTAGTACTGAAAGATATTGAAAGTATCTATGTTCGTCCTGGTGAATTATTAGCACCGATTGATTTCGATTTGTTACGTAAAGAACTTGAGGAAAAACAGAATAAACAGGTAACAGAACAAGATATTATCAGTTATGCCTTATATCCAAAAGTATATGAACAATACATTACAACAAATGAAAAGTTTGCAAATGTATCGCTACTAGACACACCAACATTCTTCTATGGAATGCGTAAAAATGAGAAAGTTGAAATAGCTATTGATGAAGGTAAAACATTGATTGTGAATTTAATCAGTGTAGGACATGTTCATGAAGATGGATATAGATGGGTATACTTCGACTTTAATGGTATGAGTCGTAAAGTATACGTTAAAGATACAAACGTTGAACCAAGTCTAGCTACAATTCCTAAAGCAGATCCAAAAAATAGAAGTCATATCGGAGCACAAATGCCTGGAACAGTCGGTGTCGTAAAAGTAAAAGAAGGTGATATTGTAACTAAAGGCCAATCATTACTTATTACTGAAGCGATGAAGATGGAAACGACAATCCAAGCACCATTCTCAGGTACTATTGACAAAGTTTATGTTAATACAGGAGATAGTATACAAACGACAGATTTATTAGTGGAAATTTCAGAAGCTTAAAAAATAGCAAAAAAAATAACCTGCCACGGCAGGTTATTTTTGCGTTGCACGAGAAATGAGAAGTAAGAAATAGCACAGCAACCCAAATAGTAACGTAATAAATAATGCATGTAATAATGCCACATATAAATTTAGCATCGTAAATATTGACAACGCACCTGTCGTTACTTGTAAACAAATTAATAAAAATGCGATTGAGTATCCGTATTTAATAACACGATACTGACTATAATTTTTTACGGCATGGTAAACAACGTAACTTAACCATATAAATAAGATAAAAGCTAGTGTACGGTGACTCATCTGTACCCATTCAAAAAATGTTTCGGGCAAACCGATTTGTCCTTGTTTACAAAGTGGCCAGCTCAGACAAGCAAGGCTAGCTTTTTCGTGACGTACAAGGGCGCCACTATAAATTACAATATAAATAAAGCTTGTTAAAGCTATTGTATGTCTTCTTAAATGAGAATGTATCACTAATTTTGTAGCGTCGAACTTTTGATCTACTTCAAATATTAATAACGTGAGTAAAAACACAGAGCTGAAACTAATTAATGAAATTCCGAAATGTAATGCTAATACAAATCCATTTTGTTGCCAGATTACAGCAGCTGCACCGATTAAAGCTTGTGCAAAAATAAACCCGATACTCATCCAGCATAAAAACTTTGTTTCTCTTTTATGACCAATATATTTAATGCTTAAAACAACAAGCCATGTTACCGAAATCAAAGCAAGTCCAGATACACCACGATGTGCGAGTTCAATCAATGTTTCCATAGGAATATGTGTCGGTACAAACTTACCATGACAAAGTGGCCAGCTATTACCACATCCGTCAGCAGAACCCGTCTTTGTTACTAGCGCACCACCGATTTGTACAAGGATCATCAGTACGGTCGTAAACAAAGATAACCATTTTAAATTCTTTTCTTTTAACAAATACCTTCACCTCTAATTATCATTATGCACGTGAAGTGTAAATGTAAACTTTATTACATCGCGACTTCAGTATATACTTAAAATATAGTATAACAATCTAACCTTAAAGTAAATGTGTCACATTCGTGAATTATTTATAATTGTAGAGAAATAGAAAAATGTCACAATTTAATTTCGAAAATGTATAGAAAATGTGACAGTTTTCATATATTATTGTTATTATATGCGTTAGTATTGTTAAAGGAGGGCGAAAATGCAAAATGAACAAGTCTTAAAGAGCGTCAAATCGGTCGAACAAACGCGATTGACATTTAAAGATGTCAAAGCAATTGTCAAACTTGGTCTCGTTCAAGGAAATTTGATACCGACGTTTGCGGGAGCATTTCTTGCTATGATGATGACACAACGTTCATTTTTAAATAGCATTCCTGAATTATTAACGATGCTTACGGGATCTACACTTATTATGGCAGGAAGTTGTGCATTAAATAATTTTTATGATCAAGATATTGACCGCATTATGCCAAGTAAACAGGAAAGGCCAAGTGTTACTGGGAAAATTGCTTCTCAATCACTATTCCAGCTAAGTTTATTATTGATGTTCATCGGAGAAGTTTTACTTTTCATGATAAATATTGAAACAGGAATAATCGGATTCTTAGGGATATTTGGTTATGTGGTGATGTATTCTGTTTGGTCTAAACGTCATTTAGTGTCAAATACTATAATAGGTAGTTTTCCAGGAGCGATTCCACCACTTGTGGGTTGGGCTGCAATTGATCCTAATCTTTCAAAGGTAGCATGGATGTTATTCGTCATTATGTTTATTTGGCAACCGGCACATTTTTATGCGCTGGCTATAAAACGTAAAGAAGAATATGCTATGGCGGGGATACCGATGTTGCCATCTGTTAAAGGTTTTGAAAGAACTAGACTTGGAATGCTTTTCTGGGTTGCTTTACTTCTTCCAACACCATTTTTAATGGATGAACTAGGAACTATTTTTATAGTACTTGCTACAATCTTAAATCTAGGTTGGCTTTTGCTTGCTGTATCAGGGTTTAAGTCAAATGTTAAAGAAAACAGATGGGCAATGACAATGTTTATTTATTCTTTAAACTATTTGATGATCTTTTTTGTTATGATAGTAGTAGTTACATTAATTCAAATGATTTGATTATGAATGGTGAAAGAGGGGTTAGAATTTAATGAAAAACAAATTTAAGAATGTAAAGTTGATGGGCTTAATTTCATTATTATTAATGACTTTAGCTGGTTGTGGTGAACCACATTTATCAGCTTTACGTCCAGCAGGGGAAGTTGCAAAAGATCAATTCAACTTAATGATGTTAGCGGTTTACATCATGCTATTTGTTATTGCAGTTGTTGTCGTTATTTTCGTTTTAGCAGTTGTAAAATTCAGACGTAGTAAAGTTGGAGAGAATTTTGTACCGAAAGATGTGCACGGTAATCATAAGTTAGAGATTATCTGGACAACTATTCCAATTCTTTTATTAATAATTTTAGCAATTCCAACAGTTATGCTAACTTTTAAATTAGCTGATACGAAAGCTATGGATAAAGTAGATGCAAAAGGAAAAAATAAAGAAATCGTAGTCAATGTAACTGCAAATCTTTACTGGTGGGAATTTGAATATCCAAACCAAAAGATTGTGACAAGCCAAGAACTTGTTGTACCGACGGATACAAAAGTTTATTTCAAATTACATTCAGCAGATGTTAAACACTCATTCTGGATTCCAGCAGTTGGTGGTAAGATGGATACGAATGTTGAGAACATCAATAAATTCTATTTAGTATTTGATGGTGATAAAGCTAAAGATGCTAAAAATATGTTCTATGGTAAATGTGCAGAGTTATGTGGACCTTCACATGCATTGATGGACTTTAAAGTTAAAACAATGTCTAAAGATGATTTTAAAACTTGGGTATCTAAAATGCAGGATGTGAAAAAACCTGTGGCAACAACTGATGCTAAACAAGGTGAAGAAGTATTTAAACAATCTTGTCTAGGCTGTCACGCGGTAACGCCAACTGGTAAAGGAGCAAAAGGTCCTAACTTAACAACTTTCGGAGAAAGAACAACAGTTGCTGGCGTTTTAGAACATAACGAAGAAAACTTAAAAAAATGGATTAAGGATCCTGAAAAATACAAACCAGGAAATAAAATGACTGGGGCGTATAAAGTATCTGATTCAGACATCGATGCATTAACTAAATACTTAATGGAACGAAAAGTTGAAGAGTAATAAATAAAGGGAGGTTACACAATTGGCTACACAAAAAAAACGTGGTTTAATTATGGAATATTTAACAACAGTTGACCATAAAAAAATTGCAATATTATATCTTATCATGGGTGGATTATTCTTCGCCATGGGTGGTATTGAAGCAATGATTATTCGAATTCAACTTGCTGTTCCTGAAAATGATTTTGTTTCAGCAGGTCTATTTAATGAAATAATTACGATGCATGGTACAACAATGATTTTCTTAGCGGCTATGCCGTTATTATTCGCATTTATGAACGCTGTAGTACCTTTACAAATTGGTGCACGTGACGTAGCATTCCCATTCTTAAATGCATTAGGTTTTTGGTTATTCTTCTTTGGTGGAATATTCTTAAACTTATCTTGGTTCCTAGGTGGAGCACCTGACGCAGGTTGGACATCATATGCTTCATTATCTTTAGCATCACCTGGACACGGTATT
Source organism: Macrococcoides bohemicum (assembly GCF_003259675.1). Lineage (GTDB taxonomy): Bacteria > Bacillota > Bacilli > Staphylococcales > Staphylococcaceae > Macrococcoides > Macrococcoides bohemicum. The sequence goes on along the minus strand of NZ_PZJG01000004.1, from coordinate 65,234 downwards.
GATTTCTATGCTTTAGGTTTACAAATTTCTGGTGCTGGTACATTAATTGCAGGGATTAACTTTATGGTTACAATTATGAATATGCGTGCACCAGGTATGACATATATGCGTATGCCGTTATTTACATGGACAACGTTTGTTGCTTCAGTATTAATCGTATTCGCATTCCCACCACTTACTATCGGATTATTCTTATTAATTTTCGATAGAATGTTTGGTACAGGATTCTTCGTAGTATCACAAGGTGGTAACACAATTATCTGGGAACATTTATTCTGGATTTTCGGTCACCCAGAAGTTTACATCTTAGTATTACCGGCATTCGGTATTTTCTCTGAGATTTTCGCTACATTTTCAAGAAAACGTTTATTCGGATATTCAGCGATGGTATTCGCTACAGTATTAATTGGTTTCTTAGGATTCATGGTTTGGGCTCACCACATGTTTACAGTAGGTATGGGTCCAACTGCAAACGCAATTTTCGCGGTTGCTACTATGGCAATTGCAGTACCAACAGGTGTTAAGATCTTTAACTGGTTATTAACAATCTGGGGTGGTAGTATCGAATTTACGACGCCGATGCTTTATGCATTAGCATTTATTCCATCATTCGTTATGGGTGGAGTTACTGGTGTAATGCAAGCATCAGCGCCAGCTGACTATCAATATCATGATTCTTACTTTATCGTAGCGCATTTCCATTACGTTATCGTTGGTGGGGTAGTATTCGCATTACTTGCAGGATTACATTTTTACTTCCCGTTAATGTTCGGTAAGATTTTAAACGAAAAATTAGGTAAAATTTCATTTGTTTTATTCGTAACAGGTTTCCATTTAACATTCCTAGTACAACATTTCTTAGGTTTATGGGGTATGCCAAGACGTGTATTCACATACTTACCTGGTCAAGGTTACGATACATTTAACTTAGTATCTACGATCGGTGCATTAACGATGGCTGTGGCAGTAATTATCTTGTTAATTAACGTTGTGATTACTTTAGCTAAAGCGCCAAAAGTAGGTCGCGATGCTTGGGGCGACGGTCGTACTTTAGAATGGTCACTTCCACAACCAACTCCATTCTACAACTTTGCTCAAACACCACTTGTTCGTGGTTTAGATGCGTTTGATTTAGAGAAAAAACAAGGTAACGGTGAGATTTTACCTGCTGAATCTTTAGGTGATATTCATATGCCTAATAATTCAATCTTGCCATTTATGCAATCACTTGGATTATTTGTAGCAGCTTTTGGTGCTTTATACTTAGCTGATGGTCAAAAATGGGCGTTAGATGCAGTAAAAGATTTACCAGTTCAACCTTGGGCTCCATTTGTATTAATTTTAGGTTTAGCGATTACAGCAGGCGCAATGATTGCGCGTTCACTAAAAGATGATTTAGGATATCATATTACTAAAGATGAGCTAATTGAGTACGAAAGAGGTGTTAAATAATGGCACATCACGAAGAGAAAATGACGGCTGAAAGATGGCCAAGTCATCCTGAAACAGCTTCTTTAGAAGGTAAAAATAAGTTAGTAGGATTCTGGGTATTCCTTGGTGGAGAGACTGCATTATTCGCATCTTTATTCGCTACTTACTTAGCATTAAAAGATCATGTCCCAAGTGAAGATCACCTTTTAGCAAAAGATTTATTCCATTTACCTTTAGCATTTGTTATGACGATGTTATTATTAACATCTTCATTAACAAGTGTGTATGCGCTATATCATATGAAAAACTATGATTTCGGCAAAATGATTACATGGTTTATCGTTACTGTAATTTTAGGTTTAAGTTTCTTAGGTTTAGAAATTTATGAGTTCGCTAAATATATCCATCAAGGTCATACTTTCAGATCAAGTGCATTTGCTTCAGCCTTCTACTTCTTAGTAGGAACTCACGCATTCCACGTAATTATTGGATTGACTTGGATTATACTTTTAATCATCCGTAATATGAAACGTGGTTTAAGTGTATACAACGCTGCGAAGTTTAATACAGCTGCTTTATACTGGCATTTCATTGATGTCGTGTGGGTATTTATCTTCACAGTAGTTTACTTGTTAGGGGTGTTAGGATAATGTCAAATAAAACTAACAACAACTTAAAGTTTAATCAGGAACGTAACAACTTCGAAAAAAGAACAAGAACTGAAGAAATGAGAATGCAGGTTACTACATTTGCTATAATGATTTTCTTGACATTAATTGCTTTTGCTATGGTTGCAGCTGGATTAAGTAAAGAATTTGTTATTCCTGCAGTATTATTAATGGCGTTAATTCAAGTCATACTTCAATTCTATTATTTCATGCATATGAAACATCCAGGTCATGGGACAGCTAAATTAATGATGCTTTCTGGATTGTTTATTGCTGGGACTTTTGTAATAACGGCTATATATATCACGTGGTTAGGTGAGCCATTATTAAAATAATCAATAAAAACTGAGACGATTGTCTCAGTTTTTTTATTATCATGATTTCGTCAAGAATTTGATATATTTTATCCACTCATCTGCCATAATTTGCGTTATAATGGTGACAGTATATTTTATGGAGTGATAATATGGGTAGTATTCGTTCTATCTCAATTTTTGGATTTTTAGCAAACTGGAGTCCATTTTTCTTAGTTGCAATTATTTTTGCAACAATTGTCTTTTTCTTAATTACTGTGAAATGGTATAAAGATATCCCAGGAGGACGCCCTCTCAAGAGGTCAGAAGGTATCTTATTTGTCTTTTTAATGATATTACTTTATATCATGAAAGGTGCACCTATTGATTTACTTAGTCATATTATTTTTAGCTTTCATATGTTACAGATGGCAATTATATTTTTATTAATGGTGCCGTTATTCTATTTTGCAATTCCAAATTACTTAATAGAATATGTAATCAATCTTCCATATGTTAAGCCCGTATTTCAATTTATGACACGACCAATTATTGCACTCGTCACTTTTAATGCATTCTTTTCATTGTACCATTTACCGATTGTTTTAGATTTCTTAAAACAGAATGCAACACCGCATTCACTATATACGATTTTATTAACAATCACCGCTTTTACAATGTGGTATCCGATTTTTAATCAAAATGCTGAAACAAAGAAACAGTTGTCTGGATTAATGAAATTAGGATATATTTTTGCAATCGGTGTATTGCTAACACCATCATGTGGATTGATTATCTTTGCTCAGCATCCAATGTATAGGACATATACAGATCCTAAAGCATGGATGAGCGCAATGAGTTTATGTGTGCCGACAGGAACATTAAATGATGTTTTACAAAACTCAGGTATTAGTGGCCCACAATATTTTACTAATATGACACCTAAAGATGATCAGCAAACAGGTGGTGTTATCATGAAAGTATTACAAGAAATATTTTTTGGTTTTATGTTCTATTATATTTTCGTCAACTGGTCTCGTTCTGAACGATTAGATCCTGACGAAATTACTCGTCTGAGTTTAGAAGAAAAAAGAAAGCAAGATGCATATTTCAGAGAATTTGAATAGGGGGACAATATGAGTTTACCAATCTTACCAACAATCAGTACTACATTTATTGTCATCAGTGCTATACTTGTCGCTATCGGCTGGTATTTGGTGGCTAAAGGACGAATTGAAGCACATAAAAAAGTGATGCTCGCAGCTGGTGTTGCAGCGACAATCTTCTTTATTATCTATGCTTCAAGAACAATTTTTATCGGCAATACATCATTTGGTGGCCCGGATAATATTAAAATTTATTATACTGTATTTTTAATTTTTCACATTACTTTAGCAACAATCGGTGCTGTAATGGGGATATTAAATATTTATACAGGTTTGAAAGATAAACTTAATATTCATAGAAAATTTGGACCGATTACATCAATCATTTGGTTTTTCACAGCTATTACTGGTGTAGCGGTATATCTTTTACTTTATGTTTTTTACCGTGGTGGTGAAACAACTTCAGTAATTAAAGCAATATTAGGATTTTAAAAAGAGGCTGGGAAAGAAGTGTTCCGCCGTTTAAGCTGTTAAACTGAAGAGGGTTAAGACTTATGTCTCACCCTCTTTTTTATATTAATTAAGTTAAATTTTTATATTCGTTTTTATAGCACCTGATTCAATAATCGTTAAAATAATAATTAACAGAATTGGACCGATAAAGAACCCTACAAAACCCATTAATTTTAATCCGATATACATTGCAATTAATGTAGGTAAAGGACTAAGTCCAACACCGTTACCCATAATTTTAGGTTCTAATACTTTACGCTGCACGAGTAAAAATGTTGAAAGTACGATTAATTTTAATGCTAATCCAATATCTCCTGTCACATATGCGTAAATTGCCCATGGTATCGTTATGCCGGTAGCTCCAATAATAGGCAATAGATCGACAAGACAAATAATAAATGACAATACAAGTGCATTTTTAGGCGTAATAAATAATAATCCGATAAATGTAAAAAACCAAGTAATTCCTGAAAGAATAACAGCAGCACGCATCATCCCAAAGATGGAGGACGTAACGCGGTTCCAGACAAAACTAGTCTTGTTGTAGGTTTTATCATACATATGGTTTCTTATAAAGTGGTGCATCTTAGGAATTTCTAACATAAATAAAAATAAAGCTACGAGAAATACTAAACCTGAAATAAATGTCTCTGGTAGACTCGCTACAAGTGCAGTTATGCGCTCTACATTAAAATAATTTAAAATTGAATCTCGCATTGAAAATAAGAATTTCTGGATCTCGTCAAATAAGGAAGATGCGATACTATCCGGAATGTTCTTAGAAATTTTTATTTCTACATTGTCCCATACTGCCATCAAATTGTTCATCTTATTCGGTAAATCTTTAGAGAACTGAATGACATGTTCAATTAATTTTGTAAGAAAGAAATAAGTAAATAATAGTATTGAAACAAGTATCGTAGAGTATATGATTGTAACACTCCATCTTCTGCTTCCGACTTTCTTCTCAAGTATTTTAACAAAAGGTTCTATCATCAAAGCAATTACTAAAGCTAAGATGAGAGGAATTGAAATTGGGATAATAAAATATAAAAAAAGTATTGCAATAGCGATTAAAGAAATAATGAGTAAAGTGCGTTTATTCAGCCATTTTTTTACCATGACATCACCTCTTCTTTGGTAATAAAAAGAGCGTGAGACAAATGAATTTGTTCACGCTTAGTTAACTAGAATTATGCTTGAATTGCTTTAATATCATTATAGATGCTAGTAATCGTACGTTTACAATGTTCAACTAATGCATCACTAAAATATTCATCTTCTCCGTATTCAACACCAGTTGGATAATAGTGTTTACCTAAATATGGATCCATCATTTGCAAAGTAGCATTTCTAGCGCCAACATCACCATCAATAGCGTAACCAGGAATACGTAAATAATAAATACCTTCTGATAATTCATATTTTAAATCATAAGTAGCACGTTCAAAATCCCAATGGCCCCCTAATACTAAACCATGTTTATTCATTACATGCTGGATTAAAGATTGTTCAGCTACGATTGTTTCAATCCCTGAATTTGTGAATACCATTCTAAGTTCCTCCCTAAATCATTCTATCTTCAATTTTAAGATAAAATTGCTATTGATGCAATCGAATATTCATTTCATTTCAAATAATGTTAGAATAGTGTTAAGAAATAGAAAAAGAAGGTGTGTTTTTGAAAAGTATTTTAATTAAACTTCTGCTAATCTTTTTAATGGGTGTATTTTTATTTTATTTATTTTATTCACCTTCATTAAAATTTGATGTATTAGAAAATCCTGCAAAAGAGAAGATTTCAAATGAAGATATTAAACCTTCATCTAAGAATACAGTGAAAAGACCAAAACTTAGTAAAGGTCTTGGAGTTTACATCGGTAAAAATATAGATCAGTTTACAGATAAATATGGTTATCCAAAGCGTATTTATGATTCAAATTTTAATTACAAGAATTTTGTCTATGAGTTTAAAAATCAATATTACATACTTGGTGTCAGTAATAAAAAAATTGTAATGGCTTATGCAACTGGTAAACATGCAAAAAGTTATCCATTTAAAATTGGACAAAGTGCAGATAATATCTTTAATGGGAATGCGATTGTAAGTGAGCCGATAATAAAAACAAACCAGGCTGAATATCAGTTTCAGTTAACCGAAGTAGATATTAAAACACAGACTTTAATACAATATGATGATATTTTTGTACAAGTTTATATTGATAGAATTTCTAATAAAGTTATGGCGATGCGTTATATAGCGCCAGATACACTTGTTCAAATGCAACCTTATGCGATGAGTAGTAAAGGTAAAACGATAGAGAAGACAGCTAATAAAGAAATTCACACTAAAGATGAAGTTGCAATAAACAGTAATAAAGTACTGACAATGTTTGAAATCACAAATTATATGCGTAGTATTAATGGAAGACAGCCACTTGAAACTAACGAATTAATCAATCATGTAGCGCAATTTCAGGTCGCTTCCTTAAACAGGGAAAAACAAAAGAAGGTAAAGCAGGTAGAGGATGAAATCGGTAGTGAATTAAATAAGCTGGATATTAAATATTTACATTTATCTCAAAATATCGCTTTTAATTTTGATGATGTTCCAAGTTTAATCAATAGCTGGTTAAACTCTGATGAACATAGAGAAAATATGCTATACAGAAATATTAATGAAATGGGTGGAGGCATTTCTGATTCGTATTATTCATTAATTTTTATTAACAATGAAAAGAGAGTTACACATATAGATTAGGAAGTGGAATTATGATTTATGATAGAGATGTTTTGGAAGTTATGGATTATGCAGATGAATTAAATGATATGATTCTTCAAAGTGAGTCATATCAAGCGTATAAAAAAGCTTATGTAGACTTAAGTATAAATGAAGACGTACAGCTGTTAAAAAAAGAACTCATCCGTTTAAAAGAAAGATATGATGAAGTTAACCGATTTGGTCGATATCATCCAGATTATCAGAGTGTAATGCTTGAAACGAGAAGGAAGAAAAAAGAATATGATATGCATCCTGAAGTGGCTCAGGTGAAACGACTTGAAACACAATTACAAACTTTACTGGATGAAGTGCTCGTCATTATTGCTTCGTCTGTTTCAGCAGAAGTAAAGGTAGAAAAAGGTAATCCATTTTTTGAATCCCATACATGCAGCAGTGGATGCGGTTGTAGTTAGGAGGTTTTTATGGAGGTAAATGAGAAGAAACTTATTTCTAAATGGGAAAAGAAAATTAAATTTCTGAACCGCGCGGATGAAAATTTATTTAAAGCCAAAAAAAGTGATTTAATTTTTGTCCCGATATTTGAAAAATTTCTTGGTAACTATGTAACTATAAAATATCATCAAAAAGTATTATGTATTGGATGCCATACCGGTAAATGGGTGAATAGTATTGACCAGCAGACAAATATAAAAGGTTATATTCTGGATCAGTCTATACGAAATTTGCAAACTTCAATGCATATATATCCTCATTTTAATTATGAAATAGCTTCCAGTAACGCATTACCTTATAAAGATAAGAAGTTTCATTATATATTAATTAATAAACCTTTTGATACTTTTCTTGAAAAAGAAGAACTTATTAAAGAATTTCAAAGAATAATGAAGAAAAAAGGAAAAATTATTTTTTACTATAAAATTAATCTCTTTTTTAACAGAAGACAACAGCTGGAAAAAATGTTTGAAGCTGTGGATTTACAAATTGAAAATGTAACGCATTACCGAGGTATTGAAATATATGAAATAAAAAATAAAGGAATGGCTTAATCTAGCCGTTCCTTTATCTAATGAATTAAACTTATTTTTTGTATTTTTCATTGATTAAATGCATTGCAATATCAGGTCGATCTGTAACGATTGTGTGTACACCTTTTTTTAGTAAGGCATCCATTTCATCGATACTGTTGATGACCCAATATCCTACTGCGATATTTAAACTTTGAAGAAACTGAATGAATTTCTCATTATTTAATGGAATACCACGATAATGTGTTGGTATTTGGAATGTATCCACATTAGGTTGATACATATGTTTCATTCCTGAATTAAAAGCATAATAAGCACGAGCAACTTCGTTTTGACCAGCACCAACTGCAACACGATCATGTGCAAATGCATTAAAACGTAATGTTTGTTCATCCTCAAAGCTCGTTACACAAACGCGTTCAAAGGCCTGTTTAGAATGAATTAAGCGGTACAATAGCACAGGTGCTAGTTTACCAGGCGTTGATTGTTTGCTATCTTTAATATCAATGTTGATTAGCAAATCAGGAAAAGCATCTAATAACTCGTTTAAAGTAACTACTTTAGCATCTTCATGGCCACGATATGGATATTCGCCATTAATATCTTTAAAACGATAACCAAAGTCAAGTTGCTTCAATTCTTCTAAAGTATGATCACATACTTTACCAGAACCATTAGAAACGCGATCAACTAATGCATCATGTAGTACTACAATCTCATTATCTTTAGTTAATCTAATATCAATCTCAAAACCATCAATGCCCAATTTATGAGATTTATTAAATGCTGCCATTGTGTGTTCAGGAGCAAGTTTTAACCCTCCACGATGTGCAAATATGTATGGTGAACGTTTGCTGAAGAATGGCTTAATATTGCGGGCACTTTGCTTACTCGTCATTTTAGTAGCTGCAACAGCTGCTGAATATGTAAGACCAGTTATTGTGATTGTTTTTAATAAAGTATTTTTTTTCAAAATATAACCCTCCAACTGAATTTTGTTATTTTAATTTTAACAGAACAAATGATACTATAAAAGAAAGCTAAATGAGAGGAAAGAAACATATGACATTAGTTCAAAGAGAACAACTTATTATTTATTTAAAAAGTCATAAGCATGAACGTCAAATCCGAAAATATGGACATATTGTACATAGCAATCGTAAAGAAAAATGGGTGGCAATGTATATCAATGAAGATAAGTTAGCTCATACACTTTCACAACTAGAAAAATTAAAGTTTGTGACAAATGTTCTCATTTCACCATATAAACAATTAAAGACAGACTACAGTTCAGGTGATAATAAACTTAATGCATCGGTTTAATAACGCGTTGAAGACGTAACACGCCAATTAAGTACTGGTGATAAAGTGCATCTTCATAAAAGAAATGCTTTGCCTTTACATCAAATTCTTTTATAGAGATTTGGTATTTTTCAGCCCATGACTTTACGAGATCAAAGCGTTTATTGCTTTCAGGATATGGGTAATTTATGCCTTCAAATATGCTATACATCGCCTGGAAGTTACCATCTACTGTTGGATTCATAATCAGTACTACTGAAGTTTTAGGCTGTTTTTCCAACGTAGTATGTAAAAACAATAAACAGTCCGTTCGTTCATGATTATATTTCATTAACTGCTCGAGTTCGAAAAGATCACTATATCCTTCGCCGAGCGAAATAAAAGCTTGTTTCATTATGGTTCTCCTTTATTTATTGATATTAATATTATACATGAAAAGAACCGTGAGAATAAATTTAAAAGGAGTAATATATGCGTGTTATTGGTGGGAAATATAAACGATTTCAGTTAACTGCACCAAAAGGAGTAACTTCAAGACCAACAACAGATAAAATTAAAGAAACGATGTTTAATATTCTCGGTCCGATGAATGGCATAGGACTTGATTTATTTGCTGGCAGTGGTGGATTGGGGGTAGAAGCGATAAGCAGAGGCCTTTCCAAAGTGATTTTTGTAGATGGAAGTTTTGAATCAATACAGATGATTAAGAAAAACACTTCATTTCTTGACGAAGAAGTTGAAATTTATAAGAATGATTACAAAAGAGCTTTAAAGGCATTAAATAAAAGAGATATTCAGTTTAATATGATTTTTTTAGATCCCCCGTATCAAAAGAATATCGTTAATGAAGCATTGCCTATGATTAAGGAATTTGATTTACTTGCAGAAGACGGTCAAATCCTTATAGAATGTGAGAAGAATGAAAGAATAGATACGCTTGACTATGAAGTGATAAAAAATGAAACATATGGCATAACAAAATTAATCATATTAAGAGGTAATTATGAGTAAAACAATCGCAGTAGTACCAGGAAGCTTTGACCCTGTCACAAAAGGACACTTAGATATCATACAGCGAAGTAGTGAATTATTTGATGAAATACATGTCTCTGTATTGAATAATGCTAAAAAGACCGGTTTTTTCACGATAGAAGAACGTCTTACTCTCATTGAAGAAGCGGTTAAAGATATTCCGAATGTAAAAGTTGATTATTTTTCAGGTTTACTTGTGCATTTTTGTGAAAGAGTAGGTGCTAAACAAATCGTACGTGGATTACGTGCAGTTTCTGACTTTGAATATGAGATGCAGCTGACAAGCATGAATAAGAAATTAAACGATGATATAGAAACATTATATATGATGACTAACAACCAATATTCATTTATTTCTTCGAGTATGGTTAAAGAAGTTGCAAAATATGGTGGGGATGTATCGAGTATTGTACCTAAAAATGTTGAGATTGCACTAAAAGAAAAGTATCAGCAATTAGCAGAAGAAGAATAGTAAATCATATTGAAAAACCACATCCGGATAAGATGTGGTTTTTTGATGGAGTAGTTGAAATTTATATACTTTCCAATGGGTTGAAATGCAAGGATCAGAGTAAGTAGTAGAAATTAGATAATACAACCGCTTTACTAGCGCGACCCAATCGTTATCGATTGTATACAACTGGCGTATTAAAATCTGTCATCGAGCTACCACTTATAAGGTTATATATTTCAGTAGCTTTTATTTCTAAACCGAAATAATCACGCGACGCGCTGTTTACGTTTGTCACGATTACAACATCTTCAATTGATTTGATTAGTTTTCGTCCTGTGTCATTCATCCCTAGTATACGTATAGCTGTAATTTCTTTTAATCGAGGAACATCTTTTTCTTTTATATTTAACAATAGATAGACAAGTAACCGTTGAATTCTACTTCTCGTATATCGTTTTGATACCATCTTTTCAATTAATTCGTCGAATGTTTCAACTTCACTAATGACTTTCTTAAATCGATTTTCTAATCCTTCATACATCGTATATATTTTTTGAAGTTCAAGTACATTCATGGATAGCATACGATATTTTAATAGCGTAAAATAATCTTCCCAGCGGACTGCATTGACGATTAATTCACTGTGAGGCATCGTCTCTTTAATGTCATTATCATTAAAGTAATTCTTCCGTATTGCAGTTGCGCTTGAAATTGTACCTGTCAAAACTTCATCTGTATAATTATTATTAATTCTTGAGATTGGAATTAATGTCAGGGTAGGGTATATTTCTCTCGTAGCTTTCATATATGCATGAGCTAATATATCATTTGATTTTAAATCAGCACTCATTAATTTTGGGTATGCTGCTCCAGTACGTATAGCTTCACGAGTAGGTGACTTTATCTCAAAATCAATTTTGTTAAGGTCTCCGCTCTCACTGCCGAAAGACAAACCTTCGAGACCGAGCTTTTTAGCGATCATGATACCACCACGAGCAAAGTCATCTGCATAACTTATTGCATAGAATTGAGGGAGTTCAACAACTAAGTCCACATAATCAAGCGCCATTTTTGTACGCATAAATTTATTTATAAATGCAGGCTCACCACGTTGAACGAATTGTCCACTCATGATTGCTACAATAATAGCATCTGGATATAATTTTTTAACCTGCTCTATCTGATATTTATGGCCATTATGAAAAGGATTATATTCACAAATTATTCCGATTGCCTTCATTGTATTTCCCCTCACATCAGTTTATAATAATGATTGTAACAGAAATATCTGTTAAGAAAAAATCTTGACAAACTGTTATTAAAAGAGGTAAAATAAATTTTGTGTTTGTAAGAGGTGAAACCATATGAAATGGTCATTAGCTGAATTAAGAAAACATCGTGATAGTGGTTATCCATTTGAATCAGAAATCAACTTAAATCATTTAATATCTAGCTTACAGTTAGTTGATATATCACCGATTAAGGTGGAGGGTAAATTAACATCTAAGTCAAACGAAGTAGTAGCTGATTTACATGTAACTGGACAATTCGTTATGACTTGTGCAAGAACATTAGAAGATGTTGAAGTTCCATTCGATATCAAATCAGTAGAATATTTTGATGATAACGATTATGTTGAATATGATGAGAATAGACATGCCATTTTGAATGGTGTTATAGACTTAACACCCGTTATTCAAGAGTTAGTTGTAATCAATAAACCTGTACGTGTGGTAAAAGAGGATGTTGATTTAGAACTAACAAAAGGTAAAGGTTGGGAAGTAATTGATGAAAGTCAATTAGAAGATGAAAAGCCTAAGGTTGATCCAAGGCTTGCAAAACTTCAAGCTTTAAAAGACAGTATGTCTGAAAACTAGATCGATAGGAGGCAAAATACAATGGCAGTTCCTTTTAGAAGAACATCTAAAACAGCGAAAAGAAAACGTCGTACACACTTCAAATTATCAGTACCTGGTATGGTTGAATGTCCATCATGTGGCGAAATGAAATTATCTCACCGTGTATGTCCATCATGTGGTTCTTACAATGGTAAAGAAGTAGTTTCTAAATAATTTTTTTATAAGTGTATCGCTTTTGCGATACACTTATTTTTTTCGAGTAAGCCATAAAATTGTATTTGCGCTTGATTATCATTATACTAAATAATGATAAAATGCGAGGTGTAGACAAGTGGAGATAATTAAGCAGTTAGCAGATAACAAAGGGGCTTTTATAGAGCGCTACACACATCAGGATGATGTGTTATCACAATATAGATATGATGTAACAAAAGATGAAAGTTATAAATTGCGTATGAACGATAAAGCAAATGGTCTTGAATCTGAGCTTTCAAAAGTAATTGAAAATTATATGTCGAAGTTTGAACTGAGCGAAAAACAACGTGAAAATATAAATCTTTTAGCCGAAGGTAATAAAGTTGTCATCGGCGGGCAACAAGCAGGACTGTTTGTTAGTCCAATGTATACAATACATAAAATTATTACTATAATTGTTCTTGCAAAAGAGCAATCAACGAAACTAGGTACTAAGATAATACCTGTATTCTGGATTGCAGGTGAAGATCATGATTTTGATGAAGTGAATTATATTAATGTATATACAGCGGAAAATAACGTGCATAAAATTAAATATTATCCAACTGAAGAAGTAACAGATAGTGTATCTGAACTTAACTTTGAACAGGAAGCATTAAAATTTACGATTGACCGCTTTATTACGAGTTTAACAGAAACTAATGCAACAAAATCGATTTATAAACTTTTAAATAATTTGCCAGAAAACTGGACGGATCATTTCCAATACATTATTCATACGTTATTTAAAGACTATGGTTTACTGTTAATTGATAGCCAGAACAAAGAAGTTCGTGCGCTGGAAACGGACATACTTGTGTGGATGTTTGATCACCATGAAGCAATCAATCAAGCTTTTAGAAATGGACAAGAAAAGATGGAATCCCTTATCGGAGAACGCCAAATTTTAACTGAAACAAATGTTCATTTATTTATGTCATTTGAAGGCAAACGTCAGTTATTAAAGTTCGAAGATGGAAAATATAAATTATCTAAATCTGATGCCACTTTTACTAAAGCTGAAATGAGAGCTAAAATTCAAGTTGCGCCACATTTATTCAGTAACAATGTTGTTACACGTCCATTGATGGAAGAAATGCTATTTAACACATTAGCATTTGTCGGTGGCCCATCAGAAATTAAATACTGGGGAGAGTTAAAGCAGGTTTTTGATTTCGCAAAAGTTGAAATGCCTCCAGTGGTCCCACGTATGCGTATAACCTATATAAATGACAAATTATTAAAGGATATGCAACGTTTCAATATTACGATTGATTCGCTTTACGATAATGGTATTGAGAAGTTCCAGAACGATTTTTTAGGTTCAAAGGAAAATAGACTCTTGCTTAGTCAAATGCAGGAAACGATTGCAAATATTGAAGCGGATTATGAAGCAATGCAATTACTAGATGTTCCAATGGAGACAAAACAATTGTTGCAGGATAATTTGAATTATCATAAACGTCAATTTGAATATTTTAAGAAACGCTATCATCAAGATATTAAACGCCGTCATGATGTTGATTTTAAAGCGTTGAACGCTATCGGGAATATAATGAATCCTGGAGGAGGCTTACAGGAGAGAATAATGCATCCTATTCAGTTTATCAATACGTACGATTTTGGCATATTTGATGAAGTTATTGATAACATCAATAACTACACGTTCGATCATACGATTTTAAAACTATAGATGATATTCTTTTCTTATTACAACATTATATTTGGGATTTCCCCCCACCACGGTTTTTTAGCGTGGTGGGGGGTTTTTTGCGTCTTCATATAAAAAATAAAAAAGTTTTGAATAATTAGTGGAGGAAAGTGGTGGGATGTGGTAAATTTATATTAAGGCTAGGTGATGACTATGTTCATGGGTGAATATCAACATCAACTGGATACCAAAGGTCGCATGATTGTACCTGCTAAGTTCCGAGATGAATTAACAGAACATTTTGTTATTACTCGTGGCCTTGATAAGTGTTTGTTTGGCTATCCTTTAGATGAATGGAAAAGAATTGAAGAAAAATTAAAAACTTTACCAATAACTAAACGAGATGCCAGAAAATTTATGCGTTTATTCTTCTCTGGTGCAGTAGAAGTAGAATTAGATAAACAAGGACGTATTAATATTCCAAAGAATTTAATGGAATATGCTGGTTTATCGAAGGAATGTACAGTGATAGGCGTTTCAACTCGAATTGAGATTTGGGACAGAAGTAGCTGGGATAATTTCTATGAAGATACTGAAGAGCACTATGAAGAAATTGCTGAAGAGTTAATTGATTTTGATCTATAGGAGGAAAACATGTTCCATCATATTACTGTGTTATTAGAAGAAACTGTTGATCAACTTAATATTAAACCGAATGGTATATATGTTGATTGTACTTTAGGTGGAGCGGGTCATAGTCTTTATTTAGTCAAACAATTAACGAATGGTAGATTGATTTCAATCGATCAGGACCAGACTGCGATTGACAATGCACACATCATTTTGAAAGATCATTTAGATAAAGTAACTTTCGTTAAAGATAACTTCAGGAATTTAAGAGCTATCTTAAATGAACTTAATATTGATAAAGTAGATGGCGTTCTTTATGACTTAGGGGTTTCTAGTCCACAACTTGATGTAGGAGAAAGAGGATTTAGTTATCACCAGGAAGCAAGGCTCGATATGCGAATGGATCAATCACAAACGCTTTCAGCATATGAAGTAGTCAATGAATGGCCCTATGAAAAGTTAGTTTCAATATTCTTTCGTTATGGTGAAGAAAAATTTTCTAAACAAATCGCTCGAAAAATTGAAAATATTAGAGAAACAACACCAATTGAAACGACATCTGATTTAGTTGAAATTATTAAGGACGCAATTCCAGCACCAGCCAGAAGAACAGGCGGACATCCTGCTAAAAGAGTTTTTCAGGCCATAAGAATTGCGGTAAATGACGAACTAGGTGCTTTTGAAGAGTCGATTGAACAAGCGATTGATTCTGTTAATGTGGGTGGAAGAATTTCAGTTATTACTTTCCATTCATTAGAAGATAGACTATGTAAACAAGTTTTTCAGGAGTATGAAAAAGGTCCTGATATTCCTAGAGGTTTACCAGTTATCCCGGATGAGTACAAGCCGAAATTAAAACGTATTAATAAGAAACCGATTGTATCGACAGAACAAGAACTAGAAGAGAATAATAGAGCACGCAGCGCAAAACTTAGAGTCGTAGAAATATTAAAATAAGAGGTGACAACATGGCAGTAGAATACATCAATCCAAATTATTATGAACAGACACAAGCACAACCTAAAGTTATAACAAAAACTGTTACAAAATCCCATGTTGTTTCGTTATCTAAATTAGAGAAATTAGTATATTTATCATTGGTGACATTGATTGCTTTAGTAAGTATTTATATGCTATCTTTAAAATATGACGCGTATCACACAAATAGTAAGATTGCTGCAATTGAACAAAAAATTGTTCATCAAAAATCTGTAAATGGTGAGTTAAATTCAGAAGCGATGAAACAATCTTCTTATGAACGTGTCTATAGTAAAGCAAAGTCGTTCGGACTTAGCTTGAATAATGATAACGTAAAGGTAGTGCAAAAAGATGTCACGAACTAAGTTGAAAATAAGAAAAAATAAAATAGGAGCGGTCCTTTTAGTAATGTTATTCGGACTGCTCTTTTTTTCATTGATTTCGAAATATTCTTTCATCATGGTCACTGGACATTCCAGCGGACATGATTTATCAATGCGAGCAAGTGAAAAATATGTACGCAGTATTGTTAATCAACCTGTAAGAGGGAAAATACTTGATCGTAATGGTGAGGTCCTTGCTGAAGACATAGAATCATATAAACTTGTTGCTATACTCGACAAACGAATCAGCCAGAAAGGCAAGCCAGCTCGTCATGTCGTAGATAAAAAGAAAACTGCTAAAGCATTAAGCAGAATAATTGATATGCCTTATAAATCAATTTTGAAAACACTTAGCACAAAAAAAGCATTTCAAGTCGAGTTTGGAAAAGCAGGTAAAGATTTAACATTTAATCAGAAGAAAGCAATTGAACAATTAAAGTTACCAGGTCTAACATTTTTCTCTGAAAAAAAACGATTTTATCCTAATGGCAATTTTGCATCTCATTTAATAGGTTATGCTGAAAAGAATTCAGAGTCTAATCAAATCCAGGGTATGATGGGGACCGAAAAGATATTTGATACTTACCTTTCAGGTAAAGCAGGTAAAACGAGTTATAAACAAGATATTTGGCAATATGTTCTACCTAAATCAGGAAATGTAATACCTGCTGTAAATGGTGATAATGTTAAGTTGACAATCGATAAAAATATCCAAATATTTGTCGAAGATTCACTTGATCTGATGGTGAAAAGATACCAGCCTAAAGATTTATTTGCAGTTGTAACAGATGCTAATACCGGTGAAATCCTTGGCTATAGTCAGCGACCAACGTTTAATCCGCAAACACGAGAAAATTTTGGTGATAAATGGGCTAATGATCTTTATCAAAACACATATGAACCTGGCTCAACATTTAAAACTTTTGGTTTAGCAGCTGCAATTGAAGAAGGAAAGTACCAACCAAATAAAAAGTTTAAGTCAGGTGAGAGAGAAGTTGCCGGAAGTGTTATTTCTGACTGGAATGATATTGGATGGGGCATGATTTCTATGCATAAAGGTTTCCAGTTGTCTTCAAACGTATTAATGATGAAACTTCAGGATGACGTTGGAACCGATAAGATGAAATCCTACTACGAAAAGTTTGGATTCGGCAAATCCACAAACTCACTGTTTGATTCAGAAGTTACCGGGCATATTTCCTGGGGTGATGAATTAAGTAAGAAAGTCTCAGCATTTGGACAATCGACTACTGTGAGTCCTGCCCAGATGATACAGGCGGAAACTGCAATTGTTAATGATGGAAATATGCTCAGTCCGTATTTTGTGAAAGATATTATTAGTCCGGATAAAAGTATTGTCTATAAAGGTAAGAAAAAAGTGATTGGTCAACCAATTTCAAAAACAACAGCGCACAAAACGATGAAAGCTCTATATGATGTAGTTTACGGTTCTGAAATGCATGCCTACAATTATCGTATTGACGATTATAAAATAGCTGGTAAAACAGGTACGGCACAAGTGCCGGATACGAAAAATGGTGGATATGTAAAAGGCTATCAGCCATATATGGTAAGTTTTATGGGTTATGCGCCTGCAAAAAATCCAAGAGTAATTATATATTACGGTATGTCTTTAGCACAAAAAAATGCTGGGGAAGCATACAGTTTAGGTGTATCCAAAGGTTATAAACCATTGATGGAAAATACTTTGAAATATTTAGATGTAGGCGCTACAAAAGATAAAGGTAAAAAGTTATCTTCAAAAGTGGAAGATGTAATTGGATCAAATGTCGATAAGGCAAGTGGAGTAATTGAAGGTAATGGCTTTGTACCGGTTGTGATTGGTGACGGTAATAAAGTTACTGGACAAACACCACAACAAACTGAATTGTTAAAAGGTGATAAAGTATTTTTATTTACAGACGGAAAAATTACAATGCCCGATATGACTTCATGGTCAAAACGTGATTTATTGATGTTTGAACAGTTAACACAAATCAAAGTTCAGTTTGATGGTAATGGTTATGTTGTAAAACAGTCAATTGCACCAAATACGGCTGTTAAAAAAGGCGATAAAGTAATGGTTTCAATGGATTCACTTGATCCGTTAAAACAATCACCTGCCTATGATAATATAATTGATGCAAATAAAAAGGATGAAGAAAAAGCATTGAAAAAACAGCTTGAAATAGAGAAGAAAAAGAATAGAAACACGAGTCAAAACTTAAATGATAGTTCAACAGAAGAAAATACGACAGAAGAAGTAACAACCGAAGCAATATCTACAGAATCTAAAACTACGGAATAGAAAGGAATCAGTTATCAAACTGATATGTGAAAAATATGAATGCATTAATTTTTGGAGTAGCAAGTTTTATTTTAACTGCAATTTTAGTCCCTTTGTTTATCCCATTACTCAAAAGAATGAAATTTGGGCAATCAATTAGAGAGGAAGGTCCGAAAAGTCATCAACAAAAAAGTGGTACGCCAACGATGGGTGGTTTAACATTTTTAATCAGCACAATCCTTTTAAGCATTATTGCAATATTTTTTGTTGATGACAAAGGTCCGATTATATTATTGATTTTAGTAACTTTAGGATTTGGACTAATTGGATTTGTAGATGATTACATCATTGTGGTTAAGAAAAATAATCAGGGCTTAACATCAAAACAAAAATTCCTATTTCAGATATTAATTGCAGTTTTATTTTACATTGTGAGTAATGGTCTCGGCTTGCTTTCACTATCAAATGAAATTAATTTACCTTTTACGGATATTGGAATACCTTTATCTATATTCTATGTTGTGTTTATAATTTTCTGGCAAGTTGGTTTTTCAAATGCAGTTAATTTAACAGATGGTTTGGACGGGTTAGCAACAGGACTATCAATAATTGCATTTAGTTGTTACTTTTATTTAGCACATCATACGATGAGCCAGGGCATGGTGTATTACTTAGCGATTCTTATCGGAAGTTTATGTGGATTCTTAATCTATAATAAATATAAAGCGAAATTATTTATGGGAGATACTGGTTCCCTCGCTTTAGGAGGCATAATTGCTACTGTTTCTATCATGTTAAATCAAGAATTAACTTTAATTTTTATTGGTTTGATGTTTGTTTTAGAAACTTTATCAGTGATGTTACAAGTTGCATCATTTAAATTGACCGGTAAGCGTATTTTTAGAATGAGTCCATTACATCACCATTATGAATTAGGTGGATGGTCTGAATGGAAAATAGTAATTGTATTCTGGACAGTCGGTATTATTTCTGGATTAATTGGGATTTATTTAGGAGTGAATTAAGTGAAGAATATAACAAGTTATCAGGGAAAAAAAATTTTGGTACTTGGTCTCGGGAAAAGTGGTTATGAAACAGCGAAGTTATTACATTTACTAGGTGCGAAAGTAACTGTTAATGATGGCAAGGATATTAGCTTAACAAATGAAGCGAAAGAATTAGAAGCGCTTGAAATTAAAGTAGTAAGTGGACATCATCCAATTGAGTTATTAGATGGCATTGATCTTATCGTAAAAAATCCAGGTATACCTTATCGTATTCCTTTTATTCAGGAAGCACTTGACCGTAATATTCAAATTATTACTGAAGTGGAACTAGCATATGAGATTAATGAAGGCAAAATCATCGGTATAACAGGAACAAATGGTAAGACGACTGTAACATCATTAATGGGTGACATGTTTAAGCATAGTAATCAAACAGGATTGCTATGTGGAAATATAGGATTTGTTGCTTCCTTAGTAGCACAAAATGCAAAGTCTGAAGATACATTAATAACAGAACTATCATCATTTCAATTGATGGGTATCAGACTTTTTAGACCACATATTGCTTTAATTACTAATATTTATTCTGCACATCTAGATTATCATGGCACGCAAGATGAATATGTCAGTGCAAAATTAAATATCGTAAAAAATCAGACCGCAGAAGATTATTTAATTTTTAACTATAAGCAAAAAGAGCTGCTTAAAAATTTCGAAATTAAAAGTCAGATTATTTATTTCAGTACAGAAGAAAAAGTTAATGGTAGTTATATTGTCGATGGAAAAATTTATTTTCAGGATGAATTTATTATTGACGTAGACGAAGTAGTGTTACCTGGTAAACATAATCTTGAAAACATTTTATCAAGTATTACAGCAGCTAAACTAAGTGACATTCCTAACGAAAGTATTATCGCTACATTAAAGTCTTTTGAAGGCATCAAACATCGATTACAATTTGTAAAGACACATGCTAATGTGAAATATTTTAATGATTCTAAAGCAACTAACACTTTAGCAACTACTTTTGCGCTTGATGCGTTTGACTCTCCTATTCACTGGTTATGTGGTGGTTTAGATAGAGGGAATGGTTTTGAAGAGTTAGATGAACATGTTAGCAATGTTAAACATATGTATATTTTTGGACAGACGACTGAAAAATTAAAAGCATTTGCTGAATCACATCACATTCCATATTCAGTTTGTGATGACGTAAAAGATGCAGTTGTGCAAACGAAAGGTAAGACTGTGGCAGGCGATACTGTACTGTTAAGCCCAGCTTGTGCCAGCTGGGACCAATATCCGACCTATGAAGTTAGAGGAGAAGACTTCATTCAACAAGTGAAGTTGCTGCAATAGGCTATGGAAGATCAAATTATAGAAACGCCTCAGTATGTAGAGGAAAAGAAAAAACGTCGCAAACGAAGACAACGTATTCAGCTTGCAATTTTTTTAACAATCGTAGCAGTAGTTACTCTAATTTTACTATATATGTTTACAAATATTAGTTACGTGAATAAAGTGTCTGTCAATAATACGGTACTAAATAGCAATGAAACTATTTTAAAGAAAGCTCAAATTTCAAATCGTGACCGTATTTATAGTCTCAACACAGATGAAATATCAAGTAATATTGAATATTTAGATGGTGTAAAATCTGCAACAGTAAAAAGACATTTTCCAAATAAAGTAGCAATCATCATTGATGAATACAATGTAATCGGTGTCTTACCAGATGGAAGCGAATTTCATCCAGTCTTAGAAAATGGTCAGATAATACATCAAATGAATTTTGATAGACCGAGTAACGCACCATTAATCAATAATTTTGGAAAAAAAGAGTTAAACCAACTCATTAAAGTGTTAAAACATACAAAACCGGCAATTGTTAATCAAATTTCAGAAATTAACTTTGTTCCAAATGAACAGTCATCTGCACGTATTCAAATGTTTATGAAAGATGGTATTGAAGTTATAGGAGATTTAAGAACAATTTCTGATAAACTTGATTACTATCCAAGTATGGCTCAAAATATTGAACGCGATGAATCTGGTAAAATGATAAAGCCTGGCATAATTGATTTAGAGGTCGGCGCAGTATTTATACCATATGAATCAAAGAAAGCTGAAACACGACGACTTGAAATGGAATCAGAAATGAAAGCTAATGAAGCAAAAGAGAAAGAAAAAGTAGAGAAAGCAGTACAAGATTTACAAAAGCAGTTAAATAACGTAAAACAAAACAATACATCAAATTAATATGAAAAATATATTGTATTAAACTTTATAAAAAATTATTTTATTCTAAAAAAAAAGCGTTTATAGTTTTCTGAATAAAGTCTATAATGTAATATTGATAGTGTATGTTAAACAAACATAAATAGGAGGTGCCTATCGATGGAAGAACATTACTATGTTTCTATAGATATTGGATCATCGAGCGTTAAGGTAGTTGTAGGCGAAAAGTTTCATAATGGCATTAATGTGATAGGTACAGGTCAAACTTTTACTGATGGGATTAAAAAAGGTATGATTGATGATTTTGATGTTGCAAGTCATGCGATTAAAGATACGATTAAGAAAGCACAAATTGCATCAGGGATAGAGTTTGAAGATGTATTTTTAAAAATGCCGATTATTCATTCTGAAATTCATGATATTGAACATGAAATTACATTTAATGGTGAATCGACTGAAATTACTGGAGAGCATATTGAAGAAGTATTAGATGGCATTCGTGCAAAAAATACTTCGAATGAAATTGAAATTATCGGTGTTTTCCCGAAAATGTTTAAAGTTGACGACTTACATGAAGTAAGTGATCCGAAAGAAATGATTGCAACGCAAAGTTTATCGGTTGATGCAGGTGTAATTACAACAAATCGTTCTGTATTAATCAATACATTGAAATGCGTTGAAAGTTGTGGGGTACATGTATTAGATGTTTATTCTGATGCATATAATTATAAACATATCTTGACGCCAACTGAAGTAGAGCTAGGTGCAGTAGTCATTGATATAGGTGACCAGTTAACTCAGGTGGCATATTATGAACGTGGCAATTTGTTTGACGCTGATAATATTCCAATGGCGGGTAGTCAAATTACAAATGATATTGCTCAAGCGTTAAATACAACTTTTGATCTGGCTGAGAAAGTAAAAGAGCAGTATGGACATGCGTTTTATGATTTAGCTTCTGAACAAGATGTATTCACTGTAAATCAAGTAGATTCTAATGAACCGATGAGCTTTAACCAAAAAGATTTAAGTGATATCGTAGAAGCACGTGTTGAAGAAATATTTCTTGAAGTATTTGATTTACTACAGGAGATGGGATTGAATAAAATTAATGGTGGCTTTGTAATAACCGGTGGTACTGCTAACATGTTAGGTATTAAAGAATTATTATCTGATATGGTTAGTGAAAAAGTGAGAATTCATGTTCCACAACAAATGGGAATTAGAAAACCGGAATTTTCTTCAAGTATTTCTACAATCAATAGTGGTATTAGCTTTGATGAACTATTAGATTATGTTACAATTAATAATCATGAAACTACTTCTTTAGAGGAGCATGTTGAAGAGTACGTGGAAGAGAAACCAAAATCAAAAGGATTTGATGGATTCTTTAAACGTAAAGCGAACAAAGATGTTGAAACAGAAACTTATACATCTAAAACGATCGGCGCACGCGTCGAACGTGAAGATGGTACTTTTGAACAACCTAAACATGAAAATGAAAAATCAAGTGTAATGAAAAAAATTATGAAATCTTTATTTGAATAATAATTGGCCACAATTATATAGGAGGAAAATTGAATGTTAGAATTTGAACAGGGCTTTAATCACTTAGCAACATTAAAAGTAATCGGTGTAGGGGGCGGCGGTAATAACGCCGTAAACCGAATGATTGATCACGGTATGAACAATGTAGAATTTATTGCGATCAATACTGATGGCCAAGCTTTAAACTTATCTAAAGCAACTTCTAAAATCCAAATCGGTGAAAAATTAACACGTGGTTTAGGGGCTGGAGCAAATCCTGAAATTGGTAAGAAAGCAGCTGAAGAGTCACGTGAACAAATTGAAGATGCAATCCAGGGCGCAGATATGGTATTTGTAACTGCTGGTATGGGTGGCGGAACTGGTACAGGTGCTGCACCAGTTGTAGCTAAAATTGCTAAAGAGATGGGTGCTTTAACAGTTGGTGTCGTTACGCGTCCTTTCTCATTTGAAGGCCGTAAACGTCAAACACAAGCTGCTGCGGGTGTTGAAGCAATGAAAGCTGCAGTAGATACATTAATCGTTATTCCAAATGATCGCTTATTAGACATCGTTGACAAATCAACGCCAATGATGGAAGCATTCAAAGAAGCAGATAACGTATTACGTCAAGGTGTACAAGGTATTTCTGATTTAATCGCAGTATCTGGTGAAGTAAACTTAGACTTCGCAGACGTTAAGACAATTATGAGTAACCAAGGTTCTGCTTTAATGGGTATCGGTGTATCTAGTGGTGAGAACCGTGCAATCGAAGCAGCGAAAAAAGCGATTTCTTCTCCATTACTTGAAACATCTATCGTGGGTGCTCAAGGGGTATTAATGAATATTACTGGTGGCGAATCATTAACGTTATTCGAAGCACAAGAAGCAGCTGATATCGTTCAGGACGCAGCAGATGAAGATGTTAATATGATCTTTGGTACAGTTATTAATCCAGAACTACAAGATGAAATCGTGGTAACAGTTATTGCAACTGGTTTCAATGACAAACCGACACGTAGTGTTGCTCCAACTGGCTTTGGAACACCGCAAACACAACGTGAGACACGCTCAGAATCAGTTTCTCAACCACAACAAGCACAACCTGAAAGAGAATCAAATAGAGATGATTTAGATGTTCCAGGTTTCTTAAAAGACCGTGGTACACGTCGTCGTAGAAGATAATTCACTTAAATAATTGATTGACAATACATCCGAACAAACATAAGTCGCTCTTTGATTTCTGTTTGTTCGGTTTTTATATAATATGCCATTTTGGAGGCACATATGGAACCATTTCAATTAAAGAAACATACATATAACGTAGCTAATAATAACAATAAAGTGATTGGCATTACGAGTCGACATGGTGGGATTAGTGATTATCCTGAAGGTAGTTTAAACATGGCGTTATATATTGATGATGCACCGTTTAATGTCCATCATAATCAGGCGTTAGTAGCTAATGAAATTGGATTTAAAACGAGTGACTGGGTCTTTCCGATTCAAAAACATGGTAATAATATTCAGGAAGCTTTTTTAGAAGACAAGGGTACAAATGTATTAGAGCTTACACATAAATGGTTAGACGTTGATGGTTTATATACGAATGAAAAAGGTATACTACTAACAATGTGTTTTGCAGATTGTGTTCCAGTTTACCTGTATAGTGTTAAAGATGACTTCATAGCGTTGGGACATGCAGGATGGCGAGGTTCAGTAGGATTAATCGTTGACCGACTTATAAAAGCATATACTGGTAATATCGATGACCTAAAATGTATCATTGGTCCGTCAGTCACTGCACCATGTTATGAAGTGAATGATGATATTAAACGACAATTTACTGAACTAAATCTAGAAATAGAAGATTGTTTCCAGATTAATAAGAATAATATGTTTGATATTAACCTACAGGAAATTAATGCACGTATTGCGATGAATGCAGGGATTAAACAAGAAAATATAACTATCACAACACGTTGTACATCAACTGAGAATGAAGAATTTTTCTCATATCGTTTAGAAAAAGGTAAGACAGGTAGAATGTTAGCATATATTGGAACGAGGGATTAAAATGGAAGTTAAAGATAATCTGAAGGCTATCTTAAAAGATATTGAAGAGAGTAAGGCAAATTCACCTTATAATCAGACGCCGACAATTATTGCGGTAACAAAGTATGTTTCAACTGAACGTGCAAAAGAAGCTGTATTTGCTGGAATTAAAGATTTAGGTGAAAATCGAATCGAAGGATTTATTGAAAAAAAAGAAAACATCGACAATGTGACGATGCATTATATCGGGTCTTTACAGACGAGAAAAGTTAAAGAAGTCATCAATCAGGTAGATTATCTACATTCATTAGATAGAATGAGTTTAGCTAAAGAAATTCAAAAACGCGCAGACAAAAAAGTAAAATGTTTTATTCAGGTTAATGTAAGCGGAGAAGATAGCAAGCATGGTATTAGTCCTGAAGAATTACAATCATTTACCCAAAGTTTAGCCAAATATGATAACATTGAGGTAGTAGGTTTAATGACAATGGCACCGCTTGACGCCAATGAAACAGAAATTAGATCTTATTTTAAACATTTAAAGCATTTACAATTAACAATTCAAGAACTGGCATTACCACATGCACCATGTACTGAAACTTCAATGGGGATGAGTAATGATTACAAAATCGCGATAGAAGAAGGTGCGACGTTTATTCGTATAGGAACGAAACTCGTTGGTTAGGAGGGAATTTATGGCCATTAAAGATGTATTTAAAGGATTCTTCGTTTATGAAGATGAAGAAGAAGTCGTATATGAAGACAATACACCGAAAAAAGCTGTAGAATCAGTTGAAAGAGAAAAAATTCAGGCAAGTAATGATAAAGCAGATAAAAAGATTGTCAAACAAGAAACTGTGTATCGCACGAAACCTGAACCAGTAAAATCTAAAGTGAAAGTGAATGAGCGCAAAGTGAGTCAAAATAATGTTGTTAACATGCATGAACAACCAACTTCTAGCATTTCTAAAGTGTGTCTATTTGAACCACGTGTATTCAGTGATACGCAGGATATTGCAGATGAACTTAAAAACAGACGTGCGACACTTGTTAACTTACAACGCATTGATAAAATCTCTGCAAAACGTATTATAGATTTTTTAAGTGGAACTGTATATGCGATTGGTGGAGATATTCAGCGTATCGGTGCAGACATCTTTTTATGTACACCTGATAATGTTGAAGTAGCTGGATCAATTACTGAAATGTTAGAAGCACCAGAAGAATATAATGAACATGAGGAGTTTTAATGAGTACATACGAAATAGCAGCAACTATATTATATTTTATTATTAGAGCCGTCGATATTTATACAATTGGTATGATAATTTATTTCTTTATGTCCTGGGTTCCAGGATTAAGAGAATCTGTAATTGGTGAATGGATGGGCAAAATTTATGAACCATTTTTAGAACCGTTCAGACGTATGATTCCTCCGATTGGAATGTTTGATATTTCAAGCATAGCAGCTTTGATTTTCCTGAACTTCTTTAAGTATGGACTCATTGCTATATATAACAATGTATTGCCTAATTTAATTTAGAGAAAAATCTCATTGCTATGAGATTTTTTTCATGTCAAAGTAAAAGAGGATATTATGAATTTATATCAGCATTTTAGAAATGAAGAAATAGAGATTGTAAAGTATTTAGAAAGTTTAGTAGAACGTGCTGAATCTCAGTATTCACCTGTTCTAACACATTTTCTGGATCCACGTCAGCAGTTTATTTTAACGACACTTGTTAATCGAACGGAACTGAATGTATCATTTTATGGCGGACGTGGTGAGCGTGAGCGTATGCGCGCATTAATTTATCCTGAATATCACCAAGTAAGTCACGAGGATTTTGAGTTATCCATAATCGAAATTAAATATGCTGATAAATTTGTAACATTAACACATCGTAATGTGTTAGGTGCACTTATGTCTATCGGTTTCAAACGTGATTTATTAGGTGATATACTCGTCGGAGAAAAGATTCAGTTTGTAATTGCATCACATTTAAAAGACTTTGTATTTCAGAATTTAACGAAATTAAAAGGTTCAAGTATTAAGTTGTTTGAAATTGATAGAGAAGCAACGATAGATACTTCCGAACCATTTTCTTCACACCAATCAACAGTTTCTAGTTTACGTCTTGATAATATTGTTGCTTTAATGATTAATAAATCACGCAGTATCGCACAAAAACATATTGAAGCTGAGCACGTAAAAGTGAATCATGTTGTTATTGACAAGACAAGTTTCAATGTTGAAACGAATGATTTGATTTCAATAAAAGGATATGGTCGTGGTAGAATAGAAGCAATCGGAGATCGTACGAAGAAGGATAAGATTCGTATAACTTATGGTACGATGTTTAAATAAATATGAGGTGACGTTATGAAATTTAGTCCGGAAGAAATTCAAAATAAATCATTTAATATAGTGCATAAAGGTTTAAATGAAAATGAAGTTAGAGATTATTTGAAAGCTTTAAGTGATGAACTTGAAACAATGCGTCGAGAAAAAAAGATGTTAGAGCAATTAATCGCTGATAAAGATGAAAATATAACGAGATTTAAAAATGTTGAAAATACAATTTCAGAAGCTTTAATCGTCGCACAAAAAGCAGGAGATGAAATTAAAGCAAGTGCTGGTATGCAGGCTGATGTAATTATCCAGGATGCAAAGAATCACGGAGAACTCATAAAGAAAGATGCGATGCAGCAAGCGAGAGAAATTGCTTTTCAGACTGAAGATATGAAACGTCAGTCAAAAATCTTTAGAGCTCGTTTTAAAATGCTGGTTGAAGCACAGTTAGATTTGTTGAAGAGTGAAGACTGGGATCATTTATTAAATTATGATTTAGAAATGAAACCATTAGAAGAAGAATAATTTAAGAAATTTTATTTATTATTTATTTTTACTTATCAAATGAATAAAAACGTGATAGTATAAAGAATAATCAAAATAATCATATAGAACCGTATCTATTGATGACATGCACAGCGAATTAGGGTGAGTGGGAGCCTAATCATCGATAAATAGATAAGATCAGTCTATATTCAATTCAATATATTAAAGAGAACTCTTAAGTTGAGTTAATTCAGGTGGTACCGCGGATTCGTTCGTCCTGAAGAAATCAGCTTAAGTGTTTTTTTATTATTCAGGAGGAATATTAAATGGATTATAAAGACACATTATTAATGCCGAAAACAGATTTTCCAATGCGTGGAGGATTACCTAACAAGGAACCTCAAATTCAAAGTAGCTGGGATGAAAAAAATTTATATGAAAAATTATTAAAGAAAAATGAAGGTAAAACACCATATATTTTACATGATGGCCCACCGTACGCGAATGGACAGATTCATATGGGACATGCATTAAATAAAATTATTAAAGACTTCATCACGCGTTATAAAGCAATGAATGGTTTTTATACGCCTTATGTTCCTGGTTGGGATACGCATGGTTTACCGATTGAACAAGCTTTAACTAAAAAGGGTGTCAATCGTAAGGAAATGTCTACTGCTGAATTCCGCGAATTATGTCGTAAGTATGCATTAGAACAAGTTGAATTACAAAAAGCAGACTTCAAACGTCTTGGCGTAAATGGTGACTGGGAACATCCTTACATTACATTACAGGAAAAATTTGAAGCAGAACAAATTAGACTTTTCGGAGAAATGGCTAAAAAGGGTTATATCTATAAAGGTAAGAAGCCAGTTTACTGGTCTCCATCTAGTGAATCATCATTAGCGGAAGCTGAGATTGAATATCAGGATAAAAAATCTGCCTCTATTTATGTTGCATTTGATACAGTTGATGGACGTGGCATCGTTGACGATGGTGTTAAATTTGTAATCTGGACAACTACGCCTTGGACAATCCC
This sequence comes from Macrococcoides bohemicum, assembly GCF_003259675.1. Taxonomy (GTDB): domain Bacteria; phylum Bacillota; class Bacilli; order Staphylococcales; family Staphylococcaceae; genus Macrococcoides; species Macrococcoides bohemicum. The sequence goes on along the minus strand of NZ_PZJG01000004.1, from coordinate 35,943 downwards.
TGCTAACGTTGCAATCTCTTTAAATCCAGAGTTAACGTATGTACAAGTAGTGATTGATGGTAACGCTTATATCGTTGCGCAAGCATTGCTTGATAACGTGTGTGAAGCAATCGGCTGGGATAAAGAAAGTGTTGTACTCGAAAAAGAATTTAAAGGTTCAGAATTAGAATTGATTGAAACACAGCATCCTTTAATTGAAGAGAGAAAATCAATCATCATCTTAGGTGATCACGTTACTACAGATGCCGGGACTGGCTGTGTTCACACTGCACCTGGTCATGGTGAAGATGACTTTATCGTTGGACAAAAATATGACTTACCGGTTATTTCACCAGTTGATGATAAAGGGGTATTTACAAAAGAAGCTGGAGAATTTGAAGGATTATTCTATGATAAAGCGAATCCAGTTATCACTGAGCGTTTAAAAGAAGTTGGCGCATTATTAAAATTAGATTTCTTCACGCATTCATATCCTCATGACTGGCGAACTAAAAAACCTGTAATCTTCCGTGCAACACCACAGTGGTTTACGTCAATTAATAAAGTGCGTCAGGATATCTTAAATGCTATCGATGAGACTGAATTTAAAGTTGAATGGGGTAAAACACGTATTTATAATATGATTCGTGACCGAGGAGACTGGGTAATTTCACGTCAACGTGTTTGGGGTGTGCCTTTACCTGTATTCTATGCAGAGAATGGTGACATTATCATGGATGAAGCGGTAATTGAACATGTTGCAACACTATTTGAAGAACACGGTTCTAATGTTTGGTATGAAAGAGACGCAAATGATTTATTACCTGAAGGATTTACACATCCTGGAAGTCCTAATGGCAAATTCACAAAAGAAACAGACATTATGGACGTATGGTTTGATTCAGGTTCAAGTCACCGTGGTGTGTTAGAAGCAAGACCTGAATTAACATTCCCAGCCGATATGTATTTTGAAGGCAGTGACCAGTATCGTGGATGGTTCAACTCATCAATTACTACTGCAGTTGCTACACGCGGCATGTCACCATATAAGAAATTATTATCTCATGGTTTCGTAATGGACGGACAAGGCCGTAAGATGAGTAAATCATTAGGAAATACAATTCTGCCTGAAAAAGTTGTAAAACAAATGGGTGCAGATATCATTCGTCTATGGGTAATGTCTGTAGATTACTTAGCAGACGTACGTATCTCTGACGACATTTTAAAACAAGTTTCTGAAGTATACCGTAAAATCCGTAATACATTTAAATTCTTATTAGGTAATGTGAATGATTTCAATCCTGAAACAGATGCAGTTGCTTATGAAGATTTAAAAGAAATCGATCAGTTTATGTTAAACAAATTGTATAATTTCGTTAACAAAGCACATAATCATTATGAAAATAATGACTATCTTGATATTTATCAGGAATTACAAAACTTTATCAATGTAGAATTAAGTAACTTCTACTTAGATTATGGTAAAGATATTCTTTACATCGAAGCAGCAGATAGTCATGTTCGTCGTAGCATGCAGACTGTTGTATATGAAGTATTAACTTCGTTAACGAAAGTTTTAGCGCCAATTATTCCGCATACAGCAGAAGAAATCTGGAGTCACACACCACATGTTACTGAAGAAAGTGTTCATTTAACGGATATGCCTGCAGTTCATGATGTGGATCATGCATTAATCGAGAAATGGTCTAGATTCCTGGAACTTCGTGATGATGTGCTAAAAGGTATCGAAAACTTACGTAATGAAAAAGTAATCGGAAAACCTTTAGAAGCAAAAGTTACTGTATTTACTGAAAATGCTGATGATTTAGCATTACTTCAATCATTTGATAACTTAAATCAATTGTTTATCGTTTCTCAGGCAAAAGTAAGTGATAGTGCAATTGGGTCGCAATATACAAACTTAAACGTATTAGTAGAACGTGCTGACGGTGAAAAATGTGAAAGATGCTGGAATTACTCAACTGAAATTACAGCAGAAGATCACGATTTTCCACATGTATGTCCAAGATGTTTAAGTGTTTTAGAAAGTAAATAATATAGTAAATCCCGAGCGTACTATTGTGAGTGCGTTCGGGATTTTTAATTATCAATGTCATTAAGGTATTTCGTAACCATATAATTATATAATGTAATTATATTATGTGAACTAATATTGTGTTTCAAAAACAAAAACAGACTTACCCATAAAAATGTGTTAAAATACTAAAGATTGGAGTGAAATTATGAACAAGCGATATAACCTAACATTGATGTCTATTTTAGCGATATTTTTAATCGCGATGGATCAGATAACGAAATATATTATTGTTAAAACAATGAAGATCGGTGACAGTATTTCTATAATCGGTGATATTTTAGAAATTACATCACATAGAAACTATGGTGCTGCATGGGGTATGTTACAAAATCAAATGACTTTCTTTTATATTATTACAGTTATCGTGTTAGTAGCGATTGCTTTCTTTTATTATAAAGAAGCAATGTTTAATCCGTTGATGCAGCTTGGCTTAACTTTAATTTTTGCTGGTGCTATCGGTAATTTTATTGATCGTCTAATACGTGGAAATGTTGTAGATTTTATTGATACGAAGATTATCAATTATGATTTCCCGATTTTTAATTTAGCTGATAGCTGTTTAACAATTGGTGTTATTGTCTTACTCTATGACATGTTATTTAACCAAAAAGAGGAGAAAAGTAATGGAAACATATAATTTTTTAATTGAAGAAGAAGAAGTAGGAACAAGAATAGATCGCTACTTGACAGATATGAATGAAGATTGGTCTCGTAACCAAATTCAGGACTGGATCAAACTAGATTTAGTAATCGTTAACGGAAAACCAGTAAAAGCGAACTATAAACTTCGCTTGGAGGATGAAATCGTTGTAACTGAAAAACCTGTAGAGGAAATTGATTTGCAAGCTGAAGACTTAGGTATTGAAATTTACTATGAAGATAAAGATGTTGCAATTGTCTATAAACCAAAAGGTATGGTAGTGCATCCGGCGCCTGGTCATCCGAATGGTACTTTAGTAAATGGATTGATGTATGCGATTAAAGATTTATCAGGCATTAACGGCGAAATCCGTCCGGGTATCGTTCATCGTATCGATAAGGATACATCTGGATTACTTATGATTGCTAAAAACGATATCGCACATCGCGGACTTGTAGAACAATTGGTTAATAAGTCTGTAACGCGTAAATATACTGCACTAGTACACGGTGTCATTCCACATGAATTTGGTACAATTGATGCACCGATTGGGCGTAATGTGCGTGATCGTCAGGAAATGGCAATTGTAGATAATGGTAAGCAGGCAGTCACACATTTTAATGTAATCGAAACATTTGATAAATATACTTTAGTAGAATGTGTATTAGAAACTGGACGAACACACCAAATTCGTGTACATATGAAGCACATTGGTTTCCCATTAGTTGGCGACCCTAAATATGGACCGAAGAAAACGATGGATATTGATGGACAAGCGTTGCATGCAGGTGTAATAGGATTTGAACATCCAGTTACTGGTGAATACATTGAACGTACAGCGCCAATTCCAGAATATTTTGAGGAAATTTTAACGAAACTTAGAAAATAAAATGTAATTTTTCTATGACGATTGACATTGAAATTAATAGTGTTATTATTAAATGTAATAAATCACACGTTAATGCTTTTAATTAAGTCCAGAGAGGCTTAAAAGGCGTCGAGGAATCCTCACGTCTATTTGACGTGAGGATTTTTTGAGGAGGGAATTAATGTGGATAAAAGAATCGTGCTGGATGATAAAGCGGTTGACCGTACGTTAACACGTATTGCGCATGAAATTCTTGAAAATAATAAAGGCGCAGATAATCTAGTACTACTCGGTATTCGTACACGTGGCATTTATCTTGCTAACCGTATTCAGTCAAAAATTGAACGCATCGATGGTGTTAAAGTACCTACAGGTATTTTAGATGTAACAAATTATCGTGATGATAAGACTGATCGCATCAGTTCAGATGTTATAGCTTATGAGATTGATACTGATATGAACAATCAACATGTTGTGATTGTTGATGATGTTCTTTTCACAGGTAGAACAGTACGTGCTTCACTTGATGCGATATTAGATCATGTGCGTCCAAAACGCATCAGTCTGGCAACGCTTGTAGACAGAGGACATCGTGAATTGCCAATTCGCGCTGATTTTATCGGTAAAAACATTCCAACGGCAACTTCAGAAGAAGTCATAGTCTTATTAGATGAAGTCGATGAACGAACACAAGTTTATATTAAATAACTCTTTTAAGTTGGTGCGAGACACCTGCAAAGGGTTTAAGTGAGTAATAGACACTTAAGTCTCTTTGCATGTGCAAAGAGACTTTTTTTATTGAAAAAAAGGGAGGAAATTATGAATTCTACAAATGAAGAAATTTACGAAAGAACTGTTGAACCTGTACTCGATGTAAACGAAAAACCGAAAACAAGTCAATGGTTCTTATTGAGTTCGCAACATTTATTTGCAATGTTTGGTGCAACAGTATTAGTACCTTATTTAACAGGATTACCTGTATCAGCTGCGTTAATTGCGTCTGGTCTAGGTACGTTACTCTATATATTAATTACAAAAGGAAAAATTCCTGCATATTTAGGCTCAAGTTTCGCATTCATCACACCAATTATCGTGGGTCTGAAAACCCATGAGATGGGTGAAATGTTAATGGCACTTTTCATGAGTGGTTTAATGTATGTCATCATCGGATTGATAATCAAAATGGTTGGTGTCAATTGGTTACTTAAGCTTTTACCACCGGTTGTAGTTGGGCCAGTTATTATGGTCATTGGTTTAGGGTTAGCACCAGTAGCAGTTAATATGGCGATGTATACAGATAGTGGCGCAATGAAGGGCTATAACCTTACATATTTAAGTATTGCATTGATTACACTGCTAACAGTAATTATTTTTTCTGTGGCAGTAAAAGGATTCTTATCAATTATTCCAGTCCTTATTGGAATAATCGTTGGATATATTACATCGATAATTTTAGGCGTTGTAGATTTCACAGGTATAGAAAAAGCACAATGGTTTGAAGCCCCTAAAGTATATTTACCATATGTTAATTATGAACCACAGTTTGATTGGGTATTGATAATGATTATGTTACCAATCGTATTCGTAACGGTTAGTGAGCATATTGGTCATCAAATCGTTATTAATAAAATTGTAGGTCGTAACTTCTTTAAAAATCCTGGATTACACCGAAGTTTAATGGGTGATGGAATTTCAACCATGGTCGCTTCACTGATTGGTGGACCACCAAGTACAACTTATGGTGAAAACATTGGCGTTCTTGCTATTACAAGAATATATAGTATATGGGTGATCGGTGGTGCAGCAGTCCTTGCACTTATCTTAGGATTTGTAGGTAAATTTACAGCGCTTGTATCAAGTATTCCCACTCCAGTAATGGGTGGTGTGTCAATCCTGTTATTCGGTATTATCGCTTCAAGTGGTTTACGTATGCTCGTTGAATCGAAAGTGGATTTTGGCGATAAGCGAAACTTAGTCATCGCTTCTGTCATTTTAGTTTTAGGGATTGGTAAAGCCCATATTGATTTAACGGTGAATCAAATTCATTTAAATATTGAAGGTATGGCGTTAGCAGCACTTGCAGGTATTATTTTAAACGCTATCTTGCCTGAATCAAAAACACATGAAGATTACTAAAAAAAATTACAATAAAATAAAAAGGGGCTATTTACTTTGAGACATTTACACTCGATCACAGATTTATCTAACGAAGCAATCATGACTACGATTCAACGTGCAATCGAAATTAAAAATGGAAATGTCGCAAATTTTTCAGAAATTTATGCAGCAAACCTGTTTTTTGAAAACTCTACACGTACAAAATGTTCATTCGAAGTGGCAGAACGTAAATTAGGTATGCAAGTGATACCATTTGAAACTGGTACTTCGTCAGTAACAAAAGGTGAAAGTCTTTATGATACGTGCAAAACAATGGAAAGCATCGGATGTAACGTTTTAGTCATCCGTCATCCAGAGAATGATTACTATAAACAGTTAGATGGATTAAATATACCAATTGTTAATGGTGGTGACGGGTCAGGACAGCATCCAACGCAATGTTTATTAGATTTGATGACGATTTATGAAGAGTTCGGAAAGTTCGATGGTTTAAAAGTAGTGATTTGCGGAGATATCTTGAACTCACGTGTTGCACGAAGTAACTTCGATGCTTTAACTCGTTTAGGTGCAGAGGTTAAGTTTGTGGCTCCAGATGCCTGGATTGATAACTCAATACCTGCTGAATACGTTAATATTGATGATGTGATAGAGGAAGTGGATGTTTGTATGTTACTGCGCGTACAACATGAACGTCATGATAAAGCATCATCGTTTACGAAAGAAGAATATAATAACAGTTTTGGTCTTAATCAAGCGCGTTATGATAAGTTAAAAGATAATGCAATTATATTACATCCTGCACCTGTTAATCGCGATGTTGAAATAGCAAGTGAACTAGTAGAAGCGCCGAAAGCGAGAATCTTTAAACAAATGGAGAATGGTGTATATACTCGCATGAGTATATTATCTCAAGTCATTGAAGGAAATCAGTAAAACAGGTAATAAAAATTAGAAAATTGTAAAATAAACATAAATCATATTTTAAGGAGTGCATACTATGTCAACATTACTTAGAGGCGGCAAAATATTAATTAATGGTGAATTAATAGAACGAGATATTAGAATTAAGGATGGAAAGATTACTGAAATCGGTGAAAAATTAAATGTCTACGATTCAAAAATTATCGATTTAAACGGACAGTTTGTATCTCAAGGTTTTGTCGATGTGCACGTTCATTTACGTGAACCAGGTGGCGAACATAAAGAAACGATTGAAACAGGTACAAAAGCTGCAGCACGTGGGGGATTCACAACTGTATGCCCGATGCCAAATACGCGTCCTGTACCAGATTCAGTAGAAAACCTGGAGGCATTAAACGCTTCAATTGAAAAGAATGCGAAAGTTCGTGTATTACCATATGCTTCTATCTCTGTGCGACAAAAAGGTGAAGAACTTGTTGATTTTACAGCACTAAAAGAGCATGGGGCATTCGCTTTTACAGATGATGGTGTCGGCGTACAAACTGCGTCAGTAATGTATGAAGCGATGCAACAAGCAGCAGCACTTGATATGGCAATTGTTGCACATTGTGAAGATAATTCACTGATTTATAGCGGTGCGATGCATGAAGGTAAAGTGAGCAAAGCATTAAATATTCCGGGTATCCCATCAATTTGTGAAGCGGTTCAAATTGCTCGTGACGTGTTACTTGCTGAAGCAGCGGATTGTCACTACCATGTATGTCACGTGTCAAGTAAAGAAAGTGTTCGAGTCATTCGTGATGCGAAACGTGCAGGCATTAAAGTCACTGCAGAAGTTACGCCACATCACTTATTATTGAATGAAGAAGTAATCACAAAAGATGACGCGATTCTTAAAATGAACCCGCCGTTACGTGCAAAAGAAGATCAGGAAGCGTTAATTGAAGCGTTATTAGATGGCACGATTGATTTTATCGCAACAGATCATGCACCACACGCTGCTGATGAAAAAGCACAACCGATGACGAAATCACCTTTTGGTATCGTTGGTAGCGAAACAGCATTCCCATTACTATATACAAAGTTCGTTAAAAATGGAGACTGGACTTTACAGCAATTGATTGATTATTTAGCAGTAAAACCTGGTGAAGTATTTAACTTACCATATGGCAAACCATTAGAAGTTGACGCTATCGCAGATATTACTGTTATTGACTTAGATGAAGCGTATGAAATAAAAGCTGAAGATTTCTTGTCAAAATCAAGTAACACACCATTTATCGGTGAAAAAGTATTCGGTAACGTAACGAAGACATTTGTAGAAGGACAATTAGCTTATGAGGGGGCACACCATGCGTAATAAAAAATATTTAGTATTAGAAGACGGTACAGTTTTTAATGGCTATGCATTTGGTAGCGATAAAGAAGTAGTTGGAGAAATCGTATTTAACACTGCGATGACAGGTTATCAGGAAACATTGTCTGATCCATCTTATACTGGACAAATCATCACTTTCACTTATCCATTAATCGGTAACTATGGTATTAACAGAGATGACTTTGAAACATTAAATCCATCATTAAAGGCGATGGTTATTCGTGAATTATGTGATTTTCCAAGTAACTTTAGAAATACTGCAAGCCTTGATGAAACATTAAAAAGTTATGATGTGCCTGGTATTGACGGTGTTGATACACGTCAATTAACTCGAATCATTAGACAGTATGGTGTCTTACGTGCAGCGCTAATCAATGATGCTTCTAAAGTTGATGAAACGATTGCTTCGTTAAAAACAACTGAGTTACCTACAGATGAAGTCGCACAAGTCTCTACAAAAACACCATACATCTCAACAGGTAGTGACTTACGTGTTGTACTAATCGACTTTGGTAAAAAAGAAAATATCGTTCGAGAATTAAACTTACGTGGCTGTGACGTTACTGTAATGCCTTATACTACAACTGCTGAAGAAATCTTACGTGTACAACCGGATGGGGTAATGCTTTCAAACGGGCCAGGTAATCCAGAAGTTGTGACTGAAGGAATTGAAATGATTAAAGGAATTTTAGGAAAAGTGCCATTCTTCGGTATTTGTTTAGGACATCAATTATTCAGCTTAGCGTGTGGCGCAACGACTTTCAAATTAAAATTCGGTCACCGAGGAGCGAATCATCCTGTTAAAAATTTAGCAACGGGTAAGATTGAAATAACGTCTCAAAACCATGGTTATGCAGTTGATGCTGATTCTATTACAAATACAGATCTAGAAATTACGCATATCGCTTTAAACGATGGCACTGTTGAAGGTGTTAAACATAAAACGGTACCAGCATTTTCGGTACAATATCACCCTGAAGCATCTCCAGGGCCACATGATCCAAACTATTTATTTGATGAATTTATCGATTTAATGACTAACTTTAAGGAGCGTACAAAATAATGCCTAAACGTAATGATATTAAAACAATTCTAGTGATTGGATCAGGTCCAATTATTATCGGTCAAGCAGCAGAATTTGACTACGCCGGTACACAAGCATGTCTTGCCTTAAAAGAAGAAGGATACAAAGTTATTCTTGTGAACTCAAATCCAGCAACCATCATGTCAGATACAGAAATTGCAGATAAAGTTTATATCGAACCATTAACATTAGATTTCGTTGCGCGTATCATTCGTAAAGAACAACCAGATGCTTTACTGCCAACATTAGGTGGTCAAACAGGGTTAAATATGGCTGTTCAATTAGAAGAAGCGGGTATCTTAAAAGAAAACAACGTTAAACTATTAGGTACAGAATTATCCTCTATCAACCAGGCAGAAGATAGAGACTTATTCAGAAGCTTAATGTACGAATTAGATGTGCCGGTACCTGAAAGTGATATCGTTAATACGGTTGAACAAGCAGTTAATTTTGCAAATGAAATTGGTTACCCAGTAATTGTACGCCCGGCATTTACGATGGGTGGTACAGGTGGGGGTATTTGTCACGATGAGAGAGAATTAATTGAAATCGTAACGAATGGTTTAAAATATTCACCAGTAACACAATGTTTAATTGAAAAATCAATCGCAGGTTATAAAGAAATTGAGTATGAAGTGATGAGAGACTCAAATGATAATGCAATTGTAGTTTGTAATATGGAAAATATTGATCCGGTGGGTATTCATACGGGTGATTCAATCGTAGTTGCACCTTCACAAACATTAAGTGATAAAGAATATCACATGTTACGTGATGTATCATTAAGAATCATTCGTGCGTTAAAAATTGAAGGTGGATGTAACGTACAGTTAGCATTAGATCCACATTCATTTAATTATTATATTATCGAAGTTAATCCACGTGTATCACGTTCATCAGCATTAGCTTCGAAAGCAACAGGATATCCAATCGCAAAGCTGGCAGCGAAGATAGCGGTCGGTCTAACATTAGATGAAATGTTAAATCCGGTAACAGGTACGAGCTATGCGGCATTCGAACCAGCGCTTGACTATGTTGTATCTAAGATTCCGCGTTTCCCATTCGATAAATTTGAAAAAGGTGAACGTGTATTAGGAACCCAAATGAAAGCAACTGGGGAAGTCATGGCAATCGGACGTACTTACGAAGAGTCATTATTAAAGGCAATTCGTTCTTTAGAATATGGCGTACACCATTTAGGATTACCTAACGGTGAAAATTTCGAATTGGATTTCATTGAAAAACGTATTAAAGAACAAGATGATGAGCGTTTATTCTTTATTGGTGAAGCAATTCGTCGTGGAATTTCTTTAGATGATATTCATGAATGGACGAAGATTGATTACTTCTTCTTAAATAAATTCCAACATATTATCGATATTGAGCATGACCTAAAGGGACATATTGGCGATATTGATCGTTTAGAATGGGCAAAAAAATATGGCTTTAGCGACCGTGTTATTGCACATCGCTGGAATATGACTGAACGTGAAATCTATGATTTAAGACAAGCAAATAACATCAATCCAGTATTTAAGATGGTTGATACATGTGCATCAGAATTTGAATCTAATACACCATACTTCTATGGTACTTATGAAAATGAAAATGAATCTATTGTAAGTGACAAGAAGAAAGTCATCGTATTAGGATCTGGACCTATTCGTATCGGTCAAGGGGTAGAATTTGATTATGCGACAGTGCATGCTGTATGGGCAATTCGTGAAATGGGTTATGAAGCAATTATCATTAACAATAACCCTGAAACTGTGTCAACGGACTTCTCTATCTCAGATAAATTATACTTTGAACCTTTAACTGAAGAAGATGTTATGAACATTATTAACCTTGAAAAACCTGAAGGTGTAGTCGTTCAGTTCGGTGGACAAACTGCAATCAACTTAGCAGAGAAATTAACGAAATATGGTGTAAAAGTATTAGGGACTTCTTTAGAAAACTTAGATCGTGCTGAAGACCGTAAAGAATTTGAAGCGTTAATGCAAAGAATTGAAATTCCTCAACCATTAGGAAAAACAGCAACGTCTGTAGAAGAAGCGGTAGATAACGCTAACTTTATCGGTTATCCGGTACTTGTTCGTCCATCATACGTATTAGGTGGTCGCGCGATGGAAATCGTATATAATGAGCCAGAACTTGTGGATTATATGAATAGAGCAGTTAAAGCAAGTCCAGAACATCCGGTATTAATTGACCGTTACTTAACAGGTAAAGAAATTGAAGTAGATGCAATCTGTGATGGTAAGACAGTGGTGATTCCAGGTATTATGGAACATATTGAACGTGCTGGGGTTCACTCTGGTGACTCAATCGCAGTTTACCCACCACAAACATTAACTGAAAAACAAATCGATACGTTAGTAGACTACACAACACGCTTAGCGCATGGTTTAGAAATCGTAGGATTATTAAACATACAATTTGTTATTGCGGATGAAGAAGTTTATGTATTAGAAGTAAACCCACGTGCATCTCGTACAGTTCCATTCTTAAGTAAGATTACAGATGTTCCGATGGCGAATATCGCGATGAAAGGTATTTTAGGAGAGTCATTACTGGATAAAGGTTACAAAGAAGGTTTAGTACCATTCAAAGATGGCGTATTCGTAAAAGCACCTGTATTCAGTTTCTCAAAACTTAAAAATGTTGATATTACATTAGGACCAGAGATGAAATCAACAGGTGAAGTTATGGGGAAAGATAAAACGCTTGAAAAAGCATTATACAAAGGGCTAGTAGCAAGTGGATTGCAGGTAAAAGATCATGGTACAGCGTTAATCACTGTAGCAGATAAAGACAAACAGGAAGCGCTGGGACTTGTAAAACGATTACATGAAATTGGCTACCGTATTATGGCAACGCGTGGTACTGCTAAACTATTAAAAGAGAATAATATTCCGGCGGTAGAAGTAAGTAAGATAGGTACAGAATTTAACTTATTAGATGTTATTCGTGATGGACATGTTCAAATTGTTATTAACACAATGACAAATGGTAAGCAAACTGAACGTGATGGCTTCCAGATTAGACGTGATTCTGTTGATAATGGTGTACCTTGCTTAACATCATTAGATACTGCACGTGCATTAATTGAAGTGATTGAGAGTATGACATTTAATATGAATCAAATGTAGGAGGGATCACTATGCAGGAAGAAATGAGAGTCGTAAGTCAACAAAGCATCGCAAAAAATATTTATGAAATTGTACTTGAAGGTCAAATTACGAAAGAAATGACAACACCTGGACAGTTTGTTCATATTAGAGTAGGGAATTCTTCTGAGTTTATGCTACGTCGTCCCATTTCTATTTGCGAAGTTGATCAATCTAAACATACATTAACCTGTTTATATCGTGCAGATGGTAAGGGTACTAAAGTATTATCACAATTAAAACAAGGTGATACTGTTGATATTCTGGCACCACTGGGACATGGATTCCCGGTAGACGCAGCAGGAAATACTGCATTACTTATCGGCGGAGGAATAGGTGTTCCTCCTTTATATGAATTATCGAAACAATTGAATGCGCGTGGCGTTAATACAATTCATATATTAGGTTTCCAATCAAAAGAAGATATATTTTACCTGGAGCAGTTTAGTACTTTAGGTGAAACACATATCGCGACTGTTGATGGTTCTTTTGGTACTCAAGGATTTGTCACTGATGTTATTAAAGCATTACCTAAGACTTATGATACTTTTTATACATGTGGCCCAATCGTGATGATAAAAGCGATAGAAAACGCATTACCGGATACGCCAGGATATGTATCACTTGAAGAACGAATGGGATGCGGTATCGGTGCATGTTATGCTTGTGTATGCAAAGCAGATAATGAAGAAGGTTATGTAAAAATATGTACAGACGGTCCTGTATTTGAGAAAGGAGCGTTAGCCCTATGAGTCGATTAAATGTTAAATTACCAGGATTAGATTTAAAAAATCCGATTATGCCTGCTAGCGGCTGTTTTGCATTCGGAAAAGAATTTGCGAACTTTTATGATTTAAATGAACTAGGTGCCATAATGATAAAAGCTGCTACACCTGAGTTGCGCTTTGGTAATCCAACGCCACGTGTTGCTGAAACTTCAAGCGGTATGATTAATGCGATTGGGTTACAAAATCCTGGTGTTGACCATATTATTGCACATGAATTGAAATGGCTTGAACAATTTGAAACAGCGATTATAGCAAATGTTGCGGGTTCAAAAGAAGAAGATTATGTTGAGGTTGCTGAAAAGATTTCAAAGTCACCAAACGTAAAAGCATTAGAACTGAATATCAGTTGTCCAAATGTCAAAGAGGGTGGTATTCAGTTCGGAACTGACCCAAAAACAGCAGCTGAATTAACACGAAAAGTAAAAGCAGTCTCTCATGTACCCGTATATGTTAAATTATCACCGAACGTTACGAATATCGTAGAGATGGCAGTAGCTGTTGCTGAATATGCTGACGGTATTACTATGATAAATACACTCGTTGGACTTCGTATCAATGAAAAAACAGGTGCACCAATTATTGCAAATGTTGTCGGAGGACTTAGTGGACCTGCAGTTAAACCAATAGCAATGCGTATGGTTTATGAGGTTCGTAAAGCCTTACCTGATTTCCCAATTATCGCAATGGGTGGCGTTACAGATGCACAGGATGTAATTGACTTTATTTCTGTAGGTGCTGATGCTGTTGCAGTAGGTACAGCAAACTTCCAGAATCCTAATGTTTGTATAGATATCATTAACAGTTTACCTGATTATTTAGATAAACTTGGTGTAAACCATATTCTTGAATTAAAAAATAGAACGCATCAATTACTGGAGGCAAAATAAATGTTTCATAAACCGATTATTGCATTAGATTTTAAAAATATGGATGAAGTAAATGCATTTTTAAAACCATTTGATGAACCGTTATTTGTGAAAGTCGGTATGGAATTATTTATGCAGAATGGTCCGGAAATTGTTAAAGTGATTCGTAGTCAAGGCCATGAAATATTTTTAGACTTAAAACTTTATGATATACCTAATACCGTGCGTCAAGCCATGTTAGGTTTAGGAAAGCTAGATATACAAATGGTGAATGTACATGCAGCAGGCGGAAAAAAGATGATGCAGGAAGCGATGAATGGATTGCGTGATGCAGGAAGTGAAGCGAAATTAATAGCTGTAACGCAATTGACAAGTACATCGGAAGCGGTAATGCAAAATGAACAAGGTATACCGCTAACGATCGATGAATGCATATTAAATTATGCCACATTAACACGTGACGCAGGGCTTGATGGTGTTGTATGTTCTGCTAATGAAAGTAAAATGTTAAGAGATGCTTTAGGTGAAGACTTTTTAAAAGTAACTCCAGGTATCAGAACATTGACTGATGCTGTTGGAGATCAAGTGCGTGTAGCGACACCAGAATTCGCTAAAGAGAATGGTTCAACGCATATTGTAGTTGGTAGATCAATCACTCAAGACGTTAATCCTGTAGAAAAATATTATTCAATAAAGAAAGCGTGGGAAAATCATGTTAAGTAAAAACATAGCGAAATCATTATTAGAAATTGGAGCAGTATCTTTACAACCAAATGATCCATTTACATGGTCATCAGGGATTAAAAGTCCGATTTATTGTGATAACCGTTTAACGATGAGTTACCCTGCAGTTCGCGACGAGATTGCTGAAGGTTTAAAAACTTTAGTTGAGGAACATTTCAGTGATGTCGAAGTTTTAGCGGGAACTGCAACAGCCGGCATTCCACATGCTGCTTTTGTTTCTCAAAAGATGAACTTAAAAATGAGCTATGTACGTTCTTCAAGTAAGAAACATGGAAAAGGCAATCAGATTGAAGGGAAAGTTGAACCTGGGCAGAAAGTTGTTGTTGTAGAAGATTTAATTTCTACTGGTGGATCAGCAATAGATGCTGCTGATGCTTTAAAAGCACATGGTGCTGAAGTTTTAGGAATTGTTGCGATATTTAGCTATCAGTTATCTAAAGGTAAAGAACGCTTAGCAGAAAGTGGTTATGAATATTACACATTAAGTGATTTTGATACGTTAATTCAAGTCGCAAAAGAAATGAATAAAATTGAAGCAAGTGATATCGACGGATTAACAGAATGGCGTGACACTTTATAATGTTAAAAAAAACTGTTTAATGTATACTTACATTAAACAGTTTTTTTATGAGGTGACAATATTGGCAGATAAATGGGGACATATTAATAAATTTATAAAGAATCCAACACCTGTGGCTGGGAAAAAAAGAATTGACACTGAAATTAAGGATAACGAAAAATTTTCTAAAAATAAATTGATTGCGCAAGTTAAACGACCTATTAAAGAATTTGATTATCAAATCGACTCTTTCTTTAACTATGTTTATAGAACAGTTGCAATGCCGAATAAAATTATTGATAATCCAAAAAGCAGTAAATATTTTTTCTTTGCAGCACTGAACTTTATCGTCTATTTACTGCTAATATTTGCACTAGGTGCATTTTATTCTACTCAATTTAATGTTGAATCAGGACTAAGAATGACTGTAAGTGGGGCAATTTTCTCCTTAGTTTCAATATTTTTTACATTTCTTATTCAAATGGTAGCATTGAATCGCACGAATAATTTCTATAAAGTATTTGTAGATTCGATCAGCTATTATACTATATATAATCTATTTGTCATATTTGAGCTCATCGCTTTATATTTTTCACCAGAAACAGTGATGCTTTTTTACATTATTCGTTTCTTAATTATCATGACAATTCCATTTAAGCTTTTTGTAACATATCGTGAAATGAATAATATAAAAATGGATGTTTTTCCGTTGCACATTACTTTTATCATTATTATGGTAATCTATATCTTTATTTCTAAAGATATTGAATGGTTAAATTTCTTTAAATTTGCAATGACAAAATAAAACGAGACTGAATTTTTCAGTCTCGTTTTATTTTGTATAAGTTTTATTTACCAAATATCTCATTGTTAATTTTTTCAGCAATTGTATCAATATCATCTGTAATCATTGATACATATAATTTTATTTTAGGTTCAGTACCAGAAGGGCGAAGTGCAATCCATCCTTCTTCAAAGTAGAACTTTAATACATTTGCTGGAGGTAATTCTAATCGAGTGATACTTTCAGCTGTTGTACTTGTCTGCGCTAAGAAATCTTCAGTTTTAATCACTTTATATCCAGCAATTTCAGCAGGTATATTTTGTCGATTTTCACGCATGATCGTATCAATCTTGCTTTTTCCTTCTTGGCCTTCAAATGTATGTGAGAATAATTTTTCCTGATACTTGCCGTATTTAGCATATATCTCATTCATTGCATCTACAATTGTTTTACCTTCATTTTTTAGTTCGCTCGCAAGTTTAATAATCAATGGAACAATTTGTACGGCATCTTTATCGCGTACGAAAGGACCAGCCATAAATCCGTAACTTTCTTCATATCCAAAGATATAATTATAATCTTTATTTGCTTCAAAAGAAGCAATTTTTTCTGCGATAAATTTAAATCCAGTCAATACATCAAACATCTTCACATTATTTTGTTCTGCAATGACTTTACCTAATTCACTTGTCACAATAGACTTTACTGCAGCACGATTTTCAGTGTCTTGTGTTGATTGAATTCTATAATTTAGGAGTAATGCGCCAATTTGATTACCATTAAAATAGTGGAATTGTCCATCAACTTGAGCGACAATACCCATTCGATCAGCATCTGGATCCGTCGCAATCAGTAAATCAGCGTTGCTTTTTTTAGCATACTCAATTGCCATATCAAAAGCATCGTGATCTTCCGGGTTTGCAGATTTTACAGAAGAGAAATCTGCATCTGGTACAGCCTGTTCTTTTACGATTTCGTATTGTGTGAAGTTCAGTGCATCTAAAATCTCAGGCACGATTGGAACACTTGTCCCATGTAAACTCGTAAATACAACCTTTAAGTCTGAAGATGGAATACCTTCAACTAAATTTAATACTTCCTGTTTATATGATTCGATGATGCTTGTTTCTACGTATTCAATTAAACCTTTGCTAACTAAAACTTCTTTATCTTCAGATTGTAAATTGAACACATCATCAATCTTATCAATAAATTCACTTACTTTTGCAGCACCTTCTATTGCTAATTGACCGCCATCTGGTCCATAAATCTTGATACCGTTGTATTCTGGAGGATTGTGACTTGCAGTAATCATCACACCTGCATCTGTTTTAAGGTGTCTTACACAGTAAGAAAGTTCAGGTGTCGTATGATAACAGTCAAACATGAATGTTTTTACGCCATAACTACCAAGTACGCATGCAATCACATCACAAAATTCAGGTGAAAAATGACGTGTATCATAAGCGATAACGACAGTAGCATCTTTTTTCACTTCATTTAAATATTTTGCAAGCCCAGTAGCAACTTTTTGAACTGTGTACTTATTTAATCGATTAGGACCTAGACCGATTTTCCCACGGATACCTGCTGTACCGAATGCAAGTGCACCGACATATCCATCTTCTTTCAATGCTTCAGAAGTGGCTGAATAAACTTCTTGAGTAATTAAACTGTTTTCAATATTTGATTCCCATAATTCACGAACTGACATGTGCTTCCATCTCCTTAGTAATCATCATATATTTATTAAAACAGGTAATGATATCGTTTACAATTAATTTCTATTGGACTTTTCCCTATAATTTCTTTTTTAATACAACATATTCAAAAGGACTGAGATCGTAAAAATTTTTAATTGCAATGTCCTCATTATAGTTCGAAAGAATGACCATAAATTCATCCATTCTTGGCAAGTTAACGATGTGATGCAATGGTGTTGGATTAAAAAGTAAAATGAGTTCGGATTTTGAATCAATTAATAAAATACCGAGCAAAGGATGTTCCAATTCAAATGGAATAATGCGTTTTTTGATTTTATCGATATTTTTAGTTCTAAAAATGCGATGTTCATTTCTAATTTGAATTGCTCTTTTTATCAGATTGATATCATCTTTGTATTTTATGCGTCGGTTCCAGTCAATGCGGTTAATGAAGTCACTTAAATTATACGTATTCCCGTGGCCATATTTAGTTCTGTAAAATTCTTGGCCGGCATGGAGGAACGGGGTACCCAGGGATAAAATTGTAAAGACTGTTGCTAACTGATGAATCATATTTTTTTCTTCTAAAGATTTATTACTTGTATAGTTGATGCGATCAAATAATGTATGATTATCATGAACTTCTACATAGTTCACAGTTTGGTTGACAGGTAACTCGCCTTTGTGTCCAATAAATATATTGAACATTCTTTCATAATACCTGCCACCACCATTAAAATATCCTCGATCCATCAAATTAAAGTTATTACCTTTTAATGTATCTCTAAAATAATCATTGAAAAAATGTATTTCCGGAAGTTTATATGCATTTTCATGCGTTGTTTTAAGTTCTTTCGGAAGTGCTGTAGCGAGATCCCAACCTTCACCAAGTAAAAATGCATTTGGATTATCACGCATGACAACAGACTTAATTTCCTGCATGGTATCAATATCAATCGTTCCCATTAAATCAAAGCGGAACCCATCAATTTTAAATTCATGGATGTAATATTTAATCGTATCAACAAAGAATTTACGCATCATTAGACGTTCTGTTTTTGTGTCATTACCGACGCCTGTTCCGTTGCTTACTGTACCGTCCTCATGATATCTAAAGTAATATCCCGGCACGAGCTTATCAAAACTTGAATTCGGCATATAGAATACATGATTAAATACGACATCTAATATGACGCCAATACCTTTTTCATGAAATGCTTGGACAACCTGCTTTAATTCCTGAATCCTTTTTGCGGCATTAGCAGGTTGTGTTGAATAACTGCCATCGATTGTCTGAAAGTATTCTGGATCATAGCCCCAGTTATATGCTTTTTCAAATTCTACATCGTCAACTCGCGCAAAATCATTGATGGGTAGTAATTCTACATGCGTAATACCTAAACGAGTCAAGTAATCAAAACCTGTTGATTCACCTGTCGATGTTGTCGTATGGGGTTCAATTAATCCAAGTAATTTACCTTTTTTCTCTGGAGAAACCCCACTATTAGGATGCATCGTAAAATCTCTTACATGTACTTCATAAATAAGAGCATCTTTCTGCATTGTTTCAGGACGTGAAAATTCATAGAAACCTTCGAGGTTAGTTTTATTAAAATCGATAACGACAGATTCAGTAGCGTTCAATGTTAATCCTTTTGAGTACGGATCATTTACCTGAATCCATTGGTGGTTAATATATGCATCATAATGATAACTTTGGAGATGGTAATTTCCATATAAAGTGATACGGTGTGTACCATCATTTAATTTTTCCATCGTATGACTCTTATCATTAATATTGAGCTTGATTACTTTTGCAACTGGTGACCACACTGTAAATGTCGTTTTGTTGTCACGAACAATTGCACCAAATTCGTGTTCACGAGCATCAAACATTTGTTCAAAAGTATTCGTTTGGGTAACTTTACCTAATATTACAGGTATTTTTAGTTGTTTGATATGAATAAAATATTTATCTGAAATATCAATAGGTCTATCTGTTTTAAACTTATAGTAAGAATGATTTTCAAAATGATTCGTTTCAATTAAATCGAGATGATGTACAAATTTATTGCTAACAAGCTGGATCGTCTTAAAATAGTTTTGTGGATTTTCGACTAAATCATAATGTAACGTGATAATCTGAAAATCATCAATATATGCTGTGCTCATAACAACCTCCTGATATGATTATTATATCGAGTTTTTCAGTTATTAGTAAATAATATGATATTATTATTAAAATTATGATGACAGATGTATACTAATAATATATAAGCATTTGTGTTATAAATTTTATTATGTTTAACGCCATACAAGTTAACACGAATGTAATATTTTTCTTTGAATTAATTTATACTAATTGACGTAATATTTACAAAATTATCATATAATAAAAGATAGAGAATAGAAGCGGTAAAGGGTGAGGGTATGATTACAGATTTAGACAAATATTTATTTCACCAGGGAACACATTATCAATCTTATTCATTTTTAGGTGCGCATTATCATCCGGAGACGAAAGAAACGACGTTTAGTGTCTGGGCACCAAATGCTTTAGATGTTTCAGTTACATTAGATGAAAATAATTGGACAGGAAATCATTTTAATTTAACTAGAGTTGAGGATAGCGGTATTTTTACAGGAACGTTCAAAGTACATGAGAACACCGCTTATAAATACAAGATAACGCCTCAGAATGGAGAACCTTTTTTAAAGGCTGATCCTTATGCATTTTATGCAGAGAAACGACCACATACAGCTTCAATCGTTCGTAACATTGATTATAATTGGCAGGATAAGCAATGGATGAATAAACGTAAGAAATTTAATCATTTATCTTCTCCGATGAATATTTATGAAGTGCATCTCGGAACATGGAAAAAGCATGAAGCAAATCGTACAGCAGAAGATACGATAGATACTTATACCGATAAAACGCACTATTCATATCTCGAAATGGCAGAAAAGCTTGTTCCATATTTAGTTGAAATGGGTTATACCCATGTTGAACTGATGCCGATAACCGAACATCCTTTTGACTTAAGCTGGGGATATCAAGTGACAGGATATTATGCGCCGACATCGAGATTCGGGACACCTCAGGATTTTAAGTATTTTATCGATCAATGTCATCAGCATAATATCGGTGTCATTCTTGATTGGGTACCCGCACATTTCTGTAAAGATGAACATGGATTACGTATGTTTGATGGTACACCACTTTTTGAATATCAAGATATGTATCGTGCAGAAAAGCGTAGCTGGGGAACATTGACTTTTGATTTTGGGCGTACAGAAGTTCAGAGCTTTTTAATCTCAAATGCTATTTTCTGGTTAACAGAGTATCATGTAGATGGCTTAAGAGTAGATGCAGTGCATAGTATGACAGACCTCAACTTTGAGAACTATGAAGCTCATGAGAAGATTTATAATGATGAAGGAACAAATGAACATAAAGAAGCGGTTGCTTTTATAAAGAAATTAAATGATGAAATTCATAAAGCTGTACCACATGCAATTATGATAGCAGAGGATTCTTCTGATATTACGTCCATTACAACACCTGTTAAAGATGGTGGGTTTGGATTTGATTATAAATGGGATCTGGGATTTATGCATGATACATTAGATTATTTTGAAGTGGCTCCGGAGGACAGACAAAGGTATCATAATCACCTCAATTTCCCGATGATGTATCGATATAATGAACATTATATATTGCCGTTTTCACATGATGAAGTTGTTCATGGGAAATTATCAATGCTTGATAAAATGCCTGGAGACGAATGGAGAAAGTTTGCACAATATAGATTATTATATGGCTATCAATTGACACAACCTGGTAAGAAACTAAACTTTATGGGTAGTGAAATTGGAATGTATGCTGAATGGAAAGATAAAGATCAAGTAGACTGGTTCTTATTGGATTATCCTGTACATAGTGGCTTACATCGTTTCATAAAAGATTTTAATAAATTGTATTTAAGAGAGAAAGCATTATTTGAACAGGATTTTAGTCACGATGGATTTCAATGGATTGATGCAGATAATAATGAACAGCGTTTATTGAGTTATATACGTCGGGCAAAAGATGGTACTGAACTCATCGTACTATTAAATTTCTCACCTGAAGTTTATTATGATTTTAAAGTTGGTGTATCAGAACCAGGAAAATATCGGGAGTTATTTAATTCAGATGCTAAGCAATATGGCGGTTCAAATCAAGTAATATCAAAATATTTATTTAGTAATCCAAACCCTATGCATGGTTTAAATCATTCGATACAAGGGAAAATACCACCATTAGGTTTTGTTATTTATAAGAAAGTTAAGGAGCGAAAAAATTTATCTAAATAAAGAATTTTTTTCAAGAAAACTATAAATAATTTAAGAATAGGGGATTTCAAAATGGCTAAAGAAATTGTTGGTATGTTATTAGCAGGTGGTAAAGGTACAAGGTTAGGTCAATTAACAAAAAAGGTGGCAAAACCAGCAGTACCATTTGGGGGGAAATATAGAATCATCGATTTTACCTTAAGTAATTTAACGAACTCAAATATTAATACTGTAGGGGTACTCGTTCAATATGCACCTTTAATGTTAAACCGCCATATTGGTATGGGTAAACCTTGGTCGCTGGATAAACTTGATGGTGGAGTTACAGTCCTTGCACCGTTTGCTGATCAGACTGGTGCTTCATGGTTTGAAGGAACAGCAGATGCAATTACGAAAAATATTCATTTTATCGATCAATATGATCCGGAATATTTATTAATATTATCAGGAGATCATATTTATCAAATGGACTATCAGGCAATGCTTGAACATCATAAAGAAAAGAATGCAGATGCGACGATTTCTGTAATCGAAGTACCTTTTGAAGAAGCAAGTCGATTCGGTATTTTAAATACAGAAGAAGATCTTAAAATTTATGAGTTTGATGAGAAACCGGCAGTTCCTAAAAATAATTTAGCTTCAATGGGAATTTATATCTTTAATTGGAAAGTATTACGTGAATATTTAGTTGAAGATGAAAAAGATACACAGTCTGAACACGATTTCGGGAATGATATTATTCCAAAAATGTTAGCGGATAATAAATTATTATATGCTTATCGTTTTGATGGTTACTGGAAAGATGTTGGTACGATACAGTCATATTGGGAAGCTAATATGGATTTATTAAATGAAGATTTATCTGAATTATTAAATAGTAAGACATGGCCAACATTTTCTCATGAGGCTAATTTACCTCCTCAATTTATTGGCAGTGAAGCGAATATAACTGATTCATTAATTTGTTCTGGGTCATTTATCTTTGGTCACGTTGAACACTCAGTTTTATTTAGTGAAGTTACTGTTGGTAATGGTACTTTCATTAAAGACTCTATTATTCACCCTGAAACAGTAATCGGTGAAAACTGTAAAATTGATAAGGCGATTATCATGGATAAAATAAATATTCCTGATGGCACTGTAATAGATGGTAATAATAGTGAAGAACCAATTGTAGTTGGACGAGATAATTTAAGCGAGTTCACAGGAGGTAGTAAATAATGAGATCATTAATGGGTTTAATTAATATTGAAAATGAACATGATTTTTTAGAAGAATTAACGTATTTTAGAAATGGTGCAAGTGTTCCATTTGCAGGACGTTATCGTCTTGTTGATTTTAGTTTATCTAATATGGTAAATAGCGGTACAAATGAAGTTGCTCTATTTGTTAATCAGAAATATCGTTCATTAATGGACCATTTGGAAAATGGTGATAACTTTGGATTAGATGATAGACTATCTCGTTTATTCGTTTTACCTCCTGATTGGCATGACCCGACAGATATTTCTCGTGGTGACTTGCGTCATTTCCATAACAACCGTGATTTCTTTACAAGATCAAAAGCAACAGATGTTATTATTTCAGGGTCACAGTTTATTGTCAATACTGATTTTAAAGAAGCTTTTAAACATCATATTGAAAGTGATGCTGATATTACACTGATTACAGAACAAAAAGAGCACTTGGAAGAAATGCATCAACCATTGTTACGCGTCAATACAGAAGGTAAACGTGTAACATTTTTAAATCACGACCAGGAAAATCACCATATTTTCACTGGTACTTATATAGTGAAGAAAGATAAATTGTTTGAAATTATGGATTTCTGTATTCAAAACTATAAAGATAATTTCTTTGTTCAAGGTATTCAGGAACGTATGCATGAATTAAATATTATATTTTTTGATATTGAAGAGACAACGATGTATATCAATTCTTTAAAAGCATTTTACAAGTGTAATCTTGATATTTTAGATCCTGATAAATATAAGAAAATATTTATGAAGGAAAATCGTATCAAAACTAAGACTTCTAATCAACCCCCTACAAAGTATAAAGATGGATGTATCGTTAAAAATTCAACTGTTGCTAATGGATGTGTAATTGAAGGCCATATTGAAAATAGTATCTTATATCGTGGTGTAAAAGTTGAAAAGGGCGCAGTGATTAAAAATTCAATTATTATGACGAATTGCTGTATTCATAAAGATGCTTACATTGAAAATGTAATACTTGATAAGGATGTTACGGTTAATGAACATCAAAAGTTAATTGGATCAACAGATAAACCATTTGTAGTTGCCAAACGACAAACAATTTAACAGAAAGTTGGAAGATAATAATGAAAAAAGTATTGTTTGTGGCTTCAGAATGTACACCATTCTTTAAATCTGGAGGACTTGCCGATGTTATCGGCAGTCTTCCAAAATATTTAAATCAAACGAATCAATGTGAAGTTCGTGTCATTTTACCGATGTATGCAAGCTTGAAAAAAGAGTATCGAGATATGCTTGAAGAAGAAATGGTTTACCAGACACCAGTTGGGTGGCGTTTTCAATATACACGTATCTTATCTTTAGAATTAGAAGGTATTAAGTATTACTTTGTTGATAATTTACAGTATTTCGGTCGCGATGGTATGTATGGATATGAAGATGACAGTGAAAGATTTGTATTCTTTTCAAATGCAGTAATAGAATTTATCTATCGCAGTGATTATAAACCTGATGTATTACACGGACATGACTGGCAAGCAGGTGCAGCTGTAGCAATATGTAACATTAAACGACCAGTAGAAGGTATTAAGACTGTCTTTACTATTCATAATATTAAATATCAAGGTCTACTGATGTACGATGCTTTTGAAGATGTGTTTAACCTAGATAGAACGCATTTTTCAGGTTTTGAATGGGACGGTATGTTAAATTTACTTAAAGCTGGTATCTTTCATGCAGATAAGATTACAACAGTTTCTCCAAGCTATGCGGATGAAATAAAGACACCTTATTACGGAGAAGGTTTAGAAGATCTGCTGAATATGCGTCACCATGATTTAATAGGTATTGTGAATGGCATTGATGTTGATGATTATCATTCAATGAAAGATCCTTCAATACCCGTTAATTTCAAAAGTTCAATTCCTAAAAAACAAGAGAATAAGAAAATTTTACAAGAGAAAATTAATTTACCAGTCAATAAGGATATCCCTATGTACGCGATTATTACAAGAATGGTTGAACAAAAGGGACTCGATCTTGTCATGCGTATATTAGAAGAATTTGTTCAGCAAGATGTTCAAATCGTTATTTTAGGTAATGGTGATTATCGATATGAACATTATTTCCATTATTTAAGCGATAAGTATCCTGATAAAGTGAGTTTACATCTTGGGTTTAATGAAGCATTTTCAAGAGAAATATATGCTGCAAGTGATTTCTTTATTATGCCATCATTATTCGAGCCGTGTGGTTTAAGTCAGTTGATAGCACTTCAGTATAAATCAATTCCAATTGTTAGAGAAACAGGTGGATTAAAAGATACTGTTATTCCATTTAATTATGTGACACATGAGGGTACTGGTTTAAGTTTCGCTAATTATAATGCACATGAATTACTGGACCGCTTATATGCTTCATTAGCAATTTATAGCAACAAAGAAGAATATAAATCATTAATTAAGAATATTGCCAAGGTAAATCATAGCTGGGATGCATCAGCTCAAAAATATCTAGAAATCTATTAAGGAGACTTCAATGAAAACTTATTCAAAAACAGAATTCCGTGAACGCCTGGAGATGAAATTAACGAACAAAAGAAATACAACATTAGAAGATACGACAGATACGGATTTATTCTATGCAATTTGTTCAATCTTAAAAGATGAAATCAACCAAGCGAGTGTTGAAACGAAAAAAACTAATATAGATAGAAAAAAACGTCAAATCAACTATTTATCTATGGAATTTTTAATTGGTCGTTTAATTGAAAGTAACTTATTAAATGCAGGATTGTTAGATGTTTGTAACGAAGTATTAACTGAATTAGGAAGAGACCCTAAAAAAGTATATAGTGAAGAAAATGATGCAGGACTTGGTAATGGGGGATTAGGACGACTTGCAGCCTGTTTCTTAGATTCTATCGCGAGTCTTGGTTATTTAGGAAATGGTTTTGGAATTCGTTATCGTTATGGGCTATTTGAACAACGAATCGTCAATGGTACGCAAATTGAATTACCAGATAACTGGTTACAAGAAGTTTATCCATGGGAAACACGTAAAATAGATGAAGCGATGCATGTGAACTTCGGTGGTGAAGTATCAAGTGAAGTCGATGAGCATGGTAATTTTAAATTTACGTATCACAATCAGGAAACAGTATTAGCAGTGCCATATGACGTTGGTGTAGTGGGATATGACAATGACGTTGTGAACCAGTTAAGATTGTGGAGCGCTGAATTACCATCAGACGTTATTGATCATGGCAACTATAAGAACAGATTAGAACATATGCAGAATGTAGAACGAATCTCAGGATTCTTATATCCGGATGATTCGACTGAAGAAGGTCGTTTCCTACGTCTAAAACAACAGTATTTCTTAGTGTCATCAACGATTCAGACCTTAATTAAACAATTCAAAGAAAAATATAATTTACCTGTGACGCAGTTCCATGAATATCACTGTATTCAAATTAATGATACGCATCCTACTTTCGGTATTCCTGAATTAATGCGTATTTTAATGGATGAAGAAGGTTTAGGATGGAATGAAGCCTGGTCGATTGTTACTAAGACATTTGCCTATACCAACCATACAATCATGCAGGAAGCATTAGAAAAATGGCCAGTAAGTCAAGTTCAAAAGGTAAATCCAAGAATCTTTATGATTATTAATGAAATTAATGAAAGATTCTGCCGTGAAGTATATGAGAAACATCCAGAAATGCGCGACAAAATAGCTGATTTAGCAGTGATTAGTAATAATGTCGTGCATATGAGTAAATTAGCAATCGTTGGCTCATTCTCGGTAAACGGAGTTGCAGCACTTCACTCTGAAATTATTAAAGATCATACATTTAATGATTTCTATAGGATACAACCTGAAAAATTCAACAACAAAACAAATGGTATTACACACCGTCGTTGGTTGATGACAGCTAACCCTGGGTTAACGCATTTAATCAATGATGCAATTGGTGATGTGTGGCATAAATCACCACAAGAATTAACACAGCTAATGCGTTATTATAACGACGAATCATTCTTAAATCATCTTGCAGATGTTAAGCTTGAGAATAAACGTGTACTTAAAGAAGTTATCTATAAAAAAACAGGTATTGAAGTAGATGAAAATTCAGTATTTGATGTACAGGTAAAAAGATTACATGAATACAAACGTCAATTATTAAATATTTTACACATTATATATCTTTACAATGAAATTAAGCGCAAACCATCTATAAGAATTCAGCCTAGAACATTTATATTTGGTGCTAAAGCTGCACCAAGTTATCATATTGCTAAAGAAATTATTAAATTAATTCATGCAGTAGGCAATGTTGTGAATAATGATAAAGATGTAGACAATAGAATTAAAGTAGTATTTTTAGAGAACTATAATGTAACACTTGCAGAAGATATTATGCCGGCTGCTGAAATCTCTGAGCAAATATCTACAGCATCTATGGAAGCATCTGGAACTGGGAATATGAAGATGATGATGAATGGAGCTGTGACACTTGGAACAATGGATGGTGCGAACGTTGAAATCGCTGAATTAGTAGGTAAGGAAAATATCTTTATCTTTGGATTAAGTTCAGAAGAAGTAATTAACTACCAGAACAATGGTGGTTATCAGGCGGAAGCTATCTATCAAACAGATGGACGTGTTAAAGGTGCGATGGATGCACTTAAAAATGAACAGTTTGGTCGTGACTTTGCATTTAACAATCTATATTATCATGTGCTTACAAACAATGATCCATATTTCCTATTAAAAGATTTTAATGCTTATGTAGATATTCACTTAACTGCGATGGCAACATATCAGGATAAGAAGAAATGGAATCAAATGAGCTTGATGAATATCCTGAAATCAGGACAATTCTCAAGTGATAGAACAATTCAGCAATATGCAACTGATATCTGGAAATTAGTATAGTAAGATTTTGACCAATCCCGAGTGAAAGATTGGTCTTTTTTCATTTGCTGGCAGAGATTTAACGGAATCGATGGTAAGAAGAATAAGATACCGCAAAAGAAAGTGAGTAATAGTGGAATCTCTAACTAAAAATAAACAATATCGCTATTTCTTTCGCTATAAATCTTTTCTCCATTGTCAGGAACTGAAGTAAAAGATACTTTTTTATTAGATGAAATTAAGAGTATCAAAAGCGGCATCTCAACAGTTCCATTCCGTATCGCGATAATGGAAAAAAACGGTGAATCGTGGCTGTTTGATCAAGTGAATCGAAAAGAAGCAAAAGCATTTGTAGAAGCATATAAAACAACCATCAAATAGTCTAAGTCGGATTAATTCTAACTGAAGCACCTAAGGGCATTTTGTAATTAAGCTAATTATTGTTATAATAAATGTAAATATAATACTTATACACTAGGGGTGCATGTTTTATGCTGAGAGGTTAATTCCGACCCTTTGAACCTGTTGGTTAATGCTAGCGTAGGGAAGTGGGAAGATACCTATCCCTTACGTGTATAGGTATCTTTTTAGGAGGAATAGAATGTTTACGGAACGTATTTGGCAACGTGTTGAACCTATTTGGAGTTCTTATCTTGATCATCCTTTTGTGAAAGGATTAGCGGATGGTACACTTTCAAAAGAAAAATTTCAGCATTGGTTGAAACAAGACTATGTATATTTAATTGAATATGCAAAATTAATGGCGATTGGAAGTGCTAAATCTAGAGATCTATCTACGATGAGTACATTCGCACATTTATTGCATGGTACTTTATTTATGGAGATGGATTTACATCGTAAATATGCAGCATCTTTTGACATAACTACTGATGAACTTGAATCTACTGATTCAGCTGCTACAAACACTGCTTATACGAGTTATATGTTGAATCATGCACAACGTGGAGGTGCTGAGCATGTCGTTGCATGTCTACTCGCATGTGCATGGAGTTACAATTATATCGGTAAATCATTAGCACAAATGCCTGGTGCACGCGATGAAAGTAATCTTTATCATGACTGGGTTGCAACATACTCTGGTGAAGAATTTACTGAATTAACGAATGAAGCAATCAGATTAATGGATGAGCTGACTGAAGGTAAACCTGAAGCGGAATTAGCAGAATTAGAAGAAATTATCGTTAAGACAAGTTATTATGAATATATGTTCTGGGATATGTGTGAAAATCTTGAAACATGGCCAATCCCACAAAAATAGACCTAGGAATTTTCCTAGGTTTTTATTTTTCAAATAAAACGAGTTCTTTAACAAGTGTGCGATAGAAATCGATTAATTCTCCTGGCGTATGGAGTAAATTTGTCATATTGCCGCCAATCTGATCCATATGATCCCAACCATACATCCTAGGAACAACATGCCATATACCACGATCTATCATCACCTTTTTATTGTAAGATCTAGGTTCGGTGAATGGCCCTTCAGCAGAAATTGCTGGCACAAGTCCATCATTTTCCCACCATTCAGGTGTTCCTGATATTGTACTGATTATACCCGTAAGATAGAAAGGGGCAAACATCCCGACATTTGCAATTTGATATTTCGTGAAGAAACTTTTATGTGTAGCAACAGTCGAATAACTTTTATATCGAATGTTTGGATTAATTGAAAGCTTGTTATTGATTTCCTCTGAGCCTTTTAATGTTAAGTCATAAAAGCCGTTGTCAGTAGTCTGCCAAAGCTTATTCGCTCTAACTCGTTTAATGTATGCAAAGTAACTTTCACCTTTTTGTTGACGTAATCCCCATTGACCAAAGCCCCAGTCTACTTTAAAGCTTGCTATACCTTCGTTCTCAACGAGTCGATAAAAGAATGATTTAATTAAATTCTTATTACCTAATCGATCTGCAATATATGTTCCGTTATGCGGTGTACCGATTGTTGTAATTGTATTGATCATATTATCTTGTCCACCTATAAATAGAGATGCAACTTTTAAATGGTGGGCGTTTGCATAGGCTACTTCTTCAGGACGACCATAACGTAACATATGCTCTAATATACGTATTGTCTGTCCGCCCATACTATGACCTATGAAATGCACTTTTTTACCTGGCTGCCAATCCGGAAAAATGCCCTCATATGTCTTACCGAAACGATGATGCCCAAATTTCTTACTGTGATAAGCCCCATAGTCTACACGACCACCTTTGATATAATAATATAATTCAACAGCGCGGTCATAACTTGAGGTCATAGAACCTATGCTCGCTTCATAAACATTATAGCCTTCAATGTTTAATGTAGAAGTTATATTTACCTTTAAACCACCCCAATAAGGCATTAATCCATGCGGTGTATTATCTCTTGCAAAACCCGCAAAACCATGGACTAAAATAATCGGCTCTTTATTAATCTTTAAATCATTATTAGCTACTCTCTCAGGAAGAATCGGTGCACGTTCTGTAATTATTGTTGTAAGACGTTTACGCATTATCAAAACTCCTTGAACAATATAGGATATTCATAAATTGTTTAATTCATTATATCACTTCAAAATATTTAAATCAGAAACTAAAATTATGTGTTGATTCTGACGTAACGTTATAGTTTAAAGTAACATTGTAAGGAGGTAGGATATGAATATTAAAAAAGTATCTGAATTAACAGGTGTAAGCATAAGAACTTTGCATTATTATGATGAAATCGACTTATTATGTCCAAATAAAAATGACAACGGATATCGTGATTATAGTGATTTAGATTTAGACAGACTTCAACACATAATGCTCTACCGCAAAATGAATCTATCACTAAATAAAATCAAAGCGCTATTAAACAACAATGTAAATATGATAGATGTCCTTACAGATCAACGAACAAGACTGCAAGTGCAGCAACAACAGATTCATTCAATGATTACACTAATCGACCAAACAATAAAAAGTAAAAAAGAGGGTAAGAAGATGACACCAGAAGAAAAATTTAAAGGTATTAATTTTAACGATATCCAGTATGAACAAGAAGCGCGTGAGAAGTATGGGGATAAAGCGGTAGATTTATCACAAAAGAAAATTAACCAGCTTTCAGATGATGGTAAAAATCAACTTTCACAGGATTGGATTGATATATTTAAAACGTTTAATCAATTAAAGGATAAACCGATTGAAGACCAAACAGTTACCTTGCATACTGAAAAATTTTATCATTTTTTAAATAATAACTTTGGTAATTATTCACTCGATGCATTTTATGGATTAGGTGATATGTATATGATTGATGAACGATTTACTAATAACATCAATCAGTATGGCGAAGGACTTGCGAAATATATGAGTGAAGCAATGAAATATTATGCTATGATAAATTCTTAAAACAGCGCATCAGCTGTTTTTATTTTGCATAAATTTAACTATGCAAAATAATTATTATACATTGAAAATAATGTTCTTAGTAATAATTTTTTGCAAAGACTTTTAAAAATTCAGAATTTAATATAAAATGTTATTAACAAATATGAATAATAGGTGACATGATGATAAAACCAGTAAAAATAAAAAAAGGTGATACAATAGCTATTGTATCTTTATCTAGTGGTATGGCCGGTGATGATGATTTCATATGGAGAACGAAGCAAGGTTTAGAAAGACTTGAATCTGTTTTTGGATTAAAATATAAAGTAATGCCAAATGCATTAAAAGGTTCAGAATATTTATATGCACATCCTGAAAAAAGGGCAGAAGACTTCAATCAGGCAGTGTTAGATCCAGAAGTTAAAGCAATTATTTGTACAATAGGCGGTACCGAATCAGTTCGTATTATGCCGTATATAGATGTAGAAGCGTTTAAACAGAATCCCAAAATTTTTATGGGCTATTCTGATACGACAGTGCAACATCTTTATTTCTATCAACATGGTATAACAACGTATTATGGCCCCGCACTACTTACTGACTTTGCTGAAAATGTAAAGATGGATGAATATACAATCAGCCAAATATTAAATGTACTTTTTACTGATAATCCTGTTGGACGTATATATACTTCAGAAACTGTGCGTAAATTTGGATTGTTATGGGATGAGATTGCCAAAGTATTTGAGCGAGAAAATTTACTCAATCCAGGGTACGAAGTGATTAATGGGGTAGGTAAGGTTCAAGGACATTTAATAGGTGGATGTGTTGAAACGTTAAATCATATACAAGGCACGAAATATTTTCCAGAAGTATCCGCATTTAAAGATGCCATTCTGTTCCTTGAAACATCTGAAAGACACACACATCCTGAAGTGTTAGAGCAATATATAAGAACGTATGCAGTAATGGGAATCTTTGATATAATCAATGGGATGATAATCGGTAGACCACAAGATGGTGTCTATTATGAAGAAATTAAAGCAGTCTTTCAAAAGATACTTAAAGAAATCGGCAGAGAAGATTTACCGGTATTTTATAATGCAACCTTTGGACATAATGAACCAAAAGGGATATTACCTTATGGTGTTCAGGCTGAACTCGATACTTACAATAAGACGTTTACAATATTAGAAAATGCAGTAGAATAACCAGCGCTGGCTGGTTATTTTTTTACCTAAAATTATTGATTCACTCTTTTGAAAAATCTGATAATAATATATCATTAATATAATATGTTAAGTGGGTGATGACAATGGATGAATTTATTGAAGAAATACAAAAACTAATTAATCAATCGACTAAATCAATCAATATTAGAATTAGTGGCCATGGTGCATCTGGCAAATCAACATTCACTAATCAATTAATCAGTCAGTTAAATGAAGAAAAATACAATTTATTAGAGACAGATCCATATATTATCGATAGTAGTATTAGAAAATTGGCTTATGTTGAATATGATTTCAGTGGACAAAAGTATAAAGAAAAAATAACGGGATGTATGCCCTTAGCGCACGAACTTAATAGTTTAAAAAGAGATATATTGGCATTAAAGAATGGTATGGACATCATAACAATTGATGAACCCTGGGCACCTAGTGTCAAACTGAATGGCAATCGTCAAATTAATATCTATGAAGGGTTGAGTTTATTTTTCTTAGATAAAGCTTTATTCGATATTTCGATTGTATTTAAATGTGATGAAGAAACTGAAATGCTGAGAAGGCTAGATAGAGATGTCAATATTAGAGGTGGAAATCCTGATTATATTAAATCAACGCAAGCATTACGTAGAAGACAATATGAACAATTCATGTTGCCTTTAGAAGCTGAATTTGATTATGTAATCGATACTTCTAACAACGCATTTATTATGGAGAAATCAATATGAAAACATGGAATGGTGCGAGTGTTATTGTAATTAATAATAATAAATTACTAATCGTTAAGTCAAAGAGTGAACAGAAATGGTCTATACCAACAGGTGGCATTGAAAAAGAAGAGGCTTCCGAGGAAGCTGCAATAAGAGAAGTATTTGAAGAGACAGGTTATAGCATTACAATATTAAACCATATTAAAACGCTAAGTAAATTAGTGAAAGAATATAATGTTACCGTAGATTACTTCTTAGGAGAAGTGTATTCAGGAGAAATGTTAAATAATGATCCGGATGACGAAATTGAAGAAATAAAATGGATAACGATATCTGAATACGATGATATAGACTGGATGTATCCAGAAGATGAATTATTCATAAAAAGTTATTTAAAACCCGGAGATCAATATGTCTAATAAAGTATCTATCATTATGCAATTTGGGTGAGTGAAGAAACAAATTGGATGGAAATTGGAATGTGTATTTATAATCCTGATTATTGGAGTAGAGGTTATGGTACCTCTGCATTCCTGCAATGGATAGACTATATTTTTAATAATAGTGATTTACACCGTATCGGAATATCAACATGGTCAGGCAATGTCCGAATGATGAAATTGGCTGAAAAAGTTGGAATGATAGAAGAGGCAAGAATTCGTGATGCAAGGATAGTAGACGGTAAATATTATGATGCAATTAAAATGGGTATCATGCGAAATGAGTGGGAGGATTACAAGTGATTATTAGACAAGTGACAGTGGAAGACGCTGAGCAGGTAATGTATCTTATCGATAATGTAGAATCGACATCTGACTTTATGTTAATGGAACCGGGAGAGCGTAATAATAGTATTGAGAAACAAACGAAAATGATTGAGCATTTTAATAATCAGGATAACAGTACTATACTTGTTGCTGATAATGATGGATTATATGGTTATCTCATCGCGATAGGCAATACTTCATTACGAAATAAACATTCAGCGTATTTAGTAATAGGTGTACATCAAGAAATAAGAGGACAAGGTGTTGGGACTTTGTTATTTGAAGCAGTTGAACAGTGGGCTAAAACTGTCGGTATAACGAGATTAGAATTAACGGTTGTAACCGAGAATAAAGCGGGCGTTAAATTGTATCAGAAAAGTGGATTTGAAATAGAAGGCACAAAACGAAGATCATTGAAGATTAATAATAAATTTTATGATGAATATTATATGAGTAAATTGGTGTAGGTGACTTATGAATTATATACAAAAGATGAGACAACATGTTAGGCATGATTGTTTAATTGTGATTGGTGCCGGTGTGATTATTGAACAAGACGAAAAGATTCTTTTAGAACAAAGAGCAGACAACGGACTATGGGGTATTCCGGGTGGATTGATTGAAATAGGAGAAAAGGTAAAAGATGCTGCAATAAGAGAAGTGACAGAAGAAACAGGATTAATTCCAAAAGAAGTAGAATTGTTTGGTATATATTCAGGCGCAGATTACATCGTGACTTATCCAAATGGTGATGAAGTTTATTCTGTTTCGATTATTTTTTATACAAAACAATTTGATGGTGAACTAACTATTTCTGATGAGTCTAAACAATTACGATTTGTATCTCGTGAAGAAATGAAAGATGTTGAGATCAATCCACCACATAAAGAATTTGTAAGTGATTGGGTGGAAGGAAAAATGGATATTAATATTTATTAATGTAATTAACTGAAACATATTTAAATCACTGAATCACTAAGTTGGTAATGGACTCATCTTTTGATGACGTCTTAGAGAAAGGCAATGTTTTTTTGTTTCGATAAATACAATAATAGGAGTGTATTAATGGAATTTAGAAGACTGACGATTAATGATGAAATATTATTCATGGAGTATTTTAATGCTTGGGGAGATGAACAAAAAAGCATAGTCCCTTCAGCTACAAACATTAAACGATATAAATCTTTTCAAGACTTTATCAATAATTTAGAAGAACGTGAAAGATTATATGAAGTATTAAACACTACATTATTTTTAATTGATGATGGAAAAATCATAGGTTCTTCTAATGTACGTCATCACTTAAATGAGTTTTTAACGAATTATGGTGGTCATGTTGGGTATGGAGTAAGACCTGATATGAGAGGTCAAGGTTATGCGTCAAAGATTCTAAATGAGTCCTTAAAATTTTTGAAATCTTTGAATGTAGAAAAAGCACTTATTACATGTGATGAAGAAAATATTGCGAGTAGAAAAGTAATATTAAACAATGGTGGTGTACAAGATCAATCGCATATAAGAGAAGATGGTGGCGTTACGAATAGATTTTGGATTGAAATATAAGGTTCTGTTGCAAAGTTGAATTTATAGTATAATTTTAACAAAAAGGAGTCTTCTGTATGAACTATTTCAGATATAAACAATTTAACAAGGATGTTATCACTGTAGCCGTTGGCTACTATCTAAGATA
>NZ_PZJG01000003.1 GCF_003259675.1 Macrococcoides bohemicum | reverse complement strand
AAGACGTTTTGCTGATGCTAAAGAACAGCATGGTTTGCGATGGACTAAGTACAAAGGAATTCAAAAAGTCACCATGGAGACCACGCTTATTTTCGCATGCATGAATTTAAAGAAATTAGCAAATTATCTAGCAGGTTAAGCTGGATATTTTGCTAATTTCTTTAAAATAACAATATTTTTCGAAGAAAAAAGACAAACTCACTTTTAGAATTGTGAGTTTGTCTTCAATCTGAAATGCCTAAGACACTGCGTCTTAGGCATTCTTTTATATTTTAACCAATAGAACCTTCCATTTCGAACTTGATTAAACGGTTCATTTCAACTGCGTATTCCATTGGTAATTCTTTTGTGAATGGCTCGATGAAGCCCATTACGATCATTTCTGTCGTTTCTTCTTCTGAAATACCACGGCTCATTAAGTAGAATAACTGTTCTTCTGATACTTTAGATACTTTAGCTTCATGCTCTAACGAAATATTGTCGTTTAACATTTCGTTGTATGGAATTGTATCTGATGTTGACTCGTTATCCATAATTAACGTATCACATTCAATGTTTGAACGTGCGCCAGTCGCTTTACGTCCGAAATGAACGATACCACGGTAAACTACTTTACCGCCTTGTTTAGAAATCGATTTAGAGACGATTGTAGAAGAAGTGTTTGGTGCCATGTGCATCATTTTCGCACCAGCATCCTGAACTTGTCCTTTGCCTGCTAAAGCGATAGATAATGTCATACCACGTGCACCTTCACCTAATAAGTAACATGCAGGGTATTTCATTGTTAATTTAGAACCGATGTTACCATCAATCCATTCCATCGTTCCATTTTCATACACGAATGTACGTTTTGTAACTAAGTTGAACACATTATTTGCCCAGTTCTGAATTGTCGTATAACGGCAATATGCATCTTTTTTAACGATGATTTCTACTACAGCTGAGTGTAAAGAATTCGTCGTATAAACTGGAGCTGTACATCCTTCAACGTAATGTACACTTGCGCCTTCGTCAACGATGATTAGTGTTCTTTCGAATTGTCCCATATTCTCAGAGTTAATACGGAAGTATGCTTGTAATGGCGTTTCTAATTTTACACCTTTTGGTACATAGATGAATGATCCACCTGACCAAACAGCAGAGTTCAATGCAGCAAATTTATTATCTGCCGGTGGAATTACTGAAGCAAAATACTCTTTAAAGATATCTTCATTTTCACGTAATGCTGAATCTGTATCTTTAAAAATAATGCCTTGTTCTTCTAAATCTTCCTGCATATTGTGGTATACAACTTCAGATTCATATTGTGCTGATACCCCAGCTAAATATTTTTGTTCAGCTTCAGGAATACCTAATTTATCAAATGTTTGTTTAATCTCTTCAGGTACTTCGTCCCAAGATCGTTCTGTATGTTCTGACGGTTTAACATAATACGTAATTTCATCAAAGTTTAATTCTGATAAATCCCCACCCCACATCGGCATAGGCATTTTGTAGAATTGTTTTAACGATTTTAAGCGGAAGTCTAACATCCACTGTGGCTCATCCTTCATCTTTGAAATTTCTCTTACGATATCTTCAGTTAGTCCACGTTCTGAACGGAAAATAGATACGTCTTTATCATGGAAACCATATTTGTAATCACCAACATCGGGTGCTTGTTTAACCATTTCACTCACTCCTTTTAGTTTTCATTCTTTGTGCCACGTTCTAATGCTTTCCAGGCAAGCGTCGCACATTTGATACGGGCCGGAAACTTAGCTACACCAGAAAGTGCTTCAATATCTCCAGCTTCTTCCTCTATTTGATAATCTTCTCCAAGCATCATCTTAGAGAATTCATCACTCATCTTTAATGCTTCTTCTATTGTCTTACCTTTTATTGCTTCAGTCATCATTGATGCGCTAGACATTGAGATTGAACAACCTTCTCCATCAAACTTAGCATCCTGAACAATATCGTCAACAATATCAAGTGTAAGTCGAATTCTATCTCCACACGTTGGATTGTTCATATCTATTGTTAAGGCACCATCTTCTATAACGCCTTTGTTACGAGGATTCTTATAATGATCCATAATGACAGAACGATAAAGTTGATCTAAATTATTAAAACTCATAACTGAAAAACTCCTTTGTTTCTTTCAAGCTTTGAACAAGTTGATCTACTTCTTCCTTTGTATTGTAGATGTAGAAACTTGCACGTGCTGTAGAAGACTGTCCCAACCATTTCATTAAAGGTTGTGCACAATGATGCCCTGCACGAATCGCAATGCCATGTGAATCTAAGGCAGTTGCTAAATCATGTGGATGTACACCTTCTAAATTAAAAGTGATTAATCCTGCACGTTTATCTGCAGTTGGACCGTAAATTTCTAAACCTTCAATTTCACTCATTTTTTCGTATGCATATGTCGTTAACTCATGTTCATAAGCTAATACGTTGTCCATACCGATATTGCTTAAATAGTTAATCGCTTCTGCTAAACCTACTGCTTCAGCAATTAAAGGTGTTCCCGCTTCAAATTTAGTCGGTAATTCTGTCCATGTAGAATCCTGTAAACCTACAAAGTCAATCATATCTCCACCAAATTCAATCGGTTCCATTTGATTTAAATATTCTTTTTTTCCATATAACACACCGATACCTGTTGGCCCAAGCATCTTGTGTCCACTGAATGCATAGAAGTCACAATTTAAATCAGTCACATCAACATTCATATGAGGTATTGCCTGCGCACCATCAACTACAATCACAGCCCCATTTTCATGTGCAATTTCAGCGATGCTTTTCACATCATTGATCGTGCCTAGAACGTTAGAAACATGTGCCATTGCAACAATTTTTGTCTTGCTTGTAACTGTTGCACGTACATTTTCCAACGTAACCGTGCCATCTGATTCAAGCGGAATATATTTAAGCACTGCTTTTTTACGTTTCGCAAGTTGTTGCCACGGAACTAAATTTGCATGATGTTCCATCTCAGTAATGACAATTTCATCACCTTCACTAACCGCAATATCACCATAACTGTGTGCTACGGTATTAATTGCTGTTGTCGTACCACGTGTAAAAATAATCTCTTCAAAATATTTCGCATTAATAAAGCTGCGTACTCTCTCCCGTGCATTTTCATACCCGTCCGTAGCACGCGTACCTAAAGTATGTACACCACGGTGTACATTTGCATTCATATGCTCATAATAATATTTTGTTTTCTCTATTACACTTGATGGTTTCTGACTAGTCGCTGATGAATCTAAATAAATGATATCTTTCCCGTTAACATGCTCAGTTAGAATCGGAAAATCTTTTCTGATTGCTTCAACATTTAAGCTGGTCATTCAATATCAAGACCTTTCAAAACTATATTTTATAATTTACCCATTACTTTTTCTTCAATAACGTCTGTTAATTGACGTTTTACTGCTTCAATTGGTAATTCAGTTACTACTGGTGCTAAGAAACCATGAATGACTAAACGTTCTGCTTCCTGTTTAGAAATACCACGACTCATTAAATAGAATAATTGCATCGGATCCACACGGCCTACCGAAGCTGCGTGTCCTGCTGTAACATCATCTTCATCGATTAATAATATCGGGTTAGCGTCTCCTCTAGCTTTTTCTGATAACATTAATACACGTGATTCTTGTTGTGCGTCTGCTTTTGTACCACCATGTTTAATGTGGCCGATACCATTAAAGATTGAAGATGCTGAATCTTTCATTACACCGTGTTTTAAGATATGACCTTCACTAGACTTACCATATTGTATGATTTGTGTAGTGAAGTTTAATTTTTGTTCTCCACGACCTACTACAACAATCTTTAAATTACTCTTAGAATTGTCACCATTTAAGTAAGTCGTATTATCATTAATTGTGTCGCCATCATTCATCAAACCTAAAGCCCAGTCAATCGTTGCATCTTTTGCTGCCATACCACGACGGATAACATGCCCTGTAAATCCTTTGTTTAAGAAATCAACGGCACCGTAAGTGATTTTAGCGTTATCTTTTGCGATAACTTCAGAAACTAAATTTAACTGTGCATCTTTTGTTTCTACAGTTGATAAATAGTTCTCAACATATGTTACTTCAGCACTTTCTTCAGCAACAATGATTAAATGGTTGATGATATTTACATCTGCATTATCATGTAATACTACATATTGAATTGGATTTTCAACGACTACATTACGTGGAACGTATACGAATAGTCCACCATTCATCATAGCAACATGCAATGCAGTAAGGCGGTGTTCATCCACTTTTACAGCTTCAGTCATATAGTATTGTTTTACTAACTCACTGTTTTCAATTAATGCAGTTTCAATATCTTTTACGATTACACCTTGATCAATTAAAGACTGTTCAACTTTTACTAGTGCAGGTGTATTGTTATGTTGCACAATAAGGTTTTCTACATTCTCCATATCCAATAAGTTTTTAACCGCTTCAGGTAAAGCATCAGTTGAAGCATAAACATCACTTTTGATTTCTTTATGGTGAACATCAAAGACCCATTTATCAAGTTTTGTTTTATCTGGTTTTGGCATTTCAATTGTATTTAATTTATTAAAAGCGTCAGCACGTAATTCTGCCATCCATGTTGGCTCATTGCGTGATGCTGAGAAATTTTTAATAATATCGTTTGTTACATCGATTGTACTCATCACATTTTCCTCCTATTTAATTATCAGGTATTACGCGTTAATTGTTTCATCTTGAATGTTTAGCTCTTGTTTAATCCAGTCATAACCTTCAGCTTCAAGACGTTTCGCTAACTCTTCTCCACCTGATTTAACAACTTTACCTTGCATCATAACATGTACGAAGTCAGGCGTAATGTAGTTTAATAAACGTTGGTAATGCGTGATAATTAAGCAACCGAAGTTTTCTCCGCGCATTTCGTTAATTCCTTTTGATACAACTTTTAATGCATCGATATCTAAACCTGAATCGATTTCATCTAAGATTGCAAATTTAGGCTCTAGCATCATTAATTGAAGAATTTCGTTACGTTTTTTCTCCCCACCAGAGAATCCTTCGTTTAAGTAACGT
Source organism: Macrococcoides bohemicum (assembly GCF_003259675.1). GTDB lineage: Bacteria > Bacillota > Bacilli > Staphylococcales > Staphylococcaceae > Macrococcoides > Macrococcoides bohemicum. The sequence goes on along the minus strand of NZ_PZJG01000003.1, from coordinate 255,435 downwards.
TGTGCCATATCTAAATCCATTTCTAAAAATTCCATATTTTTGTCTAATTTCTTGATGAACTGCATTAAATTGATTTCATTACCTTCTTCACGTTTAGCATTAATTGCTGAACGTAAGAAGTCTGCATTCGTAACACCAGAAATTTCTGATGGATATTGCATCGCTAAGAAAAGACCAGCTTGTGCGCGTTCATCAACTTCCATCTCTAATACGTTCTCGCCATCAAGTAAAACTTCACCTTGAGTAACTTCATATTTAGGATGTCCCATAATCGCTGCTGATAAAGTTGATTTACCAGTACCATTAGGTCCCATGATTGCATGAACTTCATTTTGTTTAATCGTTAAATTTACACCTTTTAAAATTTCTTTCCCTTCAATTGAAACGTGTAAATCTTTAATTTCTAAAACTGATACCATATTGAATTCCCTCCGATATATATAATAATTTCATCTTATCTAGTTTATAATAATTTTAATCTGAGGTCAAAGACCTATGACTTAAATCACAGTACTTATTATAACCTAAATAAGATATTAGTTAAATTAATCGGGCTAAATATTTTTAATCAGTGAGAAAATATGTCTTTTGATTGAAAATAAAGAAACATGAATATAACCTTAATCTTCAATATAGTTTAAAAATCTCTTCCAAACAAACTCTTCATTCTATATCATCTTTACATTAATAAAAAAAGAGATTAAGACAAATGTCTGAATCTCATTTTTACTATTTTGCTGGAATTACTTTTCCATCATATTTTTTATTGATGAAATCCTGGATTTCTTTTGATTGTAATACTTTTATTAATGCTTTGATCTTAGCATCTTCTTTATGTCCTTCTTGAACTGCAATTAAATTTGCGTATGGAGAATCTTCACCTTCAATTACAATTGAATCTTTAACTGGATTTAATTTATTTGCTAATGCAAAGTTAGAGTTGATGATTGTTGCATCACCTTCACCATTGTTATAAGTTTTAGGAACAAACTCTGCTGCTTGTTTGTTGTTGAATTGAATATCTTTTTTATTTTCAACGATATCTTTAAATGTCGCTTTTACAGGATCTACTCCGTCTTTAAGTTTAATTAAACCTGCTTTTGTAAAGAATGATAAGAAGCGTCCTTCTTCAGCCGGGTTATTAGATACATAAACAGTTGCACCTTTTTTTAATTCATCTAAGTTTTTCACTTTTTTTGAATATACCGCCATTGGTTCAACGTGGACATTTCCTGCTGATTCAATTTTGTATCCTTTAGCTTTTTTCTCAGTTTCTAAATACGGTGTATGTTGAAAGTAGTTCGCATCGATGTCACCTTCTGATAACATACGGTTTGGTGTTGTATAGTCATTGATGATTTTAATTTTTAAATCATAACCTTCTTTTTTAAGTGCTGCTTTTGCTTCTTCTAAAATTTCTGCATGTGGTGCGGGTGAAGCCCCTACTGTAATCGTTTTGTCATCTGACTTTGAAGTTTTGTTGTCGTCAGATTTATCATTACCACAAGCTGCAAGAATTAATATTAATGATGCAGTAAGAAATACGTAAAATAATTTTTTCATTTTTAACGCTCCTCTTTTTTGTATTATTTTTATAAAAATCCATTATGGATAATTAACGTTTATCAACTTTCTTCGTAATAATGTCACCGACGAATTGAATGAGGAATACAATAATTAAAATAATTACTGTAGAAACAAAAATTACGTCATTTTGTCCTCTTGTGAATCCAACTAAGTAAGCTAAGTTACCTAAACCACCGGCACCAATAACGCCAGCGATTGCTGTAGAACCAACGAGTGCAATTGTTGTGACTGTAATACCAGATACAATCGCTGGTAAACTTTCAGGAATTAATACTTTTTTAATTAATGTCCATGTATTTGCGCCCATTGATTCAACAGCTTCAATTACACCTTTATCAATCTCTTTCAATCCAATTTCAACAAGTCGCGCGTAGAAAGGTGCTGCACCGATAATTAAAGCTGGTAGCGCTCCTTTTACACCACTGATTGTCTGCATGATTAAATTTGTAAATGGGAATAGCAATAAAATCAAGATAATAAACGGGATTGCTCGGAATAAATTGACGATAAAAGCAGTAACACTATAAAATACACGAGCTGCTTTTGACTTACTTCGAGATGTTAAAAATAAAATAATGCCGATAATTAATCCAAATATAAATGTGAATATTGCAGAAATAAAAGTCATTGATAGTGTTTCAACAGTAGCAGTCCATACATCTGCCCATACAACATTTTTCATACTTAACATATCTGTCAATGTTTTAATAAAATTATCCATGTCTTTCTACCTCCATCTCAACACCATGGCTTTTTAATTCTTCAGCGATAGGTTGAAGTGATCCATTTACTTCTTTAACATGAACAATTAAATTACCGAAAGATCCTGCTTGTGTATGTTTAACATTCCCTGCTAAGATATTCATCTCGATGCCGTACTTCTTAATTACTTTACTTACGATAGGCTGGCCAGTTGAAGATCCAACAAATTTTAATTTCAGGATACTGCCATGTGGATATGCTTGTTTAATCTCTTCGATTGAAGTCTCAGTTTCATTATCCTGGATATCATCACGTACAAAACGTTTTGTGATATTTGTTTTTGGATTATTAAATACTTCTATCACTGATCCTTCTTCGACCACTTTCCCTAACTCCATTACAGCTACTTTATGACAGATCTTGCGAATTACTTCCATCTCATGAGTGATTAAAATTATCGTTAAGTTCAACGTTTTATTGATATCGACTAATAATTCTAGTATTTCATCTGTCGTCTGTGGATCTAAAGCACTCGTTGCTTCATCACAGAGTAAAACGTCAGGATCATTACTTAATGCGCGGGCGATACCTACACGTTGTTTTTGTCCACCTGACAATTCTGAAGGATAAGCATTTTCTCTTCCTTCTAATCCAACAAGTTTAATCAAAGATTTCACTTTAGGACTGATGTCACTCTTTTTAACGCCAGCTATTTCAAGAGGTAATGCAATGTTATCATATACCGTTCTACTCCAAAGTAGGTTAAAATGCTGGAATATCATTGATATTTTTTGACGTTCTTTATTCAGTTGCTGCTTTGACAACTTATTGATGGTACTGCCATTTACAATCACGTCACCACTCGTAGGTAATTCTAATCCGTTAAACATTCGAATTAATGTACTTTTCCCAGCACCACTGAAACCAATAATACCGTAAATCTCACCGCTTTGAATTTCAAGATTTACGTTATCGACAGCTTGTATATTTCCTTTTTTTGTTGTAAATGTCTTTACAACATTATTTAATGTAATCAAATTTGGCCTCCTAACGAAAAAACGTCTCTCCTATGTGGACATAAGAAAGACGATAATTATCTATTTTCGACTCTCTCATCTTCTAAAGTTAATATAACTTTATGTGAATTGGCACCATGTCATTATTGACGGTTGCCGGGTTTCATAGGGCACATCCCTCCACCACTCTAGATAAGAGTTTATTTAGTTGTTTTATGAATATGTTCTTTATCTTAAGTCAATTTGAAGTATTCGTCAACATTAAATTTAAATTTTCATATAAAGTTGTTACGGACTCAAATTGATAAGATATATTTTCTACCATGCCGTTACGTATAAACAACAATACCGGCACACTTTTAATTTCGTAATACTGACTTAAATTTTCATAGTAATTTAAATCAATTTTTGTAACTGGTATGTTTAGAGATGCAGCAGTAATATCTAACATCTTTTCTGCAAGCTTACATGTACCACAAAACGGAGTATATCCAAATAGAATAAATGGTTGATCTGAAATTTCAAATTGCAAAAGCTGATTTAAGTTCATATTGCGCGGGCTTACCTTTCCAGACAAATTGTTGTTTTACATCAAACTGATGTTTCATCATCGTTCTTGCTAAATAATCTAGTGGGCAATTACCCACCTCACCGTATTTCGGATCAATATGAATATGATTACTTTCACTCAAATGGCGTTTAAACCAAGATCTAATTTTACGTCCAGCTTTATCGCTATCGGTCATAATATAAACTTTATGATGATACAAATCTTCAATCATATCATCCAGTTTTCCGATACCCATCGTGCCATTGGTGCATATAATATGTACAGGTTCCATTAATACTTCTTGTAATCTTAGTTTGTCACGCTTTCCTTCTACAACGATAACTTTAGTAATTACAGACATGTCCATCACCTTTTTATCATATTGTATTTAGTTTTAGCAATTTGATAATAAAAAAAATTCCTTGATAAATTATTATCAAGGAGATTATACCATTTATGCGTTAATCATTTCATCATATTGTGCTTGATCCATTAATTCTTCAAGTCCAGTGTCATCTGCTTCTACTTTAATCATCCATGCTTGATCCATTGCTGATTCGTTTACTAATTCAGGTGAATCTTCTAATTCAGAGTTAACTTCAATAACTTTGCCTGAGATAGGAGCATATAATTCAGATACAGTTTTTACTGACTCAACGCTACCAAAAGGAGCATCAACTTCGATTTCATCTCCAACTTCTGGTAATTCAACGAATACAATATCCCCTAATTCAGATTGTGCGAAATCTGTAATACCGATTGTCTTAACATTATCTTCTGATTTTACCCATTCATGATCTTTTGAAAATTTTAAGTTTGACATTATAAACCCTCCGTTTGATTAAAGTACTGTCACTATTATAATGACACATTGTAAGCGTTTATTCAATCATTTTTATAACCACATATCGCTATATTCTTTTTCTTTAAAGCCTAAAGTAATTTTATTGCCATTAACAGCTAACGGTCTTTTAACTAACATACCATCTGAAGCAAGTAATTCAAACTTTTCATCATCTGACTTTTCGCTTAATGTTTCTTTAAGGTTTAATGCTTTAAATTTAGCACCCTGTTTATTAAACAGCGCATCAATATCGACATTTGTCTGCTCTACAATCGCTCTAAATTCAGCAGCAGTGGGAGTAAGTTCAACGATATGGATAGGTTCAAAACTAACGCCATGTGTTTCTAAATATTTTGCTGCCTTTCTACATGTACTACAATTTGGTAACTGATAAAATTTTATCATCATAGGCCTCCTTCTTAATTTAACCTAATATTAACAATTATTATTAAAGGTTACAACTGCAATCCTTATCGTTTAATAATTTATTAAAAAGGTATATAATTATCATATAAATAAATTATATAAAACAATGTGAGGGAATAATTATGAGAACAATAAGTCAATATGAAGAATTTAAAGAAATTATAAATCAAGATGAGAAAGTAATCGTAAAATTCTTTGCAGATTGGTGTCCCGATTGTACACGTATGGATTTCTGGATTGATCCTATTGTAGATGAATACAATGACTATACATGGTATAAAATCAACCGTGACCAAGTACCTGAAGCTGCTGATGAGAATGAAGTGATGGGTATCCCAAGTATCCTTATCTTTGAAAAAGGTGAAAAATTAGCACATCTTCATTCTGCTAACGCAAAAACGCCTGAATTAGTTAAAGCATTTTTAGCTGAAAACTTAAAATAAAACTTTAAATTTAAAAAACCATCCATTGATAAAATGGATGGTTTTTTTAGTATGTAGAAATTAAGTTAGTATTCTTTCTTGTCTTATATTCTGCTTCCGTTTGTGCTGTTAAATAAACCGCTCCATAAATCATTTCATCGGCCTCACAACCTAGATGTTTTGATAACTCTGGGTGTAGTAAAGGAGGTTGTGTTTTAATACAGCTGCCTATCTTTTCTTCATATAAAGCTAATGAAAGTGTCTGCATAAAACCGCCAATCGCAAGAACATCTTCTAAATTTTCTTTTTGACGTCGATCACGTGGACCAACAATTAACAATATACCAGCAAGTATTTTTGTTTTATCTACATGCTGAATTTTTTTCTCAGCATTATTCTTAAATGCAACGTCAGCAAACGTCTGTGCATAGTTTTCTAATCTTTCCTTTTTAACCCACACAATGCGCCATGGTTCACGCATACCGTGATTAGGTGCAAATGTCGCTAATTCAATCGCACGTTCTACAGCACTATCTTCAACAATCGTATCAACATACTGTTTAATACTTCTTCTATTTTTTATAGCATCTTTTAATTCCATAAAAAATACCTCCTCATAATTGATAACCATTATCAATTATAAAGAAGTATCATTAATTTGTAAATTATGATTTATAAAGCACAATCTGATCATGTATATCTTTAATATGAATTTGACCTGGTGCAACAGGATTGCCAACATAGCCAAAGGTCATAGATGATCCAAATATCCCACAAGCCACTCGTGTAATCTTTCCGATTTCTCCCATTGCTATACCGATGATATTTAAATTACAGTTTTGTTTTGTTTCATAAACTGCTGACATTAAGTTAAGCACATCTTTACCATCATTCGGTTTAACCGCTAGCTTACAGTAATCTGCATCTAGTTTACTCATGCGATTATAAATCGCGAGCATATCTTTAATACGTGGAGTGAATTCATATTCATGGTGACTAATTAACACTAAAATATTATTCGCACGTGCCAATACCAATAATTTATCCATATAGTCTTCATATATCATTAATTCTAAATCGATAATATCACATAACTTTTTCTCTATAACTTCTTTAATAAGTTCAAAATAAGCATCCATCGTTATTTTTGTCTTGTTATTCATATCTTCTGTGCGATATGTAAATAAAATTTGTTTTGATGGAAATTTATCCTTTATAAACGCAATCTCAGATTCATAAAATTCAATTGAACCTTGCGCTAAGTCAGCACGATATTCAACGACATCGAAATAATCAATATATTCGACCGCTTCATTAATCAATTTTTTATCTGTGTTTTGTACATCTGATAACGTCAATATTACCTTTGGAATTGCACTACTCTGCTCTGTCAAAATAAGTCCTCCTTTTATTCATCCAATAATTAAAGTGAAAGTATGGTAAAATAGATAAGTGCTGTTAATTATTGAACAATCTCTTAATTCTATTTTACCTTACTTGATTAATAAATTGTATCAATTATACCCATATTATAAGTCCACAAGAATTTAATTTGGAAAGCACAGTGAATAATATATGGAGGATAATAATGAAAACACTATTTGATTTAAAAACCTTACCAGGATGGAAAATAGATAACCATACGAAGATAGCCATTCGTTTAGTAGAAAACGAAGACTATATCGCTATTACAAAACCCATATACAAAAGCCATAGCATAATGGACGTTATCGAATTCACTAAAGATAGTGAAGATAATATCACTTTTAAAAATATGAACAATAATAATCAGATTATCGTAACGATTGATGAAAATGAGAAGACCATTCATATCAATAATAAAGCATAGTGCCCTATAAGGTATTATGCTTTATTATTGATATATGTGTTTCAATTTGTTATATTTAAATATGCTAGTTATTTCATTCATACTATCTCGGGGGCGTTACGGATTCGACAGGGGTCACTTGGGTTGGTATAGCGTGTCGGAGGGTTGTCTTCGTTATCAACACAACAGTTATAATAACTGGCAAAACAAACAATTTCGCAGTAGCTGCCTAATAGCACTCTGCACCTCTCTCAAGCATCGCCTATGTGCCTGATGTAGAGGTTCAACTTTAAGTAGGATACGACGAACACTTCCGCCTGGAGTCTGTTCGTAAGAGATTAATCGGGCTAGCGATACATTCGGATGTCCGTTTTCAGATGTATCGTGAAATTCAATAACAGGACTACACACGTAGAAGTATCAATTGCAGGATCTTTGGACGCGGGTTCGACTCCCGCCGTCTCCATACATAAAGAAAAGCTTATACCTTAAATGGGTATAAGCTTTTTATATATTAAATAGAACTTGATTACTTCCTTAATTCTTTGCAGTGTAAAATATTTATTACTTGCACAACAAAAACTACCGAAGCGCTCCGGTAGTTAATATTTCTCTTTCATCGCACGGTCCATTTCACGTTTCGCTTCTTTTGCTTTCAATGCATGTCGCTTATCATAGTCTTTCTTACCTTTAGCAAGTCCAACAAGCATCTTACAGTAACCATTCTTAATATATAACTTAAGCGGCACTAACGCATAACCCTGCTCACGTGTCTGTCCATATAATTTATCGATTTGTTTACGTTTCATCAATAGTTTACGTGTTCTCAGTGGATCATGATTAAATCGGTTTCCTTCTTCGTATGGGGCGATATGCATATTATACACATACATTTCACCATTATACACTCTTGCGTATGAATCTTTTAAGTTCGCACTGCCTCGTCTTATCGATTTAATTTCTGTCCCTTGTAACACAATTCCCGCTTCAAACGTTTCTTCAATCGTATAATCATGACTTGCTTTTCTATTTTGTGCTAATGTCTTTCCGTCACCTTTTGGCATAACTTCACCTCTATTTCTTTTTACCTCTACCTGCATTTTTCACTGCTTTTGATTTATAGAATGGTTTCTTTCCACCATTTTTCTTCGCTGCTTTACTGAACTTTTCACCAGCCGCTTTTCCACGTCCCTTTTTACGTGGTTTTTGGTTATTATTGTTACCACTACTTTTACGTTCAGCTTTTATCTTTACTTCACGGATTTTACTTTCAATTTTAGCCATGTCCATACCGACTATCGCAAAATCAATCATGCGTTCATCAACATTTACGTTCACGACTTTCACTTTTACTTTTTGACCGATTTTAAACACTTTACCATGACGTTCACCAATCATCGCCATATGGCGTTCATCAAAGTGGTAATAATCATCTGTCATATTAGAGTTATGCACCATACCTTCGATTGTATTCTCAAGTTCTACAAACATACCGAAGTTAGCAACAGAACTAATGATACCCTCAAACTCTTCTCCTAAATGTTGAATCATATACTCTGCTTTTTTCAGATCATCTGTATCTCGTTCTGCATCAATCGCACGTCGTTCACGTTTAGAAGTATGTTCACTTATATCAACAAGCTTGTCTTCCCATAATGCCTTTTGTTCTTCATTCATTGAATGTTCGATTAAGTATTTGCGGATTAATCTATGAACAATTAAATCCGGATAACGTCTAATTGGAGAAGTAAAGTGTGTATAGTATTCAGCAGAAAGTCCAAAATGTCCTAAATTCTGTTCAGAGTATTTCGCTTGCTGCATTGAACGTAACATAAGTGTAGAGATAACTAATTCTTCAGGTTTATCCTTAATTTCTTTAACAATATTCTGAAGCGTTTTCGGATGAATATTTTCAGTACCACCTTTAACGATTAAACCGAAATTCGTAATGAATTCAAAGAATCGCTTTAATCTGTCTGCTTTAGGTTCTTCATGAACTCGATAAATAAATGGTACTTTTAATTTTGCAAAGTGTTCGGCTATGGTTTCATTGGCCATTAACATAAATGATTCAATTAATCGTTCACCTAATCCGCGCTCGCGAATAACAACTTCCTTAGGCACACCTACTTCATCTACTAAAATCTTAGCTTCTTTAAGGTCGAAATCAATTTCTCCACGTTGTACACGCATTTGTTTTAATATATCAGCTAAATCTTTTGCGTGTATCAACATTTCATGAATATGCTGATACTCATGTATTAAGATTTCATCATTATGCTCTAATATCTGATTGACAGCATCATACGTCATTCTTTCATCAGAATGAATGACACTTTGATAAATTTTATGATTTACAGCGCGTCCTGTATGATCGATTTCCATCTCACAGCTTAACGTTAATCGATCGACTTTTGGATTTAATGAGCAGATTCCGTTACTTAATCGATGTGGAATCATTGGTATTACGCGATCTACTAAATAGACACTCGTCCCACGCTCAAATGCATCCTGATCTAGCATTGATCCTTCAGTAACATAATGACTGACGTCAGCAATTGAAACGATTAATTTATAATTGCCGTTATCTAACTTTTCTACACTAATAGCATCATCTAAATCTTTTGCGTCAGCACCGTCAATTGTAATCGTTAATATGTCACGTAAATCTACACGATCCTTGTAATCTTTCGGTTCAATTTCATCCGGCACATTGTTTGCTTCTTCAATAGTTGCAGGATTGAAATCTATATTAATACCGTGGGTATAGATAATTGATAATATATCTACACCAGGATCATTTTTATGACCTAGTATTGCTTTAACCATACCTTCAGGATTGTTTGTGCCATCAGCATATTGTGTCAATTCCACTAATACTTTATGTCCTTCAACAGCACCAAGATTTTTACCTTTAGGAATAAAGATATCCTGTGTAATACGTTTATCATCAGGTAACACAAATCCAAAATGTCTCGCTTCAGTATACGTCCCGACAACTTGCGTTATTGCACGTTTCTGTATTGCTTTAACTTCACCTTCGTTACGCCCATCACTTGCTTTTGATACACTCACTAATACTGTATCGCCATCCATCGCTCTGTTGATCTTATTTGGCGGGATGAATACATCTTCTATCGTCTCATTTTCCGGACGTACGAAAGCGAATCCTTTTTTATGTTGACTTAAAGTACCTTGAACTAAGTCTCCCGGGCTACCCGGATTATAATATTTATCATTTTTAGTGCGATTAATCTTTCCTGATTGTTCAAGCGCAACTAAAGTTTTTACAAGTCCAGTAAAGGCATCTGCATCTTTTAAACCAAGATGATTTTCTATATCTTCCACCGTAATTGCATTTCCTTTTAATGATTGTAAATATGCAATAACTTCTTCTTCAAACAGATGCATATATATTGCCCCCTTTTTAATTTGACCATTCAAGCTTTTCTAAAAATGCTAAAAAGTCATTAAACAATTGTTCTTTCTCAATATCTATTGTAACAACATGACCACTTTTCTCATACCAATGTATCTCTTTTTCTTCACTTTCAGATTCATTATATATAATATTCGCTGATTCAATATCTATCATTGTGTCCAGGCGTCCCTGGGCAACGAATAAAGGCGCATATACATTATCTAAAGTTGGTCTTATTTCAGCTAATGTGGTCTGTAATTCTTCAAGCATTGATGTCGGATGAAATGCTGACATCTCGCTCTTAATTTGATCAGGTGTCTTTCCTTCACGTTTCTTAAATTCTCGCGCGTATGCAAGGACGCCATCAAACATATTCCCTGTCGTTTTTATATGCATCGGTGAACACATCGTGCCAACACCTATTACATCTCTATATTGACTCAATTTTAAACTAAAGACACCACCCAGTGATACACCAGCAACTGCAATTTCACCATATCCTTTTGATTTCAGGAAATCATAAGCTTCTATAACCTGACTCCACCAAACGTGAGGACTAGACTGTAGCAGCTCCTCTGGAGGTACACCGTGTCCTTCATAATGTGGTGCATAACACGTATACCCTTGTTTCTGTAAAAAACGTCCTAATTGACGTACATCAGAAGAATTTCCGGTAAAGCCATGTAAGAGTAGCACTGCTCTTGGTCCTTCTTCAAAAAAGAAAGGTTTAGGTAATTGTATTTTCATTTTCATTATAAAAATCTCCTTATATATTCATTGTATGTGTTTTAAGTGCAAAATAAAAATAAAAAAGTCCGAACAATGTGTCCGGACCCCTTATTAAATACCAAAATAACCAATTGCAATTGTAATTAAGAAAAGTAAAACAGACGCAACAATAGTAATTCTATTTAAAATTAAATCAACACCACGTTGTTTTTGTTTTCCGAATAATTGTTCAGCTCCACCACTAATTGCTCCTGATAAGCCATTACTCTTACCTTCTTGTAATAACACAACAGTGATCAATACAAGACAATCAATAATTAGTAATACTGTAAGTAAAGTATTCATTGATGGTCCTCCTCAATTTCTAATAACTCATATTATATTAACATATTCACTTGTAAAAAGAAACATAAAGAAAAGGAACGTCGTCACGTTCCTTTTCGATGTATAGACTATAAAGTTATTATTTACTGATGTTGTAGAAAGAGTTTAATCCTTCAAATTTAGCAGTTTCAAATAATTCATCTTCAATACGTAATAATTGGTTGTATTTCGCAATACGGTCTGTACGTGATAATGAACCAGTTTTAATTTGACCTGCATTTGTAGCAACCGCGATATCAGCAATTGTAGTATCTTCAGTTTCACCTGAACGGTGAGAAACGACTGCAGTATAACCAGCTTTTTGAGCCATTTCGATTGCTTCAAATGTTTCAGTTAAAGTACCAATTTGGTTAACTTTGATTAAGATTGAGTTACCAACACCTTCGTTGATACCACGCTCTAAAATTTTAGTGTTAGTAACGAACAGGTCATCTCCAACTAATTGAACTTTATCTCCTAAACGTTCAGTTAAAGCTTTCCAACCGTCCCAGTCGTTTTCATCCATACCATCTTCGATAGAGATAATTGGATATTTATTTACTAATTCTTCTAAGTAATCTACTTGTTCAGCTGAAGTACGTTTCGCGCCGCCTTCACCTTCGAATTTAGCATAATCATAAGTACCATTCTCATAGAACTCAGATGAAGCACAGTCAAATCCTAAGAATACATCTTTACCAGGTTCTAAATCTGCTGCTTTAATTGCTTCTAAAATTGTTTCAACAGCATCTTCAGTACCTTCGAATGTTGGAGCGAATCCACCTTCGTCACCTACTGCTGTTACTAATCCACGAGATTTTAAGATTTTCGCTAAGTTATGGAAGATTTCTGCTCCCCAACGTAACGCTTCTTTAAAGTTAGGTGCACCAACAGGTAATACCATAAACTCCTGGAATGCGATAGGTGCGTCAGAGTGAGAGCCACCATTTACGATGTTCATCATAGGAACTGGTAATTGCGTACCGTTAAATCCACCTAAGTATTTGTATAAAGGCATACCTAAGTATTCGGCAGCAGCGCGCGCTACAGCGATTGAAACGCCTAAAATAGCATTGGCACCTAATTTACCTTTGTTCTCTGTACCGTCTAAAGCGATCATCATTTTGTCGATTGATACTTGGTCTAAAACTGAAAAATCACCTTCGATGATTTCTGGAGCGATAATTTCATTAACGTTCTCAACAGCTTTTAATACACCTTTACCCATGTAACGATCTTTATCACCATCGCGTAATTCAACAGCTTCATGTTCACCAGTAGAAGCACCAGAAGGTACTAATGCACGACCTAAAGCACCGCTTTCTGTGAATACTTCAACTTCAATTGTAGGATTACCTCTTGAATCTAATACTTCGCGTGCATAAACATCTGTAATAATTGGCATGTGTAAAACTCCTTTGTTTGTTTTATTTTCTATTTAATTATTCCCGATTTGTCAGGATTAATCAATTAATTAAATTAATTTTAGTGATACTTTTTATTTAAGTAAGATTTACTTTTGAATTAATGATTCACCAGTCATTTCAACAGGCTTTTCAACACCTAATAAATCAATTAATGTAGGTGCTAAATCAGCTAAACGACCACCACTACGAAGTGTCACACCTTCACGTGTTACAATCACTGGCACCGGATTAGTCGTATGCGCAGTCATAGGTGTACCGTCGATCGTTACTACTTCATCTGAATTACCATGGTCAGCTGTAATAATTGCAGTGCCTCCCATTTCAAGAATCTTATCAACAACAGCTCCTAAACATTCATCGACTGCTTCTATCGCTTTAATTGTAGGTTCAAGCATCCCTGAGTGACCTACCATATCAGGATTGGCAAAGTTTAATAAAACTAAATCCAGATCACCTTTATTAAGTTCTGCAAGCAATGCATCTCGTACTTCGTATGCACTCATTTCAGGTTTCAAATCATATGTTGCAACTTTTGGAGAGTCAATTAATACACGTCGTTCTCCATCAAACGCTTCATTACGTCCACCACTCATGAAATATGTCACGTGTGGATACTTTTCAGTTTCAGCAATACGTAATTGTTTTAAGCCATTTTTACTTGCAACTTCACCAATGGTATTGACTAAATCTTCTTTAACAAACACAACATCAGCTTTCACTTGATCATTATACTTAGTAAATGTTACAAATTTGATGCCGATTAATCGCTTATCCATTTTAAAACCATCAAATTCTTCATTCGTGTAGACTTCTGATAATTGTGCTGCACGGTCAGGTCTGAAGTTGAAGAAAATCATTGCATCTCCATCATCAACACCTGTATTTTCTGAACCAACTTCTTCGTCTTTTACTACGAATGGAACTACGAACTCATCGTTAACACCTTCAGCATAACTTGCTTCAACACCAGCTTTAGCCGTTTTGTATTCGACACCTTTACCGTATGTCATCGCATCATATGCTAACTGTTCACGATCCCAACGCTTATCTCTATCCATCGCATAATAACGACCAGAAACAGATGCAAATTGTCCAACACCAATTTCTTTAAATTGTCGTTCAGTTTCCTCAATGAATTGTAATGCTGTTTGCTGGCCAACATCACGACCATCTAAAAATGCGTGAACATAAACTTTTTCAACACCTTGTTCTTTTGCAAGTTTTAATAATGCAAACAGATGTTGGTAATGACTGTGTACACCGCCGTCAGATAATAATCCCATTAAGTGTAACGCTGAATCATGTTCTTTTACATGTTTCATCGCATCTAATAACACATCATTGGTAAAGAAGTCACCGTCTTGAATAGATTTGTTAATGCGTGTTAATGATTGATATACAATACGGCCTGCACCAATATTTAAATGGCCAACTTCTGAGTTACCCATTTGTCCTTCCGGCAACCCTACATCAAGTCCACATGCCATTAATTGCTCATGTGGATATTTGTTGTAGTAACGATCAAAATTCGGTTTATTTGCTTGAGCTACTGCATTACCGAAAGTTTCTTCTCGGCAAGCAAAGCCATCTAGTATGATTAAAGCAGTTGGGCTTTTCATTACTTAGCACCTTCTAACAATTTTACGAATGAATCTACTTCTAATGACGCTCCGCCTACTAACGCACCATCAATATTTTCATTCGCCATGTATTCTTTAATGTTTTCTGGTTTAACAGAACCACCGTATTGAATACGTACAGCTTGTGCTACTTCTGTATTGAAGTCTTTTTCAACAACAGAACGAACAAATTTACAAGATGACTCAGCATCTTCACTTGTAGCAGATTTACCAGTTCCAATTGCCCAGATTGGTTCATAAGCAATGACAGCAGATTTAACTTGTTCTTCAGTAAATCCTTTTAATGCGTTAGAAACTTGAGAACCAACACGAGCTTCAAATTGACCCGATTCACGTTCTTCATCTGTTTCACCACAGCAGATAATTGGCGTCATACCGTGTTTAAAAACAGCTAAAGCTTTTTTATTTACATCTTCATCTGTTTCTCCAAAGTATTCACGACGTTCAGAATGCCCTAAAACTACATACTTAACACCTAAGTCTTTCAATGCAGCTGGTGAAGTTTCACCAGTAAATGCTCCATTATCTTCAAAGTAACAGTTTTGCGCCCCGATATTTAAACCTTCAACGTTTGCACTTACTAATGCATCTAATTGAATTGCTGGTGCGCAAATTACTGCATCAACGCTATCCGTGCTTGGTAAAGCAGGTAAATTAGCGACAAAATCTTTTGCTTCTTTAACTGTTTTGTTCATTTTCCAGTTTCCTGCGATAATTGGTTTTCTCATTTTAACATCCACCTTTTTATTTTTCAGAGATTGATTTAATACCAGGTAGTTCTTTACCTTCTAAATATTCTAATGACGCTCCGCCACCTGTTGAAATATGTGTAAATTTATCTGCAAATCCAAGATCCATTGCAGCTGCAGCAGAATCTCCACCACCGATAATTGTAGTTGCACCTTCTAAATGTGCAATCGCTTCACAAACACCGATTGTACCTTTAGCGAAGTTGCTCATTTCAAATACACCCATCGGTCCATTCCATACAACTGTTTTTGCGCCTTCTAATTCTTTTTTGAATAACTCAATCGTAGCTGGTCCAATATCTAATGATTGTAAATCTTGAGGAATTTCATCAACTGGTACAGTAGAAATTTCTCCATCATTTGAGAATTCTTTCGTTACAACCGCATCAACTGGTAATACAATCTTACCTTCTCCTCGTGCTAATAAATCGTTCGCTAATTCAATCTTATCTTCTTCTAATAATGATTGACCAATTTCTTTGCCTTGTGCTTTTAAGAAAGTATAAGCCATACCGCCACCGATCAATACTTTATCAGCTACTTTCAATAAGTTTTCGATAACACCAATTTTGTCAGAGACTTTCGCGCCACCTAAAATTGCTACAAATGGACGTTCAGGATTTTCTACAACACCACCGATGAATTTAATTTCTTTTTCCATCAGGAACCCAGCAGCAGTTTCTAAATGTGTTGCTACTCCAACGTTTGATGCATGCTCACGGTGAGCTGTACCAAATGCGTCATTTACAAACACATCACCTAATGAAGCCCAGTACTTACCTAATTCAGGATCATTTTTACTTTCTTTCTTACCATCTACATCTTCAAAACGTGTATTTTCAAATAATAAAACATCGCCAGGAGCTAATGCATCGATTGCCGCTTCTAATGCTTCGCCACGTGTTTCAGCTACAAATTTAACGTCTTTCCCTAATAGTTCAGTTAAACGTGTTGCTACAGGTTGTAATGATAATTTTGCTTTATCTTCCTCAGCTTTTACTTTACCTAAGTGAGAGAATAAAATGACTTTACCACCTTGTTCAATAATATATTTAATAGTAGGCAATGCTTCTACGATACGATTATCATTCGTAATCGCACCATCTTTCATCGGTACGTTAAAATCTGCACGTACTAAAACCTTTTTATCTTTTAAGTCTAAATTCGAAACAATTTTTTTAACCATCTTTGTGGCCTCCTATAAAATATTAGTGTTTACGATGTTAATTATAACAATGAACCCCTAATAATAAAATAAGCAGGAGAAGCGAAATCTTCCCCCGCTTACGCGTGAATAAAATATTATTTAGCTTGTGCTTGTTCAGCTAAGAATTCTAAAGTACGTACTAATTGAGCAGTATAACTCATTTCGTTATCGTACCAAGCTACTGTTTTAACCATTTGGTGTTCACCAACAGTCATTACACGTGTTTGTGTTGCATCGAATAATGAACCATAAGTAATACCGATAATATCAGAAGATACGATTTCATCTTCAGTGTAACCGAATGATTCGTTAGTTGCAGCTTTCATTGCAGCGTTAACTTCTTCTACTGAAACTTCTTTTTCTAAGATAGTTGTTAACTCAGTAACAGAACCAGTTGGTACTGGAACACGTTGTGCTGAACCATCTAACTTACCTTTTAATTCTGGAATTACTAAACCGATTGCTTTAGCAGCACCAGTTGAGTTAGGAACGATGTTGTTTGCAGCTGCACGTGCACGACGGAAGTCACCTTTCGCATGTGGAGCATCTAAAGTGTTTTGGTCACCAGTGAATGCGTGAACAGTCATCATTAATCCTTCGATGATACCAAATTCATCATTTAATACTTTAGCCATTGGCGCTAAACAGTTTGTAGTACAAGAAGCACCAGAAACGATTTCTTCTGAACCATCTAATACATCATGGTTAACGTTATATACTACAGTTTTTAAATCACCTTTAGCAGGTGCAGAGATTAATACTTTTTTAGCTCCAGCTTCGATATGTGCTTGTGCTTTTTCTTTATCAGTGAAGAAACCTGTACATTCTAACACTACATCAATACCAAGATCTCCCCATGGTAATTCAGCTGGGTTAGGATTTTCGAATGATTTGATTTCGCGACCATTAACGCGGAAACCACCTTCGATAACTTCAACCTCTTCTTTGAAACGACCTTGAGTTGTATCATATTTTAAAAGATGTGCTAACATTTTGTCATCAGTTAAATCGTTAACTGCAACCACATCAATACCTTCTACTTCTTGTAATCTTCTAAATGCTAAACGTCCGATTCTACCAAATCCGTTAATTGCTACTTTTACTGCCATGGGTAATGGCCTCCTTTATATATCATATATATTTTATTAGGGGATAACCCTAAGTGAATCCAATTCTTTTAGCACATTGATTAAATACACATTTTGTATACTTCCACCAATTATTTTACGTTATACAACACAATTTAATTATAACCATAAATGCCATTAAAATAAAAATATTACGCATATAACTAAAATTATGTGACTGGTAACGTCTGTTGTTTAATTTGTTTCACCAGCCAATGCGCTACAGTTGAATCAATAATTAAAATCGTATGCTTTGGTGCAACATTTAAATATGCTTCAATCGCATACTGTTTTGTACTCCCACCTGCAACTGCGATAATGTTCATAGATTCATTTAAATCTTCTAGTTGAATACCGACCGTTCTAACTTTATGGACGACTTCACCAGTTGCATCAAAGTAATAACCGAATGCTTCTGCAACAGCTTTCTTTTGCTTTAAAATTTCGAAATCATTACTTGATGAATGTCTACGCTTTGCCATTTTCATCGCATCACCGATACCATGAATTAAAATATTTGCATTTTTAATATGGTCGAGTACGCGTTTAACAGATGGTTCATTGACAAGTGTATTATATGCTTCTTCACTAACTTGATCAGGTACATACAACACTTCAAATTGACATTTCCCGTGTTCAGCCATTTGCTGAACAATTGCGTTAGCTTGAAAAGACAAGTCTTCACCTAATCCACCTCTAGCAGGTGTGAAGATAACGCGTTTATTAAGCGGTTTCAACTGATTCGCTACACTAAGCATCGTTGAACCACCTGTTACAGATACGATATCGCCGCTAATCACTAATCTTTGCAAAACATTACTAGCTGCTTCACCAAGTCTGCTCTTAACAACTTCATCAGTATCTACATTACCATTCACTACAATCACTTCTTCTAAACCATAATATTGTTTGATTTGTTGAGATAAACTTTCTAACGCTGCATAACCTTCCATTAAAGATTGTAAATCTGCAAGTAAGTCTATCCCTTCATCAGTAATTGTCATGCCTTTAGATGAAATATTAACTAAACCTTGTACTTTCAATAAATCAATCTCAGTACGTAGTACTCTTTCAGTAATCAATAGAATATCACTTAAAGTTCTACGACCAATCGGCTGATGGAGATGAATAGTATCTAAGATTAAATAACGTCGATACATCTTTTCAATTAAATCGGGAATCAGTAATTGTTGAACCTTTAATAAATGATTCATATGACTCCTCCTTTAATCGATAACAATTAGTTGGACTATATTTGTCCCGCGTGGGTCAAAAACTAACTAACGTTACAATGCAATAATAACAAGACTAAAAAAGTTTTGCAAGTAATTAGAAAACTTAAAAACGTTTTCATTACATATTAATCTATTTATTCATATTTACTTTCAAAAAAATTAATAATTGTTACAAAATCGATATTACCTTCCTGTATAGTTTCACCCGTGTCTTTATCAATCAAAACCGGGACGCTTAAACAATATAATTCATTAAGCACATCATCTTGCTGAATATTAACCTCAGTTACTTTAATATTGATATCTTCTTGTGCAAAAGAAATCTGTAGCTTTGCGTCATCACATAAACTACAGTTTGGTTGTGTATAAAAAATAATATGTCCCATAATTACCTACCTTTATATATTTATTATTTATCATTTATTATTTATCATTCATTAATTATTTATCTTTTGTTATTTTTTTGTCTTTATATATTAATAAAATTGATAGCACTTCACTATCAATATGTAATATCTACTATTATAATAAATATCGAGTAGATTAAAAATTTTATAATACAGTTTCAAATCTTTGACTATATTTGACGTTATAGTGTATATTATCTTTAACAGTAAACAAGGAGGCAATAAATTATGAACTTAATTCCAACAGTTATCGAATCAACTAACAGAGGTGAGCGTGCTTATGATATCTATTCTCGCTTACTTAAAGATAGAATCATTATGTTAGGATCTGCTATCGATGATAATGTAGCAAATTCGATCATTTCTCAGTTATTATTCTTACAAGCGCAGGACGCTGAAAAAGACATCTACCTATACATCAATTCACCAGGTGGCAGTGTCACTGCTGGTATGGCAATCTACGATACGATACAACATATTAAACCAGATGTTCAAACGATTTGTATTGGTATGGCTGCATCAATGGGATCATTCTTATTAGCAGCAGGTGCAAAAGGAAAACGCTTTGCGTTACCTAATGCGGAAGTAATGATTCACCAACCTTTAGGCGGTGCACAAGGTCAAGCAACTGAAATTGAAATTGCAGCACGTCATATTCTAAAAACACGTGAAAAACTTAACCGCATTCTTTCAGAACGCACAGGTCAACCAGTTGAAAAAATTGAAAAAGATACTGATCGTGATAATTTCTTATCTGCTGATGAAGCTAAAGAATATGGTTTAATTGATGAAGTTATGCATCCTATTGATGAGAAAAAATAATCAGATTATAGTTACAGAATATTAACTGAATAAATTATTTATTTTAAGCACTTAGACATGAGTATGTCTAAGTGCTTTTTCAATTCCAACCTAACTCATTTATTATATTAAAATAATAAAATGAGTTAGCAACGGTAATATAAATAGTAACTATTCCTAATAGGAATTTACAAAATTTTTACACAATCCCACTCATTTATTTACAAAGTTTTGATAAATTTATATTGCATTAATAAACTATTAACTTTTTTGGAGGATTATCATGAAGAAACTCAACAAAGTATTAGCTACAACTTTAACTGCTGGTTTATTAGCAACTTCTCTACCAGTAACTGATGCATCACACACTGCAAAGGCTGCTACAAAAGTATGTAAGCCAAGTTCAACACCAAAAAATGTTATCTTTATGATTGGAGACGGAATGGGTCCATCTTTCGTTGCTGCTCATAGATATATGCGTGACAATGCTGCTACAAAGAAGTTAGACAGAATTTCATTTGATGACTATTTATTAGGTGCTCAAACTACGATTGCAGATGATGAACATCAAAATATTACGGATTCAGCTTCTGCTGCAACAGCAATGAGTGCTGGTGTGAAAACTTACAATAGTGCAATCGCTGTTGACGTTAATAAGAAAGAAGTTAAAACAGTTTTAGAGCAGGCTAAAGCAAAAGGTAAATCAACTGGTTTAGTTGCAACAAGTGAAGTAACGCACGCTACGCCTGCTGCATTTGGAGCGCATGATGAGTCTCGTAAAAACATGGCTGCAATCGCTGATGACTACTTTGATGAAATGATTAACAAGCAACACAAAGTAGATGTAATCTTAGGCGGCGGAAGAGATTATTTCGAACGTGAAGACCGTAACTTAATTAATGAATTCCAAAAAGATGGATACAAATTCGTATCAAACAAAAAATGGTTAAAGAAAGTTTCAAGTAACTCTAAGCAAAAGAAAGTTATCGGTTTATTCTCTCCTGGTGGAATGCCAAAAATGATCGACCGTGATAAAAATATGCCATCATTAAAAGATATGACAAATACAGCACTTAAAAAATTAGGTTCAAATAAAAAAGGTTTCTTCTTAATGGTGGAAGGTTCTCAAATTGACTGGGCTGGTCATGCAAATGATATCACTGGTGCAATGAGTGAAATGCAAGATTTCGATGCTGCATTCCAGGAAGCAATTAAATACGCTAAAACTGACTGTAATACATTAGTTATCGCAACAGCTGACCACTCTACTGGTGGTTTATCAATGGGACAAGGTGGAGAATATAACTTCTTCGTAGATCCAATCAAAAAGATGAAACATACACCTGAATACTTACGTGCTCAAATGATGAAAGATGGCGCTAACGTCGATGCTATCATTAAAGACAATATCGGTTTCGAATTAGAAGCTGAAGAAGTTCAAGCTATTAAAGATGCAGTAGCTTCTAAAGATGCGGTTAAAATTGAAGACGCTATTGAAAAACCAGTAAACAAAAGAAGTTTTACTGGTTGGACAACTGGCGGACACACTGGTGAAGACGTTTACATCTACGGTTATGGACCAGGTAGTGAACAATGGCGTGGTAGCATGGATAATACAGATAACGCGAAACGCATCTTCAAATTCTTCAAATAATCAACTTATTTAAAGAATATCCAGGCACAACTTGTGTCTGGATATATTTTTTTATACCTAAATCAGAAGGAGTTTTAAAATGAAATCTCTATCTACATTATTCTTATCTACTACACTTTTATTAACTGCATGTAATGCAGATTATTCCTCACAAGATAAAAAAGAATCGTCTACAGAAAATACTACTGAAACAAAATCAAATAAAGATAAATCCAGCAATACAGCAAATAAAAACGTTAAACCTTATACAGAGCAACAAGCTAAAAAAGTATTTGGTTCCGTTGAAAAATTAAATCCAGGTAAAACTAAAAAATATCCGGTAAAAGGTGTAGAATCAAAAAACATTAGTAAAGTAATCAAAGTTAAAGATAATGAAACAATCATTTATTCTGAAGATACAGGGCACGGAATTCCAACGATACCTGCAGGTGAAAACCGTGAATTTATGGCTATTTCTGAAGTAACATATAAGAATCTAAAAATGTATATGCTGCAGGATGGTCGCTTTATTACTGCTGATCCAAACCATGTTAAAATTATAAGTAGCGATAAATCAGAACATTTTTATCCAAAGTTTGAAATGCACGAAGAAGATTATAAATATTTAGATACGCTTAATAAAAATGATAAAGATTATTTAGCATATGAGAACTATGCGAAAAATTTTGGTGCCACACAATATGACAGTAAACGTGAATTATTAATGTTCACTGCTATTCATCAAGTTAATAATGAAACAGAAGGCAGTTTTGTATTAGAAGATACTCCTTTTAAGTCTTTTGAAGACTTTAAAAGTTCCAAATAGGAGTCTCTACAATTTATTAATATGAAATTTACTACTCAGAAATAATAGTAGAATAAATAAAACCGGATGAGCAGCTTTTTTACTCATCCGGTTTATTTTATTTCTTCAATTCAATTGACTCGCCTGAACGTAGTTTGTCTGCTATTTCATCTAATTTTCTTAGACGATGATTCACACCTGATTTAGATATGACACCTGTAGAAACCATTTCCCCTAATTCTTTCAATGAAATGTCTTGGTGCATTACTCTTAATCGTGCAATCTCTCTAAGTCGTTCCGGTAACTCATCGATTCCGATTTCCTGATCGATCAATTTTATATTCTCTACTTGTCTCATTGCAGCACTAATTGTTTTATTTAAATTTGCTGTTTCACAATTCACAAGTCGATTAACAGAGTTACGCATATCACGGATGATTCTTACATCTTCAAACTTTAACAGCGCCTGATATCCGCCAATGATACTGAGAAATTCAGAAATCTTCTCAGCTTCTTTTAAATATGAAATATAACCTTTTTTACGTTCTAAAGTTTTTGCATTTAATTCATATTCATTCATTAATGCTGTTAAACCTAGTGAGTGGCTTTCATATAAAGAAAATATTTCAAGATGGTATGAAGAAGTCTCAGGATTATTAACTGATCCCCCTGCCAAAAAAGCACCACGTAGATAGCTGCGTTTACAGCATTCATCTGATACTAAAGACTTATCGACAATTTGTTTAAATTCACCATCAGTTAATATCTTAAGTTCATCCAGAATTTCTTTCGTTTTCATTTTTATTCTACAGATATAAACATTATTCTTTTTTAGTTTCATCTTCTTACGAACGAGCAACTCAATATCTACACCAAAGATTTTCTTCGTTAAACTATATACCCGTCTTGCAATCGCAGCATTTTCAGACTGAACGTTAATTACCCATTTCATATTCTGAATGCTCAAATTACCATTCATACGAATTAGCGCTGATAATTCTGCTTTACCACAGCACGTATCTGTTTCAATCCGCGTTAATTCATTTTTCATTTCTGAGGCAAAAGACACTTTACTCGCCTTCTTTCTGGTTAAACTCTATTGTGCTGATTTCACTTAATGCTAGCTCATATATCATATCAGCAAGAATTTCATTATTATGACGGACGATTCCATCTAGATTTATATCTACAAGTTCATTATCCGTAATCAGTTCAATGCCCATTTTTCGAATTCTATCATGATCACAATGAACAAAAGTCGAATTGTTACGTGCATAGTTATTATGAATTTTATTGTTAAATGTAGTATCATTTGCAATAACAAATTGTATAAATGGCTGTCCAACATGTTTATGAATCGCTTCAATGTGGTCAGCGACTGTATAATCAATTGTTTCGCCGCGTTGTGTCATGATATTTGAGACATAAAGTTTTTTAGCATCACTTTTAACAATCGCTTCAGCAAGTTCATCCAACACTAAATTCGGGATGATACTTGTATAAAGACTACCTGGTCCCATTACAATCAAATCAGATTCAAGTAAAGCATCTACTGCTTCTTTCATCGGTTTGATGTTAGAAGGCGTTAAGAATACACTGTCAATTTTCTTATCTTTTAATGGTATCAATGACTCTCCTACAACAATTTCACCATCCTCCATGATCGCATTAAGAATAGGGCTAGTATTTGTAGAGGGTATTACGGTACCTTTAACATTTAATATTTTGCTCAGCTCTTTGACTGCATGTCCAAAATCACTTGTCACATCTGTCATTGCAGCAAGCATCAAATTTCCAACTGGATGCCCTCCTAAAGTTTCATCGTTAAAACGATACTGAAACAATTTCTCAAGCATCGGTTCTACATCGCTTAACGCTGCAAGTACATTACGCACATCTCCAGGTGCAGGTATATCCATGACATCACGAATTTTACCAGTACTTCCACCATCATCTGCTACTGTTACAATTGCCGTTATTTCTACAGGATAATGCTTTAAACCTCTCGCCATTACGGATAATCCTGTACCACCGCCAATCAGACAAATCTTAAGCCTTCTCATCAATGATTCCTTCTATTAATGCATCTCTGTGGCGAGTATTCAATTCAAAATCAAAGAAATCAATCAGTTCATTGCTAATACGTTCTGCTAAAGCAACAGAACGGTGTTGACCACCTGTACATCCAATCGCAATTACAACTTGTGACTTTCCTTCACGCATATATCCAGGAATCACAAATTTCAATAAGTCCATCAGTTTCGTATAGAATATTTCAGTTTCTTTCCATTTCATCACATAATCATAAACACGTGAATCCATTCCAGTTAAAGGGCGTAGTTCCTCAATATAATAAGGATTCGGTAAAAATCGCACATCAAATACAATATCTGCATCAATTGGCACACCATGTTTGAAACCAAAACTCATTACATTGATAGAAAATATATTATCTTTTCCAGAGCTGAATAGTTCAATCACTTTTGAACGTAATTCTTTAGGCTTAAAATCTGATGAATCAACAATATGCGTTGCAACGCCCCTTAAATCTGCTAATAATCTACGTTCTTCATTAATTGCTTCTAAAGGTGTTCCACCAGAAGCAATTGGATGCGTTCGACGTGTCGCTTTATAACGAGAAACAAGTACATTATCATTTGCTTCAATAAATAATACCTGGACGAGTATATCTGTTAAATTTGTTATATTTTGAAGTTCTTCACGTAAATTGTCGAAAAAATCTTTACCACGTAAATCTACACCAATTGCAACGCGTGAAAGTGACTGATTATTATCCTGCATCAATTCAACAAATTTAGGTAATAGAATAGGCGGTAGATTATCAACACAGAAATAACCTAAATCTTCTAAACACTGAATTGCAACAGACTTTCCAGCGCCACTCATTCCGGTTACAACGACTAATTTTTTAAAATTTTCTTCATTCTTCACTGAAATCCCCCTCAAGAAGCTATTACTTCTATAATACATGAATTCATAAAAATAGACACGCGAATGCGTATCTATTATATGCTTATAATTAGTCGTTTAAAGATTCAATATAGTGTTGTGCATTTTGTGCAGCAATACTACCATCACCTGTTGCAGTAACGATTTGTCTTAATTTTTTAACACGTACATCTCCTGCAGCATAAATGCCAGGAATACTTGTTTCCATTTCATCATTTGTAATAATGTAACCTACTTCATCAGTAATACCTAAATCTAAGAATGGTTTCGTTAATGGCTGCATACCAATATATACGAACACACCGTCAGTTGGTACAGTTGATTCAACACCATCATTATCAACTAACGTTACAGAACTCACTTTAGTATCTCCGTTAATTGATTTTAATGTTGAATTCCAGATGAAATCAACCTTTTCATTTTTAAAGGCACGGTCCTGTAAGATTTTTTGTGCTCTTAATTTATCTCTACGATGGACGATTGTAACTTTGTCTGCAAACTTAGTTAAGTATACACCTTCTTCAACTGCAGAATCTCCACCACCGATAACGATTAAGTGTTTCTGTTTAAAGAACGCCCCGTCACATACAGCACAATATGAAACGCCTCGGCCACCTAATTCCTGTTCACCAGGTACACCAATCTTTTTATATTCAGCACCAGTTGCTATGATTAATGCTTTTGCTTTTAATTGTTTTTCACCTAGATCGATAATTTTCATATCTCCGTCTAATGTTACAGATTTAATATCTCCATATGCATATTCAGCACCAAATTTCTGCGCATGGTTAAACATTTTTGTAGATAAATCTGGTCCAGTGATTAAATCAAATCCCGGAAAGTTTTCTACATCTGCTGTGTTTGCCATTTGTCCACCTGGCATACCACGTTCAATCATAATTGTTGATAGATTAGCACGCGATGCATAAACTGCTGCAGTCATTCCTGCAGGACCAGCACCAACGATTACTACATCATATTCTTTTATTTCAGTCATTTTCTTACCTCCATTATTTCTATTCGTAAGTTCAATATACAACAACTTATTAATTTTAAATATTATTTTGCTTAAACGCATCATATACTTTTACAAAATGATAACGCGTCGTATTAAATTTTTCGATAACTTCTCGCTTAGTTAATTTATCATTCGACATTCTCATATATAAGAAGTAACATACTGCAGTGTAAGCCTGGATATTTTTCAGATCCATCTTGGCATCAATAATTGCTTCAGCTTTTTCAATCCAATAATCAAATAAAGCAATATCATAAACTTCATCAAATAAAACTTTCAGTCCTTTATGGATAAAATCCAGTTTTATTAGATTAATATTATGAAAGATATATGAAAGATAAAGCTTTTCGAAGTCTGGCATTTCTTCTAAAATATCCCATACTTTACGATTGATAATAAGTGTCTTATCATTCATCTGCGAGATTAAAAAGATGCCTATCAAACGATGATTGCGATCGATATGTTCAAGGAGGGGTAAAATTTCATCACTTAAATATTGTTGGCCATCATATATTTGCCTCGGACTAGGCCCAGGGTTCTGCACTATTTTAGTAAGAATTGTCCATAATTGATCTGACTGACTATGATGCCCTAAAGCAAAACTATTAAAACTAAGTGCATGTAACATTTGACTATTCACAAATTTACTTTTTTTGTACAAAGGTAAAAGTAACTTTTGCGATGATTCGAATTTTTTCAGGAAGCTTAGCACGATACCTAGCTTAAATTTCTCTTCATCATTAATCGGTACAATTTTTTTAAGACGTTTTAAATATAATTCATATTGTTCTGTTTGGTTCGTATTATATAGCAGTAAAGTATAATGGCAAAGCGCATGTATATCCGTAGCATCTTCATATAATAGCTGTTCTAATATCGCACCACTTTCATTATATTGTCCGATAAAAAGTAAAGTCATCGCCTTTAAATTACGTATTTCTGAACGTTCCTGTATATCAACCGGCTGATAATTAATCCAGTCCAGCGCTAATTCATAATGAAAGTTTTGAAAGAAATTCTGAAAGATATAATGTACAACAAAACTTTCACTTTCACTTTCAACCTTTGACTGGTCTTCGTAATATACTTCAAACAACGCTTGTAGTTCATCAAGATAAGAAATATCATCTGAATTCAGACAGTAATACATGCCAAATAAAAATGCTTTATTAGGGTCACGACGTTTCACAAAAAGTTGACTGAGTTCATAAAACACATCAATACAATCAAAATCCGTACTTAAATACTTAATTAACGTTTGTTCTGCATCATCAAACTTACCAATCATCTGTAAACATTCTGATAAGCTTTTATTTACTTTCCATTTGTTTTCTTTTTGAAGGGATTTTATATAAAATGAGATGGCTTCATCATATGATTGCTGGCTTTGTTTTTTTAAGCCGATCTTATAAAATTCATCATCATTACTAGGAAATTTTATAATGTTATCCATCCATCACACCCCTTTTTAAGTCGATACTTCCATTATACCTTATTTTTAATAATCATTGGATTTCCATATGCAAATGAATTTGCTGGTACATCTTTAGAAACGAGTGTCATCGCTCCGATGATTGCATTATCACCAATTGTTACGCCAGGTAATATAAGTGCATTAGCACCAATTAATACATTTGATCCGATTTCAATATTTCCTATGCGATATTCGTCTATTAAATATTCATGTGTTAGCAAAGTAGCATTGTAACCTATTACTGAATTTTCACCGATAGTAATTCTCTCAGGAAACATCAGGTCAGGCATCGCTTTATATGCGATTGAAGTTTTATTTCCGATTTTCATACCGAGAAACATGCGATATAAATGACGTTTTAATTTTACTGAAGGGCATATTCTACCACATTCAATCACAATAAAATTTTTAGCTACTTTAATAAATGAAACTGTGCGATACATTCGCCATAAAGGATTCACACCGTTTGATCTAATGCTTGATGTTTTGCGCATCACTTGAACTCCTCATCGGAAAATTAACTTCTTTATATTTAGGTAATTGGTATTTAATATTACGATAAATCCATATCGCTATTGCCACAATAATAATTGCTATTGAAATCATTTGAGCAATTCTTAAATGTTCAGTTAACATTAAGCTGTCCGTACGCATACCTTCGATGAAAAAGCGTCCGATTGAATACCAGATGGCATAGCTAAGTAACGTCTGACCAATCTTCAAATGTTTACGGATTAATAATAAAACAACAAAACCTGTAAAATTCCATATCGATTCATAAAGAAAAGTAGGATGATAATAAACGGCGTCTATTTTCATATTATTAATGATGAACTCCGGTATATGAAGTTGCTCTAAGAAACTTCTTGATACTTCACCACCATGAGCCTCCTGATTCATAAAATTCCCCCAGCGACCGATTGCCTGGCCAAGAATAATACTTGGTGCTGCAATATCACCAAGCTGGAAAAATGATACACGCTTCTTGCGTGTTAATAAGTAAGCCATTCCAAGTGCTCCAATCAAACCACCATGAATAGCAATACCTCCATTCATAATCATTGGAATCTCAGACAGATGTTCTTTATAGTACGACCATTCAAAAGCAACATAATAGATTCTCGCACAAATAATGCCGGAGATCACTGAGCTAATCACAATATCTATCAGCGTATTTTCAGTAAAGTTTTTCTTTTCTGTTTCTCGTTGTGCAAGTAGATATCCAATTAATATACCTACCGCTATAATGACACCATACCAGCGAATTTGAATCGGTCCCAGCTCTAGTGCTATAGGATTAAGTGTTAGCAGCATTTTATATCTCCTTTAATGATTGATTTTTAATTTGTGCATTTAATCTGTCATTAAAATCTTTTGCAGTATTTGTACCCATCTTATTTAATCGATAATTCATCGCTGCAACTTCAATAATAACAGCTAAGTTACGTCCTGGTCTTACAGGTACAGTTTTCTTTGTAATCTTAGAGTCAAGTATCGTTAAAGTTTCTTCTACTAAACCTACACGATCATACGTTTTATCTTTCGCCCAGAATTCAAGATTGACATTTAACATCAGCCTTTTTTCAGGTAAAACACTACCAGCTCCAAAAAGTGTCATGACATTGATAATACCTAAGCCACGAATTTCAAGCAGATGTTCAATAAGCTTCGGTGCTTTTCCCATTAATACATTTCTTGAAATTTCTTTAATTTCAACATTGTCATCAGCTACCAATCTATGTCCACGTTTAACAAGCTCCAATGCCGTTTCACTTTTCCCTACTCCAGAATCACCAGTGATGAGCACTCCGACGCCATACACATCTACTAATACACCATGAAGACTTGTTTCAGGCGCGAGCTCTCTTTCCAGGAAAGAAGAAATTTTATTGATTAAACTTGTCGTAACATCGCTACTACTTAACAAAGGTGTTCCTTTACGATTACAAGCGTCTACTAGTTCTTCAGGTGCCTCAATATCTCTCGTTAATATAATACAAGGTGTTTCTTTTCTACATAGTTTTTGCATACGTTCTCTTCTTTCTTCTTTACTCAATGTTTCGAAAAACGACATTTCAGTTGTTCCCAATACCTGTATTCTATCTGAAGAATAATGTGAAAAGAATCCTGCCATCTCTAATCCCGGTCTTGATATATTCGTATTGATAATAGGAATTTCTATCGCTACATTCCCTGCAATAATTTCTAAGTCAAACTTCTCAATCAATTCTATACTTGTTATCATTTTAAACCTCCATCATCCAATACTTTCATATTAAATAACTTTACGCAATAATACAATTTAAAACGACAAAGAGACACTGACAAATTCATGTCAATGTCTCTTTATTATTTACTGACGTTCTACATGTCGTTTTAAATATCTTCCAGTATAAGATGCGTTCGATTCCATAATTTGTTCTGGGGTTCCGATGGCAATAATCTTACCACCATTGTCGCCACCTTCAGGTCCTAAATCAATAATATGATCTGCTGTTTTAATCACATCTAAATTATGTTCGATAATCAGGACAGTATCACCATTTTCTACAAGCTTCTCCAATACTTTAAGTAATCTCGCAATATCATCGACATGAAGTCCTGTGGTCGGCTCATCAAGAATATATAAAGTCTTACCGTTACTTCTACGATGTAACTCACTAGCTAGTTTAACACGTTGTGCTTCTCCACCTGATAAAGTTGTAGCGGGTTGTCCCAACTTTACATAACCTAACCCTACATCTACAATCGTTTTTAGTTTACGTTTAATTTTAGGAATATTCTCGAAGAAATGATATGCATCTTCTACTGTCATATCTAATATATCAGCAATATTTTTATCTTTATAGGTAACTTCTAATGTTTCTCGGTTATAGCGTTTTCCGCCACACACTTCACACGGTACATATACATCTGGCAAGAAGTGCATTTCTATCTTGATGATACCATCACCTCTACAAGCCTCACATCTGCCTCCCTTAACATTAAAGCTAAAACGTCCTTTTTGATAACCGCGTAACTTCGCTTCATTGGTTTGACTAAATACGTCGCGTACATCATCAAATAGACCTGTATATGTGGCTGGATTTGATCGTGGCGTTCGTCCTATAGGTGATTGATCAATATCAATAATTTTATCAATATGTTCTATACCTGTCACTGCGTCATGGGGACCTGGTTTTGCTTTTGTTTTATATAATTTTTGAGCAAGTGCTTTATACAACACATCATTAACTAAACTACTTTTACCTGATCCTGATACCCCAGTGACTAATGTCATCATACCTAATGGAATATTGACAGATACACCTTTTAAGTTATTGCTCGTCGCATTTTCAATTGTTATGAAACGACCATCTGGTTTACGACGCGTTTCAGGCATTTCTATTTGTTTTTTTCCACTTAAATATTGTCCTGTTAATGATTTTTTATTTTTCATGACTTGATTCGGTGTACCTTGCGCGACGATTTCACCACCATGTACACCCGCGCCTGGTCCGATATCAATTAAATGATCAGCAGCAAGCATCGTATCTTCATCATGTTCAACAACAATCAATGTATTTCCCATATCTCGCATAGACTTCAATGTATCAATCAGCTTATCGTTATCTCGTTGATGTAATCCGATCGATGGTTCATCTAATACGTACATTACACCTGTTAAACGAGAACCAATTTGCGTTGCTAATCTGATACGCTGAGCTTCTCCACCCGAAAGCGTTCCAGCGGCACGGTTTAATGTTAAATATTCAAGACCAACATTGTTTAAGAAACTCAAGCGTTCAGTAATTTCCTTTAAGATGAGTTTAGAGATTTGCTGCTCTTTCTCAGTTAATTCAATCGAATCATAATATTTCAATGCTTCACCGATTGAAAATTCTACAACTTGTCCGATATGAAGTTCATTAACTTTCACACTCATCGCTTCATTTGAGAGTCGATAGCCATGGCACGTATGACAAGCTTCATCCACCATATATTTACGCATTTGCTCGCGTGTATATTCAGAAGGACTTTCTTTATAACGTCGTTCGATATTATTTAATACACCTTCATACCGCATTACACGTTTACGCTTAACACCATTATCCTGTTTAAATGTAAAAGATATTTCGTCATTATGACCATATAAAATAATATGCTGTTCTTCTTCTGTTAACTTTTCGAAAGGTTTTTTCATACTGATATTAAAATGTTTGCAAGCTTGCTTCAATAAAGTTGGATAGTAGTTGGAACTAATCGGTTCCCATGGTAGAATCGCTCCTTTTTCAAGCGTGAGTGACTTATCCGGAATAACAAGGTCGATATCAACCGATAATTTAGTGCCTAATCCATCACAATCAGGACATGCACCAAACGGTGAATTAAATGAGAACATTCTTGGTTCTAATTTCTCAATAGAAAATCCACAAATCGGACATGCATGATGTTCAGAAAACTTTACCTGTTCACCGCCGATAACATCCACTACGACATTCCCTTCGGCAAGTTTTAAAGCATTCTCTAAAGAGTCTGCAAGTCTTGCTTCAATACCTGGCTTTACCACAAGACGATCGACTACTACATCAATATCGTGATTTTGATTTTTATTTAAATCAATATCTTCTGTAACATCATATACTTCACCATCAACCTGAATACGTGCATAACCTTTTTTAGAAATCTCTTCAATCAATTTCTTATGCGTCCCTTTACGCCCACGAATAACAGGAGCGAAAATCTGGATCTTTGTACGTTCTTCCATGGCCATAACTTTATCTACCATCTGTTGAATTGTTTGTGATTCGATTGCTATGCCATGAATCGGACAATATGGTATTCCGATACGCGCATATAATAATCTCAGATAATCATAAATTTCAGTAACTGTCGCCACAGTACTTCGCGGATTCTTACTTGTCGTTTTCTGATCAATTGATATCGCAGGTGATAATCCTTCTATCACATCGACATCAGGTTTATCCATTTGACCTAAGAACATTCTGGCATAAGCACTTAGTGATTCTACATATCTTCTTTGACCTTCAGCATAAATAGTGTCGAAAGCTAAACTTGATTTACCAGAACCTGAAAGTCCTGTCATCACGACGAGTTTATCGCGAGGTATTTCGATATCTATATTCTTTAAATTATGTGCTCTTGCACCTTTAACTACAATTGATTTATTTTTCATATTGTCACCCTTCAGCTTTAAGCTCAAATAAAATATCTCTCAGCTCAGTTGCACGCTCAAAATCAAGTGCTTTTGCTGCTTCTTTCATTTCATGTTCGACTTTTTCAATCATTACATGACGCTCTTTCACCGTTAATTTTTTCTTTTTCTTATCTTTAGTCGGTAGATCTTCTGCAACATCTGGTGTTGCACTTATAATATCGCGTACTTTTTTATTAATGGTCATCGGTGTGATGCCGTGTTCTGTATTATAACGCTCCTGAATTTCACGACGACGATTGGTCTCATCGATCGCTATCTTCATTGAATCAGTCATTTTATCTGCATACATGATAACTTTCCCTTGATCATTACGTGCAGCACGACCGATAATCTGAATTAAGGAACGGTGACTTCTTAAGAAACCTTCTTTATCCGCATCCAGGATAGCAACGAGAGATACTTCAGGAATATCTAACCCTTCTCTTAATAAGTTAATTCCGACAAGTACATCGAATACACCTAATCTTAGATCACGAATGATTTCTATACGTTCCAAAGTTTTAATCTCAGAATGAAGATAGTTGACCTTAATACCCGCTTCTTTTAAGTAGGTCGTTAAGTCTTCACTCATCTTCTTCGTTAATGTCGTAATTAATACGCGTTCGTTCTTTTCAATACGTTGTCTAATTTCTTCCATTAAGTCATCAATTTGATGTTCAGATTTGCGTACTTCAACAATTGGATCAAGCAATCCGGTTGGTCGAATAATCTGTTCTACCATTTCATCGGTATGTTCAATTTCATAAGGTCCAGGTGTTGCAGAAACATAGACAAACTGATGTCCTTTTGCTTCAAATTCTTCAAATTTAAGCGGTCGGTTATCAAGCGCACTCGGCAATCTGAATCCGTGATCTACCAACACATTTTTACGTGCCTGGTCACCGTTATACATACCCCTAACCTGTGGCAATGTAACGTGACTCTCATCCATCATAATCAACCAATCATCTCCAAAATAATCTAGAAGCGTATAAGGCGTCGCACCTAAAGGACGTAACGTCAAATGCACAGAATAGTTCTCAATGCCTGAACAGAATCCCATCTCACGCATCATCTCTAAATCATAGTTGGTACGTTGTTCAAGACGTTGGGCTTCAAGCAATTTACCTTCTTCTCTAAATTTCTTCAGCTGTTCTTCCAGTTCTTTCTCGATACGTTCGATTGCAATCTGCATCTTTTCTTCACGTGTAACGAAGTGACTGGCTGGGAATAATGTGAAATGCTCACGTTCCTTAAGTACTTCTCCTGTTAAGTAGTTAATTTCGCGAATTCGTTCAATCTCATCTCCAAAGAATTCAACACGTACACATTGCTCGTCACGAGAAGCCGGAAAGATTTCGACGACATCTCCACGCACACGGAATGTACCACGTTTAAAATCGATGTCATTTCGTGCATACTGAATATCAATTAATTTACGTAATAATTGATTGCGTTCAACCTCCATCCCTACACGCATACTTACAACCATATCTTTATATTCTTCGGGATTTCCTAAACCATAGATGCAGCTTACTGAAGCGATGATAATCACATCATCACGTTCAAATAAAGCACTCGTTGCCGAATGGCGTAATTTATCAATCTCGTCGTTAATCGATGCATCTTTCTCGATAAAAGTATCTGTAGACGGAACATACGCTTCAGGTTGGTAATAATCATAATAACTCACGAAATATTCAACACGATTATCAGGGAAAAATTCTTTAAACTCACTATATAATTGACCTGCTAAAGTCTTATTGTGAGCCATAATTAACGTTGGTTTACCAACCTCTTTAATAACATTACTCATTGTAAACGTCTTACCTGTACCTGTCGCACCAAGTAGAGTCTGATGACGTTTACCTTCTTTAATACCTTGTACTATTTTTTTAATCGCTTCTGGCTGATCGCCAGCAGGCTTATAATCTGATTTAATAACAAACGGATGATGTTCCATATGCGCCCTCCTTATCGATAATATTTTACCAAAAAAAAAATAAAAAATACAAACATTTGTTCGGACGATATATTACACAAACTTCACCATAAAAAAAACAGCTCAGAACATAAAATGTTTGAACTGTTAGTCATTTCCCTGATCTAATTTATAAAAATCAACAATTAAATAACCTATAATCAGACTCATCGTATCTAAAAATACGATCATCTGTGAATGAAAAAAACCTTTATATACCGATACGCCAATCACAATAGTAGATAATATCATTCCCGTATATTTATTTCTGACAATCATACTAAATATAACGACCATCAGTGCTGGTAATAATGACGCCAGCCAATACCATATCGTCATAGATCCGACTCTTTTACTTCTAAAATTGAAACCGTTAATTCTTTTAATTCTGAACGTGGAATAAATTTTTCCTGTAACATTTCCGGTAGTATATTTTCAAGAAAATCCTGTACGCAATGTAAGTGGTCAAATTGTATAATTGTGCGTAAGCTCTTTTCATATATTTCAAAGAATAGAGGTTCTGGATTTCTTTTCTGTATCTCTCCAAAAGACTCGTATAGTAAATCAATTTTATCAGCCACTGAAAGGATTTGACCTTCTATCGTTTCATCTTTTCCTTCTTTTAATCGTTCATGATAAATCGCACGATAGCTTTCCGGAAATTCAGAGTCTATAAAACGTGCAATCATTTGTTCTTCCACATCACTGAATAATTGCTTAAGCTCTTTAGAAGCATACTTAACAGGTGTTTTTATATCTCCAGTAAAAATTTCAGGATAATCATGGTTGAGCGCTTTTTCATAGACATTTTTCCAGTTAATCTCAGTGCCATGATATTCTTCAACTGTAGCAAGATACTGAGCAATTTTTGTAACTTTAAAAGAGTGACTTGCTACATTATGCTCCTGATATTTGAACTTACCTGGACAGCGTATAAGCTTTTCTAAGTCAGATAAACTTTTAAAATATTGATGTACACCCACTACAATCACTCCTCTTTATTTTAAATCTGCTATTATTTTTTCTAACTTATTTCTATTGAGTTCACCGATATACGTTTTTAATACTTTACCCTTTCTATCTACAAAAATTGTTGTAGGTATATTGCTAATATTATATTGTTTCATCTGTGTTTCATCTAAAACTAACATTGGATATTTCGCTTTATAATGCATTATAAACGCATCTCGCTTTTTCTTTTTGTCCGAAACATTCATACCGATCAATCCTACATGATTAGGCTTTTCGCTATCAAAAGCAACAAGCTCGGGCATCTCATCATTACATGGACCACACCATGATGCCCAGAAATTAATGATGTTAATATCATGTTTTAATTCATCTCTTAATATTAATTTATTTGACTTTAGATCACTTACCGTAACATTACTAATATTTTGATTGTTGATAGGATGATCATGGGTTGTAACGTGCTTTGTATCTTCTGAAGCTGTATTAAACTGAGATACTTGATAGATACTATATCCCACTAAACTTAAAAATATAAAAAGAAGTATTGCCGTTATTAAATGCTTCATCTTTCCACCTCAATATTTATTATGTCTATCATATCGTAATTAGAAATAAGTTTAAACCTATGTCAACTTAAAAACAAAAAAGAAGGTGAACTATTTTATGTTCACCTTCTTTTTTTTAATAAATATATTGATAGCTTCCTTTTTGATATTTAGAAATCACACGATAAGTCTTAACACCTTGACGAGGATAATTCATTTCTGAAACTAGAATTGATCCATTACCATAAGTTCTTTCAACTACTGCAACATGACCATAATATCCTCTTTGAGATACTAATACCGCGCCTTTAATCGGTGTTCTTCTAACTTTATATCCTGCATAACGTGCTTTATATGCCCAGTTTGCCGCATTGCCCCAATACTTACCAACCGGTCTTCCTAATTGTGCACGACGTTGGTATGCATAATATGCGCAACTTCCCCAGTAATAAGGATTAGAATATCGATAAGAACCAGCCTCAGCTGTTTTAACTTGTGATTGTGGCATAACTTCAGTAAGCTCGGCAGTAGTCAATAACATCATAGTAGTAATAAATGATAAAACGATTTTTTTCATGATTTCTTTTTCCTCCGAATAATATATTTATGTATAAATAATGATTTACTTATCAACAGAAATTATATTACCATAAAGAATGTATCAAGCATTCAATGTTACGGATATGTAATACAAGTGTCATGACCCACGTGATTTTTTACATCATTATTACAAAAGTATGTTCAGTTTGTAATACAATAGTAGAATTATGCTCTAAATATTACTTCTCACGTTAAGATTTCAAATTTTCAAATTAATATTTTTTTATAAGACAAAAATGAAAAATTGAAAAAAACTAAAAAATAAAAACGCATGACATAATAGACATGCGTTTCTATTAAATTCTAAGTTAATAACGATAATATCCTGTAATCGTTCCACTAATGTAATTTACTGCTCGCTGGCCTACCCCAGCTTTTGGATTCAATGCATCAACCATCTGGCCATTGCCAATGTAAACACCGACATGACTTCCATTATTAAAAAATACAAGGTCTCCCGGCTGTGGCTGTAGAACTCTTGTACCGACTGCCATCTGTTCATAAGTTGTTCGTGGAATTGATTTGCCTAAAGCCTTTAAGACCTGTTGCGCAAATGATGAACAATCTACAGCACTATTACTGTTGGCACCATAAACATATGATTTACCTTCAGCAATGCGGTGAGCTATTCGTGCAACTTCACCTTCTATC
The DNA here is from genome assembly GCF_003259675.1 of Macrococcoides bohemicum. Taxonomy (GTDB): domain Bacteria; phylum Bacillota; class Bacilli; order Staphylococcales; family Staphylococcaceae; genus Macrococcoides; species Macrococcoides bohemicum. The sequence goes on along the minus strand of NZ_PZJG01000003.1, from coordinate 217,108 downwards.
ATATTTAATGATGCTTTTTGAGTTTTTTTATCCGGAAGCGTATTTGATTGTGTACTGTCTTCAGTTAATAATAAATTATTTTCTTCTGATATAAAATTCGATGAATCATTTAATGACTGATTATGTTGAGTATAATATTCGGTTTCAATATTTTGAGCATTCGATTCAGATGAGTTATTATCATCTACTACAACTTGTATTTCATTACTAACAATTTCTTCATTACTAACAATTTCTTCGTTAATATCAGTTTCTTCGTTAATATCAGTTTCTTCGTTGTTTATAGATTCTTTTAATTCTTTTTGATCAATTTCATCGAGTATTCTTGCTGAATCCGGTGAAAGCGCCGGCGTTACATGATGATTTTTACGTTTTTTTTCTTTATATTTTCGATAAGCATCTTCGGAAACAATAAGTTTTTTACCTATTGTCAACTCATTTGAAGATAATCTGTTCCAGAATCTAACTTCAAATGGTGTTATCTTAAATTTCTTCGCGATACTTTGAACTGTATCATCTTTTGTCGCTTTATAATAATCTGATGATATCTTTATTTTCTGTCCTGGAATAAGCTGAGTTTCATTCAAATTGTTTAAATGCTTTAATTCATTGACACTTGAACCATTTTCTTTTGCAATCGTATAAAGTGTATCACCTTGCTTCACATGATAATTACTTGCTTGAGCCTGGGAAGCAACTGTAATAATTGTTGTTAATCCAACAATCGATAAAACTATTCTTTTCATATTGTACAAATGCCCTCCTGTAAGCCCACGTGATTACTTAAAAATAATATAGCATATGTTAGTCTATTCTCAGGCATTTTTACGTACTTGTAATATTATCTTTAAGTTTTCAATAAAATTTTATTATTTTTGTTTCGCTAAATATTTCGCTATATTTTCTGCATCTTTACCTTCAACTAAATTTTTAGGCATCGATCCTTTACCATTCTTTATAATTTCTAAAATTTCCTGTTCAGAATATTTTCCTCCGACCTTTGTTAAGTTCGGTCCGCTTCCACCTTCTAAATCTTTACCATGACAACCAATACAAGAACTATTTGCAAAAGCTTCTCTGCCTGGATCATTTGATGTTGTTTTATCTGTTGTTTTTTCTTCTTCTCCATTTCCACATGCCCCGAGTAGTAATGCTGAAAGTGCAAGTCCTGTAAATAATTTTTTCATAATATTACCCCCATATTTTATGTTACTTTAATTATACCCCAAAAAGAGATAGTGACAAATTATTGTCTCTATCTCTTTTTGCATTGATACTTTTTTTAACTTTTTAAATGCCTATAAATGACTTTTTAAATAAGCATCAATAAATAAATCAAGATCGCCATCCATTACGGCTCCAGTATTGCCAGTTTCAGCATTTGTTCTATGATCTTTCACCATTGAATATGGATGGAATACATATGAACGAATCTGTGAACCCCAGCCAATTTCTTTTTGTTCGCCACGAATAGCAGCGAGCTCAGCTTCTTGTTCTTCAATCTTGCGCTGATATAATTTCGCTTTTAACATTTTCATCGCCTGGTCTCTATTCTTAATTTGAGAACGTTCATTCTGACAAGTTACAACGATTCCAGTTGGGATATGTGTGATTCGAACAGCAGAGTCTGTAGTATTAATGTGCTGTCCACCTGCGCCACTTGCACGATACGTATCGACTTTAATATCTTCTGCCCTAACGTCAATTTCAATATTCTCATTATTTAGTTCCGGTGTTACATCGCATGATACAAATGATGTATGCCGTCTTCCAGAAGAATCAAATGGAGAGATACGAACTAATCGATGAACACCTTTTTCAGCTTTTAAATAACCATAAGCATTATGGCCTTTAATTAAGATTGTGACACTCTTTATTCCAGCCTCATCCCCCGGCAAATAATCAAGCGTCTCCACTTTAAATCCACGTTTATCTGCAAATCGCTGATACATACGTAAGAGCATTTCTCCCCAGTCTTGTGATTCTGTTCCACCAGCACCTGGATGTAACTCTAAAATCGCATTATTTTCATCAAACTCACCGTTCAGTAGCATTTTTAGTTCAAAATCATTTGTGTCATCAGTTAAACTTTGAAGTTGCTGAATCAGCTCCGCTTCACTTTCTTTATCTGATTCTTCCTTCAACATTTCTATTAATACTTCAATGTTTTCATACTTTTCTTCTAATGCATTAAATCTGTTTACAACTTCTTTTAATGCATTATTTTTATTGATAATCTCCTGTGCCTTATCCCCATCATTCCAGAAATCCGGGTCAGCCATCATTTCTTCAAATTCCTGAATGTTCGTCTCTTTTTCTTCTAAGTCAAAGAGACCCCCTAAAGCTATCTATTTTCTCTTTAATATCATTTAAAGTATTGTTAATTTCAAATTGTTCCATTCAGATTACTCTCTTCCGTGACAGTTTTTATACTTTTTACCGCTACCACATGGGCATGGATCGTTACGACCAATATCTGGCTCAGTTTTTGTTTTAGGTTGTTTTTTCACTTTTTCTTTTCCGTCGTTTGCAACCATTGCTTGTCCTACTGCAACTTGTTCACGTTCAACATGTTCATCTTTTTCCACGATAGATTTTAATACATATTTACTCACATCGTCTTCAATATTTTCAAGCATTGCATCAAACATCGTTAATCCTTCATTTTGATATTCACGTAAAGGGTTAATTTGTCCATAACTTCTTAAATGGATACCTGTACGTAACTGATCCATTGTGTCGATATGATCAGTCCATTTCATATCAATTGTACGAAGCAGAATCATACGTTCAAATTCTAAGAATTGTTCGCCTAATTCATCTTGTTGATGTAATAACTGTTTTTCAACAGCTTTCATAACGATTTCATATATTTCATCATTATCTCGTCGATTAATATCATCAATATGAAGTGCGCCTTCAGTTAAATACATATCTTCCACATAATTAATAAATGTTTCGTAGTCATACGTATCTTCTTCGCCAGCAAAGTGGAAGTCAACTGCACGACGTACAGATTGTTCAATCATACTATGTACCATCGCCGAACAATCTTCTGTTTCTAAGATTTCATTACGTTCTTCGTAAATAATTTCACGCTGTTTACGTAATACATCATCATATTCTAATACACGTTTACGGCTATCATAGTTATTACCTTCAACACGTTTTTGTGCGGATTCAACTGCTCTTGATACCATTTTAGATTCAATCGGTGCTTCATCATTCATACCTAACTTTGACATCATTGACTGCATACGTTCTGATCCGAAACGCACCATCAGTTCATCCTGAAGTGAAAGGTAGAATCTTGAGAAACCTGGATCACCTTGACGTCCAGAACGACCACGTAACTGATCATCGATACGACGTGATTCATGACGTTCAGTACCAATAACTGCTAATCCACCTAATTCCTTTACACCTTCACCTAATTTTATATCGGTACCACGACCAGCCATATTGGTAGCAATCGTTACAGCACCTTTTTCACCGGCAAATTGAACAATTTCAGCTTCTCGTTCATGGTTTTTAGCATTTAATACATTATGTCGAATACCACGTTTCTTAAGTAAATCAGAAATATATTCACTCGTTTCAACTGCAACAGTACCAAGTAACACTGGTTGTCCTTTTTTATGACGTTCAATTACTTCATCGACTACAGCATGGAACTTTCCTTTTTCAGAAGCAAAGATTAAGTCGGCTGCATCTACACGGGCAATCGGTTTATTTGTCGGAATTTGTGTCACCGCCATATTATAGATATTCATCAATTCTTCTTCTTCTGTTTTCGCCGTACCTGTCATACCAGACAGTTTATTATACATACGGAAGAAGTTCTGGAATGTAATTGAAGCCATTGTTTTTGATTCGTTTTGAATTTCAACTGCTTCTTTCGCTTCAATTGCCTGATGTACCCCATCAGAGAAACGTCGACCAGGCATCGTACGACCAGTAAACTGATCGACGATAACAATCTCGCCATCCTGTACAACATAATCTACATCTTTCAGCATTGAACGGTTCGCTTTTAAAGCGATATTAATATGATGCATTAAGTTAACGTTCTTAACATCATAAAGGTTATCTACTTTAAACATTTTCTCTGCTTTATCAATACCCTGCTCAGTAAGCTGGATACCTTTTGTCTTTTCGTCATAGTTATAATCTTCTTCATCACGTAACATCTTGACAAAGACATTTGACTGAATATAAAGACTCGTTGATTTTTCAGCCTGACCAGAAATGATTAACGGCGTACGTGCTTCATCGATTAAGATTGAGTCAACCTCATCAATAATAGCGAAGTTTAAAGGACGCATAACACGTTCTTCTTTGTAAGTTACCATATTGTCACGTAAGTAATCGAATCCTAATTCATTATTCGTACTATACGTAATATCTGCATTATATGCAGCACGTTTTTCTTCAGTAGATAAGTGATTTAAGTTAACACCAACAGATAGACCTAAGAAATTATATAACTGAGACATTTCTTCTGCTTGTGTACTTGATAAGTATTCGTTGACAGTCACAACGTGTACGCCACGTCCTGTTAATGCATTTAAATAAACTGGCATTGTAGCAGTTAATGTTTTACCTTCACCCGTTCTCATTTCCGCAATATCTCCACGATGTATTGCAGTACCACCCATAATTTGAACTTTAAATGGACGCATCCCTAAAACACGTGTTGAAGCTTCACGTACAATCGCATAAGCTTCGGGTAAAATATCATCTAAATATTTTTCTTGCTTTCTATAATCTTCAATCTCTTTTAAATCAGCTTGAAATTTCAGTGTTCTATTTTTAAGGTCTTCATCAGTTAATGAAGCAATTTCCTCTGCAAATGATTCTACTTGTTCAGCAATTTTAGTTAACGTTTTAAGTTCCCTTTTATTGCTGTCTAACATCTTTTTAATGAATCCCATTGTGTTCTCTCCTTTTAATACGTATACATACGTCTTCAACTAATAATAATAGCACTTATCATGATTTTATAAAAATGTTTCGTATATTTTTTTCTGTTAATATAATCCATAAAAATTAAATATAAATAAATGATATATAGTTATAGTGAGAAAAAAACTGAAGCGAAAAATCGCTTCAGTTTGATATAATGCTTTAATTTAATTATTGGTTAACTGTTGTTTCGATAAGGCCATATTTACCATCTCTGCGTTTGTAGACGATATTTGTATCGTTTGTTTCGGCATCATTAAAGATGTAGAAATCATGTCCTAAAAGATTCATTTGTAAAACCGCTTCTTCAGCATCCATCGGTTTTAAGTTAAAATGTTTAGAACGGATGATTTCAATTTCATCCTCTTTTTCAGCAGTTACTTCTTCAACTTCCGGTAAACTTGGGAAAACTTCTTTTTCAACACCTTTTTCACGGAATTTACGATTTACTTTTGTTTTGTGTTTGCGTACTTGACGTTCTAATTTTTCAACGATTAGGTCAACAGCTGCATATAAATCATCGTGACGCTCTTCGGCACGTAATGTAACATTTTTAAGAGGAATTGTTACCTCAACTTTAGATTTACCATCTTGATAAGTTTTAATCTTTACGTGTGCATTCGCATCCGGCACGTTTGTAAAGTATCTTTCAAGTTTGCTTAATTTCTCTTCGATGTAATTTCTGATCGCGTCTGTTACTGAGATATTATCTCCATGGATTTCATATCTAATCATAATGAATCGCTCCTTTGAAACTATTCTTGTTGTTTCTTCCTACTTATATTTTACCAAATATTCAGGCTCTTGCAAACGCTAGCACTTTGATTTCATAATATTTATAGGGTAAAAATACACTATGTGCATGGCTGATTGTCAAACCTGTGGTATAAATATCATCAACTAATAAGATTCGTGAATTATCTTTAATAGGATAATTTAATCGAAAAGGATTTTCTTGAAGCATTCGTTCAGTTTTACTAAGATTCATTTGTTTCTCACGAAATTCTGTCTCAATAATCTGATGATATGGTACTTTAACATATTTCATAATTTCTGTTATATGATTGAATCCTCTCACCTTTAGACGTTCTTCTGATATAGGTAGTGGGATAATATAATCAAACTGTCTGAAATATCTTCGATTAAATTTGGTATTTATACACTGTGCAAATGCTTGTGCAAGAAGAATATCTCCGTTCGATTTATACTGATGTATAAGATTCGCTACTATTTCATTATAATCACACACATAGTCGACTTCATTTACAAATCCAAAATGCTTCTCAATAAACATACAGTCCAGACAGTTATCTTCTCCTTCTTCAAGCTTTTTCTTGCATATTGGACAACGTTTACATTCCTTTATCATTAACATTTTTTCCATACAGCTTTGACAGACAACATTAAGCTCCGAAAATAGATTGTCAATCGTCAACGGATTGGTTATTATTTCATGACAAATAATACATTGATTATGATACATGAGCACCCCTCTTATTCATTTGTCTTATATCTCTAACTGCTGCTATCATCGATAAACTAATGCCATCATGAAAGAAGATGACTTCTCCATTACGTTCATCACCTTTTCTATCTACCCTACCTGCAATTTGAATTAAACTGTCACTTCGAAATAGATGACTATTCATAACCCAGACACTTAATCCATGCATCGTAAACCCTCGTTCCAGTATCGTCGTCGTAAAAACAAATTGATAGCTTGCATTTCTAATTGCTTCAATTTTCTCGTGACGTTCATCATCACCTGAATATACACATACAGTCTTTGTTTGTATATTTTTATTTAAAGAACGAAAAGTCTGTTCCATTAATCGTATATCATGGAAGAAGATTAAGATGATTTCATCTGTTTCCACATTTCTTAACATGTAATCTAATTTTTTGCGTACTGAACCATGACTTAAATATTTAAACTGGGGTATAGGTAATGGTCTTTTGTGATGTCTCAACGGTAAATACACAATATTTCCTTTACAAGCGCGAATAATATTTTTTGGAGGTGTCGCTGATAAATACACAAATATACCCTTTGGCGTTAATGCTCTTTCTAATAATTTCATCAATCTAGGATCATGTTGTGCTGGAAATGCATCAATTTCATCAACAATAATCAAATCGAAGTGTGATGTAAAATACATTAACTGATGAATCGTGCTGATAATAAGGTATGGCTGTGTCATTTCAGAATGTCCCGCATAAAGCGTACTGATATTCTCCGTCTTTAAATACATGTTAAGTCGCAATGATAATTCTTTTACAACATCTGTACGCGGAGAAACAACAGCAACATTTCCTCCTTCCCCTCTAACTTTCACTATACCTTCAAGTATCATCTCAGTTTTACCAGCACCGGTTACTGCATATAACAAACAAGATTTCTGAAGTGTTATTTGTTCTTTAATAAATTGAGAAGCATTTCGCTGCTGTTCAGTGAGCTTAAACGGTAAATCAATCTTTATTTGTTCAATATTTTGTGGTAGTTCGTAATGATGAATAAATAACTTGGAATTTATATTTTGTGAGATACAGTTTCTACAGTAATATATATATTCTTTAAAACCTTGATGAAAATAATGATGGAATAATTTTTTATTTTCATTCAAACAAAAATTACACTTTATATTTCTTTCTATTTCAATTGCCGGAATCTCTGACTTCTGTTCTGAAACAAATATCCTCATTATTTCCTCCATAAAAAAAAGCACACAAATAAATGTGTGCCGGTAATATAAAATATAAGACGATAATGTTATAAAATATTAAACTTATGATTCGTAAATCCGAGACCGATCGACTTTTCACCAAGATGCGTACCTATAACAGGGCCAAAATAACTTTTAATAAAATCTACATGTGGAAATTCTGCTTTTAAATCGGCGATTATTGCATCTGCTTCTTCTTCAGCATTGGCGTGAATTAATACAGCCGTTACATGTTCGTAATCTTTAATTTCCTGTGCAAACAAATCTTTAATCTGCTTAAGTGCTTTCTTTTTTGTACGCACTTTATCAAATGGTACAATTTTAGTATCTTCAAAATGAAGTATCGGCTTAACTTGTAGCATACTGCCTATTAATGCCTGAGCACCTGTAAGTCGCCCACCTTTATGCAGATTTTTTAAATCATCAACAATAAAATATGCATTTGTATGTTGCTTCATTACTTCTAATTCAGCAATAATCGCTTCAGGACTAAGTTTATCTTTAAGTTCTGATGCACGTAGAACATAAAAGCCCATTGCCATCGCTGCAATTTCTGAATCAAACGCATGAAGATTAATACCATCAACCATCGATCCAGCTGTTATGGCATTTTGATAAGTACCACTTATACCACTAGATAGATGTATTGCAATACAATCAGTAAAACCTTCTGCTTTCAATTCCTCTAAAAGAGCGACATACGCACCTGTTGTCGGTTGACTTGTCGTTGGCAATTCTTTTTCAGTACGCATTCTTTCATAGAAAGTTTGCGCATCATACTTTTCTTCTAAATATATTTCATCCTTAAAGATAACATTCAGTGAAATGATACGAATATCCTCTGACTTTAGGATAGATTTAGGAATATATGCAGTTGAATCTGTAATAATAGCTGTTTTCATAAAATACCTCCGTCCCAATACATCCCAATATATATTTTATACCGTTTATTACTAAAAATAAAGTAATACAAATAGTATAATAATATTTTGATGACTCTGTTAAAATGATACTACAAATAATTCAACAGTTATGAGGGATAATATGCAAAATTATATCACGATTAAAAAAGATATCGTAAATGAAGAGATTATTAATAAATCACGTTTTATCACCTATCTTTACAAGATTGAAAATGAAGATGAAGCGAAAGAAAAAATTGCAGAAATCAAGAAAAAACATAAAGACGCTAATCACAATTGTTCAGCTTATACGATTGGCGATCAGCACCAGATCCAGAAGGCAAATGATGATGGTGAACCGAGTGGAACAGCAGGCGTTCCGATGCTTGAGGCATTAAAGAAAAATGATGTACATAACACACTAGCTATAGTCACCCGTTATTTTGGAGGTGTTAAATTAGGTACAGGCGGGCTTATTCGTGCTTATCAAGGTGGTGTTGTTGAAGGCATAAAAGTTGCCGGAAAAGTGATTATAAAGAACGGTTTAAAGTATCACGTTATTCTGAGTTATGAGAATACCGGTAAATTTGAGCATCAAATAGCAAGCGAGCCATATGTTATTCTCGATACGAACTATACCGATAAAGTTACTTATGTTGTGCAGATCACTGCTGAGGATAAAGAACAGTTTGAGCAGTTTATTATTGAAACAACACAAGGTTCAGCAAATTTCTCTATTGAAGAAGAAATCATGCTCCCATTTGATCTATAAATCAACAAAGAAAAGAGGAACAATAAAATTTGTCCCTCTTTTCTTTGTATAATTTTTTTGATTTACTAATTATTACTTATCATTTTAGTAATCGACGAATTGTCTTTACCATCGGTTTATGATCATCATCGATTAAACCGGTAAGTTCTACGATTAATTCAATCGTTATAATAATAAGTGTAACAATTAAAATTGCTCCAATTCGGGTAGAAAGATAGAGAATTATTGATGCTATACTAAACAATATGGCAATTGAATAAATTAAAATGACCGTTTGAGCATGTGTATAGCCTAAGCCGAGCAATTTATGATGTAAATGAGATTTATCTGCCTGCATAATGGGTTTACCTTGACGATATCTTCTTATCATAGCAAAACTCATATCAATAAATGGAACCGCTAATATAATAATCGGAAAGAACAGCGAGATTAAAGTGATGTTCTTAAACCCAAGTAAACTTAATACACCTATTATGAATCCTAGCATTAACGCGCCGTTGTCCCCCAGAAAAATCTTTGCTGGATAAAAATTATATCTTAAAAATCCTATTAATGAACCTATTAATACACTGCATATCATCATAATAAAAATATTTTGTTGTAGTATCGCAATAAAACCTATCGTTCCTAAAGCAATCATCGACACGCCCGCAGCAAGACCGTCTAATCCATCGACTAAATTGATTGCATTTGTAACAGCTACAATCCAGAGAATCGTCATCGGTATACTTAAATATCCGAATTCTATAACGACACCAAAAGGTAATGTTATGAGATCGAGCGTAATTCCATGCAAAACAACGATTAGCGCAACACCTATTTGACCAATTAATTTAACAATCGCTGATAAATCAAACAAATCATCAATGATGCCAAGGATATTAATCAATACTGCACCAATAATAATTGGTTTAATTTCAGGTTCAACAGGATGTCCTATCCAGATTCCAATAAGAAAAGAAATTAGAATGACTACGCCACCCAATACTGAAATTGGCTTTGTATGTACTTTACGAAAATTAGGCTTATCTAGTGCACCAACAACATGTGAAAATTTGATAATAACCGGTGTCAGAATAAACGAAATTGTAATTGTTATCATTATTAATTTTAATGTAAACATAAGCCACCTCAAGCTCTTCATTCTTTTTTACTATAGCACATTATACGCATGTCGCCTATCAAATTATATGTAATAAATATGAAACAATATATTTTTAAGTTGAACATTTGTTTGACGAATGCTTAAATTTGTTACATAATAATACGGTTAAAAGAAAATATCTTCATTTAATGAAGGCGTTTTATTATGCGTTCTCGCGCATGAGTTAGAATTCAAAGAAAACTATGTTTTAAACTTGCCTCACTATTTATGGTTTGTATATTTATATTTCCATTACTTTTTATATATATTTTTTCAGTTGATTATTATGCAACTGTCGATATGGATGATTTTGTATTTATCATCGATAATATCGTAGGGGTAGATGTAACAAGTCCACATACCTTCAAATTTGCGGTTACTGATAAATTACTTAGCATGAAGTCGTACCCAAATCCAATCAAATATTAAAGACGATTTCTGCTAGTATTACAACAAATATAGCCTTTCAGGACATCAATAAATTAAGAAGACATTATCCCTCTGCAATCGGTACAATTAAGAAGTTGCAATTAAACGGCGAAAATAAAATTGATTCAGATGGTCTATGGTATTTCATCCCTAATGAAGCTTCTAAATAAGATGTCAAATAGCAGGTGAAAGATAATCTCGGGATTAATCTTCAAAAATGTGTAAAGCAATGATCACACTGCTTTACTATTTTTTTGACAAAAAGGAGTAAAGATATGAATAAAACAGTGCTTATTGATATTTTATATACAGTAATAGGTTCAATCATCGTTGGTATTAGTTATAATTTATTTTTACTACCTGGTCAGATTGCAGCTGGTGGTATTTCAGGTCTGAGTACCATTTTAAATAAAATGATAGGATCAGATCCTGCGATGATTCAATTTATATTTAATATCCCTATATTCATTATCGGTTGGTTTACATTAGGAAAATCATTCAGTTTAAAGACTGTTATCGCAACATTTGTTGTGCCACTCACAATATTTTTAACCGCTAGTCTTGTTGAAAAAGGAACAACAGATGCATTATTAGCATCACTTTATGGCGGCATCGTGCTAGGTATTGGTTTAGGGCTCGTTTATCGTGGTAATGGTTCCACTGGTGGAACAGCTACACTTGCTCAAATCGTAAAAAAATATACAGGTTTATCAAGCGGTTTTTGTCAATTAATCGTTGATGCCTTTGTTGTTATCCTAAGTGCATTTGTATTTAATTTTGAGCTTGCTTTATATGCACTAATTTCAATATATGTTACAAGTAAAGTTATCGATATCGTACAGTTACACGCTGGTGATAATAAACTCGTGTTTATCATTACAACTAAAGAACAGAAGATCATTAATCTCATACACGAACATGTTGAGCGCGGCGTTACAAGCGTTAATGCATTTGGTGGATATAATCGTGAAGGAAAAAGTTTATTATTCTCTGTAATGGAACAAAAAGAAGCAATCTATTTCAAACAGATCATTACTCGTGAAGAACCAGATTCATTTGTCATTTTCATCAATACGTCCGAAATAATTGGCAGAGGTTTTTCTAAGGCAAAAATTTATCGCAGTAAGTAAGGAGGGATTTTATGATTGAAGCTATTATTTTTAATGCTGCTGTCACTGTGAGTGGTATCTATCTATTTCATAGACTTCAATTTTTTGAAGAGAAAGAAATCGTATTCTCAAAAAATTATATCACGTTACTGATGACACTCATTTCATTTTTACTAATGACATATCCGATTACGTATCATTCGTTCTCGTTCCATTTGGCTTTTATTCCACTTTTATTTCTTGGCCGATATACTAATTTTTTCTATACAATATTTAGTGCCATTATATTAGTGCTTGCAGAAATTTATATTTTTAATGAACCACCAGTCGAAACATTCGATCTATTGATTATTGCATCACTCGCCAGTATGATTGGCCCTTTTATTAAACAAAGTGACTTTAATGCAATTCAGTGGTTAACAGTGATGAGTATTCTTATCACGGGTATATACAATTTTTATAATAATACCTTTAATGGTTTAGAAATAATTCTGCTCGCTATTTCCAGTTTTATTTTATCTTTAACGTCAAGTATGATGTTCGTAGATATATGGCGCATATACAAAGTGATTCAGCGCTATGAGAAAGAAGATGAAATTGATCATCTAACAGGATTAGGAAATGTTCGGGAGTTTGATCGATACCTTAATGTTGTGAGTAAGAATGCTTCAGATTTGAAACAATCGTTATCTTTATTACTTATAGATATCGATGATTTTAAAGAAGTCAATGATCGTTTTGGACATGATGCAGGCGATGCTGTATTAGAGCAAATGGCACAGGTGATAAAAAACTATGTTCCGACTGATTCTAAAACATTCAGAAATGCCGGGGAAGAATTTAGCGTCATCTTTACCAATCACTCCCTTGATGATACTGTAAAAATAGCTGAAAGTATTCGACTTGGAGTAATGAATGCAACATTTCATCTACCGAACAAGGAAGTAATTAACTTATCAGTCACTATAGGAATTGGTTATATCACAAATGAAGAAGTTAAGACACACCGTAAAATTTTTAAAGAAGCAGATGAAATGTTACATGCTGCAAAGCATCAAGGACAAAATACTGTAATGTTTAATCCCATTATAAAATAACAGGAAGTATTCTTTCTGTTATTTTTTTATTAAGGAGGACCATATGGTTTCTATTCAGTTATATGATGAAAAAAAAGTGAAAGATGTTGCAATGCTGGCCGGTAAAATATTATTGGAGTCAGGTGCAGAAACTTATCGTGTTGAAGATACGATGACACGTATTGCCTCGCATTATGGTTTACATAATACACATAGTTTCGTAACACCAACAGCAATTATATTTTCACTCAATGAAAAAAGTTCTACCCGATTATATCGTATTTCAAGTCGAACGACAGACCTTGAAAAAATATCAGAAGTTAATGATATCTCTCGCGCCATTACGAGTGGTAAAGTCACCCTTGAAGCAGCGAAACTCGCTTTAGATGAACTAGATAAAGCAGATTTACAATATCCCTTCTGGTTAAAAGTTTTGTCGAGCGCGCTTGTTTGTGCATTGTTCCTTTTAATGTTTAAAGGGCAACTTGCAGATGTTGTACCTGCTTTCATCGCTGGTGCGATTGGATATTTTGTCTGTGATTACTTTAGTAAAATATACAAAATTCAGTTTTTCGCTGAATATGCTGGTGCAATGGCAATTGCACTTTTCGGACTATTTTTTGTGAATTATATATATAATGGTGAATTTGATAAGATTATTATTTCAGCAGTAATGCCACTCGTACCAGGCGTTCCGATTACAAATGCAATACGAGATATGATGGCAGGCCAATTATTAGCGGGTATTTCTAAAGGTGTAGAAGCTGCTTTAACCGCATTTGCCATTGGTGCAGGTGTAGCCACTATTCTTATAATATTTTAGGAGGATTAAATTTTGACTTTATTATTTCAAACAATCATCAGTTTCTTTGCATCTGTATTTTTTGCAATTGTATTTAATGCTCCTCGTAAACTACTCATAGCTTGTGGCTTTGTTGGTGCAATTGGCTGGATGGTCTTTACGATTGCAGAATCTACTGAACTTACACTTGCTGTAGGGGTATTTTTAGGATCGCTTTCGCTTAGTTTATGTGCACATCTTTTCGCCAGATACTATAAACGTCCTGTTATTATCTTTAACGTTGCTGGTATTATTCCACTCGTACCAGGTGGCGTTGCCTATGATGCAACGAAAAATTTAATTATCTCGGATTTCAGCGAAGCATTAGCGAAAGGTATGGAAGCAACACTTGCTTCTGGTGCAATTGCATTCGGATTATTGATTGCAGAAATATTATTCCAAACGTTTCTAAAAGGATATACACGCTTTAAGTATAATAAATACCGCAGAAAAAAAGGTGAAAAGCCAATCAAACTTTAAATCACACTTATTTTTAGTTTCATATTATTAAGAAATTTAAAAATAAGTGTGATTTTTTTGACATTTAAGATTAAAATAATAATATTAACATATATTCACAACAGGAGGATTATAAATGAAAGATAAATTAATTGAACGTTTAACACGTTATGTAACAATTGACACGCAATCAAATGCCGCAAGTACAACTACGCCATCAACAGAAAAACAATGGGATTTACTTAACTTATTACAGAAAGAAATCGAATCTTTAGGACTTGAAACCGATATCGATGAATACGGTTATTTATTTGCTACACTCCCATCAAATACAAACAAACACGTACCAACAATCGGTCTACTTGCACATGTTGATACTGCAACGGACTTTACCGGTACAAACGTATCTCCACAAATTATCGATAACTTCGACGGTGAAGATATTACTTTAAAGAGTGGCCTTATCATTGAAAAAGCAAAGTTCCCTGAACTAGAAATTTATAATGGCCATACATTGATGACAACAGATGGAACAACACTTTTAGGTGCTGATAATAAAGCCGGAATTACTGAAATCATGACAGCAATCGAATACTTAATCAACCATCCGGAAATCAAACACGGAAAAATTCGTTTCGGTTTCACTCCTGATGAAGAAATTGGTCGCGGACCGCACAAATTTGATGTTGAACGTTTTGGTGCACAGTTTGCATATACAATTGACGGTGGACGTCGTGGTGAATTGCAATATGAAAGCTTTAATGCAGCGGGTGTTGAAGTTGAATTTAATGGTGTTAACGTGCATCCGGGAAGTGCAAAAGATAAAATGGTCAATGCAATAAACTTAGCGGTGCGTTTCCAAAGTACATTGCCTGAGCAGGAGCGTCCAGAGCATACAGATGGATACGAAGGATTCTACCACTTAATGGATTTGGAAGGTAACGTTGAACATGCGAAACTTTCATACATTATCCGTGATCATGACCGAGAAAAGTTCGAAGCACGTAAAGTAACTATGGAAGAGATTATTAAAACAATTCAAGCTGATTTCGGTAAAGATGCAGCAAGCATTTCAATTAAGGATCAATACTTCAATATGGGCGAGAAAATCACGCCACATAAAGAGCTAATCGATGTACCACTAGAAGTAATGAAATCATTAAATATTGAACCGATTGTTGAACCGATACGAGGTGGTACAGATGGTAGCCAGTTATCATTTATGGGATTACCAACACCCAATATCTTTACAGGCGCTGAAAACTTCCATGGCCCTTATGAATACGTATCAATCGATGATATGGAAAAATCAGTGATGACGATTGTTGGTATATTATCTAAATTTGAAGAAAGCGCACAATAATTATATAAAAATAAAGGTCGATATATTATCAAATATATGACCTTCGTTTTTTTAAAAAAATAACTATTGCTTTCTTGTAGCCATCACAATATGCTGCACAGTGTTCTGTAATTGAATACCGATTTGAATATCTTCTGTATCCGAGCTTATTTCAGGATAAATATTAAGCTCAATCACTTCTTTATCATTACTCATTTGCTTATATTGTTTTCCACCCATTAAATATAAGTTTATCTTATCTGGATTTTGCAGCTTATTAATCTCACTTACGACAAGTGATCCTGTCGTTTCATTCACACTACCACCACCATATATCACCATATCTGCTTCGTTTATTAAACTGCCGATATGTGTACGCTTAAATATTAGTTCAGCAGATGTTTTTGTTTCAGCGTTGAATAGCTGTTCAAAAACAGCTCGAATGCCTCCACCATCGCCACCATAAATTGAGGCATTTAAATCAATACCAAATTTCTTAAATTGCTCTGAAATATACCAGATACTGTTATCTATAGTCTGTTTCGTTTCATAATCATACCCACTATTCGCAATATGACTTTCTTTACCATATATCTTATACTGGTGGTCACTAACTACTGTAAATGTAACTTCTTTTAAACGATCATCCATATCACCCAACTCAATATGTCTAATTTCCTTAAGATCACTCTGTTTAAGCGGGCCTTCTATTAATATGTAATCTCGATTATAGAATTTTGCACCGAATGCATAGAGCATACCAAGACCTGCATCAAAAGTAGTGATGCCACCAATTGATATAATAAATGATTTAACGCCCATATCTAACCCTTGTGTAATCAATTGACCAAGACCATAACTCGATGCTGCTAACGGATTTCCACTACTTAAGACTGTCTTTCCATCAATAAGCATGGTGTCCTGTTCTAAAATAGCAACTTCCACTTCAGCAGGCTTTAATAAATCATTATTTACATTACGTTTGATCTTACGACCTTTTTCCCATGTTAGTAAAGCATCTATCATATTTTTATCGCTCTCAAATAACGGGACCATTACGATATTTGCAGTATTATCAACTGCTTTAATACCATCAAAAACATACTGATTTGCGTGATGAGAGAATAAAATATCAAAAAATGAATCCATAGCAATTAATATCTTCATCTTTTCCTCCAAAATAAATAACTAATAGTAGTACTATTAGTTAATATAATTATTATTTACTTCTAAATCTCTTTCATTATTCTTCTGCTTTAGAAAGATTAGCAATTGTTATATTTTTATGACTGTCATGCCACATAACTTCTCCATTATTAAAGTAAAATGCTTGAGGTGATTCATGTTTGATGTGTGTTTTCGCTTCAATATAATTGGATAATTCACGTGCATCCTGAACGATTAAATAATATGCATTAATATCACGTTCATAAGCAAAATTATCAAATTGATCATATGCACTCGCAGATATCGGGCATGTGTTTGAATGCTTCAGAAAAAATACCTTACTATTCGATTCAAGCATTTCTTCAAACTGTTCAATCGTATTCAATTTTATAATCATGATTCCACCCCGTAATTGTGCTTTCGATTTTTAAAATATATCATGGTAAGATTATTTTTGCAATGTATTATTTAATATTACCCCTATCTCAAATAATTACACATTGGTATAATGACATTAATAAATATTTGGAGGTTACACGATGAACAACAATAAATTCCCTCTTAAACGATGGACCTTTATCGACACATTAAATACTTGCGTTTTAATTTATGTGCTGCTCTTTTTTAAGGATATTAATAAAAATCCTACACTTACTATTGTTATATTTATCGCAATAGCAATCTGGATATTCACTGTGATTGCAAAGAATATCATTATTTCTAAACAAGATAAAAATGAATCACTCAAATAAAAGCATAAAAGGCAATTGCCTTTTATACTTTTAATGTTTTGCTTCTAAACTATTTAAAGCATCATAATACTTTTCATCAATCGACTTAATATATTTCGTATTTTCTAAAATATTTTGAATTGGCAATTTTTGAAGTTCACTTTCTGTCTTCATGGCAACTTTGCGTTCTTTATAATAATTAATTAAACTATAATATGTCTCAATTGTAGCTTTACGCATGCCGATAACATTTTTAGATTTCAGTTTCGTTTGATTCAATTTATCGACATTGGCTTTTAGTAAGGGAATTAATGTTTCATCAATATACGCTTGTTTCTCGTTCACACTTCCACTTGATGTTAAATAAGTTACCTTTTCTTTTAATACATCGCTATTATTATTCACCAACTTAGTTAAAGTATCAAAATCATCACTATTGCGTTCTGCTTTTTTCGCATACTTTTCATTTAAAGCATTATTTTTTTCGAATACTTTTGTATATTCTAAAATTTTCTCATTTGATAATATTGACTGATTAAATAACATCATATAACGATTAAGTTCAGAAATGAATTGTTTCTTTTCATCTAAGTTTCTCACGTATATATTATGAACATCTTTAACTTCTTTTGTATTAGGTTTAACAGCCATAACTTTTTTCTCATATGCTTTAAGTTGAGGTTTTATTTTTTCATTAATGTCTAATTCAATCTTTTTTAACTTTTTCTTTTTCTCTTCTGTAACTTCTACGCCTAATAATTGGTCAGCTTTATCCAGCCCTAAATCATCGATTTGTTTAACCAGTTTCTTTTCTTCAGATTGTACATCTTTCATTTGAGCTTTATAATCATTAATATCAGACTTTACTTTATTACCGCAACCTGTAATAACTGTACTTACTATTAATATCAATACAATACAATATAAATTTTTCATATATGCTCTCCTCAATATCAATATTATACCTAATTTAGCCGAGAAATAAAACCTACATTCATTATTCACAAGGCTATAGTTACTTATGAAAGGAAACTTTAACATGCAAAAGCAGAAACCACTACTCACAATTAATAATAAAACAGAACAATATAGAACAAAATTTGAAGAGATTAATAAGATATTGATCACATTATTAGACACCCCAATTATTAAAACGATGCATATCGGTTCTACATCTATAGACGGAGCATTAACAAGCGGTATTATTGATATACTTGTTGTAGTAAAAAGTTTGCATGCTATGACCACACTTGATGAAAAACGTCTAAACCTGCAAAACTTTTACCGTTTACATCATCCATATCAAAAGAAGTGTGTGTATGCACAATTTAGTAATCTGCAATCACTAACTGAAGTTGTACGTTTACATATCGTAGAAGAAGATGGTAAAAAATTAAACCAGTACTTAACTGGTCAATCAATTTTAATAGAACAAATACAAGCGTTTAATCAGTATAAGAAAGCACTTAATCATGAAATTTCTGTGAAAGAATATGAAAATAAAAAGTCTGAATGGTTCAAACGTAAACTGTCAGTTTAAAATCATTGTTTTAACTGATATAATTAAGTTTGAATTCACCGAAAGGGCGTAATAAGAATGCAAGTAACTGAAATATATAAACAATTGAGTACAATTATTGATCCTACTCTTATTAAAATGAATGAACCATTAAAAAATTATACGTATACAAAAACAGGTGGTAATGCTGATATATATATTACGCCGATAAAATATTCTGAAATTCAAAAAACAATTCAGTATGCTAATGAAAACAATATAACAGTAACTTTCCTCGGCAACGGATCAAATATTATCATCAGAGATGGTGGCATACGTGGTATTGTAATCAGCCTGCTCGGGTTAACAGATGTCCAGGTAGAATACGACACAATTATTGCAAGCAGTGGCGCGGCGATCATTGATGTATCGCGCATTGCACGTGACCATCATTTAACGGGATTAGAATTTGCCTGTGGAATACCTGGTTCTGTTGGTGGTGCTGTGTATATGAACGCTGGTGCTTATGGTGGTGAAGTCAAAGATGTGATTGAAAGTGCTACTGTTGTCAATCATCACGGGGAAATCCTTACCTTAACGAATGAAGCGCTAGCTTTAGATTACAGAACAAGTATTATTCAGTCAGAGCATTATGTCGTACTTGAAGCAACATTTAAATTACAACGTGGGGATATTAATTTAATTCAATCTCAAATGGATATCTTAACAGAACGTCGTGAGGATAAACAACCTTTAGAATATCCTTCTTGTGGTAGTGTATTTAGAAGACCGCCAGGACACTTTGCCGGTCAACTGATACAGGAAGCTGGGTTACAGGGCTATCGTATGGGAGGCGTTGAAGTTTCTAAAAAGCATGCTGGTTTTATTGTAAATGTCGATAATGGTACTGCAACAGATTATGAAGAAATGATTGCGCATGTACAAAAGGTCGTATTAGAAAATAGCGGCATCGAATTACAGCCGGAAGTTAGAGTTATTGGTGAAAAAATTTAAAAGGGATATGGACACTAGTGTCCACATCCCTTTTTATTTATTATAAAAATAGTAATTTTTAGAACTTATTCAACTACGATATCTGCATTTGGCATTGTATGTTGATTGTGCGCAGTCACATGACTGATGACATTATAATTTCCTTTATCTTTAAATGTATATTCTAAAGTATAAACACCATCTTTAGCCTTCTTAACTTTTTCTTTTACAGAATTTTTCATATCTTTATCTTTGATGATTTCAAACATCACTTCATCCGCTTCATTTACAAAAGCCTTACCATGTTTAACAGTTGCAGTTATCTTTACTGAATCCCCTGCTTTTGCTTTAGCAGGCACATTTAAATCCACTGTTAATGGTATTACTGATTTTGATTCTGAATGAGTTCCGTGTCCTTCATGACCTTCTTGTTTTGTTTCCTGGCCACATGCAGTGAGCAATAAAGTACTAGCTGCAATGATGAATAATTTCTTCATTATTATCCCCCTAAAATTTAATGTCCATATTATTATCGTGAACATTATTCTGGTAATCAATGTACAAAATGTGACAAAGTATAAAAAAACAAGCTAATGCAAAATTTGTCATTAGCTTGTCAAATTAATTTAATTTTCGAAGACAAAGTCTTCATCAGTCAAGGCTTCAACATTTAATGCAATAACATATCCATCACCTTTAACACTAAAGAAATCGTGATTTTTCGTAGATGTATTTAAAGCATTTTCAATAATCGGATTGAAATCCTTTTCGTCAAAGTACGGTTCGAATCCTAAATTCGCTAATGCTTTATTCCCATTGTATTGTACATAATTTAAGACATCTTCAGTTAATCCTACACGATCATACAGCATCTTCGTATAGCTTTCTTCATTCGCATATAATTTCTGAAGCATATCATACATATCTTTATCCGCTCGTAGCTTCTCATCATCTGTTAATTCATTGCGAAGACTTTGTGCGTCAAGACCCGTAAATACGCCATGAATTGATTCATCAAGTAAAATTTTACGAATAATTTCTCCTGAAGTCGTCATTTTCCCTTGGCCAGCTAAATACAGCGGATAGTAGAATCCACTATAGAATAAAAATGTCTCTAAAAATACTGATGCTACACGTGCCATGTACTGATCATATATTGAAGCATCTTGAGCCCATAATTTATGATAACGACCAACGATTAAATCGGATTTAAATTTAAGATGCGGTTCATTGACTACCCAGTTGTCTAATAAATCATTTGTTTCAGAAGACGGTAGTAATGTCGTAAAAATATGTGAATAACTCTTTGCATGAATTTGTTCCATCATGCCCATAAATGAGTACACTGCCTTTTTACGTAAATCCTGTGTGTGTAATCCGATTAACGGCATACCGTCATCTGCCTGATGCGTATCAAGACCAGTTAAACCAGCAAGTGCATGGTTAAATGTGTATTTCTCATCTTCAGTTAACTCTTTCCAGCTAGCTATATCTTTCGATACTTTAAATTCAGATTCTACCCACATTTGTGAGATATTTTGACGCCAGAACATGTTCGTCATATCTTCTTGTGTATTCCAGTTAACAGCTTTCATTTTGTCAGTCCTTTATATAAGTAATTTTAAAAGCAGTAATAAGAGACCTTACGGCCTCTTTAAAATTTAATTATTCATTATAGTTTATGATTTATACATATATTACACTGCACAGCTCGTACATTCTTCTACACTTAATAATTTATTACGTGTGTAGTATAGAGATTTTAGTCCTTTATGATGCGCATAGACATAAAGTCTTGATAGTTCTCTTGTAGAAATATCAGAGTTTACAAATAAAATTGTTGATATCCCTTGATCCACGTGTTCCTGAATTGTCGCGATTAGATCAATCAATTTCATCTGGTTCGTATTGAATGCTGATTTGTAGAACCACATAGACTCCGGAGATAAGAATGGCATTGGATAGAATGTCTCTGCATTACCATATGTTCTACGTTCAATCTGATCAACAATCGGCATTACTGAACTTGTTGCATTTTGAACATATGAGATACTTTGCGTCGGTGCAATTGCTAAACGGTATGCATGGAATAAACCATTTTTCATAACAGCTTCTTTTAATGCTGTCCAGTCCGCTTGTGTCGGTACATCCATACCTTCAAATAAAGCTTTCACTTTTTCTGATTTCGGTGCATAATCTGTCGCTTCGTATTTCTCGAAGTACTCACCTGTTGCATAGTTTGATTTTTCAAAATCCGCATAACGTTCGTTACGCTCCATTGCAATTTGCATTGAACGTTCAATTGAATAATAATTCATCATCATAAAGAATGTTGCAGCAAATTCTTTCGCTTCTTCACTTTCATAGCCAATCTTGTTCTTCGCTAAGTATCCGTGTAGATTCATAACACCTAGTCCAACAGAATGTAGTTCCCGGTTTGCTTTTGCAACACCTGGTGCATTCTTTATGTCAGCAGCATCACTAACTGTCGTTAATGCGTCCATACCGATATGTACTGAATGCTGGAATTTCTTAGATTCCATTACATTAACGATATTGAGGGAACCCAGGTTACATGAAATATCACGTTTAATTTCATCTTCTGTACCATAATCATTAATTACTGAAGTTTCTTGTAACTGGAAGATTTCAGTACATAAGTTACTCATCTTAATTTGTCCAATATTTGAATTCGCATGTACTTTATTCGCATTATCTTTAAACATTAGATAAGGATACCCTGACTGTAACTGTGTTTGGGCGATTAAGTTTAACATTTCTCGTGCATCTTTTGATTTCTTCATCACATTCGGATTTTGAACAAGCTCATCGTACATTACTTCGATATCTAAATCATCTAACGTTTGTCCATACTCACGTTCTACTGTATGCGGTGCGAACATAAAGAATTCTTTTCCTTCTTTAGCGAGTTCAAAAAATTTCGATGGAACGATTAATCCTGTAGAAATTGTTGATAGTCTTAAATCTTCATCCGCATTAACTTTCTTAGTATCTAAAAATTCTAATACATCATAATGGAATATATTTAAATATACAGCTCCCGCACCTGGACGTTGTCCTAATTGATCAGCGTAGCTAAATCCACCTTCTAAAGCTTTCGCTACAGGTAACACACCTTTTGCTACACCTTTAATACCTTTAATTGCTTCGCCACGTGCACGTAACTTTGATAAGTTAATCGCTACACCGCCACCAATTTTAGATAATTGTTTCGCTGTTGAATCGATATAGTTGATTGAATTTAAACTATCATCAACTTCAAGCAAGAAACAAGACACAAGTTCACCACGACGCGCACGACCTGCATTTAAAAATGTCGGTGTAGCCGGTTGATAACGCTGTTCAATCATAGCTGAGACTAAAGCTTTCGCTTTTTCTTTATCACCTTTTGCTAAATATAATGCTACGATAATCACATGTTGCTTATAATCTTCTAAATATTGCTTTTTATCATTTGTCTTTAGAGCATAATCTTTAAAGAATTTACTTGCTGACATGTAGCTCGCAAATTGGAAAGGAATGTTCTCAGCATCTTTAATGATTTCAAGTAAATCTAATTCCGTATATTCTTCAAACAAATTATAGTAAAAATCCTGTTCCACTAAGAAGTGTAAACGCTCTAATGGCGTATCAAAATGGATTGTAAAGTCATGAATCTCTTCTAGATAAACAGCTAATGCCTCCTGATCTTTCTCTAAATCAAAGAATCCATCTTCACGGCGCTTTGTAACCTGGTTATTTAATTCAATATGATTGTATTGCTTCTCTTCTACTGTTTTCATAACATTCTTCCACCTTTTTATTAAATAATTCTACGTCTCGATTATTTCCATGAAGTTCAAATTTCATAAGAAGCGGAACGTGGTATGTAACACTGATGGTATCACCAGCTTTGGCGAAGTTTTGCCCCCAGTTACGATTTCCACTTCCTACTACTGCCGCTAAATGATGATGATATCTTTCTAAAAACTGCGATACTGCATCTGGAACCTGTCCAAAACCAATTGTACCTGTGACTATGATAAATGGTTCTGACACACCTTCTTTCGTCGCAGTTTCAAGAGATATCACACGAGGTTGTCCTGACTTTTGAATAAAACGACGTACATTCCCTGTTAATGAATAATATACAATTAACATTTGCCTCACTCCTAACTGTAAGGAATATCACTAAACAAACATGAAACATTTCAAACCAATATGTATGTAATATGAAACGTAATTTTCTATTTTTAGTTTAATATTATCTTGTGTTATTTTTCTTTTTCAACACAAGATATAGTGGTGCATTAAAAATGCACACACAAGATATACGATTAATTATAGCACTTAAATATTGCTTTTCAATCTTAACAACTCTAAAAAAAATTAATTTTAATGTTGACTTTTCATCAAAATTTTTAATCCATTGATACGACTATATTTAAATGACTTGAAAATTTGTAAGATTAATAATGAAATTTAATTCTATAAAATTCTGTTGAAATTTCATTTAAAAAATGATAGTAAATAACAACTTCTCTTCACTAAAGGTGTATATATGTCTTTTTACATATATCGAGATATCTATTATAATAGAACAATCAAAAATATCGGAGGCAGAAAATGACTGGCAGACAAAAAGAAGAACTACAAGATATCACATTACTCGGTAATCAAAATAATAAATATCTTTATGAATACGATCCATCAATTTTAGAATCGTTCGATAACAAACACCAGGGCAGAGATTATTTCGTAAAATTCAATTGTCCTGAATTCACTAGCCTTTGCCCTATTACAGGTCAACCTGATTTTGCAGCCATCTATATCAGCTACATCCCAAATATAAAGATGGTCGAGTCAAAATCTCTTAAACTTTATTTATTCAGCTTTAGAAATCATGGTGACTTTCATGAAGACTGTATGAATATTATTATGAATGATTTAATTGACCTTATGGATCCACACTACATCGAAGTATGGGGAAAATTCACGCCACGTGGTGGAATTTCAATTGATCCTTATACAAATTACGGACGTCCAGGGACGAAATATGAAGAAATCGCGAATTATAGATTAATGAACCATGATCTATATCCTGAAACAATTACTAATAGATAAATTTTTTTTTTAAAATGATTACTATTCAAAAAGTTGAATTGTCTTAAAATTAAAATAAGTGTATTATATATGAATAGTTTATTTGTATAAACTATTCGTCTTTTATTTGTACAACTTTATTTGAAACAAGGGGGAAATGGTATGGCGCAACACACGCGCGAAGAAGTGGTCAACAGTATACCGAGAACTGGGTTCTTTGGTCATCCAAAAGGTTTATTCACTTTAATGCTGACTGAGTTCTGGGAAAGATTTAGTTATTATGGAATGAAAGCTATTCTTTTATTCTACCTTTATTATTCTGTGAATAAAGGTGGATTTGGATTAGATGAAGGATTTGCGATGCAAATTGTATCTATCTACGGTGCATTAATTTATATGAGTGGTGTTATCGGTGGATGGTTAGCTGATAGATTCATCGGTACACGTAAAGCAATACTATATGGCGCAATCCTTATCATGATTGGTCACATACTTTTATCTTTACCAAACAACTTCACTTTATTACTTATTGCATTGTTATTCATCATTTTGGGTACAGGATTATTAAAACCAAATATTTCAACAAATGTAGGAGAATTATACGAAAAAAATGATCCAAAGGTAGATTCAGCATTTACACTATTCGTTATGTCAATTAACATGGGTGCATTAATTTCACCATTACTTGTTGGCTGGTTACAAGATAATGTAGGCTTCCATTATGGATTTGCAGTCGCAGCTGTTGGTATGTTCTTCGGATTAATCATCTTTATGTTACGTTCTAAACAAACATTAGGACTTTCAGGGTTAGATGTTCCTAATCCAGTGACGGAAGCTGATAAAAAGAAAACAATTACAATCACTGGTATCGTTATAGCTGCATTCCTGCTTTATTTCTTAGTTACAGGCCTTATGGGTAATTTATCACTTGAAAGTTTTATGAACTTCGTAACAGTACTTGGGATGGCGTTACCATTCTATTACTTTATTACAATGATCGTATCGAAGAAAACTACGAGAGATGAAAAAGCACGCGTATTTGCATATGTGCCTCTTTTCTTAGCATCTGTTGCATTTTGGTCTATTCAGGAACAAGGATCAACAGTACTTGCACATTTTGCTGATAAAAATACGCAGCTTAATCTAGGTGTCTTAACAAATAATGCAATTGATTTTAAAATCCCGGCAGCGTGGTTCCAGTCACTTAATCCTTTATTCATTGTAACTTTAGCACCATTATTTGCCTGGTTATGGGTTAAACTCGGACGATTTAATCCACCGACAGTCATTAAATTCAGTATCGCGCTATTCCTAGCGGCAATGAGCTATTTAGTAATGGTTTATCCGTTAACACATAATGGCGATCAGTTAATGAATCCAGGTTGGTTAATCCTTAGCTATCTTCTAGTAACAATGGCTGAGCTTTGCTTATCACCTACGGGTTTATCCGTTACTACGAAATTAGCACCACAAGCTTATACATCACAAATGATGAGTGTATGGTTCCTGGCAAATACAGTAGCACAATTAGTTAACAGTAAACTTGTACTTTATTATGAAGCTGTAGATAATCACCAGTACTTTAACAATATCGGTTTAGTAACACTTGCTATAGCTGTTGTTTTATTGCTTTTCAGTCCATTTATGAAAAAATTCATGCGTGGTATTCATTAATAAAGAATCAATTACTATTGAAGCATACGATTAAGTATGCTTCTTTTTTATTGCAATATATTATTTTTATAAATGTATAATTGTATAAATAATGATTGTTACAAACAATTGAACAAGTTTTGTTTAGAAAATTTCGACTATTAACTGAAAGATTGAATGTGACAATAATAATGGTAAAATAATGTTCTAAAATAATATAAATTTTCGAAATATTTATAACTCGAAAGGGATGAAAAAATGAAGTATACAAGAGAACAGATGGTTGAAAGTGTACCTCAAACTGGTTTCTTTGGCCATCCAAAGGGCTTAGGAATTCTTTTCTTCGTCGAATTCTGGGAGCGCTTTAGTTACTATGGTATGAGAGCGATATTAGTTTACTACATGTATGATACAGTAGCAAACGGCGGTTTAGGAATGAACGAGACGACAGCTGCGAGTATAGGGTCAATGTATGGTGCTTTAATCTTTATGACTGGAATTTTAGGTGGATGGCTTGCTGACCGTATATTAGGTTCAAGACGTGCTTTACTCTATGGTGCAATACTCATTATGCTTGGACATATTGCAATGAGTTTACCATTTGGTATTCCTGCATTTTTAGCTTCAATGTTTTTAATTATTGTTGGATCAGGTTTAATGAAACCTAATATTTCAAATGTATTGGGTGGTTTGTACCACAAAAATGACAACCGTATGGATGCTGGTTTCGTAATCTTCTATATGTCAGTGAATATGGGTGCATTTTTATCACCATTAATAGTTGGTGAACTACAAAAGCAATATAACTATCACATCGGGTTTTTAGCCGCTGCGATTGGTATGGCATTAGCTTTAATTGCATATGTTATCTTTAACCGTAAGTCTTTAGGATTCGTTGGTGTTGAACCAACACATATTCTTGAAGGTGAAGAAAAATCAAAATACAAAAAATTATTTTCAATTGGATTTTTAGTCATCGTTTTACTTGTTGCTATCGGTATTTATAGTGGATTCCTTACCTTTAATACTTTCTCAATAATAGTAACTATTCTAGGCGTAGTTCTTCCAATCATTTACTGGACAACAATGTATAGTAGTAAAGATGTTACCGAAATCGAGCGTTCACGATTAGTAGCATATGTACCGTTATTCTTAGCCAGCGTTATGTTTTGGTCTATTCAGGAGCAAGGTGCTAATACTTTAGCGATATTTGCTGCGAAATTCACTCAGCTCGACCTTAATAAAGTTTCAGGAATTGATTACTTAGTACCTGCGGCATGGTTCCAGTCACTGAATCCATTATTTGTTGTCGCTTTAGCACCTGTCATTTCTGCTTTATGGTCTAAATTAGGTAAATTTAATCCATCTACTCCGATTAAATTTGCGATAGGAATATTAATGGCAGGTATCAGTTTCTTAATCATGGTTATCCCTGCCCAAGATGCAAGTTCTACGAATTTAATTAACCCAATGTGGTTAGTTGCTTCATTCTTTATCTGTGTCATCGGTGAACTTTGTTTATCACCAACAGGTTCTTCAACATCAGTTAAATTAGCACCTGTTGCGTTTAACTCTCAAATGTTAAGCTTGTGGTTCCTATCAAATGCGACAGCACAAGGTATTAACGCTCAATTAGTTAAATTAATCGAGCCACTTGGTTATGCGAACTACTTCTTATTTATCGGAAGTTTAGCAATAGCATTGTTTGTTATTATTTTCTTATTAAGTAGATTTATCTCTAGAAAGATGCAAGGTATACACTAATTAATCTTGCCTAACCAATAATTATATAAAAGATAAGGACATTGAATATTTTTCAATGTCCTTATCTTTTATATTAGTTCAGCTTCTTCAAGCAACTCTTCAATAAAAGTGTCTTTTACTTTTTTGATGAGTCTTTTCTCTACAATCTTTTCATAGAATGGCATATCCAATTCTTCTAACTTCTTACCATCATTTAATACCGAAATAGCATGAAGTAATATGCGTATATCATATACTGAACCAAAAACTTCTGGTACACCACGATCTATATCAAGCAATTTATAAACTGCTTCCATTGCGGTTCTTACAGAATATTCTGTTGTAAAGACTGTGTCACGTTCAGTTTCAGCGAAATTACCGATAAATGCAATATTCTTAGAACCATTTGGTACGACTAGCGGACGATCTCCCTTTGCACGAGGCATGAAGTATGCAGTAATATATGGCATATAACTTGGGATTGTATTACATTCTGCAGCAAGATCAGAAATTCTTTCCTCCGGTACACCCATATGATATAGCCATTCTTCACAAATTTCTTTACCAGTACACTCAACAATCGTTTTATTTGTGCGTTCCCCTGGTTCATCGGAATAAAGGGCGTAAATCCACACACTTACCTGGTCTTTCGGTTGGCTTTTAAACTGTTGCTGACGATTTAATGTAAAGCTTAATTGCCATTTAGAATCGTCCACTGTCACAATACCTCCCGTAACCGTACGACCGGATAATGGATCTCTTTTACAAATCTTTTGGATATAGTCGATTACTTCTTTGTTATTCGTTGTTGCAGTTGCTGAAACAAACCAACTTTTATCCGGTAAATCTTTATAGAATTTAGATGGTACACCAAATTCTTCACATTGTGCACTTAGATTCTCCCATAAATGCCATGCTCCTCCTGGTTGTTTTGTTGGTGGAGCCGGTGTATCATTATCACCATATGTCGTACTCTCAGTGATACTACCATTCGTAACGAACACCAGATCATTCTCCGTTAACTGGATAGTTTCTTCTTTGCCTTTACGC
This sequence comes from Macrococcoides bohemicum, assembly GCF_003259675.1. GTDB lineage: Bacteria > Bacillota > Bacilli > Staphylococcales > Staphylococcaceae > Macrococcoides > Macrococcoides bohemicum. The sequence goes on along the minus strand of NZ_PZJG01000003.1, from coordinate 187,408 downwards.
ATTATATCGATAGCTTTTGCTACTTTAGATTCAGATGAACAATCAACGTGAATATTATTTACTGTTACACCGTATTCAAATGTGACGTTATGCGCTTTAAGGTGTTCTATTAACGGCATAACTAGTGACTCATATTGATTAAATTTAGTAAATTTCAATGCTGAGAAATCTGCTAAACCTCCGATATGATGGATAAAACGCATCAAATAACGACGCATTTCCATCGCAGAATGCCAAGGTTCAAAAGCAAACATCGTTTTCCAGTAAATCCAGAAGTTAGAGTTAAAAAAATCTTCGCTAAATACATCTGAAATTTTCACATCATATAATTGATTTTCTTTCATTAAACAAAGTTTAATTATCTCTTTATTGGCTTTTGGCGTTAAAGTCATCTTACCATCAGTTGACAAACGTTGCCCTCGATCTTCAATTACTCGACATTTAGAATAATTTGGGTCCTCTTTATTAAGCCAGTAAAATTCATCAAGTACTGAAGCATCTTCTACTTCAAGAGAAGGCACTGAACGGAAAAGATCCCATAAACATTCAAAGTGATTTTCCATTTCACGTCCACCACGCATAATATAGCCACGTTCAGGATTCAATATACCATCCAGGCTACCTCCTGGTAACTCAAGTTCCTCTAATATATGAATATTTTCACCTTTCATCTGCCCATCTCTAATTAAAAAACTAGCTGCAGCTAACGATGCTAAACCTGATCCGACTAAATAAGCTGATTTGTTATCTACCCCTTCAGGCTTCTTAGGTCTTGCAAATGCTTCATAATTTCCATTACTATAGTACATAATACTCACTCCGTCCCGTATTTTATATTTTAAAGAAGAACTTGATACTTCTTATAATTACAATTTAACTTATATTTGCTTAATGTCAGAAAATACTATATCGTTATTCGTCACATAAGCGACAGTAAAAGTACAAATGTCCCATAAAAAAGGTGATAATATGGAAAAGAAAGATCTACGCGTTATAAAAACTGAACATGCTTTGCGAGATGCATTATTAGTACTCGGTAATAATAAGGATTTCGATGAGATTACAATTCATGAAATTTGTGAAAAGGCTCTTGTACGTCGTTCAACATTTTATCGTCACTATGAAGATAAGTTTGATTTCTATCAGTCGACGATTATTCACCTATTAAACAAATATAACGATAAAAATAATGAAAATTATAATAAACATCATCCGGAAACTTTCTATGCTGCAATGATTAATGACGTGCTTTTATTCCTTGATCAAAATAAGTATCTCGCCAAATCTGTAATTCGCAGTGAAATTTATGGAATGATTTCCACAATCATTTATAAACAACTTTATCTCATCATTGAAAATCATTTAAATCGTGAAATACAAAATGGATATGTATTTAATCTGGATATATGTTTGCTTGCTGAATTTTCTGCAGGTGGCATCATGCGTATTATATTCAACTGGTTACAGTCTGGTGGAAAAGATGTCGAAAAGCTATCGCGCTCTCTTGAAGATATGCTAAATCAATTCTGGGAAAAAATGAAATATCAAAAAAATTTTAATACAAGAGAAGGATAGCATGCATTCCTGCATGCTATCCTTCCTTTAACCTAATTAGTATTTATTAGTTATGAATGTTATTTTTTCAAATCTATTATCGCTTTATTCTCTTCCAATTCCAATAGCTTATGATAATTTTCCCACTCAAGATAGTCTTTAAACGAATCATAAGGAGCAGTGAAGAACTGTTTGAATGTATGAGCATGCTCTGTTGATAGATCATTTATCGGCAAAATAAATTCCGCCATATCCTCATCATAGTAACTTCCTTCCGGGAAGTGATGTGTGCATTCAAAGTTTCTATTTGAAAAAGGGATATGGCAATACAAAGAATGTCGGCCCTACGAACTTATCATCTCCGAACCAGAAACCAAACTCAATCATCGATTCATCAAAGGCAGCACGTTCTATTACTTTTGCCGGATCGGGGAAAGGGATATGTTCATTATATAGTAATATACATGTGAAATCGAACGTTCCCCAGAATAAACCTGGTTTCACTTTTCGAGCACGTAATGGATTAATAAATGCTGATTCTGCACGATATGCAATCGGACATTATGAATCAATCAATGCTTTCGATGCTGCATGTAAATTTAACAAAGGATAGACATTATGATTCCTGAACTTTTACGTGTAGGTTTGTTGTTACTTTTGCTTTTTATCTGTGGATACTTTTTCAATAATCACCAAGAATCGAAAAAAAATTAAAATAAAAGCCCGAAAGATGCAGTAGCGTTTAATGTGAAACTGCATCTTCAGGGCTTATTTATTTTATAGTGATTTATACCATTCAGCAGCATGCTGGACTTCTTCTTGTGTTAGAGAATGTCCTGATTGATGCCAGAAAATCTCAACTTCTGCACCAGCCGCTGTTAATGCTTGTGCAAGTTCTTCAGTTTCTTGTCTCGGTGATATTGGATCATTCACCCCAGCACCGATAAATACTTTCTTACCTGATAAATCAGGTAATTCAACGTTGCGAAGTGGTACCATCGGGTGGAATAGAATCGCTGCATGTAATGCATCTTTATCGTGATACATTAAACTTGCTGCAATATTTGCACCATTAGAGTATCCTACTGCTACAATATTTTTACGGTTTAAATTATTATCCTGAGCAGCTGTTGTAATAAAATCATTAAGTTCGTGTGTACGTTTCACTAAATCTTCTTCGTCGAATATACCTTCAGCGATTCTGCCGAAGAAACGAGGCATACCATGCTCACTGACATTTCCTCTTACGCTTAATACGTTTGCATCATTATCAATTAAACCACTAAGTGGTAACATGTCTTGTTCATTACCACCAGTCCCATGTAATAACAACAATGTTGTATCATTACTACCTTTGTTTACAATATGTTTCATCGTCATTTTAATCTCTTTCTCACCTTCATGTTATAAATGTCACCCTTTAAAATTATTCTCAGGCTTTTCATCATATTTACTATCATTTGTCATAACCTGTTTCCCAAATGGACATACAGGTATAACTTTCAAATTGTTTTCTCTCGCATAATTTGCTGCAAGATTTACTAGAGATTGACCGACATGTTACCCTTACAGTTCGCTAGACACTTCAGTATGATTTATAATATGCAGTCTTTTCTTCACGCGCCGCTTATGATTTCGTATAGAATAATTGATCACCCTCTGATTTCAAATCTAGAAGCTTCGAAATGAACTTTAATGTCATTATTTTGATATGATTTAATAAATAAGACCCCAACTTTCACATTTTATACGGATTATTTATTTTCTATATGAATCAAATAATGTAACCACATTTAATACAAAATATTTCCCGGCAGCACCAATAGATTTAAAACCATGTCCAGCTTTTAAATGATTATACATCGCACCTAGCATGATGACATTGATTAAAATTGCACCAATACGTGCGAATTTTTTATTGAACACAGATAACATTAAGAAGATAGAACCGATAAATTCAAAATATCCTGCAATCTTCATCATACCTGGTGATAAATTAAATCCTTCTTTGAACTGTTGAGCCATTGCTTCATCATTTTTCACTTTTGGTAAGCTGCTTTTAAGAATGTCTTTTGCTACGTAACCATTAATAATATGTTTATGCATTTTTAATTCCTCCATTAATTAAATATTTGATATATAAAATATATCACAGTATATTTTATATATCAACTGTTTAATTTTCTTTTCTGAAGTATTGGTATTGATTGCTTATCTTAGCGTCATTAATTCTGAATATACACATTGCATAATATGCGTTATAAATATTGATTAATCAAATATAAAACGGGAATAGTAGGATATGATAAAATGTTAAGAATGGGGTGAAACTTTATGCAAAAATTGAAAACAGGTATATTATTCTATCATGATCATGCAGGACAAGGAAATGTTCATCAAATCATCGGTGAAGTGTCTAAAAGTTTAACAAGATTTATCGATCATTTAACAATTTATCGCAGTGCAGAACAAGGTGAGATATATACATATCTTAAAGAAGGTAAGTCAGAACATGATATTTACCTTATACTTGGCGGTGACGGTACTGTTCATGAACTTATAAACGGTATTATTGATGGAAATCATCATGTACCAATCGGTATACTTCCTGGCGGTACTTTTAATGACTTTACAAAAACTTTAAATCTTCTTCCAAACCCAGTAAGAGCGGTAGAGCAATTATTAACAGCAGAAGTGAAATATTATGATGTTATGCAAACAAACGAGCGATATGCACTTAATTTTGCCGGTATGGGACTAATTGTTGAGAATTCAAATAGTGTTGATCCGGAAGCTAAAAGTAAAATCGGTAAATTCAGCTATCTTTTTTCAACAATAAAGAATGTAACAAACCCAACTTTCTTTAAATATGATATCGAGATTGATGGTACAAAATATCACGGAGAATCTTCTATGATTATTGTAGCAAATGGTGCTTTCATCGGAGGAAATAAAATTCCTTTATTAGAATTATCACCTAATGACGGCAAGTTAAATGTATTTATCTTCAAAGAAAGTGGTTTGAAGCTATTTACTGAAATGATTGCTATGAAGTCAGAAATTAACTGGAATGAAATCAGCCAGAATATCGAACATTATTCGGGAGAAAATATTACAATCAATACAAATAAAGAGATGGATGTCGATGTGGATGGCGAAATTGATCTTAAGACACCACTTTCAATTAAAGTAATACCTAGTAAACTTAAAATACTCACGGCAACAGATCGCGTTGTAATTAATGAATAATGTAAAAGGCAGGTGATAAAAGTCACCTGCCTTTTAATGTAATATTAATTTATCTAACTAATCTTCAAAGAAATACTTCTCAACATCCAGCCAGCTCTTCATTCTGTCGTATTCCTTTATACTTTGGTTATGTACAGCATCGAAGATTAAACCGGTACCTTTGAAAGCCGCAAGTTGTCTTGGATTGTCATCGATAAGATAATCCGTTCCCACTACACCTTTATTCCCACAGAAAATGAAATGTTGCGGATCTAAGAAAGGAAAGTGTTCGCGCAACCATTCATACTTCGCATCAAACGAAGTTGGAACATCCATCGCTGCTGTCGCAATATAAACATCAAAGTGTTCACTTAATCGTTCAACGACACGAATTGCATCAGGTAAAACTTCTAAATCTCTAAAGAATGCACGATCAAGTAATAATTCATCTAATTTATCGACATGCTCTGGATATTCAGTACGTAATTTTTTCTCATATAAATCTTCTTTCGTTAAAGACATTCCAGTGCTTTCATTAAATTGAAAAATTACTTTCTTCAGCGTATCAGCTAATACTTCATCCATATCAATTGCAATTGACTTTTTCATTCTTACACCTCATTTATATTTTTAAAGAAATTTATCACTTTATTTCTATTATAGATCAATGCATAAAAAAAGCTAAATGATACGTTTATCATATCGTTTAGCTTAGCATTATTCCCCAAAGAATGCTGTTAAAGCAGCATCAATCTTTTTATTATCTTCTTCTTGTCCAATTGTTACGCGAACACCAATTGGTATAGGACGAGAAATTACACCATGTTGAATGAAAGTATCAAACAACGCTTGAGGTTGATCTGTCTTAATAAAGATAAAGTTCGTCTGGCTCGGCAAAAAATGTTTACTATATGGTTTCGCAAATAACTGCTCACGTTGTGCTTTATTGAATGCAACATATGACTTTAAATGTGCCTGATCTTCTAAAGCTGTGATAGCAGCCAGTAAAGACAAAGTAGTAACATTAAAAGGTAGCTTTACCTTATTAAATTCACTTACATATTCTTTAGACGTCATTGCATAGCCTACACGCATAGCTGCTAACCCATACGCTTTAGAGAATGTACGTAATATGATTAAATTTGGATATTCTTTTAATAACTTAACGCCATCAGGATAATCCTCTGCATCTACAAATTCAAAGTAAGCTTCATCTAATACAACAGTAATTGAATGTGGTACTTTATTTAAGAATGCTCTTAACTCAGTTTCAGATACATGCGTTCCAGTAGGATTATTCGGATTACAGATCCATATAATATTCGTATTATCTGTTATCGCTTCCGCCATTGCATCTAAATCAAAGCAACCTTCATTTAGTGGGACTGTTTTTAAATGTGTCCCTTCAATAAGAGCATGTGTAGCATATTGTACGAACGTTCCTTCACTTGTTAATACGTCACCATCAGGGACTAGTACTGCTCGCGATATCGACATAATAACTTCATCAAGACCTGCACCGACAAAAATCTGTTCAGCCGGTACATCATAAAATGTAGATAATTTTTCTTTTAATGCATTCGCTTCTGGATCCGGATAATAATTTAATCCTGTTAAAGACGCCGCTAACACTTCATTCACTTTAGGCGTAGGTCCAATCGGATTTTCATTTGAAGCGAGTCTGCTAAATTCACCTTCATATCCTGTCTTACGCTTTAACGCTTCATCAGATAATCCAGCCGAATACACTTGTAAAGATTTTAATTGTGGTTTCATTTATTTCCCTACTTTCTCTATTATAAAAGTATATTAGTATCATGATATATGAAATGACAATTTGATACTCATATTTTGAGGATTAAACTCAGATTTACTTAATCAGCTTTTCTCTCTTTAAATAAGCATGTGCAATACTTTCCGGTGATTTGTTCTGATATGTTACAGCATAGTTCATCGTCTGCATTTCTTCATCAGTAATCTTACCGGCTAACTGATTAAGTGCCTTCACAACTTCCGGATGTTCTTTAATGGTTTCATCTTTTAATAGTGGTGCTCCTTGATAAGGAGGAAATAGATTTTTGTCATCTTTTAATACGACCATGCCGTATTTCTTTAATTCTGCATCAGTAGAATATGCATCGATTAGATCAATCTTCCCTTGCTCAATTGCCTGATAACGAATTTTCGGTTCCATCGTTCTTACATTATCAAACTTAATACCATATTTCTTTTGAATGCCTTTATAACCATCCATGCGATCGTTAAATTCTAATGTAAATCCTGCACGGATTGTCGATTTTACTTTTTGCAGATCACTGATTGATTTCAATTGATATTTATCTGCATATTCTTTTTTCACGGCAAGTGCATACGTATTATTATATTGCATTGGTTTTAATAGAGACATCTGATACTTTTTATTGATACTTTCATTTGCCTGCTGATATACTTCTTTTTCAGTAGTAAATTTTGCATCTTCTTTTGTAATCTCACCTAATACTGTACCTGTAAATTCCAGATAACCATCTATATTATCTGATTTCAAAGCGTTAAATAAGAACGTTGTCTTACCCATACCAGGTTCAATTTCTACAAAAACATCGGTCTTGTCTTCAATGATTAATTTATACATATTAGTAATGATTTCCGGTTCTGTACCTAATTTCCCTGCAAATTTCATTTGATTATCTTTCTGGAAGAATAGTGGCCAAATAGCAACTAATAAAAATGATAACAACAGTAACCCTGTGACAATCATCATCTTACGATAACTTAATTTCTCCATACGTTTTAGTACAAAATCAAATAAGAGCGCAAGTAAAGCTGCCGGTATTGCGCCGAGCAATAATATATTCATATTATTTCTATCTATACCAAGTAATATTAAATCTCCTAAACCACCTGCACCAATAAATGCAGCAAGTGTTGCTGTCCCGATAATAAGAACCATAGCAGTTCGTATACCTGCCATTATCACAGGCATTGCAATAGGAATCTCAACATTTTTTAACTGTCGATATGTATTCATACCGATACCTTGTGCAGCTTCTTTTAAGGATGGATCGACTTCTTTAATACCTGTATACGTATTACGTAGGATTGGAAGTAAGGCATAGATTACTAAAGCGATAATAGCAGGAACACGACCAATACCAAAGAACGGAATCATTAGACCGAGCAGTGCTAATGAGGGTATTGTCTGCATGATAGCAGCGATATTAATAATTGGTTCAGCTATTTTAGTATGTCTTGTAAGCCATATACCAATCGGAATAGCGATTAAAGTGGCAATCAATAATGCAATAAATGAAAGTTGAATGTGCTCAAATAATGTTTGCAGCAATTCCCATTTACGTTCTTGAAAAGTATTAATAAATGCCTTCATTATTTCGCCTCCTGACTTAATTGTTTAAATACATTGTCACGCGAAATAATACCAATCGTTTGTCCCGCTTCAGTAACAGTCAAGTAATCATGCTGGCTTAATAGTTTAAACATTTCTTTAGAAGGTGCATTGGCATCAATTACAGCAGAAGCAACAACATTTCTTTCAGATTCAATATAGTTGCGTACATATGTCGTATGATTTGCATTTTCACCGATAAATGATTTTACGAATTCATTGTTTGGATGATTGATAAAAGAGTCTGGTTTACCAATCTGCTCTATATGTCCTTCGTTCATTAAACAAATGCGATCTCCTAATTTCAAAGCTTCACTAATATCATGTGTAACAAAAACGATTGTCTTATGTATTTCTGATTGCAAGCGAATTAAATCATCCTGTAACTTCTCTCTTGATAATGGATCAAGTGCGCTAAAGGGTTCATCCATTAGAATAACAGGTGGATCTGCCATTAAAGCACGGACTACACCTACACGCTGTTGTTGGCCACCTGAAAGTTCATTTGGATATCTGTTTTTAAATTCAGAGGCCGGTAAACCAACCATATCAAGCAGTCGGTCAGCTTGAGCATCAATCTTATCCTTAGACCATTTCTTCATTAATGGCACCTGACTAATATTTTCTTTAATCGTCATATGCGGAAATAATGCAATTTGCTGTAATACATAACCAATATCCCAGCGCATTTCATCGAGCTTATAATCACTTATCGGTTTCTCTTTAAAGTAGATATAACCTTTTGACAATGGTATCAATCGATTGATCATCTTCAAAGTCGTTGTCTTACCGCTACCAGAAGGACCAATCAATACAAAAAACTCACCTTCAGCAATATCAAAGGAAATATTATCAACCGCAATTTTATCATTATACTGCTTCGTTACATTTTCAAAACGTATCATATGCCACCTCTTAAAAAGTTTAATGTTTAACTTATAACCTCTTATAAAGAATTAAAACACATATAAATAAAAAAGACATGACAATTGCTTGTCATGCCGAATATGTTTTTATTGCGTCAATAAATTCTGGACAGTAATGTTTTAATTTGTATGATCCAACACCTTCAATTAGAATCATTTCATCTTTTGAGACTGGTTTTTTCGTAGCAAATAGCTGCAGCGTATGATCTGAAAATATCGTAAAGGGCGGTACAGATAAATCATCAGATAAACGTTTACGTACATCCTTTAACGTTTTCAGCAATATTTCATCCACTGTTTCAATCGTAGTGATTTTAACACGTTCATTATAAGATGAATGCTTGTAATACGTCATCACTTGCTTATCACCGGTTAATATTTCTCTGGCACTTTCGTGACAAAATAGTTTACCTTGCTGTTCAATGATATATCCATTGAACAATAACGTTTCGATAAAAGACTGAATTGCATTTGTAGGATAATCTTTCAGTAATCCAAATGTAGTGAGCTGATGATATCCCGGATGCGTCACTGAATCATCTTCCTCACCATGCAATACTTTAGTAATCAATAATTTATGAACCGGTTGCTTTATACGAATGATACAGCTTAATATTTTCTTTGCCTCAGTCGTCATATTATAATTTTCTATTTCGTGTTTACAATTAGAACATTTCCCACATTTATTAAGATGTTCGTCAGGATTAAAATAATGAATGATGGTCGACTGTAAACATTGCTTCGTTTTAGTATAAGCAATCATCTTATTCAGCTTTTCTTTCTTAAGTTCCTGAACAGTTTCATCGTTACTTGTTTCAATAAAAAACTGCTGTAATTTAATATCCTGCTCACCAAACATGAGTAAACATTCACTATCTAGGCCGTCACGTCCTGCACGTCCTGCTTCCTGATAATAACTTTCGATATCCTGAGGTAGATTGTAATGAACAACATAGCGTACATTGGATTTATCGATGCCCATGCCAAAAGCATTGGTAGCAATCATGACTTTAACATCATCTTTAACAAACTTTGATTGATGGTCATCTTTCACATCTTTATTTAAACCTGCATGATAAATGACATGATCAATATCTTCTAAATGTAACACTTCACTTAAACTTTCGACTTGTTTTCTCGTATTCGCATAGATGATGCCTGAATCCTCTTTATGTGCTCCAATAAATTCTAATAGTCGCTTTTGCTTCTGATATGTTGGGTCGATCATAAACTTTAGATTATCGCGTTTCGTACTTGTTTCAATCACGTATTGGCTTTCAATATGTAATAAATTACATATATCTTCTTTGACATCCACAGTTGCTGTTGCAGTGAGTGCCATTAAAGTAAACGAATGCGGCAAACTCATTACAGCTTTAATCGATTCACGATAACTCGGTCTAAAATCATGTCCCCACTTTGAAATACAGTGTGCTTCATCAAAAGCTATCAGATTGATATTTAATTGGTACAACAAATGAATAAACTGACGTTGATTAAATCGCTCAGGTGCAACATAAAGGAACTGATAGTCTCCGTTGATCAAACCAGTTTCTATCTGTTTTGTTTCCTTTACTTTTTGTGTTGAATTTAAAAATGCAGCATGAATACCACTCGCATTCAAGCTATCAACCTGATCTTTCATCAAAGAAATTAATGGGCTTATCACAAGTGTTAATCCGCCTTTTAATATACCTGGAATTTGATAACAGATTGATTTTCCTCCACCTGTCGGTAAAATGCCTAAAGTAGCATGATTATCCAATGCATTTTGAATCAATTCGCTTTGACCAGGTCTGAACGTTTCATAACCATAGTACGCTTTTAATACTTTCTCCATGATTTACTCCATTCGCTCACTTAATTCATCCCATTCTTCATAATATGTTTCATATTCATTTTCCAATGCTTGTCTTTCGTTCGTTAATTCATTGAGTTTATCATAATTTGTCGTCTCTGCTGCAATTGATTGATCGATAGCTTCTAACTTAGTTTCCAGTGTTTCAATCGCTTCAGATAGAAATTCAAAACGTCGCTTATCTTTATATGATACACGCATTGATTGCTTAGTTTGTTCTGGCATTGCTTTTTCCTGAACAAGCGCTTCCTGTTTCTTCTGCTCATCTATTATTTGTTTATAACTTAAATAATCGTTAAAATCTCCAAGTACTTTATCGATATGCTGATGATTTACAAACCAATATGTATCCACAACCTTATTTAAGAAGTAACGATCATGACTGACAGTAATGACTGCTCCACTAAAACTTTCTAAATAATCCTCTAAAATCGTTAATGTCTCTGTATCAAGGTCATTTGTAGGTTCATCTAATAATAAAACATTCGGACCCTCAATCAGTATACTGAGTAAATATAATCGTTTACGTTCTCCACCACTTAAACGGTGAATATATGTACCATGCATACTTGAAGGAAATAAGAATCGTTCAAGCAGTTGGGTAACAGATATTTTCTCTCCAGAAGATGTCGTTGCAGCTTCTGCTTTTTCACGAAGGAAATCTATGACACGTAAATCTTGATTTAACTTAATATCTTCTTGTTTGTAATAACCAATTCGCACTGTTTGACCTGTAATCATCGAGCCATATGTCGGTGGTATTAAGTTTGCGATAATATTTAGTAATGTTGATTTGCCGCTACCATTTTGTCCGACGATACCGATACGGTCTGATGTTTGAACGATTGTACTAAAATCTTTAAATAAAACTTTATCATCGAACTCCATTCCGATATCTTCAAATTCAAAGACTTGTTTCCCTAATCGTTTGTGTGCAAGATTAATTTCCATCGTCTCTTTCGTTTGATGCTGTTTAACTTTATCCTCAATATTTGCAAAACGGTCTATACGTGCCTGTTGTTTTGTTGTACGTGCTTTTGCACCTTTTCGCATCCAGTCCAGCTCTTGTTTATATAGCTGTTTCTCTTTTTGTTCCTGTTTGCTTTCAATGATTTCTAATTCTGCTTTGTGTGTGATGTAATCGTTGTAATTACCTTTATACAAATTAAGTTTTCCGTTTCTAAGTTCAACGATACGATTCGTTACTTCATTCAGGAAATAACGATCATGTGTCACAACCAATACAGACTTTTTATACTGTTTAATAAAGGTAATCAACCAGTGAATTGATTCGAAATCAAGATGGTTTGTAGGTTCATCAAGCAGTAATAAATCTGGCGCTTTTAAAAGTGACTTCGCAAGTGCTACTCGTTTTTTCTGACCACCAGAAAGTGAAGTAATGGGCTGAGATAAATCCTTTATGCCGAGTTTCGTTAAGATTGATTCTGCTTCAGCACGATAACTGAAACCATCAAGCTGTTCTATTTGTTGTTGTACAATACTTAACTGTTCAATCAGTTGATCATTCACTTCTATTTCCATTTGCTTGAGCAGTGCATCATACTTTTTAAATTTCTGTATAACCGGATGTGTTTCATCGATAACGTTATCCACGATTGAAAGCGATTCATTTAATAATGGTTGTTGCGCAGCATACTCAATCGTAAAATCTTTCGGATGTGTCACTATGCCATGGTGATCTTCTATTTCTGCAATACATTTCAGAAGGGCACTTTTTCCTGTTCCATTAATACCGACAAGTGCAATTTTATCACCAATAGATATGCTTAATGATATATCATCAAATACTGTTTTAAGACCGTATTGTTTAGTTAAATTTTCTATTTTATATGCTTCCATATTCGCTCTCCTCACATATAATACATTTCAATATCTCACAACATGATATTCAAATTTGATAATCTGGGTTGTTTTTTTATGATATAATAATATATTATAAACTTCAGTATTATATTATACACTTTTTTACTATAGGAGGTACACATGTTCGAATGGTTTAGTCAATTATCCCCTGTTGCTCAGGCCGGAATAGCCGGTTTATTTACCTGGTCTATGACTGGACTTGGTGCAGCAGTTGTATTTTTATTTAAATCTGTAAATATGAAAGTGTTAAACACAATGCAAGGCTTTGCTGCAGGTGTTATGATCGCAGCATCATTTTGGTCACTGTTAGCACCTGCAATTGAATTCAGTGAAGAAAATGGACAGATTCCCTGGATTCCTGCAGCAATCGGATTTCTACTAGGTGGTGTGTTTATCAGGCTACTTGATGTCATCATCCCACATATCCATCTGAAAGCTCAGCCTAGCCATATGCATGAAGGTCCGAAAACGAATTTAAAGAAATCAACCTTATTGTTCTTAGCAATAACTATGCACAATATACCAGAAGGACTTGCACTTGGAGTTGCCTTTGGTGGTGTTGTTTCAGGTAATGAACAGATGCTTCTTGCAGCACTCGGTCTTGCTATCGGGATTGGTATTCAGAATATTCCTGAAGGGAGTGCGTTATCATTACCGATTCATGGTGATGGTAGATCTAAATGGTTTTCTTTTAATATGGGACATGGATCTGCAATTGTAGAACCGATTTTTGCAATGATCGGAGCAGGTGCTGTGTTATTAATCACCCCGATGTTGCCCTATGCATTAGCATTTGCAGCTGGTGCGATGATTTTCGTAGTTGTTGAGGAATTAATTCCCGAATCACAATCTGGAGATAATACAGACCTTGCAACGCTTGGTTTAATGTTAGGTTTTACAATCATGATGATTTTAGATGTATCGTTAGGATAATCATTACATAGAAAAAGACGAGGAAAATTATATTCCTCGTCTTTTTCTATTTTATTTTTCTTTCCCTTTAGTACCATTGATGTACTCATATTTCGTAGGATCGATTTTTTTGAAATCTTTATTTTTATAGAAACGTAATACATCACCATTTAATAATGAATCAGACATTTCTAATTCTTTTTCAACGCTTCGCTTCATTTCTACTGCTTCTTTCTTTTGAGCTTCATTCATCAATGGTAAATTAGTCTTGTTGTCGTAGAATATACCATTGATCGATTTATATTTCGGACTGATAAAGTCACCATTTCTAAATACTACTGTATCTTTATGGTCTTTTGACATTAAATCTGTACCAAACATTACATAAGGTTTTGAATCAATACCTAGTAAGTGCAGTAATGTTGGAGCTACATCTACCTGACCAGCATACGTATGGTCAACTTTACCTTCAATGCCAGGAACTTTTAAGAATAATCCTGTGCGTTGTAAATCCATAAATTTCGATGGTGTGATTTCTTCACCTAGCAACTCTGCCATTGCTTTATTATGATTTTCTGAAATACCGTAATGGTCACCATAAATCATAATCACAGAATCTTCATATAATCCTTCTTTTTTAAGGTCATTAATAAAATCTTCTACTGCTTCATCTAAATAACGTGCTGTCTGAACATATCCATCAACTGTTGGATTGCCTGTATTCGGTGAATCAATCGTTGCTTCTGTCTTATCAATAGTGAAAGGATAATGATTCGTTAACGTTATTAAATGCGAATAAAAGGGTTGTTTTTCTTCTTTTAAGAATGGAATAGATTCATCAAAGAATTCTTTATCTTTAAGACCAAGATTTTCTAAATTCTTCTCAGACATATCATAATACGATGCATCATAAAACTTATCTACACCGAAGTGTTTATAGATTTGATCACGGTTCCAGAACGTTTTATAATCACCATGCATCACTGAAGACGAATAACCTTGTTGTTGATGCATGATTGCTGGTAATGATTGATAAGTGTTATCACCTTTTAAACTAAATGCAGAACCTTGAGGTAAACCGTATATACTGTTATCCATTGTCAATTCTGAGTCACTCGTCTTACCCTGTCCAGTTTGATGGAAGAAATTATCATAATAGATAAAATCTTTTTGACCACTAGCAAGAGAATTTAAGAAAGGTGTTACTGCTTCACCATTGACTTTGTAATTAATTAAGAATGTCTGGAAACTTTCTAGATGAATTTTAATCACATTCTTCTCTTTTGCAATTCCGAATGTTGCGCCATTTGGTGCAGCATATTTTGTCTTTGTAAAAGATTGTACTTTAGCTAAGTCATCAGAACTTGCTAATGCTTTTTGCTGGTTATTCTGAATCGTTTTTACTCCGTCATAGACCGTGAAATTAAATGGACCTAAATATTTCACTAAATATTTATGGTCAAATGTTCTTGTTAATAACTCTGGTCTGTCAGTTTCAGCAAACGCTAAGTTTAAAAAGAATAAAGAAATTGATACCCCCATAAGCACAGGCACATATTTCTTTTTAAACGATTTCGTAGATAACATCTCTTTTCTAAACAATAAAATAAACAGAAAGGCAAAAGTATCAATAAAGTATACAAGATCATACCATTCAAATGAACTCCACAAAGCCCCACTCATTGATTCAACGTTACTTACTTGATTTAATGTACTGAAAGTAATGAAATCTGAGAAAAATCTAAAGTAAACGACATTAGCATACAATAAAAATGTCAGTAAGAAACCACCAATAAACACAAACCAATAAGATTTTCTACCTTTAAAAAATAGAAAAACACTTAAAATTAACGCTACTAAACTATAAGGGTTCATTAGTAATATTAAATTTTGAACAAGTCCTTTAACACCTAGTGAAAAATCAATATAGTATGCAAAATATGTTTTGATAGAAACAGCGAGTACTGTCAATAAAAAAAACATAAATATCGATATTTTCTTTTCTTTCATACGTATTCCTCCATTAAACAAACATTTCTATAGTGATGCTATTTATAATATTAATCATTACTTAGTAACATTTACACTTTATTATATATTGTAACATAAACGTAATGTTATTTTCTGTGTACAATATATTAATTTATACCGTTTCAACCTAAATTTCAAGTGTTTTTACTTCATAAGTATCTTTTTAGTGTAAAAAGTGACTGAATTATGACAAACTTGTCTATACATTTAATTCCTGTTGATGGAGAAACTCAATTTGCGCGAGTACTGTCTTTAGCCAGTTTTCATAACTCTTTTGTTGTCGCGCTAATTCTGTTTTAGAAACCCATTTAAAGTACAATTTCGACCCTGGTTTCTTTTGTGAAAGTTTTGGTAAATGATACGGTGCAATATTACCGATATACGAGAAATCACTGTCCTGATGTATACTCTTTAATACGACAACAAGATCCCCGTCCTGTGTGAGTTGTAAAGCACCACTTTGTTTTATATGGACGTCTGATGTGCATGCCTTACAAGTTATTCTATTCCCATCAAGAATAAAGCCGGTTCTATCAAATCGATTCGTTACGATATAAATATCTTCCTGTAATGCTTTTTTAGTTTCACCTGATAATTCATTCTCGCTTATTGACTCCAGATGAAAAACATCTGAATAATAAATACGTGCCAGTGAGTAAGCGTCAATGCCCCAAGTCGTTTCTTTTCGTTTCACTATATTTTCAAATAATTTTTTCTGAAATGGTGTGTAACTACGTGCTAATTCAAAACGAGCACCTGATTGAATGATGTAATCTTCTGTGGCTTTTAAACGTGAACTATCGATTTGCAGACCTCCAGCAATTGCCATATAAACACGCGTACCTTTTTTAGGTTGACCAAAATAAAGCGTTTCTCCTCTTTCCATAAGATGAACTTTCATCGGCATGATACGTTTTTCATCAGTATAAGCGTAAAACTCAGCTCCCATTAGAGCTATTAACGTCGGTTCACGAAACTGTATTGTCGGTGCCTGGAAAGTCATTTCAATCGTTGGTGTGTTAACTGGATTACCAACTAAAGCATTTCCTAATATATGAGATAATGCATCACATGGGCCATTTAAAGATAATGAAGCATTTTCTTTAGTTTCTAACTGTTGAAAAGTTGTATAAATACCTGCTGTTTGAAATATGATAGACATTGTTATATTTCCCTTCCCATTTATTTTACAATATTAATATAACCTTTACATCGGCCTAAAGTCGTAAAAAAATTCTACCGCTTATGATCGGTAGAATATATCGGTAATATCAATCAATATGGTTCTAAAACAAAAAGCGATAAACGTAACAATTATTATAGATGCGATCATCGTCACATATAACATCACCAAAGCATTATTCGTCTTATCATCTTTAAAAAGTTTGATGATATATCGATTCATTATATAGACTAATAGCGATAAGCCTGCTAGTAGAAATAAAATCATGAGGAAATTCATCATTTGCTTCACCTATTTTTCGGATTTTACACTTTAATAGCATTAATTATAACGCTTTTGAGTGTATTAATAAACCAGGAATATATTAATTTAATTGTAATTCTACCTGAACCCATTCTCTTAAGCTATTAATCATATATAATTTAACTTCTCCAGCACGATACTTTTCAATAAAAGTTGCAACTTCAATTCCCGCTTCCTTCACTGCACCACGATCTAATAGCTCACTTCTCATACATCCATTCAGAATGTAGTCATGCTTTGGGGTATAGTACACCCCATCACTTTCGATAACCGCATTTCCAATATTAAACTCAAGTAGATATGTACCATCATGAAATAATGTTATGCCATCAGATGTATATTGACTGCGCTCTGAGGTCTTATTTTGATGGAACTCTTTTTTATTAAACTGTATCTTACATAACTTTGCATTGGGAGTAATTGATCCTATGGATTTATTTGTCTTAGAAATATTACCATCAACATCAACAGTTATTCGCAACATGAGAGGTTCAACTTCTTTTGTATCATGAAAGGTTGAATCAAAAAGACTATCCAGTTCATTTTCTTCATAATCAATCTTAAAATGATTCAATGCTTTCATCATTCGCGCTCTATGATATGCTTTTCTTTTAATTTCTCCACGTTCAACACGCATCGTTTCAATAATATGGAAATCTTTTGGTAAAGTTCCCTTTGTATCACGGATATAATCTAGTATTTTAGACTTAGCTACCATTTCGTCATACTCAAGTTCAGGATTCGAATCAATTGTGATTCCTCCACCAACTCCATAAGTCACTACTTCCTCATTATGGTTATATTCAAGCGTTCTAATCGGTACATTAAAGATTGCAACTTCATTTGGCACGATTAAACCAATTGTGCCACAATATACTGAACGTTCTGTGTCTTCAAGACGATCGATAATGTTCATCGTAGACTGTTTCGGCGCTCCTGTTATTGAGCCACACGGAAACAATGCTTTCATGATATCATATAAACTTTTGTCTTCTAATGTAGCAGTAATCGTTGAAGTCATTTGGTAGACCGATATAAATCGCTCAATCGTAAAGAGATACGGTACCTTTACACTGCCTTTCTTCGCGATTTTACTCAGATCATTGCGTAATAAGTCGACAATCATTACATTTTCAGCTCTATCTTTGACGGAGCCTTTTAAAAACTGAAAGTTTTGTATGTCTTTTGCTGAGTTGCTGTCTGTTGGCATAGTACCTTTCATCGGTTTCGTCAGAACCTCTTTTGTGCTGAAATCATACTGAAAGAAAAGTTCTGGAGATATACTGACGATTGTTTGTGTGTCATCTTCAATATATGCAGTATAATCACCATGTTGCTTTGAGAGCTTTTCGTATACGTTATAAAGATTGTGTTCATTATTCTTGGCCTGCAATCTTGTCGTGTAATTCACCTGATACGTATTACCTAGTCTGATTTCCTGCTGAATGGCTTCAATCTGTTTTATGATATGTGCTTTATCCTGCATAAATTGAAAATCAAGGGTTATATTTGGTGCTTCTTCATTGAAAGACTTATTTATCACACTCTCACGATTGAAATAATATAATTTTATTAATTGGTCGCTATCTTTTGTGCTAAGCAAAGGATCGAACAATCTACTTGCTTCATATTTCATCACTACAAGTACAATATATCCACTTGTTTCCGCCTCACGCAGTGCTGCTCCAACTTTATCTGCATCGTTAACATCAACAACCTTCAATGGTTGTTCGAACTTAAAATGATAGTTCCTATCTGATTCAGCAATATATTTAAAGTTAATTTCAGCTTTCATATATATCTCCTTTAATGAATGATGCTAACATCTTTAATCCATCAGTTGTAAGAATCGATTCCGGATGAAACTGAATGCCGTAAATCGCTAACGCTTCATGACGAATACCCATAATAATGTTATCTTCTGTCCAGGCGGTCTTTTTAAGCGGTAATTCTACTTCTCCCTTTTGTCCTAACGAGTGATATCTAGCTACTTTTGTAGGTGAAGCAATGTCTTTAAAAATCATATTACCATCATGAAAGATCTCTACCTGATGGCCATGTACCGGTCTTAACTGCTTTATTACATTATTATAATGCATCATAATAACCTGAAACCCTAAACAGACTCCAAGTATCGGTGTTGTTCCACCAAATTTATCTAAAATGTCATGCGCCAATTTCGCATCTCTAGGATGACCCGGTCCTGGCGATAAAATAATATGCGATGGATTTATTTTTCTTATATCTTCTATAGTGATTTCATCTATTGTCTTTGTCACGACCTTTTCATCTAACTGCTCTATGTAATGCACAATATTATATGTAAACGAATCGTGGTGATCAATCATTAGTATCATGTTAATGCCTCATTTATTATTTAGTGATTAATACGATTTATTGATTTAATGATTTTATTATAACTTTAATATGTTATAATGAGAAACGAAATTTAATAAGAGGTTCCTAGCACATACCCTCTATAAAAAACTAGTTCGACATCTTGCTAGGGGAAGGTGTCTTTTTTTATTGAAAAGAGGAATTATAATGGAAAAACAATTAAACAACAACAAAGCTCTTGTCGTTTTCAGCGGTGGGCAAGATAGTACAACTTGTCTATTCTGGGCGATGGAAAGATATAGTGATGTTGAAGTTGTGACATTTAATTATGGTCAACGACACGCACTAGAAATTGATGTTGCTAAACAAATTGCAAATGAACAAGGCATTAAACATCATATTTTAGATATGTCATTGTTAACTCAACTCTCACCTAATGCGTTAACAAGTCATGATGTTGCAATCACTCATGATAATAATGTTCCGAATACGTTTGTGCCGGCACGTAATTTATTATTTATGAGCTTTGCAGCAGCACTTGCCTATCAAATAGAAGCAAAACACATTATTACAGGTGTGTGCGAAACAGACTTCTCAGGATATCCTGACTGTCGTGATAACTTTATAAAGTCATTAAATGTAACGATAAATTTATCGATGGATGTTAACTTTGAAATTCACACACCTTTGATGTGGCTTAATAAGAAAGAAACATGGGCGCTCGCTGATGCACTTGGTAAACTAGATTACGTTAGAAATAAAACGCTCACTTGTTATGAAGGTATACCTGCAGACGGTTGTGGAGAATGTCCAAGCTGTATACTCCGCAACAAAGGACTCAAAGATTATTTAAATGAAAAGGAAGTTTTATCATGATGCAACAAATTTATCCTCAAGTTAACCATAACTATGCGTTCGAATTAAATAAAGATATGAACTTTTCAGCAGCGCATTATATACCAGACGAACGCGCTGGCGTATGCAGTAGAACGCACGGACATACGTACTTTGTCAATGTGACAATCGCTGGCAATCAATTAGATGAAATGGGATTCTTAGTGAATTTCAGAGATATTAAATCAATAATAAATGATACATTCGACCATACATTAATCAATGATTTACCCGAGTTAAAAGATAAAATGCCATCAACAGAACTTGTCGCGAAAACCATATTCGATATGATTGACAATCATTTAAATACACTGCCACATGCACCAAAAGTATTACAAGTCTTCTTACGTGAAACACCGACAAGCTACGTGGTGTATAGAGGTTTACAATGAAAATACCTGTACTCGAAATATTTGGGCCTACGATACAAGGTGAAGGTGCAGTCATCGGTCGTAAAACAATGTTTGTCAGAACAGCTGGCTGTGACTTTAAATGTGACTGGTGTGATTCTAAATTTACCTGGGACGGTAGCGCAAAAGACGACATAGAAATGCTTACTGCAGATATTATCTTTGAACGCCTGCAGCAACTCGCACCGAATAACTTTAATCACGTAACGATTTCCGGAGGTAACCCGGCATTGATTAAAAATATTGCAGCACTCGTCGATTTTTTACACGCACATAATATAGAAGTAGCACTTGAAACACAAGGGAGTAAATTCCAGCCATGGATGACAGATATTGACCAACTGACAATAAGTCCAAAACCGCCAAGTTCAAAGATGCATCAGGATATGCATCAACTCGATTTTGTCATCAATCAACTGGAATATAATAAAGTATCGTTAAAAGTAGTAATTTTTAATGATGATGATTATAAATTTGCTCAGATGATTCATCATCGTTATCCGAATATAAAATTTTACTTACAGGTTGGTAATCCATATTTAGATGAAACTGTTAATGATCATACAGAAAAATTACTCGCTAGATATGAAGCGTTAATTGATAAAGTAATGCAGGATAATACAATGAATGACTGCTATGTTTTACCTCAACTACATACATTATTATGGAGTAATAAAAAAGGCGTTTAATCTATGCATTAAACGCCTTACTTGTTATAATTCTTTTATGTGGCTAAAAAAGGAGGTAGAAATGTTGGAAAAAGTATTATTACTCAATATTTTCATTACATGCACCATATTTCTATTCTTCTATAAAAAAGAATTAAAACCTTCCTATATACCACTCGTAATTAGTAGTTTGTTTGTAACGCTCATCAACTATCCAGTGATTGGAACAAGTAACTTTATATCAAAGACACTTGTATTATTTGTAATGGTGATAAGCATCGTTCACATTTATTTAAGATATTATCATTATGAACATTATCATATATACATTCAGAATCGCTACATACATTTTATATTTGCAATGATAATTAATATATCTATACCATTTATTTTGATCACATCACCACAATCAATCTATCAATCTAGTGCATATTTAAGTGTATCAGTTTTTATTTTTGGATTGATCCTATATCAGCTTTCTGAAATTGATCGTCCTGTGAGATGGTTCCAAATTGGACGTATCAATACATATCGCTATATTAAGCATCCGAAGCAACTAGGTGAAATATTTTTTGCTATAAGTTATTGTTTACTCACGCTATTTCTACCATATAGTTTCTTCTATGTCGTTGTCGGAATAACATACATATTCTATATAAAGAAAACCCACCTATTCAAAGAAACATAAATAAATTGCATTTAAATGTTTATACAATTTTTGTACGGGTATTAACTACTATAAGCAAAAGCTTATTATGTTTTTATTCTATACTTAATTTATTAGGAGGTTTATTATATGGGCTTTATTATTATGTTAATTGTCGGTGGACTTGTAGGTTGGGTAGCCGGAATGATTATGGGAACTGATATTCCAGGTGGAAAAATTGGTAACATCATTGCAGGTTTACTTGGTGCTTCTATAGGTGGTTACTTAATCCCAGGTTTCGGTCCTGAATGGGGTGGCGTTCATATTATTCCAGCATTAGTTGGTACAGTATTATTAATCGCTATCGTGTCTATCGTTTTACAAATGATGCACAAACGTCGTTAATTAAAAAAGCCCGTTTGGGCTTTTTTTTATGTCTTAATTTAAATGTTGTGTAATAAAGATTCCTACAAAGACCGTTATGAATATAGCATTCGCGATTTCTGCTATCCCAATCTTAATCGGTTTCATCTGTTTACCATAAAATGCGACTGCTCTCATTAAACTTGGAATAAATGCGATACCTAT
This sequence comes from Macrococcoides bohemicum, assembly GCF_003259675.1. Taxonomy (GTDB): domain Bacteria; phylum Bacillota; class Bacilli; order Staphylococcales; family Staphylococcaceae; genus Macrococcoides; species Macrococcoides bohemicum. Next base: position 164,583 of record NZ_PZJG01000003.1, on the reverse strand, counting down.
TAATGGATGTACAATAAATGCGAGCATCAGTCCGATTAAATGATATATATATGAAACATATTTGTATTTAATATTTTTCTTCTCGCGAATCATCGTCTTCACATAAAATGTTGTTCCTACAAAATAAAGAAAGCTAATCAAAAAGATATATACCATCTTTTTATCAAATTGACCTTCTCCAATAAAATATGATAGTAATCCCGCAATCGAAAAAATTGTAATTGCACTAAAGTCATTTAGCAGATGACGTTCATTACGTTTAGAAGCAAAATATAAGTTAATCGCTCCAAACGGAAGCATTGCAGCAAAAAATAATAATATACGGTAATCGTATAATACAACAGGAATAAGCAACACAATAGCAATCGTTAAAAATAAAAGACTCCCTTTAATATAAGCAATATTTTTCTTACGTTGTTTGACATAAAATAATACATTATCGATAAAGAAGAAAATCATAAACCAGGCAGCAAAAAATAATAGCTGATACACATTAAAGCGGCTCGCAAACATTCCAAATAATACAGGCATAATAATCATTGCCCATGCACCGTGTTGATTTGGCTTTTTAAATTTCATCATTATCACCTCAACAACTATTGTACTAAAAGATATATAAAAAATACCTCTTTAAATATATCAATTTAATGACGATATTAAAGAGGTATGAATAATGTTTAAATACAGTTTAAATACAGTTAAAATAAATATATAGTTATATAGTTAATTATTTTAAATCTCCCATATTCACTTCATCAGGGTCTTTAAACTGTCTTTCGTTCTTATTTAATGTATCAATTGCTTGTATATCCTTTTCTTTTAATTCAAAATCAAAAATATCATAATTCGATGCTATCCTTTCAGGATTGCTGGATTTTGGAATTACAATACGTCCATTATCAATATGCCAGCGTAATATAATTTGTGGTACAGTTTTGTTATATTCTTTTGCGATACTTTGTAATACTTCGTTATTAAACAAATCGCCACCTCGCATTAATGGACTCCATGCAGTAACTAATATATCCTGTGCCTCACAATAGGCTTGTAAATCTTTCTGATTAAATATCGGATGAAATTCTATTTGATTGACTACAGGTTTAACTTTAGCTACTGCTAGTAATTTTTCCAGGTGGTGTTGTTTAAAGTTAGCGACGCCTAAAGCTTTTATCTTGCCTTCAGCGTATAACGCTTCCATCGCCTGATAACTTTTGATAAATAGATCGTTATCCGGACAAGGCCAATGTATTAAATATAAATCGATATAATCAAGTCCTAACTTCTCTAAAGAATCATTGAACGCTTTCTTTGTATTCTCATAGCCTTGATCATCGTTCCAGAGTTTAGTTGTCACAAATAAAGATTCACGAGGTACACCACTACTCTTCAATGCTTTACCAAGAGAGGCTTCATTAAAATAAAAATGTGCTGTATCAAATGCTCGGTACCCAGCTTTGATTGCAGCGTCAACTGTATCCTGCATCTCTTCATCCGTTATTTTGTATACACCTAGACCTAACATTGGCATTTCAATACCATTATTTAATGTCACTCTTTTTGTCATATGATTCACTCCTTTACCTAATATTACGACTAACACATTATTTATTCAAAAGTTATGGGTTTATATAAGCGAAGAACTCAATTGTTTTGTATAATTAAAATGAAATAATATATTGGAGGCGACTATTGTGAATAACCACGAAATTGATTACAAGATTTACGGCGATGATATGCAATATGTAGAAATCGAATTAGATCCGAACGAAACTGTCGTTTCAGAAGCTGGATCAATGATGATGATTAATCCATCGATTGAAATGCAAACTATCTTTGGTGATGGTTCTTCATCAGGTGGCAGTGGATTTATGGATAAATTATTTGCAGCAGGTAAACGAACGTTAACTGGTGAAAGTTTGTTTATGACAACATTTACGAACCGTGGACACGGCAAAGAACATGTATATTTTGCAGCGCCATATCCAGGTAAAATCATACCTATAGATTTATCTGAAGTAGATGGGGAATTTATTTGTCAAAAAGATGCGTTCTTAGCAGCAGCTCAAGGTGTAAGCGTTGGTATTGCGTTCCAAAAACGATTAGGTGCAGGTTTCTTCGGTGGTGAAGGTTTTATTATGCAACGTTTGCAAGGTGACGGTATGGCATTCATTCATGCAGGTGGCGCAATCATGCGTAAGCATTTACAACCTGGTGAAGTATTACTTGTCGATACAGGATGTCTTGTAGGTATGTCTAAAGATGTTGATTATGACATTCAAACCGTTCCAGGACTTAAAACAAAATTATTTGGTGGCGAAGGTATCTTCTTAGCAAGGCTTCAAGGTCCAGGTACTGTATATATTCAATCTCTGCCATTCTCTAGATTTGCATCAAGAATCTTTGCTGCAGCACCAGTGACAGGTAAACAAACAGGCGAAAGCGGTATCGGTGGATTATTCGATATGTTTAGTGATTAATTGATTAATTATAATATTTGAAAAAGCATCCCTTGGTTGAGGGATGCTTTTTTAGGTGATGAAACTCATGTTATTCATTATTTGATTGAATGAGATGGTATTAAACTGCCTTCTTCTACAACACTCTTACCTATCGCTTCGGTGTATATCCTAACATATCAAACAGTTCATTTTTCTCACTATCCGTTAAATCTTTCCACTGTCCTAACTTCAAGTCATCAACTAGTATATTCATCACACGTAGTCGACGTAACTGCTTTACATCATATCCTAGCGTTTCACACATACGTCGAATTTGTCTGTTAAGTCCTTGCGTGAGTATAATTTTAAAGGTCTTAGCATTCACTTTTGTAACGACAGCAGGTAAAGTTACTGTGTCTAAAATTTCAACACCTTCAGACATTTGCTTAATAAAGTCCGCTGTTATCGGCTTATCTACTGTCACTATATATTCTTTCTCATGTTTGCCTTCTTTACGCAGAATTTCATTAACAATATCTCCGTCATTCGTCAGTAATATTAAACCTTCACTATCTTTATCCAAACGTCCGATATGAAATATACGTTCCGAGTGTCCAACAAAATCAACGATATTGCCTTTTATATGACGTTCTGTTGTAGATGTAATACCACGTGGTTTATTGAGTTTAATATAGACATAGCCTTTATCAACGTTTAAAGTCACTTCTTTATTATCAACTTCAACGACATCGCTTTCTGAAACTTTGCTCCCAAGTTCAGCTTTCACACCGTTTATCTTAATGCGTCCTGCTTCAATCCATTTATCCGCACCACGTCTCGAACAAATGCCTGCTTCAGATAAAAATTTATTGATTCTCATCATAAATGCCTCCAAAAAAAGAAAGAGCATCTCAGCTCTTATCTTTAATAATATTTAGAACGTACGAAATAGTGATCATATATAAATGTTCCAAAAGGTATAAATGCAACAAGAAAACCTGCAAGTGGCCATTTCCAGGTCCACTTTACCTGAATCGTCATCAACATTAAAGTAACAAGATATATCGTAAATAAAAATCCGTGAATAGATCCAACTACTGTAACAACTTCAGGTTTACCAGCCATATATTTTAATGGCATTGCAATACCTATTAGCAAGAGTAGTGATCCACCTTCTAAAAATCCAAAAAATCGAAATACACTTTTTAATGTCTGATTATTCATCTATAACATCCCCAACTTCTTCTGTTTCTGAACGAGATGCATTAAATTCTTTATGCAATGCAACAGATTTAATCTGATGGTTTTCGGCATCCAACACAACCCATTTATCATATTTTGTATCGACATAATCATCTTTTTCGATATCTGGATTTTGTGCCTGCATCCATCCACCAATGGTATCTATATCTTCCGAATCTTCAAAAACGATGCCAAATTTCTCTTCGATATCATCCAATAATACACGACCATTTATCTGGTAAGTGTTATCACCTGTTTTGATAATATCATTAACTTCATCTTCATCGAATTCATCTCGAATTTCACCAACGATTTCTTCTAAAATATCTTCCATCGTTAAAATACCAGCTGTCCCACCATATTCATCAATAACTAAAGCAATATGTACACGTTCGCGTTGCATCTTAATCAGTGCATCACTAATACGTGTTACTTCATGAATCAATGGTAAGTCATGAATGTGGTCTTTAATGCGAACAGGATCACCTGAAGCATACTTCGTTAAAAATTCTTTCACGTTAATAAACCCAATAATATGGTCTTTATCACCATCTTCTGAAATCGGATAACGTGTAAATTGATGTTCATTAATAACTTCTAATAATTCATCAATATTAAATGGTTGTGTTAACGTGATCATTTGTGTACGTGGTACCATAATATCTTTAGCTAAACGTTCATCAAAGCTGAAGATATTTTGCATATATGCAAGTTCAGTATGATTAATTTCACCACTTTGATAACTTTGCGTCATAATAATTTTAAGTTCTTCTTCACTCATTGCCTGTTCATGATCAGCAGGTTGCACACCAAATATTCTTAAGATTAAACGGGCCGTACCATTCATTGTATAAATTAATGGTTTCATAATAATTCCAAAGAAATATAATGGTCTGGCAAATGCTAATGTCATCTTTTCTGCGTACTGAATCGCTAATGATTTTGGAGCAAGTTCACCAATAACCACATGAATAAAAGTCACGATAAAGAAACTTAAAAATACAGTTATCGGCTTACTCATATCTGTTGGAATATGTAACAAATGAAGCACTGGGTGAATTAAAGTTTCGAAGGTAGATTCTCCAATCCAACCTAAACCTAACGCTGTTACTGTAATACCCAATTGACATGCAGATAAATAGTAATCTAAATGATGGACCATATGCTGTACAATTTTGGCAGCACTATTCCCCTCACTAACAAGTTGATCTATACGTGACGTTCGAACCTTCACTAAACTAAATTCTGATCCAACGAATAAAGCAGTGAGCAATATTAATAAAGCAAATAATAATAAATTTGATATGGTATGTATGTCCAATTAATTCCCTATGACTAGGGATTCACCTCCGGTTTTTGTTTAGTGACTACTGAAGTCACAAATGTTTGTTTGATAATTTTTAAAAGATTAAATGGAATTGCGTAAGTATCAAGCTGTAAATTTATGGCCTTCCCAATGGTAGTCACCTCCTGAGATAAAAATTGAAAGACTAGAGTTATTTTAACACAAAAATACTCCTTTGTGTTAAAGAGGAGTATTACAATCCTTACGAATATGTTGCGATAAATTTTTGACTTAAGCCATTAAAAATATCTGGCTGGTCAATATTACAAACATGCCCAGAATGCTTTATTATTTCTAAATCGAAGTTAGAATAGTTATCAACTACCTTCTGCACAGGTGGAATAAATAAATAGTCTTCGTCACCCATTAAAAAAAGAGTCGGAATCTTTTTCGTCGAAACTTGTAAATGACTTAAATACGGATTGATAAGTCGCGTTAAACTGAACCATTTCACAAATTGCTTCTGACTCATTTTCTTTGCTTCATTGATGAATGCAAGACGAGACTCCTCATGCTCTTTACGTGGCATAATAATATAAGCGAAAAGTTTATATAAAAGCATGTATGGAATAAAATTCTTTGAAATACGACCAATCATCAACAAAAACTTTGTACGCACATCCAGGCTGATAATCGCTCCGCCTAATACAAGTGAACGAACACGATCTGGATATTTATCAGCAATCGTTTGTGAAACGATAGTCCCAAGACTCATCCCAATGATATGCGTGCTTTCGATATGTAATTCATCCATTACTTCAATAACCTCTGCAGCGAGCGTCTTAAATGAATCTGTCTTCTTCCATACAACTTCCGTAGACTTGCCGTGTCCTCTTAAATCTACAAGTAATATATTGTATTCTTTGCGAAAGTATCTGATTTGTTTAAACCAGATCGTAGAACTCCCACCAGCCCCGTGAATAAAAGTTATCCAAGGTGCTGATTCATCTTTTATATAAGTTTTATAATACAACATGTTAATCATCCGTTCTCTTAATTATATAGCTCTAATTATTAATATTAAATTATACCCAATATAATTATATTATACCACGGTTCTATATATTTTTTTGTGATCGTTTTCAATATTTCTCAGGAAATATCGTAAAATTTTATAAATCAAAAGAACACTTGAGTTATATTCAAGTGTTCTTTTGATGATTAAAATACTTTTATGAATTATGCTAATTCTGCTTCTTCTTCTAATTCCGCTTCTGTTGGTTTCTTTTTAAGCATTCCATAAAGAACTGCTGAAACTATAACACCAATTACTAATGCTAATAAGAACATTGGCCAGTGACCTTTATCTAATCCAACTACGAAGATACCACCATGTGGTGCTGGTACACGACATCCAAATGCCATAGCGAGTGCGCCTGCTGTTGCACTACCAGCAATCATTGATGGAATAACACGCGCAGGATCAGCTGCTGCGAAAGGAATTGCACCTTCAGTAATAAATGATAATCCCATAGCCGTATTGGAAACAATCGAACCACGTTGTACTTTTGTAAATTTCTTTTTAAAAATTATCATCGATAATGCAATAGCTAATGGTGGAACCATACCACCAATCATTGCTGCTGTTATTGGTGCATTATTACCAGCTTCTAATGCTGCAATACCAAAAGTATAAGCAGCTTTATTGAAAGGACCACCCATATCTATTGCCATCATACCTCCTAAAACCAAGCCTAGGATAACAATATTCGTACCGCTTAATCCATTTAAACCATTAGTCATCGCTTCATTTAACCATCGAGTTGGCGGGTTAACTACAAAATTCATTAATAATCCTGTAATTAATACACCAAATACTGGGTAAATCAATGTTGGTTTTATACCGTCTAAAGATTGTGGTAACCAATCAAATGCTTTTTTAATAAGTATCATTAAGTAACCAGCCATAAAACCAGCGACAAGAGCGCCTAAAAATCCTGATCCACCACTTGCAGCCATCATACCTCCAACCATACCAGGTGCTAATCCTGGGCGATCCGCAATACTCATTGCAATGAATCCAGCTAGAATCGGAATCATTAAGGTAAATGCATTACCGCCTATATCATTTTTCAACAGTGCTGCAAAAGCATTGAATGTTTCGTGTTTTGGATCTGCTGATTTAATACCCCAGAAGAAACTTAATGCAATCAAAATACCACCGGCAATAACAAACGGTAACATATTTGATACACCTGACATTAAGTGTTTATAGAATCCTTTTTTCTCTTTGCTGCCTGTTGATTTCGCTTGTCCACCTTTTGCTTCAAATAAAGGACGCGAGTCATCTTGCGCCATATTGATTAACTCTTCAGGTCGTTTAATACCATCTGCTACAGGTACCATTACAACGTTCTTACCATGGAAACGATTTGTTTCAACGTTAACGTCTGCTGCTACAATAATCCCTTTAGCACGTGCTATTTCTTCATCAGTCAGACGATTTTTTATCCCACCAGAACCATTGGTCTCAACTTTAATCGGTACACCCATCTTCTTCGCCTGGTTTTTAAGGGCATCTGCTGCCATATACGTATGCGCAATTCCTGTTGGACAAGCTGTAACTGCCAATACTAAATTGTCATTTGTAGCATTGCCCGTTGGTGCTAATACTACTTCTTCTTTTGTTTCTACTTCGTCATTTTGTTCAATAATTTCTAATACTTCTTCAGCTGTCTTTGCATGTAATAACTGAGAACGTACTTCTTCATTCATCAATATACCTGATAACTTAGCTAATGCATCTAGATGTGTTTGTGCTCCACCGGCTGGCGCTGCAATCATAAAGAATAATGTTGCGGGCTGTCCATCAAGTGATTCATAATCAACACCTTCAATTGATTTACCAAAACCAATTGCCGGTTTAGCCACTGCATCCGTCTTAGCATGAGGTATTGCCACACCTTCTCCGACACCTGTTGTACTTTGTGCTTCACGTGCATGTATTGCTTCTTTATATGCTTGTTTATCATTTAACACACCAGCATTATAAAGTGTATCAACCAGTTCATCGATAACACCATCTTTAGTTGTAGCCGATAGATCCATTGCAATCGTAGATTCTTTTAATAAATCTGTTATCCTCATGTTTACACCCCTATTTTCCTTCAATTTTTGTAATACTAACTTTATTTATTATTGCAGCGATTTGCTCGCTTGTTGCCAAATCTTCTGTAAATGCAGTTGCTGTGCCACATGATACTGCCTGTCTGAAACTTTCTTCTATTGACTTATTTTGTGCAAGGCCAGCAACCATACCTGCGACTGTTGAGTCCCCTGATCCAACTGTATTGATGACCTTACCGTTAGGTACTGTTGCTTTATAACAAGCATCAGCCGTAACAAGTACGGCACCTTCTCCACCTAAGGATACGAGTACATACTTTGCACCTTGTTTTATCAATAAACGTGCTGCCTGAATCGTATCATTATTATCTTTTATAGTAAGATTAAACATTTCTTCTAACTCTACTTTATTAGGTTTCACGAACTCCGGATGATACATCAATGTTTGGGTAAGTAATGATTTCTCTGCATCAACGACAAATGGAATATTTTTCTCTGCACAAACTTGAGCAATCGTGGCATAAATATCATCTGGCATCGACTTTGGTACAGATCCTGCAATTATGACGTAATCTTCTGATGAAAGTGCTTTAATCTGATTCAGTAAAGCTTCAAGATTTGTTGCATTGATATCTGGCCCTGCAGCATTAATTTCTGTTTCAGTATCACCTTTTAACTTAACGTTAATACGTGTATCTTCTTCTACATGGATAAAGTCAGTGTGAATGTTTGCAGATTCAAGTTCATTCTTAATAAATTCTCCAGGGAATCCTCCGATATACCCTAGTGCAGTGGAAGTTTGATCAAGTGCTTTTAATACACGCGAAACATTGATTCCTTTTCCTCCTGCGAACTTATGCGTCGTTGTTGCACGATTTAATCCACCTAAATCAAAATCTTGTGTAAACATGACATAATCAATCGATGGGTTTAACGTTATTGTATAAATCATATGTGCTCCTTTAAATTAAGTATTTTTCAAATGGCTTTGCCTTATCGTTTTGAGCATTTGTAATAATCATTGTTTTTCCTTTTTCAAGATCGCAAATTTTAGCAAATGTATATTCATCAAATTTTGAGTCATCAATAAGAAAAAATGATTTCTGTGAAATTTCCACTGCAAATTGTTTTATATAAGCTTCTTCAATATCCGGTGTAGTTAATCCATGTTGCATGTGGATTCCGTTTGCTCCCATAAAAGCTTTATCAAATCTGAATTGCTTTAAATTTTCAATTGCCTGAACACCAATAGATGCATATGTATCTTTTTTAATAAATCCACCGATCATATAAACCTCGATCCCTTTATCAACAAGCTGCGGAACATGTGTTGCACCATTCGTAACAACTGTGATATGTTGCTGTGTTAAATATGGAATCATCGCAAGTGTAGAACTACCAGCATCTAAATAGATACAATCATGATCTTTGATTTGTAATGCAGCAATCTTTGCAATTTCATTTTTCTCTTCTACTTTAGTGTTAGATTTGACTGAAAATGCAATATCCCTATGTTTCTCAGTGATTTTCTTCGCACCACCATGGACACGAATAAGTTTGCCTTCATCTTCTAATGTAGATAAATCTCTGCGAATCGTTGATTCACTACTTGAAGTAACGTCCATCAGTAACTGTAGTGATATCACATCATGTGCCTCTAATAGATTAAGGATGGTTTCATGTCTTTTAATCGTTAGCACGGTCATCCCTCCCTGAATACACTCATATCTTAATTTATCCAAACATCAAAGTCAATCTTTTTCATCCAAAAACATTCACAGTAATTTAATTTTCTTTAAAAACGTCATAAAACGGTCATTGTTTATTAATAAATATAAAAAAACGTATGTTGTCAGTTAAACAACATACATAATTTACGCCTTGTATATTAAATTTACAGAATATCTCTGCCTAGTGCAGCAGTATATATCATAAACCATTCATTATCAGTCAGACTGTGATTTTGCGCATGTAAAGCCACCTTCGTACGTTCTAAACTGTGTGAACCGACAATCGGATGTATATTGTATGGCAAATGATTTATGAAACGATATGCAATATCATCAACTGTTGTGTTGTATTGATTTGCAATACCATTTATTACAGTCTGAACTTTTCCGGTTTCAAATATTTTTCCACCTGCTAGTGGGCTCCAAGCCATAATATCAACTTGCTTTGTCTTCATCGTTTCTAATGTGCCATCTTCAATATTTTCAAGATTCAGCGGTGACAATTCAATCTGATTATAATCAAGCGATAATCCTTCATGCTGCATTGCTTGATTTAAGCGGTCAAACTGATGTGCTTTAAAATTTGAGACACCAAATTGTTTCACATAACCTTTTTGCTGTAACTGCTTTAAAGTTCCAGCCACAACTTCAGCATCAAGTAAAGGAGAAGGGCGATGTAGTAACAATAGATCAATTTCATCCACCTTAAGCTCTTTCAAACTTCTTTCAACAGATGCTTCAATATGTGCTTTACTATAGTCATATTTATGAAAATCAAATTGTGGCATTGTCTTTGAACGTAACACAATCCCGCATTTCGTAACAATCTGCATTTTCTTTCTTAGTTCTGGTGTTAAGCTCAACGCATCTCCAAATATCGTTTCGCAAGTATAATCACCATAAATGTCAGCGTGATCCATCGTTGTTACGCCTATGTCAATGAGCTCATGTAAATATCTATTTAATGCTTCCTTATTATATTGCTATGTATTCAATCTCCAAAATCCCTGAACTACTTTAGACATTTCCATAACGTACTCCTCCGTCTTTTATCCGAATTGTAGTAAATCTAATTGATTTAATAATTTTTCTTTATTTAATTGTTCACCGATAATGACTAACTTTAATGGAAGATTCATTATTTCTTCTTCATATTGAGGTATACCATATGCATATTGGAAGAGCACAACCTGTGTAGGATTTTCTCTAAATTTAATAAATCCTTTAATACGAAGAATTTCATCCGGTAAAGTTCTAAGCCACTCTACGAATTGTCGTGCATCAACTGCTCCACTAAACTCATATACGATTGATTGTATACCATGATGCATATGGTTATGTTCTTCAATATGAGCACCATAATATTCAAGCTGTGCTGTGTCTAACACACAATATGTAGTTTGTATCTGCTTTGCTTTTGGATTTAGGTCTGTTACTTGTTGAACAATTTTTTGCTGCTCAACTTCAGTGACTAAATCCATCTTATTTAATATGACAATATGTGCATATTTCACTTGTTCTTCCATTAAATGTTTCACAGTATAAGAAAATTTATTGCGATCCAAAAATCTTGAGCAATCCAGAATCGTTGTTATATTTAAAACATGTGCAATTTTAATAACTGTTGGTTCGGTACATGCATCATAAATTTCTACAGGATGAGCCACTCCTGTTGCTTCTATAATTATAAGTTCAGGATGATGACGATGATATAGGTCATTAATTTGTATTGCAACATCACTTTTAAGATCACAGCATATGCATCCATTTAATAACTCATTATATGGTGTTTCCTCACCAAGAATTTTAGAATCAATATTAAAACCACCTAATTCATTCATAAGGATAGCGATTTTTTTGTTTTGATTCTTTTTTATGATTTGCGCAAGTAACGTAGTTTTTCCGCTTCCCAAAAATCCACTTACAATTAAAATATTCATTTTTCTTTCATGATTCAAATTATTCATCTCCATTATTTAAATAATATGTATTGTATTTAACGACTTATTTATGTAATAAGTATATACCTTTGAATTTATTAACAATTTACATACAAAAAGATTGTAAATTAGCTTGAAAAATATTTGTAAATATAATATGTTAATTAAGAACAAATTAGTTTATTTCGTGTTTATAGCGTATACTGTTATTAAATTGTATACCTTTACATGACATTAATTGTTTAGCATACATATATAGGAGGCACAAAATGGCAGAACATTTCAAGCTAGACAATCAGCTTTGTTTCAGCTTATACAACGCGCAAAGACAAGTAAACCGATATTATTCCAACAAGATCTTTAAGCAGTATAACCTAACATACCCACAGTATCTTGTTTTACAAATACTCTGGACATCTTCTCCAGTTAACGTTAAAAAATTAGTTACTGAACTTTCGTTAGATACAGGTACAATCTCACCGTTACTAAAACGTATGGAAACGAATGGTTTAATTATGCGTGTACGTTCAGAATTAGATCAACGGGAAGTATTTGTTCATCTAACAGATAAAAGCAAAGAAATTCAATCACACCTTGAAGGTGCTACAGATATATTAAAAGAAGCTTCTCAATTTACTGATGATGAATATAATGAATTCGGTAAGATGCTGAATAAATTAATCCACAGCTTACGAGAACAAGAATAAATGAATATACCGAACACAAACTTATAGTTTGTGTTCGGTATTTTATTATCGTTTAATCCATGAGATACCAATTGTACCATATCCTAGATGTACACCTGCTACAGGTACTAATATTTCACTGACGATATTAATTTCAGGATAGTCTTCTTTTAACCAATCGATATAAATATTTGCTTCTTCTTTGTCGCCACCATATACAACACAAATTTCTTTCGGTTTAAATTCAGTAAGGTTTTTCTCAACCTGCTTTTTTACTGCATCTACTACTTTTTTCTTTGTTCTTACTTTATCAACTGGATATATACTGCCATCTTCAAATTGTAATACTAAATGAATATTTAATAATCCCGCCATAAAACTTTGTGTTCTTGACACTCGACCACTTTTCTTCATTTGATCTAAATTTTTTGGATTTAATATTAATACTGCATCTTTAGCATAACTTTTTAAAGTTTCTACGATCTCTTCGAACGACTTACCTTCAGCATTCATCTGTTTACCAGATTCAATCATTGCTTTCATCGGATAACTACCAATTTTACTATCAATTACTGCTGATGTAATATTTACTTCCTGGCTTGCTATAACTGAACTTTGAAATGACCCAGTGAGTTTACTAGAAGGATGTACTGCGATGACATGTGTATAACCTAACTTTTCAATTTCTTCATAAACATCGTGAATCGCCTGAAAATTTGGTTGTGTTGTTTTTGCACCATCACCATATTCTTTTAGCAATGTGTAAAATTCTTCTACAGACAATTCTGCCTGATCCTGATAATGTTTTTCGTTCAAAATAACGCCCATCGGCACTACAAATGTATCTTTCTCACCTATTATACAGCCTGATGCCGTATCTGTAACCCATGCAATCTTATTCATCGTGTACCTCCTTTTATTTATTTCATCATATCATAAAATGATTCAAATATTTAATTTATATAACAATAGTTTAATTTAAAAGTTTTAATTGAGGTTGTGAATAAGGTTATTATCATTATTTTATTTTATACTAATAATAATTGTTTCTGTAGCAACTGATAAAATCTTGAATTTTGATTGTATAATAAAGACCCTGGACCCTTTTCAATCATTTGACCATCTTCTATAAGATAAAGCTGATTACAATGATTAAATACCGATAAATCATGAGAAACCATTATAATTGTTGTCGACTGTAATTGATTTAAATAATCAAGCATTATCTTCTGATTCGCTTTATCGACACCATTAAATGGTTCGTCCATTATCCATACATCCTTATTGCGTAAAATCATGCGTATAAAATGTAATCGTTTCTTTTCTCCTCCAGATAAATTCTCACCAAATGAATGAATCACTGTTTCACTGTTAAACGGCAACTGAAATTGCTCTAAAAGCTGATTTAACTGATGAGGATTTACATCTACAAACATATTTTCTGCAACAGTTCCATTGATGAAATGGTTATGCTGTTCCATTACATTAAACATCTGTAAAAGATTAGCCGGTGTTATTATCTTCTTGCCATTTAATAAATAGTTACCTTTCAATTGTTCTAATCCAAGAATAGTTTTTAATAAAGTCGATTTACCTGCACCACTTTGCCCAGCTATACCCACAAATTCACCTTGATGAACAGTCATATTAATATTTGAAAGCCGTTGATCGACGGTTACATCTTTCAGCTGAATTGTATGAACCTTTTCTTCTATATTTTGATAGTGGACGCGTTCATTTAATGTATCAAGATGATTAATCGATTGGTCAGTTTCTACTTTATGATATGGATAGTGAATCATAGGTATACTCATTTCAAAAAGTGTTATGGCAACCATTACGATACTTAAATACATCATTGTATCTCGGGTTGGATCAAACATCATTAAATATATTACTAAAAATATTGCAATCATCGCGATGAGGTTTAATAAAAAATCATACAGAATGATGACACTATGTTCTTTCTTAATTGCTTTTTGCATATCGCGTTGTTTTTGCACTAGCTGTTGCTGATAGTTATTTGTTTTATCAAATACTGTAAGTGCTTCCTGTGCTAGATGATAATCTAAAAGGTGATGCTCAAATTGATTTGTCGCTTCTATTTTTTTATTCACTATCCTTTTTAGAAATCGCGTAATCAATGTCGGTAGTAAGACTGTTAATAGCAACATTGCAATAAATAATACCATAACCGCATATATACTATACTGAGCATAAATACAAGTTACAATTACTGTAGTAATCATAGCGATGACAGGCGGATAAATGACTCTGAGTAGAAGATTCTGTAGTTTCTCAACATCATTTACAGTACGATTTAACAGTGTAGATAAATGATACTTTGAGTGAATTGTTATAAAGTTGTCGAGTAGATGACGTACAGTGGTTACACGGACATCTTTTAACATTTCAAATGTAGCATCATGACTTATTAATCGTTCGAAATATTTACAGATCGCACGTACGACACCAAATAATTTAATAGTGGCAACTAATGTGATCAAAGTATAAAGCGGTACTTCATACGCACTTTTAGACAACATCAGTCCGCTAAGACTGAACATACCGATTGCAGTGAGGCCACCAATCGTTCCTATGATAATAGCGATGATAAGTGATTTTCTTGTCATTTTTGAAATATAGCGCACTATATCACCTCCGAAACTTTTACTTTTTGATGTATACTTACACGGCCATTTTTTACGAGCACTACATGTGATGCTGATTCTATCGTATGCTTATTATGCGCGATAACGAATACGGTACTTATGTCTTTAAGTTTATTGATTGCTTCATTTATGATGAGTTCACTTTCTATATCTAACATTGCTGTCGGTTCATCAAAGATAACGAGTGATTTAGGTTGAACAAAGACTCTCAGTAACATTAATCGTCTTGCTTCACCACCCGATAATTGTCGCTCACCTTGGCCGATGATCGTCTCGTATCCTTCAGGCATATTCTTAAACAAATCATGTAATTTTAATTGTTCTGCATACTGATAAATAATATTCTCGTCGATGTTCTGAAACATCGTAATGTTATTCATTATCGATGTGTTTAATATAATTGGATCCTGAGATAAATAGACGATATTATCCTTCAAATATTCTGGTAATGTCATTTCACCTGTTGCATACTGTAGCTGAGCAATCACTTTAGCAAGTGTAGATTTACCAGCTCCACTCGGTCCTGCTATTACATAGTGTTGCATCGGTATTTCAGTATCGATGGATAGTTCATAATCACTGTCAGCATATGTCACTTTCATATCGTTAAAAATGATTGCGTTTTTGGCGTGATATAAAACTTCTGTTGTCTGCTCTTTTTCTTCTAGCGTTGATTCAATTAACTCACCATAACCACTCGATTGTTTCCCGGTATGAAATGCTAAGCCTAGATCTTTTAATGCATTATAAAATTCAGGTGCTAACATAAGCACAACTACTGCCACATAAAACGACACAGATTTAAATACAATTAATGACAAACCAATTTCCAAAGCAATTATACCGATGGATAACATGGATACAAATTCAAGCATCAGCGTAGACAAAAAAGCTGTCTTCAATATTTTCATCGTATTATTTTTATACTGAATGGAGTATCCTTCAATTTTACCCATCGCTTTATCATCGTATTTAAAAAGTTTAATCGTCATAATTCCTTTCATGACATTTAAAAAATAATTTGAAAAATGATTTAATGAAAGCATCTGATCCGTTGCTTTTTTAGCGGTATTGATCCCGATAATAATATAAAAAACTGGTATAAAGGGTGCTGTGATACACATAATCAGTGCTGTTTGATAATGAAATTTAAATAGAAATAAGATGATCATCAATGGAATTAACATCGATTTATAAACTTGCGGTAGATAATCAGCAAAAAATGGATGCACTCCTTCTACCCCTTGCTGACTTAAATTCATCAATTCTCCGGCATCATTATTGTTAAATAAAATCTTACTTCTTATATTATTTTTTATTTTATTACTTAAAAGATGGCCACTGTACTTTATCAATGACTGGATGATTGCCCTAGAGACTAATATCAATAAAATTACAACTAAAGTCTGAGAGATTTGATATTGGTGTTTTGTTAAAATAAAGTCAATGACTTTACCAATTTCTAAACTCTGCATAATAATAATAACGCTTAGCATAATACTTAATATAAATAACAGTATATGTATACCGATAAATGGTTTAGTAAGTTGTGTTAAAAATTTCACATAATCCCTCCTTGAATGTATTATAGCATTTATTGAACATTAAGTATAAATAGTGCCTTCAGGCGGATTATGCTATAATTTTATAGAATTTAAAAAGTATATTAAAGGTGGTTCACTCATGGAATTTTTCGAATTAATTAAAGCGCTCATCCTTGGTATTGTTGAAGGATTAACAGAGTTCGCTCCTGTTTCATCAACAGGGCATCAAATACTTGTTGATGATATGTGGTTACAAACAAAAGAAGTGCTCGGCAGCCAGGAATCAGCCAACACATTTAAGATTGTGATTCAGCTTGGTTCTATTTTTGCTGCTGCATGGATTTTCCGTCATCGCTTCTTAGAAATGTTTCATCTCGAAAAAGATAAAACACCTCATCCTTCTGGGAAAAAACTAAATTTATTACATGTCTTTATCGGGTTATTACCTGCAGGAATTATGGGTTTATTATTTGATGATTTTATCGATGCGCATTTATTTTCGGTACCAACTGTATTAGTTGGTTTAGCCTTAGGTGCCCTACTGATGATCGCTGCAGATCTTTATGCTAAGAAAGTCCCTAATCCAACAACAGTAGATGAGATCAGTTACAAAAATGCTTTAATTATTGGTATCGCGCAATGTTTAGCATTATGGCCAGGTTTCTCAAGATCAGGTTCTACTATTTCTACAGGTGTTCTGTTGAAGATGAATCATAAAGCAGCAAGTGATTTCACTTTTATTATGGCTGTGCCAATCATGTTTGCTGCAAGTGCTAAAAGTTTAATCAGCAATATCGAATATATCGAGAGCAATCAGATTATGTTCTACCTAGTTGGTTTTATCGGTGCATTTATTTTCGGTGTATTATCGATTCAATTATTCTTAAATTTAATCAATCGCGTTAAATTAATCCCTTTCGCTATTTATCGTTTAGTATTAGTTACTGTGATTGCAATTTTATATTACGGATTCGGGATTGGTCATGGAATCTAACATAACTATTTAATACAACTCACACGTGAGTTGTATTTTTATTTCACATTTTCATAGTGAAAACAGTGATTTTTATTATATTTCTGATTTAATAAGTGATACAATAAATATATTATTTACACAAGACATTTAAGGAGCATATATGCCACAAAATTCGTTAGACTATCAAATGTATCTTGCACAGCGTGAGATTATTAAATTTTATAATCGAAATTTATTAAAAGACAAACAATTAAGTTACCAACATTATCTAGTAATAATGGTATTGCATGAAGAAAAAGTGATGCCGGTTCTTCAACTTGGTGAACGCCTAGCATTTCAATCTGGAACAATTACTCCAATCTTAAAAAAGATGGAAGCGCGTGGTATCGTCTCTCGTCATCGAAGTGATGCTGATGAACGTATCGTGATGATTCAACTGACTGAGGAAGGTGAATCATTAGTTAGAGATTTATTTAAAGTACCTCTTGAAATGTTTAAAGGAAGTAAACTAGATGTTGAAGACTATAAAAAACTTATGGCATATAGCAAGAAAATAGTAGACAATGTCACTTATGAATAGTTTTTAAAAGATAACGAAGTTAAATGAATAACTTCGTTATCTTTTTATATATAAGGGTAAATACTATATAATAATGACTATTAATAGGTTAAAAGGAGAATCAGGCTATGAAAAAAGAAACGATAAAATCAGTAGTTAATGTAGCTGCTTTAATATTAGTACCACTTTATAATGAACGTCATCGCATTAAAGATCATGAAGAAGTTCAAAAAGCGACTGCTTTATCTTTGAAAGCAATGGATACTACAAAAGAAGTTGGTGCTAAAACGAAAGAAAAAGTCGTACATACTTCTCATAACGTGGCCAAAGCTGCTCATACTGTTAAAAGTGTATCCGTTGGTACTGCTCAATTTGTAAGCCAAAAAGCAGAGGATACTAAGAAAAAACATCACTATAATCAACAAATGAATTTATATAAAAAGAACGAAAAAGTAGCTCAAAAAAATGAAAAGAAACTTCAAAAAGAAATTAATAAATTAGACAAGAATTTATCTCAACATATTGAAGATCGTCGCAATGAAGAAAATAAAAATATAAATGCACGACAAAAAGAACTAAAAAAAGAAATGAAACAATATAAAAACTATGAAGTAAAACTTCCTGAAGAAATAAATGCTAGTAATAATATACAATCACTATCACAACCATATGTAAATAATACAAATGTATCTGCATCTCCTACACCACAAAAAGAAAAGACTCAAAAAACTGCTGTTAAAGCTGATGAAAACTATGATAATGCGCAGTTATTTGAAAAGCATCGTCAGTTAATGGCACAGCAAATTGACAATCGTTAATCGGATTATTGTCGATGCAGATAGTTCTCCTGTCATTCAAGAAGTGATTCATATCGCTGAAAAGTACAAGCTCAAAGTGTTGCTCGTTAAAGACTTCTCACACTTTACAATGCAAGATTTTCCTGATTTTGTTGAAACGAAATATGTTGATACAGGTAATGATAGTGCAGATTACGAAATTAAAAGGATTGCTACGAAGCGTGATATCATCGTTACTGGAGATTACGGTTTAGCAAGCCTATTAATCAATTATGCTATCGTGATGCATCACAATGGTAATATATATACGAAAGATAATATCGATCTATTGTTATTAACACGTTATCATAATCAGATTGAACGTAATGCAGGAAAACGAATAAAAGGTCCTTCAAAGTTTACATTGAATGATCGCCATAGTTTTGTAACTAAATTAGAACAATGTATTGAAAAAACTTAGCACCTTAACTGCTAAGTTTTTTTGATAATACTTTTAATTTTGATAATCCTTGACGAACAATGCGTTTCTCATCTTTAAATCCTGATTTAATAAAAGCATAATATGCATCATTATTTACATTTACCATTAAATAAATCGCTGTAATTTCTGGATGATATTCTAATAAATATCGTTCTAGTGCTGCAAGCGATGCTTTAAAATAACCTTTATTCTGCTCAGAAAAATTAATTGAAAGGCCACGTAAGTATACTGCATGTTGAGGTGCACCAATCGTCTCTAATATCTCGCCTGCCTCTAATGCAAATACACCGATGAGACGGTCCTGTTCTTCAATGATAAAGGGGATGTATTGTGGTTTATTTCGTGTTAGTATAAATCTTGGATGACCTGCATACACCATTTGTCTTGCTGGTAATTCATAATGACTCAAATCGATGTCATTTATTGTGTCTACCGGTTTAATGTTAATCAAGATATTCACTCCATTTCATTACAACTTATAATACCATAAAAGAAAGGATTTTTTACATGAAAAATATCGCTGTATATTGCGGATCAAATAAAGGAGTTAATCCTAACTATGAGATATTTGCTTCTGAACTTGGTCAAACACTCGTTAAAAATAATATAGGATTAGTGTTTGGTGGCGGTAAAGTTGGTTTAATGGGTATTATTGCTGATAGTGTCATCAATAACGATGGTCGCGCAATTGGCGTAATCCCCAACTTTTTACAGGAAAAAGAAGTAGCACACCCAAATCTAACGAAACTTTATACTGTAGACACGATGCATCAACGTAAAGATATGATGTCTTCATTATGTGATGGATACATCATGATGCCAGGTGGTGCCGGAACACTTGAAGAATTTTTTGAAATATTTACATGGGCGCAACTCGGCCTGCACCAAAAACCGATTGGCATTCTGAATGTCGACGGCTTCTATAATCCATTAATCGAAATGCTTGAAAAAATGATTCAGGATGGATTTATAGGTGAACATTATCGTCATCTTGCCATCGTTGAAAGTAATCCTGATACTTTGATTGACAAGATGAACAATGCAACACCTATAAGTATTAAACGTTATGATGAAAAATAATCTTGCTCGCTCATCACTTTAATACCATTTCGTTCTAACAAGGCGCTCGTTACTCCAGCGCCTTGTTTTTTTATGCCGCTAAATGTTCCATCATATATTTGTTTGTTTCCACAGCTCGGACTGTTAGCCTTTAAGATAACTGTATCAATGTTTTCTGCTAACAAGATCTTTAAAGTGGCTTCTGCTCCTTTGAGAAACGCTTCAGTTACATCTTTATCGCTAACCGTCAACACCTTTGCATTGCCATCTAATACATCAAATCCGTCTCCTCCGATAATCTCAGCAGGTTCACGCGGTACATTTAACCCCCCCAGAAGTTCGGGACAAGCATGTATCGCTTTACCTTCATTTATGAGTTCTATAAGACGTGTAACACCTTGCGAGCCACCATCGTATCTTACATATTCTCCTATTAAACAACTACTGATTAATATCATTGATCTCACTTCCAGATAGATATTTATGAAATAACACTTGTTCATTCAGGGGATGATACTCATTTATCAATGGATGTTGAAATGAACGAACAAATGTCATATTTAATTTTTCCATTATTCTTCTGCTCGGTCTATTCATTAAACTTGTATAACTATATACTTCTTTGATTCCTTTTTGCTGAGCATAGTGTAATACACCACGTGCCCCTTCAGTAGCATATCCTTGATGCCAAAATTCTTTTCTTAGACGCCAGCCAATCTCATAACAAGGCATAAAAGGTAGATTAAAATGCCTTGTCGGAATTAAATACTGCATCCCGATAAAACCGATAAATTCATTTGTTTCTTTTAAGGAAACTGCGAAAAGGCCTAAGTCATATTGTGCAATTTCAGCCTGCATGATATAAAAGGCAATGTCACTTCTCGCACTGCTCATTACATCCGGAAAATAACGTCGTACATCAAAATCACTATTCATTGCTTGAAATTTTGGTAAATCACTTTCCTGCCAATCTCTAAATAATAATCTCTCGGTCTCAAAATATATCATGATATCCTCCTGTTGATATAAATATACCAAATTCAACGTCTAACTTAAATGAAGACATAGGAAAAGAGTGAAACAAATAAAATTGTTTCACTCTTATAATGAATTATTTATAAACAATAATTTTCGCTGTCGTTTTATCTTTTGATTCTCCAACCACTTTTACTTTCAAGCCATATTTCGGCAGGATTTTCCCTGCATGTGGCTGTGCTTTATTTGAATAGTCTTTATTGTCATCGAATAAAGAATTTGCAACTAATGATTTATCTACTAAATTAGTTTTTTCATCTAATGTTATTTTTAGTGGATCTTGTTTAGTTAAGCTAAATGCTGCATCACGCATTTGCCATTGTGTTGATGCTGGATCTGGACTTTCTCCATCCCAAACAAGTGCATTTTGATCTGCATCTACAATACCAACATAACCTTCACCTGGGTGTTTACCGACATGGTTGTCACTAAATGATTCATCGACATATTCTACGATTAAACCAGGATTATAAGTTAAGAAACCATCACCGCGTTTAATATGTGCTAATCCACCATCAATCTTGTTATGGCTTCTCCATTGTAATAAATAATAGTTTTTACTGTATTTCTTACCGTCAGATACACTGAAACCATTTAACTCAAACTTTGGTGTTATTTCAGCGCCATCCTCTAATACTACTTTACCATCTGCAGTTACTTTTAAATCGTCTAAGTAAAGTCCTGGTGCAGTAAATCCACTATCGGTTTTATAAAGTACGCGTAACTGAACTTTTTCACCGGCAAACTGATCTAGATTGAATTTAGCATCAACAAATCCATCACTTGTACCATCGATACCATTACCCATATTAGCTCCGCTATTTTCAGGATCATTATTATTCGTAATATTACCTTCTAAATTTGTCCATTGCTCACCATCAGTAGAAGCCTGAACATATGCATAGTCATAACCTTTTTCGATGTCATACCAAGCATCAAATGTAAATTCAGCAGATTTTGTTCCTGTTAAATCAACAGTAGTTGACAGTGTTGTTTCTAAATCATTATCAGAACCACTATGATACAATTTAGATCCAGATTTAGGAGTTACAATGTTAGTAACTTTATCTGGTAACGTTACTTTCACCGCATCATTATTCGTACCTTTCGTTGTCGCTTCATCCAATAAAAACTCCTGAGGCACACTTGTTACATCTTTAACATCTACTTCACTACCTGTTTGCCAGTTACCACCATGAAAATCCTGTAACATTTCCTTCATGTAAGGATCAAATCCCGTTGGCTCTGTACCAGGTATTTTACCAGCCCAGCTACCACTTGACATGAGTGACCAGGATGAAACAGGTTCACCTTTACCCGAGTAAATTGTATCGTACTCATCTGGCAAGCCTAAGTCATGTCCAAACTCATGTGAGAATACCCCTGCAGCACCATCCTCAGGTTGAATCGTATAATCGATAACAGCAAGTTTTCCTCCGAAGCGATCCTGACCTGATTTAGTATTTGGAATACTGTATGGTTCACCTTGTTCGTCAAAGTCTAAATTCCATCGATGACTCCAGATAGCATCTGCACCTAGACGACCACCACCAGCTTCTTCACCTGGTGATGCGTGAATGATCATAACGTGGTCTACAATACCATCCTTTTCATTTAATACACCATCTCCATCAAGATCATATCTATCCCACTGATCATATTCCTCTAAGTTGACATTAGGATCTTTAGCTGCAGCTTCAAGCGCTTCTTTAACAAGCTCCTTCGGTCGTTGATCACTTCCATCAGCATCCGGATAGTTTCCACCGTAATAAGCTGCTTCATGTTTCGCTGTATACCAGCCATGCACATCTCCGTCTAATGCGTAACTGCCTCCTGACTGGTTATTATAATATTGTTGCATACTTACTAATGTTTCACCATTAGGACCTTTGTAACCATCTTTACTAAATACCATGTCCTGGAAATGACTCATCGGATAATCTTCATAGAACATATCAGATTCTTCTTTAGTGATTGTAGAGTTTTTATGATCCGGAAAGTCGATTGCTAAAAGTAAGACTTTGTCTGTACGCTTTTCACCTGAATACGCTTCAGGTACTACCGATGGTAAATTTTTAGCGTGTCCTAATTTTTTCCCTTTGCCTTTTGTATATTTATTTTGTGCATTTTTTGCATTTTTCTTTGTTGTGACTTTATTATATTTCTTATCAAATGCACCTTTATTTTTTATGTATTTGTTAGACTGCTCCTGCTTATGTTTTAAAAATTTTTGTACTGCTTTCTCTGCTTCAGCTCTAGAAGCCGTTTTAGAAAGTATTCCTTCTTTTTGTAACATCTTTATTAATCGTTCTTCATTTGCAATACCCGCATCAAAACCACTGCCACTCATCGTCTGTACTTTCGTATCAGCATATGCTGCACCGCTTGTTAAACCAAGACTTGAAAACCCTAAAGATAACGCAAGTAGTGAAGAAAATAGTTGTTTTTTTCTCATTGCTTAGCCCCCGAATGTTTTTAAATTTTGTTTCTTTAATTATTATCTTCTAAATTTTCAGAATTGTAAATATATTTTTAACATTTTTATTATTACAAATATGTAACAAAAAGTGGATGAGAAATTTGTCTTAGCCCTCTTCTGTTTAACAGCTTAAATGGCGGAACAGAAGTTGCCCCTACGACAAAAACCGAACAAAAACTATAAATCAAAGAGCGATTTATTAGTTTTGTTCGGTTTTTGCTTGTGGCAGAACACTTCTGTCCCAGCCTCTCTCTCTAAATTATTTACTTGAAAATACTGATTTTCGCTACTGTTCCATCCGTATTTTGATCTTCAACTTTAATCTTTATACCAAGTTGCGGCAATATACGACTACTATCTGGTACCTGCATGTGATCTCTAGCAGATAAACTATAACGTTTATCTGTAAATAAAGTTACAGGTTTAGTTGATTTTTTCTTAAAGAAATAATTTTTTGCTTTATTAAACTGACCATAACTTTTCGTATTAAATGGTGCATCAAACACTTGCGTATCTGACATCGGTATTAAACCATCCGGTGTTGTTATATTAGATGGACTAGCATCAACTACACCAACTAAACTTTTACCAAAGTGTTTAGATAAATTTGCGTTATCTGGGAATGTTTCATTTACATACCAGATTAATAAACCTTTACCATATTGATTGATACCAAAAGGATCCTTTATATGCGAAAGTCCTTTATCTACACCATTATGTGAACGCCATTCTAACAGATAATAATGATTATAGTTTTTCACTTTGCCATTCTTGTCTTTCTTTCGTATTGGTGGTAAATTCACTTTCACGACATCATTATTAACACCTTTAATACTTGCCTGATCTAATAAATAATATCTTTTCTTCGAAGAAATATTCTTATAGTTCAATTCACTACCTAGTATCCAGTTCCCGCCGTAAATTTGTTGTAAATCTGACTTTGCTAATGGACTTAGACCGACTGGTTCCATACCGGGAATAATACCCGCATCTGCACCGTAGCTCATCAATGACCAGAATCTTACTGGTTCTCCGGCATGATTATTTGCATTCGGCGCTGTGTCATATTCATCAATCAAACCAAGCATATGTCCAAATTCATGTGAGAATGTGCCCACGGTACTATCTTCAGCTAAAATACCGTATTCAGCGATACCTAGACGATTTTTATAGAATTTTGAATGTTTGCTGTACGTCCCTGGAATAGACTTTGGATTACCATTTTTCGAAAGCGCTACTTCAGAAACATGTTCCCAAATTGAATTCTGTAAGAACTTACCTCCTCCTTCACTCTCACCGATACCACTAAATACAACGACAAATTTATCGACGATGCCATCCGGTTCCTTCATAATACCGTCCTGGTCTAAATCATAATAATCATATTGGTCATATTTATTCATATCGATACTTTTATCCTGGGCTGCATGCACAGCTGCTTCCATAATTAACTCAGTTACTTTTTCATCTTCATTATGACCATAGTAATTAAGAGGATGTTTCGCACGATACCATCCTGTTACTTGCCCTTGTAGTTCTAAACTATTTCCAGATACATTCTGATAATACTTTTTAATAGAATCATACTTTTTCTGATCGGGTCCTGTAATTGAATCTCCAAAGAATAACTGCTCATAATATGACTTGTCATACACTTTACGATAATTTTCAGTATCAGCTTTCGTCAAAGTAGACGCCGGGCTATTACTGAAGTCCATCATCACGACAAGCACTTTTTCTTTCATCGGTTGTTCACGATAAATCCTTTTTTTAAATGCCGGCACTTTATTGGCAACAGTAGCGCTTGATTTAAGTACTGGTTCATTCACTTTAATCTTATCGGTATTATCAAACTTAATTTCTTCTTCTGTCTTTGGTACTTGTGTATTTGTAGCATATGCCATACTCGTTGGTAACAATACAGTCGAAATTGCTGCTATTGATAATCTTTTAATGAATATATTCACTGCCTTACCTCACAATCATCTTTTCTTTTTGTATTAATTGATTTTTCGCATATATATTAATCGTAATCTCACCGTTCGCTTCTCTAGCTATCTTACCATGAAAATAGCTATGAAAACGATTTTCATTTTTTTTAGTATCATAAGCACGCGATTGTCCGGGCGGATTGCCATCAAAAAGACCGACTTGCTCACCATCTGCATCAATCAGTTCAATTGAAACTTGATCCAGCTGTTCCTGAGTATAAACATCCACGGTGAAACGCTGACCGATATTTACCGTCTTTGGATACTGGACGTCAATTTTACTTCCGGTTATCGTTTTTTCCCGTGTACTTTTACTATCTTCATTCTCTTTTTTATTATTTATAGATTTATTATTCTGTTGATGATTGCTACCTGGTACAGTTACATGCTTTGTATCTTTGCCAAAACTACCTGGTTCAAAAGTTGATGGATCGTACCATTTATAATTATGTCCAGGTGTTCCCCAAGGCTCACGTTTCGGTTCTGTTGATTGCTCAGGTATTTCAAATTTTAACACTTTCGTTGGCTTATCCAAAGAAAACTTACCATTTAAAGAAGAATAGTCTTCCTGTTTCATCATCCACTTTACGAGATTTTCCATTAAAGTTTGATGATCCATCTCGCGAATACCATCGTATGTCTGCTTTTCCTGACCATTATCTTCACGCACATATTTTGGTGTGTTATCTTCAACGATTGATGAATCACCGATAAATACGGCTTTGCCTTTTCCTAGTTTACTAATAGCTATAAAGGCACCTTCATCTTTAAAACCATTCGTATAGACCTCTTGATCTACCGCATGCGACCATTTATCATGTTTCGATAATTTTTCAGGGTAGATGATACCTTTAGCGATTTCAGGATTAGCTATCATGATTGTGCTGCCGGCATGCATATTTACTTTCTCAACATTATCGAGCAGTCCAAACGCATTGTCTTCGTCTTTCGCTGACAATACGACATCATCTAATGCATTATATCTGAATCGTACTCCGAAAGTTTTACTTAAATAATCGCTTGATGTAACATCCCTGCATTCTGTCAGAATTTATTTCATCCTGTGACATACCTTTTGTAATATTGCGAAATGCACCGCGTCGATATCCATTAAAAATTTCCGAGGCATCAAAGCGATTTAAGTTTCTGTCAGCGTTATAATGATCTGCAATCATCATGATGCTACCACCACTATTGACATAATGTTTAATCGCTTGTTGCTCACTTGCTTTTAAAGGTATATTTGGTTCCGGCATAATAAATGCTTTATATTGTTTTAATAATTTCAGTGTAATCTCTGCCTGATAATCTGTAGAAGCTGTTGTGAAACCTAACTTATTAATGTCATCATTAAACGTAGAAAATCCACCATCGATAACCCAATCCGCTTCACCAGCAGTCACGCCATGCGAAGCATCAAATAATATTTCGTTTGCGTCATCAGATTTAAGTTTTGTTGTGTTAGATTCATCTGCCGAATTACAAGCAGTTAGAAATATCGTTGCTGCAAATAATGCTGTTATTTTTTTCATATGCATCCTCATTAAAATAGTGTATTAATATATATTATGACATATACACTAATACACTACTGTAAGTTTATTTTGTTGTTACTATTTAGTTTTATAAGAAATTAATCTCACTTTAACTTTGTCATTTTGAAAATTGACATCTTCATCTTTCGGTGTTGTAACAGTTACATCTGCTAAATCATCTGATTCGTTGAATTCATAAGTAACTAAATAACTTTCAAAATCCTGATCAAAGTTTGGTTTCTGTGCAACAATGCGATTGATATCTCCATAACTATCTTTAACAGTGTAACCCGTAATTGCTTCAAGTTCACGTGCTATTTCTGATAATTTAAATGATTTACCTTCCAGCAGTACAAATTTCTCTTCATGCATATCGAACGCCTCCGTAGTCTTTTCTTACATATTCCCGATTCTATCCGTAAAAAACATTCAAAATATCTAGCTCTTTCACTGCTGAATTAAATATCCTGTTGACTGCGTATCTGTTTTATCTTTCATATCTTTCGCCTGTGAAACGCCACCTTTAATAAATAGATGCGCTTTACCTGCTTCGACCTGCTTATAGTCTTCCTTATTAATAGCGATTGATTTATAACTTATTGTTTTTTCCTTTGGCGCATATTCACTGTAATTATTCTTACTTTTCTTCATTGAACTTTCCTGTAATTCCGGTGGTACAAAAGAAGCATTTTCAGAAAATATTTTCTTATCACCTAAATCCAGAACACCGATATTATTATAATATAACGGCTTATCTAAAGTATTCTCTGCAGTTACTTCATAGATTAGTACATAACCTTCTGTCTCACCATCGAACAGTACGACCTGATCTTTGGGCATATCTGTTACTTTAAATATTTGTATACGGTTAATTGATGTCTTCATGCCGGCATCATTAAAATCAAGTCCGACGTTACGAATTGATTTAATCGTTTGAATTTTACCATTTGTACTTGCCGCAATTGTGTTTGGCATGGTCGCTTTATTTCTTGCCTGTGCTGTTTTCTTTTCTTTCTGCGCACGCACTTTAGCTTCCTGTTCAGCTTTTTGTTTTGCGATCAATCGATTGCGTCTATCGATAGCCTCCTGCTTTTTCTTCGCAGCTTCTTCACGCTTAATTTGAACTTTTATTTCAGCTTCTTTTTCTTTTTTCAGCGTATCTATTTCAGACTGCTTTTCTTTAATTTCTTTATCAATCGATTTATTATCTTCCTGTAATGATTTATATTCTTTTTCTGATTTATCTTTTTGCTGCTTTAATGATTCTATATCTTTTTTTATCGCTGTTGTATCATCATTGCTACAGCCAGTTAAAAATAAAGCACCTGAAATTGCTAAGTACGCAAAGTTTTTCAAGTTAATCCCACCTTCATCATTCTATCTTTATTTTAACATAGAATATAAATTTCGTATGGAATTAACATTTGGTTAAAATCTTATCTTTTGCTTTATAAAAAGAAATAACGAACAATAATAATATATCATTAAGAGGAGGAATAATTATGAAATATAAAATAATTCATAGTCCTGTATCAAAAAGCACACCGAATCACATGATCCTGCCAGTTATCGTCTATCAGGAAGTTGAAGGAGATTTTACTGAAATATTTAAACATAATCAATGGACAGGTATATGGACAAATGGTGTATTTGACTATCATCATTTCCATCCTAATACACATGAAGTGCTTGGTATCGCTTCAGGTGAAGCAACCTTAATGATAGGCGGTGAATCAGGAAGTCAGTTAAAAGTAAAACAAGGTGATGCATTATTACTCCCTGCAGGCTATGGTCATAAAAGTCTCGAAGCAAGTAAAGATTTTAAAGTAGTCGGTGCATACCCAACAGATATTGATGTTGAAACGTTAACAAGCTATGAAGAAATCCAAACAATTAACAGTACGATAAATAGTGTAAAGTTACCAGAACACGACCCTATCGAAGGTGACAAAGGTGTAATGTTTAAAGAATGGCACAATATTTATTATTGTAGTACATATGTGAAATAATGATAAAAGGAGCAGAAATTTAATTCTGCTCCTTTTATATTAAAACCACTTCTTTATTCGGAAGTAGCCTATCATTCCAACCGTAATAGCAATCATCACAATCCATACTGCTAAATATCCGTATTTCCAGTGCAATTCAGGCATGACATCAAAGTTCATCCCGTAAATTCCTGCAATTAAAGTCAGTGGCATAAAAATTACTGAATATATTGTTAAAATTTTCATGATATTATTCATTCTAAAAGAGTTCAGAGAGATATAATTATCACGAATATCCGCTGTCATCTCACGGGAAGATTCAATCATCTCTACCTGCTTAATTAAATGGTCATTAATATGATGCAGAAATATTTTCTGTTTCTTACTTAATGCCAATACTCTGCCTTCTAATAGTCGATATACTAAATCTCGCATTGGCAATACTGTACGTCTAATCAATAATAGATCTTCTCTCAAATCAAACGTTTCATCTATTAAGTTCTCAGTTGATATATCTACTGAGTGCCTATCTTCAAACGAGAATACTTTGTCCTCTAAATCATATACGAAAGGAAAATAGTTATCGACGATGGCGTCAAGCGTTTTATACATCACTTCATTTGTCGTAACCTTTTCATTCGGCTTTTTGTTTAGCATCGTATGCCAGACTTTATCCACCTCTTCAGAAGCTTCTTTATGATAAGTCACAATAAGGGTTGAATTGATAAAGATATCAATTTCTTCAGGTTTCATCGTACGCAAGTCAATTGCATGAAAGACGAAAAATAAATAATCATCATATTCTTTATATTTCGGGCGTTGTTTAACCGTCGTTGCATCTTCAATAGATAATGGATGAAAGTGAAAAAACTGACTTAGCAGTAAATTCTCTTCTTTTGTTGGTTCACTCATATCCACCCACAACCATTTCGGCGTTACTTCTATATCATAGGGTGAATCACAAACATGCAACGTATTCGTTTCATCAATATAAAGCGTTCTAATCATTTTGCACCTCTATTATTTTTATCATTCGATTACTATGCTCTTTAAATTGATAGCCTAATCTTTCATTTAATTGTTTCATCGGAAAATTTCTCGTATCAACATCACTGTATATAATACCAATGTGTTGTTCTTTGGCGATTGTTTCAACAAAGTTCTTGAGTTGTATCGCGTATCCTTGATTACGATATTCCGGATAAACAAATGTTGATTTAATATGTATTCCATCATCTATTGCATACCAAATGTATGCACAGATTTTGTTGTTTTGTTCCAGGACTATAATCTGATCTTGCTTATTCTTCATCAGTAATTGAATTGATTCGTATCGCAAATCAATATCCAAAGGTGTTACTTTATATGATGAATCGTAAGTTAATGGGATATGTTCATGTAATGCCGCAATTTCTTTTATCTTAATTGTTTCATTTATCAATAATTTCCTCATGTTATTTCACCTTTTTTATTGTACATGGATATGTTTGATAACTCCACACTAAACTTAAATATTAATGGACTCCAAAAGCTATAAATCTTAACTGTTATATATACAAAAAACAAAATAATAATGTGTACCATTACAGATAAAAAGCTTTAAATCAACATTTTTAAAAAAATTAACCGTTTCCAAAAATAATGTGATTAATTTCACGTAAAGTTGTTATAATGGAATTGTGAAGGAATTAACATAATGAAATTTTGGAGGGATTAATATGTTTAAAGAAGAAACTAAAAAAACACATGCTTGGGAAGGTTTTAAAACTGGTAAATGGAACAAAAGAATCGACGTTCGTGAATTTATCCAACTAAACTACACTTTATATGACGGTAAAGATGAGTTTTTAGCTGGACCAACTGAAGCAACTAAGACATTATGGAATCAAGTTATGCAGTTAACAAAAGAAGAACGTGAACGTGGTGGTATGTGGGATATGGATACAAAAATACCATCTACTATCACATCGCATGACGCAGGTTATTTAAATAAAGATCTTGAAACAATTGTCGGTGTTCAAACTGAGAAACCTTTCAAACGCTCTATGCAACCATTTGGTGGCATTCGTATGGCAAAAGCTGCTTGTGAAGCATATGGCTATGAATTAGATAAAGAAACTGAAAAAACATTTACAGATTATCGTAAAACACACAATGCTGGTGTATTCGATGCTTACTCTAAAGAAATGTTAGCTTGTCGCAAAGCTGGTGTCATTACCGGTCTTCCAGATGCTTACGGACGTGGTCGTATTATCGGTGACTACCGCCGTGTTGCATTATATGGTGTAGATTTCTTAATGAATGAAAAACAAAAAGACTTCAATAACTTATCATCAGTAATGTCAGAAGACATTATTCGTTTACGTGAAGAAGTTTCTGAACAATATCGTGCATTAAATGAATTAAAAGAATTAGGTAATATTTATGGATTTGATATTTCTCGTCCAGCTGAAAACTTTAAAGAAGCTGTTCAATGGACTTACTTAGCATACTTAGCAGCAATTAAAGAACAAAACGGTGCTGCAATGAGTTTAGGTCGTGTATCTACATTCTTAGATATTTATGCAGAACGTGATTTAAAAGCTGGTACAATTTCAGAAATCGAAGTACAGGAAATCATCGACCACTTCATCATGAAATTACGTTTAGTTAAATTTGCACGTACACCAGATTACAACGCATTATTCTCTGGAGACCCTACTTGGGTAACTGAATCAATCGGTGGAGTCGGTATTGATGGACGTCCATTAGTTACAAAAAACTCTTTCCGTTTCTTACATTCATTAGATAACTTAGGTCCAGCACCAGAACCAAACTTAACTGTATTATGGTCTACACGTTTACCTGAAAACTTCAAAAAATATTGTGCAAAAATGAGTATTAAAACAAGCTCAATTCAATATGAAAATGACGACTTAATGCGTGAAAGTTATGGCGACGACTATGGAATTGCTTGTTGTGTATCTGCAATGAAGATCGGTAAACAAATGCAATTCTTCGGTGCACGTGCAAACTTAGCAAAAACATTATTATATGCAATCAACGGTGGTGTTGACGAAGTAAGCGGCGCTCAAGTTGGACCAAACTTCGCGCCTATCACTGATGAAATTTTAAATTATGATAAAGTTTACAAACAATTTGATCAAATGATGGAATGGTTAGCCGGCGTTTATATTAACTCATTAAACGTTATCCACTATATGCATGATAAATATAGCTATGAGAGAATTGAAATGGCTTTACACGACACTGAAATTATTCGTACAATGGCTACAGGTATTGCAGGTCTTTCAGTTGCAGCCGACTCATTATCAGCAATCAAATACGCTAAAGTGAAAACAATCCGTAACGAAGATGGTTTAGTTGTAGA
This sequence comes from Macrococcoides bohemicum, assembly GCF_003259675.1. Taxonomy (GTDB): domain Bacteria; phylum Bacillota; class Bacilli; order Staphylococcales; family Staphylococcaceae; genus Macrococcoides; species Macrococcoides bohemicum. The sequence goes on along the minus strand of NZ_PZJG01000003.1, from coordinate 131,650 downwards.
TTTCGAAACTGAAGGAGATTTCCCTCAATACGGTAACAATGATGCACGTGTCGATGATATCGCTGTAGAATTAGTAGAATCATTTATGGGTAAATTACGTAAACACAAAACTTACCGCGATTCAGAACATACAATGTCAGTACTTACTATCACTTCAAACGTTGTATATGGTAAGAAAACAGGTAATACACCTGATGGTCGCAAAGAAGGAGAACCTTTTGCACCAGGTGCTAACCCAATGCACGGCAGAGATAAAAACGGTGCTTTAGCCTCATTATCTTCAGTTGCGAAGTTACCTTATGATTGCTGTAAAGATGGTATATCTAATACATTCTCAATCGTACCTAAATCATTAGGTAAAGAAGATGATTCACAACAACAAAATTTAGTTGGTGTACTTGATGGATATGCAATGCAGCATGGTCACCACTTAAACATTAACGTATTTAACAGAGAAACTTTACTTGATGCGATGGAACATCCAGAAGAATACCCTCAACTTACAATCCGTGTATCAGGATATGCAGTAAACTTTATTAAATTAACAAGAGAACAACAATTAGATGTTATTTCAAGAACATTCCATGAAAAAATGTAGTATATAACAATGCACTAAGTAATTAAAGGACGGGGATTTAAATGATTAAAGGACATATTCATTCAGTAGAAAGTTTAGGTACGGTAGACGGACCTGGTTTACGCTATATATTATTTACACAGGGTTGCCTCCTACGTTGCCAGTTCTGTCATAATCCTGATACATGGGAAATCGGTGCACCTTCAAGAGAAGTTACTGCTGATGAAATTGTAGAAGAAGTAGTTCCTTACATCCCCTACTTTAACGCTTCAGGTGGTGGCGTAACTGTTAGTGGTGGTGAACCGTTACTGCAGTTACCATTCCTTGAAGAGTTATTTGCAAAGTTAAAGCAGCATGGTATTTCTACTTGTGTTGATACATCTGCAGGTTGCTTTAATGAGACACCAGCATTTATGCATCATTTCGATGAAATGCAGAAGAACACCGATTTATTTCTATTAGATATTAAACATATTGATAATGAGAAACATTTGAAACTAACAGGTAAACCTAATACTCATATATTAAGATTTGCTCAAATGCTTTCAGAAAGAAAACAACCTGTCTGGATCAGACATGTACTTGTGCCAGGTATAACAGACGATAAAGAAGATTTAATCAAACTCGGCGAATTTATCAATCGTCTAGAGAACGTAGAAAAATTTGAAATACTTCCTTATCATCAACTTGGGGTACATAAATGGGAAGCATTAGGTATTCAATATCCTTTATCTGATGTTGAACCACCGAGTGATGAAGATGTAAAACTTGCATATGATCTTGTAAACTTTAAAGGCAAGACGCCACTAAATAATTAAAAGAAGCTTCCAGCATTTGATTTGCTGGAAGCTTCTTTCGTATTCACTATCTCTATGTTAGTCATCCTCATATGTATCGAGCAACATCATTTCATCATAGTTAATCGATTGTCTGAGTTCTACTGCTAAACTTGTCGTTATCTTTCCTCTAGCTAAAAGACGGTTGACTAAATCTTTCTCAGCATTTAATACATCTAGTGCAAATAACGTTTCGTCATCTTCTAGTGTCTCACTTGTTGCATTTCGTTTTAATTGATTCACCCTATTTAAATAATTATCTGATACTAATGCAATTTCCACACGATTGTCTAAAGTCATTTCTTCACTTAAACGCTGAACGACATTGTAATGAACTCGCGCAGCGACCTTTTGTATTTCATATAAATTATTCTTTATCGATAAAGAACTCGCCTGATTAATGCGATTTGCAAATTCTTTACGTTTGCGATGCATTCTAAATAGAAACAGCATACGTCTAAAAAAGTTAGTAGAGTGAAATATTTTAGAACGTTCAATATATTGTACATAGTTGTTAAATGAACTTTGAGTAATTTCATTTGAATCAATCATTTCATCTAAAGTCTTCATTTCCACATTCATCGCAATCGCATGCAGGCGATCAATTTCTTTCGGACTATGATTTCTATCGGTTACTTCACTATAAAAACCAACCTGCATCGTATATTGACGAATTAGATTTCCAGCAATCATACTATTTTCTTCTGTCGTATTATCATGAATATATTTAATACCGTATTCTTTTAACTTGATACGCGCATCATTAAAGCTAAGCATCGATTCATCAACAGCCTCTTTAACTTTCGGCGTCAATATTGGCAAGAAGATTTGTGCGACAACTAAGCTGATGACAATAACACCTGCAGCTATAAATAATAGATTATCTCTATAATTAAATACTTCTCCGTGAACAATCTCTCTTGGGATCGTCAATGCAATTGCCATAGAGATTGTACCGTGTACACCACATACAGTTGCAATCAACGCATACTTGAATCGATTTGGTCGAACTTCTTTCTGATCAATATTCTCTCGATTTAATATACGTTCAAAACGACTTTCTCGAATATAAAACATATCATATAGGAAAAATACCCAGATAAATCTAAAGAAGTATACAAGAAGCGCAATAATAAGCATATACATCACTGTCGAAAAGATATCTTCATTACCATGTTCAACAAGAGAAGTAGTCACTTCAGGGATTAAATAACCGAGTAAAGTAAAGACGAATCCATTTAATACAGTTGATAATAATCCCCAAGTATTATTGTAACCCATCTGTAAACGTGTCGTTGCCTGACTCATTCTATCGCGCTCAATACCGTGTACGATTCCACCGATTACAGCCGCGATAACACCTGACGCGTGAACTTGTTCAGCAATTTCGTAAATTATAAACGGTGTTAAAAGCTGAATTAAAATAAAGATATATTCATTAAAGAATCCTTTTCTGATTAAGAAAATTCTCAGCTGTACAAACAATAGACCGACAAATAAACCAATCAGTAAACCACCACCAGTAGCAATAAAAAACTGTGATACTGATTCACTAACACTGAATGTACCGGTTGTTAATGCGAGCAAAGCAATCTTAAAACTTAAAATACCAGCAGCATCATTAAGTAACGACTCACCTTCTAGAATAGTCATTAATCCTTTAGGCAGTTGCTTTCCCTTAGCGATTGCCTGCACTGCTACAGCATCTGTAGGACAAATGATTGCAGCGAGTGCAAAACTTGCTGCGAGTGGAAGAAATGGCATCATCCAGTGTACGATATAACCTAATCCAATCACTGTTGTAAATACCAGTCCCATCGCCATTAAGATGATTGGCTTTAAATATTTTATAAAAGTTAATCTTGATACATGATAACCTTCTAAAAATAAAAGTGGAGCGATAATCCCCATCAAAAAAAGTTCAGGTTCAAATTCAACATGTAAAGGAATCGGTGTTAAGAATATAAGCATCCCGATAATGATCTGTATGAAGGCGAGTGGCACCTTTGGAAAATAATAATTAACAATCGTAGAGACAATGATTGCAAATACAAGACTTAAAATAATAATAAAAATTTCCATTTGTCACCTCTATTTATCTATAATGATAAATAATTATACCCCTAAACTAATCAATATCACATAAAAGTTTATCAAAATTAAAGAAAGTAAGCAGTCTGCAATCGACTACCTACTTTCAAGTTTATTACATATAAATTATTGCGTATCTCGAGATGGACCATAAATTGGTGGGACTCTTAAATCAGCCTGTCTCATCAATACTGTCATTTGACCTCTGTGATGTGCCTGATGAGCAATCATCGAATAAAGCAGATGACCTTTCGGCATATTATGACCGAAGAAATCAACATCTTCAATTAAACTTTCGTCTGTTAACGAAGCATCGTAAGCAGCTAACGTATTATTATAAATTTCCTCAGCAGCTGTTACCATTTCAGCAACTGTTTCTGGTTTAGCTGAATCAAATGTTGCACCTGCTACTTTTAAACCGGCACGTTCGGCAAAACCTCCGACACTTGAAATAACGTGCCAAGCAATCTCCCCTAAAGTACGATCTAATTCTGATACTGCCTGATCTAAAGACTCGTCAGTTAACTCTTTTAGACATGCGATTGTCGTATTTGCTTCCATACGATATTGATTCATAAAATCCTGTTTAATACGAAACATTGAAATACCTCCTTCTTGTTAATACATTTAATATACCAACATTCCAGATGAAACACCATTTAAACGAAATAATGATGTCTCACATTTACCTATAATGCTATATTGACATAATCCATAAAACTTATTATGATAATAAAAAAGAAAGGAGTGATGTTTTATGGCGAAATTTAATTTGGTAAATGCTACATCTTATTTCGTCATGGACATTACTCGCTAATTTATTGCTCGTATACCCGTGACGATATATCGCCACGGGTATTTTTATATAGAAAAGGAGCAATATAATGGAATTTCTAACTCAATTAGGATATAACGAAGAACGAATGAAACAAGCAAATGCAATCGATGAAAAATTGCTTAAAGCAAGAATAACTGTACAACATAAAGGGATGTATCGTGCACTTACTGAAGATGATGAATACCTCGTTCAGCTCTCTGGTAAAGATAAATTCAGTAGTCATGATCTTATAGAAATCCCTGCAGTCGGAGACTTTGTGCTGGTCAAACCATTTCCAAATGAACATAAAGGTATTATTCAACATATATTACCAAGAACACAACAATTCATCAGAAATGCTGCCGGTAATCAAACGAAACCACAAATAATCGCGACGAACATCGACTATGCCTTTCTTACGATGAGTTGTAACGATAACTTTAACACCAATCGATTAGAACGCTACTTAATCGCTACATATGATTCAGGTGCAACACCGATTATCATTATGACGAAAGCTGATTTAATTACAGAATTAGAAAAAGAAATTATGATTGCTGAATTAAGCAATGTAGCACCAGCGGTACCCGTCTATTTTGTACAGCACGATAGTGATAATCATATAGAAACTATTAAAGCTTATATAAAAGCACATAAAACAGGCACATTACTTGGATCAAGTGGTGTCGGCAAATCTACCTTAATCAATCGATTATTAGGAAAAGAAGTGATGGATACTGGTGAAATCAGATTGACCGATGATAAAGGGAAACATACGACAACTCACCGAGAACTCATTGTACTAGATGATGGTGGAATATTAATCGATACACCAGGAATGCGTGAGTTCCAGCTTTGGAGTACCGGAGAGAATATAGGACTTGTAACTGAATTTGAAGATATTGAATCACTTATCGTACAATGCAAATTCAATGATTGTACCCATACGAACGAACCAGGGTGTGCAGTCAATGCTGCTATAACATCAGGTGAATTAACTGAAGAGCGATTTGAACGATATAATAAATATTTAAGAGAACTTGCATTTGTGGAACGACGTAATGATGAAGCAAAGATGAGCGCTGAACGTAACAAATGGAAGAAGATGACCCAACAAGGAAAAGCAAATCGTAATGCGAAGATGGGAAAAAGAAAATAGTTAAATGAATTGATGTGAGTGGGCTGAATACCATAAATTCAGCCCACTCAAATTATTTAAAACAATATTTGACATCCAAAACGAGAAGTTATATATTATAAATAAGCTACTTGGTAATACAAAGTAGCTTTTAAAAGAATAGCTATCTTGTATTACAAAATAGAGGTGAAACTTTTGAGTATGCGCACTCAGTTATTGAAAGGATTACTCGATGCATGCGTCCTTTCAATCATTAAAGAAAAAGAAGTCTATGGTTATGAACTCTCACAGAAGTTACTCGATTCCGGACTTGGTAACATCAGCGAAGGGACAATCTATCCAGTTCTTCTTCGTTTACAAAAGAAAAATTTGATTACCAGTGAAATGCGGGCAAGTGATGTCGGACCGAAACGAAAATATTACTTTATTACGCCTGAGGGTGAAGAAGAACTCGAGAACATGGTCGAAGAATGGAATGCAATTGTCGGACCAATATCTCATTTGATTAATAAGGAGTGAATGTCATGAAAACAAAAGATATTATCGAACAAAACAATTTAAAACGTGAAGAACTGACACCAGAAAATTTAAAAGTTTACGAACAAGTATTGATGTATTTACGCTGTGATTTATCAATTTCAGAGCGCGTTACAGAAGTGACTTTAATGGATTTATTAGATCACTTACTAGAAGCACAGATGCACGATGTTACGACTGAGGAATTCTTCGGCAATGATCCAGAACAATTTGCTAAAGATTTAGTTGCTGAGATTCCTAAAGAATCGAAGCGTAATATGTGGATATTTGGTGCTTCAATGTTATTTCTACTATTTGCAATATTTAGAGGTATTTCAGGTATTGCTGATTTTATCATCGTAAATCTGTTACACAGAGACAATGCGATTTATCTCGGTAGTGAATTAACTGCTAATCTTATAACTTCACTTGTTATCGGTGCAATCATTTTTGGTATCTTCAAATATTTACAACTTAGCGCTTTTAAAGATGATGAAACAAGAGGACAAAAAATTACAATATTTTTTGTATTATGGATTGTGATGGTTATTCCATTCCTCGTTTCGATGTTCTTACCAGATTTAGTACACATCGGCCCAGTTGTTCATATCCCCTGGTATGTTAATGTCGGCATTGGCGTAGCGTTTTACTTACTCTATAAGCTATTATTTAATGCTTCACGAAATGATAAGGAAATTGCCTTTATAAGATAAAGAAATCATCCCAAAGTTTATGCTTTGGGATGATTTTTTTAAATGATGATATCAAATATAAACCATATAACCATAATAATTAAAATGATAAACTTGGCCACCGTGCTTGTAAGGAAGCCTAATAACGATCCGATACTCGCATCCATTGCACGTTTAAAATCTTGCTGAATCAGTAGTTCTACAATGAATACTGCAACAAACGGTAGAATGATAATACCAAATGGCGGGAAGAAGAAGCTACCGAGTATAATACCGATTGCTGCCGTAAGCTCCCCTGCTTTACTTCCGCCAAACTTCTTAACAAAGCGACTTCCTAATACATAATCACTTAGTAAAATAATAATCGTAAGTGTTGCCATCGCTATCCAGAAGAACCATGATAGTTCATTATTGTTAATCGCAAAATGATAGATAAAAAAGCCAACCCACATCATCAATATACCAGGTATCATTGGCATCACTAATGCTACGAATGCTGATAAAAAAGCTAATATAACTAATGTCCATAGTATGAATGTCATCCTAAATCCTCCATTTTTACAGGTTTAGTGAATATTAATAAAATAAATGCAAGCAACATGAATGATGCTGATACAAAGAAAACGTTACCTAATCCAACAATACCACTCATAACGCCGCCTAAAAGATTACCAACTAATTGCCCGACGATCATCGCGTTTGAGAACAATGTAGATGCATAACCCGGGAAGTCAGGTAGAATATCCTGAAAATAGCTAATTCCTAATCCAAGTAATATCGCCAGGAAGAACGCAAGCAATACCTGGCCGATTAACATTGCTGTTACATTATCAAATACTCCGATCGAGAAGTAATAGGCACCACCAGAAACTGCACCAATCATCAATAATGTCCTTGTCTGAAATCTACTTGCAAGTACGCCAAGTATAATCATAAACGGTACTTCAAGTCCTGCACATAAACTCGCGAGATATCCTACATTGGCTTCATCTTCTTTTATAAATTCTGTTACAAAAAGCGGCATATTCAAAGTATACATCCATTGCCCAACATGTAAGAATACAAATGCTAGAAACGGAATCAATAAGTACATATCTTTTGCTAAATTTGGAGCAACAGGCTCAATTCTATTAGAACTGTAGACAACTTTCTCAGGCTTTACTTCGTGGAAGAAGATTAAGAAAGTAATCAATACAATCCAGTAGATGATTACAGTTCCTCCAAAAATGCCCCCAAAACCAAACTGTTTAAGTAAGACTGTACCAACTAATGGTCCAAACAGAAATCCAAAACTAAACATTGAACGCAATACGGTGTTTGCAAATACTGCATTTTTACTTGAAGCAGATGCATTGATACTTTCTCTTGCAGATGCATACATTTGAGGCATCGCAGGTGCGGACATACCACCAAAGAATACATATAATGCAATAAAGAGGTATGGATTAGAAACTAGGTAATACATACTAAATGCAACTGATGCCATTGCTAAACTGAACATAATCATATACTTTCTGCTAAATCCTGCTCTGTCAGAAAATCTGGCAACAATCGTATTTACAGCAAATCCAGCAAGTGCAAATAACGCCATCATAACACCGTATAGACCACGTGTCATACCAAGTTCCTGTGTTGCATAAAGCACAAAGAATGGCACCGTAATTGCCAATGCCATACCGAGTAATGTCATATTAATAAGAAATAAGACATAATTTTTTATACTTAATAAATTTTTAAACATATATACACTTACTTTCTATTTATTATAACTTCTTGCAATACTGTTATATTATAAAGCAATAATATAATTTGTATAGTCACGTTTATTTAAAATGTGATTAATACTGCTGCTTTATCATCATGCAATTTCACTCGTGGATAATGAATTTTCTCGATATCTTCTAATTCTTTCGTGATCATATAATCGAGCATAGCGTCTAATCCATCATGAATAAATTTCTGAACGAATTTCTCAAAGCCTAGTCTTTCTATATCAAAGAACCCATCTGTTGTCATCAGGATATGTGATAAATTTGTTATATCAAATTGTCCACGATTATATGACTGATTGAAATTTACATCACCATTCATTACCGAATATCCCCCGGGAATATTTGCTGTACTTTTCGCATTATCAATGGCTTCAATCATTTCTTCAGGTAATATATCTGATTCGTACACACCAGGATATTTATCCTGCCAGTACCTTACGCGATCACTTTCATTCTTCTTACTATAATCAGGCACGATTTGATTTACTTTATTATCTTTTGTAATCGTGTAGATAACACAGTCAGCTGAACTCGTATAGTCGGCTATATTGTCATGAAGCTTTACAACTGCGTGGCAACACTGGAATCTATCTTTTGGATGATTGATAGCGATATTCAATGCTTCCATCTCCGTTTGAATGCTGGCATTTGCAAGTTCAGTTGCATTATTTAAAGTAATGCTGTTATCAACTTGTTCGAATGAAGCTTTAACAGCATCCGCAGCACGTTTTCCAGGTGTGATATTATCAATCAAAATACCTTTCAAACTTGTAACGCCGTCAATTACCCCATAAATATTTGCCGCTTCATTCATAACAACAGCATCCTCATTCATTATTCCAACACCTTGTGCCAGTACTGACGTTATCATATTTACACCTACCCTAGTAGAATTGTATTACGTACCTCAGTCATCTTACGATCAAGTTCAGCTGATGCATCAGCAACTTCTCTTAGTTCTTTTCGGATTTCATCACTTAGTTGTTTCGTATTATATTTGTACTGTAATTTATGTTCAGTTGATGCGAAAAAGTCCATTGCTAGTGTTCTGATTTGAATTTCAGCAGGTATCCACTTCACACCTTCTGACAGTACAAGTTCAGTCTCAACAATAAGATGTAAACTTTTATAGCCACTTGGTTTTGGATTTTTGATGTAATCTTTTACACGTACGATCCTTAAGTCACTTCGTCCACTGAGAAGCTCGCATATTTTATAAACATCCTCTTCAAATGTCGTTACAATGCGTACACCAATAATATCGAATATATTTGATCTAATATCATCTAGTGTGATAGGAATGCCTTTACGCTTTAATTTTTCGCGTAAAGAAAGTGGTGCTTTAATACGTGATTTGACATGTTCAAATGGTGAATAGCCATGTCGTGCCTGCCATTCAAGATTAATAATTTCAATATCACTTGTCAATTCCAGAAGTCCCATTTCATATTCTTTAAAGAAATATTGAAATTCTTCTGCCATCTTTACAAACTCAGTCTGTTCTTCAATTTTGCTGAATATTTGATTTACATCCATATTTACTCCCTCTCTTCTAGACTAATATACCAAATTTACACAGAAAAAAGTACGAATACACATCGCATTCGCACTATATAATAGGCACATATTTCTTTATATCAAGATATTCAGCAGTTACTTCTTTCATCAATTCTATGTAGGCACTCACTTGCGGTAAACTTAACATATCCGTTTCATAACAAAGATAAGTTTCACGCAGTAATGGGTTGTTAGCAACTTCTAACAACTGGATTTCAAATAAGTCATTGTCAATATCTTTCATTACGATTTCCGGCAACACGGTCATACCAACACCATTTAATAACAATGATTTACAAGTGGAAATTTGATCGGTCTTTATTTGTGGTGCATATTCCTTATTAAACTGCTCGGTATACCAATGTTCAATTTCCTTTAGGTAAATTGGATCTGCCTGAAATTCAATCATCGGCAACTGATCAAGTTCGTGTGCCTTACTTTTTGGATAGATAAAGTAATGCTTCTCACTCATTAATAACTCGTTATGTAAATTCATAATCTTGCTCCCACGTATTACTGACACATGAAAGTCATGTCGATTGTTTGTAATGCGTGCAGATGAACCTACTTGCAGCTGTATTTTTACATTCGGATAACGTTCTACAAATCTTCCTAGAACTATCGGTAAAATAGTATGACCAATTAAAGAAGATACACCTATTGAAAGTTTACCGTTGACCACACCATCTGATGAATGAATCATCTCTTTTAAGTTCGTTTCTTCTTTTAACATCTTTCTGGCATGCTGAATAATCATTTCTCCATTTGTTGTAACGATTAATTTCTTTTTCGTACGTATAAAGATTTCAGTACCCCACTCTGTTTCAATAGATTTAAGACGCTGACTCACTGCAGGCTGTGATATATATAATGTGTCTGCTGCTTTACGTAACGTCTCTTCATCAGCAAGCGCAACGAGTAATCTGTAATCATCAATTTTCATATACAATCCTCAATTCTAAAGATTATAAAATCGAATCGTATTGTCTTTTATTGTCTGGTTAACAGTTTCAGTATCGATTGATTTTATATGTCCAATTTCTTCTATTATAGCAGATAACTGAGCATGAATGTGATGCTGCTCAAAACCATCGTGGGGCCATGGACCATCTGTTTCAACCATTAATCTTTCAAGCGGGAAAGAAGTGACAACTTTACGTGTCTTTGGATTCCACAATACATCAGGTGTAACACTCACCATATAATCTGTAGCTAATAATCGATTGATTACAATATCACTCGCTTTAAACCAGTGAAAGTGCGCTTTTTCAATTGCATGTTTTTGCAGTAAGTCTAGTGTTACAAGTGCATCATCATAAACAGCATGCAGTACAATCGGTAAGCGATATTGTTTCGCTTTAATAATAAATTGTTCGAGTACCTCTATATATGGTCGTACATTTAACTTTGGCTGTTCTCGTCTTAAATATTGAGGTAAACCTACCTCACCGATAGCAGTTAATTGATTATGATGATTATCGATCAGAGATAATATTTCCTTAATTTCAGTATAATTTAACGGTTGTTCAGGATGGAATCCGAGTGCGACATTAACTTGCTTGTGCTGAGATAAATCGAGTAACTTTTGAGAACCTTGATAATCCATGGCCACAGCAATCAAACCGTCAATCGCTTCGTTTTGAAGAATATGCTGCTGCCTAGATTCAGAATATTTATCTAGATGAATATGTGCGTCGTACATAGTATTGTTCTCCTTTATATCACGATGGAATCTTGTCCGATATATTACTTTTATCGGACTTGTTTGATTGATAAATAGGCTATTTGGGGATTTCTTGTCCGATATCCTACTTTTATCGGACTTGTTTGATTGATAAATAGGCTATTTGGGGATTTCTTGTCCGATATATTACTTTTATCGGACTTGTTTGATATATTTTCAATGATTCAACATTTTATTTTTAAGTTGATCAACTTTCTTTTGAGCTTGTTCACGCACGATTATTTTATTTTTCTCTAATATTGTATCAATATATTTATAGTCATCCAATAATTCGAAATATTTCTCACGTTTATCTATCAATTCGTTATAAATCACTTCAAATAATTTCTTCTTCAAATTTCCATAACCAACGCCCGATTCAAATTGTCGCTTTACGTCAATCATTTCACTTTTGTCCAGAAATGCTTCAAATAAAGTGTAAACTACTGAGTTTTCAGTTGGGATTGGTTCCCCTAATGGAATAGAGTCCGTTTTAATTTTCATAATGTTTTTATATAATTCTTTTTCGGTCGAAAATAGCGGTATCGTATTTCCATAACTCTTACTCATTTTACGACCATCATTTCCTGGTAATAACATTGTCGTTTCGTCCACTTGAGCAATCGGTAATTTAAAAATATCGCCATATTGGTGATTGATACTTTGTGCTATATCTCGTGTGATCTCAATATGCTGTATTTGATCTTTACCAACTGGCACAATATCAGTATCCATTATTAATATATCTGAAGCCATTAATACCGGATAATTAAACAGTCCCATATTTACATTTTTATCTTGATCAAAATTGTTTGCAATATTATCTTGTACTTTAGCTTTGTAAGCATGTGCACGATTAAGTAGACCTTTAGATGCCTCATTCATTAAATAAAACGTCATTTCAGTAATTTGAGGTATATCAGATTGTTTATAGAAAAGACATCTATCTGTATCTAAGCCTAATGCAATAAATGCTGCTGCTATTTTATACGACAATGTATTGATTGCACCTTCTTTACGAATCTGATCATTGTTTAAAGCATGTATATCTGCGATAAAATACGCATAACGATTTGCTGTATCCTGAGATAAATCGACAGCCGGTTTAATGGCTCCTAAATAATTACCTAAGTGCAACTCCCCAGTTGGTTTAATACCTGTAAGTATCGTTTTCATAATCATCACTCCCATTTTTTTCTAAAAAAGAGACTCGTCCCTAAATAAGGACGAGTCTCTCGCTATACCACCTAATCGCTACTATCATAACGCACATGTTGTAACGGTCATGTTTCCGACTGGTATATGTGTTAACCAGTATTCATATGATGAGCCCATTCACTTTTAACTTATACATGTTTCCACCAGCCACATGCTCTCTATCATAAGTCATTAAGTTACTCTTCTCATCTGAAGAAATTCTTATTGAATTGTATATATATTAACCCAACTTAATCTAATTTTCAATTCAAATTTTGCACGTCGTTTCATAATTTTCAATCAGGGAATAATATAATCATACTTACTTAGGAGGCGTTATTGATGGATAAATTCGAGAAGATCGACAAAGAGATTAAAGGTTACACTCAAGATAGTCAGCCTGGTAGTGAGAAAGACATGAATCCTAAGCCGATCGCTGAAGATGAGAATTATAAAGCAAGTGGCAAATTAAAAGGTAAAGTTGCACTGATTACCGGTGGTGACTCAGGTATCGGTCGTTCTGTCGCTATTCTGTATGCTAAAGAAGGTGCTAATGTTGCAATCGGTTATTTCGATGAATCAACGGATGCTAATGATACAGTGAAGAGATTAGAAGAACTCGGCGCAAAAGCAAAAGCTTATCAACATGATTTAAAATCAGAAGATGATTGTAAACAATTGATTGAAAATGTGGTTAATGACTTTGGCAGCCTTAATATATTAGTTAATAACGGTGGTGTACAATTCCCACAAGATAGTCTTTTAGATATTACAGCAGATCAAATTCAGGAAACATTTGCGACAAATGTATTTGGTATGATGTATTTATCAAAAGCAGCACTTCCTCATCTTGCTAAAGGTGATACGATTATTAACACAAGTAGTGTTACTGCTTATCGCGGTTCTAAGACTTTAATTGATTATTCAGCGACTAAAGGTGCAATCACTGCATTTACGCGCTCATTATCGCAAAGTCTTGCTGAAGATGGTATTCGCGTAAACTCTGTTGCTCCAGGTCCTATCTACACACCACTTATCCCGGCAACATTCCCGGCTGAGAAGGTTGAAAAGCATGGCCACGAAACTGCCTTAGGACGTCGTGGTCAACCGAGTGAAAACGCACCGGCATATGTGTATTTAGCAAGTAATGATTCTACGTATGTTACAGGTCAAACAATTCACATCAATGGCGGAGATTATATTTCAAGCTAAAAAATGTGCCTATCATCCTCGATAGGCACATTTTATTTCTCTATTTTTTCTTTGCAATAGACCGCCAACTTTACCAGATCGCCAAAGTTGTTCTTTACATGCTGCATTATCTCATTTGCTGTCTGATACGCAAAATCATACTGTGCCTTCGTAATCTCTTTCTTACGCAATGCACGTTTAGCATCTTGTTCATCGACCAGTTCATAACGACCATCAGGTAATACGAGTACATCTAAATAAAGATCATGCGTTCTTGCCTGACCAAGTTCAGGAAAATTTGCTTCATTTATATCGATATAATATTGAATAGGTTGACTTTCACGATTATACATCACTGTTATACTATAATGTTTATCTTTGGGTAATATTTGTAGCCAGCGATAGCCATCATCTGCAACGACAACGTCTTCTCCAATAATATTAACCACTAACGGTGACTTTACTTTCTCCATGATAATTTCCCCGATAATGCCTTCAAACTGTTCATCTTTGACATCAATTTCATGATATTCTTTTCTGATTAAACGGCGCCAGCTGCGTTTATCAATATACTTGGTTTTCATACAACCCACTCCTTACCAATCATTATATAAAAATAAACAAGGATGATAAATCATTTTATCTCCTTGTTTATAAAAATATTCAGTTATACTTCGTCAGTTGAGTAATGATCTTTTCCTTTTAAGAAAAATGCCAGCACAAATGCAAGGAAGCTTAATGCAGTTGCAACCCAGAACGCATCATTAATTCCGTTAATCGTCGCCATCTTCTGTAACTGTCCCATTACAACTTGTGAGCCTAAATTACTGTTACCCATTTGCTGTCCAATTTCCGTCATCGAATTAGCTATTGCTGGATTCGTCTTATCTAATTGGTTTGCAATATCTCCCATATGTCCTGTTGTTTGTTGTGTCATCACGGTAACTAAGATCGCTGTGCCAATAGAACCAGCTAATTGACGAATAGTATTACTGATTGCGTTACCATGAGGTATCATTCGAAGTGGTAATGCATTCATCCCTGCTGTCATTATCGGCATCATAATAAAGCTCATACCAAACGAACGCAGAATATAGATACTTAATATATGTCCATAACTTGTATCCATACTTAACTTCGTAAGTTCCCACGTTGCATAGGTCATAATAGCTAAACCAAAAATCGCAATTGGTTTAATACCAATCTTATCAAGTAATTTACCTGATATTGGTCCCATTAGACCCATTAAAAGAGATCCAGGCAATAATAATAATCCAGAATCAAGTGGTGAGAATCCACGAATAGATTGTAAGTAAACAGGTAATAAAAGCATACCTCCAAACAAACTCATCGTTACAATAATATTGATGAGTAATGTGAATGAAAATCCACTATATTTCAATGCGCGTAAATCCATCATCGGAATCTTCATTGTCATTTCTCGATAGATAAATAACACGATGAAGATAATACCAATAACCATCGTTGAAATAACGATACCTGAATCCCATCCTTTATTTCCTGCTTCAGAGAATCCATATAGTAAACTACCAAATCCAAGTGTACTGAATATTACGCCGGGAATATCAAGTTTAACGTCCTTAGTCGGTTGATAAATCTTAAACCAGAAGAAACCAATAATTAAGGAAACAATCCCGATAATACTCATACCATAGAACATAACATTCCAATGATAGTTTTGAATGACCCAACCTGTTACCGTTGGACCAATCGCCGGTGCTAATATCATTGCGATCCCCATCATACCCATTGCAGCACCACGTTTATCAGGTGGGAATAACGTCATAAATACGTTTGTTCCTAACGGCATTAATATTCCTGCGCCAACCGCCTGAATAACACGTCCAAGCATCATTAACGGGAAGTTGAATGAAATGGCACAAATAATTGAACCGATTGTAAAGAATAACATCGCTGTTAAGAAAAGCTGACGATATGTGAATCGCTGAATCATATATGCACTAATCGGTACTAAAATACCATTGACGAGCATAAATCCTGTTGTTAACCATTGTGCTGTAGATGTTGAAATACTAAAATCATTGATTAATACCGGTAGTGCTACATTAATAAGCGTCTGGTTAAGTATTGCTACAAACATACCGATCATTAAAGCAGTAATAACTTTACCAAGCGTTATACCTTTACCATATTCAACAAGTGCACCTTGTGATTTTACTTGCTCATGTACAGGTTTATTAACATCTAATTCCGTATTTGTAACATGTGCTGTTTCACCTGTTGTTTTTGCCGTATAAGTAGAACTTTTTACCGTATTATTTGGTGTATCCATCTTGCTTTCTGTTAACGGTGTCGTTGTTTTTATATCAGCTTTTTTCTTCGTTCTTCGCATCATAAATCTGTTTACAGCCCAAAACACAAGTAAGCTAAATAATATATATAGAATATATCCTGAGGTCATACAAAAACCTCCCTAGTTTTTATGAATGCGTACAGTTACATTCATTCCTGGAATAATGTCTAATGATTTATCTTTATCTAATTCAATTTTTACAGGGACTACTTGTGTTACTTTTGTATAGTTGGCATTACCATTTGAAGAAGGCAACATAGAAAAACTTGATGCTGTTGCTAAACCAATTTCTTTTACTTGACCTGTTAAATCTGTATCTTTGTAACCATCTACATAAACATCTACGTCTTGACCAACTTTAATACCATCGATTTGTGTCTCTTTAATATTTGCTGTTACATATAAATCATTTAAGTCATATGCGTAAGCAATCGGTGTACCTGCTCCTACAAACCCATTTTCAGTGGCTTGCGTTTTAACGATTGTTCCGTCCTGAGGCATAGTGATATCAGTTTTTGATGGCTTTCCGTCTTGACCCATGCCTACAACAGTACCGATTTTGTCATCTTTAGAAATTTTGTCTCCTACAGTTTTGTCTAATGCTGTTAATTTACCTGCTGTCGGACTAGCAATTACTAATTGTGTACCATCCACTTTAGCATTGTCTGTTTTTACATAGTTTGTTGCTTCATTATAAAAATGAAAAGCCGCAAATCCTCCTGCAACAAGAATGATTAAAGTTAAAATATTAATTAATACAAGTTTTCTCATTATAATTTCCTCCTTATTTTTTTAGCATAACCATTATTATAGTCAGATTCAACTTGCATTCAACCAACAATATTTGTTTAATTGTTGGATTTTGATTACAATTAAGTATTGGTAACGCTATCATCTAATAGAAAGAGTGAAACAATGACAGATAAAAAAACTTTAATAGAAAATTCATTTCTTCAATTGATGGAACACCATCGATATAGAAATATTACAATAAAAATGATTTGTGAAGAAAGCAATATTAATCGTTCAACATTCTATGCTTATTTTGAAGATAAATATGCTTTGCTAGACGGTATGATTGATTTTCATATCCATAATATTGAACAATTCATGATTGATAACCTAAATAATCTAAAAGATGAAGAAGACAAACGACCATCTGTCGAAAAATATTTAAAAGAAACATTTCAGTATATATTCGAAAATAAGCAATTCTTTAAAATCTTACTTACACTTCATCCCGCTCAAAACTTCACACAAAAATTATTAAGTAGCTGGAGAGAAAATTATTTAAATGTATTAAATAATACAATTTCATTAAACTACCCTGACTATTTCGTCAGTTATACAATCGGTGGACAATTTGGTATTTTATACTTCTGGCTGCAAAATGACTGTACGGAATCTCCTGAAGTTATCAGTAAGATTATTTATAATAATATTCTCAAAATTAACCGCTAAATTAAAAGTGTTTTATTTCACTCGCGACAAATATCGAGTATAATAATATAGATATTAAATAAATGGAGGCACACAATGAAGTTATATCAATCACTTACAATTGGAGCATTAGCGATTGCTTCACTTTTTGCACAGCCTCACATTGCTAAGGCTGATAGTCTTAAAGTCGGTAAGATTAAAGACGAAAATGCGATCATCATTACAAATAAAACAGCGATGTCAAAAAAAGTAGCGGGTGATTTCGCACAATACACGCTATATATTAACGATCAACATACGATTAACGGTGAGAAATATTATCGCGTTCAGACTACAGATGATATTAACAATGCGATCGGTTATGTGAAAGCAAGCGATCTTAAAATCAATTCAACGAAAATAGTTCCTACAAAAATGAAAACATATACGATTAAAGCCGCTTCTACAAAACTATTTGAAGTGCCAAACGGCAGTTCAAGACAAGTGATTGATAGAATCAATAAGAATGAAGTGATTAATGTAGAAAAGACCTTACGTGTTAACGCTTCAACATATATATACGGAACATTACCGACTGGTATGAAGGGTTGGATTAATATTACGAATGATGTTGGCCGAAAGCCCGTGAAGCGTAATCCTATCCAGCAGAATGCTAAACCTCAAGTTAAACCTGAAGATAAAAAAGCAATCGATGCTGAACCAAATGAAACAATAGTAGATATCACTGCTCAACCAAGACCTGTAGGAGAAGGCATCAACCATATCGAATTACCAATCTCAATTAAAGATGCTTTAAAAATTCAGATGTCACTACATCCAAAACCTCAAAGCTCTAACGGTATCAAATGGAAGAATGCACATCGTAAAGATATACTAGATGCGATGAATCCAGAAGAAGCTATGACTGATTCTGTACAAAAGTATCAATTTCTTGTACTAAACGAACCACAAAACCTCACTGCAGAGCAGCTTAATATTTTATTACAAGGAAAAGGTATTTTAGAAGGACATGGTGAAGCCTTTAGACAAGCTAGCTTAAAGTATAATATTAATGAAATTTATTTAATCAGTCATGCCTTTTTAGAAACAGCTGAAGGTACAAGTACATTAGCTAAAGGTGTTAAAGTTAATGGTGAAGATAAGAACAAACGTTTCTATAATATGTATGGTGTTGGAGCATATGATAAAGATGCAGTAAAATATGGTGCGAAATATGCAGCAAACGTTGGTTGGGATACACCAAATGAAGCGATTATCGGCGGTGCTAAATTTATTTCAAAAGGATTTGTTTCTGAAAATCAAAATACACTATATGCTATGCGCTGGAATCCATTTGCACCAGGAGACAGTCAATATGCTACTGATATATTATGGGCACGCGCAAATGCAAACTACATGCATGCCTATTATCAAAAGTTAGGCATTTCAAGTGGGAAATTCAATTTCGTACATTATGCAAAGCAACAATAATATTTAAACGATAATATCACAAACCCCCTTATCCAGCTGAATAAGGGGGTTTATTTGGGATGGGTATGGCGTTAAAGGGGGTTGTTCACCTAGAGTCTCACTAAGTGAACATTAATTGCCGAGGAGCAATCTATCTATTTCAAACCCTCTTCAATCTTATTGATTTCATCTTGTGATAAGTTTTTCGCAATTTCACCGTCTTTCGTATCTTCCTTTAAAGCATCTTTAGCTAAATCAGAGTGATATAATTCAACGATTTTCTTATATGTTTTGTTATCTTTATCTTCTGTTTTCGCTGCAATAACATTAATGTATGGTGCGACATCTTTATTATCCGCATCTTCCAGATAAATCGGATCATCTTTTGGATTTAGTCCAGCACGCGCTGCTACACCATTATTAATGATAGAAACTGCTACATCTTCTAATACACGTGGTGTTTGCTGCGCATCAATCGGTTTGATTTTTAGATCAAGTTTGTTTTCTTCAATTTTGTCTGGTCCACCAAATAGACCGAAGTCACTAGATAGCTTTAACAATCCAGCTTGTTCTAATAACTTTAATGCACGCGCCTGGTTAGTAACGTCATTAGGAATTGCAATTGTATCGCCTTTTTTCACATCTTTAATGTCTTGAATCTTTTTAGTATATGCGCCAAGTGGTGCAAATACTGTTGTACCTACTACAGATAATTTTAATTTATGGTCTTTTTTAAACTGATCTAAGAAAGCGAAATGCTGGAACGCATTTAAATCAATTTCACCTTCAGCAAGCGCATTGTTAGGTGCTGTGTAATCCTGGAATTCAACAAATTCAATTTTTATGCCATCCTTCTCTGCTTCTTTCTTAACAACATCCCAGACTTTAGAGTCCACGCCAGTTACACCAATCTTAACTGTCTTTTCATCTTCTTTACTACCACATGCTGCTAGAACTACGATTAAACTTAAAAATAAAACGAATAACTTTTTCATCTTTTCATTCTCCTTTTTTATAAACGACTTGTATATATGCTTGCTACTTTGTTACCGATAAATTGTGTGATCTGAACTAAAACAATTAATATAAGCACTGTAATAAACATGACTACAACGTCAAAGCGCTGATAGCCATATGTAAAAGCGAGATACCCTATGCCACCAGCACCAACAAGACCTGCTACTGCAGAGAACTCGATGAGTGATACGGTAGTAAAGGTTAACCCTAAAATGAGGGCTCCTGCTGCTTCCGGAATTAATACTTTAAATAAAATATCAAACTTACTTGAACCCATAGACTGCGCTGCTTCAATTACACCACGATCTACTGAAACGATATTGTTTTCCACAACACGCGCAATAGATAATGATGCAGCTAACGTCATCGGAAATATCGCTGCCCATATCCCGATAGATGTACCTACTAAAAATCTAGTAATCGGAATCAGTGCTACGAGGAAAATAATGAACGGAATCGGTCGAATTGTATTGATGATTGCGTTCAAAATTGTATTTAACACCTTATTTTCTAAAATATTACCTTTGCCAGTTGCATAGAGCAGTATGCCTAACGGTAAACCAATCAGCGTAGCAAGAACTAGTGTTATTGCTACCATGATGAGTGTGCTGATCGTGTGCTCTAATATTACTGGCCAGAATGTACTTAAATCAGTTTTCAAATCCTTCTACCTCCCTTACTTCTATGCCGTGCTGTGTTATTTCTGATAAGGCACTTTGAATATTTTGAACATCACCAACTGCTTCGATTAATAAATTACCAAATAATCTATCAGTTAACTCGGTGATACCGCCATACAAAATATTAAAATCAACATGATTTGCTCTACCAATCTTACTCAATACCGGCTCAAGAATTTGTTCATGATTAAAGATAAATCGATATAGTTTACGATTCGTAACATTAATATCTTTAGGGATGTCATCATTCAGTACACTATGCACAAAACGCTTTGTTGTTGGATGAACAGGTGTAGTAAATAGTTCAAATACCTTGTTACTCTCAACCACTCTGCCCTTTTCCATTACAGCTACTTCTTCACAAATTGATTTCACAACTTCCATCTCATGGGTGATGATCACTATCGTGATATTAAGCTTTTCATTGATATCTTTTAACAGGTTTAATATTTCATCTGTCGTTTCAGGATCCAGTGCACTTGTTGCTTCATCACAAAGTAATATATCAGGATTCGTTGCTAACGCTCTTGCAATACCTACACGCTGCTTCTGTCCACCGGATAACTGATTTGGGTAATCGTCTTTCTTATCAGCAAGACCGACAAATGCCAGTAATTCGTCCACACGCTGCTCGATTTCAGCTTTAGAATATTGTTTCGTTAGCTTTAAAGGATAACGAATATTATCACTGATTGTCTTTGCTTTAAATAAATTAAACTGCTGAAATATCATGCCAATATTTTGACGCTGTTTACGTAAATCTTTCTCCTTTAATCCAACGATATCTCTACCTTCAACATATACATGACCAGAAGATGGCGCTTCAAGTCGATTAATTAACCTGAGTAAAGTTGATTTCCCAGCACCTGAATATCCCACAATGCCATAGATTTGACCTTTCTCGATTGAAAGCGATACATCATCTAGTGCATTGATCGAACCTTTCTTTGTTTGATACGTTTTAGTCACGTGATCAATTTCAATGATTCCCATTTTTTCTCCTCCCAAAATAAAAAACGTGCACTCAGCTGGTAGCTAAATGCACGTTATACGTCCGAATTTATCTGCCAAGCGTGAGCTTGATGGAATTAGCACAGTGCTCTAAATTAGAGTCCGCTGCTGAGACTTCATCGGGCCATATCCCTCTGTCTCTCTTGATAAAATAATTATTAATTTGTTTTACATGTTACAGTGAATCAAATTATCTGTCAACAACATTTTTTTAAAAAAAGTTTGAAATGGGGATTTTTTTGGCCGATAAATCCAGTTTGTCGGCCATCATTTTCATTTTCCCTCTAATTTTGTGGATTCTTGGCCGATAAATACTGTTTGTCGGCCATCAGTCTCGATTTCCCTATAATTTTGTGGATTTTTGGCCGATAAATCCAGTTTGTCGGCCATCAAATACCATTTTTAAAAACTTGATAATCCACTAAATTCCTGAATACGATATATTACTGATTTCAAGAATGAAGGATCCTTCTTTACATCATAATGATCTGTTACATGCGCATAAGTATTATCCCATTTCGCATCAAAATCCTGATCAATCTTAGTAAATACCGGTAAGTTCGATTGTCCAGAAATCATAACATCCGTCTCTAGATTTAAGTCACCGACATTACGTCTTGTTAAATTCGCACTTCCTAAGATTAAAGTCGATTCATGCTTATCGTTATCTTTCAGCAATGTAAATTTCGCATGATACTGTTCACCATGACTCACTGCCCATTTAATCTTGATGTTATCATCTGACTTTGCAATTAACTCGTGTGCAACCGGTTTATTCGGAATGCCCGGTTTTTCTTTACCGAATGCTTCTTTATTTATATCTAGAATTAACTGCACATCTACACCACGTTTACTTGCATTAATTAAAGATTTTACAATATCTCGATCAGCAATATAGAACATGCCCATCTTAATAGAATCTCCATCACTCATTCGACCAATCTCTTCTAACAGAGCAGCTTTAATCTTCCCTTCAGTAACTAGTGTTGTCGTATAATTCATACCATTATTAAATGCGCGTGCATTGATCTTAAAATCATCAACTCTTAAATCTGCACCACTCATATTCATCGCATGTACTTCACTATTGATTAAATCTTCCTGAATCTGACCTCTTACTTTTAATGCAACATTTTGATGATGACCACTCGGATCATGTGGGTTACTTGAAGCAATAATTGCAGTCTTCTCTGTTACTAACGTTTTACGGTGATTAGCTTTCATATTGAGCAATCTACCAAATCCACGAACCGTTACATTC
Source organism: Macrococcoides bohemicum (assembly GCF_003259675.1). Lineage (GTDB taxonomy): Bacteria > Bacillota > Bacilli > Staphylococcales > Staphylococcaceae > Macrococcoides > Macrococcoides bohemicum. The sequence goes on along the minus strand of NZ_PZJG01000003.1, from coordinate 108,350 downwards.
GGTTCATCTTTAGAAAAAATATTGGTAATTAATCCATTCTCATTATTACCAAACCAACGTAATGTTGGGCGCCAGAAACCTGAATATACTGGATTAGAGTCTCTTAGTGCTACTAAATTCGTCTCGTATAAGTTAATACCATTAGCGCGCAACTTTTTATAATGCTCAGGTGTATAACTGCCGTAGAATGAATTGATCGGGTCAGTTAACATATATATTCTAATATTCGGTTGAGCCTTCTTTTTAGCAACTAATGCATCCGTTAATTGTTCAGTTAATTTAGGAAATTCAATTTCACCATCATAAGCATTATTAAATAAAAACATATCCAGAATAATAAAGTCCTGTGCATCGCGAATTGCCTGTAATTGAGCATTAAAGATTTCGTGATCGTAATGCATCACTTTATCTTTCTCATATGTATTATCAATCAACACTTCAGCATCATTCGTCTTACTATAATCAAACCATTTCGACACGCCACCAGGTAATGGCTTATTGGCACCATATATCGCACAAACAATATATGCGCCAAAGCAGATGAGCGCAATTTTTTTGAAACCAAATTTCTTTTTTCTGCGTTTATTTCTAGGCTTAGATTTAGTTACTTGTTTCGTTTTTTTCGGCATAGCACACCTCCATATATAAAATTATAACAAAAAGCAGGGAAAATCCCTGCTTATTTCATAAATATAAATGATTTTTCCAGGCTATCAATAACGAAGATTCGTTGCCCTTTTGAATCAATCTGTTGTGCGTTTACCATGCGTTTAAAATCTTTTCTGTCTATTTTTTTAGCACCTTTAATATCACTTATTGATTCAATATTTCTGACATGTTCAAAAGATGTTTTGCGAGGAAGTTCATATACGTTACCATCTTTTATTACATCACTCGGCTCAGAGATGATTTCCTCATCAATTAGAAATTGTATTAACTTCGTATCGTATATCGAAATCGGAACGTCATAACTTCCAGACTCGGTAACCATTCCATTCGATTTAACATGTTCATAATCGAAAGTAATGCTATACTTTGTTCTTCCTGCTTCAAGATTTGAATTAAAACTTCTTTCTTTAATACTTGTTTCCAGAACTTTTATAAGCTTTTCTTTTTGTTTGTTATTCATGCTGTCACCCGTAAATGAATCATTATTCACTTCATGGGTAATAGAAATTTGATCTTTTTTATGCTTACTAAGATCAAGTGCAGTGATTAGCGCTTTCATATTGTCTTCTGTATTGACACGCTTAATGTAGTTATCATAATCTTTTTCAAAGACTTCATAATTTCTATCAACTACTCGACCATTATTCATAATATACTGAATATGTATCGTACGGACTGCTACATCGTTGTTATAGACACCTTTTTTTGGGTTCTTTAATTGTTTATGTGCATCGACAACACTATCAATAAATGCTTGATTGCTTACTTTCGTATCGTTCAGCAAACTTTGATTCATGTACATTTGATTAGCATCTTCAAAAGTTGTTGCGACAGATGAGATTTCTTTTTTATCAGGTATAAATTGTTCACGCATATATCCTGAAATGATGACTAACATTAAAGCTAATGCTACAATCCCAAATGAAGTGATATAAAGTCGTTTATCAAATGTGATTCGCGCAGATTTCTGTGAAATCATTTCCATCAGCATGAAAGCAACTGTAAACGCGATTATATATATAATTAACGATACAATCTTCGTCTCACTAAATAAAGAACTAAAAATTAAACCTCCAAGTAGTGTCGCAATAAGCAGCATAATAAAATAAATGATCAAATGGATAAACTGATTTGCATAAGGTTCATTGATACGTTCATTTTGACGTCGCATATATACATAATAAGAGAGTGCTATCATAACGATTGAAATAATAAACATCACAACTAAATAGATAAAGTTGTAGCGATCGGTCACCACATACTCCATAAACTTCAATGGTATCGTTATATCATTTAGAAATATTTCCGGATATTCTGAAAGCCCTTTGAATAACACCATATGTGTCGTATAGATTAGCGTTCCCATGATTACCGGGGAAATAAGCAGTGCAATTGTCCCTACTATATGACTTAAATAATTATTTATCAATAAGCTTAATAATACAGTCAGACTAAAGATAAACAAATGAATCAATAAGCTTAATAGCATCCATATAAGTACTTTCTCTATATTAATCCCATAAAATTTAATGCCACATAATAATGTGATAATACCATTTATCAATAAATTGAAGAATACATGCGTAAAGTACGTCACGTATACTGTATTTAAAATTCGATGGCGTTTAATCGGCAAACTATGAATAAAATCAGATGCAGCTTGTCCCTTTAAAAAATAGGTGATGAAAATTCCGCATAAGCCTGCATAGAGCATTGTGCCGAAGAAATAAATGCCTGCTGTATTTAATGAGCCTATAATATACTTACTAATATTATTCGTACCTTCTACATCCATCATAAAATAGGAGAACGGCACTAAAATAAACGTGCAGATGATATTAATCACAGTTAAAAACATAATGTTGCGAGATAAATTTTTGAATAGTGATTTATTCCACAATGATGTTTTCGATTGCATAACCGTACCCTCCTAATTCATAAGTAAATATTTCTTCCAATGTGAGTGGTAATATATCATAGAGCAGTGGATCTGCTTTTGTAATATATTCTTCTACTCTGTCCAGGTTGTCTTTTACGATACAAGTCACAACACGACCTTTTATCGATTTATCAATCACATTCATCCCTTTATAGAATGATTCATCAGGTAACGAACTGAAAGCCATCTGAATCTTAGCTACATTTCCTTTTAAATCATCGAGGTCACGTGTCATCAGTACACGTCCTTCATGCATCAGCGTCACTGAATCACAAAAGTCTTCCATCTCACGTAAGTTATGACTGGATACAAACAATGCCATATCGTGATTACTCACGTCCTGAATGAGAATATTTTTAATCGTATGTCTAACAATCGGATCAAGTCCGTCAAAAGGTTCATCCAGTAACATTACTTCAGGACGCGCTGCAATGGCTAATATAAATGCGCATTGACGCTGCATCCCTTTTGAAAGTTTAGATAGCTTTTTCTTTGGGTTCATCTTAACCAGTTCAGATAACTGATTAAAGCGTTCAACACTGAAATCAGGATATAACTTATGATAAAAATCAGCCATCTCCTCTAAGTTTGCATGCCCAAAAAAGTAAGGTATATCAGATATAAAAATCATCTTAGATTTGTAATCTTCATTCTCAAAGATATCTTGTTCGTTAAAAGTAATGCTGCCATTATCAGCTTTGTAAATCCCTGCAATCATCTTAAGTAATGTCGTCTTACCTGCACCATTACTTCCAAGTAATCCTTGAATACTCCCTGGTTCAATTGTTAACGTGGCATCACTTACCGCAGTGAAATGTCCAAATCTTTTCGTTACATCATTAATTTGAATCATCGTTATCACCCCTCATCGACTCTATCTTTTCTATTATCTCTTCCTTCGTTAAGCCTAAGAACAATAACTCCTGAACGATTTTCTCTAGAGATTCAGATAACATTGTAATTCGCTCCTTTTGCATCGTGTCTTCTACTTTATTCACAAAACTTCCTTTACCAGGTACTGAATAGGTATAGCCTAATCGTTCTAATTCACGATAGGCTTTCTGTATGGTATTAGGATTAATCGTTAGCTCCTGAGCCAATTGACGAACAGAAGGTAATTGATCATCTGCTTGTAATACACCATTCATGATCTGTAGTTTAAATCCATTGACGAGTTGTTCATATATTGGGATTCGGCTACGATTATCAATTGAAATCATATAACCCCTCCATTTCTACTGTATTAACTGTACTACTTATTATAATACACCTAGAACGGATTATTGCAAGCATTATTTGTAAAAATTTTAAAAAAAAAAAAGAACACACGTTAGTGTGTTCAAAGATAATCATATATGAAGTTAAGATTATAAACTCGGTGATTTCCCACCATCGATATTAACTGCTACACCGCTCACATAACTTGCCGCTTCACTTACTAAGAATGTAATGACATTCGCTGCTTCACGTGTATCGCCAATACGTCCTAATGGAATACCAAACTTCGGATCTCTTGCATATTCTTCCCACGTTAATTCCGGTGCTTCTTCCTGCCAGCGTTTCTCAATTTGTCCGCTACGAATTAAACCGATACATACAGCATTCACTCGAATATTGTATTGTGCTAAATCTTTGCTGAGTGTCTTTGTTAATGCCAATCCTGCCGCGCGCGTAACAGAGGTTGGTGTTGTGTTTGCAGGTGGATTCTTACCTGCTACAGCTGTAAGATTAACAATCGCACCGCCTTTTTTCTTAAGCTCTGGAATCGCGGCATGCAACATATGCAATGCTCCAAAAAGTTTAAGATCCAAATCCTCCTGCCAATCATTCAGAGAAACTTCTTCAAAATTTTTAGCAAACGCACTACCTGCGTTATTGATTAATATATCAAGCTTGCCATAAGTATCAATTGCCTTTTGAACAAATGCATTACAATCAGCTTCTTTTGTTACGTCACATACTTGATAAGCGACATCTTTGCCTGTTTTCTCTTTAATTTCTTTTACCACTTTAATCAGTTCATCTTCATGACGGCTGGCAATAACGACGTTTGCACCTTCTTCAGCCAGAACTGTTGCTGTTTCTTTTCCGATACCTTTACTAGAACCTGTGATAACTGCGACTTTTCCTTGTAAACCTAAATTCATTGTATCAGCTCCTTTTATCTAAAATATATCAAAAATCATGCGATGATAGTAGTAATTACCTTTTTACGAAACTAAAATAAAAAGCGCATCTTTTCCGGATAATCCAAGTATCCGGAAAAGATGCACAATTTTTATCACTATTCTCCAAATGTTCTTCTAAAACCATAAAATGGTCTAAAACTTTTTCCATAATAGCCTTTAGAGTCATTTGTTGCCAGCAATTCCATGCGTGTTGTCGGGTATAACTGGTGAATATGTTCAATCAATGCCTTTGCAATACCACGACCTCTATAGTTGCGATGTGTAATCAACTCACAAAGATACAGACTAACATGACCATCCGTAATGGCTCTAGCACACCCGACGACCTGCTCATCTTCAATAAAGACGTAACTCTCACTATTTAACCATGCAGCAAGTGTCTGTTCATGACGCACAACTAGATTATCCCAACCTTCTGCTGCATTCATCTGCTGAACGGCATCTATATCATTAACTTCAAATTGTCTAATCATATTTAACCCCTTCTTTTGACTTAATATTTTTGAGTAATGCCATTAAATCATGTTCAATATGAAGGCAATATTTTCACAAAACGTCGTGTCATATGTCCTTTATCTGAATATACTACGATTTTCGACAAAGCACAGACAAAACACACTTCAACCCCACCAGAAACTTTACCTAACCATATATGATAGATTCGAACAAGCAATGCTGCAACTGCACGAAGACCTTCTATTTCTGGTCTAAATTTCTTTTCAGATACCACCTGTTCCTGACTCATTTTATCACCTGTTTGATTTTATTTTTCCATAAAAATAAGTCAGGACGCATCCTGACTGATTTTTTGTTATAATTCCACATTGTGATGTACTGTTTGTACATCTTCTAAATCTTCAATCGCATCGACTAGTTTCTCAAATACTTCTAAGTCAGCATCTGATAACTGTAATTCGTTTTGTGCAAGCATAGAAAGTTCTGCTACTGTGAATTCTTCGACACCAGCCTCTTTTAAAGCGTTCTGTACAGCTGCAAATTGATCAGGTTCAGCGTATACGATTACATGTTCGTCTTCTTCTAACACGTCACGGATATCGATATCTGCTTCCATCAATAATTCTAATGTTTCGTCAGCTGTCTTACCATCAAAACCAAATACTGCAGTGTTTTCAAACATGTAACTTACTGAACCAGAAACACCCATGTTCCCACCGTTCTTACCAAAAGCTGCACGCACATCACTTGCTGTACGGTTTACGTTATTCGTTAAAGCATCAACGATTAACATTGATCCACCTGGTCCGAAACCTTCATAGCGTAACTCATCAAAATCCTCTTCACCGCCACCTTTAGCTTTTTCAATGGCACGATCGATGATATGTTTTGGTACAGAGTATGTTTTTGCACGTTCAAGCACGAATTTTAAATTTTGGTTTGATTCTGGATCTGGTTCACCAGATTTTGCGGCAACATAAATTTCACGACCAAATTTTGCATAAATTCGACTCGTATTTTTATCTTTTGCTGCTTTCTTATCTTTAATATTATTCCACTTACGCCCCATTATATACACGCTTCTTTCAAATTAATATGTCATTATTATACACTTATATTTTCATTAGCACAAAACAAAAAAAAGGAAACACAACAATCGTGTTTCCCCAAAATTCTATAATGCTAGTCTCTTAAAATACTTGCTAAACGTAAAATATCCATGATGATATTTAACAAGTTAATAAATAAGTTAAAGCCCATTTCACGTGGTGAAAATTGTCCACGTTTCATTCTATTAAAATCATAGATTGTATATAGTAAGAAAATCGCAAGACCCGCAATCGTAATCACGAGATGGAACATCGGAATTTGAATGAAAATTCCTGCAAAACTTGCTAATACTAATACAATAAGCGCCGGGAATAATAGACGTCCTAAGTTTGTTGCATCACCAACGACGAAGTAACCCATTGCACCGAATGCTAAGAATGCACCAATTGCTAACCCAATGTTCTGATAGAATACAGTTGGACCAAGCGTTCCGATATAATACATAAATGACGCATAACTTACTACGCCAAGCGCAAATGCCATTACGTTTGAAATGACAGCGCCAAATTTTCTTGAAGCTTTAACAAATAAAGAAATTAATACTAAAGCGAATATTAAGACTGAAACTATCATACGCATACCTGGTGGCACGAACTGTCCGACAAACGTTCCAACCGCAAAAATCACCCAGTAATACATAAAATATAGCCATGCATTTCTTATTGCAGAGCCATGTGACATTTGTTGTGGAGCCTGATAACTATAATTATTCATTAAATCCCTCATTCTTATAAAAATTATTATTTTTGTATATATTATTGTACTTTGTTTAGTCATATTACACAAATATTGTGGACTTTAGAGTCAAACTCAATACTATAAAGATGGCCTATCAATATATTAAATTAGTACTCAAAGTAAAAAAGACAACCCGAAGGCTGTCTTATCTACACAAACATACTAAATATTAATATAAAGATCAGTCCACTCACTGAAATAATCGTTTCTAGTAAGGTCCATGTTAACACTGTTTCTTTCACAGTTAATCCAAAGTACTCTTTAAACATCCAGAATCCTGCATCATTGACATGAGAGGCAATAACACTACCTGCACCTGTTGCAAGTACAACGAGCGCTAAATTCACATCACTTGATTCTAAGATTGGAATAACAATACCTGTCGTTGAGATTGCAGCAACTGTCGCTGACCCTAAAGCGATACGTAATACTGCTGCAACAAGCCATGCTAATAATATTGGAGAAAAGTCTGAATGCGTAAATAAAGTTTCTACATGTTTACCTACGCCGCCATCAATCAATACTTGTTTGAATGCGCCACCTGCACCGATGATCAAAATCATCATCCCAATCGGATAGATTGCATCTGTAACAGACTGCATTACATCTTTCATCTGTCTGCCGCGATTTAATCCCATCGTAAATATCGCTAATATAATTGAAATCAACATTGCAGTTGATGCATCACCAATTAAGTAGATTGTTTTCATCAATGCATTTGGCGCTACACCACCAGCTTCAACAATCAATTTCACTACTGTAGCAATTAACATTAAGATTACCGGAAATAACGCAGTTAACGTACTGATAAAAAATCCTGGAGTGTCTTCAATTTTAAAATGTACATTTTTACCGAGTGATGAAATATCACCTTCACGTGTATAAGCAGTCGGTGCAATTTTCTGAGCAATTTTATTGAAGACTGGTCCAGCAATAATAGCAACCGGAATTCCGATAATAAAGCCATATAATAATACTTCACCTAAATTTGCACCATATTCTTTGGCGATCATAACCGGCCCTGGATGGGGCGGTAAGAATCCGTGTGTTACTGATAAAGCTGCAGCCATTGGAATACCTAAATAAAGTGCTGGTAATTTCGTTTCTTTTGCGATTGTATAGACGATTGGAATAAGCAATACTAATCCAACTTCGAAGAATAATGCGATACCGATAATAAATGATGCAACGACAACTGCCCACTGAATATGTTTTAAACCAAACTTGTCGATCAATGTGTGCGCAATACGCGTTGCACCACCACCATCAGCGAGTAATTTCCCGAGCATCGCACCAAGCCCAAAGATAAGCGCGATATGTCCAAGCGTTCCGCCCATACCCGCTTCAATTGTTGCAACTACTTTATCTAGCGGCATCCCTAATAACAATGCTGTCGTAAATGCTGTAACAATTAAAGAGATAAAGGTATTTAACTTCAGTCCCATAATTAGAAATAACAGTAGTAATATTGCGATAAAAACGGTGATTAGCGGCCATTGTTCTGTCATAAAATTCATTCTGTTTCATTCCCTTCATGATTTCTCTGGAAGTTTGCCATATCTAGATAAACATCCATCAATTGATTCGTTACCTTCATATAAATCGGTAATATTTCACGGTAGATCACTACATGCTCGTGAATCGGTTTGTGCGGTTTTGTTACGCCTACCATATCACTGATATGACTGAAATCAGGTTTAATACCAAGTGCCACTTGTCCAAGTGTAACTGCACCTAAACAAGAACTTTCAACACTTTCTGGTACAATCACTTCATGTTCAAATATATCCGCCATCATTTGTCGCCATAGTGCACTTTTTGCAAAACCACCTGTCGCTTTCAACGTCTTTACTTCTCCATCCATCAATACACCTAATGCGATAAATACGGTATATAGATTAAAAATGACACCTTCTAAAGCTGCTCTTATCATATGCTCTTTTTTATGTGATAACGTCAAGCCGAAGAATGAACCACGCACATTGGCATTCCAGTATGGTGCACGTTCTCCAGCTAAAAATGGATGGAAGATCAACCCATTACTCGCTGGGGGTACACGTTCAGCAATCTTTGTAAGCACTTCATAGCTATCTATACCTAGACGCTTTGCAGTTTCTACTTCACTGGATGCAAATTCATCACGGATCCAGCGCAACACGACGCCACCATTATTCACCGGTCCGCCAATTACCCACTTGTCTTTCGTTAACGCATAGCAAAATAATCTGCCATGTGCATCTGTCTTTGGTGCATCAATCACAGTACGAATAGCCCCACTCGTACCGATTGTTACAGCAACTTCTCCAGATTTGAAGGCATCAACACCTAAGTTACTTAATACACCGTCACTTGCGCCAATGACAAATGGCGTATCAGGGCTAATCCCCATCAGTTTGGCATATTCAGTATTAAGTCCGGTAATAACTTCTGTCGTATCTACCGCTTCTGAGAAATTGTCTTTCGTAAGTCCAAGGAGCTCAAGCACGCTTTCATCATAGTCTAATGTATTGATATTAAATAATCCTGTCGCACTTAATATCGAATAATCTTCTACGTAACGATTAAATAATTTGAAGAACACATACCCTTTAATACCGATAAATTTATTCGCGGCACGAAATGTATCTACATCTTCATGTTTAAACCACATCAGTTTACTTAACGGACTCATCGGATGTATCGGTGTCCCTGTACGCTGATAAATGGATAACCCATCATGTTCACGATTGAGTAGCTCACTGTATTTATAGCTACGGTTATCCGCCCAGGTAATACTGTTCGTCAATGGTTGATGTGATTCATCCATTAAAATCAGACTATGCATGGCACTCGAAAAACTTACAAAAGCTATTTCCTCAACTTTTGCTCCACTTATCTTTACAACGTGAGCAATCGTCTCTATCACTGCATCAAATATTTGCTGAACATCTTGCTCAGCAATATCACTATGAGGCGTGAGTAATGGATATTCTTTATGGTGGACTGCAATGATTTCTCCACGCATGTTATAAAGTACACTCTTCGTACTTGTCGTACCGATATCAACACCGATCATAAACATTTAAATATCCTCCTTCGTTTGAGAGTAGAATAAATCATCCACCTCATCATTTAAATCATCGAAATTAATATGCAGCACTTTCTTATATAACTTTCTGTCCTGAGTGCGTACTGCTTTAATATACATCTCATGATTATTAAATATTCGTTCAAAATCTGCTTTATCTTCATTCATACGATGTTGCATTGCAATCAGATTAAGAATTAACATATTAGGCTTGATTGCATGCCATAATTTTTCAAGTTGTTGATGATGAATGGATTCAATCATCGTCTGATGAAATAAAATATCCTGCATCGCAAATTCTGCAGCATCATTAAATTTAACTGCGACACGCATCATCTCAAGTTTCTTTTCAAGTTCGAGTACTAATGTTTCTATTGTTGTCTGCTCAATTTTCTCAAATGCAAACCCTTCAATCATAATACGCATATCGTACAATTCCTGAATATCTTTATCCGATAAAGCACACACTACAGCACCCATTCGTTCTAATCGAATCAGATGATCATTTGCAAGAATCTTTAATGCATCACGAATAGGTGACCTACTTACTTCATATAATGTAGCTAATTGATTTTCAGAAAGTTTTTCGTTACCTTTTAACTCACCAGAAATAATCTTATGTCTTAAATGAAAAGCGATACGTTCTCCTGACGACAAATTTTCTATCCACTGTTTCGGTAGCATTCTTTCCACCTCGTCTACTTGTATACAAGTATATTACTTTAAAATTTTGTTTTTGTAAACGGTTACTTAAAAGCGTTTACAAAATCGTCAAAAAAAATATAAAAAATACACGGTTTAATCATTAAACCGTGTAAAAATTTTTAATTTAATAATTGATTCAGTGCTTGAATTCCATCGTGGAATTCATGTTTCCCACTTTGTTCTGTAATCAACTGTATTTCCGGGAACTTTTCTTGCCAGCACTTCTGATGATTGATATTCACGCGGTCATCGTCTTCTGACTGTATATGATATATGGGTGCTGCTACTTTTAATTCATCAGTAATGATATTTTGTGGGTCACTAAATTTCTCGTCACAACCGAAGAATGGTGAACCAATCATGATTACTTTTTCAATGTTGTGCTGTACTGTGTTTTCTGTTAAATATTTTGTGATAACCGTACCACCAAATGAATGACCGATTAATATAACAGGTTCATCAATCGGTACTTCATCTAAACTCTGTATCAATACTTTTACCCAGTTATCATAAATTTGTCCGACATCTCTCGGATAATCACTTGCATGCCAGGTGTAATCTGGTATGTCTTCTTTAGTTTTTCTAATGAGTGGATTACTACCACTCGTGACCGACTGTACACCGGCACTATGCACGAATACAATGTGTTGCATCTTCATCCCTCCACAAAAAAATTCGGATAAACTATTATTAGTTTACCCGAATATGTTTCATTTAATTAAAAGATATGTGTAACATAATTAACGATATAAAAAACTGCTGCTGCTATTACGGCTGAAATCGGCATCGTAATAACCCAGGTAATAATCATACGTTGTGCCGTCGTCCATTTCACACCTTTCACACGATGGCTTGATCCAACCCCTAAAATAGATGATGAAACAACGTGTGTCGTTGAAACTGGTAAGTGAAAGTGTGTTGCACCAAAGATGATTAACGCTGATGATAAGTCAGCTGCTACACCGTTCGATGGTCGTATCTTCATGATATTGCCACCAACTGTCTTAATAATCTTCCATCCACCTACTGCAGTACCTAATCCCATCGCTGCCGCACATGAAAGCTGTACCCACGTTTGTGGTTCAGTGCTACCGGTCTGCATGCCTGCTGAGATTAATGCCATCGTAATAATCCCCATCGCCTTTTGTGCATCGTTTGAACCATGGGCAAAAGCTTGTGCTGCTGCTGTAAAGATCTGCAGGAATCTAAAGTTTCTATTGGTCTTTGTTAAGTTTGCGTTCTTGAATACAATCTTAATAATTGTATACATAATATAACCTACAATAAAGGCAAGCAATGGTGAAATAAGTAAACCGACGATAATCTTCGTAAACCCGGCATATTCCAGAATTCCAAAACCACCTGATGCAATTGCAGCACCTGCAATTGAGCCAATCAATGTATGTGATGACGAACTCGGAATCCCAAAATACCATGTGATTAAGTTCCATGTAATCGCACTGATTAATGCCGCAAGGATGACAACTTGACCATTTTGTAAGGTAAATGGGTCTACAATATCTTTCGTAACCGTCTTCGCTACACCATGGAAAAGAATCGCCCCGATAAAGTTCAGCACAGCAGCCATCAAGATTGCATGACGAGGCTTTAACGCTTTTGTTGAAACTGCTGTTGCTATTGCGTTTGCCGTATCATGGAAACCATTGATAAAGTCAAAAGCTAACGCGAAGAATACAATCGCAAATGTAAAAATAATAATCGGTTCCATAAAAATGCTCCTTAACTATTCTTCATAATGATAGATTCGAGTATATTCGCTACTGCCTGGCATTTATCAGCAATATCTTCTAAAGACTGATAAATATCTTTTACTTTCATCACAGTTAACGGATCCGTTTCTACAGATAAGATATGTTTAATCGATTGTCTTAGTATACCATCACAGTTTGTTTCATGCTCTTTAATATTAATAGAGTGCACACGCACATGAGATAACTTCTTCTCAGCAACGAGCGTCACTGCGGTCTTAATTTCTTTTGCGCACCCTTGAATATTTTGAACAAATTCAGCCATATACTCATCTGAGTATTCAATTGAGTACATTTCAAACATTGCAGATGTTTCTTCCATAGCGTCCATGACATCATCGATAGCATTAGATAGCGCCAGAATATCTTCACGTTCAATCGGTGTAATAAATGTTTGATTTAAGTCTGAAATCATCTGGTGCATTAACTCATCACCATTTGTTTCGTACGCCTTAATAGTGTCTGCATATTTTTTTAGATCAAATGCGTTATGGAACGTCAATTCTCCAAAAGCAATCGCTGCACGATTCAGATTTTCTGCCATCGCTTCTAACTGCACTGCAAACTTATCTTTCTTTCTGTTAAACATCTTAAATCCTCCCATTAATAAAAAAACATATTTTATGACTACAACGATATTCTATAGGAAAAAACAATGAAAGCATAGTGTTTTGTAAAAATAAAGTAAACTATTTATAGTAACCGTTTACTATATTACAGCATTGTAAATTTAGTGTTTCAGAATTGTAAATTTGTCTGAAAAATAAAAAATAAGCATCCTGATATATAGTACATCAGGATGCCATTTTGTATTTATTTTGTATATTTTTTCTCAATACCTTTTTCCTTTTCTTCCTGGAAACGTTCGATACGCATCTCCACATCAAATATTTTCATCGTTAAATGATAAATAGGTGCCTCTGTCAGCATATAGACAAGCCATGGTAATATCGGTTCATAATCATGTAGTGCAATGATCAGTGTATTCGTACCTTTTAGTCGTCGGAATTCCATACGTGCCCTGCTATCAACATGTGCATGATATAATACGCCACCTGTTATATTATAGACAATGCGATTGTCATCAGATTTGTCTTCGTCTTTTTCTAGTGTTAAGATATGTTTTTTTACACCGTATATTTCAAAGCGTCCAGCATGTCCTTTTACTTCGATAAGGTCCAGTGCCATGTCACTTAACCATGCAAAGTAATGTTTACTCACACGTTCAACCGTCCAGCTGGAAGGCATTAATGTACGCTGAATACTACGAACATCGTTGGATTTAGAGTTTTGGGTCTGCGCAACGATACCTTTTCGTTTAACTGGCGTCTTTGTAATTTGAACTGGTGTTTTATAGCTTTTTAAGATATTAATTGTTTCTTCGTCATCACCTGTACCGCTCACATAAATAATCGCCTTTAAGTTTGTCGCTTCTGCTGCACGTGCAAAGTTATCGGCACTGATTGCATTGATATCCTGAAACGTCGCATCATTAAGTTTGTTAGAGCGCTTTGTCGGGTCTAAAAAATATACACCAAAGTCCACTTGACCAAGTGCATCAATACAGTCATTCAATGAGAACATATCTCCTGTGACCCAATGAATATCTTCTTTACTGTCTTCAGCAGGATATTTACTCATTGCATAAATTTCAAAATCATCTTTTAAATACTCATATAAGTTTTTACCGATATAACCTGTAGCACCTGTTAGTAATAAACGTGGTTTCATCTTTTGACCTCCATACGGTTATTTCTTATATTGTACCCAATTTCTTATCTGCATAAAAATGATTTATTAATTTTTGTTCTGCTTCACCTTAATTTCAGGCATCTTCTCTTTTACAGTATTTGATGAATAAGGTGACTGACTCGTATGATTTCCGAGAAACATCATAAGTTTACGATATGTAAGTCGAGATTCTTTCAGCTCCATATGAAACTGGTATTGATGGCGTAATCCATGCGTCCCATCAAAAAATGAATAGGCATATGGTACATCGTTTGCTTTTAGTACTTTCACCAGTTCATGCGCCTGAGAATCAAATGGGTCAGCATCGCCAACTGTTAAAAAGGTCGGTGGATATCGCTTCGTAATATTTGCTGTCGTACTGAGCTGTTCAATCGGTTTGAATTGCTTCTCCCAATGCTTTTCACCGGTATAGCTCTCCATAAACAATTCTATACGTGGGAACTTTGTCGCACGCACTGTCTGCATATTATAAAGTCCTCCAAATAACACTACCGCTTTGAGTTGACTGGCTTTAAATACAGGTTTTTGCTGCATATCATGCATCAGTTTATTATTCGTATGCATCGCTGCAAACTGACTTGCAATTTGAGCACCAGCAGAATCCCCACCGATAATAATCTGAGTAAAATCAATCGGTAAATGATGATCATTTTTCTTTAAGAATTTTGCCGCTTCTAATTCCTGCAGAATAGGTGTTGGATATTGGTTTCCTGGTGCCAATGCATAATTGATATTCGCAACAATAAATCCCTTCTCTGCAATCTGTGCAAGATACGGATTTTTATGTCGTTTATCTCCTGCAATAAATCCACCACCATGTGTCCACATAATAAGCGGTAATTTATCACCCTTTTTAATATTTTTCGGCATAATGATATCCATCTGTGACAACGGGGCAACATCACTGTAAGTAACATTTTTTACCATCTTTACATTTGATGCTTCTATCGCTCGTTCATTTAGTAGAGCATTTTCTGATAATCTCGCATCATCATTGATATGCCATCCCATCATTACACTGATTCCCATCGTTATCAATGCAATTAAAATTATGTAAATTAAATATCTTTTCTTCAATACAACCGCCCTTTCTCACCGGTCATTATTATAGCATACCAATTATAATGATAAAAAAATAAAATGGGGAAATCCCCATTTTATCATTATGCAATATGATTTTTACCTTTTTTCTTTCGATCAAAGTACTTCTTTGCAATACCGATACATAAAATAATACCCACATAGCCTAATAATGGATAAGCAGTTTGTACTAATTTTGAAAATCCTACAAAACTTAATAAATATGATAATCCCATTAAACTAAATAGCATTATTTTATATTTTTTCGAATATGGTTCAGAAAATCTTGCGATAAATGAATACATTAATCCTGCAATGGTATTATATATTACCATCAACATAATAATACTTAAAGCAATTCCAAGAATTGGATGGATTGCTTTACCTAATATTAACGTTGGTATTGCAGAATTATTAATCTTATCTAATTCACTTAATAGTCCTGAGTTCACCATCAATAAAAGTACTAATAACGTAACCCCACCAATTGTTGCGCCTTTTCCTGCAACTTTCATACGACTAGCGTCTCCGCCTATCGCTGCAAGTATACTAAATCCACTTGCAAAAGCAAGACCTCCATAATTAAGTCCTGACCACCACCACAATGAACTTTCTGGTAAGAATGAAAGTTTAAATGGTTGTTTATCAGTATTAATATGATTTTGAATCTCTCCAAATGATATCGAGCCTTTAAAGAAATAATATACAGCAATTGTTGTTACTACAATTATTAAAAAAGGTGTAACCATACCTAATGCACCAATTATTTTACTAAAATCTAATAATAAAGTGATAATAATCGCTATTACCATAATTAGCGATCCTAACCATATAGGTAGACCAAAACTTTCATGTGCTGCACTACCTGCACCAGCAACCATGATTGTAGCTAAACCATATAAGAAAAATACTAAAAGATAGTCAATCACTTTTCCAAATTTTTTACCAAATAGGTATTGAATCGTTGATTCATGATTCTCTGCATCTAGACCATAACCTAACTTTACAGTTTGGCGTCCAAAGAAAGTGAGCATCAAGCCAGCGATTAATATGGCAAGGTAACTATATATACCATAGTTCGTAAAAAATGTTAAAACTTCTTGACCTGTAGAAAAACCTGCACCTACAATAACACCTACATACGCGAAGCCAATTTTTATTGCTTCTGTATTATTTTTACTCATCAAAACGCTCCCTTAATCTATTTAAAAACATGCCTGTAAAGACAGACATGTTTGGTTTACCCTGCTATTCTATTAATAAAACATTATTTTTGAGATTCTTCTGGAAGGCCGAACGTTTCGCCCTCAGGTGCAACCGATTTTGTAATGAATAAAGCAGTAATCAAACCGATAACTGTTAAGGCAATCGCAAACCAGTATGCATGATGCACACCCGTTGTTAACGCTTCATTAACTTGGGTCAATGTAGGGTTTGAAATACCTTCCAAAGCTTTCTTTTGACCATGCGTCATAATACTTACGAATATTGAAATACCCATTGCACCTGCAATTGGCTGAATCATATTACCGATAGCCGTACCATGTGGATATAATTTTCTCGGTAACTGGTTAATCGCATTCGTGTGACTCGGCATCATAATCATTGAAATACTCAACATCAATACCATATAGACCATGATGAAGACATAAATGCTGATACCAGGATGAATGGTTGAATAGAATAACATGACGAGTGCCAGAATAAACATTCCGGGAATAATCATCTTTCTTGGCCCAAGTTTATCAAAGATACGTCCCATAACAGGACTCATCGCACCATTTAATAATGCCCCGGGTAATAAAATCATTCCTGCAACTTTTGCACTAAATGCCATCGGTCCTTGTAAATACATCGGCATTACGATTTCTGACGCAAACATAGCCATTACTACAACTACGAAAATGAACATTCCACGTGCATAATTGGCATATTTAAATACAGAAAGATCAAGTAAAGGTTCCGTAAGTTTGCGTTGTCTTAGTGCGAACAATACCATCGCAATAATTCCGACAATAATAAAAGTAAGAATCATCGGGTTACCAAATCCACCTTTAGCTGTACTTACTGAACTGAAACCATAGATTATACCAGCCACACCGATAGTCGATAACACGACAGAAAAAATATCAATCTTAGGTTTCGTAACTTCTCCTACATTTTCAAGGTAACGCATTGCAAATACAATTGAGAAGATGACAAAAGGAACAACCGAGAAAAATAACCAGCGCCAGCCTAACGTATCAACGATGACGCCTGATAAAGTCGGGCCAATCGCTGGTGCGAACATCATCACAAGACCAAAATTCCCCATTACTTTACCACGCTCATGCGGTGGAAATAAATTCAGCATAGCGTTCATGATCGTTGGAATAAGTAATCCTGTACCTGCAGCTTGTATCATACGGCCAGCAAGAATCATTGGGAAGTTAACAGCAAAACCTGCAATCAATGTACCAATTAAAAATAAAGACATTAAACCGATAAACAACTGTCGTGTTGTAAACCATTGTATAAGCGATGCAGATAATGGCATCAGTACACCCATGACCAGCATAAATCCAGTAGCGAGCCACTGAACAGTAGGTGCATCTACATTGAATACACGCATTATTTCCGTTAATGCAATATTCAATAACGTTTCATTTAAGAACGTAAAGAATGCCCCAATTAAAAAAGTAATCATTATAATTGTTGATTTTTTCATGTTTCCTCCAAAAAAATAATGAGCTTTCGCTCACTAATCACCATATATTTGTCTATACATCTTACAACATTAAATTATATGAATCAATATCAAAACATCAGATAAGTACAAAATTACATTCTCACCACTAAATTTTACAAACTAAATAATCATTATACAATCAATAACTTTGTGAATCATTAAAATAATATTATAATGAAAATAACTTATATTAAGGGAGCGATTAAAATGGAATTAAACAAACAGGTTGTACACATGTTTTTAAAAGAAGCGCATGTAAGAGATTTTGAAGATATGTCACCAGAACCAACAACAATGCACCGATTAGATTATGTACAAAGTGATCAAGATCCAAATCTTTATGAATTTAAACTTACGTTTATGTTCGGACACTTTGGTACACAAGTTGACGGCGTTATCGAAGCTGCAATCCTAATCCAAAGTGAAGACGGCAGTGAAGTAGATGTTATTGCAGAAATCAAGAAGGAAGAAGGCATGTTTGCAATTCCTTTATATGCAAAAGCATCATCAATTATTACAAAATTATCTGAAGACCGCGGACAATTCCCGATTATCGTACCAATTGAATTATGGTTAGAATAATAGGCGTAAAATAAAACGTTCAGGCTCGAGCAGACTGGAGACAAACCATAAAAATCGCTCTTTGATTTTTTATGAGTTTGTTGAAGTATGCCTTGAGGTTGTTTTATTGTCGCCGTAAATAGGCGTAAAATAAAACGTTCAGCCTCGAGCAGACTGGAGACAAACCATAAAAATCGCTCTTTGATTGTTTATGAGTTTGTTGAAGTATGCCTCGAGGTTGTTTTATTGTCGCCGTAAATAGGCGTTAGACAAAGCAAAAACGTAATGACTTAAGTCATTACGCTTTCTTTGATATTTGATTAAAGTCAACGACTACTTTATCTAACTTCTTAGCAGTCTGTTTTAACATATTTCTTGCCACTTGATTTTTAGGATCAAGCTTTAATATTTGTTTCGCTGTATCAAATGCTTCTTTATCTGTAATTACAGGCTCTGGAACTGCGTATAAGAATAATAATTGTAATAAACTTTTCACTTCATTGCTATCGGTCATTTCAACAGAACGCATTGCATGATAATATGCACTGTTAAATGCGCCGTTTACTTCGCTTAAAGGATAAACTAATAACAAGAAAGCTAAATCGTGTAGTTCCACTGTTTCTGTATCTTTCATACATTCTAATATAAACGTATAATACATCACAGATTCACTATCATGACATGCACTTATAAATGCTTCTTCAAACATCATAAAGTCAGTTGATTGCATCAATGCTTTAGCAGATTCAAAATCTCCACTTAACACGTAATATTCTATTTTTTCCTGTAATTCTACGTGCATTTGATGCACCTCCTCATGATTGAATAGCCATGTTATTGTAACATAGATACGAGTAAATTCCTATTTTAAAAATTGATTGCAAAATGACATTATTTCAAATAGGTAATCTTGCGCCATATCCATTCGAGAGGGCCCTGTTTAAACTTTTTAAAATAAATATTTGTAAAAATCATCTGGAACAATACGATTGCAAGTGCAACTAGATATACGTGTGCAATTGATAATTGACCATATTGTCTAAATACATAAAATACGATGAACATTAATAAACTCTGCATAATATATAATGTAAAGCTCATTTTACCCATACGTTGAAATGGCTCAAATAATTTCTTTATTGCTGGATATTCGCATAGTAATGTGACCCATATAATATAGCTTATAGATAACAATACCCCGCCATAATAAATAAAATCATAAGAAGCCATTGCATTGATCTCATAAGCAATCATTAAATATTTCAAAGTAATGCCAACAAATGCAAAGACGATCGAAATCACGAACATCGTAACTTTATGTTCAGTAATTTCCTTCAGTAGATTCGCACGTTTCACATACATTCCTAACAATATAAAAGGCATAATCGTTAAGAAATAACTCAATGTTGTACCAGGATTTATGATTGCAAACCCCTGATAAAAGAAATCACTATTATATTGAATAATCTTGCTCAAGTTACCGCTCGACATCACTTTTATCCATTCATTTTGCGAAGTTTCAAAACTCACGAGTTCTTTACCGAAGAAATCCGGCTGCATAAATATCGCAAACATACTCGGTAATGCTCTCATCATATTCAATACAATTAATATTATTGCTGCGATGAGCGTAATACTATTTGGAAACAATAAAAATACTATTGCAACGAATCCAATGACAGCATATACATTTAAAATATCCCCATAAAATAAGAAGAAACCATGTAAAAGTCCAAATACGAGTAATGCAGCCATCCTTCTATACAACACTGGAATAAAGTTACCACCACGACCTTTAATATTCTCAGCCATTATCGCTAAACCGAAACCAAATAAAAATGCGAATATCGGATAAAATGAGTTATGAATAAAAATAATATTTAACTTATATAACCACTGATCAAGTGTTGAATTAAAATACACTAAAGGATCTGTATAAACTTCATTCATATGGAATCCTACGATATTCATAAATAATATCCCGATAATACTCATACCGCGAAGTATATCAATGCTATCGATACGTTTATTCATTTAACTTTTTCACAACTTCACTTTTTAAGTTTAACTGACCGAAGCCATCCACTTTACCGTCGATATCATGACCATTTTCCGGTTCGATAATACGGATGTTCTTAACTTTTGTACCTTTCTTAATCACTGATGAAGTCCCTTTAACCTTTAAATCTTTTATAATAGTAGCACTGTCACCGTCATTTAAAATATTTCCTACACTATCCTTAATAACCGCTTCCTCTTCAACTTCAGGATTAATCGACCATTCATGTGCACACATTGGGCATACATAATTTAAGCCATCCTCATATGTATATTCTGAACCACATTTCGGACAATTTGGTAAACTCATTATATTTCCTCCTATTAATTAACATATGGTATACCTTCTATAACCAATAATTCTATCTTCATATCTAAACCCCCGCTGAAACCAGTGAGCTTTCCACGCTTTCCGATTACACGATGACATGGTACTACAATCATAACAGGATTTGCACCGATCGCACCACCGACAGCACGAATCGCTTTTGGGTTATCGATCATTTCACTAATATCACTATAACTTCTTGATTCACCAAAAGGTATTTTTAAAAGTGCATCCCAGATTGATTTCTGGAAGTCAGTACCGTGTAAATCAAGCGGCCAGTTAAAGGTCTTTAACTTATCGCGAAAATATCTTTCAATATCTCTTATATATTCGCTATTCTTCTCATCAGCAGGGTAACCAGTAATACGTTCTGCATCAGAAATAAATCGCTTGATATGATGATCAACATATTCTGTCGTATCATCATTTGCAAAGAAGATAACACCTAAGTCGCTTGATGCTAATACGAAACCGCGTTCATTAATATCAAACTGACTAATATAAATATTCATATTACGCTCCTTTTAACGGTGAGTTCGAACCAAAAGCAGGACGCTCCATATCAACATGTGGAATTAAATCTACAAAATAAACGTCAGATACTGTATTAAACCCAAAACTACCGTAAAATCTTTCTAAATGTGCCTGACCTTGCAGGTGTAAATTTAAATAATGATGATGTGTATCAATATATTGTAACGCCTGATCCATCAATTCTTTAGCAAGACCCATACCACGGAAATCAGGATGCACGATAACACGACCAATATGCACCGTATCCGCTTCAGGAATAATACGCGCGTATGCAGCAATCACACCTTCTACTTCTTTATATATATGTACACAATTTAAATCCTTCTCATCGATTTCTTCATAATAGCACTGCTGCTCTACGATAAAAGTATCCACTCTAAGTTTATATATCTTGTAAATCTCCAAAGATTTAAGCTCTTCGAAAAATTTATAATGCCACATACACCTCAACCCCTTTATATGTTTATTTGATTGTATTATAAGGAAGGAAAATAATAAAGGTTAAATAGAAAAAGTCCGATAATTTGAGCATATCGGACTTGTTTTTTGAATTTATGCGATTATGGTGTGCGTCTTGTCCGATTTAAGTCAGATATCGGACTTGATTTTCTCCAATTTAAGACTTTGCGTTCTTATATAATAAAAAACCTATCCCATAAACGAAAAATACCAAGCATAAAACGATTGAACATGACATGACCGAAAACTTTTCTATCTCCATTGCAATAGCGTATAAAATAAATGCGCTTGGTACATAAAATAATAATATAGACAGCATTATCTAATTATATTGATTTGCAATTAATTCGTCCCTCTCATCAGTAATCTTAATGTCCAGCCCACCAGGGTTCTTCTTATACTGAATATAAAACATGACACCCCATCCAATTATAGCTCCTAAAAGTGACGGCCAATATTGTTCTATATTATATAATTGATCTGGTCTTTTGAAATAGTTGATGAACATCGTTGTAAGTACCAATATTACAAGATACAAAAGAAAATAATGAATCTGTTTACGAAGTGTGATACCTTTTTTCATTTTATTCCTCCTCCAGTTTAAATAGCGCATCAATTGGTACATCGAAGTACTGCATAAGCTTTAAAGCAAGTTCTAAACTTGGGTTATATTTATGGTTTTCTATTGCGTTAATCGTTTGGCGTGTAATATCTAGATCCTTGGCCATTTGAACCTGAGAAATATTACGTGACGTCCGATGTTCTTTAATATAATTGATAACGATGGTGATCACCTACTTAGATAATACTTATTTTACGAGTTAATTTTATGAAAAATAGTATATCCGATTGCGTAAATCATTAATAAAATCCACCATACAATCGAAAGTTGAAAAAAAGATATGCTTTCAATTTTAAATGGTAATGCTAACAACATAAATATACATGGTAAGTATAAAAATAGAAAAGGAAATACTAATGTATTATATTCCTTTGATAACATTTCATCTCGCTCATCCGTAACTTTAGTATTCAAGTTTCCCGGGTGTTTCTTTTTTGATATGAAGTAGACAATAATAGTTCCTGTTAATGCTCCTATAAACATTGGCATATAAGCATTTATATCATACAATTTTTCTGGATACATAAAATAATTAATATAATAATTACTCATTAATATTCCTAAACAAGCTATCAGTGAATTTCTAATTTGCTTTTTTCTCGTTAAATTTTTGGCAATCATAATAATCCCCCTTTGTTAAAAGTGTAAATATATCTTTACAGATAATATACAATAATTAACATCAAGTGTAAAGATATCTTTACACAAATTCCCCCCAAAAAAATATCCCTCACTAATATTCAAGTGAGAGATAATAGAAATTAATATTAAGTTCTAATTAGAATCTGTAATATCCATCAACTGATCCAGAGATGAATGATACTGAACGTTGGCCGATTCCTGCTGATGGGTTTAACGCATCAACCATTTGTCCGCCACCGATATAAACACCTACGTGACTGTAGTTGTTAAAGAATACTAAGTCACCTGGTTGCGGTGCTGATACTTGTGTACCAGCTGCTGCTTGAGCATAAGTTGTACGTGGAATTGATTTACCCATCGCTGCTAATACTTGTTGCGCAAATGATGAACAGTCAACTGCTGTTGCTGAGTTTGCCCCATATACATATGATTTTCCTGCTGCAATTGATAATGCTACTGAAGCTACATCATTATTTACAGCCACTGAAGTTGGTGCTTTTTGTACAACACGTGTACTTTCAGTTACTGCGTTATTAGAAATGTTTGAAGTTGTATTATTTGTGTTATAAGTATTATAAGTATTAAAAGTATTATTTGATGTTGAAGTTTGTGCAACTGATGCATGGTAAGTATTTGTTGGTGCTGAATATGTTGATGCTTGAACTGGTGCTGAATATGTTGATGCTTGAACTGGTGCTGAATATGTTGATGCTTGAACTGGTGCTGAATATGTTGATGTTGTATAGATATCAGTTCTTAGTTCTGCTGCTGCATCTGCTGAGTTTGTTGGTACTAATGTTGCTACTGTTGCTGCTGTCGTTAAAGTTAAGAAAGTTTTTTTCATAATGTTTAATTCCTCCAAGAATTGTTTATATATTAGTATAGTATTTAATTTAATTATTTCGCTTGCAATTTTGTCGAACTCGATATCGATACATAATTTCAAGTCGTCGTAATCACATGTCCAACTATAACATGGATAAACATGAAAAAGTGTGATGTAAATGTTTTGTTAACGAAGTGATATATTTTTTCAAACGCTGTAATATTAGTAATTTTGTCAGAAATCCCATACCTATAGTATAGAGAGAAGTTTTTTTAATATAGAATTTGTAAACATTATCCAAGAATATTACGAAACTTTAATTCAAAAAAGCGCACTGTAACATAGTTGTTACAGTGCGCTTTTATACTTTTTTAGTGGTATTACTTTTTTTACTATTCCAGATCATAATTATTTAGTGCAAAATTGATTATGTTTTATTATATTTACTGAAATACTTCCGAATAAATAACTGTCCCCTGAATCCCTTTTTCTTTAACTTCATCTGATGCTCGTACCAAAAATACATCATCAGGCACTTCAAATGGGGCTTTAATATTATATGTTGATGTTTTTACAAATCCAAATTTAGTGTAATAACTTGGATGACCTAATATAACAACTGGAACTGATAATTGGATCATTGACAAGGTATAATGCATTAACGCGGTACCTATCACTTGTTTTTGATAATCGGGATGCACAGATAATGGTGCCATCGCAAAACCATCATATCCATCTATTTTTATTTTTGAATACAAAATATGTCCTACAATCTTATTATCAATTGTTGCTACTAATGTTAATTCTGTAATATAACTATCTGATCGCATTAATTCTTCTACCAATGTATGTTCCTGATTATCTCTCGTCGGTTCATTTTCAAAGGCAAGTTCTGTTGTGCACATGATTTCTTTTAAATCTTGTAAAGTAGCCTGTCTAATATGCATATGATTACTTCTTATACTTTTTATTTAGTACAACTAATATAATAATCATTGAGAAGGGCATAATAAATTCATATTGTGGTGCTGTCATACGGGTAATACATGAAATGATTGCAAATATTATAAATGTATATCCCATATATAAATATAATTTTCTATAATTCTCTTTTTTGTATTTCGTATTTACATTTGCATTAGCGATTTGTTTACTGAGATAAATTAAATATCCCCCCATTGCTAACATTAATATGTACATTAAATAATTTAAAATCATTGTTAAATCTCCTTTCCTTCTATTATAATGCAATAATTTTATATAACAAAAAAAATACACCACATTACGTGATGTATTTTGTATATAAGTTATTAGAATCTGTAATATCCAGTAACTGTACCGTAAAAGTATTTAATTGAACGCTCACCAACACCAGCTCTTGGGTTTAAAGCATCTACCATACGTCCGTTACCAATATAAACACCTACGTGGCTTCCACCGTTGAAGTATACTAAATCACCAGGTCTCGGATTGTAAACACGTTTACCTGCTGCCATTTGTGCATAAGTTGTACGAGGGATTGATTTCCCCATAGCACGCATAACTTGTTGTGCAAATGCTGAACAATCTACTGCGTAACGATTGTTTGCTCCGTATACGTATACTCTGTTTGCTGCGATAGAACGTGCTACTGATGCTACATTATATGAATTATATTTTTTATGCTTTTTATTTTTTTTATATTTATAAGTTGTTGTCTTTTTAGTTGCTGCGTCTGCGTCATGCGTTGGTACAGATGTGAATACTAATGCTGATGTAACTGCTGCTAATAATAATTTTTTCATTATATATATTTCCTCCAGAATTTTCTTTTATAAGTTTGATTGTCTGTTCGTCTTCTTGAAATAATCATAACACCGAAAAATATCAAAATGTACGTTGTAATAAACTTGTTACAAAACTTATACGTTTTATGACACAATGTTACAAAATTGCTTTAGACGTTGTAACATTCGTAAAACATCGATATGACAAGCTTTAAAGACATTTGTGTATTGAAATTAAATCGTTTTTTGTGTTTAAATATTACAAAATTTAATATAAATAAGATGTTTAATTAGATTGATTTCAATATACAAACTGATTTTTTGCAATATTTAAATACTATCGTTTATAATTATGTAAGCACTATCATTAAAATAATTGTTAAATATAGGAGGAAAAAACATGAGTAACATATTAAAAGAACAATATGGTTTATTTATTAACGGAGAATTTGTTGATGCAGAAAACAATGAAACGTTAGAAGTTAAGAGTCCTGCAACAGGTGAAGTATTAGCGAAGATAGCAAAAGCAACTACAGGTGATGTAGATAAAGCTGTCAAAGCAGCTGGTGAAGCTTTTAAAACATGGAGATATTCAACAAATACAGAACGTGCTGCCTTATTAAATAAGATTGCAGATATTATTTATGAAAATAAAGATGATTTAGCAATGATTGAATCTATAAACTCAGGTAAAGCAATCCGTGAATCAGCTAATATTGATATTCCAATGGCTGCGGATCACTTCCGCTACTTTGCTGGCGTAATCATGGCTGATGAAGGAACGAGTAAAGACTTAGCTGAAAATACATTAAGTATTATTCGTCATGAACCTATCGGTGTCGTTGGGGCAGTAGTAGCATGGAACTTCCCGATGTTACTTGCATCCTGGAAGCTAGCACCTGCATTAGCTGCTGGTAACACTGTTGTTATTCAGCCTTCATCATCTACTCCACTTTCTTTATTACATTTAGCAGAGTTAATCAAAGATGTATTACCTAAAGGTGTATTAAACGTATTAAGTGGTAAAGGTTCAGAATCCGGAGATGCAATCTTCAATCATGAAGACGTTGCAAAAGTTTCATTTACAGGATCTACTGAAGTTGGATACGGTGTAGCGAAAGCTGCAGCTGAACGTTTAGTACCAGCAACTTTAGAGTTAGGTGGTAAATCAGCGAACATTATCTTTGATGACGCTAATATCGAACAAGCAATCGAAGGTGCACAATTAGGTATTTTATTTAACCAAGGTGAAGTATGTTCAGCTGGTTCAAGACTTTATGTTCAAGAAGGCATCTATGATGAATTTGTTGGTAAATTAAAAGAAGCTTTTGAGAAAATCAATGTAGGTGATCCATTAGATCCAAACAATCACTACGGTTCTCAAACTGGACAAGCTCAAATCGATAAAATCGAAGAATACATTGAAATTGCGAAACAAGAAGGATTAAACATTGTTACTGGTGGAGAACGCTTAATGGACAATGGACGCGATAAAGGATTCTTCTTCCCACCAACAATTATTGAATTCGATGACAACAAATCTCGTTTAGTGCAAGAAGAAATCTTTGGACCGGTCGTTGTTGTTTC
The DNA here is from genome assembly GCF_003259675.1 of Macrococcoides bohemicum. Classification (GTDB taxonomy): domain Bacteria; phylum Bacillota; class Bacilli; order Staphylococcales; family Staphylococcaceae; genus Macrococcoides; species Macrococcoides bohemicum. The sequence continues at coordinate 80,765 of NZ_PZJG01000003.1, read as the reverse complement.
TAAATTCAAAACACAAGAAGAAGTAATTGAGAAAGCTAATGATTCAATCTACGGTTTAGCTGGTGGTATCTTCACTTCTAACATTAACCGTGCGTTACAAGTAGCTAATCAAATGGATACAGGACGTATCTGGATTAACACTTACAACCAAATCCAGGCTGGATCACCATTTGGTGGTTACAAAAAATCAGGTATCGGTCGTGAAACGTATAAAGAAACTTTACGTCACTATCAACAAGTTAAAAACTTATACATCGATTATTCTGATGCAGCAAAAGGTATCTATAAATAAGAGCGTTTAAAATAAAATATCCCGCTACAAATTTGTAGCGGGACATTTTTTCGTTTTATTTAGTAGTAAAGATCAGTACCGCATAATAGTAATTACGTTGTTTGTTAAGGTCATATGCCACTTTCATTGCGATAGAACTTCTTTTGAATGTTTTACGCAACATATTTTCTTTATGATCATTAGTTTGTAACCATTGATTAAACATTAACTTTGCTAAATATTTTTCATCAGTAGAAGCTGTTTCAGTACTTTTAATGCTACGTTTCATAACATTCTCACCTTTAATGATCGGTTGAACAGATTTAGGAAACGCTGTTTTATAAAGTGTGGCATCTGGACGATAATGTGAGAATACTTTTGTTACTTCTTCTGCTCTTTTATTCGCACCAGTTTTAATCTTTTTATCGCTGATGTATTTAATAGGCGCAACACCATTTGCTTTTCTTTCTTTATTGATAAGTTTTAATAACTCAACATTTAAACGGTAGTTACTTAATTTATTACTCGTATTAAATTCAGAATTAGTTGCAGCATCTGCTGATTTTGGAGCAACGTAAGATACACCTGAGAAAAGTATTGCACTTGTAAGTGAAACTGATAATAATTTTTTCATTATAAATCTCCTCTTTTGATATGTATGACCGAATACATATAATATTTATGAGAATAATTTCACTTTAAATAGAACAAATGTACAATGATAATGAACATAATTTATTAATTTATAAAAAAATATCATACAATATTAAATAATAAAAATAATATAGAATAATATATTGAATTAGTTTTTCATCTTTTCCGGATTCTCCAACTATCCGGAAATGTTGGATCATATTTAATGCTTATGCACTTCATCTTTTCCGGATTCTCTTAGTATCCGGAAATGTTGGGCTATATTTTATGCTTATACCCTTGATCTTTTCCGGATTCTCTTAGTATCCGGAAATGTTGGGCTATATTTTATGCTTATACCCTTGATCTTTTCCGGATTCTCCAACTATCGGAAAAGATGAAACGGTGAAATCCTAAAAATCATATTCAATATAACAAGTTGACCTTGCTTCACCGACTTTTTGATAGTGCTTCGATAAAAAATATCGTATCGTCCTTTCATTTAAACCTGTCCATTTGGCAATTTCAGTCGTTTTAGCCCTTCCCTTCTTTATCGCTGCAATGGCATCAAATGTTCTTATCATCACTTCTTTATTCTTCTCTTTATGACCACAGCTACAAATAAAATATTGTTTCTTAAACTTATGACTCATCCCTAGTTTTCCACACTTACTACATTTTATCCCGACTTTCATTCGTTCAAAATCATAGTAATTGATCTCCTCATGTTCAGAATCATTTTTATGCTGTTCGACCAATATATTTGCAAAACGCTGCATCTCTGAATTAATATGCTGATAACGCTTAAGATGATTCACTATTTTATGTACATCAAAATGAAAATTTATATCTTTACTTCCCGGAAAGTTCCTTAAGTCCAATGTCTCATTAATAAATATAATCTTACTAATTACATTAAAGTGAAAACCATTCTCCTTAACGATTTGTTTCAATTTCTTATGTCCCTTCATTAATGAAGACATAAGATCCTTTTCCACATATCCGTTCTCACTTGTAAATATGCCATCTTCATAATCATATCGACCACTAAAGTTCTTAATATCAAAATGAAATACAGTATCTTCTGTTATAACGATAAAGTCGTATTGTATTTCACCAGGCATTTCTATTCTGATGTCCCATAAGATAATAATATTTTCTATATCGCTTATTAGATGAAGAAACTTTTCTTCACCTTCTAATCCTTTCCTATAATGTGATAATGCCAGGTAGTCTCTTTTCTTAAAGAATATGCGCTGATCAACTTCTAATAAATATGATAAATACCGCGATGGATGATGTGTCTTGAGTAACATTTTAAGCCCTCCTTTCCACATATCATATAAAGGAAAGAAATTGTGTGCAAATTGCAGCAATTCAATAATTGCAGAGCTTTCAATGCAGAAAATGAGTTTTGGAACAAATAAAAAAAGAAACTGCAGCACTTTCATTGCAGTTTCTTAAAATCAGCATTTCATTCAAATTTTTTAATGGCTACATTGTTTATGCATATCAATAACCATACGACCTTGTATTTTTCCGTCATGCATTTCTTTAAATACATCGTTCACTTCATGTAGACAACGTGTTTCAACAATTGGTACAACTTTACCTTCTGCACCGAATTCAAATGCTTCACGTAAATCTTCACGTGTTCCTACTAAAGAGCCAACGATTTCAATACCATCTAATACAGTTTTTACGATTGCTAAATCCATTGTTTCTGGTGGTAAACCAACACACACTACTTTACCAGCTGCACGCACACTATTTAATGCCTGATTGAACGCTACTTTAGAAACAGCTGTAACAACTGCTGAATGAGCCCCACCTACTTCATTTTGAATCCATTCACCAGCATCACCATTTGTAGGATTAAAAGTTAAATCAGCTCCAACTTCTTTCACTAATGCCAATTTATCATCATCATATCACTATTTAAATATAGTTGATTGTGATTTAGTGAACAATATGCGAAGTATATAATCACTTTTATAGGTTATTCTCATGTAATTTAAAAATCAATAACCTTAACCTATTACTTTCTTCTAAAATCATTTTGAATATGTTACTTTGATAAAAAGGAGTGAAAATATGTTTACTATTCAACCAATGACACTTACAGATGCTAAAGAAATATTAACATGGCAATATGATTCACCTTATGATTTCTACAATATCGTTAATACCGAAGAACATCCAGCTGAAATACTGAACGATGCAATTCGCACAAATCATTTCTTTAGTGTGTATCAGCAAGAACTCATCGGACTCATAGAAGTGCATCACAACAATAATACCTGTACACTCGGACTTGGACTTAAGCCAGAATATACAGGTAAAGGTTATGGTGAAACTTTCGTCAGAGAGGCAATCGCATTTATTCAAACGACATATCCTGATACGACAATAATCGAGCTTGCCGTTGCTACTTTCAACGAACGTGCGATTAAAGTGTACGAACGATGTGGTTTCGAAGCACTCGACTATGAACTTATGGCAGCTCACGGTGTATTACATGAATTTCTGAAGATGCGAAAAACATTAAATAACATCTAAATGATTTTCTTTGATTGGTCTTCTCTTCTCAAGCTGGGTACTCACGATACTTGCTAAAAGTTGCTGAAAGAGCATGCCAAAAGCAACTGGTAATGCAACTTTAGGTGGAAAGTAAGTTGTCGCTACAATGACACCAGTCGAAATATTACGCATGCCACATAAAAATGTAATACTTACATGACGTGCATAACTACATTGCATAAAGTGACTCATTACACTGCTAATGACATAACCGCTCACTACAACAACGAATACAACCGCAATGATAATAACTAATTCTATCGAGAAATCTTTCATATACGGTGCAATCGCACCACCATTGACAAAGATAATACCAAACAATGCAAGTTTACTGAACGGATTTAATCTATTACCTATCTTGTCAGGTATTTTTCCATGACTCGCTTCATTGATGATAATGGCAACTATAGTAGGTACAACAATCATCAGTATAAGATCAAAAATTAAATCTCCTGTGTCTATTTTCACCGATTTGCCCGAAACAATATGCATCGTCAAAGGAATGATCACTGGTGCTAAAAATGTATCAAGCAATACAACAGCCAAGCCTAATGGTAAGTCTCCTCGACCGACATTTATCCAGATGATGCTCGTAACACCCGTAGGTATGCACATCAACATTACAAAACCAATCACGAGTAAATGATCATCAAAAATTAGATTTGCAATGAGATAGCTTAACACCGGCATAATCAAATGCAGAACAATCATACAAAACAATATGTCTCTCGGTGCTTTGTAGAAAATATTCAAATCACTAAACTTCATCTTCATACTGCCTGAAAACGTCATAAATGCGAACAAATACGGTACTAAAATTAAAAAGTGATGACCAAATTCATCAAAAATGACGCCTAAAGATAAACTTATTACTGTAAGCAATGCAATATTTTTCTGTAAAAATTTATTCATTAAATCAATCAACGATTTTCTCCTAAAATAATAATTATTATCTATCATTTATCATAAAAACCTGGGTATGATAAAAATGTAGCACAATATATAAATGAGGTGATTAAAATGATAACATTCGAAATCCTTCTCTATATTGTTATATACACAATTGGCATGATAATACTGGTTAATTTCTCTAAAAAAATTATTATGTTTATGAATGAAAAACAAATACATTCAAATGATACAATATATGATGGTTCTACTAGTACTTTAACTCAATCAGGCACTGTTGATAAAGACTGCAATGATTCATCTTTCTTCGACACTGGTTGTGACTCTCGCGGAGGAGATGGTGGTGCGACTGAAGTCATCAAAATTAGTATAAGGCAATGCCAAATTTGGCATTGCCTTATCTTTATTATTTCTCTTTTAAACCTAGTGTTTTAGCAGTGTTTGCATTAATTTCTTCAAATAGTGCTTTGTGCTCTGCTAACTTCAGGCCATACGATGGAATCATCTTCTTAATTTGAGGTTCCCATTCAGGCATTCTATCTTTAAAGCATTTATCGATTACTTGTAACATAACATGTACTGCAGTTGAAGCACCAGGAGATGCACCAAGTAATGCTGCAACGCTGCCATCTTCAGCAGTAATAACTTCAGTACCAAATTGTAATGTACCTTTACCACCATCTTCAGTTTCCTTGATTACTTGTACACGTTGACCTGCAACAACGATTTCCCAATCTTTCGATTCAGCATTTGGAACAAATTCACGTAACTCTTCCATACGTTGTTCATGTGTTTGTAACACTTGAGAGATTAAGTATTGTGTTAATTTCATCTCTTTACCACCAGCAGACAACATGTTTGTAACATTACCTGGGTTGACTGAAGCTAATAGATCAGTATATTTACCAGTCTTTAAGAACTTCGGACTAAATCCAGCAAAGGGTCCAAATAATAACCCACGTTCACCATCGATATAACGCGTATCTAAATGAGGTACTGACATCGGTGGGGCACCAACTTTAGCTTTACCATAAACTTTAGCTAAATGCTGTTCAACAACTTCCTGGTTCTTACACACTAAAAATAGACCACTTACCGGGAATCCACCAACACCACGTGCTTCTGGAATCTTTGTCTTTTGTAATAAAGGTAATGAATAACCCCCTGCACCGATAAAGACAAATTTAGCATTGTGAATTTCTGTCTGTTTACTATTTTGGTCATACACTTTAACATTCCAGCTACCATCTTCAGCACGCTTAATATCTTTTACTGTATGTTCATAGTGCGTTACAGCACCATTAAAAGATTTCATCACATCAAATAAATCTTGTGTTAATGCACCGAAGTTCACATCACTTCCTGCTGCCATACGTGTGATAGCAATACGCGCATTCGGGTCACGACCTTCCATCATTAATGGCGCCCATTCACGTATTTTATCATGATCTTCAGTTAACTCCATACCTTGGAATAATGGATTATCTTTAAATGCTGCTAAACGATTCTTTAAGAAACGAATATCGTCTTCACCTTCTACAAAACTTAAATGCGGTACCGGCATAATAAAGTCCTGAGGATGCTTTAATTTACCTTCATTAACTAAATAAGACCAGAACTGTTTAGATAATTGAAACTGCTCATTAACATTCACGGCTTTATCGATATTGATATTCTTATCTTTATCTTCAGTCGTATAGTTTAATTCACATAATGCAGAGTGACCCGTTCCTGCGTTATTCCATACGTTTGAACTTTCCAGACCAGGTGCTGAAAGTTTTTCAAATACTTTAATATTAATTGCCGGATCAAGTTCTTTAAGTAATACACCTAAAGTCGCGCTCATTATCCCGCCACCGATTAATATTACGTCAGTTTGTTTAAATACTTTTTTCATTTTATATCCCCCAACACATCTATAATATATTTCCATTATAGACCTTTTTTCATCATTTGTAATACTAGTATAATGAAAATCCAAAAATATTGTAACCGTATTCATTATTTTATTATTATTTCTTCAAATATTAGCCGATTGAAGCCTAAAAAAAGACCTCAATCAATGAGGTCTTCAAAATTTATATCTTCTTTCTTAAATCATCTTTAGGAACTGTAATTTGAATGGCAACAAAAGAAATGATAGCCATCAAAGCATTTGCCAGAATACCGATCATCGCACTCGTTGCTAAACCAAATTTCATACAGAAACTGTAGATTGCCATACTAATTGCAATACCAAAAGCACCACCTAAAGCTGAAGCCATCTTATAAATACCTGATGCGACTCCTACTTTTTCTTCAGGTGCCGTTGCAACTGCTGTATCAGTAGATGGTGTTGCATAAAGGCCAAGTCCTAAACCAAATAAACCAAATCCAATTACACAACTAATGATATATAAATTTTCCGGTAAGAATGTGAGTGAAATCATCACGATACCAACGCATACTATCGCAGAACCAAGTAACATCGGTTTTTTAGCACCCATCCTCTGTAGTAACTTTTCACCAACGATAATCATCGACAATACTGTTACCACATATAAAATAGAAAGCATACCAGTCTTACTAGAAGAAAAGCCTAAACCTTCCTGAATATATGTATTCGCTACAATCAACGTACCTGCAACTGCATTTAATAAGAAGTTAGAAATAACAGCACCTAAATACGGTTTATTCTGAAATATATGAAAATCTATCAACGGATTGATTTGACGTTTCTCTACCATAATAAAAGCAACAAAGCTCACAATACTTAATATAATAAGTCCGATAAATATTGGAGACGTAACACCAAGTGTACCACCCTGCGTAATCACGATATTTAAACTTAACAATAGAACAATCAACGTAATTAAACCAATTAAATCAAACTTCATATCGTTTGGTTCATCAGATTTCGTTTCCGGTGTGCCATGAATTAAGATCATAGAAAGACTCGAGAATATAATAGAAATGATAAATATCCATTCCCAGCCAAAATTCTTAGCAATCATCCCCCCAAATAAAGAACATAAACCAGAACCACCCCAAGAACCAAATGACCAATAACTCAGCGCTCGTTGGCGATCTTTATCATCGTAATATGCTTTAATAATTGATAACGTAGCTGGCATGATACATGCTGCAGAAATACCTTGAATGATACGACCAATTAATAAAAAAGCAGTCATATGTGTAGCAATCATTGTAAATGAACCGATGATACTTAATATTAAACCGATCTGCGTCATCTTTACGCGACCGACTTTATCCGCTAAACCACCCGCACCAACGACAAGCATTCCTGAAAATAATGCCGTTAAACTGACCGCGATATTAATGACGTCAAGACTACTGTTAAAATGATGCTTCAAATCTAGTACAACAATAACAAGCGACTGAGCAAATAACCAATATGTTAATATACCAAGTACAATACCTAGAACTAATTTTCTACCACCCTTATAAGGTGTATCCATGCAAAAGACTCCCTTTTTTCTCTTTTTCCAATTCTTATATACCCGAATAATCATTATTTTAGCATAATATTAATCATTTTTTCTGAAATTTTAGTTTATAAAATAATGAAATATTATAAAACCTACATCTACTACAAAATATATTTGAATAAATAAAAGTAATAACTTACGATGAAAATAGATTAAAATAACAATGTATTAAACTCTGAAAGGAGCGTAAAATGAATCCATTAGAACATATTCAACAACCACAGCAAACTTCTTATTATCAAAAAGATATCTTACTGAACCTATCCTTCACATTTACAACAACCAACCGTATCTTCTTTCCAAAAGGCAAACACAAAGATCTATTTAATCATAACTACAAATTTGATCTCAGCATCAAAAGTCCAGTTGATACATATGGCCTCGCTATAGACTTCTATCAGATAGAACGTGACTATAATGAAAAAATTGCACCACAACTTAATGCACCAATCCTCAATGAATCGCTCCCAGAAATGAATACAACTGTAGAGAATATTGCTTATTTTATATGGGAACAGTTTGAGAATATACTCGATCAAACATCTACAGTTCAAACTTTAACGTTATACGAAACAGCGCATCACAGTGTCTCATTAAATAAAGATATGATGCAATAAAAAAAGTACTGCTGACCACACCTGGCGTCAGCAGTACTTTTGATTTTTCAATAATATATTTTATTATGATTATCCATCAAACTAAACTATGCGATTTTTAATGTTATTCTTATTAAAATAATTCGTTGGAAGAAGGGCGTAGCATACAAAAGCAATTATAACTATAGCGAAATAAGTATTAATAAAAAGTTCAGACTCTAAAAGGTTGAATTTAATTTCAAACATATACTTTGCCAAAATAATAATACACATGATACCGATAAAAATTTTCCATATTCCCATAGCATATTTATAATATTGATTATCTTTTCCAACATCATTTATTCTTCGAGTGACTGCAGATAACATCGGCATACTGAGTACTAAAAATAATATGATTATTACTGGTAAGAACAAAATATTATATTCAATTTTCTCTATCCAGCGGATTGAAAAAGTCAGCAAAAATAATAAAGCTATATTCAATAAAAACGATACCCAGAACTGAAATCTGTTATCCCTTTCTTCATTATTGAATGTGAGCGACCAGAACCTTTTGTATGTGTCTAACATTTAACCCACCTCTTTTTGTTGTATTAACAATATTATACAACTTCTTTAAAAAAAGTAAATATAATTATCAGAAGAGACTGAAAATATTATGAGTTATTCAATTCATGATTAGATTTGTAAAAGTTTGAAGGTAATGTGCAATACCATAATAAAAATATGAAATAACTTAAAAATACAACCATCGCATATGTATTGAAATGACCCATTCCTAATAGCTGAATGTTAAAAAATATTCTTAATAAATAAATTATCGCTCCAACTAATACCAAAATAGAATACAAAAATTTCATGCGCTTAAACAAAAACGAATTAGTACCAACATCATTCACTCTTCGTATTACAGCACTTGTTACTGGCCATACGATCATAGTAAATCCAGCTAAATATAAAAGTAACCATACAAATGATAAAAGGAACCGATTCGTATATAAAAATACAAATATTCCTGTAAAAGCGATTAATAAAATGAACTGGATTAATATAGACGACCAAAATTGAAATCGTGTGTCTCGTTCATCATATTCAAAAGTAAGATTCCAAAACCTATTATATGCTTCTCCCATATAACCCACCTCTTCCAACCTTATTAACAATATTATACATCTAGTTAAAATAAAGTAAAAGTAATTATCAGAAAAGACTGAAAAATAATCAAATAAAAAAAGGCGTACTCTCGCACGCCCTTCATCACAAAAACTATAAATCAAGTATCTCTTCCAGTACTTTTGCGATACCATCGTTATTATTATCATCCGTTACAATATCAGCAACCTGTTTTAGATCCGGATGAGCATTTCCCATGGCAACACCGATGCCTGCATCTTGAACCATTTCCATATCATTTAATTGATCGCCAAATGCAATGACATTGTCTTTATCAATATTTAATCCTTCGCAAATATGGTCGAGTGCACTCGATTTATTTACACCTTTAGCAGTAATCTCTAAATAAAATGGTGTTGAACGGATTGCACCAAATGTATCACCACAGATTTCCAATATTTCTTCATCAATTTCATCAATACGGGAAGAATCTGCTGTAAGTAAAATCTTCATCGGATCAAAATCAAGTGTTTCATGTAAATCATGTGTGAGATTAAAATTCAGTCCATGTTCGCGGTATTCATGAATTACATATTGATTATCTGCGTCATTTGCATATAAATCTGTACCGTTATCAACGATGTGGATAATGTTTAAATGCGCTATTGCCTTCAGAAAATCTTTCGCGTCCTGATTCGTTAATGACTGTTTATATTTCACTTCATTCGTTTCAATATCTATAACCATACCGCCATTGTAAGCACCTATTATGCCATGATGTTTATCAAGCGCTAATTGTTCTATCTCAAATTTAAACCCTGTTCTCGGGCGTCCTGATACAAGTGCTACTTTTATACCTTGATCTTGAGCTTTCATCACCACTTTTTTCGTTCTTTCTGTAATCGTTCTATCATCAGCTATTAATGTTCCATCACAATCTAAAGCAATTAATTTAATATCATTAGCCAAAAATACACACTCCTATTTGAAAATAAGGACTTTGACAATTGTCAAAATCCTTATTGTTTTAATTATAGTTCTTCACCATTTGTTGCGATAACGTTTTTGTACCAGTCGAATGATTTCTTCTTACTACGTTTCATTGTGCCGTTACCTTCGTTGTCACGATCAACATAGATCATTCCGTAACGTTTTTTCATTTCACCTGTCGTAAATGATACAACGTCAATAATACCCCAAGGTGTGTATCCAAGTAAGTCTACACCATCTTCTATTACAGCATCCTTAACTGCTTCAATATGTGAACGGAAGTATTCAATACGTGTATCATCATTAATTGATCCATCTGCTTCAACCGTATCAATCGCTCCAAATCCATTTTCTACAATAAATAGCGGTATTTGATATCTGTTATAAAGTGTATTTAATACATATCGTAATCCATCAGGATCAATTGCCCAACCCCAGTCAGATGACTTAATATGTGGGTTTTCTACACCATTCGATAATCCCCCATTAACAATATCACCAGTATTATCATTGTGAACATCATGCTTAACCGTTGTAGACATATAATAACTGAATGCTAAATAGTCTACTGTACCTTGTGCTAAGATTTCTTCATCACCAGGTTCAATCGGTAGCGAAACACCTAATCGTTCTAGTTCTTTTAATGCATATGCAGGATACTTACCTCTTACATGCACATCTGGGAAGAAGAATCTTTCACGGTTAGCAATTTCAGCTGCCATAATATCCTTTGGATCACATGAATATGGATAGACCGGAACATGCGATACCATCGCTCCAATTTTAAAATCAGGGTTGATTTTCTTTCCTATAATCACTGCTTTTGCACTTGCTAATAATTGGTGATGTGCTGATTGATACATTACTGCACGAGCATCTTCACCTGGTTGTACTTGAATACCAGCATTCGTCCATAAGAAAAGTGGGTTATTAACGTCCATCTGGTTATTGATTTCGTTAAATGTCATCCAGTACTCAACTTTATCTTTGTATCGATTAAACACAACTTCCGCAAATCGCGCAAAGAAGTCTACTACTTCACGACTTCTGAAACCACCATATTCTTTAGCTAGGTGTAAAGGTATTTCAAAATGACTTAATGTAATGACAGGTTTAATATTATACTTTAATAATTCATCAAACACGTCATCATAGAATTGAAGCCCTTCTTCATTCGGTTCTAACTCATCGCCTTTAGGAAAAATACGCGTCCATCCAATTGAAGTGCGTAATACTTTAAGTCCCATTTCAGCAAACATCGCAATATCTTGTTTATAATTTGAATAGAAATCAATCGCCTCATGATTCGGATAAAATTCATTATCTTCAATTTTATCGGTGATTCTACGTGGTACACCATGTGCGCCTGCTGTTAATACGTCAACAACCGATTGACCTTTGCCCCCTTTGTTCCAGCCACCTTCAAATTGATGTGCAGCAAGTGCGCCACCCCATAAAAAATCTTTATTTAATTTAGTCATAACAGCCTCCAGGTTAGTTCATATTATATATATACATTATAATTATACCGGTACAATTTAGCAAGTGTCATACAATTAAAAAAACGATATAATTAAGATAGAATAAAGAAGCGAGGCATTTATTATGAATAAATACGAAATTATTGCAAACTCAATCGAACAATATATACATGACAATAAATTAGAACAAGGTACAAAATTACCAAGTTTAGATCAGTTGATGAAAGAACATAATGTTTCTAAAAGCACCATCACGAAAGCGCTCGATACACTTGAGAAACGTGGTGCAATATTTCAGCAGCGTGGAAGCGGGATATTTGTGAGACGTCAACGTCGTGAAGGATATGTCAGTTTGCTGACGAATAGAGGATTTACTGCAGATTTAAAGGAATTCAATATTACATCTGAAGTTCTGAAATTAAAAAGAATGAAAGCAGATGACGAAGTGAAGATGAATCTTCATCTGGAAGGGAATGAAGAAGTTTATTACGTAGAACGCCTGCGAAGAATTGATAACGATATTTTATGTATTGAAGTGTCTTACTTCCCGGTTAAACTTGTACCATATTTGAACAATGAGATTGCTGAAGGATCCATCTTTAATTACTTAACAGATGCTTTAAAGTTTAATATTAGTTTTGCTGATATTTATATGCATATTGATGAACTCAATGACGTTGATGCTAAGAAACTTGAACTGAAACAAGGTAATCCTGCTCTGTTTTTAGAACAAGTTGTCTATCTAGCAACAGGTGAGCCATTTGATTTCTCAAAGATTACGTATCACTATAAACATTCGAAATTCTTTGTACAGGCTACAAACTACTAAATATACATTTTATGTTATAATTAAATAAAAATGTAGAAAGCGGTGTTCATATGGATTTCATTGGCTCATTCGGGATAGCACTCGCAGGACTTATTCCAATGATTATTATTTTCCTTATCCTGATGGATGGTTACAGAACGAAGCTAAATTCAGAGAAGATTATTGCACAGAACGAAGAAATCATCGCCTTACTGAAGCAAAATAAACACGTATAACCTTTATGGTTATACGTATTCTTACTAAATACTAACTCCTTCTATACTCTCCTTAATTTCAAGGATAATTTACAACATATTTACAATAAATATAACATTAATGTTTACTACCTTGCTTAAATGAAAAAACATATAACATATAGACTATATAAATAATCGGCAGCAGTAAAATAACATAAAATATTATTTCTACCCATATCACATCACCAGGCAAACCTTGCCCCATAATCGCAAATAATAAAATATAGAATGTATAACATACTGGAAAAAATCCAATTACCATCGCATGAATACCCTCAATCTTTAAATCATTACATCTACGCATCATTAATGAGATGAGCGGAATTAAAAATACAACTACAATCAAAAGATGATATAACTGCCAGTTTAAATCGAATAACATTTCAAACAAAGGCTTCTTCAAATTAAATCCTAATTTCGGTAATCCAAGCATAGGTCCAATCGTAAACACTAAGATAATACATAAAATGTGTGGCCAGAATCCCATATTAAATTCAGTTTTGTTTGAACGACCTTTGAAATTAAAAGTATTTTCCCAGAATTTGATATATGTCTCCATGTTACCACTCCTCTATTTCAATTTTTCACCAGACCTTATTAGTCTATGTATTTTGGATCTTCACCATATTTATTTGGACCACGTGTACCTTCGATACAAGCCATAATAAATAATACAATTGCAAAAATGAAAATAAGCACGTTCAGAACGAGAATAAATATAACCATAGGTCCATTGAATGAGAATAATTCATCGACTGAATAGTAATAACCTAGGATGGTAAATGGTATTGATAATACTGAAAAAATGATGCAGTAAATACCATTAACATTAATATCTTGTAATCTGCGACAGCCTAGTGCCATACCCGGAATGAATGCTATCCAGTAAAATAGATCGCCTATAATAAAATTATAAATATCATCAAGATTGAATTTTTCCTGCGTAATAATATCTAAAACTAAAAATATCGCACCCACTAATAAAAATATTAATAAGTGCCCTAAACCAGATAACCAATACTCTCTTCGACGTGAACGTCCGTTAAATTTAAATCCGTTCACCCAGAAACTGATGACAGCATCTTTCATCGACATTTCTCTTTCCATAAATAACCACTCCTTTTATATTATTCTAGCATTGAAAAGAAGCAGTGAACCTTAAAATTACCTTAAAAAAACTCCCCCAAGATTGTAGTGCCTTTTTAATCATTAAGTATCAATGCTATGTTCTTTATTATTTACCAGATGTCAGTCATTCTTTAAATGTCTTTCCATTAAAGAAGATTCTGCCATCACTCCTTCTTATGATTTTCTTAGCTAAAAATAATTATATTTACACGTAATATTCATGGCCGATAAATTCAATTTATCGGCCATGAATCACGCAATAACACTGTTCACTTATCCGCTGACGGCACTCTTAACAATTCATAACGTCCACTCACTAACTCGTACCCTTGTCTTTGATACATTTCTCTCGGTGAATCGTTACCGTCAGCAATTAAGATGACTTGTTTACCAACTTGTTCTGCATAATGCCATATTGCTTGTTGTAATGCTGTTCCAACGCCCTGCTTACGCATCGCATCCAGCACATAGAAGTCATCTAGTTCCACATACTGCGTGCTTTCTATCGCTTCAACTTTACCAGCTGGAAATCCGTGCTGATAACCAACAAACTGCAGGATTTGTGGATTTAATAAATCACGTCGATGCGTTCTCTCTTTAAGATTAGCAAAATCCTCACCATACTCTAATTCCCCCTCACGACAAACTTGAAGAAAATCCAGGAAGACATCATCATCGTTTAATACTTGAACAACTTCAATCTCTGTATCTTTTGTTTTAGGCATCTCTTTCAACAAATAAAGTTCCATCTTTTCAACAGTAAATCCTAAAGCCTTTGCTTTCTCCTGCAACGCATCATTCAGCACTTCATTCTCCGGAAATATAAACAGCGCGTGTTTTTGTCCACGTTGTTCATGAAATATCTTTTGCGTTTCATAGTCTGTCATAAATATATCAACATCCGGCATCACTTTATATTGAAAGTAATTAGCATAATATTTAACGAGCTGGCTCGGTGTGTGGTAATGAACATATCTTTCGCTTTCTTCAAATACGTCAGAGTCATTATGCGTATTTGCAAAACTAGGTTGAATTACTTCTTTGTTTATATTTTGATCTCCCATGTTATTCTCCCCTTATCATTTTATATTTATCATACTAAAATGTAATAAAAAAGACCCGTATCATCTGCGATACGGATTATTTTGCTGATAAGGATTGTAGTATCTATCTTGCCCTGTTTCTTTCGGATTTGGTCCCCATTTGTTTGTTCCAGGTTCAGAATCTTGAGCACACCACACGTTGCACCATATAGTGAGTACTAAATTTACAACAAATGCAATAAGTTGAAAACTATCACGCTTCCTTTTATAACCATTTCAAGATATAATATACATAAAAAGTAAAAGAGGTGCGTTATGACTAAAAAGGTTTCTTTTAAAATCCTCATGTTCTCATTATTCTATTTCGTCTTAATGATATGGATGATTAATATCGGAATATATAAAGATCTCATATTACTTTCGTTTATGATTCTTTATTACTTTACATCTGTAAGACAATTAATTGCTGAGTATAAAACTAAAATGATAGATCCCGCAAACAAAATAGTGATTCATAAAGCAAATATGGTTAACCTTCGTAACAATCGATTTCTTTCTGCTTATTATGAACTACAAAAAACGCTGCTATCGATAATAAAAATATCGCACTTAAACTGAATAATGCGCGTTTCATTTCAACATTCATCTCTCTTTTACTTCCGTCATTATACATTAAATAGATAAATATGATATTGACTATAAAAAGAAAACGCCCTTGTCAGGACGTCTAAACATTATTTATCTTGATCTTCTTTACTTACTTTCTTCTCACCAGGCTGTAATTCAAGTTGATCTTTAACCTTCTCGTTCATTTCACCATCAATAACTGATTCCGGCATGACTTCACGTCTGTTACTTGTTGTATCTTTATCAACGTTTGACATCTTCATCGCCTCCATTTTTTGATAGTTAACTATACCCTTTAACTGTTAATTTATGCTTAATATATTTAATAAATCTACTATTGATATTTCCTTAAAATCTCCTGCCATTTAGCTTGTGCAGCACTATCGCCTGAAACTTCGAAACGCGCATCAGGAGTGAAATTTCCTCGATTACCATTATCATCATATTCACCGAAACCACATGAGAAACATGCATGTTCATATGGTAAGATCAGTTCATAAACTTTCCCATTGTCGGCAAGTAAGTATTTATGAATATCTTTATCCTCCCTTGCTTCCTGACTAAAGCCAACAGGTAAAAAATAGTCATCTAATTCTTTAGCACCAGTCAGTCCATCTTGACGATAATAAAAAACTACGCCACCGACAGCACTAGTAATAAATGCGCTTTTACCTGGATTACCATTATCTTGAACTTGTACATCACCATCAGGAGTTTCTGCATACCAATCACCACGACCTGCTGCACCATGGTTAAACCATTCTTTAGATAATGCCATCCCACCAATTTCAGCTCGTTCTGCTCCCCATGCGTAAAATTCATCGGTCATTGCTTGTTGTTCTTCCTGAGTAAACTCTCTTTTTGAGTAGTTGTTACTTTGTTCTAATGCCTTTCCTTCAGTTGTCGTTTCAACTGTTTCTTTATTTTCAGTAGTTTGTTCAACGATTTCTTTTTGTTCAGATTTTTCTTTCGTTTGACTATTCGATGTTTTTTGATTCGACGTATCACTATTTGAAGTTGTATTGCTTTCTATCTTTGTTGCACCTTTTTCTTTGACTTCTTCCTCTCCACAACCTGCAAGCATGATTATCGTAACGCCTATAATAGATACTAATTTTCTCATCTTCGTCCTCGATTCATATATTATTTAGTGTAATTATATCTTATAAATATTAATTAGACGATTTAAAATTATATTATTATTAATAAAAATTAAAATATTAATTTCCATAAATTCTGTATACTCAATCTCTACAATGGCTGCACAAACAAAATCAAATATCACAAATGTTATAATATAAATATCATTAACTACGGAGGTCACCTAAATGGATTTCAAACAGCGCGCGATAGAGATGTTACATGAAACATACGGAGCTGAAGCTAACTTTCGAGAAGGTCAGCTGGAAGCAATATTAGCAGTAGTAAATAAACAGAAGACGCTGGTGATTCAAAAGACGGGCTGGGGGAAATCAATTGTATACTTCATTGCTACCAAGTTATTACGAGAAAATGGTAGTGGTCCAGCTGTTATCATCAGTCCTTTACTTGCTTTAATGCATAACCAAATTGATGCTGCTGCTAAACTCGGTTTAGATGTCGTTACGATCAATAGTAACAACAAAGATGAATGGGATGATATTTATGCTCGTCTCAGTGCGGTTGATGCCATTATCGTTTCTCCCGAGAAATTATCTGATGCAAGATTTATTGAAGCATTATCACAAGTGAATGATATCGAGCTTATTGTAGTAGACGAAGCACACTCTATTTCAGACTGGGGGCATGACTTCAGACCTGATTATCAGCGTATTGTGAACCTCGTTAAAGATTTACCAGACTCAATCGCAATTCTTGGTACAACTGCAACAGCAAACGATCGTGTCATTGAAGATATTAAATCGCAACTCGGAAATCTCCAGGTATTCCGTGGTGATTTAATCCGTTCAAATATTTCGATTCAAGTGAATCCAGCGCAATCGAAAGCGGAACGACTTGCTTTCTTAGCAGCTTCACTCACAGAACATCCTTTTCTGAACAAAGAACAAGGTATTATCTATTGTCTTACAAAGAAAGAGTGTGAATCTGTTACACAGTTCTTAATTGAACAAGGTATCTCGGCCGCTCCTTATTATTCAGGCATGCAGAATGCATTCGGAGAAGATACTACAGAGACTACACTTGAAGCATTTCATAACGGTGACTTCAGAGTGATTGTTGCGACAGTGAAGCTTGGTATGGGGTACGATAAATCAAATATCGGATTCGTTATTCATTTCCAGCTGCCACAAAACTTAATCTCATATTATCAACAGATTGGACGTGCAGGACGTAATGGTAAACCTGCACTTGCAATTCTACTTCATGGTGATGAAGATGAAGCTATCATCAACGCATTTATAGAAGGTGCGAATAAAGACCCAAAATTACTATCTGAAATATTAACACTCATTAGCCAGCATCCTGAAGGTATGTCCAGAAACGATATTCTGCCTCACTTCAATATGAATGTCACAAAGCTTGGGTCGGTACTTAAATACTTATTCGTCCATGAATATATATTAATGGATAAGCGAAAATACGTCATTAATCCAGATAAACACTTTAATGCTGAAGAGAA
This sequence comes from Macrococcoides bohemicum, assembly GCF_003259675.1. Taxonomy (GTDB): domain Bacteria; phylum Bacillota; class Bacilli; order Staphylococcales; family Staphylococcaceae; genus Macrococcoides; species Macrococcoides bohemicum. The sequence goes on along the minus strand of NZ_PZJG01000003.1, from coordinate 62,218 downwards.
TGCACAATTACAGCAGCAGTTAAACGTAACACGTTTACAGGAACTCGAGCATTTAAAGCGATTTATCAATTACGACGGTTGTTATATGAAGTATATCGCCGATGAACTTGATGCACCAGACAAACAGGAAAAGTGTGGTATTTGTGCACATTGCAGAAATCGTGAATTCATAACCATAGATAAAAATCATCCAATGATATCTATCGCAAGCCAGTATAAAAATAAACTGCACGGAGAAATCTCACCACGTAAACGCTGGTCGAATAATAAAAAGATTGATGAATCATTACAATTTAATACAGGATGGACGTATACAACCGATGCATACTCACCAGTTGGTCGTAAATTTATGTATGAACGTGATATCAATCAGTTCTCAGAACAGACGACAACACAGATTAGTCAATTCCTTAAAGACATGATACTAGAACATCAGATTGATGCTATCGTAGCAGTTCCAAGTCTTAGACGACCTAAGCTCACTAACAAACTTGCACAAGCTGTAGCTGAGTCTAACCATATCGAATATATCGATGCAGTCGTAAAAATAAAGCCGGGTAACAAACAAAGCGAGATGCATAACTCAATTGTGCAGGAACGAAATGTAGAGGAAACCATTGCTATTCAAAACGAAGATTTATTAAAAGACAAACACATACTACTCATTGACGATACCGTTAATACACGCTGGACGATGACAGTCGTTGCATCAAAACTTTTAGTTCATGCAAAAGCTGTGTATCCATTCGCACTTGTGAATACGGGGGCCGGAGAATAAAAAACTGCCTTCAAGATGATTATCTTGAGGGCAATTTATATTTAAATACAGGTTTACCTAAACTATTTTCAAATACGTCTTTAGCTTTTATCTTTTTAACAAAATCTTCATTAATACGATAATAATACGTTGGAACACCAGGTTTTTCAGCAAATCCTTGATAACCTGTAATCATGATGCCATTGTCATATGCAGTTTTATAGCCCATGTGGATGATCTGATTCTTATTCAGAATTACACCCGTATGACCCAATGCACCGCGACTATTCACTTTACTACCTAATACGAATATATCTCCGTAACGCACATCTTTTTTCTTTATCGGTATAAACAAACGATTCTCCTGAGCAAACATCGTTGTGGTATCACCAAGTACTGTCTGCTTTGGTAAGTAACCCGCTTCAATCATTGCTGCGTAAACAGCACTCGAACAATCCCAAGTATCTTTACCCCATCGTCCTGCATAAGATTGATAACGTGTCTTACCCATACGATCGTAGAACCATTGAACCATTACATCTTTGCTTGGCACACTGCGTTTATAAATAGGTTTGGTCTTATTCGGATTAGATGTAACCAAGTGATCTCCAGGATACGTTGCATCAAGAACTAATGCATTCCACTTCTTAACGTTTGTAGGCGTAATATTATATTTCTTAGCAATTGAAGTGACAGTATCATTCGACTGCACTGTATGCACTCTTATCGTCTTGTAACGCTTTGCATCCGCAACGTTCATTGGAGTTAAAAGTAATGCACTCACAGCTATTGCACAAATTAATTTTTTCATAAAAATCTCCTTTAAGAAATAAGTTATTAGTTATACGAATAAAATTCATATTGTAATTCAATATAACTAAACGATACTCTGTTTTACAGAAAATAACAATACATTTTTGATTTTATCTTCTCAAAGATTGTCGAAGCTCTTCGTATATTCCTTCTTCTAAATGCACGCCATTCACACCAACCACTTTACTCGATACCAGGTTCGCAAAATCAACTGCTTCATGTAACGTTTTCCCGGTACTTAATGCTGCTATTACACCGCCAGTATGACTATCTCCAGCGCCAATTGTATCAACCACTGTAGCTTTATATCCTGTTACACTGTGCATTTGACCATCATAGTAAATTGCACCGTCTGCACCAGTCGTCACAATAACTGTGTTATGCGTCCAGTCATACATTTTTTGTACCGCTTCTTCTAAATTTTCTAACCCAGTCAACTCTTTTATTTCCTGATCATTTAAATGGATAATCGGTGACAACGCGTAGAGTGCTTCCATCTTCCTCTGTTTAATTAATTTACCTCGTGGTCCAGGACAGAAGATAATTTGACCAGTTACATGCTTTAATACATCTATAATCTTATCACCATCTATTTCTTCAATCTCTAATCCACACACATAAATATAATCAAATGAAGTTATCTCTAAATCCGTTACCCATTCCGGATTAAATGAATACTCCACGCCATGATGGGACAAGAATGTTCTGTCACCATTTTCTTCAACGAAACAATAACAACATCCATTCGCACCACTCAGATGTATTTCACTTTGTATATCTAAACGATTTAATTCTTTCTTCACAAAATCACCATACATACCTGTTCCTACTGGCGATATAAAAGTATAATCTACTCCCATCCGATGCAATACATTAACAACGTTAAACGCACACCCACCTACTGCCATCATCTGCTTTTTAATATGTTCATCACCTTGACTCGTCGGTAATTTATCCATATAAATCATAATATCAGCAACAGTTGATCCAATAATTAAACACTTCATAAGCACACCTACCTTCATTAAATTCATTTTATAACAGTTCCATCAATTAATCATAAAATTTCCCGGAAAATATATACCATTTTATTCAACTTTCCTAATTTGTGGTTTATAATAAGTATATTGAACAAAAGGGGTGGTAACATGATATCGTGGTATATTAAACACAATAAAAAATTTTATATTATGAGTATGATTGCTCTTATCATCGTAGCTTTTGTATTACTCTTTATATATTATCCGAAATATACTTTATTTGCAGTCTATGCATTTACGATGATGTTATTAATTTGCTATGCAGATACGATTACACAAATTAAAAGATATCTAGAAACCAATAATGCTAAAGACTGGCTCGTTGCTCAGTGGTATTTAAAAGACTGCCTCACATATAGTGCAGTCCTGGCAATCATATTATCTCTTGGATATATTGTAGTGCATTTCTCACCACCAAATATTCCAGGTAGCGGAATGCATTACACGACAATCATTATCTTTATATTGTATGTCCTGTTCAAATGGCTACGCTATTATGAGTTTCGTCGTGAAATGAAAGAAGGAAAGATCATATAGAATGATGTATCATAAATTAAGTCTTTTTACGGTAAACTTTAAAACACCAGTGAAAGTTAATCGATTACTTTCACCGGTGTTTTTTTATTTATCCTTAATATCATATCTAAACGGCATGCCACCTTGTGCTCCTAATCCTCCAACAGAAAGACCAGCTGCCTGATTCGCACCTTTTCCTCCTTCAGTCATAAAGAAGGATTCTCCTAAGATCGTTTCACCTCTCTTTGGTAACCTGTTTGCCTGCACAACTAAATCTACAGACATACTTCCGATAACATATATCATATACTCACCTCTTAAAATTATCATAACGAAATACTTTAAAAATGACACGTTCCATATACAATTTATTTGCTATACTATCAAAAATGAGGTGATTGAATGGATACGGTGATATTAAAGGAAGAAGACAAAGCAACACTAAGAAAATATAAAGTAGATCTCTTAGAAATAGATTATGATTCAGGCGAGATTATTCGAGAACTCATGGATGCATATGACCAAATACTCTACAATGAGTTTGGTTATTTATTCAATCCAGATGAGATAAAACAAATCCCTAGAATTGCAGCAATGAAAAAAGATTTCGAACAAGTCTATGATAATATCTCCGTCGATCACGGTTATATCAGTTATCATCATGAATACATCACTACGTACAACCATATAAAATGTATCATAACTTTAATAGATGGTACTGTCATTAAAGGTAAAAGTATTGAATCAAATTGGAATAGCAAAGAAATTAATATTGAAGCGAGACATCCATTCCTAAAACAGATTGTCAGGATTGATCCATTACAAGTAAAGAACATTGAGATTATAAGAAGATAAAAAACAGCACAATTTAAATGAGGCCACTGAAAAAGTCTCAATCTTCGCTTAAAAATTAAATGGCTGTTCTAGGAAGGTATGATTAATTTCATACCTTCTTTTTTACGTAAATTGATGGGTAATTCCTTTGTTGAGAAAATAAGATGAGATGATATTAAGTGAATATAGTAAACTACATGATATTGTGGTGCCAAAAGATAATGAGCTTAGAAAATTGATTTAGTTTCAAAGCTTAATCCTTCTGTTACCCATGGCTATAGAAAAGAAGAAAATAAATTTGAAATTTTTAAATATATATTGGGATTTTTTCATAATTTTTTATTGAAGATTAAAAAATCGTGAGATTTTCAGTGGCCTTATCAATACGTCACGTATTGTTTAATTAAAAAACCGAACAAATTAACTTTGTTCGGTAGCTATTCGATAACATTTCCATGTTCTGAATCGAAATATTTAACTTTATCCCGCTTAATACTAATATTAATGACATCTCCTATGTTCAATGGAAGCTGTTCATTAAATTTAGCAATACATTGTTCACCGCTAATATCAAAGTTCACAATCGTCGTGTCCCCTAATATTTCGCAAGCAGTAACACTAACAGCAGTACCATTTTTATAAAGATAAATATCTTCTGGCCTAAACCCAACATCAATTGTCTGATGATAATGCGTAGCTGGCAGACTAAAATTGCCAAATTTAATCGCATTGTCTATTAAGTGTCCCTTTACAATATTCATTGCTGGACTTCCCATAAAGTTTGCTACAAACTTATTCGCAGGGTTATTATATATTTCCAGCGGTGTGCCAATTTGTTGAATGTGACCGTCATTTAAGACCATGATGCGATCGCTCATCGTCATCGCTTCCACTTGATCATGTGTAACATAAATCATCGTCATATCTAGTCGTTGTTGTAACTGACGTAATTCTGCACGCATTTGACCTCGCAGCTTTGCATCTAAGTTAGATAATGGCTCATCCATCAGACATATCTTTGATTCACTTACAATTGCACGTGCAAGTGCTACACGTTGACGTTGTCCTCCTGAGAGCTCACCTGGCTTCTTCTTTAAATAACTTTCTAGTCCTACAAGCTTTGCCGCTTCCATCATCTTTTGTTGACGTTCATTTTTAGGCACTTTTCTATTTTCCAGGGTAAATAATATATTTTTCTCTACCGTCATATGAGGATAAAGTGCGTAGTTTTGAAAGACCATAGATAAATTTCTATCTTTCGGGTGTAAATGATTTGCTAACGTATCATTTATAAATAACTTACCTTCAGTAATATCTTCTAATCCTGCAATCATCTTAAGCAGAGTACTTTTCCCACAACCACTAGGTCCTACAAGTACAAAGAAATCGCCAGCAGCTACTTCAAAGTTAATATCTTTTAAAACCCATTGCTCTTTGTGATATCTTTTATTTATATTTTCTACTTTCAGCATTAAAATCCCTCTTCCCAAATCAATTGGTCGTCTTTAATTAATTCTGTCACATCATTTAATATAATATCGGCCTCGTGTAAATGTTCATGCTTACTCGTCCCACTTAATACACCTATAGTAAGTCCTATATTGCCATTCTTACCTAACTGCATATCGATAGGTGTATCACCAACCATAATCATTTCACTCGTCTTTATTTGATATTTTTCTATAAGTGAATCCAGTATTAAATGATTAGGTTTTTGAACAGGGACTCTGTCACTCGTGATAATCTCATTAAAGTAATCACGTATATCAAACTTTCTTAAGAAATTATCCGTACTAATATAATCATCCGCCGTTATTACAGCAAGCAAATAGCCGCTATCTTTTAGCCTTTTTAGAACTACATCAGTCCCTTTTATCATTTCAAGCTGATGTTCATATTGATTGGCGAGTGCATCCATATTTTTTCGAGTCCACATTTCAACATTGTCATCTTGTACATATTTATTGAACACTTTAATAATATCGTTAGTCGTACCACTCGATAGTATTCCAGAAGGTTCGATGTAATCTGCACCTAAGCCTAATGCTTGTAATATATCTTGTTTGTCAATTTGTACATCGAACGTATTTATAAAGCTATCTACAATATTATGACCAATTTTCACCCACACTGATTCAAACCTCAGCAAGGTTCCATCTTTATCAAATATGACTAATTTATATTTCATACATCAATGCCTTGACTTCTTTATATGTTGTTGTAGTACGTTCGATTGCACCTTGATAAATTGGATTTGTAAATGCGATTAGCTCTTCATTCCTTAGTTCAAATCTTAAGAAATCATTTGCCTCAACTTCAACATTAAATGTAGCAACATTATTTTCTAAACTACTAACGTATCGCTTATCTTTCGTATATAGCGTTACATCTGCTGTTACAGGTTCACCTTTAACTTCAAATGCCACTTTAGCGTTACCGCCTGTACTCATTGTGTCGCCAAACATCACTGCTTTATCATTGACAGTAACATTAAATGCTTCAACATTAATAAATCTCGTTACAAATACATGACCACTTCTTATGCTTTCAAGTAAGTTATCTTTATTTAGTCCTTCACAATAAACATGTGTTGTCGGATCATTTAAGGCGTTCGTTCTATTGTTATCTTTCACATCAATTAAATGATGGAAGTCACTACCACCAACTGCTGTAATGCGATGACCTGTTACAAGTGAAGCATGCCAGAACTTTAAAGCTTCTTCCGTTGCTTTAGGATTGTCTTTGTAACTTGGATCATTCCATAATTCAAGACTATCAACTTTCGTTAAATCCAGTTCGTCATGCAACCATGACCAAATTGTTAAGAAAGGGTGGTTAACGCTTACTAACGTATCATTATCACACATTCTATCCATCAATTTATGCGTACCTTCAATAGATTCGATATTATAGTCTTCAGAATACATATCGATTGCATCTTGAAGATTTAATGCATTCCAGTGTCCTGTATTACCCGTAAACTCAACACCTGGGAGTATTAACATATCACTTTTTGGCCATATAGTATGGTAGAAGTTATGGTCCGTAATAAAGAAGAAATCTAACCCTACTTCCTTTGCATGTGCAACAAGTTCGCTTGGTGTTAAGCTGCCATCAGAAAGATTCGTATGGGCATGTAAATCACCTTTATAATAACGTTTATCTGTTTTACTTCTATCTGCCATATTCTGAATAAAATGATGATGCTCTTCTATATAAGCAGGCTTACCATCAGTTACTTCAACATTGACAATCGGTGTTGTAAACTTCTGTACATCCATTACTACATAAGTAAGATCACTATCATCAAATAATTGCGATTGACCATACGATACATCTACCAAATCAACCACTAACTCAGAATCTCTACCGATATACTGATATATTAAAGCATCACCTTGGTAAAGACGGACATAAGTCCAAAACTCACATTGTATATTTAAAGTAATAAGAGGATATTGAAATCCTCTTATTGAAATTTTACCTGTAACTTTATTCATTAGATAAACTCCTAACCTATTTCACAGTATTGTCTAATGCAGCTTGTGCTTCTTTTTGTGCTTCATCTAACACTTCTTTCGCTGGTTTACCTTCAATTTCCATTTTGTCAGCTGCTTTTTTGATAGCATCTTGTATCTTACCGCCAGTTGGATCGATAAACGTTGGTACTGCATGCTCTGCTTGTTCAATCGGCTTTAAGATTTGAGGATTTTTTTTAGCAAATGCTTTAAACTTCGCATCATCTTTCGCTGAAGTTCTTACTGCAATATAACCAGTGTTCATTGACCAGTCAGCAGTATTTTCAGCTTTCTCAAAGAACTTAATGAATTCAAATGCCGCTGCCTTTTGTTTCGCTTCAGCTTTAGACGGAATCGCTAACTGCTGACTTGATGCTGAAGGTGTTCCTTCTTTACCATTAAATCCTGGCTGTTCAGCTGCACCTAATTGCTTAAAGTCAAGATCTCCCTGGTCACCTGACGAACCGATGTAACCTGCAGATTTCTCTTGCATTACTTCATCAATCGTTTTATACCAATATTCCCAGCCTTGGCCACCTGAGTTGATTTTCATCGTCTTATCTTTATTAATACCACGATCAATAATTGACCATGCTTCAACCCACTCTTTAGAGTTAATCATTACTTTCTTACCTGATTCGTCAATTACTTTACCTCCGTTAGAGTATGCCATATCCATTAAGTTATCAGCACCCCACATCGGTGACCAGCCGTAACGCTCAACTTTATTCCCAGACTTCTTAGTTAATTGCTTTGCTGCTTCTTCAAATTTCGTCCAGTCTTTAAAGATATCTTCAGTTAATCCTGCTTCCTTTAAAGCATCTTTACGGTAGTACATTAATTGTGTTGTACCGTATGCTGGTAACGTGAATTGCTTATCTTCAAACTGTCCATCTTTTAAGAATGTCTCAATAATATCTTTCGTTTCATAATCATCTTTTACATCAATATATGGTGTTAACTCTGTTAAAATCTTTTTCTTCGCCATAATCTTACCGGTATCCGTTGTTGTTAAGATTAAAGCTGGTGTCTTACCACTTGCTACAGCAGCTTGTAATTTCTTATACGTTTCATCATAATCTGCTTGCTGAACTCCTTTTACTACTACTTTATCTTGTGATTTATTAAAGGCATCGATTTTCTTCTTCATTTGATCTCCTAATTTACCACCTAGACCATACCAGAACTCGATTTCTACCTTTTCACCTTTTTTTAACTCTACAATCTTACCATTAGATCCACCATTTGAAGTACCACCGCAACCTGCTAATGTTGTTGCTAATACAATAGAAGATAAACCTGCATAAATAAATTTTTTCATTTTTTCATTCTCCCTTAAATTATGATAATTTATTTAATACCATTGTCTGAAATACCACTTACAAATACCTTTTGAATCGCAAAGAACAAGATGAGTAAAGGTAAGATTGTAAACGTTGAAGCTGCCATAACTTCCGGCCACTTCACGCCATATGCCCCACCTTCAATAAAGAACTGTCTCAAACCATTGGTAATCAACATTTTCTCTTGTGATTGCAAGATTAACGAAGGCCATAAATAACTGTTGTAATTCTGTACAAAACTGATCAACATAAACGTAACAAAAGTAGGTTTCGTTAATGGAAACATAATTCTAAATAAAATCTTGAAGTGACTCGCACCATCAATGAGTGCCGCTTGAATCACTTCTTTAGAAATCTGTTTAAATGCCTGTCTGAATAAAAATACGCCATACACACTCGCTGCACTCGAAATAATTAATCCGATATGACTATCAATTAAATTTAATTTACTTAAAATGACATAGCTCGGTACGTAAGTTGCAGCTGCCGGCAACATATACGTTCCCATAACGATTGAGAACAATGTATGCTTACCTTTCCACTGCATTTGTGTAAGTGCATACGCAAATAATGCTGATGTTACAGTTTGAATTAATACGATAGCAATGGATGTATACGTACTATTCCAAATATAAGTTGCAAAAGGTGCTGAATGGAATGCACTATTGAATGTCTCCCATTGCGGGGATGCCGGAAATAACTTGAATGGCACCTGGAAAATTTCGTCTTTTGTCTTTAACGCACTGAGAATCATCCATAGGAACGGAAAGAACATCAGAAAACTTGCAAGTGCTAATATTATATGTCTAATCGTTAAATTTAATTTCCTCATTGATAATGCACCCACTTCTTAGAAACATAGAACTGTATTGATGAAAGTATCGCTGTAATAATAATTAATATCGTAGCAAGTGCTGTCGCACGGCCCATATTGTATTCTTCAAAGGCCATCTGATAATACATGTACAATATCGTTCGCGTTGAACCAGCAGGGCCACCTTGCGTTAATATCTGGAACTGGTCATAAGCTTGCAAAGCATCAATTGCCAGAATAATTACTAAGAAAAATGTCGTAGGTGAGATCATTGGTAATGTAATCTTCATCAGTTGCCTAAATGGTGGTGTACCATCAATTGAAGCTGCCTGATAAAGTTCTTTAGGCACTTTCTTTAATGCATCTAAATAAAAAATCATCGCCCACCCAATACCTTTCCACACCGTAACGATAATGACTGCTACCATCGCCCACTGTGAAGATTGCAACCAACCTGGTTGCCCTAAATGAAACATCCCTAATACTTGATTGAGAACACCTACTTTCGGTTCAAAGATCCATGACCAGACGATTGACACAGCAACCATCGGAGTAATCCAGGGCGAGAATAGTAATGTTCTGTAAATGCCACCAAGATGAATCTTCTTCACAACGAGCAACGCGAAACATAACCCCATTACTAAAGTAGGAATTGTTGTTCCAACTACAAAGTAAAATGTATTCCATAGTACTTTGTAAAACTGCTCATCAGTTAAAATACTTTGATAATTACCTAATGCAACCATATTGTATTCTTCACTCATAAAATCCCAATCTGTAAAGCTGATATAAAAGCTATAGAACATCGGAAAAATCCAGAATGCTGTTAATGGAATTAAACAAGGCAGAATAAAACATAATAAAGTCAGCCAATTGCTTTTTAATAACTTCTTATTCTTGTTCATGTTGATCTCCTTTCATTGCTAATATACAAGGTAATTATGTATTCAGTGTTAATAGTATGTAAATTATGTGTAAATACATAAAAAACACACAAATAAATTTGTGTGTTTAATCAATCTATCTATATAATTTTATATTTACTCGTATATTTCTCTTTTATATTTTCATCCAATTGCTCATCAGTAATTATTACACCACATAAACAATCATCCCCCAGATGAATTAGGGACACATTATCAAACTTACTATGATCGGCAACAGCCACAACAGTTTGCGCATGAGAATGAAATGCCTTCTTGATCTTTACCTCTTCCATACCGTAATCTGTAAAACCTTTGTGCATATCAATACCACTTAAACTCATAAAGAATAAATCAATATTATATTTGCTAATATGCTCAATCGCAACATCCCCAATAATACAACGTTCCTGATTATATAACACGCCACCTGGCACAATAACTGTGAAAGTTGTTATTTTAGCAACAATCTCTATGATGGGAAGACTGTTGGTAATAATGGTTAAGCGGTTAAACTTCCTGGTAAGACGTCTCGCAATCGCTGTATTTGTCGTACTCACATCTAATGCAATGGACATTCCCTCTTTTACAAACTGCGTTGCCTTTCTGGCAATCTCTTTCTTCTCTTCTGCATATAAATTCTCACGCTCTATGAAATTCTTCTCCACATCCGACTTCGGTTCAATATATTCAGCACCACCATGTACTCGCTTTAACTTCCCTTGCAATTCTAATGCTTCAAAATCACGGCGTATCGTTTCGAAAGACACATTCAATAAATGCGCAGTTTCTTTAGAGCGAAGTTTCTTATGCTTTAACAATAAATTTAAAATTTCATTATATCTCTCATCAACAGTCACAATACACACACTCCCTTTGTGCATTCACACATTAATACTTATACATTCCCACATATCGTAATAATATGCAACAATATTAACTATATGCGATGAGAAATAATCACCCACTAATATAAAATCACTATTTAGCAAATAAATTATTGCCATCAAAAAAAGCCCAGAAAAAATTCTGAGCTTTTACATATTTGTATTAACTGAATAAATTTATCGTCATAATAATGATTGGTACTGAAAATACGTCTATTAAGAATGCTCCTACAACAGGTACAATGAGAAACGCTCTTTGTGAAGGGCCAAATAATTTTGTAACAGAGTCCATGTTTGCCATGGCGTTAGGTGTTGCACCTAAACCGTGACCTAAGAAACCAGCTACCATCACTGCACTGTCATAAGATTTTCCTAATAATTTAAATAATATAAATCGACCGAATAATACAATCGCAATTACTTGTACAATTAATGTTGCAATAATCGGAACCACATTACCAGTAATTTCAGCAAAGTTAATACTCATTAATGCCATTGATAAGAAGACAGCTAACGTGATATCACCAATAATTCCGTTTACTTTCAAATTGATCACCTCAGGCTTAACACCTTCTATAACATTACGGACGATGACCGCTAAGAACATCGCACCAACATACCCTGGCAATGCGAATCCAGTAGCATTTGTAAACCAATCGCCTAATAATGAACCAATCGCCATACAGAACACAATAACCGCTGATGTTCTTATAAATTGATTTGCATCTATACTTTCTTCCGGAATGTCTACTGAACTTTTACTTGTTACTACTGAGTCGGTTGGTTTCAAATTGTACTTTCTAATTAAGTTTTGAACAACCGGACCACCTACAAGACCACCGGAAATTAATCCTAATGTCGCTGACGCTAAACCTATAGACAACGCACCATTAACACCCATTTCTTCAATCGTCGTACCATAGGCTGTTACACCACCATGGCCACCTTCCATAGATGCCGCTCCCATTACAACACCCATTAAAGGATTCATACCGAACATACTTGCCATGCCCACACCGATTACATTTTGTAACAATGCTAAGAAACCACAAGCAAGCCAGTAAATTATTAATATCTTTCCACCTAATTTAATTAATGCAAAGCTTGCGCCTAATCCAATTGTCGTAAAGAAGGCTAACATAAACAACGATTGAAACTCTGTATTCATTTTGAACGTTAAAATATTAAAGCTTGATAAAAGCCAGGCAATTAAAGCGAATAATAAACCGCCTATCACCGGAGCTGGTATTGCAAATCGATATAATAAATCCAATTTTTTAATTAAAAATTCACCAATAAAATAAACTGAAAAAGCTAATAAAACTGTCGTAATTTCATTTAATGTTATCGTCATATTTATCCCCCTTATTAATAAATAATTCTATGCATAATTTGTGCGATTATCTACATCATATTGTGGATTCATTTCACCAATACTGACTGAATTTATATTAGTCGTATGAAGCACCGCTTGAACGATACATTCGAGCTGAAATGGTGTCATACCAAATACAGCAGGTGCACTGACACCAGGCGCATAAGCACTATCTAATCTGCCATTCCATAAAGTCATAATTTTAACAGTCAAATTTCAGTTACCCTTTAAATAATCTCTATAAAATGATATCATAGTTTCTAAATTAAAAGTACATAGACGAAATAAAAAGTTGTGTAAAAGAAGAAGATAAAAAAGAATCCCAGCTACTCTCTTATAAACTTCGCATCATGTTCTCCTAATTCATCCGAAACATAGCGCTCAACTTTCATGCGTAAATCATATTTCTCTCGCAGCTCTGTTATTTCTGATATCATTTCAGAAGCATGATGTTTATCAATTGCTTCTTGGTTCTCCCAGCTATCGATTAACAATATTGTTTCAGGATCATCAACGGGTATAAAATATTCATAACGGGTATTCCCTGGTTGTGCTTTAATTCTGTCTACTATCCCTGTACGATTCATTTCCTCTGCAAACTTTCGTGCATTGCCTTTATTTCCTGAGTAATAAATATTTACTGTAATCACATTATCATAATTAATATATCTATATTTGTTAGGAAAATAATTTTTTTAATATCAAATGCTTAAGAAATTTATTACAGGTTATATATAAAATGAATATAATTTTTGAGGAGGTTTCGATATGTGGACAATGAAAGATTATCCTAACAGCTGGAAGAACTTTGATGAACTCGAGCGTAAGAAAGCCATTGATATCGGTAACGCAATGTTGAAACAAGGTTACAAAGAGGAAGATTTGATCCCTATCGCTACGAAACAAGCTCAAGACTGGTATAAAGATGCGACAAAAGATGAACTGGATGAATTAAAGAATAAAAAGATTACACAGCATAAGAAAAACGATTCAGTGAATGTTGATTTAATGGATAATGACGTTGAAGTGTATTTCGAAGACGAGTCATGGAAAGTGAAAACAAAAGGTTCTAAACGTGCATCTCAAACGTTCGATACGAAAAAAGAAGCAGTTGTCCGTGCAAAAGAAATTGCTGCGAATAAAGGTAGTACAGTAATTGAGCATAAGAAGGGTGAATAACTTTTATAATATATAGTAAAAATCCCTTGAAAACTCAAGGGATTTTCTTTATTTCACATAATATACTCTTGTTTCGAATGGTTTTAATGATAATGATGTGTCATTGTGTGCTTCAATTGCATAGTTATTTAAAACGATATCTTCTGAGTTATATTGAATATTTTCTGATTGTAATGTCACTTCCTGATCAGTTAAATTTCCGATAACATATAACTTTTCTTTATTCAATGTTCGTACATATGCAAATACATGTTCATCTTCTGCATAAACTAATTTGAAGTCACCATAAGTAACAATATCATGTGATTTTTTAAATTGAATCATTTTTTTGTAAAAGTTTAATACTGAATGCTCATTTCTTTCTTCTTCCTGCACGTTAATCATAGTATAGTTCGGATTAACTTTCATCCATGGTGTACCTTCTGTAAATCCAGCATTTTCACTATTGTCCCATTGCATCGGTGTTCTTGAATTATCTCTAGAATTGAGTTGCAGGTCGGCAATAATGTCATCTGCTTCTCTACCGGCAGCAAGATCCACATTATAGATATTTTTCGCATGTACATCATCAAACTCAGTTATATCGGTAAACGGATAATTCGTCATGCCAATTTCCTGACCCTGGTAAATAAACGGTGTACCTTGCTGAAGGAAATATACTGCACCATGAGCAGTCGCACTTTCCATACGATAGTCTTCAGAACCCCATGTAGATGGTATTCTTGGTCTATCATGATTTTCTATGAACAGCGCATTCCATCCACTGTTATGAAGTCCAACTTGCCAGTTATTCAATACATTTTTGTATTTTAAGATGTTGAGTTTCTTGTCATGAACCTCCCAAAGTTTAAGATGTTCGAACTGGAAGACCATATTAAACTTGCCATCTTCTTCTCCAACCCACTCATTTGAGTCTTCAATTGTAACACCATTTGCTTCACCAACAGTCATTATATCGTACTTCTCAAATGTTTCTCTCTTTAATTCTTCAAGGTACGTCTGTATGCCAGGCTGATTCATATGCCTTGTAAAGGATTGAACATACTCTAATCCTTCTGGGTTTTCAATATCACCTTTATCAAATGATTTCTTAATATGACTGATAGCATCTACTCTGAATCCGTCAATTCCTTTATCCAGCCACCAGTTAATCATATTATAAATTGCATGACGCATCTCTTGATTATCCCAGTTTAAATCGGGTTGTTTTCTACTGAACGTATGGAAATAATATTGTTCAGATACCGGCTCATATTCCCATGCAGATCCTTCAAAGATACTTGCCCAGTTATTCGGTTCTTTTCCCTCTTTACTATCCTGCCAAATATACCAGTCTCTATACGCTGAGTTTTCTGATGTCTTTGCTTCTATAAACCAAGGATGCTCATCACTTGTATGATTAATGACAAGATCCATAATAAGTTTCATACCACGTTGATGCGTTTCAAGTAATAATCGATCAAAGTCTTCCATCGTACCGAAGTCACTCATAATATTTTGATAATCACTAATATCATACCCATTATCATCGTTTGGTGAATCATAGATTGGAGATACCCAGATGACGTCTATACCTAATGCCTTTAAGTAATCTAACTTTTCAGTGATGCCATTAATATCACCAATACCATCACCATTAGAATCTTTGAAACTTCTTGGATAAACCTGATAACAAACTGCTTCTTTCCACCATTGTCTTTTCATCGCTTTCTCCTTCGTGCACATTTACTCGTTTACATTTTTTATTCTTGCTGTTGTTTCTGCATCAAAGAAATGTGCTTTGTTCATATCAAATGCTAATGTAATCTTATCTCCTGCATATAAATCATTACGCGCATCTACTTTAGAAATAAATTCCTGTCCTTCTAATTGAGAATAGATCATCACTTCAGAACCAAGTAACTCACTTACTGTCACAGTTGAATCAAATGAAGTTTTTAATGAAGCATTGATAAATAAAGTCTCATCATGAATATCTTCTGGTCTGATACCAAATTTAATATTTTTCCCCACGTATCCACGAGATTTTAAAGATTTCATAATACCACCTGGAACTTCAAATGTTTTATTGCCGATAACTATACCATTTTCAGTAAGTGTTGCATCAAAGATATTCATTGGTGGGGAGCCGATAAACTCCGCTACAAATATATTTTCTGGATGATCATATACTTCACGCGGTGTTCCAACTTGCATAATATCTCCATCTTTTAATACGACAATACGTGATGCCATCGTTAACGCTTCTGTCTGGTCATGTGTTACATAGATAGTCGTTGTCTGAATTCTTTCATGTAATTTTGAAATCTCCGCTCTCATTTGAACACGTAATTTAGCATCCAGGTTAGATAAAGGTTCATCCATTAAGAACACTTTTGCATCACGGACAATTGCACGACCTAATGCAACCCTTTGGCGTTGTCCACCAGATAATGCTTTTGGTTTACGATTTAAATATTCTGTAAGTCCTAATATTTCAGCTGCTTCATGTACACGGCGTTTAATCTCATCTTTCGGTAACTTTCTTAATTTTAAACCGAATGCCATATTATCAAATACCGTCATATGTGGATATAACGCATAATTTTGGAATACCATTGCGATATCACGATTTTTCGGTGCAACGTCATTCATTCTTACACCATCAATTGTAAATTCACCTGAAGTAATATCTTCTAAACCTGCAATCATTCTTAATGTTGTTGATTTCCCACACCCTGAAGGTCCAACGAATACGATAAATTCTTTATCCTGGATCTCAAGATTGAAATCTTTAACGACTGTATTGCCACCTGGATATGTCTTTTTAATATGTTCTAATTTAATATTTGCCATGATATCACTCCTATGCCCACCACATGTTTGCAGGCGTTTCTTTTATTAATACTTCTTTTAAGTTCTTAACTGCTGTGCTAAATCCTTCATCGACACTCATTAATGGGTCTTCATGTTCAATGCTGACTACATAATCATAGCCATAAGTTCTTAATGCACTCATCATATTTGACCAGACGAATTTGTCATGTCCACAACCCACACTTCTAAACGTCCAGCTGCGTGTTAGAACATCTCCGTACGGCTGCATATCTAACAATCCATACATATTGACATTATCCTGATCAATATATGTATCTTTAGCATGGAAATGATGAATCGCATGCTCTTTACCTAAAATTTTAATTGCTGCTACGGGATCAATCCCTTGCCACCACATATGACTCGGATCTAAATTTGCACCAATATATTCATTTGTAGCTTCACGTAATTTCAGCATAGTGTATGGTGAATGCACTAAAAATCCACCATGTAACTCAATACCAATCTTTACATTATGCGCTTTTGCAAGTTCCGCTATTTCTTTCCAATATGGAATAAGTTTTTGTTCCCATTGCCAATCATAAATATCTTTATACTCGGTTGGCCATGCTACTACCGGCCAGTTTGGATATTTGCTATTATCATCTGCACCACTTGTACCACTAAAGCAGTTCACAACTTGAACATTCATCAATGATGCTAGTTTAATTGAATTTCTTAAAGCATTATCTGAATCAACGCGTTCAGCTTCATTTGGTGAAATCGGATTACCGTGACAACTAAATGCACTGATCATCAATCCTCTTTTTGAGAATTCTGCTAAATATTCTTCACGCGCACTTTCTGATTCCAGTAGTAAATCTACATCAATATGTGCACTACCAGGATTTCCTCCTGTTCCTACTTCAACCGCTTCTAAACCTGCTTTATGTGCATAATCTAACATTTCTGTAAATGATAAATCATTAAATAAAGGATTGAATACGCCTAATTTCATCGTGATCTTCTCCTAACTATTTTGAATTTTTATCGCTTTGTTTTGTGCACTGCTTAAGTAAATTGCTTCAATAATTTTAGATACGTTACGTGCTTCAACAGACTTCACTTTTAATACTGAATCATGCAAGATTGTTCTAATAAAATTGCTAGCCTGTAAATACTCGAAAGTATTTTTCTCCTGCACGTAATCTATCATGGTTGTCGTCATCAAACCTTCTGAAGCTGTATTGTATTTCATATCAAATACATTAATGCCGCCTTTAGTACCTGCTATACTAATGAATTCTTCATCGTGTTCAATATTTGCCGCCCAACTTGTTTCAAATAACATTGAAGCCTGATTATCAAACTTAACATATGCTGTAACATGGTCATCTACTTCAAAAGTGGATGCATCAAAATTTCCCCATTCATTAACGATGTCATGGTTGTCTTTACTTAAACGATTATAAGTCGTTCCATTTACTTCAATAGGTTTAACATCTCCTGCTAACCACATCGCTAAATCTAGTAGATGACAACCATAATCAATCAATGAACCGCCACCTTGTAGCTCTTTATTCGTAAACACACCCCAACCAGGTACTTTACGACGTCGCATTGCTTTTACGTTAATTACAAGAGGTTCGCCGATAACGCCTTGATCAATGATTTGTTTGGCTGCTATTGCTTCTTTCATGAAACGATAATGATATGCGATATGTAATACGCCTTCACTACGTTCCTCTGCTCCAATCATCGCATCACACTCTTCACTTGATAATGCCATCGGTTTTTCACACATCACATGAACATCTCGATTGAGTGCCTGGATTGTATATGGTGCATGAAATTTGTTCGGAGTAGTAATGATTACTGCGTCTACTGCTTCAAGCATTTCTTCATACGTATCACAAACATATTCTATACCAAACTCAGTTGCCACAATCTTTGCTTTCTCAGCATCGATATCATAAATATGACTTACACTAACTTCCTGGAACTGCTGGAATGTAGGGATGTGTCTACCTGTTGCGATTCCTCCTGCTCCAACGATACCAATCTTTAATTGTTCCATTTAAATCTTCACCACTTTTTTCTCTTGTGCTGATTGCAAAGCTTTTACGATTACATTTAATGATGCTAATCCATCCTGCCCGTTTACTGGTACAGGTTGACCACCTTGAATCGCTTCAATAAATCGCTCTATCGTACCTGTTGACGTTTGTGCGTCATTTGTTTGTATCTTGCCTAATTTATATGCTTCTTTATTGCCTTCTTCATCAATAAAGATATAGTTAAATTCAGAATCTGTGTTAAGCTTTAATATGCCTTTTTCACCATAAATAATTGTACTGTTATCTTCTTCACCCTTGTATACCCATGCAGCACTCATTGTTCCAATAGCACCACTTTTAGTTTTCAGAATAAAGACTGCATTATCATCAACAGTACCTTCTTTTTCACTTGTTTCAATCATCGCACCAACTTCTGTGAACGTTTCATTCAATAAGTAATGCATTAAGTCAATTTTATGAACACCTAAATCCCCCATAGCACCAATAAAAGCGCGTCTTTTGTCAAAGAACCAGCTATTAGCACCGTCCACACTCCATGACTCCGGACCAGCATGGCCAAAGGTTGTTTTGAATGAATAAATTTTACCTAGCTTACCTTGTGAAAGTTTTTCACGAGCTAGTTCATGTGCTTCTGTAAATCGTTGATTTTGAGCAATCATTAATTGTTTTCCTGAGTTGGTTGCTGCTTCAATCATACGTTTTGCATCTTCAATCGTTGTTGCCATCGGTTTTTCACACAGTACATGCTTTCCTGCTGTTAAAGCTTCTATCGCAATCTCAGCATGTAAATAGTTTGGTGTACAGATACTAACTGCATCAATAGAATCATCTTGTAGTAATGCTTTATAGTTATCGTAACTTTTGCCACCAAATTGTTCTGCATATTCAGAAGCACGCTCCTGTACAATATCACAATATGCAACAATATTTACATCTTCCAAAAGCTGATATTCAGGGATATGTCTATGTGTAGCAATGCTACCTACTCCAATAATACCTACATTTAATTGTGCCATATTATTCACCTTTCTGTATCGATTCTATCGGTTGATGATTACCATACGTCGGATATGTTGATTGCGTTGGTTTCACCCAATTCACTGCATTTTTAATGACTTTTTGAACATATTCGTTATGGTATGTCGGATACGTTTCATGACCAGGTCGGAAGTAGAATATCTTGCCGTTGCCACGTGTAAAAGTAGCACCACTTCTAAATACTTCTCCACCTTCAAACCAACTTAAGAATAATAATTCATCTGGTGCTGGAATATCAAAATGTTCACCGTACATCTCTTCTTCTTCAAGTTCAAAGTATTCTGGCAGACCTTCGGCGATAGGATGTGCAGGGTTGATTACCCAGATTCTTTCTTTTTCTCCTGCTTCTCTCCACTTCAAATCACAGCCTGTACCCATGAGTTTCTTAAATACTTTTGAGAAATGCGCACTATGCAAGGCGATAAACCCCATACCTTCTAATATTCTTTGATGCACTTTCTCAACAATTTCATCACTGACTTCATCATGTGCTTTATGTCCCCACCAAATTAATACATCTGTTCGATTTAAGACTTCTTCTGTTAAACCATGTTCAGGCATATCAAGTGTTGCGGTCGTTACATCACCTTCCAGAAAGTCTGCAATAACTTTATGAATGCCTTCTGGATAATGAAGTCTCACTTTTTCTGATTCTTTTTCGTGTCTATATTCATTCCATACTGTAATATTCATCTTCTCGCTCCAATCATTTGTGTTGAGTTTCTTTCAATTATTGTTGTAGGAATAATCACGTTATATATTGGAAATGCTTTATCTGATAATAGTTCAATTAAATTCGTTGCTGCTACTTTGCCTAGTGATTCTGGATAAATATTGACGACAGTTTGTGACGGACATGCAGTTTCACTTAGAAATGAGTCATTAAATGTTGCGGTCTGTATTGTTTCAGGCACATTAATCTTCTTCTGATAAAGTATATTTAATACTAACAAGTTCATCATACTGTCTGATGTAATCAAACCACTAAATCTTTCAATATTAATTTCTTTCAATATGGATTGAGCTTCTTTTAATTCAAGCGTGCCTTCTAATACTTCATAATCAATACCGTGTTTTCTGCAAACATTGATGAATCCCAATTCTCTATCTTTACTTACTTCATAATCACCTTGTTCACGAATAAATAATAGGTTTTTGTGACCAAGATCTACCATATATTCAGTTAACTGTTCGCTTGCCTTTACGTTATCATTATCGATATACATAACTGGATAATTGTCATCAAGTGCTTTACCGATCACTACAAACGGAAAAGATTTCGCCTTCAGATAATCTGTTACTTTGTCTTGTTTTGAGTATAGTAAAATAACACCGTCAATCATACGACTATCTATATAATTCTTAACTTCTTTAAATAGTGCTTGTTCATCGATACTTGTTGTCGTAATCGTTGAATATCCATTCTCTTTACAGACCTTTGAAACACTGATTAATACGTCAGTGAAAAAGGGGTTCTGTCTCATTTCAATCGAAGCAGTCTTTAACACGAGTAATATTGTTTTCGTTTGTTTCGTTACAAGATAACGTGCAGATAAATTTGGTGTATAACCTATTTCGTCCATCACTTTCTGTACTTTCTTCTTTGTCTCACTACTGATACCGCTATGGTTACTAATCACACGCGATACAGTTGAAGGTGATACACTCGCTCTTTTAGCTACATCCTTGATTGTTACCAACTATTTCACAGCCCCATCCGATACACCTTTAATAATGTGTTTTTGTGCAAAGAAGTAACCAATAACAACCGGTATAATAGATAATGTTAATCCTGCTAAAGCTAAGTGCCACTGTTTCGTATACTGTCCAAAGAAGAAGAATAATTTAAGTGGAATCGTTTCCTGACCAGCACCTAATACTAAACTTGGTAATAGGTAGTCATTCCAGATCCAAATAATATTTAAAATACCTACTGTAACTGAAATTGGTTTTAACATCGGAAAGATGATATACCAGAAAATCTGCCATTTACTTGCACCATCAATCATAGCTGCTTCATCTAGTGATTTCGGGATACTTTGTAATGCCCCGTGATATAAGAAAATTGATAAACTTGCACCGAAACCTAAGTACATAAAGATTAATCCACTGATATTTAAGCTTTGTAAATCACCGAATATCTTAACAAGTGGAATCATTACTGATTGGAAAGGTATCAGCATCGCTGCAACAAATAAGAAGAATATGATACCTGAAACCTTACTTTTATTACGATTTAAAGCATATGCTGCCATACTTGAGAAAATGATAATTAATGTCACTGCTATCACTGAAACAAGCACTGAATTAAAGAATGTACGTAAAAACGATAACTGTTCAAAAGCATCTTTAAAATTCTGGAAAGTAACGTTTGCCGGAAGCTTTAAAGTATTATCAAAAATTTCTAACTTTGTCTTAAAAGCATTTACAATCATCAGGTAAAATGGTGATAACCAAATTATTCCTAAAATAATTGCTAATATTTCGAGTCCCCATCTTCTGACTTTAGCCATTACATTTCCACCTCACGTTTCTTGTTATAGTATACTTGCGTTAAACTAATCACTGTTACGATAAGGAAGAATACAACCGCTTTCGCTTGTGCTTCACCCATGTGATTCATCTTAAATGCTGTATCTACAATATCCATCGCTAACATTTTCGTTGAGTTACCTGGACCACCATTTGTTAAAGATAAGTTCTGATCATAAATTTTAAATGCACCTGATAACGTTAAGAACATACATACTGTAAATGCAGGTGCTACCATTGGGAAGGTAATATTTTTGAAACGTTGCCAAGCATTCGCACCATCAATTTCTGCCGCTTCCAGTAAATCATCTGGTACATTTTCTAAATATGCGATGTAGATAATCATAATGTACCCTGCCATTTGCCATGTTGAAAGGATGACCATTCCCCAGAAACCTGTATGCGTATCACTTAACCAACCTTGCAACGCAGTAGAACCGATTGCTTCACCGATCATTGCAAATACTTTCGTAAAGATAAACTGCCAGATAAACCCTAGAATTAATCCACCGATTAAGTTGGGCATGAAAAATACTGTTCTTAGTAAATTCTTTGATTTAATCTTACTTGTTACAATTAACGCTAAACTTAAACCGATAAAGTTAATGACGAAAATCGCTGCAATCGAATATTTAAATGTAAACATCAATGCATTGATAAATGTATCGTCCTTCAATAAATCTACATAGTTCTGAAACCCAACAAATCCAGGTGTTTGACTAATGTCTCCATTCCAATTGGTAAATGAATAGTAAATACCGTAAATAAACGGAATAATAATTACCATAAATAAAGCTACTAAAACCGGTAATAAAAATAACCAGAAAGCTAAACTTTTCGTCTTCATATGCTCACTCCTTTGTTTAAAAAAGGGAGAACCACCGAAGCGTTCTCCCTTAAGTTTTTATTTACGTGCTTTTGCCCAAGCATCTTGTGATTTTTTAATTGCTTCATCAAATGTTAATTTACCAGTTAAATAATCTTGTAAATAAGCACCTAAAGCGTCATCAGTGTATCCAGTTGGATAACCTTTAAATACCCAAGCAGAAGTTTTACCTTCTTGTGAATATTTGTAGATTTCTTTTGATAATGGATCAGCAATCTTATCAGTATCATAGTCTTTATAAGCAGGAATAAATTTGAAATCTTCTACAACGATTTTCTTACCTTCTTCAGAAGTATATAACCAGTCTAAGAAATCTTTTGCTGCTTTTTGAACTTTTTCATCTGATTTTTTGTTAACTGCCCAGTTGTTTGCAACCCCTACTGGCATTGTAACTTCTTTATCACCAGTTGGAACTGCGATTAAACCAATATTTTTCGCAAGTTCTGGGTTTACCCCTTCAACTGTAGGATATGCCCAGTTACCTTGTTGAATCATTGCAACTTTACCAGTTGAGAATAATTCTTCAACTTGTTGAGAGTAATCTAAAGATGCAACAGGTTGTTTTGAATATTTGTTTTGAATATCTAAGTATTGTTTTAATTGATCAGCTTTAGAGAATGTTAACGTTTTTGCTTCAGAAGCTTTTTTAATATCATTATCAAAGTCAGTTGCTAAGAACATGCTTGAAGCATGGTCACTTAACACCCATTTCTCTTTTGCAGGTAAAGCGAATACGCCAGAAAGTTTTAGCTCCGATTTTTTAGCATCGATTTTTTCCGCAACTTTTTCTAGATCATCTAAAGTTTTAATATCTTCAGCTTTAACACCAGCTTTTTCGAAGATTTCTTTGTTGTAGATTAAACCATATCCTTCCTGGTTCATTGGGATACCGTAAGATTTGCCATCTTTTTGAACAGGTGCTAATAAATCTTCGTTAATTACTGCTTTAGTAGCTTTCATATCTGATAAATCAGCTAAACGATTTTTGTGAACTTCTAAATCTTCAGGACCACCGATATTGAAAATATCTGGTTCATTTTTTGAAGCGATTTTTGCTTTTAAAGCTTGACCGTAGTCGTTACCACCACCAACAGTGTCGATATTGATTTGAACATCAGGATGTTTAGCCATGTATTTTTTGGCCATATCTTCAAACTGTTGTTTGAATTCTACTTTGAACTGGAATACATTTACTGTTGTTTTGTCTCCATCTTTTGCAGTACCTCCGCCTGAGCCTGAGTTACCACAAGCCGCTAATACAAGTGTTAATACGATTAATGCTACCCACGATAAATACGTCTTTTTCTTCATCGTCAATCTCCTTTTGTTTAGTTTTTTAAGAAAACGTTTTCATTTAATACATCTAAAGATTATCACATTATTCTTGTCAGTGCAATATTTTTTTGCAAACGATTGCATAACTTTTGATACATTAATTTTTTCTATGCGTTATAAGAGCAAGAACAACAACGAACTAACCAACGTAATCTTTCTAATAATTCTTAAATTTAATTGACAGTACGTTATACTGGTGTTACGTTAGGTTATCAAATTGGTGCTGCACTAGCCGGTGGAACTGCACCGATGATTGCGGAATACTTGATGGGTAAATTTAATGGCTCATATGTACCAGTTGCCATCTACATCATGATCATTGCAGTCATCTCAATTATTTCAGTATTATCAATTAAGAATAAGAAAGCTGAAGATTTAATGCACACTTCAATCAATTAGGAGGAAGTTATGCAATTCTATAGTGATGAAGCAATTGAAGAAGTCTACAAGATGCGTCATGCCATCGAGGATGTGAAATCAATCCTCAATGATTTAAATGATGATAAAATAATCATGAAAGAACGAACTGTACTTGAAGTATCAGGTACACACAATACAATGCTGTATATGCCTTGTATCAATACAAAAAGTAACTACTCTATTCTAAAGACGATTTCGATATTTCCGGAAAATACATCCAAGCCGGTATCGCAAGGTGTCACATTACTTAGTGATTTAACAGATGGAACGCATATCGCAAATCTTGAAAGCAGCTACTTAACCCGCCTTAGAACAGGTGCGATGAGTGCCATTGCTACGGATAAGTTATCTAAGCAAGATGCTGAAGTGATATGCGTTATTGGAACTGGCGGAATGGCATTCGAACAAGTATTAGGTGTTATTGAAGTAAGGAATATAAAGAAGATTAGTCTTTATAACAGAACACATGAGAAAGCGAAAGACTTTAAACAACGACTCGAAGACTTTGGTGTTACGAGTGACATTCAAGTGTTTGATAGTGTTTCAGAAGCTGTTAAAAATGCCGATATTATTAACTGTGCAACACGTTCAGAGAAAAGTGTCTTTGACCATAAAGACCTTCAGGCTCATACCCATATTAATGGTGTCGGATCTTACTTACCTGAAATGCGAGAAATCGATACAGCTTCAATCAAGCACGCTGACACAATCGTCTTAGATGATCTACACGGTGCAATGCATGAAGCAGGAGAATTTATAGAGGCTGAAAAAGACGGACACTTTGATTTCATTCAGGCAACGTTATTAAAAGATGTAACAGATAAGACAGCATCAGAAGGCATCACCATCTTCAAATCAGTCGGCGCCGCATATTATGACCTGGCAGTAACAGCCGGGGCGTATGACGTGTTGAAAAAGTCATAAAAAAGTGAGTAATCCGATGATGGATTGCTCACTTTTTTATTTCTTTCATTTATTAAAATTCTGAAAATCTATAAATCGTTTTATATTCTTTCTCACCATCAATTAACGGTGGATGATTTGAATTTATACTATTCGGTTCAAATTGAGTTTCTAAACAAACACCAGCATGTTTGTTATAAACCGTACCCTTTTTACCATATACATTATCCAAACCATTTCCGGTATAAAGCTGAATACATGGACTATTCGTATAAACATCCATTTGTATTCCAGTAACATCCCCTATAAGCATTGCTGCTTTCTGATGAATGTCATTACTATTTAAGATAAAATTATCATCATATTCAACCGTCTTATCTTCTGAGATCTTTCTCATTTCTGTAAAGTCCATATTCGTATCCGTCGCTTCTATCTGTTTACCCGTAGGAATACTCTCATCATTTAATTCACTATATTTATCACTATTCAACCATAGATTGTGATCTAATACGTCACCTGAATCATGCCCATTTAAATTGAAATAACTATGATTCGTTGGATTAAACACAGTTAATCTATCACTTCGACCTTTGTAAGTCACTTCTACCGCATTATCGTCAGTAAGTGCGTATGTTACTTCCATCTTTAATTCCCCGGGAAATCCCTGATCTAAGTGCGGACTAAGTAATGAAAAAGTGATGCTATATTCATTATGAGATACAACATCCCATTTTCTAGTATGAAAACCGCTTGAACCACTATGCAGGTTATGATTTCCTTCATTAGATTCAACATGAAATTGTGTACCTTCTATGTTAAAAATACTATCCTCTATTCTATTAGCATTTCTACCAATAACTGCACCAAAATAAGTTGAATCGTTTTCGAGGTAGTCCTGTTCATTATCAAACCCCAGGACAATATCGAGTTTTTGATTATTGTGTTGAACTAAAATTCTTTTCATAATTGCGCCGAGATTTGTTAATTCAATGGTTATATTGTTACTGGAAATTGTGTAGGTTTTGTATTCTTTATTGTTCAATGTGTTCACACCTTAATTAAGAGATTTTGTATTGTTTGTAACAAGTGCCTGTTCTATTTCTTCTAATGTATACCCTCTTGTCTCAAATACAAAATATTTTACAAATAAAGCTGCGATAATACCTGGCACATTGGCCTCCAAGTGTTACGATAGGTCACTTTCTCGTTAAAATTTTTATCGTTACTACTCACAAGGTATCTATACTACAACCATTAAGTACTAAATTTATAAAATAAAATTTAGTACTTTATTTCAAGCTAAGTATTTTAATTTTCAAAATGATTGTATTACAATAACATTTATGTGTAATAGGAAGGAGATTCATATGAATAAACAAGAGTCAAAAACAGTTGTTGTTATTGGCGCTGGGGTTTTAAGTACAACGTTTAGTTCTATGCTTAAAGAATTAGAACCAAGTTGGAATATAAAACTTTATGAACGTTTAGACCGCCCTGGTCTCGAAAGTTCAAATGAGCGTCATAACGCAGGAACAGGTCACGCTGCCCTATGTGAATTGAACTATACAGTGAAACAACCTGATGGGTCAATCGACATTGAAACAGCAAAAGAAATTAATGAACAATTTGAAATTTCAAAACAGTTTTGGGGACATTTAGTTAAAAGTAAAAATATTTCAGACCCTAAAGACTTCATTCAACCATTACCTCACATTAGTTTTGTTAGAGGTAAAAATAACGTCCAATTCTTAAAAGATCGTTATCATGTGATGAAAGAATCTCCAATGTTCGATAATATCGAATTTACAGAAGATATCGAAGAAATGAGAAAATGGATTCCATTAATGATGCAAGGTCACAGTCCAAGTGATATTATGGCCGCTAGTAAAATCAATGAAGGTACGGATGTGAACTTTGGAGAGCTAACACGTAAAATGGCTCAAAATATTGAACAGCACCCAAATGCTGATGTTCAGTACAATCACGAAGTTATCGATTTTAATCAAAGACAAGATGGCAAATGGGAAGTAAAAGTACGTCAACTTAATAGTGGTGGCGTTCAAACTGAAATTGCTGATTATGTATTTATCGGTGCTGGTGGCGGTGCAATCCCACTTTTACAAAAAACAGGTATTCCTGAAAGTAAAAATCTAGGCGGCTTCCCGATTACAGGTCAATTCTTAATTTGTACTAATCCAGACATCATCGCGCAACATGACGCGAAAGTCTATGGTAAAGAGCCACATGGGACACCACCAATGACTGTACCACACTTAGATACACGTTATATTGATGGTGAACGTACATTACTATTCGGTCCATTCGCAAGTATTGGCCCTAAATTCTTAAAAAATGGTTCTAATTTAGATTTATTTAAATCTGTTAAACCATATAATATTGCAACATTATTATCTTCTGCAGTTAAGAATTTACCTTTAATCAAGTATTCTATCGACCAAATCTTAATGACTAAAGAAGGTTGTATGAACCATTTACGTACATTCTACCCAGAAGCACGTGATGAAGATTGGGAATTATATACAGCAGGTAAACGTGTACAGGTCATTAAAGACACACCGGAATATGGTAAAGGATTTATTCAATTCGGTACAGAAGTTGTTAACTCTAAAGATCATACAGTGATTGCACTATTAGGAGAATCTCCAGGAGCATCAACTTCGGTTTCAGTCGCATTAGAAGTGCTTGAGAAAAACTTCCCTGAATATGAATCTGAATGGACACCTAAAATTAAAGAAATGATACCGTCATATGGTCAATCACTTATTGATGACACAGAATTGATGAAAAAAATTCGTCAACAAACATCAAAAGATTTAGAACTGAATTATTACCAAAATAATAAATAGCTAAAATAAAGGAATGGTGAGCTTGAAAAAATTATTAATCGTAACAATTATTAGTGGTGCTGGTTTTTATGCGCTTAAGCGTTATCAAAAACAAGTAAACGCAATGCCAAACATAGAATATTAATATTAAAATATATTCTGTAAAACCAAACCTTTTAGTGATAAAAAAAGTTCACCTGTCTAGAGTGAACACAAAAGTCGAAACTTTTAGTTAAGTTACGTATTTTAAAGCAAGATTTCTACATATAGAAATCTTGCTTTTTAATTTGTTTAAACAAACCTCAGTATCCCTTATAATTTATCCCATGTATAAATGTACTTATCAAAATTCATTGCCTTTAAATCTTCTGATATCGCTTCCATAGCATCATCATATCCATCATATATTGATTCTATTTCCATGCCTGGATTCACCTCATTCCATAAAGGTACTGCGATGTCTTCGAAACGATAATCTACAGGTGATAGCATTTGTTGACCTAGGCTATATTCTATACGAAATGCACCTTCACTAGCACCACCCCTTAGGAAATTCTTGTTTAATTTAGACATAATGGCCCTTTCTTTTTCTAATATTTGATCTTTTATTTATAATTAAAAAATGCCATCTTTTGTTGTTTACAACAAAAGATGGCATTACTATTTATAAAACTTTTAGATTATTTTACTGTAACTTTTATCGACTTCTTGCTACTATTACCAGCTTTATCTTTCAGATATACAGTTAATACAGTCCCTTTCTTTTGACCTTTAATTTTTAAGTTGAACGTTCCTTTAGAATTCACTTTGCCATTAGCAATCACTTTACGATTCTTAATTACTGTTACAAATGCAGAATTTTCACCTTTTCCTGTAACCGCTCTTGATTTTGTTGTAACCTTATTTAATTTCGTAAAGCTTGGAGGTGTTTTATCTAGCACCTTGGTAGTTACTGTTGAACTTTTTACCTTTTTATAAACAGAATAGATACTAACTGTAGTTCCTGCTTTTTGTTTTTTCACCGAAATACTATACTTTCCGTTTTTAGCATTCCCTTTACCTATAACTTTATTCTTCACAAGTACATAGACCGTACTACCAGACTTTGCTTTACCTGTAATTTTAATATCATTGTCATCTATAGGATTAACAACTGGCTTTGAATTTTTTACAGGTTTAGGTTTCACAGATGAGACTGGCTTTTCTGTAGTTGGTTTCTCTGTAGTTGGTTTCTCTGTCGTCGGTCTTTCTGTCGTCGGTCTATCAACTACCACAGGTTTATTATAATCCACATAAGCTTTTACATTAATAGTAATATCACTTGAAGTTCCTCTGTAAGACATTTGTCCTGTACTT
Organism: Macrococcoides bohemicum; assembly: GCF_003259675.1. GTDB lineage: Bacteria > Bacillota > Bacilli > Staphylococcales > Staphylococcaceae > Macrococcoides > Macrococcoides bohemicum. The sequence goes on along the minus strand of NZ_PZJG01000003.1, from coordinate 32,029 downwards.
AACATTGTGTAGCCTTTTGAAACATTAACACTATCATAGTAATATACTGAGGAATCAAGATTAGACATTGCTCCACGAATCGCCTGATCCGTAGTTTGATACGCTATATATCTATCCGTTGACCTGTTTCATTATTATTTAGGATATTTATCTCCATTCATTTTAACTTTCATTCTAATAATTTCTTCAATATCAAAATTCATTTCTTCTGCTAGTTGAATACCATAAATAAATACATCTGCTAGTTCTTCAGCAATATTTTGTCTATTCTTTTGTACCGCTTCATCACTAGAAATCCATTGAAAATTCTCTAACAACTCAGATGATTCTAGCGTAAGTGATAAAGCAAGATCTTTAGGGTTATGATATTGTTTCCAACCACGTTCTTCTCGAAATTCATTAATTAATTCTATAATTTCTTGATTCATTTCTGCCACATCCTTTTTCTATTATTATATAATAAATAGTAAGAGACTAAGGGGGAAATATATGATTATTTATGAAGCTACAAAGAAAGAATTTATCAATGATGTATATGAAGAAACACTTGTCAACAATATTATTAAAAATTACAGAGCAAAAATTGGTAATATCAATGAACGTGAAGTTCGTTCGTGGGATAATTCTATGCAGTATATGTATCGAGTTATGCAAGATGCTGGTATACCCGAAGATTCAGGTGTTGCTATTGAATTTAAGATCCCCTATACATCTAGACGTGTGGATTTCTTAATTAGTGGTAAAGACGAGACGCATTCTAACGTTATCGTTATAGAATTGAAACAGTGGAACACGGTAGAAAAAGTAGACAAAGAAGGTATTGTAAGAACGAGATTCCAACATGGTCTTGCTGAGACAACACATCCTTCTTATCAAGCTTGGTCATATGCTTCTTTAATAGAAGACTATAATCAAACTGTTCAAAATGAAAATATTAACATAATTCCTTCTGCCTATTTACATAATTACATTTCAGATGCTGAACTAGGAGATCCTCTGTTAGATAAGAGTTATTCATTCTATGTTGAAAAAGCTCCTATATTTACTAAGGGTCAATCTTCTAAACTTCGAAACTTCATCAAGAAATATATTAAATATGGTGATAATAAAGAAGGTATTTATAAAATTGAAAACGGGAAAATTAGACCTTCAAAATCTCTACAAGACACTCTATTGAGTATGTTACAAGGTAATGAAGAGTTTATAATGATTGATGAGCAAAAGGTTGTTTATGAAACCGCCCTTCAATTAGCAGAAAAAGCTTTAAGAACAAATACGCGTCAAACACTAATTGTAAAAGGAGGTCCTGGAACAGGGAAGTCAGTATTAGCAATAAATTTATTAGTAGAATTGACACGTAGATCTATGGTAGCACAGTATGTTACCAAAAATGCAGCACCACGTGATGTATACTCTATAAAATTAAAACAAGATTTTAAAAAGACTCAAATCGATAATTTATTTAAAGGTAGTGGAAGTTATATTAATGCACCTGAAAATGAATTCGATGCATTAATTGTTGATGAATCACACCGATTAAACGAAAAATCTGGCTTGTTTTCGAATTTAGGAGAAAACCAAATTAAAGAAATTATCTTTGCATCTAAATTCTCATTATTTTTTATTGATGAACACCAGAAAGTAACCTTAAAAGATATAGGTTCAATTGATGAAATTAAAAAATATACTGAATTACTAGGAAGTGAGGTTACTGAAATGGAACTTCAATCACAATTCAGATGTAATGGTTCCGATGGTTATTTAGCTTGGTTAGATGACTTATTAGGAATAAGAGAAACTGCTAATGAAGATGGCTTTGAAGGCTTTGATTATAAATTACAAGTTTTTGATGACCCACAAAAAATGTATGAATCTATTCAACTCCTAAATCAACGTAACAATAAAGCTAGAATGATGGCAGGTTACTGTTGGGAATGGAAGAAAGATGGAAAAGATAAGTCTGAAGTTAAAGACATTGAAATTCCTGAATTTAACTTTGGCATGAGTTGGAATTTAAGTAGTAAAGGACCTTGGGCAATAGGAACAGATTCTGTGCATGAAATAGGCTGTATTCATACTGCACAAGGATTAGAATTTGATTATGTTGGTGTTATTATAGGTAATGATTTGAGAATGGAAAATGGCAAAATTATCACTGATTACACGAAACGTGCCAAAACCGATCAATCTTTAAAAGGCATTAAAAAAGGTATTAAAGAAAACAAAGAACATTATGAAAAACTCGCTGATGAAATCATCAGAAATACTTATAGAACGCTCATGACTCGCGGACAAAAGGGCTGCTACATTTATTGTGTAAATAATGAGTTAAATAATTATATCGCTAATAAAGTAATTAATTTAGTTCAAAATTATGAAGCCAAATATGATATTAGTTACGTAGCTGAAGATTTAGAGGAGTACTAAATTTTTATTTTAAAAATAACAGTAAAACTGAGAAGAGTTATTTAGTTAATTATAAACATCTTCTCAGTCTTTTTATTATTACTTATTCATACAATGCTAAGGCATTATAAATCTCGTTCTTTAACTCTTCTTTTTCTAGGAATGGTGACATTATAACTGGGTAATTTTTGTTCAATTCGTAAATTACTTTTCTACCGTATCTTTCATCATTTCCTAAATCATCTCTATTCTTGATTTTTGCTTTTAATTTAGTAGATAAATCTTCTTCATCAATTACAGTTAATACTTTAATAATAAATTCCGAATTACGGAAAATAGTATATTTAATTATGTAATTATAAATATCTAAATTTTCATAAATTAATTTTATATATTTTTCATCTATTTCATTATCATTAAAATTCGCGTCGTTTATATATTCAGCTGCAAGAACACATTTATAAATATAATTTTCCCAATCAAATTTCTTTATAACAATATTATTAAAATCTTTAATTGAATCTTCGATGCTTGGATATTTATTTATTAAATAGTTACGTTTTTTTGTTATTAGTAATGAATGCCAAAAAGTCTCATTCAAATGGATATCTCGTTCAGTTTCATTTACAAACTTTTTTAATGCAAGAATTGCCTCTTTAAAATCTAATAACTTCTCTTTATCTGTACCTTTGGCAATATATATTGGAAAATCATCAACATCATTTATAAAAATACTATCTTCCGAAAAATACTCTTTATTAAAATCTAAAGAATCATTTATAAAGTCTTTATATAGTTCTTCATTATTTTTATATCCTTTGCTCAACAACCTAATCTCCACAATTAACAATCCCTTCAATGCTATTCACAAATTTTTCAACTAATTTATTAGATATTTTAGAAATTAGTCCGTCTATATCATCTGGATTAATTTCTTCAATACCTTTATTTATTATAAGATCTAATATTTTTTGATTTAATCCATTAGTTTGATTTGTATTTATAGTATCTACATCTATATATTCTTCATCAGAGTTATTAACCTCTATAAACTTTTCAATTGCTCTATATAAACCATTATATAAATACATATTCATAATATTTTTATTCTGAACAGATGACCTCATAAGTAAATTTTCGTCATTAAATTTCAATATAATTGTTTCTGAACCCAACTCAACTTTAAAAGCAGCATCTTGATTCTTTGCAATAGAAGTTTCAAATAATGTTAAAGGTTTATTCTCAGAACCTTGATACTTTACAATATTAGAGTATCCAAGTAGCATATGTTTATTAATATATAACCTATCTTTATATTTATCATAAAACTGTGTCAATTCTTTACAATCTATGAAACTTACCTGTTCTAATGATTGAATATGTAATTGTATAACGGTTGAATTTGACATAGAGATTCTATTTTTAGGAATTATTATAGTTTTTTGGCCATTTTTTAACTTTGTAAAATAATTATCCTTGGATTGAACAATAAAAATTAATACTGCTTTATTATTATTAATAAGCTCTTTAATAAAATTGTTCTCAATTTCATAACTAATATTAAATATAAAATTATCATTGTCATCCAACAAATTAACATCTAATAAAAATGAACTATTTTTATAGCTATTAGAATTATTGGTTAAAATAGGGTAAGAAAATGCAGCATCTTTATTGTAAATCATTTCTCCACTTCCACTTCATAAGTAAATTTAAGCCTACTCAAAGAATTATTCTTCAATGCAATCCTTATTTGGATTTGCTGATTGTTCATATTAATATTCTTTACCTTATTCATATCGTACTGATACGTACGGTTAGAAACTAGATCATTTATTCTTATAGCATATCTCGAGAAATCAAATATATCCTTTACTATTTCACCATTACCATCTACAACTTTGAAAATAAGGTTACACAAATTAACTCCATTAATTTCAGTATAATCTACTCCAACTTTACTTAAATCAATTGAAATAATTTCATCTTGGCCAATAGTTATTCTCGAAACAGCATCTGTAGGAGTTATAAACAGTTCTGTGGTAGAATCATCATCACTTTTAATCTTACGTGGCTTTCTATTTTTATTTTTATCAACTTTTTTATTCTTTGTTGATCCACCTTTTTTTTCTCTTTTTTCTTTCACATTTCTTTTTAATAATGTTTTCCCACCGCTTATTGTAACTTTCTCTGAACTACTTTCTAACATATTTCTAAAACTAGTTTCAGTTTCATAAATTAAATCGTCTGTTTCTAACTTTCCATCTGTAGGATTATTTTTATTAAAATTTTCTTCAATTATTCTAGACAGTTCCTTATGCAGATTTGATATAAATTTTTTAGCATTTTTCTTTTCATATTCATCTCTAATATCTTCATATGAAATTTGGGTATGGGATTCATTCTCTAAAGACTTTAAATATTCATCCTCTTTATCCCCACCGACTAATACAGCATTAAAAGGTTTCCTTTTATTGTTTATTACACCGAAATCCTCTATTTTCATACCTATTGTTCTAAAGATTGCTACTCTTCCTACTATAATTTCAGGATTATAAACAAAATATAATTTAAATTGATATGTATCAGTATTATTTGATACTTCAAATTTTAAAGGTTTGTTATTATTCAAAGTATTTACATATAGAGGTGTAAAAATCTTTTTCATATCACTATAATCTGTTTTATAAAATCTTGTATCTTGCACTAGTTCTTTTATTGTTTCATGATTAATGATGGTTTGTTCATTATCAACATCAAAAACTTCTACTGCTAAATTATGTTCAAGAATTGCCAAGAAAAAATTATCACACACCGCTGTTATAATTTCATCAAACTTAAAAAACTCTTCTCTGACATAAGGAATAATTATTTTAAGACCTCGTGTTTTTTTTTCAAATGCTTCATGTTTCACTATATTTTCAAAAGGTATTAACTTGCCATTATTTTCTGATACATCCGAATAGTATCCCGTAGCTCTATAATTTTTATTATTTAGTTTGTGCTCTATTAATTGTATAGTGCCACCTAGATGCTGATTATTTTCATTGTCGCAATTGGCAAAATACATTAAATGAATATCTGAGGCAGCATTATTAGCAATTTTTCCAATACCATGAGATCCTCCACGTTTAATTTCTTTTGTGGAATCACCTTCTACAAAATGAACGCCTTTATTATACGCATATATGCCATATGTGTCTTGTTTACTATTAGATTGTCCATTTTTGGCCCCAGTTAATCCTTTTGAATTACTATCCTCAAAAGAAAGAATTGGTACAGTCTTATCCTCTATTTTTGTTTTCATATAATTTATTGTTTCTATCGTGTAATTGTTATGTCCCTCTAAAGAATTTATATGTTCAAAAATTTCGTCAATACCAGGTAAAATAGATTTATCTACTTCATTCATTCTAATTGTTACTTTTACTGGCTTATTTTCATTTAACCTAGCATCTAATGCATTTTGTATATTTTCTTTAATAGTACCCTTTATTCCATTTCTATGAAAATGCTCTAATGAATTATCAAAAGTAGCTACCTCCATATAATCTATTGATGCGAACTGAATTTGATTCCCCATATTATCACCCTTTTTTTAAATAAAATAATCTATACGTATATAAATAATTTAATTATAAAATTGGAAAAGATCAATATAATTATATATATTTATACTTTTTTATTAATAACTATTTATCATTACACAATGTATTATTAAATTGATCATAATTACTTACTATGGTAATTTTGTTATATACATAACAAAGGAGTATAATAACTATGGGTATTAAGAATGCTACATTTAGAAAAGTGGAATCATTTTTACAAGAAGATATATTTTATATTCATGAATATCAAAGGGGATATTCATGGGAAGAAAGTCAACTGGATGATTTATGGGAGGACTTAATCCAAATGCATGATGACTCCGAATTAGATTCACATTTTCTTGGGCAAATTGTAATACATTCAAATAAAGAGGATAAAAGAAAATATATTATCGATGGACAGCAGAGAACATCAACTATCATTATTCTATTAGATGCGTTTAGAGCAGCTTTCAAAGAATTTAAAAATCAAGATGCGCAATATGCCGTTGATGACATCACTTCAAAATATATAGGAAGATATTCTAATAATACAAATGAGTTACGTCTTCATTTAGGTAAGAGTGATTTCGAGATCTTTAGACATTATATTCAATCAAGTGAGAAAAGAATTGTAAATCCAAAAAAACTTTCGAAATCTGAACAGCGTATTATAGATGCTAGTGATTATTTTAAAAAGAGAATTAACAAACATGTAAATGATATCTGTGATACTAACAAAAAATTTATTTCTATAAAAAAACTCTATGAATCTTTAATAAGAGAAATGTTAGTTATGTATGTTGAAACAGATGATATAAATGAAGCTTTTATTATATTTGAAACACTTAATGCAAGAGGAAAAGATTTAGAAACCTCAGATTTATTAAAAAATCATGTATTTAGGATTGCTGGAAATAAAATCAACGAGATACAAGAACAGTGGAATTCTATGATAGATATGATTGGAAAAATCGAACCAACTAAATTCATTAGACATTATTGGAATTCACAATATAAATTCATAAGAGAGAAAGATTTATATAAATCTTTAAGAAGGAAAGTTACTACACCAGAAGATGCAAAACGTATCGTTGACGAATTAGCTATTTTATCAGAAGTTTATGTTACATTAAACAATCCAAAAGAAAATATCTATTTTTCAAATAATCTGTTGAATGAAAAAATACAAGAAATGAGTGTGCTTGGAACAAAATCTTATTTCCCAATAATTCTATCTCTTGTAGCTTCTGATTATGATGAAATAGATATACTAAAAGTCCTTAATTCAATCGAATGTCTTGTTGTGAGAAACTTTGTTGTAGCTGGAAAAGTAGCGAATAAATATGAAATGTCATTCTCAAAAATTGCCTTTGAAATAAATAAGGACGAATTTAAGGATCGACATAAAAATGTGAATGAAATAATATCTGAAATTAAAAAAGAAACAATTTCAGATGATGAATTCTATTACGCATTCAGTCAGTTCTCAGTGAAGAAGGCTGCAGTTATTAGATATATTCTGAGAGCAATAAATAATTATTATAATAGTGAAACTAGAATTATCAATGATAATAGTAAAGTTCATATTGAACACATCATGCCTAAGAAACTATCTAAAGGTTGGAAAATATCTAATGACGAGTACGAAGAAAATTTACAAAAGTTAGGTAATTTAACTTTACTGGGTGATGAATATAATAGAAATGCCACTAATAAAACATTTGAATATAAAAAGGAGATATACGCAAACTCACAAATAAAAATAACTAATGATTTGATAAATCATCAAACTTGGTCAATTAATGATATCAAAAAAAGGCAAGAAAATTTAGCGAAAATTGCTTTAGAGATTTGGTCAAAATAATCTTCAATTTATCATTTATATTTATCAAAAAAGCAAATTTCCACAATAAAAAAGTAATCTAATTCAATGGTTTGTTTTCTATTACAAATATATAACTTTTCATAAATAACTATAAATACATTACAGCGGTAATTTCTATTTTTTCAAAAAAATATCCTTCCTTAAAATAGGAAGGATAAATTCGATTTATACTATTTTATATATTTATACTGCACTTCCGTCACACGCCACGCACCTTTATAATACTCACCTTTTGCAATTAAATGGCCGTAAGTGTTTGTTCTTGTTTTCACTTTAATTTCTTTATTGCCAACGTACGTAGTATCCACTTTACCATCCACAGTTTGATCTGCTTTTCCAACTAAGCTTTCAATCTTACTAAATGTTAGACCACGTTTATCATAATCAAATATCATTTGTTTAAGCACTGGTGATGAGGCACAATCTTTAGATTGATATCTTACATGCACTGAGCCGAACGCATATTCCTGAAATACATCTGTTCCATTTGGCGTCATAATCGTTCGATCTTCAAGTGCCTGTCCTATTGCTTTCGTTGCAGCAGTGGCTGTCATATTCAACTTTGCACCTTTTAATGCAAACGTTCCTTTAGCCATATTCTTAATATCTGAATTGGTAATTGTGTACTCGCCAGTATGGGCTATTTTTGTCTTTTTATGATTCTTAGCCATAGTTGTTTCGTCAATCACAGGCTCATGCTTTGTCATTAGATCCATAGAACTGAGTAACCATGATTTACCGGACTTTTTATATTTTAAGTTGTAGTTATTGTAATTAACATCCTTATCATTTGCACCCGTTGTAATATCTTCAGGTTTGCCATACTTTGATTGTAATAGTTTTATATCAAATCTATTATATTTCGGGAAATCATAAGTGATGCCGATCACTTTTATTGTATCTGGCTTCGCATAGCGGTCGTTAGAGAATAAAGAAAGTGTCAAATGATTGTATTTTAAAGTAACCATCTTCCCAAATTGGTCCTGCTGTATCATTTCCATCTTTGGTTTACCTAAAGCTTTCTTCACTGCTGAATAAGTCATATCTAATTTAATACTACCAAAGCTGTATTGACCTGACTTTATTGCATTAATCGTCTTACTGTCTAACATATTTGGTGCTTTAACCTGTACTTTACTCGCTGTGTAACATGGCTTAACTTCTCCCTGTGCATCTGCGATATTGACCTGACCCACAAGACCTGCTAACAATAGTGCTGATAATAACGCTTTCTTCATCCCAACAACCTCCTTGTATTTATTTACAATTATAGCATTATTTTTGTAAATAAATACAAATATCTTATATCTCCCCCCACTTCTTCTGTAGCTTTCTATTTAAGTATGTCATCGCAAAAAGATTCTTTTCTTTATCAAACCATAACCATGTATGTCCATAACGATATGTGTACGTATCGAATATACCTTCATCATCCCAATCGAAAGAATTTTTCTTTTTCTTATCAGGATTTCCCCAGACTTTTCTAATATCTTTCGCTTTCAAATCATAAAATCGCTCTAAATGATTATAATCAATCGTGATTAACTTTAATTGATTCTTCTTCCATTTAGGTTTTCCGGCAAACCCGAAGGTAATTTCTTCAGGATAATCTTTTGCTGTATACATTTTATTTCCGGGGTAATCAGAGCTTGGCTTATCATTCAGTGCATCACCTAATCTGTCCTTGATCTGTTTATACGTCATCGTAAGCTTCGCACCTTTATAATGAAATTTCCCTTTCTTTAATCGTTTAATTATCTTTTTGTCTAAAATATCCGGCATCGTTATCACGGGAAACACCTCTTTAAATTTATTTTTTTCTATAACTCCTCAAACACTTCTATCGTCTTATCAATCGGTTTCACATAATTCGTTGTACTAAATATCATGTTATTACAAAAGTCCATAAGTTCTGCCCATAATAAGTCGTGGTATTCAAATGTTTCAGCCATCATTATATTCTGAGTGACAATACTCGTTATATTTCTCTTATGTCCTTTACCTATAAGTATTTCATTCGCATTATCCATATATCGTTCTATTTTGTCTGGCGCTATGCCACAACTCATAAGTATTTTAAAGATGCTATCACGAATTAAATGATCCAGATATTTCTTGCTTTCAGCATTCACATCCTGAATTACAATTGTAAGTAATGTTAAATCATTTACAAGAAACAATATCTTCTTACGATTCACCGTATAATAATTTGCGTGCCATGAATAAATTGGGTTTTCATTGCAGTATGCTTTTGATGCTTCAATGTCTTTAACCTTTGGTATTGCGCTAAATAACGGCATCGCCTTTACTGTTGGGTTGATTATCATAATATTTTCCTCCGTATATTAATTTAACAAAAATACTCATCCAGAAACGTCTCACTCTTCAAGCCTTTAGGTGATAAATAAAGTTTTCCAAATTCATCAAGCAAGCCGTGAAATTCCTGCGCATGTTCTGGTGTAAAGTCTGCTGGCAATTTTACAGCTTCCTGCAATGCTTTATAACTATCACTTCCAGCGTGACCTAATAATTTAAATAATCGACGTGTATACGTATCCGGAATAAACACGACCTTGTCAAACACATAGACGAGTAACACGTCAGCGGTTTCCGGTCCGATACCTGGTAAGGCAAGTAGTTCACTGCGCAGTCTTTCCACATACATTGCATCAATCGCTTTAAAGTCATAGTCATGTTCTTTTAGCCACTGAAAGATACTATGCACTGCTTTTGATTTATTCTTATAGAATCCACTTGGTTGAATACAAGATTGTAACGTTTCCATATTTAATGCCAATATTTTATCTGGATCAAACTTCGTCTTCTCTCGCAAGTTATGTAAAGAACGCTCTACATTGCGCCAATTTGTATTCTGCACAAGAATCGCACCAACAATAATCTCAAATGGATTATCAGCTGGCCACCAGCCTTGTGGTCCGAGATTATCATACAGTTTATCATATAACTCCTGAATGGTTAGTTTCATTCCGCTCACTCCAATGCCTTCAAATATTATCTTTCTTTATTCCCCTTTACCTATTCTCCAATCCTTGTTTGCTGTATACTGTATTTAAAATCTATAATGAAATATAAAGGTTTAAAATAGAAAGGACTTTATTAATGACTAAGAATAGTAAACTGCTATTTTATATTAATATTTTTGTTATTACGTTTCTATCAGTGAATATTTTTAAACATTATACTGCTGATGCGCCGCTTGAGGATTATCTCATCTACATCCTCATTGCACTGAATTTATTTGCTATTATTGTTAAAGATTTAGTAGAACTATTCTACAACGGATCTACGCGCAAGGTTATACTGATTAGCGATTGTTTAATGATGTTCAGTTATTTATTTGTCGGTATTTTAAGTATGGTTGGCATTATGATTGCAACGTCTACATTTGGTCGTATACTTTATATTGCGTTTCTTATTATTAGTATTTTATTTATAACATTTACTCTATACATGCTAACTATGACGGACAAAAGAAAACACCGTGAAAAATAATTCACGGTGCTTCTTATTATCTAAACACATCGATGTAATCTACGTAATACGTCTTACCAACTTTCTCTAAGTTAACGTCAAGGTGCTTATATTCCAGTGTCTTCATATAAATCATTTTTCCTGGCTTTTCATCATCTTCATAACTATCTTTATAGCTGTCTGACGGTTTACCTAATGCTGCACGCATTTCTTTCTCTGTAACTTTCAGCTTACTATAATCGAATGTTAAGTAATCCGAGATATACTTTCCGTCGCATTTATCTGCCGTATAATCTAGTTCAATCCAGTCTTTATAACCATAACTCTGCGTTAAAGTATGTGTATCTTCTTCATTCGTATACTCATCTGAATTAGAATTGCCAGCTGCTTTCTTAATTGTAGCAGGTGATGCACCAAACTTTAATCCTTTGTAATTAAACTTACCATTATTTAATACTTTAAGTTCTGCTACCGTAAGTTTCTTTGGTTTCAAATTTTTAAGTTTATTTCCTACTAAGTTATCTTTACTTACAACTGAATCTGATTGATATAATGAAGGTTTCATCATATGCGCCATTATTGCTATCTTTCCTTTAGAAATTGGTGAGTATTGTACACCTAAATAATTGAATATATCAATCTTTTCACCTTCTATTTCAACGTTCGATTGTTTAGCTGGTCCAACGACTGACTCAATGTCTCGCTTCAGTATACGCTTTTCTTCTTCAAGTAAAATAGATATCGCACTTAACCTTAACGTATCATCACTTACAAATCGTTTCGGACTATAGAATGTTAACGTATAATCTCCGTACATTAAGTAACCGGTAATTCCTGTTTTATCTTTCGTGACTATGAATGATTCTGGTTTACCTAACTTCGATTTTACATATTTCATCGTGTTACCAATTTTAACACCTTTAAATGTGTACTTCCCAGCATTGATTGCTTTTAAATCTTTGTCATTATGGATAGATATCGCGTCGTACGTCTTACCTGGTATGCTACAAAGTGATTTAGATTTCGCATCTACTTGTGGTGCGTATATTAATGATGATGCAATCAATACCCCTGCTATTAGTTTCTTCATGGTGGTTTCCTCATAAATTTATTTACTTAAATGTATATTAATTGTATATCATTTACAAGATAAATTTATTAATATTTATCCTTCAAATACTACTGTTTGACACTTTTCTTAGATTTGAATGATATATTGAATTCATCATGTTTTTCTGTTTTATCTCTTCTATCAACCATACTTTGCTTTAAGCGTTAATATATTAGTATGGTTTAGCAACACAATTAATCAGCCCTATAATTGTGGTAAGTTAATATATTTATTATAGGTTCTCTTTTATGACTTTAAATCTTTTAATTTAATTTGGTTAATCTTTAAAAACAATGCGTCCAATTCTTCAGGTTGTAAATCAATTGATTCGTGCTTCACCCATACAATAATTGATAGTATACTGGAACTGAACATAAAGAATACAAGACTTTCAGGTATAGATTGTTCGTATTCAATTTTATCGATGTTCTTTTCTAAGTCTTCTTTAAACAGCTTTACGAAATCATTAATAACTATCTCTCTAAATTGTTGGTCCTCTTCCTGCTTTCGATCGATTTCTTCAAATTTCTTCAAGAACACTAAACTTAGGGATTGAAAGGGTGATTTCACTCTTCGCTCAAAAGGAATTTTCTCATATTCTCCAGCTATTTGATGCACCCACTGGCTTAGCAAATCGTATTTATCATAAAAGTGTTTATAGAATGTTGTTCGATGTACCATAGCTGTATCACATATCATATTGACTGATATTGAGGTATAGGTATGTTTTTCTAAAAGATTACCTAACGCATCAATCAACATTTTTTTCGTTCTTCTCACTCTCAAATCATTCTCATTCATATACAATTCTCCTATTCTGTAGATTATCTATACAGTACAAATTTTTTATCTCTTTTCCTATATCGTAATCCTTAGTATTATAATTCACACAAACAACACAATATATTTAAACTATATTGTAGATTAAATAGGAGGTCAAATTGTGGCAAATTTCTTAAACAAACTAGGGCGTTTTATGGCAACGCATAAATTAGCAGGTGTATTTATCTGGGTGCTCATCATCGCATCTATTCTTACACCTATCGCTATAGATCCGCCAACTTTCTCTAACGAGATTAAGATGGATGGTATCAAATCACTTGATACGAATGAAAAGATTGAAGATAAGTACGGTATAGATGGTAGTAAAGCAACGATACGTATTGTCTTAAAATCAAATGAAGATGGTGAAATTACAAACAAAAATAATGTAACTGCGGTTACAAAGATGTTGGAAGATATTAAAAAAAATGATAAACATGTCGATAAAGTTTCTAATCCTTATGAAATGAAACTTATTAACAAAGATCAATCTGCCACATATGCAGATGTCACCTTTGATACTGAACCAATTAATTTAAATAAGAAGTCTATCGATAAAGTTAAAGACGAAGTAAAGGAATTAAAAGAAGATACTACCTTACAGATTGAATTAACAGGTAGTGGGATGAATGCAATAGATGAATTGGGTGTAACGAGTGAAGTCATTGGCATTAGTGTTGCATTTATTATATTAATGATTACTTTCGCTTCTCTAATCGCTGCAGGTATGCCAATTATTAGTGCTCTCATCGGTTTAATTTCAAGTGTTGGGATTATCGGTTTACTCACGCATATCTTTGAAATTCCCAATATCACTATGACGCTAGCTGTAATGATTGGTCTCGCTCTTGGTATCGATTATGCATTATTTATTTTATATCGCTATCGTGAAATCAAGAAACATGAAAGAGATCATGTCAAAGCTATCGGACTTGCATTAGGAACTGCTGGCGGTGCTGTCGTCTTCGCAGGTATTACAGTCATGATCGCTGTATGTGGTCTATCGCTTGTAGGTATTAAGTTTTTATCAGTAATGGGGCTTGCTTCTGCATTAAGTGTTTTATTTGCAGTATTAACTTCTTTAACTTTAGTACCAACGCTAATCAGTGTATTTCATAAGCAAATAGAACCAAAAGCAATTGTTACTAAAGAGAAAAATTATGATAATTTCTGGTCAAAATTTGTTTTAGGCAAACCATGGATTGCAGCACTCTTAGGCTTAGTTTTTCTAGGTGGATTAATTATTCCTGTAAATGATATGCGTCTAGGTATACCTGATGATGGAATGAAGTCTGAAGATAGTACACAAAGAAAAGCTTATCAGATCATTTCAGATGAATTCGGTGAAGGTTATAACGGGGTTATTCCAATGTTAATAAAAACTACTGCTGATAAAGACGATCCTAAAGCACTTCAAAGTAATGTTAAGCAAGTTATAAATGATATTAATAATATGGATCATGTGGATGTTGTATCTCCACCACAGATGACGAAAGATAATAACTACGCATTGATTACTATTGTACCTGAAAAAGGACCGAATGCAAAATCAACGAATGAGCTTGCAAAAGATTTACGTGATTATAATAAAGATGCAAAAGACAAATTTGATTATCAAACAGAAATATCTGGCCTGACTGTCATTAACATTGATATGTCTAAGAAACTAAATGATGCAATCCCTTTATTTGCAGGTGTTATTATATGTTTAGCTTTCGTATTACTTATGATTGTGTTTAGATCATTATTAATCCCATTAATTGCAGTTACCGGATTTTTATTATCACTTTTAGCTACACTTGGTTTTACTACATTAGTAATGCAGCAAGGTGTCATGAGTGAATTATTTGGTATAGATGCAAATGGGCCATTACTAGCTTTCTTACCAGTTATCACGATTGGATTATTATTCGGATTAGCTATGGATTATGAAGTATTCTTAATGTCGCGTGTACACGAAGAATATTCGAAAACTAAAAATAATTTACATTCGTTAAAAGTAGGAATAAAAGAAAGTGGCCCAGTAATTGTTGCTGCTGCACTAATTATGTTCAGCGTCTTCATCAGTTTCGTATTCCAGGATGATGTCATGATTAAGTCGATGGGAATTGCTTTAGCATTCGGTGTGCTGTTTGATGCTTTTATCGTGAGATTGATGATAGTTCCAGCGCTAACTTTATTATTTGGTAAAGCATCATGGTATCTACCAAAATGGTTAGATCGTATCCTTCCTGTTGTAGATATAGAAGGACATAATTTAATGCATGACGAAGTTGAAATGCAGCAAACTACAAGCAATGTGTCTACAATTTATACACCATCTCAAAAAGCAATGACAGCAGATATTAAAGACACAAATAAACATTCAATAAATGAAACGCAACTCGAAGCAACCGTCCACACAAATAAAGCGACTACTAAAGAAATAGAAGTCGATAAATTGAGTCAATCTGAATTATTAGCTTTATTAAAACAACAGAGTAATAATATAAAAGATTTAAATACTCTGATTGAAAAATATATGAATAATTAAAAATAAGGACCACATGAATCAATTTTCATGTGGTCCTTATTCGTTATCTCACATACTGAATATCTACAACATCCCACTTACCATTAATCTTTTCAGCGTTTAATACTAAGTGACCATATTCATTCATTACTGTAGGAATTCTTTTACCCTTCACACCGTTCTCTTCTTCAACATAGCTGCCCTTTTCAGAACGATCTGGTTTACCGACTACTTTTTCAATATCAGTTAATGATTGTTTCGCAAAATCATAATCGACCATAAAGGTAGAAAAAATAAAAGTATTATTTTATTTAGTTAATATTAAAAATACATAATTATTGTTTATCCTTTAATATATTATTATCCTTCAAATACAATCGTATTCATCTGTGTTGGTGCGACAATGACCGGCCAGTAGAAAGGTCCACCGCGCCATCCTTCATTCTCATTTCCGTTTTGTCTGAGCAGCATTACAGTTGGATGTGTCGTACCAAGCTGATAACTTTGTTTAAGTTCATCTTGTCCGTTATCTGGTCGATCAGCAAATCTTTTACCGTCTTGACGGAAGCGTGATATATTTCGGTTTTCACGTGTAACAATCCAGACATATCCCGTATTGTTTCCTGGTAGCCTTGATAAATAATTGAGTATAGCGCTATAAGTTTCAACGTTCCACTCATAGCCTTCTTCCATGATGAGACATTCTGTTATTTCTTTAAGTATCGGAATTACTTTCTGAACAGGAACGAGTATATGACGTGCATCTTTGTTATTTTGATCGATAGCAAACTTACATAATTCCTGAATCATTGTATCCAGCTTCTTTGTGCGACGCATCATCTCGCTGCGACTTTTCGTCTGAAATCCAACTGGTAAGAAACGTTTCTTTCCTTTAATCGTAATGACTTTCGACAACAGAAGCTTATTAGGGTTACATGGTACAATGTCTTTCTTTGTATCATGCATCATAAAGATAACTTCTCCCCCATTACGCCCAGTTTCAAATGCTTTCCTTAAATCTTCATCAAACGTATGCATTCGTTCCATTACGTCATAGATTCTATTTGTAGTATAAAATCTCGTCACAGACAAATCTTCTTTCGGTCGTGCCCCGTACATACGTGAATGCTGCAGTACCGTATCTTGCTGAAACTTCTTCGGATCTCGTCCGTAATAGAAACCGATTAAGTTGCCAATCGTAATACCACGATCAAGAATTTGACCCCCAATAAAGAAATTAAGTGGTGCTCGAAGTTTCAGTTCTCCCCGTTTATCCAGCAATTGATTCACATCTTGTTCTGAATTAACGATAGTAATCAACAACTCTTCATCAAGAAACGCTGATTTTACCGCTTCATAAACGTCTCTTGCATCTGGAAAATAATTTGATTCTGAAGATAATTTAAACCCTTCATATGCTTTCATAATAATTGATTTAAATGCAGCTTCGTTTTCTTCGATCAGTTGTGTGAGCTTCTGTTCTATCTTCATCACAACCTGATATTGCCACATATGCGCGCGTTTTGTCGTAATGGTATGCATAATAAAAGCATACTTTTTAGGACGTTCCTGTTGAGCTATTTGTTGAAGGTTACGAATCTTGCCTCCGACAACAAAGTTAATCAGTGCATTGCGCAACCCATTTAATTGTTTAGTAGTAAGTACATATGCATCTTTTACACGTCGGTTATCTTCTTTACGTAACAGCTCCAGTTCGGTTTCACTTACCGGTTGATAGACGTGACTTGCAGGACCTTCAAGCTTAGACTGTTCGAAATAGAACTTCCCACCAACATACGACTGATACGTCGGCACAAGCACTGTGAAAGCTGGTCGTTTCGGTTGATAACCACGTGCAGATAACACTTCACTGTCCGGCTGTAAATATAGTGAATACGGTGTCGCAGTTACTTGTAAGTAGGCTGCTGTAGGAATTTCTCTTTTAATTTGATCGAGTTGGGATGCAATGACCTTGAGTTCCGTTAAGTTCTTATCCTTATCTTTATCATAAACAACTGACGCATAATCTGCTTCATCATCGATAATCATCATCTGACGCTTTGAGAGTACCGGATACATTTCAAATAAAGCTTTCGTTAATCGTTCCACATTCTTCTTTTCTTTCTTAACGACAATGACAATTTTCTTATTTAGTTCAAACTTACGTAAATCTTCAGGAAGGCTCATAATGTCATATGCTGAAATATAGTCCTGATCAATCAGTGCTTCATATTCTTTGTGCAGCCGTTCATACGTTTGTCGTGCAAGTGCGTTAGAGTTCTTTGTTAAGATGATCACTACTTCAAAGCCATTATCAAACCCTAAAGCCATCGAACCCATAAAGCTACGTGTCTTCCCAGACTGTATACGACCAAGTAGCATACCGGGCTTATTTTCTGTTGTAGATATTTCTATTAAGTTATTTATAGTATCATGCATTACTTTTAATTCATCTATTGAATAATTGTTTTTATGTTGAAGTGTATTAATAAACACACCGTGTTTTAAATCCATAATCTTCTCCTAAAATTAACAATAAAAAGAAACCAGCTCAGAAGCCAGTTTCTCTATTTTTATGGCGCATGCGGCTGTATTTTCCGATTACAGCCGCTTCAGCAACACTTCCCATTCATCACAAACTCCACTAAGGCTGCACTGGTAATCCTGTATTCGGATCTACTGTCGGTGAAGCTGCCGGAGCTTCTGTCGTAGATTGTGCTTCTGTACGTTCTACTTGTAACGCACTTTCAAATGCAGCGGCTGGTGATGAAGTGTTTGTGCCTTGCGGAATCAGACCGTTGGCTACACCACTTTGATATGCTGCCATTTTCTCATCATATGTATAATCATTACTATATATAATTTGGCTTAATGTATTTATATTCGTTATATTATTAACATTCTCTTTGACAACAGCTTCTGTCATTGCAGGTTCAGTTGTATTTAATTCTTCTGTCGTTACCGCTTCAGTTGTATTTAATTCTTCTGTCGTTACCGCTTCAGTTGTATTTAATTCTTCTGTCGTAGCTGCAGGTTCAGTTGTTTCTATTTCACTCGTATTTGAATCATTTTTATTTGATTTATGTTTTTCACGACTCGCTTTAATTTTCTTTCTGGCGATATCTGCAGCACTTTCTTTTTGCTCAGTTTTCACTTTTTCTTTCGGTGCAGTATCTTCTTTACCACATGCTACAAGTATAATTGCTGCCGATAATAAAATACTCATCTTTTTTACGTTCATGTGTTCATCTCCGTTCTATATTCCACCTAAATTCTATGATACTACAAATTCGCAATATACGGTAAATTTTCTATGCTATACTAGTGGTAAAATTATATGGAGGCGGCTTTATGAATTTCAATCAAAGTATATCGCTATCTAAAAAATCTCCGAGCAATATTCCATGGTATGCGACACTACTTATTGCATTTGCGATTTTCTTTATCGTTCAAATCATTGCTGGATTAATATTAGTACCAATTATTCTCGCTTTCAATCCAACGGCAACACTTACTGAATTACAAGAAGAACCGTTGAGTACGCTCATCAGTTTGTTAATCTTTCCTTTCTTACTCGTTGCATGTCTTATCATCAATAAATTTGCCTATCGTCATCCTGTACAGGCATTAGGTTTCTTTCAAGAAAAAGTATTTTCCAAATATGGATTTGGATTGCTTCTAGGGATGGCAATCATCATTATCGTCTACCTCATCAATCTACTATTCGGTGCAATGCACAGCACGGTTAACCCTAGTATTCCTTGGTTTACTTTAACATGGGTGATTGGATTATTTATGATACAAGGTTTAACTGAAGAAGTGATTGCCAGAGGTTTCTTGATGAACAAAATCAGCTATCAAATCGGTGTGCCTGCTGGTATAATCATCAATTCAGCATTCTTCTCATTTCTGCATTTCTTAAATCCGAATACGAGTATCCTTAGCTTTGTTAATTTATTCCTGGCAGGTATCGTATTCTCACTATTATTCTACTGGTCAGATAATATTTGGCTGACAGGCGCTGCGCATAGCTTCTGGAATATTACACTTGGCGTATTTTTAGGTAATGAAGTAAGTGGGCAGGCTTTACCAGCAACCATCTTAAATACTGAATCAAATATGGATCAGTCTATTATTAATGGTGGGCATTTCGGGTTAGAAGGTGGGCTTGTTGTCACTGTCATCTCAATTCTCGTGATCACTTTATTACTTAAATTAAGTCTTGAAAAATACGGTACACAAAAAAGAGCCTAGCTGGCTCTTTTTGTTTTAAAAAATTATTTCAATAATCTTCCTATATTCCTGCACGTGTTACTGATTAATCTTTCAGCATTATCCATCGCATCATCGAGTGACATCGGTCCATCAGTAATTGCGTGGATACTTAAGAAGTGATCATAAAGTGCTTCGTAATTTGTACCTAAGCCCCCTGCCACAAGTATTGATTGCACGCCCACATCATTCCCTCTATTTGCAACACAAACCGGTAGCTTTCCGTACTGTGTCTGGAAGTCACTTTTCCCTTCACCAGTGAAGATATAATCGAATGTCTTTAAATCAAGATCGTTCAATACAATATCTGCAATATATTCAGCACCATTATGCATCACAGCACCAACACATAATAATCCATATCCTATACCACCAGCTGCACCGGCACCTTCTATATGATGACAGTGTACATTTAAATGCTGTTCTAATTTAACAGCAAATGAGGCAATACTTTCATCAAAAGCTTTCATCTCTTCTTCTTCAATTCCCTTTTGTTTACCATAAGTATATGTTGCACCATGCTCACCGGTTAAAGGGTTTGTCACATCACAAATTAAATGAAGTTCAATTTCTTTTAGCGCAGGTATCAGGTGGCCTTTTATCAATCTAATTTCAGATAAGTTTCCACCATTAATAGTAAGGATTCGTCCTTTATTATCAAGAAATTGTAATCCAAGTGCCTCTAATAAACCTGCACCGCCATCATTCGTTAAACTACCGCCTAAACCGATAAATACTTTCTTATATCCACGTTCAATTAACTGACGTATGACATCACCAACACCAAAGCTTGAAGCAAGATAAGGATTACGCGCTCGCGTTACTTCCATTCCGATAATATTAGCCACTTCAATCACTGCAGTTGTGTCATCAAGCTTGCCATAATATGTCGTCAACGGTCTGCTATACATATCAACAGTATGTATCTCTTCTTTCTTACCATTCAATCCATAGATTAATGCATCAACCGTTCCTTCCCCACCATCTGCCATCGGACGAAGAATCACTTCAGCATCAGGTATTGATGCTTGTAATCCCTTAGCTATGCATTCTGCCACACGCATTGCACTTAAACATTCTTTGTAGGAATCAGGTGCAATTAAAATTTTCATCGTAAATCCCTCCTTTTTATCATCCATAATACATCAATCTAACTTCAAATTGATTGGATAAAACGCATTTATGGTATGATAATTGTATATTATATTATTTTATACATTTAAAAGGAGTACATGATGAAGTTCGGTAATATTTTAATTGGATTTTTTGCATTATTATTTTTTATGGCACAAATTTTTAATTTATATGATGGGATTACACATAATGATTCGAAGAGAGTCGTCAACGCGCTCTATTTAATGTCAATTGGTTTGTTTATGCTATTTAATTTATACAATGCAATGCTTACGCAGTCTGGTAAAGTTGTGACGACTGCTATGGTTAAACAACAGCTTATAGCAGCAGTTCTGCTATTTATATTCGGGTTAATTGTGTTAATCGGTATATTTATTTATGACTTAGGTATTTTAACGAAGATTGTTCAATTCATGCTTATTTTATCGGTATTTTTTGAAATACGAACACGAATAAATCAATTAAACGGAAAAAACAAGCGATAAATGTCTAATGAAAAACAACTAATCAACTTTAATCATGTAAATAACCACCAATAATACCTTATTATTGGTGGTTATTTACTATATTTAATTTTTATTTTAAAATGCAAATTTTCTTAGTATCTCTTTAATATCTTCAGGATGTAATTGTGCAACATAAGCAATACTCCCATTAACATCAAATGATAATAATGTATTACCCTGAATGTAATTAATCGTACCTGCCTGAGGATAATAAAGATCGCCTTCTCCCCAATATTTATTCATATCACTTACTGTAAAGTATTGCGGAATACCTGCAAAACTTATTGAACGCAGACGATATTGCTCCGGTTTATCACCACGTTTACCTGTAAAGTAAAGAATCGTATTATCACCACGTTCTGTAAAATAATGATATTCAAAATCATAACGTTGATAAAGTGATGTCACTTTAAAAGAAGGTTTCACCCATTTTTGCTTCACATAGCCGTACGTGTTACCGATTTTAATACCGTTTAATTTATAATTCCCTTTTTTCATCGCCTGAACAACCGTCTTGTTCTTTAAGTTAGGAACAGAAGGTTTCTTTAATGCCGCATTTGCATCAACTGTTAAAGTGAACAGTAACAACATAGCTATACAACAAGTCATTAGTTTTTTCATTTTCATCATCCTCTCATCAGTTCCATTATATAACAAAAGCATATAGATAAGTGTTTAAAAATATAGTGATTTTTGATACAAAAAAGTGCCTAAACAATGATGTTTAGACACTTAATATATTGATATTATTCTACTGTAACAGATTTTGCTAAGTTACGTGGTTTATCTACGTCTGCACCTCTGTGTAAAGCTGCATAGTAAGCGATAAATTGAGTTGTAACTACAGATACTAATGGTGCTAACATTTCATGAACGTGAGGAATCACATAAGTATCACCATCTTGTTCTAACCCGTCCATTGTAATGATACATGGATGAGCTCCACGCGCAACAACTTCTTTCACGTTACCACGGACTGATAAGTTCACCGCTTCTTGAGTCGCTAATGCGATTACTGGCGTACCTTCTTCAATTAAAGCAATTGTTCCGTGTTTTAATTCTCCACCAGCAAATCCTTCAGCCTGAATGTAAGAGATTTCTTTTAATTTTAACGCACCTTCAACACCTACATAGTAGTCCATTGTACGTCCAATAAAGAACGCATTACGAGTAGTTGATAAGAAATCAGTAGCGATTTGTTCCATTTTATCTGCATCGTCGATAACTGCAGTCATTGCAGCAGTAACTTTTGCAAGTTCAGGTAATAAATCGATTCCTGTTTCAATACCTGATTCTTTTGCAACAACTTGTGAAAGAATCGCAAGTACAGCAATTTGAGCTGTGTAAGCTTTAGTTGATGCTACAGCGATTTCAGGTCCAGCATGTAAGATTAATGTATGGTCAGCTTCACGTGATAAAGTTGATCCAGGTACGTTAGTAATTGTTAATGCTGTATGTCCTAATTTTTTAGCTTCTACTAATACTGCACGGCTATCTGCAGTTTCACCTGATTGTGAAATAAAGATAAATAATGGTTGCTTAGAAAGTAATGGCATATTGTATACGAACTCAGATGCAACGTGTACTTCTGTAGGTACGTTTGCCCATTTCTCTAAGTATTCTTTACCAACTAAACCAGCATTGTATGAAGTACCACAAGCTACGATATAGACACGGTCTGACTTACGTACAGCTTTAATGATATCTTTATCGATGATTAAGTTACCTTTATCATCTTGGTATTTTTGAATGATTTTACGCATAACACCAGGTTGTTCGTAAATTTCTTTTAACATATAGTGCGCATACGTACCTTTTTCGATATCACTTGCATCGATTTCAGCTTTGTATGGTTTACGGTTAATTTCTTTACCGTCTTGATCTTTAATTGTAACTTTTTCTTGTTCTACAAGAACGATTTCACCATCAGTTAATTCAACGTAAGTGTCTGTAACTTGTAACATCGCCATCGCGTCAGAAGCGATAACGTTGAATCCATCTCCTAAACCTACTAATAATGGAGATTTGTTTTTCGCTACATAAATAACATCTGGGTTTTTACTATCTAATAAACCTAATGCATATGAACCATGTAATAATTTGATTACTTCAACGAAGGCTTTCTCAGTTTCTAAACCTTGCTTAGAGAAGCATTCAATTAATTGAACGATGATTTCAGTATCAGTTTCTGATTTGAAAGTTACACCAGTTAAATATTCTTTCTTTAATTGTTCATAGTTCTCAATTACACCGTTATGTACTAAAGTGAAACGACCACTTTCAGATTGATGCGGGTGAGAGTTTTCACGATTTGGTACACCGTGAGTTGCCCAACGTGTATGACCAATCCCAGTCGTTGATTCAAACGTTGAATCTACTGCTTTACGTAATTCAGCAATACGACCTTTTTCTTTATAAACACGTACATCTTCACCATTACGAACAGCGATACCCGCTGAATCGTAACCACGGTATTCTAATTTTTCTAAACCTTTTAATAAAATTTCTTTTGCATCTTGTGTTCCAATATAACCTACGATACCACACATAATAAGTTCCTCCTGAGCGCATTGGCGCATTTAAAATAAGTTAATTTAAATAGATTGTTTATTTGTGCTATGCTGATGTCTTTTGTTCACTCAGTTGCCCAAGTGGTTTGTTACATCAACTATCGAATAGCTACTATCCGTGATGGCATCCGCCGAATTTTCGATAACCATCTTCCTCGTCAACAGTTTCCTGTTCTGGCGCTGTATATTCAGTTTTTATCTACCCTCACTTTCAATCAAACTTCTGTAATTGTACTATATTTTATATAAATTAGACAAGTATCAGAAGATTATATCTTTCGGAAATAGAACTATTAATACAACTTGTCTTATATATCAAAACAATACAAGCTTCAGATTTTATATTATTACACTATAAATATGAGTTAAATTATTTTTTTAATGTCATTATTTGGAAGATTATTTCGAAATTATTATAGTTCACAAAGATTAAATAATTATCTTTTAGATTTAAGAACCATAAAAAAGACCAAATCAGAAGATTTGGTCCTCTTATATAATATTATTAAATCCCCATATGTTCACGTACAACATCAGCGATACTGTTTACAAAACGTTCAGCATCTTCATCAGTTTTCGCTTCAACCATTACACGTACTAATGGTTCAGTTCCAGATGGACGTACTAATACGCGTCCTTCACCGTTCATTTCCACTTCAACTTTTACAATTGATTCAGCGACTGCTGAGTGCTCTTCAACAGCATGTTTATCTGAAACGCGGATGTTCACTAAACGTTGTGGATATTTCTTCATTTGTCCTGCTAACTCACTTAGTGTCTTACCAGATTTCTTAATGATGCTCGCTAAATGAACACCTGTTAATAATCCGTCACCAGTTGTATTGTAATCCATCATTACAATATGTCCTGACTGCTCTCCACCTAAGTTGTACTTACCGTTTCTCATCTCTTCAACAACGTAACGGTCTCCTACTTTAGTTTTATTTGATTTAATATCAAATGCATCTAATGCTTTATAGAATCCTAAGTTACTCATTACAGTTGAAACAACCATGTTGTCTTTTAAAGTGCCTTCATTATGCATACTTTGCGCTAAAATAAACATAATTTGGTCGCCATCAACAATTTGTCCTTTTTCGTCTACTGCGATAATACGGTCTCCATCACCATCAAATGCTAAACCAAAGTCACTACCAGAGTCCACTACTAATTCTGCTAATCCTTCAGGATGCGTTGAACCTACACCGTCATTGATGTTGTTGCCATCTGGATTACAGCCGATTGTTACTGTATCAGCTTCTAAGTCACCGAATAAATAAGGCGCTAATGAATATGTTGAACCATGTGCACCATCTAATGCGATCTTTAATCCTTCTAAATCACCATCGATCGTTGATTTAATAAAGCTTAAATACTTTTGTCCACCTTCAAAGTAATCTGAAGTATGGCCCAAGTCAACGCCTGTTGGACGTGGTAAAGTGTCTTCTTTCGCATCTAATAATGCTTCGATTTTCGCTTCTTGTGCATCACTTAATTTATAACCATCTGAACCGAAGAATTTAATGCCATTATCTTGTACTGGATTATGACTTGCAGAAATCATAACGCCGGCTTGTGCATTTAATTCTCTTGTTAAATAAGCAACACCTGGGGTAGAAATAACACCTAAGCGCATTACTTCTGCACCTGTAGATAATAATCCTGCTACAAGTGCTGACTCTAACATAATACCAGAAACACGTGTGTCACGACCTACAACTACTGTTGGTTTAGCCGTTCCGCCGTGTGCTAATACATAACCACCATATCGGCCTAATTCAAAAGCTAATTCTGGTGTTAACTCACTATTAGCTACACCTCTTACACCGTCTGTCCCAAAATATTTACCCATTTTTTAAACTCCTTTTATTCATATCGTTATTTTTTAGATACATCTATCATAATTTCTACTTGCTTTGGATTGGCACTTGATACGTCTTTCGGTAAAGGAATATTTTCCTTAACGACTGTATCTTTTGTTACTTTCGATAAATCAACTTCTATCGCTAAACTACCGATACCATCTAACACCGAACGCTTTCCAAATAGTTCTACTTCAGATTCAGATAGTTCCAGACTGTTTAGTTTTAGATTTGAAGGTAACTTTCCTGATTTCTTTACACTAATCGCTACCGTCTTTGAAGTCGGTGCAATCTTGATGTTAACTTTTACTTTAGCAGGTTTTACGGATACATCAAGTTTATTAAGATTAGAATCAAATACATTAACTTCTGCTTCTTCACTTGTTGTCTTAGATAGTTTCGTATTATCCTGCAATGTTGCTTTCACATATGCAATCTTATTAATCTCATCTTCTCCACCAGTAATGGTAACTTGTGATGGATCAACTTCTTTACCTGTTAATTCATAACCCGTCGCAATACGAGAATTGCTCACTTCTGCTTCTACTTGTCTTGTATCTTTAATCTTTTCAGATAAAGTGATATTTGCAAATTTCGGAATTACTTCATAATTTAATTTATCAGAAATTCCTTTTACTTTAAACTTCTTTTTATATTCTCCAACTTTAGAACTGGACAAGTCGAGCGTCACCGTAAAGTCCATCATACTCTCCGTCTTCTTTACGATAGACTGTGGACCGCTCACTCGAACATTTACTGTCTTCGGCGCACCGGTTAAATATAAGTTTTTATCATCATACACAATTTTAACCGGAACATCTTCAATGACCGTCTGATCCTTCTGATTGAATTGATTATCACCAAAAAGTGCGAAGACATCGTTGACTGATAAAAATAAAAACAAAGCAAGCACAAATGCAATAAATCTCAGTCCCCATTTATTCTCAAGCATTATTCTTCAACACCTTTCTTCGTGACATGTGTACTAAACCAATGTTCCGTAAGCAAGGCCTCAAACACTTCTAATGATACATCTTTTCGTAATCTGCCGTTATATGTCACTGAAATGTCGCCTGTCTCTTCAGAAACAACTACAGTAAAAGCATCTGATACTTCAGAAATACCTACTGCGGCACGGTGACGTGTTCCTAAACTCTTTTGAATCTTAGCACTATCTGATAAAGGAAGATAACTTGCTGCAACAGCAATCTTATCACCCTGTACAATCATCGCACCATCATGTAAAGGCGTATTAGGAATAAATATATTAATTAATAATTCAGATGATATATCTGCATTGATTGGTATACCTGTTTCTATATAATCCTGTAAACCCGTTTCTTTTTCAAAGACGATTAACGCACCAATACGACGTTTCGCCATGTACTGTACTGATTTTACCATGGCATCTGTAAGCTTTGCCTGGTTAACCTTTAAATTTGCTGCATTGCGTTTAAATAAACTACCTCGTCCGAGCTGTTCTAAAGCTCTTCTTAATTCTGGTTGAAAGATAACAATGATGGCTAAGAAACCCCATTCCATAACCATATCAAACATTTTCGTCGTTGTTGTTAAATCCAGCTGATTACTCAGTGTTCTACCAATCAGAATAAAGAAGATACCTTTTAATAATTGGATGGCTTTCGTGCCTTTAATTGCATTGATTAGCAAATAAATAACATACCATACAATCAGCAAGTCTAAGATGCCCGTAATGATCTTAACAGTACTTAAATTATCAAGTACACTAAAGAGCTGCATTGTATCTCCTCCATATTCATGCTAAAAATAATTATACCATGTATGGCAGGGAATCTTCGTATAGATTGATGCATTTTTTATAATATTCATTGGATTGTTCTAAATCTCCAAGTTTCACATAAATTTCTGCAATCTTTTTCGAAATTCTACCAAAATAGTACACATGCTCATTACCATTTAACGCAATTTTGTAGTAAGTTAATGCACCTTGATAGTTCTCCAGTTGATATTCGAGGTCACCCATCAACTCTTCACCATATCCAGTATCATCATTTTTAATATTTTCTGCGATTATCGCTCTTGCATCTTCATAATTACCTTTGCAAATCATCACCTCAGCTAAGTGCAGGCGAATATTAACTGCATAAGGATGATCAAATCGATAGTTATCAAGCATTTTATTACATTTTAAAATGATTTCATATGCTTCATCTGTACGATTCAGCTCCATTAAGAGCATCGCGAGATTACTCAAACTACCTATTAGATCAAATGAGACTGGGCGCAGTTCAGCATAACTAATTGCTCTGCGATAATGATATTCAGCCTGTTCAAAATCTTTCGTTGCATGGTAAGAACGGCCTAATGTATTCTCGATATTTAACGCCATATGATACGTATTAAGCTTCATATTTAGATCGATTGCTTCTTCACACAGTTTAATTGCAACGTAAAATTCACCGACACGTGAATAATACTTACCTAAATGGTAAAGGATAGAGACACGCGTAATATTTACCACATTCTCAACGATTGTAATATTATTTGCTTTAGTTAATTGATTAATTGCCTCCATAACATTGCCAACTTCATATTCAATCCTGCCTAATAGCTCTAATGAACGTAAATAAATAGTAACTTCACGCATCTTCTTAACGATAGCTATCGCCTTCTCTACATACTTACGGGCATTATCATAGTCTTTTTGGTGAAAATAATAACTGGCTGTTACCCAGCTGATAGCTCCACGTTCAGCTTCTGTAATGCTCTCAAGCGTTTCGTAATTCTTATTGATAAACGCTCCAAGGTTTTTGAAATCATTCATCAAAACATGATTCTCAGCCCATTTAATCTCTTTTTTAATCTCTAATAAACTTAAATTACGATCTTCAGATGTATTTGTAAAATCCTCCAATGTACAATTTAAACGCACACTCAATTTCTTTAGGACATTGGTAGAAGGATGTACCGAATTCTTTTCTATTAAACTTAAATATGTTCTTGAAATAATACCATCAGCTAATTCCTGTTGTGTTAAATTTGCCTGATTACGTAATTCTTTTATTCTTTGACCAACCACGAGATTCACCTCTTTTTCATATAATATCATCATAAACGAAATAAAGTTAACATTCCATACGTAACTTATTATATAGATAGATATTTTAAGACATTGTTAAATGATAAAATCAAAGTAAAAGTTAGTATTACAACCACTTGATAACAATAATATAAATATACAACACTTTTTACTGGCATCACAAAAATATCAAGAAATTATAAATATCATTAATATTTCCAACATGTCTATTTATCTTTTAACAAAAACTAAAAATCCATGAAAAATAATGATATTTAGTATAATGCTAAAATTAAACAATTAGTGTAATTCGTTGACATAATTGATGTTAACAACGATAATATAATTATCCAAATAAAATAAGTAATAATACTAAGGAGAAGCGTAATGTTAGATATTTTAGTTATCGAAAACCTTGCTCAGTTAAAGTGCGTAAGTGACCCTTTTCGTATTAAATTATTAGAATTACTTGCAGTTGAAGCGAAAACTGGACAGCAGCTCGCAGATGAATTAGAAATTCCACGTGCAAAAATTCATTACCACTTAGCAGAACTTGAAAAACAAGGCATTATAGAATTAGTGAAAACAGAACAAAAGCATAGTATTATTCAGAAATTTTATGCACCTGTTGCAAAACAACTTGTTCCAAAGCTAGATTTACTGAAATATGCAGAAGAAGATAGCAAGAAAGATAATCTATCATTTAAGCTTCAAATCAACGAAAAAGAATTTCCTGAATTTAAAAAAGACCTTAAAAAGTATGTGAAAAAAGCTTCATCTAAAAATGCTGACTCAAATTACCAAATAAAAATATTCCCTGCCCAAAATTAATTGGCAGGGAATATTTTTTTTACTTATTTATAATAATTTTTCACCAAAGAAAGACCCTACTAAACCAACAGCTTGCTCTGCTGTCTTGTTATAAATATCGATTAAAGGATTCACTTCTACGATTTCAAATGAAGTAATTTTTTCACTATCATTTAATAACTCTAATGCAAAGTGACTTTCACGATATGTAATACCACCTGGCACTGTTGTTCCTGTTCCTGGTGTTTCTACAGGATCTAAAGCATCAACATCTAATGATAAATGGATGCCATCACATTTATCTAAATAAGCTAATGTTTCCGCAATCACTGTACCAATACCTAAACGATCGATATCAGCCATCGTATATGTTTGAATACCTACTTCTTTAATGTATGCTTTCTCGCCTTCATCAAGATCACGCATACCGATTAATACGATATTTTCTATTTTCACTTTATTTTTGTATCCACCGATATTAACTAAATCTTCATGACCATCTCCGATTAAAGCTCTTAGTGGCATGCCATGAATGTTACCAGAAGGTGAAGTTTCATCGATATTTAAATCACCATGCGCATCATACCAGATTACACCTAAATTTTCATAATGCTTAGCAATACCGCTGATAGTACCCATTGCAATTGAATGGTCTCCACCAATGACAACAGGATAATTACCTTTTTGTACTACCCCATCAACTTTATCACAAAGTGATTCACAGAATATTGTAACCTCTTCTAAATTACGAAGACCACCTTGTTCTGCTTTATATTTTTTCATATCAATTGCTGGTGATTCCACATTACCCTGGTCAATAACTGTATGACCTATATTTTCTAACCGTTCAATTAATCCAGCATAGCGCATAGCATCTGGTCCCATATTCACCCCTAGTTTACGTTGACCAAAAGCACTTGGCGCTCCAATAATCTCGATTGTCTTATTCATTATGTATTCCCCTTATCCCATAAATTTTTAAATAATCTGACTACTTTAATTTTATACAACATAAAGTGAATATACAATATTTTTATGCATAAATGAATAAAATGGATATTTATGTATAATATTGATAAGCTATACACTGATAATAATGAATTTATGAGAAAAAAGACCACAAAAAAAGCATCCTAATCAGGATGCTTAATGATGAGCCATAGAGGATTCGAACCTCTGACCCTTTGATTAAAAGTCAAATGCTCTACCAACTGAGCTAATGGCTCTAAAAAATGGCTGGGCTAGCTGGATTCGAACCAACGAGTGACGGAGTCAAAGTCCGTTGCCTTACCGCTTGGCTATAGCCCAATAAGATGGTGGAGGGGGGCAGATTCGAACTGCCGAACCCGAAGGAGCGGATTTACAGTCCGCCGCGTTTAGCCACTTCGCTACCCCTCCGTATATGTATGCTGATTGTTTCCAAAAATGGTGGAGGATGACGGGCTCGAACCGCCGACCCTCTGCTTGTAAGGCAGATGCTCTCCCAGCTGAGCTAATCCTCCAAATGGTGACCCCTACGGGATTCGAACCCGTGTTACCGCCGTGAAAGGGCGGTGTCTTAACCGCTTGACCAAGGGGCCTAAATGGCTCCACAGGTAGGACTCGAACCTACGACCGATCGGTTAACAGCCGATAGCTCTACCACTGAGCTACTGTGGATAAATATAAAAATTGCCCGGCAACGTCCTACTCTCGCGGATCGTAAGACCAACTACCATCGGCGCTAGAGAGCTTAACTTCTGTGTTCGGTATGGGAACAGGTGTGACCTCTCTGCCATCGTCACCAGACAAAGTATATTAAAGGTATTGTACCTTCAAAACTAGATAAACTTAAGAAGAAATATGATGTACCAAACATCACCGTGCAAAAAATCTATAAAATTGATTAAGTCTTCGATCGATTAGTATTCGTCAGCTCCATACATTACTGTACTTCCACCTCGAACCTATTAACCTCATCATCTTTGAGGGATCTTATAACCGAAGTTGGGAA
>NZ_PZJG01000002.1 GCF_003259675.1 Macrococcoides bohemicum | reverse complement strand
TTTCTTAGAAGATGATTTTCTGGTACAAGGTCTTCTAATGAATACATTTCAAATTGACTGCGAATGATATTAATATCTTCAGACTTACTTCTCTTAATCAAGTAAAACACCACCGTTCAATGATATATCTATATTTTATCAAAAAAAGACTGTAAACTTCATCTCTGAAGGAGACTTTGTCTACAGTCTGAGCCCACTTTAAAAAAGTGGGCTTTTTGTTTTATATAATACACAATAAATATCACACTAAATAATTGATTTCACATAAATACCGTCTGTTGCACTCCATTCAGCATAAATAATATTTTTAACATTTTTATAACCTTTTTCTTTTAACAGTTGAAATAACCACTGTTCGTCTTTATTTAGTTTTTCTAGTTCTTTTTTTAGAATGACCCCATTATTGATCAATAAATAATTGATAGAGGAGTCTTTTTGTTCAATGGATAAATCAGATTTATTAGGTGTTTCATATTTATCGTATTTCTGTACGCTTACTTGTCCGCCAGGCTCCAGAATCATATATTTAACTTCTTTTAAAGTAAATATATTCTGCATTCTTAATAAAGATCTTAACTGTTCCATTTCAATCTTATTTTTTTTCATCTCTTTTATGTTGATGTCTCCATCATTAATTAAATAGGCAGGTGTTCCTTTGAGAAATGTTCTGATATGTTGTGATTTATAGGTCAGCTGGTCGACGATGTAAATAATTGCTCCCCAACAAAAAATTGCAAATAACATTTGAAGCAAAGTAATCTTTTTGTCATATAAACTCTCTTCTAAAATGCCACCAAAAACAACACTATAAATGATATCGAAAGGAGTAACTTGTGATAACTCTTTTTTGCCAAGTAACCTTAATGTAATCAGTAATCCAATAAAGCCAAAAATTAATTTTAACAATATGATAAAATAATCCATTTTTTACACCTCCTACATCAATCATAACATTATTTCTAATATATCATAGCAATAAAAAAATAACGAATAATTAATCATATACTCGAATTATTATGTATTATAATCCAAAAGGAGATGTGATTATGAATAAATATACAATTGGTAATGTGGAACATTTAAAAAATAAAAGTTTTTTAAAAACAATTGATTTCTCAAAGGACGAAATACACCAGTTTATTGATTTTGCAATAACTTTAAAAAAAGAAAAGAAAAATAAATAACCCTCACAAATTACTTCAAGATAAAAATATCGCGCTTATCTTTGAAAAACCTTCTACGAGAACGAGAGCCGCGTTTAGTGTCGCAGCTAGTGATTTAGGAGCACATATTGACTACTATGGTAAGAACGAATTGCATTTAGGGAAGAAAGAGACAATACAGGATACTGCGAAAGTTCTTGGAAGTATGTATGATGATATAGAGTTTAGAGGACATCAACACGATGATGTAGAATTGTTAGCTGAATATGCAAGTGTACCTGTATGGAATGGACTAACTAATCAATGGCATCCCACACAAATGATCGCGGACTTCATGACATTGAAGGAAACCTTCGGAAAGATTGAAGGAAAAACTTTAACTTATATTGGTGATGGGCGTAATAATATTGCTAATGATCTACTTATAACAGGAGCTATTTTGGGAATGAACATTAATATCATATCACCAGAACAGTTATTTCCTGAGAAACAGGTTATAGATGAAGCATTGAACTATGCAGGCGTATCAGATTCAAAAATAAAAATAACTTTTGATATAGATGAAACGATAATACATACGGACGTAATTTATACAGATGTATGGTTTAACTTTAGGGGCTGAAGACTATATTAAGAAACCATTCAGTCCGCGAGAACTTGTTTTACATACGAAAAAGATAATTAATCGCAATACAAAAATGTCTGATGTAGCATCTATTTTGACTTTCGGTAACTTAGTGTTAAATGATAAACATAAAGCAACTTATATCGATGGTGAAGACTTATTGTTACGTCAAAAAGAGTATGAATTACTGCATTATCTTGCTTTAAATGTAGATGCTGCAATCGCTAAGAGTGAATTATTAAATCATGTCTGGGGCTATGAATATTATGAAGATATGAATACTTTAAATGTACATATTCATAGAATTCGAGAGAAACTGGATCAACATGGTTATAAAGCTTATTGTATTCAAACAGTTTGGGGGCTAGGGTATAAATTTGAAAGGGGTGATGTCATTGACAATTAAACAACAACTATTAATTGCTTCTATCGGAGCGATTAGTCTGACATCGCTTCCATTATTTATCAGTTACAAATTCATGTGGTTTGATGGGCCAACAATTATTTTATTGACGATTTGTTCTGTTTTATCTAGTATCGTGACGATGGTATTTGCAATTTTATTTTCTGTCCCAACGATTAATAAAATCAATATATTAAATAATAAAACGAAGAAAATTGCTGCAGGAGAGTATCATATTGTGGGTCCACAGATTAATTCTCCGAAAGAATTAAAGTCATTAAATGATTCTTTCGATTTAATGGCTGTTGAAATCAGACAACAAATGGAACAAATTCAGATGGAAGAGCGAGAAAAGGTGATGATGATTGAAAACTTCGCACATGATTTGAAGACACCGCTTGCAAGTATTAAATCATATTCAGAAGGTTTAAAAGATGGTGTTATTTATAGAGATGGCGAAAAGGATAAGGCTTACGATGTACTTATTATGCAATCAAATCGATTATCGCAAATGTTCGATGAATTAAATCAAGTGATGTCTTTAAATGTGAGCAAGGTAGAAAACGTAACAATTAAAATTGATAAGCTACTCATGGTGCTCTTAGATAATTATACGCCGACAATGAAAAAAGAAAACCGAGCATTTCATGTCCACCTTGATAATGTTCAACCATTTCAGCAAAATCAAATCGCACTTGAGAGAATTCTCTCTAATTTTATTAGCAATGCAATTAAATTTTCTAATGATGATATTTGGATAGAAGTATTAAATGATGGAGAACAAGTAATAATTGCTGTTAAAGATAAAGGTATCGGTATATCCTCAGATCATTTAGAACGTATATTTGAAAGGACATATCGCGTAGAACAATCGCGAAATAAATTGACGGGTGGTTCTGGATTAGGTTTATATATTGCGAAGACATTGGCAAAGCAGATTCATTGTAGGATTGAAGTTGAGAGCAATGTAGGTTCAGGCACAGCATTTAAATTAATCATCAGTAAGCAATAACGTTTAGCAAAAGTAGAATAATAAAAGATGATGTTTTACTAAATAATAATGAAAAGACTTATAAAAAGAAATCCATTGCAACTGTGAATCCATTGGATTATTTTTATGATTAGAAAGAATCATTATAGACGGAGTTAGTTAATTGGTAATTGTTACTCTATTTTGAGTCGATAATAATAGGATCGATTGCCGGGCCGTCTAATACGTTACCATATCGATCAAAACGTGAACCATCATGTGGACAATCCCATGATTGCTCAGCATCGTTGTATGCGCTGTAGTGCCCTCTAAAACTTTACGTGCTTCTATAACGGTGACTTTCTTACCTTGCTTAGCAAGTTGGTAAGCAGTAAGTATACCTGCCATTCCTGCTCCTACAACTGCAATTTCAGTGGTCAAATCTTCTGTTAATATCGAAAAATCTGGTAATGTTACGGAAGTACTCCAATACGGTTGATTTTCATTTTTCATTTTTATAGCCTCCTTTAATTTACTAGATATCATATTATTCTTATACTCATTTATCCTTAAAATAAATTTGTCTACAAAAAATTCAAGTGCTTTACATTTGAATTTATATCCGATATATTATTTATATCGAATATAAATAATATATATAAAACATTTTATACTTATATTAATGAGTGAATTTCATGAATATTAAAGGTATCCATCACATTACTGCAATTGTTGGGCATCCACAGGAAAATGTTGATTTCTATGAAGGTGTATTAGGTTTACGTCTCGTTAAAAAGACGGTTAACTTTGATAATCCGGGTACTTATCATCTTTATTTTGGAACTGAAGGTGGTATTCCAGGATCAATCATTACTTTCTTCCCATGGCCAGGTGCTCAAAAAGGGAGAATCGGTAGTGGGCAAGTAGGCGTAACAAGCTACGCAATACCTAAAGGAGCGTATGATTTCTGGAAAGAACGCTTAACCTCATTTGATATTGAAGTAAAAGAAGAAGAACGTTTCGGAGAAAAATATTTAACATTTGAAGATGTTCACGGCTTAAAACTTGAAATCGTTGAACGAGAAAAAGGAGAAAATAACCCATTTCGACATGATCAAATTAAACCGGAATATGCTATTAAAGGATTTGCTGGTGCCGTATTATATTCTTCTCAAGTGGCAGCAACAGAGAAAGTATTATTAGATGAATTTGGACTTGTAAAGATTGATGAAGATGATACTTACTTCAGATATGAAGCACAAGGAGATATCGGTAATATTATTGATATTAAAAAAGTCTCTGAAGCACGCGGATCTATGGGTGTTGGTACAGTACATCACATTGCATGGCGTACAAAAGATGATGATGAACAGTTAGAATGGCGTCAGCAATTAACTGATCACGGCTATTTTGTAACGGATGTTAAAGATAGAAATTACTTTAATGCAATCTACTTCCGTGAGCCTGGTGAAATACTATTTGAAATTGCAACAGATCCTCCAGGATTTGCGCATGATGAAACATATGAAACTATGGGTGAAGCACTTAAATTACCTGAGCAATATGAACCTTATAGAAGTAAGATTGAAGAAGCATTAATACCTATCGAATCAACAATAAAAAAATAATATAGAAATAATAGAAAAATAATTTTTCTCTAAGAACTGTACTATCTTAATAGATATAGAAAGAGAGGATACAATGCACATCAACCCAGAGGAGCAAAATGAAAGAGATAATTATAAATTGATGATTGGCTCAATCATACCTAGACCGATTGCCTTTATTACTTCAAAGTCAGAGGAAGGTATCGTTAATGCTGCACCATTCAGTTATTTTAATATTGTAACGAGTAATCCTCCGATGATTTCAGTATCCATTCAGAGGAAAGATGGTGTATCAAAAGATACAGCACGTAATATTTTAAATCATAAACAATTTGTCGTTCATATCGTGTCGAAATCGATTGTTGAAGAGATGAATAAGACAGCTGCTAACCTTGCTTATAATGAATCGGAATTAGATATGACAAGTCTTACACTTGAAGATAGTCAAGTCGTTGATGTTCCAACAATTAAAGAAGCTAAAATTGCAATGGAATGTGTACTTGAACATCATGTGACTTTAGGTAAGGATAACAATGCTGTTGATCATATTATCGGTAAGATTGTAAACTTCAACATAGAAGACGAATTAGTAGAGAACTTTAGAATAAATGCAGGTAAATTAGAACCTATTAGTCGATTAGCTGGACAAAACTATAGTGAATTAGGACATATTTTTGAACTGGAAAGACCACAATAATGATTGATTATAATATTACATGAGGAATAAGAAACAACCTTCAAACAGATAATATTGAAAGGTTGTTTCTTTTTTATATTCATTTTTATCTTTAATGATTTTAGGGTATATGTAATAAAAAAGGATGATTTGATGAATAAAACACGTTTATTAACAACTGCAGTAACAGCCGGAGTTATTGGTGGGATGGTGAAAATGGGATATGAAAGTTTATTGCCCCCTAGAACGCCGGAAAGAGAAAAAGAGACGCCTCCTGAAACACTTTTGAAACAAATAGGAGTTCCAGAACATATAAGAAATCTTACTTGCACTTATTCTGGACATCAATTACCTATCACAACTTATATCGTTCATCATGGCTTTTCAATCGGGGCTAGTGTACCGTATGCATTGTTGTTGGAAAAGTTTCCGAAAGTAGGATTAGGTAAAGGGAGTTTATATGGAACTGGTGTATTTGTATTGTTCCATGAGTTATTACTGCCTTTAACAAAGACAATCCCTACACCTGACAAACAACCTGTAGAAGAACATTTGTCTGAGTTTCTTGGTCATATTGTATGGATGTATACAATCGATCGCATTATAAAAAGTGAAAGAAAATAATACGAATTGCTGGTGATAATATGAAAATCTATACAGTCGGACATTCAACTTATACGACAAATGAATTGTTAGAAATGTTGAAAGAAGCAAGTATTGATTATCTTGTAGATATTCGTGCTTTTCCGTACAGTAAGAAACATCCTCGGTTTAATGGTGATATGTTATCTGACGCATTAAATAATCACGATATCAAGTATCAGCATATTGAACAACTCGGTGGTAGACGTGGTCAATCTGGTGAAGTAGGGGAAACATTAAATGCTGCCTGGAATAATATTTCATTTCATAATTATGCTGATTATACTTTAGAAGATGATTTTAAATA
Organism: Macrococcoides bohemicum; assembly: GCF_003259675.1. Taxonomy (GTDB): domain Bacteria; phylum Bacillota; class Bacilli; order Staphylococcales; family Staphylococcaceae; genus Macrococcoides; species Macrococcoides bohemicum. The sequence goes on along the minus strand of NZ_PZJG01000002.1, from coordinate 319,102 downwards.
TGGTATTGAAACTTTATTAAATATTGCAAAGCAATATAATGTCGTTATTATGTGTTCTGAAAGACACCCCGCACGATGTCATCGATTAATTATTAGCAATTATCTAGCAGCACATGAGCATGAAGTTACACATATTATAAGAAATAATCAATCAATAACTTTAGAAAATCACAAATTAGGGCAATGGGGAGCAATGCCGATTATCGAAGATGATGGTGAAGTGGTATATCCAAATCTAGATGATAACAAATAAACAGCTGAAACATTCTTCTAAATGTTTCAACTGTTTATTTGTTTTATAATTCTAAAGATTTATTGATTGAAGTATCGCTACCAGTATCGTTAGAAACTAATGATTTAATACCTTCTACAACAGTTTTAAATTTATCATCTGTTGCCCAGTATTCAGCTGAATCTGGTAAAACTTTAATAAGCACTACATTTGGATCGTCATGTGATGTATTTAAGAATAATTCGATACCTTTACTCCAATATTCTTTTTTCTTCGCATCATCATTTATAATTTCAGCATTTCCTGCAATTGATACATATCCTTTTTTCGTAAACGCTAAGTTCACACGGTTATCTTTTTTTATTTCTTCAGTTTTCTCTGTAAGTGTTGTTAAGAACCAGATGTTACCTTGCTCATCTACATCTTGATAACTCATCGGTCTAGAAACTAATTTATCTTGGTGAATAGTTGTTAACATTGCAATATCGTTCTTTTCGATTAACTCAAATAACTTATCATAAGATTGCTTGCTGCTCATACTTAATCCCTCCATATTATTGATATTATTATAATACCCATCTTAATGGGAGATTATTCATATATATAAATTTATTGAATATAATGATATATACTTGGATTTAATAGACTGTTTTTCTTAAATTATTACTTCACAGTATCTTGAGCAATAAGCAATAATGATAGAATAACTTAAGATATTATTTTGTACAATATAAAAAGGCGATGATGATATGGATATTAAGCAGTTGAAATACTTTGTAGAGATTGTTCAACACAAAAGCATGACAGAGGCTGCGAATCAATTGTATATGTCACAATCTACATTGAGTAAGGCGATTAGAGATTTAGAAAAGGAATTTAATACTTCATTATTCACCCGTCAAAATAGACGTCTTTTACTTACAGACGAAGGAAAGTTACTATATGATAAATCATTAGAATTGATCCGGATATACAATCAATTGCCGGATGAATTACATCAAAAAGACGGTAATGAAACCGGGCATATTCGTTTTGGATTATCTACGATTGCAGATGCTAATAAATTCATGAATACTTTTCAAGCTTATCATGATAGATATCCGAAGATTACTTATCAATTGACACAGGGCGGTGGAAAGTCAATTGAGCAGAAAATATTGAGCAATCAATTGGATCTTGGTATAACATCACTTCCGGTTGATACAAATAATTTTGATTACTTACCGATTTATAAAGAGCATTTCTATATTGTTTTATTAAAGAATCACGCGTTAAGTAGTAAAAATGTTATTAAGTTAAATGATTTAAAGGAAGAATCGTTTATTATGTTTGATGAAGCTTACTATATCAATGATTTAATTCAGACAGTATGCAGACAACACGGGTTTGTACCGAATGTCATCGCTAAAATAACGCAATGGAATATTATAGAGTATTTGATTACATCGAATATAGGCGTAACGATATTACCCGAAAATATTGCTAAGACACTCAATAAAAACCCTGAAATATCAATTGTACCGATTGAAAAAGAGTTACTTTCCTGGAAAATCGGTGTAATCTGGAAAAAGAACGTTTATTTAAATCATGTATCTAGAAAATGGATTGATTATATGACGATTCACTTAAATCAGTGATACATGAATTTTTTTCATATAATCTATCGATAATTGCTATTTTTATCGATAGATTTTTGTTTTACAATAGCATAGTGGGGAGGCGAAATGAATGGTAAAACAAAGCATGATAACGCTATTTCAAATACTATTGATTATTTTAATTACGAGTGTGGGAAACTTCCTGCAACAACTTCTGCATCTACCGATTGCAGGTAGTATTATCGGCCTTGTATTATTTTACATCTTACTTATGACTGGAGTGGTAAAGGAAACCTGGATTAAATCAGGTGCCAATTTATTTTTGACGGCAATGATATTCTTCTTCCTACCTTCTATTGTAGGAGTAAAGAATATTATAGGCCAAATGGATAGTAACTTTGTAATTTTCTTTTTATTGATCGCATTTGGTACGGTCACTGTTGCCTACTTATCAGGTTATATTGCAGAGAAATCAATCAATCGTTTAAAAGGTCGTGTGCAAGATGTTAGTCATTAAAATAATTAGCATGATTATTATTACAGTTGTTTTCTTTATCATCGCCAAGATGATACAAAAAAAGTGGCATTCACCTTTACTGAATCCCGCAATTATAGCAGGTATTGGTATAATCGTGATTCTACAACTATTTCATATCAGCTATAACACTTACATGTTGGGTGGGCAATGGATCAACTACTTATTAGGATGTACAGTAGTGAGTTTAGCTTATCCTTTGTATTTACATACCGATAAAATAATAAAATATGCGCCGACGATTTTTTTGAGTGTATTTTCAGCGATTATCCTTAACTTTTTACTTATATTCAGTACGTTAAAAATCTTAGGATATGCTAAAGAAGATATCGCTACTTTACTTCCGCGATCAGTTACAGCAGCAGTGGGATTACAAATTTCTAAACAAATTGGTGGAGATGATACGATTACGATATTGTTTATTTTAGCGACAGGAATAATAGGAAGTATTTTAGGTTCTTATCTTCTCGAGAAATCGAACTTTCAATCAAGTATCGCTAAAGGAATGTCTTTCGGGAATGCATCTCACGCTTTTGGAACTGCAAGAGCTTTAGAAATTGATAACGAATCAGGTGCATTTAGTTCTGTCGCAATGATACTTTCAGCGGTGTTAAGTTCATTTTTATTGCCTGTTTTTTTAATGTTTTTATATTGAAAAGAGACCTTTTATTGATATTAAAAGGTCTTTTGTTTTATGAGTATATAATCTGATTTTATGGTGTACTATTAATGTTTTGTATTAAAGTCTTTACCTGTTCATTGATAGCTTCATCCTGAAACCAACCATCTTCTCGTTCAATACGCTGATTATAACTAATGAGTAATTGCCATTCATCCTTCAGCTCTGCACCCATAATACTTAAGTGTCTATTGAGTGCTTCAACAGCATGCTTACCAATAGGTGAGTGAATAACAAATGCTACTGGTTTTTGCATGAGTATAGATTCTGATAACATCCATTCTAAAGCATTCTTAAGAATAGCAGGAACGCCACCCATATATTCAGGGCTGACAATGATCAAAAAATCAGCTGCTTTAATTTTATTTCTCATCTGATTGACGATTTCATAGTGCTCCTGAAACTCAGTTTGAGGGTTAAATAATGGTAATTCTTTTACTTCATGAATGACATCAAATGAATGACCTAAATTAGTAAGCTCGCTACCAATTTTCTCGAGTACTTTTAAATTGGTTGAATTTGGATAAGGATTTCCGCTAATGCCAACAATTTTCATGGGTTCATCTCCTGTATTTTTTATTTATTGTATTGAAATAGTATTGTAAAACAACCTTTTTATCAAGCAATCAACACTTTTAATATTACAATCGATACTTTACTGATATAATCAACAAAGTTGAAACGGACACTTCTCTCATATATAATTTGCTCATATTATATTATTAGAGATTAAGGAGAAAAACATGGCTGTATTACCAACACATAAAGAAGCTTTATCGAATAAACAAGAAGAAAAGATAGATAACTATATAAAATTTCAAGACGAAAAAGAAATTAAACATTTAACGATAGAATATCTGAATGAATTAATAGCGCACTATATGTTAAAAGTTCCTTTTGAGAATATTAACGTTCAAAATAAACAGGAAATCAATTTAACTTTAGATGGACTTTACGATAAAATCATCTCAAATCATCGAGGTGGTTACTGTTATGAAATGAATACATTTTTCAGACATTATTTGCAGAAAAAAGGTTTTGTTGCCTTTAATACATCAGCAACGATTGTTACACCAAAAGGAAGAAGCCGTGAAGGTTCTCATATGACGACTATTGTAGAAATCAATAATATAAGCTATATTGCTGATGTTGGATTCGGAGATTTACCGATGAAAGCTATTCCTATTGGTACTAATGAAAATTTTGAAACTGTTACAGATGTTAATGGAACATTCCGTGCCATTCAGATAAACAATCAAATATTTGTACAGAAGCTTGTTGATGGAGAATACAAAACGAAATATGAAGCAAGTATACATGCTCAGGAGTTACCAGACTTTAAAGAAAATATAGAATATAATCAATATAATCCAGGATCTATTTTTGTTAAACAGTTATTAATTACTATGCCAAATCCGAACGGGAGAAAAACGATGACGCATCGTCAAATGACAATAACAGATTACGGGGAAAAAACAACAATTCCCGTGAATAAAGACAATTACCGTAAGCTGTTAGAAGAAAACTTTGGATTAAATATAGATATTAAACGTATTGATGAACAATAGAAAATGCCTCGGTTGCGATTGCAATCGAGGCATCATTTATTTATTAATCTAAATCTCTCGTATTTAGTCGAATATTTTTAAGATTTAAACGACCTAAATAAGCGAAGTAAAGCAAGCAACCGGCAACGATTCCAATTATTGCAATAATTGAGATTGCTGTATTGATGGGAATATTTCCTTCGAAGTCGAATATTGATTCTCTTAATGCTTTAATAACATAAGTCATTGGTGAATATATGTGTAATGTCTGGAAAAATTTGTTAGTTAACTGTATCGGGAAAGTGCCTTCACTTGAACCGAGTTGCAAGATTAATAAAATAATCGCCAGGAACTTCCCGATGTTGCCGAATGCTGCTACCAAAAATGATACGATCAGTACTGCAGCAATAGACCAAACGATTAAAGTTAGTGTGAAGTATCCACGATTAGCAATTTCAATATCTATTACGTACTGTGTAAATAAAGATAAGAATAAACCTTGTAACAAACCGTGTATTAACATTAAACCGAGTTTGTTTAACCACCAGTTAACAGCACTCTTTGAGTCTCCTACACGTTTATCGACCGGATAAATGGTAACAAATGCGATGGCACCAACATATAGACTTAAACTTAGTACATATGGTGCGAAACTTTGTCCGTAGTTTTCTACTTTTGTGACATTATGTTCTATAGTAGTGACTGGATCACTAATGGTCATCGCATTTTCTTTGCTAAAAGATAAATTATCCGTTTGCTTTAATGATTTATCGATATTTTTAGTGATTTGATTTGTATTTTCGGTGAGTTTATTTAATCCATCAGTGATTTGACTTGAACCTGTGATCAATTGATTAAACTGTTCATTTTGTAATGGAGGTAATGCAGTTTGGGTCTTAGCAAGACCACTATCAACTTGTTTAGAACCATTTGCTAAATCAAGCTCAGCTTTTTCCATCTTCTTTAAACCACTAGAAAGCTCTTGAGATTGACCACGCATATCTTTAATTGAACCAAATATTTTCTTTAAATAAAGTTCACGCAAAGATAATGAAATGTTATCTTTAACCGCTTGAATACTCTTGTCACCAATACTTTGTCCTGAATAGCTATAACCTGGGTTAGTTTGAACGTGCATCTCCATATGTTTAGGATTTGGATTGAGCATTGTAGAAGCATCATCTGAGAAGTTTTTAGGAAACTCGATGACAGCAAAGTAATCTCCTTTTTCAATGCCATTTCTAGCTTTTTTTGAATCGATGAATTCCCATTTAAAATCTTTATTTTCTTTCAGTTTCTCGATTACTCGATTCCCCAGATTCTCATCTTTATCTTGAATCTTAGCGCCTTTGTCATTATTAACGATTGCAATGGGAAGATCTTGTGTCTGACCGTAAGGATCCCACATAGAATAGATGAATACGGCGCTATAAATAATCGGCAAGAATAAAACTACGATAAGCGATAGAAATAAGACAGGATGTTTCTTTAATGCATGAAAGTCTTTAAACACGTATAATCCCCCTTTTTTAATTATATTAGTAAAGTAAAAATGTCATTTATAAATAATAAACAAATTAATCTTTGAATACATTTGCCCAGTATAATATATGTAAAATTACAACACAAGTTATTTGTGCTAAAAGATTTATAAAAACTATCTTTTATTCATCGATAAGCGTATTGAGGATAGACAAATACATAACTTTAGATTATTCAAATTTGAAATGGGTATGATGAAAATAATATTTAAAATATTAAAAATGGGGGAGCTAGTTATGCATAACGGAAAATTATATTGGCCGGAAACGTACGCAAAGAAAAACTATAAGGATGAAATAGCATCACATTATGATGTAGTGATTGTTGGTGGTGGAATGAGTGGAGCATTGACAGCTTATAGAGTAGCGCAGGCGGGGCACAATACATTGCTCATTGATAAAGGTGAAATAGGAAGTGCGAGTAGTGCTGCAAATACTGGACTAATGCAATATATGAGTGATAAATTGCTACATGAATGTGTAAAAGACTTTGGGGAGCTTGAAGCCTATCACTTTTATAAAGCAAGTAAAGAAGGTTTAGAAGATATTGAAACGATTTCGAAATTACTAGACGCGCGCATAAATTTCATTAAACGCGACAGTCTATTTATCGCTTCTACTAAGCGTGATAAAAAAGTAATTAAAGATGAATACCAGGCGTTGAAATACTTTGGTTTTCCGGTAGATTACGTTGATCCAGAGCAACTTGAAGAAGCATATGGAATTAAAAAATACAATGCACTTATTACGCATGAAGATGCTGAAATCAATCCATATGTATTTGTAAATGAAGTCGTAAAATACGCACATAGTAACTTCCATTTAGATGTTCTTGAAAATACTGAGTTAGTGAAGTATGAGAAGAAGGAAGAACAAATATTATGTCAGTTAAATGATAGAGTAATTACAACTAATAAACTAATTATGACAACAGGATATGCGAAAAATGAAATAACGAAACGTTATATTCATCGTGAAGAATTTGTCGCGAGTTATGCAGTTGTGACGCAGCCGATTGAAGAAAATCAATTCTGGAAAGATAAAGCGATGATTTGGGAATCTGCAAGACCATACTTATACATAAGACATGTCCCGGGAAATAGAGTGTTAATTGGTGGATTGGATGAGAAGACAGATAAGATACCTAATGAAAAACATATTCAAAAACAAGGTAAACGATTAATTAAAGCGTTTAATAAACTGTATCCGGACATTGAATTAGAAGTAGCGTATGCGTACGGTGCAAGATTTGGTGAAACGAAGGATGGGAAACCATTTATCGGGAAGATAGAAGAAGATGCTGAAGTATATGGATTATATGGATATGGTGGCAATGGAACAGTTTACTCCTCATTTGGTAGCAAACTACTGCTGGATATGATCGAAGGGAAGTACAATCCGTTATCTGAGATTTTTAAGTTGAAGCGATAGACCATATTACTTTGGGTTTAAATGAATAATATGTATAAATGTAATAAAAATAATTCGAGTAAATCTTTATTGTTATATTTTTGGGGTATACAAGAAGTATTAAATTTTCTTAGGAGGAATTACAAATGAGTAACAATCCATTAAATAAGTATTTTAACGAAAAATATGAAGAGCAGCCACAGGAATATCCTGGTATTCAAAGTAAGATGACACCTGTTCCTGATTGTGGTGAAGAGAGTTATAAAGGGGCTGAGAAGTTAGTTGGTAAGAAAGCGCTAGTTACAGGTGGAGATTCTGGTATAGGTCGTGCTGCTGCTATTAGTTATGCTAAAGAAGGCGCAGATGTTGCAGTTAACTATCATCCGGATGAACAGTCTGATGCTGAAGAGGTTAAACAAGTTATCGAAGCAGCTGGTCAGAAGTGTGTATTAATTCCTGGTGATCTTCGTGATAAGCAATTTGCTAAAGATATGGTAGATAAAGCTCACGAAGCGCTTGGTGGGTTAGATATATTAGTATTGAACGCTGGTATGCAGCAATATGAATATGATATTGAAAACTTAGATGAAGCGCAATTACGTGACACTTTCGAAGTGAACGTGTTCTCTGGTGTCTTCTCTATACAAGCTGCATTGAAATATTTAGAACCTGGTGCAAGTATTATTTTGACAAGTTCTATTCAGGGTGTAAAACCAAGTCCACATTTATTAGATTATGCAATGACGAAGAGCTGTAATATTTCATTGACGAAAGCATTAGCAGCACAACTTGGCCCTAAAGGCATCCGTGTCAATGCTGTAGCACCTGGTCCAGTTTGGACACCACTTCAAATTTGTGGTGGACAACCGCAAGAGAAAATTCCTGAATTCGGTAAGAAAGAACCGTTACAACGTGCTGGTCAACCTGTAGAACTTGCTGATGTATACGTGTTACTTGCTAGTGATAATGCAAGCTTTATTACAGGTCAAGTGTATGGTGTAACTGGTGGTTCTCCAATTAATTAATATATTTATTAAATTTATTAAAATTAACTACTTATTTGTATATAGATATGAAAAGACATGCCAGCCGGCATGTCTTTTCATTATGGTTTTTATTGTTGTATTTACTATTTCGTTCGTGAATTCGGTAAAGTCAATGCCATGATCCAATTATAAATAAGATTAATGCTGTATTGAATAATCGTCTTGTAGAATATTTAGACGTTAAGTAAGCTGAAATTGGAATCATAATACCATTAATGAGCATAAATATTGTCGTCAACCTTTCACTTGTAAACGGACACTATTCTCATTTATAATAATCACATCAGTAATATTTGTCAATAAAATGATTTTTGGAGGTTACGTATGAAGCAACGAAGTGATGCCATGCATAATAAAAAACGTATACTAGAAACAGCAAATCGTTTATTTAGTGCAAATAGTGTCAGTGAAGTGGCGATGAAGCAAATTGCTACGGATTGTGGTATTGGACAGGGAACTTTATACCGACATTTCAGTAGTAAAGCAGAGATTTGCCAAGCTTTAATGGATGAAGCGATAGAGGAGATGTTTGTAGAGATTAAACAGATTCAACAAACGCAGTTATCAGATTCTGAAAAGGTGAAGGAAATCCTTCATTCATTTGTTACATTAATAAGTGATAATCGAGAGAAGTTAGAGGAAATGAAAACTGAAGGCAGTAAGCGTAAAGTTATGATGGACTTACATTTCTATCCGCAACTTAAAGCTGCTTTATTAAATTTAGTTGAAGCGTTGAATATTGTAAAAGATGCAGATTTCCATACAGATATTATGCTAAATTCATTTTCGAAAGACGTATTTGAACACCATTGTATTGAAAAACACGTTCAACCTAAAATATTTGCAGATAGAATTCACTACATATTTATTGAAAGATTAATGGAATAATTTAAATACGAATCTAATAATAATAATGGATGAAAAAGATGATAGACTTTAAAAAACAGCACTTGTATTAATCGATTTACAAAAAGGAATATTAGTATGGATATAATCAATACTTTATTACAGATATGATGAGCGCGCCTAGATCAGATTTACATCAATTTCCGATTGATAATGTATTTCCTGTAATGGGTCAAACGATGATAACTGAAGCGTTTTTAGATTTAGTAAAGTAACAAAAAAGACGCCTACGAAATTTGTAGGCGTCTTTCATCTATTAGTCAGTAGTTACTGATAATTCAATATTAATGCTGTCTTTTAAAGCTTTTGAGTAAGGACAGAAATTGTGTGCTTTTTCAACGAATGATTCAGCAGTCGCTTGATCTAAACCTTCAATGCGTACTTCTAATGCAGCAGCTAACTTAAAGCCACCATCAGATTCATCTGAAATTAACTTTGCAGTACCTCTTACTTCAGGGTCGATATCGGTATGACCGGCTTTTTTTAACAGTAATGTTAAAGCACTGTTAAAGCATGCTGCATAACCTGCTGCAAATAATTGTTCAGGATTTGATTCAGTTGTACCTTTACCGCCTAATTCTTTTGGTGATTCGATGTCTAAATAGAAAGTGTTATCTTCACTAAACACCTTACCGTTACGACCACCTTTACTAATCACTGTTGTTTCATATAATACTTTATCCATTCTAAAAACTCCTTTTTATTTATTAATCGTGCGCGATTGATAAATAAAATATTAAACTTTATAATCTTTGAAGTCAAATGATATACTTATTAAAATAAAAAATCGTGAACGATTGGAGGAAAAGATGAATACGCAAGGAAATAATTTGTCAAAACAATTATGCTTTTCATACTATAATGTGAATAGATTGTTTAATCAGTTTTATAAATCGTCATTAAAATCATTTAATCTGACTTATACACAATACTTAGCATTAGTCAGTTTATGGGAGAAACCGAGTCAAACTTTAAATGAATTAGGGAAAGAGCTGGATCTTGCAAGTAATACATTAACACCACTGCTTAAACGTTTAGAAGGCAAGGGGTATGTGATGAGATTACGCCCGGAGAAAGATAAACGTCAGTTAATCGTTCAGTTAACAGAAGAGGGTCGTACGCTACAAAAGAAAGTTGAAAGCCATCTTTTAACATGTTTCTCAACGATTGAAGGTTTGACTGAAGAGAGAGCAAGTGAATTAATAGCAGAAAATAATCGATTGATAGAGGCAATTCAAAACAGTAATCTTAAGTAAATATCTTAAATGAATATAAATATTATGAGGAGGTCTGATTATGTTACAAGAACAGTTGGATGGAGTATTCATAAAAGAAGAAGATGGTTATTTTGATGAAGATAAAGTCGGTGCACAATTCTATAGTATGATTAAACAATTATCTGGAGAAGAAGCATATGAATTAATCGATGAAGCGATTAATTATTTATTGCAATCAACAGATACTGAAGTTATTGCGTATATGCTGGAATTTATATCAAGTCTTTACGGTATTGCTGGAACGAACGAGCTGACAGATTTACATGAAATGAAAGCTTCTATCATTGATCGTCAAGTAGAAATCTATGGTAATCAGTTTACGCATAATGTATTAAATAATTTAAAACGAGAATTAGGCACTGCGACGTAAGAGGTCGTTCATATATTGTCTATATTGAAAATGTATATAAAGTAATTTTTTTAATTATATAATCAGAATGTCATTGTAGACATTATAAGGTGGACAAAATGGATAGAGTAAATAAAAAACAAAGCTCCTCAATTAAAAAATTTAAGACAAAGGACTTCGTAAAATTTGTAACAAAGATGAATCCTAAAAAGAGAGTATTTATGATAGGTATGTTTTTTACGCTATTAACGAGTGGTGCGGCGCTTATAGTTCCTCAGCTTACAAAGAACTTAGTTGATGGTAGCAGATTAACTCAGATGAATATGTCATTGCTTTTTACTTTGATTCTGGCATTTGTTGCTCAGCTTGGATTTGGAGCAATAGGGAGCTATTTGTTGCGTTTCAGTGGAGAGCATACTGTGAAATCATTGCGTGAACAACTATGGGATCATCTGCTTACATTGCCGGTTAAGTATTACGATGATCACAAATCGGGTGAAACGAGTTCAAGATTAGTAAATGATACGACGGTCATTAAAGAATTGATGACTTCACATTTCCCTAACTTTATTGCCGGGGGAATTCAGTTAATCGGATCGATGATTATATTGTTTATTATGGACTGGAAGATGGCGGGATTAATGTTCTTAGCCGTACCTGTCATTGGTTTAATTATGGTACCAATTGGGCGAATGATGTCTAAAATCGGTCGTCAGTTACAAACAGCGACTGCAGCTTTTAATGCAGATGCCAGTGAGAAATTATCAGAAATTCGTTTAATTAAATCGAGCAATGGTGAAGAATACGAGAAACAATCTGGAAGAAATCTCATTATGAATGTATTTAAGTTAGGGATTAAAGATGCGAAGATTGAAGCAGTCTTACAACCAATTATGATGACAGCAATGATTGGATTATTCGTAGTCGTATTAGGATACGGTGCAGTACGTGTACAAGATGGCAGTCTAACAAGTGGTCAGTTTGTAGCGTTCTTGCTTTATTTATTTAATATAATGATGCCAGTTGGAAGTTTTGCAATATTCTTCTCGCAATTACAAAAAGCAATGGGGGCAACAGAACGTGTTGTACAGTTAATGAATATGCCTTCAGAAGCAATTGATATAGGGATGACAAAAAATGTTTCAGGTGAAACAATTATGTTTAAAGATGTATCGTTCCAATACGAGGAAGATCATCCAATCTTAAAAAATGTTTCATTCGAAGCAAAAGAAAATAGTGTCGTAGCGTTCGTAGGACCCAGTGGTGGTGGGAAATCTACTATCTTCTCATTACTAGAACGTTTCTATAATCCGAGTAAGGGTGAGATTAAGATTGGTAACACCGATATTAATGATGTACAACTCCATTCATGGCGCAGTCAAATAGGATTCGTGTCTCAAGATAGTGCGGTGTTTGCAGGTACGATTCGAGAAAATTTACAGTATGGGTTAGAACGAAATTTATCTGATGATGAGTTATGGCAAGGCTTATCTTTAGCTTATGCAGCATCATTTGTTAAAGATTTCCCGGAACAGTTAGATACTGAGATTGGAGAACGTGGTGTGAAATTATCTGGAGGACAGAAACAAAGAATTGCGATTGCTCGTGCATTCTTACGCGATCCACAAATCTTAATGCTCGATGAAGCAACAGCATCACTTGATTCACAATCAGAAGAACAAGTTCAGCGTGCATTAAATCAATTGATGGAAGGACGTACTACACTCGTTATTGCGCATCGTTTATCGACTATTGTCGATGCGGATAATATTTACTTCGTTGAAAAAGGTATGATAACAGGATCTGGTACACATCAGGAATTAATTGCATCACACGAATTATATCGAGATTATGTTAAAGAGCAGATAGTGAGTTAATAACAGACATAGAAATTTTTCTATTTTTAAAATATTTTAAAAATTCAATTCATTTTATAGTTTCGTAATGCTATAATAAAAAATTATATTCTTTAATATTAAAGAATATAGTATAAAAATTTATGTATTGCTCTGGAGGGGTCACTATTAATACAAAAACGAAATTATCATTAAAAGAAAATATCTTTATCGGTTCTATGCTTTTCGGTTTATTCTTCGGAGCAGGTAACTTAATCTTCCCGATTCATTCAGGACAGATGAGTGGAGCAAATGTCTTCATTACGAACTTTGGTTTTTTAATCACCGCAATTGGATTACCTTTCTTAGGTATTATTGCCATTGGTGTGTCTAAAACGAATGGTTTATTTGATATTGCTTCACGTGTGAATAAGACATATGCATATTTATTTACAATTGCACTTTATTTAGTAATCGGTCCATTGTTTGCTTTACCGCGTCTTGCAACAGTGCCATTCGAAATCGCATTTACACCATTTATTGCTAAAGAAAATGTTCGTCTTTATTTATTTATTTTTAGTCTGTTATTCTTTAGTATTGCGTGGTTCTTTGCAAGAAGACCTTCTAAAATATTAGATTATATCGGTAAATTTTTAAATCCTTTATTCCTATTGTTATTAGGTGTGTTGTTTATCCTTGCTTTCTTAAAACCGATGGGTGGCATAGATGCACCAATTCAGCCGGAATATAAAGATGGTGCTTTACTTAAAGGATTTATTGATGGATACAATACATTAGATGCTTTAGCGTCACTTGCTTTCGGTATTATTATCGTAACAACTATTAAGAAGCTGGGTATTACGAATCCATCTGATATCGCAAAAGAAACAGTGAAGTCAGGTTTCTTAAGCATTGTACTTATGGGTGTAATTTATACGTTACTCGCACTGCTCGGTACAATGAGTTTAGGTCAGTTTAAAGTAAGTGAGAATGGTGGTATAGCGTTAGCACAAATCGCGCAATATTACCTGGGCAATTACGGTATTATTTTACTGTCATTAATTATTATCATAGCTTGTTTAAAGACAGCGATTGGCTTAATAACAGCTTTCTCTGAAACATTTACTGAGTTATTCCCGAAACGTAGCTATATCATGTTTGCTACCGTAGTAAGTATTATTTCATTTATACTGGCAAATGTAGGTTTAACTAAGATTATCGAGTATTCGATTCCCGTCCTGATGTTTTTATATCCTCTTGCGATTACATTAATACTGTTAACTTTAATCAGTGGTTCTTTCAATGATTCAAAAATTGTCTATCAATGGACGACTTTTGTAACGATGATTGCAGCGATTATTGACGGTATAAAAGCTAGCCCTGCATTTCTTTCAAAATCTGCTTTTGGAGAAAGTGTAGCTACTTTCGGAGAGAAATTCTTACCTTTCTCTGCCATTGGTATGGGGTGGGTATTACCTGCATTGATTGGCTTTGTAATAGGATTTATTTTGTATAAAATGCGTAAATCTGTTAAAATGTAATCAAATATAAAAGGAGGCATCAATATTTAGAGATGATCATTCGATAATGAAAGCTGAGCAAATTGAATTGCACAACGTTTGAATTATCGGGATGAGTCTGTCTATTTATTGTATGTCTATCGTTCATAGGCTTATTTTGTGTATCCCAAACGTTGTGCGGGATACATTTTTTTATGAGGTGAGTTTATGAGATTAAATAAAACAGACATTTATGCAGGGGAAAAATTATTATTCAAAGATTTACACTTTGAAATAGAAGCAGGCAAGCATGTAGCTTTGCTTGGAAACAATGGCATTGGCAAGACAACAATACTGAATACATTGATAGCGCAAGATGAAGAAATTGGACTGCTGGAACAACAACTTAAACAGTCGGACGTATCTGAATTAACGGTAATCGATTATATTATGCAAGGGCGCCCAGAGCTATACCATCTAAAGATGAATTTAGACACAGATATGAATGCGATGAGCGATTACCTGGAACAGGATGGTTATACATTTGAATCTGAGATTATTACGATGATGCATAAGTTTAATTTATCTGAAAGTGATGCTGAAAGAAAATTAGTAACGCTGTCAGGTGGAGAGCAAACAAAAATATCTTTAATACGTTTGATGTTATCAGGGAAGGCAAAGTTTATCTTTGATGAACCCACAAACCATATTGATGATGAAACGAAAGATTGGCTCGTAAACTGGATGAAACACAATGATTTTACGATTCTATATGCCAGTCATGACAGAGCGTTTATTAATCAAACAGCAGATTATATATTGGAGTTAACACGTGATGGATTAAGGAAGTTTCATATGACATATGATCAATATAAATCACAGATTGATCTAGAAGAGAAGACGAATGCAGCACTCGTTGAAAAAGAACAAAAAGAAAAGAAACGTATGAAACAAATGATTCAGGAGATGCGTGAATGGCATCATGAAATGAATCATAAAGCGAGTGTACGAGATTTCGGGGAGCAGAAAAAGCTTGCCAAAATGGCAAAAAGGATGAAGGCACGAGAATCGAGATTGAATCATGAAATGTCAAACTTTGAAGGTAAAGTAGAAAAAGCAGTGCGTACGGAATATGATATTGAAGCGAGTGAAATCAATAATAAATACTTATTGCAATGCATAGATGTAAGTCATGCATTTGATGAACCATTATTTAACCATGTTACTTTTTCATTAGAACGCGGGGAAGTTGTTCAAATTAAAGGTAAGAATGGCTCAGGAAAATCTACGTTACTCAAACTTATCACAGGAGAAATACCGATACAACATGGTGAGATAAGAATGCCACCCACACTTGAAATAGGGTATTTTTCTCAAAAACTTGAGAATTTAATACCAAGTCATACCGTTCTGGAAGAAATAACAATACTTGATATTGACGTAACTCAGGCACGCACAATACTTGCAGCATTCAGATTTGATGCATCACGTATGGATGATCTTGTTCAAAATTTGTCTATGGGAGAGAAGTGCAGGCTATCATTTGTAAAACTCTATTTCTCAAAAGCACATCTACTCATTCTCGACGAACCGACAAATTACTTCGATATTGAAATGCAGGACATTATTGGTAATCTGCTTAAACAATATAAAGGAACAGTACTCTTTGTCAGTCATGATGCATATTTTAGTGACATGATTAAGACGCGTACATTAACGCTGCACGATAAACACTTGGTAGACTCAAAAACGACAATTGATGAAACAATTAATATGGAAGAACTTAAAAAACAACTTAAGCATATAGATAATTTAGAAAATAAATAATTTATAATTGATAACGCTTACAAAAATATTAATGTATTATACAATGTAGATAAGATAAAAGTGTAGAGTGAGGTGTAAGTGTGCGTAACGAACAAAAGTTGTTACTTCCGGTATCTGTGTTAGCAATACTTTTATTTATGGGTATCGTTTGGCTGAAGATGCCGCATGATGAACAAGGTAAACAAGAAGTGAAGACAGAACATATTACTGCAGTAGAGAAAGGGTTATATGATTCGGCAGAAGATGCGCAGAAGGCAATGGTGAAAAATATTATAAAGACAGATGATGTAGTTTCTGCTATTTACACACCAAATAAAGCATGGAAGACACAGTTCTATGTGATTCAAGTATCTTATCACAAAAATAAATCAACATATTCCGGGTTTGCATTTGCAGTGCCAGAAGGAAATCAATATCGATTAGTACTGGGTGACGTTAACATTAAGACGTATGACGGCATGCAACCGAAAAAAGATACGATGAAAGTAGGTAAAGATACAGTTCAAATGTATGTAGGTAATCCGATAAGTAATCCTTTTGAAGACAGTATTCGACACTCGTTTGTTGAAGATCAGGTAGAAGTAGCATATCAGGTGCAATAGAAAATGCCGAAGTAATCATTTGCTTCGGCAATTTTTTATGAGAAGTTCTTAAATACATCTACATATACAATATTTGTATTTTTATTTTATAATGAAAGCTATATAAATTTAAAGAGGTGTTCATTATGAAATCTATTGATATAGTAATTAATAAATTACCCAAGGATTTACAACAAATTGTTGCAGATTGTGATGCTAATGAAGTGATGGGTTATTTTATGGAAGAAGAAGCGGATACAGAATTAGCCTATTTAGTTTCAAATATTGCTACGCATATGGATACAGTTGAGGCACATATCATGGGAGAATCTTTATTTGATATCGCTGTCAATTGGCTGGATCAATCCTATTATTTAGCAGCCTTTCATGGTTTCAGAATTTTAGAATTACAAGAATTTAAAGATGTTGCATCGATGAAAGCATTTATTGGTAATGCAGAACACCCAGATTATGATATTATTCCAAATGCACTTTTTAGATTTGTAGCTGAGAAGATAAAAGCCATCGAACCCAATTACAAACTTCAAATTCCTGATAATGTACATGAAATTGAATTGCCGGATATACTGGATAAGAAAGTGATGAAAGCTATGAAAGGTAAAACTTATGGCTTTAAAGATGCTAAATTCGGTATTACGAGAAAAGAATTTGAAGCAATCTTTGGTCAACCGACAGAAGCATTGATCAATATGGGAGAAAAATACGTAACTGCATTGTATTATCGCAGTCGATATAATAATACAATCATCTCTCCGTTCTTTAAAGGAGCAAAAGGGATGGATGAACAGGATTATGTATTTACTGATATTAATTATTATTATGAAATGCATGAGAATATTAGTATGAAAGCATTCATGAAAGTATGGGGTAAACCTGAGCAAAAAGGGATAGCTTTAGGCAATAAAAGTTATCGCTATGGCAACGTCAATGTCTCGTTTGATAAGGATTGGGAAGGAAAGTTTTACGTGAAACAAGTGTGGTTTGGTAATGATGAAAGTGCACAAAAAGAACGTGAAAGATTTGATTTTGAGGTGCATTAGATGATGGAATATAAAAATATTAAAGTGCCGGAAAGAATGTACTGTGTGTAATTTTATCGTAGATAATTAAAAGGTTATAATATAAATAAATAATTTAGAATTGGAGCTGTTGAAGATGAGACTTTATGCAAAGAAAAAGTTACTTTCGTGGACTCAAGATTTTTCGATTATGAATGAACAGGATGAAGTCGTTTACACGGCGAAAGGTCAGCATGATTTATTAGCACGTAGAAAGTTAAGAATTCTAGATACATATGGTAATGAGTTAGCGTTTATTAAACAACGTGCAGCAGCTTTTTCTACAACGATGGATGTATCAGTGAATGGTTATGAAACACTAACGATCCGTAAGAAGATGTTATCGTTTAGACCGACTTACCTTATTGAAGGAGAAGACTGGATTGTACGTGGTAACTTCTTGAATTATGAATACACGATTGAAGATGGTTCTGGACGTATTGTAGCTGAAATTAGTAAAGAATTCTTTCAATGGAGAGATACATTTGGAATTGATATTCTTGATGAAAGTGTAAATGTAACACACGTTATTGCAATCGTTATGGCGATTCACACGGATATGCAGTCAGGTAACACTACAGTTGCAACATCGGCGACATTATAGCGTATTACCTAAGAAAAAGAAGAGAGGAAGTCAACGGAAGTTGATTTCCTCTTTTCAATTTATTTCACTTTAAAATGCTTATTTATCTGTCTTTCTATTTTTTAATTAACGATATAATCTGGTTGTTCGTTATTCAGTTTCTTGTATACATTTTGTGTAACGATATCGGCCATCATATCACGTGCCTCAAATGTTGCGTTTCCGATATGTGGTGTGATGACTACATTGTCTAATTTTCTTAGCTTTTCATTGATTTCAGGTTCGAATTCAAATACATCTAAAGCGGCACCTTCAATAACTTTCGCTTCCAATGCATCAGCAAGTGCTGCTTCATGAACGACAGGTCCACGTGATGCGTTGATTAAATATGCAGTTGATTTCATCATTTCGATTTGTGCTTTATCTATCATATGTTTCATTGATGGATTATAAGCAGAATTAATTGTAATAAAGTCCGATTGCTGTAGCAATTCTTCAAGTGAAACATATTTTGCGCCAGTATCTTTTTCGCGGTCTTCATGACGGTTTGGTCCTGTATATAGAATATCCATATCGAATCCTTTTGCACGGCGTGCCACAGCTTGTCCGATTTCTCCTAAACCGATAATACCAATTGTCTTACCTGAAACTTCACGGCCACGGAAAAATAATGGTGCCCATCCGTTAAAGCCGGTCGTACGACATACTTTATCTCCTTCGACAACACGTCTTGCTGCAGCTAGTAGTATCGCAAATGTCAAATCTGCTGTTGCATTTGTTGAAGCTTTCGGCGTATTGGTAACATCGATGTCTTTTGAGCGTGCATATTCACTATCAATATTGTTAAATCCAGCGCCATAGTTTGCGATGATCTTTAAATTTGGTGCAGCATCAATGACATCTTTATCTACATTAGTAGATAGTAAACTAATCAATGCATCTCTATCCGCAATACGTTTAATTAATTCCTCCTTAGTGATTAATTTATCTCCTTCGAATACATCAACATCATCGAAGTTTTCTTTTAAGAACTTTAGACCCTTTTCTGGTATTTCGCCGGCTACTAAAACTTTCATTGTGTTACCTCCTCATTTTATATGATGCGTATATTTATATCTTAACAAAAATGATATGTCATTTGCACATAATGGAAATAGGAATGTATACCTATAAGATGTATATTTTGATTAATATTGTTCGCAACGGGTAATGCAAATAATATGTATGAATATGAGTGAAGAAAGGAATGTGAACGACTTGTCAAAATTAAAAGCAAATCATGCACTTGTCAAAGCACTTAAACATTGGGAGATTGATCATGTATATGGTATTCCAGGTGATACGATAGATACTGTAATAGATGCATTAAAAGGCGCTGAAGATGAGATTAAATTTTATAATGTACGCCATGAAGAAGTGGCTTCTCTTGCAGCAGCAAGTTATACGAAATTAACTGGTAAAATCGCAGTCTCTGTTGCAATTGGTGGACCTGGCGCAATTCATTTGTTAAATGGTATGTACGACGCTAAGATGGATAATATTCCACAGCTTGTCCTCGTTGGTCAAGCTAACACAGATTTATTAGGTACAAAGTACTTCCAGGAGTTAGATTTAACAGCAATGTTTGCTGATGTTGCTGTGTATAATAAACAACTCGATCAGGCGGAAAATGTATTTGAAGTTGTAAATGAAGCGATACAAACAGCTTACGATAAAAAAGGTGTCGTAGTGCTTTCGATTCCCGGTAATCTATTAAGCACAAAAATAGAAGATCATACAGCAGAAGCACCAATTAAAATGCCAGTACAAACGTCTGAGATTGATCAGGCAAACATTTCAGAAGCAATAAAACTGATTGAACAAAGTAAGCATCCAGTAGTGCTTGCCGGAACAGGAACAAAGCATGCTAAAGAATTACTTGTGCAGTTTATTGAACATGCACAATTACCTTCTATTGTGACTTTACCTGCAAAAGGATTAATTCCTGATACCCATCCAAATATGTTAGGGAACTTAGGGAAAATTGGTACGAAACCTGCATTTGAAGCAACTAAAGAAGCGGACTTATTGATTATGATTGGTACAAACTTTCCATATGTAGATTATCTGCCGGATGAAGATGTACCATGTATTCAAATTGATAATAACCCGGAAAATATTGGCACTCGCCATAAAGTGACAGTACCATTGGTGGGTGATTCAAAAGAGATATTGCAATTATTAATTGAAAAATTACCAGCAATAAAAGAAAGACCATTCTTAGAAGCATGTAAAGAAAATATGGCGGAATGGAATCAATGGCTTGATGAAGATAGAGCAAATAACAGTTTTCCTTTACGTCCAGAGCGTATTATGGCTGAAATCGATAAAATAGCTGATGAAGATGCAGTATTCTCGATTGATGTAGGAACATCAACCGTATGGGGAACAAGATATTTAAGACTTGATCATAATAATCGCTTCTTAACTTCACCATGGTTAGGTACGATGGGATGTGCTTTACCAGGAGTGATCGCAAGTAAGATAGCGTATCCAGATCGTCAGGCAATTGCAATTACAGGTGACGGAGCTATGGCAATGGTAATGCAGGACTTTGCTACAGCTGTATACCATAACTTACCGATGATTATTGTTGTATTAAATAATAAACAGTTATCATTCATTAAATATGAACAACAAGCAGCGGGTGAATTAGAGTATGCCATTGATTTTGGTGATATCGATTTTGCTAAATTTGCGGAAAGTTGTGGTGGTGTGGGTATTACTGTAAGGAAACCAGAAGAGCTCGCGGGTGCCTTCAGACATGCAAAAGAAGTGAATAAACCAGTGATTATCAATGCTTATGTTGACCCGGATGCGGCACCACTTCCTGGGCAAATTGTATGGGATGAAGCGTTAGGATATGCTAAATTTGAGTTACGATCAATTCTAGAAGAAAATAAATTTGAAAAGATGCCACCATTAAAAACAATTATGAGAAGATTCTTTTGATACAATATAATAATGAAAGAGACAATCACTTAAGATGTTGATTGCTTCTTTTACTAAATAATAAGCATCGAGGAGAAAATGACACGTGGTTAGAAAAATTATACTGGGAATGTTATCCGGACTTTCATTATATATATTGTTGTTAATAGGCGATTATTGTTTTGGTACAAACACTGTCCGACTATTATTAAATATTGATTTTTTGACACATCAAAAAGAAATGGTTTTATGGAAAGAGTTATTACCACACTTTATCGTTAGCATCATCCTCTTCAGTACGCTAGAACAATTATATCGAAAAGGAACATTATTCAAAATAGCGCTACTAATAACTATACTTGTTTTTATTTTGCTGTATTTTTTATTAATAAATATTGCAGTATATCAACAATATTCATCTTCTTTACCGATGTTTTTAGTTTGGATGGTAGGTCATGTTATCTATTTATATATCGTATATCAATTTATGAAGGAAGAAAATCACCATGCAAATTTTTAGAGTTAGCGAGAACCATGAAATATCTGCACGTTATTTAGATAATAGAAGATTGTCTAAACAAGTGTTAGAACTTTATCAGATTATTCGTGTGTGTTTATCGGCATTAAATATTATTGATGGGAACATTAGATACTTACACCATCCCATTGTTAAACATGTGTATAATGAAGGTCATCCATATATTTTAGATTGCTTTGCTATGCTAAAAGTGATGGATGATGAACATACACGAAGAGGGGGTAAACGTTCAGAAACATTTAAGAAAGACATCGACATTCTGGCTACTATTATTTCCGAACATAAGCATTTATCTAATCCAGCAGCTCTACCACCATTATATGTATATGGTCCAGATAAGATTTATGGAGAGAATGCTTATATAGCTTATCAGAATTTACTATATGAAAAGTGGTTAAATGATAAAATAGCACCAAGGTGTAGTTTTAAAATTAATAAAATTATGGAGAAAGAATATGAATAAAGATCAATTGATTAAAAAATTACGTATGCAACCACATCCTGAAGGTGGCTATTATTATGAAACATATCGTTCAAATGAAGTAAATGGTGATGGTAGAGTGCTATATACAAGCATCTATTTTCTTTTAGAAACAGGAAATATCTCACATTTTCATCGGATAGATTCAGATGAATTATGGTATTACCAGGGAGGGGATTCACTTACCGTTCATATGATTTATCCCGATGGTAAGTATGAAGCAGTTAAGTTGGGATTAGATGTAATGAATGGAGAAGTACCACAATTTTTAGTACCGAAGAATACAATTTTCGCTTCAAGTGTCGAAGATGACAATGAATGGAGTTTCGTTGGATGTATGGTATCACCTGGATTTACATTTGAGGGATTTGAATTATTTACGAAAGATGAATTAAAGCAAGTGTATCCGCATTTGGAAGATGTGATTGAGAAATACGCACTAACAACAATAGAGGAGCAATAAAATGAAATTAATAAAATTATTACTGAAAACGATACTAGGATTAGGATTTTTTACGGCAGGAATACTTCATTTCCTAAGAGAGCCGAATTTTACGAAGATTGTTCCAGGTTATATACCCTTTAAAAAGGAAATTGTCTATATTTCCGGGGTGATTGAGATGATAATGGGTGTTTACTTGATTATCAAAAAACCAAGTGAAAGTGCTAAGAAGTTAATCAATACATTTTTATTAGGGGTATTTCCGGCGAATATTTATATGGCAAGAAAAGGAATTCCGTTAGGTGATAAACGACTACCGAAGAGCGCTTTATATGGGAGATTACCATTGCAATTTGCTTTGATAAAATTGATAAAAATTTTATGAAAAATACTATTGTTTTTAGTTCGCTATATATGGTGAATGTAATCCGTATTGATAATATTTGTTTGTATATATCAAATTTTGGGTATAAATTTAATAACTCAAAAAGGATGTGAATATGATGAACAAATATATAAAACAATCTTCAGCACTTGTGCTAGGTGCATCATTATTATTAGGTGCTTGTGGCAATGAAGATGATAAATCAGTTGATTATAGCGAAGTAAAGACGGATGCGACTCAAGCAATAGAAACAGCACAAAAAGAAGTAAAAGGTGATCTTGAAAGTATCTCTTTTGACTATGATGATAAAGAGAAAAAATGGGCTTATGATGTTAATTTAAGAGATGGAAATGAATCTCATGAAGTGACAGTTGATGCTGTAAGTAACAAAGTACTTAAAAAAGAATCAGAAAAAGAAAATGACAAAGAAACAACAATCAATTATAAAGATGTAACGCCAGTTGAAGATATCATTGAAGTTGCTAAGAAAGAATACAACGGAGATGTGAAAGAGTGGAGTTTAGATGAAGATGACGGCGTAGTGAAATATGACGTAGAACTAGTTAAAGATGGAAAATCAAAAGAATTTGAAATCGATGCTAAGACTAAAGAAATCATCAAACAAGATGCTTAATCATAATATAGAAAAAGCTACAATTCGATAAGAATTGTAGCTTTTTCTGTTTAGATTAATCGAATAAGTAACATATAGTATAACGTCCCTACAGCGATAGATAAAAGCATATTACGTTTCCATGAATGTAATACGATAATCAAAGTTATCGAAAGTATTGCGGGAATATTGGCAGAAGGTAAACTCCATTTAATATCCTTTAATGCATATACTACAAGTAATCCAAATACAGCGGGAGGTAATACACGACCTAAATATTCAATAAGCTCAGGTAATGGTTTATCGTCTTTAAATATGATGAAAGGTAAGAAGCGGGTTAACATTGTAGCGATTGTAACAGAAAAGATAATAATCAGCTGTTCTGCTATTGTCATATGCGCTCACCAACTCTCGTCAAAGGACGTTTAAAGACAATGAAAATGATTAGCATAATTAGCATTGTAGGTAGTACAAAGTAAGACGTACCAAATATTAATAGACAGACAATTGAAATGATTATGCCTAGTGTTGAAAAGCGTCTTCCACCTTTGTACCATTGTTCAAGAAAAATAATTAAAAAGAGTGCTGCCATTACAAATTCTAAACCTTCCAAATCAACTGTAATAAAGCCCCCAATAATACTTCCTAGAAAGGAACCAGTTACCCAGTATAAATGATTGAATAACGTAACATACGTCATAACTAATCCTTTGTCGACATTTTTAGGAATGGATATTGTTTGATTGATTACGAATGTTTCATCACACATACCAAATATTAAATACCATTTCTTTCTCCCGGTACCTTTAAATCGTTCAAGCATTGCAATCCCGTAAAATAGATGTCGTGCGTTGATCATAAGTGCAAGTATAAAAGCACTAAACGGATTAAAGATACCAATCAGCATCGTTGCTGCTACAAATTCCATAGAACCAGCGAAAATACAAGCACTCATAAGAACAGCCATCCATATTGGATGTCCTAAAGAATGCATATATATACCGAAAGTCATTCCGAGAAAGATAAATCCAGTTAAGATTGGGATAGTAGGTGGAAATGCAACCTTTAATGCGAGTTTATGTCTGTTTTGATCCATACAATCAGCTCCGTACAATATATTATGACTTATCTTACATGAATAAATGATGTCACACAATCACAATTGTTTGAAAATTAAAAAAGTAGCTGGAATTATCCAGCTACTTGATGAGTTTTATTTTATATCGCATATTTCTTGTTGCGCATCAATAAAATGAGTTCGATAAATGTAATGATTAGGAGTGAGACGCCAAATAGAGGCATTAATATTCCCATTAGAATAAGTAATATTGCGAAAAACCAAGTATATTTCATATAAGGCTGTGCCATGGGTGTTGATAGTTTACCTTTTTGTTTGCGCATAAAATAAATCTTAATACCAAAGAAAGTTAATGTGAGTAAACCAACAATAAATAATAAGTTGATTACTTTATTAGCTAGCCCAAATAAATTCCCTTCATGAAGTGGGATACCGACTGCTATAAACTTCGCAAGTATGCCATAGTCATTAAAGTCGTAAATCGCAAGTTTCATTCCAGAATATTGATCAAGATGAATAGTGCGTTCTTCTAGTGGATTTGCATCTAGACCAGTCACACCTGTTCCAGCAGCTTTAGATAATACATAGGTCCCCTTATCATCCATCGGTACAGTGATACTATATGGCTTCTTAAATCCTTCCTCTTGCGCAATCATATTAATATGGGTAATCGGTAGTCTGTGGCCATCATGAGATTTTGAATTTGTATGTTCACCACGGGTTGCCCATGCAATTTCGTTATTAGATACCGGTGGCGACTTTACGGATTCAGGGTAACCGACAAATGAATGATTGACTGCAAAGTCATAAATTTTTGCACCCATAAATCCTGACCAGGGTAATCCAGTTAACACAATCAGTAATAACGGAATACTTAAAACTGTACCGAGCATTGCGTGGAATTTCGCTTGATTTTTACGTTTGATTTTTGAAGCACTGTTTGTAATATATTTACGGAAGAAAGTCATGAACAATCCTGTAATAATCAGGAATATTGCCCAGCAACTCGCAAGCTCCACTAAATAATTAATAAAGGTATTACCAGTTAATAGATTTGAGTGCATTTCACGTGAGAAATTTGAAAATAATTTAGAAGGTTCTATTTCACCTTTTACTTGGTTATGATGATCTAGATAGACAACTTTAGAAGCATCATCAGGTCCCATTATGGATACACGTGTGTTGTAATCGCCTTTTAGGAAACTAATCTTCATAACATGATACCCAGGATGACTACTTAGTATGTCACTGATACCATCATTAAGCGATTGTTCTGGCTTATTCGTTTGTTCAAACAACAGATCGTGATTTAATTTGTTTTCTACTTCTGGATAGAATAAATACATGATGCCTGAAATACTTAATGTAATGAGTAGCGGTGTAATGAAAATCGCTGCATAGAAATGCCATCTCCAAAACACATTATTAAAATACTTTTTCACAAACTTTCCTCCATATTTTCACAAGTTAAAATAAATATTAGCATAAAGTACATATAATAAAATCACAAGATTGTGAAAATAATAGGTCAGAAATATGAAAATTTTGTGTATAAATTTTTGTTAAATATTTAAATAATCGTCTTCATTCATATTTTTTATTATGTAAATTAAACATTATAAAAGAAGATCCATGAACATTAAAATTAATTAAGTTGTATTTTACATAGAACTACCATTGTATGTTTCCTTTACATCTATTTTCGAATGTGAGAAAATACTATCGAACAAAAATATTATCTAGTCTTAGTACTAGGTTATAATCAGAAAGAAGGAATATAGATGATTAAGGTAGCTATTCCTGGTGGTTCAAGGCCAGAGATATTAGAAGTGATAACAAAAGCGAAACAATTATATAAAGATGTTGTATCTTTTTTCGTATTTGATACAGAAGAGAATATTGATTCAAATGATGTATGGGTGTATGAGCAATGTGAAACAGAGGGAGATTCTGTTAAACGTGCTGTAGAAATGGCGGCAACTGGAGATGCCCAAGTGCTTATGAAGGGGATGGTTCAAACGCGTACGCTATTAAAAGAAGTACTTCAAAAAGAATATAATCTTTGCGGTCAATCCGTGTTATCTCATGTGGCGCTTGTTGATTTACCGGGAAATAACAGGCAGTTATTATTAACGGATGCTGCAATGAATATCACACCAACTTCTGAACAGTTAAAGCAAATTGCTGATAATGCCATTGATGTAGCGCATCGCATAGGTATTTCGCAACCTAAAGTGGCTATGATTAGTTCTGCAGAGACATTTAATCCGAAGATGCCATCTTCAGTATTAGCAAGTGAGGTCGTTTCATTATTTAAAGGTAGTGAAAATGCACTTGTAGCTGGTCCTATTTCTTTTGATTTAGCTACTTCTAAGGAAGCTGCAGATCATAAAGGGTATGACGGGGTTATTCAAGGAGATGCAGATATCTTAGTAGTACCTACAATTGATGTTGGTAATGTAATATATAAAGCTTTCTCAGTAATAGGGAATGCTGTAATTGGAGGGACAATTGTGGGGGCAAAAGTCCCGATCGTTCTTACTTCACGCAGTGATTCTACAGAAAGTAAAATGTACGCTCTAGACTTTGCAGTGCGACAAGTGAGGGACTTATAATGGACGGAAAATACATATTAGTTATTAATCCAGGTTCAACTTCTAGTAAGGTTGCTCTATATTGTAGTGATAATTGTGTAGACGAAAGTATCTTTAGATATACTGTTGATGAGATTGGAAAGTATGATACTGTAATGGATCAAATTGAGATGCGAGAAGAGCGTTTACGTACTTTCTTAGAGTCTCATAATATTTATCCAGGAGATTTAGCAGCAGTTGTTGCCCGTGGTGGACTGATGAAGTCAATAGTTGGAGGCACGTACATAGTGAATGAAGAGATGGTAAATGATCTTCGCTCTGGTACATATGGCATGCATGCTTCAAATTTAGGTGCAATCATCGCTAATGATATTGCGCGTGATTACGGTGTGAAAGCATATACAGTAGATCCGGTTGTAGTTGATGAATTTGAAGATCTCGCACGCATTTCAGGATTTAAAGGTATCGAACGTCGTAGTGTATTTCACGCACTAAATCAAAAAGCTGTGGCACGTAAGGTGTTAGCCGAAGAAGGCATGGATTATTTTGATGCTAATGTGATTGTTACCCATATCGGTGGAGGTATTTCCATTGGTGCACATCAGTCAGGGCGTGTTATTGATTGCGTCAATGCATTTGATGGCGAAGGACCTTATTCACCGGAACGTACCGGTCAACTCCCGTTAATAAATTTTGCGAAGCTCATTATTGAAGAACAGTTAAATATTTCACAAGTGAAATCAATATTAGCTGGAGAAGGTGGTATGAAGTCTTATTTAGGTGAAATTGATATTCAAACGATTGAACAAAAAGCTCTAAACGGAGATGATGAAGTAAAGCTTTATTTTGATGGTATGTGTTATCAGATTGCTAAAGGTATTGCTGAAATGGCAGCTGTATTGAAAGGTGATGTAGATTATATCATTTTAACAGGTGGCGTGAGTCATTCCCAGTATGTTGTTGATAACATAAAATCACACGTTGAGTGGATTTCTGAAGTTAAAGTAATGCCAGGTGAAGAAGAGTTGCTCGCTTTATACGAAGGTGTAATGCGTGTATTGAAGGGTAAAGAGGTTGCGCTAACATATTGATCATTTTATATGAAAACTTAATTTAAGACTTTCATATGAGTCAGATGATATAATTTCTTCAGAAAGACTTAATATGGGAGGTACGATATGAATATTTATATTTCAGATAAAGCATTGCAATGGTTCAAAGACGAGGTTGGTTTAGAAGCGGGGCAGGCAGTTAAATTCTTTGCGAAAATTTATGGATCAAGCAAGATTCAGGAGAGTCACTCTTTAGCATTTACAGTAGATCCGGATTATGATAAAGCAATTGCAAAAATTGAAGCAGATGGCATTATTTTCTACGTTAACGAAATGGATGAGTGGTTTTTCAAAGATTACGATTTATATATTGAATATGATGAAAAATTACAAGAAGTTGCTTACGATTATAAAAAATAAAAGGAAATAATCTATTTAAAAATAATTTTTTTAAAAAGTTTAAAGCGTTAAAGCACGTGGGTGTAAGGGTTTTTCCTTGCACCCTTTTCATGTTCTCCTAAAGTTTATAAATAATACTTCTACTATTCTGAAATTATAGTATAATTTCAGAATAGTAAAGAATGTTTTTATATTTAAAAAACAAAAGGGGATAGAAAAAATGGAAGACAATCATTTAAAGAGGGGTCTTAGTTCAAGACAAGTCCAAATGATCGCATTAGGTGGTACCATTGGGGTAGGTTTATTCATGGGTGCATCAAGTACGATTAAATGGACAGGACCGTCAGCAATTTTAGCTTATTTAGTTGCTGGATTATTTTTATTTTTAGTAATGCGTGCGATGGGGGAATTAGTTTACTTATTCCCTACAACAGGATCATTTGCTGATTATGCTTCAACATACTTACACCCGGTGTTTGGTTATGTTACAGCATGGGCAAATATATTCCAGTGGGTTGTAGTTGGTATGAGTGAAGTAATCGCTGTTGGACAATATATGCAATATTGGTGGCCGGATTTACCTACCTGGATTCCAGGTATTATCGTAATTGTGACTTTAGCATTAGCGAATATGGCTTCAGTTAAAGCATTCGGAGAATTCGAATTCTGGTTTGCAATGATTAAGATTGTAACAATTGTTTTAATGATTGTAGCCGGTTTAGGTATTATATTATTTGGATTTGGTAACAATGGTAATCCTATTGGATTTGGTAACTTAACGGAACATGGTGGATTCTTCCCTAAAGGTATCGTAGGATTCTTCTTTGCACTTTCAATGGTAGTAGGTTCTTACCAAGGGGTAGAATTAATCGGTATTACTGCAGGTGAAACGAAAGATCCACAGAAAAACGTAGTAAAAGCAGTCAATGGTATTATTTGGCGTATTTTAATCTTCTACATTGGTGCAATCTTTGTTATCGTAACTGTTTATCCATGGGATGAATTAGGTAACGTAGGTAGCCCGTTCGTAGCGACATTTGCTAAAGTTGGTATCACAGCTGCAGCAGCAATTATTAACTTCGTAGTGATTACAGCAGCAATGTCTGGTTGTAACTCAGGTATTTTCAGTTCAAGCCGTATGATCTACACATTAGCAAATGAAGGTAAAATGCCGCATGCATTTGCGAAAGTTATGAAAAATGGTGTACCAGTTTATGCTGTGCTTACGATTTCGATCGGTATCTTCATTGGCGTGATTTTAAATGTAGTATTACCAATGTATATTGATGGCGCAGCAAATATATTCGTATATGTTTATAGTGCATCTATCCTGCCAGGTATGATTCCATGGTTTATGATTTTATTCAGTCATTTACAATACAGAAAACAAAGACCTGATTTAGCTGAAAATCATCCATTTAAAATGCCTTTCGCGCCATTCTCGAACTATATAACAATTGCTTTCTTAGTAATGGTATTAATCGGAATGTTAATTAATGATGAAACACGTGTATCAGTTATTATTGGTATTATCTTCTTATCAGCTATGGCAGGTGTATACTTCTTAAGAGGATTCCAAAAATTAGATGAAGGTCGTAACTTCTTAGATAAATAATTAAGAACAGCAAATTAATATATTTTCAAACCGTTCGTTTTAGCTCAAGCTAAAATGGACGGTTTTTTATATAAAAATATTAAAAAATTAAATAAAAAAATATAAAGAGATTTTGAAAATGAGATAGGAATTGTATTCTACAATTAAAATGCAATTTTTTATTTTTTTATTTATATATATAAAGTGTACAATGTTTCTGTTTATTTGAAATGGGAATAAGTAATTTGTATGTAAATATAATATAGGAGGCACTACAATGACTAATGAAAAAGATAAGCAGTTGGAAGCATTTCGTAGAGACCATTCTGAAGATACACCGTTAACGACAAACCAAGGTTTAAAAATGGCTGAGGATGAATTTTCTCTTAAAGCTGGAGAACGTGGACCAACCTTATTAGAAGACTTTCATTTCAGAGAAAAAATGACGCATTTTGACCACGAAAGAATTCCTGAAAGAATTGTGCATGCACGTGGTTATGGAGCACATGGAGAATTTGAATTATATGAAGATTTAAGTGAATATACAAAAGCGAAGTTTTTAACAGATACAACTAAAAAGACACCTGTATTTGTACGTTTCTCTACTGTACAAGGTTCAAAAGGATCAAATGATACAGTACGTGATGCACGTGGATTTGCGACTAAATTCTATACTGAAGAAGGTAATTATGATTTAGTAGGTAACAATATTCCTGTATTCTTTATTCAAGATGCAATTAAATTCCCGGACTTAGTACACGCAATAAAACCAGAACCACATAATGAAATTCCTCAAGGTGGTACTGCTCACGACACGTTCTGGGATTTCTTTGCACAAAACCCTGAGTCAACTCATATGACGATGTGGACCATGAGTGATCGTGGATTACCAAAGAGCTTCCGCACAATGGAAGGATTTGGAGTGCATACGTTCCGTTTAATCAACAAAGAAGGAAAGTCACACTTTGTGAAATTTCACTGGAAACCATTACTCGGCACGCATTCACTCGTTTGGGATGAAGCGCAGATCATCGCGGGTAAGAATTCAGATTATAATCGTGAAGACTTATATGAAGCTATCGATAAAGGTGATTATCCTGAGTGGGAACTAGGACTTCAAATTTTACCTGAAGAAGATGAATTTAAATTTGATTTCGATATACTAGACCCAACGAAATTATGGCCAGAAGAAGAAGTGCCAGTAAAACGCGTTGGTAAAATGACTTTAAATCGCAATGTAGATAATGTCTTTGCAGAAACAGAGCAAGTTGCATTCCATCCTGGACATCTTGTACCGGGAATTGACTTTAGTAACGATCCATTATTACAAGGGCGATTATTCTCATATACTGACACGCAATTATCACGTTTAGGTGGACCGAATTTCCATCAGTTACCGATTAACAGACCAGTATGTCCGTTTGCTAACAACCAACGTGATGGTATGCATCAAATGTTTGTGCATAAGGGACAAACTGCTTACCATAACAATGCGATCAATAATAACAATCCACATACAACACCAGTTGAAGAAGGTGGATTTGAATCATATCATGAGAAGATAGATGCGCATAAAGTACGTGCAAGAAGTGATAGTTTTAAAGAACATTATGCACAAGCAAAATTATACTATAATAGCTTAACGCAACCGGAAAAAGAACATCTAAGAGATGGATTTGCTTTTGAATTAGGTAAGTGTAAGCATGACTTTGTAAAAGAAAATGCGGTTGCCAATATTAATAAAGTAGATAAAGACTTAGCGACTCAAATTGCTGAAAAAATTGGTGTTGATGCACCTACTGCAGATGAAGAAGTTAAGTCAGATAAAAAATCTCCAGCATTAAGCATGGAAAATACAGTTAAAAAATTAGATACATTATCTGTTGCAGTATTAGTAACTGAACAATCAGATGAAGCTAAAATCAAAAAACTATTAACAACACTTGCTGACAATAAAGTTAATTATAAATTAGTGAGCGAGAAAGCATTTAAATTAGGTGAATTGAAAGTGTCTGAAACATTTGATACAGTACATTCTACGTTATTCGACGGTCTGATTGTATTGGATGTTAAAACACCGTTATTACCGCAAGTGAAAGATTTCATTGAAGCAGCTAACCGTCACTTTAAAACAATCGGTTATGATGCATCTGTTGCTAAAGCGATGGAAGAGACTGCTGTTGATGTAGCACAACCAGGAATTGTTGAATTGAGCGATGATGCAAATAAATATTTAGTTGCGCTTGTAGTACAAAGACATTGGGATAGAAAACTATAATAAATATTTGAAAATGAAAGAAAAAATAAAAATGATTAATTAAGTTACTTTTAAAGCCTGTGAATTCACAGGCTTTTTTTGATGTTTGATAATTCAATATGTACATCACGATTAATGTATAATAGATTTATAGTATCTATATATTTCCTATGACATACTACTATTGGGAGGATGTATGACTGACTTAATTAATCATTTACAAACATTAGATTTCAAGAATCATGCATCTATTGTTTCAAATATGAATCAACAAAAAGAAATTATAGCTTATTTTAATCAACGAGATGTATGGATAGAAACTTTCAATACACCTTTTCATGAACGTTTAACAGTGAAAGAACAATTAAAATTTTATATGAGATGGTTCGGTGCAACCTATAATATAGATGATATTTTACGACAGTTTATGTTACTTGAATACAGCAATGTTAAAGTAAAGAAATTAGAATATGATGAATTTGTGTTACTGAAAGTAGCTTTGGCATATGTACAGGATAATAAATTTATCATTTTTAAAGATATATTACATAATTTAAAAGTGGAGACAGTTGATACAATCCTAAATGTACTCTCACAATTTAATGCTGAACGTAAAATTCTACATATTCTTTCATATTTAGACCATGGATTATTATTATCAAATGAAATTTATCAGGTGAAAAGATCTCAATTAAAACGTTTAGAAGTATATGAAGACAGAGAAGAATCGAACGAAGCAGATGATTCAGTTGAAAAAGAACAATCTGATCAATCATTTAATAATAGCGATGTGCTAGATAGTGTGATAAATAAGCACAATCAAAAAAATATTTCCCAAGAAATAAATTCGAATTTCTCCCGTAGTAACGTATTTAGAATAACCGTCAAGTCAGAAGATAAAACGCTATTTATTAATCCTGAAGATGTCGATTATATTGAAGGAGCAGAAGGAAAAGTAAATATTCATTTCAATGGCGAATCATTTAAAGCGGATTACACTTTAAATGAACTTGAAGAAAAATTGAAAGTATATGGTTTCTATAGATGTCATCGTTCTTATATTATCAATCTGCAGAAAGTAATAGAGATGATTACTTGGTCGAAGAATTCATATTCGATTAAAATAGATGGGTTGGAAAATACATTTGTACCTTTATCACGTAACAAAGTGAAAGAAATTCAAGGATATTTTAATAGTCATACGGTACAGTTCGCGGAAAATTAAGTACATTTGACGTACATTTTATAGTGAGGAATCATAGTCTCTAATACAATTTGGGTAACAAATTGATTGGAGGCTATTTTTATGACACTTATACAAATGAATGACGTAGTAAAGATGTACTACAGTAAAAAAGCAGTAAATCATTTATCTTTAAATATTAATGAAGGTGAGATATTTGGTCTTCTTGGACCGAGTGGCTCAGGAAAGACAACGACGATTAAGATGCTAACAGGAGAAACATCTATTACAGAAGGTAGCATTCAAGTATTTAAATATAAAGATAAAGCACTTCAAACAGCAGAGTTTAGAGAACAGATTGGGATACTTTCAGATAATAGTGCGCTTTATGAAAGGTTATCAGTATTTGATAATTTAAAAATGTTTGCAGGACTTTATAAGCAGCCTGTAAATAGAATTGATGAAGTACTTTCATTTGTACAATTAGAAAATGAGAAGAAAACAGTGGTTAAAAAGTTATCGAAAGGGATGCGTCAAAGAATACTGCTTGCAAAGGCTCTAATCCATCAACCTAAACTATTATTCCTGGATGAACCAACTTCAGCCTTAGACCCAAATACGACAAGACATATTCATAAAGGTTTATTAAAATTAAAAGAAAGTGGAACAACTATATTCTTAACAACGCATGATATGGATGAAGCGGAAAGTTTATGTGATCGCATTGCGTTAATTAATAACGGAAAACTTATTGCACTGGATACACCAGATAATTTGAGATATCAACATTCAGATCAGACAATTACCGTGGAAATGAATAATTTAGAGAAGAAAAGAGTGCATAAAGAAGATGTAATGCAAATTACAGATTTACTCAATACGAAACAAGTGAAACGTATTTATACAAACGAACCGACATTAGGCGAAGTATTTATTAAAGTGACTGGAAAGGAGCTTGTTTAAGATGAAAATGAACAGAGTAATGGCAATTGCAGAGAAAGATTTCAAAGAATTTATGAGAAATATGATGTTACTAACGATGCCGATATTGCCAATTGTAATGTCTTTAATATTTAGTAAAACTCCTTTACAAGGAGAGGGGGGGAAAAGTCTGGCAATATTAATGATTGCAATTTGTTTAGGGGCAGTCTTGACTGGAACAATGATGACAATGATAGCTGAAGAAAAAGAGAAGAATACCTTAAGGGGACTTGTTAATTCCCCTGCATCGATGTTGGATATTCTTATAGGCAAAAGTTTAGTAGTGAGTTTCTTTACTATAATTACGATTTTTATAAGCCTAATAATTATAGATGTCAGTGTACTTACAAATGGAAAAATGATTATAGGATTTATTCTATTATTCTTATTTTTCCTATTTATAGGAATTGCTATAGGTTTAGCAGTTAAGAATGTATCTGAAACTAGTGTATATTATTTACCAGTACTATTTTTATTTGCAATGGCACCAACCTTCTCTAATATGGGGTTTGATAAAGATAATTTCTTTGTGAAACTCAATAGTTATAGTCCTACAGCGCAATATGACTTATTAGCTCAAAATAATGATATAAAACATATTATTATTATTGGGATTTGGACACTTATTTCGTTTATTATCACAGCATTTTTGTTCAAGAAAAACTCAATCGATTAAAAAAGAGAGCCATTCGGCTCTCTTTTATATTATATCCATAATCATCTTAATCGCTGCGATGATTATTAAAGCAGTCAGTATATATCTTAATACTGTTTGGTTTGTTTGTTTAGATACTTTCGTGCCAAGTGGAGCAAATATTAAACTGGCGATAATTAACGGTAATGCATGTTCAATATCGACACTGCCTGTTATGAATTTCGTGAAGAATGTGCCGATTGATGATACGAAAGCAACGATGATACTATTAGCAACAACAACTCTAAAGGGTACTTTAAAGAATGTAAGCAGGATCGGAACGATTAAGAATGCTCCTCCAGCACCTACAATTCCTGATAATATTCCTATTAATGCAGCTACAATAAATAATGCTATTTTATTATACTTTGCATTCGTGTCATTTGGGTTCACTTTAATAAACATAAGGATGACCGCCACAATAGCGAGAAATGTATACACGATATTGATGATACTTTCATCAAATACCGATGCGACATATGCGCCTGTAATACTTCCTGAAAGAATACCGATACTCATCGGTATTATAATAGAAGAATTAAGGTTTTCGTTTTTTCTTTGGCTAATACTACCACTTAATGTACTAAAGAATACCTGAGCGGCAGTGAGACCTGCTGCTGCCGTTGGTGTCATATCGATATTAAATACTGGTGGAATAAATAGTAGCATCGGATACATAATAATTGCACCACCAATACCAATAAGCCCTGAAAGGAATGCACCGAGTGCTCCAATAATAGCAAATAATATAAATGCCACTATAAAGCTTCCCAATCTAGCATGCCACCATCTACATTAGTCGTTTTTATTCCTAAACCACTTAAATACTGAGAAGCTTGCCCACTTCGGTTACCTGATCTGCAAATGATGTGATAGTGTTCACCTTTATTGAACTGATCAGTATTTTCTGCTAATACTGATAGGGGTATATTAACTGCTTCTTGAATATGATGCTCTTCATATTCATAAACTTCTCTCACATCGATGAGATTGATTTTTTTCTGGTCTAATAGTGATTTTAATGTTTCGACATTAATTGTTTGATAGTTTGTCATTTTAATTACCTACTTTTTATTAACAGATCAACAGCTTGTTTTACAAGTTCATCTGTATCTTCATTATTTTTAACGCTTTCTTTAACGCATTCAGTTAAATTCTCGCTAACAATCACTCCAATTAAGCGTTCAATCCCGCTACGAGATGCGCTAAGCTGCATCACGACGTCTCTGCAATCTTTTCCTTCTTCCATCATTTTAATAACACCATTTAATTGGCCTTGTATACGCTTAAGTCTGTTCATGGCACTTTTATCGTATTCCATAGTTATAACCTCTTTCTGTTTTGTAATGTCTATTACTATATACCTAATGGGGTATTTTTGTCAATTGTAAATATAGGGGGTGGGGTATTTGACATGTTGGTATATATAGTTTAATATACCCCTATAGGTATTTAACTAAGGAGGAAAAATTAATGAACAGAAAAATAGTGATCGTTGGTGGAGTGGCAGGTGGTGCTTCAGCAGCAGCACGTTTAAGAAGACTAAATGAACAGGACGATATTACTTTAATCGAAAGAGGTAGCTACGTTTCTTTTGCTAATTGTGGATTACCATATCACATTGGCGATGAAATAAAAGATAGAAGTAAATTATTGATTCAGACACCAGAACTTATGGAAAGCAGAATGAATATCAATGTTATGACAGATACAAATGTTGTAGCAATTAACAGAGAAAACAAAATAATTACGATTGAGAGGGATGGACAACCAAGTGAAATGGCATATGATGTCTTAATACTTTCAACGGGTGCAAAACCTATCCAAGTACCAATTGAAGGTGCGGATCTTGAGCATGTCTTTTCATTAAGAAATATTCCGGATATGGATAAAATTATTGCACATATTAAAGAAAATAATGTGAAGTCAGCAGCAGTCATCGGTGGAGGGTTCATTGGTTTAGAGATGGCTGAGAACTTGAAAGCAATCGATTTAGATGTTGCCTTATTTGAGTTAGGTGAACAAGTGATGCCGGGTATTGATATGGATATGGCAGTTGAGCTTCATAACCACATGATCAGTAAAGGTGTAGATTTAAGATTGAAGCAATCGATAGAGAAGATAGATGAGCACACTGTTGTATCAAGTAATGGTGATGTTGTGAATGCTGATATGATCATTATGGCCATTGGGGTAATACCGGAATCTACATTAGCAGAGGAAGCAGGATTAGATTTAGGTGTGAAGAAAGCAATTAAGACAAATGACGTATTCCAAACCTCGGATGAATCAATCTATGCCATTGGTGATGTTGCAGAAGTAACGCATGCGATTAGTGAACAAGATGCTCACATTCCACTTGCATGGATTGCTAATCGACAAGGCAGATTGCTTGCTGATCATTTAAATGGAAAAACAATCGAGAAATTCAATCCGATTGGTACAGCGATTGCTAAAGTGTTCGACCTGAATGTTGCGAGTACAGGTTTAAATGAGAAGGTTTTAAAAACTTTAGGAAAACAATATCATGTTATTCATGTGTCTGGTCAATCTAATGCAAGTTATTATCCTGGTGCAACGCCGATGACAATCAAAGTAATATTTTCTCCAGAAGGAGAGATTTACGGAGCACAGATCGTTGGACGAAAAGGTATAGATAAACGTATTGATCTAATTGCCAGTGCGATTACATTTGGCCAGAAAGTTACAGATTTACAACGTATTGAAATTGCATATGCTCCACCATTCTCGTCTGCAAAAGATCCGGTGAATATGGCTGGATATATTGCACAAAATGTATTAGAAGATAACATGAAATTGATGCAGGTGAGTGAAATTGAGGATACTGAACATCAGATTATCGATGTAAGAGAACCTATTGAATATGAAATGGGACATATTAAAGATGCTAAAAATATACCGTTAGGTGAGTTAAGAACGCGTTTATCAGAAATTGATAAGCAAATGCCGGTTGTTATTTATTGTCAGGTTGGACAACGTGGATATAATGCAGCCCGTATTTTAAAAAATGAAGGATTCGATGTTATTAATTTAGATGGTGGTTACAAATTATATAAACAGAATTACTTATCGCAACCACAAAATACATCAAACTCATCTCAAATTAAAGATGAGGCGAATATAAATAAAAATAATGAAGAAAATATAAACTTTACAGAACAAAATGAAAAGGTGAATCAAATGACATTAAGAGAAGATAGAAGATTTGTAGAAGCAAGTGGATTGCAATGTCCAGGTCCAATATTAAAAGTAAAAGAAAATTTAGATGGTATGCAGGATGGTGAACAACTAGAAATCCACGTTACAGACTTCGGTTTCTGTCAAGATATCGAATCATGGGCTAAAGTGACAGGCAATACAGTTGTGAAGAATGAGACAGAAGGAAGTAAAGTGGTTGCCGTTATTCAAAAAGGTCAGAGTCTACCAGTGAATGTGATGGACGATAGTAATGGTCACCAATTAGTTGAAACTAAGACTGGTGCTACAATGGTTGTGTTTAGCGGAGACTTAGATAAGGCTTTAGCGTCATTTATTATAGCAACTGGTGCTGCCTCTATGGGTAAAGAAGTGACGATGTTCTTTACTTTCTGGGGTCTTAATGTAATCAAACGTCCAGGAATAAAAGTAGATAAACAAGGTTTAGATAAAATGTTTAGTCAAATGATGCCGAAACATGCAGGAAAATTACCTATTTCTAAAATGAACATGGGTGGTATGGGGTCTAGAATGATTAAACATGTTATGAATAAGAAGAAAGTAGATTCGTTAGAAGTGATGATTGAAAAAGCGCAAAGTATGGGCATCAAGATGGTAGCCTGCACAATGAGTATGGATATTATGGCTGTTTCACGTGAAGAGTTAATTGAAGGTGTTGAATATGGTGGTGTAGCAACATACTTAGGTGATACTGAAAAAGCAAACTTAAACTTATTTATTTAATTGATAATGGAGGTAAAACAATGTATTTTAAATCGTTTTTTAATCAGCAATTAGCACAAATGTCTTATTTAGTAGGTTGTCAAAAGACAGGAGAAGCAATCATCATCGATCCGCTGAGAGATCTTACACCTTATATTGAAGCTGCAGAGCAAGAAGGGCTGACGATTAATAAAGTAACTGAAACGCATATTCATGCAGACTTTGCTTCCGGGTTAAGAGAAGCGAATGAAACGTTAAATGCTAAAGCATTTGTCTCTGCATTAGGTGGAGATGACTGGTCATATCAGCATATTAATGGAGATTATCAATTACTAAAAGAAGACGATATTATTAATGTCGGCAATGTAAAACTTAAAGTGATCCATACACCAGGACATACGCCTGAAAGTATTAGTTTTCTGTTGTTTGATAATGCAACAGAAGTACCGATGGGACTCTTTACTGGAGACTTTATCTTCGTAGGAGATGTCGGTCGTCCGGATTTATTAGAAGAAGCAGCTGGTATAAAAGATACTACTGAAATCGGTGCAAAAGCAATGTTTGAATCACTTAAAAAGATGGATGAATTACCAGATTATATTCAAATATGGCCGGGACATGGTGCAGGCAGTGCGTGCGGTAAATCACTTGGTTCAGTTCCGGTAACAACTTTAGGGTATGAACGTGAAAAGAGTTGGGCATTTCAAATTAAAGATGAAGCAACTTTCATTAAAACATTAACAAGTGAACAACCAGAACCACCATATTATTTCAAAGAAATGAAACATATGAATCGCGATGGTGTAGCATTAACGGATAATGCAGTAGTACCACCACTACAAAATTTATTTAACGGTGTAAAGATCATGGATTTAAGGGCGAAAGAAATTTACCTAAATAACTTAAGTGACGGCATTAATGTGCCTTATAACAGTAAATTTTTAGGGTTTGTAGGATGGTATCTGGACTACGAAACACCGATTCAGTTAATCGGTTCGTTCGAAGAAGTTCAGAACGCAGCAAATGACTTAAAATTAATAGGATTTGATAATGTGATTGGTTACATTAAAAATGCGTCTAGTGAATCAATGAATCAAATTGAACCACAAGATTTCAAATCAATCGATCATTCACAAA
Organism: Macrococcoides bohemicum; assembly: GCF_003259675.1. Classification (GTDB taxonomy): domain Bacteria; phylum Bacillota; class Bacilli; order Staphylococcales; family Staphylococcaceae; genus Macrococcoides; species Macrococcoides bohemicum. The sequence goes on along the minus strand of NZ_PZJG01000002.1, from coordinate 278,241 downwards.
TTAATATTTTGGATGTACGCAACAATCAGGAATGGCAAGAATCACATTTTGATAATGCAAAACATGTGCATTTTGGTAAATTAGAAAAAGAGGAAATACCATTTAAAAAAGATGAAAGAATTTATGTTCATTGTCAATCAGGTGTCAGAAGTGCGATAGCAGTGAGTGTGTTACATCAATTAGGATATAACGATATTATAAATATTAAAGGTGGATATAGTGCTGTTAAACAGTAAAATAAATTATCTTTATAATATTGACTTTAATTGTATTGTAGTTGAAAATATGAACTAATTCATACAATTAAAGAGGGATATTATGCACAAAGATTTTGTGACAGATGAAGAAATTTATGCGATGGGTGTGCCTTTTGAGTTATTATCTGCCTGGATGACAAATGGTTTAATTCAGGTTGCGTACCAGGCAAATCATGTTCGCTACTTCTGGACAAAGGATGTAAATTTATTAAAACAGCAATTTAATATAAAATAAAACAGCGGCATCTTTAAAATAAGATGCTGCTGTTTTTTAAATATTGTACATCATATTTTTCAGCAAGTTGCTTTAGTAAAATATGAAGTTCTGATTCGTTGCTATCAAAGTTTTGAATAAATGTTTGATATTGTGATTTTTCATCTTCAGTAGCAATTTTTTTAAAATATCCCCACATATGCTGATAGCTATTTAACTTCGAGCCTCGCGTTGGTGTCATGCGATATGTTTCATAAATAATCTGTTCTAATATGTGTATATCATCCAGTTGTTCACGCATCAGTTGACGAATAGAGTTATATTGATTCTGGTTATAGTACATCACTTTATACTTTTCTTTTCGCCACAGATTTTCAACTGCTTTCTTTCCTTCTTTATTCACCATACAACTGCGCCAGAGCTAACTGTACGTTAGGATATTTAAATGTATATCCAGCTTGCAATAGATGATGAGGTAATACGCTTTGTCCTTTTGTAACCATTACGGATTGCTCTCCTAGTACGATGTCCATTACTTTGTTGGGTACTTTCGTCCAGTGTGGTCGGTGTATAACACGCGCGATTACTGTTCCGAGCTGTTGTTGTGTTACAGGTTGAGGAGAAGTCATATTAAATATACCTGTTAATTGTTTGTCAAAAATATAAAGCATACTTTCTGCAAGATCCTCGATATGGATCCAGCTGTATGGCTGCTGTCCATCACCAATATTACCACCTGCAAAGAATTGATAAGGCTTTATCATCAAAGGTAATGCCCCACCTTGGTTAGAAAAAACTATCCCAAATCTGCAGATTGCTGTTTCTACCCCTAAAGATTCAATTTTTCGAGCTGTTTGTTCCCATAGATAAACAGTCTTTGATAAGAAATCAAATGGTAAGAATGTATTTGTTTCGTCATAAGTTAATGATTTAGCAGCTGGATAGTAACCTACCGCACTTGCTGATATAAAGAAAGGTTTCTTGTTGAGAGATTCAAATAACGGAATAAGCTTTTCAGTACTTTCAATACGACTTTTGATGATCGTTTCTTTATGTTCTTTCGTCCATCTCTTATTTAAAGATGCCCCAGCCAGATTAACTACTAAATCTAATTGTGGTACTGCCTTATACCAATCATCTTTTTTCCAGCTGATATAGCTGATGCCATTCGAGCTTTGTTTATCGCTTCTCGTTGTAATATAAATATGCGCATGTTTATATTTTTGCTGAATAGTGTTTATAAGAGCTGAACCTACTAGTCCTGTACCGCCTGTAATTAAAATGTTCATATGCAACCTCCATCAGTATTGGTATTTTATACTATTATATCGATTATCGCTTATTTATTCATTGGAAATGATTATTTATTAATCATTGAACCCCTAAATCGCAATGTTTTAGAATGAATATTTAATTAAATATTCAGAATAATAAATAAATACTATTGCAACATGTAATATGTGACTATATAATATAGAAGTAAGTATTTCTCGTTAATACATTAAAGGGGTGTAGTTATGGAAGGTATTGTGAGTTTTCTAAATGATATTGTGTGGAGTAAACCGTTAGTGTATGGGTTGTTAATTACAGGGATTTCATTTTCATTAATGATGAAGTTCTTTCAAGTCAGGCATTTAAAAGAGATGATCCGACTGATGTTTCAAGGGGAGAAGTCACCTACAGGAATTTCTAGTTTCCAGGCAATTGCTTTATCGCTTGCTGGACGTGTAGGGACGGGTAATATAGTCGGTGTTTCAACAGCAATTTATATCGGTGGCCCGGGAGCTGTATTCTGGATGTGGATGACTGCGTTTTTGGGTGCGAGTTCAGCATTCATCGAATCTACACTAGCTCAAATTTATAAGAGAGAGATTAACGGTGAGTATCGTGGGGGCCCCGCATATTATATTGAAGCAGGAATGAAAGGCAGATTTGCGAAAGGTTATGCAATATTATTCGCAGTACTGGCAATAGTATCAACAGCATTATTATTACCTGGTATTCAATCTAACGCCATTGCAAGTTCTATGAAGAATGCTTTTGGATTCGAAGGATGGATTATCGGTATAGCGCTTGTAGTGATTTTAGCATTGATTATTTTTGGAGGCGTTCGCTGGATTGCATCTGTAGCGACTGCAGTAGTCCCTTTTATGGCAATCTTATATATTTTATTAGCGGTTGTTATTATTGTTCTTAATATTGATAAAGTTCCTGGTTTATTTGCATTAATATTCAAGTCAGCATTCAATATGGAATCAGCGTTTGGTGGGATACTTGGTGCAATGATTGAAATCGGTGTTAAACGTGGACTTTATTCTAATGAAGCTGGTCAAGGTACAGGGCCTCATCCGGCAGCAGCAGCAGAAGTATCACACCCTGCTAAACAAGGTTTAGTTCAAGCTTTCTCGGTATATGTTGATACGTTGTTTGTATGTACTGCAACAGCATTAATTATTTTATTATCAGGTACATTCAATACAACGGACGGCTCGATGAAGGGTGATATGCCGAACTTAATTAACGATGGCGGTGTATATGCACTAAATGCTGATGGAGAGAAGGACTACTCTGGAACAGCAATGTATGTTCAAGCGGGTATTGATAAAGCATTCCATGGAAGTGGTTATCAATTTGACCCGGCATATTCGGGTATTGGTTCATATTTCGTTGCCATTGCACTGTTCTTCTTTGCATTTACTACCATATTAGCATATGCATATATAGCAGAAACCAATGTATCTTATTTGACGAAAAATGGTAGTGTATCTTTAAATAAGTTTTTAATTAACGTCACACGTTTAATTATTGTTGGTGCAACATTCTACGGTGCAATAAAAACAGCAGACGTTGCGTGGGCAATGGGGGATCTTGGTGTAGGATTAATGGCGTGGTGTAACATTATCGCAATCTGGATTCTACATAAACCAGCATTACGTGCATTGAAAGACTTTGAAAAACAAAAGAAAGAAAAAGGATCAGGTCGCTATGCAGTGTATCATCCAGACCCAAAAGAATTACCGAACGCGACATTCTGGTTAGAAGATTATCCGGAACGTTTAAGAAAAGAACACTTTGATGAAAAAGCACATTAAACATAAAGACAGCCATCGCTGTCTTTTTTGTGCTTAATATTCAGAGAGGAGTGACACGATATTGAATAAATTATTTGTAAATGGAATTAAAATAATATTAGTATTGCTTAATTTTTTTCTATTGAGTTCCTTTATTTTACTTTTTAATCAGAATTTTAAATTTGATTTATCTCATTTTTTTGATGCTTTTCCACAGTTTCTTGAACAATTGATACATATTGATAAAGTTACATTTAAGACACCCGGCAGTTACATAGAAAATCCATTTTTATCCTTTATTATTAGACCATGGCGAAATTCGATGCTTATTTTATTTTTGAGTATAATGCTCGGAAGTATCTTAAGTATATTTTGTGTTGTCATTGCCAAAAGGTTTAAGGTGATTGATTACATAATGAAACATATCGTAAAAATTTTGGGTTATTTACCGGATATTTTTTATATTCCTTGTGTCATTGTCTTTATTATCTTTTTCTATCAGCAAACAGGTATATTGATAATGGAAGTAGCAAGTTATGGGGAACAAGAAGCTATTGTTTTTCCTTCGATCATGCTATCTGTAATTCCTTTTGTACAGCTTTATAAAATTTTGGATCAGGTAATTACCGAGGAACTTGACAAAGATTATGTGATACTCGCACGCGCAAAAGGACTTAATGATTTTGAAATCCTGTTAAGACATGTGCTGTCTAATGTATGGATAACATTTTACATCAATTTTAAGCAAGTTGTCTGGATGACACTCTCCAGTCTATTAATTATGGAAGTGATATTAGGTTATTTTGGAGCAACACAATTTTTATATTACTATCATGCTCCAATTATGTTAATGACGATATTAGTACTGATGTTTGTTCCGATATATCTCGTTTTATTTGTCATTCAGAAACTCGTTGAATTTAGAACTGGGGTGAAGTTATGAGGAAATTATTAAAGATTTGGCTGGCATTAATTATCCTCATCTTACCTTTTATTACAAGTGTCCTTTACTTTGATATTTTTCAGAACAAAGTAAAAGTATATAAATTTAACGTGATGACAAGTGAAATAAAAAATCCAGTGCCACCAGGCGTTGTGAATTGGTTCGGTACAGACCGTTTTGGTGCTTCAATATTTATGGAAAGCTGGCACGGTTATCGCATCACGTTTATCTTTGTCATTGGGATAGTACTTATTTCTTTTATCATTGCCGTTATTCTTGGAAGTTATCTCGCTTTTCGTAAAGGAACGGTAGATATTGTTACAGATGGATTTTTAAATGCTTATTACTTTATACCACAGGCAATCGTTACATATATGTTGTTATTTCCAGTGCTGACAGCTGTAAAAGGTAAGTTCAGCTACGATATGACGTTTAGAATAGGTTACATGTTAATCGTGATTGCGCTAGTGATGGTACCAACGACGATGGTGGTCGTTAGAGATCAGGTAAGGCAAGTATTAAATACAGAATATATGGATGCGGCAACAGTAATCGGTGCCAGCAAGACACAAAAATTAATCCGTCATGTCTATCCTAATATAAAGAATAGATTATTGATTATCTTTGTACGTATGTTATATCAAGTATTAATGGTACTTAGCCATATTTCATTTTTCCGTATTTTCTTTGGGGGAACGAAGACATGTGATGGTTTTGAAGCATGTTTAGGTAACGATTTTACACTCATTATGCCGGAGCTTACGACGTTATTAGGGTTCCATATGACAGAATTATATTCTTCGTGGTGGACATTTATGGTGCCTTGTACATTTGTGGTATTAATATTAATTGCAATACAAATGTTGACCGATGCACTTGAAACAGAATATAAATCTATGTAAAAAAGCGGGATATTAGTTATCCTGCTTTAAAAAATGCAATATATCTGTATAAATTCTTTCTTTATCTTTACTTACTGTCATTAAATGACCAGCATTGCGATAATGATTAATAAATTTTTTGGACTGAATACTATCATAAATGAATTGAGCACTATCATGATAGCTCATATCATCTCGATCACCATAAAGTATGATAGTTGGACTATTAATTTTACTTAAGTTGTTGATTATATTTTCAATATAATCAACAAACTTACTGGCACCTGTGTAATTATCGATAAGCTGATAATTTGATTCTGGGAATGGTTCAGAAGAGATGACCTTATGCATTCTCGGTGCAAATTGTTTTAAACGGTATTTAATTCCTTCTGTATCTTTTTTCATTGGTACACTCATCACGATAAGTTGATTAACATCGTATTTTTCTGCGAGCTTAAGTGAAAATAAACCACCTAAAGAGACACCGACTAATGAAATCGTGTTATATTGATCTTTTAATTTTAAATAGCTTTCTTCAACAGTTTTCCACCAGTCATCGATATCGTATTTCACAAAATCCTGGATAGGCAATCCGTGCCCTGGATACGACGGAATGAGGACTGTGTAACCTTGTTCATGAAGATAGTGACCCAGTTGTTTAACATCTCTAACTGTTCCTGTAAATGTATGGAGAAGAAGTATTGCGTGTTCATTTCCTTCTAAATATATTGGATCTGGATTTTTTACTTTTATCATTGGAGTACCTCCGTTGTAATCAGTATAATAAATGTAATATTCATTATACTATGAGTTGTTAAGGGAAGGAAAAATGACGTTTAAAGAAGTGATGGCAGAACTTGAATCTCTAGGTAAAGAAGCCACGTCATTTTTTAATCAGTGGGCCGCTTTGAAAGATCATCGAATACTATTTACACATATGCAGTCATTCTTATTTTTTGTGGGTCAAAGTAATTTGTATATGTATTTAACGCCTTACTTTAATCAATTAGGTTTACAAGCATCGATGGTGAGTTTTCTATATTTACTGTACGGTATAAGTGGTATAGCTGGAAGTGGTTTAGGAAGTATATTTTTAGAGAAACTAGGGGTTAAAAAGACATTAACGATGCTAATGACAGTTTATTTCTTTGTGCTGCTTGTTTTTATTGTGACACAGTATAATGTATGGACATTAAGTATCAATGTCATGTTGTTAGGCCTAACTGGATGGTCGATGAATGTACCGACACAAATGCGCTTAATTCAAATTTCAGATATAAATGCAGGATTCAATCAAACATTTAGTACGTCATCTACCCAATTTGGAATGGCATTAGGAGCAGCAATTGGCGGTCTTATTATTGCCTGGCAATTACCATATAATGCATTAATGATTGTAGGGGGTATATTTATTGTTTTGGCACTATTATCAATTAAATATTCGTATAAAGCCGTTGATTAATATATCAACGGTTATTTTATTTTAAAAATTGACAATATTCTGACAAATCAATAAAATGAAACTTGGGAGGAATTTTTCATACTACATAAAGAGGAGATGATTTCATGAATCAACAGGATTATAACAAAATTGCAGCATCGAAAGATTTCAATGATCTAGTTGCGACGAGAAAAAAGTTTATTTTTCCTATTACTTTGTTCTTTATCGTTGCTACATTGCTCTTTCCGATTCTGACAGGTTATACGACAATTTTGAATAATATTGCTTTCTGGAATATTTCATGGGCATGGATTTATGCATTATTATTATTTGTGATGGTCTGGACATTAGTCACAATTTATATGAGTAAAGCGAAGCAGTTCGATGCCGCAAGTGAGCGAATCATTAATGAGTACAAAAGGGGGTCTCGCTCATGAATATGACAGTCATTATCATGTTTTTATTTTTTGTAAGTTTAACGCTACTTATTACATATTTTGCTTCAAAAAGAACGAATTCTGCCGAAGATTTTTATACTGCTGGTGGAGGTTTAACGGGTTGGCAAAATGGTTTAGCGATTGCAGGAGATTATTTATCGGCAGCATCATTTCTAGGTATTGCTGGAGCTATCGCACTTTGGGGATTCGATGGCTTCTTCTATAGTATTGGATATTTAACAGCGTATTTAATTGTATTATACATCGTTGCTGAACCATTAAGAAATTTAGGGAAATATACTTTAGCAGATATGATCGCAGCACGTTTTGAATTAAAGAAAGTGCGTGCAATGGCTGCAGTTTCATCAATCACGATTGTAATATTCTATATGTTAGCACAACTTGTTGGAGCAGGTGCATTAATTCAACTGTTATTTAATATTCCATATACTTGGGCTGTTATTATAGTCGGTATTATGATGACGGTTTATGTATTGTTTGGTGGGATGACGGCAACAAGTTGGGTTCAGATGGTCAAAGCAATTCTTCTAATGGTTGGAACGCTCATCATTTCTTTTCTAGTATTAAAACACTTTAACTTCAGCATTGCTGAAATGTTTGGTCAGATGAAAAATATTAAATCAGCTGACTTTAAAGGAGAATATATTAATCCAGGTTCGCAAGGTAAATCACCCCTTGATAATATTTCACTGATTATTGCCCTGTTATTTGGAACGGCAGGTTTACCCCATATTTTAATGCGTTTCTTTACGGTAAGTGACGCTAAAACAGCAAGAAGTTCTGTAATGTGGGCTACCTGGATTATCGGTATATTTTATATCTTAACCATATTCTTAGGTTTTGGTGCTGCTAGTCTTTTATCTCGAGAAGAAATTTTAAAAGCGAATCCTGCTGGAAATATGGCTGCACCGTTACTGGCAGATAAACTTGGCGGAGATTTACTCATGTCATTTGTATGCGCAGTAGCATTTGCAACGATTTTAGCGGTTGTTGCAGGTCTTGTGTTATCGGGTGCTTCTGCATTTGCACATGATATTTATGGTGAGATTATTAAGAAGGGTAACATTAGTGAGAAAGAACAAATGAGTGCAGCAAAGATTGCCTCATTAGCAGTTGCTATTCTTTCAATTATATTAGCGCTATTTGCACAAAATATGAACGTTGCTTTCTTAGTATCTTTGGCATTCTGTGTAGCAGCGAGTGCAAACTTACCGGTAATCGTTTATACGATATTCTGGAAGAGATTTAATACGCAAGGTGCTATAGCAGGAATCGTTGTAGGGCTTTTGACATCTATTATATTAGTGATTTTAAGTCCGAATGTTATGAATCCGGCAGGAACAGGTTTTATTAATATGGACCCTATTTTCCCGCTTGCAAATCCAGCGATTATTTCTGTACCAGCAGGGTTCATCGCTGCATTTCTAGGTACATTTTTAGGTAAGGCAGATACAGAAGAGAAATTTAAGGAAGTTCAAGTTAAGTCAGTGACTGGTATCGCAACTTCAGAAGTTACACATTAAAGAAAAATAAGAAATTCTCCCATAAAAATAAACCAAAGACGTTAATATGTCTTTGGTTTATTTTGTGTATACTTATCTTTCTTTTACCATCTTTCCACCTTCTAAACGATAAAGATGATCAGCATATTTAAAAATACGATCATCGTGAGTGATGATGATACAAGCACTTTGTTGTGCTTTTACACGTTCACGAATCGCTTCAATGACTTGTGTTGCACGCTCAAAATCAAGACTTGCTGTAGGTTCGTCAGCAAGAATTAATGAAGGTTCATTCATAAAGGCACGTGCAATGGCAACACGTTGTTTTTCTCCACCTGATAAATTTTTTGGATATTGTTTTGTACGATGTCCAAGTCCGAAAGTATTGAGTAATTCATCAGCACGTTTACTCGCTTTTTTCTTCTCCATTTTATTTTCAAGCGCTACATGCATAAGTTGTTCTTTCACTTTTAAGAATGGTACAAGATGTGAGGCTTGAAAGATAAAGCCTATTTCACTTAAACGAAGTTGTGTAAGCTCATGCTGTTTCAATGTAGTTATTGATCGATTATCAATTAGTACATCACCACTTGTTGGTTTAAGTAACGCACCAATAATCGTGAGTAGTGTACTTTTCCCGGAACCAGATGGCCCATATAGACAAACGACTTCACCTGGTGCGACTTCAAAATTTATATCTTTTAATACTGTAACTTCAGTATCACCCTGTTTAAATGATTTTGAAAGATGTTTCACGTGAATCATATTATTCTCCTCCTATTGCTTCTATTGGATCAATCTTAAGCACCTTGACGATAGATAACATTACACCAATAAACGATACAAATAAGAACAGTCCAGCTAGAATCATAATAAGATTATTATTTAGATAAAATGGCATGCCTGGCGGCATAAAGTTATTGATAGCGGTAATAATAATGATAGCTAATGACACACTAAAAATTACTATAATAAATACTTCCTGAATCAGTTTAAATATAAGTTTTTTATGACTTGTTCCAATCGCTTTTAAAATGCCGTATTCAGTTGTCTTCTGAATCGTAATGATATAGAAGAATACCGTGATGACGATAGCTGAGATTAAAAATAAGAAAAATACCATTAAGTTTAAAGGCATTTGCTCAGCTTCATAACTTGGGATAGCTTTCATCGCATCTTCAGGTGTTATGATTTTAGAATGTTTTAAGTTTTGTTTTAAATCTTTAATTGAAACATTGTCTAATACATGCTGATTAATGATTGCTGTGTTGATTGCTTCATGAGGTACAACTTTGTTATAAGTTGCTTGATTAACAAGACCAACAGGCATGTGCGAATACATTTGAAATTTTTCAAAGTCTGAAATACGTAAATTTTCTTCGCTATCTACAATATTTAGTTTATCTTTTAAGTCATATGATTTGTTAAGATGAACATCTAAAGCGACATCGCCATCTTTTGGCAATGCATGTAATTTAGAAATGGTAGTCAGTAAAAACTTATCGTTGTTTTGAATTTTAATCGGTTGCATCTGAACTAAAGGAATATTAAAATCTTTTAAAACTTTTACATCTTCTTTATCAAGTGGTGCGTTGAGCAAATTGTTATCTGCATCTTCTGATACGACAAAATACTTACCATCCATATGTTCTATAAATGAAATATTATCTTTTCCTAAACCTTGTGCTAAACTTGAAACAAATAATACCAGGAATGCTAATAGAAATATGATTGCAGCAATCAATACATATTTCATTTTGTAATACTTAATTTCTTTAAGTGCTAAATTCATAATGATCACCCTTCTCGTTTTGTTGATAGTGTTATCATAAACAATCAATATGAACAGAATATGAACAAAGGAGTATATTGGATGAAAAATAAAATTTTAATTGTAGATGATGAACAAAGTATAAGAAATCAAGTAGTGGAAGGATTTATAAAACATCATTATGAAGTATTTAGTGCGGAAAGTGGAGAGGTTGCTCTTAAAGTACTGGAAAATGAGAAGATAGATTTGTGTGTAGTTGATATTATGATGCCGGGGATGAACGGGTTTGAATTGTGTGAAACCATAAAAGAAAGTTATCAACTACCGGTTATTATGCTTACAGCACGTGATGCATTGGGTGATAAACGCATCGCTTTTGAAACGGGTAGCGATGACTATGTTACAAAGCCTTTTGAGTTTGACGAATTACTTTTTAGAGCGAATGCAATCTTAAAACGTTATAACTTAGATATCACATCGATAAAAATAGGTAATGTGGAACTTGATCAGGATACATATGAACTTCATATTCATCAGGACACACTTTATTTGCCGCGAAAAGAATTTGAACTTCTGTATTATTTAGTTAAACACCAACCTAATATCGCTACTCGAGAGCAATTAATTGAAGCAATTTGGGGACTGGATTTTGAGGGAGATGAACGTACCGTGGATGTTCATATTAAACGCATACGGAAGCGATTAGAAAATTATGATACGCAAATGGAAATCGTAACAGTACGTGGTTTAGGGTATAAGGTGCATCATGTTTAAACATTTATCAACAAGGTTTATTGTTACAACGCTCCATGTCATGCTCATTAGTGCAGTAATTGCTTTTGTTATTGCTAATATGTATTATCACGTCACATTGAAAGAACAAAATGATGCAAGGGTAACGCAAGTACTATTATCTCAAAAAAAATATATTGAAAAACACCCTCAAATAAAACCACAAGAATTCTTTACCCAACTTGGAAATTTGAATTTTCAAGTACTGGCGATTAATAACAACGATTCAAAACAGAATTATGGCACAAAGTTCAGGATAGATAACCTTAGATTAGATGAAATTAAAATGGAACGAGACGGCGTTTATCACGGTATTAAAAATCGACCATTCAATCTATTCATCACTGGATTTTTTGATAATGAATCAAGCAATACAGTAGGAACGAAAATGCGCATCAATCATCAGCAATATACAGTATTTATAAGACCCGATGTTGGCGAAAGTATGAATGAATTCCGCTCATTTTTAGCAGTATTGCTTGTATTAACTATTCTTATATCGATGTTACTTGTCTTTATTTCATCAAAATATATTGTGCACCCGGTAATCGAACTAAAAAAAGCCGCGCAACGCATTGGTGAACAAAGTGGTTACCAAACAACGGTTGATCGTAAAGATGAATTAGGTGTTCTTGCTGAAGAAATGAATGAGATGAGTAAGAAGATTAAGCAACATGAAGAAATCAATCAGCGATTTGTGGCAAATGTAAGTCATGAAATACAATCTCCGATTACTAACTTAATCGGGCAAATAAATAAATTCAAAGATACAGAAGATTTGAGTTTACTTAATCAGATTGAACATCAATCATTACGTTTAAGTGGTCTGACGAAGCAGTTATTACTTTTAGCCTCAATTGAGCAGAATAAAATATCATTAACGAAACAAAACTTTAATTTTAAAATGCTTATTCAGGAAGTTATTCGAGATAATATGTATACAATTAATCAGAAAGATATATTTTTGAGTACCACGTTAGAAGATGTATATGTCCTGGGAAATAGAGATCTATGCTATCAAATGATTACTAATTTATTATCGAATGCGATTAAATATAGTCCGAATGACAGTGAAATTCATATTGAACTGAAAGAAGAACAGGATAATAAACTATTCATTATTGAAGATCATGGCTATGGGATGACTGATGAGACGAGAAAAATGATTTTTGAGCGTTTCTATAAGTCGAATGTGAACGAAGATAATATCACATCAAATGGATTAGGAATGGCAATCGTAAAAGTGATTTTAGATGTACATGACTTTACTATCGATATCGATAGTGAGATAGATAAAGGAACAACGATAATAATTGAATTACTTTAATAAATAAGCGGGTGCGACATGAGTCTTAGCCCTCTTCTGTTTAACAGCTTAAACGGCGGAACAGAAGTTGCCCCTACGACAAAAACCGAACAAAAAACTATAAATCAAAGAACGATTTATTAGTTTTGTTCGGTTTTTGCTTGTGGCAGAACACTTCTGTCCCAGCCTCTCATCATAGTTATGCTTCATATTTAAATATGTTTCTTGTGACCCATTTCTCGATTTCAATCAGGATAAAAACAGCAGTTCCGATACCTATGGGAATCATCCATTGTGAAAATGTCAGTGGGGCAGTTTTTAATATCGTATTAAAGAATGGCACATACGTAATGAGTAATTGTAGTGTGATGAGTAAACCAGTTACGATAAATGCGACTTTGTTCTTAAAGAAATCTTGATTGATTGCAAATTGATTTAAGTGTCGGCAATTAAATAGATGGAAGATTAATGCAAATACTAGTGATTGCAATGTGATTGTATTCAGTACAGTTTTATGTAAATTTAGATGGCTCAAGTACATATTTGCAAGAAGTATTCCACCAGCTACAATGACTGATACGAGTAGTATTCTAAATAAGAAATAATTACTTAGTAGCGGTGTAGATTTATGCCTTGGCTTTCTGTTCATTGCACCAGGTTCTAGTGGTTCAAATGCAAGCGCAAAAGATATGGTAATCGCTGTTACCATGTTCACCCAAAGTACTTGGACAGGAGTAAGTGGTATGGAAATACCAAATAGAATCGCTGTTAAAATGAGTAATCCTTGAGAACCGTTTGTCGGTAAAATGAATAGTATTGTTTTCTTCAGATTATCATAGACACGACGTCCTTCACGTACTGCATCTACAATTGTTTCAAAATTATCATCAACCAGTATCATACGCGCAGCATCTTTAGACACTTCAGTTCCTTTAATGCCCATTGCAACACCGATATCGGCGCGTTTTAATGCTGGTGCGTCGTTAACACCATCACCGGTCATCGATGTTATTTCGTCATGTTTTTGCAATGCTTTTACGAGTTGTAATTTATTCTCCGGACTTGTTCTTGCAAACACATCGTATTCAATCGCTGATTGGTATAGTGTTTCTTCATCCATATTATCTAGTTCGCGACCTTCGATAGCCTTTGTACCATCACCGATTCCGAGTTGTTTCCCAATCGCCATTGCAGTTTCTTTATGGTCACCTGTAATCATTTTTACTGCAATTCCAGCTTTTTGACATTCATTTACCGCTTTTATTGAAGATTCACGTGGTGGATCTATAATCCCTACTAACCCAAGTAAAGTGATGCCACTTTGTAAATCGTCATGTGAAAGTGTAGTTGTATCATTAGGCACATCTTTATATCCTGCAGCAATTAATCGTTTACCTTCTTTAGCGATTACACTTAATTTATCTTCCCATACTTGTCTATCATCAGCATTGGTAAATACACGATCGAATATTCTGTCAGGTGCTCCTTTAATATAAATACGTTTCTTGCCCTGATCTTCGACGAGATATGCCATATATTTATATAGTGAATCAAAAGGGATTTTACCGATTGCCTGTAAGTTTGGAATTTCTAAATCAGTTTTTTGGGCGAGTGTCATTAAGCAGCCTTCAGTAGGCTCACCGGTAATTTGAAAATGACCATTTTCATCTTGTGAGAGACGTGCTTCATTGACTGTTTTGACGCATGTTAGGAACTGGTATAATTCTTGTTCTGTTTCGGGTGTTTCAGTTAGCTCGGGTATAATTTCTCCGATTGGCTCATAACCTGTGCCCGTAACTTTATAACGATTATGCATTAAATCAATTGAAGTCACAGTCATTTCGTTTTTTGTAAGCGTACCAGTTTTATCGGTACAAATAACTGAAACTGAACCTAAAGTTTCCACTGAAGGCAAGTTCTTTACGATTGCATTATTCTTTGCCATCGACTGTACGCCAAGTGCTAAAATAATTGAAATAACAGCAGGTAATCCTTCAGGTATAGCACCAACTGCAAGCGCGATAACAGATAAGATTAGTTCGTCTGCTGGATAATTGTGATAAAACAAACCAAATAAATAAATTGCGATAGAAATTACAACAATACCAATACTCACTGATTTACCGAATTGACCCGTTTGTTGCATCAATGGGGTCGTCATCTGTTCTGTGTCAGTCATTGCCTGATTAATTTTACCAAGTTCAGTGTCTTTTCCGATTGCAACAACTACACCTATCCCAGAACCTGAAGTAATAGATGAGCTTGAATAAGCCATATTTTTTCTATCACCGAGTGCAGCATCTTCTGAGATTTTACATGTATTTTTTTGGACTGGGACAGATTCGCCGGTTAAAGCAGACTCTTCAATCTTTAGATTATTCGCTTCGATTAAACGTAAGTCTGCAGGTATCTTCTCACCGGATGATAAAATAACGATATCTCCGATTGTCAATTGTTCGCCGGGAATAGTTTGACTACGGCCATCACGAATTACTACAGCCTCACTCGTCATCATTTTACGAATGCTTTCTAAAGCTTTTTCAGCACGAGATTCCTGTACATAACCAATGATTGCATTAATAACTGCAACAAGAATGATAACCGACATATCGAGAAAGTGTCCTAAAAATCCTGTAATAGCTGCAGCAATTAGTAATACATATATTAAAATATCGTTAAAGTGGCCGAAAAACTTAATGATTTTAGGTTTTTCTCGCTTTGCTGGAAGTGCATTAAGACCATAAGTTAACCGGTTTGCTTCAACTTGTTCATGGGACAAACCGCTTTTTATAGAGGTGTGAAATGCAAGGATCGTGTCATCGATCGTGAGTTGATACCATTTTTCATTTTTCATAATGAACATTCCTTTGCGCATAGTATTACTCTTATCGTAACGCAAATAATTAAGTAATTCTAACGAAAGGAATGTATTTAATAGGAATTAACACAATGATTAAATTTTTGTGAATTTTTAATATTATTACTTGCTTTTATCAGTAACCATAGTTACAAAGGCATTGAAAAATGAATCAGCAAAAGGCTTCCAACGTCGCATTACCAAATTACTAGAATTATCATGAGCATAGTAATTTTCAGGTAATGAAATTGTTAGCCCTTTTTTGCAATCACGAATATATTCCGTATGAAGCGTATTAGGTGCATACTCTAAATGACCATTTATATAAATGTCTTTATTATCTTTTGAAATTAATAAATCTGCACCAAATTCAGGATGAGTGCTGATTATGGTTAAGTCAGTCTTATCTTTAATATCCTGTATCCCAAAATTAGTATAACGAGATTGGGGTATATAATAGCTTTGAAAATTTTTTGTTAAAGGATGATCTGCTAGAACATCATAAGAATAAACGCCAAACAATTTATCATTACCTTTAAAAGTGAATTTCTCAATATTGTAATAGTGATGTAGTGCAAATTGTGTTGCCCAGCAAATAAATAAACGCGTTTGTTGTTGTGCTTTAGACCAATCTATGATGCTTTTAAGTTCATCATAATAATACACAGATGCAAAAGGGAGATGCTCTACAGGTGCTCCTGTTACGATTAACGCATCATAATCGTGTTGTTTAGCTTGGTCGAAATTTATATAATGTTGCATAGCATAATTTCTCTTTTCAGTATTTGCTCGATGTGTCTTTAAATATAAAAAATCAATCATAGCTGTTTTAAAATGATGTTTAAATTGCAGTTCCGTCTCGAATTTATTTGGCATTAAATTAATGATAAGGATACGAGGAATATTCAATTAAATCACACTTAATCCTTGTTCCAGGTCTGCGATGATATCATCAATATGTTCAATACCAATAGAAATTCGAATCGTTTCTGGACTTACACCTGCTGCGAGCTGTTCAGCTTCTGTAAGTTGTGCATGTGTAGTAGAAGCGGGATGAATGATAAGTGATTTTGCATCTCCAACATTTGCAAGTAAAGAGAAGAGCTCAAGTGATTCGATAAACTTCTTACCAGCTTCACGTCCACCCTTAACTCCGAACGTAAAGATAGAACCTGCACCTTTAGGTAAATATTTTTCTTGTAATGTTTTGTGTGGACTCTCTGGTGTATCTGCATATTTAATCCACGCGACTTTATCGTGATTTGAAAGAAACGCGATTACTTTTTTTGTATTTTCCACGTGACGCTCTACACGAAGCGAAAGTGTTTCTAATCCTTGAGTTAATAGAAATGAATTGAACGGTGAAATTGCTGCACCAGTATCTCTGAGTAGTGTTGTACGTATTTTAAAAGCATAGGCTGCTTCACCAAAAGCTTCGGTAAAAACGAGATTATGATAGCTAGGATCAGGTTCTGATAAGTTTTTAAACATACCGTTATTCCAGTCAAAATTGCCACTGTCAATAATGACCCCACCAATTGAAGTACCATGTCCTCCTATAAATTTAGTTGCGGAATGTACGACAATATCTGCGCCAAACTCAATTGGACGACACAGATAAGGAGAAGCAAAAGTATTATCGACGATTAAAGGAATACCATGATTATGTGCAATGTTTGCAAGTGCTTCAATATCTTCAACATTTCCTTCGGGATTACCGATAGTTTCTACAAAAATAGCTTTCGTATTTTCTTTTAATGCTTCTTTTACATGTTCTAAATTTGTCGTATCCACGAGTGTTGCTTCAATACCGAATTTCTTGAATGTGTGTTCAAATAAAGTGTGTGTTCCGCCATATAAGCTTGTAGTTGCTACAATGTGGTCACCGCTGTTCGCAATAGTTTGTATTGCATAAGTAATGGCAGCCATTCCTGAAGCCACTGCGACACCGGCTACGCCACCTTCAAGTTCAGCAACACGTGTCTCGAAAGCAGCTGTTGTAGGATTTGTAAGTCTTGAATATATGTTACCTAATTCCTTTAAACCGAAGAGATTTGCAGCATGTTCCGTATCATTGAATGTAAATGATGTTGTTTGATAAATAGGGAGTGCACGTGCGTTCGTTTCCTTGTCGATGACTTGTCCTGCGTGAACTTGCAAAGTTTCAAATCTGTACTGTTTTGTCATTATAAATTCCTCCTGGCATTAAATTGTATTCCACACTAAATTTAATAAGAGGAGCAAAAAAATGAGCCTACCTCAAAGAAGTAGACTCATAAGCTCATCTTTCAGGTTACACCTGCTGGAATTAGCACCTAATTGAATAGGTTGCTGGGCTTCATAGGGCCAGTCCCTCCACCACTCTGGATAAGTAATATTTAGTTGTAAGAATTAAACATAATTCTAAAACGATTATTCTGAATTGTCAAATATTTATTTTAAAATTATTTGCTAGTTATTTTTTAATTTATTGATATATTCCTCTAGTTTCTCTTGATCTTCTTGTGAAATTTCAGGAAACTCAGGTTTCAATCGCTCAATAGTATCTATCATAACTTCTGTAACGATACGTCTTGTATGCCATTCATCATCTGCAGGTAAAATGAACCACGGACTATGTTCAGTAGATGTAGCTTCTAACATTTCAGAGAATATTTTTTGGTAGTCATCCCAATACTCACGCTCTTTTACGTCATTGAATGAAAATTCCCAGTTCTTATCTTTATTAGTCATTCGCTCAAGTAAACGATCACGTTGCTCATCTTTTGACATGTTGAAGAAGAATTTAATCACTTCAAATCCATTTTCAGTTAAATAACGTTCATAATCATTGATTTGACGATATCGTGTTTTCCAAATTGATTCATCTACTTCATTATTTGGTGTTTCGTGTGTCGCAACAGAATCATGTATTCTTGGCGCAAGTACATCTTCATAGTATGAACGATTAAAAATTCCAATTTGCCCACGCTCAGGTAACCCTTCATGATAACGCCATAAATAGTCGTGTTTAAGCTCTGTGTCATTCGGCTTACCGAAAGAAGTAGTCTTTAATCCTTGTGCACTTAGGTTAGAGAAGATATAACTGATAACTTCATCTTTTCCGGCAGCATCTAGCGCCTGCAATACAACGATGATACCATTTTTTTCAGCAGCATGTAATTTTAGATGGAGTTTTTCAAGTTTTTCTGTTAAAACAGGTACGATATCCGCTTTTATCTTATCATTATTTTGTTTTTCATTTTCTGTTGATTTATAATTATTAAAATCAAATTTAGTATTAGGTATTACTTTATATTGGTTAATGTCCATAGAAACCCTCCATATACTTTTTGAATGTATTCCCTAGCAGCTATAGAAGTAAACAGTATTTATATCTATTTGTTATAATTTAATAATAATCCTTATGAAATAAGATGACTTTAGAGAGGAATTTATGAAACTTATTCGATCTACCCATTACCACGAAGATTTACTTGAACAATTTGAGTTAACTGAAGAACAACTAAAGTTTGTGAAAAGTCCTGAAATAAATATCAATGTGGCAAAAGAAGATACTAATCGCACACCAATTTTTGGACTAAATGAAGAGGGAATACCTGTTGTATTTTTGTGTTACATGAACATAGCGAATTTGAAAGCAAATTTGAAGTAGATAACAGTATATATTTAAGATCTTTTTCGACTGACAACAGACATTTAAGACAAGGTTATGCAAAACAAGCATTATTTGCTTTACCGGAATTTATTATGAGTAATTTTCCGCATATTAAATATATAACGTTACTTGTGGATGTCCCTAATATCGTTGCACATGACATGTATTTAAAACTTGGATTTGTACAAGGTAATCAGGTAGAGGGGGAAAGATACCCAGCTTACTGCAAGGTGAAAAAATGTGAAAAAATGCGTGAAGTGTAAACTTCACGCAAATAAAAAGTTATTTAGTTTCTGATGACATCGTCTCTTCTGCCGTTTAAGTATGCATAAACTAATCCTATAAATAAACCACCACCGATGTAGTTACCGATATATGCATAAAATAAGTTTTTCAGAACGTCAATCCAAGATAATGCATCGATATTGTAGAACATCATTCCGGCAAACAATCCTGCATTGTAAACAACGTGTTCGTAAGCCATAAATACAAAGATAACTACTCCGATACCGATGAAGAATACTTTAGCTAATACTTCCTTACATTGTAAAGAAATATAAATACCGATATTGATAAAGAAGTTAGCGAATATCCCTTTAATTAAAATTGCATGCCAACTTGATTCAATTGTTTTTGCATCTACTGTTTTAGTTAATGCTGCTACCATTTCAGGTGTCATAACTTTAGTGCCTGTCATCATTCCAAATAAGATAAATCCACCAATAATATTTCCCAGGAAACATAACGTAAATATTTTTATGATTTTACCCATTGTGATTGTTTTGAAATAATAACCCGCTGTAAAGAACATAAAGTTACTTGTTAATAATTCAGAATTAGTAAGTACGATCATTACGAGTGCGATACTGAATGCAATTGCACCTACTAAATTGATAAGACCTGCATTTTCAGTTGCAGCAAATTGTGTCTTTGCTGCAAGTTGAAGCACTGCCATAATAGCTAGTAAAAAACCTGACATAATCGCTTTTAACATATAGCGCCCAGGTGTCTTATCTGCCATTACCTCTTTCATTGCTACTTGGTTTAATACATTTTCAATGTTTCCTTTCGAAGCATAAGTATCTTCGATAGTTTTAGCTGGAATTTCAATAGCCATTTTAGTGCCTCCTCATGTGTTTTTATCACAGTAAATTTAAAAAAATATATAAAAATATGAATACACAACTATATTATATCCGTTATATAAAAAAGTGTATAGATTCATTTGTGAAAGAAATAACATTATCTAAGTATAAGCTCCATGATAAAATCTGTTTGTGCTTCATCACCCATTTGAAAGACATGAGAATCTATATGTTTAAATCCCATTCTATTGTAAAATGCAAGGGCATTTTGATTATGCTCCCACACGCCTAACCAAACTTTTTTTAAATGATAATACTTAGCACGTTCAATTGCTTTGTTGTAAAGATGTTTACCGATGCCTTGTTTTTGGTAGCGATTATCAACATAGATGCGTTCAATTTCAAGTGTATCTTCTCCCATAGCTTCAGTTTGTGCATCATTTATATTGATTTTTAAATAACCTGCAACGTCATTATCTGAGTAAGCGAAATAGAATTCTGAATTGGGATTGTTCAATTGGGCTTTCATCTTTTCTTCGGTGAAAGAAGTTTCGAGGTAATGATCGATGATGTAGTCTTTATTATCAGGTCTAAAAGTATCATCAAATGTTTTTTTACTGATGAAAATTAAGGGTTGCAAATCTTGTTCGGATAAGCGGTTAATTGTAATTTTTGGCATTGAAAACACTCGCCTTCTTTTTGTCTATTTACACTTATTATGAACTGAAATACGATGATAAGCAATTTGTAATTTATGTATGGTGAATTGTCAAAAAAAAAATTTCGAGTTGACAAAATTTAGTTTCGCGAGTACTGTAAAAATAACAAATTAAATAAGCGCACTAGGGGTGTTTTATAAAAAAACTGAGATAAGGCTGTAGCCTTAGACCCTTTGAACCTGATCTAGATGATACTAGCGTAGGGAAGTGTATAGTCACAGTATTAGTGTGGCTATTTTTCCTTACGCAGTCTTCTCTATAGAAGGGTGCGTATTTTTTATGGAGGAATGAAAATGAACAGAAATAATCAGGGTTTGAAGTTGTCAGATATATTGGTGACAGTATTAGTATCAGTATTATTTGCGGTGGTATACAATTTTGTCTGGTTACCTTATGAGGCAATGAAACCATTAGGGCTACATTTTGAACAGTTGATATATGGTGTTTGGTTTATGGCTGCAGTTGTGGCGTATTTAATTGTTCCGAAAGCAGGAATTGCATTACTGGCAGAGTTTGCAGCGGGTGCAGGAGAGACAATTGTAATGGGGAAATTCGACATTCCGACGTTTGTATTTGCATTTTTACAAGGGTTGGCTTGTGAGTTTGTATTCATGTTATTTAAATATCAATCACGCAGCATGATGGTGTGTATATTAGCGGGTGTTGCTGCTGCAATTATAAGTCTGCCGATTGAATATTTCTATGGATATATGTCTGAAGTAGCGGGATGGAACGTACTGCTTTATATAATTATGCGTTTGATTAGTGGAGCACTGGTAACCGGGGTATTATCGTATTTAATTGTAAAAGCATTAGATCAGACAGGTGTAACGAAGCTGTTTAGAACGTCAACTCAATCAGATTACGATAGTTTATAGATGATGTTATCTGTTAGAAATTTAAGATTGAAATATCCCGGGGAAAAAGAAAAGATATTTGACAGTATCGATATTACGATAGCAGATAAAGAAAAAGTATTATTGCTAGGACCTTCAGGTTCTGGGAAGAGCACATTACTGAACGTACTAAGTGGTATCGTCCCTGAGTTGATAGATTTACCGATGAAATATGATGTATTAGAACGTGATATGAATGCTAGTGTTATATTTCAGGATCCAGATAGTCAATTTTGTATGCCTAAAGTATATGAAGAACTAGCTTTTATTCTGGAAAATCAAAATGTTGATAAATCACAAATGAATCACTTGATTAATGATGTTTTGATTAAAGTTGGTCTGGATGTTGGACCTTCACAACAAATCAATCAACTCAGTGGTGGTATGAAACAGAAACTAGCAATTGCAGGGTCATTGTTGCAGAATGCTGATACGTGGTTTCTAGATGAACCTACAGCGATGCTCGATAGCGATGCGACAAAGCATTTATGGGAATTGATGATTGATTTATGGCAGGATAAGACAGTACTTATCGTAGAACATAAGGTTGAGCATATATGGCAATATGTTGATCGGATTTTATTGATGGATGCGAATGGTAAATTGGTTACGCAAGGTACCCCACAATTTATTCTTAATAACCATGAAGACTTATTAAACAAGTATGGTGTATGGCATCCAAATGCGTATCAATTTGCACCGAAATCGTTGCATTATGATTATCCATCTCACAAGTTTGAGCTCAAGCTTGAAGATGTTACTGTAAAGCGAAAAGAAAAAAAGTTATATCAAATTGATGGACTTGTCGTGAATAGTCATGAATGGATTGCGATTACCGGAAAGAATGGAACAGGAAAAACAACATTATTAGAATCTTTGATGCAACTTATTCCTTATGATGGTTTAATACAATATAATGGAAAACCATTGCGTAAGGTGAAAGATGCAGCACGTAACATGTATCTTGTTTACCAAAATCCTGAGCTGCAATTTATCCAGGGTAGTGTATATGATGAAATATTCTTTAATTTTCAATTTTTAGATAAAACTCAGGCAGGAGAAAAAACAACGCATTTATTAAAGCAATTAAATCTGTACCATCTAAAAGATCGTCATCCTTTTGAACTTTCTATGGGACAAAAGAGAAGATTGAGTGTTGCGACGGCATTAAGTACAAAAGCTGATATTGTGTTACTAGATGAACCGACATTTGGTCTCGATAGTCATAATACGTTCGAACTTATTGAGTTATTTAAAGCACGTGTGCAATCCGGTCAGACGATTATTATGGTGACGCATGATGACGAAATCATAAAGCGATACCCTTCTACCGTGTTACGCATTCAGGGTGGCATACTTTCTGAAGTGAGGAGGGGTGATAATGTACGAACAGTTTAAGATTTATCATACATTTATGGATCATGTGAATGTGATTACTAAGTTGATATTAGGAGTCTTACTATTTGTGCTTGTCATATTTATTCATAATTTTGACTGGATGCTCTATCTAGCTATTATTATGTTTATCTTTATGATTGGATTTAGTGGTGTGCGTTTGAAACTTATTATAGCTTTTGTAAGTGTGATGATGTTATTTAGTTTCACTTCATCATTATTTATGATTTTCTATGGTGACGGAAGTACTACGCTTTTTAAATGGGGCATTGTGCATATTACAGAAGAAAGTTTATATAGAGGAATACATTTATCGCTTAGAACGATTACAGTCAGTTTCTTTGGTTTAAGTATTGCCTTTACAAGTGAAATTGTAAAAGTATTCTATAGTTTAATGCAGCATTTGAAGGTAAAGCCTAAATACGCCTATGCATTTATGGCAGCCATCCGTATGGTGCCGATGATGTTTGAGTCTTTCTTCCAATTACGCAATGCATTGAAAATGCGTTATCATGTTATAAATTCGAGCCAATATAGAGGGTTGAATCGAATAAAGCATTTGATTATACCACTATTAAGTCAAAATATTAGACGTGCACATCGTTTGTCTGTCGCAATGGAGAAAAAAGGATTCCATAATGGAACTAGAACGTACTATTATCATGTTCCATTTAGCTATCGGGATATTTTATTGATAGTTGTCTTTTTAATAATGGTTGTAACTGCTTATTTATTGGCGATGTATTTTCCTATAACGCATATAACGGATGTACGTTAAATAGATTTGTTTGACGCATAATCAATATACTGATAGAATAATCAGTAATCTTAAACAAGCGAGGTAATTAGAATGAAGACTTTTGTACAGAACAGTACAAAATTAAATATGTGGTGGCAGCTGTCATAACTTATATTTATGCCCGTCATAGATATAAGTATCTATGACGGCTTCATTCGCGTTACTTGAGGCCGGTTGCGTATGCATAAGGTCTCTTTTTTTGAGGTCGATGCATATGCATTGGCCTCTTTTTTTGTTTAAAAAATTATATGAAATGAGGGATTACACATGGAAAAAAGATCTGTTTGGGGATCGAAGATTGGATTTATTTTAGCAAGTGCAGGTTCGGCAATAGGACTTGGTGCGATGTGGAAATTCCCGTATGTCATGGCTGATAATGGTGGTGCAGCGTTTTTAGTACTGTTTATGATATTTACATTATTTATAGGTATGCCTTTATTGTTAGCAGAATTCGTAATAGGTAAACACGGAAAGACATATAGCACAGAAGTGTTCAGAAAAATTACAGGTAATAAATATTATAATTTAATAGGTCATCTAGGTAATGTCGGTGTTTTCTTCTTACTTAGTTTTTACAGTGTGATTGGTGGATGGATTTTACTTTATATGATGAGGACTGTTTATGTAATAGTTACAAATCAACACACGAAGAATTACGAGGGATTATTTGGTCAACTGATTAGTAACCCGATATATGCAATACTTGGCGCTGCATTATTTATTTTTCTCACTGCGATAATTGTTTCCCGTGGCATTCAGGATGGGATTGAAAAAGCTTCAAAAATAATGATGCCTATGTTGTTTATTGCATTTATTGTAATTATCATTCGTTCTTTAACGCTTCCAAATGCAATGGATGGCGTTGTATATTTTCTGAAACCTGATTTTAATTCACTGAATGCTGAAGGAGTACTTTTTGCTTTAGGTCAATCATTCTTTTCGCTTTCAGTAGGATTTGGTGGCATGTTAACATATGCATCCTATTTAGATAAGAAGACAGACATTGTTCAATCTGCCTTTTCTGTTGTCGGTTTAAATATACTGGTTACGATACTTGCAGGACTTGCAATATTTCCTGCAACTGCTTCATTAGGCATCGATAATGCACAAGGTCCTGGTTTATTGTTTATCGTTTTACCGTATGTATTCGATCAGTTACCGTTTGGAAGTATCTTTTATCTTATATTTTTATCGCTATTCTTTTTTGCAACTATTACATCGTCTATTTCATTAATTGAAATTAATGTTTCGAACGCAATTAAGCACGAACAAAAGAAACGAAAAAAATATGTATATTTCATCGCATTACTATTATTTATTTTATGTGTACCTTCTGCATTATCGAACGGTACTTTAAGTCAAATGAAATTTTTAGCAGGAACATTCTTTGATAATATGGATTACTTAGTTTCGAACATTATGTTACCGATTGGAGCATTATGTTATGCGTTATTTGCGGGTTACAAACTAGATACTGCAATTGCTAAGCATGAATTAATGGATGGTAAATATCGAGGTTTATTTAAAATTTGGGCTTTCTTGTTGCGCTATATTATTCCGCTTGTTATCCTGGCTGTATTTGTTACTTTGATTATCAAGTAAATGAGAATGAGGCACTGTAATTGATATTGTAAAAAGTAATTTTTCACAAATGAATTTTAGTAATTATTTTTATTTTAGAAAAAATAAAAATACGACAAATAATTTTCATAATTTTAAAGATTGAGTTGGTTGACTTAATACGTTCGTCATGTAATAATAAGTTTTGTAGAGATTAGAATAATTCTAATCTAGAGATTGTTTGAAATTACTTAATAAATTCTCAGGAGGAATTACACATGTCATTAATTAACAAAGAAATCTTACCATTCACAGCTAATGCTTATGATCCAAAATCAGATGCATTTGTTGAAGTATCAAATGAATCAATGAAAGGTAGCTGGAATATCCTATGCTTCTACCCAGCAGATTTCACTTTCGTTTGTCCAACTGAATTAGAAGATTTACAAGATCAATATGAAACGTTACAAGGTTTAGGAGTTAACGTATATTCTGTATCATGTGATACTCACTTTACACATAAAGCATGGCACGATCATTCAGAAGCAATCAGCAAAATTCAATATACAATGATTGGTGATCCATCACACGTTATTGCTAACAACTTTGATGTATTAGATGAAGAAGCAGGCCTTGCACAACGTGCGACATTCTTAATCGACCCAGATGGTGTTGTTCAAACAATGGAAATCAACAATGATGGAATCGGTCGTGATGCTTCAGTATTAGTAGACAAAGTTAAAGCTGCTCAATATGTAGCTAGCCATGACGGCGAAGTTTGTCCTGCAAAATGGAAAGAAAGCGGAGAAACTTTAACACCTGGTTTAGACTTAGTTGGTAAAATCTAATAAGATTTTGGCGGATACTTATCAGTCCGAATTATATATTTAATAAATTGTAATTTATAAAGTAATTAGTTAACAATTAAATATTAAAATGCTGCCACAACGTAAGTTTTTGCGTTGTGGTATCTATTGCAATAAAATATAGAAATTTATCCTTTAGAGGAGGAATTATAATGTTAAACGATACATTAAAGCAACAATTAGCTCAATATTTAGAGTTAATGGAAGGCGACGTTGTAATTACAGCGAGTGCTGGAGATGACAAAACAAGCCAAGATATGATGGACTTACTCACTCAAATAAAAGAGATGTCTTCACGTATCACTTTGAAAGAAGCACCTTTGAAACGCACACCAAGTTTCACACTAGCACGTCCTGAAGAAGAAGCACGTATTACATTTGCTGGTGTGCCACTTGGACATGAGTTCACTTCTCTTGTCTTAGCTTTATTACAAGTAAGTGGCCGTGCACCTAAAGCAGATCAATCTGTAATTGATCAAATTAAAAAGTTAGAAGGACCATTTAACTTTGAAACATTCATCAGCTTAACTTGTACGAAATGTCCAGATGTTGTACAAGCTTTAAATATGATGGCGGTATTAAATCCAAATATTACACATACGATGATTGATGGTGCAGCATTTAGAGAAGAATCTAAAGATATTATGGCTGTTCCTACAATGTTCTTAGACGGTGAAGAATTTGGTAGTGGTAAAGCTACTATTGAAGAGATTATCGGTAAACTTGGTGGTGGAACAGATGCTTCCGAATTTGATGCGAAAGAAACATTTGATGTATTAGTAATCGGTGGAGGACCTGCAAGTGGTAGTGCAGCAATATATGCAGCACGTAAAGGTTTACGTACAGGTATCGTTGCAGAACGTATCGGTGGTCAAGTAAATGATACTGCTGGTATTGAGAACTTTATTACAGTAAAAGAAACAACAGGTCCAGAATTTTCTCAAAACTTAAAAGAACATATTAATAGTTATGACATTGATGTTATGAATGCTGTTCGTGTTGAAAAGTTAGAAAAAATTGATGATTTAGTACATGTTACTTTAGAGAACGGTGGTAAATTAACATCTAAAACATTAATCATCGGAACAGGTGCAAAATGGCGTAACATGAATGTACCAGGAGAAGCTGAATATCAAACAAAAGGTGTAGCATATTGTCCGCACTGTGATGGTCCTTTATTTGAAGGTAAAAACGTTGCAGTTGTAGGCGGCGGTAACTCTGGTGTTGAAGCAGCAATAGATTTAGCAGGTATTGTTAAACATGTAACGTTATTAGAATTTGGTGAGGAATTACGCGCAGATAAAGTATTACAAGATCGTTTAGCGTCATTAAATAATGCTGAAATAATTAAATCAGCTGCAACAAAAGAATTAACTGGGGATACGACGTTAAAAGCATTGACATATGTTGATCGCAATACAAATGAAGAACATACACTTGATCTTGAAGGTGTATTTGTTCAAATTGGTTTAGTGCCGAGCACTGAATTTGTTGGAGACTTAGTTGCTAGAAATAACCGTGGTGAAATCATCGTTGATAAAAATGGTGCTACAAATGTACCAGGTATTTTTGCTGCAGGTGACTGTACAGATCAAACTTATAAACAAATCATTATTTCTATGGGATCTGGTGCAACAGCAGCATTAAGTGCTTTTGATTATTTAATCAGGAATTAATTAAATACTGATTTAAGTTAAAAGGCATATTACGTTTTTACGTAGTATGTCTTTTTTTATATGGTAAAATATACATAATAATACTAGGAGGCTAATAATGAAAAAACCATTGTTAATATTTCTTACGTGTATATTATTGAGTGGCTGTGGAAATCAAGGAAAAGAAAGCATAAAAAGTGATGAAAAAATAATCATCACTGTATCAGCTGCAGCAAGTTTAAAAAATACATTAAATGATATCGAAAAATTATATGAAGCTGAACATAAGCATATTGATATTAAATTTAATTATGGTGCGTCCGGTGCATTAGCGCAACAAATTATGTCAGGTGCTCCAGTTGATATATTCTTTTCGGCTGCACAGGATAAAGTAGATGATTTAGTAAAAAATAAAGCGGTGGATAAAGAAGATACAAAGTCTTTACTTAAAAATCATCTTGTACTTATTTCAGAAGATAAATTAACATCTCTTGATAATTTACAAGAAGAAAAAATAAAAAAAATTGCTCTTGGCAATCCGGAATTAGTACCTGCAGGCGAATATGGTAAACAAGCCTTAGAAAACAAAAAACTATATCAAAAAGTCAAATCAAAATTAGTATTAACGAAGGACGTACGTCAAGTGTTGACCTATGTAGAAACCGGTAATACTGAAGCAGGTATCATATACACATCAGACCTCAAATCAACAAATAAAATAAAGTATACACTCAAAATTCAAGATGATTTACATGAACCGATTACATATCCAATTGCTAAAATTAAAGACACTAAATATAAAAAGGAAACTGAGGAACTTTATCAGTATTTACAGAATGATCAAAGTAAAAAAGTGTATCAAAAATATGGTTTTGATATTAATGGAAAGGGATAATGCTGCTTCTTTTTTAAAAATAAAGAACAATAATATAATGAAAATTCGTTTTTATATTAAAGAAGCAATTCGAATTGAGAAATCAGGCGTAAAACCTCCTAAAAAAGAACATGGACCGCTAGAAATCCCTTTAGAATTAGAAGAAGCATTTAAAGAGAACGAACGTTTAAGAGAAGCGTTTTATAAATTAACACCTGGTCGTCAACGTGCGTACGCCATTGAAATTAGTAAAGCAAAACGCAGTGAGACGAAAAGGAATCGTATAGAAAAATATACTGAGAAAATTTATCAGGGAAAAGGTTTATTAGAACGATAATAAATCAGAATATCATGTGCTTTAAAAATTTAATGTTATAATATGTTAAAGAAAATATTTGTATATTAACATTCCTTGGTGAATGTATACTTGCATTAATTACCATACAAAAATATAATGAACTAAGCAGCTTGGAAAGTCTAGATTAAACTACTATATAAAGGATAATGAACATGGCTAAATTTAACTTTATCCCAATAATTTTGGGTGCAAACATACATGCGTATGCTGCAGCAGCAAGTTTTCATAAAGATTATAAGAAAAAGTCAGTTGTCGTGGCAGCTGACTATTTATCATTCACAAAATTTTCTAGTCTTATTAGCGATTACTATATCGATAAAATGATTTATGATGACAAAGTTTTCATAGAAACATTTGAGCGCATTGCAAAGAAATATCGTAAGAAAAATCGTAAACTATTGCTTGTCGCAACGACAGATGAATATGTTAAGGTGCTAATTAAACATGAAGCAAAATTGAGAGAAGATTTTACATTTAATTTTCCGACACAAGATTTATTTAACCAATTATATTATAAGAAACATTTCTATGAGACGGTTGCTTCATACGGTATTGATATTCCTACGACATACCACTTTAATTTAGCTACCATCGAAACATTTAAGGAACCTATCCGATTCCCGGCAATTATTAAAGTTGATGATGGCACAACGTACTTTAATTTAAAGTTTAAAGGGAAACAGAAAATTTATGTCCTTGATGATTACGCTGGAATTAATGAGACGATTGAACTACTTCATAATAATGGATATCGTGAGGATATTATTATTCAGGAATTTATTGAAGGAAGCGATCAGGACTTGTGGGACATCGTTTATTACGGTGATTCAAATGGAAAAGCGCAAGTGATTACACTAGCACAAGTATTGTTACAAGAACCCGCGATGACAGCTATCGGCAATTATACAGCACTCATTTCAAGATATGATAAAGATTTGATGGATAAAGTGATCAAGATGATGGAAAGTATGCATTATACCGGATTTGCTAACTTTGATTTAAAATATGATCATCGAGATGGAAAATACAAGTTTTTCGAGGTTAATTTACGTGCCGGCCGTTCAAGTTCTTACGTCAAAGAAACAGGCTATTCAATTGCGAGATGTTATGTAGAAGATTTAATTTTAAATCAATCTCATCCGGTGAAATATTTGGACACAACTCATTTATTTACTGTAGTACCTAAAGATATTATATTAAAATACGTAAAACAAAAATCATTACGTAAAGAAATCAAACAACTCATTTACAAACATCAATATTATAATCCACTATTTTATGCAAAAGATCGTTCAGTAAAACGTAAAGCTTATCTTTTGATGAGAAATGCTAAGTATTATCTTAAGTATAAAAATAGTGAGTGGTATTAAGAACAGAAATAATCACTTTATAGTGGTTATTTTTTTTGTCGTTTATTTTTTTATCTTATTATCTGTTTATATTATACCTATATCTTAATACCTTTATATGAACTCAAGTGATTGTTATGGACATTATAAAGATATATTCCATGTTAATTGGTTTTACAGTAATATCGTAGCTGGAATAAAGCAGTTAAACTTTCAGAAGAATTTAGAAACTTTGAAAACTGTGCTAAATATTTTGAACGAGGTAGTAATACACCCCTGATTGATTTAAAACCATTGGAGAGATATCATCAAATTCATTATGCATTAATGGACTTACAGGATTTTAAAGTTAAGTGAAGGGATTAATATATAGCTTCAGCTCTTTTCTTTACAGTAATTAAACAGAAAATTTATAGCTTTTGTGTCAAACAATCGCTAAACTATGAGTAATACTAATCATAAGGAGCAAATGATGAAGAAAGATATTAAATTGTTATTATCATTACCTATTTTTAGCTGGGCACTCTATGATTTCAGTAATACAATTTTTAGTGCAAATATCGTGACATTGTTTTTCCCTCAATTTGTAACAGAGCAATTTGGTGTTGATCCAGTAACTGAGCAGGTATCATCCACCTGGATAGCTTATTCAGCGAGTGTTGCAGCATTGCTCCTCATTGTTTTAAGTCCCATATATGGCGTGTATATCGATAGAACACAAAAGAAAAAGAAATGGGTTATCATTTTTACTTTAGCTGTGTTCATCTGTACATTCCTGATGGGCTATATCTATGAAGCAGATATTAAACAGCAGATGTTCGGCATACCGGTTTCATTCCTGATTATCATCATTTTATTTACGATTGCGAAATTTATGTATAACTCGAGTCTCATATTTTATGATGCAATGATGAGTAGTTTAGCACCGAAAGAAGACCATTCCGTGTTATCCGGATTTGGTGTTGCGTTAGGTTATATGGGGACATTATTTGGTGTGCTCACGATAATGACTTTAATAGGTACTGAAGATGCAGGAAAGACGTTTATTCCAACCGCTATTTTATTTTTAGTATTTAGCATACCGATTTTTATCTTTGGTAAAGATGGAAATAAAAAGACGATGAAACAACATGTGTCTCAATCAAGCTTAACATCAGGATATAAAGAAGTATTGGAGACTTTTAAGTTAGCTAAGAATGAACCTGCGATTTACGTATTTTTAATCGTTTATTTCTTTTTAAATGATGCTTTGGCGACTGCGATAAGTATGATGCAACCCTATGCCACTACTGTAGTCGGGTTTACATCAAGTGAATTTATCAAAATCTTTATGATAGCAACTATTTTTAGTGTACTTGGTGCATTTGTATTTGGTTACATCGCTAAAAAAATCGGTTCTTTAAAGACATTGCATTATGTCGCACTTGTGCTAATGATTGCGCTTATTATTGCCAGCATTCCTTTACCTAAATCGGCGTTTTATATTTGTGCAATTCTATTCGGAATTGCGATGGGATCAATCTGGGTTATTTCAAGAACGCTCATTATTGAATTATCTCCTGAAGCACATGAAGGACAATTCTTTGGCTTGTTCTCTATGAGCGGTAAATTATCAGCAGTATTTGGACCTTTCGTTTATGGGACAATAACGTTGCTTTTAAAAGATTATGGGCCATTAGCAAGTCGTATTGCAATTTTATCTTTATTTGTAATGGCACTTGGTGCGTATCTATTACATTTCAAAGTAATTCGTTTAAGTCATAATAAAAATCAAAGCATATAAAATAATATTTAATCTTTCGCTGTAACTTGTTAATTAAAAATAATTTTTACATTATTTCATTACTAAGTAAACTAATTTTCATAAATAATATTATTTATGGTTAATTTTGAGAAAAGTATTTCGTAACGATTTTTATTTTGATATGATGAAGTTGAGTGAGATATTAAATACAAAAGTGGAGGATATGATATGAAAAAGTCAAAAGGGTTGCTCCTAGGAATCATAGCGGCACTTGTATTATTAATCGGTGGTGGGGGCGCAGCGGCTTATTATTTTTTAACGAACACACCGAAAAATGCGTATTTTTTAAGTGAAAAAGAATCGATGGAGTCTCTACAAGATTATTTCAATAATCGATTTGAAAATGAAACAAAATTCCAGGAAAAAATGCAGGATGATAATTATGCAGTAAATATGAAGTTAGGTGCAGATATTCCGGAAACATTTATTTCTCAAATGGGAATTTCAAAATCAGTGATTGATTCATCAAATATCGTATTTGATGTTGCACATAACAGTAAAGATAAATTATCAAATTTAAGCATTATACCTACGATTGCAGATAATAAATTAGGTGAGTTTGCGTGGCAGGCAGATCGCAAAAATCAATATTTTTCTGCACCGGTATTAAATGATGTATTAAGCATTCCGAATGATAAAATTAAAGATACATTTGAAAAATTAACTGGAGATCCAACTTCAGTAGAAGGTATGACCAATGATTCATTAAACTTGAATAACCTTTTAGGCGGCGCACAACTTTCTCAAGAAGATATGAATAAAATTATCGAACGTTACAGCAAAACATTCGCTGATAATGTTGAAGATGATCAGTTTAAAAAAGATAAAGAAAAAGTAAAAATCTTTGATGAAGAGAAAAATTTAAAGAAATTAACAATGACATTACAACCAAAAGATACAAAGAAAATCATCGTTGCAATGTTAGAACAAGCGAAAGATGATAAAGAATTAAAAGATTTATTTACAAAACAAGCACAAGGTGTAGACTACGATAAAGCGTTAGAAAAAGCACTAAAAGAAGTGAAGGATCAAAAAGAATCTGAGTTCCCAAAAGTTATCTCAACAATCTTTGTTGATGGTAAACAAATTATGAAACGTAATGTTGTAATGACAAGTAAAGAAGAAGAAGTTAAATTAGATGCATTAACTAAAGTCGATGATAATTTAAAAATAGAAGTAAAAGGTTCTGCTAAAGATGCCCCGGATGCATTTGTGTTAACAGGGGATTCAACTAAAAAAGATGAAAATTATAAAGATGATTATAAAATTGTCATTAATCAAGATGGTACAAGAGAAATATCATTTGTAAATAATTCTAAAACAGATGGCGATAAACGTACTGACAAAGGAACGATTGATTTATCTCAATTAGCTGGACAGGATTTAAAATTAAATTATACAAATGATTTAGTAACAGATATCGGCAATAATGAACAAAAGCAAAAAGCTGAGTTATCGGTAAATGTTCAAAATGAACCAGTTAAGTTGATGATTGATGCTGTAACAAAATTAAAGCAAGATATAAAAGTGAAGTCTGATGGTGCTAAAGATTTAAGCACAATGTCTGATAGCGATCTTCAAAAAATACAAGATGATATTAGTGAGAACTTTAATAAAATTTTTGAAGACGTTTCTAAAGATTTAAATTAAAAAAACTTAAGTATAAATATTAAAAATTAGGAGTGATAAATGTGAAACTACAACTGTTCAGCATTTATCACTCTTTTTTTATGAAAAAGTGGTACTTACTGGTCTATATATTAGTATTGCTATTTGTATTGTTTGCGACACTTATAGGATTATCTGTGATGAAAAGTCAGGAAGATGATAAGTTTTCGATTGGATTAGTAGATGAAGATCAATCTAGAGAAACGAAATTGATACTAGATGCAATTGGCGATGGAAAGAGTATGGGTAATGATATTGAATTGAAACAGTTTGATGCAGTTACGGCTAATTATGAATTAAAGCAACATCATCTAGATGGTTATTTTGTGTTCGATCAAGGAATGACTGATGCATTTTATAAGCAAGGTGCATTACCTATCTCTGTGTACACGTATGATAAAACATCGCTTGAGAGTATTATCATCTATCAATTAACGAATTCTGTATATAGTCGGTTAATGCTGTCTATTGGTGGGGCTGGAGCGTATAAAGCCTTATATCCTGAATCAAATGATGATGCAATGCTAATGATGATGACAGATATGCTATTTACGGGTTTGAATCGAAACGGAGCATTTGATGAACAAGCGATTAAACTTTACGATAACTATCAGTATTATACTGTTTCAGTTTATTTTATCAGTATTTATGTATTATTTTTATCACTGTTTAATATTTTGAAGATGAATCAGGCACATGCATTGAAGGAACGTTTATCACTGTTTCATTTTTCGTTTGAAAAACTAACATTGACGCGCGGTTTAATAAGTGTATGGTATACATTTATATTTTCTATTATAGTGTTATATCTTTTATTGAAATATTTAGATGTATCTTTTGAAAGTTATAACCTAATGCCACTTTTAATTATTTTATTATTATATCTCATAATGATTTTTGTGGTGATGATGCTTATTGAACTCGTTAATAATGAAACGATTCAATTGATTCTTAAAGTAATGATAACAGGTCTTATCATTCTACTTTCCGGAGCAACGATACCTTCGATTTACTTTAAAGATGTATTGGGTGGTATCTTGTATCATCAGCCTTTTAGTCATATCTTTAATAAAGTGCTGGAATTAATATTAAATAACTATTTTATTAAGACACCTGGTTTGTTCTACGTTATTTGTTTTGTATTACTGATTCTATTGATGATACAGCTGATATGGAGGTATAGACGATGAAATCTATCTTATACCTCGTGGTGCAAAAACAATGGAAATCATACGTATTATTATCATTGCTGATTGCTGGTATGTTACTCACTTGTTTTATAATGCAACAAAAAATGAATGCAGTGTTTAGAATGCCGATAGCTGTGCAGGATTTAGATCATTCTCAATCATCAGAATCGTTGATTGCAATGCTTAAAAATAATCATGATATGACAGTTAAAATAATTGGTGATGAAGAAAGTTTTATAGAAGATCGTGTAAAAGCTAAAGAAGCCGTGATAAGTTTATCAATTCCTGAAGGTTTCAATGAGCAAGTAAAGCAACGATCTTTACGAGATACGATTCAGCTTTATTATCGTGACGACTTTATTGGAGCTATTGCCCAGGAAATAGTAAGTAAAACATTATTTGAAGCTCAGATTCCTTATATTGTGAAATATCATATTGATAAAGAGAGGCAAGTAAATATTGAAGAAGTTAAGAAGATGTATTATCAGAAAACACCAGAAAGTCGTATGAAACAAATTGCCGTTTCAAAATCACAAGACAGGTCAATTTCTCTAAGTACAATATTCGCGCTTATTTTATTTGTATCATCTGTACAAGTGATATTACACCATCGTCTAAAACAGAATGCCGCACTTGAACGCATGTATATGTTTAATAAGACAAAGTTGTTCTTACATATCATATATATCACAATTCACACAGTGATTATTATGTTATCGATTATAATTGCAGCAGCGATTATGAATCAAATGATGAGTGTCATGTTTTATTGTGTATGCTTGTTATTCACACTTATTTTTGAATGCGTAATAAGTTTATTGCTCTTTAAAATCAATACTACGAGTCACCGTCTATTTATGACCATCACTTTCACATTGGTGCTCGTAACCATCTATATGTTGCAGGCGATAGGAGGGAACATATGATAGAAGTTAAAAACTTAACTAAGCGTTATGGAAAAAAAGAAATTTTTAATCAGTTGAATACAACTTTTGAAGAGCGGGCTGTTACAATCCTGTTAGGTGAGAATGGTGCTGGAAAATCTACCTTGTTACGCATGATTGCTAAGCTAGAAACTCAAGATACAGGAGAAATTATTTATTTCGGTAAGGACTTGAGTCATAAAACTTTAAAGAACCATTTAGGCTATATTCCTCAGGACATCGCTTTATTTGAACATTTATCGGTACATGATAATATAAAGTTTTTTAAAGGGCTGTATACTTCTTCTATCGATGATAATCTACTAAATATTTATAAAGATGCTTTAAATCTTCGCGAAGATAAGGCGAAGTTCAGTCACTTTCCGGGGGAACGAAGCGTAAAGTTAATATGTTGATCGGCTTACTTGGAAACCCGGATATAATTATTTTGGATGAACCTACTGTTGGTATTGATTTGAAATCGAGATATGACATTCATCGACTTATTAATCAGCTGAAACAAAGTAAACTTATCATTTTAACAACGCATCACTTAGATGAAGTTGAAGCGATTGGAGATCATATAAAATTAATTGGCAAAGATCCATTTTACAAACAAGTTCTGACTGATAAAGGCTGGACATTTGAAGACATGCTACAATAAAAAATAATGATAATGGAGGCATTTATGCATAAATTTGAACCATTCTATAATAAATTAACAAACATTAATCATCTTGGTAAGATTCAGGATTTATTTGAATGGATTGAGACAAATTTTCCGGAATTAGAACGTGAGTATAAATGGAATACACCGATGTATTCAGACCACGGTACTTTTATACTGGGTGTCAGTACAGCGAAAGCACATATTTCAATAGCACCGGAAAATCAAACGATGGCGTACTTTAAAGATAAGATAGCAGAAGCTGGATACGCTCAAACTGCTGGCCTATTTAAAGTGGAGTGGGACCAGAAAATTGATTATGAATTATTGAAAGAAATGATTGAATACAATATAGAAGATAAAAAGGAAGTTACAACTTTCTGGAGAAAATAATAAATTTGAAACCGGGGAATATTACCCCGGATTTTTTTATAGCTTAAAAATTAACATTTTAGTTGACTATTTTGCAAATTATAATATAATAAATATACCAGGTATAAAAATTAAACTAAAAAAACACAAAAGAAGAGTTATTACACATGACTAAAGTATTATATATTACAGGACATCCTAATGATGAAACAGTTTCTTTCTCGATGGCTACCGGGAAAGCATTTATTGAAAATTATAAAGCGGCTCATCCAGATCACGAAGTTAAACACATCGATTTATATGAGACGTTTATCCCATTAATTGATAAAGAAGTATTCGCTGGTTGGGGTAAATTACAATCAGGAGAAGCTTTCGAAACATTAACTGAAACTGAGCAACAAAAAGTAACACGCTTAAACGAATTAAGTGATGAGTTTGCTGCTGCAGATAAATATGTATTCGTCACTCCGATGTGGAATTTATCATTCCCTGCAATCGTTAAAGCTTATATTGATGCAGTTGCCGTAGCAGGAAAAGCATTCAAATATACTGCTGAAGGTCCAGTTGGTTTACTTACAGATAAGAAAGCAGTTATCGTTCAAGCACGTGGTGGGTACTATTCAGAAGGTCCAGCAGCAAACTTCGAAATGGGTAACCGTTACTTACAAACAATTTTAGGATTCTTCGGTATTCCAAGTGTTGAAGAGATTATCATTGAAGGTCATAACGCACAACCAGAACAAGCAGAATCAATCAAAGCTGCAGCAATTGAAAAAGCTGAAAGTTTAGCAAAAACTTTCTAATATAGATTAAATTTTAATAATAATGATTAAATTACAGCCACCGATTCCTTTGAATCGGTGGTTTTAATTTATTCATTATTATTATTTACTATCAGTTATAATGATATGAAATTCTAAATCGTAATTAATATCGTAAATAAAATAGATTGAAATTTTTATATTTTAATGTAAACATGCTACAGTGAAAGTTGAAAACATGACAAATTTAAACATATTACAACATAATTTGGGTTGTAAATTTATAGAAATAATTGTATTATTAATAAAGTATTTCATTTATGTTACGTTTATGTTAAAAAGGTGGTCCGTTTTACAATGAATAAACAATACTTTCCTGGTTTAGACGGCATGCGTGCAATTGCAGTAATTGCGATTATAATATTTCATCTTAATCCGAAATGGTTGCCAGGAGGATTTTTAGGTGTAGATACTTTTTTCATTATCTCTGGATATTTAATTACCACATTGCTTATTAAAGAATACGAAGCTGATCAATCCATCAACTTAGTTCATTTCTGGTATAAACGTATTAAACGTCTATTGCCTCCAGTTCTATTTATGATGTTTATCGTCATACAGTATATTATCTTCTTTGATCGAGCATTGTTATTTCAAGTGAAAAAAGATATGTATGCTGCGTTATTATATGTTTCAAATTGGTGGTATATTTTTGATGGTCTGGATTATTTTCAGAGCCTTGAACCTCGCCCGTTGAAACATTTGTGGTCTCTTGCTATCGAAGAACAATTTTATCTATTTTTCCCCTTTGTTTTATTGATGTTATTTAAAATATTTAAGAAAAAACCTAATATATTTGTTGTGTTTTTGATTGTGTCATTGATTTCGATGGCAATAATGTGGATGCTCTACGATCCGTCAAAGAGCATTTCCCGTATTTATTTTGGTACAGATACACGCCTTCAGACATTATTGTTAGGTGCAATGCTGGCACTGATATGGCCTGCATATAAATTGAAGAAAAATCCACCTAAAGTAATCGTTTGGGTTATCGAAATTATAGGATTAGTTGGCGCAATCTTTTTAGTGCGATCATTTTTTCAGTTTACCGAGCATAGTGCATCAGTATTTCAGGGAGGCTTATACATACTAGGAATATTCACTTTGTTATTTATAATGTCTAGTGTTCATCCTGATACATTGATGTCGAAATTTTTAAGCTTACCAGTGCTAACGTGGATTGGTCGATATTCATATAGTTTATATTTATGGCACTATCCTATCATTGTTTTGATGCAATCTCATTTTATACAGGGACAAATTCCATGGTATGTTCATGTTATTTCTATCATTCTTACAGTAATTATGGCAGTATTGAGTTATCAATTGATTGAACAACCATTTAGAAAAAAAGGATTAAAGACTTTTATAGATGTGAAATCATTTAAAGCATTTATAACAATACTATTAAGTCTATATTTACTAGTTTCAACACCTTATTTAATTAAAACGGTGAAAGCAGAGTCACCAAATAATGAAAAGATTGTCATAACTCAAACAAAATCAATCGCACCAGCTATAAAACGCATATCACCTTTACAAATAGATAATGTGTCAGAACCATCTACTGAAATCACGCAAGTTTATCCATACGCCCCTCTTTTAATAGGAGATTCGGTGCTCGTAGATATTGATTATCAGATTAGAAAAGTATTTCCTAATGCTACAATTGATGGAGAAGTTGGACGAAATATTTATAAAGCTATTCCTGTGGCAGATAAATATACAGATTTTAATAGAAGAGATGCCATTGTTGTGCTTTATTTAGGTACGAATGGAGATTTTGAAGACATTCAGATGAATACAATACTGAAGAAATTTAATAAAGCACAAGTATTTTTAGTGACTGCCCGTGTCCCGAAAGATTATGAAGCACATGTCAATGAAGAGATGTATCGTTTTTCACAAAAATATAAAAATGTACACATTATAGATTGGTATAAAGTTTCACAAGGCCATTCGGAATACTTTGCCCCAGATGGGATTCATCTTGAGTACCCAGGTATAAAAGCGATGGTTAAAGTGGTTACAGATGAAATTATTAAGGTTGTCGAAAAATAGATATATGAAAAGGATAGGGGGAACCTATCCTTTTTGTTTTGATTATGGTTATAATGTTGATGAATAAGGAGGGCGCTCATGTTAGGACTATTTATTTTATTACTTGAACGTGTTGGGTTAATTATACTTGTAGCTTATATATTAATGAACATACCACATTTTAAAAAGGTGATGAGCGAACGCGAAAAATTATCGTCACAAATACAGTTAATTATCATTTTTGGTTTATTTGCTGTTGTCTCTAACTTTACAGGTGTTGAGATACGAGATAATCATGTTGTATCCAGCCAAATATTCAGAACGATTTCAGATGATGCCGCGATTGCTAATACACGCGTATTAACGATTAGTGTTGCAGGGCTTGTAGGTGGTCCAATCGTAGGTCTTACTGTTGGTATTGTATCTGGAATTTCCAGGTATTTAATAGGAGGCATAGATGCATATACATACGTTTATTCTTCGATTATTATCGGTTTTGTCTCTGGATATTTTGGGCATAGAGCGAGAAAGCACAATCAATATCCTACAATTATTCAGGGAATGATTATTGGAATTGTTATGGAACTCATTCAAATGATCTGTATTATCAGTTTTGCTTCAAATTTTGATAATGCTTTGAATTTAGTATCAATTATTATTTTACCGATGACACTCATTAACAGTTTGGGTACCGCAATATTTTTATCTATTATTATTTCAACGTTACAACAGGAACAGCATATGAAAGCTGTACAGACGCATGAAGTTTTAAATTTAGCCAATCAGACATTACCTTATTTCAGATTAGGATTAAATGAATCGAGTGCAACTGAAGCGGCTCAAATTATTAAAGATCTGATGAAAGTGTCTGCCGTTTCAATAACAAATAAAACGGATATATTAGCGCATGTCGGAGCAGCAAGCGATCATCACGTTCCGAAAAAGAAAATTATTACAGACCTTTCAAAAGAGGTCATACGCTCAGGTGAGATAAAAGAAGCACATACAACAGAAGAAATTGGTTGTACGCATCCAGGTTGTCCGTTAGAAGGTGCCATTGTTATTCCCTTATATGTTAATGAAGAAGTAGTTGGTACTTTAAAGCTATATTTTACAGATAGTAAAAAGCTCACATACGTTGAACGCCGTTTAGCGGAAGGTTTAGCGGATATCTTCTCTAGTCAGATTGAACTTGGTGAAATTGAAATGCAAAGTAAGTTGTTAAAAGATGCTGAAATTAAATCTTTACAGGCACAAGTTAATCCACACTTCTTCTTTAATGCGATGAATACAATTTCAGCCCTTATACGCGTAGACAGTGAAAAAGCACGTGAATTATTATTGAATTTGAGTAATTTCTTCAGATCTAATTTACAAGGTGCAAGACAAAATACCATTACGATAGAAAAAGAAATTCAACAAGTAGAAGCTTATCTATCGCTTGAGCAAGCAAGATTTCCAAATCGCTTCAATATTCATTTTGAGATAGCAGAAGATTGTGTCAATGCACAAGTACCGCCATTTATCATTCAGATTCTAGTAGAGAATGCGATCAAGCATGCTTTCCATAATCGTAAAACTGGTAATAATATTGATGTCGTTGTTAGAAAAGATATCGATGAAATTGAAATCTCTGTAACAGATAATGGAAACGGCATTCTAAAAGAGAAGCGTGATAAAATAGGAATTATTGAAGTAAATTCTACATCTGGTACCGGCAGTGCATTAGAAAATTTAAATAAACGATTAGTGGGACTATATAATAGTGATGCGAAATTGAAATTTATCACTGGAGAGCATGGAACGAAATTTTATACGCATATCCCTTATGAAAGAGAGGAGTTATTATAAGTGAAAATATTAGTCGTCGATGATGAACCGTTAGCGCGCAATGAATTGATGTATCTCATTAATAAGATAGATGACAGTCACGATATAGAAGAAGCGGATTCGGTTGAAGAAACGTTAACAGCCTTACTTGCAGATACTTATGACTTATTATTTCTAGATATAAATCTCATCAATGAAAGTGGACTTGATTTAGCACAGAAGATTAATAGAATGAAAACTCCGCCATTGATCGTATTTGCAACTGCCCATGATACATTTGCAGTGAAAGCCTTTGAATTAAATGCACTAGATTATGTATTAAAGCCTTTTGAAATGAAAAGAATAGAAGCAGCGCTTGAAAAAGCACAAAGTAGAGTGCAAAAAGGGCATACAGAAGAAACGAAACAGTCCACGGCGACTATTTCTATTCAGATAGACGATAAAATATATGTAATTAATACGCATGATATTATTGCATTATATGTTGAAGAAGGTAAATTACATATCATCACATTAACAAATGAATATATAATTAATGAACCGCTCAGTGCTTTTGAGAAAAAAATGCCAGAAGATATATTTATGCGTATACATCGTTCAAGTATTATTAATAAAAACCACATAAAATCAGCAGAGCTATGGTTCAATAACACGTATCAGGTGAAACTGACAAAAGATGTGAAGCTACAAGTATCCAGATCATATATTAAGCAGTTTAAACATGAGATAGGGCTAAAATAATTTTAGCCCTATCTTTTTGCATTTCAACTATCAATTTTTGCATTTCGCCATGAAAACGTTTTATTCAGCATTTTTCGTTGTATGATGAACTCAAGATAAATATCGGGAGGTCATAACAATGACAAACAATAAAACGTATAACTTTTTTCATCAAGCCATCGTGATATCAGTAATATTACTTATCTCTAAGATTATCGAATCATTTATACCGATACCGATGCCTGCATCAGTAATTGGACTCGTATTATTATTTATTTGTTTAAGCACAGGAATTGTTAAATTAGGACAAGTAGAACGTGTAGGTACAGCATTAACGGATAACATCGGATTATTATTCGTTCCTGCAGGTATATCGGTTGTGAAATCACTTGGTCTTATCAGTGAACACCCATTTTTAATTATCGGATTAATCTTCATTTCAACATTATTATTATTATTATGTACAGGATTCTTCTCACAAATGATTGTTATGACAACTGAACGTAAAGAGAAATCGTCTGTAAAAAATGAAACAGAAGTAAAAAATTATCGTAAAGCTGAGGTGCGTTAATCATGACAATGTTAGATCACTTAGGAGTTAACACAGTATACTTTGGGATATTACTTACAATCGTACCATTTGTTATCGGACAAATCTTATTTAAAAAATCAAACGGATTCTTCTTATTCGCACCATTGTTTGTAGGCATGGTTTTTGGTATTGCATTTCTCGCGATTACCGGTATTGATTTTGATACGTACAACAAAGGTGGGAGCATTATTAGCTTCTTTTTAGAACCAGCTACAATTTGTTTTGCCATTCCGTTATACAAAAAACGTGATGTATTACAAAAATATTGGTTACACATTATTGGAGGCATTGCATTAGGGACAACAGGTGCTATCTTTGGTATATATGGAGTAGCGAAGTTATTCGGATTTGGTAAAGAAATTATTGCTTCTATGTTACCTCAGGCAGCAACAACTGCAATCGCCTTACCAGTTTCAGATGGTATCGGTGGTATTCCGGAATTAACATCACTCGCTGTAATCTTAAATGCTGTTATCATCTATGCGTTAGGTAATAAGATGCTTCGTTTCTTCAGAATCAGTAATCCAATTGCAAGAGGACTTGCTTTAGGAACGAGTGGTCATGCATTAGGCGTATCTGCAGCTACAGAATTAGGAGAAACAGAAACTTCAATGGCAAGTATCGCTCTAGTAATTGTAGGTGTAATTGTTGTCGTAATCATCCCCGTGCTTACACCTATATTACTCGGTGCTTAATATAGTTAAAAGTAATTGACGAAATGAAACAGAGCTAGAATTGACGAATTAGCGTATAAGAAACCAGGCGAACTATAAAAGTACATTACTTTTATAGTTCGCCTGGTTTTATTATGGAATGTATTTATGAAAAATTTTAAATTTTATAAGCAACACTTTTGAATGTTACAAAAATATTTGATATGATGTTTATGTAACATAGGAGGAGGGTATGATAAAATCACAACCTATTAA
This sequence comes from Macrococcoides bohemicum, assembly GCF_003259675.1. Lineage (GTDB taxonomy): Bacteria > Bacillota > Bacilli > Staphylococcales > Staphylococcaceae > Macrococcoides > Macrococcoides bohemicum. Next base: position 233,978 of record NZ_PZJG01000002.1, on the reverse strand, counting down.
ATCAGTCGATGACATTCAATCGATTAAGTCATATTTTTTAAAAGAGCGAACAAGGGATTATTTATTATTTTTACTTGGTATAAATGTTCCATTGAAGCTTCAGGACATTCTATCTTTAAAAGTTGAAGATTTAATGAAATACAACAGCAATTATATATTTAAAATTCAAGGCTATACGATTTATTTAAATCCAGAAGATAGTACAATATTAGACACTTACATAAAAGAAAAGTCATCTGGTGACTATATCTTCGAATCGATTAAAACAAAATCCCCGATGACAAGACAGCAATTTCATCGAATTCTCACTGCAGCAGCAGATGCAATTGGGTGTGAATATTCAATTGGTCCTCAAGCTTTGAAGAAAACTTTTGCTTACCATGCTTACCTTCAAGGCGTACATATTTATGATTTAATGCATTTACTGGGACATCAGACAAAGGCGGAAACGTATCGTTTTATTGATGTCTTGCCACCTGATAATAAACGTATAGAAATAAAAATCTGAAATTAAAGGATGTGAACGATGTTATTTAATATATTGATTTTAGGTCTTGTCACAATTTTTTGTATTCAACTGTTTCAAAAATTCATTCCAAAAACTATGATCGGTATCATTTCAATATTGTTCCCGATTATCTCTCTTATTATCATTTTATTGACACCACGACAAACCACAAATTCAATTCCCTGGATACCCGAAGCGGGAATATATTTCTCGTTAAAGCTTGATGCTTTATCTCTATTTTTCTTTTTTATTATTTCATCAATTAGTATTTTAGTGATTTTTTATAGTTTATTTTATATGAAGAAATATGAAAGACACGGTTACTTTTATTCAAGTTTAACGTTATTCATTATCGCGATGTACGGTATCGTACTAGCTAATAATACAATTATTCTTTATTTATTCTGGGAGCTAACAAGTGTAGCCTCTTTTCTGTTAATTGCTTTTCATTACAATAAAGCACCATCATATCAAGGTGCCCTGAAATCATTTGTAATTACGATTCTTGGCGGAAGTATTATGTTGATTGGTTTATTACTATTAAACAATATTGCCGGTACCGCACAAATTGATCAAATATTATCCGGTAATTTCAGCAAAGATACTACATTTATTATTAGTATAGTCCTCATTATGATAGGAGCATTTAGTAAATCAGCTCAGTTTCCTTTTCATATATGGTTGCCGGATGCAATGGAGGCACCTACCCCTGTAAGTGCATTACTGCACTCAGCTACGATGGTTAAGGCTGGAATCTATTTATTGATTAAATTATTACCCCTATACATAGACAATGAATTTCTCGCTTACGTATTACTTATTGTAGGTATTATTACGATGGTAATGGGCAGCGTTGTAGCAATTTCTAAGCATGATATGAAAGCATTGCTTGCTTATTCTACAATTAGTCAGTTAGGCATGATGGTTATATTAATCGGTATCATCGCTTTTCCACAGAGTGACTTCCATATTAGAGATTATGCTTATAATGGATTACTTTTGCTTATTTTGAGTCACGCATGTTATAAAGCAACCCTTTTTATGGGAACAGGTATTGTAGATTTAGCTACAGGTACAAGGAATATGAATACGCTCGTTGGTTTAAGACATAATCTTCCCGTAACTTTCATTACTATGCTTATTTCAGCTCTAGCAATGGCCGGATTACCGTTTTTAAGTGGTTTTATTTCTAAAGAGATGTTGATTACTGCATTGTATGAAATGAGAAATGAACATGTAATACTATACATTATTTTAATATTATCAGTCATTGGCAGTATCGGAACATTTATATACTGTTTTGTGTTAATCATTCGACCATTTATGGGAGAACGTACTGTTGAGACTAAAGTGTTATCTCCATTAATTGATATAAGTGGTATCTTACTTATGATCGTTACGCTTATTCTATTCTTTATTCCAAATCAAGTTCAGGAGCTGTTTATCAGTCCGATTGTTTCAGAGCAAGTCAATTTAAATTTAAAGCATGTTTCAGCGTGGCATGGATTTACACCGCCCCTAATGCTGACTTTATTGATATTTTTAAGTGGCTTTGCAGTACTTAAAACTGGTTTATATCAGCATCTATATGCAGCATTTGATCATTTATCACTTAACAAGGCATATCACTTTATTGGAAGGACGAAAGAATATATTGCTTCTCAATCATTATCGATACTGATGACTGGGACATTAAATGTTTATGCAATATATCTTTATATATTTATTGCTGCATTAATATTACCTAACTTAATTGCTAATATTGATTTCGGCTGGTCAATTAAGTACGAAATAACTGCTTTTACTGTCATAGTTGGTGTCATGATGATTATTAGTGCATTAGGGCTTCTGTTCGTTAAAAGTAGGATGACAGCAGTAGTAATGATTGGTTTAGTGGGTTATGGCATTAGTATTTTGTTTATGCAGCTGAAGGCACCTGACCTTGCTTTAACGCAACTTGTTATAGAAACGATTACGACAGTTTTATTTTTAGCTTGTTTTTACCATTTACCTAACCTGGAGAAAGAAGCGCCGAATATACTGTATAAACTATTGAGACATGGCATATCATTTGCAATTGCTGCAATTGTATTCTTAGTGATGGTTCAAAGTAATCAGACAGAAACATTCGCAACGATTTCTACTTACTATAACAATAGTTATAAACTTGCTGGTGCAAAAAACGTAGTCAATGCGATATTGGGAGACTTCAGAGCTTTCGATACGATGCTGGAAGGTATCGTTATTATGATTGCTGGTTTTGGGATTTATACGATATTGAAGAAAGGAGCTACTCATGAAGGAAAATGATTTATTATTAGAAAGTATTTCAAAAATTGTAATTATTATTATTTTAACTTTTGGATTTTATATTTTCTTTAATGGTCATAATGCACCAGGTGGTGGATTTATTGGTGGACTAGTTTTTAGTTCAGCATTCATCCTGATGTTTCTGACATTTGATGCTAAGAGAATACGTAAGTTATTACCTTTTGAATTTCATAAATTAATTTCTATTGGAATTATCATTTCATTAACAGTTATGGTTGTACCTATATTGTTTGGACATGCATTTTTAAATCATGAAGATATATATATTCACGTACCTGTGCTGAACGAATTGCATTTGTCGAGCGTTACATTATTTGAGTTTGGCATTCTTCTTACAGTTGTGGGCGTCGTGATGACTATTCTTCTATCGATTAGTGGTGATGTAAAATGACGATACTAACAATCATTACTGCAATACTAGTATATGTAGGCGTAAATTTAGTTTTGTCTAAAAATTTAATTCGCGTTGTACTTGGTACGAGTGTTTTAAGTCATGCAGCAAATTTATATTTAATTTCAATGTCTTATCCGGGAAATGACTTACCTTTTATTGATGACCATACTCCTGATGTTGATGCTTTACCACAAGCACTCATATTAACTGCCATTGTAATAAGTTTTGCTACAACCGCACTGCTATTAGTTTTAGTATATAGAAACTATCAAATGAATAAAGATAATCAAGTTGATAGTTTAGGAGGTACAGATGAGTAATTTATTGATTGTACCTGTATTAATTCCTATATTATTAGGTGTATTTACGTATTTAAAGGATAAAAGAATATATACGATTGCTATTGCTATTTTATTTATAAGTTTGATTACTACTATTGTCTTAGCTTATTCTTCTATAGAAAAACCTATTATTTTAAGTTTAGGTGGTTATAGTGCACCATACGGAATCCAACTTTACGGGGATCTGATGAGTTTGTTGTTCGTTATTGTGAGCATCGTTGTAGTGATTGTTGTGCTATATTTCCAATATATTAACCAACTCAAAGACTTAACAGTACCTTTTATTTTATTTATTCTGGCTGGTGTAAACGGGTCTTTCTTAACTGCCGACATCTTTAATCTATTTGTAATGTTTGAAGTTATGTTACTGTCATCGTTTATATTAATTGTTGTCGGTAAGAAAAAATATCAGTTTAAGGCGAGTATTACGTACGTTGTATTAAATTTGATTGGTTCATGGGTATTTCTGATTGGTATTGGAATTTTGTATCGTGTATATGGTACATTAAATTTCGCTCATTTAGGAATGCGAATGGAGGAAGCTGGGTTTATTCCTGAACATGCCGTCATCGTTTTATTATTTGTCGTAGTATTTAGTTTAAAATCAGCATTATTTGTATTTATTTGGCTACCAAGATCTTATAGTGTGTTGTCTTACGAAATTGGTGCAGTATTTGCGGCGTTATTAACTAAAGTAGGCGTCTATGCGATGATAAGAACAACAACAGTAATCTTCGTACCTTATCAGTCCATGTTATCACCTATTATTTTATATATGGCTACTGCTACAGTCATTATCGGTATGTTAGGTGTTATCAAATACAAAGAAATTAAATTGATGTTTTGTTACCAGATTATATTATCTATAGGAATCATCTATTATGGCATTTCTACATTTAGTCAAAAAGGTATAGATGGTGCAGTGATGTATACGTTAAATGATATGTTGGTGAAATCTTGTTTATTTCTTTTAGCAGGTCTCATCGTAAAAAGATTTGGACTTATCAATATGAAATATAAACAAGGATTATTTTATCATGCTAAAGTTACCGCCATGATTGTGCTATTTTTTGTATTTGCGATAGGAGGAATGCCTTTTACAGGAGGGTTTCCCGGAAAATTATTGATACTGCAAGCTGGTATGGATGCGCATCCACTAGGTTATGCAATAGTAATGGTTATTGGTACTTTCGTAGGAATGTTTGCGATGATACGTATGTTTATCACTTTGTTCTTTGGAGAAGAGAATCGATCTTGTGTTCAGCTGAACGATGCACAAAGACATGAATTAAATAAACCATATGGTAAGAAGTTGACTGTAATTGGCGTGGTATTAGTCATCACTTGTATGATTTCTATTTTTGCTACACCGTTACAACAACATTTATCAGCAATTCATTACGAACGCTATATAGAAAATGTCATGATGGGAGGATAAGATTATCGCACAGGTTGTATTAAATTTATTTATCGCTATGATTTGGGTGCTTATGGTGGATGAAGATCGCATCTATTTATCAACGTTTATAAAAGGATATTTAATCGGTATTATTATTCTCTACATCATACATCGTTTTTTCGGACATCAGTTCTATTTATGGAAGGTAATGATTTTATTAAAGCTTGTTTTGATCTTCAACTATGAACTTATGAGCTCAAGTCTTTCAACGATGTATCACATCTTATTTATTCCGCACAAGATTGCTCCGGGGGTTGTCACATATAATACATCGATGAAGAAGAATTGGGAAATTACAAGTTTAATGATGCTGATTATATTAACCCCAGGTTCAGTAGTGCTTCGTTTATCACATGATAATAAGAAATTATTTATCCATACATTACATGCGACACCATCAGAAAATATGAAATTATTAAAATCTATTAAACGTTATGAACGCGTTATTAAGGAGGTAGGAGAAACATGAGTATGATACTGATTCAAGCTGCACTAGTGATATATGGTATTGCTATAATGATAGTGTTATATCGTGTTATTGCTGGACCTTCCTTACCGGATAGAGTAGTAGCTTTCGATAGTATTGGTGCGATGGTAATGTCGAGTGTAAGTATTATGTGTTTAATCATGGATACGACGCTATTTTTAGAAGCGATTTTAATTATTGGTGTATTGTCGTTTATCAGTACAATCGCAACATCAAGATTTATCGAGCGAGGTGTTATCTTTGAACGTAAACGATAGTATCAATCTCATTCTTTCGGTTGTTATTTTTGTAGGTAGTATTATGGCACTTATTAGCGCAATAGGCATATTGATATTTAAAGATGTTTATACACGAAGTCATGCAGCGACAAAAAGCTCCACACTTGCTGTATTACTTACGTTAATCGGTGTTTTCGTTTATTTTATCGTCAATGATGGTTATGTGAGTTTTCGGTTGTTGCTCGGTATATTTTTCTTATATTTAACAAGTCCTGTCGCTGGACATCTCATTACACGTGCTGCGTATAATAGTGGTGTAGAGATGAAAGTTGAAGGTTCAAAAGGTAAGCATTTAAATGATTTGCTGCCTACTCAAAAGAAAACTTCTAAGGACAAGGCGTTATCAAAAGATAAATAATGGAGTGACAAGAGTGACGATTCAATCAATGTTATTTAACACATTTATTAAGACGATGGATCAGTATAAAGATATATTTAATGAGAAGCCTGATGGAGTCCGTGCTATAAAAGATATTACATATACCAATCGTAAAAAGAATGCAACGCTGAATATTTATTATCCATATTATCGCAAGGAACGCTATCCTATCATTGTTAATATTCATGGTGGAGGATATGTATATTCTACAAAAGAAACATATGAAGCATATTGCATGACGCTCGCATCACATGGTTTTGCTGTAGTAAGCTATGATTACGACTTAGCGCCAAAGCTGAAGTATCCTACACCGATTGTCCAGCTTAATGAATGTATGCACTGGTTACATAAAAACCATGGACAATACAGTTTAAATATTAACCAGTTATTTATGATAGGCGATTCGGCAGGTGCTCAAATTATGGCGCAATATGTGACGATACTTAATAATCCTAGATACCATCAATTTTTTCAGATAGAGCTACCAATTATTAATGTATTGGGTATTGCTATTAACTGCGGTTTCTTTAATGCAATCGATATAGCGATTGCAAAGAAAAAATCCTTTACACGCTTTATGGTTAGAGGTTTAATGCAGGATTATGTTGGTAAAGATTTTCACAAGAAACAAAATGAAATTAACTGTGAACCATTTATTGATAAAAATTTTCCTCCTACTTTTGTTGCAAGTAGTGTAAATGACTTGCTTGTGGGTAAGGCACCAGAAATACTTCTTTATCTGAGAAGAAGTGGTATTAAAACGATATATAGAGAGTATGGTAGAGGTGACTTTTTTGCGCAACACAACTTTCAAATGGATATTAGAAGATCGAATGCAAAGCAATGTACTATAGATGAAATAAATTTTTTTAAAAATATTATAGATGAACAAAGCACACTGTAAATGAATACAGTGTGCTTTGTTTTTTTATTGATTACGTGCAAAATTTCCATGAACTTCGGTTGTTTCATAAACATTGATAAAACAATTTTCATCGTGAGTTTTAGCAATCTTGATGACATTAGGTAATTCATAACGTGTAAGCACCATTGTAATCATGTGTTTCTGATCGTTAGAATACCCCCCATAAACATCTGTCACAGTGATACCACGATAAATCTCATCAATTAAACCTTGTCTAACCGCTTCATAGTTAGAAGTGATAATATTAACGGTTAATTTAATATTGGATGTAAAGATTGTATCAACAGTCTTGCCGGTAATATATATTGAAAGTAAAGTCATCAGCGCCAGGTTCCAGTCAAATAAGAAACCTGAACAAATAATAATAATACCATTTAGAATCGTCATGATAAGACCGATAGATACATTGCTATTTTGACTGATAATCATCGCTACGATGTCCATGCCACCTGTAGTACCTGAATATTTTAGGATGATACCAACACCGATACCGACGATTACACCCCCAAAAATTACATTTACAAAAAGTTCATTTGCGATGCTTTCTGTCGGAATGACAGTTAGAAAAAACGAAACAACAATTACACTCAGTATTGTATTGTACATTACAGATTTATTTAATTTCATAAATCCAAGTATCAATAAAGGCAGGTTTAATAGAAGATTTAATAGGCCTGCATCAACATGCAATAATTTATTTAATAGTAAAGCAAGTCCTCCGATACCACTGCTCAATACATCATTAGGTAATAAGAAGACATTAAATGCAAATGCAATAAGAAACGACCCTACTATTGTAATGAATGTCTTGAATAATAAGTTATCCTGATAATTCAATTGAAAAACTCCTTTAATCATGTAAAGCCATTATATCAACAATATTTTAAAAATAATAGGGTGCTTATTCTACTAAGTTACTCGCCTGACTTCGAGCATAGAATCCTTTCTTAATCGGTTCAAATCTAGGTTTCATGGCTAAACCGAACGCAAAAATAATGGCTGTGATCAAATATAAAAATCCAAGTTTTGACCATGTCAGTTCAGGGATGATACCACCTACAGCTTCTCTCAGTAAGTCTACAGCGTAAGTAAATGGCAGGAACGGATGTATACGCTGGAAGAACAATGGTGTAACTTGTATTGGGAATGTGCCACCCCCACCGGCAATTTGCAATACCATAATAATGATGGCAACTGCTTTACCGATATTGCCAAGTAAACTTACAAGCGTATAGACGATAACTGTGAATGCCAGTCCAACAAGAATTGCAAATATTACATTTAATACAGGATGCTTTGCATAAGCATCTAAAATAAACAAGTTACCAAGTACGACGATTATTGCCTGAGCGATACTGATTAGAAGAAATAAAATCATTCGGCCAAGATATATTTCACGTAAACTAAACTTGTCTTTAATCGCCGGATCTCTTAATTCAGTAGTAAGTAAGTTACCACATAGCAACGCTCCGACCCAAAGTGCTAATGCTGTATAGAACGGTGCACTAGCAGAACCATAATTAGGTATTGGAAATACTTGAGTTTCATCAAGTTGAATAGGTTTAGCAAAATAATCAGATTGGTTCTTCATATCATTTTTCAGCAATTTAACAAGTTTATTTAAAGTATCTTTATGATCGAAACTTCTTAGTTTTTTGGCAGATTTTTTAATGTCTTTTTCGATAGCCGGTAGTTCATCACGCGCGAATTGAGCAAGGTCATGAATACCATTTTGTGCACCCGGGAGATTATTCTTTAATAATTTTGATGTACTATCATATTTATTTAATACACCAGGTAAGTCTTTTTCAGCAAAGTTACTCAAGCGTTCCAAGTCATTTAATACACTAGGTAAATCAGATTGTACAAAATTGCTTGCCTGACCAATCTTTGATTTGAACAACGGATAGTTTGTCTGAGCTGTATGATTAATTTGTTTGAAGCGTTGTTCGAGTGATGGAAGTTGTTGGTTAATTTGGTTCAGTGTTGTATTCGCTTCATTAGTAACACGGGATGCTTCAATTAATATGCCATCGACTTTATTGGCAAATGCTTGCGCAGTGTTTAATTTTTGCGCAATAGAATCTAAGTCACCACTAAGGCTTGATAGTCCTTTTTCAAAAATATCTGGCATTGTTGTATTAGAGAAAGTGTTCAACGCTTTAAGTGAGTTTTGTGCTGATTTAATAGCTTCCTGATTAATATTAACAGATTGATTTGACCTAGATTGTGATATAGCACTTGAAATTGTTTTATTAAGAGCATCAAGTGACTGGTTGACGTTATTCAATTCCTTTGAAATTGCAGTTGTATCAAATCCTAAATCATTCACATCATTCATAATACGAATCATCTCATTGTTGAAACGGATAGTCTGATTAATGTTATCCTGATATACTTTTAAATTCTTTGTTAGCGTCTCAGATGCCCCTGGCTTTTGCTGAGCAAGTTCATTTAACTGATTCAACATATCTATTGTTGTAGTGGCTTGATCTGCGATTAAGCGATTGATTGCATTGAGCCCTTCTTGTAGTGCTGTGTAGGCAGGTTTGATATCAACTGTGCTTAATTTCTGTTGTCCTTTTTTATCTACTTCCTGGGCAGTATTAATCTTGTTATGAACTTCAGGCATAGCATTTTGGGATTGATTTAAAACATGTTGTGCTTTAGTAGTAGCTTCGATGCCCTGTTGCACAGAATTATTGATTTCTGGAAACTTTTGTTCAATCGTATTTGCCCTTTGTAATGCATTCTCAATACGCGGTAAGTTATTATTAAGATTAACAATCATCTGACCTAATGCATTTATATCTGATGTATGTTGATTTGCTTCAATGATTTTGTCAGCACCGCCATTAAGTTTGTCGCGATATTGATTTAAGCTGTAGAATTCATCAGCATATTTTGTGATGTCACCTTGATGTTCATCGATTTTAATTACAGCCTTTCTAAATCGTTCGATATCCGGAAGTGCACGTTCAGCATCAAATACTGCATTCTCAATCTTGTGGTAAAGAGGAATCTGATCTTCAATTTTAATGCCTGCTCGATTACTTTCCTGTAAAAGTGCTTTTGTGGCAGCATCTACAAATTTTTCGTTTAATGATTCAGTGATGGCAGTAGCGCCTGCATTTGTCATCTTAGGCGCAATAGCATTAATTTTTTGATTTACTTTATAATCGATATGGGCGCGTTTTGGTTCTTTGTGAAAAATACTCGTCATATCTTTAGAAAAGTTTTTTGGAATATGAATAATTGCGTAGTATTCCCCCATACGCAGTTTGTGATTAGCATCTTTCAAATTATTTTTAAATTTCCAGTCAAACTTATCATTGTTATGAAGTGATTTGACAAGTTGATTACCAACATTGACTTTTTTTCCTTTAACTTCCGCTCCAGTATCATGATTGATAACAGCGACTTGTAAATACTTTGTGTTGGAATAAGGATCCCATGAGGACTTCAAATTAAACCATGCATAAAATGATGGTAATATTGATAATCCAATGAGTAAGATGATAAAGCTCGGAGTGCGTTTAATATTTTTTAGGTCATGTAAGAATAGTTGATATGCGTTTTTCATGTAATCCCTTCTTTATACTAATATAATAATTATGCACATTTTTATAACATCATTTTAAAAAAACGGTATATATCAATATAACAAATAGGGTGGAAAGATACAATAAAAAGACATATATTATATGTCTTTTTATTTTTGTGCATACTTTATCAAATCTTCAATAACAGCTATAGCTTCTTTACTAGAATATACATCAAATATAATAATACGGCCATTATTAAGGAGATGTATCTTATGATCCATGAAAGAAAGTAATTTGAAATGTTCATTTTGATGAATAATATGTTTGTTTATGTTATTAAATAAAGAAGAAGGTATGTGAGTTTGATATTTCCCTCGACACATCTTAGTGACATGGGTAAATGACTGTTTAAGTGAAGGATAATCTTTAATGGTACATGTAGGGCATGCAGGATTGTGTATGGCATCAATATTTCTACTTTTAAATATCATTTTTTCACAATCTATTGTTGTAAGTTTTCCTGAAAAATGACCATGACTGATATAATGCATTACTTCTGAAACTTGAATACTTGCAACGAGGTGAGCAGTTTGTGGCATAATGCCTGAAATAGCACAATCTTGTCCGGTATTGGGTTCATTAGGCAGAATACATCTCAAGCATGGTTGATTTTCTATACCATAAACAGTTCCATGTACATTTAGACACGCACCATATATCCATGGGATATTATGTTTATGGCACGCATCATTAATGATATAACGCGTTGAAAAATTATCAGTACCGTCAACGGTGAGAAGTGGTTTATATTTTTCAATAATGGATTCGATATTCTTTACTGTCACTTCTTCAGATAGCGTAGTCACTTTTACATTACTATTTATACGGTTGATGTGCGACGCTAAAGCATCAACTTTTAAAGTATAAGCAGCACTATCTGCTTCATCAAAAAGACTTTGACGATGTAGATTACTAAGTGATACAACATCCATATCGCAAATTACTAGATGTCCAGCACCACTTCTAGCAAGCATTTCACTTACTGTACTTCCTAATGCGCCGCCTCCAATAATAAGAAATGTGCTGCTGCTTAATTTATCTTGTGCTGCTTGTCCGAAACCAGGTGATTTGATTTGTCGATCAAATCGTTCGCTCATAGAAACTCAAGACCTTCCATAGGACTTGATGCTTGGGCAGTATATTTCTTAGGAATGCGTCCTGCTTCAAATCCGAGTTGACCAGCCTGTACGGCATATTTCATTGCTTCAGCCATCTTAATCGGGTCTTTTGCATTTGAGACAGCTGTATTGAGTAACACTGCATCTGCACCGAGTTCCATCGCAAAGCTTGCGTCTTTAGGTGAACCAATACCTGCATCAACGATGACTGGGACGTTAACTGCATCGATAATATATTTTAGATTTAATGGATCATTGATACCAAGGCCTGTCCCAATCGGCGCACCAAGTGGCATAATAGCATGACAACCTAATGCCTCTAATTTTTTTGCAAGGACGACATCACAAGGGATGTATGGGCATACGATATATCCTTTTTCTAAAAGAATCTCACATGCTTTATATGTTTCGATACTATCTGGTAGAAGCGTTGTATCATCACCGATAATTTCAACTTTAATCATGTCACACATACCTGCACTACGTGCAATTTCTGCTATCTTTACCGCTTCTTCAGCTGTTTTTGCGCCTGCTGTGTTTGGAAAGGTGATATATTTATCTAAATCTACAGATTCTAGTGGGTTAGGGAGTGATTTATCATATAAACTCATACGTCGTACTGCAAAAGTTAACGCATTTGTTTCGCTGATTTCAACTGCTTTCTTTTGTGTCTCTCCATCTTTAAACTTGCCTGTTCCTAATATTAAACGAGAAGATAATTCCAAGGGTCCTATTTTTAACATATTAGCCGCCTCCAACGAATTCTAGTAATTCTAATTTTTGTTCGGGTTTCAAAGTGATAGATTGCCATTTAGATTGTTCGATGGGAACATCATCCACAAGCGCTACAATCCTCTTTTTATCACTTGTAAAAGTTGCGAGTAAGTCAGATAAATTTGTTTTGTCTGTTTCAAAAGGCTCATCGTTAATGTATATTTTCATAAATTTCTCCTATCTTAAAATCTTTTTGAAATTGTTGATACAGTTCTCCATCTTGTTCAAAGATCATTTGACGCATAAATTCTCCTGTAATACGTGATAATAAGATACCATTGCGGTAGTGTCCCGTTGCTAGAAATAATCCTTCATCTAACTGATCGAGGACAGGTCGATGCAACGTGGTATCTGGTCTGAATCCACAATCAATGCTGACGATGGTACTGTCGCGTAATTTCGGGATTAGTTTAAACGTTTCTTCAAGTAACCATTTTACACCTTCTGCACTTGGTTGTTGCTTTGTATCAAGTGAAGTTGTTGCACCAATCAGATAATGATTGTCTGATTTAGGGACAATATAATGTCCGTTTGTCTGGAATAGTGTTTCTTTTAAATAAAGATCGGGATGATATAACGTCAGGACTTCTCCTTTCACGCCTTGCATCGGGAAATCTATATCAAGCATGTTAAGTAAATCTTCACTTTTACATCCAGCTGCAATAACGACTTTGTCTGAGATGATGGTTTTATCGCTTATTGATAAGTGATATTTATCATCTACGTAATTAATGGATTTGACGTGATCTGAAATATGAGGAATATCTTGATTTGCGTACTTTATAACAGTTAAATATTTACCAGCATTGACTTGACCATCTGTAGGAATCCACATTGCCTGCTCAAACGCATTATTAATTGAACCGTTCGCATAAGAAGATAACGCTTTTGAAGCTATCCACTCAAATTGTTCATGCTTTGAATTTAGAAAATCGTATTGAGTCTTTAGATTCTCTTCATCTCCAGGTGAAGCGATTTTAAGCAATCCGTGTTGTTGTAGGTCAATAGATAATCCAGTCAAGTTTTCCAGTTGCTGAATGTGATCAGGCATCATTTGCTGACCAAGCACAGATAGTCTGTATAAAGGACTATCTTCTGTAAATTCATTTTGTGCCCCGAGCATACCTCCAGCAGCGTGTGTTGCTTTATAACCATGTGCATCATCTATGATTGCAATATTATCTGTATGGCTTTTAAGTGCGTACACAATATTTTCTCCGATAATTCCTCCACCTATTACAACGATGTCGTACGTAGTAACCACTCCTTTTTTACTGCAAGAAAATCTTGCTTGTTTATAAATAACCTGATACCGGCAAAGCCTGAAAAATTAGTGTTTAACTGTCTTATTGTGTCGATGCTGATGCCGCCTAATGCAACTACAGGGATATCAATATGAGTGACTGCATCAATTTGAGCTGCTGCTCTGGGTGGTAAATCAGGTTTGGACGGTGTAGGGAAGACATGACCAAATAAAACAAATGATAGATCGAGCGATTCAGCGTGTTTGGCTGATGCCAAAGAATGAACGCTTTGACTGACTTGTATTTCCGGATGATTATTTCTAAAGGTATCTATTTCAGAATTACTTTCTTTAAAGTGAATTCTCGTTAAATGACATGCAAATAAAATATTTGGATTGTTATGCACGATAATTTTATCTTTAGGAATTCTTGTTATCAGCTGGTTTATGAAATGAATAATATCTTTCTCTGCTGCATCAAACCTTAAAATAACGCCATCTATTTCATCATGAACCTGGATGATTTGATTGAGAACGGTGATTGAAGGTTTTGGGGATGTAATCATGATAAACACACTTTTCACCTCGAAAAAAACACCCACTAACTAAAAAAAGCTAGTGGGTGTTGGAATTAGTATAAATAAATCACTAAAATTCAATCACGCTTCCCTACGTTGGTTCTAACCAAGTCAGGTTCAAAGAGTCGGAAATAATTTCCTCTCAGCCCGTTGTGGGCACCCCTAGCAAATATTTAATTCTGTATTAAGCCTACCACTAGTTAGAGTGAATTTCAATCAACTCAAATTCATGATAAAATAAATTAACAATAAAATGGGGTGTAAAAGGATGAATGAAGAAGAAAAGTTATCTTTATTAATTGATGAACGTACAGAACTCATACAACATGAGACGGTGTATGACAAAGTAGAGATTGAACAAAATCATACGGATTCTGTAGAAGTGCTGCTTGAACCAGCAATACAACAGGAACGTATGTCTTCTGAAGAAATTTTAAGAGAAATTGCAGAAGAAGAACTCGAAGAAGAGTACGCGCAAGCAGTTGAAGAAGTAAAATTATTTAAATATATTGTCCATACGATTAAATTTCATGAAGGAGATGCAATTACACTCTATCAACTGCGCAATATATGTGCACATAGTGAAGCTAAATTATCACCAGATGATTTAGATGAATTAATAAATGATTATATTGAAGCGGGCTACATCAGAATTGAAGATGACAAAATATATATCACATTCTTAGGTGAGCATGTAAATACATTGTTATAAGCGTTTATTATATAAAACAAGCAAGAGTGGAACAATTTAGTTCCGCTCTTGCTTGTTTGTCAGAGATTAATCTTTTAGTAAAAACGCTTCTTCGTCACGTGAATGAATTTCATTAACGATAATCAAACTTCTAAAATAATCGATAATTTGAGTGGAGAAACCTTCGTTTTCCATCTGTGTTTTAATCTTAGCGACGACTTGGCGCATAATATCATGATCACGTGTGAGTTGTTGAACTTTATCATGTAGTTCAGGGTTATTATTTTCCGCTTCTGTATAGAAACCATCTGCTTCTTCCTCAGCATCCGCGTGACTTATGACGCGTGAATCCCAGAAATCGACAAGCGCGATCACTTCCTGAATCACTTCTTCTTCCGTACCGTTTTGGTATGTTCTGATCAATTCATCTGTCATATTCACAGCAAGGCCTAACCCTGTATCGTGAATTTGTTTATGTGCATGTAGTTGTCTTAATGATGGTCCGACTGACATACAATCATCTCCGTTCAGTATATTTACCACTATTGTATTATAGAAAATATAATAAAAAGACTAGGGAATTCCCTAGTCTTAGTTTATTGATTTTTTATTTCCGCGTTTACTCGTTATAAATCCAATTGCTAAAATACTTAATAATACTGCCCAGAAGATGAGTTGCCACATCGGTGAATGTGGGAATTCATGCGGTAAAACATGTATTGAATCATGTGCAAGTACAAGAACAACAAGTTTCACACCAATCCATCCGACGATTGCGAATGCTGCAGCTTCCAGACCAGGATACTTTTCGAGTAGCTTGATGAAGTAAGTAGCAGCAAATCGCATCAAGACTACGCCTAACATTCCTCCGATAAACATTACAGTAAACTGTCCGGCATTAAGGCCCATAAAGTCAGGTCCGACGTGTGGTAAAGTAATTGCTATTGCAATTGCAGCAAGCATTGAGTCGATTGCGAAGGCGATATCTGCAAATTCGATTTTTAGAACTGTCATCCAGAAACTGCTACCTTTAGCCGCTTCTTCTTCAGCGATATTTGGTACATTAGGATCATCAACATGATTTTTCTTCTTAAAGTACGCATATAAACTTTTTGCTGACATGAAGAGTAAGTAAGCTGCTCCTGCTGCTTGTATCCACCAATACTTTGCAAGTACTGTTATAAAGAATAACGCGATTAATCTAAATGCAAATGCACCTACTAAACCGTAAAATAGTGCTTTCTTTCTTTGTTCTTCCGGCAAATGTTTTGCCATTACAGCCATGACGATGGCATTATCTGCTGCAAGTAACCCTTCTAATAAAACTAATACGATTATTACCCATGCATATGACATTAAAATACTTGGATCCACTATAATTCCTCCTTAATTTTAATGAATATAAAAAGACCCATGCCAAATATATTGGCAAAGGTCTCACTGAACAGTAATTGTTCCATAACGCCGGAAGTTCCAAAACTTCGTAATGACGACGTTACGCTTAGGGTCTCCCCTTGAGCTACTCCCCTTCGACATAAGTCTTAGGATATTCATTTGTTGATTTATTCAAATTATGAATAAATATCATTGAAATCATCTTAACACAAAAATGTGTATATAGCTATAATTTTATTTTATATGAATAAAAATGGATGATGAGGATGATATAAATATTAAGTTTGTCAGCATTTAATTTTTCTTTCTGCGATAGAGCCAGATAATTCCTCCGATAATGATAACAGCCATTAAAATATAAAGTACATTAGAATAAAGATTGAAATAGTGGAGTACAACTTCCCAATTCTGACCTAACACCATACCAAGATAAATTAAGACTGCATTCCAGATGAGTGTCCCGACTGTCGTATATAAAATGAATGGAATGATAGACATTTGACTCAAACCAGCCGGGATGGAAATTAAACTGCGAATCAATGGAACAAATCGACATAGAAATACTGCGGTATAGCCATATTTGTGAAACCATTTATTAGCACTGTGTAAATCATGAATATCAAGTCGCAATATAAAGCCGTATTTATCTACGATTTTTTCAATTCTTCTAAGACCGAGTATATGTCCGGCGTAATAAAGAATAATAGCCCCGATTACTGCTCCAAGCGTTGAAGCAATAAGCATTCCTATGAACGTGAGTTTTGGCGACTGGTCAACCATAAACCCGCCAAATGTTAGAATTACTTCTGATGGGATTGGAGGAAAAACATTTTCAAGTAATATTAAAAAAAATACACCAAAGTATCCGAATTGTTCCATAACTTTCATAATCCATTCCTGCATATCGTCACTCCAATAGTTTTAGTAAATACTATTTTACCGTATATGCCTTGATATATTCAAAACAAATGAAAGAATAAGAATTTTGCTTATGAGATTAAATAAAATATCACATTACGATTATTATAGGATTTAAAGGGTATAGTTAAAAGAATACTAAGGACTTTTAAGGAGTGACATAATGAATAAGTTTAGACAAATTACAGCATCTGAATTATTCCCAACTGAACAATTAGGGCCAGAGATTTATGGGACTGTGCATTTTCAAGTCGGGGAGACATCTGAATTTAGTGGGGCGTATATTACTACAAATGAAAGATTATTTATGAATGTCGATATGGGTGAGAAAGTTTATGAGCGTGTTGTAGGATATAATGAAATGAATGATGCATCTTTGACAGACGATGGCGTGTTGTTAGATTTCCATATGGGTGGCATCCCGATGACGAATATTACAAAAGGTGATGCAGAGGAGTTTGTAGATTTTGTAAACCATCAAATTGAAAAAGTAAAAGAAAGACAAAATAAGGTTTAAAAAGATAGTTTAAAAGACTTGATACTTAAGTATCAAGGTGCTTTTAGTATAAATTAAGATGTATTTAAGAATATTTTAAAGATTATTCAACGATTTCTAAAGCAATTTCCATCATTTTTGTGAATGAAGTTTGACGTTCTTCAGGTGTAGTTTCTTCATGTGTTAATAAGTGATCACTTACTGTAAATATTCCTAATGCCTTCACATCTCCGCCAGCGTACGCTGCATTCATATAAAGACCAGCAGATTCCATTTCAACAGCTAAAATACCCATTGAACGCCATTTATCAGTAGCTTCTTTGTTAGCATTGTAGAAAATATCTGATGATAATACGTTACCAACGTGGTTTGGAACGCCTTTTTCATCAGCTAATTGTTTCGCACGCGCTAATAAACTGTAATCAGCGATTGGCGCAAAGTGTCCTGGTAAACCATATTGTGCTACATAATTTGAATCAGTTGATGCACCTTGAGCAATGATTACATCGTATACATTAATACCTTCCTGCATTGCGCCACATGAACCTACGCGAATTAAGTTTTTAACACCGAAAGTATGAATTAATTCATATGAATAGATACCGATTGATGGGATACCCATTCCTGTTCCCATAACTGAAATCTTTTTCCCTTTATACGTTCCTGTATAACCAAACATGTTACGTACTTCATTAAATTGAACGACATCTTCTAAATACGTTTCAGCGATAAACTTTGCACGTAATGGATCTCCTGGTAAAAGAATAGTTTCTGCGATTGGATTGTTTTCCGGTTTAATATGTGGTGTTGATTTAGACATAATGTAAGTCTCCTTTATATATAGTATTAATTTCAGTCTACAGAGTAATACAATTTATTTCAAGTCGCAGCGTGATAATATCAGCGATAAATTAATTATGGTATAAAAACTAATTTTTTACTATAGATTTTATAAATAGAACGATAATAAAAAATGTTTGTAAATTTATTCACAAGATGATGTATTAATGACGTAGGAGATATTAAAAATATTGATTATGAAAAAATAAATTTAAAATGAAAGAATGGGGAGGTCATTATCATGACAGAAGTTCAGCAAAAACTCACACTTAGATCGTTTTTATTTAAAGTTTTAAATGGTATTACATTAGCAATATTAATGGGTGCGATGAAAATGATGATGCCAAACTTAATTAAATATCCAATCATCATTTTACCGATTGCAGTTACAGCTGCAATGAGTGGATTGGCTGGTGCCATTTTCAATATTCAGGGCACTCCGGCCTCAGCAGGATTTGGTTACTCTGGATTAGTTGGTCCGATTAATGCATTGAAGTTTATGGATGGAAATATAGGATTAAATTTAGGTATACTTGCATTAGCTTATATTGTAATTCCTGTTATTACAGGATTAATCATGAATACTTTATGTCTTAAATTTAAAATATATAGTCCTGAAGTGTTCAAATTCCAATCTGGAGAATAAGGAGTGGACTGATGCATGAAAATATTAATGTTTGGTACTAGAGAAGACGAAAAAGAAGCAGCCTTAGCGTGAGCGCAAAAAGAAAATGTTGAAGTAACTTTTAATGAAGGTCCATTAACAATGGAAACGGTAGATTTATTAGATGGATACGATGCTGTAACAACGAGTCAGACAGCGCAATTTGATGATACATTGTATGAAATAGTGGCAAATAAAGGTATTAAACAAATTGCACAACGTTCAGCAGGTTACGATATGTTTGATTTAGATTTAGCTTCACAACATGGATTAATCATTTCGAATGTACCAAGTTATTCACCAAATGCAATTGCTGAATATGCAGTAACCGCAGCGATGAATATTATCAGAAATACTGAAAAGATTCAGCGTAAAGTAAGAGCGCATGACTTTACATGGAATAAAACGATTATTAGTAAAGAAATGCGTTCAATGACAGTTGCAATTATCGGTACCGGCCGAATTGGTAGTATTACAGGACGAATTCTTAACGGATTCGGCGCGAAAGTGATTGGTTATGATTTGTATCCAAATGAAGATGCTAAAGCATTTTTAACGTACACAGATACTTTGGAAGAAGCGGTGCGTCAGGCTGATTTAATTTCTATTCATATGCCGCTTACAAAAGATAATACGTATATGTTCAACGCAGATTTATTCGCTAAAATGAAAGACGGAGTCTATTTCGTTAATACTGCACGTGGTGGTATTGTCGATACTAAAGCGTTACTTGATGCATTAAATTCAGGCAAAGTAGCAGCTGCTGCATTAGATACGTATGAAAATGAAGCACCATACTTCCCAAAAGATTTCAGAGATAAAGAAATTGAAGATAAAGTATTGTTAGAATTAATCGCACGTGAAGATGTACAAGTATCTCAACATATTGCATTCTATACTGAAACAGCAGTTATGAATTTAGTTGAAGGTGGTTTAAATTCAGCGAAAGAAGCTGTAGAAACCGGTAGCTGTGAAAATAGAGTTAATTAATATAATTAAAAAATGAAAGAGACAAAATTTTGTCTCTTTCATTTTTTTGAAATATTATGATTTATATATTAAAGTACTGTCAATATTTCTTAAGAGAAAAATTATCTTCTAAGTAACTGTGTGGTCATCATCAACAGGAAAGAAAGTAGGATCATAATTGCAACCCATCCCCACGCGAGTAGCATATCATTATTATCTATAGCAACATAGATTGCTGTTGGCATTGTTTCGGTGATGCCTGGAATATTACCTGCAAATATAAGTGTGGCACCAAATTCACCGATCGCTCGTGCAAAGGATAATAAAATGCCTGTGAGTAAGGCCGGTTTAGCAAGTGGTAATATAATATTTGAATAGATTTGTCTTTTTCTTGCCCCGTCTACAACTGCAGCATTGATGATTGCTTGAGGTACTTGTTCGATACCTATTTTAAGGGACTGATACATGAGTGGTAGGGCGACAAGTGTTGATGCAAGAATAGCAGCATAGATTGTGAATATTATTGGTTGATTGAAGAGTTGTTCAATTAACTTTCCAATGATGCTTTTCTTCCCGAATAGCATTAGTAGTATAAACCCGACGACTGTAGGGGGTAAAACCATAGGCAGCATGATAAGGGATTCTAAAATAGATTTACCGGGAAATGATCTAGTGCCTATAAAATGATGGAGCGTTATACCGATGATAAGACTAAGGAATGTTGCAACTGTAGCGACTTTTAATGAAATGAGAATCGGCGATAAAAATGTATCGCTAGTAATAAGTTGTTGCATTGCTAACCTCCTTATCTTTTATTCTGATTAAAGATTTAAGCTTATTATAGCACTATATATGTTTCATGATAATAACGCGATGGAGGGCAATGAAATGAAAAAGAATTAAAATTACTACATGATTCTGCTTTATTTATTAAAGGAATTATTGCAAAAGTACAAAAATTGAAATAGTCATTAATACATTATTAGAGAGACGAAAGTCTCTCTTTTTGTGTGGACAATATATTTGATTATTCATGGAATTTGCTATTTAATTACAGGTAAGAAGAGACAGGCGGCGATGATATTGAATAGATTAATACTAAACATTAAACCAAAGACACAATGGTTTCCGCATTTTTATCTTTTAGGGTGTGAAGCAGTAGCAGTGTCGATGGGATTAAGATACAAAGGTGTTAAATTATCTGTAAGAAAGATATTAGCTGAAATTCCGAAACATAAAACAAACCCTTTTAAAGGCTATGTCGGACCGAAACGCATCATCAAAACGGACCGGCATCAAACTGTATTTCCGAACGTGATGGTTGATTATTTAAAACCTTATTATACGGCGCAAGATAGTACTGGAAAATCAATGGCAGAATTAGAACAAGCAATTTTGAATAATCACTCTGTCGTATTATATGCAACACATTTTAAAGTTGAGCCCATTTTGAGAGAATTTAAAGTTGAAGGACGAAAACTTGAATTTGTATCGAACATACATATTACGTTACTTGTAGGTATGGATGATAAATTCTATTATATGATAGATCCACTATGGGCAAAATTTGGATTGATTAAACTTCCTGCACTTTTTCCGATGAAGCAACAATTAATAAAAGTGAAAAGAAAGACATTAGAGAAAAGATACGAGAATGCAGGACGAATGAGTATTATTATTTGAGGTGAGAGAAGTGGAAGAAGCATTGTTTTTAGAGACAGATTTAGAAAGAAAATGGCGTGATTTATTTCGTCAGAATAGAGAATGGATTGAGAAGAGTGCACGAGATGCAGATTTTAATGCTGAGCTCAATCATAAATTGATAGACTGGCTCATAGCACACGATTATCACAAGTTAACGCTTCCGGCAGAACATGGCGGTATGGGAGCTGATATAAAAGCATTGATTTATATACAGGGACAACTCGCTCAACTCGATGAATCGACAGCATTATCAATTGGATGGCATCTTGGTATTGTAGGTGAAGTGTTTGAAGGTGATTTATGGTCTGAAGCAATGATGAATGAATTTATTGATGCGATTCATAATGGTGCCATAATGAATCGCATTGTGTCAGAAAGTGAGATGGGCAGCCCGACAAGAGGTGGTAAACCAAGTACGAATGCGCAACTCATCGATGATAAATACGTGATTAACGGTACGAAAACATTCGCCTCTATGAGTGAGCGACTTACACACTTTATTGTAGGTGCCTTTGATCCTGAACTTAAAGCGATGTGCTTTTATTATGTACCGAGTCATTTAGAAGGTATTGAAATTGTGGATACATGGGATATGGTAGGCATGCGTGCGACAGCGAGTCACGATATTATCTTTAATAATGTTACGATACCAAAAAAATATTTACTGGAAGTAAATCGTGAACGTCGACCAAATGCATGGTTATTGCATATCCCTGCCATTTATCTCGGTATGGCAGAGCGGGCTGTAGATGAAGCGGTAAACTTCAGCAAACACTATCAACCCAATTCTATCGATACGCCTATTTCTGAGATTCCACATATTCAAGATAAAATAGCGAAAATGGAAATATTAAATATGCAATCACGTCACTTTATCTATCATGCATGTGATATGCATAGGGCAGGTAAGACGAACGATTTAGGGGAAACATTTGGTCTCGCAAAATACACGGTTGTCAATAATGGCTTACAAGTAATCGATTTAAGTATGCGCATTTTTGGTGCGAAAAGCTTAGAGCAATCGCGTGTGATGGAACGCTTATACCGTTCAATGCGTGCAGGTCTTCATAATCCACCGATGGATGATGCTGTAGAAAGAATGATAGTAAATAAAATATTGCGTGAAGCATAGACTTGGACATCCAAGTCTATGCTTTTTGTGTAAAATTGATATATTTTAATTTAAAAATAACATTTGATTAATTTCTGAAACCATTTATAATTAAATGGTATTGATAATCAATCTCAATTAGGAGGACGGAAAGATGAAAAAGATAGTAGCGTTATTAATCGCATGCATAATGATTCTTGCGGCATGTGGTGGTACGAGTGATAAAAAAGAAACAAAAGATACTTCAGGGAAAGCAGAAATGGTAGATTTTAAGTTAGATAATGGTAAGACAATCAAGATTCCGAAAGAACCGAAACGAATCGTAGTGATGGGCGCAAGTTATGTCGGAAATTTATTAGATTTAGGCGTTAAACCAGTAGGTGCTGATCAATATGCATTCCAATCAGATATTTTAAAACCTAAATTAAAAGGTGTAGAAAAATTAAACCCTGGTGAAATCGAAAAAATTATTAAATTGAAACCAGACTTAATCTTAACGTTCGATACAGATAAAGATAATTCAAAATATGCTAAAATCGCACCAACAATTCCTTTTACATATACTAAGCATGGCTATCTAGATGTGCATGAATTATTAGGTAAAATTGTCGGTAAAGAAAAAGAAGCAAAAGTTTTTGTGGATCAATGGAAAAAAGAAACGAAAAAAGATGGTGAAGAGATTAAGAAACATTTAGGAGACGATAAAACGTATTCTATCTTCCAGTTCTTCCAAAAAGAAATTTACGTTTATGGAGATAACTGGGGGCGTGGATCAGAAATTATCTATCAGGCTTTTGATTTAAACATGCAGGATAAAATTACGAAAGATGTTAAACCTACAGGCTGGAAAAAAGTTTCTGCTGAAAGTTTAGGCGATTACGCAGGAGATATCGTCCTTATATCTAGTGATACAGGCAAAATTTCAAATACAGTAACTGAGTCTAAAGTATGGAAAAATATGAATGCTGTTAAAAATAATAAAGTAGTACAATATGATGCTGAAGATTTCTGGTTTAATGATCCTATTTCTTTAGAGCACCAAAGAAAAGTATTAAAAGAAGCATTATTAAAATTAGAAAAATAAATTACTTCAAGCTGAGACTAATGTCTCAGCTTTTTTTAAATACGATTGTAAACTTAATATTTATTTAGGTTAACACTATTGCTATAATAAGATTATTCTGTCAGAAAAGAGGAAGATTATGAAAACAAAAGATTTGGTCATTGTCGGCATGTTTACTGCATTAATTGCTGTGTTAGGTTTATTACCGCCAATAAATATTCCAGGTATCCCGGTACCATTCACATTTCAGAATTTAGGTTTTATTTTAGCGGGTTGTTTACTGGGTAGTCGATTAGGAGGGTTATCTGTTCTTATCTTTACAATCTTAGTAGCTATTGGACTACCAGTATTGTCAGGTGGACGTGGTGGTTTTGCTTTATTTTTTGGTCCGACTGGAGGTTATATTCTTTCATTCACACTCATTGCGTTTTTAATCGGATTAATTGTTGAACGTATGAAGTCTCCAAAAGTGTGGCAAGTGTTTCTGATTAATGCATTAATTGGTGCATTTTTATGTAATTTAATTGGTGGTACGTTTATGGCATTTAATTTAAAGCAGGATTTATTCACTGCGCTTAAATCAGTGATGGTATTTATTCCTGGTGATTGTATAAAAGCACTGATTGCAGCAATACTTGCTGTAAAATTACGTAATAACCCATCTATTCAAAAAAGTTTACGCATAAATTAATATGCGTAAACTTTTTTTCTTGTATAGAAAAGGAAATATTACATTATACATGTTAATATGATGATAATCATATACATATTTACGTTTTTCCTATGATTTAAGAAATATATATAAGAGAGTGGGAAATAAATTGGAAACGATAGCAACGCGCTTTTCTCGTAAAGATGTGGAATTAATGAATGGAAAAGATTTTAGAGTACCTGATGTGTTATTGATAAAGCCATGGTATGTTTCAAGATTCCATCAGGAAAGAAAAAGTTGTCAGCATATTAAACAATTGATTACACAAAACCAACTAGAAGTAGAAAAAATGTATGAGGTAAAAATTAAGCTGATAGATCAAAGAACGATTAAACACGTGAATCAATATACATATGAATTAAATTATTATTATGACGATGTACTGAAAGCAACGGTAATATCAACTTACATTGAAGAGGTGTCTCATGCAGTTTCAAATCACATTGGATGAATTAAAACAATACCGAGATGCAGTTGCTGAAGATTCTGATGTTACATTAATAGAAAAGAAAGTACCTGGCAATTTAGTGATGCATAAAGTAATAACATTACTCAATGTTCCAGAAGTGATTTCTAACCAGGCAACGTTCAAAAATGAGGTGTTCGTAGACGAACGACTATTCCTCGATCTATTTCAGGCAAACGACATGATTGAATATAAAGTGACATATGGTAGACAGCTAAAGTTAGCTGGTACCATTCAATTAAAATAAAGTAGAGGATTTAACCATTAGGTCCTCTACTTTTTCATTTAGTCAGTTATTATTCTTTCGGGATGACTGTAAACATTAAATGTATCATTTCGTACAAAACCTACAGCAGTAATATTTAAGTCTTCTGCAAGTCCTATTGCTAAATCGGTTGGTGCAGATTTACTTAATATTATACCGACCCCAATTTTAGAAGCTTTTATTAAAATTTCTGAAGATATTCTGCCAGAAAAGATGAGTATTTTATCTTTAATTGAGATGTTATTTAATATACAGTGTCCGTACAGTTTGTCGAGTGCATTATGGCGACCGATATCATTGCGGTGTAAGTAGAAATCTTGTCCATCACTGAGTGCAGCATTGTGCAGACCGCCAGTCACTTTAAAATCTGTACTTTGACTTTGCATCGTATGCATCAAATGAAAAATTTCATCAGGTTTGATTGAACGTGTTGTCGTAGCAACTTTTGACGTTTTCATATCATTGACAAAATAAAATTGGCGACTTTTACCACAGCAAGAACTAATCATGCGTTTTGTAAACTGACCTTGTGTTGTATCCACTTCATTCGCTAATTCGATATGACATAATCCTTTAGAATCATCAAGATGAAAATTTTTTATGTCACTATGTTTTCTGATAACACCTTCAGATGCTAGGAAACCCATCGTAAGTTCTCTTAAATATTTCGGTGTACATACAATTGTAGCGAATTCTTCTTTATTCACATATAACGTCAATGGAAATTCATTCGCAATTGTATCCTCAACGTTTATAAATTTACCATCTATATATTTCATCATTTTTTTATGTTGATATACTTCATGACTCATTCAATCAACTCCTATATATATTATATTACAGTAGATTTAAAAATTATATGTTGTAATTGACTTGCTTCTACAATTGTTTGTTTTAGGGATTACCCTACATGCTTAGGGAAATCCCCAATAGTAATCGTTTGTGAAACGTTTCATAATCTATGGTAAGAGGGCAAAACTGCAATTAAAGGAGTGTTATGAATGGCAATTGGTACGGGATTACGTTTTTTTAAACCTACAGAAAGATTTAATGGCAATTGGTCAGTTTTAGAAGAGAAGAGTCGTGAATGGGAGAAAATGTATAGACAACGCTGGAGCCACGATAAGGTAGTACGTACGACACACGGGGTAAACTGTACAGGATCATGTTCATGGAAAGTGTTTGTGAAAAACGGCATTATCACATGGGAAAATCAACAAATTGATTATCCTTCATGTGGTCCTGATATGCCTGAATTTGAACCACGTGGTTGTCCGCGTGGCGCATCATTCTCATGGTACGAATATTCACCATTACGTATTAAGTTTCCATATGTACGTGGTGTATTATGGCGCCTTTGGCAACAAGCTTTAGAAGAACACGGAGACCCTGTTCGTGCTTGGCAATCAATCGTTGAAGATCCGGAAAAAGCACGTAGCTATAAGCAGGCACGTGGTATGGGCGGACATGTCCGTGTCAATTGGAGAGAAGTGACGCAACTGATCGCATCTCAACTTATTTACACAATCAAGAAATATGGTCCAGACCGTATCGCAGGTTTTACGCCGATTCCAGCAATGAGTATGATTAGTTACGCAGGTGGGGCACGTTTCATCTCATTACTTGGTGGAGAAATGTTATCATTCTACGATTGGTATGCCGATTTACCACCAGCATCACCACAAATTTGGGGTGAACAAACAGATGTACCTGAATCAAGTGACTGGTACAATGCAGGATATATTATTATGTGGGGTTCTAACGTACCATTAACACGTACGCCAGATGCTCACTTTATGACTGAAGTTCGATACAAAGGGACAAAAGTGGTCTCTGTAGCACCAGACTATGCTGAAAACGTAAAATTCGCAGATAACTGGTTAGCACCAAATCCAGGTACAGATGCTGCCCTTGCACAAGCAATGACGCACGTTATTTTAGATGAGTTCTATGAACAAAGACAAGAACCGATGTTTATTAACTACGCAAAACAATACACAGATATGCCTTTCTTAATTATGTTAGATGAACATGAAAATACTTTAAAAGCTGGTCGTTTCTTACGTTCAAGTGATTTAGGTGACACGAGTGAACATAGCGAATGGAAACCTGTAGTGTTCGATGACATTTCTAAACAAATCGTTGTACCAAACGGAACAATGGGACAACGTTGGGAAAAAGATGTGAAATGGAATATTAAATTAGAAACAGCAGATGGTACAAAAATTGATCCATCAATGACGATTAAAGATGATGAACATGAAGTTGTTGAAATTGTTTTCCCGTTCTTTGATAATGCAGGCAATGGAACATTCAAACGTCCGATTGCAGCAAAGAAAGTAACGTTAGCAAATGGAGAAACGAAATATGTTGCAACGATTTACGATTTAATGTTATCTCAATACGGTGTTAATCGATTCAATACGGATTTAGAAGCGAAAGGTTATGAAGATGAAACTTCAATCTACACACCAGCATGGCAATTAAAAGTAGCAGGCGTTAAACCTTCAGTTGTGGTCCAAATTGCACGTGAATTTGCACAAAACGCAATTGATACTGGTGGCCGCTCAATGATTATCATGGGTGCAGGTATAAACCACTGGTTTAACTCAGATACGATTTACCGTTCAGTATTAAACTTAGTAACACTTTGTGCAACGCAAGGTGTAAACGGTGGAGGTTGGGCACATTACGTTGGTCAGGAAAAATGTCGTCCAATTGAAGGCTGGTCAACAATCGCATTCGCAAAAGATTGGTCAGCACCACCACGTCTACAAAACGCGACAAGCTGGTTCTACTTTGCGACAGACCAATGGAAATATGAAGAAGCGGGTGTAGATACTTTAACATCTCCATTAGCTGAAAACGTAAAATTTACGCATCCTGCTGATTATAATGTATTAGCTGCCCGTTTAGGCTGGTTACCATCATATCCACAGTTCGATAAGAACAGTCTATTATTCGGTGAGGATGCACGTGACGCTGGTAACTTCACAAATGAAGAAGTGTTAAAACGCGCTGTAGAATCTGTAAAATCACGTGAAACAAAATTTGCAGTAGAAGATCCTGATGCGAAACAAAACCACCCGAAAACTTTATTCGTATGGCGTTCAAACTTAATTTCAAGTTCAGCTAAAGGGCAAGAGTACTTTATGAAGCATCTTTTAGGTACGAAACACGGTTTGCTTGCTGAACCAAATGAACGTGAGAAACCAGAAGAAATCACATGGAGAGAAGATACTGAAGGCAAATTAGATTTACTTGTAGCACTTGATTTCCGTATGACAACAACACCTTTATATGCAGATGTTGTATTACCGGCAGCCACATGGTACGAAAAACATGACTTATCTTCAACAGATATGCATCCATTCGTACATCCGTTCAATCCAGCTGTTGACCCACTCTGGGAATCTAGAAGTGACTGGGATATTTACAAATCTATCGCGAAGACATTCTCTGAAATGTCACAACGTCATTTACCAGGCACATTTAAAGATGTTGTAACAGCACCACTTGCACATGATTCGCAACAAGAAATTTCAACACCAATGGGTATTGTCAAAGATTGGACAAAAGGTGAAGTAGAACCGATTCCAGGTAAGACGATGCCAGGATTTGCAGTCGTAGATAGAACATATACAGATGTATATGATAAATACGTGTCTGTTGGACCATTACTTGAAAATGGTAAAGTCGGCGCACACGGTGTTGCTTTTAGCGTTAAAGAACAATACGATGAGTTACGTTCAATGGTAGGTACTTACGAAGATGATACAGTGAAGAATGGTAAGCCGAGAATTGATACAGCAAAACGAGTGGCAGACGTTATCTTAAATGTATCATCTGCAACGAACGGTCAAGTATCACAAAAATCATATGCTGATTTAGAAGAACAGACAGGTATGACATTAAAAGATATTTCAGCAGAACGTGCAGCAGAAAAAATCACATTTGCAAATATTACTGCACAACCACGTGAAGTAATTCCAACAGCTGTGTTCCCGGGCTCTAATAAATTAGGTCGCCGTTATTCACCATTCACAACAAATATTGAACGATTAGTACCTTTTAGAACGTTAACTGGACGTCAAAGTTACTACATCGATCATGAAGTATTCCAGCAGCTTGGTGAAGCTTTACCAGTGTATAAACCGACATTACCGCCTATGGTATTTGGTACGAAGGATAAACAGATTAAAGGTGGCGTAGATAGTTTAGTGTTACGTTACTTAACGCCACACGGTAAATGGAATATTCATTCAACATACCAGGATAACCTTCACATGTTAACGTTATTCCGTGGTGGTCCAACAGTTTGGATCAACAATGAAGATGCAGCAAGTCACGAAATTTATGATAATGACTGGTTAGAAGTATATAACCGAAATGGTTTAGTAACGGCACGTGCAGTTGTTTCTCATCGTATGCCACGTGGCACGATGTTTATGTATCATGCACAAGATAAACATATTCAAACACCAGGCTCAGAAATTACAGATACGCGTGGTGGCTCACATAATGCACCAACACGTATTCACTTAAAACCAACGCAACTTGTTGGTGGATATGCGCAAATTAGTTATGGATTCAACTACTACGGACCAATCGGAAACCAACGTGACGTTTACGTTGCTGTTCGTAAGATGAAGGAGGTTGATTGGCTTGAAGATTAAAGCTCAAGTTGCAATGGTGATGAATTTAGATAAATGTATCGGTTGCCATACATGTAGTGTTACATGTAAGACGACCTGGACAAATCGTCCAGGTGCTGAATATATGTGGTTTAACAACGTAGAGACGAAGCCAGGTATCGGTTATCCAAAGCGTTGGGAAGATCAGGAACAATATAAAGGTGGATGGCAATTAAGTCGTAAAGGAAAGTTAGAGCTGAAATCAGGTTCTAAACTTTCTAAGATTGCCTTAGGTAAGATCTTCTATAATCCTGATATGCCGGAAATGAAAGATTACTATGAACCATGGACGTATAACTATGCAGATTTAACGAATGCAAAAGAGAAAAAGCATTCTCCGGTTGCACGTGCAGAATCATTAATAACAGGCAAGAAAATGGACTTAGAATGGGGACCAAACTGGGAAGATGATTTAGCAGGTGCTCATATTACTGGCCCAACTGATCCGAACATTGAAAAAATTGAAGAGGAAATCAAATTTAATTTTGAACAAACGTTTATGATGTATTTACCACGTTTATGTGAACACTGTTTAAACCCAAGTTGTGTGGCAAGTTGTCCGAGTGGCGCAATGTATAAACGTGATGAAGATGGTATCGTCCTTGTAGACCAGGATGCATGTCGCGGATGGCGTTACTGTATGACCGGTTGTCCTTATAAAAAGGTTTACTTCAACTGGAAAACAAATAAAGCTGAAAAATGTACATTCTGTTTCCCGCGTGTTGAAGCTGGTCTTCCGACAGTATGTTCTGAAACATGTACTGGCCGTATGCGTTATTTAGGGGTATTACTGTATGATGCAGATAAAGTATTAGAAGCTGCATCAGTAAAAGATGAAAAAGATTTATATCAATCTCAACTTGATTTATTCTTAGATCCGTTTGATCCAGAAGTAATTGCGCAAGCTGAGCGTGATGGTATTAGTCAGGAATGGATTGAAGCAGCACAAAATTCACCAGTATATAAATTAGCAATTGAATATAAATTAGCATTCCCATTACATCCTGAGTATCGTACATTACCAATGGTTTGGTATTGTCCGCCACTTAGTCCGATTATGAACTACTTTGAAGGGAAGGATTCAATTAAGAATCCGGATATGATTTTCCCGGCAATTGAAGAAATGCGCTTACCAATTCAATATTTAGCGAATATGCTGACAGCAGGAGATGCTGAAACAGTGAAGCGCGCATTACAAAAAATGGCGATGATGCGTAGTTATATGAGAGCTATTTCAAGCGGTAAAGATTTCGATGAATCAAGACTTGATCGTGTTGGTTTAACAGCACAACAAGTAAAAGCAATGTATCGCTTACTTGCGATTGCTAAACATGAAGATCGTTTCGTCGTTCCGACATCACATAAAGAAGGTTATGTAAATACGTATAGCGCTCAAGGTGGCGAAGGTTATACAAGTGACAACTTCGGAGCAGATTGTGATGGTTGTGGACCAGTACCATCTGGTAAATCAGGAAAAGAAGTGTATGAAGATAACTTCTACGGAGGCATTTGGCGTGATTGATTTAAATAAATTATACGAGTATAAAAAGTCATTCGGATTTTTTAGCCACCAGCTCGTTTATCCTGAAAAATTAAACTTCCATCCTAAAGCTTTTGAAGGTGTGTTTGACAACAATCATCCAGCTTATGAAGCAGTAAATCAATATTGGAAAGATATGCATGAAATTAGTCTGTCAGAAATACAGGAAGTCTATACTTCTACATTTGATTTCGAGAAAAAAACGACGTTATATATGACATTTGTGAAGTTCGAAGATAAAAAAGAACGCGGACAAATGCTTGCACGATTAAAAGTATTATATGAAATGTTCGGTTTAGAAATGCCGTCATCTGAGTTATCGGATTTCTTACCTTTAATGTGTGAATTTATTTATGCAGCTGAATGGCGTGGGGATGATCGCGCTGAAGAAAGTATGCAGCTAGTACTTATGGTCATTGAAGACGGTACTTATAATTTGCTCGGTGCATTAGAGAAGATTCAAAGTCCATACTACAATTTAATCCTTGCTATTCGTGAAACTTGTAAAGCGTGTCTATCAGTAGACGATGAAGAGGTGACATCACATGCTTAATCAATTACTATGGGTAATCTTTCCATACGCATGTATTGCTATATTTATTATCGGTCATATTTTCCGTTTTAAGTATGATCAGTTCTCATGGACTGCGAAGTCAAGTGAGTTTGTAGAAAAGAAACAACTGATGTGGGGAAGTATTTTATTTCATTTAGGTATTATTCCAGTTATAATGGGCCACATTGTCGGGCTTGGAATTCCTGCAAACTGGTTAAGAGCAATAGGTATAAATGATCATATCTATCATATCGGAGCGGTATACATTGGAAGTATATTTGGTATTGTAACGCTTATCGGTATGTTATTATTAACAGCAAGACGTATCACGAATCAAAATGTAAGGCATTTAAGTTCTGCATCAGATATATTAGTAAACTTATTGTTATTGTTGATTGTATTCTTAGGTTGTTATTCAACAATCGTAACGAATGCTACAACACCAGATTTTGATTATCGTGCGACCATTTCAGAATGGTTTAGAGGGTTGTTAATTCTTAGACCTCAAGCAGAATTTATGCTAAATGTACCACTAGCATTTAAACTGCATGTCATCTCTGGATTTTTAATTACAGCGCTATGGCCATTTACACGACTCGTTCATGTGTGGAGTGTGCCGGTAAACTATGTAGGTCGTAGTCATATTATTTATCGTAAACATAGATAACGGTTAGGAGAGGTAGCATGGAAGCGATACACTATAATTATCAAGATGAAGTAGATCAATTAAAAGATAAATTAAATGTAGATTTTGTTGGCCTTGCAATGCCCTCTGATCTAATCTTACAGACTGATATACATTGGACGTTTGTATCGGGAGCTACAAACGAAAGATATAAAAAAATAGAACTTCAAAAAGGAAAGGGTATCGCCGGATTTGTTCTCAAATCCGGCCGTTCCTGGATAGAATTAGATATTTCAACATGCAGTATTGCAACGCATATCTTTGACTTTCCGATAGTGAGATTCGAGAAGTTAACTAATTTTATGGCTATACCTCTTTGGAAATATAATAAAGTGGCAGCAGTTCTACTTGTCGGCAATAGAGAACAACGTCCATTCAATCTAGAAGTTTATGAAACAATTAATGGTGAGTTAGATAAAGGATTCGGTGCATTTTATCGTAAGGATGTGATTAATAGTGTCACTTAGTATGAATCAATTTAATCAGAATGTATTAGAAGAACTGATCAAATATTATTACAATGATACGGAAGAATTAATCATTTTCATCAATGCGGATAACTCAATTATTACGATGAATGATGCTGCAAAACGCGTGTTAAATTACGAAAAGAACTTAGATGCGTTACTTGAAAGTTTTTGTTCGACTTGTATGGGTTATACGAGTGAACATGCACTGATGTCCTGTATGAATTGTTTTATGAAAGAAGATAAAAATAATCAATCATTTCAACTCTTTTTAAAGAATGAAATTGGAGAACCAGTGGCTTATTCAGCATCTTTTGTAATACTTCAGAATGCACTAAACGTGAAGGTACTTACATTACAAAATGTATCGCCTCAACTTAGAACGCAGGAAATACTACATCAAAAAACAATCACGAAAAAAATTATTAATGCACAAGAGAATGAAAGAAAAAGAATTTCTCGTGAATTACATGATAGTGTAGTTCAGGAATTACTGAATGTTGTGGTTGATTTAAGATTGTTAAAATATAAAAACGATGAGGAGCAGGATAAACATATACAGCTGATTGAAGGTTCGATGTCCAGATTGATGAATGATATTCGGAATTTATCGCTTGAATTGCGTCCTTCCTCACTTGATGATCTCGGTCTGGTTGCAGCATTCCGTTCACATTTTAAACAATTAGAAAAGAACTATGGTTTAGATGTCCAGTTCGATACAAACATTCAGTCGGAGCGTTTCTCAAATGAAATTGAAACAGCAGTTTACCGTATTACGCAGGAAGCGATACTTAATGCATTAAAATATGCAAATGTTGATGAGGTCCATGTGTTAGTTCAAAAAGAACAAGATGAACTGATTGTAGAAATTAGTGACAATGGAGATGGATTTGAGATGGGACAGTCACCTAAAGGCACAGGGCTCGGTTTATTTGGAATACAGGAACGTGCAGAAATTGTAAACGGGTCTGTAAAAATTAACAGTGAGAAAGGTAAGGGGACTTTTGTGACACTCACCATTCCACTTTAGGGGGAGTAACATGAAAATAGTAATTGCTGATGATCATGCAGTGGTCAGAACTGGTTTTTCCATGATTCTTAACTATCAGGAAGACATGGAAGTTGTAGCAACTGCTGCAGATGGATTAGAAGCATTTCAAGTAGTAGCAACACATAAACCGGATGTATTGATTATGGATTTAAGTATGCCGCCAGGGGAATCTGGGTTAATTGCAACCGGTAAAATTAAAGATGCTTTTCCGGAAACTAATATATTAATCCTTACGATGTATGATGATGATGAGTATTTATTTCATGTATTAAAGAATGGCGCCAATGGCTATATATTAAAAAATGCGCCAGATGAAGAACTGATTCAGGCAGTAAAGACAGTTTATGCTGGAGATACTTATATTGATCCGAAGATGGCAACCTCACTTGTTCATGAGCTCATCCATCATGATAGTGAATACTCAGCTAAAAATGATCACTTAAAAATACTATCTAAAAGAGAGTTAGAGATTTTACCACTGATCGCTAAAGGCTATGGTAATAAAGAGATTGCAGAGATGCTTTTTGTATCTGTAAAGACAGTCGAAGCACATAAGGCGAGAATAATGGATAAGTTGAATTTAAAATCAAAGCCTGAGCTTGTAGAATATGCTTTAAAGAAAAAATTATTAGATTTTTAGGACGTGGAGATATGCAACAATTCCAGACAAAGATGAAAGCATTACGCATATTAGAAAATGAGCATATGCTCATCAGAAGTTTAATGCATGAATGGTTTAGTGAAATGCAAATTGTTAAAACATGTGCACCGCTCGCACGTTTTGAACATGTAAACAACATACGTAAACTGATGACAGCGTTTATTCCCATATTGATTAAGCATCAGGAAAAGGAATCCCGCTTCTTCTTTCCTATCCTAGGTTCTTACATCGGAACAGATCAAGGTCCGATTATTACGATAGAAGCAGAACACGATGAGATGATGCAGTACTTTGATCATTTCTTAGAGGTGACAAAGGTGATGAATTACGAAGTGGATGACATCCCTTTAATCATGCAGGATTTAAATGAAGGCTATGAAATCTGTATGGTTCATATGTATAAAGAAGAAAATGTACTGTTTCCGATGGCAGAAAAAGTATTCAAGATTAAGGATGAAGATTTGCTGCTGGAAGTAGTGAATACAAAAATATTATAAGTATAGAACGCAGGATAATTATTATTCTGCGTTTTTAATTTTATACTGTACAACATATAGGGAAACTTTCCTCATCATAGGGGAAATCCCCAATTATATAAGCACATAAAAAGGCTTAAAATAAGTTTGTATAAATAATCACAAACTTATAAAAAAGGGTGAAACGTATGAACAAAGCATCAGGTAAAGTGCAGTTAACGCTTCAAACGTTCAGTTTATTAGCTGGATTTATGGCTTGGACAATTATTGCACCGTTATTACCATTTATGTCTCAGGACTTCTCAATTCCTGAAAGTCAGAAAGCAATCATTTTAGCAATTCCAGTTATTTTAGGTTCTGTATTACGTATTCCATTAGGATATTATGCAAACTTAATCGGTGCACGAAAGGTATTTTTAGGAGCATTTATATTCCTGCTCATTCCTGTATTTTTACTTAGTATGGCGCAATCGACTACAATGTTGATGATTGCTGGTCTTTTTCTAGGGGTTGGGGGCGCAATCTTCTCTGTAGGTGTTACAAGTGTGCCAAAATATTTCCCTAAAGAAAAGCATGGTCTTGCTAACGGTATTTACGGTATGGGTAACATCGGTACGGCAGTATCAGCATTTGCTGCACCACCTTTAGCGAACGCGATTGGCTGGAGTAACACAGTAAAATCATATTTAATCGTTATGGCTTTATTTGCTTTACTGAACTTCTTATTCGGTGATAAAGATGAACCGAAAGTTAAACAACCATTGATGGATCAGATTAAAGGTGTATTGCCAGAGTATAAATTATACTTATTAAGTTTCTGGTACTTTATCACTTTCGGCTCTTTCGTAGCATTCGGGTTATTCTTACCGAACTTTTTAGTTAATAATTTTGGTTTAGATAAAGTTGATGCTGGTATTCGAACAGGTACGTTTATCGCAATAGCAACGTTGCTACGCCCTGTAGGAGGTGTGCTTGGTGATAAGCTACGTGCAATGGATGTATTAAAAGTTGTATTTGTCGGATTAATCATTGGGGCAGCGATGCTTTCTATTAATCATCAAATCTTCTTCTTCACTGCAGGATGTTTAATCATCTCTGCTTGTGCTGGTCTAGGTAATGGTCTGATTTTTAAATTAGCTCCAACTTACTACTCTAAACAAGCAGGTATTGTGAACGGTATCGTATCGATGATGGGTGGCTTAGGTGGTTTCTTTCCGCCGCTAGTCATTGCTTTTTGTGCAGCGAGTTTCGGTACAAATAAACCGGCTTTCGCTTTCCTTACAGTGTTTGGTATAATTGCCTTAATAACAATGTTCTGGATGGATAAAAAAGAAGGTAGAAAGTAACTGAATTGAGGGGTAGTAATGACAAGATACGATAGACAAATAAAGTTTTACGGGATTGGTGAAAGTGGTCAATCATTCATTGAAAATGCTACAGTTGGTATTGTTGGGTGCGGCGCATTAGGCACACACTTAGCAGAATCTATTGCTAGAAGTGGCGTAAAAAAAATTGTTATCGTCGATCGTGACTATGTCGAAGTTTCAAATTTGCAACGTCAATCACTTTTTAAAGAATCAGATGCTGAACTGAGCACGCCTAAAGTTGTGGCATGTGAACGAGAACTAAAGAGTATACGCAGTGATTTAGAACTTGAAACTTATATAGCACATTGTGATGCGTCGCTTCTTGAAGCGGCGTTTTTGCAATGTGATTGTATATTAGATGCGACAGATAACTTTGAAACACGATTAGTTATCAATGATTTTAGTTATAAATATAATATACCGTGGATTTATGGTGCATGTGTTGAATCAACATATGTCGCTTGTCCGTTTATTCCAGGTGTAACACCATGCTTTAACTGTGTAATGGGCATACTTCCTGTAATGAATAGAACATGTGACACTGTAGGAATTATAGAGCCTGCAGTTAATCTTGCGACAAGCTATCAAATGATGTATTGTATGAAAATTTTAAGTAAAACATCATTTGATGCAAAACTCATATTCGGTGATGTATGGCAGATGGATCACACAGCTTTGAAATTTTCTAAAATGTTTGATGAAAGCTGTATAACATGTGGTAAAAATAAGACCTTTCCTAATCTATTGTTTAAGCAAACAGAGACGATGCTTTGCGGGCGAGATACAGTGCAATTTATGACGTTAAACTTCAATGAAGAGGAACTTATTCGTCATTTAAAAGAACAAAATATTGTGTTTAATGTAAATCCTTATTTTATAAGGTTTAAGTTTATGGATCGACCTATGATATGGTTTAAGGGTGGCAGATTGTTAATTCATAAAGTGAAGACAGTCAATGAAGCCAAAAAAATCTATAATCAATTATTTGGATAGGAGGATATCAATGTATAACGAACATGAAAATA
Organism: Macrococcoides bohemicum; assembly: GCF_003259675.1. Classification (GTDB taxonomy): domain Bacteria; phylum Bacillota; class Bacilli; order Staphylococcales; family Staphylococcaceae; genus Macrococcoides; species Macrococcoides bohemicum. The sequence goes on along the minus strand of NZ_PZJG01000002.1, from coordinate 195,745 downwards.
TCGAGCGTAAACAGTTAAAAGTAGGTGTAATTACAGTAAGTGATACACGTGTCTATGAGACGGATAAAGGGGGAAAGGCAGTAATTAAACATCTAGCTGATATAAATATTTCTGTCGATAAAGCACACTATTCAATCGTAAAAGATGATCAGGCTGAAATTCGAAAGGTGATTCAACATCTTTTACACGAGAAGGTAGATGCGATTATTACAACAGGCGGGACGGGAGTTGCGAAGCGCGATGTGACGATTGAAGTAGTGAAATCAGTCATCGATAAGGAAATGGAAGGGTTCGGAGAAATTTTTAGATTTTTAAGTTATACAGAAGATGTAGGACCGCGTGCGATTCTTTCACGTGCGATTTGTGGCACGAAAGATAACACGGTCATCTTCTCAATTCCTGGTTCAGTTGGTGCGGTAAATTTAGCGATGAAAAAGCTCATTACACAACAGATTCATCATATTGTGCATGAGCTTACAAAATAATTAACGGTTAAAATCGCCATTTTTTCCACCGGATTTTGACTCTAAATATGTTGGACCGATAATCATGCTTTTATCAACAGCTTTAGTCATATCATAGATTGTCAACGCTGTGGCGCTTGCTCCAGTTAATGCTTCCATTTCTACACCAGTCTGACCGGTTGTTTTAACGGTGCAAGTAATCAGTATTTCGTAACCATCTGTTGTATCCCATTCAAATGCAATATCGATGCCGCTCAAATTAAGCGGATGACACATTGGAATAATTTGTGCGGTGTTTTTGGCGGCCATAATGCCTGCAACTTGTGCAACACCAAGCACATCGCCTTTTTTATTAGTATGGTTGATGATCTGTTCGTAAATGATTTCATTTACTTTGATTGAACTTTTAGCGACAGCAGTGCGCGTAGAAATTTGTTTGTCTGAAACATCTACCATCTTAGCTCTACCTTGTTCATTAAAGTGAGTCAATTCGCTCATCGAATTACTTCCTTTCTTATATAATTATATTTATAATACTACAATTTTAGAGCGGGAGGATATATATGTTAGAGAAAAGGACACCAATACCTGTTAGTGAAGCGATTGAGAAATGTATCAAATATGCCAAGCAAAAAGAAGTTATAGAAATTAATTATCTTGAAAGTTTAAATTATGTTTTAGCAGAGGATATCATCGCTACTTATGATATCCCGATGTTTAATAAGTCTCCATATGACGGTTTCGCTATTCGTAGTGAAGCAAGTGCTGGAGCGAGCGGAGACAACCGCATCGCTTTTAAAGTAGTTGACCATATTGGGGCTGGTAGTGTAAGTGAGAAGGCACTTAAAGAAAATGAAGCAGTGCGCATTATGACAGGTGCTGAAATTCCTGCAGGTGCTGATGCAGTTGTAATGCTTGAACAAACTGTAGTTACAGATGATGGGTTTACACTAAGAAAGCCATTTACAAGTGGTGAGAACATTTCATTCCAGGGTGAAGAATGCAAAAAAGGTGATACAATCCTCGAGCGAGGTACGTTCATCAATGCTGGAGTGATTGCGGTACTTGCAACCTTTTCTTATGCAACAGTGAAAGTATATAAAAAGCCATCAGTTGCAATCATCGCAACAGGAAGTGAGCTTGTTGATATCGATGAAGCGTTATCACCTGGAAAAATAAGAAACTCAAACGGCCCGATGATTATGGGACTATGTAAAGATATGAATATCGACGTCCTGAATTATCATGTCAAAGCGGATGATTACGAAACGCTTTTTAAAGCGGTGCATGATGCATATCAAAAGCATGATATCGTTATTACTACTGGTGGCGTAAGTGTCGGCGACTTTGATTATATGCCGCAAATTTATAAGGACTTAGCAGCTGAAGTATTATTCAATAAAATTGCGATGCGCCCAGGTAGTGTAACGACAGTTTCTGTAAAAGAAAATAAATTTTTATTTGGATTATCGGGCAATCCAAGCGCGTGCTATACAGGATTTGAATTATATACACGTCCAGTGTTACGAACGATGATGGGTGAAAGAGATGTCTATCCAACATTTGTAAAAGCTGTATTATCCGAAGATTTTACGAAAGCTAACCCTTTCACGCGTTTTATTCGTGCGGATCTAGACTATAGAACGATGACTGTAAAACCTAGCGGATTTAATAAAAGTAATGCTGTAATAGCGATTGCTACGAGCAATAGTATGATTGTGCTGCCAGGTGGTACGAGAGGATTTGTGACAGGGGATACAGTTGATGTATTGGTAAATAGATTGTCGCCTTCAGACGGTGTCCCATGGTAAAAATATTACAAGTAGTAGGATATAAAAAAAGTGGCAAGACAACAATTATGAATACAATGATTCGTTTATTAAAGGCTAAAGGATTATCAGTTGCTGTTATTAAACATCACGGGGACAAAAATGGTGACGAAATTGATATACCTAAATCACGTGATCACATTACTTATATGGAAAGTGGTGCTGATGAGAGCATTGTACAAGGTTATCAGTATATACACAAGCTGATCAAACAAGAAGATAAAGATGCACTGAATAATTTAGACGATATTATTCAGCACGAGGTAACCTCTCATCCGGATGTAATTCTTATAGAAGGTTATAAGCAGGCAAATTATGATAAAATAGTATTATTTAAATCGACTGAAGATGAGTATGATTTAAAAAGATTAAACAATATAAATTTAATGGTTGATACTTCAAAAGATCAACGGGAATGCACTACAATGATTAAGACATTTATAAACAAATGGGTGGATGATACACGTGAAACAATTTGAAGTTGTAACGATGCCAATCGATGTTGAGCATTATAGGAAGATGACTGTAACACCGCATCAAGGTGCAGTTTGTGTATTTACAGGTATTGTCCGTGAATGGACACAAGGGATTAAAACAGAGTATTTAGAGTATGAAGCATATATTCCGATGGCTGAGAAAAAGCTCGCACAAATCGGTAAAGAAATTAATGAGAAATGGCCAGGAACAATTGTAAGTATTGCGCATCGCATCGGAAATTTACAAGTATCAGAAATTGCCGTTGTAATCTGTGTGTCTAGTCCGCATCGTAAAGATAGTTATGCTGCGAATGAATACGCAATCGAACGTATAAAAGAAGTCGTCCCGATCTGGAAAAAAGAAATTTGGGAAGACGGAGAAGAATGGATTGGTGGCCAACGCGGATACCATCCAAATTACAAAGGGTGATATAAATGAAAATATTATATTTTGCACATATTAAAGCTAAAGTGAATCGCTCTCAGGATGAGTTTACATTCACTGAGCCTATTTCAGTAAATGACTTGAAAGCACACTTAGGAAAGACATACCCAAACATTCAAGGTGAAAGCTATCAAATAGCTGTGAATGAGGAATTTGTCAAGGATGACGAAATGATTCAAAATAACGATATTGTTGCACTCATTCCCCCGGTAAGTGGTGGTTAGATGATAGGTGTAATACTTGCGGGGGGTAAATCTTCTCGTTTTGGAAGTCATAAATCGCTATATCCACTCGATGAGAAACCATTTTATGTACATGTTTATCAAGCAATGATTGAAAGTGGTATAGAGCGAATTGTACTAAGTTCAAATAAGATGTTATCGCAATATTTTATAGATGATATAAAGATGCGTAAGCTTGAAATTGAAGTAATTGTTGATGAAGTATCTTATAAAGAATGTGGACCATTATCAGGCATTTATGCTGTAATGCATGCAATTCCAAATGAAGACTATTGTGTAATTTCTGTTGACACACCTTTTGTTACTTCAGTCGCGATTCGTTACCTGATTGAGATGGCAGGAATACACCATAGATCAAATGTCATCTTATATCAAGATAATGAGCAAATACACAGAACGATTGCTGTATATCGCTATGCGTTATTACCAAGCGTAAAAGAATCGCTTGATGCAGGACGACTTGCATTAAAAGAATTGACGCAGCAAAATGCGAAATTAATTCATATCAATCGTATTAACAGTACACCATTTTGGTATGAAAATATCAATACAAAAGAAGATTTAAAACGTGTCCTAAAATTAAGGAGTGGATATTATGGGGCAAATAACAGATAAATTAGGACGTCCGATCCGCGACCTTAGAATTTCAGTAACGGACCGTTGTAATTTTAGATGCACATATTGTATGCCGAAAGAAATATTCGGAGATGATTATGTCTTCTTACCGAAAGATGAGTTGCTTTCATTTGGAGAACTTGTGAGGTTGGCAAAAATTTATGCTAAGTTAGGTGTAAAAAAGATTCGAATCACAGGTGGTGAACCTTTACTACGACGTGATTTGCCGACGCTTATTGCTGAACTTAATAATATTGAAGGCATTGAAGATATTGGTTTGACTACAAATGGCCTACTATTAAAGAAACATGGGCAGGCATTATATGATGCTGGATTACGTCGTATTAATGTATCGCTTGACGCGTTGGATGAATCATTTGAAGCAATCAATGGGCGTGGTATTAAGGCTAACCAAATTTTAGAACAAATTGATTATGCAGTATCTATCGGTCTGAAAGTGAAGATGAATATGGTTATCCAAAAAGGTTTAAATGATGATCAGATGATACCGATGGTGCAATATTTTAAAGATAAGAAAATTACGTTACGTTTCATTGAATTTATGGATGTGGGTAATGATAATGGCTGGAATTTTGATAAAGTTATCTCTAAAAAAGAAATGATTGAAGCCATTTCCAAAGCATTTGACATTCAACCCGAAGCCCCGAAGTATTTCGGTGAAGTGGCAAAGTATTATACGCATGATAATGGTGCAAAACTTGGATTTATCACGAGTGTTTCTGAGTCGTTTTGCTCAAGTTGTACGCGTGCACGTTTAAGTTCTGACGGTAAGATATTCGGTTGTCTTTTTGCGACAGATGGTTATGATATCAAATCATTTATGAGAAGCGGTGTAAGCGATGAAGCACTTGAAGCAAAGCTTACCAAACTTTGGAACAATCGTAGTGATCGTTATTCAGATGAACGCACTGAAGAAACTGTGAAAAATAGAAAAAGGAAAAAAATCAATATGAATTATATCGGCGGATAATTTTATTGTTATATAAATATAATAATAAAATAATATGTAAACTGATTGTATCGTGTTCATATAATGATAAATAATAGTAAAATAGCATTTGGTCTGTTTTTAAGACTAGGTGCTATTTTTTGTGTTTTATTATTTGGATTAAACGTTTATAATAGTTGAATAAAGACTTTTTGTAACTGATTAGGGAATACTGGCTTCATTATTATTTTATTTAGAGGTGACCTATGGAAAGGGATAAAAAGTTAATGTTAAGAAAAGCAGTAAAGCCGTATGAGAAATCTGAATTTCAGTTGAGTATCATACAAATTTTTAATACGCTCGTACCTTATTTACTATGTATCATTTTAGGCATGTTTGCGTATCAGGTTTCACCATTGATTTCAATTGCACTTGGTGTAGTTGGGGCGTTCTTTTTAGTACGTAGTTTCATTATTTTTCATGATTGTTGCCATGGTTCGTTTTTTAAGAACAAAAAGTGGAATGATCGTTTAGGAAATTTTACAGGATTTTTAACGTTATTTCCATATCAGCAATGGCGCAGAGAACATAATATTCACCACGCTACGAGTGGGAATTTAGATAAAAAAGGTGTCGGTGATATTTGGATGATGACAATTGAAGAATACGAAGCTGCTGATAAGAAGACACAACTTGCTTATCGCATATATCGAAATCCGTTTGTAATGTTTGTAATTGGTCCGATTTATTTATTGCTTATTTCAAATCGATTTAATCGTAAAGATGCAAGGCAAAAAGAAAAGATCAACACATGGTTGCATAATATAGCAATCATTGTAGTATATGGAGCGATTATTTATTTCTTCGGTTTGGGAATGTTTGCTGCAGTATTTATTCCAGTAATGTTTGTCGGAGGAATGCTTGGGATTTGGATGTTCTATATTCAGCATACCTTTGAAGAGTCTTATTTTGAAGAAAATTCAGAATGGGATTATGTAAAAGCTGCTGTTGAAGGTAGTTCATATTATAAGCTACCGAAATTGTTACAGTGGTTAACAGGAAATATTGGTTTCCATCACGTGCATCACTTAAGTCCGAGAATTCCAAACTATTACTTAGAGAAAGCACATGAAGAAACGCCGCCTTTACAGCATGCAACAACGATTACTTTAAAGAGAAGCTTAGAATCAATACGATATAAGTTATATGATGAGAAAAAGAAAGTGTTTATCACTTTCAAAGAGTATTATCAAAACTATGCAAATAAAAAAGTGATATAATGTAACTAACATGTTAATAAAAATGAAAAAAGGATTTGGACATTTGTCCGAATCCTTTTTATGATTTAAAGAATACTTCTATGATATGGTCGAGTTGTGCTGTCGTAAGGGTCAGTGTATGTTCTCCTGTTTTATCAAGCATTGCTTTTGTATTTGTTTCATCAAAAGTAATTGATTTTTTAAAATAAGGTTCGAATACTTCGATATAACCATTCAGGATAGCTTCCTGGTCGTTCATCGTATGTTGTTCACTCGTAGGTGCAACAGTCAACTGATTGAAGTTTAAATACTTTTTGATGATTTCTAGTATTGCTAAGTTTTCGGGTGGTTCGTTGTTTGTGATATGATAAATTTTCTTATCTTCGGCGTTTGGTATTGCGCGTGTCAAAACACGTACAACGTAATCCACTGGAACTAAGTTAGATGTACAGTTATTATCTGCAAATAATCTATATGTATGCTTATCGCTTTCTGGATTACGATCCATCTTGCGTTTAAAGACTTTCAATGCTTTCATAAAGCCGTACATTGTAAACTTAGAGTCCGCTTCACCTGTAACTGAATCTCCGATGATAATTGCAGGTCTTAAAATAGACGTCTTCATTTTTGAAGCAGCAACTAAATGTTCAGCTTTCACTTTACTTTCTTCATATGGATTATTTGTTTCAGCGTTGATATCATGTAATACTTCTTTTGCATCTTCAAGCATACCCACAGTATAAGCTGTGGATACATATAGGAAATGTTTCGTATTGATTTTTTCAGCAAATGCTAATGCATGCTGAGTACCTTCATAATTAATCTTAAATAAATCTTCTCTTAAATCTTCATCAAATTTTACGAGTGCCGCTAGATGATAGAAATAATCCATAGCTGGAAGAAGCGAAATCGTATCGTTATCTACACCAAAATCTTCTGCAGTAATATCACCTTTAATAAAATGTAATCTGTCTTTATTGTCTTCTGTAATAAGTTTATTTTTACGATGTTCATCGCGGTACAGAACATAAAGTTCATAGTCTTTATTGTAAAGCAAATTATCGATTAGTTGAGCGCCGACAAATCCGGTTGCGCCCGTTAAAAATATTTTCATATTAGTTCACATCCAAAAATTTTATAGTATAAATTATTGTCCTATAATTCATAACTATAGTAAAGACATACGAAAAAATTAAGAATATAAATGTGCTTTTCTACCATGTAATATGTAATATGCAATGCCGCCTATAATCACAAAGATGCTCATATAGCCGTATAAGCCATGTAAACCGATTATAGGGATAAATATACCAAGAATGTATGGACCAAACCCAAGTGCAAAGTCTAAAAAGATAAAATAAGTACTTGTAGCAAGACCCATCTTTTCGTGATCAGTAACTTTTACTGCGATTGCTTGAGCGATGGACTGGAAGTTACCATAACCAAAGCCTAGGAATGCAGCACTTAAAATTAACATCCAGGATGAATGTGTGAAGCTTAGTGTTAATAATCCTAAGAAATAAGATACTAATGCTGGATACATTACGATATTTGTCCCTCTATTATCCATTAACTTACCTGTAATAGGTCTTGAAACCAATACAACGCCTGCATAAGTTAAAAAGAAAAAACTGCCTGCAGTAATTAAGTTATTCTCTTTGGCGAAGAAAGAAATAAAACTGAGTACACTCGAATACGCTGTACAACAAATGAGAACGACGATAGAAATCGGAATGGCATTTATATCGATGTAATCTTTAATACTGAATCCACTTGGAGCATTTGAATGTAATCGTTTCACTTCTTGATTTACGGTGACCTGTGGCAATAATAGTAAGCCTATCATCGCAAGAACTAAACAAAAGATGAATAATTGTCTGAACGTAATGATTTGTAATAAAGATAATCCTAAAAATGGTCCGATAGCAGTAGCCATAACAGTACTCATACTAAAATAACTGATACCTTCACCACGACGTTTCATCGGTGTAATAAATGCAGCAATTGTCCCTGTAGCTGTAGAAGCGATACCATTCCCAATTCCATTTAAGAATCTGACAAGTAGCAATAAAGTAAGGTTGAAAGAAGTGAAGTAAAGTGCAGTAGTAATTGTAAAGATGATAACGCCGATAATAAGTACTTTCTTCTGGCCATAAACATCGATATTTTTACCTGCCCAAAACCTTCCGAATAAACTTCCGACAATAAAGATACCAGATACGAGACCTGCTGTACTTGTTGAAACATGATACTCATCTACAGCATAACCGCCGATTGTTACAAGTAATAAAAACATCGATAACATTAATATAAAATTGATTAAAGAGACCATGATAAATGGTTTAGTCCATAATTTTTCTTCCAAATATAACAAATCCTTTCTAATCTTCAGTAATTTTAATTGTTGAGAGTGCATCGTTAATAGTTTGTAAAGTTTCAACATCGATATCCTTTAAATAAGTGGTCTGAACAGATGTAATCATTATCATGACTTCTTCATAGACGGTATATCCTTTGTCGGTAGGGGTGAGGAGCCTTAATCTTTTATCTTGTCCGACTGAACTTTTAATAAATTCATTATTAATAAGAGACTGAATTATTTTTGTTGCGGTAGGTTTTTCGATATTACGTATCCTGGCGATTTCTACTAATGTCGTTGATTGCTTGTGCACGATTATCTTGAGTACAAGCCATTGTGCGGAGGAGAGACCGTATTGATTTAATGATTTGTTCATATAATCAACATATGCTTTTCTTATGGCAAGAATATGATCGAATAAGTGTATCTGTTGAAGTTCTCTGGACATCTTATATACTCCTTTATATAGTTAGGCTAACTAACTATATAAGTATATGAAAATAAATTAAATATGTAAATAAAAAAATGATGGCAAAATGCCATCATTTTAATTAAAGAAATTTTGTATTAATAAATTTAGCTGTAACGTATTCTTTAATACCAAGGTGAGAATTTTCTCTTCCGAACCCTGAATGCTTTACGCCGCCAAATGGTGTTTCTGGATTTGAAATAGCGACTTCGTTTATACCAACCATACCATATTCAAGTGAAGTAGCTATCGTTTGTATTGTTTTGCTATCTTTAGCATATGCATAACTTGCTAACCCAAATTCACTGTCATTAGCCATTTCGATGACTTCGTCTAAAGTATCAAAGGTAATGATCGGAATCACTGGACCGAATGTTTCTTCATAGAAAATATCCATCGTTCTATTAACATTATCTAAAATTGTTGGCTGGAAGAAGAAACCATTATCATATTCATCACCTGTTAAGCGATGGCCACCTGTAACAAGCGTTGCACCTTTATCAGTTGCATTAATAATCTGCTTCTTAATTTTATCGATAGCATCTTCTCGAATAAGTGGTCCGACATTCGTATCTTCGTTAAGACCATTTCCAACTTTAAGTGCTTCAACTTTTTCAGTAAGTTGTTTTAATACCTCATCTTTAATAGATTTATGAACAAAAATTCTATTTGGTGCAATACAAACTTGTCCGTTGTTACGGAATTTGGCAGCCATTAATCCTTCTACCGCTGCATCGATATCTGCATCTTCGTTGATGATAAATGGTGCATGGCCACCCAGTTCAAGCGACATTTTTTTTAATGTATCAGCTGATTGTGCATAGAGCGCTTTACCAATAGGTGTAGAACCTGTGAATGTTATCTTCTTCACTAATTTTGATGAAGTCATAGCTTCACCTATTTCTTTTGAGCTACCCATAACGATATTGGCAACACCTTTAGGTAATTTTGCTTGTTCAAATAATTCAAAGATGGCTAAAGCTGAAAGTGGTGTGTCACTTGATGGTTTAAGCACAACAGTATTTCCTGCTGCAAGTGCAGGTGCAATCTTACGGGTAATCATTCCGGATGGGAAGTTCCAAGGTGTAATCGCACCAACGACACCTACTGGTTCATAGGCGATTTCATACTTATGGTCATTTGGTGCAGGTATTGTTTCACCATACAAACGACGTGCTTCCTCAGCATTCCATCTAAAACTCTCAGCGCCAGCAATCACTTCTAGCTTCGATTCTTTTATTGATTTCCCTTGCTCGATTGTCATAATTTCTGCAAGGCGGTCAGCATGTTCTTCTAGTAAATCAGCAATGTTGTGTAAGTATTGAGTACGATCTTTTAATTCAAGATTTTTCCATGGTTGAAAAGCATCATAGGCTGCCTGAATTGCATCTTCTACCTGTGTCTCATCAGCTTGTGCAATTTTAGCGATAACTTCTCCTGTTGCAGGATTAATTAAATCTTTATAATCAGCGGTCTTTATCCATTCGCCATTGATAAATAGATCTTTATGAACATTATTAATTGATTCTGTCATGTATATCCCTCTTTCTAAATTTTCTTGTAGTTACATTTTCCCTCTTATATTGAAGTTAAACAAGTGATATGCATTATGGATTGATGTATACTAATAATTATTTCATTACGGAGGGTGCTATGAAACAAGGAGTAATAAAAGAACAAAATAAATTCATATTAGTAATTGTATTGGGGTTGTTAGCAGCATTCGGTCCACTTTCACTAGATATGTATCTTCCCGCGTTACCAAGCGTAGCAGATGAACTGCATACGACAGCATCGAATGCACAATTAAGTCTTACTGCATGTATGATTGGCCTTGCCGTCGGACAAATTTTTGTGGGACCACTCAGTGATATTATCGGAAGGAAGAAACCACTGGCAGTTGTTTTGTTAGTTTACGCGTTATCATCATTATTGGCAGCTACAAGTACTAGTATTGGTATGCTCGTATTATTCCGATTTATTCAAGGATTTTCTGGTGGGGCAGGAGCTGTTTTGTCCCGTGCTATATCAAGTGATCTATATAAAGGAAAAGATTTAACGAAATTTATGGCAGTCTTAATGCTTGTAAATGGTTTAGCACCAATTCTAGCACCCGTTATCGGAGGAATAATTTTAAGCGTGTCAACATGGCAAACGGTGTTTATCATACTATCGATATATGGTGCGTTGATGTTTTTTCTTTCTTTTACACTAAATGAAAGTTTGCCGAAATCAGCGCGTAATGAAGGGGCATTGAAATCAATCGTAAATGATTTCAAAAAACTACTCACCAATAAACAGTTTGTAACGGTATTAATGTTACAAGCTTTGACTTATGGTATTTTGTTTAGTTATATCTCTGGATCACCTTTTATAACTCAGAAAATATATCATATGAATGCACAACAGTTTAGTTATCTATTTGCTTTCAATGGTGTTGGTTTGATTATATTTAGTCAGATTACAGCGAAGTTAGTAGATAAAATGAGTGAAGTAAACATACTGAAGTTAGGTCAGACGATTCAACTCGTTGGAATGATAGCGACAAGCATCGTACTCATATTACATTTACCGATGTGGTGTCTATGGATAAGTTTCTTCTTACTGATTACACCGGTCAGTATGATTGGAACAACAGGATTTTCCATTGCGATGCAGGTTCAGAAACAAGGAGCAGGAAGCGCATCTTCAATTTTAGGATTGATGCAGTTTCTGGTAGGTGGATTATTATCACCACTCGTTGGGCTTATGGGAGAAACATCTGTCGTACCGTTTATAGTGATTATCGTGATATGCAGTTTACTGGCACAATTTATACGCATTAAGTTTTTAAAGGACATCACTTTGTAGTGATGTCTTTTTTTATGTAAAATTTATATATTTGTAATAATAATTTTACAACGATTTGTTATATGGAAGATATCACATAATGGAGGACAATCATGATTCAGCTACCACGCATTGTTATACTTGCAGATATATAGACCAATTAGTTTGTATGACCGAAGGCCGAATTTTAACTTTAAAGATGTTAAGCGCGGACTGCAATGTACGGAATGTGGTTTGGAAATTAACGTTATTTGTGATAAGACGAAAGCGATTGTGTGTAAAGGGTGTTTGAAGCGTATGAAGAAGGTGGAATTGATTAGAGATAACTTGATAGAATTAGAAGTATTGTTGAATCGCCCGATAACAACAAAGGATGCTCATCGCTGGGTAGGAAGGGAGTTGAGGCATACGACTAAAAGAGTGCTTGAGAAATATTTTAATAAAGTTGATGATAGATACTATTACTTTGAAAAATATTATAATAAACTATGATTTAAGTTGGCCGATTCAGCTAGAGAACCGCTCCAAGTAGGGTAAAATGGGCCGATTCAGTGAGAGAACCGCCCCAACCAACTAACGAAAAAATCCTATCCAAAGCCACATCATCCCAATACTATGACTTTCACAACGTACCAGCAGCTTCCGAGTTGCACTATCATAAACAAGAAATAATAAACCAAAACTGGCAATCTTGTTAAACGGCTTAACATTGCACCATCCCAAGAAGTATTCCCCTGGAAATAGATGATAGTCATCGTATAGCTTGATAGAATCGTGTCAGCCAATAGAACGCCTAGCACGATATAAATGAACCAATCTCCAACCATCCACATTGAAACAACATCCGGATACCGATAATACAAATAAAATCCACCGATAATCAATATTATCACGACAAATGGAAATATTTTTCGAGATGTTTTTACAAAATAATAGAGAAACACAAGTCCTAGTAATATCCAAAAACCGATTTGCCACGCTCTCGATAAACAAAATACTCCAAGTATTAAAAATAGTGGTGGAAACAAATAACCTGTGATAAAAGTAGCAAATCGATTCCATCCAGATGTCGTATGTGAAATAGCATAACCGTTACGTCCGGTAGCAAGTCGTTCAGACCTTCTTGTCACGATAACAATGTCGCTTACTTTTCCCCCAGTTAACTGACATATCAATGCATGTCCGAATTCGTGCAATAATGTTGGTAAATAACTCAACCACAACATCAATACATTCGGTCGATTATAGTAATATAATGATAATATTAAATAAATGCTAGCAAATGCTAACAATAAAAAAGTATTCAAATGCTTCACCTCATAAAGATAGTAGCATAAAAAAAGATGCGACTCCTCAATCTGGAGACGCATCTTTTTTAGTTCTTCTTAATTTTCGGCCAATAATAGTAAATCAATATCCCAAGTCCCAATAAAAATGAAGAAATTAAGGCAGTCATTATTGATAAATAATGATCATTCCAAAACTTCTTCAATTTATATTGCTGGTAATCTTCGTATTTTACACTTGCAGGTTTATAATCTTTGGATACAAATTGACGTTCATAATCATAATGAACGCTACCATCTTTTAAAATTAATTTTCCGGGTTGATCTTTTTTCACGATGTCATATAAATCTTTATGAACAAAGTATTCTTTACCGTTAAGTTTATGTATGCCTTTTGTTAAAACCTTTTTATATTCATATTTATTAAATGCATCCTGCATCACAGCGTTAGCCATTTTATTTCTATTGTATTCCGCATCAGGATCCAGCCAATGTTGTACACCTAGAACGACTGCGATAACACGCATGTTTTGCTGTTTAGCGGTAACTGTTACATTGAAACCGGCTGTATCACTAGAACCAGTCTTTAATCCGTCTGCTCCTTTAAAAGGGTATTGTCCCCCTTCTAAAGAATGGTTATAAGTTTTAAATGACTCTTCATCTTCAGTACCAGGTTTAACAGTAACGAACGCTTTTTTAGTAAACTTTAAAATTTCTGGATGTTCGCTTACTAAATGCTGACTTAAAATCGCATAATCGCGTGCAGACGTTAAATTATCTCCATCTGCTTGATAACGCTTTGGTTTATATTGAAGAAGCATATTATTTGGTGCACCGACAGGATTTAAGAAACGAGTATTTTTCATCCCAAGTACTTTTGCTGTTTTATTCATACGATCCACGAAATCAGAATCGTCTTTTTCTACTAAATTCACTAACATATAAGTTGCCGCATTACTTGATGGCGTTACTGCAAGCTGAATAAGATCGGAGACCTTATAAGTGGCACCTTTTCTAAAGACGTTATTACTTAACATCGGTAAACGGGCAATCGTCCAATATTTATCGTTAACTGTTACTTTTGTACTAAAAGTAATTTTTCTTTTTTCCATTTCTTCCATCAACAAATATAAAGACATCAATTTAGACATAGAAGCGGGTGGTGCTTTGGTATCAATATTATCACCATACAGAATCTGCCCATTTTTTTCAGCAATAACAATCGTACCTTTAGGATTATACTTAGGAGCTATATTCATCCCTTCCTGTGTTGCAATTTCAGACGGTGTCGCTGCTGAAATCGATCCTGTAAATGAAAAGAAAAGAATAAAGCTTACAATAAAGCTTTTTAAATTATAATTTTTCATGATATAAAACTCCTATGTTCTGTTTTCAATGATTACATTTTATCATAATACCCTAATAGAAAAAGACATACATTATCTTTTAAAAATAATTTTTCGACAATCGAGTGTAATATGACAAAATAAAAAATAAATACAGATGATATTATTGATAAAACGTTTTCAAAACTTTTAATATTCGAGATTTGAAAAAATAATGACAACAGTATGAAAAAATGTTCGTAAATAAATGAAAATAATTGTATTGTTTACGAGTTAATCATGCTATAATCTTAAAGATAAAAAAAATAAAAGGTGGAAATCATGAATACTTATTTATTGCTTAATGTTTTAGGTATCTTTGTCTTTATTTTAGTCGCATTTGTTTTCTCGCGTGATAAGAAAAATATCGACTGGAAATCAGTCGTTATTATGTTAGTTGTTAACTTATTCTTAGCATGGTTTTTTACACAATTCCCTTGGGGACGTAATGGTGTAAAAGCTGTAGCAGATGCATTTAGCTGGATGTTACAAGCAGCATATGTAGGTATCGGAATGCCGTTCGGTAGCTGGACAGCACCTGGTCCTGGAAAAATGGATATGGCAGTTTCTGCATTATTACCAATTTTATTCGTAGTACCTTTATTTGATATTTTAATGTATATCGGCGTATTACCATTTATTATTAAATGGTTCGGTTGGTTAATCGGTAAAGTAACAGGCCAGCCTAAATTTGAATCATTCTATTCAGTAGAGATGATGGTTCTAGGTAATACTGAAGCTTTGGCTGTTTCAAAAGAGCAAGTGAGTCATATGAATGCAGCACGTGTACTTACAGTTGCATTGATGTCAATGAGCTGTATTTCAGGTTCAATCGTTGGTGCTTATGTAACAATGGTACCTGGTGAATTAGTTTTAACTGCAATTCCATTAAATATTATTAACGCAATTATTATTGCAACTATTTTAAACCCAGTTAAATTAACACCAGAAGAAGATTACGTTGTTGAAATCAAACATGAGAATCGTCAACCATTCTTCTCGTTCTTAGGTGATTCTGTATTAGGTGCAGGTAAATTAATTTTAATCATCATCGCTTTCTTAATTGCATTCGTATCATTAGCACACTTTATTGATATGTTATTAGGTTTAATTAATAAAGACCTGAAATTAGATTTAATCTTAGGTTGGGTTATGGCGCCATTTGCTTTATTACTTGGATTACCATGGGATCAAGCAATTACAGTGGGTGCTCATATGGCGAAAAAAATCATTACTAACGAATTCGTTGTAATGATTGATATTCAAAAATCACTTCCGAAAATGGACAACCACATGAAAGCGGTACTTGTTACATTCTTAATCTCATTTGCCAACTTCTCGACAGTTGGTATGATTATTGGGGCATTAAAAGGTATCGTCGATGTGAAAACTTCTGACTTTATCGCTAAATATGTACCGATGATGTTACTAGCAGGTATTTTAGTATCATTATTATCTGCTGCGTTTGTAGGGTTATTTAGCTGGTAGAATTAATATTAAATTCATATAGAATTAATAAAGATTTATTATAATGTAGGTGTATAATAAAGCGAGATAAGGGAGACGGTTCTTGTGAAAAGACTGTTAAGAGATCTTAGAAGACGCTTGAAACGTGCATTCAAATCGAATAAGAAGTCGCTGGCAAATTAACTGATTAGTATATTTAATCAGGCTATAGTAAAGAACCGAATGAACTATCAATCGTAAGAGCATTGATAATTCATTCGGTTTTTGTTTTGCAGTTGCTTTTATTTTGTAGTCATAAATCCAGAGAGTTTGTAGCCATTTTTAGTTTTTACAAAATCGAATTTATTTTTAATATTGTAATGTGCTTTATAAGTATATGTTAAACCGTTCTTAATATGTTTCGTATTTGAAGGTGCACCATATATCTTTTTTATTTTAGCTGTAGAAATGGCATAGTCATCAAAATTAAAGTAGATACCCTTGAGTTTTGAATTATTATAGAGCTTATTATTTTTTAAACTAAAGATAAACGTCGCATTACGTGATTGGTATACGCCATTATGTACTTTTTTATAAGTAATTTGGTTATTCTTCATCACGCGCTTGAATATTCCGTATTCAGTATTGATGTTTACACCATCGTACGTGAAACCATTCTTATTAATTGCATTCTTAAAAGTTGTCTTTAAAACTGTGCTATCATCCATATCACCTTTGTGCCAGTAATAATAACCAGCAGCATCAGCATTGTTCGGAGTAATAAGTGTCATCGAAAGAGCGCCAACAAGTAATGTTGAACCAATTGTTGTTATTTTTTTCATCGTTTCATCCCCTATAATATTGATATGATTTGTTATCATTTGCAATATATTTAGTTACAGTTTACCCTTTAATTAAGTAAAATAATCATTTTATTGGGGATTTTAGCTGAAATTCGTTAGCTTAAAGGCTACTACGCTAAGTATTTGGTTAAATTGACATGTTTTAAAACATATATTCATAATATGTGAAAATAATCACAAAAAATGCTTGCATAACATTTCATAACGTTGTAGTATGGAACTGTATTAAGGGTATTCGATTTAAGATAGTAACAGTTTTCTTTGTTTTCGTGAAAAGTAAATATCCTAAAAAAACAAATTTTAGAAAGAAGGAAAAGAGATGTTCGTAGAATCGTTCGATCCATTCAACAATTTAGCGTTATCAGCAATTGTTGCCGCAGTACCTATTATAATGTTTTTATTATGTTTAACAGTTTTAAAAATGAAAGGTATCAACGCAGCAATACTTACGCTTGTTGTAACTGCGTTAATTGCATTATTCGTATTTAAAATTCCTGGTGCTGTAGCAGCAGGTGGTGTAACAGAAGGAATTGTACAAGGTTTATTCCCGATTGGTTACATCATCGTTATGGCAGTTTGGTTATACAAAGTTGCTGTAGAAAGTGGGAAATTCGAGGTCATTCAAGATTCGATTTCTGGTATTTCAGCTGACCAGCGTATTCAATTATTATTAATTGCATACTGTTTTAACGCGTTCTTAGAAGGAGCAGCAGGATTTGGTGTACCAATCGCAATTTGTGCAGTTTTACTAGTTCAATTAGGTTTTGAACCATTGAAAGCTGCGATGTTCTGTCTGATAGCTAACGGTGCATCAGGTGCCTTTGGAGCAATTGGTATACCAGTTGGTATCATCAACACATTAGGTTTAAAGGGTGGCGTAACAGCAATGGATGTTTCACAAACGTCTGTATTCACGTTACCTATTATTAATATAGTTATCCCATTCTTATTAGTGTTTATTCTGGATGGTTTTAAAGGTATTAAAGAAACATTACCAGCAATTTTAGTTTCAGGTTTAGTTTACACAGGTATGGGAATTGTTATTACTTTATTCATGGGGCCAGAACTTGCTGCGTTATTACCAGCTTTAATTGCGATGGCAGCATTAGCTTTATTCTGTAGCAAATGGCAACCGAAAAATATCTTCCGCTTAACAGATGATGAGGTAAAAGTAACGAAACATCCAGCGAAAGAGATTATTACTGCATGGAGCCCGTTCTATTTCTTAACAGGTTTAGTATTACTATGGAGCTTACCAGCATTCAAAGCATTATTCGCTGAAGGTGGGCCATTAGCAAAAACAATTCTTACATTTACAATGCCTGGTACGTTTAATGAAACACTTGGAAAAGGTGTAATGATTAAACTAGACTTTATCGGCGCTACTGGTACTGCTATTTTAATCGCAGTATTACTAACAATTGCGTTCTCACCGAAAATTAATATCGGTAAATCAATTGAATTACTTGGTCGTACAATTAAAGAGTTATGGATTCCAATCGTAACGATTTCAGCAATCTTAGCTATTGCTAAATTAACAACATATGGTGGGTTAACTGTAGCAATGGGTCAAGCAATTGCGAAAACAGGCTCAATCTTCCCATTACTTTCTCCAATTTTAGGTTGGATCGGCGTATTTATGACAGGGTCTGTTGTAAATAACAACGTATTATTTGCTTCAATACAAGCGACTGCAGCAAGTACTATCGGTACAAATCCTGCATTACTTGTAGCAGCAAACACAGCTGGTGGTGTTATGGCTAAATTAATTTCACCACAATCAATTGCAATTGCATCTGCAGCAGTTGGAGCAGTTGGGGAAGAATCAAAATTATTAAATATGACGCTTAAGTATAGTATCGCTTTACTCGTATTTGTATGTTTATGGACTTATGTATTAAGTATTATGCTTTAATTCATAGCATTAATAAATTCAAAATAAACTTAAAGGAGTATTTGAAATGGCTAAATTTAAAGGTAATAAAGTTGTATTAGTGGGTAACGGTGCAGTTGGATCAAGCTATGCATTCGCAATGTTAAACCAAGGTGTTTGTGATGAATTCGTCATTATTGATTTAAACGAAGCGAAAGCTATCGGAGATGCAATGGATTTAAATCACGGTGTTGTGTATGCGCCAAATCCAATGAATATTAAATATGGTACTTACGCAGATTGTTCAGACGCAGATTTAATCGTAATTTGTGCTGGTGCAGCTCAAAAGCCTGGAGAAACACGTTTAGATCTTGTTGAGAAAAACATGAAAATCTTTAAATCAATTGTAGATGACATTATGAAATCTGGGTTTGATGGTATTTTCTTAATTGCAACGAACCCTGTAGATGTATTAACGTATGCAGTTCAAAAATTCTCAGGATTACCAGAAGGACGTGTAATTGGTTCAGGTACAATTTTAGATACAGCACGTTTCCGTTACTTGTTAAGTCAGGAAATTGGTGTAGCTGCTGAGAGTGTAGAAGCAAATATTATCGGTGAACATGGTGACTCTGAACTTGCAGTATGGAGTAGTGCAAATGTTGCAGGCATTAAAGTTGTTGACTTCTTAGATAATAACGAAGAGAAGATGAATGAAATTTACGTGAATACACGTGATGCAGCTTACGAAATCATTAAAGCAAAAGGCGCTACATACTACGGTGTAGCAATGGGCTTAACGCGTATTTCTAAAGCGATATTAGGTAATGAAAACTCTGTATTAACAGTTTCAGCAAAATTAAACGGTGAGTATGGCCATGATGATGTGTATATTGGTGTACCGACGTTAATCAATCGTAACGGTATAAGTAAAGTATTTGAAACACCATTATCAGCTGAAGAACAAGAAAAATTTGATAAATCAGTTGCAACTTTAAAAGCCATTCAAGAACCTTTCTTTAAATAATAACGTTTAAAATAATATATTTCGGGGCATCTGTAAACAGGTGTCCTTTTTTATGCTGTACTGTTGAAAGAGTGTGTAAAGTTCGATACACTTACAACCGACTTCAATTATTATTTAATTATTAAAGGAGGAAAAGATGAACTATTTTAGAAATTTAAAAATTACCTGGAAATCAGTCTTTTTTGTATTGTTAGGCTCTTTAATATTTTCTCTTGCAGTGAACGTTTTCATTATTCCTGCCAATTTAGGTGAAGGCGGTGTAACGGGGATGTCACTTATCTTTCTATATAGTTTCGGTTGGTCTCCTGCGATTACAACGTTATTAATGAACCTAGTATTACTGGCTGTAGGATATAAATTTTTATCGAAACGTTCTATGGCATTAACGATTATTTCTATCGTTGCACTTTCAGTATTTTTAAAAATAACTGAACCGTTACAACTTCATTTAAAAGAAGTTTTAGTGAGCACGATTTTCGGTGGATTTTTAGTAGGCATTGGTATCGGAATGATTGTGCTGGTAGGAGGTACTACAGCTGGTACAACAATACTTGCGCGTATTGCTCATAAATATCTAGATGTAAGTACATCTTATGCATTGTTATTCTTTGATTTAATTGTTGTGGCGATTTCATTAACTGTTATCCCAGTAGAAAAAGCACTATTAACAGTTTTAAGTTTATATTTAGGTACAAAATCAATGGATATGATTATTGAAGGATTAAATCCTAAAAAAGCAATTACAATCATTTCACAAAATCCAGATCCGATTGCTAAAATGTTAGATGAAGATATTGGTCGTGGCATTACAATACTAAATGGTCGCGGGTATTATAGTAAAAGAGAGACAGAAGTTCTGTATTGTGTTATTAATAAATTACAGCTTACAAAGACAAAACGTATGATTAAAAAGATTGATGAAAAAGCATTTGTTGTCGTCCATGATGTCCGTGATGTTTTAGGCAATGGTTTTATCAATGAAGATTAAGGAGATATAATAATGGAATTTATTAATTTAGGGAATGCATCACTTGCCGCTCAGTATGTTGCGATAGAATTATTTAGAGAAATCAAGCGTAATCCACATACTAAACTAGGATTAGCAACAGGTGGAACGATGGAACCTGTATATGCTGCATTAGTTAAGCTGATAAAGTCAAACCCAGTTAATTTATCTCATCTTAAAACATTTAATCTAGATGAATATTTTGAATTAGATAAGCAAAGTCCGCAAAGTTACCTTTATTACATGAAACATCATTTATTTAACCATATTGATATAAAGCCGGAACAATATTATTTCCCGGACAATGATAGAGAGAATCTGGCTGAGAATAATAAGGCTTATGATGAATTGATTATGAAAGAACATCCTGTTAATCTTCAGTTGCTTGGCATTGGGACGAATGGTCATATAGGTTTTAATGAACCGGGTACATCGTTTACGTCTAATACGAGAATGGTCGACCTTTCAGAAGAAACGATTCGTGCGAATGCAAGATTTTTCGATACAATTGACCAGGTGCCTACGCAAGCAGTGACGATGGGGATAACTACGATTATGCAATCGGATAGAATTATTCTTTTAGCGACCGGAGAAAAGAAACAACCTATTATTCAACAGTTATACGGTATGACACAGCCGGATGAAGATATACCAGCGAGCGTATTACTTAATCATCCAAATGCATTAATTATTACAGATGATGAAGCTTCACCATATAAAAAAAAGGACTAATTTTAGTCCTTTTTTTATGATTCAAATAATTTTTTCTTTATCTTTTCATTTTCTTCTTCGAATATTGGATTGTGACTTGAAACGATGCCGTATGATGGTGCACCTGGGTCAAGATACATTTTAATCTGATTAATAGAAGTCGCTGCGTCATGGAAACAACCGATTATTAAGTTGACTTTCGCATCGTGTTTCAATATGTCACCGATAGCATAAATACCTGGCGTGTTCGTAGAAGTATTTGCATTGCCTTTAATATAAAAATCATCAACACGTTCAAATTGAACTGAACTGTCATTTAATAGCTCGCAGTCCATATGGAAACCATGATTGATAATGACATCGTCGACATCTAAAATTTGAATGGTGTCATCAGTATTATGAATAATTTCAACTTGTTTAATTTCGTCCGCTTCTGCAATCAGAGAATGAATTGTTTGGTTAGTCATCTTGATTACTCCTAATTCATCCAGTTGACGCACTGTCTCTTCGTGACCTTTAAAATCTTCTTTACGGCATATAATATGCACACTTTTTGCAATAGGAGCAATATCATGTGCCCAGTCAACTGCGGCATTTCCACCACCAGAAATAAGTACGCGCTTATCTTTAAAGCGTTTTAAAGAAGGGACTACATAATGTAGGTTATTAACTTCATATCGATCGGCACCTTCAATATCCAGTTTAATCGGCTTGATGATACCTGAACCCACTGCCACGATAACAGTTTTAGAGTGATAAGATTTATCGTTTGTCTCTACGATAAAGTGAAAGTCATTTTCTTTTTTTATATCTGTAACGACGGTGTTCAGAATAATCTCCGGATTAAATGTAGTGCCTTGTTTAATCAAGTTCTGCATAATCTCTGCTGCAGGTTGAGGAGGAATCCCACCAGCATCCCAAACAATTTTCTCTGGGAAAAGGTTAAGTTTTCCGCCTAAAGTATTGTTCTGATCAATGATGCGTACTTTCAAACCTCGTAATCCTGCATAAAAAGCAGCATAAAGACCAGCAGGCCCACCACCGATAATCGTTATATCTAATAATTTTTTCATAAAGTATGTCTCCCTAATTATCTTGCGTTGTAAGTTATTATACTATAAAATATAACAGTATTGATAATGATTATCAATTATATGAGAGTGATAATGGTT
This sequence comes from Macrococcoides bohemicum, assembly GCF_003259675.1. Lineage (GTDB taxonomy): Bacteria > Bacillota > Bacilli > Staphylococcales > Staphylococcaceae > Macrococcoides > Macrococcoides bohemicum. The sequence continues at coordinate 173,040 of NZ_PZJG01000002.1, read as the reverse complement.
TGAAAATTGGAATATTTCATTTTGGAATTAATGAAAGAAGGATATATATGAATCGATTAGAAGGTAAGAAGATTACCATTAATTATGGCGAAAGGGACATCATTAAAAATTTAGATGTTTCCATTCCTGATAAAAAAGTGACATCTATTATAGGGCCGAATGGATGCGGAAAATCAACGTTATTAAAAGCACTGTCAAGAATATTAAACGTAGCGCATGGTGAAGTGATATTAGACGGAAAGAATATTCATCAGCAACCAACTAAAGAAGTTGCTAAAAAGATTGCAATCCTACCACAATCACCTGATGTGGCAGATGGATTAAGTGTTTATGAACTGATCAGTTATGGCAGATTTCCTTATCAGAAAGGATTTGGTAGACTTACTCAGCTTGATCATCAGGAAATTGAATGGGCGATGCGTGTAACAGGTACAACAGATTTCAAAGATAAGAATGTTAATGATCTAAGTGGTGGACAAAGACAACGTGTATGGATTGCTATGGCTTTAGCCCAGAAGACTGATATTATTTTCCTTGATGAACCAACAACATATCTAGATATTTCGCATCAATTAGAAATTTTAGAACTTGTTAGAGATTTAAACGAACAGGAAAATTGTACGATTATAATGGTTCTCCATGATATTAATCAAGCAGTTCGATTTTCTGATCATATTATTGCAATGAAAGATGGGAATATCATTAAGCAAGGAGATACGATGAATGTTTTGACTAAGGATGTCTTAGAAGAAGTGTTTAATATAGATGCCGAGCTCAGCGTAGATCCACGAAATGGAAAGCCGATGCTTGTAACCTATGATTTATTATGCAAGCACTATAGCAGGGATACAGATGAATAAACAAAGTACATCTACAAATAAACGATATATATTTTCCGGGAAATTATACATCGTCATTCCATTGCTTCTTCTTTTATTGCTGACAATGTTAATTGTTTCATTTATGTTGGGAGTAAATAACTATAGTTTTAAAACAATTTATGATGCGCTATTTCATTATCGAGATATTTCTGAACATAATATTATTCGTGATATACGTATGCCTAGAGAAATAGCTGCCATGCTTGTTGGGATGAGTCTTGCTTGTACTGGTGCAGTCATGCAGGGAGTAACTAAGAATCCTTTGGCAGATCCTGCTTTAATCGGACTTAATTCAGGAGCAGCTTTAGGTATCAGTATATTATTTGCATTTACGAGTGGAGCGAACTTTTTTGCGATTATACTGGCTGGATTTATAGGTGCAATTGTTGGAGGAACCATTGTATTGGTGCTCGGTTTAAGTAAAAAAGGTGGCTTTAATACGATGCGTATTATATTAGCTGGAGCAGCTGTGAGTAGTTTGTTATTAGCAATTGCTGAAGGGATTTCGTTATATTTTAGAACGAATCAAAGTTCGATGCTTTGGTCTAGTGCTGGTGTTGCTGGTACGACCTGGACACAACTAAAATATGCATCCCCGATAATATTAATTGTTATCATCTTCGTACTGCTTATCGGTCATCAGCTTACTGTGTTATCTTTAGGTGATGAAATGGCACAAGGTTTAGGGGTCAATTTAACGTCGATAAGAATTATATTCTCATTATTAACGATGATTTTAGCCGGTGTCGCAGTGGCAATGGCAGGTTCCTTAGCATTTGTAGGATTGATGATTCCACATATTGCACGTCTTTTAGTTGGCGTAGATTATAGAAAGTTGCTACCTGTCGCAACACTTTTAGGTGGAATATTTCTTGTTTGCGCTGATATACTGGCACGCATGATGGGAGAGTCTCCTGTAGGTGCAATCATTTCAATTATAGGTGTGCCTTTCTTTATTTATCTCGTAAGAAAGGTAGGAATTTCATAATGCATACTAAAACTAAAAATGTGTTTATATCAACTATTTTAATTATTATTTTGTTTGCAATCATTACAGTGAGTATGACTGTTGGAGATTTTAAGATGTCACCATTACAATTTTTAAAAACATTATTTGGTATGGGAAAAGAAACAGATACGATGGTGCTCTATGAATTTCGTATGCCAAGATTACTTGTAACGATATTATGTGGTGCTGCACTTAGTTTAAGTGGTGCACTACTGCAAAGTATTACTAAAAATCCACTGGCAGATCCAGGTATTATAGGGATAAATGCAGGCAGTGGATTCTTTATCGCATTGCTTATGATATTCATGCCGGTCGACAGCAGTAATTTTGTATATGTACTGCCGCTATTTAGTTTGATTGGTGGTCTGATTACAGCAGCGACAGTATTTCTGTTGAGTAGTTCTAAACGTGGTTTAAATCCGATGCAAATGATTCTTATCGGGGTTGGGTTGTCTACTGCATTGAGTGGTGCGATGATTATGATGACATCGACATTTAATAAAGAAGATGTTGAATTTATCTCTAAATGGCTAGGTGGTAATATATGGGGTGATACATGGCCATTTGTTTGGATGATTATTACAGTGTTAATTATCACGATACCTATCCTTTTGCTGAAACTAGATATACTAAACATTCTTAATACACATGAACATATTTCAACAGGTCTTGGCATAAGGATTAATAGAGAAAGATTAGTAATTCTGATTATTTCTGTAATGTTGTGTGCAAGCGCGGTTTCAATTTGTGGTAGTATAGCATTCGTGGGTTTGATTGCACCTCACATTGCAAGACAATTAGTTGGCCCAAGACATCAGGTTTTTATTCCGATTACAATATTGTTAGGTGCGATACTTTTAAGTTTTGCTGATACTTTAGGTCGGCTTTTAATAGAACCTGCCGGCATGCCGGCAGGTATCATAGTTAGTATTATTGGAGCACCATATTTTCTTTATTTAATGCGTAGAGGATTGTAGTACAATGAAAGGTACATTTTCTGACTGGAAATGTGCCTTTTTATGCTTGCTATGAAAAGAAACGGGAATAAGAATAGAAATAATGTGGAAGGGTGACAGTTATGGAGAAGCATCCATTAATCAGAGCATACGAAACGTTTATTAGAAATAAATCGCTGAATAAAATAGGAATTATAGGACAACCCGATGCAGGGAAAAGCGCATTGATTAATGCGGTGTGTCCAGCTAAAGCACATACATCTGTGCATACAGATGCTACTTTAGAAACTACGACTTATCCATTTAATGATTATGGATTTTTGGTGGATTTCCCTGGTGTTGGAACAGAAGAAGTGACTGTTCAAAAATATAAAAAGATTATTCAGAATGAATCGGCAATAGAACATTACTTTTATATTTTTTCAAGTAAAATCAAAGAAGTAGATATTGAGATGATTAAATATCTAAGTAAACAAGATAAGATGATTACGTTTATCTACAACAAAGTAGATGCACTAATCGATGTGAACGGAAAAGATGACAAAGAAATATTAATGCGTGACAAAGACACTGAACTTAAAGTGACGCTAAAGCCTTATATTAAGACACCACTTAACTACCATTTTACAAGTGCTTTAGATGGTACTGGGATAGAAACGCTTAAATTACATATTGAAAGTATATTTGAAGAAGAACAAAAAGAATATTTTCAAAGATACAATGATGCTTCTTATCTCGATAGTTATTTGAATTACAAAGTAAACTCATCATTTCCTAAACTGTTCACACCGAGCTTTAAAAAGATTGTCTTAAAAGAAAATTTTAAAGTTATTGAACGTACTATAATGACACATTTTAAAATCCAGGAAGATGACATAATGGAGCGTCGAAAAGAATGGATTGATATAGATAAATATATCCGCGAATTTGAAGAGATGAAAGAAAAAGATAAAAATAATGGACTAACGCAACTTATGGAGTTTAGAAAAATTGTGCAATTAATTAGAACATCATTTAAAATGAAAAGTATCAATCCGGTAACAGTTGCAGTATCTTCAATCGTTGAAATGGGACTGAACAACACTTTCCCGATATTTCAAGCGATTGCTAAATATGTTGAAGAAATTAAACAGATTGCCCGTGAAGTGATAGAAGATGACAAAAACAAAATATGAATTCACATTAGGAGGTCACTATGACAATCGAAAGAAAATGGTGGAAAGAAGCAGTATGTTATCAAGTTTATCCAAGAAGTTTTAAAGATTCCGATGGTGATGGTATAGGTGATATTAATGGTATTACTGAGAAGTTGGATTATCTGAAAGACTTAGGTATCGATGTTATATGGGTGAGTCCTATATTTGAATCGCCAAATGATGATAATGGCTATGACATTAGTAATTACCAGGAAATTATGCGTGACTTTGGAACAATGGAAGACTTTGACCGATTATTATATGAAGTACACAAACGAGATATGAAGCTTATTTTAGACCTCGTCATCAATCATACAAGTGATGAACATCAATGGTTTGTTGAAGCGAAGAAGAGTAAGGACAACGAGTTTCGTGACTGGTACATCTGGAAAGATGGTTTAGAAGGTAAGGAACCGAATAACTGGGCAAGTATATTTGAAGGTTCGGCATGGGAATATGATGCGACAACTGATCAATACTACATGCACGTATTTAGCAGAAAACAACCTGATTTAAATTGGGAAAATAAAGATATGCGTCAAGCCATCTATAATATGGTGAACTGGTGGCTTGATAAAGGGATTGATGGCTTTAGAGTAGATGCTATCAGTCACATTAAAAAAAGTTTCGAAAAAGGTGACTTACCAGGTGCTGATAAGCTAGGTTATGCTGAATCATTTGAAGGACATATGAATCAACCGGGGATTCAAAAGTATTTACAGGAATTGAAAGAACATACATTTGATAAATATGACATTATGACTGTCGGTGAAGCAAATGGTGTTACAACGAAAGATGCTGATGAATGGGTAGGCAAAGACAATGGTAAGTTTAATATGGTCTTTCAATTTGAACATTTAAATCTATGGGATCATAATGTCGGAAAAAGTTTTGATATTTTAGGCTATAAAGAAGTATTGAATGCCTGGCAAAAAGGTTTAGAAGCAACTGGATGGAATGCATTATTCATTGAAAACCATGATCGACAACGTGTATCATCAACTTGGGGTGACGATGTAGATTATTGGTTTGAAAGTTCGACGAGCCATGGCGTTGTATATTTCTTACTGCAAGGTACGCCATTTATTTATCAAGGACAGGAAATTGGGATGACCAATTATCCTTTTGAAACTATAGATGATTTTGATGATGTACATGCTAAAAATATTTATAACCAGGAACTTAAAAAAGGAATGACAAAAGAAGCGGTGTTAGAAATGTTAGGACGTATTTCAAGAGATAATACGCGTACACCGATGCAATGGGATGATACAAAAAATGCTGGATTTACAACAGGGACCCCTTGGTTAAAAGTGAATCCAAATTATGAAGAGATTAATGTCTTCGTACAGGAAAGAAAAGAAGATTCGCTATTAAATTTCTATAAAAAATTGATTCAGTTAAAGAAGGATAACTTAACATTAACATATGGATCATTTGATTTGATTTATCCGGAAGATAAAAATGTTTTTGCATATACGCGTACATTAGAAGATGAACAATTTATTATTTTAGGAAATTTAAGTCACAACAAAGTTACTTTAAAGACAGATGATAAGCTCAATCTTGCTAAAGAAAAACAAGTATTGAACAACTATCCAATTGATAAACAATCAGCAGATGTATTTACACTGATGCCGTTTGAGGCGAGAGTTTATAAAGTGCAAAGATAAAGGTAATGACGAAGTAGATTCAGATATTATCAATGGGGAAGTCAAAGTAGAGATTAATGAACTTGATAAACAAAATATTTCAGCTGGATACACAAAACCGGTCCGAAAAATGAAGCATAAATAATATTGCTAAAGACAGGGTAATTACCTGTCTTTTTTATTTTTAAAAACCTCACACTTAACTTATCCTTTGATATAATAGCACCAATAGGGCATATCGGAGGAATGAATGTGGTAAGAATTGAAAAGAAGAAATTATATGAAGAGATTGCAGATCGCATTATTATGCAAATCAAAGAAGGTGAATTTGAAATCGATGAAAAACTGCCATCTATTCAAAAATTGGCTCAGGATTATGGCGTAGGACAAGCGTCTATTAGAGAAGCTTTAAATGCTTTGCGTGTAATGGAACTCGTTGAAATCCGTCATGGTGAAGGAACGTTTGTAAAGCATATTAAACCTAAAGTCTTTTCTAAAGAGATGTCAGTATATACTAAAAAAGATATTATTGATTTATTAGAAGTACGTAAAATTATAGAAGTTGGCGCTGCAGGTCGTGCTGCTGTGAAGCATTCAGAAGAGGATTTACAGAATATTAAAGATGCACTCGAGCAGATGAAACTAGCAGTACATAATAAAGCAATTGGTGAACAAAGTGACTTTACTTTCCATTTAGCGATTGCTAAAGCTACTAAGAATGAGTTGTTAGCTCAACTATTAGTAGAAGTATCAGATAAAGTGAAGACAACAATGAAAGAGACGCGTAAAATCTGGATTTATACAGAAACGAAATCTATCGAAAAGTTATATAAAGAGCATCTTGAGATTTATGAAGCAATCAAACAAAAAGATATAAAACTTTCTGAAGAAAAGATGCTTAAACATTTAGAAGAAGTGGAATATGTATTATTAGAACATTTAGAAACTAAGTAAGATAAATAAATTATGGAATTTTGTCACTTGCATTTAGATTATCATTCCAATAAAATAGTACTGTTAGAGATACAGTCATCCGATGACTGAAAATTTTATCAATATTGGGCGATATTGATAACTAGAGGGGTGTTTGATTATGAAAGTAAGTTTATTTAGTACATGTTTAGTAGACGTTTTTGAAAAAAGAGTAGGTATTGCAACTGTAGAATTACTTGAAAAATTAGGTTGTGAAGTGGACTTTCCTGCGGCACAAGTATGTTGTGGGCAACCGGCATATAATTCTGGATATCATGAAGAAACGAAAAAAGCCGCACAAAACATGATCAAAGCTTTTGAAAATTCAGAGTATGTTGTAGCACCGTCTGGTTCATGTATTACAATGTTTAAACATTATCCAGATTTATTTAAAGATGATATGGTGTGGCGTGATCGCGCACAACGTTTGGCGGATAAATCTTATGAAGTAACACAATTTATCGTTAATGTTCTTGGTGTTACGGATGTAGGTGCCAAGTTAGAAGGTAAAGCAACAATGCATCCATCATGCCATAATACACGTTTATTACATAACTCAGAGCCACCGAAGAAGTTATTATCTGCAGTAGAAGGATTAGAGATTGTAGAGCTACCTGAATATTACAATTGTTGTGGATTCGGTGGAACATTTGCTGTTAAGATGAATGATGTTTCAGGTGAAATGGTCGATGAAAAAGTAGATTGTATCGTAAAAAGTGGTGCCGATTATTTAGTTGGAGCAGATGCAAGTTGCTTAATGAATATTGAAGGACGTTTAAAACGTCGTGGTGAAAAAGTTAAGGTTTACCACATCGTAGAAATCCTGAATAATAATACAGAGGCGGTGACTGTATAATGAGTATGAAAATTGGTAATGAAACATTTAAGAAAGCTGTAAAAACAGAACTTAAAGATGATTTTATGCGTGGTGCGGTCTCTAGTGCCCAAGATAGATTGCGTGAACGAAAAATAAAGTCTCAGGAATCACTAGGTAACTGGGAAGAGTGGAGAAGTCACTCTGAAGAGATCCGTCAGCATACATTAGCGAATTTAGATTATTATTTAAATATGCTCGCAGAAAATGTCGCAGCAAAAGGCGGACATGTATTTTTTGCTGAAACTGCAGAAGAAGCAAATGAGTATGTTCAAAAAGTATTAGTAGAAAAAAAGGCGAAAAAAGTAGCAAAGTCAAAATCAATGGTTACAGAAGAGATTGATTTGAATAAGGCGATGGAAGCTGTTGGTTGTGAAGTAATCGAAACAGACTTAGGTGAATATATTTTACAAGTTGATGATCACAATCCACCATCACATATCGTTACACCAGCTTTACACATGAATAAAGATCAGATTCAAAAAGTTTTTACTGAAAAACTAGGTTACACTAAATCAAATAGTCCTGAAGATTTAGCTTTATTTGCACGTAAAAAGCTTCGAGAAGAATTCTTGTCAGCAGATGTCGGTATTACAGGTTGTAATTTCGGTGTTGCTGAAAGTGGTTCTTTCACATTAGTAACTAACGAAGGTAATGCACGTATGGTAACAACATTACCAAAAACACAGATTACTGTGATGGGTATGGAACGTATTGTGCCTACGCATGAAGAATTGGAAGTATTAGTTTCTATGTTAACGCGTGCCGCTGTCGGACAAAATTTAACAAGCTATGTGACAACTTTAACAGGTCCTCGTGCAGATGATGAAATCGATGGACCAGAAGAATTTCATCTGGTTATTGTTGATAATGGACGTTCTAAAATATTAGGAACACAATTCCAATCTATTTTACAATGTATTCGTTGTGCAGCATGTGTTAACGTTTGTCCTGTATATCGTCAGGTAGGAGGTCATTCTTATGGTTCTATCTATCCAGGACCAGTAGGTGCTGTATTGACGCCTTTATTAGGTGGTTATAAAGATTATAAAGAACTACCCTATGCATCTACGTTATGTGGTGCTTGTACGGAAGCATGTCCTGTTAAAATCCCGTTACATGACTTATTGTTAGAACATAGACGTGTCATAGTGGAAGAAGAACACATGTCTCCTGTAGCAGAACGATTAGTCATGAAAGGATTTAGTATGGGAGCTTCTCACTCTACTTTATTTAAATATGGTACTAAGATGGCTCCATCAATGATGGCTCCATTTGAAAATAAACAAGAACATATGATTACAAAAGGACCAAAACCTTTACATGCCTGGACAGATACACGTGATTTCCCAATGCCGGATGAAGAAAATTTCCGTGACTGGATGCAAAACAGATTGAAAAGAGGTGCGAAATAATGAAGGGAACAATCCAAAATAAAGATTCGTTTATTAGTAACATCTCAAAAAATCTTAATCGTGCAATGCCTGAAAAGGTAGAAATCCCTGAGTGGAAATTTAGACCACAAGATAAAACATTAACAGGACTTTCTCAAGATGAATTATTGGATGTTTTAAAACAGCAATGTGAATTTATCCATACTGATTTAGTTGTGACTAATTCAAATGAAGTAAATAAAACTTTATCAGATATTATTGCGAAATATGGGAATGGTGAAGTAATTGCTACAAATGATAAACGCTACGCGGAATATGGTATTGATTTAGCTGCTCAAGATGCTTTTATCTGGGATGAAGCAAAAGGCACTGAAAATTTACATGTAGCAGAACGTGCGAATGTCGGAATCACTATTAGTGAATCAACATTAGCTGAAAGCGGAACAGTTGTGTTATATGCAGATAAAGGGATTGGTAGAAGTGTCAGTCTTTTACCTGCAACGTATATTGCAATTGTACCGAAATCTACTATTGTACCAAGATTTACACAAGCTGCTCAAGAAATGAATGAAATGATGAAAGACGCAGCTAACTTTCCAACTTGCATTAACTTAATTACTGGACCATCTAACTCAGCAGATATAGAGATGAAACTTGTAGTAGGTGTTCACGGTCCAATTAAAGCAACATATATTGTTTTAGATGATAAATAAAATTGCAGCCTGGAGCAATAGCTCCAGGTTGTTTGTTTTGATACGGCTATTGCTTTAATAAATATTATGTTTTGTATAGAATGGTGTTAACGTTCATAAAATAAATTTTTATGGAGGCATGAAATGACGATATTTAATGATAAAGTTGCAAATAAGTATGATGCATATTTTGACACAAAAAAAGGGCGTTATGTTTGGCAAGTTGAAACTGATTTAATGAATCAATTGATTGATATTGAAAGTGGTATGCGTGTGCTTGAAATTGGTAGTGGTACAGGGATCTATAGCGTTCCTTTTGCACAACAGGGGTGTATTGTAACAGGTATCGATATATCAGATGAGATGTTAGAGATTTCACGTCAGAAAGTAATTGATCAGCAATTAAATTTAGATTTTATACATATGGATGCTAATGCGCTTCATTTTTCTGAGCATACTTTTGATCGTATTTATTCGATGGGTGTATTAGATTTTGTAGATGATTTAGAATATGCTTTTGAGCAAGCATATCGTGTGTTAAAACCAGGTGGTAAAATCTCCATTGCTGTTGTTAATCGAGATAGTGCTTGGGGGAAACGTTATATGGACCCGGAATATAATAAAGGCAAAGTGTATGAACATGCCCATTTTAAAAATTTAAATGAGCTGATGCGTATTCATCCGGAAGAAATAATAGGCTCAGGAGAGTGTTTATTCGTACCGCCCGATGCTGAGGAAAGTGAATTTACTTTAGAGAATGAAAGATTGATGAGTGACAATGTGGGTGGATGGATTAATGTAGTCTGGCAGAAGGAAGAAGGATAATTAATGAAAGAAAAAAATATAGATATTCAATTCGATCATATTATACATTATATAGATGGCATTGAAGACTTTCGTTTTCCGGGTAATAAATTAAATATTATCCCAGGAGGAAAACATTTGTCGTTAGGTACTAAAAATAGTTTAAGCAGAATAGATTTATCTTATATCGAATTTATCGATGTATTTGATAAACAATTAATTGAAGTTGCGATGAAAGATGATAAAGAATATTTAGGTTTCGCGAGTACATTAGGAAGAACTAATTATACTGAAGGATTTAAACGATTATGTTTTAGAACGCATGATATTAATGCCCTAAATCATCACTTTAAATCGTTAGGTTTAAAGACATTAGGACCATTAAAGATGGAAAGACTCACACCTCAAGGTAAACTGATACAATGGGAACTTTTATATATAGATGACGAACGTAATTTTGAGTTACCTTTCTTTATACAATGGGAAGAGTCGGATAAAGAAAGACAGAAAGTATTAGAAAGTGAAATGCAATTGCACCTTCATATCGACACGATTGTTATCGAAACGCATGACTTTGATAGCATTGCAGAAATATTTGTATCGTGGCTTGATTATGAAGTAGTAGGTGGGGTTATCAATACATATTTTCTATTAAAAAAGGAAGGATTACCTCATATTAAGTTAGTCCCTGGAAACGAAAACAAAATCAGAAGATTAGAAATAAAAACACAAGATGACAGCCTTAAAGACGAACATCTTGTGCATGATGCAGTATATGTATTTATTTAACGTAAACATAATTGTAGATTACCATAACGATTAAATAGATATGATAAGAAGTAATAATAATTGTTAAAGCTGCAAGTATTTTTGTAAATGATGTAACGCGCGTAATTAAAAATAATATAGACAAAATAACTGCAAAACCAGCAGAGATGATATGGACACTCAATAAATTAATAGAAGCATCGGTTGACAAAGTATATATAAAATATGCATTGATAACCGCAAGTAACACTAATAATATATTTTTCAGCATATAAAAAACCTCATTTTTTATAGAATAATGATAAAATAATAAAGTAACATTAACATTAGTTCAATTGTAACAATAAAATAATAAAAATTGTTGCGTGACGAATGAAAGGATTCTTATTATGACAATTTCAAAAATTAATATAAGTAATGAGGTACATGATCATTTCGTAAAAACACATGACAACGGAGATCTATTACAACTAACGGATTGGGCAGCTTCTAAATCTCGTTCAGATTGGTATGCACGCCGTATTGCTGTTGGTCGAGATGGTGAGGTTGTCGGGGTAGGACAATTACTATTCAAGAAAGTTCCGAAATTACCATACAAACTTTGCTATATCTCTAGAGGATTTATTGTTGATTACAAAGATAAAGAAGCGGTAGAAGCATTAGTAAAGGATGCAATCAAAGTTGCAAAATCAGAAAAAGCATATGCGATAAAAATCGATCCTGATGTTGAAGTAGAATCGATGGGTGATATGGTACAACAATTAGAAGCTTTAGGCTTTATCCATCGAGGATTTGGAGATGGCTTAAGTTCAGATTACATTCAACCTCGAATGACGATGGTTACAGATATTAGTGTTGACGATGAAACTTTGCTTAAATCATTTGAAAGAAACAATCGTTCAAAAGTGAAACGCAGTTTGAAGATGGGAACTGAATGTATTAAAGGTGATAGAACGGATTTAGGTACTTTCGCTGAATTGATGAAAGAAACAGGAAAGCGTGATGGCTTTCTAACGCGTGATGTTTCCTACTTTGAAAATATTTATGATGCATTGAATCCAAATGGTGATGCTGAATTATTTTTAGTGAAATTAGTACCAGACAAAGTCCTTCGAAACTTAAATCAGGAACTTGCTGATATTGAAGTACAGAAAGAAAAACTCACGCAAAAGAAAGATCAAAAGAAAGCGCAGAATCAGCTAAATGATTTAAATATTAAACGAGAGAAAATTCAAAAACAAATTGCAGCGTTAGAAACTTTAAAACAAACGCACCCTGAAGGAAAAGTATTATCAGGTGCTTTACTGACTTTTGCGGGTAAAAAGTCATACTACTTATATGGCGCTTCAAGCAATGAATTTAGAGATTACTTACCTAACCATAATATGCAATTTAGTATGATGCAATATGCACGTTCAGTAGGTGCTACAAGTTATGACTTTGGTGGAACGAGTAAAGAACCTGATAAAGACTCTAAGTATTTTGGACTATGGCAATTTAAGAAAGTCTGGGGTACTAGGTTAAGTGAAAAAGTTGGAGAATTTGACTATGTATTAAATCAACCAATTTATAATTTGATAGAAGTTGTTAAACCAAAAATGACAGATCTTAAGAAGAAGATTAAAATAAGAACAAAGTAAAAAGTTATTATAATTATTGAGGTGACAGCTTTTGAGAATAGCATTTATCGGTGGCGGTAAAATGGTCACAGAGATGGTTAAAGGATTAAACAGAAGTGGACTTACTAGAACTTATTTAGGTATTTGGATGAGAGATAAAGATAAGCTTCAAAATTTTAATGCCAAACATAATATTACACCACTTACAAAAATGAGCGATATTGTACAATATGACGTAATAGTGTTGGGTATAACACCTAACAATTATCGCGAAGTTACTTCAAAAATAGCCAGATATTTATGTGAACATCATATTCTAATTTCTATCGTTGGGGGATTATCTATTCAGGAGATTGATGATGAATTTGATGAACATCCAAAAATTATTCGACTTATGCCTAATACGCCGGTAGGGGTTAATGCTGGTGTGCTTGCGATGAGCAAGAATGAATTTGTGGAGAAAAAAGAAGCAAAGCAAATAGAAGAAATAATGAAGCGTTTAGGCTATACACACTGGATTGATGAATCATTAATGCATATCATGCCTGCTGTGACCGGATCAAGCCCGACGTTTATATATCTCCTCATTGAAGCGATGGCAGACAATGCTGTGAGTGAAGGTTTAAATCGTGAGCTTGCATATCAAATGGTTAGTGAGATGATTATTGGTGCAGGAACGATGGTACGTCAAACGAAAGAACATCCCGGTGTATTAAAAGATCAGGTAACAACACCAGGCGGATCAACGATACAAGGTGTAAAAATGTTAGAAGAAAAAGGTTTCAGAGATGCTATTTCAAAAGCGATGGATGCAATCAATGCTTTTAATAAAAGTTAAGAGGCTGACACGAAAGTGTGCAGTCTCTTAATTAGTTAAAGATGCTAAAAATTGATTGTTTTGTATTCATATATAGAAACGGATTTACAAATGTAACGTATAATATAAATAGGAAGTTAAAGACGCTAAATGAAGTTAAAAATATCGCAAGTAATCTGTAGGTAATATTTTTAGAAAGACTCGGATCATTAGAAAAATGATAATGTATGCCTATCAGAAAAGTAACGATACAAAATATTAACCAAAAATATATAGTTAAAAATATAATGCCACTATGTATAAAGTAACTCAAAAAAAATACGATATGCATGACAATTAACATGGTCATCATTACTCTTTGCATTGTTTAACCTCCATTCACTTATATTGTAATATATATCAACGGATAAAAATATAAAATTATAAAAATATTAAGGAGTTGTGATTATGAAAATAGGATTTATCGGAACAGGTGTTATGGGAACAAGTATGGCAAGACATTTAGGAGAAGTGTTATTTGTATATAACAGAACGAAAGAGAAAGCGGCGCCTTTATTAGAAGCTGGAGCTGTGTGGTGTGAATCATCAAAATCTGTAGCTGAACAAGCCGACATTGTTTTTACGATACTTGGCTATCCAAAAGATGTAGAAGAGACATATCTTGCTGAGAATGGATTAATTACAAACGGTAGCAGCGGTCAAATATTCATTGACTGCACTACGAGCAGTCCTGAACTTGCTAAGCAATTATTTGAAGCAGGACAAACAAAAGGAATTGAAGTGCTCGATGCTCCAGTCAGTGGAGGAGATATCGGTGCCAAAAATGCCACACTTTCTATTATGGTAGGTGGTAATGAAACAACGTTTGATCAAGTGTATCCACTATTTGAACGCATTGGTAAATCTATTTCATATTTTGGAGCTGCAGGAAGTGGACAGCATACGAAGATGGCGAATCAGATTGCAATTGCTTCTAACATGTTGGGTGTTGCAGAAAGTCTTTATTACGCAAAGTCAGCTGGGTTAGATGTTGAACGTGTACTTGAAACAATCTCGAAAGGTGCTGCAGGAAGCTGGTCGTTATCAAACCTTGCACCACGTATGTTAGTTGACGACTATGCGCCTGGATTTTATACGCATCATTTCTTAAAGGATATGAAGATTGCTTTAAATGAAGCAGAGAAACTGAATATTCAATTGCCAGGTTTAGCACTTGCATATGAAATGTATGACACATTGTCTGATGAGCTGAAGCAGACGACGGGCACACAGATTATCTATAAAAGATATTAATAAAAGATTTCAATAAAAAATATAAAGAAATAGCGAATATTAATATTTAATGAAGTTGTGTGATATTAGGTGCTTTATTTGAATAAATCATGTAAAATTGCCTATTGTTAAGAAGTTCATAAATGAATGGAGGAAAAGTCTTGATTAAGAAAATAATTGATTTTTCTTTGTATAATAAACTTGCTATCTGGTTGATGACATTAATTATTTTAGCAGCCGGGGTTTATAGTGCAACGAAGATGAAGATGGAAATGTTACCGAGCATGTCAACTCCGGTAATATCGATTACAACACCTTATCCAGGTGCTACACCTGAGGATGTTTTAGAAGGTATAACCGATCCGATTGAAAAGAAAGTTAAGAATTTATCTGGTGTAGAAAAAGTAACAAGTCAGTCTCTTGAAAACGCTTCTGCTGTAACGGTGCAATATAAATTTGGTACAGATATGGATGAAGCACAAAATGAACTGGAAAAGCAGATTGATAAAGTTGAGATGCCTGAAGGTGCTATGGATAAACAAGTATCTCAAATGTCGATGTACACTTTCCCGATTATCAGCTATTCAATATCTAGTGATAAATCAGATATCAAGACTTTAACAGAAAAGATTAAAAAAGATTTAGTACCTGAAATTGAAGGTATTGAAGGTGTAACAAACGTTACATTTTCAGGACAGGAAGTTGAACAGGTTGAACTTCAGTTTGATGACAAAAAGTTAAAAGCGAAAAAGTTAACTGAAGATAGTGTATTACAGTTTATTAAAGGTGCTACAATGGAGGCGCCACTTGGATTATATACTTTCGGTAATGATTTAAAGAGTATTATCGTAAATGGTCAGTTTACAAATGTGGAAGCATTAAAATCGCTTAAAATTCCGGTGACAGATAGTAGTGCTACTCAAAGGCAAACAGCCCAAAGTCAGTCGGCACAAATGCCACAAGATCCAGCGGCACAGAAGGCTATGATGGAAGCGATGAAAAATGCCAAAGTGCCAACTGTGAAGTTATCAGATGTAGCAGATATAAAAACAGTGCAAAGCCGTGAATCAATTTCTAAAACAAATGGTAAAGACTCATTAAGCGTGCAGGTTATCAAATCAGATGATGCGAACACTGTAACTTTGGCTAATGCAGTAAAAGAAAAAGTTAAACAATTTAAAAAAGACAATCCTGATATGAGTGCCGTACTTATGATGGATCAGGCAAAACCTATTGAAGATTCAGTTAAGACGATGGCGGAAAAAGCGATCATCGGTGCGATATTTGCGGTTATTATGATTTTGATCTTCCTAAGAAATATTCGTTCAACTTTAATTGCAGTTGTTTCTATTCCGATGTCTATTTTAATGGCGATGCTTGTTTTAAAACAGATGGACATTTCACTTAACATTATGACGTTAGGGGCAATGACGGTTGCAATTGGACGTGTTATTGATGATTCGATTGTTGTTATTGAGAATATATTCCGTCGTATGTCGCTTAAAGGTGAGAAGTTAACAGGATTTGAATTAATCAGCAGTGCAACGAAAGAAATGTTCATTCCAATCATGAGTTCTACGATGGTTACAATCGCTGTATTCTTACCATTAGCGTTAGTATCTGGGTCTATTGGTGAAATCTTCAGACCATTTGCATGGACCGTGGTATTTGCATTACTTGCCTCACTTTTAATCGCGATTACTATCGTGCCGATGTTGGCACATACATTCTTTAAGAATGGTATTAAAGGTCATCATGACGATGAAGAAAAGGTCGGAAAGATAGCTGGATTCTATCGCAAGATATTAGACTGGTCATTAAGTCATAAAGCGATTGTATCTGCATTAAGTGTGTTATTACTTGTAGGTAGTCTTTTCTTAACACCGTTCTTAGGTACGTCATTTATTTCTACAGGTGAAGATAAATTATTGGCATTAACATATAAACCGAAACCAGGTGAAAAAGAAGAAGACGTTGTGAAAAAAGGTGAAGCAGTTCAGAAAATATTAGCTAAAAATGATAACGTTGTGAATACGCAATTCTCTGTAGGAGGAGAAAACCCGTTTAACCCTATCGCATCTAATGATATGGCGATGATGGTCGAATATAAGAAAGATACTCCGAACTGGGAAGATGAAGCGGATAAAGTATTAGCTAAAATTGCTAAATTAAATCATGAAGGCGATTGGAAAAACCAGGACTTTGCAACAGGTGGTGCAACAAATGCGGTTACAGTAACCGTTAATGGGCCATCAACAGAAGCCATTCGACCAGTCGTTGAAAAGTTAGAAAAAGAATTGAAAGATGTTAAATCGTTAACAAATGTCAATACATCACTTTCAGATAGTTACGATGCTTATACTTTAAAAGTAAATCATAATAAATTGTCTGAATTAGGTTTAACAGCTGGACAAGTGGCAATGACGTTAAATCAACGCAGCGATGATAAAGTTGTGACGAAAGTCGGCGAAAAAGGTAAATCAACAGAAGTTATCTTAACGAAGAAAAAAGAAGATAACTGGACGAAAGAAAAGTTAGAAAACACAAAAATTACTTCACCACTAGGTAAAGTAGTGAAATTAAGTGAAGTTGTTAAGATCGAAGAAACAAAAACTTCTGACACGATTAAGCGTGAAGATGGTAATATTTCAGCCTCAGTCGAAGGAAAGATTAAAGGTAAAGATGTTAGTAAAGCTACACAAGATGTAACAGAAAAGGTTAATGCTTTAAAACACCCTGATAACGTTGATATTCACGTTGGTGGGACAAGTGAAGATATTGGAGAAAGTTTCTCACAACTCGGACTTGCAATGCTTGCAGCAGTAGGTATTGTTTATTTAATCCTGGTATTAACATTTAAAGGTGGACTCGCACCACTCGCAATCCTATTCTCATTACCATTTACAATTATCGGAGTAATATTAGGCCTGCTAGCTTTCAAAGAAACATTATCAGTACCATCTATGATCGGTATGTTAATGTTAATTGGTATCGTTGTAACAAATGCGATTGTATTAATTGACCGCGTCATTAACAAAGAAGCAGAAGGATTACCGACACGTGAAGCGATTTTAGAAGCTGCAACGACACGTGTACGTCCAATACTTATGACAGCACTTGCTACAGTTGGCGCATTAATGCCGTTATTATTTGGTGGAGACGGCTCAGTATTGATTTCTAAAGCACTTGCTGTAACGGTAATCGGTGGTTTAGTATCCTCTACGTTATTAACATTGATCGTCGTGCCGATTGTGTATGAATTATTGATGAAAATGCGTAATAAATTTACGAAAAGCAATGCAACAACAGAGCGGGTAACCGTTGTAAATAAATAAAAACTAAAGAGTTCATTGACAATTCATAATTTGAGTATTAATATAAATACCATATTAAAAATTAAATATCTTATCCAGAGAGACTGAGGGAATTGGCCCTATGATGTCTCAGCAGCGGGCTCTTACGAGTACTGTGCTAAATCCAACAAGCTATTATGCTTGATAGATAAGTGACTCATATAATACGTCATTGCTATTAAGCAATGACGTTTTTTTCTTTGGATAAGTAAGTGGAGGGAATAGATTGGCGATACAGTTTATGGATGTCAATAAGACATACAGAAGGAACGGTAAGACAACACAAGCGTTGAAAGATATTTACTTAACAATACCAACCGGAAAAATATTTGGGCTTATTGGTTATAGCGGTGCTGGTAAAAGTACGTTACTCAGAACAATTAATTTACTTGAGAAGCCTACGAGTGGTCAAGTGCTTGTGAATGATGTAGATATTACAAAATTAAACAAGCAGAAACTACAAAAAGAACGATTAAACATAGGGATGATATTCCAGCAGTTTAATTTAATCCAATCTAAGACAGTGGCGGAAAACATCGCATTCAGTTTAAAAGCAGCACATTTCCCTAAGAAACAGTATGATGCTCGCATTACCGAATTACTTGATCTTGTAGGACTAACACATCGCCGTGACAGTTATCCAAGAGAGTTATCAGGAGGACAAAAGCAACGCGTTGGAATTGCGCGTGCGCTTGCTAATAATCCTGAAATATTGTTGTGTGATGAAGCGACGAGTGCGCTAGATCCAGAGACAACAAAAAGTATATTAAACTTGATTCGCGATATTAATCAGAAATTAGGGATTACAGTCGTTGTAATTACGCATGAGATGGATGTCATAAAAGAAATTTGTGATGAAGTAGCCGTAATGGATAATGGAGAAATCGTAGAACATGCAGATGTATTTACTGTGTTTTCTAATCCACAAAGTGATTTAACAAGACATTTTGTAAATGAAATCTATCATCTGGAATTACCAGAGCAATATATGAAATTAAATAATGAAGACAAAGAAATTATTACGGTTAAGTTTATTGGAGATAGTGCAGAAAGTGCGTTCATCAATAATTTATATAAGAAATTTAACTGCGATATCTCGATTATTCAAGGCAGGATTGAATACATACAAAATCAACCGATAGGTATATTAACTTTCGAAGTTACAGGTGATATTCAAGAAAGAATCGCTATAAATGAATACATAAAGAAATCAAATGGAATCGAGAGGGTGGCATAAATGAGCGATAAATTTCAAACACTTCTACCAGAATTATATAAAGCATTTTTAGAAACGATTTTAATGTCTAGTATCGCAATTACACTCTCTGTTCTTATTGGATTGCCACTTGGTATCCTTCTTTATTTAACACGCAATCAATTGCTATTACCGAATGGACCACTTAACTCGATATTAGGATTTATCGTCAATATCATTCGTTCGTTTCCGTTTATCATTTTGATGGTAGCGATACTGCCATTTGCTACGAAGATTGTTGGGCAGTCCCATGGTCCTTATGTTGCAAGTGTCGCTTTAACGCTTGCCGCTGTCCCTTTATTTGCTAGACTTATTGAAACATCTTTAAAGGAAGTTGATAAAGGTGTCATTGAAGCATGTGTAGCTACTGGTGCATCTCTTAAACAAATTATTATGGACGTGTTAATTCCAGAAAGTATGTCAGGGATTTTTCAGGCAATTACTTTAGCGATTATTAGCATACTAGCTTATAGCGCAACAGCCGGTGTTATCGGTGGAGGAGGTATTGGTGACCTTGCCATTCGATATGGATATTATCGTTATGACAACGTTACGATGATAGTAACAGTCATTATACTCATCATCCTTGTACAACTGATTCAAATTACTGGTGACTTTATCAGTAAACGTGTAGATAAAAGATAATAGGTAAAACGAAAGAGTAAAATATAATTGAAAAATAATAAAAAGCGAAAAAATAAAAGAAACGAAAGAAGGAAAAATATGAAGAATATAGTTATTTTTATATTGTCTGGCATCATTGTTATATTGTTATCTGGGATATTATTAGATAAAGGTAATCCATTTGAACGTCAAAATGCGGATGTAAAAAGTACGCAAAGCAAAGATAAAGGTAAAGTTAGTATTGGGGCAACGAGTGGGCCTTATGCTGATATGGTAAAGAAAGCAATTCAGCCTGGTCTTGAAAAATTAGGCTATACAGTAGAGCGCGTTGAATACTCTGATTACATTCAGCCGAATAAATCATTAGCAAAAGGTGATTTAGATGCGAATTTATACCAGCATATTGAATTTATGAAACAGTTTAATGCTCAAAATAAGACCAATCTTGTTGCAACAGGACAAGTTCCAACTGCACCGATGGGTATTTATTCTGGTAAATATAAATCATTTGAAGAAGTACCTAATAGTGCTGAGATTGCAATTCCAAACGATCCGGTTAATGCAGCGCGTGCTTTTAAAACCTTAAAATTAGCACACCTTATTGATATTAAACCAGGGACAAATGAACTTACAATTTCAGAACGTGATGTTATTAATAATAAGAAAAATTTAAAGTTTGTAGCAGTAGAAGCAGCACAATTACCACGTAGCAAAGATAGTATAGGATTATCAGCTATTCCTGGTAACTTTGCATTAGCTTCTAAAATTGATTTGAAATCAGCATTACAGTTAGAGCAGATGGATGAACATTATCGAAATCGTATCGTTGTTAACAAGAAGAATGAAAATAGTCAATTAACAAAAGATATAAATAAAGTAATAACATCTAAAGCCTTTGATAAAGTAATAGATGAATCATTCGTTGGATTTGATAAACCATAGGAGGCAGTGTAATGGCATACACAAAAATATTAGAAACAATTCCGGAAAGTTATTTTGGCAAGACGATGGGACGAAAGCTTGAAGTAGGGAGTAAGTCGCTCATAAATATGGCGGTAGGGATACCTGATAAACCAGTACCTGATAGCGTAATTCAAGCACTGACTGAAAGTATTCAAAATCCACAAAATAATAAATACGGTGTATTTAGAGGGAAAGAAACATTTAAAGCTGCAATTAAAAAGTTCTATAAAGAAGTATATGATGTCGAATTAGAGCAGGACAAAGAAATTTGTATTTTATATGGTACGAAAAGTGGGTTAGTGCACCTACCGACATGTGTGATTGAGCCAGGAGATGGTGTATTGTTACCAAATCCGGGATACACAGATTATTTAGCGGGTGTGAAACTTGCTAGAGGAGAACATTATGAACTGAAACTGTATCCGGAAGATCATTATTTACCTGATTTCGATAAAATTGATGAAGCAGAACTTAACAATACAAAACTAATCTATTTAAATTATCCAAGTAACCCTACTGGTGCAGTTGCAACAAAAGAATTCTTTGATGCAACAATCAATCGTTTTAAAGACACAGATACAAAAATTGTGCATGACTTTGCCTATGCTGCATTTGGATTTGATGCAAAGAATCCTAGCATCTTGCAATCACCTGGCGCTAAAGATGTTGCGATAGAAATCTATTCATTATCTAAAGCGTTTAATATGTCAGGTGTACGCGTAGGCTTTGCTGTAGGTAATGCTGAAATTATCGAGAACTTAAACTATTTCCAGGATCACACGCAAGTGGGTATGTGGGGTGCTATTCAAGATGGTGCTGTAGCGGCATTAGAGCTTGGTGAACCGTTTTTAAATGAACAGAATGAATTATTTAAAAGACGTCGTGATAAAGTGACTAAAGCCTTAACTGAAGCAGATATTCCGTTTGAGCCGATGCAGGGTGGCATATTTATCTGGATAAAAGTACCGGATGAGTTTAACAGTGAAGAATATGTCGATTTCTTACTGAAGTCACAAAGCATGCTCACAACACCGGGACTGCCGTTTGGAAGTTTAGGTGATCGATACATTCGTGTTTCTCTTGCAGTAGATGATGCTCAAGTAGATGAATTTATTGAACGCATTAAAGAAACGAATGTTCTTTATGAATGATAAAAAAACAGGATGCTATTTTGGCATCCTGTTTAAATATATATCGCTGTAATTACAATAACCATTAAAGCGATAACAAGGGAAAAGATATCTAGAATTCTTTTTGCTTTTGAATCATTAAATTTATATTTATAAGCCGCAATTTCAATATTCATCAATAAACATATCGCAAGTAAAGTAATCCAGTACTTCATATTTCCCGGGATATGCATCACAGATGTATAGATAAAGAAGCAATACCCTAGTCCTAATATAATACGTAATATATTTAAAATATTCATTTTAAAGTGATAAATACTCGTGTAACTCACAATAAGATACATTATTGTGAACAATGCAATTAAAAAAATCATACTGTACGTCCTTTCTTAAAGTACATCATTAAGACGATTGTACCTATAACTGTCATTATTGCACCGAAATAAAACGGTGCATCAATTTGATTTGATAAAATTCCGGTAAAAGCAAGTGGACCAAGAATACGTCCTAAGCTATCCATACTATAACTGATTGAAGTGAGTTTACCCATATTATTACGGTTGCCTTCTTTTGTGAGCTGGCTTGTAAGCAACGTTCTAACTAGTGCGTTACCAGCCATTAGAAGTACTAAACATAGCCCGGCATACCATAAATTCATAGAGAATGGTAATAGGATAAATGCGATAACTGTTAATATCTGACCTGTAATAATAACGGGTTTTTCTTTCCCATCTTTTACTTTACGTAAATAACCACCTTGAAGACCGGCATTAATCAATCCACCGATCATAAAAAGAAGACCCATTTGAGTAGTAGTGATATTTATTTTCTCAATTTCAAAGAGCTGGAATGTACTTTCCATACCACTCATCGTAAACATCACGATAAATGTTGAAATTAAGATAAGTATAATTTGTGGTGTCATCATTTTTGAAGTACCTAGATCAGTTTCTTTCGCACTGTTGCCATGATAAGTTTCTTGTAAAGTTAGCATGGATAATACTGCAATAAGTACGAGGATGCCACTTGTGACAAAGTATGGTACTTGATAGCTGATACCTGATAATAAGCCGCCTACTGCAGGACCGAAGATGAAACCAAGTCCAATCATCATTCCCATGAGGCCCATATATTTATTACGTTCTTCTTCACTTGTCATATCACTCACCATGCTTGTTGTCGTTGAGAAGCAAGCACCGGAGAAGATACCGCCTACAATACGTGCAGTATAGAGCATTGCTAAGTTATCGATAAAAAGACCGAATAAAAAGAAGCTTAATGTAAAACCGATGAGTCCGATGAACAATATTTTTTTACGGCCAATTTTATCTGATAGATGTCCCCAGAATGGCGCTGCTAAAAACGAAAATATTGAATAACTGGCAAGTAATAATCCCATATGAAATGCATTTAAGTTCATACTATGCACAAGTGCCGGGATTACAGGAATAACGATACTGAAGCCAAAATATATAAAAAACTGAACTGCCATAAGTAATTTGATTTGTTTGTCCATAAAGTCACTCCAAAAAATTTAATACATATATTGTAACGAATAATAGTGGAAAAGAGTATAAAAAGTCACGGTTTTTTACCGTGACAGATAAAATTACATTTTATTGCGTGTTTCCTGTATGGCTTTTTCGATTTCAATAAGCTTTTGTTCTAACCTTGGTGAAGATTGACCGGTTGATTCAACTTTCTCTAAATCATTTTGTATTCTCATATATTCTTCTTTAAGTTCTAATAATTGTTGTTCTAAATTCATTATTTACTTCCTTTCTACAGGTATCCAGATTTCTACTTTTGGGTTTTCGGTTTCAAAATACATATCTAGCGGGTAGAACTCTAAATCAGTGGTTTGCAAAGGTCTGAATGGTGCATCTTTAAACCACGTACCGTAAATATATTCAAATGTTTCCTGAATGGCAGTTGGTATAGGACCAATGGCATCAAATACAACCCATTCAGATGCTGGGATATAAGCTGTTTCATATTTTTCATGCGGTTCTATAGTAGCAACTGAAATTAAGTAACTTAAATGTTCAGATGGTTCTGTTTTAATGCATGCCCCGATGTGACCTTTTAAAGTATCTACATCATTTAACGTTTGTAAGTCAGCAAGTGTGCCGTTCTGTTCAAGATCATCCCAAAGTGGTTTGATTTCTCCCATTGTTTCGGTAGTGAATTCTCTTTTTAAACCACTAAGATAAAATGCGCCGAGCGATACTACTTTATATGTCATTTAAAAACCCCCTTCTAAAAGAAATATACATGAAAAGTGGTATATTATAAAGTGACAAGAATATTGGAGGCATTTATATGAGTAAAAAAGTAAAAACAAACGCATTAAGAAAACTCGATCAAAAGAAAATCTCTTATGAAACGTTTACATATTCGATAGAAGATGATCAAGTTGATGGGATTACTGTAGCGAATAAAATTGGTCAACCGGTTGAAGAAGTATATAAAACATTAGTACTACAAGGTAAAAATAATTATTATGTTGCTGTTATTCCAGTAGAAGCAACACTTAATATTAAAGCCATCAGTAAAGTAGTTGGTGAGAAGAAGTTAGAAATGCTTGCAGTAAAAGATTTGGAAAAGACTACAGGTTATATTCGAGGAGGATGTTCACCAGTAGGTATGAAAAAGCAATTTCCGACTGTGATTGATGCATCTGCTCAATCGCTTGAAACGATTATCGTAAGTGCGGGACAAATAGGTATTCAGATGAAAGTTAATGTTGATGAACTCGTGCAATTAATCAATGCGAAAGTGAGTCCGATTACCGATGAAGATTAAAGATAACTACATGACAATGTCAATTACAGATAGACGTACAATCGTTGTCTCAGATGTTCATGGCAATATTAATTTATTTAAAGATCTGCTATTAAGCGTAGGATATACAGAAGATGATCGACTCATTATTTTAGGAGATATTATCGATAAAGGTCCTAATAGTATAGAACTCGTTGAATTCGTAGGAGAATTATTGGAAAATGAACATGTTCATATGCTTCTCGGGAATTGTGACTGTATCTTCGATGAATTGGAAGAAGATTATTTATACAATTATATGCAACGCCGCCACACACTTGTACATGAAGCGCTGGATAAACTCGGTAAGACATTGGATGATTATGAATCACAAAGTGATATGGCTAAGGACGTACGTAAGCATTTTAGTCACATTCATGATATCGTTCGTGATTTACCTTTGATGATTGAAACAGAAGATTTCATATTTGTACATGCAGGGCTTGATCAACATGATTATATGAATACATCACGTTATAACGCACTGAACATGCCATACTTTTATAATGCAACGCATGATGCTGAAAAAATGGTTGTGGTCGGTCATTTTCCGACATGTAACTATGTTGAAGATGGACTCATGAATAACAACATTAAGATAAATGAAGCGTCACGTATCATTGATATCGATGGTGGCAATCAAGTGAAATATAGTGGCCAACTTAACGCGTTGATCATTGAATATACAGATGATGAATACACATTAAAAACTTTGGCAGCAGATGATTATAAGAGACAAGTGGTGATTCAGGATTTTGAAGTGTCATATCAGGAGCCGCATACGTTTACTTATCCGCATTTTGAAATAGAAGTATTCGATGGTGATGAATATTTCACTCGGGCAAAACACATACATACAGGAATAGACTTTATGGTAAAGACAGAATTTATTAAAGAAATTGAAGATGGCTACCGTCTAAAAGATGATTATACTGACTATTTCATGGATGTATCAATTGGAGAAGAAGTGGCTATCATTGATGATTCATACTTAGGCTATACACTTATTATGAAAGATGGTATTACTGGTTGGGTACCTGAAGAAGTATTGTAACAAGCTATTAAGAGAGAAGGTTTAACATGACACAAAGCTTTATTATGATTATCGCTTTGATTATGCTTGGATATATTTTGAAAAAGCTAAAATATTTAAAAGAAGAAGATGGTAGAGTACTCGCTGTCTTAGTGATGAATGTAACATTACCTTCCCTTGTAATTGTAACTTTAAGCGGGGTAGAAATTGATGCATCATTGATTATGCTTCCTGTCATCATGATTATATATGCAGTCATTGCGAAATTTTTAGCAATACTTTTGTTTCTGAAATATAATAATCAAATTCGTGGCTCAGTTGGTATGATGGCTTCAGCTTTTAATATTGGATTATTTGCTTATCCACTTGTGGAGCAGATGTTTGGTGCTAAAGGATTACTGTACTTTGGAATGTTTGATATCGGTGGATCCATTATGATGTTTGGTGTAACTTACTTTGTCGGTAGTTACTTTAGTGAAGGTGGCGATACGTTTGATATTAGATATTTATTGATGAGTATGTTAAAGACCGTACCGTTAATGACTTATGTCATTATGCTGATATTTAATGTGATTCACTTTAAATTACCATCTCAAGTGCTGGATTTCTTTGAAATCATATCAAAAGCTAATTTACCGTTATCCATGATATTATTAGGTGTCTTTTTAAACTTTAAAATCGATAAGTATTACTTACCGATTGCAATGAAATACTTGGCGTTCCATTATGGATTAGGAGCGTTTGTCGGCGGGATTTGTTACTTCTTATTACCATTTAATGAGATGTTTAGAACGACTCTACTTATCGGTTGGCTATTACCGATAGGTGTAGCGATTATTCCGTACGCAATTGAGTTTAAATATAAGACCATTCCACTGATTAGTATGGTAACGAATATAACAATCGTAATATCTATAGTAATATTGTATATATTTCAGCTGGTAATGTTATAAAAAAGCGTAGGACAAATTATTTTGTCTTACGCTCTTAATTTTCTAACCTTTACCACCCATGAATGATGGATATTTTGTCATACCACCATCCACATAGATTGTTTCACCTGTAATATAACTTGCATTTTCACTTGCTAAGAATGTTGCCACATTTGCAACCTGATGAGGTTCACCGATAATTCCCATAGGAATCATTCGTTCTGTTTCTTCTCGTGTTTTATCATCGCTAAACTTTTCTTTTGTGTGCTCAGTTACAATGGCCCCTGGAGAAATGTTATTGATGCGAATGCTTTTAGGTGCAAACTCCATACTCATCGTTTCCATCATTAATTTCATGCCACCTTTACTTGATGCATAATTCACGTAGTTTGGCCAAGGAATGACATCATGTACACTAGAAATATTAATGATATTGCCTTTTTTACCGGTTTCGATAAAATGTTTACATGCTTCTCTACTACCGACAAATGCACCGGTTAAGTTAATGTGCATGACATTATTGAATGCTTCGGCTGACATTTCAACTGATGGTGTTGCTTTTTCGTATCCGGCATTATTAATCATGATATCTAAACCACCAAAGGTATCGATTGCGGTTTGTATAATGTTAACAACGTCTTCTTCTACGGAAACATCGCCTTGCACAGTAATTGCTTCTCCTCCATTCTTCTTAACGATTTCAGCAACGTCCTCTGCTTTATCTTTACTTGAGTTATAATTGATGACTACTTTACACTCTTCAATACCAAATGCTTCAGCCATAGCTTTACCGATACCACTAGAGGCACCAGTAATAACGACAACCTTATCTTTTAAATCTTTATACATCATAAAACCTCCAGTATTTATTTTTTAGCTAGTCCTAATAAAAATGCTGCTACAATAATAAGAATAATACCGATTGCAATACCGATATACTGTTTCTTTGTCTTCTTTTCTTTTAAAATAAAAATACCGCCCAATGTTGAAACTACAACTAGCATTTGTGAGAATGAGAAGCTAGTAGCAACACCAACTTTCGGTTGCGAATAGAATAAAGCCATATTACCAAGTGCCCATACAACACCAGGGATAATATTTTTTAAAACATTTTTCTTTTTAGGCTGGTGTTTGAAACTTAATAAAATACCACCAATCACCATACCGATAGCCTGTGGAAATAGAGCATCCCATCCTTCAACTCCGAAGAATTGTCCGATGACAACGTATGTAACATAACCGATTGTAGAAATTATAAGTATGGGCAAAGCTTTCTTATAGTTATTATTACCACCATCTTCATTGTCACCTTTTAATGAAGTTAAAATGACTCCGATAACAAGAAATAATAATGCGGCTATGCCTAGTACTACTGCTTTTGTAGTTGTCCATTCGTTAAAGAAAAGTACAGAAATTAACGTAGTACTCACAAGTTGTAAACCAGTTGAAATAGGCATTGTTTTTGAAACGCCTATCAGTTCAACACTTTTAAGCTGATTACCTTGACCAAGTGCCCAAAAAGCACCAGAAATAATACCTACTGCTAGTATTTTCAAATTTAATTCAGGTTGTACAATAAAGTATGTAATTGTACCGATAATGAATGCACCTAATACTGTACCCATAATTTGTTCATACGGAGAACCACCCACTTTAACGTTTATGAGTACAACACTTCCCCATAGTAATGCAGGGAGTAATGCAATTAATAAATCCATATATTCACTCCTTCTCTCTATATCGATAACTATCTTTTACCCTTAATTATTTTTACTAAAACAACAGCCTGTAATCGAAAAAATCGAGGTAACTTTATTAACTAAAAAATAGTTTATAAAATCTACCCCGATTTCAATATATTCATTTCAATGATTTGTTCTAATCCAGTGTATATTTAAAATGATTCATTTCATTGATTTTCTTAAATCCAATCGCTTCATAGAAAGCGATATTCTTTTCACGTTTGCTTTTCACGGAAATCTGTACGCGCTTTGCGTGATGTTTATTGAAGGCATGATCTACGGCAAAAGACACAAGCTCATGACCGATACCCTTATTTCGGTACTGTGGATGTGTCGCTAAATATTCGATATTACAAACATCATCGTCGTTGATTTGAATCCATATACAAGCTTTAACAAGTCCTTCATTTAAATAAAGGTAAAGTTCATGTGATTGTCCAACTGTAGATAATATCTTCTCGCATTTAGCTTTATAGTCTACCCGTAAATCTTTCATAAGACGAGTAAAACTTTTTTTATAAATAGGTTTATACTTGATGATTTGTGGTACGATAGCTGTCGTTTTATTTTCTTCAGCTTCCATCGTATATGTTGTACCTAAATATTGAGTGCGGAGATGTTTCATCACAGCCTGACCAAATCGATGTTCTTCATGGAAACTGAAATAATACGTTGTTGTACTTGGATGATTGCGTAAGAAATCCTGCCACATGACATCTATCATATTAAGGGTTTCTTTATCTGTTTTTGTAGTAATTGGACCAAGAATATTTGCTTCAGTTTCATTAATATGTTCCATACCAAATGCGGCGATGATTTCATCACCTTCAGTAATTAGCAACATATCTTCCGGATCAATATTATTAAGTTGATCGATAATACTTTGTTTTGTGACACGTATGTTTCCTACGTGGTGTTTACTATCCTGGTTTAATTGGAACAAGAAATCAGCTAATAATTGTATATCTTTCATTTGAGAAATGTACAAGTCTTTCACTCCTTGAAATAATGCTGTAGTCCTTCTAGTATGCCTCTATTATATGGTGAATTGGTATGGTGTTTATATTTAGATTTTGCTTCTTCAGTTGCGTTACTTACTAAATACCCATGTTTGACACTGTTTAGCATTAATAAGTCGTTCCCGCTATCGCCAAAAGCAAAGGTATGGTCTCTATCAATATTGAACTTATCCATTAAATATTGTACGACTGCATGTTTACCGGCAATTGATGGATAGAAATCCACATCATAATGATTTTCCGGATCACCAATTTTAGGATTACACTTACTAACGTTCACGATAAAATTATGTTTTTTACCAGTTGTCTTAATTATATCAATATTTTCTGCATCCAGTTCTCCTAATGAGCGGTAATAATAGTTACGAGAAAATGGTGCATTTTCAAAAGGGGTTTGTGTGATTAAGTCAATATTTTGTTGCTTAAGTTGTTCTTCTATATTGAGAATGACACTTTTATCAAAATTTAATTGCTGAAATTTGTTATGATAAGTTTCATCTCTAATCAGTTTATTATTTTTTACATAATATATCTCAGTTCCTGAATTAGTTGAAATAAAATGTGGATAGTGTCTGTAATTTCCTTTTTCAAAACAAGCTTCTATCATTTCTTTAGTGCTGGCAGAAATAATGCCGAAAAGAATACCTTTAGCTACAACATTTTGTTCTAAAAATGCGTCTAGTGCGAGTACATCTTCAGGATTACTTAAATCATGCGCGAAGAACGTTTCGTCAAAATCCGAACAGATTAAGTATTCAACATTTTCCGGGAAATGAAGTGACTTCAATACATCCCCTCCTTATTTTATTTAAGCATAACGGAGTCATTATTAAATAACAATTGTAAATATCAAAAAAAACAGGTGTTTCATAAAATCTGTTATAATTTAAGAAATCAATAGAGAATAGGACGGATAATATGAAATCAGTAGTACTTGCTGAAAAGCCATCAGTGGCACGTGATATTGCACGTGTATTGAATTGTAATCAAAAGAAAAATGGATATATGGAGAACAATCAGTATATCGTAACATGGGCATTGGGTCACTTAGTGACGAATGCAGATCCTGAACAATATGATAGTAAATATAAGACTTGGGATATGAAAGATCTTCCGATATTACCTGAACGTATGAAATCAGTAGTAATCGGTAAGACGCGTAAGCAGTTTAACATCGTGAAAAGTCAAATCGAACGTCAAGATGTGAACGAAGTGATTATCGCAACAGATGCTGGTCGTGAAGGAGAACTCGTAGCGCGTTTAATATTAGAGAAATGTAAAGGGAATAAACCCGTAAAACGTTTGTGGATTTCATCAGTGACCGATGGAGCAATCCGAGAAGGATTTAAAAAGTTAAAACCGGGGAGTGCCTATCGTGGTTTATATCAGGCAGCACTCGCGCGTAGTGAAGCGGACTGGATTGTTGGGATTAATGCAACACGTGCTTTGACGACGAAATATGATGCGCAACTTTCAACTGGACGTGTACAAACACCTACATTGCAAATGGTGAAAATCAGACAAGATGCCATCAATCAGTTTCAACCAAGAAAATATTATGGTTTAAATATTGTTATTGATGGGGTTACTTTTAACTGGCAGTCACCAAACCGTATCTTTGATGAATCTATTGTAGATAAGCTTATTAAAGATTTACAAACAGAGAAAGCGATAATAAGCGAGGTTGTTACTAACGAGAAGAAACGATATCCAGGTAAGCTATATGATTTAACTTCTTTGCAGCAAGACGCATATCGCAGATTCAAATATTCTGCTAAAGAAACGTTAAGCACAATGCAAAATTTATATGAATCTCATAAACTAGTAACTTATCCACGTACTGATTCGAACTATTTAACGACTGATATGATAAGCACGTTAAAAGATCGTGTAGCTTCACTATCAACAACTGAATATCGTACACAAGTTGTTGAATTGTTAAAGTCACCAATCAAAGGTGGTAGTCATTTTGTTAATAACGCTAAAGTAAGTGATCATCACGCGATTGTACCGACTGAAGTGCGTGTAAATCTTGATAGCTTAAGTGGACGAGAGCAAAATATCTATATGTTGATAGCGGAACGTTTTTTAAGCAATTTATTACCACCGAATGTCTACGCAGAACAAAAAGTCACTGTAAATATTAGAGAGTCTTCTTTTGTGGCGAAACAGGAACAAACTGTAACATTAGGATTTAAGGCATTAAATAATCAAGCATCTACTGAAAAACATCATCGATTTGTAAAAGGCACGACTTTAGAAAACATTAAAATTAATAAAACAGCGCATGAAACTGAGCCGCCTCCATATTTAAATGAAGGCACATTATTAAAAGCGATGGAAAATCCAAGCAGCATATTTGAGATTGATAAGACAGCACAATCAACCCTCAAATCCGCTGGTGGTATTGGTACCGTTGCGACACGTGCAGATATTATAGAGAAACTTTATAATTTAAATGCGATAGAGAACTTTAATGGCAATATAAAAGTGACGAATAAAGGCCGCCAATTGCTAGAACTTGCACCCAATGCATTGAAATCACCTGAGCTAACTGCCGATTGGGAATATAAGCTCACGTTAATTGAGAAAAATAAATATGACAAAAATAAATTTATAGGTGAGATGCGCAAATTCACGAAAGAGATTATCGATGAGATTAAATCGAGTGAAGATAAATTTAAACACGATAATATGACGACAACAGAATGTCCAACGTGTGGTAAATTCATGCTAGAGAAAAAGACACGTAATGGCAAGATGCTCGTATGTCAGGATCCAACGTGTGGTACTAAAAAGAATGTGCAACGCAAAACGAATGCACGCTGTCCTGAATGTAAAAAGAAATTAACGTTGCATGGTAAAGGTCCGAAAGCGATGTACAGTTGTACTTGTGGTTTCCGTGAGACACAGGAGCAAATGGATAAACGATTCAAATCACGTAAAACTGGTAAAGTATCGAAAAATGAAATGAAGAAGTATATGAAAAAAGAAGAAGAACCGATTAACAATCCATTTGCGGATGCCTTAAAAAACTTAAATCTTTAGTCGATTTTGTGAACATTGTTACCGTTTTCACAAAAAATGATACAATAATATTGAATAAAGTTAAGGGGGCTTCTACTATGGAAGAAGTTAAAAAGAAGTTGAATTTAAAGCCATATTGGATTATTTTAAGTTTTATCGTCTTAATTGCTATCGTATTACTCCCGACGCCGGCAGATTTACCGATTATGGCTAAGATGGCACTTGCTATTTTAGCGTTTGCGGTTATTATGTGGGTTACAGAAGCGGTGAGCTATCCAGTTTCAAGTACGATGATCGTAGCATTGATTATCATGCTAATAGGTTTTAGTCCGATTCAAAAATTAGGTGCAGCAATGGGTAATCCAATGGTAGCAGGGAAACCGTTAGCTGAAGATGAGATGTTCGGTACGCAAAATGCATTAAAAATAGCATTTAGTGGGTTCTCGAGTTCTGCAGTAGCACTAGTTGCAGCAGCGTTATTCTTAGCAACTGCAATGCAGGTAACCAACTTGCATAAACGTCTTGCGCTACTTGTCTTATCTGCAGTTGGTAATAAAACGAATGCGGTTGTAGCAGGTTCGATCATTGTTTCAATTATACTCGCATTCTTTGTGCCTTCAGCTACTGCAAGAGCAGGTGCTGTAGTACCAATTCTATTAGGTATGGTTACAGCATTCGGTGCAAAAAAAGAATCGCGACTCGCAGCCTTACTTGTTATCACTGCTGTTCAGGCAGTTTCTATCTGGAACGTAGGTATAAAGACTGGGGCAGCACAAAATATGGTCGCTATGGGATTTATCAATAAACAATTTAACCAGGATGTATCCTGGGGTGAGTGGTTTATGTATGCAGCACCCTGGTCGATTTTAATGTCAATTGCGTTATATTTCATTATGATCACAGTCATTAAGCCTGAAACAAAAGAAATTGAAGGTGGTAAAGAGTTAGTGAAAAAACAACTTGCTGAACTTGGTCCGGTTACAGCAAGAGAATGGCGATTAATCGCAATTTCAGTAGCATTATTATTCTTCTGGGCAACAGAAGCAAAGTTACATCCAATTGATTCTTCATCTATTACGCTAGTAGCATTAGCGATTATGTTAACACCTAAAATTGGTATATTTACGTGGAAAGATGTTGAGAAGTTAATTCCGTGGGGGACAATCATCGTATTTGCGATTGGTATCTCTTTAGGTAACTTATTACTGCAAACGACAGCAGCACAATGGCTAAGTGATAAAACGTTTGGATTAATGGGATTAGAACATATGCCGTTACTTGCAACAATTGCTTTAGTTACATTGTTCAACATTATCATTCACCTAGGCTTTGCGAGTGCGACAAGTTTGGCGAGTGCCTTAATTCC
Organism: Macrococcoides bohemicum; assembly: GCF_003259675.1. Lineage (GTDB taxonomy): Bacteria > Bacillota > Bacilli > Staphylococcales > Staphylococcaceae > Macrococcoides > Macrococcoides bohemicum. The sequence continues at coordinate 138,867 of NZ_PZJG01000002.1, read as the reverse complement.
TGTGTTTATTGCCTTAACAGCAACACTAGGATTAAAAGAGAATGCCATCGGTTTTGTATTGATTCAGCAATTTGTCATCAGCTTTGGATTCTTGTTACCAGTATCAGCACCACAAAATATGCTGGCATACGGTACAGGTACATTCACGGTAAAAGACTTCTTGAAAACAGGTATTGCATTAACAATAATCGGTTACTTACTTATTCTATTATTTAGTGCGACGTATTGGCAGTGGATAGGATTATTATAAAAAATATAATGAAAAAGAACACAGTGAAAAATTCACTGTGCTCTTTTTATGTTATGCATCTTTAGATAAAATTTTCATATCTTTAGCATCAAGTTCAAATTCTTTAGATTTACCATCCTGACCTTTTAATTCAACGTTATATTTAAATTTACCATCATCGTGATCAAGTGACCACTCTTTAATATCTCCATTGTATACTTTTTGTGCAGCTTTTATGATTTTATCAGCAGGGACAAACGCACCATAATCGAATGTTTTTTCATTATCTTTATCATCTTCTACCTGGGTAGAGATGATTTGGTTTTGTTCGGCGTTAACTTTAATTTCATGTGTCTTCTTATTTGTATCAATTAAAGATATAGAATAGATCCATTGACCGTTATCACGATCGAATGAAATACTTTCTAAATCTCCAGGAATTTTCTTTTGAGCAGTCTTGATAGCATCTTCAGGCAATACTTTAATATCATCTAGTTTAATAGAGGCTTCATCTTTATCATTATCATCATCAGCTTCAGTAGCTTCATCTTGATTGTCTACGTCATCTTGTTCTTCCACACTACTGTCACCTTCTTCTTTTGCATCGTTCTTTTCGTCAGCATTATCATCTTTATCATTTGTGTCTGTTGCTTTCGTATCAGTAGTTTCTTCTTGTTGTTCCTGTTTAGTTTCATCTTTTGGAGATTTTTCAATATCCTTTGCGTCATTATTACATGCGGCAAGTGCTAGCGCTGATGATAGGATTAAACTTAATATTTTAAATTTCATAATTATAATTCCTCCTTTAATTATATATATATAGTTTATTCCCTAAACATATACAGAAAAAACATTCTAATAATTTATATGCATTTTTAATATGATTAAGACATAATGACTATAGAAAGTTTAAAAGATATGACTTTAGGATAAGAAAAATAACTAAAATACGAATATTAAAATTAATATTCATAAAATTGTATTGATTTTTCCGAACATTGAGATTAGACTATACAAGTATAAAATTTAAAAAGAGGGAAGTGCACAATGAGAAATTATTTTAAGTTTGATGAATTAGGCACAAACTATAAGAGAGAGATACTCGGTGGATTAACGACGTTCTTATCAATGGCTTACATATTAGCGGTTAACCCAGCGATGCTATCTTTAGCAGGTGTAAAAGGTATTCCTGAAAGCATGCGTATGGATGCTGGCGCTGTTTTCGTTGCTACAATTTTAGCTTCAATCGTAGGTTGTTTATTTATGGGGTTTATCGCGAGGTATCCGATTGCGTTAGCACCAGGTATGGGACTTAATGCGTTCTTTGCATTTACAGTTGTATTACAGTATAACATTCCATGGCAAACTGGGTTAACGGGTGTTTTATTCTCTGGTATCTTCTTTGCATTGCTAACAATGACCGGCCTTCGCGAAACGATTATCAATGCAATCCCTTTTGAACTTAAAATGGCAGTGTCAGCAGGTATTGGTCTATTCATTACTTTCGTTGGTTTAAAAGGTGCTGGTATCGTTCAGGCAAATGAAGCTACTTTAGTATCTTTAGGAAATTTACATGATCCGCATGTATTGCTTGCTGTAGCGGGTATCGTATTAACGATAATTTTAATGGCTAAACGTATTCCGGGTAGTATCTTTATCGGAATGATCATTACTGCTATTGCAGGTATGTTGTTCGGATTAATCGATGCACCGAAACAAATCGTTGGAGCAGTACCAAGTATTGAGCCGACTTTCGGTAAAGCATTCGATGCTTTTAGTAATCCTTCTGAATTATTAAACTGGAAATTCATTTCAATTGTACTTACATTCCTATTCATCGATTTCTTTGACACAGCTGGAACATTAGTTGCTGTTGCAACACAAGCCGGTTTAGTCAAAGATAATAAATTACCAAGAGCTGGCCGTTCGTTATTTGCAGATTCATTAGCGACAATCACAGGAGCAATATTTGGTACGTCTACTACAACATCTTATATCGAGTCATCTGCAGGTGTAGCAGTTGGAGCACGTACAGGATTTGCAAGTGTTGTTACAGCAATCTGTTTTGCATTGGCTTTATTCTTCTCACCATTAATGTCAGTAGTTACGAGTGCTGTAACAGCACCCGCATTAGTGATCGTAGGCGTATTGATGGTTAGTAATTTAAATAAGATAGAATGGCCGAAGTTCGAAATCGCAGTACCGGCATTTTTAACAATTATTATGATGCCGTTAACATATTCAATCGCTACAGGTATTGCTTGTGGATTTATCTTCTATCCTATTACGATGGTTATGGCGAAACGTCATAAAGAAGTGCATCCAATTATGTACTTCATGGCAGTAGTTTTTATTTGTTATTTTGCTTTTGTACAACATTCATAAAAAAATTGCGGATTCTACTATTAGAATCCGCAATTTTTTAATTTTTATATTCTCTTACTGTTTCACCGGCACGACGACTATTGTAATGCGTTGTATTGCCTCTATATTCGCGCGTATTTAACACGATTCCGATATAAACTAACATTAAGAAGAACATTAACCAGTGCATAAACATTCCTATAACCGGAATGAATGCTATGGCGTTTGCAATAATGCCTACTACAGCAATTGTAGAAAGTGAAAATCTCGCTTCATTTGAGCGATCAAGTGCGGTGATGAGTAACATGATGATGTAAATCGAAATATTACTACCGAGCGGTGCCCATCCTAAAGATAAGACATAAGTACCTCCTAAGAAAGGTAATCCCATAAACCCTTCAGAAAACAACATAATAAAACCAAGAATCAATAAAATAATACGTATTGGACTTTTCATTTTTATACCCTCCAAAATTTAAAAGTAACAAATGAAACTTTTTCTTTGTATATACATTATATCATGGTATAATCAAATTCTATGTAAAAACGCTCAGTTAGACATTTTAAAGTTTCTTCTATATTAAATACAGAATAATAAGCGCTTAATATATAAATAATTCATATATATCTATACCTTGAATTTTTGATATTTATTAATAATTAATAAAGATTTAGATAATCTTAAAAATATATTAACAAATATCATGAAAACTATTGCTTATTCATTTATATTCGTGTATTATATCTACTGTTGGACTTTAAAAAGCGATGAAGCGAGAGGTTACTGACACACCCGGCCGCTTTGCCATGGCGATGTGTTTGACAATTTTCGTGGAGAAGTCTATCAAACCAAAATAGACGTTACAAGAGGAGGTAAAATTATGGCAAAACAAAAAATTCGTATTCGTTTGAAAGCGTATGATCACCGCGTGATCGATCAATCAGCTGAGAAAATCGTAGAAACTGCAAAACGTTCAGGTGCAGAAGTATCAGGACCGATTCCGTTACCAACGGAAAAAACAGTTTATACAATTATCCGTGCCGTTCATAAGTACAAAGATTCTCGTGAACAGTTTGAACAACGCACACACAAACGTTTAATCGACATTGTTAACCCTACACCTAAAACAGTTGATGCTCTTATGGGCTTAAACTTACCATCAGGCGTAGACATCGAAATCAAATTATAATAATAAAGTAGGAGGTGCGACTTTCGATGACCAAAGGAATCTTAGGAAGAAAAGTTGGAATGACACAAGTATTCGCTGAAAACGGTGAATTAATTCCAGTAACAGTAGTAGAAGCAGCACAAAACGTAGTATTACAAAAGAAAACTGAAGAAGTTGATGGTTACTCATCAATCCAAATCGGTTTTGAAGACAAACAAGCTTACAAAGCAACGCGTAAATCAAACAAATTTGCGACGAAACCAGCTGAAGGCCATGCTAAAAAAGCAGGCACAGCACCTAAGCGCTTCATTCGTGAATTCAGAAACGTAGATGCTTCTGGATACGAAGTAGGTCAAGAAGTCACTGTGGACGCGTTCCAAGCTGGTGACATCGTTGACGTAACAGGAGTTTCTAAGGGTAAAGGTTTCCAAGGGGCTATTAAACGTCACGGTCAATCACGTGGACCTATGAGTCACGGTTCTCGTTACCACAGACGCCCAGGTTCAATGGGTATGGCATCTGACGCTTCTAAAGTATTTAAAGGTAAAGCATTACCAGGCCGTATGGGTGGTAATACAGTTACTATGCAAAACTTAGAAATCGTTAAAGTAGACGCTGAAGCGAACGTTATCTTAGTAAAAGGTAATGTACCAGGACCTAAAAAAGGTTTAGTAAAAATTCAAACTTCAATTAAAAAAGGTAATAAATAAGTAACCACGAAAGGAGGAAACAAACATAATGGCAAATTATGATGTATTAAAAGTAGATGGAACAAAAGCTGGTTCAATCGAATTAAACGAAAGTGTATTCGGAATCGAACCTAATCAACATGTATTATTCGAAGCAATTAACTTACAAAGAGCTTCTATGCGTCAAGGTACTCATGCAGTTAAAAACCGTTCAGCAGTACGCGGTGGCGGACGTAAACCTTGGAAGCAAAAAGGTACTGGACGTGCGCGTCAAGGTACTATCCGTGCTCCACAATGGCGTGGTGGTGGTATCGTATTCGGTCCAACACCAAGAAGTTATTCATACAAAATGCCTAAAAAAATGCGTCGCTTAGCTTTACGTTCAGCGTTATCAGCTAAAGTGAACGAAAACGCATTTACAGTTTTAGAATCATTAACTTTTGATGCTCCTAAAACAAAAGAATTCAAAAACATGACTACTACTTTAGAGTTACCAAGAAAAGTATTATTCATCGTTGAAGCTGAAGATGTAAACGTAGCATTATCTGCACGTAACATCCCAGGCGTAACTGTTATTACTGCAACTAGCTTAAACGTTTTAGATATCGTTCATGCTAATCAAGTAGTAATGACGAAAGGTGCAGTTGAAAAAGTAGAGGAGGTGCTTGGTTAATGGAAAATCGCGATATCATTAAGCGCCCCGTTATCACAGAACGTTCATCTGAACAAATGGCACAAGATAAATACACATTTGATGTAGATACTCGTGCAAACAAAACACAAATCAAAATTGCTATCGAAGATATCTTCGATGTAAAAGTTGATAAAGTAAACGTTATGAACTACAAAGCTAAGAAAAAACGTGTTGGCCGTCACAGCGGTTACACAAACAAAAGAAGAAAAGCGATCGTTACGTTAAAAGACGGTTCAATCGATTTCTTCAGCTAAAATTAAACTAAAAAATAAACATTTACCATTAAGGAGGTAAAACGACAATGGCAATTAAACATTATAAGCCAATAACAAACGGTCGTCGTAATATGACAGGTTCAGATTTCGCTGAAATTACGTCAACGTCACCTGAAAAGTCATTACTTGAGCCCCTTCCGAGAAAAGCGGGTCGTAATAACCAAGGTAAGTTAACAGTACGTCACAGAGGTGGCGGTCATAAACGTCAATACCGTGTAATTGATTTCAAACGTAACAAAGATGGTATTCCAGCGAAAGTGGCTACAATCGAATACGATCCAAACCGCTCAGCAAATATCGCTTTATTACATTACTTAGACGGAGAAAAACGTTACATTATCGCGCCTAAAGGATTAACAGTTGGTACACAAGTATTCAACGGTCCTGAAGCTGATATTAAAGTAGGTAACGCATTACCATTAGCAAACATCCCAGTAGGTACAGTAATTCATAACATCGAATTAAAACCTGGTAAGGGTGGCCAATTAGTACGTTCAGCTGGAGCTTCAGCTCAAGTACTAGGTAAAGAAGGTAAATACGTATTAGTTCGTTTAAAATCTGGTGAAGTTCGTATGATCTTAGCTACTTGCCGTGCTACAATCGGTCAAGTTGGTAACGAGCAACACGAATTAATCAACATTGGTAAAGCGGGTCGTTCTAGATGGAAAGGTATCCGTCCAACAGTTCGTGGTTCTGTAATGAACCCTAACGATCACCCACACGGTGGTGGTGAAGGTCGTACTTCAATCGGTCGTCCATCTCCAATGTCACCATGGGGTAAACCAACACTTGGTAAGAAAACTCGTAAGAAGAAAAACCGTTCTAACAAACTTATCGTTCGTGGACGTAAAAAATAATAATAACTTACTTAAGTTAGCGGCTTAGACCGCTAACGACAGGTAAGACATGAGGGAGGCGCCATAATGGCTCGTAGTCTTAAAAAAGGACCTTTCATCGATGATCACTTAATGAAAAAAGTTGAAGCATTAGAGGAAGGCGGCAAAAAAACAGTAATCAAAACTTGGTCTCGTCGCTCTACAATTTTCCCGAATTTTATCGGACACACTATCGCAGTATACGATGGTCGTAAACACGTACCTGTATACGTAACTGAAGATATGGTTGGACATAAATTAGGTGAATTCGCACCAACTCGTACTTACAAAGGTCACGGTGCAGACGACAAGAAAACTAAACGCTAATTTCAAATAAGGAGGAATAACCATGGAAGCAAAAGCGGTTGCAAGAACAATCAGAATCGCACCTCGTAAAGTGAGATTAGTTTTAGATCTTATCAGAGGTAAAGAAGTAGCGGAAGCTATTGCTATTTTAAAATTAACAAACAAAGCATCATCACCAGTAGTTGAAAAGTTATTAATGTCAGCATTAGCAAATGCGGAACATAACTATGATATGAATATTGATACTTTAATCGTTAAAGAAGCTTATGCAAACGAAGGACCAACTTTAAAACGTTTCCGTCCACGTGCACAAGGTCGTGCAAGTGCGATTAACAAACGTACAAGCCACATCACAATCGTTGTTGGCGACAAAGAAGTTAAAACTTCAAACGAAGCAGTAACTACAGAAGAAGCAAAATAATTTCAATCTCATTAAGGAGGGAATACAGTGGGTCAAAAAATTAATCCTATCGGACTTCGTGTCGGAATCATTCGTGACTGGGATGCGAAATGGTATGCAGAAAAAGATTTCGCTACTCTATTACATGAAGACTTAAAAGTTCGTAAATATATCGCAGAAAACTTAAAAGACGCTTCTGTTTCTCGTGTAGAAATCGAACGCGCAGCGAACCGTGTAAACATCGCTATCCACACTGGTAAACCTGGTATGGTTATCGGTAAAGGCGGATCAGAAATCGAAAAATTACGTAACGCATTAAACAGCTTAACTGGTAAACGTGTTCACATCAACGTTATTGAAATCAAAAAGGTTGATATGGATGCTACATTAGTTGCGGAAAACATTGCACGTCAATTAGAAAACCGTGTATCATTCCGTCGTGCTCAAAAACAAGCGATCCAACGTGCTATGAAGTTAGGTGCTAAAGGTATCAAAACTCAAGTATCAGGTCGTTTAGGCGGCGCAGACATCGCGCGTGCTGAACAATATTCAGAAGGAACTGTTCCACTTCATACATTACGTGCTGACATTGATTACGCACATGCAGAAGCAGACACTACTTATGGTAAATTAGGTGTTAAAGTATGGATCTATCGTGGTGAAGTTCTTCCTACAAAGAAGTCTAGTGAAGGAGGAAAATAGTAATGTTATTACCTAAACGTGTAAAATACCGTCGTCAACATAGACCTAAAACAACTGGTCGTTCTAAAGGCGGAAACGAAGTAACATTTGGTGAATATGGTTTACAAGCAACTACCGCTGCTTGGATTACATCTCGTCAAATTGAATCAGCTCGTATTGCAATGACTCGTTACATGAAACGTGGCGGGAAAGTTTGGATTAAAATCTTCCCTCACACACCATATACTAAAAAACCATTAGAAGTACGTATGGGATCTGGTAAAGGTGCAGTTGAAGGATGGGTAGCAGTAGTAAAACCTGGACGTATTATGTTTGAAATCGCAGGCGTACCTGAAGAAGTAGCACGCGAAGCATTACGTTTAGCATCTCACAAACTTCCAGTGAAAACTAAGTTTGTAAAACGTGAAGAATTGGGTGGTGACACAAATGAAAGCTAAGGAAATTAGAGATTTAACCACTTCAGAAATTGAAACTAAAGTAAAATCGCTTAAAGAGGAACTTTTCAACCTACGCTTTCAGTTAGCTACAGGTCAACTTGAAAATACAGCACGTATTCGCGAAGTGAAAAAATCAATCGCGCGTATGAAAACTGTTGTACGTGAAAGAGAAATCGAGCAACAAAAAACTGAACAAAAATAATTTTTAAGGAATAGGAGGGAACTCTTGTGAGCGAAAGAAACGATCGTAAAGTTTACACAGGTAAAGTTGTATCTGACAAAATGGATAAAACTATCACTGTTGTAGTTGAAACTTACAAAACACATTCTTTATACGGTAAACGTGTAAAGTACTCTAAAAAATATAAAGCACATGATGAAAACAACACAGCGAAAATGGGCGATATCGTAAAAATTATGGAAACACGTCCTTTATCAGCTACAAAACGCTTCCGTTTAGTAGAAGTTGTTGAAGAATCAATTATCATTTAATAAGTAAATTAGATAAAGGAGGTAACTCGAATGATCCAACAAGAATCACGCTTGAAAGTAGCAGATAACTCTGGTGCTCGTGAAGTATTAACTATTAAAGTATTAGGCGGATCTGGTCGTAAAACAGCTAACATCGGTGACGTAATCGTATGTACAGTTAAAAATGCTACACCAGGTGGCGTTGTTAAAAAAGGTGACGTTGTTAAAGCTGTTATCGTTCGTACTAAATCTGGTGTACGTCGTAACGACGGTTCATACATCAAATTTGACGAAAACGCTTGTGTTATCATCCGTGATGACAAAGGACCTCGTGGAACACGTATCTTTGGACCTGTTGCACGTGAATTACGTGAAGGTAACTTCATGAAAATCGTTTCATTAGCACCTGAAGTATTATAATAAACACTAATAAAGAGGAGGTGTCTACGACATGCATATTAAAAAAGGCGACAAAGTTATCGTTATCACAGGTAAAGATAAAGGTAAAACAGGAACAGTAATCGAAGCTCTTCCTAAAAAAGATCGCGTAGTTGTTGAAGGTGTAAACATTGTGAAAAAACACCAAAAACCTACTCAAATGAATCCTGAAGGCGGCATCGTTGAATTTGAAGCTGCAATTCACGTTTCAAATGTTATGTTAATTGACCCAAAAACAAACAAACCAACTCGTGTTGGTACGAAAATAGAAGATGGCAAGAAAGTACGTGTAGCTAAGAGATCTGGAGAAATCATTAAATAATTATCTGGAAGGAGGTTCTCACATTGACACAAACACGTTTAAAAGAAAAATTCATTAAAGAAATCTCACCTGAAATGATGAAGAAATTTAATTACGCATCAGTGATGGAAGTACCAAAAATCGAAAAAATCGTAGTAAACATGGGTATCGGTGACGCAGTTCAAAACTCTAAAGTCTTAGACTCAGCTGTTGAAGAATTACAAGCAATCACTGGTCAAAAACCAATGGTTACACGTGCTAAAAAATCAATCGCGACATTCCGTTTACGTGAAGGTATGCCTATCGGAGCTAAAGTTACTTTACGTGGCGAAAGAATGTACGAATTCTTTGATAAATTAGTAAACGTTTCATTACCTCGTGTACGTGACTTCCGTGGTATCTCAAACAAAGCGTTTGACGGTCGCGGTAACTACACATTAGGTGTAAAAGAACAATTAATTTTCCCTGAAATCGATTATGATAAAGTAAGTAAAACACGCGGAATGGATATCGTTATCGTAACTACTGCTAACACTGACGAGGAAGCTCGTGAATTGTTAACACAATTCGGTATGCCATTTCAAAAGTAATCTCTAATATAAAAGGAGGCTAAATTTAGTGGCTAAAAAATCAATGATCGCTAAACAACAGCGTAAACAAAAATTTAAAGTACAAGAATACACTCGTTGTGAACGTTGCGGACGTCCACATTCAGTATTACGCAAATTCAAACTTTGCCGTATTTGTTTCCGTGAATTAGCTTATAAAGGTCAGATTCCTGGCGTTAAAAAAGCAAGCTGGTAAAATTCAAACCTGAAAGGAGGATATTTTAAATGACTATGTCAGATCCAATCGCAGATATGCTAACTCGCGTACGTAACGCAAACATGGTACGTCACGAGAAATTAGAATTACCTGCATCAAACATTAAAAAAGAAATCGCTGAAATCCTTAAACGTGAAGGATTCGTTAAAAGTGTTGAATATATTGAAGATGATAAACAAGGTGTTATTCGTATGTTCTTAAAATACGGTTCTAACAACGAACGTGTTATCACTGGTTTAAAACGTATCTCTAAACCTGGTTTACGTGTATACGCAAAAGCTGATGAATTACCAAAAGTATTAAATGGTTTAGGTATTGCATTAGTTTCAACTTCTGAAGGTGTATTAACTGATAAAGAAGCGCGTCAACGTAACATCGGTGGAGAAGTATTAGCTTACATCTGGTAAGAATTATTAAAGAAGGAGGTGCCGACTAATGAGTCGTGTTGGTAAGAAGATTATTGAAATCCCGGCTGGGGTTGACATTAAAATCGACGGTAATACTGTAACGGTTAAAGGACCTAAAGGTGAATTAACTAATACATTTAATGAAGAAATGACATATAAATTAGAAGACAATACTTTAGAAGTAGTTCGTCCATCTGATTCTAAAGCTCATAAAACAATCCATGGAACTACACGTGCTTTAATCGCTAACATGGTTGAAGGTGTATCTAAAGGATTCGAAAAGAACCTAGAATTAATCGGGGTTGGTTACCGTGCTCAAATGCAAGGTAAAAACTTAATCCTTAATGTTGGATACTCTCACCCAATTGAAATCGTAGCTGAAGATGGTATTACATTATCAGTAGATAAAAATACGAAAGTAAAAGTTGAAGGTATTTCTAAAGAACGTGTTGGAGCAATCGCTTCAAATATCCGTGCTACTCGTCCTCCAGAGCCTTACAAAGGTAAAGGTGTACGTTACGAAGGCGAATATGTTCGTCGTAAAGAAGGTAAAACTGGTAAGTAATCTCTAAAATAGGAAAGGAGAATATTCATGATCACTAAAATCGATAAGAACAAAGTGCGTATGAAAAGACATGCTCGTGTACGTAGCAGATTAGCTGGTACTACTGAGCGTCCTCGTTTAAACGTATATCGTTCAAACAAACATATTTACGCACAAGTGATTGATGACGTTAAAGGTGTAACTTTAGCTCAAGCATCAACACAAGATAAAGGTTTAGGCTTAGAAGCGACTTCAAATGTTGAAGCAGCAGCTAAAGTCGGTGAAGCAGTTGCTAAATTAGCAGTAGAAAAAGGCGTTAAAGCAGTTGTATTCGACCGCGGAGGATATTTATTCCACGGACGTGTAAAAGCATTAGCTGATGCAGCACGCGAAAACGGTTTAGAATTTTAATAAAAGGAGGAACTCTTAATGCGTCGTGAAAAAGAAGTTAAAGAATTTGAAGAACGCGTAGTTACCATCAACCGTGTATCTAAAGTTGTTAAGGGTGGACGTCGTATGCGTTTCACTGCTTTAGTAGTTGTTGGAGATAAAAATGGTCGCGTTGGTTTCGGTACTGGTAAAGCACAAGAAGTACCAGAAGCGATTAAAAAAGCAATCGAAGATGCTAAGAAAAACTTAATCACTGTTCCTCGTGTTAAAGGTACAACACCTCACGAAGTTACAGGTAGATTTGGAGCAGGAAGCGTACTAATCAAACCTGCAGCACCTGGTACAGGAGTTATCGCTGGTGGTCCAGTCCGTGCCGTGTTAGAATTAGCTGGTATTACTGATATCTTAAGTAAATCATTAGGTTCAAATACACCGATCAACATGGTTCGTGCTACTGTTGAAGGTTTAAAAGAACTTAAAGTTGCAGAAGATGTTGCTAAATTACGTGGTAAATCAGTCGAAGAATTATACAATTAAGGAGGGCATAAACAATGGCTAAAATTAAAATTACCCTCACTCGTAGTATTATCGGTCGTCCTGAAACACAACGTAAAACTGTTAAAGCTTTAGGGCTTAACAAAATGCATCAAACAGTTGAAGTTGATGACAACCCTGCGATTCGTGGGCAAATTAACAAAGTAAGTCACTTAGTGACAATAACAGAAGCATAATATATTTTTAAGAATAAGGAGGTGCCGAAATGAAATTACATGAAATGAAACCAGTTGAAGGCGCTCGTAAAGAACGTAACCGTGTTGGTCGCGGTATGGCTTCAGGTAATGGTAAAACAAGTGGACGTGGTCATAAAGGTCAAAAAGCACGTTCAGGTGGTGGAGTACGTTTAGGCTTTGAAGGTGGACAATTACCTTTATTCCGTCGTTTACCAAAACGTGGATTTACAAACATTAACCGTAAAGACTACGCGATTGTTAACTTAGATCAATTAAACCGTTTTGAAGAAGGTACAGAAGTAACACCAGCTTTACTTATTGAATCAGGTGTAGTATCTAACGAAAAATCAGGTATTAAAATTCTTGGTAATGGTGAATTAACAGCAAAGTTAACAGTAAAAGCTCATAAATTTTCAGCTTCAGCGAAAGAAGCAATTGAAGGTAAGGGCGGAACAACTGAGGTGATCTAATGTTTGATACGCTTATTAGTTTCTTTAAAGTAAAAGAAATACGTAGCAAAATCATCTTTACACTCGCAATGTTAATTATCTTTAAAATTGGAACATATATTCCAGTTCCAGGTGTCAACCCAGCAGCGTTTGAGAGTCAGGCCGATAAAGGTATTACTGATTTGATGAATACGTTTGGTGGGGGAGCACTACAAAATTTCTCTATTCTTGCAATGGGGATTATGCCATACATTACAGCATCAATCGTAGTTCAGTTACTACAGATGGATGTTGTACCCAAGTTTACAGAATGGTCTAAACAAGGTGAAGTTGGACGTAAAAAGCTTACGCAATTTACGCGTTACTTCACAATTGTTCTTGCATTCATTCAAGGTTTTGGTATGAGTTATAGTTTCAATAACATGTTAGGTGGTCAATTGATCACGAATACAAGTATATGGAACTTTATTCTTATCGCTATCGTGTTAACAGCAGGTACTGCATTTTTGATGTGGTTAGGTGAACAAATTACACAATATGGTGTTGGTAATGGTATTTCTATTATCATCTTCGGTGGTATTTTATCTTCTATTCCACCAGCGTTAATTCAGTTCTATCAACAATCATTTGTTGGTGCGAACGATACAACAATGGCAGTTTTAGAAGCGATTGGTATTTTTATTGGTATGATACTTCTTACAGCTTTTGCAGTATTCGTACTTCAAGCAGTTCGTAAAATACCTATTCAATACGCAAAACGTACAACAGGCAACAGATTAGCACCACAAGCAACATTTTTGCCTTTAAAGGTTAATGCTGCCGGGGTTATTCCAGTTATCTTTGCAATGGCGTTTTTCATGCTTCCGAAGACGTTACAATTACTCTTCCCGAAAGCGGATTGGGCAAAAACTTTGGCAGCACATTCTGATCCGGCACAGCCGATTGGTATGATTGTATATGTAATATTAATTATTGCATTTGCTTACTTTTATGCATTTGTTCAGGTTAATCCAGAACAAATGGCTGACAATTTAAGAAAACAGGGTAGTTACGTACCGGGAATTCGTCCTGGTAAAAATACTCAAAACTATATTACAAAAGTTCTTTATCGTTTAACTTTTGTTGGAGCACTTTTCTTAGCAGGAATCGCCGTGTTACCATTAATCGTTTCTGATTTCTTAAACTTACCTCAATCATTACGTATTGGTGGAACGAGTTTATTAATCGTAATCGGGGTAGCATTAGAGACAATTGCTCAGTTAAAGGCTCAACTTGGTCAACGTGAATATAAAGGTTTTAAAAGACGTTAATGTCTGGAGGGCATTTTATGAATATCATTTTAATGGGCTTACCTGGCGCAGGTAAAGGGACTCAAGCGAGTGAAATTATTAAGAAATACCCAATTCCTCATATTTCTACTGGAGACATGTTCCGTGCAGCCATCAAAAATAATACTGAGCTTGGTCAAAAAGCAAAGTCATTTATGGATAACGGCGAACTTGTTCCAGATGAAGTTACGATTGGTATCGTTCGTGAAAGATTGTTAGAAGAAGATGCTAAACGCGGTTTCCTACTTGATGGTTTCCCAAGAACAGTTGAGCAGGCTGAAGCGCTGAATGAAATGTTAGCTGCTGTTGATCGTAAGATTGAAGGTGTGATTAACATTGATGTTCAGGAAGAAGAATTGATGAACCGTTTAACGGGACGTCGTATTTGCGAAACTTGTGGGACAACTTATCATTTAGTGTTCAATCCACCTAAAGTAGAAGGTATTTGTGATATTGATGGTGGAAAGTTATATCAACGTGCAGATGATAATCCTGAAACAGTTCGTACACGTTTAGACGTAAACATTAAACAAACGAAACCATTACTTGATTTCTATACAAATCAAGGTGTGCTTTTCAATGTTGATGGTTCGAAAGATATTAAGGATGTTACTACTGAAGTTGAGAAGGTATTAAATCAGCTTTAATCGTTTACCGAGATTCACCTCCTGGTGAGTTGCTTAAGTGGATGTGATCAGTTGAATCAAGTAAGTATTGGTCAAATTGTCACGAGTGGTCGTGGCAAAGATAAAGGGTTACCTGGAGTCATTATTGCTATTATCGATCATCGATTTGTACTTGTTGCAGACGGAGATAAACGGACTTATGAATATCCAAAGAAAAAGAACCTGTCGCATTTAATACTAAGTGATGAGCACTCACCTGAAATTAAATCGAGTATTTCTGAAGCAGGTTTTGTAACAGACGCTAAATTACGTTACGTTTTGCAAAAATATACCGCTCGAATTTCGGAATCTTGATAAAAAGGGGGAATTTGAAAATGGCTAAACAAGATGTAATTGAATTAGAAGGTACTGTATTAGATACTTTACCAAACGCAATGTTTAAAGTAGAATTAGAAAATGGTCATGAGATCTTAGCGCATGTTAGCGGTAAAATTCGTATGAACTACATCCGTATTCTACCTGGCGACAAAGTAACTGTTGAAATGAGTCCTTACGATTTAACTCGTGGACGCATTACGTATCGTTATAAATAATAAGAACTCCAATATTAAATTAGGAGGTAAGAAACATGAAAGTTAGACCATCAGTAAAACCCATTTGTGAAAAATGTAAAGTTATTCGCAGAAAAGGTAAAGTAATGGTAATTTGTGAAAATCCAAAACACAAACAAAAACAAGGATAAGAAAACAGGAGGTGCAATATAAATGGCACGTATCGCAGGTGTAGACGTACCACGTGAGAAACGCGTAGTTATCGCATTAACTTACGTTTATGGTATTGGAAAAACAACAGCTCAAAAAATCTTAGCAGCTGCTAATGTTAACGAGAGTACTCGTGTGCGCGACTTAACAGAAGATGAATTAAACAGAATCCGTGAACAAGTAGATGGATACAAAGTTGAAGGTGACTTACGTCGTGAAATCAACTTAAACATCAAACGTTTAATGGAAATTGCTTCATACAGAGGTATTCGTCACCGTCGTGGTTTACCAACACGTGGACAAAATACTAAAAACAATGCACGTACTCGTAAAGGTCCAGTTAAGACCGTTGCTAACAAGAAGAAATAAAAAGTAAAGGAGTGAGCTAAATGGCACGTAAACAAGTATCACGTAAGCGTAGAGTTAAAAAGAATATTGAGTCTGGTGTTGCACACATCCGTTCAACATTCAACAATACAATTGTAACAATTACTGATGATTTCGGTAATGCTTTATCATGGTCATCTGCTGGTGCGTTAGGTTTCAGAGGTTCTCGTAAATCTACACCATTCGCAGCTCAAATGGCATCAGAAACTGCATCTAAAGCAGCTATGGAACATGGTTTAAAAACTGTAGAAGTTACTGTTAAAGGACCTGGTCAAGGTCGTGAAGCAGCAATTCGTGCGTTACAATCAGCTGGTTTAGAAATTACAGCGATTAAAGACGTTACACCAGTACCACATAACGGTTGTCGTCCACCGAAACGTCGTCGCGTATAATTTTCAATTAGTATCAAAGACACTTATAATAGTATATAGAACTAAAATAAAATTATTCGACGTTGTTGAAGGAGGATTATTACATGATTGAAATCGAAAAACCTAGAATTGAGACAGTTGAAATTAGTGAAGATTCTAAATTCGGTAAATTCGTAGTTGAACCGTTAGAACGTGGTTATGGTACAACATTAGGAAACTCCTTACGTCGTATCCTATTATCTTCATTACCAGGTGCGGCTGTTAAGAATATTGAAATCGAAGGTATCTTACATGAATTCTCAGCTGTTGAGAATGTAGTGGAAGATGTTACAACAATGATCATGAACATCAAAAAGCTTGCGCTTAAAATCTACTCTGATGAAGATAAAACGCTTGAAATTGATGTGAAAGATGAAGGCGTTGTTACTGCGAAAGATATTATGCATGACAGTGATGTTGAAATTTTAAATCCTGATTTAAAAATCGCAACTGTATCTAAAGGTGGACACTTAAAAATGCGTTTGGTTGCAAATGCAGGACGTGGTTACACTTTGGCTGAAGATAATAACACAAGTGATTTACCAATTGGAGTAATTCCAGTTGATTCAATCTACACACCAGTTGAGCGTGTAAACTACACAGTAGAAAATACACGTGTTGGACAAAGTACTAACTTTGACAAATTAACTTTAGATGTATGGACTGACGGTTCATTAACACCACAAGAAGCGATTTCTTTAGGTGCTAAGATTATGACAGAACATTTAAACATCTTTGTTGACTTAACTGATGAAGCACAAAATGCTGAAATCATGATTGAAAAAGAAGAAGATCACAAAGAAAAAGCACTTGAAATGTCGATTGAAGAACTTGATTTATCAGTTCGTTCTTATAACTGTCTGAAACGTGCAGGTATTAATTCTGTTCAGGAATTAGCCGACAAATCAGAAGCTGATATGATGAAAGTTCGTAACTTAGGACGCAAGTCTTTAGAAGAAGTTAAATTTAAATTAGAAGACTTAGGTCTCGGATTAAGAAAAGAAGACTAGTTAAAGGAGGTTACGATTCATGGGTTACAGAAAATTAGGTCGTACATCAGATCAACGTAAAGCTATGTTACGCGATTTAGCAACTTCTTTAATCGTTAACGAGCGAATCGAAACGACTGAAGCACGCGCGAAAGAATTACGTAAAATCGTAGAAAAATTAATTACTTTAGGTAAACGTGGAGATTTACATGCTCGCCGTCAAGCAGCTGAAGTTTTACGTCGTGTTGAAATTTTAAACGAAGATGAAACTACACAATTCGCAATTCAAAAATTATTCTCTGACATTGCTCCTCGTTACACAGAGCGTCAAGGTGGATATACTAGAATTATGAAAGTTGGACCACGTCGTGGAGACGGTTCAGAAATGGTTATCATTGAATTAGTATAATAATAATTATCATGGATTTAGGGATCACTTATCTTACACATACACACATAAGCAAATGAGTGCAACGATAATGTTTGCCACACACAGATATTGTCTAGCTCAGAGTACTTCGCCATAATAGAATAACGTTTTGCGTGACCTCTAGGCGGAGTGCGCGCTTTTTTCATTATTAAATCCGGAATTCCGGGTTTTTTATTTATATACAGACATTTTGTTTTGTGTTAATGATTTATGGTATAAATAATTAACAGAACATGAAATATAATTTGTATACTATTTACCAGAAGGAAATAAACTACATATTCCTAATATTCAATAATCCAAATGAGAAAGCGAAAGGTGATTGTATGGAACCGATCATTACAATAAATAATTTATCATATACTTATGATGGTCAGAGTATTCCTGCAATTGACGATCTTTCTTTAACGATTAATAAAGGCGAATGGATTTGCATCGTCGGTCATAACGGTTCAGGTAAGTCGACTTTACTTAAACTGATTGGTGGTATTGAACCTATCCAAAAAGGTGACATTACAATTAATAAAATCAAACTCAGAGAAGATACAATCCAATCTGTACATGAACAGTTAGGCATAGTATTTCAAAATCCAGATAACCAATTTGTTGGTGCAACAGTTGAAGATGACATTGCCTTCGGATTAGAAAATTATGGTGTCCCTCATGATGAAATGCATGTACGTGTAAATCAGGCATTAGAGGCCGTTGAAATGTCACATATGAGAAGACATGAACCGCATCATTTATCTGGTGGTCAGAAGCAGCGTGTAGCGATAGCAAGCGTATTGGCGCTGCAACCTGAGGTCATCATTTTAGACGAAGCGACGTCAATGCTGGACCCTGAAGGACGTACTGAAATATTAAGAATAATAAAGCGTGTACAACAAACACATCGGCTTACAATTATACATATTACGCATCATCTTGAAGAAACGCTGGACAGTGATCGCATCTTTGTAATGAATAAAGGCAGTGTTGTGATGTCCGGAACACCGGAAACGATATATAAAAATGCAGATGAATTAGTCTCTATAGGACTTGATTTGCCATTTGAAATGAAAGTAAATCGACTATTATTTAATCAGAATGAATTTATAACAACAGAGGAGTTGCTTAAGAAACTATGAAGATACAATTAAACAACGTTGGTTTTCATTATTCTAAAAACACTCCTTTTGAAGTTCGTGCTTTAACAGACATTAATATGACCTTTATTGAGAATAAATTTTATGCGATTATCGGACATACTGGATCAGGTAAATCTACTGTGATTCAGCATTTAAATGCACTGATTAAACCGACAGAAGGTAACATCGATATTGATGGACAAGTTATTAGTCATAAAACGAAGAATAAACATCTTAAACCTATCCGTAAAAAAGTCGGGATGGTCTTTCAGTTTGCAGAGCAGCAATTATTTGAAGAAACTGTGCTAAAAGATATAATGTTTGGTCCTATGAACTATGGCATAGCTGAAAAAGATGCTGAGGCACGCGCACGTGAACTATTTAATTTATTTGGTATGGATGAATCTATACTTCATAAAAGCCCGTTTGAGCTCTCTGGAGGGCAAATGCGACGTGTTGCAATAATGGGTGTACTTGCGATGAAACCTGATGTACTAATCGTTGATGAACCAACAGCCGGGCTTGATCCGAGAGGACAACAAGAAATTATGTCTTTGTTTCATCAGCTGCAGCAAGAATTAGGGATCACTGTTATATTAGTTACACATCAAATGGACCAGGCAGCCCGTGCTGATTATTTATATGTGATGCATCAAGGGAAGGTAGTAAATCAAGGCACACCCCAAGAAATATTCAGTAAAGATTTAACACACTTTGATATTCATCCACCTGAAATTACACAGTTACAAAGAAAGTTTGAAACAAAATATAATATTAAATTGCCATACACTGCGCTTTCGATTGAAGCGTTTAATGCAATGTACCAAGAATGGAGGGAAAGCCATGCTTGATAAAATGATTCTTGGTAGATTTGTCCCAATTGAATCTTTCGTACATTCGTTAGATCCGAGAGCGAAGTTGATCTTTGTATTTGTTATGACGATACTCGTATTCTTTATGGATAACTGGTATGGTTATCTGTTTGGTTTTTTATTGGTATTTTTCATTATTAAGTTATCCAATCTTAAGTTTATGTTTGTTTTCAATGGCATTAAACCTATTCTCTTTTTAATCATTTTCACATTCTTAATGCATGTCTTTTTGACGAAAGGCGGAAGAACATTATTTGACTTTGGAATATTTAATATTCAATTGGATGGTGTATTGATGGGGATAATGATTTCATTTCGCTTTATTATTATTATCTTCTTATCGACAGTGATGACACTGACGACAAGTCCAATCGCTTTGACTGATGCAATTGAGTCAATATTAAATCCATTCAAGAAAATAAAGTTACCTGTACATGAACTTGCGCTAATGATGTCTATTGCTCTTCGGTTTATTCCAACATTGATGGATGAAACGCAGAAAGTAATGAAAGCACAAATGTCTCGCGGTAGTGATTTATCGAGTGGGAACGCATTGCAACGCTTCAAAGCAATTGGACCATTGCTTATTCCGTTATTTGTATCAGCATTTAAACGCGCAGATGATTTAGCGATTGCCATGGAAGTGAGAGGATATAAAGGAGATACTGGTCGCACAAAATATCGACAGCTTAAATGGCAGTTGAAAGATACAATGGCGATACTTTCAATTATACCGATTGGTATTATTATATTCATATTAAGGAGCATCACATAAATGGAACGCATATTGTTACAACTCTCATATAACGGTGCAGACTTTCAAGGATTTCAAATTCAGAATGAAGGACGCACCGTGCAGTATGAATTAGAACGTATATTAAAACGCATGCATAAAGATTTTATCAGAATTCATCCGTCATCTCGAACAGATAAGGGTGTACATGCATTGATGCAGTACGCCCATTTCGATACACCATTGTCACTACCTACAAATAAATGGCAACATGCCTTTAATTCTGCATTACCAGATGATATATATATCAATGAAGTAACAAAGATTAATGCAGATTTTCATTCACGTTATGACTGTGTAGGAAAAGCGTATCGCTATAAAGTATATAAAGCTCCTCATAGAGATGTGTTGAAAAGGGGCATTGAAACGCATATTACTGAAACATTAGATACGCGTAAGATGAATGAAGCGGCACAATTCTTCATTGGTATACATGACTTTACATCGTTTTGTTCAGCGAAGACAGAAATCGAGAATAAAGAACGCACGATGTATAAATTTGAAGTGATAGAAACTGATACAGGTTATGAATTCTTCGTCATTGGAAGCGGCTTTCTTTATAACATGGTCCGTATTATGGTGCATTTCTTAATGGACGTAGGACGAGGGAAAAGACAAGGCTCAGAAATACCCGAGATCATTGCAGCCAGTGATAGAACGAAAGCAGGAAAGACAGCGCCAGCTGCAGGATTATATTTAGAAAAGATCTATCTGTCACCGGAAGAACTCGCACAAGATATACCGAAAGGGTCAACCATTACACTTAAACCAACGCGTAGACAATTAATACAACAATCTTAAATCCGTTATAACGAATAGTAATAAAAATAAATAAAAAGAATTTGGGAATAAGATTGACAAACACCCTTAAAATGTTATAAGATAGACAACGGTATTGTTTAATATCAACCACGACAATAAGCCCCGGAAACTTATTGTGTTACAGATATATAAGCAGGATTCAGAGGGAATTTTTTTATTTTAGGAGGAAAATATAATGCGTCAAACATTCATGGCAAACGAAGCAAACATCGACCGCAAATGGTACGTAATTGATGCTGAAGGTAAGACTATGGGTCGCCTTTCATCAGAAGTTGCATCAATCTTACGCGGTAAACATAAACCAACATTCACACCACACGTAGATTGTGGAGATCACGTTATCTTAATTAACGCTGAAAAAATCTATTTATCAGGTAATAAAGCTGAAGACAAAATTTACTACCGTCACTCATTACACCCAGGTGGAATTAAATCAATCTCAGCTGGTGAATTACGTGAGAAAAACCCAGTTCGTTTAATGGAAACATCAATTAAAGGTATGTTACCAAAAGGTTCTTTAGGCGACAAAATGTTCAAAAAATTACATGTTTATGCTGGAGCAGAGCATCCACATGCAGCACAACAACCTGAAAACTACGAGTTACGTGGTTAATTAAGAGGAGGACAATACATTGGCACAAGTTGAATATAAAGGCACAGGCCGTCGTAAACATTCAGTAGCACGTGTTCGTTTAATTCCTGGAGAAGGAAACATCACAATCAACAACCGTGACGTACGTGACTACTTACCATTCGAATCATTAATCTTAGACTTAAACCAACCATTCGATATTACTGAAACTAAAGGTAACTATGACGTTTTAGTAAACGTTAAAGGTGGCGGTTTAACTGGACAAGCACAAGCAATCCGTCATGGTATTTCTCGTGCATTATTAGAAGCAGATCCTGAGTACCGTGGATCATTAAAACGCGCAGGCATGTTAACACGTGACCCACGTATGAAAGAACGTAAGAAGCCAGGTCTTAAAGGCGCTCGTCGTTCACCACAGTTCTCAAAACGTTAATTGCCAAAGCTGTTGCGAACTTGTTCGCTTACAGATTTGGTACGCAAATTGCGTCAGCAATTTGTGTTCAATTGAATCAACGTTTAAAGCACTCTTTGGATTATTCCAAAGAGTGCTTTTTTGTGGTTTTATTGATGTATTCAATTACCTTTTAGTTACCCCTAGGGGAACTATTTTGTGTGAAGCTTGCTTAAAAAATCAATGATATGAAACTGTTTGAAACTATATGAAATGACCTGGTTTTTCTCTGGTATTTATACATATTACATATTTTTTTAATGTGTATATATTTATTGAATATTAAATTAACTTCCTTCCTATAATTTCTGTACAAATTTAATAGATAATATTTCTCTATTATTTTATATGATGTATGTATGGAGCGATGGTATGAAATATTTTGGCGATGCATCATTGTGTTATAGTAATTCTTTGTTGATGTTATTGGAATCATATGGATATGAATACACTATTGAGTACATTGAAGCTATTATGTCTATGGGAAATGGAGCGACTTTAATTAACAATGACTCACAATATCCATTGGTATATTTTGATAATGGATTACCTGATAAATCAATTTCCAATACTCTGAATATTTTGGGGTATGGTTTTGAGGAATTTTATGTAGAAGATATTGAGGTAAATGTTTTAGAAGAAGTAATACACAAACTCAATAAATATTTGGAAAATGGAAGTGTAATTGCTGGGCCAATAGATATGGGGTATTTAAAATATAATCCAAATCATAGTAATTTATTAGGTGTCGATCACTTTGTATGTATAACGAAACTTGTAAAAAGTAATATCTATTTACATGATCCGGCAGGATTTCCATTTATGAAAGTGCCTCTTAAAGAGTTTATTAAATCTTGGGAAGCTAAAAATATTGAATATAAACGTGGATCTTTTTCAATGTGGGGCAACTTAAAAAAAGTATCAGAACCTTGTGATAGAAAGATATATAATTCGGTAATAAGTATTATCAAAACTAGATATATGCATAGTGAAGAAAATGTAATAGAAAATTATGCAGAAGCAATATTTCAAAATGGTCTAAATGAAATGCAAGAAGAAATGCATAAATACTTTAGTTTTAGATTGGCATCTGTTAGAAATCTTTATATAAGTAATTTTTTAAGAGAATTTGATAAAGAGAAGGCATTGATTAAAGAAAAGATAGCAATCAATTTTAGTAAAGCACATATTGAAAGTGTGAATAAAGAGTTCAAGAAATTATCAAATACTTTAAAAGAAATATCAATATTAGATAATAAGTTTAAACAGTTATGTATTAATTACGAGGAGGAAAAACTATGAATGAAATATTAAAAACAGAATTAGGTAATGTACAGAAAGTTCAAATAGATAAGCTTCATTTAATTTATTCAGAGATTGACAATAGCATAGAAGATCAGCAGAAAGGTTGGCCGGAATTTGAAGCGAAATTTCCATCTCTTACAGGGCGTAAGCTTTTAGGTTTAGATTATGATGAAAAAAACAAATATCGAATGTGTTCGATTGTTAGAGAAGAAGATAATGGAGATACATTTGGATTTGAAACTTTTATATTTGAAGGAGGTACTTTTATGAGATTACGTTTAAATTATGAGCCTCCTGAACTTTATGAGAAAATAGGTCCTGCATATAATTTGCTTATAAGTAACTATGATCAACAAATTGATTGGTCATTACCCTTCATTGAACAGTATAAAGCTAGAAATATTCTTGATATAATGGTACCAGTTAAGCAATAAAATAGATAAAGCAAGGAGATTGTTTATGGTAATCATTAAATCATTTAACGATACCATTCGTTATATTGAAAATGTTCTTGATGATAAAATTGATGAAGCTGAAATTACTCGATTATCAACTTATTCGTATGCAATGTTCAGTAGATTATTTTCAATTTTAACGAATATGACTTTATCGGAATATATACGATTAAGAAAATTGTCTAAAGCTGCAATAGAAATAAGGAGTTCAGATATAAAAATAATTGATGTAGCCCTAAAATATGGTTATGAATCTTCTGATGCTTTCACTCATGCGTTTAAATTATTTCATGGTGTTACACCGAGTGACGTTAGAAGAGGTTTAGCTTATAAAGTCATATCACCTATACAATTATCCCTCAGTGTTAGAGGTGGTAAAGACATGGAGGTTACTATCCAAAGAAAAAAATCAATTTATGTTTGTGGCGTTCTTTTAGAAAATATTGATGCTGAACAATGTTCAAATGCATGGTTAGAGCTATATAAAAGATATAGTCATAAAGAATTATCTCATTTTGGTAATGGAAAATCATATGGAGTATGCTTGATAACAAATGAAGCGAATAAATTAAATTATATGGCTTCATATGATATTAGAAAGAGTGAGATTGATAAAAAAATGAATTTAGATTTTATGGAAATTGAAGAAACAGAATATGCTATTATTAAATTAAAAGGCAAAGTTCCAGAATGTATACAAGAAGGCTGGAAATACGCAATGGAAGTTTTCTTTCCTGAAGAAGGATACCGTCATTCTGGCAAACCAGATTTAGAAGTATATTTTGAAGGAGATATGAAAAAAGAAAATTATAGTATGGAACTTTGGATTCCAGTTGAAAAAGAAAATTGAAATAACCACCGGCCAGCAGTTTATTTAGTTACCCTTTAGTTATCCCTGAGTGATATTTGATGCAATTCTATGAAATCGAAAAAATTAGAAATCCTTTAATATCAATGTGTACGACAGTCTATACAACTGTACCTAATCCTAAAGTTTTTTGAACGTAAGAACACAAAAGACTTTTATGATATATTCGGTGAGAACACAAATGAACGTAGATTTATGATGTTGCATGGTCTAGCTGTAAATGATCGAGCAGCGCGATACATAAAGATGAAATACAATAATGTTTTTGTGAATATATTATTTTTTATTCACAGTATTCCGCTGCTATTTATGGGATTTATGTATATTATATATTTAGAAATAATAGGTGCATTATATGGGAAATTAACTTCAACGGAATATATAATGAGACTCGAAAAGATCCGATGTATCCTGACCTTGAAAGTGATAAGTTAATACGTATAGAGAAATTACTGGCAGTGAAGACAAGAATCAGCGCCTCAGTTTGGCATTGGCACTCCACTTGGCGGTGGCGGTGCTGACCGAAGTTTTTAATAAGTATTTTAAATTAACAAAATTAAAGCCGATTGAGAATACACCATAAGGATGATACGCATTAATGTATAAAGAATAACGTAAACCACACTTTTATGAGTGTGGTTTATTCATTTTCTAATCGAATAATAAATTTTAGTTAAGTGTCATCCAAGACTCTGTATATTTGTAATTAATAAAATATTAAACAGCAGGTCTTTTTTGTTATTTAGATATAATAATTAAGAACGATTAAGAAAAGAGAATATAGATTGATATAGCAATTGTTATTTATAAATAATATAAAAATCAATCATTTAAATGGCGATTAAATTTGTATTTAATTGATTTTAGCTGTGTTTTTGACCGAAAAATATCAATTGATTTAAATGTAAAATGACTTTATGGAAGAAAAATACTGAAAAGTATGTTACAATAATTAAACTGAATTTATTATATTAAGATATATTAGGAGATAAATTATATGAAAAAGTATAAACTGACAAAAACAATTATTGCAGCTTGTTTAACCTTTTCGATTGCTGTTCCGTACTCAAAAGCGGATGCGAGTACTATCTCGGAGAAATTACAAAATGATGCTAGTCAACTGCATACTGAACTTGATACAAAGAGACAATCGATAAGACAAGAGATTGAGCGTACTAAGGCGGATATAAAACAAAATCGTGAAGTCATCAATAATGCAAAAGAAGATATAAATGTTCTGAAGGAGAAAAATGAGCATATAGAGAAACAGCATCAGGAAATTAAGGACAAAGCAGATCAAGTAATTGAGACGGTAAAACAGGATAAAGCTGAATATGAAAAAGTGAAGCAGGACGTTAAGAATCGAATTGATTCTAAAGTAGAGGATATTGATAACAAAGTGCAGCGTGTAGAGAGTGTAAAAGATAAAATTGTTATTAATACGCCGAGTTTACCTGATGTAACGATTAAAGATAAGTGGTTGACTGATGCTGACAACCAAGCACTTCAAGGATTATTGGATAAGCTTGAGCAAAAAGTGATTACTGATTTACAATATGAAAGAAAAGTGATTGATATTTTAAATAATACGTTAAAATCTTATTTAAAATTACATCAGTATGATTTTAATTTTAATCATCTATTAAATAGTGGGTTTGATATTTCTACATTATCAGAAAGAAATAAAGCTTTAATTGAAAGACTTCAAAATTTAAAGAGCCATAATAATATAAGTGATGATTCATTTAACATGCAATCACTAGATATCCTAAAAAATGATCTTAAAGAAAAAGCTGATAAATTAGAGCGACTCAATGCAAAATTGAAGTCAGAAGAATCGTCTGATTTAACAAGTGGTTTTGCTGATAGTTTTGTAGATAATATTGAAGCGGAACCTGCAACTCAAACAACCGCACCAGTTAAACAAATGAGTACAAGTAATTCGATGCATCAATCTAGTTTACCTGATTCAGGGGAACGACGTAATACTACTTTAGTTTCAGTTGCTATTTTACTGTTAGCTATAGCTATGATTAGTTTCCTTTTCTCAAGAAAACGCAAAAAATAATTTTATAATGCTTTTATAATCAAATGTCACATCACTGTCAAATTATGCTATTGTACAACTATTATTATAATTTAAGACTAAAATGTATATTATTGGATATAATAACTAGAAAGTATTATAATATAGATGAGTAAATAAATAAGGCAAAAGGAGAGATATAAATGTCAGAAGGTAAATTCGATCAAATTAAAGGCAATGTACAAGAAAATGTGGGTAATTTTACGGGAAACAAAGCATTAGAAAATGAAGGTAAAGAAAACAAGGCATTAGGTAAAGTGAAAGAAACTGTTGAAAATGTTTCAGATAATATTAAAGGTAAGATTGATGATTTAAAAAACAATAAAAATTAGTTTTGCTGAAACGTATGGGGCTTATGACCATACGTTTTTCATTTAAATCTAATGTTTTTAAAGTTATTTTTAAGGTTATAGTACTAATAAACTATTAATAATAAGGGAGCAGATACTATGTTAAATTATATTAATAACTTATTTATTGCTAAAGAAATGTTTAACGCAGGTAAGGGTAAGCTTCAGGAAGATGAAAACTTAGTTAAAATGTTTGAAGAGTTTGGTTACTCTAAAGAATTTATGAAATTAATCGGTGGCGTTGAAACGACTGGTGCGGCATTACTAGCTTTATCTATTTTTAATAAGAAATTTAATCAGGCAGGTTCATTGCTTGTTGGTGGCGTAATGTTAGGTGCCATCTATTCGCACTTAAAAGCCGGTCAAAGCTATGATGCTACGAAGAATGCAAGGAATATTTTGGCGTTGAATACTGCATCGTTACTTGCAAGTTTCAAAGATGAGAAATAGTTTAATTTAATATTTCTATTTAAATCAAATAAATAAACAACAAAACCACAAGTCTTCTTTTGAAGACTTGTGGTTTTGTTGTTTTCTATATGTTATTATTGATACTATTTTCTCATCAATAAAGCACTAACACCTAATGCTGCAGCACCTGCTACAACCCCGTAAAACTTAGCGTTTGATTGAGAAGTTTCTTTGTGTGAGATAGATTGTTGCTTTACGTCATCTTTCGCTACTTTACTTGGTAACTCAACATGATGCACATCTTTAACTTCTCCTACATTAGTATGCACAGGATCAACGACACCTTGTTCTTTCTTCAATTGATCAAATGACGTACCGAATCCTTTAACAAATTTCGTTAATACGATAGATCCTTCAATAAAGTCTTTATTTGTTAATACATTAAGTAATCCTAGCCAACCTAATGGTTTACTTTGGTTATACTCTGTTGAAAGTTTTAAACCTTTATTAAACTTTAAAATCATCGGTTCGATATCACTAAAGTTGAATTTTCCTAATCCTTGCACAAGTAATAGTGCATTTCTAATAGCCTGGTCTGTCTCAGTTTCATTAACGGCTTTTAGTATACGTGTCAGGATAGAATCACTTTGCGCTAATGCAGCATTTGCTGCATTTAACGCTTCATGATCATCAAGTTGCTCTAGCAATCTAAATAATTTATGGAGTGTATCTTTATGTTGAATTAACTGATCTTCTAGTTCACGTAATTCTTTTGCACGTACTGCTTCAACATCTACTTCCATCGGTTTAACTACTCTAGTAGGTTGCGCCATTATTTATCACCTCTTCTTGATTTAACGATATCTCCAGGGAATACGTAATCAGTTCTATTCCATTTACCTTGAACATTTACGCCCATTTGAGGTACACGTTTACCGAAGCGGAAGTTGTTTTCTGGTAATGGTGATTTTCTACTATTATCTAAGATGATTAATTTAGCTTTTGTCTCTTTATATGCTGGTGTTGATGTATCTTTATCTGCAATTGAACTAGATAATAGGTTAATTGCTGCATCGCCATTATCGTTCATTGGTAAGTATACTTCTTTACCGAATACACGGTCAGTAATTAATACGCGAACATCAACTTTACCATAAGGTGATTGAAGTCTTACTAAGTTACCAGTATGGAGTCCTTTTTCATCTGCTAATTCTTGAGATACTTCTAAGAATGCTTCAGGTGTCTCCATTGCAAGACCTTTAACTTGATAAGTCATATTACCTTCATGGAAGTGCTCAAGTATACGTCCGTTATTAACATGGATATCGTATTCTTCAGCATATTCAGTTGGTTCAGTCCAGTCAACAGGGAAGAATTTAGCTTTCTTATCTTCAAATGGGAAGCCATCTGTAAATAATAATGGTGAATCTGTACCATCTTCATGAACTGGCCATTGTAAACTGTTAAAGCCTTCAAGTCTATCGTATGATACACCAGAATAAATCGGTGTAAGTGATGCGATTTCATCCATGATTTCGCCTGGATGACTGTAGTGCCAATTAGCACCTAAGTGTTGTGCGATTTCCTGGATGATTCTCCAGTCTGGTTTCGTACCTTCTAAAGGTTCCATTACTTGATATAGACGTTGGATACGACGTTCTGTATTTGAGAATGTACCTTCTTTCTCAAAACTTGGAGATGCAGGTAAGATAACATCTGCATATTCTGCAGTTTTAGAGAAGAAGATATCTTGAACAACGAAGAATTTCAATTTCTCAAATCCTTCACGTACATAGTTGATATTAGAATCAACGATACCCATATCTTCACCTTTAAGGTATAACACATCTAATTCATCGGCATGCATTGCATCAACCATTTGATGGTTGTTTTGACCAACATTAGGATTCATTTCTACGCCCCATGCTTTGCCGAACTTATCAAGTACTGCTTTGTCTGAAATTTTTTGGTAACCAGGTAAATGCGTTGGCATACTACCCATATCTGATGCGCCTTGAACGTTATTGTGACCACGTAATGGGTATGATCCTGCACCTGGTTTCATGTAGTTACCAGTAACAAGTAACATATTAGAGATTGCAGTAGAAGTATCACTACCTCCACGTTGTTGCGTAACACCCATCGCCCACATAACTACAGTTGATTTTGCTTCGTGAATCATTTCAGCAATCTTGATGATTTCTGCTTCACTCATACCTGTATGTTTTGCAGCATATTCAATTGTATATTTTTGTAATCCTTCTACTAAAGCTTCGTAATTATTTACGTGTTTATCGATAAACTCCTGATCTTGCCAGTTGTTATCGATGATATATTTTGTAACAGCATTTAGCCATACTAAGTCACTTCCTGGGTTAGGACGAACAAACATATCAGCACGTTCAGCAAGTTCATGTTTACGAATATCTGCAACTAATAATTTTGCACCACGTAATTTTTGGGCACTCTTCACACGTGTTGCGATAACTGGATGTGCTTCAGCTGTGTTTGTACCTAAACCGATGATTAATCCAGCGCTTCCGATATCAGTAATTGAACCTGAGTCACCACCGTGACCTACTGTTCTCCATAATCCCATCGTTGCAGGTGATTGGCAATAGCGTGAACAGTTATCGACGTTATTTGTTCCTATTACTTGACGTGCTAATTTTTGCATTAAGTAAGATTCTTCATTTGTACATTTTGATGATGTGATAAACGCTAACCTTTCTGGTCCACGTGTATCGATTGTTTCTTTAAATTTACTTGAGATTAAGTTCAATGCTTCTTCCCAGGTTGCTTCTCTAAAGCCATCAGCTTCACGAATTAACGGCTTCGTTAAACGTTCACCAGAATTTACGAAATCCCAACCAAATTTACCTTTAACACATGTTGAAATTTGGTTTGCTGGACTTTCTGGCGATGGTTCAACTTTTAAGATTTCGCGGTCTTTTGTCCATACTTCAAATGAACATCCAACACCACAGTATGTACATACTGTTTTAGTCTTTTTAATTCTATCATTACGCATTTCTGCCTCAACATCTGAAATTGCCATTAACGGAGTATAACCAGTTTCAACAGCTTTTGTAACTTCTACTGCTGGGCGGAATGCATCTTTAAGCATACCTGTTAAGAAACCTGCTTCACCGACCATACCAACCTCCATCATTGCATTACATGGACATACTGTTGAACAGTGACCACAGTTTACACATGATGAATCATCGATATTTAGATCAGTATTGCCATCCCAAATAACACGTGGACGTTCTAATTCCCAGTCAATCATTAATGTTTCGTTTACCTGTACATTCTGACAAGCTTGAACACAGCGACCACAAAGAATACATTGATCTGGATCATAGCGATAGAATTTACCAACATTCTTTGGAGCACCTTTTGGTGACTGCGCAGTTGCCTGATGATCAATCTTTAAGTTTTTAACTGTATTATGTACTGTACAATTACCATTATTAAAATCACAAACAGTACAGTAAAGTTCATGATTTGCTAATATTCTATCCATAGCGATCATTTGTGCCTCAAATGCATCGCTTGAGCCTGTTCTAACAACGTCTCCGTCTTTTAATTCAGTACTACATGCACGAACGAGTTCCCCATTAACTTCAACGATACAAGCATCACAAGTTTCAATGGCACCTAAATCTGGATGATAACAAAGTGCTGGTACATCAATACCTTTATAACGCAAGTAATCTAAAATACTTACTTGAGTAGGGACATCCATTGGTTTGCCATTTAAAATAATGCTGACCATGTGAGATGTTGCCTCTTTCATATAAAAACCCCTTTTCATATTTAAGTTTTTAAAACAATATTTGTGCCCAATTTAATTATACGACTAATTGATAAATATTCAAAATAATGTTTAAAGAAAATACATAAAATTTAATAATACTTCTGAAGAATATTTTATGACAAATAATTCTTATTATAATCGCTTTCGAATTATATAACATGAATACTAAAATATACGGTATATACAATGATCCATACGATCATCCAAATCGTGAGTTTCTCTTTGTATTTTAAGTTTTTACATAAATAGTGAGAAAGATAGTGTGCAAGTAATGAAACAAGAATCAAACGTAATAAACGTAGATGTAACAAATCGATTAAACGCTTTAAGAGATGAAGGGCACATTAAAGAATGGTAGTCTATTAAATAAATAAATAATAGTTGTTAGGGGATGTTCTTATGTTTTTACCAAAATTATTTAAAGTAGAAGATTTCAATGCTTTGATTACTTTCTTACTTAGAAATCCATTTGCAACAGTTATATCATCACATAATGATGTGCCTTACGCATCCCAAGTACCAGTATTGGTTGATGTAGTTGATGATGAAATTGTGTTGTCATTTCATTTAGCAAGACCGAATCCACAAAATAAAACGCTTACAAACAATGATAATGTACTGATTCAATTTACCGGTGCACATGGTTATGTATCGTCTTCTTGGTATGAACAAGAAGAGGTATCAACATGGAATTATCAGGCAGCGCAGCTAAAAGGGGAATGTGCTGTACTCGATCAAGATGAGCTGATGAAGGACTTAAAACGTTTGACTGATCAATATGAAACAGGTGAAAATGCAAGAACGTTCGATACATTAAGTGAAGATGTATTAAAACAAGCAAAAGGTGTTATCGGATATAAAGTAAAGGTTCGTGAAGCGAGTCTTAAATATAAACTAAGTCAGAATAGAAGTGACAAAGATTATAAAAATATCGTCTTGAATTTACGTGATAGTGATAATCAGGATGATAACCGCTTAGCTGATGAGATGGAGAAGAGAAGAACGATATAAAGGATAAATAAATACAGGTTATTGATTATAAAATAAGCAAATAAAATGAATAAAAAAATAAAACGTAGTATGATGATACCACTTTGGAGGTGTGGTAATGGAACACATTAAGGATTATGACACATTGGTAGATAAAATGAATCAAGAGAAGTTTGTATTATATGTAATGAGTGAAGGATGTAGCGTTTGTCACGCAGACCTTCCGAAAGTAGAACGATTGTTAGAAAATTATGATATACCGAGCGCAAAGATTTTAGTTAATGAAATCCCGGAAGCGGCAGGACAGTTGTCTCTATTTACTGCACCGGTCATTATATTAAACGCACAAGGTAGAGAATTTCATAGACAAGCACGTATTATAGACTTTGAAGCATTGGAGCACCGTCTAAGTCAGTTGAATGATTTATAATAACGTCAAATAATATATAGTAAAGATATTAAAGTCGACATTAATAAAATAATAATATCGATAATTGATGATAAAAAAGTAATTATATAAAATAATATTAGGAGTGAAATACATGTCAGTAGACAAATTATTCGAACCACTTGTATTAAAAAATGGTGTAACGATAAAAAATAGATTATATAAAGGTGCGATGAGCGAAGGGATGGGTGACAAAACACATCGTCCGACTGAAGCGCTGGTTAATGCTTATGAACATTGGGCTGATGGTGGCATAGGGATGTCACTTACAGGAAATGTTATGGTAGATAGACGCTATCTTGGTGAGCCTGGCAACGTCGTCATTGAAGATGATAGAGATTTAGATATATTAACACGTTGGGCAGACGCTGGTAAACGCAATGGTAGTCATATTTGGATGCAAATCAATCATCCAGGTAAACAAAGCCCTAAATCCGTATCAAAGCAGCCAATCGCGCCAAGTGCGATCCCGATTGGAGGAGATGCAGGTAGTGCATTTAATCCACCGCGTGAAATGACAATCAATGAAATTAAAGAGACGATTGAACGCTTTGTTACAGCAGCAGTAGTAGCGAAGCAAGCAGGATTTACTGGTGTTCAGATTCATGGTGCACACGGTTATTTAGTAAGTCAGTTCTTATCATCAAGAGACAATCATCGCTTTGATGAATATGGCGGAACATTAGAGAAACGTATGCAATTCTTAATTGATATTTACACAGGAATGAGAGCAGCGTTAGGTGAAGATTTCCCGATCAGCCTGAAGATCAATTCAACAGACTTCAATGATAAAGGATTCTCGTTAGATGATTCAATTGCAGTCATTAAGAAAATGGCTGAATTAGGTATTGATCATATTGAAATTTCAGGTGGAGATTATGAGAAACCTGAAATGATGGGTGATGGGGAAGTATACTTTTTAGATTATGCAAAACAAATCAGTGAGATAGTAGATGTGCCAATCTCAGTTATCGGAGGATTCCGCAAACAAGAAAGTATGATTGATGCGATTACAAATACCAAAGTAGCGATGATCGGCATTGCACGCCCACTCGTATTAAACCCTGAATTACCAAATCAACTTCAGAATGGAACGTATGAAGATATGACGATTCCGAGACTGACAACTAAAGTAAAAGCGTTGGATAAAATGTTAGGCGGATTTATCGGCATTGCTTATTACGAGCAGCAAATTAGAAAGTTAGGTAATGATCAAATGCCGGTAGTACACACAAATGCATGGAGTCCATTATTTGACCTTGCTAAAACACATGGTGCAAGAGCATTCACGAAAAGAAGAAGATAATAATCATCCGGGTTGTTCACAGAGGTTGCTAAAGTACGGTAAAGTAATCTTTTAATTTCCTTTCTATTGGTACAGCAGCCCACCATTATTAAAACAATATTTTGATGAAGTGTTCTTATTTAATTATGCATATGGACCTAAAGGCACAAAACTAAATGGTAAGTTATTTGGGTTAGCTGTCACTGTAGGTAGTCCGGAATCGGATTACACTGCAGAAGGATTCAATAAGTTTACATTAAATGAATTACTTACACCATTTGAATCAACGTTCCATTATGTTGGAACAAATTATGTTGGACACTTTGCGCAGTACGGTACGGTCAATCATGCAACTGAGAGTGAATTGATAGAAGGTAAGAAGCAATATATTGAATTTATAAAAAAGTAATTGTGAGAGTAACTTAAATAGGTAAAATAAAGAGTAAGTGCTGGTAATTGATATTTATCAGCACTTACTCTTTATACTTTTCAAGTGATTCAATCCATACTCATAAGAAACACCTAGATTCTCACGTAATGTTTCACCTTCATATTCTGTATGGAATAATCCGCGTTCTTGCAATATAGGAACAACAAGTTCTACAAAGTCTTTAACACCATCATGAGAGGCGTCAGGTACGATTGAGAATCCATCTATTACGTGTGAAAAACAATGCAACGCTCTTAAAAAGAATAATGACTTTTTATTTGAAAAAAATGGTTAATACATTCGCTTTGGGGTATTGAAGAGTATTAGAAAAAAGGGGAGGAATATTCATGAAGATTTTACTTACAGGTGCTTCCGGTTATATTGGTGGCAACTTACTTAAACAACTTAAAGAAGACTATGAAATCATAGCTGCTTCACGCAGTATAGATAATAAAGAAAACGAAAAAAATGTAACATGGAAGAAGGTTGATCTCTTCTCTTTGAAAGATGTAGAAGAAGCGATGGAGGGCGTTCATACTGCGATCTATCTTGTACACTCTATGATGCCTTCAGCAAAGCTGACTCAAGCGTCATTTATGGACATGGATGCGATATTGGCGGATAACTTTGCCCGTGCTGCTAAAAATCAGGGCGTAAAACACATCATTTTTATGAGTGGTATTATGCCGGATGAAGACGATACGAATTTATCTGATCATTTATACAGTCGTAAGGAATGTGAAAAGATTCTTGGATCTTATGGAGTACCAGTATCAACATTACGAGCTGGACTTATTATCGGACCTAAAGGCTCGTCTTTCCCAATATTAAAGAAACTAACGAAACGTTTACCAGCACTTGTGCTACCAAAATGGGCTTACAGTAAAACAGCACCGGTAGCACTTAAAGATGTTGTAAAAGGTTTAGCTACTTTAGTAACGCGTAAACCCGAAACCAACGAAGTAATTGATATATATCATAATGTTACAGATTATAAAGGTATGTTTGAAGCTACAGCTAAAGTAATGGTCAAGAAACTCCCGATGTTAGATGTACCGTTTATTCCAGTATGGGCTACTAAATTACCGGTATCGTTAATAACTGGGGAGCCTAAGGAGTTAGTTTATCCATTAATTGATAGTCTCGTTCATGACATGACGCCATCTAAGAGGAATTATGTA
This sequence comes from Macrococcoides bohemicum, assembly GCF_003259675.1. GTDB lineage: Bacteria > Bacillota > Bacilli > Staphylococcales > Staphylococcaceae > Macrococcoides > Macrococcoides bohemicum. The sequence continues at coordinate 102,951 of NZ_PZJG01000002.1, read as the reverse complement.
GAAGGCATTTCGAATGCACCAACACCTTTAGATGAAAGTATAGCAATTGCACTTTCAGAAAGTAAAGATAAAGAGAAGAAGAAATCTGCACCATCTATTGCGACACAGTTAAAGAAAAATGATGTTAAATCTGTTCAACGTATTACAATTCCGTCAAGCTGGTCGATTGAACAGACTGCAAATTACTATGTCAATTGGTTATCTCGTATTGGTTACTCATTTATTAATACATCGATAGAAAATGGGGTTTTGAGTATTACATTACCGATCTTTAAAGATCCGATATTAGTACTAGAGAATTCAAAAGAACGCTCTTCAGAAAATAGAGTGCTATTCTTTATTAAAGGCGGTAAATTTGCTAAAGTGAGTGATAATAGTCGTGCACGCCTGGAATTCAGACGTATCCTTGATACAAATGAGTGTTTAATTGCTATCCATGAATATGAGCCGTCACTGCCATGGTTTATTTACTCTATTACACAGGCACGTATCCACCTTATTGTGATGTCATTATTTGGATTAGAAACTAAGATACTTGCTAAGACGTTAGATTCAAAATATCTTGAGGACAGAACGATGCGAATACAGGAAAAATAAAGCGCTAAAAGTTATTCCCATAAGATGAATATATAATATGATTAAAAGCACAAGAAAGGAGTTTAATTCCTTCCTTGTGCTTATTAAATTTCAAAATAATAGTGAAAGTGATTTTTACATCCTGGATTGAATGGATGCGTACAGTTTGGACATTGAGTAACATTTACATATTGATTAATTGGAATCTCTGTTTGGCAAACACCACATAAAACTGCTGGCACTTCAGAATGTATCGGATATTTTTCAGCTGGAGATTTATGATTAATCTCTTCATAACATAAATGACAGGGGTAATATGTATTGCTATCAGGAAATTTATAGCACACTATGTCTACTGGCGCGTTATAATGGGCACATCTTCCTTGTTCATCCACCGCTATACCTTCTATAAGGTGTTCCGTCATATATTTCACCTCTTACTGTTGTTCTAGTATCCCATCTTCCATATGGTACACTTTATCGAAATACTCAAGTAACCTCGTATCATGCGTTACAACAATCGCTGCTTTATTACTGTCTTTAACGATTGTACGAATCATTTGAATCACTTCAACTGCACGTTTCCCATCTAAACTTGCTGTCGGTTCATCAGCCAGAATAAGCGAAGGGTTAGTGTACATCGCTTTAAGAATTGCAACACGTTGACGTTGTCCGCCTGAGAGTTCAGCAGGGAATTGATTGAGCACATTTTCAAGGCCTAGTTGTTTTACCTGACTTTGAAATTCAGCTGTTTCAATATGATTTTTATTCACTTTGTCTAGTAGCTTAAACTGATCTTTCACCTTTAAGAAAGGGACTAAATTTGACGACTGTAATATAAAACCTATCTTTTTAAGACGTAGTTTCGCGCGTTGTTTCTCTGAAAGTTTACTTACATCATCATTATCGATTATTATTGTACCGTTTGTTGGTTGCTGAAGTAATCCGGCGATGGTTAAGAATGTACTTTTACCAGAACCTGATGGGCCGATGACAGCTACCATTTCTCCTGCATTGATATGGAAATCAACGGGTTTTAATGCTTCGACATAAGTTTGGTCTTTACCAAATGATTTGTTAACTTCTTTTAATGTTAATACCATATGCTCACCTTATCCTATCGTTTTTAATGGATCTACTTTTTGGATTGAACGGATAGAGAATAATCCACCGATAATCGCTGTTAATATAATAACGCCGGCATAAATTCCAATCATTGACCATACAAACTTTATTGGTACAACATCAGGTATAATGTTAGCAGTGATTATAGTAAGTATCAGTGCAATGACGACAGCGATAACTGATAAGATTAACGTCTGGATGATTAATGATCGCGCTAAGAAGCCATTGCTAATCCCTTGTGCTTTAAGTAGACCAAATACGGGTGCTTTTTGAATCGTTAATATATAAAGGAATATCCCGATAATAAATGTTGCAATCGTAAATAAGAAATAACTCATGACATCTAGCGTCAGCTTTTGTTCTGTGTAACCTGGCAACTTAGTAATAAACGTTTCTTTATCAATTGCTTCAAAGTCACTATCGATTTTTTGTGCTTTATAATTCGAATCTTTAATTAAAAATGCATTCGCTTTATCTTTCAAACGGTTCATAGAAAGTTTGTCTGCAGATGCATTATTACTGTACAACACATTCGCTGCATTATATTTTGCGTTATTGGTAAATCCAACAATCTTTAAATCTTCATCACTACCTGCAATATCAACAGTATCTCCGAGTTTAAAGCCTTTTTGTTTTAAACTATCGTTCGCAACCACTTCGTAATCATCGTTAAATGACTTACCTTCTGTAATATTAGGATTGATGAATGTGTCTTTATCTATCCCGAATAATAATGTATTTTGTTTTTTATCACCTTTTGCGATGATCACTGCAAGATTCTTAATTGGAGCAATTTTATCGAACTTATTATCTAATGCATCTTTCTCCATTAAAGATTGTGCTAAGTTTCTGTTAGATTCTTTCGTGACGACAATTGCATCTGGATTCCATTTATCAATTGCTTCTCTGTTCATTCCCATTAAGCCATTGGATAGTCCGGATATTAAAAATAATAAATATGAAATTAAAACAAGTACACCGATAATCAGTGAGAACTTGAGTTTGTTATGCATGATTTCTTTCCAGGCTAAGAACATCTGTTTTCCTCATTTCTATAAAATTTAATGTCTAGATATAGACTCAATTATAGATTAATTGCGACATAATAATGAGTAATATGTATTAAAAATAATCTTTCTATTAAAAGCCTACTCATTTTATTATACCAATAGTCAATTTATCATGTGAGGTATATGCAAAATGAATAGAAAAGTGTATTAAGGGTATTAAAAAGAATAAACATATTTTATAAGGGGTGAGATAATGATAAAAAAATACAAAGTTGTAATACTTGGAGCAGGTGCTGGTGGTATATCAACTGCAAGTAGATTAAAAAATGCAGGGGTAAAAGATATACTTATTATTGATCATGCGGATAAACATGCATATCAGCCAGCTTGGCCACTGGTAGGTTCTGGGGATGAAAAGAAGAAAGATACGGTTAAGCCGATGAAAAAAGTTATACCGAATGGAATTGATCACGAACAGCAAAAGGTGAAACTTATTCAGCCGGTTGAACGTAAAGTCCATTTGGATAATGGTGAATATGTGATGTATGAATATTTAGTTGTAGCGCTTGGCATCCAGCTTGACTTCAATAAGATAGAAGGTTTAGAAGATACTTTAGGGAAGAATGGTGTATGTACGAACTATCTTTATGATTATTTAGACTATACGTACAAGACGTTGAAACAGACAAATGAGGGCAATATTATTGTAACGAAACCGAAATCAGTAATTAAAGGCGGGGTCTCACCAGAAAATTCAATATTTACTTTTGATGAGTTTGTTCATGACAAGAAAAAGGATCAACCACATTTAATCTTTAAGACGGGAAGAGATACGCTATTTCCTGTAGAAAAGTATAGAGCATATATTGAAATGCATTTGAATAATAAGGATATTGAGTATGGATTGAATCAGGAACTAATCAAAGTTGATGGTAAGAACCAACGTGCTACTTTTAAAGATTTAGTTGCTTTGGAAACATATGAGGTGCCATTCTCGATGCTACTCGTTACACCGCCGATGAGTGCACCTGATGTAGTAAAGCAATCTACTTTAAGTGATGCTGAAGGATGGCTGGATGTAGATCCAAATACATTACAGCATGTGCGTCATCTAAATGTATTTGGTTTAGGTGATTGTACTAACTTGCCAACAGTAAAGATGGGAGCTGCAGTAAGGAAACAAGTGCCTATTCTTGTGAAAAACTTATTATCACAAATGAATAATAGACCGTTATCTAGCCATTATGATGGTGCAACGGCATGTCCTGTAGCAACTGAATACGGACAGGCATTTATCGCAGAATTCGGATATGATATGAAACCGAAAGAGTCGATGCCAATTGATCAAGGTAAGACAAATCCATTGCTATATCAAGTGAAGAAACGTGCGATTCCATTTATGTACTGGCATGCGATGTTAAAGGGCAAAGGTTAAGTGATGTTTTAAGTATTCGCAGTAGGGTAAAGTAATCGTATATGCGAGCCATTAGGAAATAGTTTATTAGGAGTGGTAAAAATGAAGAAACTTGCAAAAGTTTTAGGAGCAACAACATTAGTCGCAACAATGTCTCTAGGTGTAGTGCAGGGTGAAGATGCACTTGCTAAACAGAAGATGGTTAAGGTTCAAAAGCCTTATTATAATTATTCAGGATACACAAGTGGAAATGCTAAATTTGTATTAGATAAAGACTTTGTGCGTGCTGTAAAAGTCAATAATGTGAAGATTAATAAATATAAAGTTGATTTAAAGCGTATTGTCTCTGGTGTATCAGGTACAGGTTACACAAAAGAAGTATATGATCAGAACTATACGTTCTTTAAACAAGGGGACAAAAATCCATATACAGCTACTTTAGGCCTGAAGAACAAAGAGCTGAAAATCAGTAACGTAAAAAAAGTATATGGTAATGATTATCTGTTTAAAGGAAAACTCATATCAGATGGCAACAAAGCTATTCCATCAAAAGTTGATGGTGTATACATCTATAACCTGAATGGTAACGGTATACAGTTTGTTGTTGAAAAAGGATATGTACAGAAAATAATACTTGGTCATGTCGGAATGGCTTAATTAAGGGTGGAGATGAATCTCCGCTCTTTTTTCATGAAAAATAACAGTATTAAGGATGATAACATTGTAAGGGAGATTTCTATAGACGCCTTAATTACAGGATATGTTAATATTGATTTATATACTATATAATATATGTATTTTTGTTAATGAATTTAAGTAATTTAATTAAGGAGTATCGTATATGAAATCATTTTTCCAATATTATAAACCATATAAAGGTCTGTTTATGCTGGATTTCGGTTCTGCAGTGTTTGTTGGAGTTTTAGAACTTGTCTTTCCATTGATTACGAGTCTTTTCATCGATAAGCTGTTACCGACTAAGGATTGGGATATGATTGTACTTGGTGCAATAGGACTATTTCTTGTGTTTTCCTTTGTTACAGTTCTTAAGTTTATCGTCACGTATTGGGGACATAAACTTGGAACAAATATAGAACGTGATATTCGTAATGCGCTTTATCGTCATCTTCAGCGATTAAATTTCGGATTCTTCGATAACAATAAGACGGGGAAACTTATCGGTAGACTCACAAATGATTTGATGGATATCGGAGAACTCGCACATCATGGTCCAGAGGAAGTGTTTGTCGCTGTAATGACAGTTATCGGAGCACTTCTCATTATGCTCACGATTGATGTGAAGCTTGCGCTTATTACATTCTGTATCGTACCGGTAATATTTATCTTAACAATTTATTTCAACAAAAAAATGACTTCACAATTCCGCAGATTATTTGGCAACGTATCTCAATTTAATGATGTTATCAGTGAAAGTATCGGTGGTATTCGTCTTGTACAGGCATTTACTAACGAACGCTTTGAAGAGAAGCGCTTCCTGCAGACAAACGAAGATTTCCGTGCAACGAAATTAAAAGCATATAATTTTATGTCATGGAATAGTTCGATTGGTTATCTGGCACAGAAATTTACATTGATTATTGTATTGATTCTTGGATGTTATTTTGTATTGAATAACGCGATGAGTTATGGAGAATTTGTAGCGTTTATTATGATTACAGATATATTATTTAAGCCGCTTCAATCGATTAACTTAATTATTGAATTGTTTCCAAAAGGGATTGCAGGGTTTAATAACTTTCAGGAATTAATGAAGACAACAACAGATATTAAAGATGCACCGAATGCGATTAAGTTTGAAGACACACCTCAAGTGATTTCATACGAAAATGTAACATTCAAATTTGGTGATAAGACAATACTTGACGATTTATCGTTTACAATAAATCGTGGTGAAAAGATTGCTTTAGTTGGACCAAGTGGTGGAGGTAAAACGACAATTTGTTCGATGTTACCGAGATTTTATGATCCGGTTGATGGACGTATCGCAATTAACAATGTAGACATTAAACAGATGACACTTGAATCTTTACGCAGCAAAATTGGGCTTGTTCAACAAGATGTGTTCTTGTTCAGTGGTACGTTAAGAGACAACATTGCCTATGGTAATTTAGAAGCAACAGATGAGGAGATTATGGATGCAATAACTAAAGCGCAATTAAAACCATTTATTGATACACTTCCAGAAGGGATACATACAATTGTTGGTGAACGTGGAACGAAACTTTCAGGAGGACAGAAGCAGCGTGTGTCAATCGCGCGCATGTTCTTAAAGAATCCAGAAATTATCATACTTGACGAAGCAACGAGTGCTTTAGATGTTGAAACTGAGAATCGAATACAATCAGCATTTAAACAATTGTCTGAAGGAAGAACGACATTAACCATTGCGCATCGACTTTCAACGATAAGAGATGTAGATCGTATTTTTTATATAGAAGATGGACATATTGCAGAGATGGGTAGTCATGAGGAACTCATTAACCTGAAAGGAAGATACTACAAGCTACAACAAGCTCAATATGCACAAGTGCTGGGATAAATATTTTTTAAAGAGGGTGTGTCAATAGACACACTCTCTTTTCTTGATACCTATCAATGTTTAATATTATGAAACTTGTTACATTATAAGTAAGAACAGGAGGTAATTAAAATGCAACGTTTCATTATGAAAAGTAAAGATTACATTATGGTATTGTGCGGTACATTAATTGTTGTTGGATTGATAGCAGAATTTGTGCTTAAAGTTCAATTAATTTCTGAAATATTACTAGGTTTAGCATCGATTCTTGCTGTATCACCAATTTTGATACAAGGATATCATTCTTTACGTGTGAAGGTGATTAGCATTGATGTTTTGGTCTCTGTAGCTGTATTAGGTGCATTGTTAATTAGGAACTTTAAGGAGGCAGCAATTGTATCATTTCTATTTTTACTTGGTGCATTTTTGGAAAAACGCACGTTAAAAAAGACAAGGTCAGCTATACAGTCACTCGTTACACTTGTGCCTGAAAAAGTAGTAATCTTACGAGAACATGGCAAGACTGAAACTATCGATATTGATGATGTCGCAACTAATGATATTTTATTAGTAAAAACAGGAGACAAAGTGCCGGTAGATGGTCATGTGGTTTATGGAAGCGGTGCATTGAATGAAGCAAGTATTACAGGTGAATCAAAATGGGTTCAGAAGAGCTTAAATGATAAAGTATACGCTGGAACAATAGTTGAGAATGGAACCATTCGTATTCAAACTGAGACAGTTGGAGAAGATACATTATTCGGTAAAATAATTGAACTTGTTGAAGAAGCACAAGATTCAAAATCAGCAGCAGAAAAATTCATTGACCGTTTTTCAAAATATTATACACCATTTGTACTATTACTAGCTATAATCGTTGGTATGTTGACGAGAGATGTGGCATTAGCAATTACTATCCTGGTGTTAGGCTGTCCAGGAGCATTAGTAATTGGTGTACCAGTATCAAATGTAACCGGTATTGGAAATGGAGCCAAACATGGTGTACTTCTGAAAGGTAGTGAAATGATAAACGACTTTAGTAAAGTAGATACAATTGTTTTTGATAAAACAGGAACTTTAACTGAAGGCAATCCTACCGTTGCCTATAAAAAAATTATTGGTGAAAATAAACAATCTATATTATCTTACCTTTATAGTATTGAACATGAGTCGAATCATCCACTCGCAAAAGCAATTTTAAATGATATCGGAAGTCAGAAAATAGTTCGTTTTGATAAAGTTGATGTAATTAAAGGAAAAGGTATTGTGGCTTATAGCGGCGATAAGAAAATTATTCTAGGAAATTTAAGTTTAATGCATAATTATGATGTTGAAATCAATAATAATAATCGTGAAAAAATAAATAAATTAATTGAATCCGGTCAATCAATAGTGCTTATGGCAATTAATAAGGAGCTGGAAGTAATGATTGGTATTCAAGATCAATTAAGACACGATGTAAAACGAAATTTATTACAACTTAAACATCAAGGAGTAAAAAAATTAATCATTTTATCGGGAGATAATCAAGGAACAGTGAATCGTGTAGCTGAGCAACTACCGATTGATATTGCATTGGGTGGGATGTTACCCGAAGATAAAGCTGAATATATAAAGATGTTACAAGATAAAGGAGAAAAAGTTGCATTTGTAGGAGATGGTATTAATGACAGTCCGTCACTAGCAACTGCAAATATTGGTATTGCGATGGGCGGCGGAACAGATGTAGCAATTGAAACTTCAGATGTCGTACTTATGCATTCTGCAATGGAGCAATTATCCTATGCTCATGGGTTAACTAAAAAGATATCCAATAATATGAAGCAGAATATCATTATCGCACTCGGAGTTGTATTAGTATTATTGTTAAGTTTAATATTCGCTGAATGGATGAATATGACAATTGGAATGTTGGTTCACGAGGTGAGCATTATCGTTGTTATATTAAATGGTATGCGATTAATGCGCTATCGAAATAATACCAAACTTGATAACTATCAAGTTAATAATAAGCAAAAGGCGATATAATTGAATTAAATCACATAAAGGAGTGAACGGATATGAAAGCAACAATTCAACTAGAAACATTGTCTTGTCCATCATGTATTCAAAAGATAGAAGGTGCAGTTAAAAGTGTGTCAGGAGTAAACAAAGACTCTGTAAAGGTAATGTTTAATGCGAGTAAAGTAAAAGTAGATTTTGATGAACACATAACAGAAATCGAGTCAATCAATTCAGCAATTCAAAACATGGGTTATGAAGTAATTAGTTCGAAAGTGAAATAATAATATGTTATTTTAAACATAACAGTAATGGAGGTGAAAAGATGAAGTGTCATCATCATTTTTGTGTAGAAAGAGTGCCGCTATTTAACCATTTGTCGTATGAAGAACAGGAAATGATCAATAATTTAGTCACACATCACCACTTTAAAAAAGGAAATATCATCTTTTCACCAGAAACTGAACCACAACTATCATTAGTTGCACAAGGTGTAATGAAAGTCTATCGATTATCATCGAATGGTAAAGAACAATTGCTGCGCATTGCAGAAGTCGGAGATTTTGAAGGAGAAAATTTTGTGTTAGGTGTTAACAATGAAAGCCTATATGGTGAAGCAATCACTGATACAGAAATCTGTGTATTAAAACAGAGTGATTTTCAAAATTTACTTCTACAGTACCCTAACATATCACTGAAATTACTTACAATTAATGCTATGAAGATGGAAGAAGTTGAAAAACAAACACAATTCTTAACGATGGAAAAGATAGAAGAACGACTAGCATTATATTTGTCATATCTTCATAAAACATCAGCTTCATCCTACATCGAAATACCCATGAAAATGAAGGAACTTGCCGCTTTTTTAGGGACAAGTCCCGAAACAGTGTCTAGAAAATTTAAATTATTAGAAGATAAAAATATTATTGAAAGAGATAATAAACTGATTAAAGTAATTGATGAAAAAAAACTATATAATTTTCGATGACTATATTAAACATATAGTCATTTTTTGTTGTTCTTTTACAATGGATATTGTATGGTTATATTTTGGTTATAATAAATTCGGAGGTCTTTATGAATCAATATTTACAACGAGAATGGCTAGATAAACCATTTCAAAATATATTAGCGGGAATTGTTGTATCTCTCGCTTTAATTCCTGAAGTTATCGCATTTAGTGTCATTGCTGGGGTAGACCCTATGGTTGGTTTATATGCATCATTTATTATTGCAGTGACGATTGCTTTTACAGGTGGCCGATCTGCGATGATATCAGCAGCAGCTGGTGCGATTGCATTATTGGTATTCCCGCTTGTTAAAACCCACGGGGTGGATTATTTACTTGCAGCAACAATATTAATGGGTATCATTCAGGTAGTATTTGGCATGCTCAAAGTCGGTAAATTACTAAAATACATTCCAAATACAGTGATGATGGGATTTGTTGATTCACTAGCAATCTTAATATTTAGCTCTCAGTTACAACATATATTCGGACTGACAGGTGTTACTTATATATTTGCAATTGTTACAATTGCGATTGTTTATATCGTTCCGAGGTACTTTACGAAGATACCAGCGCCACTCATTGCAGTGTTATTATTAACGATCATTTCGATAATGACAAATGCCGATGTTAGAACTGTTGGTGATCTTGGAGAAATTAAACGTACTTTACCAGATTTCTTTATTCCAAATGTACCATTTAATCTGGAAACTTTATTGATTATATTGCCATATAGTTTGTCGATGGCTGTTGTGGGGCTTGTAGAAAGTTTACTTACTGCAAAGATTGTCGATGATGCACTGGAAAATGAAAGTGATAAAAATGTTGAATCTCGTGGACAAGGCATTGCCAATATCGTTGCAGGCTTTTTCGGTGGTATTGGAGGATGCGCAATGATCGGCCAATCTGTAATGAATTTGAAGTCAGGCGGCACAACAAGATTGTCATCGTTAGTTGCAGGTAGTTTTTTAATGTTTTTAATTATTGTGTTAGGGCATTATGTGATTCAGATTCCTATGTCTATTCTTGCAGGTATTATGGTTGTAGTATCATTTAGTACGTTTGACTGGGGAAGTTTCAAATTCTTACGCAATGCTAAAGTTACAGATATTATCGTAGTACTTGTTACAATTATACTTGTACTAGCAACGCATAATTTGGCGATTGGAGTTATTGTAGGTAGTATTATTAACTTTATCTTTAATAGAAATGATTATCTTAAGCAAACGAAAGAGGTGTAGAGATGTATCAGTCAGTAGTTATAGCGGTGGATGGTTCTGATAATAGCTTCAGAGCAGCAAAAGAAGTATTGAAGATAAATGCTATGAAATATACATTATTAAGTATCGTTTCACATGAAGATTCAAAAGATGCAGTACTGCATAGTGAAACAAGCAGTGTTGATCAAAGAAAATCTTTAATTCAACCCATTATAGAAGAATATGAGAATAATGATATAACATATGAAGTTCGCATAGAACACGGGGTACCGAAAGATAAGATTATTCAAATAGGAAATACGCATGAATATGATTTACTTGTGATAGGAACGCGTGGTCTTAACGCATTTCAGGAAATGGTGATGGGAAGCGTCAGTCATAAAGTAGTGAAAGAAGTACATATACCGGTGATGGTTGTGAAATAAATTGAGTAAGCTAACTTTTAAAGCGTTAGCTTATTTTTTTTATAATTTTTCAAATCTTATATATTGACACATACCCCTTATAGGTATAAAATAAAATTAAATTAATACCTGATAGGGGTATACGAGAGGATGATAGTATGGAACATCAACATACAGTAACACCAAGAACTGAAGAAGAAAAAGAAAAGATGGTAAAACGGTTAAAGCGTATTGAGGGACAAGTTCGTGGTATTCAGAAAATGATTGAAGAAGATCGTTATTGTGTTGATATATTGATTCAAATTAGCGCGATAGAAAGCGCGTTGAAGCAAGTTGGTTTCTCCGTAACTGAACGTCATATGAATCACTGTGTTAGTGATGCAATTAAAAAAGGTGAAGGTGCTGAATCAATTGATGAATTGATGAAAGTACTGCGCCAATTTGGAAAGTAGGTGGCAATATGAAAGACGTTACATTACCCATAGAGGGTATGACTTGTGCAGCGTGTTCTACTAGAATAGAGAAAGTACTCAATAAAATGGACGGTGTAGATGCAAAAGTTAATTTAACGACTGAAAAAGCAAGCGTTCAATATGATTCAGATAAAGTGAGTGTAGAAGATATATCAGAAAGAATTGATAAGTTAGGCTATAAAGTTAAGCCTGAACATATTGAACTGGATGTTATGGGCATGACTTGTGCAGCGTGTTCATCAAGAATTGAAAAGGTACTGAATAAACAGCCGGAAATTAAGAATGCTACTGTTAATCTTACGACAGAAGAAGCAACGATTGATTATTATCCAGGAAATATGGATGCACAAATGATTATCGAACGTATTCGTAAACTAGGTTACGATGCAAAACTTAAAAGTTCGGATGAAAATAAGGCTTCAGCGAAAGCGGATGAATTGAGGAAGAAAAAGATTAAACTCATTATTTCAGCTTTATTATCATTACCGTTATTACTAACAATGTTAACGCATCTGTTTGGTATCCATTTGCCGCATATATTTATGAACCCGTGGTTCCAGTTAGCGTTTGCTTTCCCGGTACAATTCATTATTGGCTGGCAGTTCTATGATGGAGCCTATAAAAATTTACGAAGTGGCGGAGCGAATATGGATGTGCTTGTTGCATTAGGTACAAGTGCTGCATTTTTCTATAGTGTTTATGAAGGATTGAAGACAATTAATAATCCAGATTACATGCCACATCTTTATTTTGAAACAAGTGCGGTATTAATTACATTAATATTGTTCGGTAAATATCTTGAGGCAAGAGCGAAGTCACAGACAACGCATGCACTATCTTCATTACTTAATTTACAGGCAAAAGAAGCAAGAGTGATAAGAGACAATAAAGAAATAATGATACCGGTTGAAGACGTTGTCGTTGGAGATACATTGATCATCAAGCCGGGTGAGAAAGTACCGGTTGATGGAGAAATTATTAAAGGTCATACATCTATAGATGAATCGATGCTTACAGGGGAATCGATTCCTGTTGAGAAAACTATCGGAGCAAACGTCTTTGGAGCAACGATGAATAATAACGGTAGTATTACGATACGTGCAACGAAAGTAGGTCGTGATACCGCATTGCAATCTATCGTGAAGATCGTTGAGCAGGCGCAAGGTTCAAAAGCGCCTATCCAGCGTCTTGCTGATATCATTGCAGGATACTTTGTACCAGTAGTGATAGGGATTGCGATTATAACATTTATTATCTGGATGATATTTGTGACGCCTGGTCAGTTTGAACCAGCATTAGTGGCTGCCATTGCGGTACTGGTTATTGCTTGTCCTTGTGCTTTAGGACTAGCTACACCAACATCTATTATGGTTGGTACCGGACGTGCAGCTGAAGCAGGAATTCTCTTTAAAGGCGGAGAACACTTAGAAAGAACACATGAAATTGATACGATTGTATTGGATAAAACAGGTACGATTACAAAAGGTGAACCTGAAGTAACTGATTTTACAGGCGATGAATTAACACTACAATATCTTGCAAGTAGTGAACAAGCTTCTGAACATCCATTAGCAACCGCCATCGTAAAATATGCAAAAGAAAAAAATATAGAATTATTAGAAACTAGTCAATTTAATGCAATACCTGGCCATGGTATTGAAACAGTTATCGATAACCATACCATACTCATCGGTAACAGAAAGCTAATGACAGATCATCACATTGATATTGATTCAAGTATCAATCGAATGGAGCAATTTGAAGCAGAGGGTAAAACGGCCATGCTAATTGCTATCGATAATGAGTTACGTGGTATTGTAGCAGTATTAGATACAGTGAAAGATACTGCAAAACAAGCTATTGAAGAAATGAAAGCAATGGGCTTACAAGTTGTGATGCTGACTGGAGATAATGCGATTACAGCTAACGCCATCGCGAAATCTGTTGGTATTACAGAAGTCATTGCTGAAGTGCTGCCAGAACAAAAGTCTAACAAGATTAAAGCGCTGCAGGATGAAGGAAGAAAAGTTGCTATGGTAGGAGATGGTGTGAATGATGCGCCAGCGCTTGCATTAGCGGATATCGGTATCGCAATTGGCACAGGTACAGAAGTCGCGATTGAAGCAGCTGATGTTACGATTCTAGGCGGAGAGCTTACACTAATACCTGAAGCGATTAAAATTAGTCACGCAACAATTAAAAATATAAAACAAAATTTAGGATTCGCATTTGGATATAATATTCTTGGTATACCAGTTGCAGCCTTAGGATTACTTGCACCATGGATTGCTGGTGCTGCTATGGCTTTATCATCAGTAAGTGTTGTGAGTAACGCCTTAAGACTAAAAACTGTTAAAATAAAATAGAACATATAAAATACTAAAAAGTGAGGGAATTATTATGGAAACAATTCTTAAAGTAGAAGGTATGACATGTGGACATTGTAAAGAAGCGGTAGAAGGTGCAGTAAATAAATTAAATGGTGTTAAATCAGCTGCGGTTGATTTAGAAGCAGCAAATGTAACAGTTGATCACGAAGAATCAGTAACTGTTGATGCAATGAAAGAAGCCATCGAAGATCAAGGATACGATGTAGTTAAATAATATATTTATAAGTATCATGTTCCGTTATGGAATGTGATACTTTTTTGTTTAGGAGAATAATATTTTATTTTTAAGTATTTTTACCGATTTATACTCGATATATACTTTATTTAATATCATTTTTATACATATCTTTTATCAATCTTTCATCAAAATTTGATATGCTAAATGTAAGTATAAAGAATGAGGATATCTACTATGATTGAATTTAAAAATATATCAATGCAATATAAAGATACAATAGCTGTCAATAATTTAAATCTTACCATTAGCTCAGGGGAGTTTGTTAGTATACTTGGGCCGTCAGGATGTGGCAAGAGTACTACCTTATTTATGCTTGCAGGATTACTACAACCTACAGCAGGAGAGATTATCATAGACGGTAAAGATGTAACGCATTTAAAGGTTGATGCACGCAATATTGGTATGGTATTTCAGGATTATGCACTTTATCCACATATGACTGTCTTCAATAATATCGCCTTTCCACTGAAGATGAAGCGATTATCGAAACGTGTGATAAAAGAACAAGTAGAATATGCTGCAAAGCTAGTAGAAATTGATACATATTTAAACCGTTTACCAAAAGAACTATCTGGTGGACAACAGCAACGTGTTGCAATAGCACGAGCTATTGTCAGAGAACCAGAAATATTATTATTAGATGAACCTTTATCAAATTTAGATGCAAGATTAAGAGTATCGATGCGTGAGGAAATCAGAGCAATACAACAACGCTTAAATATTACGACGCTATTCGTTACGCATGATCAGGAAGAAGCTTTAAGTATAAGTGATAAAATCGTCATGCTGAACGAAGGCAAAATGATGCAATATGATACACCATATGACATGTATCATCATCCAGAGAATATGTTTGTAGCAACTTTTATCGGACGTCCACCTATGAATTTATTGAAATTAGATGAGCAGCAATCAAAGCAGTTAAATCCAGCGTTAAATATAGATATTGATACAATAATCGGTATTCGCCCGGAACACATCATCATCTCAGAGCAAGGTTATCCAGTGATTATTAAACGTGCTGAACTTTTGGGGAAAGATATCGTTGTTACAGCTGAGGATGCACAAAACAGGCAGATAAAATATTATACAAATACTAATCCTTTAATAGGAAATAAAGTATATTTAACAGCTACTTTAGAAAGTATTCATCTATTTGATAGACATGGCAACGGTTAATAAAGCATCTCATCATCAGTAGTAACTTACACTAAATAATTATGAACAAACTCACGAAATTTATTCGTGAGTTTTAATTTATGTATTTAACTTTTTTAGTGTGGCAAGTGTGCTTTTAGCATCTTGATAGATATGTTCAGGATAATCATATATTCGCATTAATTCAATAGCATTTGAAGTCGTAGTAACTCCTTTACGGATTGTGTAATCAAATTCAATGTCGTTATTTTCAGTTAAATGTTCTCTGAAGTAATAGAAATCGAAAGTATCTTTCAATAATTCGGTTAATTCGATGTCGTGTGTAGCTGCAAATAAAGTTGTATTTTTATTACTATTAATATGATTAAGGATGGCAGTTGCAGAAGAAATTCTTTCTTTTGTATTAGTCCCTCTTAGAATTTCATCTATAAAGATATAAGTCATCGGGAAATCCTCGATAGCTCGTATAATCCGTTTGATTGATTTTATCTCTGCAATGAAGTAACTATCACCTTTTGATAAACTGTCTTCTAAGTTCATAGATGTTAAGACATGACCAGGTTGATAACGAAATACTTCACTAGTTGTTGTGTTGATGGCTTGAGCTAGAACGATGTTGAGTGCAATCGTCTTCATAAATGTTGACTTACCAGATGCATTTGATCCAGTCAATAAAATCCCTCTATTATGCGTATAGTCATTGGCAACTGGATGTGTGAGTAGGGGATGATAAATTTCTTCAGTATGTAACGGACCGATTTCAGGTAATTTGTAATAAGGTAAGGTACGGCGATACATGCCTACACTATAGCTTGAATCATATTGACCGACAACTTGATAATATTCAGCATATGATGCTTGATTCTTTCTTAGTATTCGCAGTGCATAGTGATAAATATGATAATCTGTCATGAATAACATCTTCAAGGCATTAATAATTTGTAAAGCAAAATTAGTTTCGTTATTATCGTCACTTAGCATTAAATAACTCAAGAACTTAATTGAACGTATGTTAGGTGGCTTTGTGTCTAAGTGACTTTCTTTCAGGTTGAGCAGATCTGAAGCAGTATCTATTATCTTAACAGCATAAAATATATCATCATAAAGCAATTCACTTTTAGACTTAAATCTCATCGATAATGACATAACGATGCTAATTGCAAGCATTACAGTAAAAATACCAACACTTATTCCAAAATAGAAAGAAAACAAGCTTAAAAAAGGAAGTAAACTTACAATGATTATCCAGGGATTATATTGTTCGTCAGACTTGTGCCTGAAAGCGAAGCGGCTCGCATTGTTATTTGTACTGCGTCCTAAATCAGCAAGTATAAAAGATACTCTTTCTCTAAATTTTTGGTCATTTGTTATTTTTTTAATAAGTAATTCATTGACAGTATGATTTGGGATGTTTCTGAGTGAAGCATACATATATTCCTCGCCAACCGTTGTGAAATTGTAATTTAATTTTGTAAAGATGCGATCTAAATCAAGATCATTCCAGGTGATGTCATCTATATAATGTTTATTATTTATTTGTAGATAATCAAAATATTGACGATATTTTATATGGTTTCCCTTAGGTCGATTGAGTGTATTTTGTTTATTCCAAAGTGTTTTAATGCGTTTCTTTCTTTTGATTTTATCCCAAATTGCTAAAATAATACCTATTAATAGTAAACCAATTGAAATAAGTATATATGTCCCCCACCAAGGCATATTAAACCAACTTTCTGTAAAATATTAGTATTTTTATAATAACAAACTCAAATATTATATTCAAAGAAAAAAAAGACAATCCACTTTATTGCGGATTGTCGATTTTTTTTAAACTTCTGTATTCTCAACTACAGCGTGTGTATCATTAAAAATATTTTTATTGAAGTTACCTAAGAATTTAGAAGTTAATGTTCCTGAAAGCATACTACCATTTACATTAAGCGCGGTACGTCCCATATCAATTAATGGTTCAACTGTGATTAATACACCTGCAAGTGCAATTGGTAATCCCATTGATGATAGAACGATGATAGCAGCAAATGTTGCACCACCACCAACACCGGCTACACCGAATGAACTGATCGCTGTGATAATCGCTAATTGTACGATAAATTCAGGTGAAAGTGGATTAATACCTGCAGTTGGTGCAATCATCACTGCAAGCATTGCAGGATAGATACCGGCACAACCGTTTTGACCCATCGTCGCACCAAATGATGCTGACATATTTGCTGTTGCATCATCAACACCTAAAGCATTTTTTTGTGCAGCGATATTTAAAGGAATTGTTCCAGCACTAGAACGAGATGTGAAAGCAAATGCTAATGTTGGGAAAACCTTTTTTAAATATTGAATTGGATTTAAACCAGTTAATGTAATGATAAGTAAATGAATGAGGAACATTGTTCCTAAAGCAACATAAGATGCTAATACGAATTTACCTAGTTCTACTATACCTGCAAAGTTCGTACTTGCAATCATATTTGCCATTAAAGCAAGTACCCCGTAAGGTGTTAAGCGTAAGATGATTGTTACAAGTCGCATTACAACAGCAAATACAGCATCAACCATGCTTGTAAACATTGCAGCTTGTTCAGGCTCTTTTCTTCGAACCCCAAGTACTGAAATTCCAACTAAGAATGAGAAGATAACGACAGCGATTGTTGAAGTAGGCCTTGCGCCTGTCATGTCCATAAATATATTGCTTGGAATAAAATTGACGATACGTTGTGGCATTGTCTTTTGTTCCATCATATCGAATTTCTCTTGAATTTCAGTACCACGTGTTTTTTCATCTTGGCCAATACTTATCTCTTCAGCACTTAAATCAAACAATAATGCGGAAGCAATACCGATAGTTGCTGCAATTAAAGTTGTAGTAATCAATATACCGATTACCCAGCTGGCCATCTTACCAACTTGATCCGTAGTATTTAAATTAATAATAGAACGGATGATAGATACCATTACAAGTGGCACAACAATTAACATTAAAAGTTGAACGTAACCACTACCGACAATACTATACCAGTCTAGCGTACCTAAAGTTACTTTAGAATCAGTGCCGTAAGCGAATTGAAGTCCGACGCCTAATAAAATCCCTAAAATCATACCTGTGAAGACACGTTTAGAGAAAGAAACATGTTTCTTGTTCATGAATACAAGTATTCCTATGAGAATACTAAGAATTAAGACATTTAAAAAAATAAACCCGTTATCCATTGGTTTATACCTCCATAAATAGTGAATTTAATTGAACTTTAGGATAACATTGAAATTAATGATAAACAATAGTATTTGCGAAATTTTCATAAATAGATAAAACAAAATTTTAGAAAATAGGTGTAAAGATATGAATGATATCCATAAAGTATATGCATTTGCAAGTGAGATTGAACAACTAAAAACGATTCAACGAAAAAGTGATACGTTAGATGGAAGATATGAAAATAGTGCTGAACATTCATGGCAGGCAGCACTTGTTGCGATGCAGTTTGAACAGTTCTACCCTGAACAAGTAGATATCAATCAGGTGATCAAGATGTTATTGGTTCACGATTTAGGTGAAATCTATGCAGGAGATACATGGGTATTTGATGATCAGGCGAAAAGTGATTCGTTTGATCGAGAACTTGAATCTCTGAAGAAAGTAGTTTCAATGTTGGATGAAGATGATCAGAAGGGCATAATAGATCTATGGACTAACTTTGAACGTGGTGATAATCATGAAGCAAGATATGCTCGGGTTATTGATGCATTAATCGCTTTGATTAATCTATATGAAGTAAGTGAAGAGGATTACAATCCATATAACCTGACTAAATCACAAGTGACAAGTAAAAAGATATTTATTAAAGATGATGCGCCAGCAATGTGGGAACTCGCTGAAGGAATTATTGAGAAATGTGTTAAGAAAGGATTGTTGAGGGATGAGTGATATGCTGAAAGGCTCTATACAATTCGCTATAGACAAACCAATTCCTTATTTTCAAGTCAGTGATGAACACAGAATTAGATTTGGTTATGAAAAGATGAAGGGTAGTTTAATTAAACAAATTATTACGGAAACTTATGCTAATGACAGTTTTAATATGGAGTTTTTATTGAGGGTCATTGAAGGTCATTATATTCAAACTGAAAAAACGAATTTAGGACGTTATTTTAAGATTACGAACTGGAAAGAAGTATTTCATAAAGGTGAAGAAGATGTTGACTACATCAATGTAATCGTAAAAAATATCGATCTTAAACCGTTAATTAAATATATTACGAATGTTGTTTGTGGAAATGAAAGAGAGTCATTTATAATATTTTATTCATCGGATAAAATAATTTATATATGTAATGATGTAATCGATATTGTCAGTCATGATACGAAGTTTATTGAGGATTTTAAATCAAAATATGAAGGTATTTATGACACGTATTGGGTAGGTAGACCTTACGTCGAATAAAATACTGGCAATGTACAAGTATAAATCGCGTTTACAAACATTTATAACCAAATTTAAGTCATTCCATAAGGGATGGCTTTTTGTTGACGTTTTTATAGATTTCCCATACGCTAATAAAAATCAAAAAATTTAGATAATAAGAAAAGAGGACGAACATGAACAGACTATCTATTAAAGTTGATGAGCGTATTGAACTGGTACAAGCAGAAATTTTTCATGGGGAAGATTTGTATAATGTGATTGATCAAAATAGAGAGCACTTAAGAGCGTTTTTGACTTTTATAGATATAATCACTGAACCTGCACATGAAACTGCATTTATTAAAAAGATGATGAATGAGTTTGCGCAAGGAACAGGGCGCTTATTTTTGATATTTGTTGATGGAGAATTATCCGGAACATTAGATTTACATGCGATTAATCAAGGTTTTAAGAAGGCGGAAATCGGTTACTGGTTGAAAAAAGATATAAATGGTCAAGGGATTATGACGAAATCAGTAATTGCTTTATGTGATTTTGCTTTCAATCAAATGGGTTTGAACAAACTATCGATCAGTGCTGATGTTGACAATATAGGTAGTAATAAAGTTGCCGAGAAAGCTGGATTTGAGTTTGTTGGTATGGATAAACAGGATGTTTTATTATACGGTGAATTTAGAGACATGAATCGTTATGCTTTATTGAAGGGAGATTATAAGCGATAGACTGACGATTTTGTGAATGTTTGTGAGAAAGGTCCCAGCATTACTTTGTAAGGTGTATATTAAATGTATCTTATATAGTGAGGTGTACTATGATAAATTTCGAGCTTACAAATGAAATAAAATCAATACTGACACATATTCAAAGCAATAAGGAAGATCATTCAGTTGCTATCTTAGAAAATTATTCGCTGGTGGATTTCTTAATCGCTATTATACAAATACACTACACGGAAGGAATTTCTTCAATAGAAGAAATTCATAAATTGATTGATATGTATAATTGTCATATGAACGAAATGATACAGGAAGTATATATTTCACTTGACGATGATCATCCGTTAAATATTATGAAAAGAGAAAATGAAACATTCATTACTGCTTTAGAACGTATGGAAGAGAAATTGACGATTGTAGCATCTAAAAAAGACAGTTCAATGCTTGAAGAAGATTTAAAAATAATAGGTGCATTATATGCACATTATAACCGTAAAGAAAAATTGATATTTCCGATATTAGAACGAAAACAAGTTTATACATTACCAAGAAAGATTTGGGCACTTGATGATGATAATCGCGCTACTTATCATCAATTCAAAAACCGTCTAAAACGAATGGATGAAATTGAATTTAAGCATATTAGAAAATCGTTCGATACGTTAAATAAAGGTATGAAGCAAATGATATTGCATGAGGAAGACATTCTTATTCCTTTAATTCAGGAATTATTTACAGCACAGGAATATGAAGCTATCGCCAATGAAAGTAAAGCATTTGGTTATGCAGTAGATGTTAAATCAGTATGGTCTGATAAAGAAAAAGTATATCAAACAAAAGAAACGGAAAGTGAAGATAAAAATCAAAACATTAAAATAGGTGGCGGTTATTTATCCTTGAAAGAAGCGGAATTAATACTTAATAATATTCCGCTAGAACTGACATTTGTTGATAAGAACGGATTATTTAAATACTTTAATGAAATTACTGAATCTGCGGATATGATGTTTATTCGCACACCAATTTCTATTGGTAGAAGTGTAGCGAATTGTCATCCACCGAAGAGTTTGAAGAAGATGATGCAAGTTATGCGTAAACTTAAAAATAGAGAGCAGGAAACTGTGACAATGTGGTTTAAGAAAGGTGAAGAATATATTTATGTAACATACAAAGGCGTCTTTGATGAAAAAGGTGAGTATCAAGGAATTCTTGAATACGTTCAGGATATTCAGCCGTTCCTGGATTTGCCTAGTGTCGTTAAACGTGATATTTAAAAGGGGTGTTAGTATGCTTGTTGAAATGATGTTTATCGGAAAACCAAAACAACTAGGTAGTGAAGAAGCTTCAGATAAATTAAATCAGTCATGGATTTCAGCTATCAATCGAGATGCCGTTTCACGTGGAAACTTAACTGAATTTGGCTTTGAAGATGACAAAGTTGCTGATAAAGTGCATCATGGTGGTGTAGACAAAGCTGTATTTTGCTATGCAAGCGAACATTATCCATTATTGCGAAATGAATTGAATAAAGATATGCAACCAGGGGGTTTTGGTGAAAATCTAAGTGTCGTCGATATGAATGAACAAACAGTATGTCTAGGTGATATTTATCAAATTGGCAATACACTTGTTCAAGTTACGCAACCACGTAAACCATGCTGGAAGCCGGCAAGAAAATATCGAGAAATAGAACTATCTAAGATCACTGAAGAAAATGGTAGAACTGGTTGGTACTTAAAAGTGCTTCGTCCTGGAGTAGTGAGTGTAAATGATAAAATAGAGTTACTGGAAAGATCAAATCCAGAGTGGACCATTGCAAAGTGTAACGAAGTGATGCATTTTTCTGCTGATTTAAGTCTAGTGAAGGAATTATCTGAAGTTGAAGTTTTGGCTGACTCATGGAAAGTCAGTTTAAAGAAAAAACTATCAGGAGAAATTGAAGACAAGACCCATAGATTATATGGACCGAATATTTAGTGGGTGATATGATGACAAAATTAATGATTCTTAGAGGTAATTCAGGAAGCGGTAAAACTTCAACTGCTAAATTACTGCAAGAAGCTCTGGGTGAAGGAACGATTCTTATTTCTCAAGATTTATTGAGAAGAGAAATGTTACATGTTAAAGATAAAGTCGGTAATGTGTCAACTGAATTGCTGAGAACAATGATTGAATTTGGTATGGAACACTGTAAATATGTTGTGGTGGAAGGGATATTAACACGTCGTAAACATGGAGATATGTTGATAGAAATGGTTAATAAATATAATGATACATCTTACGTCTATTACTTTGATATTCCGTTTGAAGAGACTTTGCGTCGTCATCAATATAAACAAAATGTTGAATTTGGTGAAGATGAAATGCGTCAATGGTTCCTGGATAAAGATTATTTAGAAGTAGAAGGTGAATATATTATTACTGAAGAATTGTCTCAAAAAGAAATAATTGAGATGATAAAAGGGCAAATGATGTAAGAAGCGGGTTATAGCGGTATTTGAAGACAACAATTAAAGATTCCGCTAAAATTAAGGAATAATAGTGGAATCTGTTCGAAGAAACTAAAGATACCGCTAAAACTAAGGAGGGATTACATGATTCGATTTGATAATGATTATTCAACTGGTGGGCATCCGCTAATCCTGGAACGTTTAGTCGAAACAAATGATGAGCAGCATCCGGGATATGGCGTTGATGACCACTGCACGCGCGCAGCAGAATTAATAAAAGAACAATGTAGTGGAGAAGTTGATGTTCACTTCTTAGTGGGTGGTACGCAAACTAACAAGACAGTGATTGCAGCAATGCTACGTCCTCATCAGGCAGTCATTGCAGCTGATTCTGGGCATATCGCAGTTCACGAAACAGGTGCAATCGAAGCAACGGGTCATAAAGTGATTACAATTCCCGGTATCGATGGGAAGTTACGTCTGGAAGATGTAGAAAATTATGTTGAAGATTATTGGAATGATGTGACATTCGAACATATTCCGCAACCGAAGATGGTTTATATATCGCAACCGACGGAATTTGGGACATTATATTCTAAGCAGGAGTTATCGGATTTATATGCTTTCTGTAAACAAAAAAATATGTACTTAATGGTTGATGGGGCACGTTTAGGTTATGCATTAGCGGCCAAAGAAAATGATGTAACGATTAAAGATATTTCTGAACTCAGTGATGTATTCTATATCGGTGGCACTAAAGTAGGAGCACTATTTGGAGAAGCGGTAGTATTTACAAATGATGCATTAAAACCCGATTTTAGATATTTCATTAAACAAAACGGTGGTATGCTTGCAAAAGGTAGATTACTCGGTATTCAATATGAGGTACTCTTTGAAGACGACTTGTATGAAGCAATTTCAAAGCATGCCGTTGAACTTGCCGATAAATTGACGAAGGCATTTGAAGAAAAGGGTATACAAATGAAATATCCATCACCAACAAATCAACGATTTCCGATATTAACGAAAGCGCAGATTGAAACACTTCGTGAGAAATATACATTTGCTGATTGGGAGAAGATTGATGACAATTTGTTTGCAGTTCGTTTCTGTACAAGCTGGTCAACAAAGTGTGAAGATGTGGATACATTAATTCAAGATATTAAAGCACTATAAACAGGAACAACTATAGATAAAGCGCAATTTGACAATGCTGTAATGATCTTTGCTCATTTACGATTTTAATCATTAAAACAATCGGGGTGTATTTATGAATATTGCAATTATTGGTTTAGGTGTAATCGGTGGGACTTTCGCCAAAGCAATTCGTGCAAGTTACGGACAAAAGCATCGTATTATGGCAATCGATGTGAATCAGGAGACATTGAATATGGCCATAGCTGATGAGGTCATAGATGTTGGTGAAACGAGTAATCAATCTATCCTGAGTGAAGCAGATCTGGTTGTTTTTGCGATATACCCTAATATGATAAAGGATTTTATTCTTTATCATCGAGATAATTTCAAAGATGGCGCAACGTTAACAGATACTGCTGGCGTAAAGTCTGTGGTAATGAAAGATGTGGAAGAAATACTACCTCATAATCTTTCTTTTATTTTCGGTCATCCAATGGCGGGCCGAGAAAAGAAAGGTTATGCTTACGCAGATGCTAGTGTATTTCAAGGCGCAAATTATGTCATCACGAAGTCAGATTTGAATTCAAATCAGGAGATAGAAGATTTTAAAGCATTTTTATATCCGCTCGGTTTTAAGCGTATCACAGTTACAAATGCTGTAATGCATGATGAGATGATTGCACATACGAGTCAGTTAACGCATGCAATTGCCGTGTCGTTAATCAACAGTGATGATAGATTGGATGAAACGATTAAATATATCGGTGATAGTTATCGTGATTTAACGCGAATTGCTAATATGAATGAATCCCTCTGGCCGGAATTATTTAGCCATAATAAAGAAGCTTTATTAGATAATATGGAGCGTTTTGAAGATGCATTTACTACTTTGAAAGAAGCGATTAAAAATGATGACTTGAAGGTGATGGAGAGCATTTTCAAAGCATCAAGTCATCGCAGAATTCGCTTGGAACAAAGTGATATGAAGAAGTGAATATCATAACTTTTTTAGTCTACCCTCTGTTTTTATATACACAATGATGACAGTGATGAACAATAAAATAACAGATACAATTGAACTTTGCTCTTCATAGCCTAGAGCTATTTCAATCACGAGTTGAATTATACCGATGATGAGTAAGATTGGACATAGTTTTTGGATAAGTTTCGTAGAATATTCCTGCGCAAATTGCCAGTGTTTTTCACTTTGCAAGGATCTTGGTGTACGGTATCCGGCAAAGTAATTTGGTTTTTCAGTAAGGTTTGTTTTATAGATCAAAGTGACGATAGCATATAATGCGATAGCTATAATAATTGTAATCATATTAGCACCTCCATTTTCTTGATAATAACAGTTTATAAAATTTATTTCTATTTTCTTTTTATTACAATCATGCTATTATATTAAATAATTTAATAACAATTTGTTTACACGAAGAGAGTAATATTGATTTGTTCATAAGTAGCGAGCTATAGTGGGTGGAAGTATAGCATGATAATTGATATGAAGCGCACTTCGTGAATGATATGTTGAACTTATAGTAGGGATATCCGGTGGAAACATCGTTAACAATCATTGAGTGTGTCTAATGACATGAACAAGAGTGGTACCGTGAATCTAGCATTCGCCTCTTTTTTTAGAGGTGGATGCTTTTTATTTTATAAATTTTTAGGAGGAGAACAGATGAAACATTTATTAGCTAATATTTTAAGAAAAGAAATTGAAGTATTGAGTGAAACAGAAATATTAAAGTTGATTGAATATCCGAAGCATGAGCATCAAGGAGATTTATCATTCCCATGTTTTACGTTAAGTAAGCATCTGAAGAAGAGTCCAATGATTATTGCACAGGAAATAAGCGAGCGTTTGAATGATGAACAAATTGATAAAGTTGAAGTTGTGAATGGCTATTTAAATGTATATTTTAATAAACAAACACTAGGAACAAATGTTATTCAGGAAGTATTGCGCGATAAAGAAAACTTTGGTGCTCAAAATATTGGTCAAGGTAAAGTGATAACGATGGATATTTCTTCACCGAATATCGCCAAACCTTTCTCGATGGGGCATTTAAGATCAACTGTTATCGGTAATGCAGTAGCCAATATTACAGAGAAATTAGGTTTTAAACCAGTAAGAATAAATCACCTTGGAGACTGGGGAACGCAGTTTGGTAAATTGATTGTAGCTTATAAAAAGTGGGGGAATGAAGCTGACGTTAAAGCAAACCCAATACCTGAATTATTCAAGCTATATGTTAAATTTCATGACGAAGCAGAACATGACGAAGCTTTAAATGAAGCGGGAAGAACGGCATTTCTAAAACTAGAGCAAGGTGAAGCTGAACATGTAAGACTCTGGACATGGTTCAGAGAAGTTTCGCTGCAATCGTTTAATGAGATATACGCACGTCTTGGTGTTTCTTTTGATTCGTATAATGGAGAAGCATTTTACAATGACAAGATGGATGCTGTCGTAGAAAAGTTAGAAGCATTAAACTTACTCGTTGAAGATCAAGGTGCAGAAATAGTGAAACTTGATGATATGCCGCCAGCGCTGATCAAGAAAACGAATGGTTCAACTTTGTATATTACAAGAGATTTAGCAACAGCAATCTATAGAAAAGAAACGTATGATTTTTCTGAGTCATATTATTTTGTAGGTAATGAACAGTCACTTCATTTTAAACAATTGATAGCAGTGTTAAAGATGATGGGTTACACGTGGGCAGAGCATATGGAGCACATATCGTTTGGTATGATCTTAAAAGATGGAAAAAAGATGTCTACTAGAAAAGGGAAAGTTATCTTTTTAGATGAAGTGCTGGATGAAGCGGTGAATATGGCGAAACAAAATATAATCGCGAAATCAAATGAGATTGAAGACATTGATAAAGTAGCTGAACAAATCGGTATTGGTGCTGTAATATTTAATGACCTGAAATATGATCGTCAAAATGATATTGAATTTGATTTAGAAGATATGTTAAAAGCTGAAGGCAATACGTGTTTATATCTTCAATATACAAACGCGAGAATTCATGCCATTATTAGAAAAAGTGGATTGGAGACAAGTCACATTAAAGTGAATGAAATAGATGATGTGGCATGGGATATTACTAAAGATTTAATGATGTTTGAGGAAGTAATTTTTAATGCATATGTAAAGCAATCTCCAGCAGAGATTGCTAAGTATTTACTGCAGCTTGCACGTCACTTCAATAGTTATTATGCGAGTGTAAGAATATTAGATGAGAGAGCAATGATGGGAAATAGAGTAGGTTTATTATTAGCAGTCTCTATCGTAATAGAAGAAGGACTAAGTTTACTAGGTATTGAAACGCCGAGAGCGCTTTAATATATATTTATAGCGTTGAATGAAACTTCACTAAAATGATATATCCACTTCAAACATTTCATCATGAATTTTAGTATAATATGGATATTATTATATTTAGGAGGATATCTCTTGAGGTTATTATTATTATCCGTCGGTGTTATTTCGACCATCCTCGGATTTGTTGGTGCATTTCTACCGCTCTTACCAACTACACCATTCTTATTGCTTGCAGTCTTTTGTTTTGCGAGAAGCTCTAATAAGTTTCACAATTGGTTAGTGCACACAAAAATTTATAAATCTTACGTTCAGGAATTTTATGAACGTGGTGGCTATACATTGAAGAAAAAGTTTCAGTTATTATTAAGTGTTGTTATTGTTGTAGGGATTTCAATTTATTTAGTGGATAACATTTATGTAAAAATTGGACTTAGTGTGATGTTGTTGATGCAGGCAATTGTTTTGTTTACGGTAGTAAAGACGTTAGATGAATAAAAGCTTATGATCAAATTTGTCATAAGCTAATTTTTTTACTTTAAGTTAATAACAGTTTCGCGTTCAATTAATTCATGTGGAACCACAATCTTAGTGTTAGAAATATCTTCGCCATTCAAATGTTTAATTAGCATATTGACAGATTCATGACCGAGCTTTGCAGTATCAATATCAATGGTAGTCAAGTATGGGTGTGTTAATGTCGAGAGTATCGAGTTATTAAAGCTGATAACAGAAAGATTATCAGGAACTTTATAGCCGTACATTTGTACAAGCTGCATTACACGCAATGCAAATATATCGTCAAGCACCACGATAGCAGTTGCTTTTGTTCGAATTAAAGTATCTTCAAAGTCCGCATAATCTGTATGTTCTATAATCGAAATACTATCAAATACTTTGAGTTGATTGAGCATCATTGCCTTCTGATAGCCGAAATATCTTTCGAAATAAATACCTTCTTTAATCGTATTAGTAACAAAAAGAATATTGCGATGCCCATTTTCAATTAAATGTTCTGTAGCATGGTGTCCTAATAATTGATTATCGTTGTCGATGTAACTAACTATATCGTGCTGTGTATAAGGTTGCCCAATGAGTGTGAATGCAATTTGCTTGTCAATCAAGTAATCAATTACAGGATCTCCTTGGTGTGCATACGCTAATATAAAGCCACCAACCTGCTTTTGAGTATGCATAACTTTAACATCTTCTAATAAATCTTCTAAGTTCTTAGCAATAGCTACTGCAGTAGTCATGTTATTTCTTCTTGATTCATCGTTAATAGCTTCGATTATTTCTAAGAAGAAAGGGTTAGCCATACGTTCTTTTGAGTTCAGAGGAGGAAGAATAATTCCTATTGCATTTGAAGTTTGCTTACCTAAATTTCTGGCAGCTATATTAGGAACATACCCCATTTCCTGCATAACTTTTTGAACGTTCTTACGGGTTGCTTCAGAAATAGAAGGATGATTATTAACAACGCGTGAAACGGTTGATGTAGCGACACCAGCTTTTAGTGCAACATCTTTAACTGTAATGGCCATAATAATCCTCCTTTAATCTTTTTATATATAATATATGCAACCGATTGCGTTGTCAATGATAGTTTTTGCACAAAATTTCATTGGTTTTTGCAAATAAATAGCAGAATTTTAGTATTTATTATTTACAAAATAAAAGTGTGATGATATATTTATCAAAAGCAATGCAACCGATTGCATAAAAAGGAGAAAAATTATGAAACAGTTATTAAGCTTTGAATTTTGGCAAAAGTTCGGTAAAGCACTGATGGTTGTTGTAGCAGTTATGCCAGCAGCAGGTCTTATGATAAGTATTGGGAAATCGATTCCATTAATTAGCCCAGACATGCAAATGTTAATCACAATTGGTGGAGTCATTGAAAGTATTGGTTGGGCGATTATCGGAAACTTACATCTACTCTTTGCGTTAGCTATTGGGGGAAGTTGGGCGAAAGAAAGAGCAGGCGGTGCGTTTGCAGCAGGTATCGCATTCGTATTGATTAACCGTATTACAGGGGCAGTATTTGGTGTTAACAGTGCAATGCTTGCAGATGATAAAGCATTCACGCATACATTATTCGGCACAAAAATCATGGTTAAAGGGTTCTTTACGAGTGTATTAGAATCACCAGCATTAAACATGGGGGTATTCGTTGGTATCATCGCAGGTTTCGTTGGTGCGAATGCATATAATAAATACTATAATTATAGAAAGTTACCTGATGCATTATCATTCTTTAATGGTAAACGTTTTGTACCATTCGTTGTTATTCTTTGGTCAACTATCGTTGCATTAATTCTCGCAATCGTATGGCCATACATTCAAGCAGGTATTAACAACTTTGGTTTATGGATTGCATCAAGTAAAGATACAGCACCAATCTTAGCGCCATTTTTATTTGGATTCTTAGAGCGTTTATTATTACCATTCGGTCTTCACCATATGTTAACGATTCCGATTAACTACACACAACTAGGTGGAACTTACGAAATATTATCAGGTTCACAAGCAGGTACAAAAGTATTCGGACAAGATCCACTTTGGTTAGCTTGGGCAACAGACTTAGTGAACCTAAGTCACGCTGGAGATACAAGTCAATACAATCAAGTACTAAACGACTTTACGCCAGCACGTTTCAAAGTAGGACAAATGATTGGTTCATCAGGTATTTTAATGGGTCTTGCATTAGCGATGTACCGCAATGTGGATAAAGACAAATTACCGAAATACAAATCAATGTATTTCTCAGCAGCTTTAGCAGTATTCTTAACAGGTGTAACTGAGCCTTTAGAATTCATGTTCATGTTCGTTGCAGTACCTTTGTATGTTGTTTATGCTTTCATTCAAGGTGCAGCATTTGCGATGGCAGATATTATTAACTTACGTGTGCACTCATTCGGTACGATCGAGTTATTAACGAGAACACCACTTGCAATTAAAGCAGGTTTAGGTGGAGATTTAATCAACTTTGTATTAACGACATTAGGATTTGCAGTTATAACTTACTTCTTAGCAAACTTCTTAATTAAGAAATTCAACTTTGCGACACCAGGACGTAACGGTAACTACGAAGCGGATGTGGTGGATGAAGCAGGGGCAACAGATGTTAAAGCAGATGATCAAGTGATTCAAATAATTCACTTATTAGGTGGCAAACAAAACATTAAAGACGTAGATGCTTGTATGACGCGTTTACGTGTAAGTGTTAACGATAGAGATTTAGTAGGTAATGAAGCAGCTTGGAAGAAAGCTGGTGCAATGGGCTTAATCGTTAAAGATAATGGTGTTCAAGCAGTTTACGGTCCGAAAGCTGATGTATTAAAATCAGATATCGAAGATTTATTACAATCAGGAGCGGATATTCCGGCACCGAAACAAGCAGTTGTACAACCGACAGTATTAGATAACACAGATACTAAAGGATTTACAGGTAATCAAAAATCATTGTATTCTGTCGCTGACGGTGAAGCAATGAATATTGAACAAGTTAATGATCCAGTATTCTCACAAAAAATGATGGGTGAAGGATTTGCGGTGAAACCAGCTGACGAAACAGTTGTAGCACCAGTTGATGGTGAAATCGTAAGCATCTTCCCAACGAAACACGCAATCGGTATTAAAACAGCAGACGGTATTGAAGTACTTGTACACATGGGTATTGAAACAGTCAGTATGACGAAACCAGCATCACGTGTAGTAGTGAACGATGGACAAAAAGTTAAAGCAGGCGATACGTTAGCGATTATGGATATCGAAGCAGTTCAATCTGAAGGTAAAGATACTACGATTATTGTAGTCATTACGAACAGTGAACGCGTTGAGTCGTTAACATTAGATAAATCAGGTCAAGTAGCGAAAGCTGAAAAAATCGGTTACATTGAAATATAATAAAGGGGTAGCTTCGGCTGCCTTTTTATTTTCACTAAAGGAGAGTGTATGATGAAGTTACTGACATTAAATGCGCATAGTTGGTTGGAAGCATTTCAAGAAGAAAAGATAGATCAAATCGTTGCACAAATTATTAAAGGTGATTATGACATCATCGCGTTACAAGAAGTGAATCAGTTGATTGAGAATGAGAGCATCGTTAATGATAAATATTATTGCTCAGGAAATGATGATATTCAAATAAAAGATGATAACTTTGCGTATATCATTGTTCAGAAACTTAAAGTACAAGGGTATGACTATTACTTTAGCTACGCGATGAGTCATATCGGTTATGACAAATATGAAGAAGGTAGTGCGATACTTTCAAAGTCACCAATCAAACCTTATTCAGAATTTGTTTCAACATATCAGTCTCCGGATAACTATCGCTCACGAAAAATATTATTTGGAGAGACGACAGTGAATGGAAAGTCGTTTGTAGTGGCAAGTTGTCATTTTTCGTGGTGGGTAAGTGAGAAGTATGGCTTTAGTCATGAATGGACGAATACGCAAAAGATTTTAGATCAATATGATCATCCGTTAATTGTTATGGGTGACTTTAATAATCCAGAAGGTACAGAAGGCTATAACTTCGTATTAGAAAACAGTGGTTTATTAGATGCGTATAATGAAGCAGAAGTAAAACATGGACATCATACGATAGAAAAGAATATTGCTGGATGGGAAAGCAATGGTGGGAAACTCCGAATAGATTTTATCTTTACGAGTAAAGGATTCAACGTTCTTTCAAGCAAGACAGTATTTGATGATGTTAACGCACCGATTGTCAGTGATCACTTTGGCGTTGAAGTTGAAATCACAGAATAGTCATATATTCTCTATATTTAAAGTTGTTTGCAGGTAGGAATTGCAATATGCTTTAAGTATAGAGATTTTTTATGAGGAGGATGGCTATGAAAAAACTAATGTTAATTACAGGTGCAATCTCAGTTGCAGTATTTATGGGATTTGCTTTATTTATGAATCAAAGTGGCGGAGAAGATAAGTTGAAACGTGACTTTACGCCGGCTGAAGAGAAGGTTATGAAAGACAACGTTTATGATGCAGAAAAGTTGAAAGCATTGGACGGTAAAGACGGCCATAAAGCATATGTCGCTGTTGATGGTGTTGTGTATGATGTCAGTGACGTTGAAATGTGGAAAGGCGGAAAGCATAACGGTCTTGAAGCGGGTAAAGATTTAACAGAAGGATTTAAATCATCACCTCATAGTGGAGGATTCCTAAAAGAACTTAAAGTTGTAGGATCTTATAAGTAAGTGCGTAACACCTCTGATGAGGTGTTTTTTTGTTTATGTAGTTTGGGGCGATTCAAGTAAGGAACCGGCCCAAAATAATACGTCATCATTCTAAATTCTCAACTTATACGCCACATTTATGTCATAATAATAAAAAACAACGGTGGTGGTGAGATGATGAAGGTTTTGATTGTAGAGGATGATTTGGTCATCGGGAAGATGCTCGCTGAGGAACTGAAGAAATGGCAGATAGAACCTATCTTAATAGAAGATTTTAATCACGTGATGGATGCCTTTAACGCAAATGCACCAGAACTTGTGCTACTCGATATTAATTTACCGGCATTCAATGGCTATCACTGGTGTCAGGAGATTCGTAAAGTTTCTACTGTTCCAATAATTTTCATTAGTTCTCGTAATGATAGTATGGATCAAGTGATGGCGATGCAGATGGGTGCTGATGATTTCATTGAAAAGCCGTTTAATATGACGGTCACGATTACTAAGATTCAGGCGCTATTACGCAGAACATATGATTTTACTACTCAAGTAAATAATTTAACTGTAAGTGGGTGTGAACTTCTACTGGAAGCGGCAAAACTCAAATATAATGGTGAAACAATTGACCTCACACACACAGAACTTCAACTCATACATGCTTTATTCCAGAATAAAGGGAAGTTTGTCAGCCGTAATACATTAATCGAAAAATGCTGGGAGTCAGAGCATTTCATTGATGATAATACCCTTGCAGTGAACATGACACGTTTACGCAAAAAGCTACAAAAAATCGGGCTTACTGATTTTATCGAAACGAAGAAAAATGTCGGATATCGTGTAGGTGATGTATGAGTTTCTTTAAAACGATTCAGCGAGAAATTTATATTATTGTATTAATCTGTGCATTATTTTTCTTTATTTTACTGATGTATAATGTACCATTTCGGGCGTATCTTTTAAGTGTATGTATCGTATTATTTATTTCATCGATTTACTGGATGATTCAATATATGAATTTTAAAAAAGAGCGAACGCTATTTGAAGAAAATGAACTGTTAAAGCAGGAAAATCATCGGCTGCGCAATGATTTTATCAACTATCAAAATGAAGTAGAGTCATATTTCTTAATGTGGGTGCATCAAATAAAGACACCGATTACGGCATCGAAACTATTACTTGAAGATCCGGATGAACAAGTGATATCTCAAGTACGTAATGAAGTGCTGCAAATTGATAACTACACCAATCTTGCACTCAATTATTTGAAACTAATGAACCAGAAGACGGATATGGTATTTATGGAAGTGAGTATCGATGAACTTGTTCGCCCGCTTATCAAACGTTATGCCATTCAGTTTATTTATTATCAAACAAAGTTGCATTACGACAAAAGTGAAGCATTAATCTTAACTGATGCAAAATGGACTTCTATCATGATAGAGCAAATTTTGAACAATGCTTTAAAATATGCACGTGGAAAAGAAGTATGGATTACGTTTGATGAAACGACAAAGACATTATCCATCCAAGATAACGGTATCGGTATTAATGCGAGTGACTTACCGAAAATATTTGATAAAGGTTTCTCTGGTTATAACGGTAGACTGAGTGAGAAATCAAGCGGTATTGGTCTTTATATCGTCAGCACAATCTCTAAGCGCTTAGGACACAAGGTCAAAGTTACTTCCGCATTAAACCAAGGTTCAGACTTCACCATTCAATTTAAATAACTCCAATCTTTCATTTTTGTAAGATTAACGGCTGTCTTTGTAAGAATAGATAAAGGCAGCCGTTTCAATTAGCACGTAAGATAAAGGTAACAACAAACAAGGAGTGAATGTAATGTTACTTAATATAAAAAACGTTAAAAAAGTATTCGGTAGAGGTGCAAACCAAACAGTTGCTTTAAAAGATATGAACTTTTCAATTAATGAAGGTGAGTTCGTTGCGATAATGGGTGAGTCAGGTTCCGGGAAATCGACATTGTTAAATATCATCGCTACATTCGATACACCGACTGAAGGAACTGTAACAATTGGTGGACAGGATTTAAGTATGCTGAAAAATAAAGAAGTTGCAAAGTTTCGTCGTGATACGTTAGGCTTCGTGTTCCAGGACTTCAATGTATTACACACGATGAGTAATAAAGATAATATTTTAATGCCGTTAGTATTATCTAATATGAAACCTAACGTCATGGAAGAAAGATTATCTCTCCTTGCACCAAGATTAGGTATTTCAGAACATCTGGAA
Organism: Macrococcoides bohemicum; assembly: GCF_003259675.1. Classification (GTDB taxonomy): domain Bacteria; phylum Bacillota; class Bacilli; order Staphylococcales; family Staphylococcaceae; genus Macrococcoides; species Macrococcoides bohemicum. Next base: position 67,858 of record NZ_PZJG01000002.1, on the reverse strand, counting down.
AAGTTTCCGAATCAAATCTCTGGTGGTCAGCAACAGCGTGTAGCAATTGCCAGAGCTTTAATTTCAAACCCGAGTTTATTGCTGGCTGATGAACCAACAGGCGCGTTAGATTCTAAAACTTCAACAGATATCATGAACCTATTTCAGGATATTAATAAAGATAATCAAACGATTCTTATGGTAACACATTCTACGATTGATGCAGCATATGCGAGTCGTGTCGTATTTATTAAAGACGGTATTTTATATCATGAAATATATCGAGGAGATGAAACACAAAACGAATTCCAAAAACGCATTTCTGACAGTCTATCAATGCTATCAGAAAGAGGTGAGTAGGATGTTACAGTTACTTTCAAAACTCGTGATTAAGAACTTTAAATCACTCAGACAAATATTCATTCCATTCATACTCGCAACAAGTGTCATGCTCGGTCTTCAATATATTATGCTTTCGATGATCGCTAATGAATATATTCAGAAACGTCATGCGAATTTACCACAGTTATTAGTGTATTCAAATGTGCTAGTGGGTATCCTGACCGTCGTGTTTATTATTTATGCGAATCGTTTCGTAATGAAACAGCGTAAACAGGAATTTGCACTAAATATGGTGCTTGGTCTGGAAAAGAAACATATTCGATTTATTCTGTTATTAGAATCTTTCATACAGTTTATTGTTATCTCTATTTTAAGTGTATGTGGTGGTTATTTATTTGGAAACCTTGTGTTTTTATTAATGAATAAATTAGTCAAATCAAAAGGAATGTCACTGATGGATTATCCGTTTGATGTGAAGTCTGCACTTTTAACGATCGCAATTCTGGCAGGTGTTATGGTGATATTATTTATCTTTAATAACATCTCTTTAACCCTGCAAAGCCCAATTCAATTGATGCGATCACAATTTGCAGGAGAAAAGAAGACATCGAAGTGGTTACTAGCAGTGTTATTCATTATTGGTGCAATCGCTTTAGGTTATGGGTACTATATCGCACTCACTGCAACAGGTGTATTAGATTCACTTCAGAATATCTTTACTGCAGTGCTGTTAGTAATGATAGGGACTTACTTTTTATTCATGTCACTTACGATTATCGTATTACAGTTATTGAAACGTAATAAGAATATCTATTATAAACCGAACCAATTCTTCTCGATATCCGGTTTACTATCACGTATGAAAGCAAATGCAGTAGGGCTCGCTAGTATTACGTTGCTCATGACCTTCTTAATGGTGACTTTAGGAATGTCACTTTCTGCATATCGTGGTATTGAAGCACAAGTTGCAGGTAGTATGACTCAGGATTATGAAATTAATGTCTACGGTAACACAAGCAAGCAAGTGAAAAATATACAAAGAGATATTGAAAAGATAGCTGACGTTGATAAATTTAGAGTCAGTACAATAGCGTTCTTTCCGATTATTAAGGAAGGCAATGAGTTAATACCTTTAAACGATAAGATTGGTCCGAAGTTAAAAGGGAGAGATATGACTTATGTTGTACTTACAACAGAAAAAGACCACAACATTGCGCATGATGCAGCAGTGAAAGTCAACGACGGAGAAATCATCGTGAGTACAAACGCGGAACGCTACAGTCATGATAAGACATTAAAGATAATGGGTCAGGAAGTAAAAGTACAAAGAGAGCGTGCAAACTATATCGGGAATCAAATTGCAATTGATGCGATGTATATTATCGTTAAAGATCAAGTACAGTTTGAAACATATCGTAATTATTTCAAATCATTGAATAAAGAAACGAATAAACTGGAAGCACCTGAAGCAAGTGACACGTTAACCTTTAATGTAAACGCACATGAAGAGGCGTTTAAGAAAGCTATTCCAAAATTTCAGAAGAAATATGGCATACGTATTCAAAATAAAGATGATGTTCAAAAAACAATTTATGAGTTAAATGGAGGATTAATCTTTATCGGTATTGTCGTATCAATTACGTTACTTACAGGTGTGTTCTTAGTGCTATACTACAAACAACTATCTGAAGGATATGAAGACAAACGCAACTACGACATTATGCAAAAAGTAGGATTACCTCAAGAATTGATTAAAAAGACGATTAACAAACAGATTATCTGGATTTTCGGTTTACCAATTATTATTACGGTGATTCATACATTGTTTGCTACCAAAATTATATTTAATTTACTTGGTGTATTAGGTATTCGCGATAAAGCGATGTTCTTTTCAAGCTATAGTATTGTAATGCTCGTAATTATGATTGTCTACGGAATCATGTATCTGATTACATCGAGAACATATTATAAAATTGTTAATGAGAAATAAAAATTTGGCCCGATTCCACTAAGGAATCGGGCCATTTCTTATATTAAAATTACATTTTTATTCAAACGTCTTCACAAATGCTTCAGTACTTTCAGATTTCTGCCAAGCATCGACGTTCATCGGATCGATATGAATAATCGGTCCACCTTCAGTTGTGATGTATTCACCTTGTTCAGTGCCTAATCCATCAACGAAGACTGTCTTACCGTGCAATGTGTAGTAATCTTTCAATTCATCTTTCATCTTGTTACGTACAACGATGTACTCTTCAACATCACTATTTTCGTACATGTAACCTTCGATTAAAGTGTAGCCTGGAACAATACCTTCATGGTCTTTAATTGTTGCAACGTATGACCAATCAATAACGACAGTATGATCACCAGAGAATGAGTGACGCGTTAATGGATAGATGCTTCCACGCCATTCAATTTCTGCATAATCCGGAATATCCTTATATTCCATTGTATATTCTTTCTCAGATTCATACGCTGTGATGAATGGTACAACTGCTAACCATTCTTTTATCTCTTCAACTGTGTCGAACATTCCTACGATGTGATGTTTTTTACCATCAATAAACTTTAGTTGATACATATGAATCTCCCCTTAAAAAAGTTTTCTTAAAGATAAACTTTAAGTTACTTCGATTATAATAAAGCGTTTTCATTTCTGCTACTGAATGGTAAAACTTTTTCAACTTTTTTCTGACAAGTTCACAATACATTCATATTTAAACGGATATTTTTAAAAAAATTTATTAAATTATCTTTTTATGATTGTCATAAAAGTTTTAATGTGACATACTAATCATTATAATAGTATAACCTAATAGGTTAATTGGTATAACACAAAAAATGATGAGGTGACTAAATTTGAGTAAATTTGTATATGCATTTGAAGAAGGAAGTCAAAATATGAAAGACTTATTAGGTGGTAAAGGTGCGAACTTGTCAGAAATGATGCGCCTTGGTTTACCTGTTCCTAACGGATTTACAATCACGACTGAAGCTTGTATCGAATATTTAGATCGTGGTGAACAGTTATCAGACGAAGTACTTACACAATTAGATGAGAAGTTAAAAGAACTAGAAGATAAAACAAATAAAGCTTTCTCTTCAGATGAAAATTTACTATTAGTATCAGTGCGTAGTGGTGCGAAAATCTCTATGCCGGGTATGATGGATACGATTTTAAATTTAGGATTAAATGATGAAAATGTTGAAAAATTAGCAGCAAAAACAGAAGATGCACGTTTTGCATATGATTGTTATCGTCGTTTGTTACAAATGTTTGGTAGCGTCGTATACAACATTCCGATGCCAGCATTTGAAGAGTACTTTGAAGCGTTCAAAAAAGGTAAAGGGCATGCAACTGATGCTGATGTGCCGGCTGAAGATTTGAAAGAGATCGTTAAACAATATAAAGAAATCTATATCGAAGAAGCACATAAACCGTTCCCGCAAGAGCCGAAGAAACAGTTAACTGAAGCGATAGAAGCGGTATTTAAATCATGGAACAATGATCGTGCACGTATATATCGTGATTTAAACGAAATTCCTCATGATATCGGAACTGCTGTAAATGTTCAGGAAATGGTGTTTGGTAACAGTGGTGATCGTTCTGGTACAGGTGTTGCATTTACACGTAACCCAGCGACCGGTGAACATAAATTATATGGTGAGTACTTATTAAACGCGCAAGGAGAAGACGTTGTAGCAGGTATTCGTACACCAAAAGAAATCGAAACGTTAAACGAGCAAATGCCACATGCTTACGAGGAATTCGTAAATGTAACAAAGAAATTAGAAGCACATTACAAAGATATGCAGGATATCGAGTTTACGATTGAAAATGAAAAGTTATTTATCTTACAAACGCGTAACGGTAAACGTACTGCTAATGCTGCAATCAACATTGCTGTAGATATGGTACATGAAGGTGTCATTTCTAAAGAAGATGCAGTGGCAATGGTAGATGTTAAATCAATAGATCAGTTATTACATCCTAACTTTAATGAAGAGGCATTAAAATCTGCTGAATTAGTATCAGATAAAGGTTTGCCAGCTTCTCCTGGTGCTGCAACAGGTATTATCGTCTTCTCAGCATTAGATGCAAAAGCGAAAGCTGAAGCTGGTGAAAAGGTTATATTAGTTCGTCCGGAAACTTCTCCAGAGGATATTGAAGGTATGATAGCTGCTGAAGCGATTGTAACGACACATGGTGGTATGACGAGTCACGCAGCTGTAGTTGCACGTGGTATGGGGAAATGTTGTGTAACGGGATGTTCTGATCTTGAAATTAATACGAAAGAAAAGTACGTAAAATATGCAGGTAAAACTTTATCTGAAGGTGATGTTATCTCAGTTAATGGTTCAACAGGTGCTGTATATATCGGTGAAATTGAAACAACGAAAGCTGAAGCAAGTGATGTCTTTGAAGAATTTATGGGCTGGGCAGAAGACATCGCACGTTTATCTGTACGTATGAATGCGGAAACTGAAAGTGATATTAAATCAGGTTATTCATTTAACGCAAAAGGTATCGGTTTAGTACGTACTGAGCATATGTTCTTTGGTGAAGAACGCTTAATCGAAATGAGACGTTTCATCTTAGCATCTACTTACGAAGAACGTGTAGAAGCATTAAATAAAATCAAAATTTATCAAACGGAAGATTTCGAAGGCATCTTTAACTTATCTCAGGACCGTCCATCAATCGTACGTTTATTAGATCCACCATTACATGAGTTCTTACCGAAAGGTGGAGAAGAAGTTAAAGCAGTTGCCAATCAGTTAGGCGTTACTACAGATTTCTTAGAAAAACGTATTAGTGAATTACATGAATTTAATCCAATGTTAGGACATCGCGGTTGCCGATTAGCGATTACTTATCCTGAATTATATGAAATGCAGACTGAAGCAATCATTACAGCTGTGCTGAATTTAAAAGAAAAAGGTATCGAAACAAAGCCTGAAATTATGATTCCTTTAGTTTCAACAACACAAGAATTTGTTATCTTAAAAGATGTTGTTAAGAAAAAAGCACAGGAAATCATGGATGCAAAAGGTGTACAAGTCGACTACCTAATTGGTACAATGATTGAAACACCACGTGCATGTCTAGTTGCAGGAGAACTCGCTCAGCACTCTGAATTCTTTAGTTTTGGTACAAACGATTTAGCACAATTAACATATGGTTTCTCTCGTGATGATGCCGGTAAATTCATCAACGAATACATTAACCGTGAAATTCTTAATGTCGATCCGTTCCAAACATTAGATGTTGAAGGGATGGGACAACTTATTAAGATTGCAGTTGAAAGCGCAAAATCAGCAAACCCAGCCATTAAGATTGGTGTTTGCGGAGAGTTAGGTGGCGATCCTAAATCAATTCATTTCTTTAATGATTTAGCGATTGACTATGTATCATGTTCACCATTCCGTGTACCAGGTGCTACTTTAGCGACAGCACAAAGCCAGGTGAAAAAATAGCAGGAGGAACACTTTGAGTAAATATGAATCTAAAGATTTATTAATCTATATCGTATCTGATTCTATCGGTGAAACCGCTGATAGAATGCTTCATGCAACGTTATCTCAATTTCCGAAACTAACATCTGTAAGTGTGAAGAAATTTTCATTCATCAAAGATGAAGAAGAGTTTAAGAACATTTTAGAACTAGCAAAACAAAAAGAAGCAGTCGTAGTTACAACACTTGTAAATCCAGAATTTAATCGTCTGGGACAAGTATTTGCCAAAGAGACAGGCTTGTCATATATTGATTATATGACAGGCTTGATCAGAGTCATACAAAATCATACTGATATGGAACCGGTTGGTGAAAGTGGCGCGCTTAGAAAGATGGATGAAGAATACTTTAAACGTATTGAAGCGATTGAGTACTCAGTAAAATATGACGACGGTAAAAACTTTCATAATTTAGCTGAAGCTGACGCAGTTATTGTTGGTGTTTCTAGAACTTCTAAGACCCCGTTAAGTATGTATCTGGCAAATAAAGGATTTAAAGTTGCGAATATTCCTTTAGTGCCTGAATCACCTATTCCTGAAGAAGTATATCAACAAAAGAATTTAAAGGTATTTGGACTGACTGCAAGTCCGAATTATATTATGAATATACGTACAGAACGTATTAAAGTTTTAGGGCTTACAGGACCGGGACAATATAATGATTTGAAACGTATTAAAGAAGAATTAAGCTATGCTGAAGAAGTATTCAATCGATTAAATGCTACCGTTATTAATACAGAGTATAAGTCGATTGAAGAGTCGGCATTCTATATAGAACAATATTTAAAGAAACGTAAATAATAATACCCAGGATTGAGACGATTTGTCTCGATCCTTTTTTGTTTCGAAAAAATTTACTGAAAATTAATTTAGTAAAACAACATACGAGAATGACAGTTATATGATATTATGATTGAGGATTAAAAGGAGGTAATTATGGAAAAAGGAATGAATAAAGGTATAGGATTTTTTTCAGCTTTAGCACTTGTAATGGGGACTGTTATTGGTTCAGGTGTATTCTTTAAAATATCTAACATAACAGAAGTAACAGGAACACCAGGTATGACTTTGTTTGTATGGCTGTTAGGTGGTTTGATCACAATATGTGCTGGACTGACAGTAGCTGAACTTGCAGCAGCTATTCCGAGAAATGGTGGACTGACGACATATATTGAATTTACGTATGGTAAATTTTTTGGATTCTTAGCAGGATGGGCACAAAGTTTTATTTACTTTCCTGCGATGATTGCAGCACAATCGATTGTATTTTCACAGCAAATTGATAATTTATTTCACATCGGAAAGGGATGGCTATTTCCGATAGCTGTTATTGCGATGATTTCAATATTATTGATTAACTGTCTAGGCTCGAAGGCAGGTGGAATACTGCAATCCATTACTTTGGTCGTTAAGCTTATACCGATCATTGCTATCGTCGTGTTTGGTTTAATGCAGACGGGAGATGTTCAGGTATCTTTAATACCTACTACAGGTGATACAGGTATTAATTTCTTTGTAGCACTAGGTGCTGGATTGCTTGCGACAATGTTTGCATATGATGGATGGATTCATGTCGGTAATATTGCCGGGGAAATGAAAAATCCGAAAAGAGATTTACCCTTAGCAATCACATTGGGACTAGGTCTAGTTACAATTATTTATTTATTAGTAAACGCAGCATTTTTATTTACATCACCGATTGCTGAACTTAAAGGTAATTTAAATGCAGCAACTGATACAGCAGAAATTTTATTTGGACAATCTGGTGGAAAATTAATTACAATCGGAATAATGGTATCAGTGTATGGTGCATTAAATGGTTATACGATGACAGGAATGCGTGTACCAGAAGCGATGGCAAAAAAAAATTTACTGCCATTTAAAAATGTATTCACGAAACTCACAAATAGTGGTGCACCATGGATGAGCGGATTGATTCAGGTCGTTATTGCGATTATTATGGTTTCTCTTGGGGCTTTTGATTCAATCACAAATATGCTTGTATTTGTAATCTGGGCATTTTACTGTATGGCATTTTATGCAGTATTTGTATTACGTAAGAAAGAAAAAGAACTCGTGCGTCCATATAAAGTGCCATTGTATCCAGTCATTCCTATGATTGCTTTACTGGCAGGACTGTTCGTTATGCTAAATACATTGTTTACACAATTTGGGCTAGCGATAACAGGAACAATCATCACGCTTTTAGGAATACCCATCTATCTTTATCAGATGAAAAAAGAACAATATTAAAAAGCTCTCGAAAGAGAGATTTTTTTTGCGGATTTTATATATTATTCATTTTAAAATCCAGTATTAACTGATCGATATGTGCTACGATTTCTTTAAATAAACCTTGTGCATTGACTTTCTTGGCAAGTGTAGGTGCCTGACCGCACCACATATGAAGAAGACCGGTATCACCGTTCTTAGCTGCACTTTGACGAATACTCGTCGTTAAATCATTTTGAAGCGGATAAGGCAGTATACTGACGTCACTAGCTTCTAAATCATTAATAAAATTATTTTCTATACCACGCGCACTTTTTCCGCTGAATATTTTAGTTACTGTTGTATCTTCAGGTTGAGCATGAATGATTGCTTCTTTATGCACGTTTGGTGCTTTACTTTCATGTGTTGTTAAGAAAGCAGTCCCCATTTGCACACCGCTTGCGCCTAACATCAGTGACGCAAGTATACCGCGCGCATCCATTATTCCACCTGCTGCAATTACAGGGATAGACACGCTATCTACAATTTGAGGAATCAATGCCATTGTGCCGATTGAACGCGTTTTTGTAAACGCCCCTTTGTGGCCACCTGCTTCATATCCTTGCGCGACCACCATATCTAATCCACTTTGTTCGATCATTCTCGCTTCTTCAACTGAACTTGCGGTACCGATTGTAATAATACCTTTCTTTTTTAATTCGTTAATCAAGCTTTGGGAAGGTATGCCAAATGTAAAGCTTGCAACTGGAACTTCCATATCCATTAACAACTGAATTTTATCAAGAAAAGTTTGCTCAGAATGTGTTTTAACATCCGCTGTCTTTAAATCATATTTATCATAATAAGGTTTGAGTTCCTTTTGCATTTTTTCTATATCACTATCATTGTATCGTATATCTTCTGGCACAAACAAATTGACAGCGAATGATTTATTGGTAAGATTGCGAATAGTTTTAATTTCATCTCTTAAGTTATCAAGTGTCATATATCCTGCACCAATGGTTCCTAAACCACCCTCATTACTTATTGCTGCGACGAGTTCGGGTGTCGTGCTTCCTGCCATACCTGCCTGGACGATTGGATATACAATGCTTAATTGATCAGACAAACGCGTACTGTTCCACATATCATTCACCCCTTTGTTATCATACTGTTACTATAACATATTAGTAAATTGAAACTAAATTTTTCAATGTGACATTACTTAATTTATGCTATATTTAAATAAAAAATGGAAAAGAAGAGGAGAACATTATGCGTGCGATTCAATATTTAATGTTATCAGCAATGATACTCGTGGCTGGATGTACAAACGAAGAAAAGAAAACAACCGAGGAATCAACAAAAACAGAACAAACGACTAAAGAAAACAAAGCAGAAAAAGTGACGACTGAATCAAAAGATTCGTCTGAAGAAGATGTGACCGCAGATCAAATTGATAAAGATAGACCTGCATCTCATACAACAACGATGAAATTAATCGATACGATTAGCGAAGGACCAATTACCCCAAAATCAGTTGTCGCGAATAATAAAGGTCAAGTTATTGCAAACAATATGATGTATCAGCATACAATTACAGTTTATGATGCGAAATCACGTAAACTCATTAAAAAGTTATCTGATACCGTAGACTTTAAAAAGTTTGGTATAGAAGGTTTTGATAAACCTGTAAGTGGTGCACCAGTTGAAGCAGTTTGGACAGAAGATGGTAAGTATGCATATGTATCTCAATATCAATTAACAGACCATGGTGCAGAAGCAGAAGATATGTGTTCAGCAGGTAAAGCAATCGCAGAATCTGTAGTATATCGTTATAATGCTGAAAAGCAAGATTGGGATCAGGTCATTCAAGTTGGACGCGTACCAAAATATGTAGCACTTACTCAAGATAATTCAAAATTACTGGTATCTAACTGGTGTGATAAATCTTTATCAGTAGTAGATACTAAGACAGCTAAACAAACAGAACAAATCCCTTTAAATGCAATGCCACGTGGAATTGTATCACTTCCAGATAATAAAACAGCTTACGTTACAGCGATGTTCTCTAATGAAATTTATAAAGTGAATTTAGAAACAGGTAAAAGTGAAATGATTCTGCAGACAGGACAAAGACCACGTCATTTAGTACTTGATAATCAAGGGAAGACAATCTATATTACAGTGGCTGGTGCTAATGAACTATTAAAATATGATGTTGCAACAGATAAAGTTATTGCACGTGCTACTACAGGAAAAGAGCCACGTTCAATGGCGATTTCACCAGACAGTACAGCTGTATATATCGTTAATTACGATGAAAATACAGTATCAAAGTTTGATACGAAGACGTTGAAAGAAATTACACGTGTGGAAGCTGGGTTCCATCCGATTGGTATCACTTATGAAAATACGACAGGTGATGTATGGGTAGCGAACTATGGCGGTACAATCTCTGTTTATGATGATAAAGTATCGCTAGTAAAATAGCTTTGATCTTTTTATATTCTATTAAAGAATATATATATAAGGGAGGGAGAACATGGCATTAAGCATTTTGTATCATGACGATAATAAATTAAAACGTGTTAATACAATAGATGACCTGCCAAAAGATGCTCCATTTATTTGGTTTGATTTTGAAGGGGCAAATGAAGAAGAGAGTGAACTTTTTAAACAACACTTTGATATTAATGGATTAACGATAGAAGATGTCATACATAGTAACTCTAGACCGAAATATAAAAACTATAACGCATATGAGTATTTAGTGTTCCAGAAGTTTGAACGTGATACTTATGAAGCAGAAACGATTAACGTTCTCTTGAAAGATAATGTATTTATTACTTATCACGATGAAGATATTGAAGCCACAGATGAAATAGATGCTTTAGCCAAAGAATTAGAAGAAGAAGCACCAAGTAATTTAACACCAAAAGTAGCAGCAATGATGTTACTTGATAAGATAGTAGATTTCTATACGGAAACTGTAGAATCTATAGAAGAAAAAGTACTAAGTTTTGAAAAGAGACATTCTACTGATAAAAAACAACACTACATTATGGATGATATCTTTGACTTAAGAGCAAAATTGATTCGTATCAAAGGGATTATCGTACCAATGAGTGAACTGGTAGATGAATTAGAACGTGATCAGCATATGATAGAAACAGAACACGATCATCATTATATTCACCATATTCAGGACCATATGATTAAGCAGAAGAATATTATAAAAAATTCTCAGGAACTCACGGATGAAATAAGAAATAACTATGAATCATATAACAATTACAGAATGAACCGTGTTATGCAGATGCTAACCCTCGTATCAACTGTATTTTTACCATTGACATTGATTGCAGGTATTTATGGGATGAACTTTGAGTACATGCCGGAACTTAAATGGAAATATGGATATTTTACAGTACTGATAGTAATGGCGTTACTATTAGTAGTAAGTATGGTGTATTTTAAAAAGAAGAAGTGGTATTAAATATCTTCAAAAAAAATAAGCCCCTTGAGGGCTTATTTCTTCACATTAAATATTATAATTTAACGATGTTAGCAGCTTGAGGTCCACGTTGACCTTCTTCGATATTGAATTCAACTGCTTGACCTTCTTCTAAAGATTTGTAGCCGTCTCCTTCGATAGCACTGAAGTGAGCGAATACGTCGTCTCCACCTTCAACTTCGATGAATCCAAAACCTTTTTCTGCGTTAAACCATTTAACTGTACCTTGTGTCATAATAATGACCTCCAATAAATTATTAAATAATATCTAATGTTTTACATAATAAAACTTCACATATTTCAAAAAGCAAACCCTTAACACGATTACTTTTTGTAATAGGTGAAGTTCTTACGTTTCTTGCATATGTTCGATATATTTGACTTAAGTATATAACGGATATCATGATTTGTCAATGCATTTGTAACTTTAGTTTATTTTCACCTGGTAAGGCTGCTATAAATGCATGGATTTACTTCTTACATAAAGCCTTTTTTTTCTTAATTGTAACTATAAAGCAACACGATTAAAGTTGCGCCTAAGTAGATGGGTTCAGGCACATCATGAATAATATTGAATGGTTTGGAAGTATCAAGTGTTAATAGTTTATAAAATGAAAAGATGAACAGGATCCCGATAACATAATCGAACGCTTTAGCATATGCAGAATTTCCGATCATTCTTTTCTTACTATCCACTGGATGTTTTGCTTTAAACATCTTTGTTTGACCAAATATTTTATATTTAAAAAGTTCAAATAAGATGAATATTAATATAACAGTGCCAGCAAGTAATTCCTCATAAAAACACTTCTTTATGGTTTTTTATACCAATAATGTTAACATATGAATGAGGCATTCTCAATAAACAAAAAAAATAAACCCCTTGAGGGCTTATTTCTTCACATTAAATATTATAATTTAACGATGTTAGCAGCTTGAGGTCCACGTTGACCTTCTTCGATATTGAATTCAACTGCTTGACCTTCTTCTAAAGATTTGTAGCCGTCTCCTTCGATAGCACTGAAGTGAGCGAATACGTCGTCTCCACCTTCAACTTCGATGAATCCAAAACCTTTTTCTGCGTTAAACCATTTAACTGTACCTTGTGTCATAATAATGACCTCCAATAAATTATTAAATAATATCTAATGTTTCTCTTACAAAGAAAAATTCACATATTACAAAAAGTCTCGACTTAACACGATTACTTTTTGTAATATGTGAAGAAGCTTTGTTTGTTGCATATGTCCGATATATTTGACTTAAGTATATAACGGATATTCGTATAAGTCAAACGTATGTTCTTGTGGTTTGGTCTTATTATCTCGTTAAAGCGCTTAGGTATCGCTTATAAAGAGTAAAAAATTTATTTTTATTTATTAAAAAGGGATCAATAATAGACAGAAAAGTGAAATTAAAGATAAAAAAATAAGCCCCTTGAGGGCTTATCTTTAAACATTAAATATTATAATTTAACGATGTTAGCAGCTTGAGGTCCACGTTGACCTTCTTCGATATCGAATTCAACTGCTTGACCTTCTTCTAAAGTTTTGTAACCTTCACCTTGAATAGCGCTGAAGTGAGCGAATACGTCGTCTCCACCTTCAACTTCGATGAATCCAAAACCTTTTTCTGCGTTAAACCATTTAACTGTACCTTGTGCCATAATATAATGACCTCCAATAAATTATTAAATAATATCTAATGTTTTACAAAGAAAACACTTCACATATTACAAAAAGTGTTGTCTTACATTATTACTCTTTGTAATGATGTGAAGAGCCTTAATTTCTTGCATATGTACGATAGTATTTGACTTTATTATATAATGATTTATTACAATTGTCTAGTATTTATAGTCACTTTAATACAATATGAGTAAAATAAGAATTTATTTTACGTGTATTGAGGCATATATTAGGAGAATTGAAATTGGTTTATTGTGCCAGGTGGTGCTGTAAATATTCGATAAAATGAATGAAACCATGTTGCTCAACTGTCATATCGTATGCATAATCAGCGCCATGAGAAGCATCATGATTTTCTAATAAAGCTTTTAAGTGAATCGTAATATCGATAGTTGTTTCATGAATATTCTTGATATCGATATATAATGATGGTTCTATAAAATGATATTTACCTGTGTTTAATGATTGAAGGCGACTGAGTATAATCAGATCTTCTTCATATAATATATGTTTAAATTGTAAGTTGCTATGCCCATTAATAAAAGCAATTTCAAATTTCGCTACTTTTGGATCATGTTCAATGCTGTAAACTTTATAAATCATTGACGTACTATTATTGATATCCATTAAAGGAAGCGTGTTATTCATCATGATCACCTCAAAACAATTATAGCAAAATCTGTAATATAAAAGAAAATGATTTTATAGTGTTGATGGCTTAAGATTTCTTATCCTTAATAAAAATATCTTTAAAAAAGTCTGATCATCACTACAGCACATACTAATAAACCTAATCCCAACATTTGAACACGAGTGATTGGGACTTTTTTTGCGCCAAGTAAACCAAACATATCAATCAATACACTGCATAAAATCTGGCCGAATAAACAGATTACAACAACGAGTCCAGTTCCGATAATCGGTACAAGATAAGCCATAATTAACACGAAGAATGCGCCGAGAATACCACCACACCAAATCCATTTCGGTTTATCATTACCCAGTGCTAGTTTGAAGTTGCCTAGTTGTCTAAAAACCACTGCAACGATGATAAATAAAATCGTTGTACCGACAAGGAATGATATGAAAGCTGCATGAATTGCTGAATCAAGCAAACCGCCTAAATGTCCGTTAATAGCAGATTGACTAGCCATAAGCATACCTGCTACAATCCCTAAAATTTGAAACGGCAATTTATTGCCACCTTCAGTTGAGACATTTGAGTTACTATGTTTCTTTCTCAAATAATCAGGTAAAACGATCACACAGAAGACACCAAGCATTAAAATAATGATGCCGATGAATCTAAGCAATGTAAAACTTTTCTCTGGAGAGAAGAACAATCCAAAATGGTCGATTAACATACTCATCATAATCTGACCCATAATTGGCAGAACTACAGTCTGTACACCACCAAGTTTAGGGAAGAGCAGTATATTAGTGGTTAAGCCCATGACCCCTAATAAACCACCCATCCAGATCCAGAAAGGATTATCCTGGAATGTGGATAAAGGTATCATCACACTATGCTTTGTTGCAAGTGTCATTATCAATAAAAAGGTCGTTCCCACTAAAAATGAAATAAATGATGCCATAAAAGGGGATAATACGTATGTACGTAATCTTGAATTAACAGCTGTCTGAATAGGCATCATCAACCCGATTGCAAAGGCTAACAAAATATAAATCATAACAACACTCCTATATATTAATAAAATTATCATACATGATTTATGTGTAAATAACATAGTGAAGGGTATTAATAATTTCAGTTAATTAAATGTGGAGGTAACGAGAGAATATAGAAGATCAGAAAGTACATATATAGAAAGTGCTGGACAAGGTATTGACGGAAAAAGTAAATAAACAATTCTTACAATCCAATTAATGAATTAATACATATATGAGACACAAAAGTTTTTAGAGCGGTATTGATTCTAATATTAATCATGTTAATTTATTTCTATCATTAAAAGTGCTGATCTCAATTAGAGCTTTTATTTTTTTCTCCATTTTTATGTTAAAATTATTTTAAACGATAAAGCTGTAGGTGAGAAAATGGCAAATGAATTACTGAAAATATTAATTGATGAAAAAGCGAATCAAATCATTCAGTTGACACGAGAAAAAGCGATGACAACAAAAGAAATTGCAAAAGCTTTAGATGTAAAAACATCAAATCTTTATTATCCTATCAAGAAACTGATGGAAGTTGAAGCGTTAAAAATAGTTGAAGAAAGACAGATCAAGAATATGACGGAGTATTACTATTCAAGTGAACACTTAAATAAATCACCAATTAATTTTGATTTTCCATCGATAAAAGAAAACTTCGATACTATATTAGCATTCTATACGCTAGAAGTTCAGAAAGTATTTGATGCGCTCAAACGAGATGTTGATGAATATGGTGAATTGTCAGAAGAGGAATTAAAGAAAATCGAGACACCAAACAGTGCTCAAATGTCTAATTTAGAAGTAGAATTACCATACGAACAATGGATGGAATTAATGAATGAGATGAGAGCATTAAGTCAAAAATATGAAGAAAAGTATAAAAATTTAGAACACAAAAATTTATATCAAATTCAATTGTCGTCGTATAAAGATGAAACTGAGTAGAGTAGCATAGGCTGCTCTACTTTTTTTGTATATTAAAATAGTCTGATAATTATTATTGACTTATTTATTTTTATCAGTAAAATATATTTTAACGATAAAAATAATGGGAGTGATAATATGTCGAACAAAAATTACCTTTTAACAGGAAGGCTCATTTCAGCGTTAGGTGATTCAATTTATTCAGTAGCAATTATGTGGTATATCTTTGATGTGACAAAAGATGCCTTTATAACGAGTGTCACATCAGCAATTATCTTTACACCAGGTATTCTTTCTGCTTTTGCTGGCCCGGTAATTGATCACTTCAATCGCAAGAAGATGATGCTAATAGCACAAATCTTGCAACTATTTATTATGATCTTTATTGCAGTGATGTTCTATTTGAATCTTATGCCTATAAGTGTTTTATTGTTCAGTCTGTTCATCTTAGGATTAATTGAAGTGGTAGAAGGTAATGCGGAAAGTGCATTGTCTCCTTTAGTGATGGAAGAAGATGAACTTATTGGATATAACAGTTTTGTAAGTACAGGTTCGACGATTATAGGTGTCATTGCAAAATTAATAACAGTTTGGCTAGTCATGAAAGCTGGTATAGAAAGTGTGTATTTTCTAAATGCAGTGACATTCTTCTTAGCTGTGCTATTCTTCGCCAAGATTAAATATAACCATATTGATAACGGCGTATTTAATACTGAAATTTACAGAACTTCTATAACTGAAGGATGGAAATATTTCGTGGGTAATAAATTGTTTTTATTTACCTTACCTGCTATGATCGCAAACTTTACAGGGAGCATGACCAATGCGATATTGCCGGCATTTACTTATAGTAGAGGTGGAGATTATGCATATGGCTATTATTTAACCGCGAGTGTTGTCTTTGCATTAATAGGTTCACTCATTACTCCTAAATTTAAAGATGTAGATATCAACAAGATATTAATGATTTCTCCATTGGTATCTGGTGTGTGTATGATACTTACAGCTGTTGTTCCAAATTATTATGTCTCAATTTTCTTTTATGGTTTAATGACATTACCGATTATGGTGCTAAATATCAGTATGTTTACTTATATTCAGAAGATGGTTGATAATAAAGTGTTAGCACGTGTAGGCACTATAATGAATGCACTATGTATGGTTGCTATGCCTGTGGGATCATTGCTCGGAGGCGTTGTGGCAAAACAATTTGGTGTAGATGTGCCGATTTATATTTCAGGCATTGGATTTATGAGTTTAACAGTGGTGTTTCTGTTGCTACAGCGTAAAGGTGGTAAGATTGATATACAAAAAGCCGTCTAAGTTTATACTCAGACGGTCTGTGCTTTTGGTGACTGATACCATTGTTTAAGAAATGCATACAATACTTGAGAGAATCGCTCTAACTCTGTTGCACTAATTCTTTCATCCACGCTATGTGCTTCAGATAATTGTCCCGGCCCATAAAGAATCGTCGGTATACCGAAGTCTGCTAACCATCCACCATCTGTGACAGTTGAGCTCATTTCGTGTTTTAGAGGTGTATTGAATACTGATTGATGAGAATTCGCTAGGAGTTCGTACCCTGGATGGTCTGTAGGTACTGTAAAACTTGGGAAGATTTCTCCTTTATCTTCAATCATAGAAGAGCCACCCCACTCAAAAGAAAGGGGATTGTCTCTTAACCATATATCAGCATCGGCTACTTTATTTAAGTAATCTTCAATTTCTTTCGTAATATCATGATAATTTTCTTCCGGTAAATAATGTACTGTTATCCAGAGTTTACATTCATCTGCAATAAAGGCTGGATGTCTGCCACCTTCAATGACAGCCGGGTTAATCGTATTTGCACCTGCTGGCATTCCTGGACTTGATTTCATTACAGCCCAGTGCTGTTCAAGTTCTCTTAAAGCGGTGATAACTTTCATCATTTTTTCGATTGCACTGGCCCCAAATAAACCACCGCCTGCATGGATGGTATTTATTCTTGCTCCGTCGTGGATGGTATTATTGCTTTTAACAGTAATCCATCCTGTAATAACGCCACCTTGACCTTGTGCTACACAGTCACTTGTGTCTAATACCAGTGCTAAATCAGCTTTAGAAGAATGTTCGCAGGCAGTTTTTGTGCCGGCTTCTCCAACTTCTTCACCGACGACTGAATGAACGATAATATCTCCTTTAGGCTGAATGTTTTCTTGTGATAGTCTTTCCAATACATAAAATAATGCACTCATGCCACCCTTCATATCGCTGACACCACGACCGTATAACCAGTCATCAACTTGAGTGAGCTGAAATGGCGGATATGACCATTCATCTTCGGTGACTTCAGCGACGTCAACATGTCCATTTAATATTAATTTTGGAGCATTTGCATCCGTACCTTTTAATGTCGCAACGATTACGGAATCATTTTTATATAGTGGAATTCTTTCAATTTGAAAGTTAAGGTTTTTTAGTAGCTGCTCAATTTCATTTTGTAGTGGGTCTGTATTTCGTGCTGGAGGGCTTTCTGTATTATAACTGATCAATAAATCGAGTATGTCGTAAAAACGTTTTTCCAATTCAATCACTCCTTCATCGTGTTGATTTAAGTATAACAACGAATAGGATGAATTTGGAAATGAAAAGGGATGTTCGAAGACAACCCTTATTTTCATCGTTCTAATTTGTTTAGTTGCATCGGGTAGAAGGCTTTACTCATAAATTTAGCAACTGGATTCCCTTTACCATTTGAAATACCTTGCTTACCGCCTTCAAGCATTTCTTTGATAGTAATATCAGAATCAATATACTTACCGTCTTTGTAAAAATAAATACAGAACTTAAGCTACCGGCTGCTTTAATTTGTTCGTCTGTAATTCCGACTTCTCGTTGCCATAACTTACCGAATAAAACAGTATACCAAAGTGCGCCGACCATAAAGGTTAAAGCACCGGCAATGATTGCTGCTAATATACTCAAGCATAAGTAATCTCCATAAGTTTATTCAATTTAATCTTAAACGATATTTAAGAAATTAGCTAAAGGAAAGTGAGAAGTTACACTGATAGGGATGATTGCGGTTGTGTTTGGATGGAAAAATTGAGAAGTATCACTTATATTTTAGAAAAGGAGGGATGGCAGTGGTCGTATTAATATCTGGTGGAGGAACAAAAGAAAGTAATATTATTGTTAATCAATATTTTGCCGATTTAATTAATAAAGGTTCTGTACTGTATTTCCCAAATGCAGGTGATGAATTGATTAGGACTTATCAAGAAAGCTATAAGTATGTTAAAGATATGTTTGAAAGTGTAGGGATTCGTAACATCGATCTATGCGTTGATTTCAATCAAATTACACAAGAAATATTGGTCCAATATGATGCCATTTATATAAGTGGTGGATCTATATCTAAGTTAGTTGGTGAAATGAGGATAGCAGGTATCGTAGATTTAATTTTTAATTTTGAGAAAGAAAATGTGATTTATGGACAAAGTGCCGGGGGAATATCATTAGGCAAAGATGTATCATATTTTGAAGAAGCAAAAAATACGGTACCGTTAGGATTAATTGACTATGCGATTACCTGTCATTATAAAGATGAATATTATGAAAGAGTACTTAAAGGAATTAAAATAAATACATATTGCATTCGTGATAATGAAGCAATACTTTTTGATAGAGATGATGTTAAATTCATCAATGGAATTTCATTATATATAGAAAAAAATAATTTTGAATAATTTTACTTAAATTATATACCCTATTTGATATTTTAGGTGAACGTTTTATGATTAGTGATTCTTGGGGACAACATGAAGTGAACAATGAAGGGACATCGGTTTGTTTCACATTTGATGGGAACAATGAAGAAGATGTTAAGAAAGTAACAGATTTCTACCATAAAGCGATTGAAGTGGGTTGTAAAGAAGCGATGCCGCTTGGTCAAACTGAATGCTCTAAATTATATGGTTATTTTAATGATCCGTTCGGTGTAACTTCGATGATTAATGCTTGTTAATAATTTGGAATGCTTTCTCTGTTGGGAGGAAGTATTTTTTTGTGAAGATTTATCGGTCAAGAAATCTGAAAAACGGGCCAAACCTCAAAATGATGGCCGATAAATCGAAAATATCGGCCAAGAAATCTGAAAAACAGGCCAAACCTCAAAATGATGGCCGATAAATCCAAAATATCGGCCATGAAATGCTCAACAATACAACGCTCTACACCCTCCTCTCCATCTTTATGACAAATGTCATCTCAATTTCATGATGTATGTGAATTATCATAGAAAGCTCTTTCCTGTTTAATGGAGATAAGGAGGGAGATAACAATGATTACGATTCACAACTTAAGTAAAGATATCGGTAAGAAACATATTTTAAAGCATATCAATCTAACGATTAATAAAGGTGATGCAATCGCATTAGTAGGTCCGAATGGTGCGGGTAAATCGACGTTAATTGATTGTTTGTTAGGCAATAAGAAATTAACTTCAGGTGATATTGATGGCCAGCAATTGATATTGGATCACACAAAAACAAGTGTTTTATATCAACAGACATATTTTACACCGAATATGAAGGTTTATCAGATCATTGAACTATTTCAGAATCTTTATCCGAATGCTTTGACCAAAGAAGAGATAAAAGCCATTACATTATTTGATGATGCATTATTAAACACGGAAGCAGAGAAAATTTCAGGTGGTCAAAAGCGTATTTTAGATGTTGCACTAACTTTAATCGGACGTCCGGAGTTTATTATTTTAGATGAACCGACTGTAGGAATGGACACTTCGACACGCAGAAGATTTTATGATTTAATCAAAACGTTAAAAGCAGAAGGCAAAACGATTTTATTTACATCGCATTACATAGAAGAAGTTGAAAGCTTATCTGATCGTATTGTTGTACTGCACAAAGGTGAAATTATACGTGATTCAACGCCACGTGCTCTAAGAGAAGAATCTACTCAGAAACAAATCGTATTACCGAAGAAATATGAGAATGTCACGAAACAAATTTCTGATATTGCATTCTCAAAAATTGAGGGTGAATATATTATGATTCATACTTCACAAATTGATGAAGTGATTAATATAGTGATAAACAATCATATTAGTTTCGAACATGTTGAGATTACAAACGAGTCATTATTAGATAGAGTATTTAAAGTTGTGGAGGAGGAGCGTCATGAAACAGTTTAAAGCGATGTTAAAGTATGAAATGATTGATTTAAGTCAACGTAAAAGTGTATTTATTTTATCTACTTTATTGCCGGTGATCTTTTTCTTAGTGTTTTCTTCTATGATGAAGATACCAGACAAAGATATTCAGCAATTCTTTGTGCGTGATTATATGTTATCAATGACGACATTTAGTCTGACAAGCTTTGCAATATTTACTTTTCCATTAGAGATGATCAATGACAAAGAGAAAGGTTGGAGTAGAGCACTATTTCGCACACCGCTTAATCCATTTTATTATTATGTATGCAAAGTGGTAAAAATATTGATGATGTATATGTTATCGATATTAATCGTATTTTTAGTTGGTTATTTTATCAAAGGTGTGAATATGAGTTTAACAGAATGGTTAGTAAGTTACGCAGGACTTTTGTTTGGTGGCATTATATTTCTAACACTTGGTATCTTATTATCTCAATTTAAAGATACACAGAAAGTAAGTACTTTCGGTAATATTCTGTATTTAGGATTAGCAATGCTGGGTGGACTGTGGTTTCCGGTAAGGACATTTCCCGAGTGGTTGCAACCAATCGCTAAACTCACGCCAACATATAACTTTAAGAATATTGCAGCTGGACAATTCGAAAAGCGTTATCCTTTTGAATCAGCTGGTATTTTACTAATATATGCAGTTATATTTATAATGATAAGTATATGGATGAGAAGGAGATCGGAAGTGATTTAATTGAACTGGATTTATAATAAAATATTACAGTACGGAACGTCTTTAATATTTCTGATATTTCCGATAACTGAGATGCTTGCTACAGAAGAAATCAGCTGGAAATTATTCAAATTGTTCTTTATTTTACTGTATATTTTTTCGGCAGTATTTATGATGAATAGCAATACAAGTAAATATATACCTATTGTAATTGGATGTTTACTTATTTCGATTACTGTGTTTGTTCATTTTTGTAATTTCGGTAACTTATTGTTTTATTTATTCCCTATCTCATATATACCATATGTACTTGGAAAAAGAGTGAATTCTCTGTATGGGAAAATAACACTAGGTAGTTTCGTGCTCAACTATATTGCAATTTGTGTGCAAAACTATGCATATGGCATGGAACTCATTCCACATTTTTTCTTTGTATTGATGATGGCAGTTTCAATGGACTATTTTGCTGAACATTCTCGTAAAATATATGAACTAAACATTAAGAATGAAAAGCTTGCTTTGCTTTCTACACAAATTGAACGTAATCGTATTTCTCAGGATTTACATGACTCACTCGGCCAGGTGTTTAGTACATTGGCAGTCAAATCTGAACTTGCATTGAAATTAATTGAGAAATATCCTGATATAGCAAAAGATGAATTGCAGGAAATTCACTCGCTATCACAGGAATCTTTATATAAAGTAAGGTCAATCATTGAAGATATTAAATCGACTACAATTGAGGACGAAGTTGTACAAGTTGAGAAAATACTGAGAGATGCAAATATTGAATTTGAGAGAAAGGTTCATTACGAGTCTGTTGATGAAATTCAGCAACATGAAGTCAGTATGCTGATTAAAGAATTGATTAATAATGTCATTAAACATAGTGAGGCAACGAAAGTTCAACTTCTTATTGATCAAGTTGATAACATATTAAATTTATCATTGAGTGATAATGGTAAAGGATTATCAAATAGTATGAGTTTAAAAAGTATCGAAGCGCGGGCGCAGGCAATGGATGGTATCGTGAAAACGAAAAGCTTAAATCCAGGACTTGGCATATATGTCACAGTAGAGGTGAAATCATGAAATTACTACATGCAGAAGACCAAAGTATGTTACGTGAAGCAATGAAGAAACTGTTGGTGATTAGTGGTACGTTTGATGAAATTGTAAGTGTTTCTAATGGTGCAGAAGCAATCAATGTTATTGATGACTCATTTGATATTGCATTGCTTGATATTGAAATGCCTGAGCAGAGTGGATTAGATGTGCTAGCTTATATTCGAGAACAAAAGTTAGATGTAAAAGTAATTATAGTCACAACATTTAAACGCCCTGGTTATTTTGAACGTGCTGTAAATTTAGATGTGGACGCATATGTATTAAAAGAACGCTCAGTAGATGAACTTACAGAGACGATTCATTCTGTCATGCAGGGAAAAAAAGAGTATAGCCCGGAACTACTCCCATTAATGCTCACTAAAAATCCATTAACTGATAAGGAACAGGAGATATTAAAGTTAATAGGAGAAGGATTGACGAGTAAAGAAATCAGTCAAAAGTTATTTTTGAGTGATGGCACCGTCCGTAATTATACGAGCATTATTTTAGAAAAACTCGGAGCAGATAACAGAGTACTTGCATGGAAGATGGCAAAAGAATTGGGATTTATAGACTGAAGACTGTAAAAAATGCAGTCTTCTTTATTTTTAATTTAAATATAGACAATCATCTATATTCGATATATACTAAACTTGAATATAGACAACCATCTATATAAAGAGGTGAAACGATGGATTATGAATATTTGGCTAAGCTGTTGAAAGTATTATCGGATAAGAATCGTCTGGAAATTGTGGATTTACTGAGCTGTGGTCCGTTATGTGCATGTGATATTTTAGAGCATTTTGAATTCTCGCAACCGACGTTATCGCATCATATGAAACAATTGAAACAAAGCGGTATCGTAACGAGTTGGAAAGAGGGTACGAACGTGATGTATGCTAACAACTTAGAGGTCATCGAGCAAATCGTCAATTTACAAAATCAAATCTTCGTACCACATCAAAATTGTGTGTGCAAAACAAATGAGGAGTGTTAATTATGGTAGAAATTAAATTATTTGAACCAGCGATGTGTTGTTCTTCAGGTGTATGTGGCCCATCTCCTGATCAGGAACTGATTCGAGTGAATGGTGATATTGAAAAGATGAAACAAAATGGAATTAAAGTATTACGTTACAACTTAACGAGCGCGCCGAATGCTTTTGTGCGACATGAAGCAATCATGACATTAATCAAAGATAAAGGTGAAGCGATCATGCCAATCACGATGATTAATGACGAAGTTGTCAAAACAGGTAGCTATATGACAACAGATGAAGTATTAGATATTATCGTAGTTCATGATTTACAAAATAACTGTTGTGCCCCTGGAGATAACTGCTGTTAGGAGTGAAGTATCATGCAAAAATTTAATCCAAATGCTATATCTTTAACAAAATATTTATTCTTTACGGGTAAGGGTGGTGTCGGTAAGACATCAATTTCGAGTGCGCTTGCTGTCTATTTAAGTGAACAAGGCAAGCGAGTGGCACTCGTTAGCACAGACCCTGCGAGTAATTTGCAGGATATATTCGAAATGGACTTAACGAGCGAATTAACTCAAGTGCCATCATTACAAAATTTATATGTAGCGAACTTCGAACCTATTGAAGCGGCTGAAAAATACAAACAATCTGTCATCAAACCATATATCGGAGTCCTTCCAGAGTTTGCGATAAAAAACATGGAAGAACAATTAAGTGGTTCATGTACTGTAGAAGTTGCAGCTTTCAATGAGTTTACTGCCTTTCTGGCAAATAGAGATTATGCAGAACAATTTGATCATATTATCTTTGATACAGCTCCGACAGGTCATACGTTAAGGATGCTCGAACTGCCTGATGCATGGTATTCATTTATTGAATCATCAACGCATGAAGCATCGTGTCTTGGACAACTTTCGGGTTTATCGGACAACAAACAAATATACTTAGAAGCAGTTAATAAATTGAAAGATACCAGTTTAACAACGATGATGTTTGTTGCTCGTGGTGATCAGCACAGCATTCATGAATTAATACGTGCAATGGATGAATTACGCGATTTAAATATTACCAATGACATGGTTATTATTAATGGCATCATCGAAAATCCAACGAGTAATCTCGCGCGTCAAAAAGCGAATAAAGAACAATCAGTTCTAAAACAATTTGAAGATTTTCTAAATCAAGTGCCGACCTATTACGTACCCATGAAACAGTTTAATATTTTCGGGATTGAAGCGATGAAACAAATGTTCACTGATGACACTTCAATCAACAATCATGAAAGTGTTGTTTTAGATAAAGGGTATTCAATAGATGAACTCGTTAACAAAATGATTAAAGATAATAAACGTTTCATCTTTACGATGGGTAAAGGTGGTGTAGGTAAGACAACAATTGCCAAAATAATCGCGAAACGCTTAGCTAGGCAGGATAAGTCTGTCTTATTGGCAACTACTGACCCGGCAAATATTTGGTATGATACTGAATCAAACGACCGAGTTACAGTGAAATATATTGATGAAGTAGAAGCATTACGTGAGTATGAAGCAGAAGTATTAGCTGCTGCAGAACATCTATCTCAAGATCAAATTGATTATATTAAAGAAGACTTACGAAGTCCTTGTACTCAAGAAATAGCATTTTTCAGAGCTTTTAGTGATTTTATTGCAGACAAATCACATGATATTGTTGTAATTGACACCGCACCAACTGGACATACACTATTACTGCTAGATGCTTCACAAAGCTATCATAAAGAGGTAGAACGAAACACGAATGTTCTACCAAGTTCTGTATCAGATTTATTGCCGAGTATAACGAATAATGATTTAACTGAAATGGTCATTGTGACACTCGCTGAACCTACGCCTATTAAAGAAGCAGAGCGTTTGAAAGTAGATTTAGAACGCGCCGGTATCAATCAGCGTATGTGGGTCGTAAATAATACAATCGCTGCACAAGCAGATACGCACGATATGTTTGATAGCAAAATTCAGGAAGAACGTAAACAAATCAATAAACTAATAGCACATCAGCCGTTTGTAGCGATACAACCTTATGATGTCAATATAGAAGAGGTAGCAGAAATATGATAACAGCCATTGCGATTGCAATATTCTTAATAACTTTAACATTGGTCATCTGGCAGCCGAAGAATCTTTCAATTGGATATTCTGCTGTAGGTGGCGCCATACTGGCTCTTATTTTTGGCGTTGTGGATTTCAACGATGTCATTGATGTAACGAACATCGTTTGGAATGCAACATTTACATTTATCGCAGTGATATTAATCTCGCTCATACTAGATGAAATAGGTTTCTTTGAATGGGCAGCATTGCATATGACGCATCTAGCAAAAGGGAATACCTTTAAAATGTTTGTTTACGTATGCATATTAGGTGCGATCGTTGCAGCATTTTTCGCAAATGATGGTGCAGCTTTAATTCTTACACCGATTGTGCTGGCGATGGTGCGTAACTTAAACTTCAACGAAAAGATGGTCTTTCCTTTTATTATTGCGTCAGGATTTATCGCTGATACAACAAGTTTACCGTTAGTTGTAAGTAACCTTGTCAACATCGTATCAGCTGATTATTTTGATTTATCATTTATGGAATATGCAAAACATATGTTTCTACCGAACATATTCAGTTTAATTGCAAGTATCACAGTGCTCTGGTTATACTTTAAGCGTAATATACCAGCAACTTATGATAAGGATACGTTACGTCAACCGAAGTCAGCAATTAAAGATATGAAATTATTTAAGATGTCGTGGATTGTACTGGCGATTCTATTAATAGGATATTTAGTGAGTGACTTTATTAACTTCCCCGTAAGTATTATTGCATCACTCATTGCTTTTATCTTTATTATATTCGCAAGACAAAGTCCAGCTGTAAACACAGGCAAAGTAATTAAAGGTGCACCGTGGGCAATCGTCTTCTTCTCAATCGGCATGTATGTTGTCGTATATGGGCTAAAGAATGTAGGACTGACAAGTTTACTCGCAGGTGTAATCGATAATATTACACAAACGAATTTATTTGGTTCAATTATGGGTATGGGCTTCTTATCAGCAATACTCTCATCTATTATGAACAATATGCCAACCGTATTGATTGATTCAATCGCAATTAAACAAAGTCAGGCATCAGGGATGCTTCAAGATGCTTTAGTATACGCTAACGTTATCGGATGTGATTTAGGACCTAAGATTACGCCAATCGGAAGCCTTGCAACGTTACTCTGGTTACACGTGTTGAGTGGTAAAGGTGTAAAGATTTCTTGGGGAACGTATTTTAAAACAGGCATCGTCATTACAATTCCCGTATTGTTTGCGACACTTGTAGGACTTTATATATCAATGAGATTATTTGGATAAAAGGAGAATGATTATGACTAAAACAATCTATTTTTTATGTACAGGAAATTCTTGCCGTTCACAGATGGCAGAAGGGTTCGGAAAAGAATATTTACCTGAATGGAATGTATATTCTGCAGGAATTGAATCACACGGAGTAAACCCAAAAGCTATTGAAGCAATGAAAGAAGTAGGTATTGATATTTCAAACCATACATCAGATGTTATTGATAAAGACATCTTAAATAATGCAGACTTAGTTGTAACACTATGTGATCATGCAAAAGATGTATGTCCGGTTACACCACCACATGTACGTACTGAGCATTGGGGATTTGAAGATCCTGCTGGACAAGACTGGTCAGTATTTCAGCGAGTACGTGATGAAATTGGAACACGTATCAAACACTTTGCTAAAACAGGTGAATAAAATGGATCTACCAAAGATCAGCAAACCAGCACTGCGCGCCCTTAATAGTATCAATGTGAAGACAATGGAAGATGTTACGAAATATAGTGAAGCTGAACTGCTGGAGTTACATGGATTTGTCCCAAAAGCCATTCGTATTTTAAGAGAGGATATGGATGAGCAGGGATTGAAATTTAAGGATGAATAAATATATAGGATATGCACCGTTCAAATTTGAACGGTGCATTTTTTGTGTAAGAAATATCACACTTTTTATAAATTTTCACAAATATATTATTACTAGATACTATAAATAGAGACTAGAATTTATTGATTAGACACTAATTTATTTTGAATGTATAAATCGAAAAAAGAACATTTTATATGGATAATGAATTTACTTAATATACACTTTGTGAAAATGAAATTTAAGTTGTATTTTTGAAAATTTTTCTTGTGAATATTTCGTCATAAAATAGATACAAAATATTCTGACAAATTAATTGTAAACGTTTGCAATTAGAGTTAAAATGAAATTGTGAATAGAGGAAGAGGTGATGATATTGAAATATAATTACGATGTTGCAGTGATTGGTGGAGGTCCTGGTGGTTATGTTACTGCCATACGTCTCGCACAATACAAAAAGAACGTAGTTCTATTCGAAGGGGAAAGTCTTGGTGGAACATGTCTTAACGTAGGTTGTATACCTTCAAAAGCAATGCTCAGAATTTCAGAAGTGATGTCAATCGTAAAACAAGCAGAAAAGTTTGGTATTTCAGCGGAAGATGTACAGCTTGATTACTCAAAAGTTAAGGCATACAAAGATGAGGTTGTGTCACAACTTGTGAATGGTGTCGGTTATTTACTGAAGAAAAATGGAGTAGAAGTGATTGAGGATTTCGTTACAGAGATTAAAGGGCATGATATATCATACAGCGATGGAAATATCTCAGCGCAAAATATTATTTTAGCAACAGGTTCGAAACCTTTTATACCGCCTATTGATGGCATTGATAATATTAACTATGACACAACAGATACAATCTTTAGCTGGGAAGCATTACCGAAGTCTTTAGTTATTATTGGTGGAGGCGTTATTGGTGTAGAAATGGCACAAGCATTTGCACCCCTTGGAACGAAAGTGACGCTTGTAGAAGTGGCAGATGATATTTTAATGACTGAGGATGTAGAAGCCCGTAAACTCGTGAAGAAACATTTAAAAAAAGAAGGTATCACTATTATCACAAATGCAAAAATTGAGTCGATTGAAAATGGGAAAATCAAAGTTGGTAAAGAGTCAATTTCATTTGAAAGATTACTTGTGGCAACGGGTCGTAAAACGAATTTAGAACTTGCGGATAAATTAGGGCTAAAACGCACTGAAAATAATAAATTTATCGAAGTAAATGATTTTATGCAAACTTCACAAAAACACATTTATGCCATTGGTGACATTATTCCAGGTTATCAACTTGCACATGCTGCAAGTCACGAAGGATTTGTTGCAGCTGATCATATAGTTAATAATAATCCGCGCAAATTAGATCAAACAAAAGTACCACGTTGTGTGTATACAACACCTGAAATCGCTTCATTTGGCTTAAGTGAAGAACAAGCAAAAAAAGATTATGATGTAAAAGTTTCATCTTATAACCTCGCTGGCAACGGTAAAGCAATTTCATATGGAGATTCTACGGGATTTGTAAAAGTCATTAGTGAAAAGAAATACGGTGAAATTCTCGGTGCAGTTATTTGTGGTGCGCATGCAACAGAACTCATAAGTACTATCTTAGCTGTAAAAAATGCTGAAGGTACGATGGATGAATTATCTCATCAAATCTTTGCACATCCTACAGTTTCAGAATCAATTGGAGAAAGTGCTGAAGATTACTTTGGTCTAAGTATTCATCAGCCATAAAAGGGAGGAACGCAAAATGGAAAAAGAAAAAGTGTTATGGATTTATAAGAAAATGAATGAAATTCGTGAATTTGAAGATGAAGTGCACAGAATATTTTTAACAGGAACGATTCCTGGTTTCGTGCACTTGTATGCAGGTGAAGAAGCGATAGCAGTAGGTGCTTGTGCAGAATTAAATGATGCCGATTATATTACAAGTACACACCGAGGGCATGGTCATGCAATCGCTAAAGAGTGCGATATTTTAGGAATGATGGCTGAAATCTATGGTCGTAAAGATGGTTTGAATAAAGGTAAGGGTGGATCAATGCATATCGCCGAAGTAGAGAAAGGTATTCTCGGTGCTAACGGTATCGTTGGTGCCGGATTCCCACTTGCAAATGGTGCGGGTTTATCTATAAAAACATTGAAACAAGATGCAGTGGCAGTATGTTTCTTTGGAGATGGTGCATCAAATGAAGGTACTTTCCACGAAGGATTGAATTTCGCATCAATTCTAAATTTACCTGTAATCTTTATTTGTGAAAACAATGGATATGGTGAGGCGACACCACATAGCTATGCCTCAGCGTCAGATACTGTTGCAGAACGTGCCTCAGCATATAATATGCCAGGTCACCATGTTGATGGTAAAGATGTTGTTGCAGTCAACGAAGTGATGATTGAAGCAGTGAAACGCGCAAAAGCTGGAGAAGGGCCGACATTAATTGAATGTAAGACTTATCGTAACTATGGTCACTTTGAAGGAGATGCGCAAAGTTATAAATCAGATAAAGATGAACTACGTGATTTAGATCCTATTGTCATCTTTAAAGAGCGTGCATTAAAAGAAGGCTGGATGACAGAAGAAGAAGCGAAAAAAATTGAAGATGATGCTAAAGCATTAGTTGAAGAAGCGGTTAAATTCGCAGAGAATAGTCCACTACCAGATGAATCTTCATTACTTGAAGATGTCTATGCAGATTAAGGAGGAATAATAATGACAAGAGAACTCACATTTATGCAAGCAGTTACTGAAGGAATCGACCAGGCAATGGAGAAAGATGAAACAGTTATTTTAATGGGAGAAGACGTTGCTGGTGGTAATACAATTGAGCATTTAGATGGAGATGAAGCGTGGGGCGGCGTGTTCGGCTTAACGAAAGGTATTGTAGGTAAATATGGTCGTGAACGTGTTATTGATACACCAATCGCCGAACAAAACTATGTTGGTGCAGGTGTAGGTGCCGCGGCAACCGGACTTAGACCGATTGTTGAATTAATGTTCAACGATTTCATTGGATATGCACTAGACGCATTACTTAACCAAGGTTCAAAAATGCGTTACATGTTTGGTGGTAAAGCAAAAATTCCTATGACGATGCGTACCGTGCATGGCGCAGGTGCTTCAGCGGCCGCTCAGCACAGTCAATCATTATATGGTATGTTCGGAGCAATTCCAGGTATAAAAGTAGTTGTACCATCAAACCCATATGATGCAAAAGGATTATTACTTGCCGCAGTTGAAGATGATAACTTAGTTGTATTTTCTGAAGATAAAACATTATATGGTATGAAAGGTGAAGTACCAGAAGAGTATTATACTGTTGAAATAGGCAAAGCAAAAATTGTAAGAGAAGGTACAGACCTTTCAATCGTTGCGATTGGTAAAATGGTACATGTAGCACTTGAAGTAGCGGATGAATTAGAAGGCCAAGACGTTTCAGTTGAGGTTATTGATTTAGTAACAGTAGCACCGTGGGATCAGGAAACAATATTGAATTCTGTAGAGAAAACAAATCGACTAATTGTAATAGACGAAGCAAACCCTCAAAGTTCTACAGGGCATTCTATTGCAGCTGTTGTTAGTGACAAAGCATTTGATTATTTAGATGGGCCGGTAAAAGTGATTACTGCACCACATACACCTGTACCTTTTGCTGAGAACCTTGAGAAACTTTACATTCCAAATAAAGATAGAGTACTTAAAGAAGCAGCAGAAATTATTGATGATTTAAAATAATGCGAGGTGAAGTTAAATGAGTAAAAGAATAGATATGCCGAAGCTAGGGATGACCATGACAGAAGGTACAATAGATGAATGGTACAAATCAGTAGGAGATGCTGTTAAGAAAGGCGAAGCAGTATGTATGATTGCTTCTGAGAAATTAACGATGGATGTTGAATCTCCGGCTGATGGACAGTTACTGGAAATCACTGTAGAGTCAGGAGGCGTTGCGAAAGTTGGAGAGCAGATAGGGCTTGTTGGTGATGAAGGTGACTCGGTTGGTGATAAGCCGGCAGGAGACGATGAAGCGCTTAGTGAATCAGGTGAACCAACTGATGAACGTGAAGCAATTAAAGATGCTGCAGAGAAATCAGATAGCTTTGAGCGCACTCACGATAAGGAAATTAATGAAAATGCTATTGAAGAAGAAGAGCATCCAACTGAACAATCTCAACAATCTGGTAAGAGAGTCTTTATCACACCACTTGCTAAGAAAATAGCACAAGAGAATGGTATAGATTATTCGCAAATAAAAGGTACGGGTGGTAACGGACGTATCACAAAGCGCGATGTTGAAAATGCACCAGCTAAAGCGCAAACTGAGCAAACAGCTCAAGCGGAGATTAAAGCTGTTGCCGAGAAATCTGTTACACCGAAAAACTTAAGTCCGATGCGTAGTGCAATTGCAGCAAATATGATGAATAGTTTACAAACGACAGCGCAATTAACATTACATCAAAAAGCAAACGCGGATAAATTATTTAAATTTAATAAAAAGCTTAAAACAGAAGTCGGTAATAGTGGACTAGATATTAAAGTAACTGTTACTGCATTAATTACTAAAGCTGTTGCATTAACATTGAAAGACGATCCGAAAATGAACAGCACTTATAAAGAGGGGAATTTAACAAAGCATGATGAAGTGAATATTGGTGTTGCAACATCGCTTGACGATGGATTAATGGTACCGGTAATTCATGATGCAGGTAGTAAATCTATCGGTGACATTGCAACGCTGATCTTCGAACTATCTGACGCAGCAAGAAACGGTAGTTTAGAGAACGAGAAGATGAGTGGTGGTACATTTACGATTACAAATATCGGAACATCAGGTATTGAATACTTCACACCAGTGCTAAATGCACCTGAAGTAGGTATTTTAGGTGTAGGATCAGTGCAAAATGAATTAAAATTAGTTGATGGTGAAGTGAAGGAAACGAAAACTTTACCACTCAGCTTAACAATCGACCATCAAATCATTGATGGTGCAGATGGCGCTCATTTCTTATCAACACTAATCAATTATATTGAAAATCCTTATTTATTAATTCTATAGATTAGAATAAGTGGCCAGTTCATTAATGGACTGGTCACTTTTAATATTCTTATAAAATATTTTAAATGTAAGCGTTGACAGAAAAAGATTTTGGGAGTAAGATTAGTTTAAATTAAGCACATAGTTCACGGACATATTTTTTTACACTAAAATGGAACCGGTTCCAAAGGAGGAAATGGAATGGATTACAATCAAGTTTCAAAAGATATTTTAGCTGCTATCGGTGGTAAAGAAAATATCGATGCAATGGCACATTGTTCAACCCGTTTACGTTTAGCTTTAAAAGATGAGAGTATCGTAGATCAGAAAGCATTAGATAATATGGATGCGGTAAAAGGCACTTTCTCAACAGGTGGTCAGTATCAAATTATTATCGGAGCTGGTACAGTAAATACTGTATTTAACGAAATGAGCAAGATGACAGGTATGGATGCTGCAACGAAATCAGAAGTAGCGTCTAAATCTACGAAGAAGATGAACCCTTTACAACAATTTGTGAAGATGTTGTCTGATATCTTTGTTCCAATTATTCCAGCAATCGTAGCTGGTGGTTTATTGATGGGGATTAACAACTTATTTACAGCACCAGGATTATTCTATGATGGTAAAACAACGGTTATTGAAGCTAACCCAGGTTTAGCTGGTTTAGCAGACTTTATTAATTTACTTGCCAATGCACCATTCGTCTTCTTACCAATCTTAATTGGTTTTAGTGCCGCGAAACGTTTCGGTGGTAACCCGTATCTAGGTGCAGCACTTGGTATGATTTTAGTGCATCCGGCATTGTTAAATGGATATGACTTCCCAAAATATGTTGTAGCGGGTAAAGATATTCCGTCTTGGGATTTACTTGGACTGCATGTTCAAAGTGTAGGGTACCAAGGTCAAGTGTTACCGATTTTAGTTGCGAGCTGGATATTGGCTACAATTGAGAAGAATTTACGTAAAGTAACACCATCTTGGTTAGATAACTTAACGACACCGTTAATTTCTTTATTCGTTACTGGCTTCTTAACATTCCTATTCGTTGGACCGTTAACACGTACAGCAGGTACCTATTTAACTGATGGTTTAACATGGTTATATGAAACGGGTGGATTTGTAGGTGCGATGATCTTCGGATTCTTCTATGCACCAATCGTTATCACAGGTATGCACCACTCATTTATCGCAGTTGAAACACAGTTGATTGCAGATGCTGCAAAAACAGGTGGGTCATTTATCTTCCCGATTGCTGCTATGAGTAACGTATCTCAAGGTGCAGCAACGTTAGCGGTATTATTTATTACTAAAAATGAAAAACTTAAAGGTATCGCATCAGCTGCCGGTATCTCAGCATTATTAGGTATTACTGAACCTGCAATGTTCGGAGTAAACTTAAAATTACGCTATCCATTCATTGGAGCGATTATTGGTTCAGCTGTTGGTTCAGCATACATCGGTTTAATGCAAGTTAAAGCGACAGCTTTAGGTGCTGCTGGTTTACCTGGTGTTATCTCAATTGCTCCAGGAAGCTATATGAATTATGTTATCGCAATGGCGATTGCAATTGTTACTGCATTTGTAGCAACATTTATCTTATCAAAACGCCCAAAAAATAAAGAAGTTGAAGAAGCATAAATCGATAATTAATTTATATAATTAATTGAATATAAAATATTAATAAGGCCAGGACAATTGTGTCCTGGCCTTATTTTTGCTGTTTACTCATAGTCATAAATAAAGCCATGTGCTTTTAAATCACGTTCTGCATTATCAAGTATCTTTTCGGTTTTAGCAGATATTACATGTTCATGTACACCGTATGTGAGTTCAGCTAGCATTCTCCCATTATCTTCAGTCATATCATTTGAGAATTCATAACAATCTTCAACAGAATTGAGCATCAGATCCGCTGTAATTTTACCGTATATTGGATGATTGATAGACACATTGTCGATCATTGCGCCATTTTCAACGATAATCGTTAGTTCTTCAAGCATTCTGCTATTGTCATGTTTTACGGTAATTGTACGTTTATATTTCTCACCTGTCTGAGGCGTGGCTTCAAAGATATACCCTTTTTTTGTCGCTTTGATGCCAATTTCTTCTTCACGTAATTTTGCAATATCTGAAACGATGATTTGCCTTGACACATTAAATCGTTTCGCTAATGCAGCGCCAGGTATTGCAGTCGAACTTTCTTTAATCAGTTGTGCGATGTGTTGCCTTCTTTCCTCTGTTTGCATAGACTTTCACCTTTATGTTATTTGATTGATGACCTCTAAAAAAGTATTGATTTCTTCTTCTGTCGTTAATGTACTGAGTGATACTCGAATATATTGATGTACCGAGTAACCCTGCTTTGTAATCAATGTTTCTAAGCCTCTTGAATGCATTGTACCATGCCCGCATGCGGTTCCGGTAGAGATTAAGATATTGTGTTGTGACAGTTGTTGCATTATATATTGTCCGTCTGTTTTGTTGATAAGTATCGGAATAATGTTTTTAAGTTGTGGTTCGAATTTCATCGGCACGTATAATGCTGGATCGAGCTTAGTAATAATCTTGTGATTTAACTGCTGTATAGTGTCTGATTGTTTATATTCTATCAATGCTTGTGTCATCGCAACAAGTGATGGTACATCCACTGTGCCGTTTCTCATATGATGTTCGTGATGGAAGAAAGGATTAGTGATGCGCATTGCCTCTTCCCTAATAAGAAGTGCACCGATTCCTTTTGGACCAAAAAATTTATGCCCGCTGATTGAAAGTGACGTTACATATTGCGTTGGAATCATTAACTTACCAGCTGATTGCACAGCATCAATGTGAAATGGAATATTAAATTGATTTGTTAATTGTCCTATTTGTTCAATTGGGAAGATATAACCTGTTTCAGAACTGACATGAACACAGCTTACACATGCTATTGTCTCATGATATTGCCGGATAAATTGTTCTGTCATATTTAAATCAATCATGCCAATTTCGTCTTCCGGGAAGTAGTGTATGTCGTAACGAGCATGTCCGTGTAACGCTGCATAGACAGATGGATGTTCAAATTTAGACGTAAGTACGATTGTTTTATTTGATTCATGATAGAGATAGTTGTTTAAAGCCATTTCATTTGCGTGAGAGCCACTCGTCGACGTTACAAGTGTAAAGTTATCTGTAAATCGTGCATTCAGTGCATTCTCGCAGTTGTGTACGATATCTTTAACGATGTCGCCACCACCATGTAAACTCTCGGAATTATAATAAAATTTTTTGTTTGTATCAAAGTAACCTTGCATTGCACTAGGAGACATAGGTGTTGTTGCAGCATAATCTAAATTTATCATCGAATTACCTCTTGTAATTTTATTGTTTATGTGACAATATAATTGTAAAACTAATGTAAATATATTGTAAAGGTGTTTTTTATGTATGATGTAATTGTTGTCGGTGGTGGTATTAGCGCACTCAGCCTGTTAAGTTATCTTCCGAAACACTTTAAAGTTGCTGTCGTGATGGATAACAATACTTCTTCAAGTGTGATGGCTCAAGGTGGTATTGCTTCATCTTTATTTGAAGAATCAATTGAAAATCATGTGCAGGATACATATATCGCTGGCTGCAATTACGGTGATATTGATGTTATCCGTAAGATGATTGAAACGGGAAATCATGTTGTTCGGGATTTAATAAATAGAGGTATCGAGTTCGATCAAAAAGCGGGACGGATTGATTTAGGTATGGAAGGAGCGCATGCTATACCTCGCATCTTTCATATGAATCACGATCAGACAGGGAAGTCAGTTTGTGCATTTATGCATGCTCATATTCAACCACAGGTTGAAGTGATATATGGTCGTTTAACGGCACTACATAAAGATGTATATGGAAAGATTTGCGGTATTTCAGTAGATGATAGAGTATTTTCGGGGCAATTTGTTGTACTTGCTACCGGTGGATATAGTGGTATGTTTCAACCTGCTTCGAACCCGAGTTCGGCTGGCGTGTATGCTCAAATGCTTGCACTACTTTCAGGTTGTACGTTACGTGACCTTGAAATGGTACAGTTCCATCCGACGATGCTTACGATTGATAATAAAGCAATCTGTCTCGTCTCTGAAGCGGTTAGAGGCGCTGGAGGAGTACTGGTGAATGAATATGGTGAACCAATTATGGCAAAGTATTTGCAGCGTGATTTATCTCCAAGGCACATTACGAGCTATGAAATATTTAGGCGCATACAAATTGGAGAGCGCATTTATTTAGACATTTCAAACATACACAATTTTGCACAGCAGTTTCCATTCATTAATACACAGTGTGAGCAGTTTGGTTTATCAGAACGCATTCCTGTTGCACCGGGTGCACATTATACGATGGGTGGTATAGCAGCTGATGTAAATGGTGCAACAGCAGTAGAGAACTTATTTGTAATTGGTGAAGCGGCATGTACTGGCTTTCATGGCGCGAATAGACTCGCAAGTAACTCACTGCTGGAAGGATTAGCAATGGGGAAACTGCTGGCACAAACGTTGATTAATGAAACGTTAAATCCACCTGGCAGAATTTTTTCTACTGTAAATATTCAATATAATCGTGATTTTGATCATGTATCATTTATGAAGTATGTAGGTATCGTTAGAGATACTGAAAACTTAAATAAATACTTGAAGGCCCTTAATTCAAATGATAATTTAACAGTTTTTGCAAGACTCGTTACGGAATGCGCGATAAATCGGACGTCTACACTCGGTGCGCATGTGATAAAGGAGAAAGATGTAGCAGACAGAGATAAAACAAATATCGTAAAACATATAAACGGAGGAACAATCGTTGAATTTAATTCGCTTAGAACAAAAGTTACGTGATTTTATGGATGAAGATTTATCATATGGAGATTTATCATCAGCTATCTTTGATGACAATACAACCGGCACAATGCAACTGATTGCCAAAGAAGATGGTTATTTTTGTGGTGAAGATGTTATCTTACGAGGATTTAATATTTTAGATAAGTGTGATGTCGCTTGTTTCAAACATGATGGGGATGCGTTACAAAAGGGTGAATGTATTGCTAAAATCTCTGGAAAAGTAAAATATCTATTACAGGCTGAACGTACTGTATTAAATATTATTCAACGTATGAGCGGGATTACGACAGAAACGAAAAGGTATATGGAGAAAATAGCACATACGTCAGCTAGAGTGACAGATACACGTAAAACAACGCCGGGGCTAGGCATGTTCGAAAAATACGCAGTACGTATTGCAGGTGCCAGTAATCACCGTAGAAATCTTAATGACGGAATCATGTTAAAGGATAATCACATTGCATTTATGGGTTCAATTGACGCTGCGATGCAAAGTGTAAAGGCGTTGCACGGTCATATGGATAAGATAGAAGTTGAGATTGAAGATGAAGCAATGCTTGAAGCAGCAATTAAAGCTCAGGCCGATATCATTATGTTTGATAATTGTACACCGGAATTTATTAAGGCGCATATCCATCTTGTGCCAAACCATATTATTACAGAAGCATCTGGTGGCATTAATATCGAAACGATCAAAGCATATGCCGAAGCAGGTGTCGATTATATTTCAGTTGGTAAGCTATTTCATGGCGCAAATGCATTAGACATTTCCGGAAAGGTGGATATCAATGATTGATTTATTAAAGTCAGGACAAATTCCTGAACAGTATTTACACATGTCAAAAGAAGCGCTTGAAGCAAGGGTGACAGAAGTAAAGAGTTTGCTTGGTAATGATCTATTCATTCCTTGCCATCATTATCAAAAAGATGAAGTGGTGCAATTTGCAGATGCGATAGGAGATTCATTAGAACTTGCAAATATTTGTAAGACGAATACAGCGAAGTATATCGCATTTTGTGGTGTACACTTTATGGCAGAAACTGCTGATATGCTGACAAACGATGATCAGATTGTCTTGTTACCAGATTTAAGAGCAGGTTGTTCGATGGCAGATATGGCGAATCTTCATCAAGTAGAACGTTGTGATGCTTATTTAAAGTCAGCGTTTAATATAGACTGTCTGCCGTTGACATATGTCAACTCTACTGCAGCAATTAAAGCATTTGTTGGCAGGAAAGATGGTGCATGTTTAACAAGTGGTAACGCACATAAAGTAGTAAGTTGGGCACTTGCACAGGATGAAATCATACTTTTCTTACCTGACCAGCATTTAGGGCGTAATACAGCATATGATTTAGGTGTTCCGTTAGAACAAATGGCGATCTATGATCCGATTCAAAATAAACTTGAATATGATGGTGATATGAGTGATTTACGTATCATCTTATGGAAAGGGCATTGTTCAGTACATGAGAAATTTACGGCGCAAAATATTGCTCAAGTAAGAAAGCAACATCCAGACATGCGTATTATCGTTCATCCTGAATGTACTTTCGAAGTAGTTCAGCAAAGTGATGATGCAGGTTCTACGCGTAAAATTCTAGAAGAAATTACGAACGCAGCACCTGGCTCTAAGTGGGCAATCGGTACTGAAATGAACTTGGTCAATCGCATTATAAAGCATAATTCAGATAAAGAAATCATTTCACTTAATCCATTTATGTGTGCATGTCTAACGATGAATCGTATCGATTTACCGCATCTCGTATGGTGTCTCGATAAGATAATAGACCATAACTTTGAAAACCAGATTACAGTAGATCAGGAAACGACGACCTATGCATTAAAAGCATTAGATAAAATGTTATTTCTGCAGTAATCGTTATAAATGTAATAAATCTATAAATACATTATAATAAAAATAATGTTGAATGGAGGAATTACAATGAATAAATGGGTAAAAAGAGGATTAGTAGTCGGTGCTTTAACAGTCGGTGCTGTTCAAGGTGCTAAATATTTAGAGAAAAATGAGATGGTTAAAAAACGTCTGAATGATTTAAAGAACGTAAAAGAATATAACGACTTACGTAAAGCGATTATGGAAGTTGTTCATGCGTTTAATAACAACAATGCACCGCGTCTAGAACAGCAGTTCCAGGACAATGATTTTGTTACTGACCAAACTGAACCGACAAATAATGTGCAGGAAGAAACGATTGGTGAAGCGGTGAAGCGCGTGTTAGATACACCTGTTGTAACGAATTTAATTGGCGACAAGGCAGATATCGATATGATGAAAGATTTAATCGATGAAACAGCAGAAGTTGAAAAGCTAATCAGAAGCTGGTTTAACTAAAAAGAGGCTGGGACAGAAGTGTTCTGCCACAAGCAAAAACCGAACAAAACTAATAAATCGCTCTTTGATTTATAGTTTTTGTTTGGTTTTTTGTCGTAGGGGCAACTTCTGTTCCGCCGTTTAAGCTGTTAAACAGAAGAGGGCTAAGAATTTTGTCTCAATCTTTTTATATTTCCAGCTTATAAATATATTGTTTACCATGACCTTTTCCACTATACGAATAATCCATAATCAGATTGGTAAGTAGTAAGGACTGTTTATCATCTGTATACTGAAATCTTCTATCAGTACGATGCAATAAGAAGAATCCAATCGTCTGATTTTGATTAATAATCACGACACCATGTACATTATCGTTTATTTCTTCGATGCTGTATTCTGGTAATTGCGTGTACTTTAAAGTTTCAGCTGGTTGATAGAATTGCTTTAATCGCTCTTTGTACTGCTCCTCATATGGAACCAATTGAACCATCTTGGCACCTCGAATGACAATAAATTTTTATTATTACTTTTTTTACTATATTATTAATATAACAGAATTTTTTATGAGGTGAAAAGATGTTTATCAAAAGTATTGCATCAAATTTTAAGCCACATGAAGCAACACCTTACTATATGAAAATCCCTGCGATCAAAAAGTTGGAACGTATTGATTTAACTAAACCTGTGACGATTATTGTAGGTGAAAATGGAACTGGGAAATCAACTTTAATTGAAGCGATTGCAGTGAATTATGGGTTAAATCCAGAAGGTGGAGGTAAGAACTTTAACTTTGCAACGAAACATTCACATGCAGGACTATATGAAGAAATAAGGCTTGGAAAGATGGGTGTACCAAGTGATACATTCTTTTTACGTGCAGAGGGGTTTTATAATGTAGCTACTGAAATTGAGCGACTTAATGCGATTGATGGTAGACTGCTCAACAGTTATGGCGGAAAAAGTTTACATGATCAATCCCACGGCGAATCATTTTTAGCGTTACTTAAGTACAGATTCCGTGCAAAAGGTTTATATATATTAGATGAGCCGGAAAGTGCTTTATCACCGATGCGTCAAATGTCGATGATTGTTAGGATAAATGACTTAGTAAAGCGTGGTGCGCAGTTCATTATCGCAACGCATTCACCAATTATTATGGCATATCCAGGTGCAGATATTATTCAGTTAAATGAAGATGGGTATGACCGCATAGATTATCGTGAAACAGAACATTATATCGTTACAAAAGCATTTATCGATAAACCAGAAAAGATGATTAAGACTTTATTAGAATAGTCTTAATCAACTTTTTATAATGTGATGATTTCTTCTTTTAAATCGAGATCATGACTTGTTAATATTTTCTTACATAGAGGATCTTTACTTACTTTATTAATCCAGAGTAATGCCTTCTTTAAATCATAGAGATTCATCACGTGAGCTGGAATGATAATCTCTTCGTATGATGTATTCACCAGTGCAGCATCACTCGTGATTAATATATACTCTCCATCACTATTCATTACTTTCACCATAAATAAACCAACGCTATGACCTGGAGCATGGATGAGCTGTACTGATTTGTCTCTGAATAAATCATATGAAAAGCCGTTTGGTCCAATGCCCGTTTGATCAAACTCGAAACACGTTAGATCAACATCAATCCATAATTTTTGAAGATAACGGATTACGCGTTTATTGGATTCTAATATTTCTTCGCGACTCGCAAATATATATTTGGCATCTTTAAGCTGACGTACGCCGCTTACATGGTCACTGTGGAGATGTGTTAGCAGCACATAATCTAAGTCACCTGGTAGTATTCCTCTTTTACTGAGCTGTTCATCTATCGATTGTCCTTCAGGTAAAGTAGCACGATGAATTAATCGCTGTAATCCCAACTCTTTATGTTCTTCTTTACGTACACGTTTATGCCAGCCTGTATCAACAAGAATTAATCCTTTCGGGTGTTCAATCAGGAAACATGCGATAGGATATTGTTTGCGCTTTTTCTTATACGAAATAAATCCAAGCTTTGTAAGTGGATTTAGGGATTTAGTCTGTGTCGTAACGGTGCGATTGACAGTAATAAACCCTGTCTGAATAACATGTATACTAATTTTTGACAAGTAAATCCCTCCATTCCAGATAATGTTACAACAAGCGTATCATATTATTTCTA
Source organism: Macrococcoides bohemicum (assembly GCF_003259675.1). Lineage (GTDB taxonomy): Bacteria > Bacillota > Bacilli > Staphylococcales > Staphylococcaceae > Macrococcoides > Macrococcoides bohemicum. The sequence continues at coordinate 25,615 of NZ_PZJG01000002.1, read as the reverse complement.
AAGTTTTATTCCTTTATTGTTACAATTTGTTAAAGTTGTATTAAAAAAGATACTCTAAAAAGAGCATCTTATTTTATCGGTCCATCGACATCTTTAAAATTATCAATGCCGAATGGAAATACATTATTTTTAATATTTGTTTTAAGTTCCTGCAATGAAACAAGAGCGAAATTGGTTAACTGCAGAGGATAGTTATATCGCTTTGTATTATCTAAGAACATGTCATTGTTTCTTAAAAACCATTGTCCTGTATTCGATTTGACATAATCCATATCCAGGTCAATATATGTAATGTTACCTTCATCATCCTTTTGACAAGGTGTTGAGATATTACAAAAAATCTTAACGGGTTTATATTGTTCATCGATTGAGATTGATACCGTATATCCATGATATTTAGAAAGAAAATGAAGCGTATCGTAATCAAGTAAATATTCTTCGTCTTTAATGAAATGTTTTAATAGAGAATTTTTTTCACATACTACAAAAAAGTAATGTGGTGTTTCAGAAAGTAATTTCCCTTCTACTTCTACGTGAGGTCTATCTGGATATTTATGTGATTTTATCTTTACTGTGTTCACTATCTGGACCTCCTAATTTGATATGTAGGTTTATTATAATATGAAATCGTTTTCCATGCATTGATTTCAATAATTCTCTTTAATAATGTCATAAATTCGAGAAATTTTAAACCGTAACTCAATATGTTCTCTTAAACCTTACATAATCTTTAAAGTGTTGTAACATAACTGTACTGAATATTCGTTATGATAAACTCAACAAATCAAGGAGGTGGGTTATGGGACGTTTATTAGAAATATTTTTTGTTGCATTAAAACTTGGCGTGACGAGCTTTGGAGGACCAGTTGCGCATCTTGGTTATTTCCGGGCTGAATATGTCGAGAAAAGAAAATGGCTAAGCGATAAAATATATCAGGATCTTGTCAGTCTATGTCAGTTCCTGCCTGGGCCGGCATCGAGTCAGGTCGGTATCGGTATAGGTTTAATGCGAGGAGGAATACTCGGCGCAATATTAGCCTTTTTAGGATTTACATTACCGTCAGTCTTTATCCTGATTACATCAGTCTACTTTATGAAGGCACTCGATATGGATCTGGATTTTATAAAAGGATTACTCATAGTTGCAATTGCAGTCGTATTACATGCATTAGTTGGAATGGGAAAGACCACGTTAAATAATTTAACAGCCATCATGATCTTTTTGATCAGTTTATGCACTGCACTTGTATTTCCAACAGCATATACGCAAATCTTAATCATTATCGCTTCCGGATTAATTGGTATGTTACTGTATAAAGTTGAAACGAAAAAAGATGCGCCAATCTCGATTCAAGTTTCGAAATCAATGAGCATTGCTGCGTTACTATTGCTTGTTAGTTTAATGATTGGACTACCGATTATTGCCCAGTTGATTAATAATGACTGGCTACATATGTTTGACAGATTGTTTCGTGGAGGGTTACTGGTATTTGGTGGAGGTCATGTCGTATTACCACTGTTACAAAGTGTCTTCGTACCGGATATGATGGATATCGATACATTCCTTGCTGGATATGGCTTGACACAGGCGATGCCTGGTCCATTGTTTACCTTTGGTTCATTTGTTGGCGCAAGTTTATTTGGTGTTACAGGTGGACTCGTGGCTATGGTAGCAATCTTCTTACCGGCTTTTTTATTAGTGATCGGTACTTTGCCGTTCTGGGCTGTTATTCGTGAGCATCGATTGATGAAACAAGCATTAAAAGGAATTAATGCCGGTGTTATCGGTATATTAGGGGCTGCATGGATTAATCCGATTATCATGCATACTGTAACGCACTGGCAGGATATTGTATTTAGTTTAATACTTTTTATTTTATTATATTTTGTAAAATTGCCACCGTGGGTTATCGTCGTACTCGGTATTATTATAGGATTAATTTTTTATAGATAAGTACACATACATTGTGTACTTCTTTTTTATAGTAGTAGATAAGTTGCTTAAATGATACAATAAGTAAGTAATTTACAAAGAGAAAGGTGACAGCATGAGATTTAGCTGGGCAGATAGTCATCCGTTGATGGCCAAATATTATGATAATGAATGGGGTATTCCATCGCATGATGATACATATCTCTTTGAAATGCTCGTGCTTGAAGGGATGCAGGCAGGACTTTCATGGCTGACGATACTGAAACGCAGGGAAGGCATGCGTACTGCTCTCGATCAATTTGATTATCAGAAAATCGCAAAGTATGAAGCTGATGACTTTAATCGGCTGATGACGTCAGATGCGATGATTAAAAATAAATTAAAGATTGGTAGTATCATTAATAATGCGCAGAAATTTATTGAGATTCAGCAGGAGTTTGGTAGCTTTGATCGATACATATGGTCATTTACAGACTTTAAACCAGTGATTACATATTTTGAAGAAGAAAGTTTAGTGCCTGCAGATAACGCTTTATCTCAACAAATTAGTAAAAATTTGAAGCAGCGTGGTTTTAAATTTGTCGGACCGGTAATAATTTATGGATTTTTAGGTGCAATAGGTATCATTCAAGATCGATTACATTAAAGAGGTGTTATATGGATAGTAAAGTACTTTTTAGTGAAAAAGTAGAACAGTATCGGAATTCCAGACCTAAATATGCTTGTGCGTTAATGGATTATATGAAAGAAACTTTTTCAATTGATGAGACGACAACGATTGCTGATATTGGTGCGGGGACTGGTATATTCACTGAACTATTACTGGATCTAGGCGCAAAAGTTATTGCGATTGAACCGAATAGTGCGATGGCAGCACAACTCCGTCTGGCATTAAAGTGTAAAGAACTTGAAATACATGAACGACCAGCAGAAAGTACAGAAATTGAATCTCATACCGTTGATATGATTACTGTAGCACAAAGTTTTCATTGGTTTGATCAAAATGCGTTTAAAGCAGAATGTAGAAGAATATTAAAAGGGAATGGCCCGGTTTGTCTCGTCTGGAATACGCGTATAGAAGAAGCACCGATTAATGTAAAGACCGCAGAAATTTATTCTGCATTCTGTCCAAACTTTAAAGGATTTATCGGTTACGGTGGTGGGGTGCAGTATTCTGAAGAAAGTATCTCAGATTTCTTTGGAGGTAAATATGCTAAGCAGTCTTATGAATTCCCATTAACGTATAATAAACAAGGATTTATCGATCGTTCGTTATCCGCATCATATGCATTAGTAGAAGGCGATAGACAATATGTTACGTTTGTAGAAAAGTTAGCTAACCTGTTTGATGAGTTCGCTGTAGATGGCAAAGTAATCGTGCCAAATGAATCAGTTCTCTATTACGGAACAATATAAATTTGCACTAAATATTTTATGCGCAAAAAAAGAACACACTTTATCATTTGAACTGATAAAGTGTGTTTATTTTTAATTTATTATGGTATTTCAGGTGGATGACTGATTGTATTAATCTCTCTTGATAGATAATGCTAATCCTAAGCAGATAATCGCAAATAGGATTGATAAATAAGGCGCAACAGATAAAGAAAATGTTTCTACAATAATACCACCAATTAACGCACCAAATCCGATACCCGCGTTTAAAGCTGACATGTTCCATGCCATGATAGTGCTTGAATCACCTTCTACTTGCTTTATGATACCGATTTGAATGGCTGGGTTTGTTCCCCATTCAAAGATATTCCAGACAAGCATCACGAATAGTAATATAAAGTAAAATGGTAAAGCGATATTAAAGAAAAATAATGATAGCGTAAATACAGATAAGGCGATGATCAACCATTTCTTACTACCAATTTTATCTGCCATCATCCCACCTAAACTTGTTCCTGCAATACTACCTATACCACAAACGAATAATAGAATAGAGACGTGTTGTAGCGTATACCCATGACTGATCATTAACGGGCTAATATAAGTAAACACGATATAGTTTGAAGCTAATATAAAGAATGTGATACCGATATATTTTGCAGCTTCTGCCGGATACAGTAGTTTTGAATGTTTGTTTTCATCTTCCGCCTGTACATTAATTTTATTTGGTAACTGAAACATTAAGAGGATGGTCGCAATAATACTCACTATAACAATCATCCAGAATGTCGCACGCCAACCGAACATTTCGCCGATTTTTGTGCCAAGAGGTACGCCAAATACATTAGCGCCACTAAATCCGATGTATACAAGACCTAACATTTTCCCACGTTCTTCAGGTTTACTTAAGACGACAGTAAGCGCTAATAGCTTTACAACGATAATGCTCGATGCCGCAGAAGCAATAATACGTCCGATGACGATGACGGTAAATGTATCACCTACCGCATTAATCGTATTTCCAATAATAAAGATAATCATGCTGATGAGCAATATCCATTTCGGATTATATCTTTCGGTAAGTTTCACGAGAATTGGACCACAAATAGCAACTGTAAAAGCATAGATAGTGACTAATTGACCGGTCAGAGATTGATTAATATTTAAATCATCACTGATAAGCGTTAATATACCTGCAACTACCAGTTCGACCATTCCAACAACAAAGATACTAAGTATAAAAGTAAATAATTTAAGACGTGTCATAATAGATCCTTTCAATATAGCGTGCACTAGAAATTATATCAGTAAAAATAAAAAAGTACATCCTTAATGTTATCAGATGAATAATTATGATAAACACTATACAATGAAAGAGAGGTGAGCATCAAGGGAGCAATACTATCATTTATTGGTGATATATTTGCAGCAATAGCGACAAGTCTATTACAAAAAACAAAACAAAGCGAGGAGCATGACAATGAATTATAATGAACAAATCGATTTAGTATTTGGACAGTTTGAGAATGGTGATATTGAAGAGGCGACAAAGTTATTACAGGAAATTGGAAATAATATCAATCCAGGTGATGAAGATTACGCGGACTATCAATTAAATGCGGCATATATTTATGCAACAGATAATCACTTTGATAAAGCACGCGAATCATTAAATAACTTATTAAATTCTGAAGATGCAGAAGAACAACAAATGGCATATCATCAATTAGGATTAGTAGAAAGAATGGATGCAGAGTTCGATCAGTCGATTGCATACTTTAAGAAAGAAGCTGAATTAATCGATGCCAACTTTAGTGATGATACAATTAAACAATCTGTAAATTTATACGAGTTAGGATATGTCCAATTATTAAATAATCAATATGATGAAGGGAAAGCGTCACTTGAAGCATCTTTAAAATTAGCTGAACAGTCAGAAGATGATTTAAGTATTGCGATTTCTAACCGTGCATTAGGTGAATTATATGCGGCACAGGAAGAGATGAATAAAGCTAAATCTTACTTCACTGAAGCGAAACGCTATTTCCGTAAAGATGGCGATGAAATGGGTATTGCTGAAATTGAAGCTTTAGAAGCGGCAATTTTCTAAAAATTCATTGTCAAAAGCGCTATAAAAGGTCATAATGATAATGAAAAGGTTTTCATAAAGGTTGTCAAGGAGTGATGGGCATGATTCAGGAACTAACTAATGAAGAACTTCAAGATGCAGTGGATCGAATTGCTGAGATTTATTTAACAAATTTCGAAGATGCGAGAAGCCATAAAGAAATGGTTGAAAATATTTTAAAGTATAGTGAAATACCGGGATTTAAAGCATTGATTAGTCATCAGTTTGGTAATATCAATGGTTATTTATATGGTTATACGAGTGAGAGTAAACAATTTTATCGTGAATTAATCGATCGATATTTAACAGCTGATGAGAAAGAAAAATTAAATGGTGCATTTGAGATTCTTTCCATCGCAGTCGATAAGAATAGTAAGCATAGTGGGATAGGAACGAAGTTGCTTGCAGCACTTCCAGCAGGTAAATATTATTTAACAAGTGATGTGCATGATATCGTTGCAAACACATTCTACTATAAGAATGATTGGCAATTGCTAAAAGATAATATGCATCTACATCCAAGTATACCTGATAAAAATTTATATTATAAAGAAGTGAAATAAAACTGGATACCCAATCGACATTTTTCGATTGGGTATTATTATGGTCTTTATTATTTGAATATTCAAAAAAATGAATATTTTAAAATAGCGTTTACACAGTAAATTTATTGTGTTAATGTATAAATATTAATTTTTGTGAATAAAAAATGGAGGATAAGATGGAACAATATGATAAGAAGACCTGGAAAATAGGTCAAATGAAATTTATTATTTTAAGTATTATTGGTATATTTTTATTTTTAACGCCACTACAAGTTGATGGTAAGACGAGTTTGCCTGTGGCTGTACTTGCCAAGTGGTTTTTAAATGTACTGGGTAATACAACACCAACATTGATTTATAGTGTAATTATGATTTCGATATTATTTACATTTTATTTTAGTTTTATTAGTAAACCTAAATCGTCTTATATTAATACTTTATTTAATGTGAACTGGATATGGTGCATTGTTAGGTTAATAGGTGCAGTATTTGCAACGATTGTTTATTTTAAAATGAATGTTCCTTTTGTTGATACAGAAGCCACAGGACAATTAATTTATTCTGGGTTATTGCCAACTTTAATTGCAGTCTTTTTCTTTGCAGGTCTGTTTTTACCATTTTTAATGGATTATGGTTTACTTGAATTTTTAGGTCCGATGTTTTCGAAAGTGATGCGTCCACTTTTTACATTGCCAGGACGATCAGCGGTTGATAATCTGGCTTCGTTTATTGGAGATGGGACAGTAGGCGTAATGATTACTTCTAGGCAATATGAAGGGAATTTCTTTACACGTCGAGAGGCGACTGTTATTGCCACATCATTCTCAGTTGTATCGATTACGTTTGCGATAGTAGTGTGTGAACAAGTAGGGTTAATGAATCATTTCTTTGCCTTTTACGGTACGGTTATCGTATCATGCTTAATTGCAGCGATGATTATGCCACGTATCTGGCCATTATCAAAAGTGCCAGATCATTATGCAGATGGCAGTACAGGAATTATTGATGAGAAGCCACCTGAAGGACATACGATTGTAAGTTATGGTTATCACAATGCGACAGTTAAAGCGATTAAAGCACCAGGATGGAAACTGTTCTGGTTATCAGGGGTGAAGACTGTTGGGGATATGTGGTTTGCCGTATTACCTGTAGTAATGGCAATCGGAACATTAGCAACGATTGTCGCAGAACATACGAAGTTCTTTACATATATAGGGCTGCCGTTTGTACCTTTACTTAATGTATTGCAAATACCAGACGCAGTTGCTGCATCTGAAACGATATTAATTGGATTTGCAGATATGTTCCTGCCTTCAATTCTAATCTCAGATGTAAAGTCAGATTTAACACGCTTTGTAATAGGCGCACTTAGTATTTCACAATTAATCTACTTATCAGAAGTAGGTGGGGTGATTCTAGGTTCTAAAATTCCGGTTAGTCTGCCAAAATTATTCGTCATCTTCTTGATGAGAACAATAATATGTCTGCCAATTATAACGCTTATGGCACATTTAATCTTCTAAGACTGTCAAAAAAAGTGTAAAATAAGCCCGAACTGTTTAAACAGCTCGGGCTTATTTTTATAAACATTCATATATTTCTACCGACTCAAGTGTATGTTTAATATCATCTGCAAACCAAATGGCATTCCAATCATCCTGACTACGTTCAAATGCTGTGCGTGCTTCGTAATCAGCTATTGAATTGTAGAAAATATCTAGAACGATTATCGTTGTTGTGCCGTTTGTTTGTCTATACATTTTAATATCGGTACTCGATGGCATTGAATTGAATTTGTGATCTGCCGATGCCTGAAACTTATGCATCAGTTCAGGTAGATATTCATTTTTAGTTGTGTAGGTGAATACAACTTTAATCATTTACCAACCTCTGTTTCAAGTTTTGCAATTACTATCTCTGAACCTAGCATCGGTGATTCCTGTTTCTCAGTATCTGATTTATTACCACGTTGTCCGTGCGCTTTTTTAAATGCATCACTCGTTTTCCATGCTTCGAAATCTTCTAGTGTTTCCCACCAAGTGTTTACATGTAGCTCGTCATATTCTTCTAAGTTCTGAATTGACCAAGTTTCAATTTTAGTAAATCCTTTAAGATCTGTTATATCGCCACCTTTAGTAAACATAGGTGCCATTTTTTCTGCAAACCCTTTTTTCATTTTAATTCTGTTTGTTACGATATACATTATTTTGCCTCCTTATTTTTTGATAGGGTTTGTCGCCCAGATTTGATTTTGTTTAACAAATGTACGTCGATTTAATTTTAATTGGCTCACAATAACTTCAGCAATATCTTCAGGATGCGTCATCGTTTCAGGTTCAAGTGACGGTTCACCGATTAAGTCTGTTAGCACTGCTGAAGGATGAATTAGAAATGTACGGATATTATGCGGACGCATTTCTAGCATAAAGCTATCAGACATACCAGAAAGTGCAAATTTAGTGGCAGAATAAGCACTTGAATTGGCATTAGCATTCACTGCTGACATAGAGCTCATATTAACGATATCGCCTTGACCTTGTTTAATCATGACTGGTGCTACTTCCTGCATAAAGCGGAATGGACCGTATACATTTGTTTGGATGAGCTCATCTAATAACGCTTCTGATGTTTCTAAGAACGGTGCATTTTTCATTACACCTGCGTTATTTACTAATATGTCAATTTCCTCAAATGTTTCAAGAACGTGCGCGACACAAGCTTTAATATCTTCTGCATTTTTATTATCACAAACAATCGCTGTCGTATCGATATCGTATTGATCGAGTGTTGTGATAGCTGATTCTAACTTATCAAAGTTACGTCCGGTAATTGCAATATTTACGCCTTCCTGAGCTAAAGCTTTCGCAATTTCAAGACCGATACCACTAGAACCACCTGTAATTAAAGCAACTTTTCCTTTTAATTGTTCCATTGTATTGCCTCCTTTACCTTCACGTTTATAGTAACAAAATTAGGCGAAGGGAGGATAGTAATATGAATAATGATGCTTATTATAGAAGGCGTGTGGTGGAAATAGTTGGAATGTGTATCATCTTTTCCGGATACTCGTACTATCCGGAAAAGACGGGCGAAAATTATAATACAAAAAAACATAAAAAGAGGCCGTATATAAACCCGGCCTCCATCGTATTACAATTACTTATTTAATTCATTGATGATTTTTTTATCGTTGTGTGTGTAGATGATGTATTTTTTATCTTTAGTGTCTAAAAGGATACGATTAGTTTTACCAAAAGTTGAACCGATACGTACTACTTTCTCATCGTTATTCTCATCTGCACCAGCATAAATGTTTGTATCTTCTTTCACGCTTAAGATGTCTTCGTTCGGAATTGTGATGTCAGCAACACGCCATTTGATATTTACTTCTTTATCGTTCTTAGTAATTCTCATTGCCATTTTTAATACACATCCTTATATATTTGATACCATAAATATACCCCTTTTTATGACCACTTACAATTAAACCGATGTTTTTTCCCGAAAAAAAATGAAAGTTACGTGATATGATTGAATTAATAAAACAAACAATAGAAAGGCAGAAATTAAGGAGGATAATATTGAATAAAAAATTTCAAATGTATGTATTACTACTCGGTGTTGTTGTCGTTGCTTCAACTTTACGAGCACCACTCACAGCAATTGGTCCGATGATTTCAGAAATAGGTGATACATTAGATCTTCCAAAATCCTTACTTGGAATGCTAACGACGATTCCACTGATTATGTTCGGAATTGTGTCACCGTTTGTGGCGCGTTTCTCTCGTTCTGTAGGGCTGAGTATTGCATTAATGATTGGCATGTTTATTCTGCTCTGTGGTCTTATCATTCGAATTATTCCGAACATCCCTATGTTGTTAATAGGTACGGTATTGATTGGTATTGGTATAGCGATAGGAAATGTAATATTACCAAGCTTTGTAAAATGGCGTTTTCCTGAACAGATGGGATTGATGACGGGTGTATTTGCTGCAACGATGAACATGACAGCTGGTATCGGTGCTGGTTTAAGTGTGCCATTAAGTAAGGTTAATGATGGGGGATATCAGTATTCACTAGGGTTCTGGATATTATTTAGTATTGCTGGTATTTTACTATGGATGCCACAACTAAAGTATAATCCAAGGTTATCTGTAACAGAAGGTAAGCGTCCTATATACAAATCTAAACTTGCGATTGCAATTGCTTTAATGATGGGATTTCAGTCGATGAACTTTTATTCAACTGTTACTTGGTTTCCTGATATTTTAATGTCTTATGGCGCTGATCAGGAAGCAGCGGGTTATTATTTAATGCTCAATCAGTTTGCTCAGTTACCGATGACTTTCCTGATGCCTGTTATTGCAATGAAAATGAAAAATCAACGTCCACTTGTGTATTTATTTACAGCATTATTTTTAATTGGCTTCAGTGCATTGCTAGTTAACAAGACGATATTTATCGTCATTGCAATGATAGCCACTGGTCTGGCAGGTGGTGCGGCATTTAGTCTATGCATGTTGTTCTTCTCACTACGTGCTAAGACTACTGAAGATGCGATTGAATTGTCAGGCTTCAGTCAATCGGTTGGATATTTTGTAGCAGCAATTGGTCCTATGCTACTCGGATATTTACATGATGTATTTAATAGTCACACACCGAGTTATATTATGTTCTTCGTAATTACCATTGTGATGTTTATATTTGCTTTCATCTCAAGCCAGAATAAATATATCTTTGAATAGAAAAACTGCTCAGTGATTTTAACTGAGCAGTTTTTTACGTTTCATTGTCTTAAATTGCATGTATTTACTGTAACTATAAAGGACAAGACCAGCCCATATACAGAAGAAAGTTAAAAGATCGGTCATACTAAATGACTCCCCGAACAAAAAGACACCTTGCAATAATATTAAGGTTGGTGAAATATATTGTAAGAAGCCGATTAAAGATAATGGGATACGCTTTGCACCTGCAGTAAACATGATAAGCGGCACTGCAGTAGCAACTCCGGCAAAAAGTATGAGAAAACTCGTATGATTCATACCAAAGTGTTGTTCGCCTTGTCTCGCTAATAGTATGAGGCCAACAATTGCAACGGGTAATGAAATGATCGTTTCAAGCGCAATACTATAGATGGCATCGATATTGACAAACTTCTTCATCAGTCCATATAATGCAAAACTCATAGCAAGAATGATTGATATCAATGGGAATGTACCGCTACTGATTGTCATATAAAGTACACCGATTGCTGCAAAGATAATCGCAAATGTCTCTAATAAATTAAAACGTTCTTTCATAAATATAAATCCAAGTGCAATACTCATCAATGGATTGATGTAATATCCAAGACTTGCCTGCAACACATGATGGTTGTTGATCGCCCAGATAAAGATACCCCAGTTCACCATAATGACGACACTTGCAACAATTAGTGCAATCAATTCTTTTTTACGATGGAATAACGCTTTCGTGTCTGTTTTAAAGGTACCCCATTTCTTTAATGCGACAATCAAGATTACCATAAATACAGCTGACCAGATCACGCGATGAAATAATATCTCATACGGGTGGAAGGTATCGACCGAGCGCCAATATGTAGGAAGTAATCCCCATAATAAATATGCACCACCTGCATATAGTACGCCTTTTGTATTTTCCTGCATATATACACCTCCGTCTTTTCTTTCATCATCATAGCAAAACTCTATTATGTCGTGCTTAAATGATGCTTAAGAGCAGGATGATTAGTGTTTCTACACATTTTTAGTGCATGTGGTATAATACTTACATTGTATGTTGTTAATTTCATACATTTAAGGAGAGAAACAATGAAAAAGTGGATAAGTATTTTGCTTATGTCAGTAGTACTTTGTGCATGTGGTAAAGCGGAAGAAGCGCCTAAGAAAGTCGATCATAAGCCTGATATAGAAGTGAAAGTAAAACCACCAGTTGATAAGAAAAAGACTGATAAAACTAAAAAAACAGTGAAAAAAGAAAAGCATAGTAAAAAGCAAAAGAACGAAATGAACAATACATCAACTTCTAAAACTGTTCAAACATCAAGAAGCTATGATACAGAACGCTATAATCTTGCAAGAACTTGTCTTGTGACCCCAGGTAAAGAAAAGGAAGCTGTTTGTCAGGAGATTAGTCACACCTCTGAATATTCAAAAGCATGGAACAATCTGACGAGTGAGGGCTATATTTGTAGAAGTGGTCAATGTAATTTGGCAGTTCAAACCGAAACTGAAGAGAAGATTATTGAGAAACAAGAGAAGGTCACAAATGAACAGAAGAGCACTGTCCCGATTACAACTGAAGTCATCCCTGCTCAACCTGATAAAACGACAGAACCGAAAATAACAGAACCGAAAACAACAGAACCGCCACAAACAACAGAATCTGATGAAGTAAGCACGAATGAATCGAAAATGACAGAACAAAAAAATACGCTGACAAAAGAAGATACAAAGCAACAATCGAGGTCAGCAGTGCAGGACAATTCAGATGATAACCATCAATGATATTAAAAGAGCATACAATCCTCTAAAAAATAATGAACATCAACATTCGATGGAAAGTTATATGAAAAATAACTTTCCATTAAACGCTCACCATTGTCAGAACGTGAAGCTTTAAAATGGATGACAAGAACACAAAAAATGACTCAAACTAAAATGAGTCGATTTTTTGTGTTCAAATGTAGTCATAAACACTTGACTAGAATGAGTTGGGCGAAATAAAGGGGGTTATTTCATTTATTTATTACTCATTGACTTATAATGCTAGTATAATAATATGTGAAATATATTTCAATAAATATGTGATGTATTTCACAGAAGTGTCAAATATGAAGGAGATGTGTCCAATGACCGGAAAAACGCATGTAGCACTCGGTGTGCTAATCGGCACATCTTATGGGATGAATGCTGCTTATGATATCAGTTCTTTTGCCGGTATTATCGGTACTACAGCACTGTTTAGTATTGTACCTGATATTTGCCATGCTGGTAGCAAGCTCGGGAAAAAGATATGGCCAATCAGTTCGTTAATTGCACTTATTTTTGGACATCGTACACTGACGCATTCAATCTTTTTTATGTTACTTACAGGTATATTACTAATTGTACTGAATGTTAATACGATATATGTGATCAGTGCGGTACTGGGTGTAATCAGCCATTTGTTATTAGATATGTTAACACCACGTGGCGTAACTCTATTCTTCCCGGTAAATAAGAAAATTGTTTTCCCTTTTACATTTAAGACTGGTGGGATTTTAGATTTGTCACTTGCAACGACTTTTAGTGTGTTAACGATGTATCTATTTTATATAGAAATGTTTCATAGAGCATTAGTATGGCTAAACTAATCATGATAAAATATGAATAAACATCATTTTAAAATAATAAAGTATAAGGAGAATTTCACGGATGAACAATAAATTAAAACAATACGGTCATATAACTTTAGCTGCACAATTAGAGCGCTTATCTAATGATAAAAAGGTTGAGTTACAAAATATGCTGGAGCAGCAGAATTTTGATAGCATCAAAAAGTTATATGATGAAGTTTATGTTAATCGAGAGGTAAAGTTACCACAAGGTGAAATTAAAGACGTTGAGACAATCATCAAAGATGAATTGTCAGAAGAAATACGAAATACATATAAAGAAAAAGGATTAGAAGCAATTAGACAACTTAAAATAGCGCCTGTATTGATGGCAGGTGGTCAAGGTACACGTTTAGAACATCCAGGGCCTAAAGGTACATTTGAATTTGATGGGAAAAGTTTGTTTGAATTTCAGGCTGAACAAATTATTGCTTATAATGAAACATATAACATCAATATGCCATGGACAATTATGACAAGTGACATTAATCACGAGGAAACATTAGCTTACTTTGAAGCACATCATTATTTTGGTATGCCAAAAGAAAATATTACGTTCTTTAAGCAACCGAATATCGTGGCATTGAGTGAGTCAGGTGAATTATTATTAAATAAAGAACAATCACTTCTTACAACGCCGAATGGAAATGGTGGTATTTTTGAAGCATTGCATTCATCTGGTGTAAATAAAGATTTAAAGGATAAAGGCGTAGAATATCTTTATATCAATAATATTGATAATGTTCTCGTAAAAGTGTTAGATCCAATGCTTTGTGGATTAGCAGTAGACAGTCAGTCAGATGTTACTACAAAGACAATTGCAGCTAAGGATAATGAAAGTGTAGGACGTGTTATTGAAGTTGAAGGTGTTAAACAAGTTATGGAGTACACTGAATTACCTGAAGGTGAAGAGAATACATATCGTAACGCAAATATTGGTATTCACATCTTTAAATTAGATTATTTAATAGCGCATGCTGAAAGTGAATTACCATATCACTTAGCAATCAAAAATTTAGAGCAATTAGACAGTGATTTAAATCCTGTAAAGCAATCAACATTAAAGTTTGAGAAGTTTTATTTTGACATCTTCCGTTACGGTCAATCATTTAAGACACTACAAGTTGATCGTGCAAGTGAATTTAGTCCGTTAAAAAATAAAGAAGGTAAAGATAGTGTTGAAACAGCGCGACAGGACTTAATCAATAATAAATTATTGTAGAGGTGAAGTACTTGAAATCTAAAACACATATTTATGTCATCATCATGATGTTAGCACTTGTGGCTATAAATCTCTATTTATCATACTATTACATTGTTGGTCCCGGACGCGGAGAAGTTAGCTGGATGGGATTTGTATCTTTATTTGCTGCTTTAATGCTTATCGGACTAACGTATAAGTATTATCAATCTCAAAAAAAGATTAATATGGATGATTTTAATTCACATATTAAATCAGATGATGACCGTATCATTAAATAACTTAAATTTATAATAGAAAATTAAATCTTCTGGATGTATATATAAAGTAATAAACGATGTGTAATGTTATTTGCATTATAAATTGAAATTTTAGGCATAGGGCGTGTGAATGTAATGAAGAATAAATGGTTTTTGCCGGTTGTCGTATCGTTAATTGTACTTGCATTAGTATTAGCAAGTGTCATATTTTTATACTTAAATGAGCAGGACAAGAAGAATACGATTGAAATTGATGAACGAATAAAGACACACGTATTAAATGTCAAGGGTAAAGTTAAGCAGAACTTATCGAACTATTTTCAGGAAGGTGAACAGAAAGAAGCGGTTCAAATGCATGTGGAACTAGGGGATACCGTACAAAAAGGTGATCCATTGTTCACATATAATGACGAAGCCCTGTTCTCTAAAGAAAAAGAAGTTGGGCTTTCATTAGATAATAAGATGATTGAAAAAGATCAGATAGAAGGACAAATCCTGGCGATGGAAATGGTCCAAAGTGATACTTCTTCTCAAAATAAGCTTGATGAAATTGAAGCTCAGTTAAACTGGCTGGATTCTGAACTAACTAAAGCAGAGAACAATATTGATATATTAAAGGAAAAGCAGACACAAATTTCAGGAAAAATTGATGATTTAACAGTTAAGGCAAGTACTGACGGAAGAGTTGTTAAACTGGATAAGGCTCAAATAGAGAAATTCTCAGAAAAAGCACAGACAAAACCAATTCTGGTTGTGACAGATAAGAAGTACTTTGTAGAAGGTACAACAAGTAGAAAGCAGATTGACTTCCTTGAAGAAGGATTGAAGTTTGATGCTAAACACGTGCAAAACAAAGATAAATTATACAATGGAACTGTGGATACATATGAGCAGGTAGCAGTAAATCCTGAATCTAATACACAGCGCTTTTTATATCATGGTAGTTTAGATCACCATAAAGATCTTTATGTCGGAGATAAGATGAAAGTTAAGATTCATCTATCCTATAAAGATCATATTTGGTTACCGGAGCGATACGTGAAGAAAAAGTTAATCACACATAAAAATAAAAAGAAGCTAGCACACCCAGTAAAAGAATATCACGTCAATAAAATATATGGTAATCAGGTAAATGAAGAGAAAGTTAAAGTGAAACGATTTGCAAATGGTCAGTACCTTGTCGTCGAAGGCCTATCTTCAATCGATGCAATAAAAGCGTTTAAATAAATTTTGTAACAATTTTATGATTGCGACATAGCACTTTAGGGTAATTAATATTAACTATTATGTAAGCAATCAACCGAGTAGGGGGAACGTATATGAAATGGCAAGGTCGACAAGGTAGTTCGAACGTTGAAGATGCTAGAGGATCTGGTGGCGGATTCTCAGGCGGCGGTAGCCCGATGGTTATCGGCGGAGGCGGAATGGGTTGTTTAGGTATTGTTGTAATGATAATTTTCGTTTTAATGGGTGGTAATCCCGGAGATTTAGGTGGTGTTCTTGGTGGAGATTCATCACAACAAGAACAAACGCAAGACAATGGGGCAACATCTGGTGGTTCTGGCTCTCAAGATAATCCGTTTGAAACAGGTAACGTAAAGAAAGAAGCTGAGCAAGTAGATACTAAGACTGAACAGTCATTAGATGAACGTGGCCAGTTCACTTCAGTTGTTCTTAAAGATACTGAAGATGTATGGCATGCATTATTTAAGAAATATGATCGTACATATACTGAACCTAAACTAGTGCTATATACGGATGGTGTCCGTTCAGGCTGTGGTAATGCAAGTGCACAGATGGGACCTTTCTACTGTCCGACAGATCAAAAAGTTTATATTGATTTATCTTTCATGGATGAATTAGATAAAAAGTTTAATGCACCTGGAGACTTTGCGATGGCTTACGTTATTGCACACGAAGTAGGTCACCACGTACAAAATGAATTAGGTATCCTACCGAAATTCCACCAATTAAGAAATCAATTATCTGAAACTGAATACAATAAATATTCAGTAGCAGTTGAGTTACAGGCAGACTATTTAGCTGGTGTGTATGCGAAACATGCACAGGAAATGGGTTACACTGATGAAGGGGACCTAGAAGAAGCGATTAAAGCAGCGCATGCTGTAGGTGATGATACTATTCAGGAAAAAGCAATTGGTAGAGCAAATCCAGATACATTTACACATGGATCAAGTGCTGACCGTATGAAATGGTTTAAAAAAGGTTATGAAACCGGCGATTTAAGTGAAGGTGATACATTTAAAGCTTTAGGATTAGAATTTTAAATCTTCAGATAATTAAGGTATACTAATATTAATTAGTATATCTTTTTTTATTTGGAGGGATGATCTTGGAATTATATTTTAACGGTCCAATCTATACAATGAAGCATGATAATGAAACTGTTCAGGCAGTGCTTGTTGATGGCAATCGCATAAAAGCGATTTATCAGGAAGTACCGGAATTAAAAGATGTTAAATACATAGATTTAAACGGTAAAGCAATGTTTCCGGGTTTTGTAGATACTCATATTCATCTTGTTGGAACAGGAATTGCACTGAGAGGTGTGAACTTTAAAGATGATGATGACATAGAGATTATCATCGAAAAGATTCGTAATGCAACTGAAAATATGGATGACGGTAGCTTTTTAATATGCGAAGGGTACAATGAAAATCAATTAGATGGATATAAAATAACGAAAGATGATATTGATGCAATCACTGACAAGAAGGTGATTATCAAGCGTGTTTGCAGACATGCAGCAATCGTTAATTCAAGTGTTTTTGAGTATTTTAATATCAATGACAATGTAGCTGATATGCCAGGTGGTCATTATGAAAAGGTAGACGGCATGTTGAACGGTTGGGTGCATGATAATGCCATGGAAGCAATGTTAGAAGTTGCATCAATAGAAGATGAAGCGTCACTAACAGGACATGTTGAATATGCAGTACAGCAATTTACTCAAGCAGGTTTAACAGGTGTTCATACAGAGGATCTTGCTTACTATAATGATTTCAAAGATGTATTGAATGCTTATCAAAATGTGATTAATAAAGATAATCCTTTTAGATTAAATATTTTACGTCATACGGATGTCATTGAAGACGTCGTTCAATATCATTTTGATTATAATGATTATTTCAGACCAGATGCGATGAAATGCTATGCAGATGGAGCTTTGGGCGGTAGAACTGCTTTGTTTAGTGAACCGTATAGTGATGAAGATACATATGGACTCGCAATCTATACGCCAGATGAACTTGCTGAGCAAGTGAAAAAAGCGCGAGATTTAGATATAAATATCGCTGTACATATGATAGGTGATAAAGCTGTTGAAATGGTCCTTGATGCGATAGAAGCTCATCCACCACGTAGTGGGCGAGATAGATTGATTCATGTGAGTTTCTTAAGAGAAGATTTAATCGAAAGAATGGCGCGTCTTAATATAATATGTGATATACAGCCGATGTTTGTTGCCTCTGATTTTCCATGGGCAATCGAAAGAGTTGGTACTTCGCGTATCCGTTACAGCTATCCATGGAAGTCATTACTTGATAAAGGCATTATTTGCGGAGGAGGTTCTGATAGTCCGATAGAAGATTTCAGACCGATGTCAGGCATTGCTGCTGCAGTAAATCGTAAAGCAGCAGAGGATAAGAGTGATGGCTATAATATGGTCGAAGCACTAAGTGTGTTTGAAGCGATATCCCTTTATACGACTGAAGCGGCTAAAGTTGCAGATAATATATCAGAATATGGAACGATTGAGGAAGGTAAGATAGCTGATTTTACAATACTTAAAGAAGATCCTTTTAAAGTAGATAGACTTCAGTTACATAAAGTAGAAGTTGCTGGTACAGTGATTGATGGAAAGATGATTTACAACGCTGAAAATATAAACTAATCAAAAAAGTGTCACACAATTTGATGTGTGGCACTTTTAAAATTAATCTATAATTTCTTTCGTCAGTTATAATCAGAAAGAATCATAGTTTATTTTATTTTGCACAAAAACGAAATACTTTGTTAATCTATATTTAGATTATTTAACACAAAAAAGGGAATTGGAAAAATAATGAGGAGGGCAGTTGATGAAACAATTTAAATTTTCTAAAGGTTCTATGTTCACGATCTTATTTGTTTTATCAGTTGTATTAATCTCCGGTGCCTCATTTATTTTGATGATTACGTTTGGAATGTATGGTTTAAGTCGTATCCTTATATATTTCAGGTTGGCTGAATTTACGTATAATGAGAATGTGATGGATAATAGTTTCTATTATGGTTCATATATTGCGATAGGTTATTTCCTGTTTGTCGTCATAGAATATATATTAGATGACGTAAAACGCATGCAATCTGATAATAAATATTTTCAAGGATGGTATTTCCATCTATTGACGATTGGTTTATCAACAATCGTGTTTTATTTTGGTGTTCATATTAACTACCAGCATATCAAGATAAATTTCTTTGTTATCCTGGCAGTCATAAGTTTACTGTATTATTTAACTGAAATATTCTATCCTGACAGTGAAGATTTGAATAAAGAAGACGACTAGTACTTCAGTGCTAGTCTATTGACATTTATCGGTTTAATATTAAACTGATAAATGAGGTGAGAAGATGGAACCCAATAGAAGTTATCTTGTCTGGCTTAATATTGCACGCATCTATAACGATATTCTGAAAGAAATTAACGAACAATTAAAAGAGACAGGCTATTCATCCAGTCACTTCGATTGTTTAAATCAAATAGATACACATCCTGGATGTACACAAAATGAACTATCAGAATTAATGTTTGTCACGAAAGGGAATATTACGCATTTACTTAAGAAATTAGAAGCAGATGGGTTAATAGAACGTTCTCAGGAGTGGAAAGTGAAGTATATACGATTAACCCGCGAAGGGAAACGCGTTGTTGAAACATTGAGACCTAAACACACAACATTGCAGGAAGAACTTTTCGGTGGGCTTGATCAGGACGAACAAAAAGAATTATTACAGTTGCTTCGAAAGATAAGACATAAATAATAATGATTAGATTTAAACTAAATCTAAATTAAAGATAAAATTTTAAAATTAAAAGAGGTAGATAATCATGAGAAAAATATTGGGACAACATCATGCATCACGTTGCTCTACGTGTTAAAGACGAAGATGAATTACAAGAGTGGATAGATTTTATTAAAGAGAATAACATACCATCAAGCGGTTTCGTAGATCGTCATTTATTTAAATCGCTTTATATTAGAACGCGACAAGGCATATTAATAGAACTTGCAACGGATGGCCCGGGATTTGATGTTAATGAGCCGCTTGAATCATTAGGTGAAAGTCTTTCATTACCGCCATTCCTTGAAGAAAAGCGCGAATGGATTGAATCACAGGTTAAACCACTACCTGAAGTGAAACATTTATAATAAAAGAAAAAGATGACTGATCAGTTTAATTGATCAGTCATCTTTTTAATTATGCTTCTTTTTCGCAATATACAGACACACTGCCTGGATTTACTTTGAAGATGCCGTTACCTTTTTCATCGATGACTACACCTTCTTCAATTGTGTCGGTATAGTCATACCAAGTTTGTCCGGCACGATCTTCACCAATAAACATTTGTTTTTCGGCAGGTTGTTCACTGTTATTAATGATGACAGCACATCCTGATTTATCTTCGGCATATCCACGTCTAACCCAGCCGACAACATTTGGATGATCGAAGTAATCATCTTGCTGGCCATAAGCTTTTAATTTACGGACATAGAGTAACGGATCAATCGCCATCTGTTTACCGTCAATTGGCTGATCTCCACCGATACCATAATAATCGCCATAGAATACACAAGGGAAACCATCTTCACGAAGTAAGATAAGTGCGTAAGCAGATTGTTTAAACCAATCTTTAACAAATGATTCTAAAGCTTCTCCTGGTTGAGAATCATGATTGTCTACAAAGGTTACTGCATGTTCAGGGTTCTCTTTAACTATAGTGCCATCAAATATTTGACGTAGATCATAAGCAGCACCACCTTCTGAAGCGGATTTAAAGTTAAAGTGTAGTCTTACATCGAATAAATCTAAGCTATATTCAGCTTCATCTAAAAAGTTCTCGTTCACTTCAAGATCCGGATTCCAGAATTCACCGACAAAATAGAAATCTTGTCCGCGATGTTCACGCATTGCGTGTACAAAGTCACGTATAAAATAACTCTCGATATGTTTAACAGCATCAAGACGCATACCATCAATATTTAATGTATCAGTAAACCATTTTCCCCAGTTGATTGTCTCATCACGTACGTCGGGATGTTGGTAATCAACATTTGAAAACATTAGATAATCAAAGTTACCTTTTTCCTGATCGACATTTTCATTCCAGTCTTTATTCTCGCCTAAAATTTTAAATATACCATTTCGTCCTGTACGATGGTCATAATCAGTACCATTGAAATGCGTGTAGTTCCATTCAAATGCACTGTATTTTTTTTTACGACCCGGAAAATAGAACTTTGTAAACGCATCGATATCAAATGGTTCTGAAATTTCGTAATTTCTGTCATTTGGATCAACTTCTACAACGCGTACTGTTTCAGTTTCATCAGCACCTGCCTTATGATTTAGAACGACATCGGCATAAACTTTAATATCTTGTTCATGAAGTGCTTCGATTGCTGCGATTAATTCTTCTTTCGTGCCATATTTTGTTCGAACCTGTCCTTTTTGGTCGAATTCTCCTAAGTCGTATAAATCATATACGCTATAGCCGGTATTCGTTACATGGTCAGCTTTAGTTGCGGGTGGCAACCAGATTGCATCAAATCCTTTTTCTTTGAGTGCTGCAGCTTCATCCTTTAATCTGTTCCAGTGATTACCGTCATCATTTGAATGCCATTCAAAATATTGCATAATTGTGTAGTTTTTAGTCATAGTGTTCTCCTTTAAATGTGTATCATATGTATATCTTAATTATTTTCAATTTAATCCCTAATCTATTATAGCCCTTTTAATAGAATATAATCTAGAATAAGAAATAAATTTATACAAAGTGACAATCTTTTGTTAAACTATAGCTATTAGAAATGAGAAGGAGCGTTTATTGTGCTGACAAAAGAACAAGTTATTGAATTAATCGAAAAGTTAGATGATCCAGTTGTGAATATTCCATTGAAAGAAACTGGCGGTGTGAAAGAAGTTTCTATTAAAGAAGAAAAGAATCATGTTTCAGTTAAGATTGGAATTGCTAAACCTGGTGGACAAGAACAGCTAGATCTACAAATGAAGATCGTTGAAGTATTAAAAGAAAATGGAGCAAATACTGTAGGACTTCGTTTTGAGCAATTAGATGATGAAGCTTTAGAACAATTCCGTGGTCAAACTTCATCAGAAATTGAACGATTAATTTCACCCGATGATAAAGTGAATTTTATTGCGATTGCTTCAGGTAAAGGTGGCGTAGGTAAATCTACAGTTTCTGTTAACTTAGCAGTTGCATTAGCACGATTAGGAAAGCGTGTTGGGTTAGTCGATGCGGATATATACGGATTTAGTGTACCTGATATGATGGGTATTTCAGAAAAACCTGAAATTGAAGGGAATAGAATTAAACCAGTTGAGCGTTTCGGGGTAAAAGTTATTTCAATGGCGTTTTTCGTAGAAGAGAATACCCCTGTCATTTGGCGTGGTCCAATGTTAGGTAAAATGATCAATAACTTCTTCCAGGAAGTGAATTGGGGAGAATTAGATTATATCCTTTTAGATTTACCACCGGGTACAGGTGACGTGGCGCTCGACGTTCATACAATGTTACCGAAGAGTAAAGAAATTATTGTAACAACTCCTCATCCGACAGCAGCATTTGTTGCAGCACGTGCGGGTGCTATGGCATTACATACTGATCATGAAATATTAGGTGTAGTGGAGAACATGTCATATTTTGAAAGCAAAGTGACAGGGGAGAAAGAGTATGTATTTGGTAAAGGTGGCGGAGAGAAGTTGGCATCTGAGTTAAATACAGAATTAATCGGACAATTACCACTTGCACAACCTGACTGGACTGAAGAAGCTTTTGCACCGTCAGTTTATGCTGAAGATCATCAATTAGGTCAAATTTATTTAAATATGGCAGAACGTATTATTAATAAAACAGAAGAAAAGTAATGAGGTATTAAAGTGACTTTAAAGAATTTAGGTAAATTTTACGGTATTACTTTATTAATCGGCCTTGTTTGTACAGTGCTTGTGAGTTTAGTTTTCGGATATGACAAACTAACAGTTTACTTAGTAAAAGGTGAAATGGGTGAGTTTTTAGCCGCACTTGTATGGTTTATGGGATATGGTTTGCTGATTGCATCTATTTCACAACTGGCATTTTTTGCTTATCTCTTTATCCATCAAATGGGTCAAGGAATATTCAAGAACGGATGGAATGCTATTCAGGTCGTAATTATATTGTTTGCGATTATTGATTTAGTATATTTCAGATATTTACGTTTCGGTAAACAGGACGGAGATATCTTGAAATTTATCTGGATTCCATTGCTTATCGTTATTTTTGGTGTTGCAGTGGCAATTTATAAGAACAAACTCACAGGAAAGAATGTATTTATTCCGGCAATGTTCTTTATGGTCGTGATGACAACGGTAGAATTGATTCCATTTTTAAAAGTAAAAGATATGATGTGGCTATATTGCACGATATTTAGTTTGCTGTTATGTAATGCATTTCAACTATTATCGCTGCCAAAGTACAATCGTTTATCATTTGAAGAACGTAAAGCGCGTAAAATAGCGAGAGGTACATGGGAAGAACCTGTTACTGAAACTGTACAGATTACAAAGCAGTCAAAATCAACACAAGTTGTATCCCATAAGAAAAAGAAATCAAATAGAAAGAAAAGATAAATCAGATTAGACGCAAGTTTAATCTGATTTTTCCTATGGAGGGATAAGATGAAAAGAGGATTGATTAGCGCATTAGTGATTATTATGTTTATGAGTGCGATTGAAACATCAATAATATCACTCGCGACACCTGCGATTGGGAAAGATTTAAATGCAACGCAGTCACTCGCATTGATTTTTACTACTTACATGATAGCAATTGTTATCGTAACGCCTATTGTTGGAGAACTGATGAAACGATTAGGTGCTAAACGTTTAATGCTACTTGGTATTATTGTCTTTATTATCGGCAGTATGCTATCTGGACTATCGTTTACATTTGAAATGCTACTTGCATCAAGATTAGTGCAGGGGTTAGGTGCAGGAATTATGATGACGATGGGGAATATCATCCCGAAGATAGCGTTTGAAATCCCATACCGCTATAAAGTGATGGGAATCGTTGGTTCTGTATGGGGTATCTCGAGTATCATCGGACCGATACTCGGTGGACTTATTCTTACTTACCTTAATTGGAGTTATTTATTCTACGTCAATGTACCGTTAGCGCTTTTAGCAATAGTCCTTGTTATTAAATATTTTAAGTTTGAAGAAATGAAACAGGAAAGTAAATTTGATTTTAAAGGATTGATATACTTTTATATCTTTCTTGGCAGTTTGCTTTGTGCATTATTAATAGAAACACATTGGTTTATTCACGTTGCTTTATTTATATTAGCGATGATGACATTAAACATATTCATAAAATATGAAAGCAGGATCGATGAACCATTTATCCCGGTGAAAGCTTTTAATAAGAGGATAGGCATCGTGATGGGTACGGATATGCTATATGCGATTATCATGATGGGGACAAATATTTTTCTGCCAATTTACCTTCAGACAGAAAAGGGATTAAGTCCTTTGCTTGCTGGACTGACTACGTTTACGATTTCGATATTCTGGTTGCTTTCAACATTTATATTGAAGACACTCGAAACAAAACTTACTATACAACGTGTCTATCAATTAAGTTTCTTATATATGATTATAGGAAGTTCGATCATATTCATTTTTGATCATGGGATAGCAGTAACGATAGCATCAGCATTTTTGGGCCTATCTTTTGGTACTGTATTTACTAAAAATATTGTAACGATACAGGAAAGTGCAGCACCTCACCAATTAGGTAGCATGATGAGTACTTATAGTTTACTTAAGTTTATCGGTTCAACAACTGGATCGATTATTATGTCCTTCTTCTATTACAGTAATGTATTTACTACGATAGATAATAATATGACATTCGGTATTTTAGTGGCCTTATTCTTAATCATCGTCTATCAATTCGTCTTTAAAAATAAGGCGGTTCAATAATCTTTACAGCGATTGAATGCTTGTTCAATCGCTGTTTTATTTTGCTTAACAGTAAGCATTCCGTAATTAATTTAAAAATAAACAAAAAAGTTTTAAAAAAGTATTGACGAAAGCAATCCATCTTGATAAGATATAAAAGTCGCTGAAAACAAGCGATGCACAGCTTTAAGACATTGAAAATAACAAAGTGAAAAAGTGTAAAACTTGCACTTGAAACTATGTTCATATCGATGTAATATAATAAAGCAAGAAAGATTACTGCTTGAAACGAAATGAACATTCAAGTGTAAAACTTCTTAAAAATAAGTGTTGCAAAGAGTTGAGAGTTATGGTAACATTAATTCTTGTAACGCGAAAAATGAACATTGAAAACTGAATGACAATATGTCAACGTTAATTCCAATAATTTGAGTGAACTTAGTTCACTCCCAAGAGTGATTGCCATAAGCAATCAAAGAGCATTATCAAACAAACTATTATGG
>NZ_PZJG01000029.1 GCF_003259675.1 Macrococcoides bohemicum | reverse complement strand
GTAACAAGGTAGCCGTATCGGAAGGTGCGGCTGGATCACCTCCTTTCTAAGGATAATTACGGAAATCAGACTTCTAAGTCTGATAGGGATTAACATTGACATATTGTATTCAGTTTTGAATGTTTATCGGACCTTCGGTCCAGTAAGTCATTCAAATTGTACTTTGAAAACTAGATAAAGTAAGAAGAAATAAAAGATTTTACCAAGCAAAACCGAGTGAGTTCATTTTTGAATTCTTAAAAAAATCGCGCGTTT
>NZ_PZJG01000028.1 GCF_003259675.1 Macrococcoides bohemicum | reverse complement strand
TAACAAGGTAGCCGTATCGGAAGGTGCGGCTGGATCACCTCCTTTCTAAGGATAATTACGGAAATCAGACTTCTAAGTCTGATAGGGATTAACATTGACATATTGTATTCAGTTTTGAATGTTTATAGGACCTTCGGTCCAGTAAGTCATTCAAATTGTACTTTGAAAACTAGATAAAGTAAGAAGAAATAAAAGATTTTACCAAGCAAAACCGAGTGAGTTCATTTTTGAATTCTTAAAAAAATCGCGCGTTTATACAGCAATGTATAAACATCACAATT
>NZ_PZJG01000027.1 GCF_003259675.1 Macrococcoides bohemicum | reverse complement strand
TGAGCCATAGAGGATTCGAACCTCTGACCCTTTGATTAAAAGTCAAATGCTCTACCAACTGAGCTAATGGCTCAAAGAAATGGTGCCGGAAAAAGGACTTGAACCCTCAACCTACTGATTACAAGTCAGTTGCTCTACCAGTTGAGCTATTCCGGCATAATAAATAAATGGTGGAGGATGACGGGCTCGAACCGCCGACCCTCT
Source organism: Macrococcoides bohemicum (assembly GCF_003259675.1). Classification (GTDB taxonomy): domain Bacteria; phylum Bacillota; class Bacilli; order Staphylococcales; family Staphylococcaceae; genus Macrococcoides; species Macrococcoides bohemicum. Next base: position 171 of record NZ_PZJG01000027.1, on the reverse strand, counting down.
GCTTGTAAGGCAGATGCTCTCCCAGCTGAGCTAATCCTCCTGGGTATATATTGCCCGGCAACGTCCTACTCTCGCGGATCGTAAGACCAACTACCATCGGCGCTAGAGAGCTTAACTTCTGTGTTCGGTATGGGAACAGGTGTGACCTCTCTGCCATCGTCACCAGACAAA
>NZ_PZJG01000026.1 GCF_003259675.1 Macrococcoides bohemicum | reverse complement strand
TAACAAGGTAGCCGTATCGGAAGGTGCGGCTGGATCACCTCCTTTCTAAGGATAATTACGGAAATCAGACTTCTAAGTCTGATAGGGATTAACATTGACATATTGTATTCAGTTTTGAATGTTTATATTTGACCTTTGGTCAGTAGTAAATATTCAAAATTAAAATGGGCCTATAGCTCAGCTGGTTAGAGCGCACGCCTGATAAGCGTGAGGTCGATGGTTCGAGTCCATTTAGGCCCACCATTTTAATTATTGTACTTTGAAAACTAGATAAAGTAAGAAGAAATAAAAGATTTTACCAAGCAAAACCGAGTGAGTTCATTTTTGAATTCTTAAAAAAATCGCGCGTTTATACAGCAATGTATAAACATCACAATT
>NZ_PZJG01000025.1 GCF_003259675.1 Macrococcoides bohemicum | reverse complement strand
GTAACAAGGTAGCCGTATCGGAAGGTGCGGCTGGATCACCTCCTTTCTAAGGATAATTACGGAAATCAGACTTCTAAGTCTGATAGGGATTAACATTGACATATTGTATTCAGTTTTGAATGTTTATACATTTAATGGGCCTATAGCTCAGCTGGTTAGAGCGCACGCCTGATAAGCGTGAGGTCGATGGTTCGAGTCCATTTAGGCCCACCATTATAAATATTCTTTTAAATTAATACCTTTATGGGGGCTTAGCTCAGCTGGGAGAGCGCCTGCTTTGCACGCAGGAGGTCAGCGGTTCGATCCCGCTAGTCTCCACCATTATTTTTTGAACATTGTACTTTGAAAACTAGATAAAGTAAGAAGAAATAAAAGATTTTACCAAGCAAAACCGAGTGAGTTCATTTTTGAATTCTTAAAAAAATCGCGCGTTTATACAGCAATGTATAAACATCACAATT
>NZ_PZJG01000024.1 GCF_003259675.1 Macrococcoides bohemicum | reverse complement strand
TCTCCATAATAGTTTGTTTGATAATGCTCTTTGATTGCTTATGGCAATCACTCTTGGGAGTGAACTAAGTTCACTCAAATTATTGGAATTAACGTTGACATATTGTCATTCAGTTTTCAATGTTCATCTTAAAATTTTATGGTGGAGACTAGCGGGATCGAACCGCTGACCTCCTGCGTGCAAAGCAGGCGCTCTCCCAGCTGAGCTAAGCCCCCAAAATTATTAAGTAAGTCGGGAAGACAGGATTCGAACCTGCGACCCCTTGGTCCCAAACCAAGTGCTCTACCAAGCTGAGCTACTTCCCGCTATTAATAAACGCGCCCGAGAGGAGTCGAACCCCTAACCTTTTGATCCGTAGTCAAACGCTCTATCCAATTGAGCTACGGGCGCAAAAAAATAAAATTAAATGGTGCCGAGGACCGGAATCGAACCGGTACGGTAATCACTTACCGCAGGATTTTAAGTCCTGTGCGTCTGCCAGTTCCGCCACCCCGGCATTTAATTTTCTTAATGGAGCGAAAGACGGGATTCGAACCCGCGACCCCAACCTTGGCAAGGTTGTATTCTACCACTGAACTACTTTCGCATATTAAGTTTTAATATTTAAATATTAAAATAATGGTGAGCCATAGAGGATTCGAACCTCTGACCCTTTGATTAAAAGTCAAATGCTCTACCAACTGAGCTAATGGCTCAAAGAAATGGTGCCGGAAAAAGGACTTGAACCCTCAACCTACTGATTACAAGTC
>NZ_PZJG01000023.1 GCF_003259675.1 Macrococcoides bohemicum | reverse complement strand
GGTTCTGTTGCAAAGTTGAATTTATAGTATAATTTTAACAAAAAGGAGTCTTCTGTATGAACTATTTCAGATATAAACAATTTAACAAGGATGTTATCACTGTAGCCGTTGGCTACTATCTAAGATATGCATTGAGTTATCGTGATATATCTGAAATATTAAGGGAACGTGGTGTAAACGTTCATCATTCAACGGTCTACCGTTGGGTTCAAGAATATGCCCCAATTTTGTATCAAATTTGGAAGAAAAAGCATAAAAAAGCTTATTACAAATGGCGTATTGATGAGACGTACATCAAAATAAAAGGAAAATGGAGCTATTTATATCGTGCCATTGATGCAGAGGGACATACATTAGATATTTGGTTGCGTAAGCAACGAGATAATCATTCAGCATATGCGTTTATCAAACGTCTCATTAAACAATTTGGTAAACCTCAAAAGGTAATTACAGATCAGGCACCTTCAACGAAGGTAGCAATGGCTAAAGTAATTAAAGCTTTTAAACTTAAACCTGACTGTCATTGTACATCGAAATATCTGAATAACCTCATTGAGCAAGATCACCGTCATATTAAAGTAAGAAAGACAAGGTATCAAAGTATCAATACAGCAAAGAATACTTTAAAAGGTATTGAATGTATTTACGCTCTATATAAAAAGAACCGCAGGTCTCTTCAGATCTACGGATTTTCGCCATGCCACGAAATTAGCATCATGCTAGCAAGTTAAGCGAACACTGACATGATAAATT
>NZ_PZJG01000022.1 GCF_003259675.1 Macrococcoides bohemicum | reverse complement strand
TTCGGTATTGACGGTCTTATATCCAGTATGACCAGAAAGAAATATTCAACAGATGAAAAATTAAGAATCATTCAGTATAGAATTACTAATCAACTTTCATATAAAGAAACTGCTAGAATCTTTGATATTACTAATCCTACTTTAATAGCTCAGTGGCAGATGAAATACAATCAATATGGTATCCTAGGTTTAGAATCAAAACCGAAGGGTCGTGCGTCTAAAACTATGAAAAATAAAAAGGTTGATAACACTAGTTTAAACGAAAGTGAACGACAAGAATTAATACGCTTACGTGAGGAAAACAGGAGATTAGAAATCGCAATTGCTCTCGAAAAAAAGTTACAATCCTTAGCTCGAAAAAATCAAACAAAGAAATAGTAGCTGCTATTATTGAGTTAAGGAATGAATCTAACTATAAGTTAAAAGAAATATTATCAGTAGCTATGATAGCGAAAAGTGTATACCATTATTGGAAATTACGACTTAGTGTCACTTAACATAAAGACAATTATTTAATTACTTTGATTAAAGAAATCATTAACAAACATAAAAATAGGATAGGTTATCGTACAGTAACCGACGAACTAAGAGAGTTAGGTTTTGTAGTTAACCATAAAAAAGTTCTTAGAATAATGAGAGAAAATAATTTACTTTGTACAAAGTTTAAGCATAGAAATAGAACATATAAGTCGTACAAAGGGAAAGTTGGCAAAACAGCTAAGAATAAATTGAATCGCAGATTCGTAACTAATCGCCCATATCAAAAATTACTTACTGATGTAACACAATTCAACATTAAAAATGGAACTAAGCTATATCTGTCAACAATTTTTGATGTATGTTCGAAAGAGATTATTTCTTATTCAATTAGTAAGCGTCCAACATTGGAATTCGTTATGGAATCATTGTTAAAAGCAATTAATGTAATTCCAGACCTTCCCTATAGAACTACAATCCATTCCGATCAAGGGTGGCAATATCAGCATAAATCTTGGGTACAATCTTTGAAAAAGAATAGAATTATTCAAAGCATGTCTAGAAAAGGTAATTGTCTTGATAATTCTCCGATGGAGAATTTCTTTGGTATTTTAAAACAAGAAATGTTTTATGGAGAAACATTTGATTCTTATGATGAACTAGAAGAGGAGATTATTGACTATATGGAGTATTATAATTTAGTCAGAAAGAAGAGAAAATTAAAAAGCAAGACTCCTGTAGAATACAGAAATCTTGCTTTAATGAAAGTAGCTTAATAAAAAGTTCAACTTTTTGGGTTCACTACAAA
>NZ_PZJG01000021.1 GCF_003259675.1 Macrococcoides bohemicum | reverse complement strand
ATAATTTGCTAATTTCTTTAAATTCATGCATGCGAAAATAAGCGTGGTCTCCATGGTGACTTTTTGAATTCCTTTGTACTTAGTCCATCGCAAACCATGCTGTTCTTTAGCATCAGCAAAACGTCTTTCTATTGTTTGACTACGCAATTTATATATAGCTTTTATAGTATCTATGAATCTCAAGTCATCAACAATATCAAGATATTGTTGCCATATATGTCTTGTAACGATTTTTTTCTGTTCTTTACTCTTAGTACATTTATTAAGTAAAGGACAATCCTTACATTTATTTGGATTAGAAATATACAAACGATAACCATCGCTGTCTGTTCTTTGATATTTCAACATTTGATTATTAGGGCAAATATAACAATCATAGTATTCGTCATATATAAATTCATTTTTATTCATTAAGTCCTTCGGACCCATGGGACGTTTATATGGCATAGCTGGTAGAATTTCTTTATCTAATAAATACTTAGCATTATGAGGTGTTTTATATCCAGAATCCACAGCAACATATCTCGGTAGTAGTTTTTTACTTTCAAGCCTGTCAATCATAGGTACTAACTGTGTACTATCATGAACATTACCAGGAGTTAAATGAAAATCAACGATATAACCATACTTATCGCAGCATGTATGCGCACTATAGGCAAATTGTTTTTCTCTTTCACTTTTAACATAGTAACCAGCATCGGGATCATTATTACTTATTTTTATTACTTTAAGATTCTCCTCCTTTCTTGAAGCTAGAGGCTTTTTTCCTTCAGATTCTCTAATAGAATTGATATCTTCAATAAGCTCTTGTTCATAATGTTTAGCAGTCTTCTGTATTTCTTGTTTAATAAATTTCTTCTTGTTGGCATTGGCCTTAATATGCGTTGAATCAATAAATAGTGAAGTATTATCTACGAAGTTATTATCTATAGCAATTTTGAGAATACGAGAAAAGATTTCTTCGAAAATCTGATTATCATAAAATCGTCTAGAATAGTTCTTACCGAAAGTAGAAAAATGAGGTACTTTATCGTTAACGCCTAAACCGAGATACCATTTGTACGCAAAATTAGTTTCAATCTCTTTAATTGTCTGGCGCATTGATTTGATACCAAAAAGGTGTTGTATTAATACAATTTTTATTAATACAACCGGATCAATACTTGGACGGCCATTATCTGTAGAATACTTTTCTTCTACTAAATCATATACAAAGGATAAATCGAATACTTTATCAACTTTTCTTAGAAGATGATTTTCTGGTACAAGGTCTTCTAATGAATACATTTCAAATTGACTGCGAATGATATTAATATCTTCAGACTTACTTCTCTTAATCAAGTAAAACACCACCGTTCAATGATATA
>NZ_PZJG01000001.1 GCF_003259675.1 Macrococcoides bohemicum | reverse complement strand
TCGGAATTAAGATAATTGCCTTACTATTGGTTATTCCAGGCTGGCTAACCCTTTGGATTGCGATTCTTTCCGATATGGGAGCCACTATTTTGGTAGCATTAAATAGTTTGCGACTGATGAGAGTGAAAGAGTAAGAGTAAAAAGGGCTTTTCATATGGAAAGCCCTTTTAATCAAAATGTAGATTATTTTTTATAAATTGTCTAATAAGAGAAGAAAAATAGGTGAAAATAAGAAAAAGGTTAGATACATATTACACAACTATATTCTTGAGTACAAATAGTAATTATAGTTACTTATCAAAGGAGGAATCTAGGATGACTGGAGAAGTGAAAAAAGATGTAGACCTTTTAGTGATAGGAGCAGGGTCTGGAGGTTATGTGGCGGCAATACGTGCTGCCCAGTTAGGAAAAAAGGTGGTACTGGTTGATAAGGCGGAGTTAGGAGGAGTTTGCCTTAATCGAGGGTGTATCCCTTCAAAAGCTCTTATTAGTGCATCTGAACGAGTCAAACACATTAAACATGCCAATACAATGGGGCTTAAGGTTTCGGGTGAGGTTCAAGTTGATATGCCAGAAGTAGTAAAGTGGAAGGACGGAATCGTGAACAAGCTAACAGATGGGATTCGCACCTTGTTAAAAGGAAATGGTGTAGAGGTCATCAGTGGGGAAGCCTATCTCACTGAAGCACATATTGCAAAAATAAAAATAGAGGACGAGGAACAGATTTTTTCCTACAAAGATTTAATTCTTGCAATAGGTTCTTTGCCAGTCGAGTTAAAAAGTATGCCATTTGATCAAAAAAGAATCATTTCTTCAACGGAGGCATTGCAACTACAGGAAGTACCCAATCATTTAGTTGTGGTAGGTGGTGGTTATATCGGTTTAGAGTTAGGTACTGCTTATGCAAAGTTTGGGGCAAAAGTGACCATCCTTGAGGGATCGGATACAATTTTGTCCGGGACAGATCCTATCCTAACAAAAACAGTAAAACGTCATTTAAAGGAAATTGGAATCACTGTTATAACGGATGCCCTTGTTCAAGGTGGAGAAAATACAGGCGATGAAGTTAACGTCCATGTTCAAGTTGATGGAAAGGAAGAAATTATTCAAGGTGATTATTGCTTAGTTTCTATTGGGAGAAAACCAAACACAGGTAAAATTGGTCTGGAAAATATCGGAGTAGTATTAGACGACCAAGGATTTATTAAGATAAATAACAAATGTCAAACAAACATTGAACATGTTTATGCAATAGGGGATTGTGCTGGTGGTGACCTCCTTGCTCATAAAGCTAGTTATGAAGCAAAGATAGCAGCCGAAGTGATCAGTGGTCAAAATAGTGTGATTGATTTTCAAGCGATGCCTTTTGTTATCTTCAGCGATCCTGAAGTAGCCTATACAGGTTTAACAGAGAAGGAAGCAAAGGAAAAAGGATACGAAACAGTATCCAGTCGTTTTCCATTCCAAGCAAATGGTAGGGCGTTATCTGTCTCGGATGCAGATGGCTTTGTACAAGTTGTAGCCGAAAAGAATACGAAAAGAGTGTTAGGAGTACAGATGGTTGGACCAGAGGTATCCTCTCTGATTGCAGAGGCTGTTTTTGCGATTGAGGTTGGGGCAAATGCGGAAGATCTTAGCCTTACGATTCATGCTCATCCTACCTTACCAGAGCCACTTATGGAAGCAGCAGAAGGTGTGATGGGACATGCTATACATACGTTGAATAAAAAGCAATAATGTGAATGCAGACCAACCTGCACTTTTTCATAAGTGCAGGTTGAATTTTTATTAATGGATGGAGACTCATGCACATTTTGTATTGATAGATGTATTACTGTATAAAATTCCTGATGGTATGGATTAATCACTATTCATGAATTTCTAATGAACTGGGTTAATACAAATTATGAAATATATCCAATCGTTTTTCTGGCTGTTTATGAATGATGAAGGAGTTGATATAAATGAATTTAATTTTAACTATTCTCTCTGCTTTAGGTTCTTTTATAGTAACCAATGTCGATGATATTTTTGTCTTGATGTTACTGTTCTCTCAAGCAAGGTCACAAGCTAAAACGGGTAACAGTGGAATAGTTAGCATGGAGTCGAAAGGAAACCGTATTTATCCAAGAGATATAGTCATTGGCCAATATCTTGGTTTTGCACTTTTAGTTTTAATCAGTCTTTTAGCAACATTTGGAGTAACACTCATTCCTGATCAGTGGGTAGGTTTGCTAGGATTAATACCGATATATCTAGGAGTAAAACTCTTTATAAAGGGTGAAGATGAGGATGAAGGTAACATTCTTTCCAGCTTAAACAAATTTAATAAGTTCTATTTAAGTGTAGCCTTTATCACATTCGCCAATGGCGGAGACAATATTGGAATTTATGTTCCATTCTTTTCTACCTTAAATAACAACCAACTGATAATTACAGTTGTTACTTTCTTTATAATGGTTGCTGTCTGGTGTTTAATTGGCTATCGTCTAGCAAGGTTCAGATATGTTTCTGAAACACTTGAGAAATACGGCCGCTGGATTATCCCAATTGTGTTTATAGGATTAGGAATATATATTATGGTGGAGAACGAAACTTTCCGCGTCATTTTGAGTTTAGTGAATTAAAAATTTCTCAAAAGTACCTCTGATTTACAGTAGGACTTTGATATTTAGAGTAAATATTTATCCTCTGACAAATAATTCTATGGATACGCTCATCTATATTTTGCTTAGCGTACAAAATTTCCGAAATGTTGGCTGTACCCCTCTAATAAGAATCAGCGCTCGTTTGACATATAAGACCGCCTTTTGGGAGTCACGATAGAAGTCAATTTCTTAATTTTAGAACTGAGAAATTGGACTTCTATATACCTCCTGACTCTAACCTTATTAACTTGTAATGCAAAATAACGATTAAAATAGGTGCAAAATAACTCCTAAAGTGACAAGCTAAGCATATCAATACATATATAATGTCTATTTAGGATCTGCTCAAAACATACATTATTAAAAATATATTTATAGATTTTTTTGCATACCACATTAACTGAGAATTTGATTATTATAATCAAATTCTCAGTTAATGTGGTATTGTGTATTGCTATACATCCTAGCATAGGTGAAAGATTACTAATAACATTGAATGACATAAGACTGATGCGAGTTAAAGACTAATATTGTTTTATTTGAAGAGTAAAGAGAACTTCTTATAACTGCTAATTTTATTAGTCTAATTCTCGAGTTCCAATAAAATCTCTTAATGATATGAAATGTCACATTAAATACTTAAGAAACTGCACAGTTTCTTAACAGTTAAAGTTTGTACTTAGATTGGTGTGAGAATGAACTTTTATTTTTAACAAAAATTATCTTTCAAAGCCAACCAAAAATGCATGTTTAGGTTCAACTTTAATAGGTATGGCTTTTGGTGCCGGATGGACGCCGTGCAATGGACCGATTATCGGAGCTATTTTCGCAATGAGTGCCAGTGCACCAAACGACTGTTAATTATACAAATATTTTATATGTGTAATTATTAAATGAATTAGATACAATATGAACATTAAATGAGAACTAGAAACTTCTAGCTCTCATTTTTAATATCTTTATTTTCTATTTTATCTAAGTATCGATAAACCGTTGTCCTAGAAACATTCCATTTTTCAGCAATGGTTTTGATAGGGGTACCATTTTCAACTAATGTTTTAAGTAATTTTATATCGCTGTCATTTAATTTTTCAGGACGTCCACCTAATCTTCCTCTTGCTCTTGCAGCCACTCTTCCTGCAGCAGATCGTTCTAAGATTAAATTACGTTCAAATTCAGCAAATGCTGCGAAAAGGTGAAATAAAAGTTGGCCAGTTGAACTTGACTTATCCATCGTAATATTTTCTTGAATGCTATGGAAGCTAATCCCTCTATTATTTAAAGCATTAACAATTGAAATTAGATCTTCCATATTCCTTCCAAGGCGATCTAACCTCCAAACGACCACAACATCTCCTGATCGAGCAAACTCAATTGTACTTTCTAATCCAGGGCGATTACTCTTCGCACCACTAACTTTATCTGTAAATATTTTTTCACATCCATAGCTTTCAAGACTGTCTTTTTGTAAATCTAAATTTTGTAATCCTGTTGAAACTCTCGCATAACCAATTTTCATTTTTATAACCCTCCATACAAATAACATTGTACCATATCTTAAAATTAATATTGTTGTTGAACATAGATTTTAATATGAGTTTATGAACACAATAGAGATACTTAATTCAATAAAAATAGCATTAGTTTAAGAGTGTTCATAAATAGAGGAGTTTATGAACAATATAATAATTCGATTAGAATTTTGTTAAACTTAGTATAAGTATTTGTAATACTATTTTTGGTTAGAACAATTTAAAGTTAGGAGACTCAACACCATGCTAAAATCAATTAATCATATTTGCTTTTCAGTGAGTAACTTAAATGATTCAATACATTTCTATAAAAATATACTACGTGGAGAATTATTAGTAAGTGGAAAAACAACTGCTTATTTAATTGTGGGTGGCTTATGGATAGCTTTAAATGAAGAAACAGATATTCCTAGAGATGAAATTCAGTTTTCATATACACATATTGCATTTAGTATTGAAGAAGATGAATTTTACGAATGGTATCAAAGATTAAAAGAAAATAACGTAAACATTTTAGAGGGGCGTAATAGAGATGTAAGAGATAAAATGACTATTTACTTTACTCATCCTCATGGACATAAATTAGAATTGCATACTGGAACACTTAAAGATAGATTAAATTATTATAAAGAAACAAAACCACATATGACCTTTTATGATGAATGAGAACTGCATATGTAATTCTCATTCATCATATAAAAAGTTTCTTATTTAACAAGTAAAATCACATGTATATCATTAATTCAATACGCTCAGGATTATTTCTTTTATTTTTCTTTGTGATATAGTTACGATCTCCACATTCTGTACAAGCTAAAGTTACATTTACTCTCATTTTTATACGCTCCTTTAAATTTTATTTAATATTTTTATAAATAACATCTGCTTCAACTGGTTCAGCAACTGTGAACTGTGGAAGCGGATCATTAAATGTTGACCAATCTTGTTTCATCTCATCATCAGTTAACAGACAATCATCTAAATCCTGAATGATTTGTGTTATATTCATCTCAATACCAATGAATACTAACTCAGTTTGACGGTCACCATATTCACTATACCATCTTGCTTTTAAAGTAGGGTCTTCCATCATTTCAGCCTGGATATCAGTTTCATTATAAGTTGCTATCCATTCACCAGCACCTTGAATTTGCATTGAATTTCCTGCCTGAAATGACATAGGGATAAAAAAATAAAAAATTAGTGATTGATTTCTTATAGAATAAGGTTTAGAATGTTAAAGCGTAATGATTACGAAATAGGAGATGAACGTATGAAGAAGTTATTTTCATTATTATTAATTGCAACATTAGTATTGATGGCTGCATGTGGTAATAAAAGTAGTGACAAAGAGTCTGACGATAAACTACAGGTTTATACTACAGTCTTTCCATTTAAAAATATGATAGAACAAATTGGTGGTGATCATGTCACTGTATCGAGTATCTATCCAAATGGTATCGATATACACACATATGAACCAACACAAAAAGATACGATGCGTATTGCTAAAAGCGATCTTTTCTTTTATTCAGGTGATGAATTAGACCAGGTGAGTGCTAAAATAGCTAAGGTAGTTAACAAAAAGGATAAGACAGTTCAACTTGCAAAAGATATTGATGAGCATGATTTATTAGCAAGTGAAGAACATGATCATGATCATGAAGCGGAACATGAACATGAGCATGACCATGGCACACATGACCCACATGTTTGGCTTGATCCAGAAATGAATAAATCATTTGCAAAAGTGATTAAGGATGAGTTAATCAAAAAAGATAAGCAGCACGAAAAAGAATACATTAAAAGCTATGAAAAACTAGTTCAAGATATCAATCAAATTGATAAACAGTTAAAAACAATTACAAAAACTAAAAAGCGGGATAGTGTATTTATTTCACATGATTCAATAGGTTATCTTGCGAAACGTTATGGCTTTAAACAAGAAGGTGTTTCAGGTATGAATAATGAAGAACCTTCTCAGAGTGATATTATTAATATGATTAATAATATCAATAAATCAAAAGCAACAGTAATACTTTATGAACAAAATATTACAACAAAAACTGTTGATATTATTAAAGATAAAACGAATGCTACTGCTGTTCCATTCCACAATATGGCTGTGTTAACAGATAAGGATAAAAAAGATGTAACGTATCAGGATCTTATGAAAATAAATATTGAATCCCTAGATAAGGCACTTAACAATAAGTAAAAGAATTATAATGTATGTCAGAGATAAAAATTTGAGTTCGGAATAAGCGAACTCAAATTTTTGTTTTACTTGTATAAAATGGTATGCTATCTCATTAATCGTAACAATTACGATTGATGAGATGTAAATTTGGATAGATTTAGAACATGAAAAAATAACAGCAGAACTTGATGCATGTTTAATAAAAACGAATGAAATTGATGAAGCGTGGGAAAGTTTTGTTGATCCTTATGGATAGCAAATCAGAAAAATATAAACTAAAGGAGAAATTATGGCTAAAAAATCAAAAATTGCAAAAGAAGCTAAAAGACAAGCATTAGTAGAACATTACAGAGGGAAAAGAGAAGCATTAAAAGCAGCAGGAGATTACGAAGGTCTTCAAAAATTACCAAGAGACTCAGCACCTTCTAGACTTACTACACGTTGCCAAGTAACTGGAAGACCGAGAAGTGTTTATCGTAAATTCGGATTATCTAGAATAGCTTTTCGAGAACTAGCGCATAAAGGACAAATTCCAGGCGTGAAAAAAGCGAGCTGGTAATTAATATAAAATAAGAAGAAAGACGTATGAGTTAATTTAATTCATTCGTCTTTTCATTATATATATCTTTACTTTTATTCTAAACAGTAGTAAAGTTTCTATTGGATAAATGACAACAAAAAAATTTTATTAATGAAAAATTCTATATTATTCACAAAATATAACAAATGATTAGAGGTTTTATCTATGCAGGATGTATTTGATTATGAAGATATTCAACTTATACCTAATAAATGTATCGTAAAAAGTCGTTCTGAATGCGATACATCAATTCAGTTTGGTCCATTACGTTTTCGAATTCCAGTTGTACCGGCAAATATGCAGACAGTTATCAATGAAGAACTTGCTGAGAAGTTTGCACAAAATGGCTATTTTTATATTATGCATCGATTTGATGAAGCAGCAAGATTACCATTTATCAAAAATATGCACGAAAAAGGTTTATATGCATCGATTTCTGTAGGTGTAAAATCATCTGAATATGATTTTATTAAAACACTGGCCAATGAAAATATTGTACCTGAATATATCACAATTGATATTGCACATGGTCATTCTGATCAGGTGATTGAAATGATTCATCATATTAAAAGATTGATTCCGGAAACTTTCTTAATTGCAGGTAACGTTGGTACACCAGAAGCAGTTCGGGAACTTGAAAATGCAGGTGCAGATGCTACTAAAGTTGGTATTGGACCAGGTCGTGTGTGCATTACAAAGATAAAAACTGGCTTCGGAACAGGTGGATGGCAACTTGCAGCATTAAGATTATGTTCAAAAGCTGCGCGTAAACCATTAATTGCCGATGGTGGCATTCGTACACATGGCGACATCGCTAAATCGATTCGTTTTGGTGCTTCTATGGTGATGATTGGGTCATTACTTGCGGCGCATGAAGAATCACCAGGTGAAACGATTGAAAAAGATGGTAAACACTATAAAGAATATTTTGGTAGTGCATCAGAATTTCAAAAGGGCATTCGTAAAAATGTCGAAGGTAAAAAGCTATTCGTTGAACATAAAGGTTCCTTAAAAGAGAAACTCATAGAAATGGAACAGGATTTACAATCATCCATTTCATACGCAGGTGGAAAAGACCTTAAAGCAATAACAACGGTAGATTATGTTATTGTGAGAAACTCTATATTTAATGGAGATACAGATTATTAAGCAATTCGTACAGAAAAAGAATTAAATTTGATATAATTAGAAACATACACGCTGTGTATGTTTTTAATTTTTAGAGGTGTTACATGAAGCAAATATTGTCATTTTGCCTAGTAATTTTATTTATACTTTTATTTCCGCTTAGCTTTCTTCAATTACCTGATAAAATCATTATGAATATGAAGTCTGAATTACGTGCATTGATTAAAGATAATCATTTACTTACAGAGAAACCGGAAAAAGCAAAAAATATGAATGTCGGCAAAATTAAAATGGGGATGACCCAATCACAAGTTAACCGTATTTTAGGTGAGCCGCATGAGCAATTGTTAAATGAATATCAACAGTACTGGACGGTCTATCATAGAGATTATGATGACTTTATGTTGGTTATGTATTTAAATGGTAAGGTGAGTGGTGTCTATTCCAATCAGAATATGGTAGTAACTGATAAAGGTTTAAAGTACGGTTTGACACGCGAAAATGTTGAGAAAAAACTAGGTCAGCCGTTGGAAGTTTTTCAAGGTAAAGATTATCAACTTGCTTTAGACAATAAAGAAAGTGCGATTTATCAGGATGGACAGTACTTTGTTACAATTTATTATGATAAGTATCGTAATAATACAGTAAGTGGAATAAAAATTATTAATAAGTCAATTGATCAGTTAAAGAAAAATTATTATGCTTATCCAAATGACAATTTAGAAAAGGATTATGCGAGGTTACACTTTGAGTTAACAAATTCGACAAGAAAAATGTTTGGTAAGCAAATACTTAATGTGTTTCCTGAAATTGCTAAAGTTGCTAATACACATGCTAAAGATATGGCTGAACATCATTATTTCAGTCATACAAATAAGCAGAATGAAACACCATTTGACCGTATTAAAAAGGCAAATTTAAATTATAGCGTAGCTGGTGAAAATATAGCATACGGTCAAGTTTCACCCATTGAAGCGCATCATGGATTGATGAATAGTATAGGTCATAGAAAAAATATTCTGAAACAGGATTATATGAATTTAGGCGTAGGAGTAGCATTCAACGACAATAATCAACCATTCTATGTAGAAAACTATATTACGCAATATAAGTAAGAACATAATTAATTTTAAAAAGGAGTTTCAAATGAAAGAAAAAATATCTGCTTCATTATTGATAACAACTGAAGACAAAATATTAGTACAGGATTTCGGAAATAAACAAATGAAATTACCAAGTGTGGTAAAATCCGGACAATCAACAATTAAGGGCACTGCAGAACAATTTGCACGTAAATTAAACCACGATATTAAAGTTGGAGGGATATTGTTTGTCGTTGAAGAGAAAAAAGAATTTAAGACATGGTTCTCGAAAACGATGGCTAATGATACAGCGTTTGTATTTAATGCTAAAAATAAACAAGAATTTAAAGTTCGCGCACCATATGCCTGGTTAGACTTTGACTATTTAGATCAACTTGATATCGCAGAAGAGTTAAAACATTTAATTGTTTCAAATCAAGTGATAAAATCAAGTGTGCCACTAATTAATTTACATAAATAATAAGCGCAAAGGGAGAATAAATGAAATCATACTGGATTAATTTACCTGTTGCAAATGTAAAAGAATCAACTGAATTTTTTAGAAATATTGGTTTTGAGATTAATGAAGAACGTTCTAATGATGATACATTAGCTGGAATAATGGTTGGAAAGCAAGTAATTTGTTTATTTAGAAAAGATATACTGGAAGGTTTTATGGGACGTGAAAGTAGAAGAAGCTCTGATTATCCCGAAACGATCATTTCTTTTGATATGGAGAGTATTGAAGCAGTTGATGAATTAGCAAATTTAATAGCACAAAATGGAGGGAAAGTATTAAGTCCTCCAGGTAAGAAAAATGGTTATTATGGCATAATGTTTGCAGATTTAGATGATCATTTATTCAATGTTATCGTAATGTAGAAATAAAGGTAGGAATTATTATGTATCGTTTTATCGTAATATTATTATTATTAATGAGTTCACTTTTATTGATATTTATACCATTTATTCATGGAAGAGGTCAGTTAAATTTATACGTACAGATGCTTTTGTATGTTACAACCTTACTTGGATTATATATGAGTGCTTTATTTGGTAATGTAAAACATAGAAAGTTATTTGTTGGATTAAATGTCGTAATTGTGATATTAATTATTTCAATGCATACATTCAACTTCTGGATAGCAAATTAAAAACCAGGAACTTATCATAAAATGATAAGTTTCTGGTTTTTACTAATGAGCTAACATTTCTTCTTTTACTTCTTCGCCTTTTAAATCACTTGGATAATATGTTGGCCAATTTTCCATTTCTTTTAGTAACTGTGCACGATTATTACCCATATATATATGATAGTGTAATGCTTTTTCAGGTGCGATAATGTGGTCGCTAAATTGTATAAATTGTGGTGCAGCATCATCACCGCTCACTTTTTCAAAGATAAACCGTACACCGCGGTTGCCTGCTTCATAGTTTAAAATTTCTTTACCATCGTATGTGTATTCCGCAGTCGATTTTTCTTTTCCTTTGTAAAATGATATAGCTTTTTCACCGATGTTAATTCGTGTTACATCAGTCTTATAGCCTGTTGTATAATATGCTTTATATTCCTTAGCTGATTTTGAATCATCCTCTTCTGCTTTATGTTCGAAAACTTCATCTAAAGTACCATCTTTTAAATAAGGGTATACGGATTGCCAATCACCTTCCCAATCTGTTAATGGACGATCTTTTACTTGCTCATCCTTAAATATACCCTTATAAATATTCTCTTCTTCTTTCGTCATTTCGTGACCACCATGTGAATGACCGTGATCATGAGCATGTTCGCTTTGTTCTTTTTCATGATCATGTGCATGCTCTTTTGAAGTCGTTTTCTCATTCGTTAAGTTAGAAGTTGTCTCAGTTTTATGTTCTTGCTCTTTATCATTTTCAGTGTTAGCATCCTGACAACCTACTAATAATACGCCTAATGATAAGATTCCTAAACCTTTTAACATACTTAGCTTCATAATATTTCTCCTTTTCGTAATCATTACGATTCAATACTAAAGCAAAGCAATATAATTGTAAATAGGAATTATTACTATTTAAACAAAAAGTTAATTAAATTATGAAAAGATGGTATGATGAACAACATATAATATAGTAAAGAAGGGTTGAAATGTCTAATTATTACATCAAGATACTCGTTTTGTTTATTTATGCTTTCATTTTATTCATATGTCGTTATGGCCTAATGATTATTGATGATAAGTTAACAATATTATTACTCGTATTAGGATTTGGGGCTGTGGCGATATTAAATAAGAGGAAGTAAATATCAATAGGAACACAAAAATAAAAGCTTAAGACATGTGAATATACACATTGTCTTAAGCTTTGTTTAATTTAATAAATATTTAATCAGTAACGATCAATAACATCAACGTCTTTTGGCATAAATAGTGCAAGAATAAGATAGATTGTAAATGTTGGGATATGCACAGTTAAGAATGAAACAAGAATAAAGATAACACGGAGTAGTGTTGAATCCATGTTTAAATATTCAGCAAAACCACCTAAAACGCCAGCTAAGTATCTATCAGTTGTAGAACGTGCTAATTTTCTTTGCATGTCATTCGCCTCCTTACTTTTATTATATCAAGCATGAGGAAAGTTATAAAATTTTCTGAAGCGAAAAAGTGATATATTTGTATATTTTTAATATTTGTTGTGAAATATTAGTAGATAAGTATATACAAATTGTTACTTCCTGTATAAAAAAGCAATACATCGATGTTTGATTCTTTTCATTTTGGGTATATTTTCTAAGTAAACCTTTTGTAATGAATATTCATTATAAGAATGAGATAAGGGGATAGTACGATGGAAACAAAAGCAAAAGAACATAAAGACATATTAGAACAAGTAAAAGAAATCATTGGACGTAAGTAATCTTAATAGAAAATCATTATTCAAATGTTTTAACAAATATAAACAAAACTAAGAGCGAATGACTATAGTCATTCGCTCTTAGTTTTTTAAAATTCTCTAAACAATCCAACTACTTTTCCTAAAACAGTTACAGAATCTAAATAGATTGGATCCATAGAACTATTTTCTGGTTGTAATCGATAACGATTATTTTCTTTATAGAATCTTTTAACAGTTGCTTCGTCTTCTTCAGTCATAGCCACAATAATATCGCCGTTCTCTGCAATAGACTGTCTTCTAACAATCACTTTATCTTTATCATATATGCCGGCTTCTATCATACTTTCACCTACAACATCTAAAATAAAGATGTCACTATTATGACTACTTGTAAAGTGAGCAGGTAAGGGAAAATATTCTTCCACGTTCTCTATCGCAGTAATAGGAACACCTGCAGTTACTTTACCGATAACCGGAACATGAATTGTTTCTGAATAATCAGCAGGCGTTTCATCCTGTACAATTTCTATCGCTCGTGGCTTAGTTGGGTCTCTTTTAATATATCCTTTTTCTTCTAATCGAGAAAGATGTCCATGAACTGTTGAAGATGAAGCCAAACCTACCGCTTCTCCAATCTCTCGAACACTAGGTGGATATCCTTTAGTTGATACAACATGTTTCAAATATTCATATATTTCTTCTTGCCTTTTAGTTAGTTCTCTCATTTATAAACACTCCTTAGCATTGGTGTTATTTGTATTATAGCATATACGTTCGCATGTAACAAACATTTGTTCGTGTTTTTATTGACATAGAACAAACGTTCTGTTATTGTATAAATACAAACAAATGTTCTAGGAGGAATTAACTATGACAGTTACTATTTCAAAGGAATTTATGATGTATTTACTATTATTTATTGTAATTACAGTCTTCGGCCTTTTATATATGACGCAATCTCATTATATTTATGAACAGACTTCACCAGGTATTACAGAACAAATAAGCGAACAAAAAGATGTTCGTAATGATACAGAACAAACGATACATGATCCAGTGCAAAATGGAGAGGTTTTAGGTGTTGTAAATTAAATGTACATATAATTTTTTACTTAAGCGAGTGTGACCAGTTGGTTTCACGCGCTTTTTTTGGTATCTTTAAATGGAAAGGAATGAGGATATGTTAGAACAAGAAAAAATGAATAGAATAAATAAATTGGCACGAAAAAAGAAGAATGAAGGTTTAACTGAAGAAGAAGGCAGAGAGCAAACGTTATTACGTAAAGAATATCTTCAGACTTTTCGAAATAGCTTCCAGAAAACGATAGAGAACGCAAAGGTAATCGATCCTGAAGGCAACGATGTTACGCCTGAGAAAGTGAAAGTAATTCAAAGAAACAATAATTTAAGAGATTAAAAATCAAGAAATTGAGTTAACAATAATTAAGCAGTATATTAAATAATATAAAATACATAATAAAGGAGAAATAAATATGTTTTCAAAAGAAGATCAACTTGCAATTGACACGATTAGAGCATTAAGTATCGATCAGATTGAGGCTGCTAATTCTGGTCACCCTGGTTTACCGATGGGGGCTGCTCCATTTGCTTATACATTATGGACGCGTCATCTGAACTTTAATCCAAGCGCAACGCATTTCTTTAATAGAGATAGATTTATACTTTCTGCTGGTCATGGCTCTGCCTTACTATATTCTTTATTGCATGTTTCAGGTGGATTAGCACTAGAGGAACTGAAAAACTTTAGACAATGGGATTCTAAAACACCAGGTCATCCGGAATTCCGTCATACTGAAGGTGTGGAAATTACAACTGGACCATTAGGACAAGGTTTTGCGATGAGTGTTGGTTTTGCGATGGCAGAGAAGCATTTAGCTGCTACGTATAACAAAGATATTGACATCGTGGATCATTATACGTATGCATTAGTTTCAGATGGAGATTTAATGGAAGGTATTTCGCATGAAGCTGCCAGTTTAGCAGGTCATCTTAAATTAAATAAACTGATTGCTTTATACGATTCAAATGACATTTCTTTAGATGGAGATCTTGACAAAGCATTTTCTGAAGATGTAAAAGGTCGCTTTGAAGCTTATGGCTGGGAGCATATCTTAGTTGAAGACGGTAATGACTGTGAAGCGATTGATAAAGCTATTACACAAGCAAAATCTTCAGACAAACCTTCAATTATTGAAGTTAAGACAATCATCGGATATGGTTCACCAAACCGTCAGGGAACAAATGGTGTGCATGGTGCGCCACTTGGTAATGAAGAGAGAATTTTAGCATTTGAAACATATGGATTAGATGCAAACTTAAAATTTGAAGTACCACAATTTGTATATGACATCTTTAATGAAACGATGTTAAAACGTGCAAATGAAGCTGAGGATGCATGGAATAAAAAATTTGCTGAATATAAAGAAAAGCAACCAGAACTTGCAGCTCAATTAGAGTTAGCGATTAAAGGTGAACTTCCAGAAGGTTATGATACAGAATTGCCAAAATATGAAATAGGTAAATCTGCTGCTACAAGAAGTACTTCTGGTGATATGATTCAAGCAATCGCTAAAACAGTACCATCATTTTTTGGTGGGTCTGCAGACTTAGCATCATCAAATAAATCGAATGTTAAGGATACAGCAGATTTCTCAGCAGAATCTCCAGAAGGTAAAAATATTTGGTTCGGTGTTAGAGAATTTGCAATGGGTGCTGCTTTAAACGGAATGGCTACTCACGGTGGATTAAAAGTATACGGCGCGACATTCTTCGTCTTTAGTGACTATTTAAAACCAGCTATTAGATTATCAGCATTAATGGGATTGCCTGTAACATATGTATTTACACATGATTCCATTGCAGTTGGTGAAGATGGTCCTACACATGAACCAATTGAACAATTAGCTGGACTACGAGCAATACCTAACTTAAATGTGATTCGCCCTGCAGATGGTAATGAATCACGCATCGCATGGAAGATTGCATTGGAATCAAAAGATGTACCTACAGCGTTAGTATTAACACGTCAGAACCTAGCCGTTACAGATGTATCTGAAGATGTATTAGAAGAAGGTGTTCGTAAAGGTGCTTATGTTGTTTATCAATCAGAGAGACCTGAATATTTACTGATTGCGACAGGTTCAGAAGTTGGACTTGCTGTTGAAGCAGCAAAAGCACTAGAACTACAAGGTAAAGGTGTACAAGTTGTTTCAGTACCGAATACACGTGTATTTGATCTGCAGGATGATAACTATAAAGAAGAAGTAATGCCAAGACATTTAACGAAACGTGTTGCAATTGAAATGGGTGCCACTGCTGCATGGTATAAATATGTTGGGTTAGATGGTAAAGTAATTGGTATAGATAAATTTGGTGCAAGTGCTCCAGGAGAACTCGTAATGGAGAAATACGGATTTACAGTAGATAACGTTGTTAGAGAAATTCTAGACTTATAATATAAAGATTAGAAGATAAAGAAGGCTGAAGCAGTTCAGTCTTCTTTATTCATTATAAATAACTATTGAAAAATAGACTTTAATCTAGTAAACTTTTAAAAGAATGAGAAAGTGGGTGAAGTGAATGGATACTTGGATTTGGATATTATTAATTATTTTAGCATTAGCAGCAGGTGCAGCTGGTGGTTTCTTCTTAGCACGTAAATACATGATGGATTACTTAAAGAAAAATCCACCAATCAATGAAGAAATGTTACGCATGATGATGATGCAAATGGGTCAAAAACCTTCACAAAAGAAAATTAACCAAATGATGCAAATGATGAACCGCAATATGAATCAAAATTTAAAATAGTAAGACAGTAATTTATTTTACAGTCAAAAAAGCATGAGGATTTCCTCATGCTTTTTATTATTGACCCGGCATTGGTTCGGTAAAACCATCATGAGATGGTGGTGGCTCAGGTGTTGCAGGTTGTGTTGTTGCAGGTTCTGTTGTGGCAGGTGGAGTCGTCGGTGTTTGAGTTGGTCTCGGTGTAGTAGTTGGTGTTGTTGGACGCGTCGTTGTTGATGCTGTAGTTGTCGGTGTTGTTGATCGTATAACCGTTGTCGATGTTGATGGTCTTGTCGTTGGTGATTGTGTTGCAGGTTGTGTCACTGATGGTTGATACGTACTTGCTGCTGGTTGATACGTACTTGTTGCTGGTCGAGATGTTGTTGTGTTTGAACTTGTATTAGGGCCAGATGAATTGCTTGATGATGTTGAACTATTTGATGAAGTCGATTTCGTAGAAAAAGATTTAGTAGTTTCGCTTTTCAAATCGTTTTTATCTTCAGAAGAAGCTTTTTCAGCTTTATCATTATTTTCTGATTGTGTTTCCTCAGATGAATCACTAGATGCAGTATCTTTATTATCTGCTTCTTCAATATCATTTTTACTATTTTTCTTTTTATTTTTACCGCGTTCTTTCGCGGCTTTAATTTTTTCAAGTGCAGCTTTAGCTTTATTTTTATCTGTTACCTTTTTTTCTTCGTCAATAGATTCTTTTTCTTTTGTTTCAAATGCAACTTTTGCTTTATTGACTTCTGATTCATCACGTGCATCGTTTCCACACGCAGCTAACAAGGATACCGATAAAAGTGAAGTCATCGATAATAAGAGATATTTATTTTTCATAGCAAGTCCTCCTGTTAATGTAAATATATCATTTTATTCTTAATTTGAACACGATAATCTTATGATTGTTTAATGTGTATTGTGTGAGAAATATTAATTAAATTGACTCGAGATTCTATGAATGTCACATTTCGTTCAAAATCTTGGCTATAAGTTGCCCTAATATTTGATAAAATGATTGAGAATGGAGGTTGATTATGGGGGACATTACGATTGCCGTTGCTTTCGGCGCAGGTATACTTAGTTTTATTTCACCGTGCGTACTGCCGATTTATCCTGCATTTTTATCTTATATTACTGGTGTAAGTTATAATGATCTAAAAGATAATAAAATGGATAAAAAAGCTTTGTTACATACGGTATTCTTTTTAATTGGTTTTTCTATCGTCTATATTTCTTTAGGCGTAGGTTTAGGTTTTGTTTCAGATATTCTGCAGTCGTATGATAATACGATACGTATGGTAGGTGGTCTGCTATGTATAATATTTGGATTAGTGGTACTTGGTATATTCAATCCACAGTTTTTAATGAAAGATCGCAAATTTGAATTTAAGAATAGACCTAGTGGCTTTATCGGAACGTTACTGATAGGGATTGCATTTGCAGCAGGCTGGACACCATGTATGGGACCTATTATCGGAACAATCTTTTCTATGGCAGCTGTCAATCAATCGTTAGCGCTTATTTATATGATTGCCTATGTTCTTGGATTTTGTATTCCATTTTTCTTATTGACATTCTTTATCACAAAAATTAATATATTAAACAAATATAGTCAGACAATCACTAAAATTGGTGGGGTAATGATGATTATTATGGGATTGTTATTATTCTTTGATAAGTTAACAGCAATCACCCAATTTTTTAGTTAGAAAGAAGGATGGATATGTATTTTGTAATTTCGATGCTCGTAGCATTATTTATGGGTACCGCAGTTATTATCGTTAGAATGAAGGCTCAAAATTATCCCACAAATGTAAAGAAGATTATTCTTCCACCTTTTTTTATGTCTACGGGAGCATTGATGTATGTAGTACCATACTTTAGATTGACACCGATGGAAATATTAGAAGCGGTTGTAGTCGGAATGTTCTTTTCGATATTCTTAATCTACACTTCTAACTTTGTTGTTAAAGATAATTTAATCTATATGAAACGTTCGAAGTTATTTCCGCTAATTTTAATTTCTCTATTAATTATTCGAAGTGTGATGAAATTTTACTTAAGCAGTACGATTCATCCAGGTGAATTAGCTGGTATGTTCTTCTTACTGGCATTTAGTATGATAGTACCTTGGCGAATTGCAATGTATTTTAAGTATAAAAAGTTAGAACGTGCTTTAATTAAAGATTGACAAAAAATAAAGCCGGGTAGTGAATTTTCACTGCTCGGCTTATTTTTGTTTTTCAGTTTTTACTATTTCTGAATGATCAAATATAGAGAATTTTTGTTTTTCATCATCTGCATACTTAAAGTAGTCTTCGTAAGGCGTATAATCGATTCCTAATTGATTGAGTTTCTTTTTCATAAAAGGGTGATCACGTTTAGGTGTAGCAATGATGTATCCGCGTAATATATGATCGAGTTCAATACTATCGGCTTGTTCATCCAGCGCAATTTTTGAAATGCGTCCAGCGATGCGTTCTTTTGCAACATCACGAAATAGTTCCGGTACAGGAGACACCAGTTCATTGAGTAAGCTTTTAGCATCATCTCTCCATAAAGGTAATGCTTTGTTGATGTAATAATCCTGCCAGTCAAGCTCGCTTTTACCATCTTCTTTGGGCATACGCTTTAAAAATTTACGGAACATAAAGAAACCACCGATTGCCAGCATAGAAATAAAGAATACTGTCCATAAAAAAATAAATATCATAAACCAGTCATTCATGTCGTTCACCTCTAAACACATTATATAGAACTAAAAAATGTGTGTCTATCTAATAATCTTTTTTCGATATATATAGTGTAAAGGAGGTGAGAACATGTTAAAGGAAGTTGTATTAAATCTGTTATATGTCACTGATGTAAAAGATGATGGTAAAGAAGTATTTAAGACGAGACGTTTTAACCAAGTGCGTATGGATTTACTTGATAGTGATTTACAAAACTTTGCTATGTTAATGACTGAATTAACTGGTGAAGATTATGTGAAGATTGATAAAGTTGAAACTAAAGCAGTTATCTAATTATTAGAAAGAGGGATAAATAATGAAGAACTTACAAATGAATTTTCTAACGGATACTGGAAAAAACTACACATTTACAGTGAATCAGCCGAAACATGATTTAACACGTGAAACTGTATTATCTGTAATGGAGAGCATCGTCAATAGTAAATATTTTATTACGACAGCAGGCGTGCCAGTTTCGATAAAATCAGCAAAATTAGTCGATAAAGTTGAAACTATTCTTTTTGATTTAGAGGAAAAGTAATCATAGAATATAAATAAATGCATATAAGTTGAATACACCATCGGCACATCCCTATATCGGGGATGTGTTTTTTTGTATAATAAATGCTGAGGTGAAAAGTATGAAGATAATGCATATCGCAGATTTACATATCGGACGAACAATCAATCAATTTTCTTTACTGAGTGATCAACAGATGATTTTAAGTCAACTCATAGAACGAATTGATGAAGAAGGCATAGATGTACTAGTGATTGCAGGTGATATATATGATCGTTCAATACCATCAAAGGAAGCAATGCAAGTGTATGAGTCATTCTTACTTGCAGTAAATGTAGATAGAAAAATTCCTGTACTTGCTGTAAGTGGAAATCACGATGGTGCTGAACGTTTAGGTCATGCAAGAAATTATTTTAAGCAGTTTCATTATTATCTGTCAACAACGATTGAAGATAGTTTAACACCTGTAATCATTGATGATATTCACTTTTATTTAGTACCTTATATTGATCCGGCATATGCCCGTCAGTATTTTAGTGATGAATCGATAAGATCACATCAGGATACATATCAGAAGATAATTATGAACATAGAAAACAATATGGATAAGAATAAGAAAAATATTTTAATCAGTCATCTTTTTGTTGCCGGTGGCGTAGTTACAGAATCTGAAAGAGAGCTTATTATCGGAACTGTTGAGCATGTGAATAAATCATTATTTGATGGATTTGACTACACGATGCTCGGTCATCTGCATACACCAGACGCAATAAAAGACGAGAAAGTATATTATAGTGGTAGTATAATGCGTTATTCTTTCTCTGAAATTGGTCAGCGTAAAGGTTATAGAATATTTGACTTAAATGAAAATGAGGTTTTATTTAAGCCATTAAAATATGAAAGAGATTTGGAAGTTGCAAAAGGAACGTATAATGAGGCAATGCAATTACAGCTTGAATGTAATCCGAATGCATATTTAAGACTGGAACTAAGCGAGATGGAAGCGGTCAATGAACCGATGGCCAAATTAAAGCTGATTTATCCGAATTTACTCGAATTAAAACCGATATTGAAAGAAAAGTGTTCAAATACGATGAGTAAAGATGTTACAAGTCTTAATACAATGGATCTTATAGCGACATTTTATCAAGAAATGACTGATGAAACGTTAGATGACCAACAAATTGATACGCTTAATACATTGCTAAGAGCAGGGGGTGAAATAGATGAGACCTAACGTATTAACGTTAAAAGCATTCGGTCCTTTTAAGGAAGAAACAATCGATTTTAAAAGCCTTCAAAATCATCAGTTATTTCTAATCAGCGGTAAGACCGGTGCTGGAAAAACGACGATTTTTGATGGTATGATGTACGCATTATTTGGTGTCTCGTCAACGAGTGATCGTGAGGAATCTAATTTAAGGAATATAAATGCCCAGGACGATGAGCCTACAGAAGTCATCTATAACTTCTATATGCAGGGCAAACAATATGAAATATATCGAGACATACCTTTTATAAAAAATGGTAATAAGACGAAGAAACCAACACAGCTTAATGTATACGAAATCGTTCAGAATGAAAAAAAATTACTTGCAACTGGACTAACTGCCGGAAAAGAAAAGATTAAAGATATCGTAAAGCTGGATGCCCATCATTTTAGAAAAATATTTATATTACCGCAAGGTGAATTTAAATCATTACTCGTCTCGAGCTCTAAAGAAAAATCTGATATTTTACGCACACTATTCGATACGACGAAAATTCAAAAATTGTCTTCACAACTGCGCGAAAAAGTTCAGCAGGATCAAAAAGAAATGCTGGCATTAGAATCTGAAATAGGTGTCCAGTTTGCCATGTTCGAAGGGTTAATTGACCATAATGAGCAAAAAACATATACAGATAAACGTGATACTATTCAATCCGCCTTAATAAAGATGGCTGATGAAACTGAGAAGTTTAAAGTAACACTTGAAAACAAACGAAATTTATTAAAAGAAAAAGAAAAAGAAGTAAGTGCTGCAGAAGTCTTAAATGATAGTATCTTGCAATTGAAGGAACATGAAGCGTCACGTATTGACTTAATGGAAAACGAAAAAAATATTAATGACAAACAAAATGATTTAAAACATCTAATTCAGTTTGATCATTATAAGATGATTGAAAATGATTTATTCTCACATGTTGAGAAAAGAGAAACGATATCACAAAATATACAGAACCTTAATAATCAATTTCAGGAAACAGAAAAAAGATTGGAGGTATTGCGTAAGCAACAAGAAGCATTTCAACAAAGTTTTGATGATATAACTGATACGAAAAAATATGTTATCCAAAATGAGCGTTACACACATTCAAAATATAAAAATTTACAGCAAGATATCATTAAAAATAAAGAAAAAATTAATATTTTAACAATTAAGATTGAATCAATACAAGAAAAATTAAACAATGCGCAGAAATTCGAAAAAGAAAAACAGCTAATTCAAACACAAGTACTTAAAAATGATTCGAAAGTCAAAGCGCTTGACAATACGATGACAAAAGTTAAAATGCAAATTTCTATATTATCAAAAATTACCAGACAATTAGACCGTTTACTTACAACTAAGGAAACATATCAAAATATCGATGAATCTATAAAGTCTTTAAAATCTAAATTAAATGATTTACAAAGTAGTGAGAAAGTTCAGGATGTTGAGCTGATAGAAAACATCAAATCTCAATTAAATGTTGGAGATAAATGTCCGGTTTGTGCGAATGTTATTCACAATCTAGATGATACATCACATATAGAAGCACATAAATACCAGATAGAACTAGAACAAATAAAACAACGTCAACAAAAAGTGAGTACCTCAATTGAAATTTACATAAATGAATTAGAATTGCTACCTTCAATTACTAATATTTATGATGAAGAAAAACCGAAATTAAATATTGAAGAAATAAATGCGCTGAATATTTGGATCGATAATATAACAATCGAAAAAATCGGTAATGCAGAGTATTTGGCATTTCATGAACAGTTACAAGCTATATACGTGCAACTTTCTCATCAGATAAAACGTGCAGATGATGAACTTCACGAACTAACGAATGTTAATTTAAAGTATCAAGAGCAATTACAATCGCTTGACGCAGCACAGGATGAAATAGTTCAACTTGTTGAATCACTTAACTTTCTTCAAGAGGAAGTTACTGTGGCCGAGAAACAATATCACGCAGATGAATCTGATTTTTCAAAGTTTCTGCAGGATACGAATACGGATGATTACATGACATTTATAGAACGATACAATAATTATAACGCTGAAATCTCAACTTATGAATCTGCCTTTGAACAATGTAGAGATAATATCGCACAAGATGAAAAAGAAAAACTGCTTATCAAACAGAGTATTGAGAGTTTGAACAGACAAAAAGAAGAAATCGTTCAATCAATTCAGCTTTTCAAAGAACGAATAGAACAGTATCAAATTCCTGAAGAAATTAAAGTAAAGTATACGGATAAAAAGATTAGCGTTATCATTGAACAATTTGAGAACGAAATAAAAGATTTCCATGATAAGCGACTCACACTATCCAATGAAATAGACCGATTAACTCAGATTATTGACAATCGTGAATCTCCTAATCTGGATACTTTACATCACGAACTGGAAATAATGAGAGAAATGGTAAATGAACTGATTTCAAATGTCGGTTCTATGCAGGAGAAATATCAGAACTATACAATACAGTTTATAAAGCTTGAAGATAGACTTACTTATTATGAATCAACAATGAAAGATGTGCGATCACTTGTGTTATTGAGCAATGCTTTAAATGGAAATAACGCTCAGAAGATTGATGTTGAAACTTATGTGTTAATGTATTATCTGGAACAGACATTACTTTTAGCTAATAATCGCCTAAGACAGATGACGGGTAATCGCTATGAGTTACGACGTCGTGCTGAAAAAAGAGGTGGTGGCAAACAAGGACTTGTAATAGATGTATTTGATTATAATGCGAATAAAATGAGAAATATCTCTTCGTTGTCTGGAGGAGAGACTTTTATTGCTTCTTTATGCCTTGCATTAGGTTTATCGGATTTTGTGATGCAAATTTCTGGAGGGATTCATCTGGAATCTGTGTTTATCGATGAAGGTTTTGGAACGTTGGATGATGAAACATTAGAGGTAGCAGTTAACGCATTAATCGATTTGCAGACTTCAGGTAAACTTGTTGGAATGATTAGTCATGTACAGCTCCTGAAAGAAAGAATACCTGCAATTTTAAAGATTGAATCGAATGGTTTTGATAGTAGTGCAACATTTAAGATTCAATAATTTCTGTATTATATAAAATTGTAATAATTATGACAAAAATTTCTTTGTATTCATATACTTATAACACCTATTATTTGTTATATTAATGTTTGATAAATAGGAGGGGCTTATGAAAAAATTACGTTTTTTTACAATTATTTTAACGACTTTATTTATTTTTGCAGCTTGTAGTAATTCAAGAATAGTACCTAAGTCTTTATTTGGGAATACCATTACTGAATTTTCAGGGACAAATGAAGAAGGTAAACAAATTTCTGAGAAGGATTTAAAAGGTAAAGTCTGGTTAGTGGATTTTATATTTACAAACTGTAAAACCGTTTGTCCGCCGATGACTTATAATATGAGTAAAGTTGCTGATGAACTAAAAAAAGAGGGTGTATCATCTAAAGACTACGGAATTATAAGCTTTAGTGTAGATCCAAAGAAAGATACCCCAGAAAAACTTAAGAAATATATTAATCAGTATAATCCACCAAAAGATGTCTGGACTGCTATTACTGATTATGATGAAAAGTTTATCCGTCAGTTTGCAGAAGAGAATTTTAAAACGATTGTTGTTCCACCAACTGCTGACAACGACCAGGCAACACATGGTACATCTTTTTATTTAGTAGATCAAAATGGTGTTATCATGAAGGACTATGCAGGGAAAGATACTGGAGATAAGAAATTTCCGAAGGCAGAAATTGTTGAAGATGTAAAGACGATGATTAAAGAAGGACCTTATAAGAAGTAATAGATATAAAAAAAGAGATTGCATCTGCAATCTCTTTTCTATTATTATTTAGAACGTAATAAATCTCTAATTTCCGTTAATAACACAGTATTTTCTTCAACTGCTTCTTCAACTTCTTCAACATCATTCTTGCGAGTTAATTTATTGATTAATTTCACGAATAAGAAGATGGCTGCTGCAACGATTAAGAAATCAACGATAGATTGAATGAAGACACCATATTTAATACCTTTATAAGCCCAGTTTGATGCGAAATCTGTATCACCAAAGATAAGACCGATAATCGGCATGATAACATCTGCTACTAATGAAGAAACGATTTTACCAAACGCTGCTCCAATAACAACTGCAACTGCTAAATCCAGGACATTTCCTTTAATCGCAAATTCTTTAAATTCTTTAATTAATGACATGTATAGTCACCTCCTATAATAAATCTATTTTACATACATAAATATGAAAAATCAATATCTATTTATTTATTTGCTAAATTTTAATTAAAAATTCATATTCTTTTAATAAATAAAATTTTTCGATAGCATTAAAATAATAATGAAAACGATTAATTATACATTAAGTGATATTTTCTCGTTACTTACTTATTTGAAATTAACTTTTCTCTTTGTTATACTGTAGACTGTTTATAATTATTAGAGAGGAGTTTTTTAATGAAAGAAGGAAAAAAATTAACATCAGTTTTTTACATTGCAATAACACTTGTTGCAATAACTGTTTTACTTGGTGTCACGATGCCTAAACAGTTTAGTGAAGTTACAGGAGAGATCAATCAATGGATATCTGAGTACTTTGGCTGGTACTATGTCATGATAACTTCGATTTTTGTCTTCACATGTTTATTCTTGATATTAAGTCCAATCGGAAAATTAAAATTAGGTAAACCGTCAGACAAGCCAGAATTTAATACAATCTCATGGTTTGCAATGCTATTTAGTGCAGGGATGGGTATCGGTTTAGTATTTTATGGCGCATCTGAACCTTTAAGTCATTTTATTACTTCACCGGTTGCTGAACCAGAATCGGATGAAGCGATGAAAGATGCATTTCGCTATACATTCTTTCACTGGGGATTTCATGCATGGGCCACTTATGGTGTAGTAGCATTAGGGCTTGCATATGCTCAATTTAGAAAAGGTGAAGCGGGATTAATTTCTAAAACGCTTAGACCTGTATTAGGTAACAAAGTTGATGGATGGATTGGAACAATCATTGATGTACTTGCAGTATTTGCAACCGTAGTAGGGGTTGCAGTTTCATTAGGTATGGGTGCTCAGCAGATCAATGGTGGTTTACATTATCTTTTTGATGTACCAAACACGTTTAACGTTAAGCTGCTCATTGTTTTTATCGTGACGATTTTATTTCTTGCTAGTGCCTGGAGTGGTCTATCTAAAGGGATACAAATATTAAGTAATGCAAATATTGCAATTGCTACTTTATTATTAATCGCCGTCTTATTTTTAGGACCGACCATATTAATTTTAAATATGTTCTCAACATCAATCGGTAATCTCTTACAAAACTTTTTAAGTATGAGTTTTGATGTTGCTCCACTTGATAAAAATAAACATGACTGGATGAATAGCTGGACAATTTATTATTGGGGCTGGTGGATGAGCTGGAGTCCATTTGTCGGAATATTTATCGCACGTGTATCAAAAGGTAGAACGATTCGTGAATTTTTAATCGGTGTATTACTCGTACCAACAATTATTAGTGCGCTGTGGTTTAGTGTATTCGGAGTTACAGGTATTGAAGTATTTAAAGATGTTCCTAAAATTGGTGAAATGGTTGTTGAAACACAGTTGTTTGCAATCTTTGAACATTTACCGATGGCGATGGGTCTGTCACTTATTGCTTTAACATTAATCTGTACATTCTTTATAACGTCTGCTGATTCTGCGACCTTTGTATTAGGGATGCAGTCTACAAATGGCTCTTTAGAACCAGCGAATAATATTAAAATTATCTGGGGTGTTTCGCAGTCTCTAATTGCGCTAGCGCTTATTTATGCAGGTGGTCTGTCAGCATTGCAAAGTGCAGCGATCATTGCAGCCTTCCCATTCTCATTCGTTTTGTTGATGATGTTAATATCAGTGTATAAAGATGGTAATAAAGAAAGAATGCGACTTGGATTGACATTGAAGCCGGATAAAAAATTTAGAAATAAAACATATGAAGTTAATCCGGAGAAAAATAAATAATTTTAATGGCAGTTCAGGTTATTTTACTTGAACTGCCTTTTTATTATAAGTAAAACTTATAAACCAGTATAGCTTATTTGGAATGTGATAATATTTACTTCTCATTCTATTTTGATTAAAATAGAGATGTAAAGGCTTTAATAATCTTTAGGGGGAACGCAAAATGAATTCAAATTTACAACAAACTGCAAAACAGACATTTGAATTAAATGGTAAATCGTACACGTTTTATAGTTTAAAATCTTTAGAATCATTAGGTTTAGGTGAAATTAAAAATTTACCTTATTCTATTCGTGTATTACTAGAATCAGTGTTACGTCAATATGATGGTCGTGTAATTAATGAAGATCATATTAAGCATTTAGTTAAATGGGGCAAAAAGAATGATCCAAACGCTGAAGTACCGTTTAAACCGTCACGTGTTATTTTACAGGACTTTACTGGTGTACCTGCGGTCGTTGACTTAGCATCACTTCGTAAAGCAATGGATGATGTTGGTGGAGATGTTACGAAAATTAATCCAGAAGTACCTGTTGATTTAGTAATTGACCATTCGGTACAAGTAGATGCTTATGGTAACGAAACTGCGTTAAAGCGCAATATGGAGTTAGAATTTGCACGTAACAAAGAACGATATCAATTCTTAAACTGGGCGACAAAAGCATTTGATAATTATCGTGCAGTTCCACCAGCAACAGGTATCGTACATCAAGTAAACTTAGAATATTTAGCGAACGTTGTTCACGTACGTGACGTAAATGGTGAACATGTTGCTTTCCCTGATACATTAGTAGGTACTGACTCACATACAACGATGATCAATGGTATCGGTGTACTTGGATGGGGTGTAGGTGGTATTGAGGCTGAAGCGGGTATGCTTGGTCAACCATCATATTTCCCGGTACCGGAAGTTATTGGTGTTAAACTGACCGGAGAGCTTCCTGAAGGTACAACTGCAACTGACTTAGCATTACGTGTAACGCAGGAATTACGTAAAAAAGGAGTAGTAGGAAAATTTGTTGAATTCTTTGGTCCTGGTGTTGTGAATTTACCACTTGCAGACCGTGCGACAATTGCCAATATGGCACCTGAATATGGTGCGACATGTGGTTTCTTCCCAGTTGACGAAGAAGCTTTAAATTATATGCGCTTAACAGGTCGTGATGAAGCACATATCCAGCTTGTAAAAGAATATTTAGTGAAAAATGAAATGTTCTTCACAACAGATAAAGAAGATCCAACTTATACAGATACTTTAAATCTAGATCTTTCAACAGTTGAAGCTTCTTTATCAGGACCAAAACGTCCTCAAGATTTAATCAAACTTAGCGATATGAAAAAAGAATTTGTGAAATCAGTTACTGCAAAAGCAGGTAATCAAGGTCATGGGTTAGATAAAGCAGAATTTGATAAGACTGCATCAGCTACACTTGCTGATGGTAAATCTATCACAATGAAAACGGGAGATATCGCAATTGCGGCGATTACATCTTGTACGAATACATCAAACCCATACGTTATGTTAGGTGCTGGATTAGTTGCTAAAAAAGCTGTAGAAAAAGGATTACAAGTTCCAGCTTATGTAAAAACATCATTAGCACCGGGATCTAAAGTTGTAACGGGTTATCTTGAAGATTCAGGATTACAAACATATCTTAATCAATTAGGTTTTAATACTGTAGGTTACGGATGTACGACATGTATCGGTAACTCAGGACCGTTATTACCTGAAATTGAAGAAACAATTTCAAATGAAGATTTATTAGTAACGTCTGTATTATCAGGTAACCGTAACTTTGAAGGCCGTATTCATCCGTTAGTGAAAGCAAACTACCTTGCTTCACCGCAACTTGTTGTGGCATATGCTTTAGCGGGTACAGTTGATATCGATTTACAAAATGATCCGATCGGTAAAGGACACGATGGCAAAGATGTTTACTTAAAAGATATCTGGCCAACAATTGATGAAGTTAAAAATGAAGTAAATGCTGTTGTAACACCAGAATTATTCAGAAAAGAATATGAAAATGTCTTTAATTCAAACGAAATGTGGAATCAAATTGAGTCTACTGATCAACCTTTATATGATTTTGATCCTACTTCTACGTATATTCAAAATCCTACATTCTTCCAGGGGTTATCAAAAGAACCAGGAAGTATTGCACCGCTTAAAGATTTAGCGGTTATGGGTAAATTTGGTGATTCAGTTACAACTGACCACATTTCTCCAGCAGGTGCTATCGGTAAAGATACACCAGCAGGAAAATACTTAAGAGAAAATGGTGTTGAAATTCGTGATTTCAACTCTTACGGCTCTCGTCGTGGTAACCATGAAGTTATGATGCGCGGTACATTTGCAAATATCCGTATTAAAAACCAAATCGCACCAGGTACTGAAGGTGGATTTACAACTTACTGGCCAACGGGCGAAGTAATGCCGATTTTCGATGCTTGTATGAAATATCAGGCAGATGGCAAAGGATTAGTCGTATTAGCTGGAAATGATTACGGTATGGGTTCTAGTCGTGACTGGGCTGCAAAAGGGACTAACCTATTAGGCGTTAAAACAGTTATCGCTCAAAGTTACGAACGTATTCACCGTTCTAACTTAGTGATGATGGGTGTATTGCCATTACAATTCTTAAAAGGTGATTCTGCTGATAAATTAGGATTAGATGGTTCTGAAACATTCTCTGTTGAAATCAACGAAGGTATCAAACCACGTGATGAAGTGAAAGTAACTGCAGTGAAAACTGATGGAACTATAGTTGAATTCAACGCTTTAGCACGATTTGACTCAGAAGTAGAGTTAGATTACTATCGTCATGGCGGCATTTTACAAATGGTTTTAAGAGATAAATTAACACAATAAAAATATTTGACCTATGAATTAAATATTCATAGGTCTTTTTTTAGTATCAAGTACTAAATTTTTGATAGAATAGAGTTATCATTATTAAGAAGGTGACCAATTTGTATTATACAGAGAAAGAAATCGAAGTACGTTACGCAGAAACAGATAAAATGGATGTCGTTTATCATGCAAATTATTTAATATGGTTTGAAGTTGCTAGAACTGATTTTATTGAAAAAGCTGGATTCAGCTATGCTGATATGGAAAAAGATGATCTTATTTCACCAGTATTAGATGTAAGTGTGAAATATAAACGTTCTATTACGTATCCTGAAAAGATAACAATTAAAACATGGATACATTCTTATTCAAAACTAAAAACTGTCTATGCATACGAAGTGATAAAAGAGAATGGGGAGATTGCTGCCACAGGACAAACGACGCATGTCGTACTGAAGAAAGGTAGTGATCGACCAATACGTTTAGATCGTTATTATCCTGAGTGGCATGCTAGATATCAGGAATTTGTTGCTATAGAAGAAGCACAATAAACAAACAGAAGCCGAGTCAAAGTTGACCCGGCTTTTTTGGTGCAATCCTATATTTAATTTCAGCATTTACTGCCTGGACTTATTTCTTATTAAAGTTAATCTTAGATTCAGTACCATTCATAATACGTTCTATGTTAGATTTATGTCTTACAATAATCACAATCATAATCA
Organism: Macrococcoides bohemicum; assembly: GCF_003259675.1. Lineage (GTDB taxonomy): Bacteria > Bacillota > Bacilli > Staphylococcales > Staphylococcaceae > Macrococcoides > Macrococcoides bohemicum. Next base: position 680,362 of record NZ_PZJG01000001.1, on the reverse strand, counting down.
GAAATGATACACCCATTAAAATCTTATCCTCAAAAAAAAGAGAGCCGATAAAATTTGCGATACTTGTAAGCATACTTGTTAGTGATACCATTTTTGTTGTAAATAATAACGTAAAGAAGATGATGGCTATTATTAAGAAAAGCACTGGATTTGTACCAAGTATAACACCCGCACTTGTGGCAACAGCTTTACCCCCTTTAAATTTTAAGTATATTGGAAATACATGACCGATAACAGCTACAACACCGATAATGATTGGATGAATATTTTGGTGGAATATCATTGGGAACAATGCAGAAATTGTACCTTTTAAAACATCAAAGATTGTTACAAATATTCCTGCTTTCTTACCGAGTATTCTAAATGTATTCGTTGCACCTAAATTACCACTGCCATGTTGCCTAATATCTATATTGTAAAATAATTTACCAATGATTAATCCAGTAGGGATACTACCGATTAAATATGCTGCGATTAACATCATCGCTATTATCATAAAATCTCTCCTTATATTAGCAGGTACTAATAGTTATTCATAAAATTATACTTTTATTATAGCTTATTCGGATGAAATAGAAAATAATTATTAAAATTCCATCGCTATATTTTAATTCATCTATGATAGCCCGTACCGTTTTTATAATGTTTATGATAAAGTTGAATAGAGCACAACCATTTACTACTATAAATATATTATGTAAACTTTAATGTTTTTATATAAATACTTGCAAAAATATAGGGATTAGATAAAATAGTGAATGTGTATAAATTAAACGAACGTATGTTTGTAGGAGGTAATATTTTGCCGAAAAATCAATATAATGATGAATCGATACAAGTTTTAGAAGGGTTAGAAGCAGTTAGAAAAAGACCTGGTATGTATATCGGTTCGACTGACACGAGAGGGCTTCATCATCTTGTGTATGAAATTTTAGATAATTCTATCGATGAAGCATTAAATGGGCATGGTAATAAAATAGAAGTAATTTTGAATGAAGATGATTCTGTAACAGTAACAGATAATGGACGTGGGATGCCGACAGGTCTGCATAAGACAGGTAAACCGACACCAGAGGTTATATTTACTGTATTACATGCAGGTGGTAAGTTTGGACAGGGTGGATATAAAACAACTGGTGGTCTTCACGGTGTAGGGGCTTCTGTAGTTAATGCGTTAAGTGAATGGTTAGAAGTTACAATTCATAATAATGGGAAAATCTTTAAACAACGTTTTGAAAATGGTGGCGTACCTGTAACAACTTTAGAAGAGATAGGTAAATCTAAGAAGACAGGTACAACTGTTACTTTTAAACCGGATCCTTCTATTTTTAAACAAACGACGAAATATAATTATGAAACATTAAGCGAACGTTTACGCGAATCAGCATTCTTATTGAAGGACTTACATATTTCGATTACGGATAATAGAGTAATTCCGAAGCGTCACGATGATTTTTATTTTGAAGATGGTTTAAGTGATTTCGTAAAATTCGTTAATGAGGGTAAAGAAACCTTACATGAAGTAGCGCATTTCAATGGTACATCAAATGAAATTGAAGTGGAAGTTGCCTTCCAATATAATGATCAGTATTCAGAGACCATACTTTCTTTTGTTAACAACGTACGTACGAAAGATGGCGGAACACATGAAGTGGGTATGAAGACTGCGATGACTCGTGTGTTTAATGAATATGCGAGAAAGATAGGCGAATTAAAACAAAAAGATAAAAATCTAGATGGTAATGATATTCGTGAAGGTATGACTGCGATTATCTCTGTTAAGATTCCTGAACATTTATTACAATTTGAAGGTCAAACGAAATCTAAACTTGGGACAAGCGAAGCAAGAAGTGCTGTAGATGCGATGCTCGCTGAACAGCTACCGTATTATTTTGAAGAGAATGGTAAGCTCAGCCAGGTTCTAGTGAAAAAAGCTGTAAAAGCAGCACAAGCAAGAGATGCTGCACGAAAGGCACGTGAAGAGGCTCGAAATGGTAAGAAGAACAAACGTAAAGAAACATTGTTGTCAGGTAAATTAACACCTGCTCAAAGTAAAAATACAGAGAAAAATGAACTATATTTAGTAGAGGGTGATTCAGCCGGTGGTTCTGCTAAACTAGGACGTGACCGAAAATTTCAAGCCATATTGCCATTACGTGGTAAAGTAATTAATACAGAGAAAGCTAAGCTTGAAGATATTCTAAAGAATGAAGAAATCAGCACGATTATTCATACGATTGGTGCAGGTGTCGGCAATGACTTTAATATTGAAGATAGCAATTACAAAAAAGTGATTATAATGACGGATGCAGATACAGATGGTGCGCACATCCAGGTATTATTACTTACATTCTTCTTTAAATATATGCGACCTCTTATTGAAGCAGGAAAAGTATATATAGCGTTACCGCCTTTATATAAAGTTTCTAAAGGCAAAGGTAAATCAGAAGTGATTGAATATGCATGGACGGACGATGAACTAAAAGATGTGCAGAAAAAAGTAGGAAAAGGATTTATTTTACAGCGTTATAAAGGTTTAGGTGAAATGAATGCTGATCAGCTATGGGATACAACGATGAACCCTGAAACCCGTACATTAATACGTGTGGAAATTGACGATGAATTAAGAAGTGCGAAACGTGTATCAACATTAATGGGTGATAAAGTTGAACCTCGTCGTGACTGGATTGAACAAAATGTTGAATTTGGCATGCAGGAAGATGTCAGCATTCTTGAAAGTGATGAATTATTGTTGCTTGAAGAAGAAGAGGATGTTGCTGTAATTAAAGATGTAGATTTATCTGAAGGAGGTATAGCGTAATGCAGGAAAATATACAAAGCTTACCTTTAGAAGATGTTATTGGTGATCGATTTGGACGCTATAGTAAATATATTATTCAGGATCGTGCGATACCGGATGTCAGGGATGGTCTAAAACCAGTACAACGTCGTATTTTATTTGCGATGCACACTGAAGGTAATACATTTGATAAAAACTTTAGAAAAAGTGCTAAAACAGTAGGTAACGTTATCGGTAATTATCATCCTCATGGTGATACTTCAGTTTATGATGCCATGGTCCGTATGAGTCAGGACTGGAAGTTACGTCATGTTCTCGTTGAAATGCACGGTAATAACGGTAGTATAGATAATGATCCTCCTGCCGCTATGCGTTATACAGAAGCAAAGTTATCAAAACTTGCCAGTGTATTATTACGTAATATTAATCAGGATACTGTTGATTGGGTACAAAACTTTGATGATACTGCAATGGAGCCTATGGTTTTACCTGCAAATTATCCTAATCTATTAGTCAATGGGTCAACGGGTATCTCTGCAGGTTATGCCACTGATATTCCACCACATAATTTGAGTGAAGTAATCGATGCCACATTAATGATTATCGATAATCCTAATGTTACTACTGAAGAAATTATGACAGTCATGCCAGGGCCAGATTTTCCGACAGGTGGGATTATTCAAGGTAAATCAGGTATAAAACAAGCATATGAAACGGGCAAAGGTAAAGCGATTGTACGTGGTAAAGTTGAGATTGAAAAATTACGCGGTGGCAGAGAAGAGATTGTAATCACTGAAATACCATTTGAAGTGAATAAAAGTACACTTGTTAAACGTATTGATGAATTAAGAGCAGATAAGAAGATTGAAGGCATTCTTGAAGTTCGTGATGAAACAGATAGAAATGGTTTAAGAATCGCCGTAGAACTTAAGAAAGATGCAAATGCAGAAGGTATATTAAACTATCTATATAAAAATACTGATTTACAAGTTGCTTATAACTTTAATATGGTAGCAATCAGTGATAGACGCCCAAGTCTTTTGGGTGTCAAAGCAATGTTACAAAGTTATATTAAGCATCAACAAGAAGTCATTTTACGCCGTAGTCAATTTGAATTAGAACAGGCTAAAAAACGAATGCATATTGTTGAAGGGCTCATTAAAGCATTGTCGATATTAGATGAAGTGATAGAAACGATTCGTCAGTCTAAAAACAAAAGTGATGCAAAAGAAAATTTAAAAACAAAATATGATTTTACAGAAGCGCAAGCTGAAGCCATTGTGATGTTACAGTTATATCGTCTAACGAATACTGATATTGTACAATTAGAAAATGAACATGATGAATTAAAGGCTACTTTAGAAAAACTTGAGAAAATCATTAATGATAAAAAACATTTAATGTCGGTGATTAAACGTGAACTTAAAGCCGTACAAAAAGAGTTTAGTGAACCTAGATTAAGTGTTATTGAAGATGAGATTCAGGAAATCAAGATTTCTAAAGAGATTTTAATACCTAGTGAAGAAACGATTATAAGTATTACGAAAGACGGTTATATTAAACGTACTTCTCCAAGAAGTTTTGGTGCGAGTGGATTATATGAGCTTGGTACTAAAGAAGGAGATTCAATACTGGATTATAAAGAAAGTAATCTACAGGATGTACTGCTTGTGTTTACCAACTTAGGACACTATATTTATATTCCTGTTCATCAGTTACCTGATGTGAAATGGAAAGAGCTTGGTACTCATATATCGCAAATTGTTCCGCTTACTCAAAACGAACATGTTGTTGGAATGATCAATGTTCCTGATTTCAATCAGGATCAAAGTATTATGATAGCAACAAAAAATGGAATGATCAAAAGAACATTACTTAATGATTTTAATGTGACACGTTTTTCAAGACCGATTGTCTGTATGAAATTAAAAGATGATGATCAGGTTATTGCTATACAATCTGTAACTGGTGAAGAACATATTCTCGTAGTAACTCAAAATGGTTTTGCATTACATTATTCATTAGCTGAAATCAATAATATCGGGATAAAAGCTGCGGGCGTAAAATCAATTAATCTTAAAGACAATGATAAAGTTATTTCAACTGAATTAATTTATCCCGAGAGTGACCTCATTATTGCTACGCAACGTGGAGCAATGAAAAAGATGAAAATAGATTTATTTGAAGAGAGTAAACGAGCGAATAGAGGCGTTGTTATCTTAAAAGAACTCAAATCTAATCCGCATAAAGTAGTTAATGCATATATCATAACTGATGATGTAAACTTTACATTATCTTCTTCAAATGAAATATATCAGTCAAATACAAAAACGATACGTAACGCTGACAGATATACAAATGGTAGTTTTATCGTAGATGAAAAAGAATTTGGACAGATTGATACATTTTATCTTATGTTTGATATTGAATAAACAGTAATGATAATTGTTAAATGTTGTTTGATAGTTAATTATTATATATTAAATAATTTTATATATATTAAAATAAAAATTGAAACCTTCATATTCTATGATAAAATGAACTTTGTATTATTTTTATTAAAGGATATGGAGGTTTTATATGTTTTCGAATGTAAATTTTGATGCAATGATACCAGAGTGGTTTAAATCGATTGTCACTGCTGGTAATGATTTGATATGGACTGAATTTTTAATCGGATTACTATTACTCGCTGGGTTCTTCTTTAGTTTAAGTTCAAGATTTATTCAGTTTAGATGGTTGAAAGAGATGTTTAGGGTAATCGGTGAGAAACCTGAAACACTCGAAGATGGGAAAAAAGGTATTTCATCTTTTCAGGCGTTTGCTATAAGTGCAGCGAGCCGAGTAGGTACTGGTAATATCGCTGGTGTAGCAACGGCAATTGTTCTTGGGGGGCCTGGTGCAGTATTCTGGATGTGGGTAATTGCATTCTTCGGTGCTGCAAGTGCTTTCTTTGAAGCGACACTCGCACAAGTTTATAAAGTAAAAGATGAAAAAGGTGGTTTCCGTGGTGGGCCAGCTTACTATATGGAGCATGGATTAGGTCAAAAGTGGTTAGGTACAACATTTGCCATTCTTATTACAGTAACATTTGCATTTGTTTTTAATACGGTACAATCAAATACGATTGCTGCTAGTTTTAAAGAACAATATAATTTTGATCCATTCTGGACAGGAATCTTTTTAGCTGTGATAACGGCACTTGTCATCTTTGGTGGAGTGCGCTGGATTGCCAACGTTTCAACAGCAATCGTTCCTGTAATGGCGATTCTTTATATCGTTATCGTATTGTTTGTATTAATCACACATATAGGTGACGTTATACCGATGTTTATGCAAATCGTAAAAGGTGCATTTAGATTAGAACCAGCATTTGGTGGTGCATTAGGATTTACCATCATGCAAGGTATTAAACGTGGGTTATTCTCAAACGAAGCAGGTATGGGGTCTGCTCCTAATGCAGCAGCTACTGCAGCAGTAAGTCATCCGGTTAAACAAGGATTAATACAATCACTTGGTGTATTCTTCGATACGATGTTAGTGTGTACGGCAACTGCGATAATGATCTTATTATATGGTGGATTAGAGTTTGGTGATAAAGCACCTCAAGGGATTGAAGTAACACAAGCAGCTTTAAATAGTCATATTGGTTCATTTGGCGGAGTATTCCTGACAATTGCAGTGTTTTTATTCGCTTATTCTTCTGTATTAGGTAACTATTATTACGGACAATCAAACATCGAATATTTAACAACAAATAAAACAGTTATGTTTATCTTCAGATTGTTAGTAGTACTGATGGTATTTTTCGGCGCTGTAATTAAAGTAGAAACTGTGTGGTCTACTGCTGATTTATTTATGGGATTAATGGCTATCTTAAATATTACTGCGATTATTGGATTAGCACATGTTGTGTTTGAAGTTGCTAAAGATTATGATGAGCAACGTAAAAAAGGTTTAAACCCTGTATTTAAGACTAAAAATGTAAAAGCAGACTTATCATCTGTGGAGACTTGGGGAGAGAATCCTTACAAATATCATTCTGAACAGGATAATATTGACATGAAAGAGATTAAATAATTAAATAGTAAAAAAGTTGTATAAATAAAGTCAAAAAGAATCAGCGTATGAAATCATACACTGATTCTTTTAATATGTCATTATTTAAATAGTCCCATAATTGCATCGATAATTGATTGAATGAAGTTCATAAATTTATCCCATACGCCTTCTTTTTCAAGTGAATCCTGAATGCTTTTCCCCATATCTTTCGCTTTATCAGCGGCTTGTTTAAAGCCATCTGAATTTTTAATCTCATTGACATAATCTTTTGCGCCATTGATAAACTTATCTTTATTTTCTCCACTGAATACACCAGAATTTTGTGCGTTATTAATAAAGTTAACGATGATGTTAATTTGGTTGTCTGAAATAATATTATTTAGACCATTGTTTTCAATCTTCTGAACAACGATATTTTTAATTTCAGTTGTATTTAAGTTAGCACCTTGCTTAGCAATTTCTGCTTTAGCTTCAGCGATTGCTTTATTTAATTGTTCTTGAGAGAAGCCTTCTTTGCCAGCATTTTCTGCATTAATATTTGAAATTGAATTCAATTCATTTTGGGCGGCTTGCGTTTGTGCTGTATCAATTGATTCACCTTGTGCTTCAAATGCTTTATATACGCCAGCTAACGCACTTTCACCGGTAACATCTTCTGCAGCTGCAATTGTAACTTCAGCATCCGTTACACCAGCAGTGAGCAATGCATTTTTATAAGTATCTTCGGTAATTTTAGTGATTTTACCTGCTGATTGGTTTATATTTAAAGAAAGACCAGAACCAGCTGATAATTTCTTGATACGAATACTGGATTTTAAAACGCTGTCGTTTGATTGTAAATCTAAATATTTCGTTAAATCTGCAGCATGAACATAAGTTGTCTTATCACTATCATCAGTACCAAGTAAAGACTTAGTTTTATTTTGCAGATCACTATTTTGTTCCAGGGCAGCACCGTAAACAGTTACAGCTTCTGACCAGGCTTCTTCAGTAACAGCATCAGCATTTTTAAATGGAACTACAATGAGTAATAATGCTATTGAAATGAATAATAACTTTTTGTATAATTTCAACTTAATCCCTCCAATTTTTATTTAATATTAAGTTTCACTATATTTAATATAGCTGCTATTTATGTAGCTATCATTATTTTACCATGTAACTAAATTGAACACATAGGTCTTTGGAATGAGGTATTTAATATGGGACAATATATTGTCGATAAAGTTCTGAATAATAACGTATTAATTGCGCTTAAAAATAATAAAGAAGTTGTATTGATCGGTAAAGGTATAGGCTTCAATAAGAAAGCCGGACATACAATAAGTGATCAGGATCTAAATAAAATAGAAAAAATGTTCGAACTTAAAACTGAACAGGAACAAGAACGCTATAAAGATTTAATGACGTTAACAGATGACCATGTCATTGCAACAGTAATCGAGATTGTGGAATTTATTGATAAGCGAACAGATGGACAAATGGACGATAAAATCATTTTATCACTAACAGATCATATCATATTTGCTTTAAAACGTTATAAAGATGGTATTTTTGTTGCAAATCCATTTTTGAAAGAAACAGAAGCATTATATCAGAGAGAATTTTTAATTGCTGAACAAGTTGTTCAAATGTTAAATGATAGACTTCAGGTTAATTTTCCTAGAACTGAAGTAGGATTTATTGCATTACATATTCATTCTTCCGTAAATAATCATTCACTTCGTGATATGAATATGATGGCAGAAGTCATTACAAAAGCGATTCATATGATAGAACAGGATTTGAAAGTAAATATTGATAAGGATTCTATTGCTTATTCAAGATTTGTTAGACATATTAGTTTTGCAGTACAACGTGTGATGGCAGATGAACGTATGCCTGAACAAAAAAAATTAGAAAACCTATTGAAAGTTCAATATCCAATGTGTTACAATACGGCTGTAAAGATTGTTAAGATGATGCAGACGCATTTAAACAAGTCTGTTTATGAATCAGAGCTTGTATATCTTACAATGCATATTCAAGCATTTAATACTGAAGTAGATAACGTGTAACTGATAAAGCAGGCATGAGTTATTACTGGTACAAAGGGACCAGTATATACTCATGCCTTTTTTGTTTGCTTTGTATTTTGTGAATATGTATGTAGCTTTGATGATGCATGTAGACTTGTATTCATTATATTTTTTACATAGTCTATAACAATCTAAACAAAACATTTTAGGAGGAAAAAAATATGTTCAAAACGTTATTCGGTCAATTACAACGTATCGGTAAAGCATTGATGTTACCGGTAGCAATCTTGCCAGCAGCCGGTTTACTTCTAGGTATCGGTGCTGCTCTACAAACTGAATCATTAGTTGATTTTTTCCCGTTTTTAAGCAATGACATTATCGTCAAAGTTGCTTCGATGTTACAAGCCGCAGGTGGAATTATTTTTGATAACTTGCCACTGCTCTTTGCACTCGGGGTAGCTGTTGGTTTAGCTGGTGGTGACGGTGTTGCAGCTATAGCAGCATTCGTTGGTTACTTAGTGTTAAACGTTACAATGGGACAAATTGGAGGCATTAATGCTGAAAATGTTGGTTCTAGTCCTGGTTATGCTACTGTATTAGGTATTCCAACATTACAAACAGGTGTGTTTGGTGGTATTATTATTGGTATTTTAGCTGCTTGGGCATACAATAAATTTTATAATATTCAACTACCGCCATTTTTAGGATTTTTTGCCGGAAAACGCTTTGTACCAATCGTTACAGCTTTTAGTGCTTTTATACTAGGGATTGCAATGTTCTTTATTTGGCCGGCAATACAAAGTGGAATGAATAGCTTATCACTTTACTTAATGGAAGAAAATAAAGCATTAGCAGTCTTCGCATTTGGTATGATTAAACGATTACTTATTCCATTTGGTCTTCATCATATCTTCCATGCACCATTCTGGTTCGAATTTGGAACATATACAAATGCAGCAGGAAAAGTTGTTCATGGTGATTTAAATATTTTCATGGCTCAAATTCAAGATAAAGTCCCATTAACAGCAGGTGCATTTATGCAGGGTGAATTCCCAGTCATGATGTTTGGTTTACCAGCAGCAGCTTTAGCAATATATCATACTGCTAAACCGGAAAAGAAAAAATTCGTTGGTGGTTTAATGGCGTCTGCAGCCTTAACATCTTTCTTAACAGGTATTACTGAGCCATTAGAATTTTCATTTTTATTTGTTGCACCAGTATTATTTTTTATTCATGCAGTATTAGATGGATTATCATTCTTAATCTTGTATTTAATGGATTTACATTTAGGTTATACGTTCTCAGGAGGATTTATTGATTTCTTCACTTTCGGTATTTTACAAGGAAGAACACCTTGGTGGTTAGTAATTCCTGTGGGATTAGTATATGCAGTTATTTACTACTCAGTATTTAGATTCTTTATTGTAAAATTGAATCTAAAAACACCTGGTAGAGAAGATGAAGAGGTTGTGAATAAAGTAACTTCTAATGATGAATTACCTTTCAGTGTGTTAGATGCAATGGGTGGTAAAGAAAATATTAAACATTTAGATGCATGTATTACACGTCTTCGTGTTGAAGTTAAAGATAAATCTAAAGTTGATGTTCCAGAATTAAAAGCTTTAGGTGCTGCAGGTGTATTAGAAGTTGGTAATAACATGCAGGCTATCTTTGGTCCAAAGTCAGATCAGATTAAACATGAAATGGCACGTATTATGTCTGGTGAAGTTACGCGTCCAGAACAAGTGCATATCGAAGATCCAGGTGCTGTAAAAGCAGAGGAAATAATAGAAGCTGTTCCTGCAACATCAAATGCTTCAACAAATAATGCATCAACAATTTTTGCACCAATTACTGGTGAAGTTGTAGAGCTTTCAACGGTTCCTGATCAAGTTTTCAGTCAAAAAATGATGGGTGACGGAGTAGCGATTAAACCTGAAGAAGGATTAGTTGTTGCACCATTTGACGGTGAGGTTAAGATGGACTTCCCGACAAAACACGCTCTTGGTCTTGAAAGTAATGATGGTATTGAAGTCCTAATTCATTTCGGATTAGAAACAGTCGGATTGAAAGGTGCAGGTTTTGAAATGTTAGTTAAACCTGGCGATCATGTAACGAAAGGTCAATCTTTATTAAAAGTAGATTTAGACTATATTCGTGCAAATGCTGATAGCGATATCACACCAATCATATTTACAAACTTAACTGATAAATCAATGCACAATATTAATTATGGTCACACAGTTGCAGGAGATGCAATTTTAGATATCAAATAATCATTTAGTACAATTAGGGACTAGCATGCGCTAGTCCCTAATTTGCTTTTTTATGATAATTATGTTTAAATTTGATATGATATTCACACTTTTAGAATACAATAACTTGATTATGTAAACCTTGATTTATTTGTTAAAATCAAAATAAAAAAAATAAGGAGGAAACAAACTATGCAGGATAATCGATTTATGCGTTTTTTAGGTGGAAAAAATCTCATCTTTTCATTATGTGTCCTTATTTTAGTAGGGATATTAATCTTTGTTTTTGCTAAAGTATCATTTGTATTTAAACCACTTCTAATTATCTTTAATACGATTATTGGCCCAGTCATTTTAGCTTTTGTACTTTTTTATCTATTAAATCCAATCGTAGATTTACTGGAACGCAATAGGGTCAAAAGATTTTATGCGATTATTATTTTGTTTTTATTAATTATCGGTGTTTTCACAATACTTATTACTGTATTAATACCTTTAATAGAACAGCAAATACTAAGTCTTGTAGCAAACTTTCCGGATTATATGAAACATATCCTTAATAAGTTTAATGATATTGCATCTAATTCACGTATTGCTCCATATATGCAGGACATTCAAAAGTGGGTGAACACGAACTTAAGCGATCTTCCTAATAAAGTAGGAGATTATCTTGGTAGCTTTTCATCTCGTTTAAAATCTATTATCGGCACAATTGCTAGTGTAGCAGTGGTAATTATGACATTTCCTTTTGTATTATTCTTTTTACTTAAAGACGGTAAACAATTTAAAAGCTATTTGATCAAATTATTACCCCCACGCTATCGCAGTGATTTCAATGAAATTCTGGAGAAGATGAATGTCCAGGTTGGTTCATATATTCAGGGACAAATGATTGTTGCTTTTTGTATAGGAGTGTTACTGTTTATCGGTTATAAAATTATAGGACTGGAATATGCACTTATCTTAGCGTGTATTGCTGCAGTTACAAGTGTTGTGCCTTATTTAGGACCGATGATTGCCATCAGTCCGGCAATCATCATCGCACTTGTTGACTCACCACTTATGCTATTGAAGTTAGCTGTTGTGTGGATGGCAGTACAATTTTTAGAAGGTCATTTTATTTCACCAAGTATTATGGGTAAAACGATGAAGATTCATCCACTTACAATTATCTTCGTTCTGCTATGTGCCGGGAATATGTTGGGTATAATCGGTGTTATTCTTGGTATTCCGCTATACGCAATTATGAAAGTTTTAGTACAATTTTTCTTCCATAAATTTAAAATACGATATAATAAATATTTTCAGGATGCACATGGTCCATATGAGATAAATAAAAATGAAGCATAACTCTTGTTTATGCTTCATTTTTTGTGATTTTGCAAAAATGTTATTTACATGTACAATAGTATTATCTTTTTTTACATAAACAATATTTAAATACATTTTTTAACATAGAAAGTGGGTAAGTATGAAAACATTTTTAAATAACCACCAAAACAAACTAAAAATATTATTTATAGCTTTACTATTTGTTTTTATTTTTTATAAATTAATCGGTGAATTATCATCTATTGATTATAAAGCAACCTATATTGCGTTTAAATCGTTGCAATCTTATGAACTCGCTGGTCTGATTATATCAGGGTTTTTAGCTGTAATGTTGTTATCGTTATATGACTTTGTATTGGCTAAAAATTTAAATTTATCAATTCCTAAGAAAAAGTTATTGAACACAAGTTTTATAGCGAATGCATTAAACGCTGTAATTGGATTCGGAGGCATAATTGGTGCTGGACTGCGATTACTAGTTTATAGAAATTATGCTGATGACGAAAGAACTTTAGTTAAAGCAATCTCCTTATTGTTATTATCAATGATTTCAGGAATGAGCATTTTAAGTCTAGGTATCATATTCAATTTATTTAATAATACGCATGCCTTTGATCACTACCCATGGTATAACATTGCATTATTTATCACTGCTTTGTTCTTACCCGTGTTTTTAGTATATACATTTATAAAACCGGTCAATCAGGATAAATTATTAGGATTAAAATTTACTCTAGTCTCTGCAATGGAGTGGATTGCAGCAAGTGGCGTAATGTACTTAATCTTTAAATGTATTGGTAATCCCGTACCATTTGCGGTTGTCATCGGCATATTTGTTGTAGCAGCTTTAGCAGGATTAATATCACTCGTACCAGGTGGATTTGGTGCATTTGACTTAATGATTCTTGTAGGTTTTAAAGCCATTGGAATTACAGAAGAACAAGTATTACTTACTTTACTTATTTATCGCGTAGTTTATTACTTTGTACCATTCCTGCTTGCACTTGCATTATCGACTTTCGAGTATAGAGGTGTGGCGAGAAAACAATTTGAAGATCGGTTTGAAGATCATAAATATGTTGGTCCAGCAATTGAGACAAGTAATTTGTTTTTAAGCATTTTACGTGACTTAATTGTAAAACTTCCGGCAATTGCATTAGGGGTTATTGTAGGTATTACGGGTCTCTTATTATTTTTAAGTAACGGTTTAGTAATCATAGAAGCTATCTATGATGTGAAACATAATACGTATTTATTTCTAGCCGCATTATATGGAGTGGCTGCGCTGTTATTAATCATTAATGCTAAGGGTATTATGTATGACACAAGACGCTCGCATGTAATGAGTATGGTCGCAGTAAGTATTTTACTGATTGTCGTATATCTGACATATGGAAACTTTCTCATTTATATCTGGCTATTTATTGTGTTAATACTATTGTTTATCGGCAATCGGAATGTAAGTTCGATTAGAAGACCAATAACATTAAAAAGAGCAGGATTAACCATTCTTTCATCAATCGTTTTATTATCAATCAACGGATGGTTACTTTCATTACAATTAGAAGATTTGATTCGCTCAGAAAATATTGATTTCGATAGTAACTTACTAAAATATTATTTCCTGCTTTTAATCGTATTATTTGCAGGTGTGACGTTTACACTCTCTTATCTCTTCAATAAAAAATTTAAAACTAAAATTGATATGCAAATGTCAACAGAGGAGATAGACAAAATTATTCAGACGTATGGCGGAAATTTTGTGAGTCATCTGGCATTCACTGGTGATAAATTATTTTTTACGAATGATGATCGTGATGCATTTGTCATGTTCCAATTCAAAAATGATAGTATTATCGTTTTAGGTGATCCAATAGGGAATAAGGAATCTTTCCAATGTTTACTGACACAGTTCTATGATAAGACAGAATATTACGGTTATGACGTCGCATTCTATCAAGTTCAATCTCATCTGTTACCGATGTATCATGATTTCGGAAATATATTCTTTAAACTAGGTGAGGAAGCAGTCATTCCACTTGAAGACTTTACGATCAGCGGAAAGAAAAAACGCGCATTTCGAGCTACTGTCAATAAATTTGAAACAGAAGGATATCGCTATGAAGTGCTAGAGCCTCCTTTTGATGATTGTTTAATTGCTCAATTACAAGAAGTTTCTAATGAATGGTTAAATGGACGTAACGAAATGAATTTTTCGGTAGGCCAGTTTAAACATGATTATTTAAATAAAGCACCGATCGGAGTTATTAGAAATGATAGTGAAATTATTGGCTTTGTATCGTATATGCCAACGTATTATAACAATTCATTTTCAGTTGACATGATACGCTGGAAAGATAATGAACTCCAGATGATGGATGGTTTATACTTAAATACAATGCTATTAATGAAAGAGAAGGGCTATCATTCATTTAATATGGGAATGGCACCACTATCAAATGTAGGCAGTCATAAACATGCTTTTTATAGAGAACGTCTAGCAGGTAAGATATTTGATTCTATCTCAAGACTTTATAGTTTTAAAGGATTACGTCGATATAAGGAGAAGTATGACCCTGACTGGCAATCAAGATACTTAGTTTATCGAAAAGATAGTTCACTCATTACACAGATGATTCGTATTAATGCAATCATTAATCGATCAAAAAAATCTGAGCGTTAGCTCAGATTTTTTTGTGTCTTTATGTAATTTTCACGATCAATTTGTTCCTGCTTGTAACGTTCAGGGTTTCTTTTATAGAAATCCTGATGTTCATCTTCTGCTAAATAGAATACTTCAGCGGGACGAACTTCAGTAACAATCGGCTTATCAAACCTATCTTGAATACTTTCTATGTAATCATTTGTTTTCATTTTTTGTGTTTCATCAGAATAGAAGACAGCAGTTCTATATTGTGTGCCTCTGTCCATATATTGGCCGAAAGCATCTGTCGGATCAATTTGAGCAAAGAATATCTCTAATAATTTATCAAATGAGAATACAGCATCATCATAAATTATTTCAACGACTTCAAGATGATCTGTCGTACCTGTCTTCACTTGTTCATAGGTTGGATTTTCAATATGTCCACCCATATAACCACTCTTTACACTTTCAATACCATCAAAAGAATCAAAAGGTTTTACCATGCACCAGAAGCAACCTCCGGCAAAATATATCGTTTTCATTTCAATCTACCTCCTTTTAATTATTTTACGATAATAATGTACAATTACCATAGGAATTTGCTTGCAATTTATTCTTATTTTTTATAAGTTTAATATACTGGAGAATGGAAAGTAGGGTGTTTTATTATGGATGGACAAACGCCACCTGTACGTCGCCGAAAAAAGCGACGTATTCGTAAGTTACCGTTTATATTATTATTTATTATTTGTATTTTATTAGGATGTTTTTTATACATAAAATCAAGTTATGAAAGTGGCTTAAAACAAGCTGAAAAACATGCACCGAAACATGAACAATATGAATTTAACGGTGTGAATAAAAAAGATGGAAAGATTAATATATTAATATTAGGACAGGACCGAGCGGTTGATGGATCTGCGAGAACTGACTCTATCATGATCGGCCAGTATAACTACTTAAATAAAAAGATGAAAGTTATTTCGGTGATGCGTGATATTTATGCTGAAATACCAGGTTACAGAAATTATAAGATTAATACAGCCTATACTTTAGGTGGACCGGAACTATTAAGACAAACGATTAAACAGAATCTTGATATCGATATAGATCATTATGCCATTGTTGATTTTAAAGGATTTTCTGCAATGGTAGATGAAATATCACCGAACGGTGTACCCATTGATGTTGAAAAAGATATGTCAGAAAAAATTGGCGTAACACTAACTGAAGGAAAGCACAATTTAAATGGTAAAGAGTTATTAGGCTATGCACGATTCAGAAATGATGCTGAAGCTGATTTTGGTCGTGTTAGACGTCAACAGCAAGTAATACGAGCATTAAAGAAAGAAATGGTTAGTCTTCCAGTGATCTTGAAAACACCTAAACTTGCTGGTATCGCAAGAGGATACATCAATACAGATATGACAGATGGAGAAATATTCAGAACAGGTACTTCGTTTGTAATCAGAGGGAGTAAGGATCCAAATACGTTAGTCATTCCGGTAAAAGATAGCTTTACTCAGATGAGTTATCCTGAAGCTGGCGCAGTATTAGAAATTGATAAAGAGAAAAATAAAACAGCTATTAAGAAATTCCTAGAGGAATAAACTCAGTCAGAAGACTGAGTTTTTATTATATGCATTCATAATATAACAATGATAAAATAAATTATGAATTAAATGGAGGGATACAAATGAATGATTTAGAAGCAATGTACCAGTATGCAGTGAACGTTGCTAATACACTACAAGCATCACCAGTATACGATGAACATAGTGATGCAGATGATCAGGCAATGGTGGCGTATACTTTCGGTGTACTCAATGGTTATGCACAAAAAAATGACTTTGGCGCAGAAGAAATACAAGTTGTTATGGTCAGATTAATCTCAGAATTTATCGGCTATCCAGTTGATTACGCTGAAGCTTTAACACAATATATTATTTCATGTACGAATAAAGAAGAAAATGAATCAATCTATATCATTATCCATAAAGGACTTGATCAATATTTAGATGGGGGACGCGTTGTCGACTTCCAAAATGATTATACGATGATATTAAATGATATTAAAGCAGTTGTAGAACCTGAACAGGCACCGAAACGCATTAATATGGCTGCACGAATCAATCCGAATGAACAATAAAAACCTGCTTGTCCGCTAAGGACAAACAGGTTTCTTTTTTGAATTACGATTCTGATTTTAATTTGCCAGCCACTGCATAGCGATCTTTTTTCAATTCTTTAATAAATACATGAATATTTTCTTTCGGTGCGTTCGCATTAGTTGCTACGACCTCGGTCACTTCTTCAACGATTTTCTTTAACTGTTCTTCTGAACGACCTTCTAGTAATTCTACTGTAATAAATGGCATATAATTCTCTCCTTATTTATGGACTATATTTACGGATGATCCTTTACCACTGATCCAGTCATCCGTACCGTCATCTTCCATGATTTCGATATTGACATCTGTAACGTGTGGTTGTTGTAATAACTTTGTAACTAAATCTTTCTTGATTGCAGTTAATTCACGTAGATTAAACTGATGACCTAATGTTTCAACAGTCGCTTCAATATGCTTATCTTCTCCTTCTTTCATAACGACTAAACGTTTAATATCAGAGATTTCAGGATGCTCTAAAATGATTTTAGAAGCATAAACTTCCATATCTTCATCAGCACGACCGATAGCTCCAGCTGCATTCTCCATAAATACTTTAAATACAACGTAGAACATCGCTAAACCGATAATTACTGATACGATACCTTCAATCATTGTGAATCCTGTAAAACGAGAGACAATAACTGCGATTAAAGCGATAACACCACCACCTGTTGCCACTGTGTCTTCCATAAATACTAACTTCGTCGCAGGTTTAGCTTTAGCTAAATGGGCATAACTTGTAGTGAAAGGGTGAAGACCAGTAGTTGGTTTATGAACTTCTTCCAACACTTCTTTACCTGCTTTATATAACACTATACTTTCTAATACAACACCAATTAATAATACACCGACGTTGATTAAGAAGTGCGTAGGGTTATGATCGCCCGCAGCAGCAGGATGCTGAATATGGTGAATCCCTTCTAAAATTGTCTCGTAGGCTAAAATTGCTACGATAATCACTGCAAATAAACAAACGATATTCACAAGACGACCATAACCGAATGGGAATTTCTCGTTCGGTTCTTTCTTAGAAACCGCTGAACCAACCCATACGAATAATTGGTTTGCAGCATCACCGAATGAATGCATCATTTCAGCGAACATAGCGACGTTACCAGTAAATACGTAAGCTCCGAACTTTAAACAACCTAGAATAAAATTTACGATTGCTGCAATTAATGAAGACTTACTACCTTTTTTGAGTAAATTAAATAAACGTGACATAGAAAACTCCTTTATTCATTTTATTATTATATTATAACCGAAATTAACGTGAAAAACCTTAATAATCGTTGTATAACAGTAACCATAATTGAAAAGAAATAAACATTATTTCAATAGAATAAGGATATTATTTTAAGTCTACCATGCATTATGGTACGATTAATTTAATTTAAGAGAGATTATATTAAAAATTCATATACGCAATAAGGAGGTATATCATGTTTAAAGAACTTCTTACATCAATAGGAATTGGAGATGCAAAAGTTGATACACTTGTTAAAAAAATAACATTTCATCCTGAGGAACAGATTGCAGGTATCGTAAAATTAGAAAACTTAGCTGAGCAAGATATTGATCGTATTGAACTTATTTTAATCGAAAGAAAAGAAAATACTGATGAAACAAGCGACTTCCATACAATCGATTTACCCGTTTCAAAAGTTATCCTACAGCATGACGGAACAGAAGAAGTACCATTTATATTTGATACACATGATGAAATTGAAGACTATAACCATGAATTCTACATCATGACACACGTATTTGTAGATAATGCAGTAGATTATTATGATGAAGATCAAATTTACTTTGAAAGTGTGCAATCAAGTTAATATTATTATAGACAGGACGCAAATCAAATATAGCAGCCTGTCTATTTTTATTCTCAATTAAACTTCAAACATACCTTGATAGGCCTTAATATTTATCATCAACTTCTGGTACAATACTTACAAATAAGAGTTCGATGGCACATAAAATAATCAGGGATAAACAGCCATACATTACAATCACCTCTTTCTTAAGTCAATTGTAATGTATGAAACTCGTTTCATAGCAAGGAGGAATTGCTTCATGTCAAATATTCGTGATATTGCGAAGGCAGCAGGTGTGTCAGTAACTACTGTATCCAGAGTGATAAATCATCATCCGTATGTAACAGAAGAAAAAAGGAATAAAGTCATGCAGGCAATGAAGACATTAAACTATATACCCAACCACCTGGCAGTAAATCTATCACGTGGGAAGAGTAGAGTAATCGCTGTAGTATTTCCATGGATTACAAACCCATATTATTTAAGAATTTTGGAAGGAGCAATTAAGCAGGCATCATCACATCATTATCATATAATCGTGATTGAAACGCACTATAATGAAGACGAAGAAATTAAAGCATTAGAAATGTTGAAACACCGATCAATTGATGGCATCATATTTATTACGAAACAACTATCGATTGAAACAATATGCGACAATGAAGAATATGGCCCAATTGTACTCATGGAGAAGAATGATTATCTCCCTTACATATTTATCGATCAATACGAAGCAATGAAAAAAGCATTGAATCATCTCATGAGTGAAGATTATAAAAAAATAGGGTACACAGTACATAGAAATAATGGATTTAGTGCAAATGAACGAACAAAAGCGTATGCGACTTTGCCTGAAGATATGCAATACAAGGAATTTATCTATATCAGTGGATTATCTTTAACGGAAAGGAAACAACTCGCACAAAGAATACTGAAACAAATGAACTTACCTGATGCGTTAACTGTGACCAATGATGCCCACTGTGCAGGACTATATGCAGAGTTTCAAAACCAAGGCATTAAAGTGCCAGAAGACATTGCACTCATATCCTATGAAAACGGTGAACTATCACAGGTAAATAACATAACAAGTGTCGATCTGCCATTATTACAAATGGGAGAACGTAGTGTGGAATTAATACTTTCTGCTTCAGTTACTTCAGAGGAATTACCGTCAAAATTGATTATTAGAAAGTCAACTTGAATTCGGTTAAATAGACGAAAAGAATTTATTTCGTTTATTTAGACGAATTCATTGAAAATATTAATAATTCTCAAGGAGTAACTTATGGACATCACATTTACTAAAAACAATAAGCGTTTCAAATACAGAGCTACAGCTTTAATTATAGAAAATAATCATATTTTACTTCAAAATATCAAAGATTACTGGACACCACCCGGTGGCAAAGTTCAAATGCTGGAAGATTCTAGAACAGCATTGAAAAGAGAGATATTTGAAGAACTTTCTACTGACATAGAGATTGAACAAAGTGCTATTTTCATCGAACAAACATATCATTCACAAGAAAAGTCATTCCATGAGCTCGGCGTTTATTATTTTTGTCGTTCCAAATCATTATGGGATAGAGGAATATCTTTAATAGGATGTGAAAATGGAGAAGATATGGAGTATCGATGGTTTCCACTAAATGAAATCGAAAAGATTAATCTTCAACCTGCCGTATTAAAGGACAAGTTGTTAGGTGAGAATAAAATTTTTGAACATATTATTAATCATGAATAAGAAAAAAACAGCCATCGAAAAATCGATGGCTGTTAAAATATATGTAAATTATTGTAAAATTATTTTTGCTACTTCTATAATACATCATACATATTTTTATAATATAAGTCTATTCTTTTTTATATAGTTTTATAAAATATAATTACTGGGCCCAAGTATAAATAGGAGATGAATAGAATGTCACAAAATGTTTATGATAATGAGCATTTCTACAAAGGTTACACAAAAATTCGTAACAATAAGTTAAGTTATAACGAAATGATCGAAATGCCCGTAATGAAAGAAGAGTTACCAGAGATAAAAGGAAAAAAGGTATTAGACATTGGCTGTGGTATGGGGAAATTCATTCAATATATGTTGGAGCTAAATCCAGAGCAAATTGTAGGTTTAGATATTTATAATAACATGATTAACAACGCAAAAGAACATATACAAGATGAACGCGTAACATTTGTTGTATCTAATATTTTATCGTATGAAACAGAAATAAAGTTTGATGTGATAGTATCAAGTCTGGCTTTTCATTATATTGAAGATTTCAATTTACTAATGGAAAAATTAAATAAATTATTGGCAAATGACGGTATATTACTATTTTCTACAGAACATCCGTTAACAACTGCAACGAAACAACAAGAAATTTGGTCTCATGTTGAGAGTAGATTTAATCATTATAAATTGGATCATTATTTTGAAGAAAGCGCGAGACCGATAGGGTGGTTAGATACTGAAGTAATACGTTATCATCGCACAATTGGTACATTGATGAATACTATAATCGATAATGGATTCATTATTGAACGAGTAATTGATACAGGCAATACAGAAATGTCGTTAAAATTATGGGATGAGGAACATATTATGAAAGTAAATCATAGACCACCGTTTTTAGTGATAAAAGCGAAAAAGTCGTAATGTATGAAAGAACGTAAGAAAGAATAGCCGACTAACCAGTCGGCTTTGTTTTATTCACTTACAGCGAAGTAATTCCCTTGACCATCTTGAAAGTTAAATACATGTATGCCGTTCATATCAACAATGTCATGACCAGTTAAATTTAATGCTCTAAGCTTTTCGTATAATACATCGAAATTTGTTTCTTTAAACATTAATGAAGGCGTACCCAGTGTTACTTCCGGGCTGTATTTCTTAATGAATGCTTTATCAAATAAAGTAAGAGACGTTTCAGCATTCACATTAGGTGCGATTTCAACCGCTTTATAATTCTCGGGTAACTCCATTTCCTGTACGATTACAAACTCTAGCGTTTCAGTCCAGAATTTTACCGCACTGTCTAAATCATCAACATAAATCATGACTTGCTTCAATTTATCCATAAATTCATCTCCTAATAAACTCACGCATTATTTAAACGATGAGCGCTTTTGATATTTCTATTTTATTGTAATCGATGTAATGTTAATTAGCTATTAAAGTAAAAGATAATGTGTAATCAAATCAATATCCAACAAGTAATCAATCATTTTAAAAGTTGCTAGTAAAATTTAAAGTTAATTTTGTTTAATACACTTACAAATAGGATCGATAAGTGCTATTTATAACCATAATTCATCACTTTATATAGTGCTGATTAAACTTCATTGTTATATAATTATATTTGAATATTCTGTTTATTCTACTGATAGGAGCGTTGCTTATGTTTAAAACTGAACTAAATTTATTAAATAAATATTTAAATGAAGAATATGTCGGATTTAATGATAAAAAGGATATTATTGCATCAATGGATTTTTCAAATATTCATGATTTCTTTCCCGATGTAACTGAACAGCTCAATAAACTGCATGATCCTCATTTACGTATTATTGATAAACTGAATACAAAAAAAGTATCAATTTTATGTAAGAACCACAATAATCGGCTGTTTGTTGTAAAATCTATCGACCCAGACATAACAATTGGTAGTGAAATTATTAAAATAGGTGAGCACTCAATTCAAGATATAATTGAGAATGATGCAAATTTATTATTTGATCCAAATCCTGAAAGATACGAATGGCATAATGTTCTTCTTAAGCATAAAACTGTAACTATAAAAAATGCAGAAGTTAAAAATATCTTTATCGCGTCTAATGATGAATTATATGATGAAGAATATAGAATAGAAAAGCATGATGATTATATATTTATCAGATTACCTGATTTTAAAAATGTTAATGCATTACATGAACTCATTAAACAAAATAGTAACTTACTTAAACGGAGTAAAAAATTTATTATCGATGTGCGTGATAATAGAGGTGGCAGTGACTTTGCATATTTTCCATTGTTAGAATACATCTTTCCACCTGGATATATATTAAATATCGACTATGGATTAACGTTTAATTATACAAAAAAATATTGTGATTATATGATCAGTAAAGTGGATAAAGATTTGATGAACATGGATGAGGGAGAGACGAAGGAAGCGTTTAAGGAATATCGCAAAAGAATGTCTGATAACTATGGTAAAGGTATGATCAAATTCAGCGATGATATTGAACCGATTGTACTGGACGGAATTGCTCAAGATATCAAAGTTATTGTAATCGCTAATGAAAGATGCGGGAGTTCAGGTGACAATTTTGTTGAGACCGTTAAACATAGCGAATTTGTGACGGTTATAGGAAGAGCTACTAAAGGCATGAATGATTATTCAAATTGTGGTTATCTCTATTTAAACGACCAATTTGACTTGCTTTGTCCTTATTCAAGATATAACGGTTTAGATCATGGTGTCTCTATGGCTTTAAAAGGAATTACACCAGATATCGAAATTCCATGGACTACTGAAGATATATCACGCGATGTTTTACTTGAAAAGGCGATTAAGATGTTAAAAGAATGATAAAATGTAATTAAAATAAAACGTTTTTACAAGGAGATTTAAATATGTATGATTTTGATAAACTTAAAATCGGTGATGTTCTAGTAGAAAAACTACCTTACGGGTTATATACATGTTTAGTTATTATTAAAACAGTTGAAAAATCAAAGCAATATTATGTTGCTGACTATATCAACACTACCTTACCGAAACTAACTGATACTAGATTAAAACAAATTTATCCTACTAAAAATCCATTTTCAGAATTCGCAATAAGTTGGGCAGAGGAATATCACGATTCAAGTATCGATTTTGAATATATAGGAAATATAGAAATAGATTTTCATATCCCTAAAAATAACGAACATTTCCTAATGAATGCTAGAGATCCATTTTGGGATTGGATGGAGGATAATATGCCAGAAAAAATTGAAGAAGAAAAAGATAAGTTTTATGGTATAGAAGATGAAATCGAAATAAACAATAAAATGCAAATGGATGATACAAAATTTTGGAAAATGATTGACCACCTTTTCCCAGACGAGCTTGATGAACAATATGCAATCAAAAAATTAACTAAATATCCTAGAGAAGAAATAATATCTTTCCATAATACTTTAGCAAAGCATCTTGAAGTACTGGAAAAACTACCTTTAAAGAATAATAAATATAATTCAGATGATGCTTTTCTATATACGAGAAGTTTTATTATTGCTCAAGGTCTGGAATATTATAATGAAACATTAGAAGATGGATTTATTGAAGAAGATCTTGTCGAAGATAGTTTTGAGGAGTTACTAGAAATTACAGAAGAAGCGCTTGAGCGTGCTAATTATTCTTATGATTATCAAGAATTATTGGAATTGAAATAAGCAATTAAATTGATTCATTATTATTTACAAACCAACAAAAATCAACGCAAAATTTTGCGTTGCATTTTTGTTTAGTGTAATATGTATATAGAGGTGGTCTAGTTGATTGAAAATAAAACAACTGAATTTAAAGAAAAAGTATCAAATCAGTTCTTAAAGACTGTGAGTGCCTATGCGAATTATGGTAGTGGACAAATAATATTTGGAGTATCTAATAGTGGTGAATATATTGGGTTTGAAAACATTCAGAAAACAATATTAGATATCGAAAACAAAATTAACGATAGTATAAATCCTAGTCCTGACTTTACTTTTTCAATTAACAGAAACAATACGATTTGCTTAGAAGTTACAGAGGGCGTTCATAAACCATATTTATATAAAGGTAAGGCATATCGAAGAAATGATACTGCTACAATTGAAGTTGACCAGCTTGAACTAAAGCGCTTAGTATTGGAAGGTTCAAATTTATCTTTCGAAGCACTTGAAGTTAAATCAACTGATCTTACTTTCAATACACTTTCAAAATTATTGATGGAAAAAATTCATGTTAATGTAGTATCTGATGATTTATTTAAAACTTTAGGAATTATGGATATGAATGGTAAATATAATAATGCAGCGTCTATTGTAGCTGATCGTAATAATTTTTCCTGCATTGATATTGCGCGGTTTGGTCATTCTATAAATGAAATACTTGATAGAAACCGTCTATCCAATATTTCAATCCTTTCAGCATATCAAACTGCTATTGACTCATTTGAACGTTATTATGAATACGAGAAGATAGCAGGGATGCATAGAAATTCAATCGAGATTATCCCGAAAGATGCATTTAGAGAAGCTTTAGCCAATGCAATTATTCACCGTCATTGGGATATTAACAGCCATATTAATATTGCTATGTTTCCAGATAAAATTGAAATTACATCTCCAGGGGGATTGCCTAGTGGGATTAGCGAGTTCGATTATCTTGAAAACAATGTTTCAATATTAAGAAATCCTATTCTTGCTAATATATTTTTCAGATTAGGATATATTGAGATGTTTGGTACAGGTATTAAACGTATTAAATCTGCTTATAGCCAATATAAAGTGAAGCCACAATTTTTTGTTTCAGAAACAAGTATTAAGATTATCCTTCCTGTAACAAATGTTTTACCAAAAGTAACAAAAGATGAAAGTATCATTATGGAGACACTGGGTTCTGGATATGTGCTTTCAAGCAGTGAAATAGTAGAACGTACGCCTTTCAATAAATCAAAGGTCATCCGCTTAATAAACCATCTTTGTGAAAATGGATATGTCTATAAAGTCGGCACAGGTCGTGGAACAAAGTATAGAATTTAATTCAATAGAGAGTAGAGTATATAACAATTCCTGATTAATAGTTATTACAGATTATGTCGGAGGTTTAAATATGAACATTTATACATTTGATAATGCCAGAAAAGAATTTTTCAATATCATTAAATCTGTTAATCAAGATAGTAAAGAAATATATATCGCGCCAAATGAAATTGGAGAAAAAGGAGCTGTTTTAATCGGTGAAGATGATTGGAATACCATTCAAGAAACTTTATTTTTATCGGAAAAGAGAATAACAAATCAAATTAAATACCGTAAAAATGAAGAAATTCTTGATTTTGAAAGTACATGGGATAATCTTTAGATTGTATGGCAGAATTGAAATCTTATGAATTAGATTTTATATATTTTTGCTAAGTATTATCTTATCCATCGCTTTTATACCATTTTCAATTAAGACTTCTTTATATGCATTGATAAAGAAGTCTTTTTCTATGTCTATTATTCTAAATCCACACTTTTGATATAATGCGAGTTGGTTCAGACTTGAGTTGGCTGTAGCAATGATTAAATTGTTATATCCTGAATGCTTCGCTATTTTTTCTGCTTCTTTTAGCATCAACTTTCCATAACCTTTTCCTTGATAAGCTTCACTTACTGCAATATTCATTATTTCCATCGTTGATTCACTTACTTCTTTAAGTACAACAACACCGGTAAATTTGCTTTGTTCTAATATATAGATTGAACTTTCACTAATATATTGATTAATCATTTCAATCGAAGGGTCTGCTAATAACAATAACGCTAAAATTTCATCGTTAATTTCATAAACTTGTTTTAACATCGAATCACCTTTTTGTAAGAATTTTCTGTATAATGTCATTATATATTTTTTTCTTATGATAAACATAGAAAGGTGCATATTAATGAAACCAATCTATACATTTGAACAAGCAGCTGATCTAAATAAGTATCATGCTGATATTACATATTTCCATACACAAATTAATGATTTCCAACAATATCTTGAAGATTATTTTCAGTTAAAGGATATACCAAAGGGTGTATTCTGGGCATCACGTTTTGTGATGGAGGAGGTACTTGAAAAACCAGTACCTGCTTTTACGAGAAATGAAGCGATCTATATGTGTGCTGATTTAGATTACTGGGCACGATATTTAACAGCGTTGCTACCAGAAGCTTTAAAAGATAAATACACGTCATTTTATGCCGCGCACACTAAAGATGAGATGCTTGCAATATTAGGACATGAACTCGCGCATCATATTGATCTATTTCTTGCTGAATTCGATGAAGAGAATCCAACGTGTGAAGATATGTGGTTTGAAGAAGGAATGGCGACTTATCTTCCTAGAAAGTTCTTTTTTGATGAACAGTTATTCGATGACATATATCATCTTGAAAAGTCACTTTACGAATATTATTTAAATGAATTCGGTGACTTACCTTTAGAACACTTTACTTATGATATTTACTCGCATTCGAAGGAATATATTATGTTTCATTACTGGATGAGTTTTGTTAAAATCACTCAGTTTGTAAATCTTGTAGATGGAGATGTATCATGCTTATTTAAACTTTATCATGATTGGGATACGGAAGGAAGAAAGGTATCTTTATCACATTATTTTGAAACACATATATAGGAGGGTGCCATGCATATTGATGATTTAAATGAACGCTTGCCAGGCTTTCATTTTGTGAAGTTAGAAAGCTTCAACAAAGGCTGGTCGGATGACCAAAAATATATCGTTACAACTCGGGATGAAAAGTATCTATTACGGCTTTCTTCTATTGATAGAATAGAAGATATTAAATTGCAAATTTATTTAGTTGAACAGTGTATGGACCTTGGGCTTCCTGTGCAACAATTAGTATCACATGGTAAGTATCATAATCATTATTATTTATTATACCAATGGATTGAAGGTCATGAAGCTAAAGAAATATTGCCGACATTAACTTTAGAAGAGCAATATGAACTTGGTCTTGAAGCCGGCAGAATATTGAAAGCCATTCATACTATACCTGGAGCAAATCAGTTTGGATGGCGTGACTTTTTCCTAAAGAAAATCGAACGTAAGAAATCGATGTATCTAAACTGTGAATATAAATACGATAATGATCAGTGTTTATTTAATGTAATAGAAAAGTATGAAAATCGTATCATCGATAAACCTGTTGTCTACCACCACGGCGATTATCATGTTGGGAATATGGTCATTGATGAAAAAGGTAAACTATGGATTATTGATTTTGATAGATGTAGTATCGGTGCACCATTTGAAGAATTCAATCGTATCAGCTGGTGTGTAAATACGAGTGAGGCTTTTAGTAGAGGGCGCGTTGATGGATATTTTGATGGTAAAGTACCGATTGATTTTTGGAAAGTATTATCTGTTTATATCGCGACGAATATCTTATCTTCATTACCATGGGCAGTCCAATTCGGTGTCAAAGAAATACAAGTCATGAAACAAGAATTTGAAGTACAACGTAAGTATTATGAAGATTTTAATATTGTAATTCCTAAATGGTATAAATAATATTGCGAATTACATCATTGGAGGGATACACTTGAGTGAAATATGGGAACTTCTAGATATCAATAGACAAAAAACTGGTATCCTCCATGAAAGAGGCGTTACAGTACCTGATGGATTGTACCATTTAGTAGTAGAAATCTGGGTACAGAAACCAAATGGTGATTTGCTACTTACACAACGTCATCCTG
This sequence comes from Macrococcoides bohemicum, assembly GCF_003259675.1. Lineage (GTDB taxonomy): Bacteria > Bacillota > Bacilli > Staphylococcales > Staphylococcaceae > Macrococcoides > Macrococcoides bohemicum. Next base: position 651,745 of record NZ_PZJG01000001.1, on the reverse strand, counting down.
ATAAACCACTTGGTTTGAAATGGGAATGTAGTCGAGGATCTGCTGTTGCAGGAGAAGATGGTGTACTTGCTGCACATCGTGAGTTACTTGAAGAAGCAGGTATATTTGCGCCTTTAGATGATATTCAATTCAAAGGTTATACCATGCATTCACATTATATTACTGAGACTTATCTATACGAATCACCAACCAATGACATTACATTTAATCTTCAGGCTGAAGAAGTTGTTGATGCTAAGTGGGTAGCACCGAATGAAATTGAACAAAATTTAGATGAAGTAATACCAGATTTATGGGATAGATATTGTAAGTATATTAAAGTGGGGTAGTTAACGTGCGTAATTTGAAGTTTGAGTTTGACCTTTTCTTTATATCAGAAGCTTTCTTAAATGAACATCAGTATAATTTATTAAACACCTTAGTTGTTCCGAAAGAAGAGTTTAAGAAAAACAGTAGCTTATCAAATGTTGTTAACAATTCAACGTATCAAACATGGCATCTGACATATGAGTTTGTTATTGTAGCTGAACCAGGATGGTATGAAAGTATAGAAAATACATTTAAAGATGCATTGAAACAAGAAATGATCGATAATGGTACGCAGTTGATCAATGATGATAGATTAATCACTTCAGCATATTGGGATACGCTCTCTCAAAAAGAACAAATAAGCTTTATCCAACAGTTCGATGATGAACCAAGCAAAACAGATATAACGCAGTTCAATTCAATATCTCATCTTACTGCCTTGCATAATAAATTCCCGGAAAACCATGGCGCAAATTGTTTGTCGGCAACACTGTATGCATTAACTAAAAATCCATTTATATTAGAACAGTGGGTGCATCAGGAAACCTTTATGCTCTTCCTTAACCGTCTTGGATACAAAGAAGTGGAATCTTCATTTAATAGTGGAGATGTTATCTGTTTCTATCAGGATAATATACTAACACATGCATGTTATGCGATTGATGACGAATATGTCTTTAACAAGCAAGGACAAACATTCTGGGAGCCATGGACAATAGAACGATTTGAGAGGATTCAAAGTAAAAGAGATGAAGTTAATTATAAAATTTATAAAAAAATTAAGGTAGAATAGTCTAATGAATGGCTATTCTACCTTTTATAATGAAAACGACATTGTAAAATACAAATTGAATCATCTTCTATCTTATATACGAGCCTATGTTCATGAGTGATCCTTCTGCTATAGCAACCTGTATAGTTTCCTAATAATTTTTCTGGCTTACCTATACCTTCATTTGGACCATCAATCATAATACTCTTTATTAGTTTATTTATTTTCTTTAATACAGTTTTATCGTTAGTTTGCCAGTACGTATAATCTTCAAAACCACTTGAATAAAATAGTATCTTTTTCTTAGGCATCTAAATCAATCTCAACTTGAAGTAAGTTATTTTTATCAATTGATTCATCAATCGCTTTTTGTAATCTTTCGGCATTCGCTGGTGTACTCTGTAAATAAAGTGTTTCAATCATACTATTATAGTCTTGTTCAGATAATATCACGGCATTATGCGTATTTGTTGTGATTGTGTAAGGTTCACAGTCTTCATTAACAATATCTATTATTTTTCTAAAATTTGATCTTGCATTAGAATAAGTTGTGACTTTCATTTTATCGCCTCCTTGTACAATATTATTGTACCACTAACGAGATATTATGTATATAATTATTACTTTTTACTCCTGAATATACTGATTTTAAAAACCCATCACTCAAACATTTGAGCGATGGGTTTGTGCTTTAGAATATATTTTTATATCGATATGTGAGTAAACATATCAATAAGTAAGCAAGGGATGCTACAATAAATGCGAATGTTAAGGTAGCGTGTTCTGCTAGTAACGACATCACAAATGTTGATAAACAAAATCCTAAACTATATATACTCTGATTCAGTGTATAAGTATCAAGCAGTGTTTCATGATTTAAATGCTTTTGTATTTCTGTGTGTAGCGATATTGATAATAATTGCTCTATAATGCCATAAAGCCAAGATAGCAAGACTGCTAGTATTAACCACCTGTTAATCCCGAAGACAAACGTAATGAGTGAAAGCAGCATATATCCACTGTAATAGAAGTGCATCATTTTAAATCTTTCAATCAAATGAATCATCTTTGATCCGACAAGTAAACCTACGAAAAATGCCGCGTTAATAATACCAAACCAGTAAGATGGGGCATTTAAATATTCTTTTACAAAGGCAATCATTATTGCAGCAATCCAGACAGCATGGCCAAATGACGCGATGAAAGTATTCCAATTTAAATATTGACTGTAACTGGTACGATTACTTTTAATAACCGCTTTGAAACTTTTGGAACCCATATGCTCACTCTCTACAGTATTAATATTAAAATTTATCTTCATCATAAATATCACAGATATGATAGACAAGATGACACAAAACATAATCAATCCATCACTATGCAGGAATGCTAACAATAAACTGCCTAATGCCCAGGCTGAAATTTGTATCATATTATTCATACTGCTAATTTTTCCGTTTGCTCTAAGTATATTATCCTTTAACTCAAAGTAGGGGATTAATGTGTTGCTTAACGGATTTGTAAATCCATCTAAGAACGCAATCATAAATGCTAACCCTAATATATAAATATAGTGCAATTCAACATACATTGTACCGATCAATATGATCAGCAAGCCACATTTCATCGTTTGATTAAACACTAAAATATATTGCTTTTGAAATCTAGAATATATAATTGGTGCGATAAACCCACTTACAAAATAAGCAGATGTGATGAAAATAGGAACTAATGCACTTAATTGAATAGAGTGCGTTAATTCATATAGATAAGCAATCAGTGCAATAATATAAATATTATCGCTCGTATTGGCGAATAACTGACTAAAGTATAAGTATTTAAAGTTATTTGTAAATCCTTTCATGATTTCCTCCTAATTTAAGAAGATCATAGACTTACAAATACAACTTATTTAATTGTTTTTATTGACTTGTAAGTCTACGTCTAATTGATGAATTAGAAAAAAACCATTACATATGAGATCACCTTTTATTATTTTTAATGCATTCATCTTATCATTATCAGAAAATTTGTACAATATTAAAATGGGAGAATTTATTGATTATATTGAAACAGATCATCTTTTAAAAATCTGGGCTTTCAATAATAACTGCATTTAAACCATTATTCGTTCTTGTTTCATGCATTTCCCAGCTTCAAAGAATACCTCTGTATTCTTACTGAATGAATTGTGATTATCAATTTCTCCAAAGGATATATTTTCATAGTTTTCTCCTTTTATTTCATTTTAATTTTTCGAAAATCCTTTATAATAAATGTAATACATTAATTTGAGGGTGTTACATATTCTTTAATATATTATGTAATTTTATTATTTTTTTCGCATGGACAAATGAATTTTTTATTTATTTTGAGGTGATATTTTGGAAGCTTTATTAGTTATTGATTTTCATACACACTTTTTAGAAAAAGGTGATTTTTCAGTAGTTAAGAAGAATGCTATTCATCTAGTAGAAGTATTTAAAGAAAACAAATTACCTGTCATTGCTGTGGAACATATTGATGACAAAACAAATAAGCCATTACCTTTAGACCCATTTATTCATAAAAATGCCGATAAGATTTATTCTAAAAATAGACCAAGTGCATTTAAAGATACGGATTTGCAACAATATTTAATTTCACTTGGTGTTACTGAACTTATCATTATCGGATTTAATATGGAATATTGTATTTTATTTAATGCGATTATTGCTAATGAACTTGGCTTTAAAGTTACAGTAATCGAAGATGCTTGTGCAACAGTTAATAATTGTGAAACATATGAAATGCCTGGGTTAGATATTAATGATTTTGTATCTACAGTTTTGCATTGGTCTGATGAAGTAGAAGTTCTGACGATAGACGAGTATGTGTGATTTGGGTTATTTATAATTTTGATATAATCTCATTTTTAGCTGTAAATAATATCGTGAGGGTTATTCTGAAGTTTTTGCAGGTACGATCCATCGACCGGATTTTATTTTCTTTAAATGTATAAAGTTATAACTTTAAAATAGAACTAGCATATTATCGCTAGTTCATTTTTATTTCTAAATATATATATTTAAATATTCTAAAAATTGTTATATAATATAATTAATTTTTACGAACGGAGGTGTTGGTATTGTTTTTAGAAGTTGCGAAGCGTATGCGTTTTGTTTTAACGGTACGTGGGAAATTTGCGTTTAAAATGACAAATTGGTGTAGTCTGCCCTTTTTTAAGCAAATACAACTTCTAGAGGAATACTAAACACTGTTCCTCTAGCAAACTAGAGGAGAGAAAAAATGAATATTTTAAACGTAGCCCAAGTATCAAAATCTTTTACAGGTGATGTAATTTTTGAGGATATTAAATTTGAAGTAAACGATCATGATCGTATTGGTCTTATCGGAAGAAATGGAGAAGGTAAAACAACCTTATTCAAACTCATTTCAGGAGAAGAGCGTCCTGATAGTGGTTTTATTAGTTTATCAAAAGATACACAAGTTGGTATTTTGAGCCAAATCCCGAAATTCCCGGATGATATGGATGTTTATTCATGTTTAGCACAAACTTTTATTGAACTTGATGTAATAGAGAAGAAAATGAAAGCATTAGAATTAAAAATGGCAAGTAACCCTGATAATCTTGAAAAGATTTTAGTTCAATATGCCAATATACAAGAGAAGTTTGAAGCACTAGGTGGTTATGAAAAGGATAGTAAAATCAACTTTGTAATGCACGGTCTCAAAATTAATCCATTGGCCGATAGACTTTGGTCTCAGCTTTCAGGTGGAGAACGTACTAAAGTTGGTTTAGCCATGTTATTACTTCAATCACCGGAATTATTACTACTGGATGAACCGACAAATCATCTGGATATCGATAGTATTGAATGGTTAACGCAATTTATTAAAAATTATAAAGGTGCTGTTATTATTATTTCTCATGACCGTTATTTTCTTGATGAGACGGTGAGTAAAATATTAGAGATAGATCAACAAGCACTGCATATTTATCACGGAAATTATTCTTACTTCATAAAAGAAAAAGAAGATAGAATCTTAAGAGAGTATGAAGAATACAAAAATCAACAGAAGAAAATTCAAAAGATGAAAGCACAGATCAAACAATTAAAAATATGGGCGAATCAAGCTGTACCACCAAATGCCGCAATGCATCGTCGCGCAAAAAGTATGGAAAAAGCTTTGGCTAGAATAGAAATAAAAGAGAAACCGATTATTGATGCTAAAACAATGCAGCTTGATATTCAAAGTGCAGACAAATCTTCTAAAGATGTGTTCACTTTAATTGATGTTGCCAAAATGTATGATGATATATTGTTTGAAGATGTAAATATGAAAATCAGAAGAAATGATAGGATTTCTATTGTTGGAGCCAATGGTACAGGAAAAAGTACGTTAATAAAAATGATGTTAGAGGATGTTAATCCTGATGAAGGCGAAATCATTATTGCACCTAATATTAAGATTGGTTATCTGTCACAACATCATTTTACTGAAGACAATGATACTGTTTTAGACGCGTATCGTGCATACGCATCAGTCACAGAAGGTGAGGCTCGTAATCATCTCGCTGGCTATTTATTCTATGGTTATGACGTATTTAAAAAAGTGAAAGATTTAAGTGGTGGAGAGAAGATGCGTTTACGATGGGCACAAATTATGTCGAATGATTTTAATGTACTCATTCTCGATGAACCTACTAACCACTTAGACATTGAATCTAAAGAAATATTAGAAGATGCTTTAGATAAATTCAAAGGAACGATTATCGCTGTTTCGCATGATAGATATTTTCTTGATAAGTTTTTTGATGTTACTTATTGGATTGAAGATAAAAATGTAAACATGTATTTAGGAAATTATAGTTATGCGAAGCAGAAAAAAGCTGAATAAACGTAACTCTTTATGTTTATTTAGGTTTGATGTTTCTAATTTTCATATTAAATGAGTAATATTTCTATCGATTCATGATACTATATTAGTGAACTACTCTCTTAATAGGATGTGATTATTTCATGGATATTAATGATCTAAAGCTTACTCAACTCTATTTGAATCAACGTAAATTGGAGGAGGTAAGTGAATGGCTGGATGATGTTTCTGTCAAAAATACAATAATCTCTGTAATTCAGTACGACAATCAATTTTATATCGTTGATGGTCATACACGTTGTTTCGTTGCTTTTCAAAAAGGGATTATAGATATGCCTGTTGAAATTTATGATATTGATAATACATCAGTCGAGATGCAATTATATCTTGATTGTTTAAAGTGGTGTGAACAAGAAAATATTCATCATATTAATGATCTATCCGATCGCATTCTAGCAGAAGAAGAGTTTGAAAAACTGTGGATTGAGAGATGTCAAAGACATATGGAAGATATACAGGATACGCTTGATGCTGATTTTGCTTATCGTGAGCATTTGAACCACAAAGTAACCTATACTCACGAAGAAGTCATGAAATATTTCGAATTGTAATCCTACACCAATCTGTTATAATAAATGTATAACAGATTGGTTTTTATTTTTGCCTTTAAATCTGTTCTATACTTTGTATAACAGAGAGGTGGTTTAATGTATATAGAGATTGATGAAACGAGTAGTGTACCGGTTTATTTACAACTTGCCAATCAAATGATTCATCATATTGCAGAAGGGAATGTCGTACCTTATGATCCATTACCTTCTAGTCGTGCATTTGCTAAAAGTTTGCAGATTAATATGCACACAGTGAACAAAGCCTATCATTATCTGGAGGAGAAACAATTGATTCTTGTGCAGCCGAAGTCCGGAGCGATAATTCATCCTGATGCTTTAAAGGCTGCGACAAAAGTTGAACGGGAAGAATTAATGAGTCGTTTGAAACCGATTATTGATGAAGCAAAGTGCAAACAATTGGATGTTGCTGATTTACTGAAATTAATTGAAAAGGGAGAGGGTTAATGATGGAAGGTTTATTACTTAGTGGCATATTATTTTTAACCGGCTTATTGTTCTTATTGAATGGTCGTTTCGTTCGTCGTAATATTTTATTTAGTGTCTTTGTGCCTGAGAGTGAAACAGATAATGGTGCAATTGAGACGGTAAAGGGGCAATACAGAAAACAAATTTTAATGTTAGTCATTGCTGTAGCACTATTATTTATAGTAATTTATTTATTTGCCAGTCATTCTGCAGCTTTATTAAGCTTTATTGTATTGCTTCACGTTCTTATTATCGGTGCAATTATTATCTATAAAAGTGCTCATGATCATTTGAAAGCCGTAAAGTTAAGAGAAGAGTGGATGAAAGATATTAAAGTAGTGAAAGCGACAGATACACGTTTAATGACAGAAAGTTCGCCACTTCCGAATGTTCTATTTATAATGCAGTTAATCGCATTTATTGCTGCATTTATATTTGTTGCATTAAATTATGATAATATACCTGAAACAATCGCTACACATTGGAATTTTAAGGGTGTAGCTGATGATTTCAGTCAAAAGAATTTCTTCAGCGTGTTTTCTCCAGGCTTACTTGGATTAGCCATATTATTATCACTTTGGGCAAGTTCAAAGGGGACAAGCTTTTTCAATACAACTGTAAATCCTGCTGTCAAAGATGCTTCTATCAATTTTATAAAAAATACTAAGCTGATTAACAATATGATGATTCACCTTATGTCATTTACGATGACCTTATTATTTATATTAATCTTTATTCGACCTGCAGTGTATAATGATAATTATTTGCCGAATGGCATCATGATGATGCTGATTGGAATGCTGCTTTTAATTACAGTAGCTTGTATCTATTTACAAGTTTCGGAAAGCAAGAAGTATCGTCAAGCCGTAGCTACTACAAACAAAGCACCATATTACAATGAGGACCATTATATCTTTGGACTATTCTACTATAATCCTGATGATCTGAATGTCTGGGTACCTAAGCTTTCAGAAATGGGGATGACATTAAATATGGCAAGACCGATGTCTTGGTTTATATCGTTTATTTTACTTGGATTACCGATTGCTATACTAATTGTGATTACAATTTTCTCATAATGCTTTAATATGAAGTTAACTTCATTTTTACGGATGTTTCGTTAGATTTGAAGTTAACTTCATTTTTTATTTATTCTGTTTTCTATTATTATAAAAATATAACAATTAAATCATTAGGAGAGATGCTTATGATTTCATATGAACAATTACAATACAAAGACGTTAATCAATTAAAAGACTACTTTAAACATGTTATTTCACATACATTTTTAAACAATGGCGTTGATGATGATGAAGACCTTAATAACGAAATTAATAAAAAGATGACTTATATCAATCGTTATTTTAATGGCTCAGATGATATGTTTATCGTCGCTAAGGATGACGACGTTGTTGTTGGAATTATTGGGTTCTATACACCTAATCAAATGATCCAGGAGCTTGTCGGAGATAAAGTTGATGGATTAAAAGAGATGGGAACATTATACATACATCCTGATTATCAGAGTAGAGGAATAGGTAGTCAACTTATCACGCTTTTAACACAGTTTATGAAAGAGCAGGGTGTCGATTCGTACTGCTTTGATTGTGGTTATAAGAAAGCGATGGCCACATGGACGCGTAAATTTGGTCAACCTACGTATTTCTTTAAAGATTACTGGGATGTAGGAGATCATTATGCTGTTTGGATTGTGGATATCAAGGAGACGTTTGTATTATTCAACCTTTGACGTTAGAAAAGTTAGATACCGTAACCAACCTTGCTTTAAGACTATGGCCGGACAATATATATGAAGATTTAATAAATGAATTTAAGTCTTTAATCGATCATGATAATCAACGTGTATTTCTGTATCATGACAATCATCTGGATGTAGGTTTTGCGCATGTCAGTTTGCGTGTTGATTATGTTGAGGGGACAGAAACAAGCCCTGTAGGTTTTCTTGAAGGCATTTATGTCTTACCTGAATATAGAAATTGTGGAATAGCACGAGCACTTATTACAACTTGCGAACAGTTTGCTAAAGAGAATGGGTGTACTGAATTTGCTAGCGATTGTGAGTTAACAAATATAGATAGTATTTTAATGCATGAAAAATTAGGGTTTGAAGAAACAAATAGAATCGTGTGTTTTAAAAAGAAAATAGAATAATTTATATTTTTATTGCATGTGTTCCGGCAAATGTGGCGTTGTATTCCATATTTGCCGGACTTTTTCGTAGGTTTTTATGTTTTTTCGCGGCTAATATGGAGTGGCAGCCCATATTAGCCGTTTATTTATTTCTGTTTTAATATCTTGAAAAATAAGAACATACGTTCTATTTTTATTGAAATAGAACGTATGTTCTGGTATGATAAATATATCATCAAAGATTATAAGAGGGTGCTTAATATGTATGATTACAGTCTATGCGAGAAAAGGAATGTACTCTGTATTGACCAGAAGAGTTTCTTTGCGAGTGTTTCTTGCATCATGAAAGGACTTGATCCTATGACAACAAAGCTCGCTGTTGTCGCTGATACGAAACGACAGGGGTCTGTTGTACTTGCTGCTACACCACCTCTAAAGATGCTGGGGATAAAGACCGGTTCACGTTTATTTGAAATACCTCATCGTTCTGATATTTATATTATCAATCCTTCGATGAACACTTACCTGAAAGTTGCCAGTCAAATTGCTGAGATTTCACTGCAATATGTTGCACCGGAGGATTACCATCAATATAGTATCGATGAATTTTTTATGGATGTTACAAAGAGTTATAAACTATACGCAGAAAGTCCGTATGCGCTTGCCTTAAAGATTAAACAGGAGATTTATGATAAGACGCAAATTCAGTGTGCCGTGGGAATAGGGGATAATGTCTTACTCAGCAAGATTGCACTGGATATGGAAGCAAAGACACAACCGGATGGTATTGCTGAGTGGCATTACGAAGATGTACCGGTAAAGATGTGGTCGATTGAGCCGTTAAGTAAGTTCTGGGGAATTAATCGTCGCACCGAGAAGAAACTCAATCAAAAGGGGATATTCACGATTGGGCAGCTTGCTAATTATCCGCATCATTATTTAAAGCGCGATTTCGGTATTATCGGAGTAGACCTGCATTTACATGCAAACGGAATTGATTCAAGTTTAATCCGAGAGAAACATCATATTTATAAACCCTCTATTAATAAAAGTCAGATTTTAATGCGTGATTACCGTTTCGATGAACTACGAGCTGTCGTGTTAGAACATGTTGAAGAAGTAACATTCAGACTACGTGCCGACAATATGATTGCACGTACGATTTCTTTTACAGTTGGTTATAGTGATGAAGGGAAAGTGAATAAAAGTTATACATTATCTGAAGGTACGAATTTAACCGCTGATATCTTTCAGGTTGTATGGGGATTTATGATGCAGTTGTGTGATAAGAAACGGATGTATCGTACAGTAAATATTTCACTTACGAACTTTATTCGTGAGGAAGATCGTCAGTTATCACTCTTTGTCGATGAGTTTGAACGTGAGAAACAAGAGAGACTGGAAAAGACGGTAGACCAGCTAAAGATACGTTTCGGGAAGAATAGCGTCTTGCGTGCAGTATCGTATACAGAGCAAGGCACAGCGATGAAGCGCAATGGTCTTATCGCTGGTCATAAGGCATAGTCAGATATCATAAATATAAACAAAAGATATAATCAATCGTAAAACCAACCTGTATTTCTAGAATTATTCATCTATCAAACGTATAATAGACATAAATTGTTAATAAATCAATATGAGGTGCATACAATGAAAGAAGATGTAGTCCGTTATGAGAAAGTATTAAATGAAACAAGTGAAATTGTTGAAAAGATGAATGCGTTATTAGATCAATTGGAAGCAAATAGCGCAGATTATAATGCCTTAAAAGACTATTATGGTAGTGAAGAGTATATGCGTGATGTAAATTTATCAAATGAATCTGACACGTATCAGGATATCCCAACTGGTGTATTATCAGAAGACGGCGTATATAACTTAATTGCTGAACAGTATGCATTAAATATCAGAATGCTGGAAATTGCGACACAGCAATTGAAGACGCATTAATGATTTGATAAGAAAAAATAAAACAAAAATAACTAAGATATTATAAAAAAAACAAAAAACTTTCAGGACCTGAAAGTTTTTTTATCGTTTAATCACAAGCTCTGAAAAGTTATAGAATCCAGCCGTAGTTACTTTGGCATTATGTACGCTGATTGGTACTTTAACTTCCTGAGTAATGTTGAAGATAGGGTAGAGTGTATGTGATTCAAATAACGACTGATTAATCGCATGATTCAGTTCATTCCACTCACGAGTATCTGTTGTGATATATGTAGCATAATAATCACTCAACAGAGGATATTGTTGTGATAAATGGTGATGCATCGTTTTATTTTGATAGAGCATCGTAAAATATTCAAAGGATTCCGCTTCACTAAAGAACATACCATGGATATAGATATCCCCCTCAATTGTTATTTCACTTTTAAAGGAAGTCATAATATCGATAGGTTTTAATACCGCTTCTATATTGTATCGCTTTAAATATCTTTTAAACTGGAGCATCTTTTTTTCGATATAGCTCGGATAGACAATTATTATAGAGAAATGATCTTCTAATTTATTTAATGATTTAAGCGAAAATGGCTGATCTTTCAGAATATAAGGGGTTCCTTTACTTGTGTGTATATCTTTAACATGATGAACTGACTGCTGAAATAAGTAATGCACAGTTGCTTTCTGTATATCAGATAACTTATTTTGAGCGAGTGACAGCACATAATAAAAACCATCTGTTACTTCGATATGCTGGAACGTATCACTATCACTTAATGTAAAGTTAGTTTCTTTAAGCTTCGGTATATAAATTAATTCAACTTCATCAAGATATGATTGATAGCCATAATACTGATTAAAAGATTTTAAAGTCGTTTGAAATTCATTATTCATTGCGATATAAAATGGTCCTGTACCAATAATTTGCTGCTTATCCTGCTTATAGATTGCAAGATTTAACTTACATAATACGTCTTTGAAATATGGAAAATCGTGATAATATACTTTAATTGTAAGTTTATTAATCACTTCAATTGAAACAATTGGACTTAATAACACTTTCGTCTCCTGATACGCTATCGCATGACTCAGACATCGTTTAATATCTTCAGCAGTCACTTGAGTACCATCATGAAAGTAAACATTCTTCCGTAAATATATCACTGCATAATCATCATAAAAATCGATATGCTGTGCTATCTTAAAATGATATTGATTCGAATGTTTATCATAAGTGATTAACGTGTCATAAATATTACTTAATATATTTGAGCTATTGATATCAACCACTTCTAAAGGATGAGAATAGAGTGGGGCGTAGCGCTTCTTAACAACTAATTTGTCTATATCAACTGTAGATACCCCGAGTAATTGATTCGCTTTCGTAATCAGCATCTGTTTATGATGAACAGACCAGTCCCATGTTAAATATTGAATAGCATCTGACAAATGATATGGCGTTAGCATTTCATTCACCTTATTGAAATATAATGTATCGATATCCACGAACCATTGAACCGTTGATTTATTCCCTCGACCACGTGCGCTCTTAAAAGTTAGATAACCACTATCCTGCCATCTTTTTAAACTTCTGGATAAATGCTTCTGGCTCACCTTTAACTGTTCACTGACAGACGATTGATGAAATGCTGTAATCTTTAAATTATAGAATGACAGTAATAATTGTTCCATAACTCCTCCTAAAAGTGGACTAAAATAAAATATTGTCTATTTTTAAATTATTAAGTCTACTTTATCATATGTAGAAAGTTAGGGGGAATGAAAATGAAAGTTCGTGATTTACCAATCAATATACAACTCAGATTATGGGGTTCATTTGTCAATCGCTGTACTTATAGTGCGACACTACCATTTATTGCACTATATTTAACTGATCAGCTGGATGCAAGAATCGCTGGATTGTTTTTAGCATCAATCGTCTTTGTCCAGTTTATCAGTAATATTTGGGGAGGTTACTTAGTCGACCAATTCCCGAGAAAGAAGATGCTGATATTTGGTTCATTTGCTGAAGCATTATCGCTAATATTTATATGACTAACCGTTGTCAACTCATGGATTAATCTATTTATGACGACATTTATACTCTTTACCATATTTAGTGCATTTCGCAGACCTTCTATGAGTGCACTTGTACAGGATTCAGCAACAGATGAAAATAAGAAATTATTATATCGTATGGATTACTGGCTGATAAATTTATCACTGGCAATCGGAGCACTCCTAGGTGGGCTATTCTATAGCGAACATAAAAGCTGGCTATTTTTTGCTTCAGCGATGGTGGCACTGATATTAAGTTTCTTATATATGAAATATATTGAAGAAACAAACAGCTTTATCCGTAAAAAAGAACATAATAATGTCTTTGTAGACCTGTTCATTGCCTATCAGACTGTCGTTAAAGATAAACGATTCGTATTGATGGTAATCGGTACGATGTTCATTGCAACTGTGGAGCTCATGACAAGTACTTACGTTGCTGTAAGGCTTCATAAGAACTTTGAAACGATTTACTTATTCAACTTTGAAATTACCGGTGTTCGAATGTTTACAATCATTAACCTCGTTAATACAATTACCGTTGTTTCATTCTCTTTACTAATTGGTAAATGGTTAGATAAATTTAAAGTAAGTAGAATCCTAGGATTTGGGCTATTGATGTACGCAATAGGATATGCTGTGCTCACTTCAGCAAATATGTGGTGGCTGATTATCATAGCCATACTTATTGCTACATTTGGTGAAATGATTTTTGCGCCGATTAAAAGTGCTGAAATGCTGACACTAATACCAAAAGAAAAACGAGGTACCTATAATACGTTCAGTTCATTCACATTCAGTGGCGCACAGCTATTATCTAATGGGTCTTTAATCCTCGGAACATATTTAAATCCATATGCGATGAGTGTAGTTGTGTTTGTGATTGTTACAATAGGGGCAACGCTCATGATGAATAGCTTGTTTAAAATGAAAAAAATTAATATTACATAGATATAAAAACTTTCAGTAGACTGATAATTCCTTAGAAAATTTAATAAACTTTCAGTTAACTGAAAGTTTTTGTATTTTTCTTATCAACCATTGTACTCCCCCTCATTATCAGATAAGATTAAATTATCAGTAAATTTGAAAAGGAGAATGTAAATGTATCCAGATGTAAATAGCACGATGCAAGAGATTGAGCGTTTAGTAAATATTCCAGGTCCTTCAGGTTTCGCATTTAAAGCGATTGAATATGTGACAGAAACGTTATCTTCAGTAGGTTACGAAGTACAACAAACGAATAAAGGTGGGGTATTGATTACTGTGCCCGGGAACGATGATACACGTCATAAATACTTAACGGCACATGTTGATACTTTAGGTGCAATGGTTAAAGAGATTCTACCGAGTGGACGTTTACGTTTATCAATGGTTGGTGGTTTCAGATGGAATGCTGTTGAAGGTGAATACTGTGAAATTCATACAAATGATAAAGTGTATACGGGAACAATCTGTCTGCATGAGACAAGCGTCCACGTTTATCGTAATGCAGGTGATATTAAACGTGATGAGGATCATATGGAAGTCCGTATTGATGAAATCGTAAAGTCTCAGGAAGATACTGAAAAATTAGGTATCAGTGTCGGAGATTTTATCACGTTCAATCCAAGATGCGAGATTACAGAATCCGGATTTATTAAATCACGTCATTTAGACGATAAAGCAAGTGCGGCGATGCTTATTCAACTGTTACGTCATTTAAAAGCTGAAAATATAGAATTACCACATACGACACATTTCTATTTCTCAAATAATGAAGAAATCGGTTATGGTGGTAACTCTAATGTTCCGGATCAAGTTGTAGAATATATTGCTGTTGATATGGGGGCATTAGGAGATGGTCAATCATCTGATGAATATACGGTATCAATTTGTGCGAAAGATAGCTCAGGTCCTTATCATTATCAATTGAAAGAACATCTCGTTCAGCTTTGTAAAGATAATGAAATTGATTATAAAGTTGATATTTATCCGTATTACGGTAGTGATGCAAGTGCTGCAATGAGCGCTGGTTATGATGTTAAACATGGTCTATTCGGTGCTGGTATTGAATCAAGCCATGCGATGGAACGAACACATAAAACTTCACTTGAAAATACCGAAAAGTTAATTTATCAATATGTATTGAGCAATGTAATCTAGTATAAATATAAATTTAGAATTTTCTGATAAATTTAAGGTTAATATTTTGAGACACACGTCCTTTTTCGTTATAATGTTGTTAATATATAAGAAGGGGCGTGTTTTATTTATGACAAAAAAAGTATTAATGGTACTGACAAATCAAGAACAGTTCAGTGATGGTACACCAACAGGACTATGGTTAGAAGAAGCTGCAGCACCATACAAGATTTTTGAGAAAAATAATATCGCAGTAGATTTTGCTTCAGTTAAAGGTGGCGCAATCCCACTAGATCCAAACTCTGTAGCTAATGATGAAACGAAGACATATGCAGATGTCGTTAAGAAATTAGGCGACTCTCTAAAATTGAGAGACGTTGTATTTGAAAATTATGATGGCGTATTTATTCCGGGTGGACATGGTACGATGTATGATTTACCTAATGATCCGGATTTGCAGAACATCCTTGCATTCTATAAAGAAGATGGCCGTGCAATCGGAGCTGTTTGTCATGGACCAAGTGCTTTTGTTGATGCTAAACTTAAAGATGGCAGCTACTTAATTGATGGTGTTAAACTTACTGGATTTACGAATAACGAGGAAATTGCGATGAAACTAGATGAAGTTGTTCCATTTGCATTACAATCAGAGTTAGAAAAACAAGGCGGCCGCTTTGTCGTGGGTGAGAATTTTACATCTCACGTTGTAACAGATAAGAAGTTCGTGACCGGCCAAAACCCTCAATCAAGTGTCGAGGTCGCGGAAGCATTTGTCAAAGTATTATAATAAATATAAACCACATGGGATAATGCCTCATGTGGTTTATTTCATAAGTAAGAGATTTCTTAAGATTAATCCGAGTACTACGCCGATAAGTAAACTTAGCATCGTCCCAAGTAATATATATTCACTTGTCTTATCAATCTTCTCTAGATTGTTATTTGGTTTATCATCTTTAAGGTCATTAAACCGAAGTATCGATTTACTTGCGATAACGAGTCCAATTGCTGTATATTCTCCAAAAGCGATAAACATCAGGATAAGTAGCCTTTCAATATAACCTATCATTAAACCTACGTTATCTGACTGCTTCGTCTTTGTTTCACTCATCGCCGATAAAACCCATTTAATAATAGGACCTGACATAATAAATAACAGTATAAATATCGCAATTAAAATAATTTTCAGCATAATGCATACTCCTTAAAAGTATTTTGGACATGCAAAGTCATGTTGTTGTTGTCAAGTTGAGCTAAAGCCGCTTCTATCAGTATTAACTGTTTTTTATGGCTTTTCTTTAAATGTTCTGAAATGGTTGATAGACCTTTACCAAGGACTTGTGCAATTTCTTTTTGCTGAACATATACATAGGAGAGAAGCAGCACTCGTTGCTGCATTTCAGAATGATTATGAACGATTTCAGTTAAATATGGATATAATACGTTGTTGATAACCGTAACATCCTGTTCTTCAATCGTTAAATGAAAATCTGTAATGTCTGACTGTTTAATTTGAGTTAAATTACGACGTGCCTGTTTAATGATAGGTGCATTCCAATGTTCAAGGTTTCCGGTAGGTATTTCTTCATTACTCGCAGCAATTCCGAATTTAATTGGTTGTGATTTATAGGGCCATAATAACTTAATATAGAAACTTGTAAAAAGGGTTGCTGACAGACTATCGCTCACAAAAAATAATTCATCACCCATACGAAAATTAATATATTTAAACGATACGTCCTTTGTCCACTGTTCAATTTCTTCAGTTAAATGCACTAATGTGTGACTGATTGCCGCTGTATTATCGAATTTTGTACTTCCGGAAACATCCATTACGAATAAAGATAACATCTTATACCTCCAGTTCGTTTATTTAGACGAATT
Organism: Macrococcoides bohemicum; assembly: GCF_003259675.1. Classification (GTDB taxonomy): domain Bacteria; phylum Bacillota; class Bacilli; order Staphylococcales; family Staphylococcaceae; genus Macrococcoides; species Macrococcoides bohemicum. Next base: position 634,525 of record NZ_PZJG01000001.1, on the reverse strand, counting down.
ACTATAATTTCGTTTATATAACCGAATTATAGCATACATGAAGTAATTAAAGTAACAATATAAAATTAATAATAGAACATAAGTAATGTACAGATATTTAATATAAATTTATGTTAGACAAAATTAGTGTAAATTTCATTTAAATCTTCTTTATTGATGAAACATTAATGCTATGAAGTGATTAAATTGACGCTTTTATGTTATTATGGTGCATGAGATTAATGAACAATAGCGTTCATTTGAATAAGGAGAATCATCATGAAATTTATAAACTTATCAAGAGAAGCTTTCGGAGATTATACAGATAAACAGTCATATAGCCATTTTACGCAGATGGCAGTTAACTATGATTTGAAAATCGCTGAAGGTGTTGAAGTACATCTCGTAGGCGTTACAGATGATTATGAAAATATCATAGCAGCAGGTCTTTTCACCGCTGTACCTGTGATGAAGGCGTTCAAATACTTCTATTCAAATCGTGGTCCAGTAATGGACTTTCACAATAAAGCGCTTGTGACATTCTTTTTCAAGGAATTAGAACGATATTTAAAGCGTCATAAAGCACTTCATCTTAGAATCGATCCATATGTGCCATATCAACTGAGAGATCATGACGGTAAAGTGATGGAAAGCTATGATACACAAGATATATTCACACAATTAAAGGCATTAGGCTTTAAACACCAAGGATTTACGACTGGTTTCGATCCAAATCATCAAATTCGCTGGCATTCGGTGCTAAATACTGAAGGTTTGTCGGAAAAAGAAGTATTGAACAATATGGATAGCCTACGTAAACGTAATATCAAAAAAGTGATTAAAAACGGTATAAAGGTACGTGATCTCTCAATAGACGAACTGCACATCTTCAGACAGTTTATGAATGATACGAGTGGAAAAAAAGCGTTTGTTGATAGAGAGGATGCATTCTATAAAAATCGATTACAGTATTTCGGTGATCGTGTGAGAATGCCACTCGCTTATATTGATTTTTCTACATATATACCTGAGCTCATTGCAGAAGAAGTTGATGTGCAAGCTCAAATCGATAAAGCTAAAAATGAACTTGAGAAAAAGCCTGATGCGAAGAAATGGAAAAATGTACTTACAACAAGCGAAAATCAGTTAACAGCAATTAAAGAAAAGCTCGCTGAAGCAAAAGCTTTACAGCAAAAACATGGCGATACTTTACCGATTGCTGCTGCATTCTATTTAATCAATCCATTTGAAGTCGTTTATCTTGCAGGTGGTACTTCAAATGAATTCAGGCATTTCGCAGGTAGTTATGCGATTCAATGGGATATGATAAAGTATGCAATGGAATCAGGCGTTAATCGTTATAACTTTTACGGTATCAGTGGTGACTTCACGGAAGATGCAGAAGACGCTGGTGTAATCAAATTTAAAAAAGGATTTAACGCAGATGTAATCGAATATATCGGAGATTTTGTATTGCCAATCAATAAGCCGGTTTACAAATTATACGAAACGATGAAGAAAATACGTAAATAAGATTTGAAGGGAAGATTTTCATGGAATTCACTGAGTTGACGGTTGCAGAATATACTGATTTTATTTGGAATACAACTGAAATGAGTCACTATTTTCAACTGCAGGAAAACATAAAGAATAGAGAAGCTGACGGTTATCCAGTCGTATTACTAGGTGTTAAAGAAGAAGGCGAAGTCATTGCTGCCAGTCTATTTTCTAAAATACCGACATTCGGAAGTTATTTCTATTATTCAAACCGTGGTCCAGTCATGGATTATAAGAATTCAGAGCTTGTTGATTTTTACTTCAAATCACTTGATACATATTTAAAAACGCATCAAGCTTTATATGTGAAACTAGATCCTTACTGGATATATAAATTATACGATAAAGATGTGAATTATAAAGAAGAACATGGCACAAATGACGCGACTATTAATCAGTTAAAATCGCTAGGCTATAAACATACCGGTTTCTCAGTAGGGTATACGATGGATACACAGGTCAGATGGATGAGTGTGTTATACCTTCAAGATGAAACACCAGCTTCTATAATGAAACAATTTGATTCACAACGTAAACGTAATGTGAAAAAAGCGCAAAAATACGGCGTGAAAATCAGACTGCTTGGTAAAGATGAATTAGATGTATTTTTAGATTTATATCGTGAAACGGAACAACGCGCTGGTTTTATTGCTCGTCCAGATCGTTATTTTGAAGGATTCCATCAATATTATGAAGATAAAGTACTATTACCGTTAGCATATATTGATCTTAATGAATATATTGAGAAATTATCGAATGATATTACATCATCTGAATCAAACCGTGATCAGATGATGGCAAATGAAAATAAATCAGATAAGCAGATGAAGAAGATTGAACAGTTAAATCGTGAAATCAATCACATGCAAGACGAATTATTAGAGATGAGTACATTACGTAAAACTGATGGTAATATTCTTAATTTAGCTGCTGGTATGTTTTTCTTAAACCATTTCGAAGTGAACTATTTCTCTGGCGGTTCTAGTGAGAAATATAATAAATTCATGGGTCCATATGCAATGCACTGGTATATGATCAATTATTGTTTTGAACATGGATTTGATCGCTATAACTTCTATGGTGTATCTGGTGATTTCAGTGAATCTGGTGAAGATTACGGCGTATATCGATTTAAACGTGGATTTGACGCTCAAATTGAAGAACTTGTTGGAGACTTTATTAAGCCAATCAATAAACCAAAATATGCTGTATATCAAGCCGCATTAAAAACGAGATTAAAATTAAGTGCATTAAAACAACGTAAACAAAATAAAAATAATCAGTCAGAAGATGAATTAGAAACGACAGAAAATATTGTATTACAAAAAGGACCGGATAAAATGAGTGAGTCGAATTAATCATTAAGTTATAACAATGGAATAAATAATCTAAAGAACAATATAAGACATCATATAATATAAATGTCAAATAGTATTATATGATGTCTTTATTCAATATTTTAGTTTACATAATATATATTATCGGAAGTTGTATGCAGAAGAAAAAGATACTACCTATTTCGTAGTATCTTCTATTCTTTCCACTATGAATGTATTAATGTTTCAACTATTGAAAATTGATTCATAACATTTACTTTAAAGCTGTTAATTCATAAGCAGCAATTGTTCCGCTCATTTCATGACTTGCAAGTAATACTGGTTGTTTGGTCGGAGAATGTTTAGCATCGATAAATGTTAAACCTTCCGGTGAAATATCGCCATTATCATTTGCTTTGAAATATGTTTCAAATACTGGTTTTTTAGGGTTTGAAACATTATATACCATAATTCCGCCAGTTCGTTCTAAACCGATAAAGGCATACGTTTTGCCATTGATAACACCAGTTACAACTGATTCTGGTTCAGGTCCTTTATCGTCACTTCTTGAGTCAAAGCCAATTTTTCCAAGTTCTTCCTGATGCGAATTAAATGTGTCTTTATTGGCTTTTGCAGTAATTGTTTCAAAATCTGATCCTGAATCGTACACTAATCCTAAATTACCAGCACTGCGAATTGAGAATGAACGTCCGCCGAATGTTACAGGAACAGTGAATTTTCCATCTTTATTAACAAAACTTTGAGCAGTTGTTGTTTTAAGACGTCCAAGTTGCTTGTCATCTTCTAAAACTTTTACATCTGTTCCTTTTAAATATTTACTATTTAAATTATATTGATCAGCGATATCAGCAATTCTGGTTTCTTCACTATATCCTTCGTAATCTTGTGAATCCCCTTCATTTGCTGTTAATAAGTAAGTTTTTCCTTTTATCGTCATTTGAGCGATACCGTCAGGTTGATACATACCAAGTAACGGATAATTTTTCATATTAATCTTTTTATCTTTATCTGAAACATCAATAGTATGCTTTAAATATGATTTATAGCCTAAACCTCTAACCTTAACAAACTTATCTTTTTTAAGATCAAACTTTGCGATTGCATTACGTTCCTGAATCGTAATATATGCAAATTCATTTTTATCATCAATCGTCACATATTCAGGCTCAAGATTTAAGAAGCTTTCTTCAGCAGTACGGCCTAAGTGACGTAAGTTACTTGGAATCATCTTTTTAGAGAATTTAACTGTCTTAACTGCTGATTGTTTCACTTTACCTAGTGCATTGACTTTAATTGATGATACAGAACCTTCCGGATTAATTGTATAAGTATCGTTTGGTTCACCTTCGTTAGCAACGATTAATTTCTTGCTATCATGTGTGAAAGTTAGCATATCTGGCAGTGCCCCAACAGTAACCTTACTGATTAATTTACCGTCCTTATCTAAAAATGCAACGCGTCCATTATCCGTTTTCTCTTTTGCAGGGATACTGATAGCGATATAGTGGTATTTTTTATTTACAGCCACACTCGTGATATCACTACCTTCAACACCAAGGTCTTTTAATAAGATACGTTTCTTTAATATGAATTTCCCTTTTGATAATTTAGACATATCTAAAATATCAACTGCATTTAATGCACCGTTAATTGAGTATGCTTGTTTGAAATGTGAATCATAACTTACAATTTCAGTACCGCTTTCACCAAATTCAGTCTTTGAATCATATCGTGCTAATTGAGTTACTTTAATCTTGCTATTCGGTCCGTAATTGTTTACTGACTGTGCATCAGCAATAGGTGTTGCTAGTAATGATGTTAACGCTATAGTACTAATAACTTTGCCTATATTTTTCATAATGACATTCTCCTCAAAGTTTATTATTTAGTATATTTTATATGTATAAATTAAATTTTAATGTAATGATGTAAACCACGAATAAAATTTATTAATAAAATGTAAATATTTGATTACAATATAAAATAAAGCGGTCAGGAGATCTCCTGACCGCTTCTTTAAGCTTTTAACGATTTAATTTGTTTTCATGATGCTTCACCGATTCCATTTCAGCACGGTTTTGATTTTCATCATATTTACGTTGTTCTAATTTTGCTTTTTGTTTTAACTTTCTGTTCTTGCGATAATCTTTCGTCATATACCAGAATAAAATGCTTAGCAATAAAGAAATAACCGCTAAAAATCCTGCATAGCCAAGTAATGGCTGATAAGTAATATCGTAGAAGTTAGGTAGAATAAACGCAGCAACTGCTAGTAATAAAAACGTAATGATCGGTGCAAAAAGAAATCTGCCTAAAGCCAACCCGAAAATCAATGAGATAACAAGCATCCCTACAATAGTGATGAACAGAAAGTTCGGAATTTCATAAAAGTTTATCGTATTTAATATCATCATTTTATCACTCACTTATCCTTTATCAATTTTAGAAAATACAAAATATAAAATACAAAATTTATTATACCCTATTATCAAAAATAAATAATCATAATTCAAAAAATGAATTGTTATTCATAAAACTTTAGTGATAAAACTTAATATTATTCCAATCATCACTTTTGTTAAAAAAGATTTCTAAAAATTCATAATTAAGCGTATAATAAAAATATTAACATCTATAAACGATGAGTCTTTAATGACAAAAGGAGAATGTATATGAGTTTACCGAAAAGAAATGAAGTTCCAGTAGAACAAACTTGGGATTTATCTACATTATTTGATTCAAATGATGCATTTTATGCTCAACTTGAGAAAACAATCGCAAGAACGAAGAAATTCAATCAAGAATACGCTGGGACGTTTTCTGATACTAGTAAGATTGAATCAGCTTTAGATGAATATGCTGCAATTAAAAAAGAACTGGATCACTTAGGTAGCTATGCTTCCTTATTGTTTAGTGTTGACCAGACAGATGATACTTCAGGCAAATTATACAGTAAATATGTTAATAGTTATGGTACGATTGCAAGCTTACTGACTTTCGTGGAGTCAGAGATTCTTGCTCTAGATACTGAGATATTAGACAAGTTAAAAGATGAGACTCCGGTTTATCAACGTTATCTGGAAAAACTAATCGAGCGTAAACCGCATCAGTTACATCCAGAAGTTGAAAAGACACTTGCATCTTTCTCACCAGTATTTAGCGCCCCTTATAACCTTTATGATACGACTAAGATGCTGGATATTGATTTCGGAACGTTTTCTGCGCATGGTAAAGAGATTCCGATGAGCTACGTTTCATTTGAGGGAGAACTTGAAGTTGATGCAGATACAGAAATTCGCAGAAATGCATTTAGAAAATTTTCTGATACGTTAAAAAAATATGAAAATACAACAGCAAAAACATACGATATGGTCGTTCAACAGGAAAAAATCGAATCTGAACTACGTGGATATGATTCAGTGATTGATTATTTATTACATCCACAAGAGGTTTCTCGTGAATTATATAATCGTCAAATCGATTTAATCACGACTGAACTAGCACCACATATGCGCCGATATGCAAAGTTACTGCAAAAAGTTAATGGTTTAGAACAAATGAAATTTGAAGATTTAAAGGTTTCTTTAGATGATGCCTTTGAACCAGAAATTACTGTAGAAGAATCTCGTGATTATATTAAAAAAGCTCTTTCGATTATGGGTGAAGATTATATGCAGATGGTAAATGATGCATATGACAAACGCCAGATTGACTTCGTACAGAATAAAGGTAAGTCAACTGGTGCATTCTGTGCAAGCCCGTATCAGGTGAATCCATTTATCTTAATTTCATGGACTTCAAAGATGACAGAAGTATTTGTGCTGGCACATGAATTAGGTCATGCCGGTCACTTCCATCTTGCTCACCAAAATACAAATATATTTGATGAAAGCTGCTCATTATACTTTGTTGAAGCACCTAGCACGATGAATGAAATGCTGATGGCAAATTATTTATTGGCTGAATCAGATGATCCGAAATTTAAACGTTGGGTAATCGCTTCGATTATATCTCGTACTTATTATCACAATTTTGTAACGCATTTATTAGAAGCAGCTTATCAGCGTGAAGTTTATCTATTAGTAGATAAAGGTGAATCCATGACTGCTGATATATTAAATGGTATTAAACATAAAGTGATCGAAGATTTCTGGGGGGATGCAGTAGAAATCACTGAAGGTGCTGAACTGACTTGGATGAGACAACCCCATTATTATATGGGCTTATATCCTTATACGTATTCAGCTGGACTGACTGTCTCTACGATTATGTCTCAACGTATTCTTAATGAAGGTGAACCAGCTGTACAGGAATGGACAGAAGTACTTAAGAAAGGTGGTTCATTACCACCGGTTGAACTTGCAAATATGGCTGGTATCGACCTTACTACTGATGCTCCGCTTAAAGAAACGATAGCTTACATTGGTTCATTAATTGATGAACTGGAAAAGTTAACTGAAGAAATTGAACAGCAAAAATAAAACAACAACCGCATAATACAGTCATTGTATTATGCGGTTAATTGTTTAAATATTTAATAATGAGGTGTTTATATGAATATGAATGGTAAAGTTGTCATTATAACTGGTGCAGCACATGGTATCGGTAATCACATTGCTGATACGTTTAGAAATAACAAGGCCATCGTCTGTGATATTGACATCCAGCCAGGCTGTTACTTTCAGGGTGATATATCAGATACAAATGTAATTGATGCATTCATTCGGCAGGTTATCAGTGAGCATAAGAAAATCGACTATATTATCAATAATGCACTTCCTATTATGAAAGGCATCAATGATTGTACGATAGAGGAATTTAACTATGCATTGCAAGTTGGCATCTCTGCACCATTCTATATCGTGCAGCAATCCCTGCCCTATTTAAATGATAATGCTTCTATTATAAATATCTCATCATCAAGATCACTGATGAGCCAACCACAGACAGAAAGCTATTCCGCTGCCAAAGGTGGCATCAGTGCGTTAACACATGCCTTAGCTGTAAGTTTAAGAGAAAAAGCACGTGTCAATGCGATATTACCTGGATGGATCGATACGACAAACAGTGAATTTACTGGTAGCAATAACTTACAACATCCTGCCGGTCGCGTCGGAGTACCGAATGATATTACACAAATGGTACTTTATTTATGTAGTGATAACGCAACATTTATTACAGGACAGGAATTTGTCATTGATGGTGGTATGACTAAACAAATGATTTATCATAATGATCAAGGATGGTATTATGATAAATAAAACCAACATTGCCGGATACTTAAAGTATCCGGCAATGTTGGTAATGATTATATAAACTTATTATTCAACTGCTTTAATTTTATCCGCTTCTATCACGATGCGTTTGTTTTTATATAAGCGGCCAATCGCACGTTTAAAACTACCTTTACTCATGTTAAAGACTTCTTTTATCGCTTCAGGATCTGACTTATCAGAGAATGGCAGTTCACCACCATATTCTTCTAATAACTTTAGAATTTGTTCTGAATCATCGTCTAAGCGCTCATGTGCAAGTGGTAAAAATGAACCGTTTAAAGTTCCATCTTCTTTATGTCCGATAATTCGTACCTCTACTGCTTCACCAAGTCTGGGTTCACTTCTACGTTCTGATTCGTGAACGAATATCTTGTAACCCTCTTTAGATAAAAGAAACGTTCCGATACGTAATAAACGGTATGGGTGTGCTGTGATCGTCTTGTGTAACAGCTCTTCTGGTGCTGGTGTAAACATTGCATCGACCATCGTTTCACTTGCTAAACGTCCATATAACTGATCGTTTCTATCTACGCGAAGACAAGCAAATACTTCATCTCCCGCTTCTGGCCAAACTTCTTTTACTTTCGGTAGATCTTCCCACGGAATAACGATTTCACGTGGGATACCGATATCTACCGTAACCCCGTCTCTATCTTTCTTAATCACTTTCACCCAGTCATAACGGTCAGTTGAAATGTCGGGGATATTTTGAGTTGCAAATAAATCTCCAGTACGCCCCGGATATACGAAGAAAGAATAATCCTCGCCAATTTCTAATTCATCATCTTCTAACACTTCTGATTGATTTAACTTTACGACTTCACTATTCGGTCCAAGTAAGTAATACGTAGACCCTTCTAATCGATCGACGCGTAAAAAGTCGATACTTCCTGATAATTGTTTGTTCTCCATATGTCTCTCCTTTAGGTTAAATACCTATTTCAATAAATCATTATAGCACATTTTCACCTATTCGTACGAAATAACAGTATAATAGCGCTATCTGTGTAAGTGAGAAATCAGTGATATCTATTTCTTATCAAACTATGATATAATCATACTGATTATAAATTAAAGGAGACCACTCAATGTTACAAGTATCTAATGTTAGTTTACGATTCGGTGATAGAAAATTATTTGAAGATGTAAACATAAAATTCACACCCGGAAACTGCTACGGTTTAATCGGAGCAAACGGTGCAGGAAAATCTACTTTCCTAAAAATTCTTTCAGGTGAGCTTGACTCTCAATCAGGTCATGTTTCATTAGGAAAAGATGAACGATTATCAATATTAAAACAGGACCACTTCGCTTATGAAGATGAACGTGTACTTGATGTTGTACTTCGTGGTAATGAAAAGCTTTGGAATGTAATGAAAGAAAAGAATGAAATCTATATGAAACCAGACTTCAGTGATGAAGATGGTATGCGTGCAGCTGAACTTGAAGGTGAGTTTGGTGAAATGGGCGGCTGGACTGCTGAAAGTGATGCACAAGTATTATTGTCTGGTCTTGGCATCAAAGATGATCTACACGAAAAGAAAATGTCTGAACTTGAAAATAACCAGAAAGTTAAGATTCTTTTAGCACAAGCATTATTTGGTGAGCCAGATGTATTATTACTCGATGAGCCTACCAACGGTCTAGATATTCCTGCAATCAGCTGGTTAGAGGAATTCTTGATTAACTTTGAAAACACAGTAATCGTTGTATCACATGACCGTCATTTCTTAAATAACGTATGTACGCATATTGCTGATTTAGACTACGGTAAAATTAAAATTTATGTTGGGAACTATGACTTCTGGTATCAATCAAGTCAGTTAGCACAGCAAATGTTACAAGACTCTAATAAGAAAAAAGAAGAAAAGATTAAAGAATTACAGGACTTCGTTGCACGATTCTCAGCAAATGCTTCTAAATCTAAACAAGCAACAAGCCGTAAGAAAATGTTAGAAAAGATTGAATTAGATGATATCCAGCCTTCTAGCCGTAAATATCCTTTCGTTAATTTTAAACCAGAACGTGAAATTGGTAATGAGTTACTACAAGTTCAAGGTTTAACTAAAACTATCGATGGCGTAAAAGTTATTGATAACTTATCATTTACGATGAATCCAAACGATAAAGCAGTACTAGTCGGTGATTCTGAAATTGCTAAGACTACCCTACTTCGTATTTTAGCTGGAGAAATGGAACCGGACGAAGGGTCTTACAAATGGGGTGTAACGACATCTCAAAGTTATTTACCGAAAGATAACTCAGAATTCTTTGAAGGTAAAAATATCGACCTAGTAGAATGGTTACGTCAGTATGCACCACCTGAAGAACAAACGGAAACTTTCTTACGCGGATTTTTAGGTCGTATGTTATTCTCTGGTGAAGAAGTACGTAAAAAAGCAACTGTATTATCAGGGGGAGAAAAAGTAAGATGTATGTTAAGTAAGATGATGTTATCATCAGCGAACGTACTATTACTTGATGAGCCTACAAACCATTTAGACTTAGAAAGTATCACTTCTGTCAATGATGGTTTAAAAGCATTTAAAGGTTCACTGATTTTTACTTCTCATGACTTTGAGTTCATTAACACAATTGCCAATCGTGTTATCGACTTAAATGCTAACCTTTCTAAAGAAATTACTTATGAAGAATACTTAAAGGAACAAGGTGTACTTAAATAAATTTTTTCTTGCGTGTATTCATTTATGAATACACGTTTTTTAGTGTTTTAAGTATTGTTTAATAAACTATTATTTTTAAATTTTCTCAAAACACTTTACAATCTTAAAATCTTTCTGTAGTATATTAAACATCAATTAAATAAATGTAACAGATGAGGCGCATCGATCATGAGTAAGTAATGGTAATTCTGCAAATGAATTACTGAAAGGGTGAGATGCCGAAATATAGTATTTATTGCAGTGAATGCTATGTTGGATCCACAGGTTAAGAGCTATGGATTTGTCATTATTGAAAAATAATGGAGTGCATCGCTTGTATATAAATTCAACAAGTCCAGATGTCTCTGGGCTTGTTTTTTTGTTGGTGATGACCCTTGCAGGAGGAAATAAATTGATAACAGAAAACAGTATTCAGACAGAAGAAAAAGTGAACAATATCAAAGTATTAAAATTTGGCGGAAGTTCTGTTGCTGATTTTAATAAGATTAGGCACATTGCTGATTATCTTAAAAAGCGCGTGGAACAAAAGGAAAAACTCGTCGTCGTTGTTTCAGCGATGGGAAAGACAACCGATGCACTACTCAAAAATGTAGCAACGCTTTCAGAACGTCCAAAAGAAAGTGCACTGGCTATGTTATTAACCACAGGTGAGCAGCAAACCATCGCTTATCTTTCAATCATATTAAATGATCTATCAGTAGAATCCGTTGCTTTAACCGGAGCCCAGGCTGGAATACGCACAGAAGGTCATCATCTAAAAAGTAAGATTCAGACAATTAATACGACTAAATTACAGGCACTATTTAAGACAAAAGATATTATTATCGTAGCTGGCTTTCAAGGAATCAATCATGAAGATGAGTTAACGACACTTGGTCGTGGTGGAAGTGATACAACAGCAGTAGCACTTGCAGCATCACTTCAAGCATCATGTGAAATATATTCTGACGTTACAGGAATATTTGGTACCGATCCGAGAGTATATCCAGAAACGAAGAAGATGGACTATGTAAGTTTTGAAGAAATGATGGAACTGTCATCTCTCGGAGCTGGCGTACTTGAAACACGATGTATTGAAATCGCATATAATAATAATACTAAAATATATACCGGAAAAACTTTATCCGAGGAGAAAGGAACATGGATTGTGCCAAATGAACAAATCATAGAAAGAAAAGCAGTGACTGGAATTGCATTAGATGAAGATATGAATTACGTAACTTTATCTTATCCAATGCACGACACAAAAGTATTAACCTCCCTTTACGAATTATTAGAACAAAATCAGATCAATATCGATATGATTTCTCAGACAGTAAATATCGATGGTATGCAGCTATCGTTTACGATGAAAAATACAGAACAATATCAGATTAAAGCAATTATTGATCAGTTAACTGCTTCATACCCTGCCCTACTCCATGAAATTAAAGACAACTATGCGAAAGTATCGATCATCGGTTCAGGTATGCGTGATATGTCTGGTGTCGCGTCAAAAGTATTTATGTCTTTAATCGAGGAGCAGATTGCTTACTATCAGGTATCGACAAGTGAAATCAGTATCTCATTAGTAGTAGATGCCGGGAATGCAAAGCAAGCAGTACAAATATTATGTAAAAAATTTAATGTTTAATTTTTTAATTATTATTTTTATTTATTTAATTTTTATTAAAAAACTTTAACTCATTAAAGAAAATGCGTAACATAGAAGTAAATAATTGATTAATTATAAGGAGTGTATGAAATGTATAAAATCGCAGTCGTAGGTGCAACTGGTTTAGTTGGTCAAAAAATGTTAGAAGTACTCGAAAGAAAAGCAATACCGTTCAATGAACTGACATTGTTCACTTCAGCAAGATCTGCAAATAAAGAAGTTGTTTATCAAGGTAAAACGTATAATACAGAAGAATTAACAGAAGAAAAAGCGAATGAAAAGTATGATTTTGTATTAATGAGTGCAGGAGGTAGCACGAGCTTAAAGTTCTCTCCTCTGTTTGAACAAGCTGGTAGCATTGTTATAGATAATTCAAGTGCATATAGAATGGAAGAAGATATTGATTTAATCGTACCGGAAGTAAATAGCCCGCAATTAAACAGAAAAATTATTGCAAATCCAAACTGTTCAACAATTCAATCAGTCGTACCTTTAAAACCGCTTCAGGACAAATATGGTTTAAAGCGTGTGGCATATACAACTTATCAGGCGGTGTCTGGTAGCGGTGTTGCCGGTAGAAACGATTTAATTAATGGCGCTAAAGGTGAAGCACCAAAAAACTACCCTCACCCTATTTACAATAATGTATTACCGCATATCGATGTATTTTTAGAAAATGGCTATACAAAAGAAGAACAGAAGATGATTGATGAAACAAAGAAAATATTAAATTTACCGGATCTAAAAGTTACTGCAACATGTGTACGTGTTCCTGTGCAGGATTCACATTCTGTTGCTATCAATGTAACTTTAGAGCAACCAGCAACAGTAAAGGATTTACGTCATCTATTTGAACAAACAGAAGGTGTTGTCCTTATCGATGATGTTGCGAATAATGAATACCCTCTAGCCATCAATACAACGGGTAAAGATGAAGTATTTGTAGGAAGAATTAGAGAAGATGACACGCTAGATAATTCATTCCATATTTGGTGTACAGCAGATAATTTACTAAAAGGTGCAGCACTAAATGCTGTTCAAATTTTAGAACAGATTCATTTGAACAATCACAAATAGTAAATAATAAATAACTATCAAAAAAATAAATAACTATCAAAAAAATGTACAATAATCATAAATTAACAAGGAGTGTTCATATGACACAAGTACAATTTAAAGGTACTGCAGTAGCAATTACGACCCCTTTTATCAATTCACAAGTAGATTACGAGTCGTTCGAACGTCATGTTAATTTTCTTATAGATAATGATATTCAGGCGATATTTGTTAATGGTACGACAGGAGAAGGTTCGACTTTAACAGAAGAAGAAAAATTAAAACTGGTAGAAATTGCTGTACGTGTTTCAAATCAACGTGTTCCGATTATCGTAGGTACAGGAACAAATAACACGCAGGCAAGCATTGATCATTCATTAAAAGTAAAATCACTTGGAGCAGATGGTATTATGCTCATTACACCATATTATAACAAAACAAACCAAAGAGGCTTAATTGAACATTTTACTGCTATTGCTAACGCTGTCGAATTACCGGTTGTATTATATAATGTACCAGCAAGAACGAATATGACAATCGAACCTGAAACGGTTGAAGTATTAGCACAAAATTCATATATCTATGCTTTAAAAGATGCAACACACGATCTTGACTATACTGCAAAAGTTAAATCAATTATCCCTGATGATTTTATGCTTTATAGCGGTAATGACGATATTGTCGTACCTTTCTATGAAGCCGGTGGAGATGGCGTTATTTCAGTAATCGCAAATGCAATTCCAAAAGAATTTCAGGAAGTTTATACGTCATATAATGATGACCCTGCCCTGGCAATAGAAAAGTTTAATGCAATTGCACCTTTACTTAATGCACTGGAAGTTGATATCAACCCAATGCCGATTAAAGCACTTGTTACACATATCGGTTACGCAAATGGTGAAGTACGTTTACCGCTTGTACCTTTGTTAGACGAAGAACAGCAGCATATTAGTAACGTTTATGACAACTTTAGAAGTCAGGTGATCTAATTGAAAATATTATTAGCAGGTTTTGGTGCAATGAACGAACGTGTTGCTAAATTAGCATTAGATAAAGGACATGAAATTACGGGAATCATTTTGTCACGAACTACAGAGCGACAGCTTCCCTACCCTATCTATTATGTGGACGATGAATTCCCTGAAGCGGATGTGATCATTGATTTTTCCAATCCGGAAATTACACTCCCACTGATTCAGAGCAAACATAATATACCTTTAGTCATTGCCACAACCGGAGAAAAAGAAGCAATAATTGAAGCATTGAAAATTAAAGCACAACATACGCCTACTTTCTTTAGTGCAAATATGAGTTATGGTGTGCATATCTTAACTGAACTCATCCAATATGCAGTACCATTATTAAAAGATTATGATATCGAACTGATTGAGCGCCATCATAACAAAAAAGTTGATGGTCCGAGCGGTACACTCGTTAAACTACTCGATGCAATTCAGGAGAAAAGATCTTTAAATCCTGTCACGGACCGTACTTTAGAAAATAAAGCTAGAGTACATGATGACGTCGGTATCAGCGTAGTACGTGGTGGTACGATTACTGGTGAGCATGAAGTGCTTTTTGCAGGCATTGATGAAACAATACAGATTATACACCGTGCGCAAAGCAAAGACATCTTTGCAAATGGTGCCATCGAAGTAGCTGAGCAACTCATCAATAAGCAAAATGGCTATTATACATTTGAAAATTTATCATAAAGAATATTTATAAAAAAGTTAAAAACATATCAATAAATTATCTTAAAGGAGATTATTATGAGAGACTTATCAGCACAAGAAATTATTCAGTACATTAGTAATTCAAAAAAACAAACACCGGTAAAAGTTTATGCAAACGGAAATTTTGAAGATGTGGCATTCCCTGAAACATTAAAAGTATTTGGATGCGTACACTCAAAAACAATATTCGGAGATCTAGATGACTTTCAAGCTTTTTATACTGAGAATCAATCAATATTCAGTGAAATCGAAGTTGAATATGACCGCCGTAACTCAGCGATTCCATTAATTGATCAACGTAATATTAATGCACGTATTGAGCCTGGTGCTTTTATCCGTGAACATGCTGTCATCGAAGATAATGCTGTTGTAATGATGGGTGCTACAATTAATATTGGCGCAGTTGTCGGTGAAGGTACGATGATTGATATGAACGCTGTACTTGGAGGACGTGCAACAACTGGTAAAAACGTTCACGTTGGAGCAGGCGCTGTTCTGGCAGGCGTTATCGAGCCCCCTAGCGCACAACCGGTAATCATTGAAGATGATGTATTAATCGGTGCAAATGCCGTAATTTTAGAAGGTGTTCGTGTTGGTCGTGGCGCTGTCGTTGCAGCGGGCGCTATCGTTACTGAAGATGTTCCTGCAGGAAGCGTTGTAGCTGGAACTCCTGCACGTGTGATTAAGCAGGCTTCTGAAGTTGAAGGTTCTAAAATTGAAATCGTAAGTGCTTTAAGACAATTAAATCAATAATACCCAGGCTGATACATGTATCAGCCTTTCATTCTACTGTAGAAAGGTGAAACAATGATAAATCTAGATAACATTATCAATACGCGACGTACTTTACATCAGTATCCTGAACTTGGCCTGGAAGAACATCATACAACAGCATATATTATTAAAAGAATACAGTCGCTTGGCATTGAATACTTTACCCCTCTTGAAACAGGTGTTATTGCAATCATCAGGGGATCTTCAAACGAAACAATCGCGTTTCGTGCTGATATTGATGCACTGCCGATTGAAGAACAAAACGATATTGAATACAAATCCAAAATACCGCATGTTATGCATGCATGTGGCCATGATGGTCATACAACAATGCTAATTGCATTCATGGAAGCAGTAAATAAAATAAGCAGGGAAACGCCATTAACGCACAATATCATGTTCATCTTTCAACCGTCGGAAGAAGCAAATGCCGGTGCTAATTTACTGATACAAAACTTTAATTTTGAAGCATATAATATAAAAGCGATATACGGTATCCATATGATGCCTGATCATCCCGAAGGAGAAATGATTTATAGAAGTCATGAAATTACAGCCAGTGCAACTGAATATCGATTCTTTATTAATGGTAAAAGTGCACATGTTGCAAATAAAGAGCAAGGCCATGCTGCAAGCAATGCTTTGATTCAAGTCTTAAATCAAGTGAGTACACTCCAGCAGTTCTATTTACCAGGACTAGAACGTAATATTATTCACATCGGAAAGTTTAATGCTGGTGAAGCGATTAATACTGTACCTTCCAGTGGTTACCTAGAAGGTACAATCAGAACATATCGTGCAGATGATTTAATTATTACCCAGCAGCAAATGGAACATATCGCACAAGCTGTATCATTAACAACACATTGTGAGGTCAATGTAGAATTTTCTGAAGGATATCCTCCAACAATCAACGATTCGTCTCTTGAAGACAAAGTTGTACAAAGTATTGCACAATCTAATCTTGTCGGTGTAAAAAAAGATGTACCCTATTTATTCGGAGAAGATTTCTCTTTCTATAGCACCCTAGCTCCAACTTACTTTGTATTTCTCGGTTGCAGAAATGAACAAAAAGGCTATGTACATGGATTACATCATAATCAATTTAACTTTGATGAAAAAGTATTACTGAATGGTATTAATTATTACCTATCACTTGTTCGAGGTTACGAAGATGAGTGCTAAATGGGAAATTAATCAAACACAGTTTACGGACAACATCAAACAGGTCATTAAAGATAATCCAGTGATTGCAGTCGTTAAAAATAATGCTTATAATTACGGCCTTGAATTTACGTTAGATTGCATGACAACTTGTGGTATTAATTATTTCAGTACGACAAGCTTAGAAGAGGCAATTGCTATTCGTAACTATAATAATACTTGTAATATCTTCCTAATGAATCCAGTCACGGATTTCGAAAGTTTAAGACGATATAACATTGAAATGACACTGCCATCAGCAAAATTTTTTGAGACTTACAGCGATGAACTTTATGACGTCCCACTTCATATGGAATATGAGAATTTGTTACATCGTTCAGGCTTTAAATCAATTGCTGAAATGCAGGAAACACTATTAATCATTAAAGCACAATATCCTGATATTGACATTAAAGGATTATGGACACATTTTGGATATGCCGATGAATTCGAAGTTACAGATTATGAAACTGAAAAGAAGGACTGGTTAGACGTAGTAAACACTCTGGCTCCGCTCCATTCATTTGAAGTCATACATGCACAGAACAGTGCAAGCTACGTTCGTGAAGGTGGTCTATTATCACAACATACACATTTACGACTTGGCATCATTCTTTATGGCTCTCGTCCCTATTCGAGTTTACCGGAATCTATTACCAGACAGTCATTACGTATATCAAGCCACGTTATTCAGATTCGTGAAATAAATGCCGGACAGTCCGCTGGCTATAGTTTCGCATTTACCGCACAAAGAGATACGCGATTAGCAGTTGTGGCCATTGGATACGGTGACGGTATTTTAAGAACACGCGCAAAGCATGACTGTCTGATCAACAACAGACGGTATCCTATTAAGGCGCTGATGATGAGTCATATGTTTGTTGAAGTCGATGAACACGTAAAACCGAATGATATCGTTTATTTATATCACGAACAGATGCGTATCGATGAATATACATTTTTAGGTGTAGGCGCTAATTCTGAACAGCTTTCTGCACTCAATCACAATACACTATTACTGGAGGTTACACAGTGAATTTAACAAGAGAACAAGGCGTACTAACAATACACGGCCATTCATTACTAGATATAAAAGAACAATATGGTACACCCTTATTCGTATATGACGAAACATTAATCCGTAATCAATGCAGACGCTTCCATGAATCTTTACAAGCCTCAGGATTAACTTATACGATTTCATATGCATCAAAAGCATTTACATCTATTCAATTATTTAAACTGTTGCAGGAAGAAAATATGGGATTAGATGTCGTATCAGAAGGTGAACTTTATACTGCACTTACAGCTCAATTTGATCCACAAAAAATTCATTTCCACGGTAACAATAAGACAGATCATGAAATTGTATACGCAATTGAAGCAGGTGTTGAATATTTTGTGATTGATGCTATCGATGAAATTGACCGCATCAATACTATCGCTAAAAATAAAAATTGTACTGTTAAAGCTGTATTACGCGTAAATCCAGGTGTAGAAGCACACACACATGAATTTATCCAGACTGGACAAGAAGATAGTAAATTTGGATTAAGTATAAAACATGGCCTTGCATTACAGGGAGTAAAGTTAATTCAGGAAGCAAGCCACATTGACTTTTATGGTATACATTTTCATATTGGCTCTCAAATATTCGAATCAACTGGAACGATTGAAACAATACAAATCGTTATTCAATGGCTAAAAGAAAATAATATTGAAATTAAAGTTTTAAACATTGGCGGTGGATTCAGTATAAAATATACTGCTGAAGATATCAGTTATCCTATTGAAGATGGCATTAAAGCCATTACTGAGACGTTAATTGATACATGTAACGAAATTGATTATAAAATACCAGAAATCTCTTTAGAACCAGGACGTTCTATCGTCGGTGAAGCTGGAATAACACTTTATGAAGTAGGTACAGTAAAGTCAATACCTGAAACCAATAAATATATATCTATCGATGGTGGGATGAGCGATCATATCAGGACTGCACTTTATGATGCACAATATGAACTTGAATTAGTAGATCGAGAAGAAAATCAAACTGAAAATGTTACTGTAGCAGGAAAGTTATGCGAATCTGGCGATATCATTGCACGTAATACCCATCTACCAAAGTCAACAAAACGTGGTGATACATTATGTGTGAAATCAACGGGCGCATATCATTATTCAATGTCATCTAATTATAATCAGATGCTTAAACCTGCTGTTGTCTTTGTTTCAGAGCAAGGAGTACGTGAAGTTATTAAAAGACAGACGCTTGAACATTTAATTACTAACGAAGTACATTAAAAAGTAAAAGAAAGACACCCTGGTTTTTCCAGGGTGTCTTTCTAACGTTCGTATATAATTTATTGCATTAAAATTATAATTTTACAACGTTTGCAGCTTGTGGTCCGCGATCGCCTTCAACCACTTCAAATTCTACTGCTTGTCCTTCTTCTAATGATTTGTATCCTTCTTGATTAATCGCTGAGAAGTGAACGAATACGTCGTTTTCTCCTTCGATTTCGATGAATCCAAATCCTTTTTCTGCGTTAAACCATTTAACTGTACCTTGTTTCATAATTAGAAACCTCCACACTATATTAATTCAATATGTGATTATTCACATATTACAAAATAAATAAAAAGTGAATTAATATATTTACTTTGTAATATGGAATAACCATATTGCTATAAATTATTATAGAATACCACTAATCATAAATCAATACAATATTCTGTAAATTGAAACACTTTACAAATTTTACTTTACTGTAATAATAAATAAATTTTAATTATCTTTTTTATCAATTATATAGCATTTATGATTATTTCAACGATATTGATATATTTCCCCTTTATCCAGAAATAAAACACTATGAAAAATTTGAACATCATCATCGCAATCTTCACAGAATTCGATTTCACAATTGTTATAAAAAGCATGTATATCATACTTTCCGACTAATTCATTACAAAAATGCTGTCTTAACATTACTAATTGCTCATTATAATAGCTTCTTGCTTCAGCTAATTGTGAAAAACTTTTTATATCGGTAGCTTTCTCACGATAATCTTCGAACAGCCACCATCCTTCATAGTCTGCTCTTATTGTTATGATTTCATACATCTTTTTCACCTCATTAAAAAATATTATCATCTGTTTATTTCATATTTTCAAGTAAATCGTCTTACAAATGCGATTTATTAGGTGTTTTGAGTCTTTTTACATATAATAGTGGTATGAGGTGAAGTAAGATGAAAACAATTCATATTAAAGTTTTTGGACGTGTACAAGGTGTGGGCTTTCGATACTTCACAGCGCAACATGCTAATGATAATAATATCACCGGAACAGTTCAGAATGTAGATGATTATGTTGAGATTTATGCAACTGGAGAAAGTTCAAAATTAGATATATTTACGGAAAAGGTTATTCGCGGTGCTTCTCCGATGTCTCGCGTACAATCTTATGAAATCAATAATATACCAGAGCAGCAATTTAAACATTTTAAAACGATATAATATTTTAAAGGAAATGATGAGATGAAATACAATGCATCGTATATTTTTGGTGCGATATTTGCAGTACCAATCGCACTATTGACAGGATTTATCAGCATGAATTTTTTTCAGCTTGATATGTGGCTTGACTCACTCGTTATGGCAGGTGGTTATTTAGGTGCATTCTTCCCTATCCAGATGACGACAGGTAACAAATATTTAAAAGAGATGGGTGTTACAAAACAAGACTATAAATATATCAGACAGCAGATGAAGATTGCTGAACCTAAAATCAAACAATTATTAGTTCAATATAAAAAAGTACGCTCTATCACTGATTTTCGTAATGTAAATGAAATTAATAAAATAGCACGCACAATTTATAAATCAGTACAAAAAGATCCTAAAAAGTTTTTTAAAGTTGATAGTTTCTTTTTTTCTCATTTAGATAATACAGTTAATTTATTAGATCAGTTCTTATATTTATCAAGAATGCCCCATAAAACAGCTGAAGATAAGCAGTTGCTATATAATGCGCGCTTAACGCTTGACGAATTAAAAAGAACTTTACAAGCAGACTTAAAAGCATTGAATTCAAGTGACTATGAACAGATGAAAGTTGAAATCGATCTCGCATCTATTCAAAAGACAAGTCATCAAATACAGATACAAAGTGACAATGCAAAAAGTGAGAATATAAATCATACTACAAATAAACAGCAGGCTTTAGAATATAATGAACAAAAGCCTGTTAATTTTAAACGTTCTAAACAATATGCACATGTCAACGAAAGGAAAGATATAAATGAATGAAAACGAGTTAATCAATGATTTAACTGCAAATCCATTTGAAAGCAATACAATGTTACAACCGGAACAAAAGAAAAATAATTTAACTACATATCAAACTGAAACCCTTTCTCCTGAAAAACGTGAAAAAATCAATCAGATTAAAAATCAGATTAAACCTCTTGATAATGAAAATTTATTGTTATATGGAGCAAGTGCACAACAAAAACTTTCTACATTTTCTCATCAAATATTAGATGAAGTACAGAAAAAAGATGTAGGTTCAATTGGTGATAGCCTTGATCAGTTAATGAAAAAATTAAAAGAAGTTGATCCAGATGAAATTTCACAAGTCGAAAAAAGTAAGTTTAAAAAATTATTTAAACGGGTTTCTAAATCAGTCAATGAGTTAATTTCTAGATATCAGTCGGTTTCAGGACAAATCGATCGTATATCAGTACAGCTTCAAAATTCTAAAGATGTATTATTAAGAGATGTACATATGTTAGACCGCTTATATGAAGAAAACAAAGCATATTTTGAAGCTTTAGACATGTTTATCATCGCTGCTGAAGAAAAACGTGAAGAAATTCAGACTGTAATGCTTCCTGAGTTAGAGCAACGTGCATTAGCATCAAATGATCAGATGATTGTACAAGATGTTAATGATCTTAGACATTACCTTAATCGTTTAGACAAACGTATCTATGATTTGAAATTATCACGTCAAATCACTTTACAATCTGCCCCACAAATTAGAATGATTCAGGATGTCAATCAAACACTAGCCGAGAAAATTCAAAGTTCAATTCTAACAAGTATTCCATTATGGAAAAATCAGATGGCAATCGCCATGAGTTTATTACATCAGCAGAAAGCGTCTAAAGCACAACAACAGGTTACGAATACAACGAACGAACTACTGCTTAAAAATTCAGAAATGCTTAAGATGAATACAATACGAACAGCAGAAGAAAATGAACGTGGAATTGTAGAATTAGATACTTTAAAAACCACACAACAAAACATCGTTGATACGATACGTGAAACGTTAACAATCCAGCAGCAAGGTAGTGAAAAACGACGTGCAGCTGAAATAGAACTCGGCAAAATGGAACAGGATTTAAAACAGCAATTACTACAATTACAACAGGATCAGCAAAATAGAACTTTATAAAGAAAGAAGAGGGCTGAGACTTATGTCTCACCCTCCTTTTTTTATTTATATGCAATTTTAGTTTGTCTTAATCCTATTACATAACCGATGATATATCCAACTACAGCGAATATTAGCCATTCCATTGATTGTGCTTTTAAAGGTAATGCATTCATAAATGGTAACACTTTAAACTGAGAACTTATTACTGATAAAACAGAAACAATCGTTACTAATATAATCGGAATTTGAAATGCTAATAATGGTGTCGGTACAAACTTAGCAACTAACATAATTAACACTAAAGTCATAGCAATCGGATACAAGATTAATAACACAGGAATAGATTTTTCAATTACTGCTTTTAAACCTTGGTTTGCTAATATAAAACTGAACAAAGTAAATGCAATTGCATAAGTTTTATACGAGATTTTTGGGAATATCTCATTGAAATATTCACTTACAGCAACAACTAGACCAGTTGAGGTTGTTAAACAAGCTAAGCTGACAATGATACCAATCAATAATTTTCCGAAGGTGCCAAACGTATCATGCGCTACATGCGTTAGTATATATGTACCTAAATCTGATTCATTATCCTTAATTTCTGAAAGCTGTGCAGCTGATAAATGATAATGACTACCAATCCAACCTAATGTTAGATAAATAAAGCCTAATGCAATCGCTGCAATGATTCCAGCTAATATCGTTTGTTTAAATAGACCTGTCTCTTTCGAGATGCCTTTCTCTTTAATCGCATTGATAACAATTACTGAGAATGCAATCGCTGCAATAGCATCCATCGTTTGATAACCACTTGTAAATCCACTAAAGAAACTTGTATTTAAATTCGTATAAACATCAGCCTGTGCCTTCACTGGTGATGTATCAGATAACAAGAAGATACTTACAACAACTAACGCAATGATAGAAATAAGTAATAGTGGTGTTAATATTGCCCCTACTCTATCTACCATTTTCGATGGATTAATTGCTAACCATAATGTGATTCCAAAGAAAACAATAGTAAAAATCAATAAAGACATTGCTGACGGTGCCTTTAAAAATGGTAATACAGCCATTTCGTAAGATGTTGCACCTGTTCTCGGAATAGCAAATAATGGTCCAATCGTTAAATATACTGCTGACAGAAATAAGATTCCGAATACCGGATTAATTCTGTGAAGTACACCTTTATAGCCTGATTCATCTAAAGATCCTACGATAATACCAAGTAAAGGTAAGCCTACCCCTGTTAAAATAAAACCAAAAATTGCCGGCCAGAAAAACTGACCACTAGCAAAACCTAAATTTGGCGGAAAAATTAAATTACCCGCTCCAAAAAATATTGCAAATAACATAAAACCTACGACCCAAGTATTCTTATTCATGGGATGACCTCCTTACTTTAATGTTAATTATGGTATCACTTTAAACGCATAAAGTCTACAACTTTTCAGAAAATTTAAAAAAAATACACACACCGTTAATAAGTGTGTGTAATTATCCTAAAATTGTTTCATGCTTTGGAGTAATAAAGTTTTAAGAAGCGGCTGAATCACACTAGGCAACTTTTCTACACCTTCCACAAATATGCAGAAATCATTATAAATATTCTTTATTGTTGCCATTGTATTTTCATCGATTTTTGTCTGGCTTAAGAAAATATTGATGACATAAATATTTTCTTTACGTAAGGCAACTACTGCATCATGGGTATCTATAATACCATTTGATTCATAATCAAATCTGATGGTTCACCATCTGAGAAGACGATTAAAAATTTTTGTTTTTCCTGACGTGCTTTTAACATATTACCAGCTATCCTAATCGCTAAACCATCTCGATTATCCTCACCGGTCTTATAACTTACTACATTTGGAGAATATTGATGTTGTAAGGAATTTTGATAAGTAATGATTTGTTCTAATATATTCGGCTGAATATTTTTATCCGCTTCAAATCCATCTTCAGAGAAAGCCATGATTTCGTGTCTTATCGATAATTGCTGTAATGTCTCATGAAACAACACGATACCCTTTTTTGTTTCTTCTAGTTTATCTTCCATGCTATAAGAGGCATCAATTAATAACATAAACGTTGCATCTAATTTATAAGATTTCTGATCTTCTTTATAAAATACGCGTTTGCGATCATCTAGAAACCATTGTGTAAGATTGCGGCTTAATTTACCCTTACTTAAACCTTGACGTTTAGCATTGACTTCGTGATCAACACTTTTGTTAATGACATTAACCAATGTTTTTATTTCTTTTAATACATCTTCTTTATATGCATTATATATTGTTAGACTTTTATCATCCTGCACAGTTTCTTTCCAAATTATCTTTGTATTGATGTTCTCTTCCCCAACGACATCACTAATATCATTACCTTCTGCGTCTGTCTGAGGCGGTTTTGTCTTACCTTTCCCCATCACCATCTCAGTAATGTCATCACTAGCGTCACCTTCGCGATCATTTTCTTTAATATTATTACTGTTCGAACCTTCAGTCACTTCAGTCTCAAGATAAGCACCACTCTTAGTTTCTATGTCACGTTGTTTTGTCTGGACTGATTCTGATTCATCCATTTCTGATACGTCTTGTTTCGCTTTATCTAAATTCGCTTTTTTAGCAGCTTTAGCATTCATATATGCTAATTTCGGGATATGATAATATTCGTTTAACATATCTTTCGTTAAATTTGGTTCTATTAACAGCATTAGTCTTATTGCAAGATTCGCACTATCTTCGGTATTTTTTAAGTCATAAAATGATTGTAAGGCAAGCTGAATGTTATATTCTAGTTCCGTAAAAAACATGGTATGAAATGAAAGGATGTTATCTGTCAGTAATGTATGTTCAATTTGTAAAAATAATTCATCAGTGGGCATTGCCTTAGTCTGATAAAATTTAATCTGACTTTCATTCTCTTTTAATTTTGCTCGAATGCGTACATCAAAGAATTTCTTTGTAAAAGGTCTTTCTTTACTGATTAAGTGCATTAATCTGAACTCATCAATCATCATAAAGAGCTGCTGAAAGAAACTCTTTACTCGAAATTGCTCATCTAGTACTTCTTCTACAACATCTAAGTCCGTATGATCAAACCCTATAGCATGTAAAATCGTGTCACTCTTCAATAATTTCATTTCTTCTTCACGTTCTCTATGTTTCCATTTAAATGCTACATTAATTGTATTTTCTGCAAGATCAAAATAAGCAAACTTCTGGAAGTTTACTTTCACTGTCTCAACTTCACGTAATAGTTGGGCTAAGTCAGTCAAAGTCATTATTAAAGATGGATCCACGCGCTCATCATTAAATAATATAAATTTTTCACTCATTAAAAATTCAGTTCCATCGCATTAATGATTGCATTTTGTTCACGCTCATCATCCAACTTATCAATGATCGCACGTTTCGCTGCACGTTCTATAGGCATCGCTTGTATTAAATCACAGAAATCAAGTAAAGCACGAACTGAACTTGCTTCTTCACTAATTTGACCTTGACTCGCCATCGTTACTAAATCCTGATTAAATTTTATAATCTGATCAATTATCTTTGTATCTTGTAATGTGGTTTGTTCTAATATTACTTGTTTTAAGACATCACCACTAATATAGTGTAAATCTAATACAACAAATCTATTTTTTAATGCTTCGTTCATTGGTAATGTACCTACATAACCAACATTTATCGCTGCAATTACTTTAAAATTATCATGTGCTTTAATCACTTCTCCAGTAAACGGATTCGTTATTGTTCTACGAAAATCAAGCACACCGTTTAAAATAGGTAACGTTTCTGGTTTAGCCATATTAATTTCATCAATGTATAATATGTTACCTTCACGCATTGCTTCAATAACTGGTCCATCAACGAATACAATTCTAGATTCACCTTTGATATTTTCAATTGTTTTATATCCTAATAAACTCTCTGCATCTAAATCTACTGAACAGTTAATACTATTCATCTTCTGGTCCATATCGACACTCAATGTTTCTGCTAATTTCGTTTTACCTGATCCAGTTGGACCCTTTAATAGTACATTTTTACGTAAATTTAGCATTGCAAGTGCGTCCTCGTAAATGGTTACGTCACTATTTTGATATTTTTGCATGATTGTACTCCCTTTCAAAATAAAAAGAGGCAATGAGATGCCTCTTTATTGATTAACTATATTATACATGATTGTACTAATGTTTTGTTATAAACTGTTTTGACGATTTTGTCACAAAAAGTATTATAAATATAATACTTTTTCTGAAGTTATAATCTGTACTAATAATATTTTTAAACTTCTTCAAAATATTCTTTATAGTATCCGCCAACTTTGCCACTGTTGTCTCGTATCTGATAATATTCTTCAGTTTCATTTACAACATCATATACTTGACCGACAGTAAGCATATCGCTCACTTTATACTTTTTAGCATCAACATTAATTACTTTTACCTGTTTAATTGCTGCCTTATCTTGCCATTCTTCATGTAACATATTAACAACTCCATATCTTTATTTTGTTTGTATTGGTTTTAATGCACTTTCAATTTCATTTCGACGTGCTTCTAAAAATGGTGGTAAACTCAAACATTCCCCTAAAGCATCAATTGGTTCATCAGATGAAAATCCAGGCCCATCCGTTGCAAGTTCAAATAATATTCCTGAAATATCTCTAAAATATAAAGATTTAAAATAAAATCGATCAACAAGCCCTGAGTTAGGAATATTACCTGTATTCAATTTATTTAATGCCGCTTGTAATTTTAACTCATCACTTAATCTAAACGCGACATGATGTACACCGCCGTAACCTTGTTGAGAATGGCCAGTACGTTTTAAAAGATGTACTTCTCCACCGTTACCACCATCACCCATTGTAAATACGTGAACAGCGTCTAATGAATCTTTATGTTCATATTCATCGATTCGTTTCATCCCTAATATTTGAGTGAGAACTGATGCTGTAACAAGCGTGTGTTCTACAGCAAGTAATACTGGTCCCAACCCTAATATCTGATGAACACTTTCTACAGGACTATCTGGATTTGGTTTCCCCAATGGAATACCACTATTCAATTCATCAGAAATCAAATATATTAGACGATCATCGAAATCATAGAAAGGTAAAGCATATTTACCATTTAACTTAATGACAGTATCATATTTAATATGCATTTCATCAAAACGCTGTTTGAAATAGTAAAGACTATAATCTGTGGGTACGCGTAAAGTAAATGCGAATATATCATTTGCACCACCTACATGCTTTGGTGCATCTTTAAAATCAAAGAAAGTCACATCTGTACCGGGACTACCTTCATTATCAGCAAAAAACAGATGATATGTATCAATTGCATCTTGATTAACTGTCTTTTTAACAAGCTTTAGTCCTAGAACATTATGATAAAAGTCATAACACTTTTGTGCATCACTCGTAATTGCAGTGACGTGATGTAATCCTAATAAATCCATCATTTCCCCTCCAAATATAAAAAAACCAGTAACTTATACTTATTATAACGTGTATAAGTTACTGGGTAAATTATTTATAATAAATTAGCTTTCTAACAATAAATCTTCAGGATTTTCGATTAATTCTTTAACAGTTTTCAAGAAACCTACAGCTTCTTTACCATCGATAATTCTGTGATCATAACTTAATGCGACATACATCATCGGACGATTTTCCATGCGTTCTTTATCAATTGCAACTGGACGCGTCACAATTGAGTGCATACCTAAAATAGCAGCTTGCGTACCATTGATAATAGGTGTAGACATTAATGAACCGAATACACCACCGTTAGTGATTGTAAATGAACCACCCATCATATCATCAAGACCTAATTTTTTATCGCGTGCTTTAATTGCTAAATCATAGATAGAACCTTCGATTTCAGCAAAGTTCTTCTTATCACAATCACGTACAACAGGTACTACTAAACCTTCGTCAGTAGATACAGCTACACCGATATCATAGAATTGTTTTAAGATTAAATCGTCTCCATCAATTTCAGCATTAACAGCAGGATATTTT
Source organism: Macrococcoides bohemicum (assembly GCF_003259675.1). Lineage (GTDB taxonomy): Bacteria > Bacillota > Bacilli > Staphylococcales > Staphylococcaceae > Macrococcoides > Macrococcoides bohemicum. The sequence goes on along the minus strand of NZ_PZJG01000001.1, from coordinate 605,772 downwards.
TTAAGTGCTGCTACAACAGCTTTTGTAAAGAATGACATGAAACCTAAACGTGTACCGTCGTGATTTTCCTGGAATGCATCTTTTTTACGTTTACGTAAATCCATAACATTTGTCATATCGATTTCGTTAAACGTAGTAAGCATTGCAGTATTCTGAGAAACTTCTAATAATTTATTAGCAATTGTTTTTCTTCTGCGACTCATTTTTTCACGAATTACAGGTTTTGCAGGATTCTCAGGTTTTGCAGGTTTTTCCTGTGCTGGAGCTGCTGGTTTTTCAGCTTGCACAGGTACATTAACTGCATTCTGTACATCATGACTTCTGATTAATCCTTTAGGGTCGCGAGGATTAATTGAAGCTAAATCAATACCATGTTCACGCGCATACTTTCTGGCAGACGGCGTTGCTACAATTCGTCCGCTTTTTTCATTTGTTGTTACAGCTTCAGGTGATTCTGGAGCGTTTTTTGAAGTTTCAGCTGAATTTACAGCTGCTTCTGTTTTTTCAGAAGTTGCTGGAGCAGCTTCAGGTGATCTATTTTCTGCTGGTGCTGATGTTGCCCCACCTTCACCAACAGTTGCGATGACTGATCCAACTTCAACTGTATCTCCTTCTTGTGCTTTTATTTCTGTTATAACGCCTGCTTCTTCAGAAATAACTTCTACGTTAACTTTATCTGTTTCAAGTTCAACGATGTTTTCGCCTTTTTCAACTGTATCTCCAACTTGTTTAAACCAAGTTGATATCGTACCTTCTGTAATAGATTCTGCTAATTCTGGAACTCTGATTTCTGCCACTTTTATTTTCCCCCTTATAAGTTTAAAGCTTCATTGATGATTTTTGTTTGAACAAGTTTATGAATCTCATTATCGCCTTCAGATGGTGCAGCACGACGTACACGACCATAATACTTAACGTCAATACCTCGCGCCATATCCAGTAATTCTGGATAAACATATTGCCACGCACCTTGATTTTCAGGTTCTTCCTGAACAAATCCGATTTCAGTTAAACCACGTAAATCGTTTATAATTGCTTGAATTTCATCCTTTGGTAATGGATACAATTGTTCTAATCGAATTAAATGAATTGTATCATTTGGATTTTTCTGCAATTCAGTGTATAAGTCAATAGCGACTTTTCCACTTGCAATTAACAACTTCTTAACTTTCGTCTTTTTATAACTTTCAGAAATAATAGGTTTAAAGCTTCCTTCAGTAAACTTATCAACCGTATCTGCTACAAAGTTATTTCGTAATAAGCTCTTTGGACTCATTAATACAAGTGGTCGCATCTGTAACGTATTTAAATAATGTGCCTGACGACGTAATAAGTGGAAATAGTTTGCTGTTGAAGTCACATTCGCTACCGTCCAGTTATTTTCACCGGCAAGCTGTAAGAAACGCTCTAAACGTGCAGAAGAGTGTTCCGGACCTTGACCTTCATATGCGTGAGGAAGCAGTAAGGTTAACCCACTGCGTTCTCCCCATTTAGCATTTGCACTTGATACAAAATTATCAAAAATCATTTGTGCCATATTAGCAAAATCTCCATACTGAGCTTCCCATACTGCTAATGCATCATTATTTTCTAAATTGTAGCCATATTCAAAACCTACAACAGCAGCTTCTGATAACGGAGAATTATGAATATCAAAAGATGCTTTTGCGTCAGAAATGTGTTGCAAAGGTACATACTTATCTCCATTATTTTCATCATTTAATACCGCATGACGATGTGCAAATGTTCCTCGCTCCGCATCCTGACCCGTATGTCTTACAGGTTTTCCGTCTTGAATGATTGTTCCATAAGCTAAAAGTTCAGCATGGCCCCAGTCAATTAATCCATCTTTAGTAAACGGATCATTTCGACGCTCAAGAATTTTTTGAAGCTTATTGAATACTGTAAATGTCTCTGGAGTACTTAACATTTCTTCATTTAGTTTTCTCAAACGATCAGATGAAACACCTGTTTCCACACTTTCATAACCTTCTGTCACTTCAACAGGTGCAAGCATTTCACTGTCATTATTTTTCGTACTCTTATCAATTTTATCATGTGCAGTACGCATTTCAGCAGTAACACCATCAAAAATTGCATTCATTTCATCTTCAGTAATAACACCTTCTGCTACAAGCTCTTTACCGTATTTAATTTCAATACTTGGATGTCCTTTTACTTCTTTATATAACATTGGGTTCGTAATCGTTGGTTCATCCATTTCATTATGACCGTAACGACGATAACCTACTAAATCAATTACGAAATCTTTGTGAAATTTTTGACGGAAAGCCATTGCAAGTTGAATCGCTTCCATACAAGCTTCAACATCATCAGCATTGACATGAATAATCGGTAAGTCATAACCTTTGGCAACGTCAGTTGCATACGTAGTAGATCTTGAATCATATGGCTCAGTTGTAAATCCTACACGGTTATTTGTAATAATATGCAGCGAACCACCAACAGAGTAACCATCTAAATTGCTTAAATTCATACTCTCAAAGTTAATACCTTGCCCAGGAAATGCTGCATCTCCATGAATTAATACTGCTAATGCTTTATTGAAATCCTGTTCTGGTTTATTCACGTCAGTCGTTACTTCCTGAACTGCACGTGTCTTACCTAAAACGACTGGTGCAACAATTTCTAAGTGAGATGGGTTGTTCGCAAGCGAAACGACTTGCTCATTACCGTACTTCGTTGTTGTCTTCTTACCACCTAAATGGTATTTAACATCATTCGTCCAACCCTTTGTTACAACAAGCGAACCATCTTCAGGTAAGAATTTCAGAGGATCAGTATGCATAAATTCAGATAACATCATTTCGTATGGCTTTTCTAAAATGTGTGTCAAGACATTTAATCGCCCACGGTGAGCCATACCAATTTCAATGTTTCTGATGTTTTCTTTATTTGCAATACGCAATACATTCTCTAACATTGGTACTAAAGCATCTACACCTTCAATTGAGAAACGTTTTGCTCCTACGAAATTTTTATGAATATATTTTTCGAAGCCCTCTACGTGTGCAAGACTTTTTAATAGATTAATCTTTTCGTCTTTACTTAATTGATGATGCTCACGTGATTCGATTTGTTCAATTAACCATTCACGTTCATTTGCATCATTTATATGCGAGATTTCAAAACCTATTGTACTTTGATAAGCAGCTTGTAAATGATTGATTGCTTCTAAAGCATTGTCAAATTGTTGCGCATAACGTTCAGATATTAGTCCAGCTGGCAAAGATTTTAAATCATCTTCCGACAGATTAAAATCCTCAAGTGTTAATGCTGGTAAATTTTCTCTATGTGGACGGTATAATGGATAGATATCAGCTGTAAGATGTCCATACAATCTAATATTATCAATTAACTTTAACACACGCTTAACTTTCTCAGTATCGGCATTACCTACACTATTTAAATTCCCTGATAGTGCTGGTCGCCCCCCCTGAATACTTGAAAATAAAACTTGTAACTCATCAGATACCGACGATGGATCCACTAGATATTGATCGAACATTTCTAAAAGAATACCTAAGTTCGTTCCAAATCTAGGTGGTGCTTCATCTAGGTTTTTACCTTTTGTCATGGTTCCACCCTCCATTTAATTAAATAAAACGTTTACATAGCTATTTTAACAAAGCAAAGCACGAAATTAAAGGGGAAAAACATATCTTTGTGAATTATATTGAACGTATCGGAAATTGTATTATAACTTTTGTAAATTGATTGACTTCACTTTCTATCTTCACTTGTCCTTTATATGTTTCGATTAACTTTTTAGCGATTGATAAACCTAAACCATTTCCACCTTTTGTTCTTGCTCTGGATTTATCAACACGATAAAAGCGATCAAATATATTCGGGATATCTTCTTTTGGAATACCTTCTCCATTATCAATAATTTCAATCTGAACTAATTTATTCTTCAAAGATGTACGAATCACAATATGTTTATTTATCTGATCATATTTCATCGCATTATCAAGAAAGATCAGTAATATTTGTTCAAAATGAAACCGATTGATATTCAGCTTAATCTGTTCATGTGTTGAATGATATTCAAACATATAATCGTCTTTTAGTTGTTGTATTGAATGAATTCTACCTTGAATTTCTGCATTGATATCAATATTTTCAATCTGTTTTGTCTCTAATAAATTTGAGTCTTTCGATAAAAGTAATAACTCTTCAACAAGTTTATTAATACGATTCATCTCCTCCAATGATATAGAGAGAGATTCTTCTAATATTTCGGGATTGTTTTTTCCCCATCTTTGGATAAGATTTAAATGACCATTAATAATCTGGAGTGGTGTTCGAAGTTCATGACTTGCATCTTCTACAAACTGTTTCTGCTGTTCAAAACTTGATTCCAGCTGACTCATCATCTCATTAAATGTGTCAATCATATCATCTGTTTCATAGTAGCTTGTAGAGACCTGCAGTTTATTCTGAAAGCCATCTCTTTTAATTTGATTCATCTTACTAGAAAGTCTACGAATAGGCTTTGTAATCTGATTAGAAAATAAAAAACTGATTAAAGCTGTCATAAATAATGCAGTAAGCCCAAAGAAACTACACAATAATATAAGAAATTGCATAACATTAAAGTAATCATCCAGAGAACGTGCAACAGTAATATAGCCGTTATAATGTTCATTACGAAATGGCGTTGACATTAATAAAAATTGTCTATCTCCAATTTTTTTCTGAACAAGACTGCGTTCATTCGTCTTTATTACCGGTAGATCAAAGTCGTAGCTTGAATTTGTACTGACATCATAAATACTATTTCCATCAAGATTATATAAAAACACTTTTTCATTTTTATTGATTGCACGGTAAATATCTGATTGTGTTACTTCACCTGTTGTTTTCTCTTCAAACAGATTAGAAATATCTGTGACACTTTTTCTTAAATCCTCTACTTCCTGCTCTTTTTGGTATGTACTGATTAAAAATATTATAAATAAACTAAAAATCATAAATATGATAAATGTCAGTGACGTTGTTAAGACAGTCCATTTCGAGCGTAATGATTGTGTTTTTGTTTTCATCGTATAACATAACCTACGCCACGGACAGTTTCTATTAGCTTATGGTATTGAAATGGTTTTAATTTATTTCTTAAATATCTTATGTACACATCAACTACATTTGTCTCAACTTCACTTTCATAGCCCCAGACACTTGTCAGAATCTGCTCTCTTGTCAGTACAAGTTTTTTATTCTCTACAAGTAGCTTAAGCAATTCAAATTCAGTCTTTGTTAATTCAAGTACTTTTTCGTCAATCGAAACTGAGAATGCATCAAGATTGATCTTCATCTGATCAATTTGTAAAATATTCTCTTCAACAATCTCTTTCTTAGGTTGCCGTTGACGACGCAAGATTACTCTTATTCGTGCGAGCAACTCTTCTATATCAAATGGTTTAACAATATAATCATCTGCACCATAATCTAAACCAATGACTTTATCGTAAGTGTTTCCTTTTGCAGTAATTATTATAACTGGAGTATCTTTCACTTTTCTAAGTTTCCTGCAAACTTCCAGACCATTAATTTTAGGTAACATCAAATCTAAAAGTATACAATCATAATCATTCTTGATTGCTTCTTCGAGACCTGCTTCACCATCATAAACAACACCTACTTCATAACTCTCATGCATTAATTCTAATTGAATAAAACGTGCTAAATTTTCCTCATCTTCTATAATTAAAATACGATGCAAATAACCAACTCCTAAAAGCTATTTTTTGTTGTATTTTTCCTGAATTTGTTTAATATTTTCTTTCACATCTGGCCATTCATCATCAATGATTGAATAAATAATTAAATTTCTTCTTACACCGTCTAGATTACGTTCTTTACGGATAACACCTTCTTTTTGAAAACCTAATCGTTCTATTGCTCTATTAGAACGTTCATTGCGCTCATCTGCTCTAATTTGAACACGTACCATATTTAATGTTTCAAAGCAAAATTCCAAAAGTAAAAACTTACTATCTGTATTAACATAAGTTTTTTGTGCTTTCACACCAAACCAGGTCGTTCCAATTTCACAACTATCATTATCATAATCTATCTCTTTTATTCGCGTAGAACCAACTACTTCATTCGTTTCTTTCATTACGACGATAAAAGGAATAGATTTCATCTTTTCTCTTAAATGCACCGCGTCAATGACCCATTGTTCCATTAAATCCATATCTGTCGCTTTAAATAACATATAACTCCAAATTGATTCATGGTTGATTTCATGAAGATCTTTTGCATGTTCAATTTGCATCGGTATTAATTTGATTCTTTCATTCTCTAACACGACAGATTCAAATACGTTAATTGTCACTGTGGCACCTTCTTTTTCTATGATATAGCAAAATCATATCAAGAAATTAAGAAAATTCATATGTTTATGATTAAAATTTACAAAGAAATAAAAATCAAGAAAAAAACTCCTGACTGGGCAAAGTCAGGAGTGTATGGGCAAAATATTGGGGGTTAATTGAAAATGATCTACTAGAGGGGGAACTCTTTAATTGAGAATCATTTTCAATAACTATTATAACTTATTGAGAACGATTGTCAATTACTTTATGCAAAATTGTTTGAGATAAAAGAATACAAATAATACCACCTACAATTCCGGCAATGATATCTGTCGGATAATGTACACCTAGATACACTCTACTTGAAGAAATCATGATAATCGTAAACACACATAGACCTATCAGATATGGTTTTAACTTACTATCACTTCTACTAAAAAGGTATGCCAGGCTTCCAAAAAATGCGGTTGAACCCATCGCATGACCACTCGGGAAGCTAAATCCAGTAATATCGATTAAGCGTAGTAAAGTTGGTCGTTCTCTATCGAAAATGTTCTTTAATAAAGGATTGAGTGTTCCTGATAAAATCATAGATAGTGCAAAGAATAATGCTTCTATCTTTAATTTTTTCAGCATAAGATATGCAACTACTAGTAAACTTAATGCTATCATTGCCCAGACTTCACCAACTTTAGTAAATCCGAGCATGATAGAAGTTGTAATAAAACTTTCAGAAGAATATATAAATTCATACACTTCATTATCAATCCACTTACCTACCCTTGATTCATGGAAAAAAGCTATTACGCCAAAAATAAAACTAAAGATTAATATTAAAGTAATTCTTCTCGCTCTCGACATGGTATCTCTCCTACTTTGCATCTAATATAATTTTATCTAAAAGAGTTTCAGCTGTATATATTACCTGTTCAGCATGCATTTTATTTTTCATGTCCGCATACTTTGCTTCAACGTTTTCAATCGTTTCAATCAAGGTCTGGCTCGTTAAATCAGACTCTTCAATGACTTCAGCAAAACCTTTATCTTTAAAGATTTTAGCATTCTCAATTTGGTCTCCGCGGCTTTGATCTAAACCAAGTGGAATTAATATCATCGGTTTCTGCAAAGCTAAAAATTCAAATAACGCATTAGCACCAGCACGGGAAATCATAATATCCGTTATCTTATAAAGATGCATTAATTCTTCAGATACAAATTCTCTTTGGTAATAGCCGTTTTTTTGGATAGATATATCTAAATTACCACGACCAACTAAGTGAATAATTTGATATTTTTTTAATAAAACATCGAGATTATCTCTAACTACCTGATTTATTAATTTAGATCCAAGAGATCCACCCATAATCATAATCACTTTTTTTTCACGATTGAATTGTGTAATTTGATAAGCATTTAACGCTTCACCGGAAAATAAATCATCACGAATAATACTACCCACGTAATCTGACTTTTCTTTTGGGACATATTTCAAAGTTTCTTCAAAGGTTGTATAAAGTTTATTTGCAAATTTTAACGCTAATTTATTTGCAAGACCTGGTGTTACATCAGATTCATGGATAATTGTTTTGATATTAAGCATTTTTGCAGCAATCGTAACAGGAACAGCAACAAATCCACCTTTTGAAAATACGATATCCGGTTTTTCTCTCTTTAAAACACTTAAAGCATCTAATACACCTTTTTGAACTTTAAATAAATCCTTAATATTTTCTGCAGAGATATATCTACGTAATTTACCATTCGAGATGCCATAATATTTAACGTTTGGAAATCGTTTTGTAATTTCATCTTTTTCTATACCATTTTTTGAACCGATATAAATACATTCTATATTGTGCGCTTCTGCTTTAGGAATTAGAGCCATATTAACAGCGACATGACCAATTGTTCCCCCACCAGTAAATGCAATTTTCATTCGTTTCACTCCATTATTTTGATTTTGCTTCTTTTATTGCTATTTTTAACTGTGTATCATCTGTCTGAACTTTTTTCATTAATAATTCAGTAAACTTTTCAGTTGTTTTTCCACTGAATTGACCATTGATCTTCAAATCTTTGTCTGTCTGAAATTCTATTGTTGCCTGTTCTGTCTTGCTATCAAATACATTATCTATTTTACCAGGATTATATCCTAATGCTTTTAAACCTAACTCTAATGATTTAATATTATTCCCTTTTTCACCAACACTCAGTACTGTATCTGGATTTAATATTTGTGCGTTCGTATATGCAGGTAATTTCGCTTCAACATCAGGTACTATCCCTTTTTTATGAATCCAGTTTTCTTTTGGTGTTAACCACTTCATTTGTGTATACTTCAACATCGATTTATCTTTATAAGGCGTTGCTGTCTGAACGATACCTTTTCCGAATGATTTCGTTCCAACAATTTCTGCCTTGTTATTTTCACGCAGGGCTTCAGCAAACACTTCTGAAGCACTTGCTGATCCTTCATTAAGTAATATTACAGCGTTCAAATCATTCGTAATTGGATTAGCAGGATTTTTCGCTGTCAGATTCTTTTTATCGCCTTGTCTATTTTCTGTATATAAAATGGTATCTCCTTTATCCAGAAACTCGTTCGCCATCTTAGTAGCTTCATCTAGATATCCACCTGGATTATTACGTAAATCGATAACTAAACGTTTCATCCCTTTTTCATCCATGTTCTTCAGCGCATCATGAAACTCTGTTGAAGTTTTTTCCTGGAATTTTGTCACCGTAATAATAGCAGTCTTATCTTTTGTAATTTTTGAAGTAACGCTATCCATATGGATTCGATCACGTTTTATCGTTACTTTAAATGGATCCTGCGACCCACGTTTAATTGTTAAAACGACATCTGTTCCCTTTTTACCTCTTATTTTATTAACAACTTGCTGTGTATTCCATCCTTCAATGGTCTTACCATTAATTGCTATGATGATATCATTTGGTTTAATACCAGCCTTATATGCCGGTGCACCTTTGATTGGACTTGAAATTAAGATTTTACCATCTTTTTGTTCTACTTCTGCTCCGATACCTTGAAAATCACCTTGCATCGATTCAGAAAATTCACTTTGTTCTTTCTCTGTCATATATTCACTATAAGGATCTTTTAATCCACTTACCATTCCTTTAATAGCAGCATCGACAAGGTCATCTTTTTTTACATCTTTATAATAATCCTTATTTAAAGTATCATAAACATGATAAAGTTTTACAAATTCACTACGTTTCGGCGAATCATCTGTAATGATTTTTTCATTGCCACTTAAGATTGAAAATGCAGTAATAGCCGCAGTAATAATGATGGTCGACACAATCATCATTATAAATTTAAAAGGGGAGATTTCGTAATTTCTTTTTATTTTCTTGTCATTTTCTTCATTTGATTGATCAAATTCATTTTTGTTATGGTTCAACATATTTCACATCCAATTAATTTAAGTTTATTTCAATAGTATATAAAAAAACAAAAAATAAAGCACGTATCAAATGATACATGCTAAAAATTTAACCATTCCTGATATGCTTCATACATTTTATCAAATGTAGAAAGTGACATCTCAGAAGAACCATATTCTTCTATATATGTTGATAAATTTTCAAAATCTAGATTTTCTTTAGGGAACATTAAATCGTTGAACACAGCTTCTGCAAAAATCCCGAATTCATTTTTTGCACCGCGCTCAGTTAATGCATAATGATAAAAAGAAATTTGCTTCATTATTTTACTTCAACTGATAAAACAGTTGTTTCACCACAAGCAAGTATTCCACTATTTAAAGTATCCAACTGATCAATCACATCAGAATTTGTTATGATAACCGGTGAAATAATAGAAGAAGCCTTTTCCTGAATTAAATTAATATCAAAATCTAATAAAGCATCGCCTACTTTTACTTTATCGCCGGCACTTACCAATGCATCAAATCCTTCTCCGTTCATCGCTACCGTTTCTAATCCAACATGAATTAGAACTTCTAGGCCATTGTTTGCTTTAATACCGATTGCATGTTTTGTCGGGAATACATTTACGATTTCACCATCAATTGGTGATACGACTTTTCCTTCTGAAGGTTCAATACCAAATCCTTCACCCATCATCTTTTGAGCAAATACTGGATCTGGAATTTCTTCTATTGCCACATACTTCCCTGTAATCGGAGCCTTTATTTCTATTTGTTTTGAAGCCTCTTCACCTTTACCAAACATTTTTTTGAACATAATAATTCCTCCATTAATACAAATTTATTTTGATAATTATGTTTATCATACCCAATAAATATTAATCTAATACTTTTATATACTCAGAATAACCTAATGCTTCTAATTTCTCGTATGGAATAAATTGAATACTTGCTGAATTAATACAGTATCTTAATCCACCTTTATCTTTTGGACCATCGTTAAATACATGACCAAGATGAATATCACTAAGTTCAGTTCTGACTTCTGTTCTTGTCATACCATAAGACTTATCAACTAATTCAATAATTTCATCGTCACTAATTGCTTTTGAAAAAGATGGCCATCCACAAGAAGAATCAAATTTATCGTTAGAAGTAAATAACGGTTTACCACTCACTTTATCAACGTATATACCTTTTTCAAAATGATTCCAGTATTCATTTTCAAATGGTGGTTCTGTTCCATTTTGTTTTGTAACGTAATATTCTATTTCATTTAATTCATTAATTTCTTTTTTAAGCATCCTGTTCACCCCAGTGTGATTTAATAAATCCATTTCTTCCAGAACCCTCACTATAAGCTGCATAATGAGAGGGTGCTTTTTTATAATAATCCTGATGATATGCTTCAGCAGGATAAAAATTTTTATAAGGTATAATTGGTGTCGATACCGGTTTTTTAAATATTTTAGCGTCATTTAACTTTTTAATCACTGACTCTGCAGTTTGTTGTTGTTCTTCATTATGAGTGAATATTGCAGGTGTATAACTTTCACCTCTATCAAAGAATTGTCCTTCATTATCAGTAGGATCAAAAGTTTTAAAGTATATATCCAGAATTTCCTGGTAACTTATAATATTTTCATCATAAGAAATTTGAACCGCTTCACGGTGACCAGTAGTATTTGTACAAACCGCTTCGTAAGTAGGATTTTCAACGTGTCCACCGCTATAACCACTTACTACTGATAAGATACCATCATACTGGTGAAATGGTTTAACCATACACCAAAAGCATCCACCTGCTAAAGTTGCTAATTTCATTTAATCACTCCTTTATTTTTAAATCGAAGTGCCACGCTTTCTCATCATCAATTTTTTTCAGTAAAATTTTTGTATCGCCAATTTCTTGTATACCTAGAGTATAGATGAAACGCTTATTTTCTTCATCCAATGTGACTTCTTCAGGTAAATTACCATATTTATCAACGATACGCAAAGCTTTTTGTTTTGATAAAGGAAGACGGCCGATGTCTATATGCTCTATATTTAAAGCAATAACCCCAGGTGCAATGACCTTTGGTGTTGTTTTTATTTTAGTATGCACGTCTAAAGTCATAAATTTCGATTTAGCATCAATCCAAATATAGTGATCTTTAAATTTGATTTTTGTATTTTTATCATTCATTGTAATAAAATGCTTAATTGTATTTTCTGATAAAATTATCGTATCGTTTGAATCCATCTCAAATGTAGGTATAGTTTTAATTTGTAAAGGTTCAGAAAATATTTGTCTTGCCCAAAATATTGAATAGATATTTATGCACAATAATAAAATAAATAAAATAAACCAAACCGGGTGTTTTATCACTTTAGTCATTATATCCAAAAACCGACAATCCTATTGCACCTGGACCTGTATGCGTTGACACAATTGGTGTTGTTGTATTAATGGAAATTTTCTCGTCTGTGTATTGTTCAATAGAAGCTTTAATTTTCTCTAATAGATCCATTGCATCCGCTTGTGAAATACCAATACGTAAATATTTATAGTCATCAGCCATTTTTGCTACTTCTTTCGTCAATAATTTAACGACTGCATTTTGCGTGCGGGCATTTTGTATCACTTGTATTTCTCCATCAATAACTTCAGCTACCGGTTTTAAATTCATCAATCCACCTATAAATCCTTTTCCACGAGAGATACGTCCGCCTTTTCTTAAGTAATCAAGTTGACTGATTACCAAAAATAAGCGAGATTGATGCTTCATCGTATCAATAGCAGCTACAATTTCATCCATTGATTTATGTTTGATAATAAGTTCGGCCACATTTTGAATGATAAATCCATATGATTGTGCAATAAACCCACTATCTACAACAGTCACTTTACCATTCACCATACCTGCAGCTGTTTGTGCACTTCCTACAGTACCACTTAATCGATGCGTCATATGCAGACTTAATATTTCATAACCTTCGTCTATATATTTTTCATATATTTCAGCAAACTTTCCTGTAGGCGGCTGACTTGTTTTAGGAATATCTTTTAAAGTAACGAGTTGTTTCAAGTATTCCTCAGATGTAATTTCTTCCTGATCTATATATGTCTTGCCATCCATCACAATATTTAAAGGTACCTGCACAATACCATGGTCATCTAAATATTGTTGAGGTAAATCATGTGTTGAATCCACTATCAATTTTATTTTACTCATTTTATCCCTCGATATCTGTTGTTATTTTATTACTGATTCTATACGCTCATGTACAAGATTGGCAACTTCCTGTAAAGAATAACGATCGAATATTTCTGGTTCAATTGCATCTAATATCGTGACATCCACTTGACCAGGTACAATTTTTTTACTATTATATTTTTCCATCAGTTCAGATGTACCCTTTATAGCAATAGGAACAATCGGCACACCTGCACTTTTAGCGAGTTTAAAAGAACCTGCTTTAAACTCAGCCATGCCATTACCCTTACTACGCGTACCTTCAGGAAAGATCATAATACTATGTCCCGCTTTTAATGATGCGACACCGTCTCGAATCATTTGAATTGATGAACGGCGATCCGTTCTATCTAGATAGATACAATTTAATAAATCCATCCATTTATGTAGAAACGGTATTTTCTTTACTTCCACCTTTGATACGAAACCGAACGGTTTATTAATCGCATAAATTAGCACAGGTATATCAAAATTACCTTCATGGTTTGAAATAAATAATACACCATTTTCGGGATAATTTTGGTCGCCGTGAACATTAACCTTCACACCGGCTGTTCTTAATATTTTACTGGCCCATCTTTTCGGATATTGATTTGTTACTAAGTCTTGTTCAGCGACAGTATCAAATTGGGTTAATGATTGTTTAACTCCATTTAATTTCGGTGTAACAAAAGCTGCATACCCAATGATAGTCCCTACAGTTCTTATTAATCTAATCATTTCTCTTTCCTCACTAAATGCATAAAATGATGAGGTACAATATTCTTTTCATCTAGTGCACCTTCTTCAATCGATTCTACTGTAAAATCCTCGAAAGTATATTCCGGAAAAAAAGCATCCCCTGGATATTTATTCTCGATTACAGTAATGTACATATCTTCAACCATATCGATTGTTTGTTCATATAAATTTTGTCCGCCAAAAATATATACATGACCTTCTAATGCATTGATTTCTTCCAGTGAATGAATAACATCTGCATCATTAGGTTTAAATGATTCATCACGCGTAATGACTACATTACGTCGATTTGGTAAAGCTTTACCTAATGATTCATAAGTCTTTCTACCCATTACAATAGTGTTCCCAGTTGTTAATGCTTTTACGCGTTTCAAATCATTCGGCAAATGCCATGGCATTTTATTTTCAAAGCCAATAACTCTATTTTGATCGTGACAAACAATAATTGATAACATAATGATTCTCCTTATACTGCAATAGGTGCTTTTATCGCTGGATGTGCTTGATAATTGATTACTTCTAAATCTTCATATTCAATGTCGAAGATTGATTTATCGGTATTAATATTTAATGTTGGTGGTTCAAAAGACTCTCTTGATAGCTGTTCATTTACTGCATCGATATGATTTGAGTAGATATGGGCATCACCAAATGTGTGCACAAACTCACCAACTTCAAGATTGCATTCTTTAGCTATTAGGTGTGTTAATAAACTATAACTAGCGATATTGAAAGGCACACCTAAGAATATATCTGCACTTCGTTGATATAACTGACATGATAATTTATTATCCTGAACATAGAACTGAAACATAGTATGACATGGTGGTAACGCCATCGTGTCTATCTCACCTGGATTCCAGGCAGAGATAATATGGCGTCTACTCGTTGGATTATGTTTGATTCCTTCAATTACTTCCATAAGCTGGTCAGTCGAACCATTTTTCGTTTCGAAATTACGCCACTGTTTACCGTAAACATTACCTAAATCTCCATATTTTTTACTAAAAGCATCATCGTTTAAAATTTTATCTTTAAAAATTTTAAGTTGTTTTTTATATTCTTCATTAAAATTTTCATCTACAAGTGCGCGATGTCCGAAGTTCGTCATGTCCGGACCATTATAATCAGCGCTTTCAATCCATTTTAAGAATGCCCATTCATTCCATATGTTATTGTTATATTCCAGTAGATACTTGATATTTGTATCACCTCTCATAAACCAGATAAGCTCCGTTGCGATAAGCTTAAAAGAAACTTTTTTTGTTGTTAACAAAGGAAATCCTTTTGATAAATCAAAGCGCATCTGATGACCAAATACAGAAAGCGTTCCTGTGTTTGTACGATCATCTTTATTTTTACCAGTTTCTAAAACTCTTCTACACAAATCGTGATAAGCTTGATCGAATGAATTCATCAAGTCACCTCTTTCTATTTTTACTTATATACTTTATAATACATTTATATAACAATTAATTAAAGAATTAGATATTAGAGATTTACATTCTAGGGGTGAAATATATGGGCGCAGATATGATGGTCGTTTCAGGTTTATTCTTATTATTATGCTATATGATCAGCATGTGTATAACTGAATAATTTATACATCATAAAAAGGCTTCGAATTTACGAAGCCTTTTTATTGTGCAATGATTCATATATAACGATAACCATAATGTGTCTTCGTTTGTTTTCTAACATTCATGATAAACTTAAAATCACGAATTAAACTGGATTTGTAATGCGCACGCAATATAAGTTTCCCTCTGAAATGCTCAAATATCGTATTTAATAGCTTACGATCACTTTCAATATCATGGTTCACTACATTAACTAAAGAAGCAATGTTAGACGTCACAACAGTTTCTTCATACATTGGATCTAAATAGATGATTTGTGACTGATTCAGAATACCGATATGATTTACAACGCTACCATAAATAAAATGTATGCGAGATGTTTCTAGTTTATTTTTCTCTAGCACATTGAAATAAAAATGTACGCCCCATTTTATTGCAAAATGAATATAAAAATTGTCTTCAAATGCATAAAATATGCTGTCTTCCATCGTTAGAGCCATTAATATTAAGTCATTTGCCATACCAGTTGTGGCATCGATGATGATGTCAGTATTGATAGACTCATCATGAATAAGTTCGACGAGAGGAGGTACATGATTGCCGCTAACATAAGCTTTATACTTAACGCGTGTCGTATTTTCATGATAAAAAATCTTATTTTCAACAGAAGTATATAATGCAACACCTGTTTGCTGAATTACCAACACAGGTGTTAAATCATCTTCAAATAAATTTTTAATCGTTAGTTTCCTTCTATCGATTACTTCATAGGTTACTTCTGAATATGAATTTATATCTGAAATAATATCTTCTAAATATTTCAAAATTAAACTATCTGGTTTTACGCATGTTGTAATACGCAGTTTAATTTTAGCAGTGATCATCAAAATATTCTTTAATATCCATACAAATTTCTTCTACAGGTCGTCCTTCAATATGCTCTCTTGGAATAAAACCAACCAATGATTGTCCTTTAAATAATGCCATTGAAGGACTTGACGGTGCTTGCGCTACGTATTCACGCATTTTATCTGTCGCTTCACGGTCCTGACCTGCAAACACAGTTACTAAGTGATTAGGTTTCTTCTCATTTTGTGTAGCTACTGTAACAGCTGCTGGTCGTGCTAACCCTGCTGCACACCCACATACTGAATTAATAACTACAAAAGTTGTTTCATCTTCTTTCACTTGATTAAAATAACCATCAACTGCTTCACTTGTTTCTAACGATTCAAAACCATGATTGGTTAATTCACTTCTCATTCCATTCGCAAGTGATTTCATATATTCTTCATAAGCATTCATTTCATTCTTCTCCTTTGTTACGGTTAGCAATTTGTTTCCAAACAGAACCAACAGCTGCTTCACCATTTTTAATTCGTTCGTAAGCCATCTGTACTTGAAGTTTGACATCAAATGCAGGGTCTTCTAAATGTTGCTCTAAATAAGTTAAACTACTTTCATCACCTTCGTCAAAGATAAACATCGCTGCACGCCATCTGACAATTGGATGTTTATCATTTAATGCTGCGTGCATTATCGGTAAACTTTCTTTAAATCCAAGATCACTTAAAGTATCTCCTGCAGTACGGCGCACAGTTAAATTATTATCGTTCATAGCTTTATGCAATGCAGGTAATACTTTTCTATCTTCTATCATACCTAAAAATACGACAGCAAGACGCCTAATCTGAGGCTTGTCATCTAGTAACATAGCTTCAAAAAATGGCAGATCAGATAAGTCTGGATTCGGATAATGATCTATCTTTCGATAACGCTCCTGCCAATCTTCAATCGTATTATATTCATCCAAAGTAATTTTTTCTAATTTCTTGGATGTATCTATATACTGATTTGCTTTACCTTTTGCAATATATTCTGTCAGAACATCATCAGGAAATTTAGCATCAATTTCTTCTTTAATAGATTGGATGATTTCTTCTGTTTCACCATATCTTATACCGTAATCAATCCATTTACGGAGTAAAATAACATTGTCATCATCATTTTGTGCAGCTAGCATCGCATCGATAAATCTCACATCCAGTTGTTTACGTGATTCTCCATCTTTATCTGTAACTTTTATTTGATAAGGAATACTTTTAAATTCAAGTACTTCAACTTTCTTTTCACCATTATCCACTGTTATTTCTTGCTGAACATCAATCTCTTCTTCAAAAACAGATTTAATTTGTGGTAATACCACTTCCCAATCAGACTTCGGAGTTTTATCAACAGAAATAAAATCCATAACATGAAAAATTGATTTTACATCTTCTATTTGAAGTAATGCATTGATAAATGCGGGATTAGTTTCATGTACTGTTGAATATGTATTACTTTTCATATCCTGTTTTTTATAATTAAGTGTTATTTTTAACGTATTAGGACTTGGTGTTGGTTCAATTTTTATGATTTTCATGATATCTCCTTACTGCAATACATTGCCGAGTTGTTTTATTTCAATACCTACAGAACATTTCTTTATACAATAATGATGTGCGTAGGTTTTACCATACACTTTACGGTGGTAAGACTTAAGTATACATCCTTCACAATAATGATCAGTTAAAGTATCGATTTGTTTTAAAGTAACTTTTTGTTGCAGGTTCATTATCTCACCTCAAAAAATAGTATATCAAAATTGCAAAAAAATTGATGCTCATTTGTTTAGTCAATGATAACTTGCAAATTCAATAGATACACTCTATAATACATAAGTTGAATTTTTATAGAAAGAGGTTTGCTATGAGTAATGAATTATGGGCAGTTGTTGCCTTTTTATTAACGTTTTTTTGTATGGTACTTATGTACCGTTTCTTTGGAAAAGAAGGTTTATTTGTATGGGTTGCGATTGGGACAGTAATTGCCAATATACAAGTAACTAAGTCTGTTGAATTATTTGGTATTACTGCAACTTTAGGGAATGTATTATTTGCGTCTATTTATTTAGCAACAGATATATTAAATGACAGATATGGGCGTAAAGTTGCGAAAAGAGCAGTGTGGTTAGGATTTGCATCAGCTATTATCATGACGATATTAATGTCGATATCTTTACAATTTACACCTACAGAGACAGATATCGCACAAAAAAGCCTGCAGACGTTATTTGGTGTCGTACCTAGAATCGTATTAGGATCAATCATTGCATATATTATCGGACAATATGTAGATGTATACTTATTTAATTTAATCAAAAAATATTTTTCATCAGAGAAAACATTTATTATACGTGCATATGGAAGTACAATATTTAGTTCAATTGTTGATACTGCATTATTTTCTATAATTGCATTTACCGGTTTAATGCCTAATAATATTGTCTTTGAAATCTTTATAACTACTTATTTATTTAAATTAGCTTCAACGATTTTAAACATTCCTTTCGGTTACTGGGCAAAAAGATATCATAAAACAAATCAATTATAATCGTTTTGCAAGATTTAAAAAATATAGGATTATGAGGTATAAATATGGCTCAAATATTTATTGATGCATCAACAAAGCAGAATCCACTTCATAGCGCATGTGGTATTATACTCAAACTTGATGATAAGACGATTGAATATGGAGAATATTTAGGTGCTGTTGATAATCATATAGCCGAATGGCAAAGTCTGATAATCGGCATGAAACTAGCTTTAGCTAATGATTGTAAAACATTACTAATAAAAAGTGACGCCAAAATTGTTGTAGATTCTATTGATAAAAATTATGTGAAACAATCACTGTTTAAACCATATTTACAAGAGTATCTTCAGTTGAAACCAAACTTTGATTTAATTATTATCAATTGGATACCAAGACATCAAAATAAACATGCAGATACTATAGCAAGAAGAACTTTGCAGCGATATTTATAATATTGCTCAAAGTTCTTTTTTTAATATCTTCTCCATTGTAGTCAATACACCGTTTTCGTCATTACTAGGTATTTCATACTTTGCGATTGATTTAACTTCTTCATTTCCGTTTGCCATTGCAAATGAATTTTCAGTAAGCTTAAGCATTTCAATATCATTATCACTATCGCCAAAGACATATAAATCATGCATTTTTGCCCCCAATATATTCATCACCTTTTTAATTGCAACAGCTTTATTTACTCCTTTATGAATGATGTCGACACAATTAAAACCACTATCAACTGCAATGCTTGACTGGCATAAAGCATTTAACTGAGCCATCAACTCTGTCACATCACTTTTTATTTCAATTGTGATTTTAGTAATACCATCTATTTCATTCAAATTATTTATAATTAAATCGTTATAATATTGCTGCATGCGACTGATAAATTGTCCTCCAGCAGCCTTGTTTACATAAGATTTTTCTAATGTACTAACTACATACGAATAAATATGCATATTATTTAAATACGTTAAAACACGATTAATATCAGTTGTATCAAGAAATTGTGTATCAATTATTTTCTCTTCAAAATCAATGACTGCACCATTAGAACCTATATAGTATATATCTTTTTGCCTAAAAAATGTTTTAAGATGAGAAATAGTATTGCTACTTGCTACTATCAACTTAAATTCATCTTTATATTCTGTATTTAATCTTTCAAAATATTTCATGTCATAAGTATCATTACTATCTAGAAATGTGCCATCCATATCTACTGCAAATACTTTCATAAAATCATCCTTATTCACGTGAAACAATCATTATTTCACTTTATATTGTGTAGATTTTCCTTGACCAACTTTAATAATAAAGTCTTCTTTTTGAAGCTGTACCAATGCCCTTTCAATTGTTTTTCTACTGATATCTGCCAGCATAACCTCTAAATCCTTACGCGCGATTGGCTCAAAGGATCGATTTAAAATATTCAGTACTCTATACTGCGGCGTTATTTTCTCATTTAATATTAATTGGAAATTAAAATCTAGAGCATCGTAAGATTCGATTATTTTATAAAAATAATAATTCATAAAATCATGTATATCTTCAAAAGGAAAATAATCAATATTCTTTTTCTTTAATCTTTTATTATTACCAACAATGTCTTCATAAATCAGTTTATCGATACTTTGATACTGAGTAACTAAAATATTTGATTTATATAATAGCAAATTCAATAATAAACGTGAAAATAAATGCGTATTATTAGAGAAAAGATTAGAATGAATGAATTCAAATACAAAATGAAATATCTCTGTGAGTATATTTGTATTAGGCAGATCTATTACATTATTGTAATGTAAACATAATTGTTTGATAGCATCTTTTTGGGCTTCGGTAATATTGGTAAATGATTCGTCGTCTCCCATAGACATCTCTAAATACATTGCACAAAGTGATTCATAATTGATGTCTATAAATTCATAATCCTCTACAATATATAGCAATGCATCTCTAAATCCACATATCTGCGCTTCAATTTCATTATTAAATGATTTTTTAAACTGGAGTATCTGTAATAACTTTGTATCAGATACAGAATATCCTGATAAAGCGCAACCATATTTCACATTGTGATATAAACCTGAAAATTTAAGTTTCTCTAATGTGGCAGTATTATATTGTAAATAAATAATTTGTTTACCTTTGTACTCATGAATTTTAGTCATTAAATTCACAATATTTGAATTATATTCAACCATACATACACCTCTTTATCAGTCATTTTATATCAATTGACTAGTAAAATAAAGAAATCAGAGTGTAAAAACATAGGCAGCAATAAAAATAAATAATAAGAAGTATGCAATATAATAACATTTATAAGGATATTGCTTTATTATTCCAAATGACTATTATATAATATTTCTACTACTAAAAAATGGAGGATATTATTATGACTTCTTTAACTATCCAACAGGCAATATTCATCTCAAGTAAATTACGTGCTCAACTCGATAATGCAACAGAAAAATTCAGAACAGAGTTTCGCGTTCCAATCGCATTAAACAATAAAAGTATCATTACAGAAGAAAAGAATGCGTCGGTCCATGAAACAATAGGCTTAATTGAGAGTTTAAAGTCTGATATCTCCAATTTAAAAACAGCCGTACATAGAGCGAACTGTAATGCTCAGATTGAATTTGAAGATAAATTATACACGCCATCAGAACTCCTGGAGTCTCTTAAAATCGAAAGAAACATCGTCAACATGCTTGAAAATAACATTTCATTTGGATATGGACAGGAGCGAATTAAAACAGTCGCTGGTGTTGGAATCGTTGAAGAAGGTATTGTCGATGAGCTCTACGTTCGTAGCTACATAGAGCAATTAGAATCCTCTGCTAACAATAAATCAATGTTAATCGATCGTTTTAATAATGAGTATACAATAGAAGTTGCGTTGAATAATCAAATATAATTATCTAATTTTGATATCATATAATAAGTTTAATCATATTCAATTAATCTATTTATGGTAGAAAGTCCTATTTAGTCATCGAATGGAGCCGCTTTTCGTTTTACTTAACATTTACGTCTTACGTATACGAAGTTTACGGAACTCAATTTGTGATCATTTAACTTTCGATGGGTGTAAACCAAAAACACAGAATAGCTCGTTTTGCCTTTCAACTATTCAAAAGAGGATTAGACACTGTCTAATCCTCTTTCTTCATAAAATTTCATTGATTAATAATTATCTCGACACCAGATTCGACCATTTGGACAAGGTTTTGTCGTTGGTCTTTCAGTAGTTGCCTGTTCAGTTGTTGGCTCTTCAGTTGTTGGTGTAGTTACAGTATTTTCGACTTCAACGAATTTGATATTTTGACCTTTATCAGATGGTACTTTAAAAGAATCTTGCACATCAAATACTGCTAAACCTCCTGGAGCTAATGCTGATGGTAAATTTGTAATATGTCTTCAATTGTCACAAATAATAAAACCCTCTATGCATTATATTTTGCATAAAGGGCTTATGATTACAATTTCGCTATGAAATTTTTGGCAACTTTTAGTTCGTATTGATTACATATATCGATCATTGACGCCAAATCAACTGAATATGGCATTTCACTGATGATTTCATCTAACTTTAATGGTACTTCCGTATGTATTGCTGCGAGTTGATGAGACAATCTTAATGCTTCAACTCCTTCATTGATTTTATTCTGTTGTCCTTTTGGTAATTCTTCAATATGTTCAAGTACATCATCAACACTTCCATATGTTTGAATTAATTTAAGTGCTGTTTTTTCTCCAATACCCTTTACACCAGGATATCCATCAGCAGTATCACCCATAAACGCTTTTACATCAATTAATTGCTTTGGCTCAATTTGATATTCTTCGATAAATCGAGCTTTATCATATTTATTGTAAATATTAAATCCTTTTTTTGTTAACCATACTTCTATATGATTATCCAGTATTTGAAGTAAATCACGATCGCCACTAATTACTTTTATATCATATGTGTTATCTAGCGCATGTGCTAATGTGCCAATGACATCGTCGGCTTCAAAATTTTGTATGCCAATATTATGAAATCCGAGTTGTCTTGAGATTTCCTGCACCATATCAAATTGAGGAATCAACTCGTCTTGTGGTGCTGGACGATGGGCTTTATAGTTAGGGTCGATTTCGTTTCTGAATGTTTTAGCCCCCATATCCCAACAGACTATTACATGATGGGCATCGGTGTCATGAATCGCCCTTACAACGTGACGAACAAATCCTTGAACCCCATTTGTAGGTATGCCTTGCGAATTTTTCATATAGTTTTTGTGTAGACTTGTAGCAAAGAAGTGACGAAAAAGCAAAGCCATTCCATCAACGATTAATAAATTGTTCATTTTTGTTCTCCAGTTTCTATTTGATTTGGATATTTTGACACCCACTCCGAATAACTTCCTGCATATACTTTTACATTTTGGTCTAACGTCTTTAAAGCGGCATATAACGGTGTCGCGCTTAAGCCTGAACCACAATAAATAATGCTTTCTTTCCCTAAAACATTTTTGAAGACATCTCTTAGTGCTTCGTCATTTTTCGGCACACCATCTGCATACACTTCACTAAAAGGAATATTGATTGCTGTCGGAATATGGCCAGCAATTTTATCCATCGGTTCAACTTCGCCAATATAGCGTTCATGAGCACGTGCATCAATAAGTACGACATCATCTTGAGGCGCCTTAATTAAGCATTGGATATTATTACAGAAAGTGATGATATCTTTGTTGAAAACTTTGTTAAAATCTCTATTTGCTAATTCTTTATATGTTTCCGCCGCCATTTCGTACTCTGTGACGGAGTATTTATAAAATTTAACTGTGGTATGCTGTTTTCCATCTATTGGATCTTTTCTCGATTTCTTAAACAGTTTCAAATCTTCATATCCTTCCTGAATAAGAAGACATTCAAGACCTACAAGATGACACAGAAATACAAAGCGGGTGCCATAAAAACTATTGCGATTATCATATCCTATTATCAACTTACCTTGAGCAAATGATTCCACAATATCAATGAAATCATTTAAATCAGGTAATGGATGTCGTCCACCTGATATTGGATTGTTACCCATTAAAAATGAATGAATATACGCTGCACCTTCAATTCTTTCCTCTTGATAGTTTTGAATACTTTGTTCTAAGTTGTCCATTATGCCTCGACAATCAAATAGTACTGCATCATTATTTTGTACCAGTTTATAAGCTTCTTGTTCTGTTATCCATATTTTCATGACTACACCTCTATTTTTTGAATCGCTTCTGAAACTTCTTCTTTTAAAGTATTGTCAATTTTTTGCTGCATTTTTTCGTGCATTGTTTGATGCATCATTTTATTTTTTTCTTCAATATAATTAGACAATTTTATTGCATTGTCGTCAATAAGCTTCAAGATTTCATTTTCATACAATTCAATTACTTTAATTAACGTTTGCATCGTTTTCTCATGTAATTCATCATACAGTTCAGTTTTCAGTGTCTGATGCATCAACTGCTTCTGCTTAATATTTCCTAAGTTTATTGTATGAATTTCATCAGTTAGCTTACTAATACTTACGTCATTAGGATTTAGTAATTGATCTTTATATTGTAAATCTTCATAAATCTCTTGTTGTTCTAGTTGCTTCGATAATACTTGACTTGCCTGATTGAAGTTCAACTGTACTCCCTTATTTAATCTCGGCATAATCAAATATAAGTCTTCATTTAATTTTTGCTGAACAGCATGTAAATAACTTTGATGTACTATAGACAAATCAGAAGAGGTATTGATTTCTTCTTTTAGGACGTCATACAGCTGTATTTTCATCTTGTCTTTAAGGTAAGTTGTTTGTTCTGTCAAAATATCTTTTACTGAACGTATTACATTATCTTTTACTGTTAAATCGATTGGACCAGAGCTTAACCACTCCGAGTAACGTTGATTTCTAATTTGTATTTGATTTTCGTACTGATCAAAATTACTTACAAGTACTTTTGCTTTTTCGTATAGAACAGAAGTCTGGTGATTAATTTGCTTGATTTTCTGTTGTTTACTTGTTGTATTTACAAATTTTTCAATTGCAGTTTTAAAGGTAGTAAATTTTTCGTCATAAACTTTTAATGCATTCCGACTTGAAACTGGATAAATTGGATCATCAATTTTTAAAGTTTGTAATTCACTCGTTAAATAATCGACAACTGAATTCAATTCCTGTTCATCTTTTGCTAAATCTATCGCATTAATAACAAAGAAATTCTGACTATCTTCGTTTATGATTTCTACTTCATTTAAATAAGATAGAAATGTTTTGTCTTTTTCAGTATAGACGTGATTGTAATATGAAACATAAATTAATAAATCGCTATCAGCAATTATTTCAGTTGTTTCTTTTGTATGTCGGCTATTCGTACTACCTGTTCCTGGTGAATCAATAATAATCTTATCTTTTAGAAAATCATTTTGGATGCCGAGGGTTATCTTCTGTACAAAAGCTGCGTGTGCATCAACAGCAGTATACTGCTTTATTTCATCATCGTTTACTTCAATTGTTGTGTGGTTATCTAAATACTGTGCATATAAATCATAATTTTTAATAATCGCTTCTGCAAAATTTCTGTTCTGTGGATTTAACTGATTAAGTTTTCCTTTAAATCGTTTAATCCACTGACTAATTGTTGATACTTCAATTGTTGACGTTAACATCATGTCATTTAAAGATTTTAATATGTCTTTTTCTAACTTAAATGTGACATAATTCTTATCTCCATGTTGAATCTCAGTAATTGAAGCCGTCGTTGGATTCGGAGAAGAAATCAATATTTCATCTTTCAAAAGCGCATTAATCATCGCACTTTTACCCGCACTAAATGCCCCAAATACAACAATTTTAGTTATATTTTTATTCAATCGTTCAATTTGTGCATTTATTTTCTCTATATCTGTCTTGAAGTACGTAACATCAGACAAATGTTGAAGTATTGATTTACTTAAATTTAAATTCTCATTTTCAATGGTCTCTATTTTATTAATTTTTGAAATTTCTGTAGGTTTTTCATCACGCATTTCAAATGTCACATATTTTCTATCAATTAATTTATCCACTGATTCATCAACATGAATATAATAGTGTAAATAATTTTTAGTAGTGATTGACTTTAATAATGATTCATTCTCAAAATATTGATCAAACTTCACAGTTTCTTCACTATTCTTATTATCTGTATTTAAAATAGACATATTTATATTTTTTATGAACTGATCATGCCATTTCTTTTGCTGGTTAACAATCTTGCGTTCGATGAATAATTTTAATTCCTCTGAATAGATTAATACATAATCATTTGTGATAGATGTTTGTTGCTTAATTAACTGCTTAACATCATCTTGTGAAATTTTAAAAACAAGTTCATTTATTATATTTGGATTACTTAAGTATTTTGAGAATTGACCATAATATTCTTTAAGCTGAAATGTAATTTGTTTCTCAATCAGTGCATTCAGTGATACAACAACTGTTTCCACTTTTTCATCCTGAATCGCTAGCAATTTTGCTTTTTTACCAAATAGTCCTGGTACTTTATAGTTATCTGCAAATGTTTCGAGCATCTCACGATTTTTCTCGCGCATTTCAAATGGCATTAAATAAGCATTTTTAATAATATCTTTCACATCATTTAACAATAACTGTGCGTTATTTGCGTCAGTTAATATCGCCTGTTCAGCATTCATTGCTACATTAGCACTTGCTTTCTGGTATGCAGTATCAATTTCATCTTCTTCAACTTTCATTAGTGAAAGTAGATTCGTTTTAATTTCATTCAGATAATGTATTTGTGCCGATTCAATATATTCAATCATGCGTTCAAAATAACGATCTTTGTTAGTTTCTGCATTGCGTGCATGGCGCGTCATTAAAGGAATAACTTTAGCTATCTCATTATTAGGATCGTCATAAATAGTTGTATATAAAATATGATCTATTTTTAGTTGCCAACGTTCAATATTATCATTTATAGCTGTTTTAAAATCCTCAAATGATAATTCTTCTTCCTGATGTTTATCAATCTGGTTTATTATCAACACGACCGGGACATTTAATTGATTTAATGCTCTAATCTGATCAAAGTTTTTTTCAGAATTAACATGATTATACTCAACCGTATAAAAAACAACATCACTAATAAGTAAAAATTTCATTGTACTTGCTTCATGGTTTTTAAATGTCGCATCAATGCCAGGTGTATCTTGTATAACGGTACCAATATCAAAAAGTTGCGATGATTTATAAATCTCAACAGATTCAATATTATGGTTAAATGTATTCACTCTTTTTATATCTTCATAATGATTTAAATCACTATATGTATGATTATCAAGATTGATACGTACATTTTCCTTATCACTAATAATAATCTGAGCCGTATTACTAGTAGTAGGAACTGGTGAACTCGGCAAAATATGCTCATTAAATATATGGTTTATTAAAGATGATTTCCCAGAAGAAAAGTGACCGATAAAGCTAATAACGACTTGCTCCTGATGCATTTTCTTAATAATTTCATTAATTTGTTCAATTAAAATCACATTGTTTGACTTCTCTACTTCCTTTTTCAATTGATATAATTGCTTGATTTGTTCATGATGTTTCATAACATACCTCATTCATATATATTTATTTGTGAAATTTTTAACGAAAATAAAAAAAGTGTGATATTTATCACATTAATAAACTTTGTACTCTATTATTATAAAGAAAGAAAAGCTATTAAGAAAGGGTGTTCATTATGGCAGAGGATAAAAATTTAAATCAATCACGTGATCCAATTCAGGTTAATGAAGAAGTTCATCACGATTTAGATTTAAGAGGCACAATGGCGTCAGTATTATTTTTAGGCGCTGTGTTTGTAGTAACATGGTTTGCAATTTTTATATTATTTTTAGAACGTGTATAGGAGGGGAATATTTTGCATAAGTTAGAGAAAATTTGGCTTGGATTAGGTGTGGGATCACTTGTTTTATTTTTAGGTATTATTTTTGTTTCTGCAATACATAGCGGTCATGAGCCAATTGCCAGTGGTCGAGAATTTATTGACCCAGAATTGATTGATAAAGATGAAGTATTCAGCAAACCAGGATTACATAAAGTTGAAGGTAAAGATTGGGATTACGAATTAGTATTTGTAGTTTCCGCATTTAACTATAATCCAGGTGAAGTTGACATTCCAAAGGGTGCAAAAGTAAAAATTATCGCAACAAGTCGTGATGTAGTTCACGGTTTTGAAATTGCTCAAACAAACGTTAACATGATGATTGAGCCAGGACACATCTCAACTTTCGTTAAAACATTCGATAAAAAAGGTGAATACTTATTATTATGTAACGAATATTGTGGTACTGGTCATGCAGACATGAAGTCAAATATTAAGGTGGTAGATAAGAAATGAACGCATTCAAATTAGACAGCGGCGCATTTGACGATCGCTCTACTTATAGAAACCATCACGCTGAAGAAATGGCAGAACGTGTAGAAATGGACCGTAAAGATGGTAAATTAATTATGGCACATATGTATGTAGCAATTGTGTGTTTAATTATCGGAGGATTGGCTGGTCTTCTACAAACATTAGTACGTTCAGGACAATTAAAATTACCAGCTGGTATCGGATATTATCAAATTTTAACAGTTCACGGTATTATTTTAGCTTTAGTTTTAACAACTTTCTTTATTATGGGATTCCAGACTGCTGCAATCATTAGAACTTGTGGTAAGTTATCTCCTTTACAAAGAAAATTAGTTTGGTTAGGTTTCTGGGTAATGTTACTAGGTACTGCAATGGCAGCTACAATGGTATTACTTAATAAAGCAACTGTATTATATACATTCTATGCGCCACTTAAAGCACATGTTATCTTCTATGTAGGTATGGCATTAGTCGTTGTAGGTTCCTGGATTTCTGCAGCAGGACAAATCATGCGCTATGCTCAATGGAGAAAAGAGCACAAAGGTCAAAAATCACCGTTACTTTCTTACATGGCTGTTATTAACAATGTTATGTGGATTGTATGTTCTATCGGTGTTGCAGCAACAGTATTATTGCAAATGATTCCGTGGTCATTAGGATTAGTTGAACGTATCGACGTTTCACTTAGTCGTACATTATTCTGGTACTTTGGACATGCATTAGTTTATTTCTGGTTATTACCAGCATACATGTCATGGTATGCAGTCGTTCCAAAAATTATCGGTGCTAAAGCTTTCAGTGATAATTTAGCACGAATGAGTTTTATGTTATTCTTATTCTTCTCAATTCCAGTAGGTATCCACCATCAGTTAACTGAACCTGGTATTGATGTTACTTGGAAATATGTTCAAGTTGTATTAACATTTATGGTTGTCATTCCATCATTAATGACTGCATTTAGTTTATTTGCAACATTTGAAGCATATGGACGTAAAGTTGGTTCTAAAGGATTATTTGGATGGATTAAAACTTTACCATGGAATGATGCACGTTTCGTATTACCATTCATCGGAATGGCAGCATTTATACCTGGTGGTGCAGGCGGTTTAGTAAACGCCTCAGCTCAAATGAACCAAGTAGTACATAATACTATCTGGATTACAGGTCACTTCCATTTAACAGTAGCAACAGCAGTTATCTTAACGTTCTTTGGTACAATGTACTGGTTAATTCCACATGCTACAGGTCGTGTAATGACAAAAGCAATCAATAGATTAGCAATTATTCAAGGGGTTATGTGGGCAATCGGTATGTCAATCATGTCTGGTGCAATGCACTATATCGGATTATTTGGTGCGCCACGTCGTTCTACTTACTCTGAATATGGTGGATCAAAAATTGCAGCTGAATGGATTCCTTACCAAGTAATGCAAGCAGTTGGAGGTACAATTTTATTTATCTCTATTATCTTAGTAGTTATCGTATTCATTCAGTTAGCATTCTTTGCTCCTAAAGGATATGAAGCATTCCCAGTATCAGTAGCAATGGATGAAGCAGCACCTGCTTATAAATTCGTAGAAAACTGGAAATTCTTAATCATCGTTACCATCGCATTAATTTTAGTAGCTTACACGGTGCCTATTGGACAAATGTTCATGGATCCACCTCCTGGTGCAAAGGGAATGGGTGAAGGAAAACTTTGGTAAAATAAAACATCAAGCGCTCGCTTGATGTTTTTTTATTTTCATTATTCCTCGCTATTAATTTCATCTGTTATTTCTTTAATTGCTTTAAAACTTTCTTTTTTTAATGCAAAATCAAATGTATTATTGATTACCATCAGTTCATCAAATCGATACGTTTCATACAAATTTTTAATCTCATACTTAACATCTTCTTTTGTTCCAATAAAATAACGTCCTCTGTTCTTCTCAATGATACGTAAATCCTGTTCACTATAATCATTTTTATTAACCTGTTCAATTGAAGGGATAACAGTATCCCTTCCTTTTGTAACATTTAATAACCAATGATCTAATATACGTCTTTGCATCTCTCTTTCAGCATTATCTTTTACAACTATGATAAATGAACAAAATATCGTATATGGACGTTTCATAAATTCATTAGGAATAAATCCTTGCTGATAAATTTTTATTGCACTGTCTCGATATTTATCACTGATAAAATTTCCGAATACAAAACCAATCCCTAATTTTGCTGCTCTTTTAGCACCATTATCAGTTAGCCCTAACGTAAAGATTTCTGGGTGCTTTTCAATTCTCGGACCGGCTTTAACACCTCTATATTGATGCTCTAAAGGCAAAGTGTTACGCATGAAACCTAAAAACTCTTCTAGCATTCTATCGTATGCGCTTACCTTACTGGCGTTCCCATCTGTCAAGGCTTTTCTCGTGATTTCACTTCCACCTGGAGAATTTCCTAAGCCAATCGTCACACGACCAGGAAACAACGCTTCTAATAAGTTTGCATTTTCCGCAACCTTGTAGGGGCTATATTGAGGTAAAAGAATACCCGCAGAACCAATATTAATGGATGACGTTACTGATAATAATCTTGTCATAAGAATTTCTGGTGAATTGCTAATTAATCCTGTCGTATTATGATGTTCAGCAACAAAATAACGATCATAATTTATTTTTTCCGCAAATTGAACAAGTTCTATCGTATGTGACAATGCATCCATTGGCGTTTCTCCACGCGACATGGGTACTTGATCTAAAATACTTAATTTCACAACATTTTCACCTTCTTCTTGATATATATCATAAACAAAAAACCACACAAAACATATAATTATGCTTTGTGTGGTTACATTTATAATTAAGCACATTGTCAAACTTCAACATTTCCTTCAAAATTAAAGGTCGACAGCCTCTTCTATCTCTCGCCCCAGTATTGATAATACGTACATTCAATATATCCATTAAATAATTTTCGGCGTTTAGTCGCTTTTTTGCCTACCAATACTTCAAATGTCTTCAAACTTGTCAAAATATATAGTGACCATTTTGGATTTTTTTCAATTAGTTCTCCTAAATACTTATACATTGCTTCCACTTCTGCTCTCTCACCGATACGTTCACCATACGGCGGATTACCGACAATTGCACCCTTTTCACTGTTTAATGTAAGGTCATGAACATTCATTTGTTTAAATTCAATTATATCTCCAAAGCCTACTTCAATCGCATTATTATGAGCAATTTCAACCATGTTCGGATCAATATCACTTGCTGTAATCGATATTTCTTTATCATATTCAGCAACTTCTTCTGCCTTAACACGTTCTTCATCGTACATACCTTCAGGAATGATATCCCAGTTTTCACTCACAAAATCTCTGTTAAATCCTGGTGCAATATTTTGAGCTATCATTGCTGCTTCAATTGCAATTGTTCCTGAACCACAGAAAGGATCAATCAATGGTGTTTCTCCTTTCCAGTTAGATAACAATACAAGTGCAGCTGCTAACGTTTCTTTCATCGGTGCTTCACCTTGTGCGAGACGGTATCCACGCTTATGTAATCCGGCTCCTGATGTATCGATTGTAAGTAATACTTCATCTTTAAGAATTGCAACTTCAACTTTATATAATGCGCCATCTTCACGTAACCATCCTTGCTGGTTGTGTGCTTTTTTTAGACGTTCAACAATTGCTTTCTTAACAATTGCCTGGCAGTCAGGTACACTGAATAACTTTGATTTCAAACTTCTTCCCTGTACTGGAAAACTTCCATTTTCACTGATAAAATTTTCCCAGGGTATATCTTTTGTTTGATCAAACAATTGTTCGAAAGTTGTAGCATAGAAACGACCGACAACAAGTTTAACGCGATCTGCGCTGCGTAGCCAAAGATTTGATTTAACGATTGCGCGTGCATCACCGTGATATAATACACGCCCATTCTCAGTTGTTGTTTCATATCCCAGGGCCTGTACTTCTTTTGCTGCAACAGCTTCCATCCCCATAGGTGTTGTGGCTAGTAATTGATACATAATTTCCTCCAAGTTTACATAATACTTTTATAGTAGAATATAATGTTTATTAATTCCATTGTAACATGTTCCATACGTTCAATAAATAAAAAAAGTCCCCCATATCAATGGAGGACATCTAGAAAGATATCTCTGTAAGCCATGTTCTGTTCCTTAGTACTGCAAATGAGCCTAGATACTCTCGTACGCCGGTGATAATCATCTGTCTGTATTTTCATACCTCTTCTATACGTTCATTTCCGCTAGAAAAGTGCTCCTACCAAATTTGGATTGCTCACTCGAGGGGTTTACCGCGTTCCACCTTTTCTATTTCTAGAAAAGCTACGTCACTGTGGCACTTTCAAGTTACTCAGACCATATCAGAGACTTAGGTCTATTCACTGCCGTCAAATTAATGCCCTGGCTTATTGTTTCACCAGGCACGATCACTACAGCCATCTCAGGCATGTGTGAGCATGGACTTTCCTCTATACAATGTATAGCGATTATCCGAGATATCTTTTAACATTATTAAATTATAGCATCAAATGCATCGAATTGCGATGACTATTATTTACCGAACACTGCTTTTTCAAGATTAGAAATACGTTTTAATAGATCGTAGTTATTCGGTGTTTGTTGTTGATGGTCACTTCTACCAGTTGCAACACGCATACGTAAGTTTTCAATTTCACGTTTTAATTTTGAATTTTCATCGGAAAGCTTTAATAATTGATTGTTCATGTCAGCCATCTTCTGGTAATCTTCAATCACTTCATCAAGAAAACTATCAACATCTTCCGGTTTAAATCCACGAACCATCGTTCTTTCAAATTCTTTTTCATAAATATCTTTTGCCGATAATTTTAAATTCATTTCTGACATAATAACACCTCTAATTTTCTTGTTCTCTCATATATTCATCTATAAATTCAGATAAGTCGAAAAAACTGATACTATCCATAGTATATTGATTTTCTGCTATAAAATCAATGAGCGTTCTTTTGAAGAATTTAGGACTTGCTTCGTGCTCTTCGTCATAAAACAATAAGGTACCTTCAGTATTACCCAAAATGAACTGATTCGCCTGACTAAACATAAATCCACCTTTATAAGAATCCTGAAATACACTATTCATATAATCTGCTTTACTGATAATCTGCTGATAATAAAGCCGATTTTCTTCATTCCATTTTTCTGTGTGTTTTAGAAATGGCGTAATAATTCCCAGTTTTATATCATATTGTTTTTTTAAACGAATAACTACTTCAGCTGCCCATAATTCTGTCCCTAAATTCCCCTGGATAATTACCCATTCAAGACCATCTTCAATATATGATTTAATTTTATCTTGTAAGAAGAGTTTTATATATCGTACTTCAGGCTGATTATTTTTAAAAATACCAATCTCATATGGCTTATATCCAGTTATATATACAGTCTTCATTTCAATATCCTTAATCTTTTTCTAATACTCTTTTTATATATTGAAGATCATGATTGACTGCTTTGAATTTATCGATAAATATTTTTTTACTCGTCTTATCAAAAAAACAATCGACAGATAACTCTCGGATATATAGTATCAGTAATGATAATTTCTTTTCATTCATCAGCGGTAAAGATAATATTTCATCATTATAGTTATTTAATTGATTTAAATTTACATCTACTTGTTCAGTGAATGGCTGTACATCAATAACAAAGTTAAACAGTTCACCATTTTTCGCTCTATGAAAGTACTGATCAATCTGATGCATATTTTCAATTAAACTTATAATACAATTATGTAACATTTAACTACTCCTTTCACAAGTTGTGTTAAAC
This sequence comes from Macrococcoides bohemicum, assembly GCF_003259675.1. Classification (GTDB taxonomy): domain Bacteria; phylum Bacillota; class Bacilli; order Staphylococcales; family Staphylococcaceae; genus Macrococcoides; species Macrococcoides bohemicum. The sequence continues at coordinate 571,751 of NZ_PZJG01000001.1, read as the reverse complement.
TCATTGTATATGAAAAATTAAGACATCACAATTAGGATGAATAAAATGGTCAATTATCCAAATGGTAAGCCTTCTAAGTCTTCAGACTTAGTTACAAATACTATAAATAATAGTAAAATTGAATATGGAAAACGTGGGATGAAATTTGAAGATGAAATCGACAACAGCAATCGATATTATCTCCAAAATGATCTTGCAATTATACATAAGAAACCGACACCGATTCAAATCGTAAAAGTAGATTATCCAAAACGTTCGAGAGCTGTTATCAAAGAGGCTTATTTCAGACGTGCATCAACTACAGACTATAATGGTATATATAATGGAAAGTATATTGATTTTGAAGCTAAAGTTACCCAAAATAAAACGAGTTTTCCACTGATCAATATCCATCAGCACCAAGTCTCACATATGCATCAAGTGTATCGGCATGGCGGTATCGTCTTTATTTTAATTTGCTTTTCGAGTCTTGAAGAAGTATATTTATTACCGTTCGAAAAATTTATTTATTATTGGCATAGATACAATGACGACGAAAAGAAATCTATTCAGTTAAAGGAAATTAAAAAAGATGGTATATTTATACCATATACTTATCGTCCTAGAATTGATTATTTGAAAGCAATACAATCACTATATTCTGTTTAAGTTTAATGAGAGAGAGGATTTAAGAATGGTGAAAAAGAAAAAAAGTTTAAAGAAAACGATCTTACAAGTTGTAGGAGTGCTTATTGCATTATTTACAACGATGATCGTTGCTGGTATGCTACTGTTTCTATATTATGCATACAATGCTCCAAAATTTAACGAGTCGGCATTACGTGATCAATTACCGACAAAGATTTATGATAAAGATAATAATTTAGTAACCATATTATATATGGGACAAAAACGTGAAAAAGTTAAGTTTGCAGATATTCCTGACACGATGCGAGATGCAGTACTTGCTACTGAAGACAATCGTTTCTATGAACATGGTGCATTAGACTTTAAACGATTAACCGGCGCAGTATTCAAGAATTTTACTGGCGGATTTGGATCGCAAGGTGCTTCGACTTTAACGCAACAAGTTGTTAAACGATCTTTCTTAACAGATCAAAAATCTATAGAACGTAAAGCACAGGAAGCTTATCTATCTTATCGATTAGAACAAGAATATGACAAAAATCAGATATTTGAAATGTATATGAATAAAATTTATTATTCTGATGGTATCTATGGTGTTAAAACAGCAGCCAGGTATTATTTTAATAAAGATTTAGATCAATTATCACTTGCAGAGTCTGCTTATTTAGCTGGACTTCCACAAGTTCCTAATACTTATAATCTATATGATCATCCAGAAGCTGCAGAAAAGCGTAAAGATACTGTTTTATATTTAATGAATCGTCATAAACGTATCTCTAAAGCTGAAATGGAACAGTCGCAAGCTGAAGACCTGACTAAAAATTTAGTGCCCAGAACAGCTGCACAACGTCAAAACATTGAAGAAAATGATCCAAAATATGCATCATATGTAAATGTGATTAAACAGGAATTAAAAAGTAACAAAGAGTTTCAAGGTAAATCATTAAGTGACGTGCTAACAAGTGGTCTAAAAATTTATACGAACATGGACAATAATGCACAGATTTCACTGCAAAACAATGTTGATAACATGAGTATCTATAAAAATAAATATCAACAAGCAGCATCAACAATCGTTGATACACAAACTGGTGCACTTGTAGCGATAAGTGGTGGACGTAATTTTACAGACGTTGTTGATAGAAACTTAGCTACAGATGTACATCCTGTTGGTTCTACAATCAAACCATTCTTAAGTTATGGACCCATTGTTGAAAATGAACAATGGGCAACTAATCATAAAGTACAGGATGAATCAGAGTACGATATCAATGGTATCAAATTTAAAAACTACGATACGCAAAACCACGGAGTTGTAACAATGCGTGATGCTATCCGTCGTAGTTTAAATATACCGGCATTAAAAATCTTCCAGGAAGTAAAAAAAGAAGCTGGTAATGATGCATCTTATGAATTTGCCAAAAATGTTGGATTAGAATATAAGTCAAAAGACTTAGGTCCTGCTGAAGCTTTAGGTGGATCATCTTCTGAGTTTTCTCCTACTCAAATGGCAAGTGCATTCTCTACTTTTGGTAATGGTGGTATATACAACAAAGCGCATGCTATTCGAAAAGTTGTGACGCAAGATGATGAAACAATTAAGTTTGATACTATTTCTGAAAAAGCGATGGAAGATTATACAGCATATATCGTAACTGACATGCTAAAAGGTTCTTTTGAACCGTTAGGTACTGCATATGGCTCTAGTATTCCTGGACTTACACTTGCAGCTAAAACAGGTACAGGTACGTATGGCAATGAAACGTATGAAAAATACAATTTACCTGACAATGCTGCAAAAGATGTCTGGATTGTAGGGTATTCACCACGATACACTATGTCTGTTTGGATGGGATTCACTAAACTTGCTGAGGGTGGCGCCAATTCATTCGTTGGTCCAGTGGAGCAAGCATTACCAAAATCTTTATTTAAACAAGTAATGAGTGAAATCAGTCCAATAGACGGTCAGGATTTTGCAATGCCTGATTCAGTGGAAAAAGTCGGTACAGATGTTAGAGTAAAAGGTCAACAAGATAATATTGATGTTTTAACAGGAGAAAATGATAATTCATCTACTACAGAGTTAAATTCAACTACAACTTTTCCAACAGGTTCTTTAGATGAGCAAACTGAGGCAGCACGTAATAATAATGAACGTGCTGCTGAAGCTGCTAAGAGTGCATTAGAAGAAGGAGAACAGGCAGAACAAGATGCGAAGAATCAAATCAACAACCAGTCATCAAGCAACTCTGAAAAAAAAACTTCTAATTCTAAAGACAAGAATAAAAACAACACCAATGAGGTTGTAACAGAAAATATACCTACTACAATGGAAAGAAGAACAGCTGAAACTGTTCCATCTACCCAATCTGCTGATCAAAAAGCTGCCGCTGACTCTAAAGCAGCAAGTGATAAAGCTGCTGCAGATTTAAAAGCTGCTAATGAAAGAGCAGCACAAAGTTTAGGACAATAAAAAAGAAGCGAAACAATGATGTTATCGCTTCTTTTTTATGTTTTTTATCGCAATTAACTTATTGATCTCCACAAACATTGTCTTCATTTGCTGATAACCCATAAAATGATGTTTACGCTGTTCAATATATTTTATACGTTCAATAAAATTTAAAGGTCCTATTTGAATACTATCAGCTTTAAGTTCAGCATTTGGTTCTAAATCATTTAATGCTCTCATTGAATACAATAATCCTTCATAATATTCATCAAGTAATTTTATTGCATCAATACTATTCAATGTTCTATTTTTACTATGTTGATTAATTTTTTCTTCCAGTTCACTCATTCTCTCTTTCATGATACAACCACCTTATGACGCTTCTTACCTTCCCTGCAATCCTTTAACAATGGACATTCAAGACATTTCGGATTGCGAGCTGTACAATGATATCGGCCAAAGAAAATTAATTGATGATGCGTCTTGTTCCATCGTTCTCTAGGAATCTTATTACATAATGTTGCTTCAACCTGCTTTACATTATCTTTCCATTTACATATACCTAGTCTCTTAGATACACGTTCTACATGCGTATCGACAGCAAGCGCAGGAATTCCAAATGCTACAGATACTACTACATTTGCAGTCTTTTGACCAACTCCAGGTAAAGCAACCAGCTCAGCATGTGTTTGTGGAACTTCCCCGTTATATTTATCAATCAAAATACGGCATAATGCCTGAATATTTTTTGCTTTATTCTTATACAAACCAATTGAGCGAATATCATCCATCAACTCCTCAATCGGAACATTTATATAATTTTCTGGTGTTTTGTATTTTTGAAATAACGTTCTTGTCACTTTATTGACCAGAACATCTGTACATTGTGCCGATAATAATACAGCGATTGTTAACTCAAATGGATTGTCATGAACGAGTTCACATTCAGCATCAGGAAACATTTCATCAATGACATCTAACATTTCTAACGTTTTCTTCTTACTTATCATATGGATTCTCTCCATTCACCCAATCAAAAACAGGAATATCTGGTACAGTTTTTGATAGCATTTTTGACGGCTTATATTCATTACTTACTATTTTTGATTCATCAATCGTCTTAACATTACGTTTTTTCCAGTTAAGTAATATTCGATCGATGTATTTAATACTCAGTTTATTATGACTGCTTGCTTCGTTTAAAGCTGTAATAATAAGTGACGCAGAATGCTGATCTGTATCTATCCAATGAGAAATCGTTTCGATTTCTATTGGTGTTAAAGGACGTGCAAATGTTGCTTCAAAGCGTTCAAATATTTCTTTAAAGCTCGTTTGTCGTACATTGACATCGTTAATTTTTTCTTGTTCTTCTTGTAATCTTAATAATTGCGATTCTAATGGCGTTAAATCGTAACGTTCTTCAAATGACACATCATCATATTTTTTTACATCAATTTTTATAAAATCCTTGCTGATTAGGTTCTGTAATATCAACATCACTTGTGACTTGTCAACACTCATCGCATTGCTTATCGTTTCAAACGATGGTAAACTACTTTCATTTGATAATTCTATAATTTTCATGATCATGATGAGTTCTGTTTCACTCATCCCAAGTTGATGATATTGGTCAAAAAGAACACGAGGAATGATGACATCTTGTTTAAATATACTCATTGTTTCCCCCTTGGTGATAGAAAAATCGTACAGATATAAAATTATATCTATACGATTTAATATTATTAATCTATATTAACTTAAATTTTATGGATATAAACGATTCAGTAAGCGTGGAAACGGACTCGTTTCACGCACGTGTTCCACGCCTGAAAGCCATGCTACTGTTCGTTCTAATCCTAATCCGAAACCTGAGTGTGGTACACTACCGTATTTACGTAAATCAGTATAATAACTATACGCAGCCGGGTCTAAACCATGTTCTTTAATACGTGATTGAATTAATTCAAGATCCCAAATACGTTCTGAACCTCCAATAATTTCACCGTACCCTTCCGGTGCGATTAAGTCTGCACATTTAACTGTTCCTTCTTCATCAGGATTAGGCTGCATATAGAATGGTTTAATTCCTGTCGGATAATTTAAAATAAATACAGGTAAATCGTAGTGATTAGCAATTGCTGTTTCATGCGGTGCACCGAAATCATCGCCCCACTCAATATCATCAAATCCTTGTTCTTTTAAGAATTTAATCGCATCAGTATATGTAATACGTGGAAACGGTGCTTTCACTTTTTCTAATTTTTCAGTGTCACGTCCTAATAATTTTAAGTCTAACTGACAGTTCTTAAGTACTGACTGAACAATATATGAAACATATTGTTCCTGAACTTCTAAACTATCTTCATGTTCGTAAAATGCCATTTCAGGTTCAATCATCCAGAACTCGATTAAGTGTCGACGTGTTTTAGATTTTTCTGCACGGAATGTAGGACCGAATGAAAATACTTTACCGTGTGCCATTGCAGCAGCTTCCATATAAAGTTGCCCTGATTGACTTAAAAATGCATCTTCTTCAAAGTATTTCGTTGCAAATAATTCACTTGTCCCTTCAGGTGCTGAACCCGTTAGAATTGGAGGATCAATCTTTGTAAATCCATTGTCGTTAAAGAATTCATATGTCGCACGAATAATCTCATTACGAATTTTCATTACCGCATGCTGACGTTTTGAACGTAACCATAAATGGCGGTGATCCATTAAGAAATCTGTTCCATGCGCTTTTGGTGTAATTGGATAATCTACTGATTCATGAATGACTTCAATGCCTGTCACTTCCATTTCATAACCGAAATCTGAACGTTCATCTTCTTTAATTACGCCAGTGATATATAATGAAGTCTCCTGCGTGATGCCTTTTGCAACTTTAAATAAATCTTCACCAACCGATTCCTTTACTACTACTGCCTGCATAAATCCAGTACCATCACGTAACTGAAGGAATGCAATTTTGCCGCTTGATCGTTTATTTAAAATCCAAGAACCGATTGTTACTTCTTGACCTACATATTTACTTGCTTGATTAATTGTTATTTTTGTCATGATTATTTCTCCATTTTCTCTTCTACGAATTCTTTAATACGTTTAATAGCTTCATGCATTGAATCTAAGTCCGTTGCATAGCTTAAACGAATATTATTTGGTGAACCAAAACCTGATCCTGGAACTACAGCAACTAATTTCTCTTCTAATAACGCAGTTACAAAGTCTTCTGTATTTTTAAACCCGCAAAGTTTCACTGTTTCACTTACATTAGGATATAAATAGAATGCACCCTTTGGTTTAATACATTGAATACCTGGTATCTCCAAGAGTTTAGGGTAAATTTCTTCCAGACGACTTTTGAAAATATCATTCATTTCGTTTAGGAATGTTTTATCACCATTGTATGCTTCAACAGCTGCCCATTGAGAAGGTGTGGTCGGATTACTTGTAGAGTGACTTGATAAATCTGTCATTGCTTTAATTAACTTTGCATCTCCACAAGCATAACCGATACGCCACCCTGTCATAGAATGACTCTTAGAAACACCATTGATAACAACTGTTAATGCTTTGATTTCATCATTAAAGCTTGCGATGCTAACATGTTCACCATCGTATACAAGTGTTTCATAAATTTCATCTGATACAACAACAATATTATTTTCTACTGCCCAATCCGCAATTTGTTGTAATTCTTCTTTCGTGTAAACCATTCCACTTGGGTTACTAGGAGATGTTAAAACAAGTGCTTTTGTTTTGTCAGTTTTAACATTATTTAATGTATCGATTGTAACTTTATATTCAGTTGTTTCGTCACTCTCTGCATAGACAACATTTCCGCCAGCTAATATAACTTGTTCAGGATAACTAACCCAATAAGGAATAGGGACAATAACTTCATCTCCCTCATCTAGTAATGCCTGAAATAAATTGTAAAGTGCATGTTTTGCACCACTTGCTACCATAATTTCATTTAATGCATAATCTAAATTATTATCATCTTTTAATTTCTTTTGAATTGCTTCTTTAAGTTGTTTCATCCCACCAGATGGGGTATATTTCGTTGCACCATTTTGAACCGCTTCAAAAGCTTTATCTATAATATTTTGAGGTGTATTAAAATCTGGTTCACCTGCTGCTAAACCAATAACAGGTTTTCCACTTGCTTTTAATTCATTTGCTTTAGCTGTTATTGCTAAAGTCGTTGATGGTGTTAATTTTTGTACACGTTGAGATAATTCCACGATTTCTCATTCCTCCCAGAATTCATTATAAGAACAGTTTACCAATAAATAAGTCATTTATTAAGTGGTAAAGCTAGAATTCCGAAAAACTTTTGTAGAGTTCGTACATAAATTGCTCAAAATCTTCAATATTACCCTCTTGTTTGTTAAAGTTTGAAAGGATATGACTGAATTTAGTTGCATAGCGACTATCTACTATTCTTCTATCAAAACAAATCATCCAACCACGATCTTTTTCGTTCCGGATTAAACGACCCGTAGCCTGGTGTAATTTGTTGACAGCGATAGGAACTTGATAATCTAGAAATACATCATTTACTTCATCTTTCATCAATGCGATATTTAAATCTTTCGGATGCATAAAAGGTAAAGAAACAATCATTACGCATTTTACACCGTCATATTTAAAGTCTATGCCTTCGTAAAATGTTTGCGTAGCGAGCAGTACACCTTTTTCTAATTGATTAAATTGCTGATTCAGTTTCGTTGTATTAACATCACTATTTTGCGTCAATATAACTTGGTCAAGCGCTGTTTCATATAAATAGTCTCTCAAAATTTCAACCTGTTGATAGCTATTTAGTAAGATTAATGCTTTACCATCGTAATTGTTTAAATACATCAATATATATTCCAGACATTTTTCTATATATTCTTCTTGTTGCTGATAATTGAATGCTGGTATGTCTGTAGGTATATATAAAGGTGCTTTATATTTTTCGAATGACGCATCAAATTTTATATATTTCTTGCGCTCCATAAATAAGTCTGATAAAACGTTATGTTCATTAATTGAGTTTATCGTTCCGGAGATAAATATTTTCGAATCAAATGCATCTAAAATATAGTTTTCAATTACTTCTTTTACTTTATGCTCTTTTAAAATAATATGAATGCCTGATTTATTGTGATTATTAAACATTATATACAGCTCACCATGTACCGATATATTGTTATAACATCGTTCAAAGTTTTCTTTTAAGTTAATAATCATTTTGCGTTGGATTTTTGTAATGTTAGGTGCAGAAGCAATCATTGACAGCGTATGCATTAATTCAAGCATTAAAATAGCTAGTTCATCTTCTTTCTTGATTTCAGCTTGTATAATACGATTTGAATAATAATGTGTAAGTAGGTAATCAAATAACTGTTCATACTTTTCATTTAATTGCTGTAATTCATTATTAATACTCCCGTATTGGAAAAATGTCAAATCATTTAGTTTTTGCTTGTGACTAATAGCACTTGTATCAAATTCCTGCAATGTCTGAGATATTAAATATTTTAAATCCTGATATTTCAGTTCAAAAGTTGTGTATTTTAATGCGTAATTGAGTATTTGATGTGCTTCATCAATAATAATATGATGATAATTTTCAAACACATTAAGTTTTCGATTTGATAAAAGATGCGCATGATTTGTGATTCCAACATGCGCCGTATCAGGATAAGTATCAAACAAATAAGTTTCATTTTGTTGAGGTATATAGAGACTGCGCATCAATTCAAAGTATATTTTACGTCCACCATTTAAATTCAGCTGTTCGATATCACCATCATTACCACTCATTAAAAAGATGATCAACTGCATTTTTAATATGGAAATATCATGATTAATTTTTGTATCCTTTAAAATATAATCCACAAATTCAATTGTTAAATAATGATTTTTACTTTTAATAATTTGATAAGGTAATTTTAATCCTTGACGTTTTAAAAGTGCGATATCATAATCAATCATTTGATTTTGTAGAGCTATCGTCGAAGTAGACACGAGTACTGATTGATTAGTCTTCGCAATAAAATATGCGGCAGCAATTAAATAACTTAATGTTTTTCCGCTTCCAAGTTCCGCTTCTATTGTAATTTCAGTTTGTTGTTTTAAACTTAAATAAATTTCATAAGATAATTGATATTGCTCTTCTCTATAAATAAAATCAAGTGATTGTATCGTCTGTTCAAAAAATGTTTCAAAAGATACATCGATATTTAGTGGATTCACTTGTCTATTTTTTTTGATAAAATTAATGCCGTTCACTGTATTATAATCAACAGAACTACGCTCATAATCTCGTATCAGATCAAATAATACTTCATCAAAATGATAGCGCATTTGTTTCGCCTGGCTATATAATGATTTCAAAGTAGTACTAGGTAAATTACGTAATCGATCTAATGCAATCATCAATATTTCGCATGTCGCTTTGGCATCGTCAATTGCTCGATGTGCATTTGTTAACTTTATATTTAGCTGCTCAGATAAATAAGACAATTGATACCTCGACATTTGAGGAAATACAATCTTAAATACATCTACAGTATCAATAATGTATTTTGGTTTATAGAATATATTACTTTCATTAAAATATTTTCTTAAAAAATTTAAATCGAAATCAACATTATGTGCTACAAACACACAGCCTTCTAATAATTCATATAGTTGAAGAGCGATCATTTGAAATGTCGGCGCATGTTCGACCATTTCATTATTTATTTTTGTTAATGACTGAATAAACGGTGGAATCGGTTGCGTAGTATGCACAAATGATTCAAATGTGTCGATAATCCGATTGTTTTGCATAATACAAACACCAATCTGAATCATTTCATCCACTTCCAGATTATTCCCTGTTGTTTCTAAATCTACAATAGCATATTTTAATGCCATATTTTACACCTACACTTCTATATCTGCACTTATGAAATGATGGCGTTCACCTGTGTCATCTAACACAACGAGTACACCATCGTCTTTCAAATCGATAGCTTTGCCATAAATTTGTTTATTACCTTCAGTATACCTTAACGTTCTATCCCAAATCATAGAATAACTTTTATAAATATTTTTTATCTCTTTAAATGGTTGCGTTAAAAAAGCTTCATAATAATGTTCAATTGAATCTATTAACGTTTTGATAAAAAGATAGCGATCAGTATCTGTTTTAGACTCAAGTTTTAAACTTGTAGCAGTATCTCTAATCGTTGCATCAAAATCTTCGATTGTATGATTTATATTTATACCAATGCCGCAAATAATCGTATGAACACCATCAGAATCTCCATTGATTTCTGTTAAAAAACCACAAACTTTCTTGTCATTGATATATACATCATTCGGCCATTTAATTTTTGGTTCAAGATGTGTAACATTTTTTATCGCTTCAGCGATTGCAATCGAAATAAACAAATTAAACGTTGCAATTTGCTGATAGCTAATATTCGGATGTAACACAAGACTCATCCATAACCCAGTGTCACGTTTAGAAGCCCATGGACGTTTAAAGCGCCCTTTACCAGCTGTCTGAATTTCGCTCAATACAAGTAACGGTTTATCAATTTCCATTAATAATTCGTGTGCTATAGTCTGAGTAGAAGTTACTTCTTCATAGACAAATTGTTTTTGAAATATTGAATCCGCTAATACATATGATAATAAATCACTATCCCAATGATCTGGAACTGAAGTAATGCGATATCCTTTGTTCTTTATTGATTCAACTGAATATCCTTGTGTCTTCAAAACTTCAATTGCTTTCCATATCGCAGTACGTGACACGTTGAATTGTTCAGCGAGTTTTTGTCCAGAAACATAATCGTCTTTATGTATCATTAAATATTCAAGTATATCCTGTTTATATTTAGACATGATTCTTTGCCCACTCCAATATTTTTTCTTGTCGATTGCTCAGTCGTCCTTCAATAACTGCTAATTCAATTTTGTTTATCATACTTTTTAGCCAAGGACCAGGTTTTTTATTTAAATATGACATTAGTACATTTCCATCAATTTGCAATTCATCTCGTGTCTGAATTGGTAATTGTTGTTTAGCATTTTGAATTGATGTTATATCTACTAAATTATCAAAAATAATTTTTTCATTTAATATAAAACGATACACATCTTGAATTAAATCTATATCAAATCGATATACAAATGATTTTAAACTCATATCAGGCTGATTAAAATAATCAAAAATTAAGACACAGTCTTTTATTTGTTTCTTCTCTTGATTTGATAGTTTAAAATCAGAAATTTTAGATGTTAAATCCTGATCTACTTTTGATTCACAATATATAATATATGCGATGTAAACGGTAAAATCTACAGGTGAGTGTACCTGATAAGAAGCCGTATTCCCCTTTATAGCTCTAAAAAAAGGTAGATGACTATACATTGTCTTATAAAAGATATGTAATGCTTGATGAACACCTTTACCCATCAATAGTTTCTTCATCTCAACAACTATCCGCTCTATTGACACTAAAGCAATTGTTGCAGCATGTTTTTCAATAGCCAGCAGAGTATTCTCTTCAATATTAAAATACAGGACACTTTGAAATCGGATAGCGCGCATCATGCGTAATGCATCTTCTTCGAAACGATGAGCTGCATTACCTACTGCACGTATTTCTTTATTTACCAAATCTTTTTGGCCATCAAAATAATCGATTATTTCGTGTGTTTCACTTAATGCTAGCGCATTGATTGTAAAATCTCGACGTTCTAAATCAGATTTCAAATCGGTAACGAATTGTACCTGATCAGGACGTCGATGATCAATATATTCCCCGTCTATTCGAAATGTCGTTACCTCAAACTGATAGTCCTGCCTCAATACGATGACTGTACCATGATCAATACCAACAGGCACAGTCTTACTAAAAATCTTGATGATATTTTCTGGCAGACAATTTGTAGTTATATCGATATCATTTATTTCTTTTTTAAGCAATAGATTGCGTACAGCACCGCCTACAATGTACGCTTCATATCCATGCAGCTTTAATTCTCCGATGACTTCATTTGCAGCTATTATCAACGCCTGTGTTGTATGATTTAAATATGCTAGTTCTAATTTCATAACTACTCCATTTTTGACATTAATTTTTTACTAAAGATTGGTAGATTGCTTCGTATTGATCTGTAATAATTGTAGAATGGAATCTTTCATTAATATCAACTTTCATCGCTTTCTGAAATTTTGAATATAATTTATCATTCGTAAGTAGGTCAATGGCATATTCACTTGCTTGAACTGTATCACCTACATCCACAATAAATCCTGTTTCAGTATGTTTAATGACTTCCTGTATACCGCCAGCAGTGGTTCCGATACACACAACACCCGAATGCATCGCTTCAAGCAATACAAGTCCAAAACTTTCTTTTTCACTCATCAATAAGAATAAATCAGACATTTGATAATAGCTCGCTACCTTATCCTGTTTGCCTAAAAACATGACATCATCAAGAACACCTAGTTTCTTTGCATAGCTTCTCATTTTCGATAGTTCTGGACCATCTCCTAATAAAATGAGCTTAGACTTTAACTTTGCTCTTACTAAACTAAACGTTTTAATAACATCCTGAATGCGTTTTACTTTCCTAAAATTTGATACATGGATCAACACTTTATAATCATCCGGGATACCATAACATGCTCTTAATGCTTTATTATCAATTGGTTCAAAATCTTTTTCATTAATAAAGTTGTACACTGTATTGATTTCCTTATCTGGCGCAATAATATCATATGTTTCCTGTGTTAATGCATTACTCACACTTGTGACAATATCGCTTTCTTCGATACCAAATTTTATGGCATCCTTTAATGTTGAATCGTACCCAAGAACCGTAATATCTGTACCATGTAAAGTTGTTACAATACCTACATCTTTTCTGGCAATCTGACGTGCAAGAATACCACAAATTGCATGTGGTACTGCATAATGCATATGTAAAACATCAAGGTCATACACATTGATAACTTCCGCAATTTTAGTCGCCAGCGTAATATCATAAGGTGGATACTGAAATACTGAATATTGATTAACATCAACCTGATGTATGGTAATATTCGGCATTTGAAACTGTATTCTAAATGGGGTGTTAGAAGTAATAAAATGAACGTCATGGCCTCTCTCTGCCATCTTTATTCCCAGTTCAGTTGCAATAATTCCCGAACCACCCATTGTAGGGTAACAAGTTATACCTATCTTCATAATGACCTCCTATAATGACTCAAAATACGTAATAATTGCTAGAGCGCTACCTTCATTTGTAGCAAGCGGTACATCATAAACATCAGACAATCGTAATAATGCACTGACATCTGGTTCATGAGGTTGCGCAGTCAAAGGATCACGGAAGAAAAAGATTGCATCAATTGCTTTATTAGCTACTAATGCACCAATTTCCTGGTCACCACCGAGTGGCCCTGATTTAAACCTTGTTACATTTAAACCCGTTCTTTCAATTACACGTAGACCAGTTGTGCCTGTTGCAAACAACTCATGTTTACTAAATTCATCTATATGATCTTCAATAAACTTAACTAGCGCATCTTTTTTCTGATCATGTGCGATAATAGCAAACTTCACTCCTTATCCACCCTTTCAAAGCGATTTTTATCCCTATTATTAAATTTATCCATCGTCTGATTAAAACTTTCTGTCAAATCAATATTCATTGAGTTAGCAAGACAAATTAACACAAAAAGATTATCAGCAAGTTCTAATCCAATCTCTTTTTCTTTTTCACTTAGTTTCTTTTGTTTTGGACCATATACATGATTAATTTCTCGCGCCAATTCTCCGACTTCTTCTGTTAATCTCACCATATTTTCCATTGGTGAAAAATAGCCAGGTTTAAATTGATTTATATATGCATCTACTTCTTGCTGCATTTCTAATAATGATTTCATAATTACCTCCAAAATATTAACATTATTATGTATAATTAAATTTATAAAGGGGGTTAATAAATGCAAAAAACGCTTCAAGTAAAATTAATTAATATTATCATGATTCTTATAGGTGCATTTATTTTTAGTTTTGGTATCGTGAATTTTAATATGGCTAACGCGCTGACAGAAGGTGGTTTTACCGGTATTGCTTTAATATTATATCATTTATTTCATTTCAGCCCTGCTATATTGAATTTAATCTTTAACATTCCACTTTTCTTTGTAGGATATAAACTATTAGGGAAACTTTCATTTATCTATACCTTAATAGGTACTTTAAGTGTATCGTTATTTCTTGGTATTTGCGAAAAATATCCATTACATATTAATTTAAAAGATGATTTACTTCTCGCTAGTTTATTTGGCGGTGTATTTATTGGTGCTGGTCTCGGCATTATCTTTCGATTCGGAGGAACAACCGGTGGTGTTGATATCCTTGCCCGACTTATGAAAAAATATTTCGAAGTACCAATGGGAAGAACGATGTTCGCATTTGATTGCCTCGTTATTCTTGCAACATATTTAACACTAGGTGATTATCGCATTACAATGTATACACTCGTCTGTGTATTTGTTGGAGCGCGCGTCATCGATACAATCCAGGACTCAGGTTACTCTGCACGAGGTGCAATGATTATTTCTGAGCAACACCAGGCAATTTCTGATGAAATCAGTAACGTATTAGAACGTGGTGTAACATTAATCTCAGCACATGGACATTATTCTAAAACTGACCGTCCAATTGTATACTGTGTCGTGCCAAGAAATGAAATCACACGTCTAAAACAGGTCATTAACAGTATAGATCCACATGCATTTGTATCACTGCTAGATGTACACGACGTATTAGGCGAAGGATTTACTTTAGATGAATTTAAAAAGCCGTTAGAAAGATAATATATATCATTAAATACATAATAAAAACCGACCATATTTTATAAATCAATGAATGATTAATAGAATATGGTCGGTTTTATTTAATATACGTTTTTTAATGATTCATCATTATTAATCTGAATTTCTTGCCATCATAAAGAATCTTAAAAACTCAGCTACAGCAACTGCAGTCGCTGCCACATAAGTCATTGCTGCTGCAGATAAAACAGTTTTTGCATGACGATATTCTTCTTCATTAACAATATGCAATGCTTCAATCTGGTTCATCGCGCGCTTACTTGCATCAAACTCAACCGGTAATGTAACAATTGAGAATAATACGGCAAATGACATTAATACAACACCGGCCCAGATAGCCATTGTTCCGATGCCACCACCTTGTTGACTCATGCCAGTTAATACTGCACCAATCATGATAAGCATGTAGCTAAATGTAGTACCTAAATTTGCTAATGGTACTAAAGCACTTCGTACTTTAAGCATTCCATAACCTGTTGCATGTTGAATTGCATGACCTACTTCATGTGCTGCAATTGCAGTACCAGCGACACTTGGTTGTCTGAAATTAGATGGACTAAGTACTACAACTTTCTTGTTAGGATCATAATGATCTGATAAGAAGCCTTCACCTTCAATAACTCGAACGTCTGTAATTCCGTTTGCTGCTAAAATTTCTTCAGCTACTTGTTGTCCAGATTTTCCACTTGTAGAACGTACGCGACTATATTTATTGTAAGTAGACTTTACTTTATATTGGAAATACATCGGTACTAACATTATGATAATAAAATACAGGATATAACTCATTAATGTATTGCCTCCTTATACTAGATTAATTTAATTTTATTAAAAAGGTCAAAATTAATCAAATATTATGTCCTTATCCATGATGTAAAGTAATAGCACAAAACATAATATTGATAACCAGAATGAAAAATAACCAATATGTTGAATGTATTCATTCAACATACTATACACAGGATATTGCATATAGACATAATCAATGACATCATTATGAAATACCCAAATTGCAGTAAGTAAAACGTGTTTTAATCTTATTTTGAATAATGGAAAGAAAAGAAGTGCCTGCACCGCCATAATGGCATGTGATATACAGAGCATTAAACCGATAGCTGTGACCTGACCTAATTCAATAAAGGTTAATATGTTCATCACTACTGCCCATATGCCATATTTAATAAGTGTGATAAATGCAAGGCATTCAATTAACGGTAAATGTTTTTTAAATAAAATAGCTGTAAGCGCAATAATTAAAAATAAAGTGGCTGTCGGACTATCTGGTACAAACGGTATAAAATACCACTTCGTGTTAGTAAGTTGTTCAGTATACCAGTAATAGCCATAAAGCGTTCCTAAAAGATTACACAAAATAATAAAGATAAGAAATACTTTATTCTGAATCCAGTAATAAATTTGATCTATCATCATGCACCTCATAAAAAAAGAATCATCACATGGATGATTCTTTAGTTATTATTTCTTAAGTGGTTTACCGCTTTCGTCAGTTTCTTCTAAACCTTCGATAAATTTACCAACTTCTTTGATTTGTTCTTTTGTTAAAGTATCTTTAAATGATGGCATTGCACCACTACCTTTTTCAACAAAACCTTCAACAGCAGCTGCAGGTAATTGAGATTTAACTAAGTTAGGGCCTGAACCACCAGTTAATTCTCCACCATGACAACTTGTACAGTTAGATTTAATAATCTTTTCGTACGTTGGATCTTTCTTATCTAAGTTAGTGAAAACAATCTTACCTTGCGCTGCTTGTTGTTTCCAATCATGGTAATGAGAAGATTCCCATGTTGTATAGAAGATAATAGCAACTGCAAGTAACATAAATCCAGAAGCTAAAGGACGTTTTGTCCATTTACGCTCAGGACCTCTGTCTAACCAAGGTGCTAACATTAATGCACCGAAAGCGATACCTGGCATTACAATTGCACCAAATGTATTAAATGGACCTGATGCGTAAGTATATTTTAAGATTTGATATAAGAATAAGAAATACCAGTCAGGTAATGGTGTGTAACCTGTATCTGATGGATCTGCGACACGTTCTAATGGAGATGGATGCGCAACTGTTAAACATAAATATGCAACTAGGAATACTGCTCCCGTCATCCATTCTTTTAATAAGAAATCAGGCCAGAAACTTTCTGTTTTACCTGGAAATTCTGAATAATCTCGATTTAATTTTGGTTTCTCATAAGATTTAATACGAGAATCACCAACAAACTTCATACCTTTTCCGCGATGCATCTATATTACCTCCTTTTATAGTGTATTCGTGTTTATAGTGGCCCCGAAATACCTTGTTTTCTGATCATGATAAAGTGAGCTGCTAACAACGCGAATAAACATGCAGGCAAGAAGAATACATGAATAGCGAAGAATCGCGTTAATGTTTGTGCACCGACAATTTGTGGGTCTCCGGCTAATAATGTTTTAACCCATGGACCGATAAACGGTACAGATTCTGCAATTTGTAAACCTACTTTTGTTGCAAATAATGCTTTCATATCCCATGGTAAAAGATAACCTGTAAACGATAATCCTAACATTACGAAGAAAATTAAAACGCCGACTAACCAGTTTAATTCACGTGGTTGTTTATAACTACCTGTAAAGAATACACGAAGCGTATGTAAGAACATCATGACTACAACTAAACTTGCACCCCAGTGATGCATACCACGAACAATAACACCTGCTGCAACATCATGCTGTAAATAATAAACTGATTTCCAAGCATTTACGATATCTGGTACGTAGTACATTGTTAAGAACATACCTGATAATACTTGAATTACTGTGATGAAAAACGTTAAACCACCAAAACAATAAACGAATGCAGAAAAGTGATAAGCAGGGTTAACATGCTCAGGCACCTCATGATCTGCGATATCGCGCCAGATTGGTGTAATATCAAGTCTGTCATCGACCCAATCATAGATTTTATCGATCATTTTTTACCCTCCTATTTCACTAATTCATTTGGATGTTTTTTACCGATTGTAAGCATACCGCCTTTATCACCAGTTTCATACTGATCTAAAGGTCCAAGTGGTGGTGTACCAGGAACATTTTTACCATTCTTTTCGTAACGACCATTATGACATGGACAGAAGAATTGGTTTGGGTTTGATTTATCACCGTTCCATGTTACTGTACAACCTAAATGTTTACAAACTGGAGACATTGCAATAATGTTTTCCCCATCTTTATAAACCCATGCAAAATCTGTTACTTCGCTCGTATACCATGCATCTTTTTGTTCGTATTTGAAATCCACTTTCGTTGGTTCCTCAGTGATTTCCGAAACTTTAAGGCTAGTCGTAATCATATCTCCTGCAGCTCCAGATTTAAAAACAGGATCTAATGCGAAACGCCCCAATGGCATAACCATACCAGCAGCCATAAATGATCCAACTCCCATTAAGGAATAGTTTAAAAATTGGCGTCTTGTGACACGTTGGCTCATTTAATTTTCCCCCCTCTAACGCGATTCTTTTATATAAAATATACTAGGACATATCAATTTTAGCTTATTAAGGTGGCTTGGTCAATAAGATGTCACAATTTATGTAATAAAATTGTCATTATTTATTCCATAAAATAATAATTGATTTCATCAATGATTTGATATTCTCCTGGACAAATTCCTGTTTCATTTCATGATCTAATGTTTCTAAAGGTAAGATATTTATTTTATGCACATTTTCTTTTTCAAGATTAAATTTTTGTGGTACCACAAATACCAGATTCTTAAATCCGAATGTTTGTAATTGTGATTCGATAGTATCAAGGATTTTAATATCATCTATGAGCTGAATAGGTGGAACTACTAACAGACGACCTTTAAATTGTTGTTCTACTCCCATCGTTACATATTGAATCATTTCATAATGATCAGCGATGTCCATCAAATGTTTTGAGTAATCAACCGGTACAACCGGAATAATTGCAGTGTCTATATATTCAAGTTGATCCTGCAAAGTTTTTAGATCCTGATGATTAAATAACATGTTTTCTTTTCCTCTCTAAATCAATTTTTAATTGCGTAAGCATTGCAAAACGGATTTGATTTTTTGTAAGTAAAGTGTCTTCTATTGCGTAGTTAATCTGTTCAATCAAATAAGTATATAACTTAGGATTTGTGAATATTTCATACAAATCTATTTTCATTTCAATATAATCAATGTTTAAATCGTTTTCATCCATCACTAGAAAATCAATTTGATACATTAACTCCTGCTGACATATAATATCGTATTTCAAATCACTAAATAATATATTCACATATAACTGTTTTTCGTTATTTACTAGATAATGGAAAATAACATCACTATCAGTATAAATACCATGACTTAATATCAAATGTACTTTAAATTGATTAAAAATGATTAACTGATCTTTTAGTTGTGTCGTTTTTTTAAATTGTATATGTTCTAAAATATTTGGTTTATCTTTTATCAAATTAAGTAACCACACTGTATTTTTATCATGAATTTCATATTGATTGAGTAAATACTTTATGAATCCACTACGTTCATCAATGATATTGTAATTCATTAAGCATCAATATCCGCATTCGGGTCGATTTGAAGTATTAACGCATACAATTGTTCGGCAAGTTTTACATCTGCAATCTCACGTGCATAGTTATAATAATCCGTTAAGAATTGCGTATTGTCTTTTAGCACATTATAGCTTTCGGCATAAAAATGTTTCGCTTCTGTATCTTTTTCTAATTGCTGATAACTAAAAGCCAGATGCCACATCACTGTTGGATCTAAATCTTCCTCGTCTATATATGCAAATAATTTCACAAGATCTTCATATGCTTCTTCTTCTCTATAGTAATCAGCAAGTAATAATGATGCTTCAACATATGATGGATCTATTGTTAACGCCTGAATTAAATATTCAACCCCCTTTTCATTATGCATCTTAATCATGATGCGGCCTGTATCAACAAGCAATTCTTTATAAAACTCATTTAAACTTAAACCTTTTTGTCCTACTATGATTGCATCATTGTATTTACGTTCGCTTTCTAACAAGTTTACGAGTAATAAATAAGCCTGCATATAATCCGGATCTTTATCTAATAAGGTTTGTAATGTTTGAATACTGCGTTCTATTCGATCTGCTTTCTGATAACTGATCGCCATCTTGAAATAATCATCACTTAGCATATCCTTGTCATCTATTTTTTCATAATGTTCTACCGCTTCTTCATAGTCACCTGATTGTAAGACACAATCCGCTATGCGTGATTGAATATTAACATTATTGACACGGTCAATTCCATTATTTATCAAATACTCATAACTTCGGGCTGCCGGTAAATATTGACCGTCAAAATAATATAGTTCAGCGAGTGCAAAACTTATAATTGGATCCTCACTAGACATCGCATATGCCTGTTTCACTTTTTCAATAGCTACTTCAAGCATATCCTGCTGTTGATAGATATCAGCCTCGAGCATTAATCGTTCTACCGTAAGCGGTGTATTATGAAGTATCTCTATCGCCTTATCATGTTGATTATCGTCAATTAAACATTCGATATAATAAGCCATCACATCTGGTTCATCAGGATACAGCTCAAATAATCGCGAAAATACTTTCAACCCTTGAGGATTAAGTCCATATTGTAATAGTGTATCCCCAAGCTGAAATAAAGCATCGTGATCATCAGTAAATAATGCACCGTCTATTGATTCGTCCAGTTTGTCCAAATTTTGCAGATGAATCTGATCAATAATCTGATAAATATCCATTAGTTTCCTCCTTGTAATCGTCTTAAATCATTCATAAATGATGGGTACGATACATTAACCGCATCAATATGATCAATTTCAATTTCTTCAGTTTCTAATAAATTCGCAATAGCAAGCAACATACCGATACGGTGATCATTAAAAGATGAAAATCGCGTGCTCTGCATCAATTCTTTTTCCTGTCCATAAATTATCATACCATCATCAGTAGCTTCTATATGATAGCCGAGCTGATTCAAACTTTCAACTACCTTGTCTATTCTGTTCGTTTCCTTTACCTTCAATTCTTCAGCATCACGTATCACACTTCTACCACGCGCCTGTGTCATCAATAATGCAATAATCGGTATCTCATCAATTAATGTTGGAATCATATCCCCATAAATTTCTGTTGCATTTAACTGGGCTGTATATTTCACCTCTATATCGCATATCGGTTCCGCACCGTCAGAAACAGATTTTAAAGAAATTTGTCCACCCATTGCCTTAACAACTTCAATAATACCAGAACGTGTCTTATTTGTTCCGACATTTCTGATGACAATATGACTTCCGGGAATGATTAAACCGGCTACGATAAAGAATGCAGCAGAAGAAATGTCACCAGGTACTTGTACATCAGTAGTTACTAACTTATCTATGGAATGCGCTGGTAAGTGGATATAATCATCTTGTTTCTCAACTTCAATGCCAAACTGTTGAAACATGAGTTCTGTGTGGTTACGTGAAGTCACCTGTTCTTTTAACATAACATCGCTTTTTGCATACAAACCTGCAAATAATATTGCTGACTTTACTTGCGCACTTTTAACCTGCATATCATATGTTATCCCATTAATATTAACAACATTATCCATGCTATTGATAACAAGTGGTGTACGACTATTATTTTGACTACCAATAATATCCACACCCATTAAACGCAACGGTTCAATGACACGATCCATCGGTCTTTTCGCTATTGAATCATCACCACTCATCACAGACATAAATGGCAGCCCCGCAAGTACACCAGACAATAACCGTGTAGTTGTGCCTGAATTACCAGTGTCCAGCACTTGTGTAGGCTCAACAAAATTACGATAACCTTGAGCGTTAATTATTATTTCTTTATTTACTTCATTAACCCGAATATCCACGCCTAACTTTCGAAAAATATTTATCGTACTCAAACAATCTTCACCTAATAAAGGGTCTATGATTTTCATTTTTCCTTCCGATAAACTACCTAAGATAATTGCGCGATGTGTGATTGACTTATCACCAGGTACTTTTATCTCGCCTGTTAATCCTTTACTTTTCACCATAACAACTCCTTAATACAGTAACCCAGCGCTCAAAAGACTTTTTTAATGTGCCGTGTTCAAATGATTTCAAATAAAACACATCTTCTAAATGACCTTGTCGTTGTTTCATGACAACAAAACTAATACTTTCTGTTTCATTTTTCTTATCTTTACTGAGCAGTGCGTAATAATGTTTAAATGCCTTCACTTCTACTTCTGGAAACCCTAGCTGAATCAGCCAATGATAAAACTTTTCGATTACATTTTCTTCATATCCACTTAAAATAAGTGCAAACATCATCCCATGCATAACAGCAATGCCGTGTGGCAATTTGTGTGAAAATTCTAAAGCATGACCTAACGTATGTCCAAAATTTAAGTACTTTCGTACGCCACTTTCTAACTCATCACGCTCTACGACATTCAGTTTCGTTTGAATGCCATAAGTAATCCATGTCTGTATTTTATGCATATCTTTTAAATCGTCCGGTTTATTAAATGCCTGCATTAATCTTGATAAATCATCATTTACGATATCACTTGTCTGATTTACTTTGTAATTCCCATTCAATATTACGTGCTTCACGATTTCAGCAAACCCACTTAAAAGCTCAGCATCATTTAAAGTATTTAAAAAAGAAATATCATATATCACTCCATCAGGTCGTTTAAATGCACCGATTAAGTTCTTGCCATGTTTAGAATTTATTCCTGTCTTTCCTCCAATTGCAGCATCATGAGCTAAGATCGTAGTAGGTACCTGAATGAACGAGATACCGCGTAATAAACTTGCAGCAACATATCCTGTAAAATCTCCAGTAGCCCCTCCACCGATAGCAATCAAGCAATCATTACGTTTAATATTTTTTTCAAGTAATAGTTCTATCATTGTATTAAAATGATGCATCGTCTTTACAGCTTCACCTGAAGGAATCAACACTTTTTCAATATCATATCTTTTCATGAATGTATCTATCTTTGCTTTGTGAAGACTATACACATAAGTATCAATTAATGCATAACATTTGTGATAATGATTTAGATCATATTCCAGTTCCAATGCATTTTCTGAAACAATAATCTCATAATCTTTCGCCTTTTGGTCCACCTGATAATTTGTAATGAGTTTCATCTAGAACTCCTTAATATAAGTTTTGTGACGTTCAATATTATCCTGTAATTGAGCTAAATCATTGGATTGAAACTCATCCAGTATTTCTTTCGCGATCTCAAAAGCAACAGCATGTTCACAAACAATTGATGCTGCTGGCACAGCACAGCTATCACTGCGTTCTATAGAAGCTTTATATGCTTCCTTTGTATTAATATCGACTGAATCAAGCGGTTTGTATAGTGTTGGGATAGGCTTCATTACAGCATTAACGATAATTGGCATGCCATTGGTCATCCCGCCTTCAAATCCTCCAAGCTGATTAGATAAGCGATAATATCCCGATTCATCATAACCAATGGGATCCTGCACTTGACTACCAGGTAAATGCTTCATATCATAGCCTGCACCAAATGACACTGCTTTAAATGCATTAATGCTAATAACAGATTGTGCCACTTTACCATCTAATTTACGATCGTAATGTACATAGCTTCCTAAACCTGCCGGTACGTTTTCTACAATAACCTGCACTTCACCACCAATTGAATCACCATTTGATTTTGCCAGATCGATTATATCTCGCATCTGTTGTGCAACATTGTCATCAATACAACGCACATCATTAGTATCATTATTTTCTTTAATAGTATGAATTGGATAATCGGTGTTATCTCTAGCACCACCAATTTCAACGACACGGGAAAATATATCAATACCCAGCTGACTCAATAACACTTTACAGACCGCACCAACTGAAACACGTGCAGCCGTTTCACGTGCACTTGAACGTTCAAGCACGTTTCGTAAATCTCTGTGACGATACTTCATACCGCCGACAAGATCAGCGTGTCCAGGACGTGGTTTTGTAATGACACGTTTCACGGGTTCTATATCATCTTTTGGATCTACACCCATCACCTTTAACCAATGTTTATGGTCATCATTTGTTATCACTAAAGTAATCGGCGAACCAAGTGTAACACCATGCCTTACACCAGAGGTTATCTCTACAGTATCTTTTTCAATCTGCATACGTCGACCTCGGCCATATCCACCTTGACGTTTAAATAATTCCTGATTGATCATATCACTTGTAAGCCGCATGTTAGAAGGCATGCCTTCTATAATGACAGTTAGTTTAGGACCATGTGATTCTCCCGCTGTTAAAAATCTCAAAATAATCGCTCCTTAATATTTATCATTACTAAATCTTATCAAATATATGCTTGTTTCTCCAATGTATTATATTTAAATCCAAATAAAAAAAGACAGTTACCTATATAGGTAACTGTCAATTTATTAATTAGTACACCCAAGCAGCTGTTACTCGAAATGGTAGTTCGCCAGGAATTTCACAGAAATAAAAAACGTTGATTTTACGGTGTTTACAGACCTTTAATTTTTATTTTTGTTTCATGCAATTTCTCATATTATTAATTATCTGCCCTTTTTCTGCCCTTTTTCACTAATATTAATAAAGATACTGGTAATCTAACATAAACTAAATATATTCTCTTTCTGTAATGTATTAAATATTAAAAAAGACTGAGATGGATTTTAGCCATCTCAGTCTTTTTCAAATGCCCATGTATATTTAGCTTTCTTATCTGTAAAATGATAATAAGGAATTATATTATCATTTTGAAGTCTCCCAATTACTATAGTAGGATTTATCCCCATACTCTCCGCAAAAGCATTGATAGAAGTAAAACTGAAATCACCGCCTGTAGTAAAATCATTATATTCCACATCAGGTATCAATGTATTTCTAGCAAAAGTATCTGCTTCTTTTTCTCTTACACTTTTGCCATCCAACTCTATAAAGTTTTTAGTTGGATGCATTAGAATATGACCAATCTCATGAAAGAAAGTAAACCAAAACATATCAGCGTATTTACCTTTATTACTCATCGCTAATGTTATTTTACCATCTCTCCACATAACCATGCCTTTAGGTTTAGCATTTTTCAAACTAGGCATAAGTATAAAATGTATTCCCGCTTCTCTTAGTGTTCTAGTGATTTCGGGTATAAATAACGCTGGTTCCTCATTGGTTAGGCTCCTTAAATAACTAATCGAGTTTTCAAGAATTTCTTTATTAAATTCTAAAGGCAACTCCTTAGATGCCTTTAACGTTACCATTTCAATCCACAAATTAGTGTTTATTACATGGCTTTCCTTTTCAAGTTCCGTAGCTCTGAAATTAATTGCTATTTCTCGTTCTTTTAATACATCTAGACTAGCTATTTTAAAAATTTTACACAGTTCTTTTATTTTGTCTTCACCTTTCCTATGTTTAGCTACAATACCTAGCTTAACTAGTTTGGTATAATCGATATGACTAAGAAGTGGTATTTGTTCCTTTATATGCTCATTTTGTTCTATTTCCATCTTTAGAGCATCGTATTTGGCTTGTAGATTTAACCAAGTCTGTGAATCAACTTTAAATACCTTAGATAAATTAAGCGCCATCTTAGGATTGACAGACTTAAGGCCATTAACAATTTCACTTACATTTTTGGCACTAGTATCTAAACGGGTTGCTAACTCTCTTTGAGTCATATCTAAATCATCAAGACTATCTTGTATATATACTCCTGGATGAAAAGCCATTTGGTCATTATATTCTAATACTAATTTATCAACCATGATCTATCACCTCTATTATTAGTATATGTACAATCTCCGTCTTTTTAGCATCTAACTCATTAAGAAGACTATTACCATCTCTATCCACTGGCCTTACATAAAGCCTCCATTTTGATTTACGTCCCTCGAAATCAAGGCTACATGTCTCACTGAGTTTACCTTGAAGCCTATGGTAGTGAAATGGACCGTAGTTCATAATAGATTCAAATGAAGAAGCCGATTCAATGAAATTCAGCGCTTTCATCAATCCAATCGCCGGTTTGTCTCCAAGTTTCTTCTTAGCTTTTTTAGAGTCTGTACATATCTTTTGTGTTGCTGTTTTGTCGAATAGAACTTCCATCTCATCACAACCATATTACTTATTAGGTAATTCTATATAATACTACACTAATATATACCCTAATACAATAAACTTATCTAGATTGTTAAATATAAGATTAACTATCATTAATTTAAAATATGAGATATCTATTATCATTTAAAAAGCGATCATGGTATCTTTTATTGATTCGCAGTTATTAAAATAAATTTATGTTTAAATACCGTATTTTTCAACATTATAAAATCTATTGAGTATGATTATTAACTAAAATGGGCCATATCAAATTATAATGAAACTTTTTTGAGCGAATTTTGTATAAAGTTAACTGGGGCGCCGTTGTTTTGTGAAGTTTTTTCAGAGATTTAAGGTGGGGGGTATGATTAGCATAAAGCTTTATATGAAAAATTTATTTGTTAATTTTATTTTATTCATAATCGATTAAACTTATAACTTTTCTAAAGTGATGACTCTAATATTTGAATAGTGCCTGAAGGATCAAATCTATTTATCTTTTTTAACCTTAGTTTACTTATACTTCTAAAATATATCATTGCCTTACTCGAACTGATAGTTATAGTCGAAATAATGTGTATATGTTATTGATATATATACCACTGCCCTTTGTGTACCTAGTACCTACACATGTACTACTGCCCTATGTGTGCCTAGTACCCATACATGTGCTACTGTCCTATGTGTGCCTAGTACCCATACATATACTACTGTCCTATGTGTACCCAGTACTCATACATATACTACTGCCCTATGTGTACCTGGTACTGCTATGTATACCACTGCCCTATGTGTACCTGGTACTGCTATGTATACCACTGCCCTTTGTGTGCCTAGTACCCATACATATACTACTGCCCATGTGTACCCAGTACTCATACATATACTACTGCCCTATGTGTACCCAGTACTCATACATATACTACTGCCCTATGTGTACCTGGTACTGCTATGTATACTACTGCCCTATGTGTACCCAGTACCCATACATATACTACTGCCCTATGTGTGCCTGGTACTCATACATATACCATCGCCTTATGTTATATGATTCTAATACTTATAACATTGATACGAGATATATTATTTTTAGTTAACTACAAACATTAATAATTATGCTACCGCTTCATATATTTTATTTTACATAAGAAAACAGGCCCCAAGATTTTGGGAACCTGAATTATATCTATAATTTAACGAAATTTTAAAATTCTTTATTAAAAGAGATTTTTATCATAGTATTCTCTGAACACTTTACGTGATTCTTTTTCTATATTTTCTTTAAAATGATTTATATAGTATTGGTCATTCTTATCTTTATAAATAAACACATCTGATCTTGTTAAGTCCAATGTTGTAGTATTAAGAGATACTTCACTAACTTCTTTAACATATCTCATTCTGTTATTTCTTCTTGCTCCCATTCTTTCAATAACAGCTTTTTTATTAAATAATTCATATACTTCTTTAAGTTTTTCATCAATTTCTTCTAAAATTTTATTATGTTCCTGATCAATTAATTTATATTCCTTACTAAACATCACTCTAAAATTTTTAACTTCTTTCTCACTCACATTATTCTCAGGCTTTATTAATTCATCCTCGATTTTTAGAATTTCTTTTTCGTGCGTATTTATTAATTCTTGCATTTTTAAAACTTCTAACAGATTTTTTTCTTTGTTTGTAATACTGATTTTATTTTTTAATTCTTCAATTGCTCTTACTAAATTTGTACGATTACTTAATAGAGCGTATGATCTTTCTTTCTTTTCTTTAATTGGTTTCAATAATTTAGGTAAATTGTCCTCTAAACCGTCAATTTTCACTTCTGTTTCTTGTACTTGATTCTCTAAACTTTCTTTTTTCAATAATGGCATTTATTCCATCTCCTTTTATTTATATTAGATTAAAATATTATTTTTTGTGACTTATATCTAATTTCCTAATATTCTCAATATGTTTTTTGTAAGCTTTTTTCTGAATAGAGTTATTAAAAGAATTAATATGTGCATTTTTCTTTAACAAAATATTATTTTGTAAAGAGTTTACTTTAAATATTCCTGGAAGATTAAGGCCAACATTTGATATTTCACCCAAATATTGATTTCTGTACATTTTCCTCATTTAACAAATCTCCTTTCTTTAATTATTTCTCTATACTAAGCAGAAATAAGTTATTCTTTATATATTTCTAATCCTAACAACAAAGCCAATTTTAATAATGCTTCTTTTTTTATTTTGTAATATTTTGTTCTTCCGATACATAAATCATAATAAATATCATAATCACTTGTTTCATTATCAGATAGAAATTTATTAATGATAATATATTTTTCATCTTCGTTTAACTGTTCTACTATCTCAAAAAGTAATTCCTTTAGTTGATTTCTTTCTTCTATAAGTTTCTCACGTTTAAGGTTTTCGTATGCTGATCTTTCAATAGCATTTAAACTTCTTACTGTAGAAGTAGGCATAGAATTATATGATTGAGTGATTTTTGGCATAGTTCTTTCAGGTAATACCCTTATTAGAAAGTTATATCTCTTTAATAAAGCATTAACATTTTTTATAGTGCTTTTAATATCAATGTGTTTTATCATTGTTGCATTTAACATCTATTACCTCCATCCGCTTTTTATAGGATGTTTGTTATTACCTCTGTCACCATAAATAACAGTATTTAATCAAAAATTGTATTATTTACAATTATTAAACATCATTATTAGATCGGACTATCATCCTTATATTTTTTAATAAAGAACGGTTATTCTTAAACAAGAGTTTACATAATCTAATTATACTATTAGCCGTTTCAACCAGGTTAAATATACAGCTGTTACACATATTGCGATTTTATTCTTATATCATCACCACCGCTTTACAATATTTTCAGAAACATGATTGCATGTTATATTAGTATTATATTTATCTACACACTTTGTCTGTTGCTCTTATAAATATGTATGCTTTGTTACCCCTCGCTTATAACATTGCATATATCATTTATTGGAGCTTTTTTATTTTTGTTTTTCAAAGTTCCTTCTCTAAATCTTTAGAATAAAGGGGGTCGTGAATCGCTACCCCCTCAATACATTAAAATGAATTATTAATATTTTATCTTCATTCTTAGATGCCCTCGTAAAACGCTAGGTCACCACTATGAATGTAATAGCTCACTATTAATTAAATCTTGTAACCGCTTCTTACGTCTCTTACGCTGGATAGACATATTTAATAGTCTTTCTTGTTTCAAATTTTGTATATACATTAAAACAGTATCATCTTGCTGTATACTATTACTTTTCTCTTTACGTTTAAGGTAGTTATTACGATTTAACTCTTTCATACGTTCGGCAATACGCTTTCTATACTCTTTCATGTATTCCTTTCTATCTACCTTTCTCATGCTTCCTTACTCCTCTCTTATTTCTGAAGCAATTATATTTTAATTCCGCTTTCTAAAATGAAATATTATATGGCATGTATTTAATTTTTACTTCTTGTTTTATATCTTTGATCTGCACTAAAGATTACTTAGTACAGCTACTCTATTTAATTTTAGTAGATATTCCTAACTAATTTACTTTTACAGCTTGACAAGTGTAGTTATTACTACGCTTGTACACTTGTTAGAATTTATATTGTTATTCTTCATCTTCATATATTTTTTAAAATTCTTCTTCATCTCTAGTTGGTAGCTTAAATGTTCGGTCTGGTGGTGGTGTCCTCTTCGGCTTTGTTACTCCGATACTACTTTTACTACTGTTTTTAAAAAATAATATAAATAAGATTATAGTGATTATTACTAGGTTAATTGATAGATTTATCATGTTAATTCTCTTTATTCCTTTCTTACTTCTGATTAATTACTTAAATGTTTTATCTGGTGGCTTTGGTTCTCTTTTCGGATCCAGTTTACCAGTTTCATAAATATCCCCATGTCCATTCCTACCTAATGTAATACCTATAACAAATGACGATATTATCAACATTGTCCCGGCTAGTAGAAAACACATTCTTTTCACTCCATTGTTTTATTTTTTACTTATTCTACTGTTGTAATAATTATCGTGATTCTGAAATTAATAAATGCTTCCAACAATCAGAGAACGGAAATCTCCGTTTTCTAGAATTAAGTTAGGATAACCCAAAAATGTGTTATTCTAATTTTTTATTTAAATGCTCATAGAGAGTCGATAACGATAAATGGTATTATTTATCATCTTTCTATCTATCGGCTCATTATCGAGTAAATACGTTTAAACATTGTTATGAATAACATTCGTTTCCTAATATCTTTATCCGTCCATATAAACTTTAAAGCTATCCAGGTTATATATAATTTGTGTTTAAAGCTATGACTTAATAATCCTACATGTAAGTTATGAATTTCTAACTTTGAATTTCTTACTCCAGCAATAAATTTACTTTCACTAACATCAATAGGCTTTCTTGTTAATAGTAAACCGTTATTAAAATCTATTTTCTTGTCCCCATTACTAAGTGTGGATATTTTCATATTCCCCCCCTATCTTAAAACGCTGGTAATGTTCTATAATCATCTCCAACTACTTTTATTACTGATGTTGTAGTTCTATCAAATAACCTTGATTTTATTCTTTGCATATTCTTATTCTTGCTAAAGTCATCATTACTTAAATTACTTGTGTATATATTTGCTCTTCCCTGTCGGACTTCGATAATATTTTCAAGTGTATTTATTTCGTAAGGTGTTCCTGATGTCACCATGATGTCATCTAGGATAAAGACATCACATTTTTCAATAGTCTTAAATATCTCTGTTTGAGTCATATCATTTCCTTTATCCATTGTTTCTCTGATATTTCTCATAAGCGTTGGAAAAGATATAAAATACACGCTAAAACCTCTTTTAACTAATTCTTTTCCGCATGATATAGATAAATGTGTTTTACCAGTTCCCATTGATCCAAGTACTGATAATGTTTTCGGTTTATCTTTATCCAATGAGTTAGCATAATATTTAAAGCCTTGATACATATTCCTAATACTATCGGTTAAATCTTTTTCGAATGTTTCAAAAGTAGATTTTTTTAAGTTTTCAGGTATCTTACTTATCCTCCAGTAGTAATGGATTTTTTTAGATGATTTAGTTCTTACATTAGCTTTTATATTACAGTCACACATTTTCTCTATATGGTCATCATATTCTGCAATATCACAATTTCTACCACATTTCTCACATTTAACATTGTATCTGACATTTATCAGCTTTCCTTGAACCAAGCCTTTATGTAAAAGGTAATCGTTTATTGCTATAGGATCACTAATTTCAAATGATTTAGCTATAATTTCTTTCATAATGAGCCTCCTTAAAAGTAATAACTTTCATATGCCTTATATTCTTCTTGCGTAAATGAAGCTATACCGCTCTTTTCCTTTTTCAACTCTAAGGCCTGGAATGATAAATCATATCTATCTCCGTATTTATTTGTTACTCCGTTTCTATCGTTGTTATAGCTGTATGAATGTTTCGGTTGATTTCTTTTATCTTCAAACTGTTCAACCGCTTCAAGTGTCTTTAACTGTTGCTTACGCCATTCTTTTGTTAAGTAATCAATGAAGCGGTAATCACGATTACCAGCAAGAGCCGACTTCTTAATGGCGTATAACATAATCTCTTTACCGAACATATCAAAATCATCTGATAGCTTATTAATAACTGTTAGTGGTGGTGTCGCTTGTATATCATTTTGATAAAGATTTATAACTTCTGCAAAGTCATTTTTCTGATTAGGCTCTACTACAACATTATTACTCATTATTAATTCATTATTTACATTATTGTTTGTGTGCTTTTGATATGCGTCCGTTTCTTTTTCGAAATGCATTTCTGTCGTTTCTTTGTCGCTATCGTGTTTCATTTGCGTTTCGTTTGTGTCGTTTCTTTGTCGCTTTTTAATTTCTTGATTTTGATACTTGTCATAGTTTACAACGGTTATAACCGTTTTTTTAGTGTCGCTTTTTATTAATATCATTCCGTCATGTTGTAACATATCTAGATACTTTTTTACTTTATTATTCGACCATTTCCATCTGTCGCATAATTTGCGTATACTGGTTACTTTTTGACCTCTTTTTACAGTTATTAACTCATTTCCTAATGTAATTTTTTTATCTGTATGATTAACCATTAGTAATATATCTATCCAGGCTTCAAATTTAGAAAAAGTTCTATCTTCTTCATAAATCCAATGATTTTCTATGCTTCTATACAAACTTATCCACCCTGTCATATTACCTACCTCCATCTTAAAAAAGTTCAGTAAAATTCTTTATAATATGATAGAATAGGCATATAGATGTCCTGCTATTTTTATGAAGTATTTTTAAATGTAAATACTACAAATTAAGTTTCAAGTATTGAATATCTAATTTTTATAAAAAGGTTCTAACATGTCATTGGGGAATGTGCTTGTTAGAACTTTTTTAATTGCGCTATTCTTCATATTACTTATTCTGCTTTTTCTTTCTTTAATGCTTTAATAGTTTGTTCTAACATAGCAATATCATTCTTTAATCTATTGATATAAAGAAGTAATAAATCATTACTTTGTTCATTACCAAGTCTCATTTCATAAAATGATCTTCCAAATTCAAAAAATTCTTCATGTGTTTCTGGAGATTTTCCTTCAAAATAATCTTCCGTGTAATAAGTATTTGTTATTTCTAATCCAGTTAATTTTTCTAACGTAACATTTAATGATGATTTAACATCTTGTAATTCAACTAATATTGACATATTTTATCCTCCGATTTTTATAAGTATTTTTTGTGCATAGAATATAAATATTTATCGAATTCATCTAAGTTAATAAGTTTTAATGAAGATGATAATTCTACATAAACACCTGGAAACTGTTGTTCATCTAAATTTTCTAGCCATCTATAAACCGTTGATTTACTTACATCATAGATATGTGAAATAGTAGAAATTTTAGCGAACCTTTTATTTTTCATATATATTTCCTTTGGAGACATATAAGAATTTTCAATATTAGGTTTTTCCATACTTATTAAATTAGTCATTTATAGAACCCCCCTTTTTATATCATTGCAAATTACTTCATAACTTAAGATCCCTAAAGATAAGAAATAACTTAATGATAAAAAGCCCAAACTAGTATTAGTAAATGTATTGCTTACACAAAAAATAACAATTAAATAAATAGATGATTTTAATATTCTCCACATAAAATCTCCCTCCCACATATTATTTTTGTACGGTTTTCTGTACAACTTCTTTAAAAAAATAATCATTAATTTTTGAGCTTTTAATTTTTAATAGTTTACACATCAATTTGATTTCATTTTGTTTAAAAAGTGTATTATTTGAAAGTTTTTCATTCAATGTGGTTCTACCTATAGACATTTCCTTAGCCAATTTAGTTTTAGTATAGTTCATTTCATTCATTCTCTCGATTAATAGAGAATAATCAAATTTTACATCCGACATATAAAACCTCCTAGTTCAGTTTTCTGTACAAAACTATCTTATTCTATATAATTAAGTATGTCAACAAAAAATGCACAGAAAACCGTACAAATTTTATTGAAGTTTATTATATATAGTGGTATATTCCTTTTTAGAGGAGGGATAAAATGACTTCATTCAGTAGTAGACTTAAATTAGTTCTAAAAGAAAAAAACATATCCCAATCAGAATTATCAAAGAGTACAGGTATTGGAAGAAACTCAATAAGTGACTATATCAATGGAAAGTACGAACCCAAAAACGATAAGTTAAATCTTATTGCAAAAGCTTTAAATGTTAATGAAAAATGGCTTGCTGGTTTTGATGTAGAAAAAGAAAGAATTAATGAAGATCTAATATACATGAATATTGGAAAGCAAATATATGATGAAATTATTAAATCTGATGTTTTAAATGATTATGATATAAAGGCTCTAAATTATTTTAAAGATACTTATGAATTCGAATCGATATTAATCTATTCTATAAAAAAAATATTATCTGTACCCTTTTTAGAAGAAACTTTCAGATCTCCCCAGGATATAATAGACAAATTACCAACACATAAATCAGTTATCTATTTTTATTTTTTGCAAACTTTTAAAGATTACTATAAAGATATGGTAAAAACAAATGAAAATTTAATCTTAAACACTTTAGATTCATTGTATTATCTAAAGCCTGATGAAGAAATAGATAGATACCCTGAGTCAATGAAAATAGAATTCGATGAAAGAAATATATATGTTCTAGATATATTAGAAAATAATTTATCACAACAACTTATTAATGACATAGATAATATACTTGATAATGCTATGAAAAAAATTAAAGATTTGCAAAATAAATATCCTATGTCAGAGAGTAAAAAAATTGCTTATCTCTATAATCTAGCCATAGAAGATATAGATGAATTTGAACAATCAATTAAAGAAATTGAAATACACCCTCAAAATTTCGCTTCTAAAAAAGAATATATAGATTATCTTGAAAATATTATTAACGAGTACTATCAAAAACATAAGTAAAAATTAATATATTTAAATAGTTATGAGGTGATTATATGTGGTGTGAAGCATTTATAGACAAAGAAGGTAATACTAGGTACCGCTTCTATGAAAAATATAAAGATCCCCTCTCTGAAAAATGGCGACGCGTGTCTGTAGTCATGAATAAAGATACTAAACCCTCACAGAAAGAAGCTATGAAGCGGTTAGATGAGAAGATAAATGAAAAGATAGGTAATACTGCTAGTAAATCACTGAATAGCTTAACCGTTCATAATGCTTGTGATGAATGGCTTGAAATATATACAAATACATCAGGAGCAAAAAGAACAACAATCCTGGAAAAGAAAAGTATTATAAAAGCTATTAAATTAAAAGTTCCTGAAGATGATTTAATAAAGAATTATAAATATAAGCAAGTACAAGATATATTCATAGCCTGGAATAAAGAAGATAGAAGTAAATCAGCAATGACAAGTTATAAATCGGTACTGAATCGAGTATTTAAGCATGTATCAGTTGTATATGGCCTTACAGATATAAGTTTCTTGTCTGATATTGTAGTTCCTAATAAGGCTAAATCTTTAAAGGACATAGAAAGTAAGCGAAATAATTATCTTGAAATAGACGAGTTAAAATTACTCATTAATGCAATGCATGATTTAAACGCACAGAGACGCATTTCAACGAGAAAGAGAAACAATATGATAATTCCCCTTATAATTGAATTTCAAGCTCTAAACGGCATGCGTATTGCTGAATTATTGGCAATTGAAAAGAGTAATATAGACTTTAAAAACAAAAAGCTATTAATTAATGGATCTATCATTTGGGAGACTAACAAAAAAGATGGTACTTTTGGTGTGAAAGACACAACAAAAAACGAGGGAAGTTATAGAACTATCTCACTTTCTGATAGAAGTATTCAAATATTAAAAATAATAATGCTGGAAAATAAGAAATCAGCACATTGGGAAGATGATTATATAGATCGTGGTTTTGTTTTCACTAATACTTATGGTAATCCTATTCATACTAAGAAAATTAACGAAAAATTGGCTTCTACAGTCGATTTTATTAATTCTAATGATAAATACCCTAAAAAAATAAAGAAGCGTATAACGACTCACACATTACGTCATACGCATATATCTACTTTATCACAGTTAGGTATATCGTTAAAAGCCATTATGGAACGTGTAGGACATACAGATCATAAAACAACACTTCAGGTATATTCACATGTTACTGAAAAAATGGATAAAGATTTAATAACAAAATTAGATGAAATATCACTTACATCATGACCTAGCTTATTGCAGGTCATTTTTTATTTGAAGCAATCATTTTATTAATATCTTCAATATTGAGTGTATTATTATAGTCAAAATTTGATAATAAGAATTAAATTAGATTGGTATAGCCGATATTTAGGCTCTAATATAATTAAATACGCTCAAAATTAAGCATATTGATTAATGTGCTTATACAAGCGAAATGTTGGGACTATCACTTTATGTTCACAAATTAAAATTAGTTTGTGTACATAAATATAATACGTCCATACTTGGACGTATTATAATAACCCCATATTTGGGGATATTAATGAATACCAACTTGCCTTTCTGTAAATGTGGTTATAATATGTTGTGTAGATTTAAGGGCATCTTGAAACACGCACCCCATTATACATTAAAAAAATAGTTTGATTAGACTTTTTAGGATATATAAAAATTCATAATACAACACAAAGATGTGGTGTACTAATTTTTTAGGGTGCATTTATTGTTTACTCATTTTGACTATGCTCAATGAAAGTTTTTGTTTAGAGAACAGTTATTCTAAAGATAGGTACATTATTGTACTAATTTATTTTTGTTTTAGTAAGCTAAATTTTTATTGTAAACACACTAACTAAAAGTTATAGTGCCTATACGTAAACATTGTTTAATCATTATTTCAAAATAAAGCTAAAACGTATATTATACGTTTCAGCTTTTATCTGGTCTAAGAGTTTCTTAGTCTAGATCATATAATCACGATATACATAATATATAGTGGTATTACTATAAATAAATTTAAAATAGGTTTTACACAAGTTATCTTATTTATTGTTAATTCCAAATTACTTACACTTTTAACGGAACGTACGTTCTGGTATAATTTTAAATAAATATAAAGTATTAAAATTTAAGGATGTGTTTTTGATGTCGTTTATTATCTTTCTTATTACATCTGGTGTGCCAGGTTTATTGACATATATTTATCTTAGAGAAACCTCAAATATTGGTAATCAAGATGAATTTATGAAAAAATGTACACTTTCTGCTCTCTCTATTCTGTCATTAATAATTTTTTTATTATTTTATGGTTGGAATATGCAAGAGTATAAATTAAACAACTTAATTAAAAATTTCGATTTAATTTATATACTTCTAACGTTATTTCAAACTTTAGCAATTATTTTTCTCATAAGTATTTTAATTTTACCAGCTCTTTTTAGATTATATTCATCAAATATAAACAAATATCGAAAAAGTAGAAATTTAACGAAAAAGAACTCTTTATCAGTTATAGAAAAATTATTTGAAGATGAATCACACTTAATATTCATCGAACTATATGATTATGAAAATAACAAACTCAAAACAAAAGGATGGTTAATTAATTTTGAAATTACAAATCAAGATCAACTTAATTTAACTGTTAAACCATGTAAAAATTCAATAAATGAGGATAAATTTAAAGATGATATTACAGAAAAATTAAAATATATTAACTCCGAGCAAAATTATATAATCGAAATTCTAAAATTAAAAAAGCAGATATAAAATCTTTAATCCTCATTAAAGTAATAACTTTCTTCTTGTGCAGTAGGTGGTTTTCTTTCATGAGAGCCATTCCTATAATTTTTATAGTCAGAATTCGGGTCATAACGCTTTTCTATATCTTCATTAATAGGTCGTTGTCCATTATTTGAATTTTTTTTATTAGAACTATTATTTTGCCCTTTATTAAAATTAAATGTCATTTCTTCATCTCCTACAGCTTACTTTTGTAAGCTTTTTTACGTATGTATCTTTAAATTTGTTTGCAATTGACTATTTATATCTCATAGATTCCCTATACTGTTGTGCTATTGGCTCTTTATTAAATTTAACTGTATTGTTATGATTTTCTTTAACAACCTGTTCAACTTCTTCTAAATCAACATTAAAGAACTCTTTTCTATGATTTACTTTGTTTACTTCTCTATCTCTAAAATGATTATGTAATATATTCTCAAGTCTTGGTGCATCTTCAGAAAATATTAAAGCATGAACATCAAATTCAAATGGTACAGATGCATCACCTAATTCTTTTATTCTATCCATAGGTTCTAAACGTCTAGTAACACCTATTTTAAGCACCTTTTCACCAAACGAACCAATATTAGAAATAACATATACATAACCTGCACGAGTATTTAATAAACGGTTTTCTACATCTTTTTTATCTTCTTCTAATTGCTCAACTTTACCATTTAACTCGTTAATTTTATCAACATATAATTGTTTTTGTACCTCGTCACTTGATGAAGCTAAGTATTTCATTAATTTACTAATCTCTTGATTAAATTGTTTTTGCTCTTTAGCAATCTCATTCTTCTTCTTTTCGAGTTCTCTTTCAGCTTTTTGTTCTTCTGCTATTCTAAGTCTTTCTTCTTTTCTAATTTCAGCCTCTTCTTGAAGTTTTATTTGTAACCTGTGAAATAGTTCTAATTTTTTTAATTTAATTTGCAAAAAGCTATCTTCTAAATGAACACCATCTGTTTCAAATAGCTTATTTAATTGTTCAAAGTTCTTAATAATCCTGTTATAAGTAGTATCAAAATTATTTGAAGTCAATTTATTAAATAAGAACTCACATTCGACATTAAACAAAGTAATAATTTGTTTTAATTGATTTTTAGCATGTTTCTTATTATCAATGTCAGTATTATTAATTATTTCATTAACATTAGATGTTCTTTTTTCTTGCATATTCAAATCATTAATTTCGTTTTTAATATCATATGATGACATGTCATCAAACATATTAATAGGGTATAAGAGATTAAAATTATAATCTTCAAGTTTCGGTTTAATTTGCTCAGTAATTTCGTTTAGAATATGCTTTTTGTTCTCAATATCTTTTTCTATTTTAATTAAGATATTTTTATTGCTATGTATTTTTTCTTCTAAAGTTTCATTATCCGTTTGTAATACTTTGTTTTCTTCTTGTCTATTGTAAATACTATGTTTGACATCATATAGATCAGGTATATATTCAACATCTTTCTTTGAAACACCTATAAATTTAACAAGTAACATGATAACTAATATTAAAGTAAGTAATGCGAACGTAGGTTCAGCAAACGTTAATAAGCTAGAAATTACTATAACAATACTAATAAAAGTATATAAACCACTCTTTTTAGGCTCAGTTATAGAATTATTATTAATATTAGTTTTAATTTCAGCATTTCGATTTTGATTATCATTAACTTTTTCTTTATCCCATTGACCTGTTTCTACTAACCATTCATATACAATTCTATTTTTATCATCTTCAGGTAGCTTTTTAAATTTTTTCTTATCTTCATTATCTAATGTCTTTAAATAATCAGATTGTTTATATGATATTTTAAATATCTCTTTCATATTAAATTTCTTCAAAAAATTTCTCCTTTTTTAAGACAGATTAGTTACTTTTTAAAAACTTTGCCCTTTTTCTGCCCTTTTTTTAATCAAAAATTTTAAAAAAGTAGTTATAGGTTTTCAAAAAGCCTATAACCACAATATTTTATTAACTAAATTATAATTAGTACACCCAAGTAGCTGTTACTAAGTTGTAATCTATAATTTCTTCTTCTTTGAACCATAATGCGATTTCTTTTTCTGCTGATGCTACTGAATCAGAACCGTGAATAATATTTTTACCAACTGTCATACCATAGTCGCCGCGAATTGTTCCTGGTGCACTTTCAGCAGGATTAGTTTTACCAACTAATGTACGTCCAATTTCCACTACATTCTCCCCTTCTAATACCATTGCAAAAACTGGTCCAGAAGTAATGAAATCAACTAATTCTCCGAAGAAAGGTTTTTCACTATGTTCTCCGTAATGTGTCTTGGCTAAATCTTCAGACACTGTCATTAATTTAGCACCTACAATTTTAATCCCTTTGTTTTCGATGCGTTTTACGATTTCTCCTACAAGTCCTCGTCCTACGCCATCAGGTTTAATCATTAAGAAAGTTTTTTCCATTATTTATCCCTACCTCATTGTTTTTTGTGTAGCCTAGAATATTTTATCATTGTAAGCGATTTCTTTCAATTCCTAATATACGCGATAGAGCATTTTTTCATGTATTTCCAGAAGGTATTTTTTTTCATCGCTATCCGGTAATTGATATAAATGATATTTTGCTTTTTCCGCATACTGTTTACTTAAGCGTTTTGTAGCTTCAATGCCATAAGTTCTTACATTGTTGATAATAAATTCAAATATCGCTTCGTTTTGTTCATTTTCCAGATTGATTATAGTTTGTTCTAACTTTAATCTTTCAGAATTATCTTTATTATTTATAGCAGCCATTAATGGATATGTGATATGACCGTTACGAATATCGCTAGCAACAGGCTTACCTAATGTTATTTCATCACTTGTATAATCAAGCATATCATCAATAATCTGATAGCTCATACCGATATAATGTCCAAATTTACGAATATGGAATAATGATGCTCGGTTAACCTCCGTACTCATCGCACCTAATACACAGCTTGCTTCAATTAAAATCGCTGTTTTACGATTAATACGACGTAAGTATTGTGTAAATGATATAGGATACTGGAATCGATCTGCCATCTGATCAAATTCCCCGAAACATACTTCAAGAATTGTTTGACTAAATACTTTATGAAAATCTGTATGATTAATATCACTGATATTTGTTAATGCTTTAGCCAGTAAAAAGTGACCTGTTCTAAGTGCAATATCTTTATCAAATGCAGCATGTACACTCATTACGCCACGACGTTTATCACTATTATCAATGTAATCGTCATGTACCAAACTTGCCATATGAATTAATTCTAAGCTTACTGCGGTATTTAGGAGATGGTTATAATGATTATTATCACCCATCAAACCAGTAAGTAGGACAAACATCGGTCTGACCCGTTTACCACCTGATTGCAAAGTATGCATACTTGCCTGTTGTATCACATTAGAGTTGCTATGAATAACTTGATTTAATTGTTGTTCAACTCTTGTGATATGTGGTTTTAAATATGACTTATAACTCATTGCAATCATCCATTTCTTTTATTATTTCTTAGGTTTGTAAGCTTTATGCATAGCACTAACGCCACCGGTAAATCCTTTAAATTTAATATGGGTGAAACCCACACATGCCATTAATTTTGCTAATGTATATTTATCAGGGAAGTCAAAAGCTGATTGTTGTAACCAGCTGTATTCTTTCATTGATTTTGCAAATACTTTTCCGAATAATGGCATAACGTATTTGAAATACAATGTATATCCTTCTTTAAAAACAGGCATGGTCGGATGACTTGTTTCTAAAACGACAATCATGCCACCTGGTTTTAATACACGATAAATTTCAGCTAAACCCTTCTCAAAGTCCGGCAAGTTTCTTAATCCGAATCCAATTGTTACATAATCAAATAGATTATCTTCAAAAGGCATATCCATGGCATTTCCATGAATCAGTTCAATGTTGTCATAACGCTTTACTTTCGTCTTTGCTACTTCGAGCATGTTCTCACTAAAATCAAGTCCGGTAACGTGACCGCCTGTTCCTACCGCATTAGCCATCTGAATTGTCCAGTCACCTGTACCACAACAAACATCTAAAGCTTTTGAACCCTTTTTTACTTTCATTTGCTTCATCGTATATTTACGCCACGCTTTATGTTGATTAAAACTAATAATGTCATTTAATTTATCGTATTTTGTTGAAACGTTTTGAAAGACGTTATGTACCATTTCAGTTTTTTCTTCGCTTGTCATTGGTTTTGACATTTAAGCCACCACTTTCATCTATGTATAGTTAAGCCATAAAAGGCATTACAAAAATATTATCAATTTGTTCTTTCAATGCAGGATCATTTGAATAAGAAAATTGTTGCTTAAGTTCATTCTGTTTTGCGACACAGTCAGTAAGTATCTGATAATGATATTGTTGAAAAGGAGATGCTAAATAACGATAGAACAAAGCGCTTAATAAATCAGTTGACAGCACATATCTATCTTTATTGCTATCGTCCACCAAATCCTGCATACGCATACTTGTGTCAATCGCAAGTATTGCACATTTCGTCTGATCATCAACATCTAGCATTGTCGTCTGTGTTAATATTTCCGGATTAACTGGAATCATTTCAAAAAAAGGATATCGTTTCTTTAATTCGTCAATATCATTTAGAAATCTTTCATAATAACTCATCTTCTATACCTCTATCGCTTATTCTTTTTCTATTATAACTTAATATTTGAAAATTTAAACAAGATTAAACTGATTATGACAAAAATAAAAAGCCCTAATAGGGCTTTTTATAACACAATTATTTAACTGCGTCTTTTAATGCTTTACCAGCTTTAAATGCTGGGACTTTGCTAGCTGGAATATCGATTTCTTTACCAGTTTGTGGGTTACGGCCCTTACGAGCAGCACGTTCACGAACTTCAAAGTTACCAAAACCGATTAATTGTACTTTCTCACCATTTGATAATGATTTTTGAATTGATTCAAAAACAGCATCAACAGCTAAACCTGCTTCTTTTTTAGTTAAGTTAGCACTTTCTGAAACCGCATTGATTAAGTCTGTTTTATTCACGTCAATTCACCTCCCCAAAGGTTATGTAAATGATACGTAAGTATCATTCTGTAATGACTTTAACATAATAAACGTTGTCACTGCAACGATTAATACAAAAAAATAAATAAATTTTTCATTTTAATGCTCAACTGTTCTGAAAATTGGCTCATTTTTCTCATTTATTGTATAAGGAACAGAATATGCTGGTAATACTGGAGAATCCTTGTAAAGAATGTATCTGATATCAGTACCTTTTTCTAACTTAAGATTTTTTTCATTAATCTTTTTGCCAAGGTCAATTGCATAATCAATTTTAAACTCATTTCCACCATTAATATAAATCGGTAAACTTTCATCACTATATGGACTTTTTACTGTTGGATACTTGTTCAGACCATATTTTTTATAGTCAATCTTATAAAGGTTCGGTCCAATTTTTTTACCTAAAGCGAGCGTATCAGATTTTGTCTCAAGTCGTATTCTTAAATTTTTCAAAGTTTCAGAAGTTCTTAAGTCGATTAATTTAACAGTAGGATTTTTTTCAACATCCATCAAAACATACTGATAGTACCCACCCATTTCAAATGAACTACCTGGTAACTGAGATAAATATTTTGGTTTTAATTTTTCAAAGTCAACAGGATGTTTCAAGTAAATTTCATAGGACATATCTCTTTCTTTAATTGGTAATAAACCACCGCTATCTTTTTGATAGCTATCGACAGCACTTTGAACCATTTTTAACTGATCAACAGGCGCCACTTGATTTTGAGCGAGTTCCTCTTTCGGATACATACAGCCTGATAAGATAAATGATACTGCAACCAGTAATCCAAAAATTCTTTTACCCATGACTCGACCCACCTAACACTACAAACATGAGTAATGCACTTAAAATAAGTGCTATATAAGCTAAACCTGTAACAATTACATTTAAAATTTTATTTTTTACTTTAAAACGCGCTACGTAAATTAACATCATAGCAAGTAACATAAGACCTAATGAATAAAAAGAAACCCACATTAAGTCCATTTTAGATATATTGAACATAATTTCCCTCTATTCATTCTTTTTTTCTCGGCTCATCAGTTCCATGACACCAGTATTTACATCTAATCCTTCAAATAATAATTTATAGAGCGCAGTAGTTATCGGCATTTCAACATTAAAAGCTTTAGACATTTCATAAGCTGCTTCAGTAGTTCTAACACCTTCAACAACCATTCCCATCTGAGCTAAAGCCTCATCAAGAGTTGCTCCTTTACCAAGCATGTTCCCGCACTTCCAGTTACGCGAATGTACAGATGTACACGTTACAATTAAATCTCCAATTCCGGCTAAACCTAAAAATGTCATTGGATCAGCCCCCATCCTTGTACCAAGTCTTGTGATTTCAGCTAAACCACGTGTCATAAGTGCAGCTTTCGCATTATCACCATAACCTAAACCATCTGTGATACCTGCTGCTAATGCAATAATATTTTTCAATGCACCACCGATTTCAACACCGATTAAATCATCATTTGTATACACTCTGAAATATTCATTCATAAATAAATCCTGAGCAATACGAGCAACAGATATATCTTTTGATGCAACTGCTACCGTCGTCGGTTGTTTAACAGCAACTTCCTCTGCATGACTTGGACCACTTAATACTCCAACGCCTTTTAATAACGCAGCACCCATTTCCTCTTCAATCATTTCAGAGATACGTTTAAAAGTTAACGGCTCGATACCTTTGGAAACATGAATAATTATTTTTGGTGCATCACTTACTTCATTGATTTGAGCCGTTACAGAACGTATCGCTTTTGTCGGAACAGCTAAAATTAATATTTCAGCATGTAACACTGCTTGTTTCAACTCAGTTGTAGCTTTTAAACTTTTATTCAATTGAGTCTCAGGTAAATATTTATGA
Organism: Macrococcoides bohemicum; assembly: GCF_003259675.1. Classification (GTDB taxonomy): domain Bacteria; phylum Bacillota; class Bacilli; order Staphylococcales; family Staphylococcaceae; genus Macrococcoides; species Macrococcoides bohemicum. The sequence continues at coordinate 527,276 of NZ_PZJG01000001.1, read as the reverse complement.
TTCGTATGCTGCTCATTTAATGCTCTAATTGTTGTTTCAGTTTTACCCCACATCAAACAATTATGACCGTTATCAGCGAGAACATTTGCTAGTGCTGTTCCCCAGCTTCCGGTACCAAATACAGAAACGTTTGTCATTAATTACACCCCTTAGTTTCGTTTACGGGCAATAATATGAACTGGTGTGCCCTCAAATCCAAATGCTGCTCTTATTCTATTTTCAAGGAATCGTTTATAAGAGAAATGCATCATTTCTACATCATTTACAAAAACAACAAATGTCGGTGGTTCAATAGCGACTTGTGTTGAATAGAAGATATTTAATCGGCTGCCGTTATGTGTTGGCGTTGGGTTCATTGCAACAGCATCTGTTATAACTTCATTCAAAGTACTACTTTGAACACGTTTACGGTGATTTTCACCTGCTTCATTGATGAACGGGAATAACGTTTTTAATCGTTTGCCTTCTAAGGCAGAAACGAATGCAATACGCGCATAATCTAAAAATTGGAAGTTCTCTCTTACTTTGTCTTCAAATTTCTTCATCGTTTTAGAATCTTTTTCAACTGTATCCCATTTATTTACAACGATGACGACAGCTTTACCCGCTTCATGTGCATAGCCGGCAATTTTCTTATCCTGCTCGATAATACCTGTATCAGCATCAAGCACTACCAATACAACATTTGATCTTTCAATCGCTTTTAATGCTCTCAGTACTGAATAACGTTCAGTCGTTTCATATACTTTACCTTTTTTTCGCATACCAGCAGTATCAATCATAACGTATTCCTGATCTTCAAACGTATACACCGTGTCAATTGCATCACGCGTTGTACCTGCAATAGGTGACACGATTACACGTTCTTCACCTAATATTGCATTAATTAAACTAGATTTACCTACATTTGGACGACCAATTAAAGAGAATTTAATGACATTATCATCATATTCCTCTTCAGGTTGTTCAGGAAAATGTTTACTTGCTTCATCCAGTAAATCACCAATACCTAAACCGTGTGAACCAGAAATCGGGAAAGGTTCTCCAAATCCTAAAGAATAAAACTCATAAATATCTGTACGCATTTCTGGATTATCAATTTTATTCACTGCCAGTACCACTGGTTTACTTGATTTAAATAATAATTTCGCTACAAATTCATCCTCAATCGTAATACCATCGCGGCCATTAACCATGAAAATAATGACATCTGCTTCATCGATTGCAATCTCAGCTTGCGCACGAATTTGTTCCTGGAAAGGTTCGTCACCAAGTTCTATACCACCAGTATCAATAATATTGAACTCATGTGTTAACCACTCGCCGCTTGAATAAATTCTATCTCTCGTAATCCCCGGCGTATCTTCTACTATTGAGACACGCTCTCCGATAATCCTATTGAAGATTGTAGATTTGCCGACATTCGCTCGGCCTACAATCGCTATTGTTGGTTTTGTCAATTTTGTTCTTCCTCTCAAATAATATCTGTTCTATTTTAACATAGAAAGTGTGTTTATCAAATCGATATAAAAAATGCCGATATGTATACAGTATAATCTGTATACATATCGACATCTAAAAACTATATTATAAATTTAAACCTTTGAATTTATCTCCGAAAACATCACCTAAAGTTGGTGCGTCTTCGTCAGTTATAGTTTGATTATTTAAATAAGAAGTATCAAAGTCTTCAGTTTGTTCTTCAGTTGCTTTAATAGATAAACCGATACGTTTTTCTTCTTTATTAATATCTAAAATTTTAACTTTTACTTTTTGACCAGCTTCTAATACTTCACTTGGATTTCCAATATGATCGTGACTGATTTGAGAAATATGAACAAGTCCTTGTAAACCTTTATCAATCTCAACAAATGCACCGAAGTTCGCTAGACGCATTACTTCACCTTCAACCACATCTCCAACTTTGAATTTTTCATCAATTGTTTCAAATGGTCCAGGTAATGCAGCTTTAATAGATAATGATACACGTTCATTTTCAGGATCAACACTTAAAATTTTAACTTTAACTTTATCACCTACTGATAATGCATCTTCTACTTTATCAATATGGTCATGTGTAATTTGAGAAATATGAACTAATCCATCAACATCGCCTATATCTACGAAGGCACCGAAGTTTGTCATACGTAGCACTTCACCTTCAACAACTGCACCTACTTCCAATTGTTGCAGACGTTCTGATTTTAAAGCTTTGTTTTCTTCAGCTTCAATCACTTTATGGTTCAAGATCACTCTATTTTTTTCTTGATCTAACTCTTCAATTTTTAAAGTTAATACTTTTCCAACATAATCAGAGAAATCTTCAATATAGCTTGTAGAAATTAATGACGCCGGGATAAAACCACGTAAGCCAACATCAACAACCAATCCACCTTTAACAGCTTCTTTAACTTCAGCTTCTAAAGTTTCACCGTTTTCAAATTTTTGTTGTAAAGTTTCAAATGATTCAGATTCATCTAATTTACGTTTAGATAAGATGTAGTGACCATCTTCTTCTTTATCTTCAATCTTAGTCACATAAGCTTCAATTTCATCGCCAACTTTAACAACATCTTCCGCGTTCTCAACACGTAAGCTTGATAATTGGCTGATTGGAATAATTCCATCATATTTAGCACCATCTAATTGCAATACAACATGTTTCTCTTCAATTGATTGAACAGTGCCTTTTACTTTGTCACCTTCATTAATTTCTAAAATCATGTTTTCGTTAAATTCTTCTGTCATTAGGGACGCCTCCTCAAAGTTTACAGCTTATAGCTTATAATAAACTTCTTATAAATTGATGATAAAGTCAAGAAATTCGCTTTAATTCTCAATAATTTCACGTGCTAATGTAATGATTTTACCTTTCACCGCTTCTATCGTCATACCAGTTGTATCAATCTCGATAGCGTCATTCGCTTTAACTAAAGGTGAAATTTCCCGAGTCATGTCGAGATGATCACGACGTTCTATATCTTTAACGAGATCTTCGAAATTTGCTTCAATTCCACGCTGCTGATTGTCGATTAGTCTTCTTTCAGCACGTTCAGTAACAGAAGCTATCATATACACTTTAAGTTCTGCATCAGGAATCACATGTGTACCGATATCTCGTCCATCCATTACAACACCTTTTGCTGCTGTCAATTCCTGCTGAATACCCACTAATTTTTCTCTTACAGCTTTTTGACTTGCCACATGACTTACATTCAAAGTAACATCATTTTCCCGAATGCGTTCGGAAACATCTTCACCATTCAAATAAATTTTTTGACCGTTGTCATTTACGATTTTCAAATTGATATTTTGAACGAGCGTTTCTAAACCTATTGCAGGTTGTGCTAAATGCGCAAGTGTCATTGCACGGTACATCGCACCTGTATCGACATAAACCATGCCAAGCTCAGCTGCGACAAGTTTTGCAATGGTACTTTTTCCAGCAGCAGCAGGACCATCCACTGCAATATTTATCTTTTTCATCTTATTACCTACCTTGTCGTTTAATCTTAATTATTTTATCATAGTAGTTATACGTTGTATATTTGGAGGATAAAAATGAAAAATATTCTTGTGATGCATACTGGCGGTACAATCAGTATGTCAGAAAATGCGGAAGGATACGTTACAACAAACGAAGTCAATCCGATGTCGAATATCCAGTTAGATGCTTATGCTAACATTACTGAAATCCACCCTTTTCAAGTGCCCTCACCACATATTACCATTCAGCACATGAATGAACTTAGAAAGAAAATTATTCAGGAAATCTATAATGAGAATTATGATGGTATCGTAATCACTCATGGAACCGATACTTTAGAAGAAACTGCATATTTTCTGGACTTAACACTGAATGTAAGTATTCCGGTCATATTAACTGGTGCAATGCGTTCTTCAAATGAGATTGGATCAGATGGATTATATAACTATATTTCTGCGATAAAAGTCGCATGTCACGAAGCAAGTCAAAATAAAGGCGTATTAGTCGTATTTAACGATGAAATTCATAGTGCAACTAACGTCACTAAAACACACACATCTAATACGAGTACTTTCCAGAGTCCTAATTACGGACCACTCGGTATCGTCACTAAAAATAATGTTTATTTCCATCATTTACCGATATTGAATCATCCACTTGTAAAAGTAGATGAAACAAAAAAAGTTGGATTAATCAAAGCACATAGTGATCTTGATGAAGCATTACTTTCATTCTTTGCAGATCAAAACTACGATGGCTTAGTAATCGAAGCACTAGGACAGGGAAATTTACCGCCTTCTAGTTTAGCCGGCATCAATAAACTGATTGATGCAGAAATTCCGGTAGTACTTGTATCTCGCTGCTTTAACGGCATTGCAAGTAATACATATCACTATGAAGGTGGCGGCTATGAATTAAAGGAAAAAGGACTTATTTTCTCGAATGGATTAAACGGTCAGAAAGCAAGACTTAAACTATTAATTGCTTTAAGCAATCATTTGAATCAAGATGATTTAAATACTTATTTCAGCAAATAAAAATAGGACATTGCTGTCCTATTTTTATTTTGACTTTTTAGCTAAAATGCTTTCTACAATCATACCACCATGAAATTTTCCATTCTCGATAAAAATTGTATTGGCATCATTACCTGCTGCAATAACACCAGCTATATACAGATTTTCGACATTTGTTTCCATTGTTTCGCGATCGTAAAATGGCGCAGTACCATATTCATTTGTCACAAGTTCAATACCCATTGATGCTAAAAATTCATAATCCGGATGATAACCGATCATTGCAAACACTGTATCATTTTTTATATTGATTTCACCGTCCGGCGTATTAATCGAAACAGTTGATTCATCAATGTTTGTTACATGACTTTCAAAATATAATTTAATTTTATCATGATTAACAAGAGATTCATAGAGCGGTAAAATCCATGGTTTCACACTTTTAGAATAAGTACTTCCTCTATACACTGCAGTAACGCGTGCACCAGCCTTCTCAAGTTCTAATGCAGCATCAATCGCTGAATTCTTTCCACCGATGATTAATACATCCTGATCAAAATAAGGATGTGCCTCTTTAAAATAATGGTGCACCTTTGGCAGGTCACTTCCCGGAACAGCGAGTGTATTATGCTGACCATAATAACCAGTCGCAACTGTAAGATATGTACATTCATACGTCGCTTTACTCGTACTTACGACAAAACTATCATGAAGCTTTTCAACTTTAATCACTTCTTCATTCGCATGTATTGTTAAATCATGATGCTTGACCACTGTGCGATAATATACTAATGCCTGGTTTCTTTTCGGTTTATGCTCTTCTACAATAAAGGGCACATCACCGATCCCTAACTTTTCACTAGTAGAGAAGAATGTTTGATGTGTTGGATAATTATAGATTGCTTCAACCACATTTCCTTTTTCAATGACAATATTTTCAATGCCAGCTTTTTTCTGTTCTATACTTGCAGATAATCCACATGGACCTGCTCCAATAATAATACTTTCAATCTTAAACACTCGTTTCACCTTCCGAAAAAAAAGAGACTCCGGCTAAAGAGTCCTCTTTTATTAATTATCTTCCTGAATATCTAATACTTTAAATCCATTTTGTTTTAAATATTTAGTAAACTTCTTAATATTTTTATGGTCTTCAACTTTAACAATCATTCTGCGATGCATTTTATCTGTTTCATCAAATGTAACAAACGAAATCGCATTTAATTTAAATTTAGATAGAGCTGAAGCTAGACGTTTAATACGTCCTTCTGCATCAATAGAAGTAATCGCAATACGTACACCCGGTTTACTCATACCAAATGCAGATTTAAATTGTTCCATAACATCATATCGCGTGACCACACCTAAAAATTCATTGCGGTCATTAATAATACTAAGTATCGGAAAATCCTGTAAAGTTAAAAATGATTCTTCAAAGAAAGTTGAATCGTTTACACTATATTCATCTAACGGTAATATATCACCAATTTTTGTCTGTTCAACAAATTCATCACGTAATTTCGGCGTTTTCATAAAGAAGAAATGTCTAAAGATTTCATATTTTGTAGCGGTACCTAAATATTTTCCTTCTTCTACTACAGGCATACCGTCAATACCATGATGCTCTAATTTATCCAATACACTTTTAATTGTGTCATTAGGATTTGCAACGTAGCATTTTTCTTTAGGTATCATAATTGTTTTTAAGTACATAAATCCATCCCCTTTGTATTTAATTATTCTGGAATTACTAATGTTTGACCAGCTGAAAGATTATTACCTGAAATAGCATTTGCTCTTCTGATTTTTTCAACGTTTTCAGGTGAGCCACTACCATAATATTTAATTGCGATACGGTATAAATTTTCTTTTGCACCAACAACATGTGATGCACCACCATTAGTCACTGTACTATTAGTTGAAGTGCCATTTTCGGCATTATTATTTGTAGTTGTACTGTTACTATTTGTTGCTGTATCAGTGTTGTTTGTTGCAGTACCATTATTATTTGAATTTGCAGTAGTATCTTCTGTACTTTCTTTCTCTGCTACTGCATTCTCAGTTGTTGCCTCTTCAGTTGTTTTAGTGCTTTCTTCTGTTGCTTTTTCCTCTGTTGCTTTTTCCTCTGTTGCTTTTTCTTCTGTTGATTTAGTTGCTGCAGTTTTATCTTTATTTTCTTTACCCTTGTTAACAACAACTTCTTCTGTTTTAGGTTTGCCTTCATCCTGATTATTAATGAAGTTACTTAATAAGAAAATAATAGGGATCAATAATAATATTGCTGCAAGAAACGGTAAATACTTCTTCATTCCATTATCATCATCTTCTTTTTTGTCTTCAATCTTTTTATGGTCCTGCAGCTTTTTATTTGCTGCTGTTGCATTTGAGGCAGGACCAGTTGCACCCGCCCCAACTATCGCAGCACCTGCTGCAGCTTTTTTCTTATTATTATTCTTAGATTCTTTTTGTGAAGATTCTTTTTCTGACAGTTGTTCAGCTTTATTTTTATTGTTCTTATTACCATGGATACCAGTTTTATTAGAAGCAGTATTTCCAACTACACTTCCACCAACACCCGTTGCTGATGCAATAATTGATCGATCTCTTTTTTTATTTCCTTTAACCACTTCTTCGTTAGTTTCAACAGCATCTTTATCTGTATGCACATCGGAAGTTACTTTTTCATCGGGTTGAATTGATTTTTCACGATTTTTTCGTTCCTGAGATCGATTTCTTCTTGAAGCCCCGCGTGGTGGAAATATTTCATTTGATTCAGCTTTATTTAAATGTTCACTATCCACTTTATCTTCATTAACTGCTTCATTTTCAACAGTTTGATCTTGGTCTGTCAATTCATGACTTTCACGTTCAATTTTCTGTTTACTTTTTTCAAATTCATCTTTGAATTTATCTCTTGACAAAATATCCACCCACTTAATTAATATTTTAATAATACATACTTATTATAGACAAAATATGTTGCTTAAGTAAAGTCATATAAATCATTAAACAGTTGATTTAGAAGCGTTTTTCCGAACTTTTTTTGAACATGATAATTTTGCTGTTCAAACGAGATTTTAACTTGTTCATTGCATTGCGCACAACTTTTACATTTCAAACTATTTTTTTCTTGCTCCATACTTTGTATATCCGTTACATTTTGCATGTTTAAACTGAAATAATTTAGTTTTTGCGTAAAACAATTTTTTTCATGTATATATTCAATCATCTGTATCAATGCTGTTCGTTTCATTTGCTGGTGATGCTTGATTTTTTCTACTATTTCTTTTCTATTATACTTTTCCGAAAGAATTTTCAACAATAATTGCTTTTCTTCAGATAGTACTGCTCCTTGAAAATACAAATCTATTTCTACCACACTCAATTCATTTAATTCATTGAGTCGATAAGGAAGTATCTCATCATTAGGACTATACAACAAAATAGATTGTGATAATTCACCATCTCTGCCTCCTCTACCTATCTCCTGAATAAACTGAAAAATAGATTTCGGCATATGATAATGTATTACTGTTCTAATATTTGATTTATTAACGCCCATACCAAATGCATTCGTTGCACAAATCACCTGTATTTCATCATTCATAAAACGCTGCTGTACGGACATCCTTTCTTCATATTGCATATCTGCATGATAGCGTTCCACCATTATACCTTGCGCTAAAAGATATCTATATACGTATTCGACTTGTTTCTTTGAAGAAAAATAAATTACAGTTGCAGCAGATGCTTTTAAAGCTTCTAAAATAAAGGACAATTTGTCTGCATCATCATTTGTATTTACTACGGATAAAAAGATATTCTCCCTTTCCGTTAAATAATCCATTACAGTTAATTTCCTTTTTATAACGTGCTGAATATCAGAGATTACTAGATCATTTGCAGTGGCGGTTAATGCAATAACCTGTGCATCAAAATATGATACTATTTCATCAATCATCAAATAATGGGGTCTGAATTCAAATCCCCACTCCGAAATGCAATGTGCTTCATCTATAACGATCGCTTCGCAGGGATAGTGCTTTAAGTAATTCAGACCATTTGTAACAAGCCATTCAGGTGAACAGTATATAAAATCATATGTTTCAACATGAGATAATAATAATTGTTTGTCCATATCATCTAACTGACTATGTATACAGCATGCTTTAATCTTTTTTTGTTTAAGCTGCATAACCTGATCTTCCATTAATGCAATTAATGGTGATATTACAATGGTCTTTTTATTATTTATCAGCATCGGTAACTGGAAAGTTAGTGATTTCCCTGAACCTGTTGGTAGAAGCGCTAATACATCACTCCCCTCAAGAATCTTTTGCACAATTTTAATTTGATTTTCTCGTAAGCTTTCTATACCAAAGGTCTCTTGTAAAATTTTATTGATTGCTTTCATTTGCATTGCTCCATTTTATATTTTACGATTGCGATTTTTAATTTAAAATAATCTTTTATTGGCGAAAGTTCATATAATGTCTTTAGTTTCCCGAAGCGATTGTTTTTTATCATTTCTTTAATGGCTATATATTCTTGTTCTGCTAGATAAAATGTAGTATCAAGTGGATAGTCTTTAATCAATATTTCAATAATATGATCTTGTATCGTATGTATTCTTACTGATTTATTTCGCTGAATTGTGTCTATTGAGTCACCATTAATTAAACGCTGATAAGTATCACTCGTATTGATATGTAAAGGCGTTCTGACATACAGATAACTTAATAACTTATATTTGCGTGTCTTAAATGCATGAAGCATCAAATTCTTTTCGAGGATCATTTGTGATTTTATCTCATCAATACTTAAGTTAAATTGTTTAGATATTTGTTCATAACTATCAGGTCTTATTTGATGACCATGCAGAAAATGTATAAAATAACAGGTACCAGCCTCTTTAAAGATAAACTGCGACAAATCATCTACTTCATGAGCTAACAAAATAAATTCATCATCTTTTTTAATCTTCATAAAAAGATGTTTTACTTGCTGCTGTATAAATAAACGATTTGAACTAGGTAAATAGTCAGAGGAATGATAGAGATATTCAGAAACTGTTTGAAGCAATAGAACAAAGGATGTAAAAGATAACTCACTTGCATAGTAAAAGTATGGATATAGTTTCAGATCATTATTTTGAATAAAATTTACATCATTATCATTATGAACGAGCCGAGTGACAGCCTCAAATGAAACATTTGGATACAATTCATAAACTGGTAATAGATCCTGCATCACTGCATCAAAATAAGTCTGCTGTGTTCGCGCACCAATCAATAATTTCCATAAACTTTTGACTGATTTATCTGTTAGGTAATGCGTCTTTATATACCGATTAATCGTTTTCATTATTGTCACCTTGAAATATTTTTGTTGAAAATGTGCTTAACTATCACTAAAATAGTTATGTATGTTATAACTAGTGTAGCATGAAAGTGTGAGGAGGCGAAAAAATATGGCAGGTAAATATACGATCGTTGATATGGATACATGTATCGCTTGCGGTGCTTGTGGTGCAGCAGCACCTGATATATATGATTATGATGATGAAGGTATTGCTTATGTTATTTTAGATGATAACAAAGGTACTCAGGAAATACCGGAAGAATTAGAAGAAGATATGATCGATGCATTTGAAGGTTGCCCAACTGATTCAATTAAAGTTGCAGATGAATCATTTGATGGCGACGCACTTAAATTTGAATAATATTTTAAAAAAGCTTGAAGTTCAATTCGAACTTCAAGCTTTTTTGTCAAGTTATGTTCTATGCTAATAATTATTAATTTTCATTTGTTTTTTAAGTAACGGTGCTAACGGTTTAACAATGATATAAAAGAGAATTGTCAGCAATAATCCTTTAATGATATTAAAGGGAATTATACCTGCTGTTACGATAACCTGAATATTCTTGACAACATCATTTAAATTCATAATCATGCCATACATTGGTAATAACACGAAATAGTTAAGCATACTCATAACAATCGTCATTACGATTGTAGCACTGATAAATGCTGGTATTATCTTATTAAATCTTCCTTTTGTAATCACATACAATGTTAATATAAACGATGTCCCTGCTAAAAAATTAGCAACAGGACCAACTGGATCTGTCATGTTCATTACAAAGTTGAGTATGTTCTTAATAAACTCAATAAGTACTGCAGCTACAGGTCCAGCAGTAAATAGCGCAATAATTGCCGGTAAATCACTGATATCAATCGTTAAATACGGTGGTAAGAAAGGTACTGGTACCTTTAAAAACATCAGTATAAATGCAATCGCACTTAATAAACTAATCAGTATCAGACTTCTTGTTCTATTCAATTTTGTCATAATTTCTCCTTACTTCATCTTTGAATCAGGAGGACAAATTAACTTGACGAAACTCTGACCTCCATCTTCTCCCATCCAGACTGTACTGTCGGCTTTGGAATTACACCAAATCAGCTGCATAATGCAGGTCGCGGGCTTTTACCGCCGGCTCGGAATTTCACCGACCCCGAAGATGAATGTGTATTATTGGCATATGCCATAAATCATTGTACCAAACTACTGCTCCGTGTCAACTAAGGGAATTGAAATAGTGAATATTGTGCCAATACCTTGCTCACTTTCAACTTTAATTTCGCCATGATGTTTTTCAATGATAGCTTTTACGATAAATAAACCTAATCCAGTGCCATGCTTACCACGTGTTCTTGCCTGATCAACTTTATAAAACCTATCAAATATATGATTGATATGTTCTTTAGCAATACCTACACCAGTATCAGCAATTTTGATATACAGGTTGTTTGTATCATTATATGTTGAAATTTTTATAGTGTCCCCACTCTTTGTATAACGCATTGCATTGTCCAGCAAATTTGTAATGACCTGGAATATCTTATCATAATCAATTGCTACCTCTTTTGTATGCTTTAAATCTAGTTGCAATGTTGTTTCATGTTCTATAGCACTCTGCTTAAAGTTCTGAATATTTTTTTCAAGTAAAGGCGATATATCCATCACTTCTTTATTTAAAGTCGTTTCTCCAGCGTCAATACGAGCAACATTTATTAACTCATTAACCAACCTATTTAATCGTTTAGATTCATCTAAAATAATGTTTAAAAACTCATCCACGTCATCTTTTTCAACGACTATACCATCTAAAATTGCTTCAGTATACCCTTGTAACATTTGGATTGGCGTACGTAATTCATGAGAAACATTTGCGATAAACTGCTGTTTCATCATATCTATCTTTTTCTCTTCACTCATATCACGAATGATAGCGACAGCACCGTTATTTTGTCCCTGCGTCGTATTTTTGACTGGCGAGATGATGAGTACATAATGTTTATTAAATGTAGAAATTTCATGATATTTTGTTTCATCAGATTGCATTACCTGATTCACGAGTTTACTTAAAATATCAGTGTCTTCCTGAGAAATATCATCTAAAAATTTCTCTGCCATCGGGTTTTGAAGCTGTTTTTCAAGATCCATATTAAAGCTTAAAACACCGTCTTCCATTGCATTGATTAATCGATCCCTTAAATTACGTTCCTGGGATATTTTACTGATATTTAATGTTATCTCCTGCTCCATCTTATTAAACGCAAGTGCTAATTCACCAATCTCATCTCTGGAATATACAACTATTTTATTGTTACGCTCACCTCTTGCTAAATTAAAAGCAGCTGTCTTTAACAGTAATAATGGTTTTGTAATCTTATTGGATAAGAAAAATGCAAAGATAGTAGTAAGTATCAATAATAACATTGCCACGATAAAAATAATAAAAGTAATATAATTTTGTGCATCATCCATTGAATTAGTATCCTGATAGATAAATATCCCACTGTCTTTATGATTAAAAGCTTGAGAAGGATATCCGATAAGGATAAATTCATGTCTGTTATCCTGGTAATTTACTTTAATATCTTTTACAACATATTCATCTTTCTCAAAAACTTTATCAAAAGCGTCATTTCCTTTGATTTCGTCTACCATCAGCTGTTTGAGTGGATCATCGTATGTTACTTCTAAATCCGATTTATTTTGAACAATAATAATACCTGCAGGATTTTCTATTAATTCTTTCACATAAGTTAATGCATCACTTTGATCGTGATGACTCGTTAATACGAGCTCAGCTTTTTCAGCTTGCTGCTTAAGCGTATGGCCAGACTCGCTTTTCAAATACGAATTAAAGAATCCCATTAAAGAAACAGATAATATAATTAAAACTGCAGTCACTATAAATAATATAGTTAACCACAGTTTAATTACTACGCTATTAAAATAGCGCATTATTCTTTCACCTCAAACTTATAACCAACACCCCATACAGTGTGAATCATATCAGCAGCTTTCGGTGAAACTTTATTTAATTTTTCTCGAAGACGTTTAACATGGGTATCTACTGTACGTAAATCTCCGTAAAACTCATAATGCCAAACATCTTTCAGCAATTGTTCACGGTCAAAAACTTTATCCGGACTTTTTGCTAAAAATAATAATAATTCATATTCTTTTGGTGTCAAATTAACTTCCTGATTTTCAGCCATAACACGATGTGCATCATTATCAATCACTAAAGAATCAAATACAATTAAATCTTTCGCGTGTGAATCTTGTTTTAAATACATTGTTGGCTGTGCACGTCGTAATATCGCTTTAACACGTAATACTACTTCACGTGGCGAAAATGGTTTAACGATATAGTCGTCAGCCCCTATTTCAAATCCTTCAACGCGATTATGTTCTTCACCTTTAGCTGTTAGCATAATAATTGGTGTTGTTTTTTCCTCACGAATTCTTCTGCATACTTCAATACCGTCCATTCCCGGCAGCATTATATCAAGTAATATACAATGAAAATTCTGGTTTAAAGCGAGTTCTAAGGCTGTTTCACCATCACTTGCTTCTACTGTCTCAAAACCTTCACGTTCAAGATACATTTTGGCAAGTTTTCTGATTCTGTCTTCATCATCAACGATCAATATCGTATGTTTCATGTCGATTACTCCTTTAATTTAAGCGTATGAGTGCAGTCCTGCAATAATAAGGTTTACTGCAATCACATTGAATAAAATGATTGCCATACCTACAACTGCAAGCCAGGCACTTTTCTTACCTTCCCAGCCTCTACCTAAACGTAAATGCAGGAAGATAGCATAGAATAAGAATGTAATTAATGCCCAAACCTCTTTAGGATCCCATCCCCAGAACCTACTCCAGGCAATTTGAGCCCATATACTCGCAAATAACAAGCCGCCTAAAGCAAATAATGGGAAACCAATAATTACTGATCTATAGCAAATTTCATCCATTAACTGAAGCGATACTTTATTCGTTAAAGGTTTAACTACAGCAAATAATGTTTTTCTTAACACTAATCTTAACAGTGCATATAAAATTGTACCAATGATAATAGACCATGCTACTGTATTTAATTTTTGAGCGTTAATTACAGGCGGTAATTCAATCCCTGTATCGAATCGTTTAACTTCTTTATAATCTTGTTTCGTGCCTTTAATTTTCTCAACAGGAATACTATCTTTAAATGTCACTAATCCAGGTAAATGATATTCAGCAATTGTCCTATTATCATTTTTATCATAGTAATAATAATCTTCCTGATAATGAACGATACCTTTCATAACGATTGTTGTTAATATAAAAGCTATCACTAGGATTATGAAGTACATTACAACCTCTAACCAAAAAGCATCTTTTGACTTTTCATTTGCTTCAACATAACGTAATAAATAGATTAACCCTGCTACTGAACTTACAGATAAAATACCGTAACTGATTGATACAGTAATAACATGAATCGCTAACCAATTACTTTGTAATGCAGGAATAAGTGGTGAGACATCACGTGAGAACATACTCGCATAAACAATTAAAAGCATAGCGATTGGCAATGAGAACAATGCTAATATTGGCGTATGATATAAGAAATATAGTACTAAAAATCCACCGACCATCATGATACCGAACATAGTCAGGAACTCATACATATTACTTACCGGGGCATGTCCTGCCGCCATCCATCGTGTAACAAAATATACGAGCTGCATAATAAACCCTATAATCGTTAAGGTTACTGCAATTTTTTCACTTTTCTTCGATTTCGCTTTAATGCTTGCTGAGAATGGTAATATCGCGATTAAATATAAAATAAATGCAGCATACAATGAAGTACTACTGATATTTAATAAAGCTTCACTATTCATTTTCTTCCTCCGTATCCGCATATTTATCGTTAACTTTCGGTAAATTGAAAGGTTCTAACATACTGTTAATGTCTTTAGAATACCCATAATAATTTCTATTTGTATGTGCTGCTAATTTAAATCCATCTTTCGTTTCAATCCAGATACGACGGTGGTGAATATAAGATCCAATGGCAAGACCTATTAAAAATATTGAAAAACCAATAAATAGAATAGGTAACGTTAAATCTTTCTTTACTGTTAAATAAGTAATCGTTTTATTCGTCGCACTCACAAATTTTACCGCATACTGATTATTTTTAGTGATATCCTGTGAAGAACGTATTTTTAGTAGGCTATATTCTGATTGTTTACCTTTATCCTCAACCCCAAAGACGAATGCAGGATTATTTGGAATCGGGGAGCTTGTTAATAAAGTTCCATTATCCGCAATACCATTGAAATCCGGTGCATAGTTTTTTAGATTCACAGTTAATTCATCACTTACCTTATATTGTTTGCCGGGATTATCAAGTGCAACTTCAAATGTTTTACCGATAGGTTTGCCTGTCTTGATGTCTTCAACTTTAAATGTCATTGTTTTAAGTTGAGACTGATCGAAACTATTCTGATATAACGCAAAATTTGCAAATTTAACTGGATGGTTCACTTTTACACTGTCATCTTTGATTTGTGCTAATTTCGGTTCAGCACCTACAACTGATTTATCTGCTTTATTTTCATATATTGTAACTTGTGATTCATAATTTTTAGCAATTTTATTCATTCTGGCATCTGCTGATTTACCATTAATGTTTGAAATAGATTCTGCATCGTATTGTTCAAAAATAAACTTATTATTTTTAATATAATACGTATTTTCTGTGCCGGGGATACTTTTTGTCTCACCTTCTGCAACACCAACAAATTCATCCACATATAAAGCCGGGACAAATCGAAGCATTGCACCTGCTAACAAAATTATAAGCCCGGTATGGTTAATGTATGGACCATAACGACTTAAACGGCCTTTTTCAGCTAATATTGCTGTACCGTCAGTTCTAACTTTATATTTTCTCTGCTCTAAAGCATTTACAAGAGCCGCCTGATCAACCGTTGTCGGTACATCTAGTGTCAACCTCTGACGTTTAAAGTACGTTGGGTGCTTCTTAACAGTCTGACGTGTAAGCGATTTATGTAATGGAATGCCTCGGTCTATACTTGCTGCAATAATTGAGAATGCTACAAGCGCAAGTAGTATTAGATACCACCAAGATGTATATAGGTTATCTAATCCAAGTTTATAATAGATATATCCTAAAGTACCGTATTTATCTTTATAGAATGTCGATGGATCTTCACCTACGGGAATAAAATATTCCTGAGGAAACATTGTCCCTAGTGCAGATGCTAAAACGGTTAATACAAGTAATATTACACCAACTTTAACGGAACTGAAAAATATCCATACTTTATCCAGCAATGTTTTATGCTTTGTCTTACTTCTCACTGCTTGACCGTCATATCGCATGACATCTGTTGTTTTCTTTTTATCATAGCTGTCATTAATCAAACGTCCGCAGTTTTGACATAATTGAGTACCAGGAGGGTTTACATGACCACAAACACATTTAATCGATTGTTCCTGCATCGTCATCCTCCTTTTATGGTTTAACCATTTCCATATATTTCTGAATATCTTCTTTTGACATTTGGCCTTTATGGTGTGCTACAATCTTCCCATCTTTATCAATGATATAAGTATTCGGTAGATCATTCGCATTATATGCTTCCATTACATCACCATTATCTAAACCAACTGGTAAAGTTACTTCTTCGTCTAATGCACTGAAGAACTGTTTAATTTGTTGTGGACTGTTCTTAACGTGAATCGTTAATACTTCTACACCTTGATTTTTGTACACATTATGTGCACGGTTTAAATCCGGCATCTCTTCTAAACAAGGTTCACACCAAGTCCCCCAGAAATTAAGTACTAAACCTTTGCCACGATAATCCTTTAAATTAACTTTACTGTCATCTAATGTTTTCAATTCAAACACAGGTGCATCATCACCAATTTTCACAACCTTTTCGCCATCTTTCGTCACAGAAACGTAGATGATAAAAATTATTGCGAGCAAAATTAGGAAAGTCACCATATATTGAATCCATTTTTTTTGCTGTTTCGCCATGCTTAACCCCTTCTCTATTCAAAATGTCACTTTACATTATATCATTTAAGCAATTATTATCTGTGGCAACTATGTGAATTTTATGATTTATTTAAACTCATATTACGTAAAGTTTTAACTTCATGAGGTGTGAGTTCTCTTGCATCCCCTGCATTTAATCCTTTAAGCGTTAACGGTCCATATTCAACACGAGATAGTTTCACAACTTCGTGACCAAAATGGGCAAACATACGACGCACTTGACGATTACGACCTTCATGAATTGTAATCTCTACTAAAGTAGTGTCTTTCAGCTTGTCCTGTGACTTTACTTTCACAATTGCCGGAGCTGTTTTTCCGTCTTCTAGCATGATACCTCGTTCCAATTCTTTAACTTGTTCTCTTAATAGAAATCCTTTTAATTTAGCTACGTATTTTTTCTTCATCTTGTATTTCGGATGGGTCATTTGATTGGCAAAGTCACCATCGTTTGTCAGTAATAATAAACCACTTGTCTCATAATCAAGACGACCTACAGGAAATATTCTTAAGTCTAGTTGCGGAAAATAATCAGTTACAACAGTTCGACCTTTATCATCAGAAACACTAGTAATTACACCAGTTGGTTTGTGGAATAATATATATATCTTTTCCGGATTTTCTAAAGGAATGCCTTCCACTTCCACACGGTCTCTAGGACTTACTTTCGTACCAAGTTCAGTTACTGTCTCACCATTAACTGTAACTTTACCTTCTGAGATTAATACTTCTGCTTTACGACGTGAAGTCACACCACTTTTAGCGATGACTTTCTGTAATCTTTCTAATTGTTCACTCATATTATTCATCCTCTTCATTTAAATTTTTAAAGAATAATTCCATTTCACTTGCATCACTTGTCATCGTCTCATCTCTCGGTAAATCATCTAAAGATGTAAGTCCGAATGTCATCAGAAAAAATTCTGTCGTTGCTAACTGTCTAGCACGCTCACCATTCACTTCTGTACTTTCTACTAGACCTCTTTCGATCAATGTCTTGACCGGTCCATCACTATTTACACCACGCATCATTTCAATATCATGGCGTGTTACAGGTTGATTATATGCAATTATCGCTAAAGTTTCGAGTGAAGCCTGTGTTAATTTCTTTTCATTTGTAGCAGTAACCAGATCTTCCAGGTATGGATTCAAAGTTTCATTGGTCATCAGAAAGTATTTAGATCCTAACTTTTGAATTTCAAAAATTTCATGATTATATGTGCTTACAATATCAGATAATTGTGATGGTGTGCGTTCTATAATCTCTGCAAGTTGTTCAATTTCAATACCTTCATCACCAACTGCATATAATAAACCTAGTATGATATTAATTTTTTCATTCGACATAGTTTTTTCCTCTTTCAATCTCAATTTCACCAAAATCATTAGATTGATAAACATTGATCTTATTATTTTTCATAAGTTCCAGAATGGCCAGAAACAATGTTACTATCTGTGTTTTTGTTTCAGAAAATGAAACAAAATCATCGAAAGTAATTTTATCTTTTTGAGATAGTGCATATGTCACTGTCTCAATCGCTTCTTCCATGGAGTAAGTATCTCGGGCTACACTTACAGATTCACTGGCAATCTTTTTACGACGTTGCTTTGCTTTCTGATATGCCGTGATTAAATCGGTAAGTTCAATGTGTATCGGTGTTTGTTTTGCATTCTCGAAATGGGATAAATCATTGCTACGTTTGACAAAATATTTTTCATGTGACTCTTTTTTCGTTTTTAAAATATCAGCATATAAACGGTAATTTTGATATTCTAATAATTGTCGCATTAAATCTTCACGTGGATCTTCGATGCTTTCACTTTCATCTACATTTGTATCTGGTAATAATGTTTTGCTCTTTATTCTTAATAACTCACTCGCCATCACCAAGTAATCACCATGTTGATTAATATCAAGATCATCAACATTTTTGATATAATTAATATATTGTTCTGTTAACACTTTCATTGAGATATCATAAATATCTATTTCATATTTCTGAATTAAGTGAAGGAGTAAATCTAACGGACCTTCAAATGAAGCTAATTTTACTTCGTACATATATTCACCTTACTTCTGGAGGATTTCTTATGCATGCATTATTTAAACAAGCATTTTCGGATTATATCATTCATTTTCATGTGTATCGTGATTATTTTGAATGTCATGAAATCATGGAGGATGCCTGGAAACAAAAATCACAATTTACTAAACAAGACCCTGAAGTCGCATTAATTATGCTCGCTACTGCAATGTATCATCTACGACGTCACAATAAACGTGGTACTCATACATTACTAAAAAAAACAATACAGTTGCTAAAAATAAATAAGACTTTCTTATCTGAATATCTAGATATATCTATATTAATAGAGCAAATAACTGACATTCAAAAATATTTAACTTATTATCCCATCACACTACCTGTTATAGAAGCAATAGATATAAAAAATTATTACGAACCTACTCAGGCAATCATTCATAAACATAAACTACGTGATAGAACTGAAGTCATCCAGGCGAGAAACATGGCTTTACACAATAAATATCCAATACAGGATACCCCAGATGATACACATCAAGGCGATAAAACCGAATAATATCCAGTTATTCTTATTTTTCTTTGAATCATTCTCCTGATTGATCTGAGTATCTGTTTCATGCGTGTCCTCTGGCACAATAACCTGTTTTTTTCTATCATTTTCTTTTTGAAATTTTTCCTGATTTCTATGAATTTCTCTTTGTTTACTCATATTTTCTCCTTATGCTCTAGGATGTGTATTTTTATACACTTCTCTTATTTGTTTCTTGCTGATATGGGTATAAAGTTGCGTTGTTGAAATATCTGCATGTCCTAACATTTCCTGTACGGCACGTAGGTCTGCACCATTTTCTAGAAGATGTGTTGCAAAAGAATGACGTAAAGTATGTGGCGTAAGTTTCTTGTCTATGCCAGCTTCAACTTTAATTTGACGCATTATCTTCCAGAATCCTTGGCGTGTGAGTCTTTTACCATGAAAATTTAGAAATAGACTGTCTGTCATTTCTTTTTTAAGCATCTTATAACGCGTAGACTGGATATACTTCTCCAGCAATTTAATCATATTATCTCCAATAGGAATAATACGTTCTTTATTACCTTTACCGAATACGCGAACAAAACCCATGATTGTATTCACATCATCTACGTTTAAATTAATCAGCTCTGATACACGCATACCAGTAGCATATAACAGTTCAAGCATTGCCTGATCACGCTTTCCAGTAAGCTTTGATGTATCTGGTGTCGATAAAAATTTATCAACCTCTTCTATAGAAAGAATATCCGGCAGATTGCGTTCATATTTTGGTGCTTCAAGAATGACTGTAGGATCTTTAACCGCATATTTTTCTCTTAAAGCAAACTGATGAAATCCTCTAATTGTCGCTGAAACCCGTGCTAAAGTTTTTGCAGATTTACCCTGATCTTTTAAATATCCTAAAAATAAAGTGATCGTATATCTATCGATGTTATCAATATTACCAATTTTCTCCTCTTTCAAAAAAGCCTGATAATGGTTTAAATCTCTACGATAAGCTGCAACTGTATTTTTACTTAGTCCTTTTTCAATCATAATAAAATGTAAAAATTCATCTATTATTGTTTGCATATTAACACCTCACTATTAAGTTTACCATAATAATTATATAATCAACTAAAAATATAAAAAAATACAGATGATTATTTCATCTGCATTTCAAATTATTCTGTTATTTTTTTATCAAGATCTTCAGGTTGAACGCCTTTGTCGGCACATTTTTTACAAATACCATGGAAAGTTAAACGATGATCCATTATTAAGAAATGATAATCCGATTCTACTTTCTTTTCAACTTCATCCAGTAAATCTTCTTCTATTTCATCAACATCTCCACAACTCATACATACAAGATGATGGTGAAAGTGTTTTGCACCTTCTTTTCTCAAATCAAAACGTGCAACGCCATCTCCAAAATTAATCTTATCAACAATCTTCAATTCAGCTAATAATTCTAATGTACGATATACAGTTGCGAGACCAATTTCAGGTGCACGTTCCTTTACTTTTAGGAAAACATCTTCTGCACTCAAATGATCAGCTTCATTTTCTAATAATACGGTCACTGTCGCTTCCCTTTGAGGGGTTAATTTATAAGAAGCATCATGTAATTGCTCCTTTATTCTATTGATTCTCTCCTGCATTACTAACACTCCTAAAGGTTACGATTGATATATATAAAATATCAGTAATTGAGAATTAAAGCAAGAAAAACAATGTCTTTTTTAGAATTATTATAATCTAATATTATTTCATTGATAATAGCAAATATTGAATTGCTATTATCGTCTTCGCATCTTTAATTTTCCCTGTTTTTATCCAGTTATTGGCCTCTTCTAATGTCAACCAGTGTTTCAATACAAATTCGTCTTCATCCGCTTCAAGATTATGAGATTCAATAAGTTCCCCCGCTTCAAATAAAGAAATAAATTCATTACAGAATCCGGGTGAAACATAAAACTCATTAACCAGTTCCATCGTCTTTGAAGTAAAACCTGTTTCTTCTTCTAATTCACGCAGTGCAGTGTCACGTCGTTCTTCCCCTGGGTCAACTTTACCTGCAGGGATCTCGATTAAATTTTCTTCAGGTGCTTTTCTGAATTGTTCAACAAGTAGTAATTTATTCTGTTTCATCGCAATCACTGCAACTGCTCCTGGGTGCAGTACAACTTCCCTTGTACTTTCCTTACCATTGGGTAATTCGACCTGGTGTCTCTCGACAGTTAACACTTTGCCGTCTAGTATCGTTTCTTTTGATAGTGTGCGTTCTGTTAGATCCATATTAATACACTCTCCTTTTTGTACATGTTAAACTATATTTATTATAACGAATGGAGGGAAAGACATGAAATTTAATACAACAAAAAGTGGTATAAAGTTTTCTGAAATGGGTTTCGGTGCCATGAATCTGCCTCAAGACGCACTTGATAGTCAATATATTCTCGACCAGGCAGTCGATCTCGGCATTACATACATAGATACAGCTGACCTATATCAAAAAGGACAGAACGAAAAAAATATCGGCCATTTCATTAAACATTCTAAAAAACGTGATCAGATTACTTTAGCATCAAAAGTTGGTAATCGATTTAATATGTTAAATGATGAAGTTGTTTGGGATCCTTCTAAAGCCCATATTACACAAAGTATACATGAAAGTCTAAAACGTCTTGAAACAGATTATTTAGATTTATATATGCTGCATGGCGGCATGATTGAAGATAATAAGGATGAAACCATAGAAACTTTTGAGCAACTGAAAAAAGAAGGCTTGATCCGTGCATATGGTATCAGTTCTATTCGACCAAATGTCATTGATTATTATTTAAAGCATAGTAATATTGATACGATAATGATGCAATTTAACATTATCGACAATCGTCCAACAGATTTAATAGCATCTATCCAATCAAAAGATGTGCAGGTTTTGGCTCGAGGCCCATTGATGAAAGGTCTTTTAACAGATAATCATGCTGAAATATTAGATAAAAAATTTGAAACGGGTACACTAGGTCTAACTCAGGAAGAATTAAGACAAAGTCTTGATGAAGCTACTACAATTGCGCCGTTACAACAGGCTGTATATCAATACTTAACATTATATCCTGTTGCTTCAATTGTAAATGGTGCATCGAGCGCTGAACAGTTACAGGCAAATGTTAAAGCATATACTACAGCAACAGAGCAGCCATTAGATGAACAGTCACTTATTAATATAGTTGAAGCATTCAAAAACTTACACTACGAGGATCATTTAGTATGAACAATAAAATACTAACAAGAACGTTACTCGGTGTATCACTCGCATCAGGTATTACTTCCAGCATCGTTGGATTGGTCGCTTCAAACTATGTCTTAAATTTTAAATTGCGTGACGTTGAAGTAATACGTCGACGTGAAATTAAGGCGAAACGATTGGATGTTGAAGCATTTAACGCAAAGCAACCGATTAATGTTACAATCCCTTCACGCAATGGCTACAACTTAAGTGCCACTGTTGTAAAGCCCTATGAACATAAGCACTGGATGGTATTCTGTCATGGTGTTACTGAAAATAAAATTACGAGCATAAAATATTTAAATATGTTTAATGAGTTAGGGTTTAATGGTATTATCTTTGATCATCGCAGACATGGGGAAAGTGGTGGTAATCACAGCACATATGGCTATTACGAAAAGACAGATTTAGAATCTGTTATCGCCTTTTTAAAAGAACAATATGGTTATGACATTACTTTCGGTGTCCATGGTGAATCAATGGGTGCAGTTACAACATTACTTTATGCTGGAGAATTAGCTAATGAAGCAGCATTCTATGTTTCAGATTGTGCATTTTCTAATTTTGCCCGATTATTGACACAAATCATAGAACAGAAATCATCATTCGGAAGTGGCATTGTATTATCAGCCTTAAATCAAGTACTGAAAATGAGAACACATTTTTCCCTGAAACAAGTATCACCGATAGATGTCATCCAAAATGTTGAACAGCCTATCCTGTTTATCCATTCTAAACCAGATGTATTTATTCCTTATACCCACTCGGTTGATCTTTATAATAAAAAGCGTGGACCTAAGATGCGCTGGTATCCAGAACATGGTGGGCATGCTGCAAGTTATAATGTCAATCCCATTTCCTATAAGAACAAAGTGGAACATTTCTTAACGACATTTGACTTATTGCCACCGAAGCCTGGCAATGCGCAAAATAAAGCAAATGATAAACATAAAATAAAAAAGAAGAAATAACAATGAAAAAATAACAAGTGTATCATACACCTGTTATTTTTTTGTCATAAAATATTTTTTAAATATCTTTTCAAGCTTTCTCGGTGCAAGGCCATAAATCTTCAATCCAGAATCCATCCAAACCGGAAGATTAAGCTCCGTTTTTCTATCGATCATGGCATTTACTATTTGCATGCTTAACTGGTTAACATCAAGCTGTACCCGCTCTGCTAACTGATTCATCGGTTTACCTTTGTTAGCTTTCTGAATAAATTGTGTATTGACAGGTCCGGTATTAACAGTTAAAAAATGAATGTGACTTTGTTCTAACCTTAATGCGTTCATCACCTGATTTATACCTGATTTTGAAGCGGCATATATTGCACCAAAAGGCGTAGTTACTTTACTTGATAGACTACCAATCGTGACAACCATACCTCCTGGATTCATTTTAAGTAAAACATGTTTCGTAAGAATGACGGTCTGCGTTAAATTGACATGTATCATATCTGCTATGACGTCGTCATCTTGATTAATTAATGGACCATATTCTGCAAAACCAGCGCAATTAATTAAATAGTCATATGTGCCTTCGATTTCTATACTTTTTATAAAATGAGAAAAATGTTCTGAATCTATCATATCGACACTGTAAACCTTAAGTCTGTCAAAATCTTTTTTTAGTCTATCTAATTGTTCAATACGTCTGCCAACAGCCGTGACATGAACGCCACGCGCTAATAATAATTCAGTAATCTTTAAGCCAACACCACTTGTAGCACCGGTTATTAATGCTCTTTTGCCAATCAATCTAAGCACCACATTTCTATAAATATGATTTATTTTATGTCAAAATTGTGTTTTACCCATTACAATCTTATAATAATAATAATAACAAAGATTCCAGGAGGCATGTGACATGAAGATTGTATTTTACGGCTCAGGTAATATGGCCAGCGCAATATTTACAGGATTGATTGAAAGTAATACCGTAAAAGGTGAAGATATATTTCTAACAAATAGAAGTGACATTGAAGAATTAAAAAGATTAAACAGCACATTAAATACACAATATAGCTATGACGATAATGAACTGTTATCAAATGCTGATTTTGTATTTTTAGCTGTTAAGCCTCATGACTTTGTTTCACTTGTTGAGCGTATTCAACCTCATCTCAATACACATAATAAGTTTGTTTCAATGATGGCTGGCGTACCAATTAATCAAATCAAAACTAAGCTTCAAACATCAAATCCAGTCGCACGTATCATGCCCAATACTAATGCACATGTTCAACAATCAGTAACTGGAATATCTTTCTCAGATAATTTCGAGGAAAGCGATAAACAAACGTTATTCAATCTACTCAATGCGTTTGGAACATCTATTGAAGTTGAAGAAGATTCATTACATGATGTTACCGCAATCACAGGTAGTGGCCCTGCCTTTTTATACTATATGTATGAACAGTATATCAATGCTGCAAATCAACTTGGCTTATCACATGAAGACACTGATATTGCGGTACGTAAATTGATTATCGGTACTGCAAGAATGCTTGAAAATAGTGAACTGTCTCTTGATCAGTTACGTGAAAATATCACTTCAAAGGGTGGTACAACGAAGGCAGGACTGGATGCTTTAGCGAAACACCCTATCGAAGAAATTTTTGTAGATTGCTTGAATGAAGCTTTAAATCGTAGTAAAGAATTAGGAAAATAATACAAATATAAATATAATAATAAATAACTATAACAACAAATTAATAATGCGCGCTCAGCTAATTGAGCGCGCATTGTTTATATTTCAAAATTATCAAAGTCCTTCACGATTTCAAATACCATTTCCGGATATTTATGCTGTATTACATCTTTCAATAATGCAATATCCTGTAAATCATAACGATTACTCACATGATTAATCAATACTTTTTTCGCATGCGATTCTGCAACAAGTTTTGCTACGTCATCAATATGACTATGGTAATATTGATGACTCAAATCCAGATCACCATCTAAATAAGTACTTTCATGTACTATAACATCCGCATTATTTGCCAGATCTATTTCTGCCTCACAGGGCATTGTGTCGCCAAATATCGTAATAATCTTACCAGGTTTATTTGGATTTCGATAGTTTTTCGTTTCATAAATGATACCATCTACCTCAACGAATTCCTGCGTTTTAAACTGTTGATAAATTGGACCCGGCTGAATGCCTGCTTCAATCAGTTTTTCAGATATTAGATTACCCTCTGTGTCTGGAAACTGGATACGATATCCAAATGAATCTATGCCATGTTTTAACATTCCTACATTCACCTTTATCTGATCGATATATAAGACGTCTCCATCAGCAATTTCGATGATTTCAAGCGGATAATTCAAGTGAGAACCTGAAATTAACAGTGTCGTTTCGATATATGCTTTAATTCCTTTTGGACCAAATACTTTTAAAGGTTTATTTTCTCCACCTTGAAAACTTCTTGATGTGAGTAGACCCGGTAATCCAAAAATATGATCACCATGCAGATGTGTAATAAATATATGATCCAGCTTTCCAAGTTTAATATTTGTATGTAATATCTGATGCTGACAAGCTTCACCGGCATCAAATAACCAGAACGTATTATTTAACGGTGCAAGAGAAAGTATGATCGTTTGTGTATTTCTTTCTTTAGTTGGTAAACCTGCACTCGTTCCTAAAAAAGTTATTTTCATTTTTCTACCACCTTTTATTTCATCACGTCATTATAGCATGTTTTATTTGTTTTTTTAGGCATTGTATGAAAAAATAAAATAGACTTTAATAGAATCGAGGTATTTATTTTGGAAATTGAAAAGCAAAATATCCCCTGTTTAATAACAATTTTTGGTGCAACAGGTGATTTAAGTCACCGCAAGTTATTTCCATCGTTATTCCACCTTTATCAGCAAGATAACTTGAATGAGCATGTTGCAATCATTGGTATTGGACGACGTGACTGGACAAATGAAACATTCAGAGCAGAAATCAAATCATCTATCGAAAAATTCGTTAAAGATACACATAAAATTGATGAATTTATGGAACATGTTTATTACCAGTCCCATGACGTAAATAATAAAGAAAGTTATGATGCGCTGCTAACACTATCTGAATCTTTAGATGCACAATATAACTTAAATGGTAACCGTCTATTCTATTTAGCAATGGCACCAGAATTTTTTGGTACTGTGTCAGATTTCTTAAAATCTAGCGGACTGACAAAAACAAAAGGATTTAAGCGATTAATTATTGAAAAGCCTTTCGGTAAAGATCTCGCCTCTGCTGAAAAACTAAATAATCAGTTAAGAAAATCGTTTAAAGAAGAGGAAATTTATCGAATTGATCATTATCTTGGTAAAGATATGGTACAGAACATCGAAGTAATTCGATTTAGCAATGCAATGTTTGAACCGTTATGGAATAATAAATATATCTCAAATATTCAAGTCACTTCTTCAGAAATTTTAGGTGTTGAAGACCGTGGTGGCTATTACGATACTAGTGGCGCTTTAAAAGATATGGTACAAAATCACATGTTACAAATTGTTTCACTTCTTGCAATGGAGCCTCCTATTTCATTATCATCTGAAGATATTAGAAATGAAAAAGTAAAGGCACTCCGTTCTATCCGTAAAATTCAGCCTGAACACGTAAGAAGCTATTTCGTTCGAGGACAATATGATGTCGGTGAAATAAACGGTGAAAAAGTAAAACGATATCGTGATGAAGAAAATGTAAATCCAGAAAGTAATACACCTACATTTGTTGCCGCTAAAGTTATGCTCGATAACTTTAGGTGGGCAGGTGTTCCCTTCTACATTCGTACCGGTAAACGTATGAAGGAAAAAGAAATACGTGTTGTTGTTGAATTTAAAGAAATGCCGATGAATCTATATTATCAAAAAGATAATCAGCTAGATTCCAATTTACTTGTCATAAATATTCAGCCTAATGAAGGAATAGAACTTCATTTAAATGCACGTAAATATATCGAAGGTATCAATACTGAACCAGTTAAATTATCATATGCGATGACGACACAAGATAAGATGAATACTGTCGATGCATATGAAGGATTAATTTATGATTGTCTAAAAGGCGATGCCACTAACTTTACACACTGGGAAGAATTAAAGGCAACATGGAGTTATGTAGATACTGTTGCTGAATACTGGGATGCACATCCTGCTCCATTCCCGAATTATCAGGCTGGATCTAACGGCCCTGTAAAAAGCGATCTGTTATTAAGTCGAGATAACTTCCACTGGTGGGACGTATAATATAAATCTTAAAAAAGAGGCTGGGACAGAAGTGTTCTGCCGCAAGCAAAAACCGGACAATACTAATAAATCGCTCTTTGATTTATAGTTTTTGTTCGGTTTTTGTCGTAGGGGCAACTTCTGTTCCGCCGTTTAAGCTGTTAAACAGAAGAGGGTTAAGACTTATGTCTCACCCTCTTTTTATTGTGCCATAATTGTGTTAATATTTGAATTATGAATAAATTTATACGATCATCTTTTGAACTTTACACAGAGCAGGATTTCGATACATTGCTCAATATAAAGACTAATCCTTATATTGAAACTTTTACAAATCATCATTCTAATCGGTACGAACCAACTATTTATCGTGATTTATTATCATTATATAACATGATGAAAGAAGACATAACTAAAGATGCATTATTAGTAGATTTTGGCTCTGGACTAATGCGTGTACCAATCTTCACTAATTATGTATTCAAAATAAAAACGATAGGTATTGAACTTAATAAGCAGCTATACTTAAAAAGCCTTGAAAACATTAAAAATTATAGCTTATTACATCATCAAGAAAATGATGTTACTGCTCAAAATATTAATGCATTACAGTATCAATTTAATGGTGAAGAGACACATTTATTTTTCTTCAATCCTTTTTCTGTATTCGTATTTCAAAAAGTTATGGAAAACTTAATGACATCATCTATTGAAAAATGTGATATCATTCTGTATTATGCAAAACCTGAATATGAAGTATATTTACAGGATATCATTCATTTCAATCTGAAATATCATATTCCTTTGCAACATATAAATAATGATCCATCAGAAAAAATAAATATCTATGAATACACGAAATCTATTTAAAGCAACTTTAAGGAAGATGTGACTTATGAATAATATTGACTTAATGCAGAAAACAATCGTATATATTGAAGATCATTTATTTGAACCTTTTCAATATGAAACAATCGGTACATATTTAAATGAAAATCCGATGCATGTAAATCAAACATTTACGATGATTGCCGGAATGAATATAGAAGAATATATACATCATCGTAAGATGACCGAGGCCGCTAAAAAGTTGTTAAATGGTAATTACCGTCTCGTTGATATCGCAAACCAATTTGGCTATCAGACGGCACATGAATTTAGTACTGCTTTTAGCGAACACCATCAAATTTCACCGATTCAGGTTAGAAGTAACCCTGAACAATTAAGAATGGTAGAACGACTCTACATTCAGCTATCTGTGACGACGAAGCCTCCGATGCCTTATAAAATGCAGACGATGGATAGTTTCAGAATTGTAGGAATACAAGAAATCGTTTCATTTAATGAATTAGGTAATCATTTTCTTATCCCGGATATCGTCTATGAATTAAAAGAAAAAGAAGAAATTAAATCATTATTATCATTTAGCTCAGACAAAAAAATTTATGTGGTTGTTCAACCTAATGCAAATGATATAGAAATATTTGTAGGAGTGAAGTCAGAACGTACTTTTGATTATGAAAGCAAACAAATCTATAACGGTGATTACGCTAAATTTGAATCTCGTGGAAAGCTTGATTATGTATTCAATGAAATTTGGCAATCTGTTGAAAAACAAGTAGACTTTAATATTCACTACGAACGCAATAGTCAGTATATTTATATTTTTCCTGATGATATGGATTTTGATAATAGCTTCAATAAAGTTGAACTTTGGATACCAACATTATAAAAAGCTCGCAAGAGAAAATTCTTGCGAGCTTTTTGATATACAACATAATTATTTCCAGTCTGTATGGAATACGCCTTCTTTATCTTTACGTTCATAAGTGTGCGCACCGAAATAATCACGTTGTGCCTGTATTAAATTTGCAGGTAAATCTTTTGATGTGTAAGAATCAAAATAATTAATTGCTGCTGCAAAACTTGGTGCTGGTGTACCTGTAGTGATTGCAGTCGCAGCAACTTTACGTAAACTAGTTTGATACTTTTCTACAACATCTTTGAAGTATGGGTCTAATAATAAGTTTTGTAAATCTGTGTTATTATCATATGCTTCTTTAATCTTTTGTAAGAATTGTGCACGAATAATACAACCTTCGCGCCAGATCATTGCTAAATCACCTAACTGTAAGTTCCAGTTATAAGCTTCACTTGCTGCTCTCATTTGAGCGAACCCTTGTGCATAGCAACAAATTTTACTCATATACAATGCTTCACGAATTGCTTCTAAGAATTCAGCTTTATCGCCTTCAAAATTTGTTTTATTTGAATTGATATTTTCACTTGCAACAATTCTTTCATCTTTTTGACTAGAGATGAAACGTGCAAAGACACTTTCAGTGATTATCGTTAATGGCTGACCTAAGTCTAATGCGTTAATTGAAGTCCATTTACCTGTACCTTTTTGTCCGGCTTTATCCATGACTTTTTCAACGAGTGGCGTACCATCTTCATCTAATTTCTTAAAGATATCAGCTGTGATTTCGATTAAGTAGCTATCTAGTTCGCCTTCATTCCATGATTTAAATGTATCCGCGATTTCATCATTTGACATAGCTAATACATTTTTCATTAAATCATAACTCTCAGCGATTAATTGCATATCTGCATATTCAATACCGTTGTGTACCATTTTAACATAATGACCGGCACCATCCGGACCAATATAGGCAACACATGGTTTGCCGTCTTCAGCTTTAGCAGCAATAGATTCTAGAATAGGTCTAACAAGTTCATATGCCTCTTTTTGACCACCTGGCATAATTGAAGGACCATGTAATGCACCTTCTTCACCACCTGAAACACCCGTACCGATGAAATTGAATCCTTTTTCTGAAAGATATGCATTACGACGAATCGTGTCGTTGTAGTTAGTGTTACCACCATCGATTAAAATATCGCCTTGATCTAATAATGGAATTAAGCTTTCGATTGTTGCATCTGTTGCTTCCCCAGCTTTAACCATCATCATGATTTTACGTGGCTTTTCAAGGCTATTTACGAATTCTTCTAGAGAGTAAGTTGGGAAAATATTTTTACCAACTGATTCTTTCATCATCTCTTCAGTTTTTTCCTTTGAACGGTTAAATACCGAAACAGTATTCCCGCGTGATTCTATATTCCATGCTAAATTTTTACCCATTACAGCCAAACCAATAACGCCTATTTGTTGTTTACTCATAATATACCTCTTTCAAATGAATTTTCATGATAATTATAGCACATGTCTATAATGTTTGAACTAAACAAGCTTAATGATTTCAATTACCTGTTCAGTTAATTTATTTAATTCATCAATCGGCATCTTTTCATTTACCGTATGAATATCCTGATAGCCGACAGCTAATACTACAGTCGGAACAAACTTGTTAATAAAGTTAGCATCACTACCTCCACCGTTTGGTACAACTTCTGGTGTTCTACCTACACGTTCAGCTGCTTGACTTGCAATCTCGATTACTTTGCTTGATTTATCAATATTAAATGATGGATAATTTACTTTAACCTCTACATCAGCTTTCCCACCGAGTTCTGCTGCTGCAGTAAGAATTGCTTCTTTCATATGTGCAACTTGTGCCTCCATTTTACTATCAACTAGACTGCGCGCTTCTGCAACAATATAACATTTTTCAGCAACGATATTCGTTCTTGAACCTCCTTCAATCGTACCGATATTAGCAGTCGTCTCTGCATCTATTCTACCTAGCTTCATATTGCTTATTGCACGAGAAGCGATGTTTATCGCACTTACACCGTTTTCCGGTGCTACACCAGCATGTGCTGTAACACCTGTAATTTCAATATTAAGGGTCGCATTTGATGGCGCCTGGTTTACAATTGTACCAACTTCACTACCCGCATCCAGTGCATACCCTAGTTTCGCATTTAATTTAGATCCATCTAATACACTAGCACCAATTAAATGAGATTCTTCTCCAACTGAAATAACTACTTCAATATCACCATGTGGGATTTGTTCTTCATTAATCGTTCGAATCGCTTCAATCATTGCAGCAATCCCCGCTTTATCATCAGCACCAAGAATCGTAGAGCCATCTGTATGAATAACATTATCAGTAATAATCGGATTAATGCCATTACCGGGCGTAACAGTATCCATATGACAAGAAAGTAATATTGTCTCCTGATCTGTTGTGCCTTTTAATTTCATAATTAGATTGCCCGCACCAAAACCTGTCTTACTTTGTGTATCGTCTTCAGTGACTTCAAAGCCAAGCTCTGAATATAATGTTTTTAAATGATTTGCAATCTCACGTTCATTACCACTCTCGCTATCAATCTTTACAAGTTCAATAAAAGTATCCACTAATCTTTGCTGGTTCATTTACAACACTCCTTAAAATATTATTTATATTTATCGTACCAAACAACTGTTCATCAATAAAGGATAAGACGTAAAATCGATTATTTGATATAATAAATAAAATGCTCTTAAGAAAGGAAGTACAGAATGAATAACAAAACAGCACGCAAAGTCTTTATTATCGTCTTACTTGTATTAATCGTTGCAGCATTAGTGCTTAGCGCTGTATTACCATATCTTAATATGTAAAAAACGTTGAGAAAACCTTCTCAACGTTTTTTTAATACATCTTTAAAGAGCCAAATTTAGATTTTATCATTAAATAACTTTCTATTTCTTTAAGCAGCTGAATTGCGGCAGAACGAGATTTCAATCGCTCATGTGAATCCGGTAATGGATAATTATCTAAATCCAGCATTATTTCATATAAATCATGTAATCTTATTGCAGTAAAATTATTGCTCGTTATATTATTTGATAAATCCTCTAACAACCCGCTACACTGCATATGTAGCTTATCTTTACAGCTTATTTCATTAATCAGGTGTGTCATACGTGCCAAAAGCTCAAGTTGGGATTCACGCATATCAAAATAATGATAATATGAATTATCATTACGTGAAAAATGATTCTCTACTTCCATATAGGCAAGTGACTTCGCACGTTCAATCGTTTCATGCAGCTTATCAATATCATTTGTGTTCAATACAATTTCAGGATGCTTTAACGCATCACTCAATCGGCTGACAATAACCTGAAATTCCATCTCTATCGCACGTTTATAACCATGTAATGTATTGTTGTGATTCGGCATATAAAGATTTAAAATTAAAGCGATGCCCATGCCTACACAAAGTAATAGAAATTCATTAACAGCTAATGCCCAGTCAATATGACCTGAATTAAAGCAATGTAGAATGATAACGATACTTGTGACCACACCTTCTTGTATACCGAACATTACTGTAACAGGAATAAACAGTAAGACGAGGATACCGAGGACAATCGGATTAAAGCCTAAATTCATAAAGAAAATATATGAAAACAAAATACCAAGCAAGCACGAGAAAAATCTCGCACTTGCAGCTTCTAAAGATTTTACTTTTGTATTCTTCACACAAAGAACGACTAAAATAGCAGCAGATGAGAAATTCTCGAGACCCATCATCTTACAGATGATTACGCCGAGAGACATACCGAAAGCAGTCTTAATCGTACGCGAACCAATCTTATAAGGCTTAATCTTCATGAATGAATTAACGTTCCTCACAATGCTCTTCAAATAAAGCTTGAATGTTTGTAATAACACTCATTGGATCGTGACCTTCTATTTCATGTCTTTCGATCATTTTTACAATCTTACCATCTTTAAGTAAAGCAAATGATGGACTACTTGGTGGATAACCTTCAAAGTAATCACGAGCTGTTTCAGTCGCTTCTTTATCCTGACCAGCAAATACAGTTACTAATTGATCAGGTAATTTATCATAATGTAATGCATGTGCTGCAGCAGGACGAGCGATACCGCCAGCACAACCACAAACAGAGTTGACCATGACAAAAGTTGTACCAGGTTTATCAAACGTTTCTTTAACCGCTTCAGGCGTTGTTAACTGTTTGTAACCCGCAGTTTCGATTTCTTGACGTGCATTGTTTACGAAATCTTCCATAAACATATTAAAATTCATATCCATTGATATAACACCTCTTCTAAATTGATACAACTATCATAACGAATAAAGACCGTGAAATCTAGTGATTAATTCGTGAATATAAAAAGATGTAGATAATATATAGGTTATTGATTGCTGGTAACGTATTACCTACTATTTTTTATTAGCGATTGTTCGTTTACTTATGAGTCAACGTATTATTTCTTTAACATAACTACAATTATTCGTTTGCAAACTTACTCAATAATATATAACCGAAGTATAATGGATAAAATATAGGATTAATTATTGAGCATCCCTATTTTATTGACATACACACCGCGCTTCATTACTATTTACAGTAATCTTAAAGGAGGTATCCTTATGCCTAATACATTTCAAATCAGACCAATCCAACAAAAAGATAATCCCATCATCCATAAAATCATTCAAACGTCTCTTGAATCGTTCAACTTAGATATCCCTGGATCAGCATACTTTGACCCAGAACTAGCACAACTATCATCATATTATGGTGAACGTAAATATGCACAATACTGGATAGCAGAGCAAAATGGAGAAGTTTTAGGTGGTGTTGGCATTGCCCCATTCAGTGAAGATGGGACGATATGTGAACTTCAAAAACTATATATCTTAGAATCTTCACAAGGGAAAGGTATTTCTAAACTATTAATGGATCAAGCATTAGCATTTGCATCAAACCATTATAAAGCTTGTTATTTAGAAACAATGGGTAAACTAGAAGTTGCATGTATGCTCTATGAAAAGTATGGCTTTCAATTATTAGAACAACCAATCGAAGGCAGTGACCATTCAGCAATGGATCGCTGGTATATAAAATCACTATGAAAAGAATAATCTATTTCCTCATCTTCATCATATCAATCATGCTCATATTTATGAATCACGATAAACTCTTCCAAAAATATGAACAGATAAAAATAGAACTTATGCCAGATCCGATGGCTATAAACACTTATGATAAAGGTCAATGTACCTATTATGTATTTGATAAAGTAAAGAAAGACGGCAACATGATAGAACGATCATGGCGTGATGCAAAGTATTGGGCGAAGCTTGCTAAACAAGATGGATATAATGTAAACCATTCGCCACGAAAAGGTGCGTTACTTCAATCACCAAGAGGCACGCAAGGTCATGTAGCATACATTGAGCATGTATATCAAAACGGTAATGTAAAAGTTTCAGAGATGAATTATACACAGCCATATGAAATAACAGAGCGTATTATATATAATAAAAATTTATTCAGATATAAAATTATCCATCCTAAGATAAATCCAAAAAAGTCACCTCAATCTAAAGTCGATTGAGGTGATTTTTTCAAAGTAATCTTTTCAATTTTAACATTAAATAAATGCATAACATATATACTATCCCTGAAGTGATATACACCCACTGAATAGGAACTACTTCTGCGTAAACTCCAATTGATATAATTGAAATCAAATATCCAAATTCTATAATCGTTGATTTAAATGCTGTAAGTAGAGTGATATGTTCTTTTGGGATCTTTGAAATGATTAGTGTTTCCTGCAAAATATCTTTAGTTTGAAATACGAGTCCCATAATAAAAATTAGCAAAACAGAAATAACAGGTATTTTTATAGTACCAAAAATTATGACCGTTATGACATATACGATTTGGCAAATGATAATGGTATATAAATTTAGCGTTGATAACTTCTTAAATTTATATATTACAATTGCTCCTATCATCGTTCCTGCAAAGTATGCAGCATTAAAGTAACCCCACCAGGATGTATCCTCATTCAAAAACTCTTCTATAAACGCTAATTGAATCGCACCAATCCAAATTGTCCCAATTAAGGCTTCAATAAATTCAATAAATGTTAATTGCCTTAATACAGGAAAACTAAACAATAATCGATACCCTTCAACTATACTAGTAGTCGTTCGATGTTGTAATTCAATCAACTCTTTTTTATTAATTGGAATCATAAAAATGTTAATAAAAGCAATAACGAAAAACAAAAGAGTAATTGACATAACAAAAACCACATTTGTCATTGCGAGTATCCATCCTGCAATGATATATCCAGAAAACATAATTGCCTGGTCGAATGAAGAGATTCCTGCAATGACTTTTGCGACTTCATTTTCATCAAATACATTTTTTATTAAAGTGTTTTTTAATGGATAGAACATGCCATTAAAAAAAGAAATTAAAGTAGTAAGAATATATATGATTAATAATACTTTTAAATTCATAAACACTAACATCAATAATAAAAATATCATCTGTGCAGATGTATTTATTAATAATATTTGTTTAATCGTATATTTCTGAGTGAATTTTTGAATAAAAAACTTACTTATCATTTTAGCAATGAGATTTAAAAATGTTGTTAAACTTGCTAGAAAAGTTGATTGTGTTAATTGATAAATGAAATATGTAATTGAAACATTATAAAAAATAAATCCAGCACTAAATGAAAGCTGGATTAAAAGAATATTGTAATAAATTCTAGACATATTTTCTCTCCACATTATTATTATATTTAACAATAATTATAAAGAATATTCAGATTAATCGCTATCGGTCAATGTGATGATTTAGTTATTAGTATGTAAAATTTATCATAACATGATTTTACACTTAAAGATGTCAATAATAAACTATTCTTCAAACTCTCTTACTTTTACACCTTTTGTCGTTTCATCTCTTAATTGAATCAACATGATAAAACAAATAACGATTAAGCTTGCGGGTATCATAAACGGTAAATAAAATAAAAACTCATTATCATGAACTCTTACCAAATAATAAACGAAAAACATCCAGCATGCATTTAAAAATAAAATAAATAGTTTGTCTCCAAAATTCATATTGTTTCACCTCATTATTTATTATTGATCGATACGAATATAATATGCCTGCAGCACTAAGAAAAATAATTATATATAGAAGTTATTATACGTTTTGTGATAGTCATCTTCATCCCTCCTCGCGTGCTAAATTGATATTACCATAGTTTAACACTTAATTATATATATTATATAATTAACTTAATATGACAGTAATTAAATAAAAAAATCTATCCAAAACTTTGGATAGATTGGTAATATATATATTCTTTCGTAAAATAATTACTGAATTGCATTCCAGACTTTCTTAGCCACACCTTTTGGCGATTGTGGATTTTGTCCGGTAATGATATTACCATCATGCACGACTTTCGATGCCATTGGTAATACCGCTTTTTTATAATTCGCACCCTTCTTCTTAAGCTCATCTTCTAATAGAAATGGTATTTTATTAGTCTTTCTTACTATTTGTTCTTCTAGATTAGAGAATCCGGTTAACTCTGTATCTTTCAAACGATTTTCCTCAAAGTTTAGTAAAGCTGCTGCACCGTGACATACAGATGATATCACTTTCATGTCTTTATCCATTTCTTTAAGAATTCGAGAAATATCTTCATTATCAACAAAATCAAACATAGTACCATGTCCACCAGTGAAGTAAACTGCGTCGTATTCACTTACATCCGCTTCGTGAATAGACTTTGTATTATCTAATAATTTCATAAACTCAGGATCTTCCATATAGTTTTTAGTCTTATAATCTAACATCAAAGTACTCACACTAAATGGATCAATCGGTACTTTACCACCTTTAACACTGTATAAATCTATCTCAACTTCTTTGTCTTTAAAATAATCATAGAAATGAACAAGCTCGCCTAACCATAAACCTGTCTTTTCCTCTAAACCTTTATAATGATCTGTATTTGTATTAATAATCATAATTTTTTTCATCTTTATTTCTCCTTTTAATCCGTATTAACATTCTATACCCGTTTAATAAAACTATTAGCAAACATTTTTATTTATATTTTTTGACTATATTTTACAATTATGTTTTAATTGGTTTCAAGAACTTTTAAGAACGGAGTTTTAAAAATGATAAACATCACAGGAAAATATACAAATGCAGTTATCATGACAGATAACATTGAAGACGCTGCCAGAAATAGAGTTCAGAATATGACGAACCTTGATTTTCTATCTGGCACTAATATTGTGATGATGCCTGATGTACATGAGGGAAAAGGTTGTGCGATTGGTACATCGATTCTAATGAACAAATCTAATGCCAATATTCCACCTGCATTTATCGGTGTGGATATTGGTTGTGGGATGATGAGTTATCCATTAGGTAAACTTGATAATATTAACTTTCCTGAACTTGATCAGTATATAACTGATAATATTTCAACATATCCAAGAACCAATGAACTAAAAAATCCTGTATTTAATAATATACCTCAAGAAATTACAGCTATTATTTTAGATAATTTAAAAGAAATTCAAACATCTTTACTGTTTCAAAATGTAAATATGATTCAATTAATCAATTCAGTCGGAACTTTAGGCGGCGGTAATCATTTTGTTGAGATCGGAAAGAACAAATCTGATGAATATTACCTTACGATTCATTCTGGTAGCCGCTTCTTAGGGGCTAAGATAGAAAAACACTATCAGGACTTAGCTAAAGAGAGTCATAAAAATATTGATGTTGCACCTATCATTAACATCTTAAAAGAACAGAATAAACATCATGCTATTCAACCGATGATAAAATTTGTAAAACAACTGAATCAGGAAAATCATTATGATGAAGAAGTTAGCTATCTTAAAGGTGAAAGCTTATTTCATTACATCAATGATATGACAGCTGCATGCCGCTTCGC
This sequence comes from Macrococcoides bohemicum, assembly GCF_003259675.1. GTDB lineage: Bacteria > Bacillota > Bacilli > Staphylococcales > Staphylococcaceae > Macrococcoides > Macrococcoides bohemicum. The sequence continues at coordinate 488,497 of NZ_PZJG01000001.1, read as the reverse complement.
AGAAACGAGTCGTTTAATGATGACAGCCGTTATCCTCAATTACTTTGGAATACAGATGGATAATACAAAAATCATAAATTCACCTCATAATTTTATCGAAGTAAAAGAAGAAGAATATTTAATTCGTAAAGGTGCATGTGATGCGAGTCTTGATAGAGATGTTGTTATTCCGATCAATATGCGTGACGGAATCATTATCGGGAAAGGTAAAGGTAATCCAGAGTGGAATTATTCTGCGCCACACGGTGCAGGACGCGTGTTATCTCGTTCAAAAGCCAAACAGACACTCAACTTAGAAACCTTCGAAAAACAAATGGAAGGCATATATAGTAGTACAGTTATGGAAGACACTTTAGATGAAGCACCTGATGCGTATAAACCGATTGATGAGATAATTAAGCATATTCATGACTCAGTTGAAATTATTGACATCATTAAACCAGTATATAATCATAAAGGTATTGAAACACCTAAATGGTGGCAGAAGAAGAAGTAAATACTTATTTAGGAGATGTTATTATCAAATATTTAAGCTATAACAATCCAAATTTAGATAAAATGAATTTAGTACCCCCTGTTCTTTCACTCATTATCTCACTTGCATTCGTCTTAGTTAATATTCGTACACTAAGCATAAGCGATGAATTATGGGTTAAAATTGCAGTTACTATTTCGCTAATAATCTTTGTAGCTTTTACAATTGTCAATATAATAACGATCTATCTCATTATTAAAAAAAGTACCAATAAAAAATAAAGTAAGTGTCATTATACGACACTTACTTTATTTTTTGTATGAAATGATATAGTTTATCGATATCGTCTAAATGTTGATTACACACATTACTATCATGACAAATATAGTCACCCTTTTTCGTATATGTTCCGTCACTATTCGCTTTTGTCTTATTTAAGAATAAAGAAACATCAGATTCATGCTGACAAATCGAACAAAATCCCTTCACTTTGGTTGGAGCTAGTTCTCCGTAGACACTCTGAAAAGCACCCTTATCATCCTTATAGACAATATACTTACGATTTGCAGAATAGTCATTCCATCCAAGATAGCTCATCATCTGAAGATCATATTGATCACTTGGTGGTGTGTTTAATTTTTTAACCTTTTTGAATAACTTCTCTACTTGTTTAGCTGAAGGCATTTCAAAAGGTTCTACAAACTGTTTCATTTCTGAAAGCATCATAGCAGCTTTCGTCTTGGAAAGCCGAATATCATCAAGTTTAGTAATAGACTCACTAGCATCTATGCCATTCACAATGTAAATCGCTCGAATTTCGTCTAATATAATATTTTTTTGTGCTTTATTCGTCGTTGGATCATTTGTTTTATAAATCTTAAGTAACTGATTCACATTATTCATAACTTGCGCAAATTCATATGCTTTTATCATTATATCTATACCTCACTTTAATGATTTGAGTATAGCATAAATATAAAAATGATAGTAAAAATTAAAGTTGATGTGCGCATCTCCAATTTCGATAAGAATTGTTAGTTCGAATTTGGAGTTCTACCAATTTCAGATTGATTTTGCCTGCCGAATTTGGGGTTTCACCAATTTCAAATTCTATTTCTTTTTATTGATTGTCAAAAAAATAATTCTCATTATAAAATTTGAATTATAAAAAATTAATATTGTAATTTTCACAATTATCTTATATATTATATCTAATAATATAAAAACGGCATTGATGAGAAGATTTAATTCATAAAATAGAGAGCTTCGGTAGCTGAAAAGAAGTAACGAATTAAAGGATGACTCTAAGCTTCGCAAAGAAAGTTTGTATGAGTAGATTGCGACGTATCCAGCGTTATTGGATTAAAGTTATTAACTTTACGAGGTATATTATGTGAGTAATATACGAACTTAGGTGGTACCACGAATATAATATTTCGTCCTAATCGCATTTTGCGATTGGGACTTTTTTTATGGAATATAAGGGGGAGATTTAGAATGACAGTATTTATTGGAGGAGCATGGCCATATGCAAATGGTTCTTTGCACATTGGTCATATCGCAGCACTATTACCTGGAGACATTATTGCAAGATATTACAGACAAACTGGTGAAGATGTTTTATATGTGTCTGGAAGTGATTGTAACGGAACACCTATTGCAATACGTGCGAAACAAGAAGGAAAGACCACTCGAGATATTGCAGATATTTATCATCAGGAATTTCAACATTGCTTTAATCAATTAGGTTTTACTTATGATTTATATACTAGAACAGATTCAATCGAACATCATAACGGCGTAAAGTCATTATTCTTAAAATTATATGATAATGATATGCTCTATCAAAAAACGAGTGAGCAAGCGTATTGTGAACATGATCAGCAGTTCTTACCTGATCGATTGGTTGAAGGTGAGTGTCCTAATTGTGGTGCAAAAGCACGAGGTGATCAGTGTGATCAATGTTCAGCAATACTCGATCCACTAGATTTAATCAATAAGCGTTGTAAATTGTGTGGCAACGAACCTGTAATTAGAGAAACAAATCATTTATATTACAAATTTAGTAGGCTTCAGGAACAACTTGAAAAGTATTTTAAAGAAAAAAGTACAAAATATCACTGGCGTCAAAATGCATTAGCACTCACTGAAAGATATTTAAATGAAGGTATACCTGATCGTTCTGTAACACGTGATTTACCTAATGGTGTTGATGTGCCGATCAAAGGATTTGAAGATAAAAAGATATATGTTTGGATTGAAGCGGTAGCTGGATATTTAACAGCATCAGAAGCATGGGGAAAACTAAATAATCAGGATTACCAACAATTCTGGATGAAAGAAACAAAAACTTATTATATTCATGGAAAAGACAATATACCATTTCATACCGTAATTTGGCCATCAATTCTAATGGGTGCAAATATTGATGGGTTGCCACAATCAATCGTATCAAGTGAATATATGACTTTGGAAAAACGAAAAATATCAACCAGCCAGAATTGGGCAGTCTGGATACCGGATTTAATAGAACGATATCACCCTGATATGATTCGCTATTTCTTTACAATCAATGCACCAGAATCTCGAGATGCAGATTTTTCTTTTAGAGAATTTATTTATAGTCATAACAGTGAACTTCTTGGTGCATTTGGTAATCTGGTTAATAGAACATTTAAGTTTCTGGAAAAATCATATGATTTAGAAGTCCCTCAAACTGAAATTGATAAAAGTATTAAAAATGAATTACATTTACTTTATCAAAAAGTTGGGCAATTAATAGAAGAAGCTAAAATTAAAGAAGCGTTAGAATTAATATTTGAATCTATAAGAACATATAATAAATACTTTGACCAACAACAGCCATGGATTACATTTAAAGAAGAAAAAGAAAAATGTGATGAAACTTTAGCTACATGTGTATTTATTATTCAAAATTTAAGTCAATTATTGAATCCCTTCCTCCCATTTAGTGCAGAAAAACTAAAAGATATGCTGGGAATAGAAACATTAGAATGGCATGTAATCGAGGTTTTACCAAAAAGACTTGCATCTGTTTCACCATTATATGAACGAATAGATGTTCAGCAAATCGATGAAGAAATAGAAAGATTAAATGAATCCAACGCGAACTAACGTTCGCAGAAAATAATTTTACCTATTATAATATATCATGTAGTTTAGTTTATGATGGTGGCTAGCCATAAAGGGGTGATGCTTATCGTTTTACTTTTGGTGTTATCCCCAGAAAGGATAAGCATGACTATTTATGAAGCATTGATATTTGCACTACTTTTTGCAGATATCATGCTATGTGTCATAGAAGTCAGTAAAAACGATAAAAAATAACCACTCATAAGCTTTGACCGAGCTGAGTGGTAGTAGTTTGATATCACTATAAAGGCTGGTCACCGTCTAAACGGATCTACAAGGGGAGTGTTGCTACACTCCTCTTTTCATTTACATTTTAATATTTAATAAATGATAAATCAAAAGTTTTAAATTCTGTTGACATTTAAAAGGAAATTCTATCAATAACTAAATGTAGTGTTTTCATGAATCACATTAATTTGAGGGTATTTTTGATATAGTATTTCTTTATAATATTTTTCAATATATTTATCTTTATATTCATTTGTCTGATATTCTATGTTACCATCTGAATCTGGATTAAATTTAAAATTAGACATATCAATATCAAGAAACTCAAAAAGTTGTGTCGATCCTTTTTCAACTGCCAAATGATGTGCCAACCCCTCAATATCTGAAATTAATTCTTCATTACTGAACAAACTATCTTTTGGGATATCTGTAATTGTTAAAATATAAATTTCATTTGCTTCAAATATAAAAACTTCTAAAAATGTATTCATATATTCTGTACCTTCAAATACATTACCAGGATACATATACCATCGTTCTAAATTAGCAAGTCTTAAATTTCTTGTAAGAGTCATAATATTCTACCCACCTCAGCTGATTAATATTTATTTCATTAGCCTTTCTATATTACTTTCATTTTCCATCTATCTTCATTTATCCTAATCGAACTTATATAAAATTTATTATTTGTTAGTATATCAACCATAATATAAGTTGCAAATTTACATTTATCAGAAAGATGTTTCATCTGATAATCTATCAATTCAAAATCGCATTCAACTTTGTTTTTTATAACTAAACATCAGCATTTTAATTCTCCATTATATTTAATGATTATTTCACCCATTATGTACTATCATTAATTCTATCTAAATTCTCTTTGCTATTTCCAAACCTATAAAGAATTTATCCATATTATGATTAGCGTCACTTAAGCCGTCAATCTCGTATTCATTTTCTGCAAGTACATCACCCGTTGCCAAAAAGTTATAGAGTTCAAACCCATGGAAGTCACTAACAGCTTGAACACCTGCAAGTTCCATTTCGACTGCAATACATCCATCGTTTTTGCGCACTTCAACATTATTTTTAGTTTCTCTCATCATAGCATCAGTTGTCCATACCCTACCTTGCACATAAGGTAATTCTAATATATCAAATATTTCAGCTACTTTTTTACTATTATTAATTTCAATATAATCATCTGCTTTTGCATAATGATAAGACATACCTTCATCTCGATAACTTTCCGTTGGAATCACAAATTTATTATCCGTCTTTTCTTTATCTAAACTACCTGCTGAACCTGACATTATAAACTGAGTAGCACCAGTTAACCAGTTAGCTTCTATACAAAATTGAGCCGCTAATGTTGATCCAATACCACTTAAATAAAATCCAATATCTTTGCCTTCATGAATAAATTTATATATTGGATAACTACCGTTACAAACATGAATCTCAGCAATCTTTTCACAGTTATATAAATCAATAATTTTGTCATAAATATTTTTAGATCGTCGATTGTAAAATCTCTTGAATTAAATTCTTATAATCTTCATATATACCAATCGAATTAAATTGTTGTATTACATGATCTTTCGGAACGAAACCTTTATCTTTTAAACCATTAGTATATTTAACTAAATATGTTGGCGCGTCTTTCATAATCCAATTTTCTCTATATAATCTATAAACTTTCTCTCACTAATTACATTAGCCAATCTATCTTCCATGGGTTTATTTATTATAGTCATGGGTTTGGACGATTTGGTGACAGCAATTTTGTATTATCTGTTTTCATTGCCTTAATTTTCTTTGTGGTACAAATCTTATTGAGCAGTATATATTTTAAATATGGTCCGCTTGAATATATCATTCGTGTGGTGACTTATTGGTCGTTTCACCCTAAAAGAAAATTACAAAATTAATTTTAGTGATATTTAAAAACAGGTATGCTCAAAATTCTGAGCATACCTGTTTTATTAACCTCTACGTCTAGAAAGCAAAGAATGTTCATTTAAACTAAATGTACTACGTACACGCATCATTTGATCAATACGTTCTTCAGCTAAACGTTCTGCTGCTAATGCTGTAGAAATGTTATCGCGTTTCGCGATTTCAAATACTTTATCCATCTGATCATAGATTTCATTTACTTTTTTCATTGCACGATCTTGGTTGTAGCCGTTTAACTCATCAGCTACATTAATAACTCCACCCGAGTTTACAACAAAGTCAGGTGCATAGATAATGTTTCTTTCTTTAAGCATTGCTGCGTGTCTTTCCATGTCTTTCAACTGGTTATTAGATGATCCACATACTGCTTTAACTTTCAATTGTGGAATTGTGTCATCATTAAGAATTGCTCCTAATGCACATGGTGCAAAGATATCCGCTTCAACTGAGTAAATTTCATCAGGTTTCACTGCTGTTGCGCCAAAATCATTTACCGCTCTATCAATTGATTCCTGGAAGATATCCGTAACGATTAATTTCGCACCTTCTTCATGTAAATATTTACATAAAGTATAAGATACATTTCCTACCCCTTGTACAGAAATTGTCTTACCTGCTAAACTATCATCACCGAATGCTTCTTTCGCCGTACGTTTCATCGCACGATAAACTCCTAATGCTGTCATCGGACTAGGATTTCCACTAGATCCGTAGCTTTCTGATAATCCTACGACAAAGTCAGTTTCTTCATGAATAATGTCCATATCAGTAACTGTTGTACCAACGTCTTCAGCTGTAATATATCGTCCGTTTAAACTTTGAATATAACGACCTAATGCTCTAAATAAAGCTTCTGATTTATCTTTCTTAGGATCTCCGATAACAACTGTTTTCGCGCCACCTAAGTTAAGTCCTGCTGCTGCATTTTTATATGTCATTCCACGTGCTAAACGTAATGCATCTTCAATTGCTTCTTCTTCTGTTTTGTATGGCCACATTCTGCATCCACCTAATGCTGGTCCAAGTGTTGAATCATGGATCGCGATAATCGCTTTTAATCCACTTGCATTATCCTGGCAGAATACAACTTGCTCATAGTCATATTGTTCTAAAGTCTTAAAAATCATTTTATTTCCCCTTTTCATAAAATAATTATTATTTTAACACTTCCTATTTTACATTAAATATTATGTTTATAAAACAAAAATATTCATTATTAAATTTATTTCTGTATATTTTAGTTCGATTTCCGATATATTATTATTATATTCTATTAAATTTTTATGTACTTCAACAAACTAAAGCGCTTACAACATGCTATTTGAACGTATTTTAGATTTTTTTTATTCATCATTTTCATCTCTTATTATATTTATATAATAAATTTTTTATTATTAATATTATGATGTTTTTTTGTTATAATGCTATTGGTAGGTGAATTTATGAAAAAGATTATCGCACTTCTTGTTTTAGTTATTCCAATTTATTTTGCAGGTTTAGGTATCAAATGGATGCGAGATGCTGTTTTTGGTATTCTTGTCCCAGAACTCCATTTTATTTGGCTGCAATTTTTAATCGGACTTATCTTAATGGTACTTGGTGTTAGTTTTGTAGGCGGCTATATTCTTCATATCGAAAAGAAAAGTAAACGTGCTCAAGAAAAATTTTATAAAAAACAAGAGAATCAGTCCTAATAATGGATGATTCTCTTGTTCTTTATTTTTATCAATGTTGTTTTAACAAATAATCTTTTTTTAATTTTACCGCTACTTCTACTTCATCTGTTATAATGGCATCGATTTCTTCTTCCAGCCAGTACTGTATTTCTTTTGCGCGATTAACCGTGTAGACACGTGCTGGTAAATTATATCCTACTACTTCTTGTCTTTTCGCATCGGTCATATAACTTTTTCCATAAGGATGCACTGATTTAATGCCATGTGACTCCAAATATATCCACGGCTCACCCAAATCTTTATCTGTAAGTAGTGCTGTGTCATAACTCGAATCAATCTTTTCTATATATAAAAGACTTTCAAGATTAAAACTTGATATGATAATACGCTCTTTCATGTCATAGTGACTTAAAAGTTTGAGTAGCTCTTCTTCAAGCACACCTTCAGTAACACCTTTTATTTCAATATTTAATGTCATATCAGTTGTAATGATCCAGTCCATCACTTCTTTTAACGTTGGGACTTGTTCGTCAGTTATTTTAAATAAACCATTCTTAATACGTGCATTTTTGATTTCATCTAATGTTAATTGATTGACTCGACCTTTCTGATTGGTTGTACGATTTAAGGTTGGATCATGGATGACAATAATTGCTTTATCGACAGACATATGTATATCAAGCTCTATTCCATCTGCACCATGTTCATAAGCTTTTTTAAAGCTTAGCATCGTATTTTCAGGATAAAGTGCAGCATACCCTCTGTGTCCAATTATTTTAGTCATGATAATCCTCCAAGAGGTAATCGATTAGTTCGCCACTCGTCGGTCGATTTAATTTTCCACGTTTGCTAAACACTTCCTGTAAACCGTTATCCCATGCTTTTTCAATTGCATGTCGTATAGAACGTTCTACATTTGCATTCTTAACATTGTTTCTTTCTGCAATCTTTGGATATAAATCAATTGTTAAGTGTACTTTCTTCGCTCGTTCTTGTTCGCTTCTAGCAGATAATATTTCAATGGCATCCTGTATATATCGCGTACCTTTATGTTTTTCTTTAAATCCTAACTGTTCTAATTTATCTTGTCTGAGGACTGATTCATCAATATTACAGATCTGACAAATACGATTGACAAAATTATCAAAATTAATCGGCTTTAAAATGAAATAATCAGCTCCGGAATCCATTGCTTCTGACAGCACAGAATCTTTTCCAAACGCACTTAAGCAAATAATTTTAAAAGGATGGTTCGTTGGAATATGCTCTTTTAACAGTGTAATTCCATCGATATGTGGCAATATCAGGTCAAGTAACAGTAAATCAAATTCAACATCATTGATCATATTAAGTGCATCCTTACCGTTATGACACATTCCGACGACCTGCAAATTATGTTTTTCTAGATGTGTTTTTATTGTTACTGCGAGTTCTCGTGAATCTTCAATAATTGCAACTTTAAGCACCATACTTCTTCATCCTTTTTTTACTTCTTATTTTGATTGATTAATTCAGCTGCATGTTCTAATGTGAGTGGCGTCACTTCAACACCTGAGATCATTCTTGCAACTTCTTTTATGCGTGATTCTCCATCGAGTTCAGTTACTCTTGTAGTGGTTCTGTCATCTTGTTCTTTTTTCTCGATATAAAGATGATGATCGCTAATTGCAGCAACTTGTGGTAAATGTGAAATACAGATAACTTGTATATGCTGTGAAATATCATACATTTTCTCAGCCATTTTTTGAGCGACTTTACCAGAAACACCTGTGTCTACTTCATCAAATAAAATTGCTGTTTTACCTTTCGACTCTGCAAATATACTTTTCAAAGCAAGCATCATACGACTTAGTTCCCCACCAGATGCTATTTTCTCCAGCGGTTTCAATGGTTCTCCTTTATTTGGGCTAATCATAAATTCTAAAGATTCAATACCGGTTACGCTTGGTTCAGTCTTAGTAAATGCCATTTCAAAGTTTGCACTTTTCATCTCTAAATTATGAATTTCATCTAATATTTCATTGCGTAGTGTTTGAGCTACTTTACGTCTTGCTTTGCTTAAATCATTTCCTAACGACAGAAGTTTTGATTTTGTCTGTTCAATTTCCTTTATCAATTGAGTAGTAGATTCTTCAATATTTTCAATCGTATTAATTTCTTTTTCTAACTCATCAATAAAAGGTATCAGCTCATTTAAAGGTTTTCCATACTTACGTTCTAGAAATTGTATTTCATTCATACGCGTCTCTAACTGATTAAGTTCATTCTCATCATATTCATTTTGAGACATCGCATCATGCAATGCATGTTTTGCATCATCTAAAATATAATACAGACCTTCCGACTCCTCTAATGTCTTACTAAACTTGTTTGGTATAATTTCATCCACTTCTTTAAGTGATGCGTTAAATTTGAATAGTAAATCTAATATTTGATTTTCTTCGCTTAATAGATTAACTGATTTTGTTAAAGCATCATTAAGTTTCTCATAATTTTGCAGTCGATTAATTTCTTCTGTTAACGTTTCTTTTTCTGAGGCGATTAATTCCTTTTCACTTAATTCTTTATGTTGATATTTTATTAAATCTAAACGTTGCAACAACTCTTCATCTTTTTGCTGCAAGTTTTTCAGCTCATTCGTCTTCTCAACATATTGTTTAAAGGTTATCTGATACTCCGCCAGTAAAGTATCATAATTGCCTTTTGCATAATCATCTAATAATGTCAGATGATATTTTGGTTTTAACAGGGTCTGTGTTTCGTGTTGCCCATGAATATCCAAAAGCTCCTGCATGATACTTTTTAATTCTGTTAATGTTACGGTCTGATTATTGATCTTACATATACTTTTACCCGTCTTTAAAATTTCACGTTTTACCAACATAAAATCATCTAATGGAATATCTTTTTCAATGAGCATATCCTTTACTCGAGGATTATGGTCTATATCAAATATACCTTCAACAATCGCTTTATTTTCACCATGACGCACTAAAGTCTGACTTGCTCGAATACCAATGAGTTGTCCGATTGCATCGATAATGATTGACTTACCTGCACCAGTTTCTCCACTAAGTACAGTTAAACCATCTTTTAATTCAATTTCTAATGCCTCGATTATTGCAAACTGTTTAATAGATAACGACAAAAGCATATAAAATCCCCCAATTAAAGCATGTTAAAAATACGTTCAGTGATCACTTCTGCTGCTTTTTTATCTTTACAGATTAATAGGCAAGTATCATCACCACAAATTGTACCGATCACTTCTTCCCATTCTAACTGATCTAAAATAGCACCGATTGACTGTGCATTTCCTGGTAAAGTTTTTAAGACAAGTAAATTGTCAGCACTATCCAATTTAACAAATGAATCCATTAAATAGCGTCCTAATTTATCTAACGGATGATATTTTCTGTCTCTTGGTAGTGAGTAAATATATTGTCCACTAGGTGTGGGTACTTTAATTAATTGTAATTCTTTAATATCTCGAGAAATAGTTGCTTGTGTTACATTTAAATTATATTCATTTAATTTCTCAACGAGATCTTCCTGTGTTTCTATTTGTTGATTAGAGATGATCTCTCTGATTTTAATTTGTCGGATAGTTTTATTGGCCATACCTACGCCCCCCTTGTACCTGTATAATTATACAGATAATTTTAGCATACATACAATTTATTGTATACGAAAAAACCACCGAATTTGCCTCGGTGGTTTAATCATTTAATATGTTAAACGCTTGTTCCACAATCATTGCTGTTGATTGTGACAGATTTTTATCATTGATAACAGAATTAATAATTTCATCATTATCAGAAATAACTTCACCATGTAATAAATATTCAATATTACCTTTTTGCCCAGTAATTGGTGAAAAGGTAATACCGTGTACTTGAATATTAAGTTTCTTACAAAGCTGAATCATTTCATCTAATACCCGGATATGTTCATCTTTATCATGAACAATTCCTTTATCAACATATTCATATCTTGCTTCAAATTGGGGCTTGATGAGTGCAATAATCGTGGCACCAGGTTTTACTATTTCAACAAGTTTATTGAAAATCACTGATAAAGAAATAAAACTTACGTCTATCGTGATAAAATTCGGTGTAGGATCAAACTGTTCTTTCATCACATATCTAAAATTTGTCTGTTCCATGACTGTAACTTTATCATGAACACGTAAACGATAGTCTAATTGATTCGTACCGACATCCAAAGCATATGAATGACGCGCACCATTTTGTAATGCACAGTCTGTAAATCCACCAGTAGAAGATCCGATATCGAGATGAATGACATCAATTAAATTTAAATCAAAATATTCAATTGCTTTTTCAAGTTTATATCCGCCACGACTTACATATTTTTTCCGTTTATCTTTCACGCGGATTTTTGCAGTTATAGGATTAATTTTCTCACCTGCAGTGTCAATACGAATATTGTCATTAAAAATGAGACCTGCCATGACTGCTCGCATAGCGGCATCTTTTGTTTCATAATAGTCATGTTCAACGAGCCAATCATCTATTCTAATTTTTTTCATGTTTACGCTTTAGTGATTGTTTTATTTCATTGATAATATTTGCTTTTGAAATCCCGATATCATTCAGTAATAATTCTACATCACCATGTTCAATATATTCATCGTCAATTCCGATGCGTTTAATATCTATATGTTGATGTCTATCATTGAAGTAATTGACGATTAATGACCCAAAACCACCGCTCAACATCGACTCTTCAACTGTAATTATTGCTTTATTTTCCTTTGCAATTTTATCCAGATAGTCTGTATCTAACGGTTTAATAAATCGTGCATTAACCACTTCAATATTGATGCCTTCTTTTAATAGTTCATCACGCACTTCTTCAATAAGTTGTAATGTCGGTCCGAAACTTAGTACTGCGACATCCTCACCATCATGAAGGGTTTCCCATTTACCATATGGTACGGGTTGCAAGTTAGCATCCACATCCACACCAATACCATTCCCTCTTGGATAACGTATCGCAATAGGGCCCGTGTATTCATAAAATGCACTATGCAGCATATGACGCGCTTCATTCTCATCTTTTGGCATCATAATCGTAATATTCGGCATATGACTTAAGAAAGGTATATCAAAGACACCTTGATGTGTTTCGCCATCTGCTCCAACAAGACCTGAACGGTCAATTCCAAATACTACATGTAAGTTTTGACGGTCGACGTCATGCAGCATTTGATCATAAGCACGTTGTAAAAATGTTGAATAAATGGCCACATAAGGTTTCATGCCATTAGCAGCTAATCCACCCGCCATCGTCACTGCATGCTGTTCTGCTATACCAACGTCAAAGAATTGATCCGGTAATTCTGCCTGAAACCTCGTTAACTTACTACCTACTGGCATCGCCGGTGTAATCGCAACAATATGTTTATCTTTTTCTGCAAAACTTTGTACCGTGTCGCTGAAGATTTGACTCCAGGCTGGTGCTTTTGAGCTACCTTTTACCTGTTCGCCCGTTTCTAATTTATATGGTCCTAATCCATGCCAAGTCCCAATCTTATCGTTTTCTGCCGGTCGGTAACCTTTACCTTTTTTAGTAATAACGTGAACGATAACTGGTCCGTTAATACGTTTAGATGTCTCGAAAGCTTCTTTAAGATCATTAAAATTATGCCCGTCTACTGGCCCGACATATTTAATGCCAAGCTCCTCAAAGAATACACCTGTTACAACAAGATATTTCAGACTATCCTTAATACGATCAGCTGAATCTCTTAGTTTATGTCCACCCGGTAATTTACTTAAGAAACCGTCAATATCAACTTTTGCACGGTTATAGTTTTGATTCGTGCGTAATCGACCAAACATATTATGCATCGCACCAACGTTAGGCGCAATACTCATTTCATTATCATTTAAGACGATTGTCATATCAGTTTTATCATGTCCGATATGATTTAAAGCTTCAAGTGCCATACCACCTGTTAAAGCTCCATCTCCGATAATCGGTACAACATCATAATCTTCACCTAGAATATCACGCGCTTTTGCCATGCCGATAGCTGCTGAGAGTGAAGTTGAAGAATGTCCTGCTTCCCATACATCATGCGGACTTTCATTTAATTTCGGAAATCCACTTAAACCTTTATATTGGCGTAACGTATCAAATTTCTCTCCACGGCCAGTTAATATTTTATGAATATATGCCTGATGTCCTACATCAAAGATAAGTTTATCTTGAGGACTGTTAAAACTTCTATGCATGGCGATTGTTAATTCTACAACACCTAAATTTGCCCCAATATGCCCTCCGGTAATTGCGCATTTCTCTATAAGAAACTGACGAATATCACCACTTAATTCAACTAACTCATCATCTGTTAAATTTTTAATAAACGATGGATCTTTTATTTTCGATACATCCATGAATTCCCACCTACATCTCTCTTACTATAATATGTTACCTATTATATCATTGTTTATGAATGCATGAAAAATAAAAAAAGCCTTATACAGGCTTTTTATTTATTTCTATCAACAATAAAATCAATTAATGCTATGAGTGGTGCTTTATTTAATGTAATGTCCTTAACAATTTCTATCGTCTCATTATAGATTTCATTTAGTCTTTGTTTAGATGCTTCAAGACCGATTAGTGAGACGTATGTGCTTTTTGCATTTTCTGCATCACTTCCAACAGTTTTTCCGATTGACTCGAAATCACCTTCTACATCTAATATATCATCTTTAATCTGAAACATTAATCCAATATTTCTTCCTACTTTATCTAGCGACAATAAAATATCATCATTCAGATTTAGTATAATACCTGCAGCATAAATAGATGCGTGAATTAAATCTCCTGTTTTATGATGGTGAATTGTCTCAAGCGTCATCATATCAATTGATTTATTTTCGCTTTCCATATCAAGCATCTGTCCCGCGACCATACCTTTAGACCCGGCAGCATCTGATAATAATGTTATCAGTTTTATTTTAGTTGCGTCTGAATAGTTGCCTGATATTATTTGATGGAAACTATCCGTTAGTAAGGCATCTCCTGCTAAAATAGCTGTTGCTTCACCATATACTTTATGGTTTGTGAGTTTGCCTCTGCGATAATCATCATCATCCATTGCAGGAAGATCATCATGAATCAACGAATATGTATGTATCATTTCGACTGCCAAACCAAATGCTATCCCATCATCTGGATTACCACCCAGACTTTCAAGCGTTGTCATTAACAGTAATGGGCGCACACGTTTACCTCCCGCTTTTAACGAATAGATAATCGATTCATTTAATTGTGATGATACGGCTTTTTCCTGATAATTTTCATCGATTGCATTATTAATCGCTTCAATATATGCCTTATTCATTTGTATCTGCCTCTTGTAGTTTAGCGATTTTCTGCTCAGCTTCTTTCAGTTTATCCTGACATGCTTTAGATAATTTGACACCTGCTTCATATAGTTCAATGGATTTTTCAAGCGAAACATTTTCATTATCAAGTTGTTTAACAATCGTTTCTAATTCGTTCATCATCGTTTCAAAATCTTTAGCCATGGAAGACACCCCTAGTTATTTCTTTTCAATTACTTCACTGATTAGTTTACCATCCTTGATTTCAATTTCTAACCTATCACCAATTTTCACATCATCTACAGAACGCACTATCGCATCGTTATATCGCGTAATACTATATCCTCGTAGTAATGTTTCTGTTGGACTTAAGCTGCTAAGCAGTGCAAGTCGAGATTGAAATGCTGTTTGTTTCATTGACATCAAATACTGTACTATTCTGTCCATTTGATGTTGTTTATTTTCAATTTCTTTGTGGTAATACTTTACCTTATCCTCTAATGTCTTAGGTGTAATATGCTGAGTTAAAGTTGAAGAACGATGCTTTTGTTGTTGCAGCATCGTATTCACCAGGTACTTCATATTATTCTGAATTTCATCGATTCGCTGAACTTTTTGTTCAACAAGCATATATGGATTCTTAAAAATATAATAATTCTCAAGCTGATTTAAGTGCTGCACTTGATGACGTAATATATTGTTCATTTTATGATTCATGAATTCACGTGCTTTATTAATCTGCGCATCCAATTCACGGACGTCAGGCGTTGCAAGAACAGCCGCTCCAGTTGGTGTTGGTGCACGTAAATCTGCTACAAAATCTGATAAAGTCGTATCCGTTTCATGTCCTACTGCTGAAATGATAGGTGTACGTGCATTATATATAGCTTCAACAACAGCAGCTTCATTAAATGCCCATAAATCTTCAATTGAGCCCCCACCACGTCCAAGAATGATTACATCGACACCGATAGCATCTGCTTGTTCAATATTTTTTACGATATCTTCTTTAGCACCTGCACCTTGTACTAGTGTCGATATATACGTTACTTCTGCCAATGGATATCTATTATTTAAAGTAGTCCGTATATCCTGTACGGCCGCTCCTGTGCTTGCTGTAAGTACTGCAATATGCTTCGGATATTTTGGTAAAGACTGTTTATGTTCTCTATTAAAATAACCTTTTTCCTGAAATTCCTTTTTAAGTTGTTCAAATTTCTCATATAATAACCCAATACCATCAAGCGTCATTGTATTAACATACAATTGATAGTTGCCTCGTGCCTCATATGATGAAACACGTCCGGTAATAAGTACACTATCTCCCTCTTTAGGAGTAAAAGATAATTTACCCGCATCACGACTAAACATCATACATTGAATAATGGCACCGTTATCTTTTAATGCAAAATAATGATGTCCACTAGAATGACGTTTATAGTTTGAAAGCTCACCCTTTATATAGACTTCCTGTAAATAAGGATCTCTATCAAATTTTACTTTTATATATTTACTTAACGCACTTACCGTTAAATACTTTTCCATATCATCACTACGCTTTATTTTTAATTATTTCACTTAAAACACCGTTGATAAATTTATAGCTGTCATCATCGCTATAAGTTTTCGCTAAATTTACCGCTTCATTAACAACTACTTTTTCCGGTGCATCAGTGTATAGCATTTCATAAGTACTCATACGTAAAATAATTCGATCAATCTTATTGATACGGTCAAGCGTCCACTGTTTAAGATGAGGTGATATTTTACCATCGATGTCTGTTTCATAAGCTTTCACACCACGAACGATTGATTCACAAAATTCATCCTTTAGAGGAGGCTCAATAATAAAAGCTGTTGCTTCTTCAATTGTAATATCATGTTCCTTTGTTTCTAATTGAAATAATATTTGTACTGCATGTTGTCTTGATTCTGTTCTTGACATATGTTTCTCCTTCAAAAATTTAGAGGATGCAAGCATCCTCTAAATTAATTTTCTTTAAATTTTACATTAACGATATGCACATTGATTTGTTTCGGACTAATCGCAGTCATATTACCTAATGCATTTTTTATAGATTGCTGTACTTGTGTTGCCGTCTTAGAGATTTTTGTACCATAGTCGAAAGCACAGTATGCATCGATAATGATATCTTCATCCTTAACTTCTACGTTAACACCTTTTTGATTTTTAACGCCTAATTTATCGAGAGATTTGTTCTTTTGAACAAGTGATACACCTTTGACTTCAGATACAGCGATTGAAGCGATGACTTCAATTACACTTGGTGCAATTTCAACAGTACCTAAATTGCCTTTTTTATTTGTTTCAATCATTGATATATGCCTCCCATCTCATATTAATACTATAACATGTTTTAAGTATAATATTAAATGCTAAATAAAAAAACGCTTATGCGTTTTTTTATGAAAGTATTTCATTTTGTTCTAAAAACTTCGTGCTATAATCATTAGATCTGAAAGTATCATTTTCCATTAATGCAATGTGGAAAGGTATCGTCGTATCAACTCCCGTTACAACAAATTCATCTAGTGCACGTTTGGCACATTCAATCGCTTCTGCACGTGTTGGTTGATATACGATTAGTTTAGCCACCATCGAGTCGTAGAAAGGTGGAATTATATAGTTCGTATAACACGCTGAATCTATTCTTACACCATTTCCACCTGGTACAACATATTGAGTAATTTTACCTGGAGATGGCATAAAATTTTTATATGGATTCTCTGCATTTATTCTGAGTTCAATCGCATGACCTGACATCATAACATCATCCTGTTGTGTCGTGAGTCTTTCTCCTGCGGCAATTTTTATCTGCCATTTCACCAGATCAATTCCTGTCACCATTTCAGTCACCGGGTGTTCAACCTGAATGCGTGTATTCATTTCCATAAAGTAAAATGCTTTCGTTGCTAAATCATAGATAAATTCAACCGTACCAGCACCTTCGTAATTTACAGCTTCAGCTGCACGTACTGCTGCCTGACCCATTGCTGTTCTCGTTGTATCATCTAAAATAGGCGAAGGTGATTCTTCTACAAGTTTTTGCATACGACGCTGGATGGTACAATCTCGCTCACCGAGATGTATTACATTACCGTATTGATCAGCCAATATTTGGATTTCCACATGACGAAATTCCTCGATAAATTTCTCTAAATATAGCCCTGGATTACCGAAAGCTGTAGCAGCTTCCTGTTCAGTCATCATATAACCATTGCGAAGTTCTTCATCATTTCTTGCTACACGTATCCCTTTGCCACCGCCACCAGCAGTCGCTTTTAAGATAACCGGATAACCCATTTGATTCGCAAGTGTCAATGCATCTTCAACACTTTCTAATAATCCATCACTTCCAGGAACAACAGGAACATTTGCTTTTATCATTTCTTTCTTGGCTACGTCCTTGATTCCCATTTTAGAGATTGAATAGTGACTCGGTCCGATAAATTTAATTTGACATGCTTCGCACATTTCTGCAAAATTTGCGTTCTCAGCTAAAAAACCATACCCAGGATGAATACCATCACAACCTGTAGAGCTTGCGATCATTAAAATATTCGGGATATTTAAATAAGAATCTTTCGATTGTTTCGGTCCGATACAATAAGCTTCATCTGCAATTTGAGTATGTAAGGCATCACGGTCTGCCTCAGAATAGACAGCCACTGACTGTATATTTAACTCCTTTAACGCACGAATGATTCTTACTGCTATCTCGCCACGATTTGCGACTAATACTTTCTTCATATTATTTCACCTTAAATAACGGTTGTCCGTATTCAACCATTTGTCCATCTTCAACAAGAATTTCTACAATCTCTCCTGAGATTTCAGCCTGAATTTCATTAAATAATTTCATTGCCTCCAGAATACATACTGTACTGTCTGCATTGACTTTATCCCCAACACTCACGTATGGCGCACTTTCAGGTGAAGGTGATTTATAAAATGTTCCAACCATAGGTGCATTAATCGTCTTACCAGTATCTATATGTTCTGCCGGTGATATAGCGTTTGTTTGAGGTTGAGCGTGCGTCTGTGACTGTATTTGCGGTGTATGCATAACCTGTGCTGATGGTACTTCATACATTGAAGTAATCGGTGCCTGTACTATTTCTTTTTCTTTTTTAATCACAATTTTATATTCATCCTGCTCTAAATTTAATTCAGTTAATGTTTTTGATGTGTCTATTAAATCTACAAGTTTCTTTATATCTTCAAATTTCATGATGTACCCCTTTTTTATACAAGATTTTATGACTAGTTACTAATTTATTTTATCCTAGTGGTCAGACCAATACAAGAAAAAAATAAAAGACATGCAAAATATGCATGTCTTGATAAAATTTTGAAGCCTATCCACGTGATACATATGAACCATCAGTTGTATTGATGATTAATTTATCACCTTGGTTAACGAATAAAGGTACATTTAAAGTATAACCCGTTTCAACAGTAGCCTGTTTCGTAGCACCCTGTGCTGTATCACCTTTAATACCAGGTTCTGTTTCAGTTACTTCTAATGTTACAGTATTTGGTAATTCAACACCTAACGTTTCACCTTCATACATTTGAATATGAACTTCCATATTTTCTTTTAAGAATTTTAACTCGTATTCAATCGTGCTTTCCGGCAATTCTAATTGTTCATAAGATTCATTATCCATGAATACATGTTGGTCGCCTGAAGCATATAAATATTGCATACGTTTATTATCGATTTGTGCTTTACCTACTTTTTCACCAGCACGGAAAGTTTTTTCCTGAATTGCACCAGTACGTAAGTTACGTAATTTTGAACGTACGAATGCAGCACCTTTACCTGGTTTTACGTGTTGAAATTCAATAACTCTCCAAATCCCGTTATCTACTTCAATTGTTAAACCTGTCTTAAAATCGTTTACTGAAATCATTAAATTTCCTCCTAATTAGCTCTCTTATAAAATAATAAGGTCTTTTGTTGAATGTGTAAAGCGCTTTAGTCCATTTTTTGTTACTAAAACATCATCTTCTATACGTACGCCACCTACACCATCGACATATATACCAGGTTCTAATGTTACACACATATTTTCTTCCAGAATATGAGGAGATTTTGAAGATAACATTGGTCCCTCATGCACTTCAAGCCCTATACCATGCCCTAATGAATGTCCAAAATTTTCTCCGTATCCGTAAGATTCAATCACATCTCTGGCAATTTTATCGGCCTCGACTCCAGACATACCCATTGTAATTTCATTTAAAGCTTTCATTTGTGATTCTAATACGATGTTATAAATCTTAACCATCTCTTCACTTGGATCACCAACAGCAATCGTACGCGTAATGTCTGATATGTAACCATTGTATATCGCACCGTAATCAAAGGTGATCATTTCACCAGATTGAATCACTTTATCACTAGCGACACCATGGGGTAATGCTCCTCGTACACCACTAGCAACTATTGTATCGAAAGAAGAACCAGATGCCCCTAGTTCACGCATTTTCATCTCCATTAAGTTATTAATCTGCATTTCAGTCATACCAGGTTTTGTTATTTCTAAAATATAGTCAAAAGTAGCATCAGCAATATCTGCCGCTTTCTGGATAATTTCAATTTCGTGCGGTTCTTTTATCATTCGGATACGTTCTACTTCCCCAGCAACATTAACAAGTTCATAATGATTACTTAATAAACTTTGATGTTGCTGATATGTAATAAGATCTCCCTCAAAACCAATAGATTTATAGCCATATGTCTCTATTAACATACGAATTTCATCAAGTATCGGTTTACTGTGTTTAACAATTTCAAAAGCTGAAGCTTGGTTAGTAGCCTGTTCAATATATCTAAAATCAGTCACTAAAATTTTCTTATCTCTGGAAATGATTAAAGCACCGCTTGAACCTGTAAATCCTGATAAATATCTTCTGTTATAATGTGATAGTATAATTAAAGCATCTAAAGATTTTTCGCCTAGCAAGTGATTTACTTTTTCAAATTTCATTTTATTACTTCCTCTCTATATATAAGCTTTTTTATAACATTATATCACTAGTGTTGCATTAAAATAACTTAACCTTCAGTTATGGATTGAATTTTCAAAAAACTTATTTTATGTAAAAAAATTTCCTTTATAATGGTTGGAGGTAGTAAAACTCATCCAAATCCAACAATAAAGGAAACAACCTATAGATAAGTTTACTAAAAAATCATCATTTGAACAATGGATGTCTCCCATTGATTTTAAAAAAGTTTCAAAACAAGTAACAATACTTAATTTAGATCATTATACAAAGAAGCTGAATACACTGTCATTTGTAAAACTTTTATTATATTCACAATTAAGTAGAAAGTTAGCAGAAGTATCAACTCAAATCTTTCAGAAAATTTTTAAGAGCATACTCCAAATTACACGGTTACTTAAAGCTTCTATATAGAAAAGTAACCATCTGTAGATTCGAAGAATCAGTGAGAATGTACCATAAAACATAAATGTTTTGACGCTCTGCCAATGGAAATTATATAGTAAAAAAACGGATGATTACTACCTTTATTTAGGTGTTTTCAAATTTTAAATTTTCGAAGAAAATTTAATATCTGAATTTTCAATCTTTATTTATGCAACACTAATGATATTATATATATGTTAACATATATAAAGACACTATTTGAATTGAGGCGTAACAAAATGAAAAAAATATTTTTACTATTTATTACTAGTCTACTACTAACAGCTTGCGGACCATCAGAAGCAGAACAACTTACGAAAGAAAAGAATACTTTAACTAAAGAAGTTGAACATTTAAAAGAAAAAGTTGAAAATGAGAAAATGAAACATATTTCAAAAAATAACACATTAAAGAATATAGATAACGAACTCAAACAAGCCAAAAGTGGTAACACTATAACAAATGACTTATACACGCAAAACTTTAAAGCTTACACTACTCAATTAGCAACCGCATTTAAAACATACTCTGACATAGAAGGTAAGATTGATCAACTGAAAGGAGATGCGTTGGTGTCAGATCGTTTATCTGATGTAAAACAAACTATCGATGATGCGGTTCAAACATATGAAGCGCCATTTAAAAAAGCTAATCCGCCTAAAACGTTTGAAGAAATCCATGACCAGATTCAACATGCTAACAAGCATATGAAAAAAGCGATTTCTAAGATTGAAAAAGGGTATGATAAAAAGAATAAGACGCTTGTTTCAGAAGGAAAAGCTACCTTACAGAAAGTAATCGATCAGTTTAATGAAATACAGTTCCAATAAAAAACCGGCATGATTCACAGTATGAATCGTGCCAGTTTTCTTTTTGTATTATATTCTTTATAAATAATTGATGTATAACTTTGAATAATTATTTTCGATACGTCCAATCATCATTTTTATATTTTTCAATTAAACGATTCGTCTCATCTCTTAATTCATCGGTCATTTCAAAAGGGACTAATTTTTTATTTAAACCTTTTTCAAAACCTTTAAAGAATGCTTCTTCCATCAATTCTATCGTTATTTCTTTATCTGTTAGATCCTGTATACTGACTGCCTTAGAATAAAAAGCTTTTTTCATTTTATCTTTAAGTCTCGGATTTTGATATGTGAATAAGTCAAAAAGCTCGTCAACGTCAATGGATTGCAAAATAGAACCGTGTTGTAATATCACACCTTTTTGACGGGTTTGTGCACTCCCGGCAATTTTACGACCTTCTACAACAAGTTCATACCAACTAGGTGCATCGAAACAGACTGAACTTCTAGGATCTTTCAGTTTAGCGCGTTGTTCTTCTGTTCTAGGAACAGCAAAATAAGCATCAAAGCCTAAATCAATAAATCCTTCAAGTAGACCTTGAGAAATAACACGATATGCTTCAGTAACAGTCTTGGGCATTTCAGGATGTGCTTCAGGTACGATAACACTATATGTAAGTTCTTTATCATGTAGTACACCACGACCGCCTGTAGCACGACGTACTAAACCATATCCTTTTGATTTTACCTTTTCTATATCAATCTCTTTTTCTAATTTTTGAAAATAACCGATTGATAGTGTCGCAGGATTCCATCCATAAAATCGAATAACAGGAGGCAGCTTACCTTCTGAAACAAAATTGAGTAATGCTTCATCCAAAGCCATATTAAAATAAGGATCATTTTTCTTCGTATTTATAAATAACCATTCTTCTTTTTTACTATTTTCCATCTCAATCAAACTCCCCAACGTAATAACATCAAATAAAAATAAAATAAATGTAAAATAACTTTGAAATCATATGATTTTATTACTATAATAAATCTATGATTATAAAAGGAGGACTACTAAAATGACGATGTGGTATATTTTAGGAATCGTACTTCTTGCTTTGTTAGTTTACATTCTAATTAATTACTCTATCAATCGTAAAGCTGTTACAGAATTAAGTCAAGATGACTTTAAAAGCGGTTTAAGAAAAGCGCAGGTCATCGATTTACGTGAAAAAGCAGATTATGATTACGGACATATTAACGGTGCAAGAAACATTCCTATGACAATATTCAGAACGAGAATGCTTGGGTTACGTAAAGATCAACCGATCTACTTTGTAGATGCAAATGGTATCTCAAGCTATCGTGCAGCACGTATGCTGAAAAAACACGGCTACAATAATCTTTATATGCTGAAAAATGGCTATAAAGACTGGAAATATGATTTAAAAGTGAAAAAATAATTTAAAATTTTTTGACGGGACAAATTAGTCTCGTTTTTTTTTTTTTAATATAAATAAGCAAAGCACGTATGAATTCATGCTTTGCTTATATTAAAACTCAATATTACTTTTCGATCGATCCTGAATATTTTAATACTGGTTTACGCGCTGCCATTGTTTCATCAAGACGTCCGATAACAGTATCATGAGGCGCTTCTAATACGATATCTGGATTCTCTTCTGCTTCTTTAGCAATTTGAATCATCGTATCGCAGAATGAATCCAATGTTTCTTTTGATTCAGTTTCAGTTGGTTCAATCATCATACATTCCTCAACATTTAATGGGAAGTAGATTGTTGGTGGATGGAAGTTAAAGTCTAACAGACGTTTTGCCATATCTAACGTTCTCACACCAAGTTTCTTCTGTTTAGAACCACTGATTACAAATTCATGCTTACAATGACGATCATATGGTAATACGAAGTAGTCTTGTAATCTTCTCATCATGTAGTTCGCATTTAATACAGCCACTTCAGATGCTTCTTTTAAGCCGTCTGGTCCCATTGTACGGATATACGTGTATGCACGTAAGTAAATACCAAAGTTACCGTAGAATGGCTTAACACGTCCGATAGATTGTTCACGGTCATAATCAAATTTAAATCCATCTTCAGTTTTAATAATATGTGGTTTTGGTAAGAATGGTACTAAATCAGCTTTCACACCAACTGGTCCAGAACCTGGTCCGCCACCACCGTGTGGTCCAGTGAAAGTTTTGTGTAAGTTTAAGTGAACTGCATCAAATCCCATATCTCCAGGGCGTACTTTACTCATGATTGCATTTAAGTTTGCACCATCATAGTATAATTTACCACCGGCCGCATGAACGATTTCACGAATTTCTAAAATATCTTCTTCAAATAAACCTAATGTATTTGGGTTTGTTAACATGATAGCCGCTGTATCTGGTCCAACTACACGTTTTAAATCTTCAATATCAACTAATCCAAATTCGTTTGATTTAACTGTAACTGTTTCAAAACCAGCAACTGTTGCTGATGCCGGGTTAGTACCATGTGCTGAGTCTGGTACGATTACTTTTGTACGGTTGTGGTCACCATTTGCTTCGTGGAACGCACGAATCATCATTAATGCAGTCCACTCACCATGTGCACCTGCTGCAGGTTGAAGCGTAACTTCATCCATACCAGTAATTTCTTTCAAGTGTTCTTGTAAATCATAGATCACTTCTAACGAACCTTGAATCGTTTTTTCATCTTGTAGTGGATGCGCTGCTGCAAATCCAGCCATACGAGCAACTTTCTCGTTGATTTTTGGATTGTATTTCATCGTACAAGATCCAAGTGGATAGAATCCAGAATCAACACCATGGTTTTTATTAGATAATTCAGTGTAATGACGCATTAAATCTAATTCAGCGATTTCTGGTAACATGGCGCGTTCTTTACGAATGAACTTACTATCTAAAATATCTTCAACTTTTTTATTTTCAACTTCTAATTCAGGTAATGAATAACTGAAACGATCTTCTTTTGAACGTTCAAAAATTAATGGAGAGCTTCCTTTAAGCATTGAACACACCTACTTTCGCGATAAATATATCGATCTCTTCTTTCGTACGTAACTCGGTAACAGCGATTAACATATGATTTTCATACTTGCTATCCACTTGACCAAGATCATAACCACCAATAAATCCATCTTCTAATAATTTTTCATTGATTTCAGAGATTGGTGCGTTAAATTTAACTACGAATTCATTGAAAGTTGTACCAGCTAATACGGTGAAACCTTCAGCGATCATTTTTTCTTTCATGTAGTTAGCTTTTTGTAAATTTTGGTTCGCCATCTCGTAGGCACCGTTTTTACCTAATGCACTCATTGCAACAGATGCTGCTAATGCATTTAATGCCTGGTTAGAACAAATATTTGAAGTCGCTTTATCACGACGGATATGTTGTTCACGTGCTTGTAAAGTTAATACGAAACCACGGTTACCTTCACTATCTTGTGTTTGACCTACTAAACGACCTGGCATTTTACGCATTAATTTGTTTGTTGCCGCGAAATATCCACAGTGTGGTCCACCAAGTTGAGCCGGGATACCAAATACTTGTGCATCACCAACAACTAAGTCAGCACCAAATTCACCAGGAGGTGTTAATAATGCTAAGCTCATAGGGTTACTTGATACTACGAATAATGCTTTTGTACCTTCTGTGTATGATTTAATCGTTTCTAAATCTTCAATACTACCAAAGAAGTTTGGATATTGAACCATAACACATGCAGTATCTTCATCGATTGCTGCTTTTAAAGCATCTAAATCTGTTACAGTATCTTTAACATCGATTTCAACAACTTCTAAATGTTGACCCGTTGCATAAGTTTGTAAAACAGCACGTGATTGGTCGTTAACTGCTTTAGATACAATAATTTTTTTCTTTTTAGTGTGTCCACATGCTAACATCGCCGCTTCAGCAAAAGATGTTCCGCCATCATACATAGATGAGTTAGCGCAATCCATACCTGTTAGTTCAGCAATCATCGTCTGGAATTCAAAGATAGCCTGTAATTCCCCTTGAGAGATTTCTGGTTGATATGGTGTATACGCTGTATAGAATTCACTACGAGAAATAACATGATCAACTACTGTAGGAATATAATGATCATAGACACCAGCACCTAAAAATGATGCGTGTGTGTCGCTTGTAATATTTTTATTTGCAAGCGCAGATAATTCTTTTAATAAAGGTGTTTCTGCTTTACGAGGTTTAATATTTAAATCCCCTTGAAAGCGGACGCGTTCAGGAATATCCTGGAATAATTCGTCGATAGACTGGATACCGATTGTATCCATCATTTCTTTTTTATCAGTTTCTGTTAACGGAATATAACGATGACTCATTTTTTCAACCCCTTAATTTTTATGGAATGGTGTTTTTACAACTTTGGCTGGTACTAATTTTTTACGTACTTGAACATATACTTCATTACCAATTTCGGTTTGATCGATATTAACCAATGCTAAAGCAATTGAACGACCAGTAGATGGTGATTGAGTACCACTAGTAACATAACCAATTTTATTTCCTTCTTTATCTTGTACTTCATAATCTGTACGTGCGATTCCACGTTCCAACATTTCTAATCCAGCTGATTTACGTGTTAGACCTTCTTCTTTTTGTTTTGCAAGAACTTCACGACCAATAAAATCGGCTTTATCTAATTTTACGCTGAAGCCCATTTTAGCTTCATAAGGTGTAATGTCAGTAGACAAATCTTGTCCATGTAATGGTAAAGCTGCTTCTAAACGTAATGTATCACGCGCACCTAAACCACAAGGTACAACACCTAAATCTAATAAACCTTCCCAAATTGCAACTGTGTCTTCTGCAGCACAATAAATTTCAAAGCCGTGCTCACCAGTATAACCAGATTGACTAAAGATAACGTTCTTACCGAAGATTTCAACATCTTGAATAAATTCAAACATTTTTAATGATGCAATATCTTCTTTAACTTGTGATTTTAATACTTCTAATGCTTTAGGACCTTGAACCGCAATTTGTCCGTATTCTTTCGATACGTTCGTTACAGTTACACCATCAATGGTATGTTTTTGCAACCATTCAAAATCGATGTCTGTATTACCCGCATTTACTACTAATAAATATTTGTTTTCATCAAGTTTGTAAGCAACTAAATCGTCAATTACGCCACCATTTTCGTTACAGATCATTGTATATTGTGCTTTTCTATCAGTTGTCTTTGTAATATCGTTCGTTAAAACACTTTGAAGATATTCTACAGCTTTTTCACCTTCAACAATAATCTCACCCATATGACTTACATCGAACATTCCAACATTTTCACGAACAGCAATGTGCTCTTCTTTAATACTAGAAAATTGAACAGGTAAACCCCACCCAGAGAAGTCAATTACTTTTGCACCGTCTTCAATGTATTTGTCATACAATGGTGTTTTCTTTAATTCAGTCATGATTATCCTCCTAAAAATATAATAAAAAAACAGCATAGCAAATGCTATCCTGTTGATTTCTTCAGGTTACGTCCGAAAATTATCCTTTTGCCTGAGAGTTTATATAGCTTGCCCCTTCGGCGATGATCACTCATTCTCTCTAATTTTCATCATCCGTCATTATTTGATTGTGAATTTCCTGAACACTTAAAGTTACATCATGCTCATTATAGACCTTGATGTATGCGATTTCATTATAACGTGAAATTCTACTGTTGTACAACTCTTTAATTTCTTCAAACGATTTATTCTGAGCATTGGGACGGTTAGTATCACCAACAATTCTATTATACACAGTATCAATGTTCGTATCTACCCAAATATTTAAATTATTTTTCTGTAATATTTCCAAATTGTTCGGATTTTCAATAATACCTCCCCCAGTTGCTATGATCATATTCTTGTTTATGTATGTTTTTAATACATCATGTTCCAATTTACGAAAATAAGACGCTCCATATTTTTCGAATATTTCAGGAATCGACAGATTTTCCTTTTCTACTATCGCTTTATCCAAATCTATAAATGGTAAATCCATTTTACGAGAAAGCAATTCTCCAATGGTTGTCTTTCCTGCACCCATAAATCCTATTAATACAATTGCCATCACTTACCCCCTATTTAAAAAAGCTATTTCTTTTGTGAAATAGCTTCAATAATTTCATTAAGATAATAATGCTCAAGATTATCTAATGTATTAAATTTTAACATGTATCTTGTACTGAAGTAACTTAAAAAAAATATTGTAAGCATTAATAACATCAGCATAGATGGAAAGATAAAGCCTTCAGATGATTTGATACGTAATTGTATGTTTGTTGAAGCGTTCAATAGATAGGAATACTGCATTATCACCCATTTTAAAATGTGCATTTTTTACTCCTTCTAACATTATAATATATCCTTCTTGGTTGAGCTTTCTAATGATGCGCTGCTTATGATATAGATATTGTATAATATCATTCCCAGTATATATCCAAAGCTGATTATTAACTATTTCAACATAGTCAGCATTATTTAATTCTTCATAGAGATCTCTTTGAAACATAGCATTATTAACATCAAAATGATCGGTACTTTTACCGCTTAATTGATAAATATTCATGTAAATGAGCGGTAACATACTCATAATCATTATAATAATCGATAAATTTATCATCATTTCAATCATCGTAAAACCGTCACTTCTTCTTAATGCAGTATACTTTATCTTTCTTATAACAAATCTGATCACCTTCAATGAAACCACCTCTTTCATTGATGACTATTTCTACATATGCTATTCGATACATTTCCAACGATTTTTTCTTTTGCTCATATGTATGAGATAACGTGAAATACATCGGCAATAACGATAAAGTAATTAAAGCGACTACCGAAAAAGAAAGCAGGCTATCAATCAGCATAAACCCATCATACTTTTTCAATTCGTATTCTTCCCCTGTGTAATTGTACAACGATTTGATAAAGTGTCTCACCAATATAATATTTGATCGAACCACCTTTTCTGACTCCATTATTCTTAAAAATGATTTCACTATTTGCGATACCATTACCTTCATATATTTCACCTTGCTTAATTATATATTTACTATTAATCCCTAAAACTTTGGATTGAATATAGATTGTATCGCTCCTTGGAGGGAACGATACAACTATGACTTCACCTGTTTCATAAGACTTCGTCTGATAATAATTTAAAAGCGAAATAATTTCATCGTTAATTTCTTCATCTTTCACTTTATTTTCATCAAATTTTGTAACTGGAATTATGATTATGATGATAACGATGATTAATAATACAAGTAATGATTCAATATAACTAAATCCATTATTGTTTTTGTGCCACCGCTTCTCCATTTTCAATATTGATAGGATCCCCATTTTTACATTTCACCTGATTTTCCTTTAAAAATTCCGGCACAAGTTCATTAATCGAAGTTGGCGCCTTTCCATTCTGAAGCTTATATGCTTCTATCTGACCTTGTACCATCTTCACTTGTGCTGTACAACCCGTATTCTGAACGTTATCAGATTGTTTTGCGATGTTTGGAATAATCACAATAATTAGCACTGAAATAACAAGCAAAACAAGCAACATTTCAATTAATGTAAATCCATCATTTTTTCTGAATTGATTTTTAAAAGATTGGGCAAAATTATTACTATGTGTTTTAATAAATTGATACATTCTTTTTCCTCCTACTGAATGCCTTCCATCATCTGGAGCATCGGTAATATAATAACTAAATACATTGCGACAATTAATAATCCCAAAACAATAAATATGATTGGCTGAATACTTTTAATCAATTTGAAAATCTTTAGTTCAAATTTTTTAAATACATACTCACTATAATATTCAAGTTCTCTGTCTAACTTCGAATTCTTCTCCCCATGTTGCATAAATTGAATCATAGACTTTTCAAATAATTGTAATTTAGATACTGCATCAGGAAGTGGTTCACCTTTAATCAATTCCTGGTTAATGCAAGCTGCAATATAACTTAACGTTTGATCATTATTTTGACCTTCTAATATTGAGATAACATTTTTCATCATGACTCCATTACTTAAAAAGAATGAAAGTTCGGCACTCACACGATAAGTAATGAATAAACGATAAAGTTGATTAATAATCGGAATTTTTTTAATGGTAGAAAGTTGATTTTTAATATTGGATTTTTTAAAAATAAGAAAATAATAAAATGTAAGAAAAATGAGAAGAAACAATGTATATATAATTATTTGCGGAAGTGTATATAGAATATTTGTAAGGATTATGAGTTCTTTACTTAAAGTCACTCCCATTGAACTATACATATTTTTAAACTGTGGGAGTACTGTATGATTAACAGTAATGATTAATGTGATAAATATTACGATAAGTACTAACGGATATTGAATTGTCTTTATAAACTGTTGTTTCAGTTTCCGTTTTGAAAGATTATATGCATAGCAATGTTTTAATGTTTCGTTAACATTACCAAATGATTCACTGAAATGAACCTGCATAACGATATGATTACTATAATTTAATAACTTCAGACAATGCGATAAAGGTTGGCCTTGTTCAAGTGCAGATAATACTAATTTCTTATCTGAAGATTTTACTTCATCATATTGAGAAAATAAAAATTTAATTGCTTCATATTGTGTAAAGCCGTTTTGTGTCATCTCACTTAAGCGAATCAAAAAATCATCTTCATATAATTTTAATTTGTTTCTATTCCAAAGCATAACGTTCATACTCCAGCTGCGTAATCTTTTCTTTGTCGTACAAAATTTGCAATTGTTCAGATAAAGGATGATAATGCTGAACCTTTCTATCATTTAAATAATCCCGTACATCGCCTTTAATCAACTGTTCAAAAATACGTGTTCGCGCTGATGTAGTATTAACTAATCGCTGATTAATGATTATTTCTACACACTGTTCAAGTTCAACTTTTGTTATTCCCATTTCCAGCAATCGATGGATAGCGCCAAGACATGTATTTGCATGAAGTGTCGACAGCACAAGATGACCACTTAAACTTGCATTGATGACATGCTTTGCAGTTTCTATATCACGGATCTCTCCTATCATAATAATATCCGGATCACAGCGAAGAATAGCCTTTATTGCATTCTGATATGTTATATTAGCTTTTCTATTCACATTGATTTGAATCATACCATGAATTCTCTGTTCAACAGGATCTTCAATCGATATAATCTGTTTATTTAAATTTTGCGCAGCATAATTTAACATTTGGTACATTAAAGTACTTTTTCCGCTCCCAGTAGGACCACTAATTAGAATTAATCCGCTTCCTTTATGCATCAAAGATAATAATTCCTGTTCAATCGAAATATTTTGACTAAATAAAGCTGGAATTATTCGCATCACACATGCTTCCTGTCCAATCGTATGTGGTAATGTAGATGCCCTGATATTATAAAGTATTTTGTCCTTCTGATAGGTCAGTATACCGCTCTGCGCTTTATTTTTTTCAGAAACATCAAGATGTGTTATAAATTTTACATATGATAATAATTTTTCGAAGTCTTCGGTATTTAACTGATTATAGGCATACATATTACCTCCAATCCTGAATTTCATCATGACATTCTGCACTTCAGGTATAAAGTGTACATCTGAAGTTTTTTTAGCAATTGCATCATCCAATATTGTATGTAATAGTTTTTCCATAAATCCCTCCTCTACTTAAATATCGGGAACTTCTTCGATTTTATTTTTTTACATCAGAATTTTTATTTCATTAATTTATTTTCTTATAAAATGTTTAAGTAAATCCAATTATTTCCATTGAATTTGCAAAATTAGAGGTTTACTTATTAAATGCTTATCTTTATAATAATAAGTGATATGAAGAGTTTGAATATAGGGGGAATAACCATATGGATAAAGTTTTTAAAACTTTAGGATTCTGGACAGCGATATTTGCGGTAATGTTCTACGTTGGCGGTATGTCAATGGTGTCATTCATTTTCGTTGCTCAAACTGGATTTTTTGTATTATTAGGTTACTTAAAATTAACTGAAAGAATGTATATGTATATTTTTGCAGCATACTTAGTAGTATGTTTCGTAGGATTCACATACTATTCAACTTTCTTATTAGAGCCAAGTTTTGGCCATCACGAATAAAACCTTCCTTTACGGAAGGTTTTTTTTAATACCCATTTAAAAATGGATTGCAATCCATCTCATGTTGAATTGTAGTATATGCACCATGTCCTGGACAAATAATCATTTGCTCGTCTAGAGTCATGAGCTGTTGATCAATACTATTTAGTAATTGTTGTGTGTTCCCTTCGTATAAATCTGTACGACCGATACTTTCATTGAATAATGTATCCCCTACTATGGCAAACTTGTCAAAGATAAAAGATTGACTACCTGGTGAGTGTCCTGGTGTATGACGAACATCGAGCGTAAACGAACCGATTGTTTGCTTTCCAAGTTTCATTTTTAAAGGCTTTGTCTTTGCAATAACTGGTTCTAAACCATACTGTTTAAAATTTTCAGAACCATTTTTAATTGTATCAGTTAACCAGTACTGCTCTTCTTCCGAAACATAGACCGGTACATTAAATCGCTCACATATCGCATCTACTGCTCCGATATGATCAAAATGTGTATGTGTGAGAATAACAGCGATTACTTTCTTCTCTAGTGGTAGAATAGCATCTATAATCTTTTCTGGTTCATCTCCTGGATCAAAAATCAATATTTCTGAATCATTATGTATAATATAACAATTTGTTTGTATTTGACCTAAAGGTAATTTAATTTTATCCATAAGTAGCTCCTCCTAAAAAATGTACTCGACAAAGTTATTTATTAATTATACAATATTAATGATAATAAAAGTAATTTCATGGGGGTTATGTTATGCCGTTTATTAACACAGGCGAATTATTTGAAATCTTTGGTACAAAAATTCATATTGGTGTAAATATCTTTTCACTTTTAATGTTAGCAGTATTTTTCCTATCAATCAAAGCTTTATTAAATGCTGTTAAATCTAAAAATGTATTAGGCATTATCTTTGGATTATTGGCTACTTTATCATTTGGATTCTTTTCACTAGCAACAATCTTCACATACGGATATCCAATTTTACATCACTAAAAATAAGACCAGGACATTTTGTCCTGGTTTTATTTTTTATTTCAGATGTTTATTTACTGCATCTATCTTTTCAATCATCTTTCGTTTTTTATCTCTTCTGTCATCAATTCTAATATTTGTACATACACGATCTAATCCCTGCTTAAATGGAGACTCATGTATTGCTTCAAGAGCCATGAGACATTCGTGTAGTTCTCCTTCGATCAATGTACTCATTGGAGTTAACATATAATCGATTTTGCCCTGCTGCTTTAATTCTTCTAATATTACTTGAATTTCTGCGATATACTTACTCACACTTATCGACTTACCATCCAAAGGAATTACTACTACATCAATTATCGCCATTAAACTTGCTCCTTTTTCACATATTGTTTGATCAAACCTGCAGCACCAATAATTCCAGCATCATTACCTAAAGTCGCTGTTACAATTTTAGTACCTTGAGTTGCAGGCGTAAATGTTATTTCACGATAAACATCTTCAATATGCTGAATTAAGAAATCACCAGCTTTAGATACACCACCACCAATGATGATATATTTAGGATTCGTTACAACACTGAATACACTCAATGCATATGCTAAATTTCTCGCAACTTTCTTTATAACATATGTCGCAAATTCATCTCCAGCTTTTGCAGCATCAAAAACCATTTTAGCCTGTAGCGTTCTATTTTTCATCGCATCTTCAATTACTGTTTGAAATTGTAGTTCGTCATAGTAATGATAAGACAGATTAACAACGCCTGTTGCACTCGCAACTGTTTCTAAACAACCTTTCTTTCCACAGTTACATTGGAATCTTTCTTTAAAATCGACCTTAAAATGACCGAGCTCCCCACCAGAACCATTATGACCGTGGACAAGTTCATTATTACTTATTATACCGCCGCCGACACCTGTACCGAGCGTCACGCATATAACATCAGGTTCATTCTGTCCGGCACCTTTAAATTTTTCTCCTAAAGTTGCTACATTAGCATCGTTGTCAACATAGACCGGTAATCCACTTAACTTTTCAAATTGTTCTTTAATATTGATCTTTCCATGCCAGTTTAAATTAATCGCACCATTAACAACACCCGTTTTAAAATCAATTGGGCCAGGAATCCCTAAACCTATACCGAGAACATCTTCCATGTTGTAATTTTTATGTTTTGAGTTAACAACAAATGAATCATAAACATTCTTCAATATGCTTTCACCATTATTTTCAGTCTTCGTCGGAATCTCCCATTTATGTAGTATTTCTAATGTTTCATCAAGGACACCTAACTTACAAGTTGTGCCTCCAATATCCGCAGCTAAAATAATCATATTTTTCCCATCCTTCTCTGATTTAATATTAAACGTGCCTGCACAAACTGTTCATTCGTAATAATGCCAGCATCATGTAATGATTTTATCTCCTGATTCATCATTTCAATGGTATCATTTTCATCTTTAAAATATATAATAATACCAAATTGTTTAAGTAACTGTTGTACATCGTAAAATGAATGCATTGTTTCACCTGAATTCTTTAAATTCTTTTTGAAGTTTTATATAAGAAGATATTCTATTGCGTTGAATTGCCTTGTTCAAATATTTATTAGCGCTATCATAATCATCCATTGCACGCATAGCTAATGCCATCTGATAGTTTAATTTATCGCTATCAGGAAATTTCGTTAGACCTTTTTTCCATTCAGCGATTCCGTTTGATAAACTTTCCTGTTTGGTTTTCAGTAAACCATAATATACATATGTTTCGTCATTATCATAACCTTTTTGAATTGTAGTAGTAAGGATTTCCTTCGCATCCTGATCATTACCTGCAGCGATGGCCTGTGCAGCAAATTCATTATAAATATGATGTTCCTTTTCAGAAAAAATATTAAAGAGTAATAAAATTACTATAATACCTAGGCCAGCACTCATCCATTTAAAATACTGACTTTTAATTTTATATAAATGTATAAGCATTGCAATAAACAATCCACCAAATAAACCACCAAAATGGGCATAGTTATTAACATTGGCAAATAAAGAACTTGCTGCGAGATAGATAATACTACCTATTAATATTTGCATAATAAACTTTTTATCAAATTTCCCACTAAAGATGATATGCGCTAATGCTGCGCCCATCAACGCACAAATTGCGCCACTTGCTCCAACAGATATAGAAGTCGTATCAAATGCAAGAGAAACTAAATTACCTATAATACCACCACAAATATAAATCAGAAGATACTGCCAATTTAGATATAAATATTCTATAATTTTACCGAGAATAAATAGCGACATCATATTAAACAATAAATGCTGAAAATCAAAATGTAGAAACATTGATGATATCACTCTGTAATAATCACCATGAACAAAATTAAAATGCGTTAACCCACCTTTTTCTACTAACGTGTCAACCTTATGTGTCATGTGCCATATATTCATGACGATAAAACTTATAATATTTATCACAATTAATAGGTATGTAAGAGGTGTAAACTTAATCATAGCAGTATCAATCGGGTTATTTTTAATCACTCTATTTTGATACCACGATACTGATTGTGGCTTAGTTTTACTCGATATCGCTTTAAAAGGTGTATTTAGCGTTTGTTTTACTGACTGAGAATCCGGACATGAAATCACTTTAATATTTAAAGGCATCTCATTCATTTGAATTTCCTGATCAATGAGTATTATTTCATAACAATTAATCGGATATGTAACTAAACTTTCAATTTCATCATGATGATCCATAATTTTCTGAACCATAAACATCGTTGATTGTGCTGTTTGTTTGTTTAATATTAACCGTTTCAATGTTTTTTTACTACGACTATACAACCATATATCATCTAAGGTATCTGAAGTTGTAATAAAATCATAATCTGTATATTTTATAAATTCATAGATGTTTTTCCATATCAACTTCTCTGTTATCATTGATTGCCCTCATTAACTATTATTCTTTTCTCAGTAATAAGCATTGAAACTGGAATATCATGTGGTTCAATTAATACTTCACTGAGTTGAAGTTCAAAGATTAAACTTATTGTTTGCCCAGTATATTGACTTAAAAATTTATCAAAATATCCTCCACCGTATCCAATACGATAACCATCTTCATTAAATACAACACCAGGAACAACAATTAGTTCCGGCTGCGCACCACTTTCCTCCCGATGATTCATTATATCTATGCCAAATGAATCCTTTACAATGTCCTTTTGCGAAGTATATCTAACAAAGTGCATTTGTTTCGTTTTATAGTCACAATATGGAACGTATACTTTTTTACCAAGACCTGCTGCATATTCTATTAACCATCTCGTATCTAATTCATGATTCATACTCATTGTGATACCAATTGAATTCGCATTTCTAAATACATCTTCATTAATAAAAGTATGTATTATCGAATCTTCTTTTTCAGTTTTATTTTGGTTATGCTTTAACTGCGAAAGTATCGTTAATCGTAATTCTTTTTTTTCTGATTTAATCGTCATTTTCTCACCTCATTTATATTATACAATATAGCATAAAGAATGGAATGGACATAAAAAAAAAACAGACATGAAAATTCATGTCTGCTCAAAAAATTATTTAGTTTCTCTGTGTAAAGTTTTTTTATTATCTCTTGCACAGTATTTTGACATTTCAATACGTTCCGGGTTATTACGTTTATTTTTTTTAGTGATGTAGTTTCTTTCACCACATTCAGTACAAGCTAAAGTAACATTAACGCGCATAGTTGTTCCCTCCTCACGTTTCTAAATATCCATACGACTTTTCTATAATAACATGTGTCGCATTAATTATCTAGTACTAATTTATGAATTAGTTAAATCTTTCACCAGTAATCGTAAAATAAACACTTTCAGCGATATTCGTGATGTGATCACCAATTCTTTCTAGGTAACGACCAGCTAAATGCGCTTGACCAGAGATATATGGATCGTTGTCGATTAAATATGCACTATTAATAATTTCTTTATATAAATCATCAATATCATTATCTCGCTCAATAATTTCTTTAACTAAATTCACATCATTATTTTTGTGTGCTTCTTTAAGATCAGCTAGCATTAGCATACTAAGTTTTCCCATTGTTTTAAGACGCATCAAAATATATTCATCTTCAAATTTTACTCTTTTACGAATCTTAGCAATATTTGCTGCATTATCTCCCATTCTTTCAAGTTCTGAAGATACTTTACTTGATGATAAAATCATTCTTAAGTCTGTAGCGATGGGTTGCTGTTTAGTAATTAAACTGATTATCTGGTCCTCTATATCACTTTCCATAGCATTAATAACCTGATCATGTTCAATAATTTCTCTAGCAACAGTTTTTTCATCATCACTTAGTACATTAATACTTTTTTCAATAGTTCTATAAACTTCATCGGCAAGTTTTAAAACACTTTCTTCTAAATGTTGTAAACTTTCTTCATATATTTCTCTCATATCAACCAAACCTTCCTGAAATATAACGTTCTGTTTGTTCGTCAGCTGGGTTAGAGAAAATCTTATCCGTTGTATCATACTCGTTTACATAACCATTTAAGAAGAATGCTGTTTTGTCTGAAATACGAGCAGCTTGTTGCATGTTATGCGTAACGATAATGATTGAATATTGATTTTTTATTTCCTGAACTAACTCTTCGACTTTTAGAGTTGAAATTGGATCTAATGCAGATGTAGGCTCATCCATTAAAATAACATCAGGTTCGATTGCTAAACAACGAGCGATACAAATACGTTGTTGTTGTCCACCCGATAAGCCATATGCATTTTTATCTAATCTATCTTTTGTTTCATCCCAAATCGCCGCACCACGAAGTGATTTTTCAACGATCTCATCTAAGATTTTTTTATCAGTGATACCATGGATTCTCGGCCCATAAGTAATGTTATCATAGATAGATTTTGGGAATGGGTTAGGCTTTTGGAAGACCATACCTACTCTAGTTCTTAAATGCTCTACTTTATAACTTTTATCGAAGATATTATCTCCACGGTAAAGAATTTCTCCAGAAGTTCTTACGCTTGGGATTAATTCAATCATACGATTTAAAGTTTTGATATAAGTTGACTTACCGCAACCTGATGGTCCGATAATTGCTGTAACTTCATTTTCTAAAATATCTAAATTGATATTTTGTAAAGCATGATGATCTCCATACCATAAATCTAAATTTTTTGTTTGATAAACAATATTACGATTTGTTGGATTTGGTGTTTGACCTGTAACGATATTACGTTCTTTTTTTACATTTTCACTACCTGTATTGTTTACTGTTTCAGTTGTAACGATAACTTTTTCATTATTCTTTACGTCATTTGAAACTTTTACGTTGTTATTCATTATAAGACCCCTCTCAAATTAAAAACTAGAATTTTTTCTGATATTTATTACGGATAAAAATTGCAATTGAGTTCATGGCAATTAACATGATTAATAACACAATTATCGCAGCTGAAGACACAAACTGGAATTCAGCTTTCGGTAATTTAGCCCATGTAAAGATCTGCATTGGTAACGCCTGGAATCTATCCATAATACTATCAGGTGTTTTCATGAAGATAGTTGGAATACCGATTACTACTAATGGTGCAGTCTCACCAATGGCACGAGATAAAGCTAAAATTGTCCCCGTTAAAATACCAGGAATAGAAGCTGGTAATACAACGTTTGTAATCGTCTGCCATTTCGTTCCACCTAATCCTAATGAAGCTTCACGAATTGCATTCGGTACTGCTCTAATCGCTTCCTGACTCGAAACGATGATAACCGGTAAAATCATTAATGACATTGTAAGTGCTGCCGCTAAAACCGACTTTCCAAGTGAAAGTGATTCAATACCCGCACCACGTACGAATAACGTTAATCCTAATAAACCAAATACCACTGATGGTACAGATGCTAAGTTAGCGATATTGACTTTAATAAATCTAGTAAAAGCATTATCCTTTGCATACTCTTCCATGTAGATAGCCGTAGCTACACCTAAGGTTACTGCGATTGGTGCAATTGTCATCATTAGCCATAATGTTCCGATTAAAGCACCTTTAATACCTGCTTTTTCTGGTGTTGTAGATGAGAAGTTTGTAAAGAACTGAGGTGTTAAATACCCTGCACCTTTACGAATAATATCAAATAATAAAATCGCCAGTACAACTAAACCGATCATTGTACATAGGAAGAAAAGAAATTTAACAATTTTATTTTTTGACAGTCTGCCAGAGAGTTTCTTTTCAACTGTTTCATGATTAATTAATTCCATATTAATACTCCTCTCTGAATCGTTTAGTAACCCATTGTGAAATGAAGTTCATAATTAATGTAAATACGAATAATGTAAATCCTACTGCATAGATACTGTAGTATATATCTGATCCAAATGTAGCATCTCCAGTCGCAACCTGCACGATAAATGCTGTCATCGTTTGTAATGAGTTCGTGAAATCTAAAGAGAATTCAGGTGAACTACCTGCTGCAAGTGATACGATCATTGTTTCCCCGATTGCACGTGATACTGCTAACACGATAGAAGCTAAAATCCCAGATAATGCTGCAGGGAAAACTACTTTAATAGCAGTTTCTAATTTCGTTGATCCTAAACCTAATGCACCTTCACGAATTGCCTGTGGTACAGCACTCATTGCATCTTCAGATAATGAAGCAATCATCGGTACGATCATAATACCAATTACTAATCCCGGACTGATTGCATTAAAACTTCCTAAGTCTGGCCATACTGAACGTAATAACGGTGTAACGAATGTTAAAGCAAAGAAACCATAAACGATAGTAGGGATACCTGCTAAGATTTCTAAAATAGGTTTAATAATTCTTCTTGCACGATCACTTGCATATTCACTTAAATACAATGCTGCGCCTAAACCAACCGGAACAGCGAAAAGAGTTGCGATTAAAGTTACTTTTAAAGTTCCTAAAATTAATGAAATAATACCGAATTTCGGATCTTGACCAAATGCATTCCATTCTTTTTCAAGGAAAAAGTCTGCAAACGAAACACGTGTAAAGAACGTAATTGTTTCAGTTAATAATGTAATGAGGATTCCAATTGTCGTTAAAATTGAAATTGAAGCAATGATAGCTAAAATTGTTGGAATTATTTTTTCAATGATGTTTTTTGAAGATCCTTTACTCTTATTTTGAGCAATTAAATCTTGTACAGAAATTTTATTTTCCATAGTTTAGACTCCTTCATTTTAAAAGGGACGAAAAATTTCGTCCCTTAAAAAAATTTCATATTCTAATAATTATTAAGTTAATAATTATTTAATACCTTCTAATGTTTTTAAAGATTTTTCATATTCTGCATCTTCTAATGCAACATATCCAGATTCAGTTGAAGCATCTTTTGCTTTTTCTAAAGCAAATTTCATAAACTCTTTAAATGCCTTGTTTTCTTTTAAAGAATCATTTTTAGCATAGATGAATAATGGACGACTTAATGGATAAGAACCATCTTTAACTGATTCTTCAGTCGCTTCTACACCCTCACCTTTACCTTCTTTTTGAATCTTAACAGCTTTTAAGTTATCTTTGTTTTCTTGATAGAAATTATATCCGAAGAAACCGATACCAGTTTTATTATCTTGTACTGATTTAACGATTACGTTAGTATCAGCATTTTTCTCAGCTTTAATTTCACCTTCATCTAATACTTCTTCACTAAAGAAGTCATAAGTTCCATGTGATTGGTCGGGTGAGAATGCTTTAATTTCTTCAGCTGGGAAGTCAGCACGAACATCTTTCCAAGTTTTAGCTTTTCCAGAGTAAATCTTAGCTAACTCTTCAAATGTTAAGTAATCTACAAAATCATTATCTTTATTTACAGCAACAGTTAATCCATCTGAAGCGATTTTAAATTCAGTATATTCAATTTTTTTATCTTCTAAAGCTTTTTTCTCTTCATCTTTAATATCACGAGATGCGTTAGAGAAGTCAGTTTCTCCAGCGATGAATTTCTCAAAACCACCACCAGTACCTGATGTTCCGATAGCAACCTCAACATTAGGATATTCAGCATTGAATTCTTCATTAATTTTTTCAGTTACTGGTGCAACAGTCGATGAACCGTCTCCAGCTACTTTACCTTCAATATCTTTAGCTGCTGTATCAGTACTAGCACCTTTATCTTCAGAAGCATTATCTTCTTTCTTGTCAGCTGCTCCACCACAAGCACCTAATAATAATGCAGTACCTAAAACAGTTGTTGAACCTACTAATTGCCATTTTTTCATTTTGAAAGTCCTCCTAATTGAATAGACGAATAATTTGTATTTGTTTATTACACTACTTACTATAGTGTAAGATTGTTAATTCAAGATGAATGTAATGTAAATTTTATGTAAAGAAAAAAGACAATGCATCATTGCATTGCCTTTTACTCAAGAAATCTTATTTTTTAATAGATTAATTATTCTGTATTATTCTGTTCAACACCATTTGATATTGCACTTTGTACACCTGAAGAACCTGTTTCTATCACTTTT
This sequence comes from Macrococcoides bohemicum, assembly GCF_003259675.1. GTDB lineage: Bacteria > Bacillota > Bacilli > Staphylococcales > Staphylococcaceae > Macrococcoides > Macrococcoides bohemicum. Next base: position 446,708 of record NZ_PZJG01000001.1, on the reverse strand, counting down.
GTTTTCTTATCCGCTTTATCTTTAAAATATTCATTTATAATATCTCTTCCCAAATCTCCACCAGGTAACCATGGTGGTGGGACAGGTTGATTTGTATAGATAATAGCGAAACTCATACTTGGTTTGTCCATAGGAGCATAGCCGATATACGTAGAATTTACGCGTGACTTACCATCCTGGAATACTTCTGCTGTTCCGGTTTTTCCTGCACTTTTTACTATCGTATTAGCAAAACTTTTATAACCTGTACCAAGTTCGTTATTAAATGCCATATCGAACCCATCTTTCACCTGATCAATTTCATCTTGTGAATTATTAATTCGGTTCAGCACTTTTCCTTTAATACTTTCTTTAATTGGTCCTATTTTATCAGTCTTTGAAGCTGCACGAATTTCTTTCACTAGATGTGGCTGTATACGGTAACCATCATTAGCAATCGTTGAGACATATTGAGAAAGTTGTAATGGCGTATATGTATCATATTGTCCGATTGCTAAATCCAGGTAATTACCAGGATTATTCTTCAGCGTACCTGTTTGACCTGTCACCTCATTTGGCAAATCAATACCTGTTTTAACACCTAATCCAAATTGATTTAATCCTTTTCTTAGTTTTAATCCTACCTCTGTTATATCTGCAGGTAATGACATATTATTAGAATAATTTAAACCTGCCATCTTTAATGCTGTTTTAAACATATAAACGTTTGATGAGTGCATTAATGCTTCTTTATCATTAATCTCTATTTTGCCAGTCGGGTTAAAATATGATCGCTTTTCTACACCACCTTTAAATACTAAAGGTTGGTCAATCATATCCTCTCCAATACTTATAGCATTATTACTATATCCAGTAAGTATTGTAGCACCTTTTACTATAGACCCAACTGCATATTGAGATGTAAATGTTCCGTAATGATAATCTGTTATCTTACCGTTCTTATCAATTTGTCTTCCAGCTAATGCAAGAATATCACCGTTATTAGGATCTTGTACGACCACTAATACTTTATCCATCGATTTTGCATTCATTGAACGTAAAATTTGAATGTGTTCATCTACTAATTTTTCAACTTTAAGCTGCAGATCAATATCTATTGATAAAACCAGATCGTTACCTCTCGACCCTTCAGAAATCACTTCAGAATTAATGATTTTTCCTGATTTATCAGTTAAATAACGCATCTTTTTCTTTTTGCCTCGTAAAACATTTTCGTATTGAAATTCAAGATAACTTTGTCCTACTCTGTCATTACGTGAATAACCTTTAGATAAATAATAGTCTACTAATTCTTTAGGTAATCCTTCTTCTTTTGATGAAACATTGCCAAACATTGTACGTAATGTCTTACCATAAAGATATTTTCTATCCCAATCCATTGTAGTATTCACACCAGGTAATTCACTTAAATTCTGAGAAACTAATGCATATTCTTTTTCTGTCACATTGTCGTTTCTAATAATTTGAGGACTTAACTGACTTCCACTGCTCATTTCACGAAAAATTGCTGCTACTTCTAATTCATCTTGTGACATTGATTTCAATTTCGCTATTGTTAATTTTTTATAGACCGCTTCATTATATTCTTCCTGAGAGATTTCACCTGTATCAAATAATTGTAATTCTTTCTTCATTAATTGATCGACTTCATCTTTATGAGTCAGTATAAAGAAGTCCTGTTTATCCCTTAAAGTCAAAGCATCTATAGGCATAGACATCAATTCATGTAATTTTTTTGCAGTATCAAGCATCTCACTACGACTTGTCATACGATCACGTGTGTATGTAATTGCTTTTTTCGAAGTATTATCAACCAACAGTTTACCGTTTCGATCATATATTCTCCCTCGAGGCACTGATTCATTTACTTCTATATTTTCATTATTATCTACAGCTTTTTTATAAGTTTCACCTTTAACAATCTGAAGGTATCCTAATCTAAGAACCAGGATGATTAATAATGAAACAATTGCCATAAAGATAACGCTGATTCTGCGGTTCATCAGTCGTTTTTGTTTTAGTTCATTTGATTCTTGTTTAACACGTTTCAAAGGAAATCCCCCATCACTACCATTTATCTTTTAATAATATATGAATTAACACATATTTTCTATATTTTTGATATAAAAACAAAAATAAAGAGACATTTCAGATGAAATGTCTCTTAACGCTTACGAATTATGATTAACTACTATTTAGCAGCTAAATATAATTCGTTTACTTTTTCCCAGTTTACTACATTCCAGAATGCTGCAATATAGTCAGGACGTTTATTTTGATAGTTTAAGTAATAAGCATGCTCCCAAACATCTAAACCTAAGATAGGTGTTTTACCTTCCATTAAAGGATTCTCTTGGTTTGGTGTAGAAACTACTTCTAATTCTCCATTGTTTACTACTAACCAAGCCCAACCAGAACCAAAACGTGTAGTTGCAGCTTTAGCAAATTCTTCTTTAAAAGCGTCTAAAGAACCGAACTTAGCATTGATTGCATCAACTACTTCACCAGTAGCTTCTTTACCTGTTGCAAGTAAAGTCCAGAATAATGAGTGATTATAGTGTCCACCACCATTATTTACTACAGCTGTTTTCTTGTCAGCAGGTACTTCGTTAATTTTTTTCATTAAATCTTCGATAGAAAGATCTGCAAATTCAGTTCCCTCTACTGCAGCATTTAAGTTAGTAACGTAAGTATTATGGTGTTTCGTATGGTGAATCTCCATAGTTTCTTTATCGATGTGTGGTTCTAATGCATCATATGCATATGGTAATTGTGGTAATTCAAAAGCCATAATTAATCATCCTCCTTAAATTTTAAGTACATATTTATCATATCAACTTAAGATAGCGTTCTCAACTACTTTGCTTATATATCAAAATGAATATTTTTGATAGAATAATAGTGTTGTCTTATCTCCAATCATTTAAAGAATTCTAGGAGGAAATAATTTGTATTTTAAGCACTTGAAAAGGTTAATGAAACCTAAACAATATTCTTTGTTCAGAACAGTAAAGCTCAGATATATTTTTTTACATATATTAATCATTGCAATTCTTTTCTCTATTCCAAATAGTATTAATTTTTACAAAGCCATTAATGTTGCAAATCAGATGGTGAAAAATAAACAGCATGAAATACCTGACTTTAAAATTAAAGATAATGTACTTGTCTTGAAAGAAGAAAAAACAATCGATGTCCCACCTTATAAAATTTTATTTTCAAATAAAAAACAATCACCGGAAAATCATGTCATGTCGTTTCAGAAATACGGCATACAAGTAGATGAATCAACCTTCTTGTCATATTTAAATTTGCCGATGTTTTATGATAAAACGACTTTCATTACTTTTTTAAAAACGTATACTGCGTCTAGTTACTTTTATCTGTCGATCTTTATCGGTTTTCTGATTTTCATTCAATTTATCACTACTGTCATAAAAATTATTTTTATCAGTATAGTTGCACATGTTATATCAGTGTTATTCAAAAGAAAATCCAGATTTATGAACTGGCTTAAAATAACAACATTTTTATTAACACTGCCTTCAATTATTTTATTTTTTGGCTTATTGAATTTAAAATACAATATGTTTTTCATCATGTGCTCATGGACAGTGCTCGCAGTCCTCATATTAGTAACTGTTCATTATTTACCTCGTAAAAGAGCAAAGTTTGAATCTTAAAACAAAACAATACAATTTAATGTTATTATTCTATATAATAAATATGTTATGACATTATTCATACTTAAAATTAAAGGAGTTTTATAAATGCCTGAAATCACACATAGAAGAAATACACGTCCAGTGAAGGTTGGAGATCTTACAATCGGTGGAAGTGATGAGCTTATCATACAAAGTATGACGACAACGAAAACACATGACGTTCAAGCGACAGTTGCAGAAATTAAGCGTCTTGAAGAAGCAGGTTGCCAAATTGTACGTGTAGCTTGTCCAAAAGAAGAAGATGCACTGGCAATTGCAGAAATAAAAAAACAAATTAATATCCCACTTGTTGTGGACATTCATTTTGATTATAAATTAGCTTTACTTGCTATCGAAGGTGGCGCTGATAAAATTCGTATCAATCCAGGTAATATCGGGCGTCGTGAAAAGGTAGAGGAAGTTGTAAAAGCATGTAAAGCAAAAGGTATACCAATCCGTATTGGTGTTAATGCCGGATCGCTTGAAAAACATATCATAAAAAAATACGGTTATCCAACTGCAGATGGTATGGTTGAAAGTGCATTACATCATATAAAAATTTTAGAAGACCTGGATTTCCATGATATCATCGTATCGATGAAAGCAAGTGATGTTAACTTAGCAATAGAGGCTTACACAAAAGCTGCGCAAGCCTTTGATTATCCATTACATTTAGGTATTACTGAAAGTGGTACATTATTTGCTGGAACAGTTAAATCTGCAGCAGGGCTTGGTGCAATCATGAGTTTAGGTATCGGAAATACACTCCGTATTTCTTTATCTGCTGATCCTGTTGAAGAAGTTAAAGTGGCTAAAGAATTATTAAAATCATTTGGATTAGCAAGCAATGCAGCTACATTAATTTCTTGTCCTACTTGTGGACGTATTGAAATAGATCTAATTTCTATTGCAAATGAAGTGGAAGAATACATTTCAACGATTAAAGCACCGTTAAAAGTTGCTGTATTGGGTTGTGCAGTTAATGGTCCGGGTGAAGCACGTGAAGCAGATATCGGTATTGCCGGTGCACGTGGTGAAGGCTTGTTATTTATGAAAGGTAAAACAGTCAGAAAAGTTCCAGAGGAAACGATGGTAGAAGAACTGAAGATTGAAATTGATAAATTAGCTGAGGAATACTTTAAAAAGCAAGCTGAAGAAAAATTAAATCAAGCGCAGGCAGTAAATGAATAGAAAGTTTCGTATGGGTATAGATATTGATGGTACTGTAACATGCCCTACTGCTTTAGTACCTTATCTTCAAAGATCTTTTAATAAAGATTTTAAATATGAAGATATTACTGAATATGACTTATCTAATGTACTTAATATTCCTGAATCAGAAATTTATCAATGGTTTAAAGATAATGAACATGAAATATATAAGTATTCACCTGTTCATAATGATGCAGATCATGTCTTAATGAATTGGGCTAATTATTATCAACTGATCTTTATCAGTGCCAGACATTCATACTTACAAGAATTAACAATTGACTGGTTTAAAACACACAATGTGCCCTATCATCACATCGAACTTACAGGTTCACATGAAAAGATAGAAACAGCAAGACGTCTTAATGTTGATGCATTTTTTGAGGATAAACTTGATAATGCGATTGAAATTCACAACGCATTAAACATTCCAGTGTATTTATTTGATACACCTTATAATCAAAGTGAATTACCAGCTGGTGTTACACGAGTAAAATCCTGGCTGGAATTAGATACTTTAATTAAAAAACAATTTCCAATAAGAAAAGGAGAAGACAGTTAACTGTCTTCTCCTTTTCTTATTTGCAACGCTCACATAATCCATATAGTTCAATTTTATGACTATGAATTTCAACATTATCAAGTTCCGCTTCAAATGTTGCAATTGGACAAAATTCAACGACACGTGTTTCACCACATTTTTCACATATAAAATGGTGATGATGATGTGTCGTACATGATAATCTAAATTTCTTTTCACCATCAAGTTCTGTCACTTCGATTATATTTAATTCATCAAATAAATTTAAATTTCTATATATTGTATCAAATGAAATGCCAGGATATTTCTCATTTAGTTCTTCCTGCATTTGTTTTGCATTAAGGTATTTACTTGTATCATGTAACATACTTATCATATCACGACGTTTGTCAGTATATTTATGTCCATTATCTTTTAAAACTTTAATCGCATCATCAGTATTCATTTGAAATACCTCCTTTTTCATTCATATTACTGATAGCAAGGGCAAAAAGCAACACTAATACTAGCAGCATTACAATTACACCACCTGGAGATATATCTAGATAAAATGCAATAACGAGGCCAATTAAGACCGATAATTCGCCTATCACACCACTCCACAGCATGAGTTGTTTATATCCTTTTGCAAAACGCATGGCACTTGCTACAGGCAGTGTGATTAAACTACTTACTAAAAGAATGCCAACGACACGCATCGAAGCAGAAATTACAAGCGCAGTCATCAGCATAAACAAAATATGAACATACTTCGGTACACCGATAATCGCTGCATATTCTTCATCGAAAGATAGTATAAAGAGTTCCTTATACAACACAAAGATAAATATAAGTACTAATATAAAGATTGCTAAAATAATAAATACATCATTTAAAGTTACTGCACTGATACTTCCGAATAAATAGCCAAATAGGTCCTGATTAAATCCATCCGCAAATGAAATAAATATAACACTCAATCCAATTCCAAAACTCATGATTATCGGTATTGCTAACTCCTGATAATGTTTATATAAAGAACGAAGTTTCTCAATTAAAAGAGAGCCTGTGATTGAGAATAATATCCCAGTCCAAACCGGATTAATTGTAACTGCAATCAGTTTTGATAAAAGCATGCCAAATGCAATACCACCGAGTGTAACGTGACTTAACGCATCTGCAATTAATGAAAGACGACGTACTACAATAAATGTCCCGATTAATGGGGCAAGAATACCTATCAGCATCCCACTCAGAAATGAATAGCGAATAAAATCAAATTCCCACAACGCTTCTATTAAGCTCAATGACAACACTCCCTACTATGATTATGGTCAACAAACTGTACAGGATGACCATAAATCTTAGAGATTTCAACTTCATCTAATGATTTAAATTGATGTGTTGTCCCGTGAAAATGCAGATGCTGGTTGAGACAGGCAACTTGAGTGGCTGTATCAACAACTACACCTATATCATGCGTTACTAATAGAATTGTGATACCTTCTGCTTTAAGTTGAGCGAGCAATTCATAGAACTGTGCTACATGTTTTGCATCAATACCAACAGTCGGCTCATCAAGCACTAATACAGATGGATTTGATATGAGTGCACGCGCGATAAATACACGTTGCTGCTGACCACCAGAAAGCTGAGATATATTTTTATCCTTTAAATGCGTAATATTTAATCGTTCCAGTATCGCTTCAACTTTTTGTTCATCCTGTTTATTAAATTTTTTAAATAACGGTTTAATTTGAATTAAACCACTTCTTACAACTTCAAATACTGTAGCCGGGAAACCACCACTGCTCGCGTTTGCTTTTTGAGAAACATAACCGATACCAGTCAGTTTTTTTTGTAATTTCATATTCCTTCCATTCATATAAATGCTGCCTGATTGTATTTTTAAAATACCTAGAATTAATTTTAACAATGTTGACTTTCCGGATCCATTTGGTCCTACAATCGCCAGAAAATCTCCTGGATAGATACTGATGTTAATATCTGATAATGCTACTTTACCTGGATATCGATACGATACATTTCGAATTTCAAATATTGGCTCCAATCGCTTCAGTCCTTTTTAAGATAAAAAACAAGCATTAATCAAAGATTAATCCCTGTTTTAAATTTTATTGATGAATAATTTTTTCTAGTAAATCCGAATCAAACTGATTATTTTTAATCATTTCAATTTCAAATTTATACGGTGGCTTTTTATTTTTTTTATCATCGCCAACTTGAACGTATGGTGTTTCTAAAATCTTAGGTACATCTTTAAAGACTTCATGATAAACAATTTTTGATAATGCATCAAAACCAATGTTACCAAATCCAAAATTTTCATGACGATCTTTACGTGCGCCCTGAACGTTCTTTGAATCATTAACATGTATGACCTTAATTCTATCTAGACCGATAATTTTATCAAACTCTTCCAGAACACCGTCAAAATCATTGACAATATCATAACCAGCATCATGAGTATGACAAGTATCAAAACACACTGATAAACGTTCATTATTCTTTACACCTGAAATAATTTCAGCAAGTTCTTCAAATGATTTACCACATTCAGAACCTTTACCTGCCATCGTTTCTAAAGCAATACGAACATTATTATTGTTAGATAAAACTTCATTTAAACCTTCAATAATTTTCTTGATGCCAGCTTCTTCGCCAGCGCCAACATGTGCACCAGGATGAAGCACGATATCTTTTGCGCCAATTGCTTCTGTACGTTCAATCTCTTTTTGTAGAAACTCTACACCCAGTTCAAATACTTCAGGTTTTACAGTGTTAGCAATGTTGATGATATAAGGTGCATGCACAACAATGTTAGATAAATTATTTTCTTTCATAAATGCTAGACCTGCATCTATGTTCAAATCCTCTATCGGTTTACGACGTGTGTTTTGAGGCGCACCTGTATATATCATAAATGTGGAAGCTTTGTAACTCGCTGCTTCTTCTGCTGCAGCTAGCAGCATTTTTTTACCGCTCATTGATACATGAGATCCAATTAGCATGTTAATTCCCTACCTTTTTTTATTCTCTCTATTCGTACGTTTAGAATGGGCCTTTTTCTCATTACGTTTTAACTTATCCAATTCATATCGGAATTTCTTCTTATAACCCGGCTTCACTTTTTTCTTACCTTTAAGTTTATGTTTTAGGTTCTGTTCAATATTATCTTCTTTTTTCTTACGCGATTGACGCTCAGTTCGATCTTTAATTTCAACGAGTTCACCATTTTTAACATCGCTATGAATAAATGAGAAACCACGTTTCTCAATCTGGTTGATTAAATCTTCTTCATCAGGCGTGTAGATCGTAATTGCAACCCCTGTATAATTTCCTCGGCCAGTTCGTCCTACACGATGAGTAAAGAAGGCTATATCACGTGGAATATCATAATTGATAACATGACTAACACCATCGATATCAATCCCACGACTCGCTAAATCACTCGCAACAACATATTGATATTCAAGATTTTTCACACGTTTCATTTGTTGTGTACGCTCACGTGGTGCAAGACCGCCATGAATAACGCCTACCTTTAAACCTTGATCCTGTAAATATTCTGCTACTTCATCCGCACGTTCACGACTATTCGCAAAAATAATTGCTAAATAAGGATTAATAGTAGACATAATTTTAGTCAACTGTTCTTTACGATCGTTACTTTTTGTAGGTACAAGATAAAAAGTAATATTTTTATTTGTCTTTGCGTCAGGCTCAATCTCAATAAATTCTGGCTTAGATAAGTATTTATTTAAAAATGGGTGTAAAGCTTTTGGTATCGTCGCAGAAAATACTGCTATTTGTGCTTCACGGGATACATTTGCAGCAATCTTATCGACTGTCGGCAAGAATCCTAAATCAATCATTAAGTCTGCTTCGTCGATTACAACTGCTCTTGCTAAATGAATATGTAATACATTTTCTTCTGCTAAATCTTTTATTCGATTTGGTGTACCGATAACTATTTGTGGCTGCACTTTTGATTTTTGTATATCTTTATTCTTATCTGTGCCTCCAATATATAGTCCTGCTTTAATATCATCTGTAAATGAAATTAAATGCTCTGCTGCATCATATAATTGCTTTGCAAGCTCTCTAGTCGGTGCAAGAATAATAATTTGAGGATGCTGTACCTCTTTATTAATTTTATTGATCAACGGTAGTAAAAATGCATGCGATTTTCCTGTGCCTGTTTGTGATTGTCCAATTAAGTGCGTTTCTTTTTTTAATTTAGGAATAACTCTTCTCTGGATTTCTGTGGGCTGGTTGAAATTTAAATCTTCCACCGCTTCTACTAAATATGGTGCAAGTTCAAATAATTCAAATGGGTGTTTGTCCATCATAATCCTCCTTTTATGTTCATCTCATGTATTATATAGGAAAGAATACGAAAAAGAAAGCAATCATTGTTAAAATTAAAATATTCTAATCCTCTTTAAAAGTTTGTTATACTATTTATTAAGCAGATTAATAGGAGGAAAATATGATGGAAATTATTAAAATAACACCTCGTGGATATTGTTACGGTGTCGTTGATGCCATGGTGATTGCACGCAATGCTTCACTTGATAAAACATTACCACGTCCAATATATATTTTAGGTATGATCGTGCATAATAAACATGTGACTGATGCTTTCGAAAGCGATGGTATCATCACACTCGATGGACCGAACAGATTAGAAATATTAGAAAAAATTAATGAAGGTACCGTTATATTTACTGCTCATGGTGTGAGTCCAGAAGTGAAACGCCGTGCTAAAGAAAAAGGACTTGTATGCATTGATGCAACTTGTCCGGATGTTGAAAATACACATACATTGATTCGCAAGAAAAAAGCGGAAGGATATCATGTTATCTATATCGGAAAAAAAGGTCATCCTGAACCAGAAGGAGCTGTTGGTGTTGCTCCGGAAATCGTACATCTCGTGGAAAATATCAATGATATCGATAACCTTGATGAAGATTTAAAAAACAAAAAACTTATCGTTACAAATCAAACAACAATGAGTCAATGGGATGTAAAACATCTTATGGACGAACTTCAAAAAAAATATCCACATATTGAGGTTCATAGAGAAATTTGTTTAGCGACACAAGTACGCCAGGAAGCTGTAGCAAATCAAGCAGGACAGGCAGACGTATTAATCGTGGTTGGTGACCCAAAAAGCAATAACTCTAACCGTTTAGCACAAGTATCTAAAGAAATCGCTCATACAGAAGCTTACCGTATTTCTGACATTAGTGAATTAAAACTTGAATGGCTTCAGGGAAAATCAACGATTGCTGTAACTGCTGGCGCTTCAACACCAACACCAATCGTAAAAGAGGTCATCGATTATATTAAATCTTATGACCCATTAAATATTCAACCGATACCAGAAAAGTCAGGCGTACCGACAGAAAAGATATTACCTAAGATTAAAAATGCAACACCTGTAAAAATAATAGATTAATTAACAGGGTGTGTCATAAGTCTTAACTCTCTTCTGTTTAACAGCTTTAACGGTGGAACAGAAGTTGCCCCTACGTCAAAAACCGAACAAAAACTATAAATCAAAGCGTGATTTATTAGTTTTGTTCGGTTTTTGCTTGTGGCAGAACACTCCTGCTCCAGCCTCGCTATTTTATATCACTTTAAATGGATTCGTATCTATTTGTGAAACAACGATATTTATATCTTTGATAAAAGTTGATAAAAGTGTACTGAGTCCTTCTTTCATAACATGTTCAGCATAATGTGTGATATCAAGCGCAGCTAGTTCTGCCATTATCAAATCATGTGCTTCGTGATACTTAATATCACCTGTAATAAATACATCAACACCCACTCGTTTAACTTCATTCATGTAATCCATTCCTGAACCCCCAATTATCCCTACTGTGTTAATAACTTTATCTTCTCCAATCATCTTAATTACATCCAAATTTAATTTTTCTTTTGCATTTTTTGCAAAATCAGATAATGACATAGGTTCCTTCAAGGCTGCTTTCACACCAGTACCATATTCAGCCTGGACATCAAATGACCAAATATCAAAAGCAGGTGTTTCATAAGGATGATGTGTTTTTATCACTTCTAATACATCAGATTTCAAAGATGATTCAAAGACACATTCAATCTTCATTTCTTCTTCCTGATGGATTTCACCTTTATTACCGACAAATGGGTTAGCATTTTCTAATGCACGAAATTCGCCTGTTCCTTTTACTGAAAAGAAACAGTGTTCATAATCACCAATTTGTCCAGCACCTACTTCTGCCAACGCTGATTTAAATTGTTCAGCATAAGCTAAAGGAACAAAAATCTGGAGTTTTTGAATCGATTTTTGTTCAGGTAATAATATTTCTATATCATTTAATTCAAGATGCTCAGCAATCATCGTACTAACACCTTTAGGATGTGCATCTAAATTCGTATGTAGTGCAATCAATTGCATATCGTTCTTTATTAAGCTTCTGATTACTTCTCCATAACCTGAATGTAGAATTGATTTTATTCCACTAAAAATCAATGGATGATGACAAATTATTGTGTTTATATTTTTTTCTTTAGCTTCCTGTATAACTTCTAATGTACAGTCAAGCGCTGTTATTATGCCGGATACTTCAGCTGCTTCATCTCCAATAAGAAGACCTACATTATCCCAATTTTCTGCAGTATGCAGTGGTATCTCCTGATTAATTTGATTTAATAACTCTCTAATCAACATAACCTAACACCTCTCTTAACAATGAGATTTCTTCTTTTAGCTGTTCATGTTTTTGTCCATGAATAGGATCGTGTTCTATCGCTGATAATACTTTCATTAAATGCTGATATTCTCTATTCCACTTTTCGACAAACACTTCATTTTTATTTTGTAAAAGAATTGGACCAAATTTCAGTGCTTTTTGCGTATAATTCACTTGTTCAGTGGCATATTCAGCAACGATAATTTCGTAAGTATGCTTTTTTTCTTTCATTATCTCTTCAGCAATGATTTCATAACCAAGTGAAACAAGTGCATGACGAGCTGCTTCTGTATGAATGTTACTTTGCAGTATTAGACGTGGATGATTGCCTAATTTATCTTTACCCGATGTAATGATGTCTGCAATAAGTGGACCACCCATCCCACAAATAGTAATTACATCTACTTCACCCGGTTTAATGACTTCTAATCCATTACCAAGACGTACGTCGATAGAAGATGAAGCATTATACTTTTTAACATTCTGAACTGCAGCTTCGAACGGTCCAGCTACAACTTCTCCAGCTACGGCACATTTAATCAGATTATTTTCTAATGCATACAGAGGCAAATAAGCGTGATCAGAACCAATATCAGCTAAACGTTCATGCTGTATATACCTTGCAACTGTTTTTAATCTTTTGTTTAATGGTATCATTTTATATCCTTTCAAAAAAAAATCTTTTGCACTTGGCAAAAGATTTTAATTGTTTATTATTTTGCGTCTTTTAAATACTTAACTAAAGTATCTAAATCTTTATCAGAAATTTTTGAAGCGTCATGAGCTGGCATAGCGCCTTTACCTTCACGGATAATTTTCTTAGCATCATCTGGTTTCATAGAAAGACCAGCTAATTTAGGACCCATTCCACCTTCTAAGTTTTGACCGTGACATGACGTACAGTTATCTTTTGCAAAAGTTTTAGCATCAAACTTTTGTTCAGTTTTAGCTCCACCTTCACCCTCTTCTTCAGCTTTGTTCGCACCATGTGCAGACATAAAGAAGATTAAGCCTACGCCCATAAGCATAATAAGTAAAAACGGAATTACTGGATTACGATTCATTCAATTTACCTCCCTTTAATTTCACCATATACATATCTATTTTATATTAAAAACAGTGATTGTCAAAGACTTTTCACAATTTAAATTGAAATTCTAATCCATAAAATCTTTAAGACGTTTACTTCTTGACGGATGACGTAATTTACGTAAAGCTTTTGCTTCAATTTGACGTATACGTTCTCTCGTTACACCGAACACTTTTCCTACTTCTTCAAGCGTACGAGTACGTCCATCATCTAAACCAAATCGTAATCTTAAAACATTTTCTTCACGATCTGTTAATGTATCTAATACATCTTCTAATTGTTCTTTTAATAACTCATATGCAGCATGATCAGCTGGACTTTGTGCGTCCTGATCTTCAATAAAATCACCTAAGTGACTGTCATCTTCTTCACCGATCGGTGTTTCAAGTGAAACTGGCTCTTGTGCTATCTTTAAGATTTCACGAACTTTTTCAGGTGGTAAATCCATTTCTTCTCCAATTTCTTCCGGGGAAGGATCACGTCCTAAGTCCTGAAGTAATTGACGTTGTACACGTATTAACTTGTTTATCGTTTCTACCATATGCACTGGTATACGAATTGTTCTTGCCTGGTCAGCAATCGCACGCGTGATTGCCTGACGAATCCACCATGTAGCGTAAGTTGAGAATTTAAATCCTTTTGTAAAATCAAACTTTTCTACAGCTTTAATAAGACCCATGTTCCCTTCCTGAATTAAATCAAGGAATAACATACCGCGTCCTACATAACGTTTTGCAATACTTACAACAAGACGTAAGTTTGCTTCTGCAAGTCGTGCTTTCGCTTCTTCATCCCCCTGCTCAATACGTTTAGCAAGTTCAATTTCTTCTTCAGCACTTAATAAATTAACGCGTCCAATTTCTTTTAAATACATACGAACAGGATCGTTAATTTTAACACCTGGAGGCGCAGATAAATCATTAAGATTGATCTTATCATCAGTATCATTTGCATCTTTTTCATTGATTAAAGTGATGTCATTTTCGGCAATCGCTTCAAAAAATTCATCCATCTGATCAGAATCCATCTCAAAATTTTGTAATTTATCAGCTATTTCTTCGTGACTTAAATGTCCATTCTTCTTACCTGTCTCAAGTAATTGTGTTTTTACTTGTTCTAATGTTAATAATTCTGCGATTTTTGTTGTCGCATCGGATTTCTTTGCAGCCATATTAAAACCTCCCAGTATGTCTAGTGCTTTTTTGATCTTTGATATTGAATGATTTCTCTCACAATATTATCGCGTGTTTCCATATCACCTATAGCAATTGCATCTTTTAAAGCTTGTTTCAGTTGATTCACATGTGATAATTCATGCTGCTCCTCATTAAAAACGTATACATAATCATTTATTTCATCTGTAGTAGGTTCAGAATTAACCAACATGCTGTCAATTGATAAGCATACCTCATGAATATCCTGAGGAATATGAGTGATGAATTGACTGAGATTAAATTGGTCTTCATTATTGTAATACCCCATTAACGCCTCATAAATCACTCTATGGTATGCATTTGAGAAATTATGAGCAGGCAGAGCATCTTTATATTGCGTGAATAAATATTTATCTGTCATAAAATGCTTCAGTACAACACGTTCAGCAGTCTCTATCTTGTTTAATGTTTCTTGTTTGATACCAACATTAATCTGATTAAACGGACGCTTTTTCTGATTTTTTTGTACTTGATATTTTAAACTGTCAAAATCTACTTTAAACAAATCACTTGCTTCATGCAATACTTTTTTCTGTAATACTTCAGAATTCATAAGTTTAGCATCTTGAATAATATTATTCAAATGTTTTTCATATGCTAAATCATTATTCTTTATTTCATTCTGATAATATTGCATATAAAAGCTTAAATAATTTATTTTATGTGTTTGAAAGTATTCTAAGAACTGATTTTTCCCTAAATCTCTGATCATCTCATCCGGATCTTTTCCTTTATGAATCGGAACTACAAATACATTTAATCCTTCTGAAAGTAATGTCTTTCCTGATTTTAGTGTCGCTTCAATACCTGCTCGATCTCCATCAAACATTAACGTAATATTTTGTGCGAGTTTTTTCAGTGAAATTACATGCTCTCTACTTAATGCTGTACCCATTGTTGCTACTGCATTATGAATACCTACTTCACTAAGTTTTAATACATCCATAAAACCTTCAAGTAAAATAACTTCATCTGATTCCCTAATCGGTTTACGTGCAACGTCAATATGATAAAGGATATTTCTTTTTTGAAATATCGGTGTCTCAGGACTATTTAAATATTTAGGTTCACTACCATCAAAACTACGTGCAGAGAAGCCAACTGTATCTCCTCGTACATTTCGTATCGGAAACATAATACGATTACGAAAACGGTCAAAATAACTGAAATTTTCCTCATTTCTGCTTAAAAGACCCGCTTCATAAGCAAGTGATTCATCATATCCACGTTTTTTTAGAAAATCTAACGCAAAATGACTTACATTCGGACTGAAACCAATTTTTTCTTTGGCAATCATATCGTCATCTAGTCCACGTTTATGAAGATATTCTAAAGCTGGTTCAGCCTCTTCAATCGCTTTTAATACATAATGATAATAATCATTTAATAAGTTATGCATTTCAACCATTTTCGTATGGTCATTTTCAACTGCTGGTTTATCACGTTCAGCATCTATCTTAATATCGACATTTTCGCCTAATATTTTAACAGCTTCTATAAACGAAACATTTTCAATTTGTTCTATAAACTGAAAAACATTACCACCCTTTTTACATCCGAAACAATGACAAATCTGTTTTTCAACAGAAACTGAAAATGATGGCGTTTTTTCATCATGAAAGGGACATAAACCGATATAGTTACGTCCCCTTTTTTCTAATTTAACATATTGACTTACAACATCTAAAATATCATTTTTTTCCCGTATTTCATTAATTATTTTTGGATCGATTTGCAACCTTCCACCTCATCATACCCATATTAATTTCTAGTAATTATTTTAATGATTTCATTCGCCGTCTCTTCAATTGCTTTATTCGAAACATCAATAACTTCACAATTAATTCTTGAGACAATCTCTTCAAAGTATTTTAGTTCTTCTAAAATACGTTGATCTTTCGCATAATTCGCATCATTTTTTAGTCCAAGTTGAGCTAAGCGTTCAATTCGGATTTTATTCAATTTCTCAGGATCAATTTTTAATGCGATACATTTTTTTGGATCGATTTCAAATAACTGATCAGGCGGATCAACTTCCGGCACTAATGGTACATTCATTACTTTAAATCTTTTATGAGCCAAATACTGACTTAGTGGTGTCTTTGAAGTACGTGAAACACCGATTAAGACGATATCAGCTTTAGAAAGTCCACGCGGATCTCGACCGTCATCATATTTTACAGCGAATTCAATCGCTTCTATCTTCTTAAAATAATCTTCATCTAGTTTATGTACCATCCCAGGCTCATTTAACGGTTTTTCTTCAAGCGTCTCTTCTAATAGCCCCATTAAAGGACCCATTAAATCTACGCTTTTAATATTATGTTTGGCTAATGCTGACTGCATATAAGCTCTGACATTCGGCTTAACTAAAGTGTATACAACGATGGATTTTTGTTCTTTAGCCAGGCCAATTACTTCATTGATATTTTCATGTGTTTCAATATATGGCAGACGAATTGTATCTACAACATTATTTAACATATTAAACTGAGAAATACATGCTTTTGTAACGAGTTCTGCTGTTTCACCAACTGAATCTGATGCAATAATTAATCTCATTTCATTCATACTATAAATTCTCCTTATTCATCTTCGATTAGAGAAACAAATGCTCTCGTTATAGTAGTTTTACTAATACGACCGGTAACTTCATAATGTCCGTCTTTTTCAACAACAACTGGAATTGAATCTATTTGCTTATCGATAATTTGTTTAGCGGCATAAAATAATAAGTCATCTTTATAACATACAGAGACATTTGGGACTCGTGTCATATAAACATGAATCGGTGTCGTATGAATTTCTTGTCCCCCCATCGATGCACGGAGTAAATCCTTTCTGGAACATACACCGACAAGGTGATTTTCTTTATTTGTTACAAACAAAGTTCCTACATCATCCAGGAACATTGCACAGATTGCTTCATATGTACTTGAATCTTCATGAATAACAATAGGTACAGACTGAAAATCTTTAACCCGAAACTTCTTAATCGATTCTGAAAGTAATTGAGTACTGGATTTCCCTGTATAAAAGTAACCGACACGAGGACGTGCATCTAAATATCCAGCCATCGTTAAAATTGCAAGATCCGGACGTAAAGTAGCACGTGTTAGACTCAATTTCTCAGCAATCTTCTCACCGGTGATGGGGCCATTATTTTTTACAATTTGTAAAATCTTTTCTTGTCTTTTATTTAACTCTATGACAATCACCCCAATAGTAGACATACTTTATTTATTTTATTATACCTACTCATACTTAAATTTACAAATGTACTGCATAACAATTGAGGTTAATTAATTTTCATGTTATATTTTAATTAAGCGAGTTAAGGATGGTGAAAGCTTAACAATAAATTGGCGTACATTTACATTGTTAATAATTAAAAGCGAGTAAACACTAATTTGGGTGGAACCGCGGGTATATATACTCGTCCCAAGGCAATCTATTTGCCTTGGGACTTTTTGTTTACTCAAAAATAAATGGAGGATATCAACATGACTGAAAACAAAATGGAAACAATCGTTAATCTTGCAAAACATCGCGGATTTGTATTTCCTGGTAGCGAAATTTACGGAGGGTTAGCAAACACATGGGATTACGGTCCTCTTGGGGTAGAACTAAAAAATAATGTGAAACATGCATGGTGGCAAAAATTTGTTCAGCAATCTCCTTATAATGTTGGATTAGATGCAGCAATCTTAATGAATCCAAAAACATGGGAAGCAAGTGGACACTTATCAAACTTCAACGACCCTATGATCGATAATAAAGACTCAAAAATTCGTTATCGTGCGGATAAATTAATTGAAGACTACATGCATGCTCAGGGTGACGAGCACTTTATTGCCGATGGTATGAGTTTTGAGGAAATGAAGCAGTTTATTGACGAAAAAGGAATCGTATGTCCAGAATCAGGTACATCAAACTGGACGGAAATTCGTCAGTTTAACTTAATGTTCAAAACATTCCAGGGGGTTACTGAATCTTCTACTAATGAAATATTCTTACGCCCTGAAACAGCACAAGGTATTTTCGTGAACTACAAGAACGTGCAACGTTCTATGCGTAAGAAATTACCGTTTGGTATTGCTCAAATCGGCAAATCATTCCGTAATGAAATTACTCCAGGAAACTTTATTTTCCGCACACGTGAGTTTGAACAAATGGAATTAGAATTCTTCTGTAAGCCTGGTACTGAAATCGAATGGCAGACTTACTGGAAAGAATTTTCAGCTAAATGGTTAAAAGATCTAGGCATTAAAGATGAAAATACAAAATTACGCGACCATGACGAAGATGAATTATCTCACTACTCAAATGCTACAACAGATATCGAATATAAATTCCCATTCGGTTGGGGTGAATTATGGGGAATTGCAAGCCGTACTGATTTTGACTTAACAGCTCATATGAATGCATCAAATGATGACTTCAAATATCACGATCAGGAAACAGGTGAAAAATATGTACCTTACGTTATTGAACCATCATTAGGTGCAGACCGTGTAACATTAGCATTCTTATGTGATGCCTATGATGAAGAAGTTTTAGAAGGTGATGACAAACGTACAGTTTTACGTTTCCACCCAGCATTAGCACCTTATAAGGCAGCAATCCTTCCATTAAGTAAGAAATTGTCAGCTGATGCTATGAAAGTATACGAAGAATTAAGCGCATACTTTGCAATTGACTTTGATGAAAGTCAATCAATCGGTAAACGTTATAGACGTCAAGATGAAATCGGTACACCATTCTGTATTACATTTGACTTCGATTCATTAGAGGATAATCAAGTAACAATACGTGACCGTGACACAATGGAACAAGTACGTATGCCTATCAGTGAAGTAAAATCATTCTTAGAAGAAAAAATTAAGTTCTAATTAAATTTTTAAAGCACCCATGATTACCATTCATGAGTGCTTTTTATTGTTGATCCATCTGATTTAACTGTTCAATAATTTTGCGAGATTTCAAAAATACGCCTACAAATTCATCGTACATTTTAAAGACAAGTGATTCCATCTCTCGGACTACTTCGTCACTAATTTTCATCCCGCTTACTTTATCCAGAGGTATTTCATCGAGTAGATATAGCAAATACAATGCTTTATTTGATATACGGATAGCATGAGGGTCATCTATTAATCCGAACTTTGTCACGACACTATTATATTTAAACGAATATGCAACAAAATCTTTATGATCCAACGCACCGTCATGTGCACTGTATTTAAAGTTGGGTTCATACCCATAGAGCGACATCATTTTGAGTGAAACAAATAATGCAATTAATGCTTCATTATCTCCCTCTGAAATCCTATCCAGACCAAATTTCAACAACTGAAACACTTGTTTATTAGACGTATCATCATCGAGACCTCTATCTATTATCTCAACAATATATTGTGCATAAGTTAACTTCATTATGTCACTACGAATTGAATAATGACTTTCTATTATGTCTACAGAACTAAGCGTTCCCATTCCTTTAAATTGTGAAAAGATAAATAGATTTTCATAGAACAAATCTAAACCTGCACCATACTTTGTTGATTTACGCGCATTTCTAGCCATCACTGCTACTTTTATACCTGCTTCATTTAAAAAAGTGATAATCAAATGATTATCACCATATTCTACTCTCCTGATAACAATACCAACAGACTTTTTAAGCATTAATATTCATCTTCTCTATAACCGATTTGACGAATAAAGTTCGGTTTATTACGCCAATCTTTTTGTACTTTCACCCAAAGTTCTAAATAAACTTTAGAACCTAGTAACATTTCGATATCTTTACGTGCATTTTGACCAATTTGCTTTAACATTGAACCTTTCTTTCCAATAATAATTCCTTTTTGAGAATCACGTTCGATATATATAGTCGCCTCAATATCTACCTGGTCATCAGAAACACGTGTCATCTTTTCAACTTGAACACCGATGGCATGGGGGATTTCCTGACTTGTTAAATGCAGGGCCTTTTCACGAATTAATTCTGCTACGATAAATTCTTCTGGATGATCTGAAATTGTATCTTTCGGATAATACATCGGTCCTTCCGGCATATAACCTTCAATCACTTCCACTAATCGATCAACATTATTTCCTTGTAGTGCTGAAATTGGCACTACTTCAGCGAATGGTAACAAGTCCTTATATTTTTCAATTTCTTTAATCAGTTGATCTGGATGAATCTTGTCAATCTTATTTAAGACTAAGAAAATCGGTGTCTTGTTTGATTTTAATAGCTCAATGATAAATTCATCACCACGCCCTAAACTTTCTTCAACATTTACCATAAATAATATCGCATCTACTTCTCGTAATGTATTTTTAGCGATCTTCATCATATAATCACCTAATACATGTTTTGGTTTATGAATGCCTGGCGTATCGATGAATATGATTTGAGATTGTTCTGTTGTAAGTACACCTTGAACTTTGTTTCTTGTAGTCTGTGCTTTGTCTGACATAATTGCAACTTTTTGTCCAAGCACTTTATTCATAAAAGTTGATTTTCCGACATTGGGTCTACCAATTATCGCTACAAATCCTGATTTAAAATTATTTGACATCTTCTAAGTCCCTTCCTGAAAATCCTAACGGTAATAAATCATCTACGGTACGTTTGATCACATCACCTTTAATATTTGTTAAGTATACTGGCATTTCATCTTCGCATAGCTCTTTAATTACTTGTCTGCATGAGCCACACGGAGATGAAGGTTTTGGTGTGTCAGTTGTAACAACCAACGCTTCAAAATCTCCTGGTTTATACCCCTGAGCTATTGCTGAAACAAGTGCAGTACGTTCTGCGCAAATACAATCACCATATGCTGCATTCTCAACATTACATCCATCAAATGTCGTACCATCTTTAGCGATTAAAAATGCACCCACTTTAAAATTTGAATACGGTGTATATGCTTTTTCTCGAGCTGTCTTAACACCATCCAGCCATTCATTTTTAAATTCCATAATATCCCTCCTAAAATAATTTGATTATATAAGGTATGAAAATGCTTATTCCGATAATAGTACTCATGATTGATGATAATAAAACTGCAAACGCGGCTGTATCTTTAGCATGCTTTGCTAGTTCATGATAATCTTCTGTGACAAGGTCCACAACATATTCTACTGAAGTATTTATCACCTCCATAAACAATACAGAAAAAATCGCAATAATCACAAACATCCATTCTACTTTTGTAATTTGAAAATAAAATGAAAAGATAGTTACTAATACCGCGGCAATTAAATGAATAACAAAATTAATATCTTTTTTTAACAACGTTATGAAACCTTGCACTGGATATAAAAATCGTTTCATCCTTATTCTCTCGTTAAGCCGTAAGCATTTAATATTTCATCCTGGCGTCCAAACATTTTTTTCTCATCTGCTTCATTCATATGATCATATCCTAAAAGATGTAATAGTCCATGAACTGATAGGAATCCTAACTCACGTTCAAAAGAGTGACCATATTCTTTTGCCTGCTCTTCTGCACGTTTAACACAAATAATAATGTCGCCTAAAACACGAGGCGCATCCGGCATTTCAAAATCTTCATCTTCACCCTCTTCTAAAGCAAAGCTTATGACATCTGTAACACTATCTTTATCACGATATTCTTTATTGATACTTTGTATTTCATCTTCATTAACAAAAGATACAGCGACTTCAGCTTCTTCATCAATACCTTCTTGATGTGCAGCAAATTGCAATAACTTTTCAATTTCTGATAAGTGATCTGCAGCAATCATTTCGTCATCATCTATAAAATCAACTGTTAACATTATTCATCACCTTCATATGCATTAATAATTTTACCAACTAATGGATGTCTCACAACATCGGCAGCATCAAAATGATGCACTTCTATACCACTTACTTTACCCAACCTCTGAACAGCTTCCACTAAGCCACTCTTTACACCTTTTGGTAAATCAATCTGTGTTTCATCGCCTGTTATAACCATCTTTGAACCAAAACCTAGACGTGTTAAAAACATCTTCATCTGAGCATGCGTTGTATTCTGTGCTTCATCTAAGATAACAAAAGCATCTTCTAAAGTTCTACCACGCATATATGCAAGCGGTGCAATTTCAATAACACCACGTTCCATTAAACGTGCCGTATGTTCAGCACCTAATACAAAGTGTAATCCATCATACAAAGGTCTTAAATATGGATCAACTTTCTCTTTTAAATCTCCAGGCAGAAATCCTAATGATTCTCCTGCTTCAACAGCAGGACGTGTCAGCACGATACGCTTCACTTTGCCATTTCTTAACGCTTGTGCAGCCATAACAACAGCTAAAAATGTCTTACCTGTACCTGCCGGACCGATTCCAAATACGAGATCGTTATGTTTGATATGGCGTATATACAGACGTTGTCCCATCGTCTTAGCACGAATCGGTTTACCGAAAGCATCTTTCGTGATTTCTTCATCGTATAGGTCACTTAAATACTGCAAGGTACCATTCGTTGCCATCTGTACCGCTGACTGAACGTCACGTAAAGAAATGGAAGTACCTTTACGGATAACAGTTAACAGACTTTTTACTACACTTTCTGCAACGACTACTTTCTCATCTTCACCATATATTGTTAATTCCTGACCTCTTGTATGAATCTCAACATCAAATGATTCTTCTAAAAACTTCAGGTGTTCATCTTGGTTACCAAGCAACGCTTGAGCTTCATTGATATTATCGAAGCGGATAATTTGAGACATTCAAAAACTCCTTTAAGTAATGTTAATTTAACTTTATCAAACTCATGCAGAACAAACAATTAATTATCACTGAACAGACTCATTCATAACAGGCTTTACAACCTGTTTAGTTGATTTATTCAGATTTTGTACATGTATATATGGATTGATGCTAATGAGATGCTTTATAAATTGATTGGTTTCTACAGGTTTTACAACAATCTTTTTATTCTTACTTACAATTTCAATATACGTCATATTTCTAATGTGTATAATATTTAATAAATCAATGTTCAGTATGTTAATCTTGTTTGTTTCAAAACCCTTTTTAATAACTAAGGTGTGATTTTCTATAGCATAATATTCATGCAAGATAATATAGATTAATAATATTCCGATAACAATTGAAGCAATCCCACTCGTCAAAAAATTCATAAAGCACGCTAATATTATTAAAATGCTAACGATGAAGACCATTACTTTCTGGAAATTGTTGTTACGACTTTTATAGATCATATTATCACCCTCTTTTATTTTATCAAAAAATTTAAAAAAATAACTATGATACGCAAATTATTTTGCGCATCATAGTTATTATCTTCTTGCTTTTGGAGGACCTAATATTTCACTGTAAATAATACCCTTAAGCGTATTTTCGGGTGTAAAATCTACAAGTGAGCTTGCTCTATCAATATCATCTTCCATCCGTATCATATTGATGCGATTCATTTTCTGTCTTGGTGACAGATGGGAATCAGCTTCAATTGTTGCTATACGCTCAGCTAGTGATAGCGTTTCCTCTGACTGTATCTTTTCTTCGAATGCCTGAATTTTCTTAGCAGCAGAACGTTCTATTGGACGCTCTTGGTCTTTCGCTTCTGCTACTTTATTTTTTACTTGTTGTTCTACATTTCGCGTTTGCTTATAACCTTTTTCAATGCGTTGTTCAATTTCTTTTAATTTCGCTTCCGGGTTCTTTTTGAAATCGGTAAACTCTTTTTCTAAATTACCCATTGATTTCTGTAACTGAGAAAATACATTTTTAGAATTCACTTGTTGCTTACTCGATATCGGACGTTTTACTTGTTTCGCTTTTTGTTTATTAGCATTCTCATTTATTGATGAAACAATGCTAATAACTGTAAAGATAATAAACACAATAAATCCAGTACTCATCTAATCACCCTTTATTTTTTAGGCGTGTCACTGCTATTTGGATCAGTCATCTTATTTATAGAATTTCTCATCCCAGTGTCTGATTCAATATTTTTAAGATTATAATAATCCATAACTCCGATATTACCTAATTTTAAAGCTTGAGCCATTGCTAATGGTACTTCAGCTTCCGCTTCCACTACTTTCGCTCTCATTTCCTGAACTTTCGCCTTCATCTCTTGTTCTTGAGCTACGGCCATTGCACGACGTTCCTCTGCTTTTGCCTGTGCAATATTTTTATCCGCTAATGCTTGTTCAGTCTGTAAGTCTGCACCAATGTTCTTACCGATATCAACGTCTGCAATATCAATCGATAAGATTTCAAATGCTGTACCACTATCTAAACCTTTACCTAATACAGTTTGAGATATCATATCCGGATTTTCTAATACAGAGGTATGTGATGCACTAGAACCAATTGTTGAGACAATCCCTTCACCAACACGAGCAACAATTGTTTCTTCCCCAGCACCACCGACTAGACGCTCAATATTTGCACGTACTGTGATTCTTGCTTTGGCTTTCACTTCAATACCGTTCATCGCAACACCCGCAATAAATGGTGTTTCAATTACTTTAGGGTTAACTGACATTTGAACTGCTTCTAATACATCACGACCTGCTAAGTCAATTGCTGCACCACGTTCAAACGGTAAATTAATATCAGCTCGTTGTGCTGCGATGATTGCATCAACGACGCGGTCAACATTCCCACCAGCTAAATAATGTGATTCTAATTGATTTGTCGTTAAATGTAATCCGGCTTTATGCGCTTTAATTAAAGGATCGATTACACGTCTTGGCGATACACGACGTAAACGCATCCCAACTAATGTACCGATACTAACTTTAACGCCAGCAGCTAATGCCGAAATCCATAAACCAACAGGTACAAATGAAAATAAAATCATTAAAAGAATAAGAACTACAAATGCTATAATACCGATTGTTATTAATCCTGCCATAAAGTTCACTCCTGTTTATTATATTTCTGTTACTACAACTCTTGTGCCTTCCACTTCAATAATACGAACTTCTTTCTCACGTTTAATAAATGCACCATCACTTACAGCATCAATACGTTTCCCTTGATGAATAATAATACCTGAAGGACGTAATTCCGTTAATGTAGTTGCTGTTTGTCCAACAAGATGGCTTCTGTCATCATGAGATGTATATCCCGACTCTTTATTCGTTGAATCATGGAGGACAACTTGAGAGAAAATCGGTATCGTCTTCTTTAAAAATTTCACTAAGATCACCCATTCTACAATTGCAATAATTAAACAAATCGCTACAAAGACACCCATTTTAGCGACGTTATCACCAATCAGTAAGAAACTAGCAATAATGCTTAACATACCTATAATACCTAATATCGCTCCCACAACAAACAGCTCCAGGACTACTAAAATAATACCACCTAAAAACAAAATTATAGATAATGCTTCCATCTGATTATTAAATAAATTTAGTCCGAGAAAACTAATTGCAGCAATACTGCTGATGATGCCTGAAATACCTAACTTCGGTGAATACAATTGCCACAGACCTGTAGATACCATAATAATCATGAGCAATAAAATCACACCATCATACGTACTGATTTCCAATCAAACACCTCCTTACTTATATTATAACTTAAATAATTTAATAGTCTGTAAATTATTAGTTTTTTTAAGGTAAATTTAAGGTAGCCCTTAAGATATATGTTTTTAAACTATATAAAAAAACACACCACAAATGTGGCGTGCCTATCTATAAATAATATTTGAGGGAGCAATTATTATTTAAATTTACGTTTACGTGCTGCTTCTGATTTCTTTTTACGTTTAACACTTGGTTTTTCGTAGAATTCACGTTTACGAACTTCTTGAATTGTACCATTTTTTGAAACAGTACGTTTGAAACGACGTAAAGCATCTTCGATTGATTCGTTTTTACGAACTACAGTTTTAGACATTTAATTTCCCTCCCTCCAAATATCAACGGAACATATTAAACATAGATTTATTTAAATAAATATTTCTATGTACTAAAATATTATAATAGATTATCAATCTACGGTCAACACTCATTTTTTAATTTACAGTAAGTTCCTTATTTTCTTCTGTCTTTTTATATATATTAGGGATTACTTTAACAAATTGTCCTTTATTCATCGGATAGCCGGCTTCAGTTATCTTAACTTTTACAAGTTCACCGATTAAGCTTTCGTCAGCTTCAAATTGTACTTTTAAGTAATTATCTGTGTAACCGACCAGCATATTTTCAACGCTTGCTTTCTCTTCAGGAATAACTTCTAATACTTCACCTTCAAATCTGCTAGCATATTCTTTAGCAAGCTGATCTGACAGACTAATTAAGTGATGTACGCGTTCATTTTTCACATTCTCATCAATTTGATCCGTCATACGCGCTGCTGGTGTACCTGTTCTCATTGAATATGGAAAAACATGCAGTTCAGAAAAACCATGTTCCTGAATAAAATCATATGTTTCCTGGAATTCCTCTTCTGTTTCACCAGGGAATCCAACAATGACGTCGCTTGTCACAGCAAGTCCAGGCATAATTGCATGTAATTTTCTTAATCTTTCTGAGAAGTGTTCCATCGTATATTTACGACGCATACGTTTTAATACTGTATCGCTCCCAGATTGTAGTGGAATATGTAAGTGACGTACAACCTTCTCGCTTTTATCGATGACATCAATCACTTCATCCGTTAATTGACTTGCTTCAATAGATGAGATACGGATACGTTTTAATCCATCAATCGTTTCTAAATCTCGAAGCAGTTGTGCTAAATTGTAATCTTTTAAATCTTCACCATAGCCACCTGTGTGGATACCTGTTAAGACAATTTCCTGATAACCAGATTGAACAAGCTGTGTTGCTTGTCTTACGACTTCTTTCGGGTCTCTTGAACGCATCAATCCTCTTGCCCACGGGATGATACAGAATGTACAGAAGTTATTACAGCCTTCCTGAATCTTCAGTGATGCACGTGTTCTATCAGTAAAATATGGTACGTCTAGTTCTTCGTACGTACGATTCTTCATGATATTTGTGACACCGTTAATCGGTTGTCTTTCATTTCTAAACTGTTCAATATACGGTAACATCTTATTTCGATCTTGTGTACCGACAACGATATCAACACCCGCAATATCCATAATTTCAGCTGACGATGTTTGAGCATAACAACCAGTTACACAGATAACCGCTTCCGGATTACGTCTGATGGCACGACGAATAACCTGACGACTTTTCTTATCCCCAGTGTTTGTCACGGTACAAGTATTAATCACATAAACGTCTGCATTAGTTTCAAAATCTACACGCTCATATGATGCTTCTTTAAATAATTGCCAGATGGCTTCAGTTTCATAATGGTTTACTTTACATCCTAAAGTATGGAAGGCAACAGTTGCCATTTATTTCACCTCATTTTATTTTCGTTCAATAAATCACATTATATAAAAATAACATTAATTGATAGGAATTTCAATCTAATCATTATAAAAGACAGTGGGATGCAATGTCCATCACACTGTCTTTTATAATAAATTTTTATGATAGTTCAATATGATAACCTATCGCGCTCAGTAAATATAGTGGGGCAGTTTCTGCACGTAGTATTCTAGGTCCTAAACCAATTGTGGGTGCATTAAATTGTTTAATTTCTGTTTCACTCAATCCACCTTCCGGCCCAAAGATAACGATTACCTTCGTACCAGATTCTAATCTTTTTAATGTTTGACTGAGCACAGACGTTTCATCATTTTTAGCAGATTCTTCGTAAGCAACGAGTACAACATCATAATCATCTAATAATGCAGCTAAAGCATTACTATTCTTTACAACTTTAATTTCAGGTATAATCTGACGATAACTTTGTTCTGCTGCCTCCTTTATTATTTTCTGATATCTTTCTACCTTTTTTATCATTTTCTTTTCATCCAACTTAATCACAGTATGATCAGATATAAAGGGCAGGAAGCGATACGCACCGAGTTCAGTCGCTTTTTGAATCATCCATTCATATTTATCGTTCTTTAAAAAACCGCTTGCGATCGTAACTTGTACAGGTAATTCTGTATTCAGCTCTAACTTTTCACGGGTTATTACTGTAATTTGATTATCAATAGCAGTAATTTCACTTATAAAACTAGCATTGATAAAATTAATGATGATCTTACTTCCAGCAGTTTGACGCATCACATTCTTTATATGATGTACATCCTCTCTATCGATAATTGTATAGCTTTTATTATTTTCAGCTTCAGTATTTAGAAAATAACGCTGCATGTTATGCCTCTTTTCTAGCGGCAATCGCAATCCAGCCATTTTCACGCATAATTTCTTCTATCTTATAACCAACGCGTTCCAAATGTTCAACGATCATTTCTTCTTTTTCTAAAATGATACCTGAAGTGATCAGTAGACCATTGTCATTTAATAATGCAATGCTATCATCAATCATTAAATCTACGATATGCGCTAATATATTTGCAAAAATGACATCACGTTTTTCACTTTC
The DNA here is from genome assembly GCF_003259675.1 of Macrococcoides bohemicum. GTDB lineage: Bacteria > Bacillota > Bacilli > Staphylococcales > Staphylococcaceae > Macrococcoides > Macrococcoides bohemicum. The sequence continues at coordinate 417,708 of NZ_PZJG01000001.1, read as the reverse complement.
ACCTTTTAATAAGTTGCCTGGTTCCGCTTGAATCGCATCCGCACAATCATTTTTTTCAAAGTTATCCACAGCAACACGTACTGCCACACTATCCAGATCTAACGCTTTAATGGGTGCAGCACCTAATTGATGCGCTGCTATACTTAAAATGCCTGAACCAGTACCGACATCAATAACAGATTGATTTGGTTGGACATATTTCTCTATTAATTTTAAACACATCGATGTTGTAGCATGATCACCTGTACCAAATGCCATGCCCGGATCAAGCTTAATGATAAACTCGTCATCGTTTTGGTTCTCATAATTTTCCCAGCTTGGTACAACAACAAATCTTTCTGAAGCTTTAAATGCATGAAAATGATTTTTCCATTCATTAGCCCAGTCTTCTTCCTGAACCTCATCAGTAGTAATTTCTAATCTTGTAACTTCAACATCCTGTAATCCATTAATTTTTTCTTTGATTTCATCAATGATTGCATCAGAATAATCTAATTCACTAAAATACACTTTTACACGTACATCAGATTCTGGGTAATCATCTGGATTTAACTCATAGATTTCACCGTACGTTTCAATACGACCTTTAACAAGTTCTAAACTATCTTCTATAACGACACCATTTGCACCCACTTCATTTAATATATCTGCAATAAATGGTTCAAGCTCATGGTTAATCATCAATGTTATTTCTTTATAGTTCATTATTATTCCCCTTTAAAGAAGCGTTTTGTTTTATCGAAAAAGTTTGAAGGTTGTTCGTTAATTTCCGTACCATCTATTTCAGCAAATTCTCTTAATAATTCCGCTTGTCTATTTGTCATCTTCACAGGTGTTACTACATTGACAGTGACATATAAGTCGCCCTTACCATAGCCGTGTACATTTTGAATGCCTTTTTCTTTTAATCTGAAACGTTTACCAGTTTGAGTACCTGATGGAATTGTAATCTTCGCTTTTCCTTCCAGCGTAGGCACTTCCACTTCATCACCAAGTGCCGCTTGAGCAATTGATAAGTTTAATGTATAGAAAATATCTTCCCCTGCACGTTCAAAATGAGCATGGTCAGCAACTTTGAATACGACATATAGATCACCAGCAGGACCACCATTAATACCCGGCTCACCTTGATTAGCTAAACGGATTTGTTGTCCAGTATCAACACCAGCTGGCACAGTGACTTTAATTTTAACGGTTTTAATTACTCGACCTGTGCCGCCACAATCATGACATTTTTCATCAAATGTTTTACCCGTACCACCACAATCATGACATGGTCGTTCAGTTCTTACACGACCAAACGGTGTATTTTGTTCCACCTGTACATTACCACGTCCGTGACACGTTTTACAAGTATGTACTTCAGTTCCAGGTTTTGCACCGCTGCCATCACATGTCTCACAAGTTACTTCTTTTTTAACTGAAATTTCTTTTTCAGCGCCAAATACTGCTTCTTCAAAAGATATATTCATCTGATATTGTAAGTCATCACCTTTTTGAGGGGCATTAGGATCGCGTCTGGCACCACCGCCAAAGAACGAACTGAAGATATCTTCAAATCCACCGAAACCGCCAAAGTCCTGACCACCAAATCCAGCACCTTGACCCATACCTGCGTGACCAAATTGATCATACTGTGCTTTCTTCTGATCGTCACTTAATACTTCATATGCTTCTGCAATTTCTTTGAACTTTACATCTGCATCTTCTTCTTTATTGATGTCCGGATGATATTTTTTTGAAAGTTTTTTATATGCACGTTTAATTTCTTCTTTAGAAGCACCTTTTTGTAAACCTAGAACTTCATAATAATCTCTTTTCGCCACTTTTCATTCTCCTTTTCTAACTACTTAGTTAAATATGCTGAAAGAAAAAGCCAAAGTCAATAAATTGACTTTGACTTTATGTTATTACTTATTATTTTTTATCGTCATCTTTAACTTCAGTAAAGTCTGCATCTACTACATCATCTTCAGGATTTGTGTTTTGAGCACCTTCTGCACCTTGTTGTGCAGCCATCTCTTCATATAATTTCATAGATAATGCCTGAACGATTTCATTTAAACTATCTTTTTTCGCTTTAATATCTTCAATATCATTGCCTTCTAAAGCTTTTTTAAGTTCTTCTTTCGCAGCTTCTGCTTTTTCAACTTCGGCAGCGTCCACTTTACCTTCTAAATCTTTAATCGCTTTATCAGTAGCAAATACTAATTGATCAGCTTCATTACGTAAATCTACTGCTTCACGACGTTTTTTATCCGCTTCAGCGTTTGCTTCTGCATCTTTAACCATGCGATCGATTTCTTCGTCACTTAATGAAGATGAAGACTGAATAGTAATTTTTTGTTCTTTTTGAGTACCTAAATCTTTCGCTGTAACGTTAACGATACCATTTTTATCGATATCGAATGTTACTTCGATTTGAGGCATACCGCGTGGTGCTGGTGGAATATCAGTTAACTGGAAGCGACCTAATGTTTTGTTATCTGCTGCCATTTGACGCTCACCTTGTAATACGTGAATATCAACTGCAGGCTGGTTATCTGCTGCTGTAGAGAATACTTGTGATTTAGATGTCGGTATTGTTGTGTTACGTTCAATTAATACCGTAGAAACGCCACCCATTGTTTCAATACCTAGAGATAATGGTGTTACGTCTAATAATACAATGTCCTGAACATCTCCAGTTAGTACACCACCTTGAATTGCAGCGCCCATCGCTACTACTTCATCAGGGTTAACACCTTTATTTGGTTCTTTGCCTAATTCTTTTTTAATTGCTTCTTGTACTGCTGGGATACGTGTAGATCCACCAACTAATAATACTTCGTCGATATCTGAACTTGATAATCCAGCGTCTTTCATTGCTTGACGAGTTGGACCCATTGTACGTTCAACTAACTCACGAGATAAGTCTTCAAATTTCGCACGTGATAAAGTAACTTCTAAGTGTAATGGTCCAGCTTCTCCAGCTGAGATGAACGGTAATGAGATTTGAGTTGAAGATACACCTGATAAATCTTTCTTCGCTTTTTCAGCAGCATCTTTCAAACGTTGCATAGCCATTTTATCATTTGATAAATCTAATCCATTTTCTTTTTTGAATTCTGCAACTAAGAAGTCTATGATTACCTGGTCAAAGTCATCTCCACCTAAACGGTTATCACCAGCAGTAGATAACACTTCAAATACACCGTCTCCAAGTTCTAAGATAGATACGTCAAACGTACCGCCACCTAAGTCAAATACTAATACTTTTTGTTCTTTATCAGTTTTATCTAAACCGTATGCAAGTGCTGCAGCAGTAGGTTCGTTGATAATACGCTCAACTTCTAATCCAGCGATTTTACCAGCATCTTTTGTTGCCTGACGTTCTGCATCGTTGAAATAAGCTGGAACAGTAATAACCGCTTTAGATACTTTTTCACCTAAATAGCTTTCTGCAGTCGCTTTTAAATTTTGTAAGATCATTGCTGAAATTTCTTGTGGTGAATATTGTTTGCCATCAATATTTTCTTTATAGTCTGTACCCATATGACGTTTGATTGAGATGATTGTGTTTGGGTTAGTGATTGCTTGACGTTTTGCAACTTCCCCAACTTGTGTTTCACCATTTTTAAATGCTACTACAGATGGTGTAGTACGGTTACCTTCAGGGTTAGCGATAACTTTAGGTTCGCCACCTTCTAATACAGATACACATGAATTTGTTGTTCCTAAGTCAATACCAATTACTTTACTCATTATATAATTCCTCCATTATTTTAAAAATTAATTTTGAAAATTGTTTATTAAATGATTATTTAATAAACAATTACTCGTTTACTTTAACCATCGAAGGTCGTAAAACACGTTCTTTCAATTTATAACCTTTTTGAAGCTCATCTAAAACAATGCCTGATGCTTTATCTTGATCCCGCTCCTGCATTACAGCTTGATGTAAATTCGGATCAAATGGCTTGTCAAGTGCTTCAATCACTTCAAGGCCATTATCTTTCAATGAACTCAGCAGACTTTCATAAACCATCTCTACACCTTTATGTAAAGATTTAAATTCTTCACTTTCACCTTTTTGTGCAAGTGCGCGTTCAATATTATCAATTGCTGGTAAAATGTCACGCAGTACACTTTGCGCACGATACGTTCTTTCTGTATCTAATTCTGCACGTGTACGTTTTTTATAGTTTTCAAATTCAGCATAAAGACGTAAATATTTCTCTTCAGCTGCTTCTAATAATTGTTTTGTTTCAGTGACTTCATCAGTTGTTTCTTCTTCAGAAGCTTCAACAGGTGCTTCTGGTGCAACTTTTTCTGTCATATCCTGTTCAACTGTTTCATTCGACTCATCTGTTTGATCAGTTTTTTCATATACTTGTTCTTCATGTTTTTCAGACAAGATATTTACCTCCTTATAACAAGTGATTAATACTTGCTAATTTATTAAAGACTTTTCGGTAACTCATTTGTGTCGGTCCAATGACCGCAATCTTACCATTCATATTATGAAGATGAATCGGTGAAGTTACAATTGAGATGCCTTCTAAGTTTTTATCAATTTCCTGACCTAAAGTTACCTGAATATGATCAGAATCAACCTGACTTAATATACCCGGTAAGTCATCAGAATCAATCAATTTTAAAGTTTCTTTTACAGCATTTAAATTATCTGAATCTATAATTTCATATAAATACTCTCTACCTTCAAAATAAATAGTATGTGACGTAGTATGAGCCTTCTTAACGATTTCAGACTTTAAATGTGAGAGTGGTAACTGTTTAAAACCTTGATGATTTACATCTAAATGAATATTACCTTCAATAATTGCAAGTAAATTCTGATTTAGATAATTGTTCATGCGCTCAATCTCTTGTCTAGTTAAACGTACTTGCCATGAAATTTGTTGATGTTCAACATTACCATTTTCATAGACAATAATTAATACCAAATTTGTCGGTGTTAAATACGTCAAATGAATTTGTGAAATTGATCGTTTATCGATTTCAGTTGTCGTTGCAATTGATAGATATTGAGTATCCATCGCTATATCCTTAGCGAGCATTCTAAAATCGACAAAGTTTGTCTGATCAATAAAAAAATTCTCTTCATAAGGAAATTCATTTTGCAACGCTTCAACATAAAATTTGTATCCTGCTTCTGAAGGGATTCTACCACTAGAAGAATGCATTTTTTCAATTAAACCATGGTCTTCTAGTCGCTTCATCTCAGCTCTAATTGTTGCAGGACTAACATTTAAATTATGTTGCTCAATCAGTTTCTTTGAACCGATAGGTGATCCACTATCAACAAAATCCTCAACAATTACGTTTAATAAATGTAATTGTCTATCTGTTAGCATATTTCACCTCGTTAGCACTCTATCACTTCGAGTGCTAATTACAATTTATCAAATTGGTCAAAGTATGTCAACATATAACACCTAAAAAATTATTAATGAAAAAAAGTTCTTAAAAACCGTGATTTTACACAGTTAATAAGAACTTTTCAAAGACATCGTTACCACGCATCCTGCCTTCATCAGTAAGTTTTACATTATTATTTTCTATCATGATTTGACCTTCTTTTAGCAAACTTTGAACAACAGTGCCAAATACATCATTAAAACTTCTAGCATATCTTTTCTCGAAATCATCGATGTTGATTCCTTTATTTAATCTCAATCCTAAGAACATAAATTCTTCCATAGAAGCTTCAATGTTTACAGGAATAACCTCTTTAACAGCACTTCCATCTTTCATCGCCTTAATATAATGTGGTACAGGTATAACGTTATAGTAACGGTTCCCGTCAATGTATCCATGACTGCCAGCTCCTGCTCCATAATACTCTTTATTTTCCCAGTAGACTTTGTTGTGCAATGATTCAAAGTCTCCTTTAGTATAATTCGAAATTTCATATTGATGAAAACCTTGTTCTGCTAAGAATTTCATTGTATATTCATACATATCCTGTGCGAGTATCTCATCGGGCATTTGCAGCATACCTTTTTTATAAAGGTTATAAAATTGAGTTTTGGGTTCTAATATGAGCGAATAACTCGAAATATGATTAATATTAAGTTGCACAGCTTGTTCTAAATCGTACTGACATTCTTCAAGTGTCTGAGTCGGTAAGTGATACATTAGATCGATACTTACTGATTCAATACCTAAACGGTTCGCATCATCTACGGCACGTTTTATATCACTTTCAACATGTGTTCTGCCAAGTGATTTCAACAAACGATTATTAAACGTTTGTACGCCTAACGATAATCGATTAACTCCGTATCGTTTCATGATAGCAATTTTATCGGTTGTTAATTCATCCGGATTCGCTTCTACAGTAAACTCACTAATTATGTTGAATCTTTCTGTAATAAATTTAAGCAATCTTTCTAATTGTATGCTAGATAATGCAGTCGGCGTCCCACCTCCGATAAAGACAGTATAAATTTCCTTCTCACTAATCATTCCAAGCTCTTTAATAAGTGCATCTATATATGCATCGACAGGTTGGTTCTTTATTAAAAATTTATTAAAATCGCAATATGTACAGATACGATTGCAAAATGGAATATGAATATATAAACTTCTCATGCCAGCACCTCCAAAATTAAAACACGATTGCTCTTTGAAAGAAACAATCGTGTTTTTTTACTATTCTTCGTCCATTTTTAACACAGCCAGGAATGCATCTTGTGGAATTTCCACAGAACCAACTGCCTTCATCTTTGCTTTACCAGCTTTTTGTTTCTCTAAAAGTTTACGTTTACGTGAGATATCCCCACCGTAACATTTTGCTAGTACGTTTTTACCAATTGATTTAATATTAGTACGGGCAACGATTTTTTGTCCGATTGCGGCTTGAACTGGTACTTCGAATTGTTGACGCGGAATAAGGGTTTTTAGTTTCTCTACGATTACTTTACCACGTTCGTAGGCAAAGTCTCTATGCACAATGAAACTTAAAGCATCGACACTTTCACCATTGAGTAAGATATCCATCTTCACTAGGCGACTTTCCTGATAGCCAATTAACTCATAATCAAAAGAGGCATAACCTTTTGTATTTGATTTTAATTGATCGAAAAAATCGAATACGACTTCTGATAATGGAATTTCATAGATAATATTTACACGAATATCGTCCATATAGTCCATCGTCTGGAAATTACCGCGTTTTCTTTGGCATAATTCCATCACAGAACCGACGTAATCGTTCGGCACCATAATACTCGCTTTTACGTATGGTTCATAAATTTTATCAATCTTTTGTGGATCTGGCATTTTTGATGGGTTATCAACAATTACTTCACTCTTATCTGTCATCTCACATTTATAAATTACAGACGGTGCAGTTGCAATTAACTCGATACCGAATTCACGTTCAATACGTTCCTGAATAATTTCCATATGCAATAATCCTAAGAAACCGACACGAAAACCAAATCCTAAAGCTTGAGAAGTTTCAGCTTCAAATTCTAAAGAAGCATCATTTAATTGAAGTTTCTCTAAAGCTTCTCTTAAATCATTGTATCGTCCAGTATCAATTGGATAGATACCACAGAACACCATTGGATTCATCTTTTTATAACCCTGTAATGGTTCTGCTGCTGGATTATCAGCTAATGTAATTGTATCCCCGACACTTGAATCTGCAACATTCTTAATTGAAGCCGTAATATAACCTACATCACCCACAGTTAATTCAGAAACAGGCAATTGTTTCGGTGTATTGATTCCAACTTCTACCACATCAAATGTTTTACCAGTAGACATCATTTTAATTTTATCGCCAGCTTTAACAGTCCCATCAATAATACGAATTGATGAGATAACACCACGATAGGCATCAAAAGCACTATCAAAGATTAAAGCTTTTAATGGTGCTTCAGGATCACCCATAGGTGCCGGAACTTTCTCAACGATTTGTTCTAAGATTTCTTCTATACCGATATTTGCCTTAGCTGAAGCAAGTACCGCTTCGCTTGCATCTAAACCAATCACATCTTCAATTTCCTGACGCACGCGTTCAGGTTCAGCAGCAGGTAAATCAATTTTATTAATAACAGGTAATAATTCTAAATCATTATCTAAAGCTAAATAAACGTTCGCTAATGTCTGTGCTTCGATACCTTGGGCTGCATCAACTACCAATATAGCTCCTTCACATGCCGCTAAACTTCGTGATACTTCATAGGTGAAATCGACGTGTCCTGGTGTATCTATTAAATGGAAAATATATGTCTCTCCATCTTTTGCTGTATAATTTAATTGTACTGCGTTCAGTTTAATTGTTATCCCGCGTTCACGCTCTAAATCCATAGAATCCAGCAATTGAGATTTCATCTCTCGTGAAGCAACAGATTTTGTATTTTCTAAAATTCTATCTGCTAAGGTCGATTTACCATGATCGATATGCGCAATAATAGAGAAGTTTCTTATTTTTTCCTGACGGCTTAAACGCTGTTCATTATTCATCTTTTTTGCCCAACTTTCTTAAATTGTACGTATATTTGATTATAACAACTCTTATACAGTTGTTCAATGAGTTTTAAAAATATAGATTGCATATACTGTCTGAATTTGATAAAATATTTCTTGTTGCAATCAAAATATCCATTTTAAGTGCAAGACATTTCTAGGAGGTGACATTATGCCAAACATTAAATCTGCAATCAAACGTGTTACAACTAACAATAAAGCACAACAAGCAAACATTTCTCAAAAGAATGATATGCGTTCTGCTGTGAAAAATGCAAAAGCGGCAATTGAAAACAACGCTGACAATAAATCAGAATTAGTACAAGTAGCTGTTAAAAAGATTGATAAAGCTGCGAAAAGCAACTTAATCCACGCTAACAAAGCTGACCGTTTAAAATCACAAGTTATGCGTAACAAATAATACTAATAAATAAAGCGACCTGAGGGTCGCTTTTTTATATTTTTAAAATAAACAATTCTAAAATTAGCACTTTATCTAGATAACTAGATTTTAAAGCATAGTCTGTATCACCGCATTCTTTTATGATATTTAATAGTTGTTTTAAATCCGTTGTCCTTACTTTACGTAATGCTAGTTTCACTCGATATGGATGAACTTTTACTTGTTTTGCAATCTGTGCTTCACTAAATCCTTTTTGTGATAATATCTTCACCTGATAGAACAATCGATACTGACTACTTATCAGAGCCAGGAGTTTAATCGGTTCTTCTTTCATATTAATCAAATCTTTCAATAAATGAACCGCTCTTTTCTTATCACCTTTAGCGATATAATCAGTGAGTAAAAAGACATTTTGCTCTAGACTTCTGCTTACTACTTCAGTAACATCTTTCTTCGTAATGACTGGATTATCTCCAATAAATAATACTAATTTGTCCATCTCTTTTACAACGTTACTGTAATTAATTCCCGTTAGATGTATCATCTCTTCTAATGCATCCGCTTTAATATCTTTAAACTGTTCATTGAAACGCTTTTTAATAAGCTGTTTCATTCCATTTTCATCTAGCGGTTCAATTTTCTCAATTGTATGCAATTTCTTGATACGTTTAACGATCTTCTTTCGCTCATCTAACTTATCCTGTAGCACTTTAAAAATGACAATATTTGGCCCCTCATATTTTTCGAGAAAATCCACAACTTTATCTAAATTAATTTCATGAGCAATTTTTAATTTTTCACCTGTAAAAATAAAACTATTGTTGATCACGATCACTTTCTGATCACTTAAAAATGGTAAGGTCATCGCATCTTCTGCAATCACTTCAAATGGAGTTTCCTGCAAATCATATCGGCTAAAGTTAAAGTCGTCTAGTTCCGCGATATATTGATGGATAATTTTATCCACTTTTTCTTCTACTAAAGGTTTTGTACTACCATAAACTAAATAAATGTGACTCAATATGAGCACTCCCAACGTAAAAATCTTAATTTCATTATAGCTTTTTTCTGTTCATTATCATATACTTAAATAGATAGAAAAGTAGGGGGTTTATGACATGAATCATTTCGAAAAAAATACACAATCAAAAAACAATGACGTTCAAGACTCAGGCTATGCATTTTTAATTGGCTTTGGCGGATTCGCAACAATTTATATTATTGCTCAAATTTTCGACTTAGTAGCGAAATAATTTTTAAAGCGGTGGCATCACCGCTTTTTTTATTTATCATTAAACAATGATTCGTACTGCGTCTGAACAGTTCCTCTATCTAAATCAAAAGATATTCTTCCATCTTTCTGTGTATTAAAAATTTTGATATCGTTATTGATTAAAGCAGTTACAGTTTCAGTATGAGGATGTTTAAATCGATTATGCCGTCCTGCAGAAAAAATTGCAATTTTAGGGTGTCGCCTAATTAAAGTTTCACTTGTGCTCGTTCTGCTTCCGTGATGACCAATTTTCACAATATCTATAGCATCATCGATCTGACTTAAGATTTCATCTTCATAGTCTTTACTTAAATCACCTAAAAATAATATATTTCTACCGGGTTTATCGTGTTTTAAAAACACAACGATACTATCATCATTCTCTTCTCCAGTTTGCCCTGCAGTTAAAAATCTTAAAGATACATTCTTGTTATTATTTTCATTTTGACGCACGAACTGAATATGCGCTTCATGTAAATAATTATTCACATCAATCAATGCTATACCCTTTAATTGTGCTAAACGAATCATCTTCTTATACTTTTCACTGCCATGTGCTTTAGGGTTTAAAATAATGCGCTCAATCATCCCTGCCATTATTAAATTTTCAGATTCTCCAAAATGATCAGCATCAGGATGCGTCAAAATAAGCGCGTCAATTTTAGAAATACCTCTATATTTTAAAAAGGGGAGCGTAACCTTATCACTTATACTTTGTGCATTGCTGCGTCTTTCCCAAGGTTTGCTAAAATCCAGCTTTCCTCCTGTATCAATCATTATCGTCTTTCTACCTAGCTCCAGTAGGATTGCATCACCTTGCCCAACGTCCAAAAAGTGAACGTAATTATTATTTTCTTTAATATTTTTATTGGTAAATATTAATAAAAATAGCAACAATGCTATGCTTATACCTTTATAACTTTTTAATTTGCTAAATAGTAACGATAAAGCAATAAACATCAATACATAAATGAATATATGCTGTTGTTCTAATATAATTTCGACTCTAGAAAACTGCTTAAAAAATTTTGTTAACAAGTCATTCAATATAAAAGAATCATCTACCAATTGATATAACCAATTAACTTGGAAGTTTAACATAAATAATAACAGGATTAGCGTACAAATCGGAAAGACAATAAAAGTAAATAGTGGTATGAAAAAAATATTTGTCAACATACCAATTAAATAGTTGTTATTAAAATGATAGAAAAGAATTGGAATTGTTGCTAATTGTGAGATAAAGTTACTGAGGAAAAATTGAAAAAGTTTTGATTTTTCATTATATAACGGTAAGATAAACAAGAAACTAAAACATATAACATATGATAGTTGAAATCCAATATCATAAACTGTAAAAGGATCATATATTAAATTTAGTATAAATGTGAGCGATAAAAGGTCTGTGAGCTGCGTCCTTCGACCTGGATTAAATAAGATAAGCATTATAAAAATCGTTGATCTCCACACAGACGGTTGGCTACCTGTAAAAATCATATACATAGGTAACAACATTAGCAAAATCATTTTACACAATATTAATGGAACACTTAATCTCCGTAAAACAAAATATAACTGTACTGATATAAGTGCAACGTGACTTCCACTGATGGCATAAAGATGATAAATACCTAGTGTTTTAAGTACAGTCATCTCATCTTTATTTAAGTACGATGTATCACCTAACGTTAAAGCGATTAAATAACCCTTATGCACTATATTTGATTGATACATTGCTAAAGCAATATCTTTTCTATATTTCTGAATACGTTCAATGATATTTAAATCTTGATAAGAACAATTTTTCCAGTCAATGTTTGTTAGCTTTAAACTACCTTTTTTATGTGAATAATAGAGATAGGCATCGTAATGGAAACCCGTAAAATTTGTATTTGGTAGAATGTGCTGAAGACTCATTTGAGCTGAACAATTTAGAAATGTTAATTGCATTATTTGTAATCGTTCTTTTTCAATTTCATTCTTTATCTTGTAGAAAAATTGATATTCTTCTTGTTGTACTGTTAATGACCCCATCAGTAAATTGCCATCAATTTTTAAATCATCTGAAAATCTGAACTTACCTGTTGTAATGACTTTCGGCTCAAATTCAAATGACAGTTTTTCACGTTTAAAATCATACATATTATAAAAATAAAACGCAATTAAAAATGCAGCCAAAAAAATTAATAACCATTTTTGTAGCTGCTTTTGAAACATGATAATACAGGAAATTATTATTAAAAAGCATGTAATAACGATAGAATAAGATGAAAGTATTCCTGCTAATACAAGTAATACAACAACTACTCCCAAGACTACCTCCTATCTTTACATTTGTTCAAAATAGCCTGCTACATGTATAGGATTGAATTCAATCTTTTCAGTATCTATATTAGCCTTTTTTAACAGCTCAATTGCATAAGAATGATTCTTATAATCATTTGCATAATATATTTTCTTTATACCTGCCTGAATAATTGATTTCGTGCAATGCATACATGGGAAGTGTGTCACATAAATATCAGCACCTTCAGTTGAGACACCCATTTTTGAACATTGTAATAACGCATTCATTTCAGCATGAATTGTACGAATACAATGACCATTCTCTATGTAACATCCTTCATCGATACAATGTACTTCCCCCGATACAGAACCATTATATCCTCCTGCAATTACTCGATTATCTTTTACGATTGTTGCCCCAACCCTTAAACGTGTACACGTTGAGCGTAATGCTAATAATTGTGATTGTGCCATAAAATATTCTTTCCATTGAATTCTTTCCATAACATCACCTATGTCTTTTTGAACTCATTGTAATATTTATTCATATTTTATTCAAGGTGAACTAAATTTGTACAGACATTTAAATAGATATATAATCCTTTAAATTTTCAAACGTTTTATCCCCTATTCCTTTTATCTCTTTAATTTCTTCGATTGATTTAAAGCTACCATTTGTTTCGCGATACTGAATAATTTCCTGAGCTTTTTTCGGCCCTATTCCAGGAATTTCTTCTAAAGCGCTTTGTTCAGATGTGTTTATATTAATTACTTTTTTATCATTTTGCGCATTACTATTATGTGTTCCTGCTTGTTGATACATCGAAAATTTATCCTGCTTCACTTCACCTTTAAATGGTATATAGACTACCATTGCATCCTTAATAGGTGCAGCTAGATTTACTGCATCAAGGTCAGCGTTTTTATGGGGGATTGCCAGGTTGACAATATCATTGACCACTTGATTTGATTTTGCAGGATATACACCGCTGAATTTCACAGCACCTTTAATATCTACTTTTACTTCCGTAATAACTTGCTGCTTATCATTCGTCAATTTAGATTGCTGGTCTACAGGTATTAAAGATGCTTTTGTTTCTTTAACATCCATTTGTGCAAAATGACTTAACGAAGTCTTATCACGCACTTTCTTTGATTGGTCATTATTTTGAAAGATGACTACGACACTAAGCATAATAATAATTCCTATAAATAGACTGGACATCTTATTTTTGTCTATCCATGTTCTTATCATTTCTAAATACATAAAAAAACACCTCCACATTATTATCTGTAGAAGTGCTTAAAAATATTTTATTTGTCACAAATTAAATATTATTTTATCTTTTCTTTCTTCTTTACAACAAAAAATACACGATCAAAATATGCTTCGTCATTTGTATCCACAACAAAATCAGGATCAAAATCTGCAAATATAGTGATAATCTCAAAACCAATCTGTCCTAACATCACTTTATATTCATCAATTTCATATGTTTTCTGATAATGCTGTTCATCAAAACGATGATAAATATCTTTCTCATTATCTTTGATAAAGAATATCAAATCATGATAAACAGAAAACGGTACTTCACCTTGAACAGCATGCCAAATATATAACATCCCTTCAAGTTCGTCACTATATGTCTGGTTATCAAAATAGGCTTCAAATTTAGCTGTGCTATGTACATCAAAAATAAAGATACCATCTTCCTCCAGATGTTCAAAAACACGTTGAAACGTTTCCTGTATATCTTCTGGTTCAGCTAAATAATTTAAACTGTCACATAGACAAGTAATTAATTGAAATTTTTGATTGAGTTCTAGCTTTGTCATATCTTGAGCAATTAAGGTCACATCACTTCGTTTTGAGGCCGCAATTGCTAACATCTCTTCACTTAGATCGACACCTGTCACTTTAATAGTGGGTGGCATTAAATCAATTAAAGCACCCGTGCCTGTTGCTAAATCTAACACATTATCTTTCAAATATGGTCGTATCACTTCAAGCCATCTATCATATGGCTGATCATACATAAACTGATCATAGATTGATGCAAACTGACCGTAAGACATTAAACTTGCTCCGGCATATACTCGATAATTTCCTGATCACGATATAACTTCTCTAAGTTATAATAGTCACGTTCTTCGTGATGAAATACATGCACTACAACATCCCCTAGATCAACTAAAATCCAACGTGCTTCATTAAAACCTTCAAGTCGATTGACTTCGATACCATGTTTTTGGGCTTCATCTTTTACTTCACGTGCAATTGCCTGTACCTGACGGTCACTATTCCCTTCACAAATTACGAAATAGTCCGTAATACCTGTAACATTCGCTACATTAATTCCAATAATATCTTCTGCTCTTTTGTTATCGCATGCGTTAAACGCAAGTTCCAATAATGCTTCTTTTTCCATTCAATCATTCCTTTTCTTTTACTTCTGTAAATTATAATAATTTAAACATTCTATCGTTTTAGGATATATCGGTTTATCATTTTCAATCAAATATAATGCTGTACGTTTAGATATTTCATAAATTGCTTTATCTAAATTCTTTTCTTCAAAAACAATGTTACGAATATCTTCCACATCAGGTTGAGTACGTCCAGGTTCAATATAATCACTAATAAAGATAATTTTTTCGTTTAAACCCATTCCGGCGCGTCCTGTAGTATGATAATAAATCGCGTTATATATCTCTAAATCTATCTCATGCTTATCCATCATGTATGCAGCAGCTACCGGACCATGTAAAATTTCTGAGTTATATGACAATAGATCATTATCGAGATTATATTTCGTTACTGCCTGGTATAACTTACTCAATTCATCGTATTTAGCATAATCATGCAAAATACCGGCCATTTCAACAGTATCCTGATCACCATTGAAAATCTCAGCCATTTTTAATGCTGTTTCTGCAACGCGAATTGAGTGCTCATATCTTTTCTTAGGTAGTTTCTCTTCAACAAGTTTTCTAGCTTTCTTCTGTTTCATATAGATGTTCCTTTCTAATCAATCGCTCAATCGTATCTATTACAAAACATCTTATTGTCTTGTTTTGTGCCATTCGATTACGAATCATTGTAGAACTGATATCCATTCTAGGTATAATAAAAGCTTGAAATGGTTCAGGCAAGTCTTGTGTATCAACATCTCGGTTAACCACTATAAACCGAACCATTTCTTTTAATTTTTCCATTTCATACCATTGTGCTATAGAAATATACTGATCAGTACCGATTATTATCGATATGTCTGCACCTGGATATTTATCCTGCAAATATCGCATTGTGTCATACGTATAGCTTTTACCTTCCCGATGCATCTCTACAGTATCAATTTCTCCAAAACCTAAGTAATCAATAGCTAGTTTCAGCATCGAAATACGGGCATTATTAGTTGTATGTGCACCACTTTTCTTTAAAGGGCTATGTCCTGTAGGTATGAATAAGAAAATATCTGGCTGCTCCTGATGAAACACTTCATTTGCCACAGTTAAATGTCCGATGTGAATCGGATCAAATGAACCCCCATAGACAATTATTTTCATCGTGGTAATTCAATCTTCTTATTATTTACTGATGGTTTATATAAAATAATTGTTGACCCAATAACCTGTACAAGTTCACCATATACACGTCGAGCAATTGTTTCAGCAAGTTCTTGTTTGTCATCATCATTATTTTGCAGTACACTTACTTTAATTAGCTCTCTTTTTTCAAGCACATCATTTAGCTGTTCAATTAAATTATCACTGATGCCACCTTTTCCAATTTGAAAGATGGGATCAAGATGGTGTGCTTCTGCTCGTAAAAATCTTTTTTGTTTTCCTGTTAACATTTATTTCTTCCTTTCAAGGTTGTTTGCACTGCTTCGCTCATTGCGTGTGAAGCAGCTTTTAGTCCCGTCCATAACTCAAAGCTTTTAGCCCCTTGCATCACAAACATACCTAATCCATTTATTATTTTTAAATCTTGTAATGCTGCTTCTTTTAAAAATGCTGTTTTTTCCGGTGTATAAATAATATCACTCACTACACACGATTGTTTTAATTCCTGGCATCGAATCAACGGCACCTCATCAAATCCGGTCATTCCTACAGGTGTAGTATTGATGACTAAATCATAAATTGATAAGTCATTAAGTGCGTTATACGTCATACCGTTAACTTTGAACGGCCACGATTCAATACGCTTTAACGTACGGTTAGCAACCGTAACCTGATGATTTTGCATCATCGTATAACTAATTGCCCGACTTGCTCCGCCGGCACCTAAAATTAATATATTCATATTATCTTTTAGAACATGATCTATGCTTGATAAATACCCTATTCCATCCGTATTATATCCTATCCATTTCCCATCCTTAATGTGCACAGTGTTTACTGCACCAATCATTTGTGCAGCATCATCTATGACATCACAATATGCCATAATATCAACTTTAAACGGAATTGTAACATTAAAGCCGTCTAAATGCTTTTGCGCGATAATATCTTTAACATGATGAAAATGTTTCGGATCAATATCTAAAGCACTGTATTCATCATTTCTTCCTAAAGCTTTAAAATTTGCATGATGCATAACTGGAGATAACGAATGACGAATGGGATGGCCAATGACTGCAAAATTCATTTCGCCACCTACTTTATAGAATACTTGGTCTTAAATATACATCGACTTGTTTCGGTGCATATACATCTATAACTGCACCTTTTTCTACAGTTATAAACCCTAGACCAGAAATAATAATATCTTGTTTATCTTCTTTAATCGATAGTGTAGTTCTTTTGACATTATCAAAATCAAACTCTTTTGTTCCTGGAGGCGATAGCAACTCCCCTATTTGGCGGTGCCATAGCGATTCAGCATTCTCCTGCTTCGTTCGATGTATATTAAGCATATTCGAAACAAAACAGTTTAAGCTTCGACGACCACCTGTTAAGTAATCAACGCGAACAAGTCCACCTAAAAATAATGTTTGACCTTCGTTCAACTGAAAGTTACGTGGTTTAATTTCATCCTTCGGCATTATGACTTTTAACTCTTTATCACTTACATAATGTGTCATTTGATGTGCCTGGATAATACCAGGTGTATCATACATAAATGATTGTTCATCTAAAGGAATATCAATTAAATCTAACGTTGTACCTGGAAAATGAGAGGTCGTAATGACATTCTTTTCACCGACGCTTGTTTCAATTAACTTATTGATTAAAGTTGATTTACCGACATTTGTCGTCCCAACCACATAAACATCTTTTCCCGCACGGTGTGTTTCAATTGATTCCAATAATTCATCGATACCATGATTCTTTTGTGCAGATATGAGCACTACATCCTCAGCTTTCATACCTAAGTCTTTCGCCTGTTTTTCTATCCATAATTTTACACGACGTTTATTAATTAATTTCGGTAATAAGTCCATTTTATTCGCCGCAATTATGACCTTTTTATTTCCAACGATTCGCTTTAAACCATTGATCCATGACCCCTGAAAATCAAATACATCGATTACATTAACGATAATACCATCTTTATCACTTAAGGCATTTAGCATGGTTAAGAAATCATCACTTGTTAAATGCACATCCTGTATCTCATTATAGTGTTTTAATCTAAAGCAACGTTTACAAATGACATCCTCTTTGTTCAAACTTGAATTTGGAACGTAGCCTGGCTTTGATTGGTCTGTTGACTGCAAGATTGCACCACAACCAATACATTTCATTTCATTACTCAAATAATGTTCCTCCTGAAAATATTTATCAATATATCTATTTTAGCACATTACGTCTACTAAGTATTGTAAGACAAAATAAAAGGGTTGTGCGAGTAAGCACGACCCAGATTAAGCGGGTGATCGGAATCGAACCGACAACATCAGCTTGGAAGGCTGAGGTTTTACCACTAAACTACACCCGCATATATTAAATTCGTATAAATATAATAACGAATATTATCATTTTTGTAAAGAATAAATAAACTTATGCGTTGATTTTAGTATATTTAATACAAATTAAGAGTTCAGGAAATCCCCGAACTCAAAATGACTACTTATTCAGATCAACGATAACGCCTTCTCCACCAATCGTAATCGGTTGCTTACCGTCCCATTTATCAATCATTTGTTTACGAATGATTTTATCTGTCAAAGATTTTTCTAATATAGCATTGGCTTTAGCCTGACCTTCTGCCTCAATTTGTTTTTTCTTAGCATTTTGCTCAGCAATTGCTCTATCTGTCTTTGCTCTTTCTAATTCCTGATTCGCTTTTACACGTTCGTCAATTGCAGCTTGTGTTGCTTTATCAGCTTTTGGGCTGGAAATCGCAATGTCTTCAACAATAAATCCTTGATCTGTTAAGTTTTGCTGTAACTGTTCTAACGTATTTTTCTTAATTTCTCCTGTTTTTACACCGAACGTCTCAATGACTGAGAATTTAGCAACTGATTGGCGTAAACCATCTAATACACGCGTTCGCAGGAACCCATTTTCAAGTCCTGTAATATCAGCGTTACCAAATTTATTAAAGATCTTCACAACTTTTGTAGGATCCACATGATAGTTAACACTAATATCCATATTTAAATTTTTACCGTCACTAGTGGCTACATTTAAATCTGTGTATTCTTTCGTCTGCGTACGAATTGGGTAATGTACAGCTTTGTCTAACGGAAATATAAAGTGCCAGCCCGCAGGTTTAGTCTCTTCTTTAACACCGCTGACTGAATAGATAACCGCTTGGTATCCTTGAGGTACTTTTTCTATTGACATAAATGCTAACATAATGCCTAATAATAACAATATCCCGAGAATAGTCGTCATAAATAACGACTTTCTATTGATTGGTTTTCTGTTATTAGGTCTAATTGTCTTTACTGATTCTGTCGATGAGTTCATTAACTTCTTCCAGCTCCTTTTCTAAATGCTTTATTTCTGCTATGTCACCAATCATACCAGTCTTTGCAAATATTTCACTTTCAAGCATTTTCTTTTTACTTTTTAATGCAGCCTGATTCAATTCATATTTGCGTAAATTTTCGATATTTTGTTGTTCAATCTGTTCTTTTGCTTCTCTATGGCTAAAATAATCATAAAGACGACTTAACACAAAATAAAGAACTATCAGCACGATTACTAAAATAAATAACCATATAAGAAATAGTTTCAAATAAATCCCCCTCTATATAAAGAAGTGTTACATCTATTTTACCATTATATGTTGTTTAAAAATAATAAATTGATATTTTTAAGGTAAATTTAAGGTTATCAAAGAAAAAAGAGACAATCGGTTTGTCTCTGCTAGTATATATAGATTTTTAGTTCTCCCAGTTAATTAAACCTTTTTTCTTAAAATATGCTAAAAACTTGCGTTCAATCATTCTGTTGACACGTGTTTTCCATTCATCATTAGATTTCACTGGAACCACCATAATTGAATAAAATCCATTAGAATTAGCCGCAAGTACATCCGTCATCATCTGATCACCGATAACTACAGTTTCTTCAGGTTGTACTCCCATTGCGACACAGGCTTTCTTAAACGCTTGTCCCATAGGCTTGCGTGCGTTAAAAATATAATCTACTTCTAATGGTGTAGCAAATGTTGCCACGCGTGCCTGATTATTATTTGAAACAATTGTAACTTTAATGTTGTGTTCACGCATACTATTAAACCAGTCAATCACTTCAGGTGTTGCCAATGTAACATCCCAGCCAACAAGTGTATTATCCAGATCAGTAATAATCGCTTTTACACCACGTCCTGATAATTCTTCTGGTGTGATTTCAAATATTGACTTTGCATATTTACTTGGTAATAAATATTTTTGAAATAATCCCATAAGTCACCTCTAAATTTTTTATTGCTTTGTTATACCCTGGTATACAATCAATAACCCCAATCCAATAAGGATTGGGGTACAATGCATTATTCGATTTCTTGATTTGGAGCGTAATCTACTTCAGTACCTGTGTAAATTAAAAATCCGATAATTGCAGTTGCAATTACTGATAATGCCATAATAAATAACATAACGTGCGCCTCCTATCCCCTTAAGCTGGTAATGTCTCTATTAATGATTTTACAATTTTAGAACTTGATACGCAAGCCACTTTTAAGAACTCTTCAAAACTCATCTCTGCCTCACCATTTGCAAGGTCAGAAATGGCACGTGTAATAATAAACGGAACCTCAAATTGATGACATGTTTGTGCCACTGCAGCTGCTTCCATCTCAACTGCAAGGCTGTCATTAAAGTTTGTTAGGATTGCTTTCTTTTGTTCTGATGATCCAATGAAACTATCACCTGAAACGATGAGTCCAATATGTGCTTTAAGATTATTTTTATCAATTGCTTGTTGTGTATATTCAATTAATTTTTCATCAGCTAGATATCGTGCAGGCATACCTGGTACTTGTCCTAACTCATAGCCAAAAGCAGTCGCAACAACATCATGATGAAGTACGCTTTGACTAATAACAATATCACCAACAGCTAAAGAAGCACCTAAGCCTCCTGCACTACCTGTATTAATAATCATCTCCGGTTGATAATTCTGGATAAGCAGTGTTGCACAGATTGCAGCATTAACTTTACCGATACCACTTTGCATTAATACAACATCTTTACCATATAAATGCCCTTTATAGATTTCAACGTGGGCAATTTTTTCAGTTTGCAGTTCCTGCATATTACCCTTTAAAATTTCAATTTCTTCCTGCATTGCTCCGATAATTCCAATCACACGAATTCCTCCTAAATAAAAAGTAGATCATAAGATCTACTTTAATGTATATATAATATATTAGCTGATTTCAACGATTTTAACACGCATTTCATTGCCGTTTGGTAATGGAACGTTTACTTCATCGCCAACTTTTTTACCAAGTAATGCTTTAGCAATTGGAGATTCATTTGAAATTTTACCTTCAAAAGGATCAGCTTCAGCAGAACCTACAATTTTATATGATTCTTCTTCATTACCAGGCACTTCAGTAAATGTTACTGTTCTTCCTAATTGAACTTCTGATTTTGAACCATCATCTTCAATAATAACTGCATGACGTAACATCATTTCAATTTTAGTAATTTCCTGTTCAACAAAGCCTTGCTCATCTTTAGCTGCATCGTATTCTGAGTTCTCAGAAAGGTCACCAAAACTACGAGCAACTTTAATTTTTTCAACGACTTCAGGTCGTCTTACTGTTTTTAAATGTTCTAATTCAACTTCTAACTTTTCAAATCCTTCTTTCGTCATTGGGTATTCTTTTTGCATTTCCATGGATAAATCCTTCTTTCTACTAATTCACTCGAATTAATGATTGTATTTTTGTTGTCATAATATCGATAGCAACTGCATTACTGCCACCTTCAGGTATAATAATGTCAGCATATCGTTTCGTTGGTTCAATGAATTGATTATGCATCGGTCTAACAACAGTTAAATATTGATCAATAACTGATTCCATTGTTCGACCACGCTCTTCTATATCTCTCATCAGTCTTCTTAGAATACGAAGATCTGCATCCGTATCAACATAAATCTTAACATCCATTAAATCACGAAGTGTTTCATTTTCTAAAGCAAAAATGCCTTCTACAATAATAACATCTTTTGGCTCAAATGTAATCGTTTTCTTACTTCTTGTATGATTGGTGTAATCATATGTCGGAACTTTTACAGTCTCACCATTACGTAAATCAATTAAATTTTGAATAAGTAAATCATTATCAAATGCCAAAGGATGATCATAATTGGTCTTTAAACGTTCTTCAAAACTAAGATGATCCTGATTTTTATAATAATAATCCTGCTCGATTAAAGCTACACTATAGCCTTCTAAATTTTTAAGTATTTTAGAAGTTACTGATGTCTTACCTGAACCAGAACCTCCCGCAATACCGATGATTGTCGTATGCGCCATTAATTCAGTTCCTTCCTCATCATATTCATTGGATAGACTGGATGTTTTACTTTAATTTGTACAATTTGAAGAGGATGACGTGCTGCATCTAATTCTGTTCCCTCTTCATCATATATAACATCGATTACTTGTTTAAAGTTTTCTATTTCAGGACCAAAGAATTCAATTTCCTGTCCTGGTTTGAAGTTGTTACGTTGCTGAATTGTAGCAATTTGTGTTTCTTCAGAATAGTCTAACACTAAACCACAGAAATCAAAAGGTGTTTTTTTTGACTGTTCATGACCAAACATTTGCTCTTCAAAACCAGGGACTCCTTCAAAGAATGCACTTGCTGTATCACGATTGGCACATTTATCTAATTCAATTAACCATTGCGGATCTATCTTGAAATTTTCAGGGTCTGCACAATACGCATCGATTACTTTGCGATAAACAGATACAACTGTAGCGATATAATGAATTGATTTCATACGACCTTCTATCTTCAATGAATCTACACCGATATCAATCATCTTCGGAATTGATTCAACAAGCTTTAAATCTTTTGGACTCATTGCAAAAGGTGTTGCCTCTCCATCATAAACAACATCAAGTTCATCATCATCTACTGTTAATAAATCATAATCCCAGCGACAACTTTGACAACATCCGCCACGATTTGAGTCACGTGCTGTCATATGGTTACTTAATGTACAACGTCCAGAATAAGCGATACACATTGCACCGTGAATGAACGCTTCAATCTCAATATCAATTTTTTCTTTCATTTCTTTAATTTCTTCAGCACTTGTTTCACGAGCAAGCACAACGCGTTCTAAACCTTCTGACTTCCAGTATTCAACAGCTTTCACGTTTGATAATGATTGTTGTGTAGAAAGATGAATTTCAAGTTTAGGCGCAACACGTTTACATGTTTCAATGATTAGCGGATCTGCTACGATAATCCCTGTCGCTCCAGTCCCTTCTAGGGCGATAAGATAATCTTCTAAACCATCCATATTTTCATCATGGGCGATAATATTGGTCGTAATATAAATTTTAGCACCATATTTATTCGCAAAATCTACGCCCTCTTTAATTTCTTCAATTGTGAAATTGTCAGCGTTTGAACGTAATCCATATTCTTGGCCACCAAGAAATACTGCATCTGCACCGTAATGTACGGCAATTTTCAATTTTTCAAGGTTACCTGCAGGCGCTAATAATTCTGGTTTCTTTATTATTTGTTTTGGTTTTTTAATTTCTAATTCCGTTTTCATCAAATCATTCCTTAATATACAGTTTGTTTAAATAAGAATCCTTGATCCAGTGGGCGATGTTCTGGTTGAATTTCTTCAATCATATCTACAAGATCAAATTTAGCATCTTCATATGCTTCTACATCTTCATTATAAAGGTCAAGCGCTTGTCGATATGCTTTTGTCACTGTCGTAATATATTCCTCTGAATGTAATACGCCATCTATTTTAAATGAATCAATACCTGCTTCAATTAATTCTTCTAATTCTTCGATAACGCAAATATCATTTGGACTCATAATATGTGTGCCATTACTATCTTCAAAAATTGGATATTTATTATTACGTTCTTCATCATAAAGTAACATTGCATCTTTAATTTCACGATTTTCAATTTTCATTACTTTATCCTGATACATAAAATAATTACCTAGCAAACTACGTTTCGATTGGAACATACATGTCATGCCATGGACTTGCACTTCAATAGCAACATCACTATGCGCTTTAATGTTCAATACTTCATCAAGAGATAACTCACGTGCAAGTACCGCTCGGTTTGCACCACGTTGTCCCCAGTAGTTCACCTGGAAATAATTCGTTACTAATGTTTCCTGATTCCATTGTAAAGGTATCGTATTGCCTAGTTCTCTTTCATACATTACAATTGCAGGATCTCCAAATAAAATTGCGTCTGGTTTTACAACATGTAAAAATTTCATATAATCTTCAACTGCATCTAAATGTTCATTGTGAAAAATACCGTTTACTGCAACATAAGCTTTCTTATTATGTTGATGAATTATATCTATTGCAGCTTTTAAATCTTCACGTTTAAATTCTCCCGCCAGACGTAATCCAAATTGTTCTTCTCCGATAACAAATGCATCTGCACCTGCTTCAATTAATTCACTTATGTGAGATAAAGATTTAGGTGTTACTAATAATTCTGTCATAATGTACTCCTTTATTTTTTCACTGAAATACTCATTCCATCTCCAATATCGATAAAATTCGTATCATACGCTGTATTTTCACTTAACCAAGTATTATATTTTTCGATTTTGCGCACCATCTGTTTTATATTTCTATTGCGCACAATTTCAATATTGCCTACAAAATCGTGGTATAAAATATTATCTGTAATAATTAAACCGCCTTTCTTAACAAGCGGACTGTATAACTCAAAAAATTTTAATGATTGCGCTTTTGCAGCATCGATAAATAATATATCATATTCTTTGTCGCTCACCTCATCAAATGCTTCAAGTGCATCTTTAAAAATCGGGCGAATTTGGTGAGCTTTTTTATATTGTTCAATATGCTTTAAAGCATATTGATACATTGTTGCATTGCGCTCAATCGTGGTGATATGAATATTCTCACTTACAGATGCAAAATGTAATGCACTATATCCGATTGCTGTGCCGATTTCTAACACTGACTTTGCATGATGTATACGAATCAACTGTTTGACGAATTCTACTGATATTTTGTCCATAATTGGCACATCATTTTCTTTTGCAACTTCAATTAAACCATCGATTGTACTGACTGGATTTAATTTACTGATATATGTCTCTTCTTTAATCAATTAAAACAATCCTTTAACGAAAAAATTACCAACCACATCGGCTGGTAGTAGTGTTTTATATTTTCATGATATTGTACCATAAAACAACCAAAATTGTAATAGTAAAATTACAACATAATAAAATTAAAAAAGAATAGGACAAATATCCTATTCTTATTGCTGACTATCAATATGTTTATCTTTAAGTTGTAAATGCTCTTCATATGTTTTAGAGAAATAGTTCTTACCGTCTTTTGCTGCTAAGAAGTATAAATAATCTGTCTTTGCAGGATTTAAGACACTCTCCATTGATTCTTTACCACTTGTTGCAATCGGTCCAGGTGGTAAACCTGTATTGATGTACGTGTTATATGGTGATTGAACTTTCAAATCTGCTTCATATGTAACAGCTTTATGACGACCTAGCGCATATAATACTGTAGGGTCTGTCTGCAGTGGCATCGCAGGGTTTGCTTTCATACGATTAATAAATACTGATGCAATTTTCGCTCGATCTGTTAGTCCTGTAGCTTCTCTTTCAACTAATGATGAGAATGTCAGGAATTCATGGAACGTTAAACGCTTTTCCGTACCAGCTTCTGTCAATAAAATGCCGCCATACTTATCCCATAACGGAAATGCATTTTCTTCAGTCGCTGTAAGCATCTTATCAACGATTTCTTCAGTCGTTGGATTCTTTTCTGTAAAATCGTACGTCGCAGGATATAAATACCCCTCTAAAGGTACTTTTATGTCTTTGTTAAATACCTCTTTTGTAATTAACTTCGGATGTTTCTTCTGCATCTTTTTAATGAAAGCAGGATTATTTACTTTTTTAACAAAATCCGCTTTATTAATTGAAGTTTTCTTTTCAACAATCTCAGCGATCTGATCGATTGTAATACCTTCAGGAATATTCATCTTAAAGACTATTGGAATGTAAACTTCACCTTTTTGAAGACTTTTCGAAATCTGCTTAAATGTCATAGAAGGCGATAATTCATAATTTCCTGCCTGGAAATTAGAAATATTATTAAACTTTAAATAATATTTAAACATCGTACTACTTTTAATAATCTTTTCTTTTTCTAATTTTTCTCCAATCATCGTTGCAGACTCACCAGGTAATATTTCTATCTTAGTAGTAGACTTATCATCTGGATTCAGTGGTTTTTGGCTAGAGCTAATATAAAAATAACTACCAACCGCTAAAATACACACGCCTATAATAATAATTCCGATAATGATAGAAGAAAGAAGTTTAGAGAAAGATTTTGAATCTCTAATTTCTTTGTTTCTATTCGACATAATCAAACTCCTTTAAGATTAAAGCTCTTCTTCTTCATCAAAGTTAGTGTTTACGAATTCTTCAATCATATCCCACTCTTCATCTGTTTCTATAGGAATTAATTTCCCACCTTCTCCTTCACTATCAGGTACATTGATCATTGGAATTAATTCGATTTCTTCCTCTTCATCTGAACCTTCTTCAGCTAAGATAACATATTCTTTCTCAAATCCTGGGTGGAAGAAACTAACAAGTTTACGGTATAAAACCTCGTTGCCTTCTTCATCAAATAAAGTTAATAACTCTTCTTCATTGTTGATATCTAATGTCGCTTCATTTAATTCCTGATTGTTCATTTCTTCTGTCATTTTAATCATCCTTTTTATTTTGAATTTAAATACCCTTGTAATATGAAAACTGCAGCCATCTTATCAATGACCTGCTTTCTTTTCTTGCGTGAAACATCCGCTTCTAACAGTGTTCTTTCAGCACCAACTGTCGATAAACGTTCGTCCCACATTACTATTTTAATGTCAGGACAAACTGCTTTCAACATTTCACTAAATCGAATTGATGCTTCTCCCCTTGGCCCTACTGAATTATTCATATTTTTAGGTAATCCAATAACGGCAGTATCAACATTATTTTCATCTATGATCTTTTTGAGTTCGGTTATCCCAAACTCTTCATTTGCTTCATCGATGCGGAGTGTAGTAAGACCTTGTGCAGTCCAACCCATGGCATCACTTAATGCAACACCAATCGTTTTAGAACCAACATCTAAACCAATAACTTTATTCATTACCTTTTTTCTCAGTTTGAATATAGTTTGATACAAGTTGTTCCATAATATCATCACGATCTAAACGTCGGATTTGATTTCTGGCGTCATTATGTCTTGGAATATAAGCTGGATCTCCAGATAATAGATAACCAACAATTTGATTGATCGGGCTATATCCTCTTTCTTCTAAAGTATTATAAACATTCAATAATACAGTTCTTACTTCTTCTTTCGGCAGTTCATCAATGTTGAACTTCATTGTTTTATCGAAATTTTCCACTGCAATACACTCCTTTGTATGACATTTATACAATAATATCATACTATAAAACAATTTTTAATTACAATGTATTAATATAATCCTTCACAAATTGTAATGCTGTTGTAATACCAGCTGGATCATTTGCTGCACCTTGCGCAGAATCAGGACGGCCGCCACCTTTACCGCCAGTTGCATTTGCAACACCTTTTATAATGTCTCCAGCTTTCACTTGTGAAGTTTTGTCTTTTGGTACACTCGCCATATAATTTAACTTGTCATTTGCTGCAGCAATAAAGATAACTGCATCCTGTAATTTTGATTTATAGTCATCCATAAGTTCACGCAGCATTTTATTATCTTCTGCATCAACTTCCACTGCTAATAACTTAAGTCCGTTAATTTCTTTAACTTGTTCTGTAATGTCACCCATCTTAAGAGATGCTACTGTTTTATTCAATTCACTGATTGTTTTTTCCTGACTACGGATTGTAGCAGTTAATTCATCAATCTTTCCAGTTAATTGTTCTTTCTGTTTTACTTTCACTTTTGGTAAAATATCATTCACTGTATCTTGATACGTTGATAAATATTCAAATGCTGCTTTGCTTGTTACTGCTTCAATTCGACGTACGCCAGCACCTATACCAGATTCAGAAACAATCTTGAATAATCCTATTTCTCCTGTGTTGCGTACATGCACGCCACCACATAATTCAATCGAGTAATCACTCATTTCAACAACACGAACGATATCACCATATTTTTCACCGAATAAAGCCATTGCACCTTTTTCTTTTGCTTCTTTTATCGGCATTTCATTAATTTCAACCGGTAGATTTGCCCATATTTTTTCATTTACGATACGTTCTATTTTTTCTATTTCTTCATGTGTAACTGGACCGAAATGAGAAAAGTCAAAGCGAAGTCGTTCTGGTGTTACTAATGAACCAGCCTGATTAACATGTGTGCCTAAAACATCTTTCAATGCCTGATGCATTAAATGTGTCGCACTATGGTTTTTAATTACAAATGTTCTGAAGTTTGGATCTACTTGCGTCTTCACTTTAGTACCAACAGTTACTTTACCGAAACGAACTGTTCCTGTGTGCAGATTCTGACCATTTGGGGCCTTTGTAACCTCAGTAACCTCTATCTCAAAATCTTCATTTGAAACAATACCTGTATCAGCAATTTGTCCACCACTTACAGCATAAAATGGTGTCTCAGAAAGGATAAACTGTATTGTATCTTCTTTTGAAGCATCTACACTTTCACCGTTTTCAACAATCGCTACTACTTCTGTTTCATTTGTTAAAGTATCATAACCAACGAATTTACTTTCAACTTTAATATTCGATAACATTTCATTTTGAACCTGCATACTTTGCGTCTTTTGTCTTGATTTACGCGCACGTGTACGCTGTGCTTCCATAGCCATTTCGAATCCTTCATGATCAACTGCAATACCTGCTTCTTCAGCTAATTCTTCAGTTAATTCAATAGGGAAACCGAATGTATCATACAATTTGAATACATCTTCGCCTTTTAATCGTTTATCTGAATTTTGTGCAGCTTCTTTTAATGCCTTGAAATGTACTAAACCTTCTTCAAGTGTTTCATGGAATCTATCTTCTTCAGATTTAATTACTTTTTTAATGAAATCTTTATTTTTATCTACATCTGGATAATATGGTTTCATAATGCTTGCTACGATATCAACAAGCTCATACATGAAAGGTTTATTAATATTTAATTTCTGAGCGAACCGAACTGCACGGCGTAGTAAACGACGCAATACATATCCACGCCCTTCATTTGATGGTAGTGCACCATCACCAATTGCAAAGCTTACTGTACGGATATGGTCTGCAATCACTTTGAAAGCAATATCATCTTCTTTATTAGTACGATATTTTTTTCCTGAAATTTGTTCTGTTGTTTCTATAATCGGCATAAATAAATCTGTATCATAGTTTGTCGGAACATCTTGAGAAATAGAAGCCATACGCTCTAAACCCATCCCTGTATCTATGTTTTGCTTTGGAAGAGGTGAATATGTGTGATCAGGGTTATGGTTGAACTCAGAGAATACTAAGTTCCATACTTCTAAATAACGCTCGTTCTCTCCACCTGGATACATTTCTTCTGCAGGATCATCTTGGCCATAGCTCTCTCCACGATCATAGAAAATTTCAGTATTCGGACCACTCGGACCTTCTCCGATATCCCAGAAGTTTCCTTCAATACGCGTAATACGGTCATCAGTTAAACCGATATCATTAACCCAGAAATCATACGCTTCAGTATCTTCCGGATGAATTGTAACGTATAATTTTTCTGGTTCAATCGCCATCCAGCGCTCACTCGTTAAAAATTCCCATGCAAATTCAATTGCTTCTTTCTTAAAGTAATCACCAATAGAGAAATTTCCTAACATTTCAAAGAATGTATGATGACGTGCCGTAAATCCTACATTTTCAATATCATTTGTACGGATTGATTTTTGTGCATTTGTGATACGTGGATTTTTTGGAATAACACGCCCATCGAAGTATTTCTTAAGCGTTGCTACACCTGAGTTAATCCATAGAAGTGTGTCGTCATCTATCGGTACTAATGGTGCTGAAGGCTCAATCATATGTCCTTTCTCTACGAAAAAGTCTAAATACATTTGTCTAATTTCTGCTGCAGTTAATCGTTTCATTATTATCTTCTCCCTTAAAATAAAAAAATACACGTTATCCCTAAAAAAGGGACGAACGTGTTCGCGGTACCACCCTAGTTATGACAAAGTCATCACTCGATTAATATTCGTAATCATAAGATAAAGTAGCTTCAGTAATATCAAGCATATCTTTCACCAACCGATATGTCTCTAGGTCTTGAGGGATTACCTACTCAGCTTTAAATTTGAATTAGTTAAATTATAATTGAATCACATGCTTACCGTCAACTTAAACATAATCATAGGGAGATATGTCTCCCATATTAATCATCGGTGAAATGAGATACATATTCTCTTCGGTCATTTCACCAACTTGAATTGGCAAGCTATTTAATCCTTCATCATGTATAATTTCATGGGCATTTGCATCCCGTTTTACAATGTCTTTCTGATCATCTGTGCTAAAATAATCCATTAAAAATTGATAAAAAGAAGTGAATCTGGCATTTCCTAATCTTTTTATACCATCATTAAAGGCATTAACATCACCGCAAAAGATAAGTGACTGTTTCGCACGTGTTAGTCCTGTATATAATATATTTTTCTGCAGCATTCTATAGTACTGATTGACAACAGGCATAATGACAATCGGAAATTCTGACCCTTGCGCTTTATGAATCGAACAACAATATGCATGGGTAATTTCAATTAAATCAGCTTTTGTATACGTTACTTCATTCCCATCATAATCTACAATGACGACATCCTTATTCAGTGCATTTTCTGCCGCTTTAAAGATACCTACGATTTCTCCGATGTCTCCGTTAAAAACACCATCTTCAGGTCGGTTAACAAGCTGTAAAACTTTATCGTGATTTCTAAAGACAACATCACCAAATTCCATTTCTCGCTTTTTATCTTCTGGTGGATTTAATATTTTCTGTAAAACTTTATTTAATGCACGAATCCCTGCATTACCTCGATAAATTGGCGCGAGCACCTGAATATCCCGCATATCGTAACCTTTATTAACAGCTGATGTAACGATTTTCTCGATAACTTCTGGAATTTGATCCGTTTGACATGGAATAAAACTTCTATCACTGTATCGTTTTGTGATATCGAATGGTTCATTTCGCTTTATCTGATGTGCCAGTTCAACGATAGAAGATCCTTCCTGCTGACGATAAACTTCATTCAGTTCAATCTGAGGAATAATTTGAGACTCTATTAAATCTTTAAAGACTTGTCCTGGACCTACGGATGGCAACTGATCCTGATCACCTACAAAAATGATCTGAGCGTCATTTGGTACTGCTTTCATCAATTGAAACATTAACCACGTGTCTACCATAGACATCTCATCAATAATGATAAGCTTTGCAGTAATTTCATTTTCCAGAATATCATCAGGCTTATTATCTCGGGTCCAACCGATAAGTCTATGAATCGTAGTTGCTTCCAATCCAGTGGATTCATAGAGTCGTTTCGATGCACGACCTGTTGGTGCTGCAACAACTACCGGAAAGTCCTGCCCATCATAATCATTATAGTCAAGACTTAATCCATGCAGCTCTGCATAAAGTGTCACAATACCTCTAACAACCGTTGTTTTCCCAGTACCAGGACCACCAGATAAAATCATCAGTTTACTATGCATCGCCTGCATTAGAGCATCCTTCTGTTTTTCTGCATATGACACTTCAAATAACTGTTCAATCTCTCCAATAGCAAGCATTATTTCAGATTGCTCAAACTGCTTAAGTTGATCTTGATGATTCATTAATCGGTGTAATATTTGAACGGTCTTTGTTTCAGAATAAAATAAACTAGGTATATAAATATTTTTTTCATGTTCGACAAGTAATTTCTTCTCTTCGCAAAGTTCAGTCAATGCATCTACTAATGCATCAGGGTTAACTTCAGAACCATTCTTAGTTAATAGATTGAAGCTTGTCTCGAGTAAAATCTGATCCGGAATGTAAGTATGACCATTCTGTAATGACGCCTGCTCCATACCATAAACTAATGCTGCTTTTAATCGTTCAGGATGATTATTATCTATACCGATATGACGGGCTAATTCATCAGCTTTGTTAAAACCTATACCTTCGATATCCATCACTAATTGATAAGGTGATTCATTTATCACTCTTATCGTATCATCTTTGTAAAACTGATAGATTTTCATTGCAAGCTGAGGGCCAAAGCCCCAATCATTTAATTGAATCATTACTTTCTCAATCGCTTGATTTTCATTGATTGTATTGTAAATTAAATCTTTTTTATCTTGTGATAATTTCGGAATCTGGTCCAGACTGCTTTTATCATCTAAAATAATATTCAGTGCATCTTCGCCAAGTATTTCAACAATTGTACGTGCTGTTTTTTTGCCGACACCTTTAAATAGGTCGCTGGAAAGATAATGAATGATGCCGTCTTTTGACTGTGGTAAATCCTTCTCAAATTTCTCTGCCTGTAATTGTTTCCCGTACTTAGCGTGTAACATAATCTTTCCGGTAAATGTATAAGTGTCACCCTCTGCAATTTGAGGCAGGAAACCTGTAACCGTCACTTCATCATCAAAATCTTCATTTGTATCGATTACCTCGGCTTTTAATACCGTATAAAAGTTATCGTTATTCTGAAAAAGTATACGGATAATAGTGCCTTTAACATAAGATTGATCAAATAAAGTGGCGTTCTCCAAGTTTATTCCTCCTTCATTGCTTTAAATGTTTTCAATGCATGGCCAGCTAGCAGATGATCAGGCTGAATGTCAATAACACGCTCAAATTCAACAATCGCTGCATCGATATTTTCTGTTATCATATAATCTGCAAGTGCCTTATTATAAATCGCGTCTGTATGATCTGGATTATCACTTAATACACGCTCTAAAGTCTTTGATGCTTCTTCAAACATATTCATCTGACACATCACAAGACCATATTGGAATGTTATCTCAGTGTCATCCGGTTTGAGTTCATGTGAACGCATTAAAAATGGTAATGCTGACGTGAAATCACTTTGATTAACAAATGACATACCTAGCATATAATATGTATCACCATCTTCCAGTCCATTTTCAATGGCTTTATGATACAATTTCATCGCTTCTTCAAATCGATCCGCATTGTAATATATATTAGCCAGACCATAGTATGCACCACCATGAGTCGGGTCTACAGTAATAGCTTTTTGAAAGAAACGTTCCGCTTCAATCGGTTGATTTGAATCCAGAAGAATCGTTCCCATATTAATATAATGTGTCACTTCTTCAGGTTCTTCATCAATTGCTTCTATTAGTATTTTTAGTGCCTCTTCATATTGTTTTGTTTCAATCAATTGCATTAAGCGTTCGTCATTCATTAGCGTTCTCCTCTATTATATTCATTGTATTATTATATCAAAAAATAAAAAAGAAGACATTGCTGTCTCCTTTGAAATTTATTGTGTTACCACATATGTTAATTGGCCAGAATTTTTAAATACTTCATCAATCGTTGCACCACCAAGACAAACCTCGTCCTGATAGAATACAACTGCCTGACCAGGTGTAATTGCTCTCACAGGTTCCGCAAAAATCACTTTAATCGTATTGTCATCGATACGTTCAACGGTAACCTTCGTATCCTTTTGACGATATCTGAATTTAGCAGTACATTCAAATCCATTAGACAAATCAATATCATTGATAAATGAGACGTCAGATGCAATCAAGTAGTCACTATACAAAGCATCGTGGTCAAATCCTTGTTCAACATACAATACATTTTCTTTTAAATTTTTACCGACAACAAACCATGGATCTCCATCTCCACCGATACCTAGCCCATGACGTTGTCCAATGGTATAGTACATTAATCCTGAGTGTTCTCCCATTTCAATGCCATCTAAAGTCATCATTTTACCGTTTTGGGCAGGAAGATAACCGCTTAAAAACGTTTTGAAGTTACGTTCTCCAATAAAACAGATACCTGTAGAATCTTTCTTTTTAGCAGTTGCTAAGTTATTGTTAATAGCGATTTCACGTACTTCTGGTTTTTGCAGATGCCCTAAAGGAAACATTACATGTTGTAATTGTTCTTGTGATAACTGGTTTAAGAAGTAAGTTTGATCCTTGTTGTTATCAACTCCACGTAACATTTCAACGGTACCGTCATCGTTACGACGTATTTGAGCATAATGTCCTGTAGCGACATAATCAGCACCTAATGCTAATGCATGATCCAGAAATGCCTTAAACTTAATCTCTTTATTACACATTACATCCGGATTTGGTGTTCTGCCTTTTTTATATTCATCGAGAAAATATGTAAATACTTTATCCCAATATTCTTTTTCGAAATTTACTGCATAATAAGGGATGCCGATTTGATTACAAACACGGATAACATCTTCATAATCCTCGGTGGCAGTACATACACCAAATTCATCAGTATCATCCCAATTTTTCATAAATATACCGATAACGTCATAGCCTTGTTCTTTTAGTAATAACGCAGTTACTGAGCTATCAACGCCACCACTCATCCCAACTACTACTTTAGTTTTTTCATTCGTCATTCTTATCTACTCATTTCTATTCATTTCATAAATTTTTTTAATTTGTAATGCAATATAATCAATATCTTCTTCTGTCATTTGATGTGAAAAACTAAATCGTATCGACTGTTTTGTACGTGGATGTTCACCAAACATTGCAGTAAGTACATGACTCGGTTCTATACTACCAGCAGTACATGCAGAACCACTTGATACATAGACACCATTCATATCAAGGATTGTAAGCATTTTCTCAACATCGCTGAATGGAAAATAAAGATTAGTGATGTGAGGTAATGATGCATTTATATCGCCATTCAATTCAAATGGAATATCGTAAGACTGAAGCGCGTTAATAAAATGTTGTTTCAATTGTATCAATTTTAAACTTGATTGTTCAATATTATCTGTAGCAATTTCTAATGCTTTTGCCATACCGCTGATATAAGCGATATTTTCTGTACCCGCACGACGTTTAGTCTCTTGTGCGCCTCCAAGCTGCTGAAATTGTAATGGCGTCTTATCTTTCACATATAGTAAACCCACACCTTTTGGGCCATAGAACTTATGTGCCGTGAGGGTAAATAAATCTACATTTAGTGACTTTAAATCGATCGGCATATGACCAATCGTCTGAACGCCATCAGTATGAAATATTGCCTGATGCTCTTTTAATAGTTCAGCAATTTCGTCAACTGATTGAACAGTACCAACTTCGTTGTTACCAAACATAATAGAAACTAATATCGTATCTTCACGAAGTGCATCTTTCAATTTATCAACTGTTACAAAGCCTTGTGCATCCACAGGCAAATATGTGACTTCATACCCTTCTTTTTCAAGTTGCTCAAAGACGTGTAATACAGAGTGATGCTCAATAGAAGAGGTAATCAAATGTTTACCTTTATGCTGATTCTGGTATGCAATACCTTTAATCGCCAGATTATTCGATTCAGTAGCGCCACTAGTAAAGATAATTTCTCTTGGTGATGCGTTCATTATTTTTGCAATTTTCATACGTGCCAGATCTAAAATTCGACGACCATCACGCCCGATATGATGTATTGACGAAGCATTACCAAAGTGATCACTTAATACTTCAGTTATTTCAGATACAACTTCCGGCGCAACATTAGTAGTTGCTGCATAGTCTGCATATACCTTCATGATTTATGAACATCCTTTCAATTTTTTCAATAACTTATCTTAACACCCTTTATGAAAAAAAACTATCTTATTAACTTAATTGTAAAAATTGTAAAGAATCTCATTTTGAAAAATACTTTAACGATTTTCAACTATATATAATAGATAGTTTATTCTATACAAAATAGAAAAATATAAATTAATTTCGCAAAAATTTTTAGCTATGGCGCTATCAGAACTATTATTACTACGATGCCGCTAAAATTTCATCCACTATCAACAAGCATATAATTATCATAATTCCCGACCTAAGTGATAAACTATCGGTACTATATTAAAAGGAGTTAATTATATGTCTAATCTCAATATTCCTATTTCTATCTTGAATTTAGCGCCAGTAAGAAAAGGCGATACAAACAAGGATGCAATCGATCAGGTGGTATCACTGGCTCAACTGGCTGAAGAACTAGGTTATAACCGATACTGGATTGCTGAGCACCATAATACACCGAGTCTTGTGAGTTCAGCAACAGTAGTGCTTATTAATCATGTGCTTCAACATACAAAATCAATACAGGTTGGTTCAGGTGGTATCATGTTACCTAACCATGCACCACTCGTTGTAGCTGAACAGTTTGGTACAATGGCTACTATTTATCCTGATCGTTTAAATCTAGGGTTAGGTCGTGCACCAGGTACGGATATGATGACTGCGAGTGCTCTTCGTCGTGATCGTCACGATAGTGTATATACTTTCCCTGAAGAAATTCAGGAATTGTTAAAGTATTTTGGACCTGAAGAAAAACAAGGATTTGTAAAAGCTTATCCTGGTGCTGACACAAATGTACCTATATTTGTGCTTGGTTCTTCAACAGATTCAGCACACCTTGCTGCACGTCTCGGTTTACCTTATGCGTTTGCCGGACACTTTGCACCGGAACAGATGAAAGAAGCAATCGCAATTTATCGCAACCTTTTCCAGAAGTCTGAATATCTGGACAAACCTTATGTTATAGTCGGTACGAATGTGATTATCGGCGAAACCGATGAAGAAGCTGATTACCTGGCGACTTCCACGCATCAATTTTTCTTAAGTATCATCCGAAATACAAGACAACCGCTGCAGCCACCAGTAAAAGATATGGATGCAATTTGGAGTCCACAAGAAAAACAAATGGCATTATCTCGTACTCAAACTGGTTTTGTAGGTTCTAAAGAAACTGTAAAACAAAAATTACAAGCTTTTCAAGATGAATTCAACGTTGACGAATTCATTGTCGTAAGTTATATATATGATCTTGATAAGCAATATCAAAGTTTCAGATGGTTAAAAGAAATTACAGAAGAAAAATAGTTATCGCACATGCGATAACTATTTTTTTGATTATTCCTAAATATAGAACATGTATCCTTCGATAATATCATCTTCTTTATAGTTCATTAAATCTTCCAGAGTCGTTTCATCCAGCACTTTTTTTACAGCGTCGCGAATATCAATCCACAATTGCTTTTGAGCTGGGGGTTCATCTTCAATACCTTCTACAGGTGTAATTGGTCCTTCAAGTAAACGGATAATATCTGCTGCTGTCACTTCTTTAGGGGCTTTCATTAACATGTAACCACCTTTTGCACCTCGTACGCTTTTAATGAGACCAGCATTTCTTAACGGACCTACAAGTTGTTCTAAATACAGATCACTGAGATTATTTTCTTCAGCGATAATTTTTAATGATACTGGTTTCGTCTGATATCGTTTAGCAAGAGATATCATCAAAGTTAAACCGTATCTACCTTTAGTTGAAATTTTCATAATTATTACG
This sequence comes from Macrococcoides bohemicum, assembly GCF_003259675.1. GTDB lineage: Bacteria > Bacillota > Bacilli > Staphylococcales > Staphylococcaceae > Macrococcoides > Macrococcoides bohemicum. The sequence goes on along the minus strand of NZ_PZJG01000001.1, from coordinate 379,986 downwards.
CCCCTTTTCAATAAATCAATTTTATCACATTTTGACATAAAATAAGGTACACTTTTATTAAAGGAGTGAATATATTGGAACCTTTAGCATATAGAATGCGTCCTTCTTCTATTGATGAAGTCATTGGACAGCAGCATCTTGTAGGTGAACAAGGAATTATACGTAGAATGGTCAATGCTAAAAGACTTTCTTCTATGATTCTTTACGGACCTCCGGGTGTAGGTAAAACTAGTATTGCCAAAGCGATTGCTGGCAGTACAGCAGTGAAATTCAGACAATTAAACGCAGTAACCAATACAAAAAAAGATATGCAGATGATAGCTGAAGAAGCTAAAATGAGTGGTCAGGTTATTCTCCTTTTAGATGAAATTCATCGATTAGATAAAGGGAAACAGGATTTTCTGTTGCCTCATCTCGAAAATGGTCAAATTATATTAATCGGTGCAACAACAAGCAATCCATATCATGCAATCAATCCTGCGATAAGATCAAGAACACAAATATTTGAGCTTTATCCTTTAACAGAAATCGATATTAATACTGCCCTACTTCGAGCGATAAACGATAAGGAAAAAGGTTATGGCAATGAGGATATCGAAATTGATGAAGCAGCAATCAATCATTTCGTGCAAAGTGCGCAAGGCGACATTAGAACGAGCTTAAATGCATTAGAACTGGCAATCCTTTCAGCTGAAACTAAAAATCCAATAAAAATCACATTAAAAGATGCGAAAGATTGTTTACAGAAATCCAGCTTTCAATTTGATAAAGACGGTGATATGCACTATGATTTGATGAGCGCTTTCCAAAAATCTATTCGTGGTAGTGATGTTGATGCGGCACTGCATTATCTTGCGCGCCTCATTGAGGGAGGAGACTTACCGACGATAGCCAGACGTTTACTTGTCATCAGTTACGAAGATATCGGACTCGCATCTCCTTCAGCAGGCTCAAGAACGCTTGCTGCGATTGAATCTGCTGAACGACTTGGATTTCCCGAAGCACGCATACCACTTGCGCAAGCTGTCATCGAACTTTGTTTATCACCGAAATCAAATTCTGGTATCTCAGCAATTGACGCTGCATTATCTGACGTACGAAGCGGTAAAATCGGTGCCATACCAAAACACTTAAAAGATGCCCACTATCAAGGTGCGAAAGATTTAGGTAATGGTGTGGGATATCAATATCCTCATAGTGCTGAATCAGGATTTATCGCTCAACAGTATTTACCGGATACACTAAAGAAAAAGCAATACTATGTACCAAAGCGCACTAGTAAAGCAGAACAACAACTCAAACAAATTTATGATAATATTAAACAACAACAAAACAGGCATTGAGTAATGACTCAATGCCTGTTTATTAGTTTGCTACATCTCTTTTATTAAAGATCCACGCTGCAACTGCTGTTATAATTATTAATATTACAATATCATACGTTAAACTAAAGCCAAATGATAAATCTTTATCTGCTAGTTCTGCTGGATTATTCGGTAAGTACTGAGATAAGTTCCAGTTAGCCGGCCATAAAAATTCAATTAGCTTCGTTTTACCTTGCAGGAACATAATGATTAAATCCCCGAAGAACATTAACGCAAAGGTTACACCTAAGCTTAAAGCAGTATTCTTAAAAATAACTGATAAAGCATAAGCGACGATAGCGAAAGTAATAATATAAATAAGGTTGGCAAAAATTTGTTGTCCTAATAACTCAAATACATTGATCATCTTATAACCTTTATCGCCTTGTACAGCCAGTTCAGTTGTTGGGTTCATCTTTGTTGTAAAGAAAGCGATTATAGCTGTCATTACATATGTAAAACCTAAAAATATAAGTGATGCTAATATTGCAAAGATAAATTTAGAAAAGAAAATCTTTAATCTAGATGCAGGACGAATTAATAACAACTTAATTGTCCCTTGCTGATGTTCACGTGACATTAAACTGCTGCAGATAATAATCAGCATGATTGTAACAAATGAAATAAAACCATTTGTATCTATGAGTGTCTGATAAAAATTATTCTTTGCTGGTGGTTGAACATCTTTTTTCAGATAGAATTGTAATTCAGCTACTCGGTCACCTAAAGTCATTTCATCCGTAAATTCTTTCATAGATTTCTTATCTTCTGGTTTTTTAGCGATTTCTGCTAATCGTTTCTGATATTTCGAAATATCTTCTTTAACTTCTGATTTCCAGTTATCCGAATAAGTCTTATTATCAATACCACTCGCAAACTGCATGTTCAACACTGCACCTAAAATCATAAATGCAACGATAATACCCAGCATAATATATGTACCAAGACGATTAAAATACTTATTATATTCATTAACTACTAACTTAAACAATGCTACCGCCTCCTTCTTTTGTTAATGCCATGAAGCGATCTTCAAGTGAAAGTTTTTCTTTTGTTACACTATATATATCAATATCAGTGCTTACTAAATCACGTATGAGTTGCGGCACATCTTTTGAAGCAATATCTATTGAAAGCAAGTCATTGTTCAGTTTAAATGGCACACCTTTTTCATTTAAGAATTTAACTGCCTGATCGATTGGATAAACATGAAAATCATGTTTTACAACATCACTTGCAGTTACTACTGTGTTGACATCTTCAATACGAATCATCTGTCCATTCTTGATAATCCCAAATCGATCACACATGAGTTCCATTTCGCTCATTAAATGACTTGATACAATGACTGACATATTTTCTTCTCGTGCTAGCTTTTTAATATAATCACGAATTTCACGTATACCCGAAGGATCTAATCCATTGGTCGGTTCGTCTAAAATCAATATTTTAGGCTTATGCAGTAAAGCTTGTGCTAAACCTAATCGTTGTCGCATACCTAATGAATAACGACCAACTTTTTCTTTAATTCGATTTTCAAGCCCAACTAACTTGACAACACGATCAATATCTTCTTTTGAAATACCAGTCTGCATGCGTGCAAATTGCTTTAAATTCTCTAAACCAGATAAAAATGGATATAATTCAGGATTCTCAACGATTGCACCGATATCTTTCATGACTTCACTACGATTCGTTAGTACCGAACGTCCAAAAACTTTAACATCTCCAGAAGTAGGTGTTGTAAGGCCAACAATCATTCGAATAGTGGTTGTTTTACCAGCACCATTCGGACCTAAAAAGCCAAATACTTCACCCTTTTTTACATCAAAGTTTAAATCTTTAATAATGTGCCTTTTGTTAATCGTCTTATTTAAATTGCTAACCTGTAAACTAAATTGATTTTCTTCCATTTTTACACCTCCGTTATATTTATCATACATGATAAATCCAGTCATTTACTTTTTGGCAACAACTTTTAAGGTAAATTTAAGGTTGAATCATACAAAAAGCTGAAGTGAAATCATCATTGATTTTACTTCAGCTTTTTTAAGAGAAACTATTATCTATCTTTCACACGTGTCACAGGAAAATCTTTTAATATATCATTGACAACCCAGCTGGCACAGATTAACCCTACCACACTTGGCACGAATGCATTACTTGATGGTGGCATTTGCGCTTTACGGACAGATGCATCGGCATTACCAACATATGCTTTTACATCTTCACGAATCACGATTGGGCTTTCATCACTAAATACGACTGGAATACCTTTATGAATACGATCTTTCTTTAATTTTGTACGGATGACTTTCGCCATAGGATCTGTATGTGTTTTAGAAATATCAACTATTTTAAAACGTGTCGGGTCTGTTTTGTTTGCAGCACCCATACTTGAAATCATTTTAATGTTACGTTTCAAACATTCTTTCATCAAGTGAATTTTATACATAATCGTATCACTCGCATCTACAACATAATCAATATCATATTTAAAGATCTCCTCATATGTTTCATCTGTATAGAACATATGAAGCGGCGTAACTTTACATTCAGGATTAATGAGTTTAATACGCTCTTCCATTAATGTGACTTTTGACTGACCAACTGTTGTAGTTAACGCATGTATTTGACGGTTAACATTGGTGATATCCACGTCATCTTTATCAATCAGGATAATGTGTCCAATATTTGTTCTTGCAAGGGCTTCAGCCGCAAAAGAACCGACCCCACCAACACCTAATATCATTACTGTCTTGTTTTTTAGTGCTTCTAAACCTTCTTTACCATAAGCAAGTTCATTTCTTGAAAATTGATGTTTCATTTCATTTCTCCATTCATTATTGTCAATAAATATATCCTATCATATTAGTAAGCTTTAATCATTACAAAAAAAGACGAGAGACAAAAGTCTCTCGCCTTACGGATAGTATCCAAGTGAGCCGTCGTTTTAAGTGTTGATCATTTTGGCCTGTTATAAACAGGTGGGTGTCCCGTTTCTAATTTTGCAAGTCCTCCATTTGAGGCGTGTGCGCTAAAAGAAAACCTATTAGACTCCCGATCAAAAAAGTGTTAGGTCAAAATAGAATAAACAAACATCGAACTCTTCAGACACCTATCTTATGACTATATAATATCACATATTTATTTATTTGCAACTATTTTGTATCTTCTTTTTCTTCTTCTGCGTTAGCAGTTTCCTTAATGTTTAATGCTATGTGTAAATCATCTAATTGTGCTGTTTCAACTGCACTTGGTGCTTCAGTAAGAAGATCAGTTGCAGAAGCTGTTTTAGGGAATGCAATGACGTCACGCAAGTTAGAACGTCCTGCAAGTAACATCACCATTCTGTCTAATCCAAGAGCAATACCGCCATGTGGTGGTGCACCAAATTTAAATGCATTCATCAAGAAACCAAATTGTGCTTCCGCTTCTTCTTTCGTAAAACCTAATGCTTCAAACATTTGTGCCTGAACTTCCTGATTATGGATACGAATTGATCCTCCACCTAATTCATAACCATTTAATACTACATCATAAGCATTTGCTTCAGCAGCTTCAGGATTAGACTTCAATAAATCTAAATGCTCAGGTTTTGGTGCAGTAAATGGATGGTGAGCCGCAAAGTAACGATCTAACACTTCGTCATATTCAAATAATGGCCAGTCCGTTACCCATAAGAAATTAAATTTATTCTCATCAATCAATCCTAAATCTTTACCTAACTTGTTACGTAAGTTAGCAAGGCTTGCGTTTACTACTGATAACTTATCAGCGACAAATAATACTAAATCTCCAGTTTCAGCATCAGTAAGTTCAACTAATTCAGCTGTTATTGCTTCGTCAAAGAATTTAGCAATGGGTCCATTTAACCCATCTTCTACAACTTTTACCCAGGCAAGCCCTTTTGCACCATATATTTTTGCGAACTCCTGTAAAGCATCAATATCTTTTCTTGAATATTTATCAGCAACACCTTTTACGACGATTGCTTTTACCGCACCACCGTTTTTCACTGCTTCACTAAATACTTTAAAGTCCATTTTTGATGCTAAGTTATTTAATGTTTTTAATTTCATATCGAAACGTGTGTCAGGCTTATCAATTCCGTAATCGCGCATTGCTTCTGCATATGTCATACGCGGGAATGGTGTAGTAATGTCAATCCCTTTCACGTCCTTCATAATTCGTGCAAGCATACCTTCATTCATCGTCATCACATCTTCCTGATCAACGAAACTCATCTCGATATCGATTTGAGTAAATTCAGGTTGACGGTCCGCACGTAAATCTTCATCTCGGAAACATTTAACGATTTGATAGTATTTATCGAATCCACCAATCATTAATAACTGTTTAAATATTTGTGGTGATTGGGGCAAGGCAAAGAATTTACCTTCCTGCACACGTGAAGGCACTAGATAGTCACGTGCTCCTTCTGGTGTTGACTTTGTAAGTACTGGCGTCTCAACTTCATAAAATCCTGATTCATCCAAATAGTTACGAACAGCACGTGTAATTTGATGGCGCATCTTAAACGTATTCGCAAGTGGTTCACGACGTAAATCTAAGTAACGATATTTTAAACGGATATCCTCAGAAATATCAGTTTCTGCTTCGATTTGGAATGGCGGTGTCTCAGATTTATTGATGATGTTAACTTCAGCAACCTGAACTTCAATTTTTCCAGTTTTGATTTTGGGATTTACAACAGCTGCATCTCGCTCCGTTACTTTTCCTCTTACTTCAACAACGTACTCAGAACGAATCATTTCTGCTATTGCTAATGCATCTTGAGAGAAATCTGGATTGAATACAACTTGCACGATACCTTCTCTATCACGTAAATCAATGAAAATTAATCCACCTAAATCTCGTCTTTTTTGTACCCATCCTTTGAGTACAACTTCTTGTCCTATATATTCTTCTGTAACTAACCCACAGTATGTTGTTCTTTTATCCATGTTATCTTTCTCCTTTTATGAATGATGCTAGTTTTTCAATCTCAATTTCGGTACTTTCACCAGTTTTCATCGATTTCACATTTATCTTACCGCTTTCAAGTTCATTTGAACCAAGCACTATCGTATTTTTGGCATGAATACGGTCAGCCTGTTTCATTTGTCCTTTCATTTTACGGTTTAAATAGTCGATATCAACTTTAATACCGTTGTTACGTAAATCCGCTAAAATCTTAATACCGGCATCCACTGTTTCAGGCATTGTAACAATATAAAGGTCGATAGCATCTTCGGTTTCAAGCTCAATACCTTCCGCTTCGATCGCAAGTAACAGACGTTCAATACTTAGAGCAAATCCAATCCCCGTCTCTTTCGGACCTTCTAGCATTTCTAACAATCCATTGTAGCGCCCACCGCCACATAATGTCGTAATTGCACCGAACCCTTCAGCGTCACTCATTACTTCAAATGCAGTATGAGTATAGTAGTCTAAGCCACGCACTAAATTTGCGTCCTCTACATAAGGTATTTCTAAAATATCTAAATAACGTTTAACTTCGTTGTAGTAATTTAAAGAATAATCATTTAAGAATTCCGTTATTTTTGGTGCATTTTTAACTGATGGTTGATCACGGTCAACTTTACAATCAAGAATGCGCATTGGATTTGTGTGTAATCGATTTTTACAATCATTACAGAAGTGCTCGATATGTGGTTCGAAATGTTTAACTAATGCCTCTTTATAAATGTTACGGCTTTCCAGATCACCGATTGAATTTAATACAATTTTTACGTGTTGTAAGCCAAATGATTTATAGATCGAATACACCATGTGAATAACTTCAGCATCCATGGCAGGATTTTCTGCTCCTATTGCTTCTACACCAAATTGAACGAATTGACGATAACGTCCTTTTTGCTTGCGTTCATAACGGAACATCGGACCATTATAATATAATTTAACCGGTTGATTCGCATCACCATTCATTTTATTCTCGATATAACTTCTGACCACAGCTGCTGTGCCTTCAGGACGTAATGTAATGCTTCGATTACCTTTATCCATAAACGTATACATTTCTTTTTGTACAATGTCTGTCGTATCACCGACACCTCTTGCAAATAAATCAGTTGATTCAAATATTGGTGTTCGAATTTCTTTATAGTTAAACGATGCAGCTATTGCATGTAATCTATCTTCAATATATCGCCATTTTGGAGTTTCTGTAGGTAAAATATCCTGTGTTCCTCTTGGTATATTAATCATTTATTTTCCTCCTAAAAAAATAAGTCCCTTATGCATCATAAATAATGCATAAGGGACGTAAAATTTTCCGTGTTGCCACCCTAATTGGTACAAATGTACCCACTCTAGTACATTTAACGCATGTAAATCGGTGATACTTTGATATCACAGCCTCATCTATTGTTACATCTTATAAGAATTTATCATCTAATTTCAGCAGGATAGATGTCTCTATTCAATAAATTTCCTATAAATGATAGACTAAAACGGCATTTGTTAAGTTTGAATAGGTTTATATTACTAAGTTAATCTACTAAAGTCAAGTTAATATAAAAAGTAATTACGCAGACCATCAACTATACTCGTCGTAATAATTTGACGGTAAACTTTATCATTCATTAATTTTTCATCGGTAGGATTACTGATATAACCCAATTCTAATAAAACTGCAGGCGTCTTCGTTTGGCGTATCACCTGGAAGTTTTCCTGACGAACACCACGATCAGATAACAATGCTTTTTGTTTAATTGCCATATGCAATGTGTCTGCAAGCACCTTCTGATTATCATGATGATAGTATACGGTTAAACCATGTGGACTAGATGCTTCTAGAGCATCTGCATGAATGCTGATAAATACATCTGCAGTACCCTTTCTATTTTTTAGCTTAATATATTCATCACCGTTTCTTGTCATTAAAACAGTAGCACCTTCTTCTTCTAACTTCTGTTTAAGCATTAAACTTGTCTTCAGAGTAATCACTTTCTCTATCGTCCCGTCTTTACTTGAAGCACCTTGATCATTTCCACCATGACCAGGATCTATCATGATGACTTTACCTTTAAAAGGATTAGCTCCAGCAATCTTATCTTTTTTTATATTGAGATTTGTGTGCCACCCTGCTATCCAACCTTTTTTCTCACCGTTATCCACGTAATACCATTTCCCGGTATGCTTTATAATATCAAAATGTTCACCCTTATTAACATCAAAAATAATAGGATAAAAAGCTTGTGGTCCAGTTCTTAGTGCGCCGTCTTCAATCATTGATAATGTTGTTGGTTTATTATTCTGCTTCGTAAACAGCCAAAATAATAAGACAATCAGTAATATTGTAACGAGAGCTAAAATCATTAGTCTTAAAATTCTTGAACGTTGGATGGGTCTTAAATCAATCTTTTTCATTGTATCTTCCCCTCAACGCTCTCAATAATAATCGTAACAGGACCATCATTTATTAATGCAATATCCATCATTTCTCCAAATACGCCAGGAAAAACTTCGAGTTGATGTCCTCTTAGTATTTCATTGAACTTTTCATACATCTCTTTTGCTATTTCAGGTGACTTGGCATCTGTAAAACTTGGACGATTACCTTTTTTAATATTTGCATATAATGTAAATTGTGAAATCGACAAAATCTTGCCACCAACGTCGTTAATTGATAAATTCATCTTTTCCTGTTCATCTTCAAAAATACGGATATTGGCAATTTTCTTAGCGACTACTTTCAAATCTTCTTCTGTTGTATGTTCACCTATGCCAACTAATAAACAGTAACCTTGATCAATCGATTGATAATAATCTCCTGACTTAACAGAAGCTTGTTTTACTTTTTGTAATACTACACGCATGTTTGACACCTCAATTTAATATCCTAGTTACTGTGTATATATCACTCAATTGTTTAATCTTTTCAACAACGCGCATCAATTCACTGACATTCTTCACCATAATACTAATATTAATCTTAGCGTTTTTATCGATATCAGCTTTACCAGAAACTTGTGTTAATGTTGTCTTCGTAGCATTTACTGCTTGTAACACTTCATTTAGTAAGCCAAGTCGATCATACGCTGTGATTTCTAAATCAACTTGATAAGTTTTATTTTCTGAAGATTTTACCCATTCGACATCTATTAAACGCTCTGTTTCATTTACAACATTCGGGCATTCGGTACGATGGACTTTGACCCCATGACCTTTCGTAATATAGCCAACGATTTCATCTCCAGGTATAGGGTTACAACATTTAGACAATTTAATCAGCATATTATCCATGCCTTCAACATAAACACCGGTTTCTGTCTGAATATCACGTTTAACATTTAACGTTTTATTAACTTCCTGTACTTGATTTAACCTTTGTTCTTTTTCTTTGATACGGTGTCGTTCAGTTAATTTATTAACTACAGCTGATGCTGTTAATCCACCGAATCCAACAGCGGCATATACATCATCTATTGAAGCGAAATTATATTTATCGATAACGACGGCTATATTTTCTTCAATCATTACTTCTTCAATATTTATGCGTTGCTCTTTTAGTTCTGCTTCAATCATGAACTTTCCTTTTTCTACATTGCTAGAACGATCCTGTTTCTTAAAGAAACTTTTTATCTTACTTTTAGCGCTTGCTGACTTACAGATTTTCAGCCAGTCGCGACTTGGTCCATAAGAATGTTTTGAAGTTCTAATCTCAATGATGTCACCAGTTTTAAGTTCATAATCAATCGGAACGATTTTACCATTTACTTTCGCACCGATCATTTTATTTCCGACTTCACTATGTACTGCATATGCAAAATCAATCGGAACAGCGCCAAAAGGTAATTCTACAACATCACTTTCCGGTGTAAATACATATACTTTATCTGACTGAAGATCATACTTCAGTGATTCCATAAATGCTTCAGCATCCGGTGATGTTGAGTCCGTTTCTTCAATTTCTTTCATCCAGCTCATCTTACTTAAATTTTTCGCTTCATCTGGATTGACCAGCGTCTTCCCTTCTTTATACGCCCAGTGTGCTGCTACACCATGTTCTGCTATTTCATGCATTTCATGAGTTCTTATCTGTATTTCTAATGGGTCACCATTTGGACCTACAACTGTAGTATGAAGTGACTGATACATATTAGGTTTTGGCATCGCAATATAATCTTTGAATCTTCCGGGCATCGGTTTCCATAGCGTATGAACTAAACCTAAAACAGCATAACAATCTTTAATTGAGTCCACTAATACACGAATCGCTAATAAATCAAAAATCTGGTCAAAGTGTTTCTTTTGTTTAACCATCTTACGATAAATGCTATAGATATGTTTAGGACGACCGGTAATTTCTCCCTGGATACCTGTAATCTCCATTTCCTTACGAATATTTTCAATGGCATTTTCTATGTATGCTTCACGTTCACTTCGTTTCTTCTTCATTAAATGGACGATTCTAAAATATTGAATACTGTCAATATATCGTAAAGAAATATCTTCTAACTCCCATTTAATCGTATTTATTCCAAGGCGATGTGCAAGAGGCGCATAAATTTCTAACGTTTCTTTAGCAATACGTACTTGTTTTTCGTGAGGCATTGCTTTTAATGTGCGCATATTATGTAATCTGTCAGCGAGTTTAACTAATATGACACGCACATCTTTTGCGATAGCAATAAACAATTTACGATGGTTTTCTGCCTGTTGTTCTGCTTTTGAACGATATTTCACTTTTTCTAATTTTGTAACGCCATCTACGATATATGCAACTTCTTCGTTAAACATTGCCTTTAAATCCTCATACGTATATGGTGTATCTTCCACAACATCGTGTAAGAATCCAGCAACTATTGTCGGCCCATCTAATTTCATCTCAGCTAATATACCAGCTACCTGAATAGGATGCATAATGTACGGTAAACCATTTTTTCTAAATTGACCTGTATGAGCTTTTTCGGCAAGTTGATAGCTTTTAACAACGAATTGATAGTCCTCTTCAGATAAATATGCTTTTGTCATCTCAAGAACATCATCTTTTGTATATGGATATTCATTGTTCATTCTATCACCACCTCTTTATATAATGTATTAATAATACTATATTATGACTGATTTATAAATGAAATATAAAAAAGACTGAGTCAATTTATTGCTACTCAATCTTTTTCGGTAAACGATTATTATTCTTCTTCATACTCTACCAATGTTAAAACATCGTACCCTTCTAACTTCTGCATACCGTTTAAATATTTTAAATCTATAATAAAGGCAATACCTGCAACAATTCCACCTAATTGCTCAATTAATTTTATTGTTGCTTCAATCGTTCCACCTGTTGCTAGTAAATCATCTGTTATTAATACACGTTGACCTGGTTTAATCGCATCTTTATGCATCGTTAACACGTTACTACCATATTCAAGATCATATTCATAACGAATAACTTCCCTTGGTAATTTACCTTCTTTTCTAACAGGTGCAAAGCCAATGTTCATTGCATAAGCGACTGGACATCCGATTATAAATCCACGTGCTTCTGGTCCAACTACGATATCAATTTCTTTTTCACGTGCGAAATTAACAATCTGATCTGTAGCATAGGCATATGCTTCACCATTATCCATCAAAGTTGTAATATCTTTAAAGCTAATACCTTCTTTTGGCCAGTCTTTCACTTCTGCAATATGATTTTTTAAATCCATCTTTGTGCCTCCACAATAAAATTCATTTATTTTTTAAATATTATTTCATAATTTGTTGTTTAAAACTGTCAAATGTTGAGAACAGGAAAGTCTGTTCTATTTTTAAAGCATTTAATCTTTTTTGATACGTTTCTGAAGACTGTATTTCAGCCTTTTCAATCGTTTCATTTAAATGATAAGTTAATTCAGATTGATAAATAAAGTTTAAATCTTTGTATACTTCTAACATGAATAGTAAAGTATCAGGCTTCACCTTCAGTAAATCAATAAGATAACCACCATCCGTCTTTAAATCAATGACCGGCTTCATTTTAAAACATTTGAATAATAATTTGAATTTTTCAATACTAGGCATACCTTCGAAGTAAATTTGATTTTTCTTATGAAAAATTAAATAGATAGTATCTGCATCAATTGTATCAAATGTTTTTTTGAAACTGTCATAATTATGAGGGATATCTCTAAATACTATTTTATCATGTCCAAATACAGATTCGCCATAATAATAGTAATTTTCGTTGATTTTTTGCTGATCTGGATGAATAACATAGGCAACTTGTTCATCTTTTAAAAATGCAAATTTTCTCGGATGCGCATTGCGAAAATCAATCATTTTAATTTCATCAGATTGCATTGACTGCACAATCATTTGTGGCGAAATATTGCCATTCCATTCATTGAGTTGCAGTGCACCCGCTAAATTAATAACAGCTCCTGAAGGAAACTCTTTGATTAATTCACCTTGTTTCCACATTAAACAATTCAAATCTGACATTGTTTTAAACTTTAAATGTGCTGCATTTTGTCCAATTTGTTTTATCTCACTAATCGTCTGGTCATATAAACCTATTACCGGTGCTTTAAAATCTGTTCCAAATGGTCTTAATAATTCTATATCACTAATATTTTTTACTGTAATATCATCCATATCAATAACAGTATCTATATTTAATTGGGAAGTTATCGGTTCACCTTCTAATACGCTTTCCAAATAATGATTGATACTACGTTCTAACTGTTCAATATGATCGATTGGTAACGTCAAACCAGCTGCCATATGATGGCCACCAAACTTAGTAATCAATTCTCGCGCCTGGTCAAGACTTTCATACATTGAAATCTGCTCAACACTCCGTGCTGAACCCTTTGCGTAGTCATTCACATAATCTATATTTAAGACTATGGTCGGCAGATTATATTTTTCAACGATACGACTCGCAACTATACCAAGGACACCCTCATTCCAATGCTCTTTTGCAAGGACTAGAAAACGATTGCCATTACTGATTTTCTCTTCAGCTTCAATCATTGCTTCCTGCGTAATTGACGCTACGATAGCTTTACGTTCAACATTAAAACTATCAACTTGTTCGGCCATCCATTCCGCTTCCTCAGCGTCATCCAGCTGTAAAAGTTCAGCAGCAATTTTTGCATCGTCCAGTCGTCCGACAGCATTTAATCTAGGGCCGATAATAAACCCAATAGTTTCCTCATCGATCAAACCAGAGTAACCAGCTTGTTTTAACAATGCTGCAACACCTACAGGTGGCATTTGATTTAGCAACTTTAACCCACGCTTAACCATCGCTCTATTTTCTCCAGTCATGGAAACGAGGTCACTTATCGTTCCAATCGCTACGAATGCCAAATATTGTTCATTTTGTTCACCAAGTAAAGCATGACTCAACTTATAAGCTACACCTACGCCTGCCAAGTGTTCGAAAGGATAGTTGCCATCTGGATGCATCGGATGTATGATTGCATATGCGTTTGGTAATGTTTCACCAATTTCATGATGGTCTGTTATTATAATGTCCATACCCAGTGCATTGGCAACATCCACTTCATGATGACCTTGAATACCATTATCAACGGTAATAATTAATTTAACACCTTCATCTGCTGCCTGACGAAATGCATCTTCATTTGGACCATATCCTTCTGTAAATCGATTAGGAATATACCAGCCAACTAAAGCGCCCATGGATTCCAGCGTTTTGACAAGAACAGTTGTACTTGTCACACCATCTGCATCATAATCACCATAAACGAGAATCGGTTCACCGTTTTCAATTGCAACTTTTATTCTCGATATTGCTTTTGCCATATCAAACATTAAAAACGGGTCATGCATACTACCTTCAGAAAAGACATCATTGAGCTGTTCATCTGTTACGATATTTCGTGCATTTAATATTTTCTGATTGATACTAGAAATTTTATATTTCTTGATTAAGTCATCAGGAATTGTATTTTCTATCCTTGACACTTGCCATTTCATTTTCTTCATAACAATCCCCCTACAATCTAGAATTATACATGAAGGCATTCATTTTAGAAAATGAATGCCTCCAATTTAACTTACTTTTTTATCTATTTTTTTTATCACATCATAATAAATATTTATCGCAGTAAATATTGATTCTTTGTCGTATTTCATTTCGGGATGATGTAGTCCATGATTCATATTACATCCAATACCAAGCATCGTCGTTTTAATCTCAGGCAGCGTGTTTGAGTACGTATGAAAATCTTCAGCACCAGGTGTTACAATTGTTTCTATATAATCATGCTGCTGTTCACGAAGTACTTCTGTTAATATATTTCTAGCTTCATCACTTACTTCTGCTGCAACAGTATTACTTGAATAGTAATATTTTAGTGTACAATCATATTGACCTTTGATCATCTCGCAGATTCTATCAATATTTTCCTGTAAAGAAGCCATCTTATCGTTGTATTGTGCCCTAACATCAAATACACAATTTACTGTGCCCGGAATCGTATTATGAGTCCCTCCAAGCGTTTCAATCGTCGTCATCTTAATAGAAAAAGATCTGTCTTTTTCATTGTTCAGCGCTTTAATTTTTTGATTTAACGCCATTGCAATATCAATGCTATTGATAGATTCCCATGGACGACCCGCATGACCTTCCGTCGTTGTTATATCTACGTGAAGTGTTGCGCTTGCTCCATGCTGGATACTGCTCGAAAATTCATTTCCTTTCAATTCATTTTTTGGTCTGACATGCATACCGAACATAAATTCAACATCATTTAAAATATCGTGTTCTAATACATATTTAGCACCACTTCCAGCTTCTTCAGCAGGCTGGAAGATAAACAATAAGTTATATTTAGGTTTATAATTTGTTAGCTTCAATTTAAACAACAGACCAATCAAAGTTGTCATATGCGCATCATGACCACATGCATGGATTACTTTCAATCCATCTTCAAAGTTGTATGGTAATGCATCGATATCACTTCTAAATGCGACAGTCTTATCAATTTTTCCAGGTACTTTAATGTATAATCCAGTTTTATTAAATCGATGTACTTCGTATTCATCTCTAAATAACTTTTCTATATATTTAGTTGTTTTCTCTTCATCCCAACTTACTTCAGCTCTTAAATTCAGTTCACGATTAATATCTAATATCCTATCATGAAAATCAGTATTATCCATGTTAATCCCCTTTATAAAATTGTTTAAAATTATTTTTTTAATTTTATTACTTTTATCTATTAATTAAATTATACTTCAAATTTTTTAACAGTTAATGCTGCTAATGCTTCTTTATTTATTGTAATGCCTAGTCCTGGTACATCACCTAAATCAACATAAGGAATATTAAATTTCAAGTCACCGATATCCTGACTGAAGAGTAAAGATCCAGTTAATTCAGTTGATTTGACATTATTTAACGCCATTGCTGTATGGTAACCTGCAGCGCTGCCAATAGATGATTCCACCATTGAACCAATTTGACATTCAATACCTAAACCTTCAGCGAAACGAATTAATTTTACAGCGTTGTGAATACCGCCACACTTCATTAGTTTTACATTCAATAAATCAAAATGTGGCGTAGAGAGTCTTGCTAAATCATGTATATCTTTAATCATTTCATCCGCCATTAAGCACACATTCATATTTTCATATAAATATTTCATACCTTCAATATCATTATATTTCAATGGTTGTTCAATCCATTTCAATTTCGGATCATCTATAGATTTCAATGCCTGAATAATCGCCTTAGGATTAGACCAGGCTTGATTGCAGTCAACACGAACGATTGCATCTGCTTCTTTAATATACTCTAGTATCTGTTTCAGTTTCAGAATATCATCAAATATGTTACCACCAAGTTTAACTTTAATCACTTTATACCCAGATTCAAGTAATATATCAATATCTTTTTTTGTTTCTTCAATATTTTTTACACTTAATACTTTTGCGTAATCTAGTCTTTCAACTGTTTTTCCTCCAAGCAACTGATAAATTGGCAAATTAGCATGTTTACCTAAAATATCATATAATGCAATATCTATACTTGCCTTTAATGCAGGATTGCCTAAAATCATTTCATCGAGCTTTAAATGAATGGCTTCAATATTTAACGGATTTTCTCCGATAAGTTTAGGTGCAATCATTGCAAGATTTGCAAAAATACCCGCAGCACTTTCACCAGTAACATGCTCATCAGCAACACCTTCTCCAAATCCTATAATGCCGGTGTCAGTATGTATTTCTACAATTACTGAGTGCATGCTATCATATGTTGCATAATTAATTATAAATGGTTCTTTTAACGGTAGTTGAATATAGTGGCCAATAATCTTTGTGATTTTCATAATTCTCCTCCAAATGACTGATATCTTAATCATAATAAAAATTTAATGTAATTTGTGAATTTTAAACAAAAAAAGAAAAATCATGTATAGACATGATTTTTCTTTTTTATTATACATATATCTTTTCATCATTAGCTTTCTTTTCTTCATAAACTGTTAGACGTCCACCATTTGCTTTTAATTGACGTTTCTTTAAGATACCCCAAAGTGGTACGGCAATAAAGATCGAACTAAACACTCCGGAAATTAATCCTACAAGTAATGCAAGTGAGAAGTTAAAGATACTAGATGCTCCAAGTAACATCAAAGCAACAACAACGATAATTACAGTTAATACCGTATTGATTGAACGCGTTAATGTTTGTCGAATTGAACTATTAACGATGTCATCAATCTGTTCTGGACGTGTAATGACTTTCATTTTATGCAGGTTCTCACGTACACGGTCAAAAGTTACGATTGTATCGTTGATTGAGTAACCGATAATTGTCAGAATCGCTGCGATAAATGTGACATCCACTTCTATTCTGAAAATACTAAAGAACGCAATGATTAAAAACGCATCGTGTAATAGAGAAAGTACAGATGTTAAACCCATTCTCCATTCAAATCGGAATGTTACATAGATGATGATACCGATAGATGCAATGATTACAGATTTAATCGCATTTTTAGCTAATTCTTTACCAATTTCACTAGAAACAGTATTTACATTCGGTTCATGCCCGAATTTCTTATCAAAGTCAGATTTTAAATCTCTAATTTGATTTTTAGTCAATGGATCTTTGAATTGAATTACAGCTGTTTTATTTGTATCAGAATTAACAATAATATTATCAGTTTCTAAATCTAAAGATTTCAATGATGTTTTAACGTCGTCTACTTTTATCACTTGATCGCTCTTCACATCTACACGTGTTCCTGATTTAAAGTCGATGCCTAAATTTAATCCCATTAAGGCAATGATAATACTTCCGATAATAATAGAGGCTAATGATGCTGCAAGTAAAGGTTTTGCAAGCTTTACGAAATTAATACGATCCCAGCGTGTCTTTAGATCATGTACATCGATGCCTTCTGAAAGGTGATGACGCTGTTTGCTGTTCACACCGAAGAAACTAAATTTCTTATCAAAGAATCCTGAATTTACAGCAAGACTCAATAATAGACGTGTAAAGAATACTTGTGTAATAAAGATCATTAAGATACCTAGTAACAACATTGTCGCAAAACCTTTAACACTACTTGTTCCTAAGAAGAATAATACTAAAGCAGCAAGTACTGTTGTTAAGTTGGCATCGAGTATCGTTAAAAATGATGAGCTAGATCCTTTTTTAAATGCCTGTTTTACGCTACGGCCAATCTTCAATTCATCTTTAATACGTTCATACATGATGATATTGGCATCAACGGCCATACCTACACCTAACACTAACGCTGCAATACCCGGTAACGTAAGTACACCATGGATCATATTAAATGCTATCATCGTTAACCAAATATAAGCAGATAAAGAGATGACAGCTAATATACCTGGTAAACGGTAATAGAAAATCATAAATAAGAAAATTAATCCTACTCCGACTGCAGATGCTAACATTGTATCATGTAACGCATCTTGCCCAAACTGAGCACCAACAGAAGTTGAATAAACTTCTGTAAGTTTAACTGGTAGTGAACCTGAGTTTAATAAGTCAGCAATTTGTTTTGCACGTATTAATCCTTCTTCACCCTGGAATCCACCTGAAATCTCAACATTTTGCGAATTGATTTCCTGTGATACTCCGGCAGCACTCACGTATTTAGGTTCTTTTCCAGCCTGTTCACGCTTAGCTTCTTTTTTATAGCTATCTTTACCTTCTTCAAAGTCCATCCAGATAACCATTATATTTGGGTTCTGTTTTGAAATTTTACGTGTAACATCAGCAAATTTTTTCGCTGATTTTAATTTTAAGGTAACAACAGGTGCATTACTATTCTGATCAAATGCTTGTTTAGCACCACCTTGTACTAAATCTTTACCTGAAAGAAGTAACTTATCATTAGCGTCACGAATCGTAAGGTTCGCACTTGTAGATAAAATCTCTCGTGCTTCATTTTGATTTTTAACACCGGCAAGCTGAACACGAATTCTGTCATTATTTTCTATCTGAATTTTAGGTTCTGATACCCCTAAAACATTGACACGCGATTCAAGTGTCTTACTCGTTGCCTTAACTACTTCACTATCGATTTTGTCGTTTTTATCTAGTTTATCAACTTTATAAAGTACTTCAAAACCACCTTGTAAATCTAAACCCAGATTTACTTTCTCCATAATACCTTTTACTGTTACACCCATTGAGCTGAACAACAGTATTGTTAATAACAGTAACGCTATCAATCTGCTACGTTTTTTCACAGTTCCACCTCAAAAACTCAAATTTAAAAACACATTTTACCAATGTAATAAATAATAACATAACCTTAACTTAAAACGATATTAAAGATGTGTAAAATTTGATAAATATATAAAAATATTTAATTTAATAGGATTTTTTATTTGATTTATTACGCGATTAATTTTAATAACCCATACTTTTACTTAGCTTTTTTGATTGCCATCTTATCAAAAGTCATTTCTGTACCTTTGTTATTGACAATGATCGTTACAAAGTGTGCATCAACTGATTTCACTGTACCTTGTAATCCACCGATAGTAGCAACTTTGTCGCCTCTTTTTAAGTTTCTAAGTAGTTCCTGTTGTTCTTTCGTTCTTTTTTGCTGTGGTCTAATCATTAAAAAATATGCCACAAATAATAATACGATCAACGGTAATATTTGTACGATAATTGCCTGCATTTCTGGTGACATCATTTACCTCCTAAAAGTTTTTTGGATTTTCAACATTTAAACCGTATGCTTCAAAGAATTCTTCCTTGAAATCAAGTAGACGGTCATTACGAATTGCTTCTCTTACCTGTTCCATCATATTCAATAAGAAATGTAAATTATGGATTGTTGTTAAACGAATTCCAAAAGTCTCATCAGCTTTAATTAAGTGACGAATATATGCTTTCGTATAATTTTTGCAAGTGTAACAATCACAATTTTCATCAAGTGGCGTATAATCACGTTCGTATTTGGCGTTCTTTACAACCACACGACCCTTACTTGTCATACAAGTACCATTACGTGCAATTCGTGTTGGTAAAACACAGTCAAACATATAAATACCACGAATTGCGCCTTCAATGAGTGCATCCGGAGATCCAACACCCATTAAGTAACGTGGTTTATCAAATGGCATGAGCGGTGTCGTATGCTCTAACATTCTATACATGATTGGTTTAGGTTCACCTACAGATAAACCGCCTATCGCGTATCCCGGAAAATCTAATGAAACTAAATCTTTAGCTGATTGTGTACGTAAATCCTCGTACTCTCCACCCTGAATAATACCGAATAATGCCTGATCATTTGGTCTTTGATGCGCTTCTAAACAGCGTTCAGCCCAACGACTTGTTCTTTCGATACTCGCTTTTACATACTCATACGTAGCAGGCATCGGCGGACATTCATCAAATGCCATCATAATATCTGATCCTAAATCATTTTGAATATGCATTGCTTTTTCAGGACTCAGGAATAATTTAGAGCCGTTTAGATGGTGTCTGAAATGTACACCTTCTTCTTC
Source organism: Macrococcoides bohemicum (assembly GCF_003259675.1). Taxonomy (GTDB): domain Bacteria; phylum Bacillota; class Bacilli; order Staphylococcales; family Staphylococcaceae; genus Macrococcoides; species Macrococcoides bohemicum. The sequence goes on along the minus strand of NZ_PZJG01000001.1, from coordinate 359,620 downwards.
AATCTTACGCATATCACTTAAACTAAATACCTGAAAGCCACCGCTATCTGTTAAGATGGGTCTATCCCAGTTCATAAATTTGTGTAATCCACCCGCTTCGCGAATGATATCACTCCCAGGTCGAAGCCATAAGTGATATGTATTACTTAGAATGATTTTTGCATTCATTGCTTTTAATTCTTCCGGACTCATCGTTTTTACTGTCGCTTGCGTTCCAACTGGCATAAACATCGGTGTTTCAAAAGAACCGTGTGGTGTATGGACAATACCAAGACGCGCTCCAGATTGTTTACAAGTTTTTATATGTTCATAAGTTACTGCTGGCATAAATGTTCTCCTTTTAATAAATCAACATCGCATCTCCGAAACTAAAGAAGCGATATTCTTCTTTAACTGCTTCATGATATGCATTTAATATAATTTCTTTTGTTGCTAAGCTTGATACTAACATTACAAGTGTAGATTTAGGTAAATGGAAGTTTGTTATCATTGCATCTATCGCTTTAAATTTATATCCTGGATAGATGAAGATATCTGTCCATCCACTTTGTGCTTCAAAGTGACCTTTTTCATCTGCAATTGTCTCTAGTGTTCGTGTTGAAGTAGTACCTACAGAGATAATACGTTTACCACTCGCTTTTGTACGATTTAACAATTGTGCAGTTTCTGCAGTCATCTCGTAGTATTCACTGTGCATATCATGATCTTCAACCGAATCAACACTCACCGGTCGGAACGTCCCTAAACCGACATGCAATGTGATATATGTAATGTTAACGCCTTTTTCTTCTATTGCTGCTAATAATTCTTTTGTAAAGTGAAGACCAGCCGTAGGTGCTGCAGCAGAGCCAACAGCTTTTGCATAGACTGTTTGATAACGATCTTGATCATCTAGTGTTTCCTTTATATAAGGTGGTAGCGGCATTAAACCTAATTCATCAAGTCGTTCCTGTAAAATCCCATCATACTTTAGCTGCATGATACGACCGCCCTGCTCAAGCATATCGACACATGTCGCTATAATCTTACCATCCCCAAAGGATACTTCTGTTCCGATTTGAACGCGCTTAGCGGGTTTAATCAAAACTTCCCAACCATTATCATGTTCAGTAAGCATCAACATTTCTATTTTTGCACCTGTATCACTTTTAACGCCAAAAAGACGTGCCGGCATTACTTTGGTATCATTAAGAACAAGCGTATCACCTTCATTTAAATAATCGATTATCGATTTAAAATGTGTATGCGTAATCTCTCCGGTCGTTTTATTTAAAGCGAGTAATCGACTTGCTGTACGATCAAGCAAAGGCGTTTGTGCAATTAATCTTTCTGGTAATTCAAAATTAAATTCATTTACATCCAACTTTATTTCCTCTTTTCGTTATCAAACGGAATATTAAAATGTTTATAAGCAAGCGGTGTGGCTACACGTCCACGTTGCGTACGTTCTAAAAAGCCTTTTTGTATTAAATAGGGTTCATAAACATCTTCAAGTGTCATACGTTCCTCACCGATAGACACAGCTATCGTATCGAGACCTACCGGGCCACCGTTATACCTTTCAATGATAGCCATTAATATTTTATGATCGATATGATCTAATCCATAGGCATCAACCTGCAATAAATTCAAGGCATTTGATGTAATTTCAAAATCAATATGACCATCATTTTTAACTTGTGCAAAATCGCGCACTCGTCGTAATAAACGATTAGCTATACGAGGTGTACCACGGCTACGCATGGCAAGTTCTGTGACTGATGCATCATCAATTGCTACATCAAACACATCAGCTGTGCGGCTCACAACTTGAGATAAATCATCTATAGAATAATAATCAAGTCTTAAATGCACACCAAAACGGTCGCGTAAAGGTGCAGATAGGCTTCCGGCACGTGTTGTAGCACCAATTAAAGTGAATGGTGGTAATTCAATACGTATACTTCTAGCCTCTTCGCCTTTACCTACTACGATATCTAACATAAAGTCTTCCATTGCAGGATATAATACTTCTTCAACTACGCGACTTAGGCGATGAATTTCATCGATAAAAAGAACATCGCCTGCATTTAAACTTGAAAGAATTGCTGCTAAATCTCCCGGACGTTCTATTGACGGTCCTGAAGTCGTCCTAATATTTACACCGAGTTCATTCGCCACAATTGTAGCGAGCGTTGTCTTACCAAGTCCAGGCGGACCATATAACAACACATGATCTAGTGATTCATTACGCAATTTTGCAGCTTGAATAAATACATCCAGATTATGTTTTATTTTTTCCTGGCCTATATACTGGGAAAGTTTTGTCGGACGCAAACTTAATTCATCATGAAATTCCTCTGAGTTTAAAAGCGTATCATCTATAATTCTGTCATCCAATCATTTCAACTCCTTTATGAAATAAGCATTTGAAAGGCACGTTTGACATTTTCATCAACTGTTGCAAGCTGCTCTTGTTTTAATACTTTTTCAACTTTTTGAAGTTCACGTTTTGTGTAACCTAAGGCTTCTAAAGCAAGAAGTGCTTCTTCGATAACTTCAGTCTTCTGCTCAGTGATTTCTTTAAATACTTCTGTCTCATCCGTAATAATCAATTTGCCTTTTAAATCAAGTATCATTTGACGTGCTGTCTTCTTACCGATGCCAGGAAACTTGATTAAATAACTATCATTTTCACTTTCAATCGCATTTTTAATTTCTTTTGGTGAGCTTGATGCTAATATTGCTAAAGCAGACTTTGGACCTATACCAGTTACTTTATTTAAAGATAAAAACAACTGTTTTTCTTCCATTGAATCGAAACCATATAGCGTATGTGCATCTTCACGAACAACCAGCTGCGTATATAATTTAAAATCTTTATTTAAATGTTTTTGAAAGCGATAAGGATTTGGTACATGACATTCATATCCTATACCGTTCACGCCAACAACGAGATGTGTTGGTAAAATTTCATTTAATTGTCCTTCTAAATAAGCGTACATCGTACCCTCCTATAAACTCATACCAAGTAGCTGCACTTGATTAACATAATCGAGTGCTTCAATCTTTTCAATCAGTTCGTTAATCGTTAAATCCATATTTGTTGCATTTAAAGATATTGTAATCGTTGCTTTATCCTTAATTGGAATTGTCTGGTGTATTGTTAGCACAGACCCATTCTCACTTGCAATAAATTCTAATATACGACTTAACAAACCAACTTTATCGTCTACCTGGACCATCATTGTAATATTACGTTCCCGTGTTTTTTCATCAACCGGAAAAATTGTATCTTTATATTTATAAAAAGCACTTCTGGATAAATCGTATGTTTTTACTGCATCAAATATTGATAGCTTTGGATTTTTATCAAGTAAATCTTTAATTAATAAAGTTTTCTTTACTGATTCAGGCAATACGTCTTCGCGAATTAAATAAAACTTTTTATTTTGATCCGTCATATCTTCACCTGCTACTCTACAAATTCAAACTCACCGCGCATAATTCGAACGATGTCTCCATTTTTACAGCCACGTTCACGTAATGCGTCGTCGATACCCATCGTACGCATTTGACGTGCGAAACGACGCACAGATGCATCACGTGTGAAGTCTGTCATCTTGAATAAACGTTCGATTGAGTCACCACTAACAACATAAGCACCATCATCTGCTCGTGTAATTTCAAAGTGATCTGCAGATTTTTCATGTTTATACATTACACGGTGAACTGCAGTATCTTCTTCATCAATGTCATAATCAACATCTTTCGTTGCATCTAATAAGTCTGCTGCTCGATATAATAACGTATCTATGTTTTGGTAAGTTGCTGCGCTTAATTCAATAATTTCAACATCATCACCCATTTTTTCTTTGAATTCTGCTAAATATTCATCCGCATTTGGCATATCCATCTTGTTTGCAACGACAATTTGTGGGCGTCGTGCTAATTTCTTATTATAGTTTTCTAACTCTTTATTGATAGTAACGTAGTCTTGATATGGATCACGACCATCCGTACGTCCCATATCAATAATATGAATAATAACGCGTGTACGTTCAACGTGCTTTAAGAATTGATGCCCTAAACCAACACCCTCAGAAGCACCTTCTATTAGACCAGGTAAATCAGCCATTACAAAACTACGGTTATCTTTTGTTTGTACAACACCTAAATTGGGTTTAATTGTAGTAAAATGATAAGCACCAATTTTTGGCTTCGCTTTAGAAACAATTGAAAGCAACGTTGATTTTCCAACACTTGGATAACCAACTAAACCAACGTCGGCTAATAATTTAAGTTCTAAAGAAACTTCTAATTCTTCACCTGGTTCACCATTTTCACAGAAGTCTGGTGCAGGGTTACTTGCTGATGCAAATCGTGAATTACCACGTCCACCACGTCCACCTTTGGCTACTACTGCACTTTGTTCGTGTAACACTAAATCTGCAATAATTTCTCCGGTTTCAGCGTTTTTAACAATCGTGCCAGGTGGTACTTTTAATATTAAATCTTTTGCTCCTCTTCCATGCATGTTGCTTGTCTGACCATTCTCACCTTTTTCAGCTTTGAACATACGTTGGAAACGGAAATCTAATAATGTACGTAAACCTTCATCTACCTGGAATATAATAGAGGCCCCTTTACCACCATCTCCTCCAGCAGGTCCACCTAATGGCACATATTTTTCACGACGATAGGCAACGATACCGTTACCACCGTCTCCTGCTTTTAAATTAATCTTGACCTGATCTATAAACATATAAACACCTCTTATTTTCTTATTTCTAACTTGTATTCGATAATTTCGTCATTCGCCAATGCACAGTTTGATAATACATTTGACGTGTCTTTAATATTGCCTGTTAATGCGAAAATACATTCAATCTCATCATCTGTCTCAAATAAACTCATTGTAACTAATGATTTAGTATCAACTCTATTTTTGTAATCCATTATACATGTTTGAATAAACGTTTTTAATGTTTCATCATAATTGCCAATTGCACTGGTTAGAAGCTCAATTTCAAATGCCCATTCAAACAAACGTTCATCTAATGTAGTATCGACGTAATACTGTATGGATTTGGGACAACTTAATTTTAGGAATTGTTGTTCATCCCTAAATTGTGCAACGATGTTTTTAGATAAGCGCTCTGCTTTATCTACTTGGCCAAATGTAAAATAAGCATCTAACAACTGCAATTGGTTTGCAAGATCATGTTTAGTTTTCATATAAGTTTCAATATTATGCATTAAATCACCTGCTCACATTATATCATGGATTAAATAATTGTACGACTGAGGTAAACAAATGAAAAAAGAACTGAGACATGGTTATGTCTCAGTCCCTAATCATCTAATTATTTTGCTTCAGCGTATACTGAAACTTTCTTTTTGTCGCGTCCGAAACGTTCAAATTTAACAACGCCGTCGATTTTAGCGAATAAAGTATCATCGCCACCACGTCCAACGTTTTCACCTGGATAAATTTTAGTACCGCGTTGACGGTATAAAATAGAACCACCTGTTACGAATTGACCATCCGCACGTTTAGCACCTAAACGTTTTGATTCAGAGTCACGTCCGTTACGTGTAGAACCTACCCCTTTTTTCGATGCGAAGAATTGTAAGTTTAATTTTAACATGAGTTACACCTCACTTATAGTTTAGTTTAATATATTGTCCGTATTCAGCTTCAATCGTCTGTAATGACACGAGCATTGATTGAATAATCAGTTGTGCTTCTTTATTGTTCAGGTCAACGACCCTTGCAGTAAAGTAACCACCATCATCCGCATAATCAATGTCCGGTCGTTCATCTGTCAAACCAATCACTGCATTCATACTACCAAAGACGATTGCTGAAGCGCCTGCACAAACAAGATCCTGTCCGTGTGGTGCACTATCTGCATGTCCTTCCATAGTAAACTGAGTCACTTGACCTTCATCATTTACTAAGATAGTAACGTTAATCATTACGCGTTAATCGCTTCGATAACTAATTTAGTGTAAGGTTGACGATGACCTTGTTTACGTTTGTAGTTTTTCTTTGGTTTGTATTTGAATACAGTGATTTTTTTACCGCGACCGTGTTTTTCAACTTTCGCTGTAACAGTAGCACCTTCAACTACAGGTGAACCTACTTTAACTGAATCTCCACCAACCATTAATACTTGATCAAACGTGAATGTTGAACCAGCTTCTGCGTCTAATTTCTCAACCCAGATTTCTTGACCTTGTTCAACTTTTAATTGTTTCCCACCAGTTTCAATAATTGCAAACATACTTGCACCTCCTATTTTATTTAAGTCACGCCATCTTCAGGTGGATTACTCACTTGAAACCTAAAGTTGTGCGGTTGTATGTAGCTTTTGAAACTACTCAACTTCAATATATTATCATTTTAAACATGCGCCGTCAATCATTATTTCATATACTTATCAAGTAATTTCAGGATAAGTGGAAAGACGACTAGTATTAAAATGAAGTTGATAAGTAACGACGGTAAAACATGTGTCCACAAAAATAAAAAATAATTGATATGTGCAATTCCAAGAATTGCAAAGACAATGTAATAAAAGTTTTCAAACAGAAAGATAAATCCTAAGAACAATACAATCATCATCTTTAAATCTTTGTAAAAGACTTTAAATAATTGATTCATAAGAAGTATAGCAATGATAAAACCGAATAGATATATACCATAGATTGTGCCAAAATAAATATCTGAAATGATTCCAAATAACACACCTAGTATCAATGCTACTTTCGGATTTTTATATACCGTTATTATCAACAAATACATAAATAATAAATGTGCTTTAAAAAAATAATCAACATTGAAAATAGTGATCGGCCAAATTGAGTTGATTAATGAATCAATGTAAAACAATATGAGCGCAATAAGCGGCATAATCACAAGCTGCATTACTCGCCACTTCCTTCTAATGAAATCACTTTAGGACTTTTTTTAGCAACATAAACTTGTGTGAGTTCATTAATATCAGCTTGCGTTTCCACATATGCAATTTGACTCAATCCAAATTCATCATTTTCAACTTTCTTTACTTCTCCAATTAAGATGCCTTTAGGGAATTGACCACCAAGTCCACTTGTAACTACTTTTGTTCCAAGTTTAACTTTCACATTATTATCTATATCAGATAAGACAAGTAAATTCTTACTTTCATCAAAATGATCAATCATACCAAATATATCCTGACCTTCTTGCTGCAATGTAACACTAATCTTACTAGATTTTATGCTTGAAGTGATTAATTCTACTTGTGAAGAATAACTGTTAACCTTCTTTATACGTCCTACTAAGCCTTCAGTTGTAAGCACAGCCATATTTTCACGTATGCCAGATGATTTACCTTTATTTACGATAAAAGTATTCATCCATTGATCCTGATTTCTAGCGATTATCGTAGAAATCACGGGATCATATTGTGAAATACTATCCGTTTTTAATGCTTGTCTTAGTTCCTGATTTTCTTTTTCTAGACGATAATTATCAGCTTCAACTTGAGCAAAACCTTTTATCTTTTCTTTCAGCTTTTTGTTTTCTTCATTTGCATCCCACATATTAATGAGATTACCGAAATTACCTGTAACAAACATTGCAGGATATGACACGATTCTTTGACCGATGGCAGTTGTATCTCCTACAAATGATTCAACTGTCGTTGTTTCTCTTTCTCTCAGTGAAAATCCAACCAGAACCATAAATATGATGAGTCCAAAAAGAAAGAAAACTAATTTATTTCTCTTATAAAAATTGGGCAAACTTAACACCTCATTAAAATGACTTTAATATATTATACGATACCATATTTTTGCTTTAACTTGAGTATTTTTTGAACATTTTCATCAATAATGTTCTCATCTATCTTACCGGATTTCACTTGTGATTTAATAAATTCTATCTGATAGCGAATATCACCAATATCTGAACCAATCAATAAACATGTTTCACCGGCATTTATTGCATTAATTAGTGCCTGCTCTCGTGTGTAATTTTTAATAACAGCACCCATGGCCAGATCGTCGGTAACTATGACACCTTTATAGCCTAATTTTTGCTTGAGTATATCTGTAACCATAGCTTTACTCATTGAACTCGGGGCGTTTGCATCAACTGCCGGGAATAATATGTGGCTGACCATAATCATATCGATATCATCCTTAATCGCTGCCTTAAATGGTTGTAACTCACTATCAAATAAACGTTTCTCTGTCAGATGACTTACCGGCAAAGATTCATGACTATCAGTAAAAGTATCACCATGCCCAGGAAAGTGTTTCGCACTCGTAATAACATCCTGATCATTAATTCCTCTATTAAAAGGTAAGCCATACTTTATGACGTCCTGATAAGTCGTACCAAAACTACGATCCCCGATTACTTTATTTGCGGGATTACTCCAAATATCTAAAGATGGTGCAAAGTCTACATTGAATCCTAATGCATTTAATCGTCTTCCAATGTATTCACCCTTGTCATAGGCAACGCGCGGATCACCATTGCTACGAATTTGAAATGCAGGTTCAACATTCTGAATGCCCGCGGGGAAACGATTCACACGTCCACCCTCCTGATCCACCGCTATAAACATTGGAACACCTTTATTTTGGTCGTAAATTGTTTGATTAAGCAATCTTGTTTGTTCAACTGACTGGATATTTCGGGCAAATAAAATCACCCCGCCAATATTCAGCTGATTATATTCTTCCAACACATTATTATATGTCGTGCCGTGAAAACCTAAAATAAATTGCTGCGCAATCTTTTGTTCTAATGTCATTTTACTCATTATATACGGCAAGAGCGAAACTTGATTTAGCGGTTTTATAGTCGGAGTGCTGTACTGTGACTTAAAACTATATTGTTGATTACATGATGATAATAGGAGACAAACAATAGCTAAAAATATGATGCGGATTGGTTTATTAAAATAAAACAAAAAAACAACTCCATCCAGTCAAAATGATTGATGTTACTACATATACCGTATTTATTATAAACAAAATTATTAGAAAAACAAAATAAAGGTCCGGAAATAAATTTTATCTCCAGACCCTTTAGAATCTCTAACCTTTAATAAAAACTTTTATCTTTCATATCAATAGATTGCTGACGTTCACTAAGAGCATGATATAAATCATTTTCTGATTGAAATACAGATAATTTATTTTCACCAAATCGATACATGATAAAGTCACTGCCCCGCTGACCAATTAAGTATTCATCATTATAACCCATTCGAGTTAATCCGGATACATCCATAAATTCCTGCTTATCCATAAAATTAAATGCATTCTTCACCTGAGATAATGGAATATTTCTAAATAGCACATTATCTTCTAAAGTATACGTCGATGCATTTTGAACAGGTTCATTAACTGCTTGATTTGCCTCACCATTAAATGGATTAGTGACAAAGATAAAATATATCATAACACTTATAACTACAAGTAGACTTATTTTAATAAGTCTTCTGATTAACTTAAACATTGTATCCCCTACTTTCTGATACAATCTTAACGTTATTTAGAAAAAGTTTCATCAGTCTTGGGATTGATTATAGCACATTACTATAAATTTAATATTTTCATTATCAATCGTTTCGTAAAACGTATTTACTTCGTAAAATCCCATTCTTTCATATAGTTTAATACCTCTTACATTGAATGAAGCTACCGTTACCCGAAATATATGAACGTCATAAAGAGCATGATAATACTGGAACATAATATTTAATAGCTGCTCACCCATTTTTTGACCGATCCAATGCGGGTTTAATGCGAATCCAACATCTAAGATATCATCATCTTCAGGATATGTTTCATTGATTCTCGCACTTTCACCATCACAGAAAAAGCCAAAAATTTCATCATTTTTATAGACAATATAATAATGACCATTCAAAAATGTCTCTATAACATACGGATCTTCTTCTATGTTATAAAATTCATATCCTTTGCCAAAATCCCATATGCTTATTTCTTCGGCAGCAGTTCGATGCATCGGAATAATATTATACATATTTACACCTCGATTATTTCCCGCCTGATTGCAATGCATACATTTTAGCATAAACATCACCTTTTTCGACTAATATATCATGTGTACCGCGTTCGATAATTTCCCCTTTATCCAGAACAATAATTTCATCAGCATGTTTAATGGTAGATAATCGGTGTGCAATAATAAATGTTGTTCGGCCTTCTTTTAACACATCCATCGCTTGCTGAATGACAGATTCTGTTTCTGAATCAATACTAGCAGTCGCTTCATCTAATATTAATATTTTAGGATTGAATGCCAGCGCCCTTGCAAATGATATTAACTGGCGTTGACCACTTGAAAGCGTCGATCCACGTTCTACTACTTCTGTGTCAATGCCATTTTCTAGTGACTGTAACACTCTATATCCACCCACGCGTTCCAGTGCATCAATCGCCATCTCTCGAGTAATTTTAGGATCATTTAAAGTGATGTTTGAAAGAATCGTTCCTGAATAAAGATACGGATCCTGCAATACGATACCCATAAATTGACGCATTGATTGTTTAGTAACAGACGTTGTATCAATACCATCAATTGTTATGCGACCCGTGGTCGGATCATAAAATCTGAAGAGAAGATTCATAATTGAACTTTTCCCTGAACCGGTATGACCAACGAGACCAATCGTCTCACCAGGTAAAGCATCGATATTGATATTTCTTAATACAAGTTCGTTAGGTTTATATCCGAATGATACATCTTCAAATTTCACATGGCCCTCACACTGCGTCATGATTTTATTTTCCTGAACTTCTGCTGTTTCATCCATCATTTCAAAAACACGATTACTTGACACACGCGCCTGTTCTAAAACGCTGAGCTGATTAACCATATTGAACATTGGATTAAATAGACGAGTTAAATAATCAACCAATATATACATCATACCCGCAGTAAGTGTTGCTTCAGCACTTAAGAATGATTGTCCGAATATGTAAATCATCGCTAAAAATACGAATGAACGAATCGTACCCATAAGGTTATGACTCGTAATAGAATCAAGTTGAATAATCTTGCTGTAATTCTTTAAATATTCTTCATTCAACTGATTAAATTCCTGCTGAATCTTCTCTTCCTGATTAAATGCTTGAATGATTGTCATACCATTTATTGATTCATTTAACATGGCATTCATATCACTATTACGTTCACGAACGATATTATTATATTTATCGCTGATTTTACGGTAAATTAATAACCAGCCAAATAATAGTGGCACTACAATAAGTGCCAGTAATCCAACTTTAACATTAAAGTAAAATATTACTGCAATAATTCCGACGATATTTGTCATACCAGCAATATATGTTGGAAGCATCACTGTGAACAACTCTAATATTGTCTGTGTGTCATTGGTGATACGTGCTACAACTTTTCCAGCTGGTAAATTATCAAAAAACTTAATCGGAAGTTTCTGTATATGACTGAATAAATTTGTACGTAAGTGTTTGATAACATTTGAACCGGCTGTCTGGAAATAGATTGTTTGATAGTAACTTAATATCGCATAGATAATTGCAATGATGAAATATACTGCTAACAATAAAAATATCGGCTGCATATTAATAATACCTTCTGTTGCTGTCTTGATATGGTGATCGATAATATACATCCCGATGACAGGACCAATAAGCTCCATAATGACAGCAAAGAATAATATGATAAAACCTATGATAAATAAAGTTCTCTCTTTCTTAGCCTCTAAATATAAACGTTTAGTAGTCGACATTTAAGAGACACCTCCTAACTGTTGACGATTGAATTGCGACCTGTACCAGCCATTGTTCGCTATCAGTGCTTCATGAGTACCACGCTCGATAATTTTTCCGCGATCTAATACCACAATTAAATCTGCGTGTTGTACAGCTGAAAGTCGATGCGTTGATATAATCGTAGTCTTCCCGCTTCTTGAAGCCTGAATATTTTCTATGATCGCTGTCTCCGTTTTTGCATCTACAGCACTTAATGAATCATCTAATATTAATATATCCGGATTTTTTATCATCGCACGGGCAATAGAAATACGTTGTTTTTGTCCACCTGAAATTGCGATTCCTTTTTCTCCAACGAGCGTTTCTAACCCTTGAGGAAGTCTCTCAACATCTTTAGTGAAATTGGCAAGACGAATTGCTTCTGCAATTTCAGCGTCCGTCGCATCCTCTTTACCAAACTTAATATTTTCTTTTACTGTTCTTGAGAATAATATATTTTCCTGAGAAACATAGCCTATCTTATTACGGACTTCATACTTGGATAAATCTTTCACGCTTAAATTGCCGATAGAAATATTCCCTTCTCCCATCGGATATTCTTTTAAAATCTGCTTGATTAAAGTCGTCTTACCACTTCCCGTTGGACCGACAATACCTAATGTTTCGCCTACCTTAACCTCTATATCAATATCCTTCAAATTTTCTTCTTCACTTGTTGGATACTGGAAAGTTACAGCATCAAAGGAAACGTGATGATCCTTTGGAATTGAAGCATCAATCGGATCTTCCATGACATCTTCAGTATTTAATGTCTCCATTACACGGTCTAACGATGCATTACCACGTTGCATAATATTAAATAATAACCCAATTGCAAACATCGGCCACACAAGCATATTTAAATAAACATTGAAGGCAATTAATTCACCGACTGTAATTTCACCTTGATTAACAAGATAGCTACCATAACCGAGACCTATCATAAAACTTAACGATGTAACAATTATCGTAATCGGTTTGAACAGAGCATCTAATTTTTCTACGTGAATAAATTTGTTAACCACATCAGTCGTCATATGTTTAAAATGAATATCTAAATGTTCTTCCTGTGCAAAAGCACGTGTTACCCTGACGCCTTCTATCGATTCCAGTACACTGTCATTCATATCACCGAATGCATCCTGACTCACAGTGTAACGTTCATGAATCTTTTTCCCGAGACGTTGTTCAATATATGCTAAAAATGGTAAAGGAATAAGCGCTGCTAACGTCAATTTCCATGAAATCGCAAGAGCCATCATCGCAATAATTGTTACCATATATGTTGTACTATCGATTAATGTCAAAATACCAAAACCAACTGTTTGACGAATGGCACTCAAATCATTTGTTGCCTTTGCCATAAGGTCACCAGTTCTATTCTTTTCGTAAAAACTCGGACTCATTGTTAAAAACTTTGCCATAATTTTCTTGCGCATCATACTTTCTAGCAATTGTGAACCATTAAACAAAAGATATCGCCATAAGTAATTGATTAAATAACTCAACACTAGCGTTACAGTAAATACGACTAATATCCATTTAAATGTATCTTGAGTTAACGTTTTTAAATTGACGTAATCAATCGTTTTACCAATTAACCATGGCGGAATTATTTCTGTAACATTCGCACAAAGGAGTAAGATTACCGCAAAAATATATCTCTTTTTTTCCTGCTTAAAAAACCATCCTAACTTAAATAAAACATCTAACATGTGTCACACTCCTTGTTCACTCATAAAAAAAATACACATACTCATATGATGAGCATGTGCACATTTTTAGAGTGGGATTAACTCCCACAGACAATCAAAAATCTTTACATAATCATTTCCATAATTAATATCGTCGAAAAGATTATATCGCTATTTTTGATTTGTATGCAGGAGGAAAATATAAAATTGATGATAAATAAACATGCTGTCGTTTAACGTAGTTCATTGTATTTTCCTCCTTTCTTTATTAGTTGTTTTAATCATAAATTAATCTTCTGAAAATTTCAATAGTTCATACAAATAAATTTCGTTTTACGAACAAAATTAACAGTAAATTTACAAAATCTAATAATCTGCCTGATAGTATATATCATATTTCTTCCGGTCAACCTGTAACAAACGCTTTAAATCTTTATATAGCTGATCGATATATTCAAAGTAAATATAACCATAGTCGTAACTCCCAAAAAAAGGTCCATAATACACCGGTAATGCATTAGGTGCAACATTCGCATTCATTCGTATGGCATTGACCTTAAACAGGAGATTCGTCAGATCATCCTCTGCAATCTCAATACTACATGGATTATCCAGGTTATATTTGATATCAAAGTATCCGTGTAACGCGTTAAATTTTCTAAAATAAGAGAATTCAATCATTTCTTCAGTAGATTTATCTTTTAAGTAGATATACATATCCAGACCCATTATAATTGTCCCCTTTCTTTAATACTGACAAAAGTGCCATCTCCGATAATAATATGATCCAGTAAATCAATACCGACGAGTTCTCCGACACTTACGAGTCTTCGTGTCGCTTCAATATCTTCATAACTCGGTTCTGCACAACCTGATGGATGATTATGAATTGTTATAGGTATGCTTTTAGGCGTAAATTAATATAAGCCATATTTAAACCTTCTATCCATTGATGTTACTTTGTTTATTAATTTCGCCAAGTATAAAATTAAGAGGCTAAATCTAGTAATAAACATTATAAAAAGTTAGAATATAAGTAATATCATTTGAGGTAGGTCGATCATATGGAGTTAAGTGAAGCTTACAGGTTTATTGTAAAAGAGATTAAAGAGATTGGTAGTAATGACAATATAGTCTCGATAATGGTACATGACATAAGAACAAACGTTCAAGTGCCTCATCCGATTACAGAATTTATAACTGTAAAATATGCATACCATGGCAAATCACTAAATTCACAATTATTACCAGCAAGAATAGTATGCCGTTTTTTAAACTATATTCTAAAATCAATAGATAAAAAAGACAAGTTGTTCATGCAGCTATCATTTACGGGTTTAAAGAATCTGAATCTATATCATGGCAGCAATTATATTTCTCATCTAACAAGAAATGGTTTATCGAGGAACACAATTAAATTGTATGAAGGCGTACTCACTAACTTTTTTGTGTTTTTAAGCGAGAATAACTATATCAATGAAAAGATAGAAATTGAATTTAACTATTACAAAGATAGAAGAACGGTTAAATCGTTATTTGAAAAAAGTCATCTGCAAACTAAATATCCTTCTTCGAGAAAATCAAATACCATTTTAAAACTAAAAGATTTCGGTAAGAATCGTTACGAGCTTATAACTTTATTCATACAAGTCGCTAGAGCTGTTTCACCAGATATTGCACTTGGTATTTGTTTTCAATTTTATGGCGGGTTACGTAGGGGCGAAGTTGTAAACATTACTAAGTTAGATTTGGAGGTGATTCCAAATGAATCCATGATGGTTCATATAAAGGATAATAGACATATACTATTTCCACATTTAGAAGATACTTCAAACGAGTTTCCAAAAAGAACAAATTATCTTAGCCCTAGGCTCTGTAAACAAACGATAATGGATATACCTTTAGTTTGGGAAGTTTATTTTAAACATATGGATTACCTTCAAAATATGAAACCTAAAAATAAACAGGCACTATTTATAAACAAAGATGGCAATCCAATGTCTGGTAAGGTTTATGATCGAAGGTTCAATAAAGTGAAAAAACGTTTTTTGGAGGAATTATTAAAGCAAGGCAGATATGAAGATTACACATTATTAAGTGAAAGTTATTGGTCGACTCATATAGGTCGAGGAATTTACACTAATATACTGTTTGACATGAAACTTACACCTACACAAATAGCTATTGCTAGAGGTGATACTAATATTAATTCATCCATGGAGTATGTAGACGAAAAAACAACTATAAATGCAATTAAAGACAATTTACCTCGAATTACGAAGTTAAGTGAAAAATATTACCAAAACTAAATAAAGGAATAAGGTCACAGTTATAGGAGGGAAATAATTGGAAGATAACCTTATTGATCTGTCCTCATTTTATTACAACAAACGAAATATCCCTGTAACTAAGAATAAAGTAAAACTCCTTATTCAGGAGGGTCATCTTAATATTATCGAAATTAACAATGTAGCCTATTTTAATCGTGATGAAATAATGAAAATTGTTCAGATCGAAAAGGACTTATCGGAAAACTACTTAAGTACAGATAATTTTCTACAAATTGTTTGCAGATCGTCTAGTCCCTCCTCTTATAGGGAACGTTTGAACGAAATATTATCTAAATGTAATCAAGTATATAATATAAATACTGTTAACCACAGGAATTCATTATATTTCAATAAGTCCGATGTGGAAAAGTTTATTGATAATGTATATCACAAGGACGAACTTTTGCACAAATTAAACATCAATATTTATATCTACGAATCCATTGCACACACCGATAATATAAATATAATCAGAATATCAAAGAATACAGAATACATCCCTAAATCTGATTTAACCAAAGTAAAAGTTTTATCAAAAGATTTTTCTCCTGGCGAACGTAAAGCTAAATGGGTCAAAGGAACAACAATAATCAACAGTAGGATTTTTTCAAAATTAGTTAAGAAAAATGAAACTTTGTATAAACTCTGTCTTGAAAACGCCATTAAACACTTTAGAAATCGCGATAAACTTTTATATGTAGAGTATCATTCTCTGTCATCGTTCTACAGGAAACATCTAAATTTATCTAAGAACTATTATACTTTTACAGAGGTTAGAAAATTATTTGGTATGGCTAAAACTTCAATTACTATTTTGAAATCTACTTTTATCCCTAATTTATTTATAATGTGTGAAAGACTAGGTATTAAATATTTTAAAACAGATCAGCAACTTTTAGCGGAGAATATATATTTCAAGAAAGAGCATATCAATGAATTTTTAACTAATTATATTTCTAATAACGAAGTGGTTAATCAATGTAACATTACTTATCGTCAATTAAACTTTTTGGTCAATTATCACAACATTGAACAGATCGATTTGCACACAAGGTTAAAGTTGTATGACCGAAAAGAGATTGTAGAAATGTTTAACAAAGATGATACATGGCTGTACCTTGGGGAAAAGGAGAAATTCTATTCTCTAAAACAAACCTTACAGCTTTTAAAAATATCAAATAGTGAACTTACCACTATTAGAAAAGAAGCTAAACTGTCATTTTATAATTTCCACAACACAACCTATTACTACAAAGAAGAAATAAATAATTTATTAAAAATAAAACAGGATATTACAGAGAAGTATGTTCCCTCGTCTTTGGTTTCCGAAACACTTGGGGAACATTCCTTTAGATACTTTAAATACAGAAAGAAGCCAACGGGTATCGAAAGGTACGCTTTCAATAAAAACTCTCCAACATTCTTGCTTTTTCCTAAATCAGAGTACGAAAATTTATTACAACAGAAAGAACATCAAGAACTTTTAGATTCCATATCATATAGTGATCCACTTTCGGCTTTTTATGAACTACTAAAAATAAATCGCATTAAATTTCACGAAAACTCACCTATTACGCAACAATATTGGTTTAATTACTGCACAGATTCTATTCTATATAACAATAAAGCAAAAGAAACTGTGCCTTATTTTGTAAATACCTTAGTAAAATGCACTAATTTATTATCGGACTTTATTTTGGATTCGGAGCTACATCAAAAATCGAGCAATGAAATAAATCTTGGTTTACTAAATTCGAATATTCCTATTAGCCATCGAAATATTTTAATCCCTTTTATTAATAAGCTCTATTATGGATTAATTCAAGATAATATCAAAAGTTCATTTAGGATACAAAAAATTAGAAAGGCATTAACATCCAACGGATCTGCAGATCAAGACATGGATATATACGACTACTCTACTTTTAAGGAAGTTTACTCATATGTAAATAACCTTAGTCACAGGGAGCCAGCAATAGATGACGGTTTACTTAGAATCTCCCTTGCTACATCAAAGTTTTCTAATGAATATGCCTATTCTTGGCTTTATATATTATTACACCTAAGCAATGCTTGGAGACATAGAGATATATGTAACCTAAGAATGATTGACATTTCTTTTCTAAATATAAAGTCATTAGAAGAGTTTAGAAATAGAAATCTTGCCAACGATGAGGTAGATAAAATCGTTAATTTGCTTTTAACAAAGGAATACACCGTTTCTAAAACTAATGCTATCAATAATTTTTTTATATCTGATAACATAAAAGTCGCTGTTGCGAACGCCTATGTAATTTGTCATTTGATAAATCAACATTGCTATCCTACTTTAGATAACATTATTAATTTCAATAATAAAAAAAATAATTTTCTCGACACACAAAACAATAACTTTTTTAAAGGTTTTCCTAAAGAATTCAAATTTAAAAACAGAAAGATGAATAGAACATTGCTTACTATCATGTATACACTACTAAAAAAAGAAAAACATGGCGGTGCAGCACTTAAGATCGCTCAGCGACTTCGTTCGCATAAAAGCGAGGAATCAACCAATATGTATATTAAAATACCAGATGAAGATATTAATGAACTTTCCATAAATTTATTTAATCGTGGCATATTTGGTTACATACCAAAGATACTTAGTGAAATAGTTTATGGAAGTACAGGTGATCTGACAAAGGAAACAAACAATATTATAAAGTTAAAGTCAGTATTTAAGGATATTTATAATATTGAAGCCACCGCGGGTTTTTTAAATAGTGTAACCAAACAAAAAGAATCTATAATAGAATTATTTATTAGTAAAGGTTCAGTAAAAGCATTTGAAACCTTAAACAAGCTACAAAAGAACTTTTTGCCGGGTAAAGACGAGGGCTTTCAATGTATTGTCTCGGAAAATGGTTGTCTTAATACTGGTTTAGACTGTAAGAACTGCGTCTATGCTGTACCTAATTTTTATGCTACTGCTAACATAGTCTCCAGCGTTACAAACACACTAGGCCAGTTTAATAATAACTTCAATAACACTAATTTTGATGTTGAAAAGATAAAACAAGTAAATTTATTGTTTATGGAACTAGACATTTTAAACGATGCGGTTGATAAGTTTGGCGAAGATGTGGTATTAGGATTTTTTGAGGGAAGCAAACAAGGATATATAAGGTTACTAGAACTATTAAATGATATTGATTCGGAAAAACCTATACATGAATACGCGACTTATACACCCAAAGGAGTTGAGTGATCATGGGTGATAATACAATTGCAAAGGCTAATGTTTCATTTGATAACCCCTATCTAACCGAGTATGAAGTTACTTACACAACCAATATAATATCTGAACTTAAATCAAAAGGGATATTTTTATCGAATTCATTTTACGATGACATTTGGTTATTTTCACATGAGTATAGCCCAGGAAGGTCTATAAAACTAGATTTTGGAAAAATTGACAAAGATTTAAACAAAGACGATCAATTACTAATAAAATGTTGGATTGGTTCATTACTTGAGAAATACCGACCATCTACGTGTATCCACTATTTTCACCATTTTTGTATAGCAGTCAATATTACAAAGTTTTTCTCTTTAGATCGTATAAATCATTTTGTAGAATGGCTTCATGAAGATCATATCACCAATAATGAAAAGACGTACGTGTTATCTACTGTGTTTAGTTTTCTTGACTATAGTGAAATTTCTAATTCAAGTAAATATCTTGCTAAATTATACGATATACGTAACAAAATTAAATTTGTTAAAAATCCAATCCAATTACCTTCATCAAGATATATCCTATTATTCTCATATTATTTAGAGAAATACTTTGCTGACATCCAGAAAGATGAATTGCTTGATGATGAAGAAACTATAAGAAAGACAATCCTTTTCTATCCAATCTTAATTTGGTGGAATTTAACTACGATTATTCCGATTAGATCTACTGAATTTTGTTTAATAAAAAGGGATAGTATTTCTAAAGAAAGCAATAAATTTTTTGTAACACTAACCAGAATAAAGAAACCTTTAAACGATAGTGTTAATTATTATAATAAAATTGAAATAAATGAAAGTATGTACCACTTATTAAATAATTATATTGAACTTACAGAAGAATATGGAGAAAGTGAAACACTTATCTCTTATAGGTCTTTAATTTACGCCGACAACCCGGGACGTAGAGAATTACAAAAACGAGACCTCAATTCATTCAATAAAAATAATTTAGAAAAGTTACTTAAACGTTTTTACAAAGAAGTTATTAACGAGTATTACCATATTAACGTACCTGCCAATCAAAAATTAAGTCCAAATGATACTCGTCACATAGCTTTTGTTTCACTAATGATGCAAGGGATTTCACCTGTTGAAATAGCGCGCTTAGGTGGGCACAGAACAATAGCAGCACAGTATCATTACAGCTTTCACAAGGAATACTGGATTGATAACGAGGTATTTAAGTTAATTAAAAACTATAAAAATATATCGAATTTCGATAATAATATTAGATATATTCCGGAAAATGTTAAATTAAAAGCCTTTGAATCACCTACATCTAGTTTTAGGGGTGAATTAGAAATCGGCTATTGTAGCGACTCTCTTATCCGTTGCGAAGCAAAGGAATGTATGCTTTGTAGTCACTGGCGAATTGATTTAGATGATTTAAAAGTGAAACATGACCAGATAATCGAAAAGGTTAATAAAAATCAAGACAATCTAATGGAACTGATGAATTTCATTTATAAAATTCATACAAATACAGCTTTAAATATCATGACACCTGAACACCTAGAAAACGAGAAAGACCTAGAGCAAACACACCTAAATGTTAAGTCAGAACTCCAAAATTTATCAAAACTAATCCAAATCGAAAGGAGTATCTATTAATTATATGACTAAAAAAGGTCGAAAACCGATACTAACTGAAACTGAAGCTAAAGAAATAGTAAACAGTTACGTTCTGAAGCATGGTGTATCGAAAGAGATACAATATACTGATTTACATAAGTATTGCATTGAACTATATGAGAATCAAAAGATCCCTAAGCTGCCGTCAGAATCATTTTGGAGGAAAAAAGATCGTGCTGGCAGGAAATTAATAGATGAGGTAAACTCAGCCGTATCTCATAAACTTGAAAGACATGAAAAGAATTATGAGCTACAAAATTTATTAAACCTAATCGATAATAAAATCACAAATAAGGAACTAAAGACAACCCTTTTTAATGAATTAAAATCTAAGCAAAGGAAAATAGAACAACTCGAAAAAGAACTTAATGTAAAAGAAGAAAGTATCTTATCATTAAAGAAGTCACGTGAAGATTTGCAACAATTGAATAAACAACAACAAGATTTAATTTCACAAGTGTTTCATTATTTCCTAAAAAAGTCTTCGCAGGAAAATTTGGTTTTTTTTGATTCTGCTTTAAACAATATATTCTCAAAACCGTTAGATTACCTTACGTTATTAAGGAAGGAAAAAACTCAAAATCAAAATAATGTAGCTGACTTTTTTAAGAACAGACTGAATAATAATTAAGTTAATTTTTTTTCAAAAAGAATCAAATTTGCATTTTGATAACTAAAAACGTAAGATATTTCAATTTCTAACAGAGAAAATTGGATTTTCACTTAATAAAAGTTAAATATGACTGTTCAAAATTCAATTTTGCACTTTTGATAAATATGAACAATCGGCTTATTCTTATTCAAAGAAAGGAGGTTAAAATATGAATTTGCAGTGTTCATCATGTCGACAAGAAATTGGAAGTCAAGATCAAGTAACTTTAGATATTCTGCATACTGTTACACATGCGAATTGTGAGCCTACAAAATTATCACTCAGAGACACTGGTTCTTTTCAAGAACTACAAAACATATACTTCTTTTTAAACAGTTTATAACAACATAGACATGTAAAAATCACAACTTTTAAAAATTCCGTTTTTATGAGGTGTTTTTATCAGCTTAGTCAGTTGGATACAAACACCCCTTAAATACGGATTCAAGCCTTGTTACAACGAAACACCCCCCTTCAGATAAAAAGTCAAAAGGGTAAAACATTGCGACTTTTTTTATTCAACCACCTGTAGTTTCTTTTTTGCTCGAAATAGCGTACTTTTGGATATTCCTGTCAATGCTTCTACTTGTTTATAGGATTTGGTTTCGAGTAGTTTTAGAGCGTGCTCCACTTGCTCTTTACCATATTTATTTGGTCGACCTTCTCTAAAATTAGGATTCTGTTTCGCTATTGCTTTTCCTTCCTGGGTACGTTCCACAATCATATCCCTTTCAAATTCCGCAAAAGCTAACATAACGCTTAATATCAGTCGTCCTGTTGGAGTATCTTCAACTAGCCCCATATTTAATACGTGTACTTTAACGCCTTTTTCAAATAATTCTTTTATAACGTTTATTCCATCTGATGTTGTTCTAGCAAAACGGTCTAGCTTTGTAACGGCTAATGTATCACCCTCTTTTAACACTTCCAGTAATTCATTAAAATTTGGCCTATCTCTTTTTGTTCCCGTAAATTTATCTTTATATATTTTGTCGCAACCTTCACGCTCTAATTGATGTATTTGTGCAGCTAGATCTTGATGTAATGTTGACACCCTTGCATATCCATATTTCATATGAAAAACCCCTACATTTATGACCCTAAGTTATGACACCTATGTATGCCTTTATTCTATTGGTCTAGCGCAACGGTGTCAATACTTGTGAGTTATGAGAATTTCACAACAAAAAAATAAGCCGATTATAGTCGACTTTAGTTTTTAATAAAGCACCAGATAGTACAATAAGACATTTAGCCCTTCATCCTCCCCCACCGACTAAAATAACAAACCCAAGTACTTTATAAAGTACCGTTTGAAACGTTTCATTATAAACTGTGATGCTCATAAAAAAACTACCTATAAATATAATTAGAATACTTAAAATCGAATTAATTATTTTCAAAAAAACACCACCTACAAACTGCATTTTTCTAAATTTAAGCACCCCGTTAATTGAAAAAAGTTCACTGCTAATAAACAGTGAACTTTTTATACTTAATTTATTTATTCATTGAGGTAGCTATAAAGCTTACTAATTAGACCTTTATCTACATCAACCATATAAAGGGAACAGAACATTTCATTCATTACTTCAACTATATTCAGCGCATTCTTATAAGCAGTTTTTATCTCATTTTCATTTAATTTTGAGGTTATTGATACATAATCTTTATACGACTCTGCACTTATATCTTCTTCTAAATTTTTTGTACTGTTTAACCATCGTTCAACCGTATTTTCCTTAATCCTTATCAATTGTAATATATACTTTTGCACTTGAGTTAAAGCCTCTAGAGAACGCGCTAACTCTCCTCTTCTCATCACGTTTACACCCGTCAACCAAGCATTCACGAAGTTATTAAAAGCGAAGTTAACATTCTCAACTGTCATTCGGTTTGGTCCAGCACCACTTAAATCATCTAGTAAAGGCTTTAATTGCTCTGTAGAATCATAAATATACATAGAATCAGGATCCGGAAAAACTCCAGTAGGCTTAAAACTTTTTATGACTTCTATTTTTGATATTGGAAGAAAATGAAATTCTCCACGAATCAAATTTGAAAAAATCACTACCTCTGTTCCATACTCATTGTAAAAGATTAAGTCAACTGGATAAACCTTAGAAATCCAGTGTCTTGAACTAAATTTCTCCATCTTATCATCTTCAATGAATATATAAAACTCAACATCAGAATACTGATCGCCTTCACCTTTTGTGAAAGATCCATACATCATACACGCTGAAACCGATTCATCTTCAATACATTTATTTCTAACACTTTGAATTATTTTATTTTGAATTAGCATATTCCAATCTCCTTATCTAATAATTTCTTTTTCAGATAAGGGATTGATCAACTACTGGACAGCATGAGCAACACATACATAATGCTCCTTCCATTCTTAATCATTATGAGTATAACATAATATATTTCTAATTCAACCTTTTCTTTCCATACAACGTAATAGTAAAGCAGGGATTTATTTAATATAACCATTGATTAGTTATGCCATTAAACTGCCCGTTTGTTTAAGTGCACTACTTCACAATATCCATTTACCTTACTAAGTGTTGCTTAACAATCTCGTCTGATTGTTAAGACAGTTCTTATTGAGAATCAATCAAACTGTACAACAAGTATAAAATTTATAATTCAATATACGTATGGCTTTTTAACTTTAATCATTCAGAAATTCTGAGGTGGTAATCACCATTCATTTACTGGTACATTACTTGTTATTCAGTGGTAAAAAGTATGTCAGCCTTGGTATATTTCATTGGCTGTAATCATTTTGTATATAAAAGCCCAGCAAAATACTGCCCAATAATAAATTGATACATTTTTAAACAATCGTTTCTGTACATTCTTATAGTAGCATTTACACATTTACATCAATCTTTTTTTTTTAGTTATTACTCTCCGTTTTATAATCATCGTATCTCCTCATCACTTCTAAAATTGATATTTGTAAGATGTTTAATCTGAACATACTATCATTTTCGCTAGATAATCCAGGGTGTGAGCCTTGAGGATGTAATCTCTTCCAAAATGTTTCAAAGTAACCTGTACCATTACCTAGCCATTCATTTAACTCTGGATAAAACAGTTTCGGTGAACTTTGTGATAGCACTGTTCTAGCCTCATGACTTGTCCTATATTTATTACCTGTTACATCTTCGGCTAATTTGGATAATATTTCTTCAACAAAAGTTCTAATTTGACTATTACAAGCAGCCCATTCTCCTCTTGTAAAAGCATTTACCGCCTGAGTATAATGCCCCTTAGCTGTACTTAAATTATATTTGTCTAGTAGTTTCAATAACAAACTTTCATTTTCAACATAATTAATTGTTGAATCCACCATTCTAACTAATTGTCCATCTCTAATTTCAATTCCATCTTTAAGAAGCAACCTTTTTAATTTAGGATAACCATTAAACTCCCCTGATTCTCGATCGTAATAATATTCGTTCTCGATGTAAAATCCTAAAATTTCTTCAACCATTTCATAAGCCATATTTCCACCTAAAATACCTTTTGAATCAGGGTTGTCTATTAAATATCTTGCAGCTGCCAATGCCTTATTTTCTTTATTTGATGCAGATATAGTATATTCTTCAATGCCGTATTTAAAAAAGAATTTATCTAAAGCAGAGTGAGATTGATTGCTGAATAATGAAAAAACATCGACTAACGTTGCCCTTGAAAACATTATATTTCTCCTCTTTATACGTAATTTACTTTAAAGTACCTAAAAGCCTAATTATTAAATATTTATATCATTTGTCGCATTAAATCTTGACAACCGAAGTTCTTTATCTCCTACCTTTATAAATTCACTGGTAAAGTATTCGTTTTCAATTAACTTATCAACTATAAAAGTTAGACTATATCTTGATCGGGTAACACCCACAAAATATTTGTAAGGACTACTTAACTTATTTGATGGACTTTTTAAAAATTTTGTTAAAGGACCATTCGGGAATATAATTACTCTATCCATAGTCATCCCTTTACTAACGCCGAAATTTAATGCTGAATAACCACGTGTATCTGTTCTCTTGTCAAACCTTAAAACAGTTGGCTTAAAATATTTAATATAATTTTCTGCATCCTCCTTTACGATTTGATAGACTCCCAGATGATCACATGAAGCTGTTTTTACACTTGTAATTGGATCCCTTGGATAAACTAGGTTTGCAAAATCGGCAATGTCCTGTATAAACCTTTTAGATTTATTGCTTTTAACAATCTCTAAATCATGTGAATCCTTAAGTGTTTCAAGGTATTCAAAAATATATTCCCCGCTTTTTCTCTTATTCGCTTTTGCGTTATGTGTTTTCAAAGTAGATTGCTTATAATCACCGACACAATATATTCTAATTGACGATTTTAGCAGTAGCTCTAATAAATCAATATCTCTTCCTGTTAAGTCTTGTAACTCATCTATGTAGATACAAGAGTAAATCTCTTCTAATCTTTTTATTACAGAGCCATTTGA
Source organism: Macrococcoides bohemicum (assembly GCF_003259675.1). Lineage (GTDB taxonomy): Bacteria > Bacillota > Bacilli > Staphylococcales > Staphylococcaceae > Macrococcoides > Macrococcoides bohemicum. The sequence continues at coordinate 333,721 of NZ_PZJG01000001.1, read as the reverse complement.
GATTTCATTTAAATAAACTGCAAACTCAGAAGCATTATTAGCTTTGACATCATAATTACCGTTAACAAAGTATGGTAAAGTATTTTTTTTCGAGAAATCTTTTTTACCGTACATATTCGAAAAGTCAAATGACTTTATTTTATTTATACTCTTCAAAAAATAGCTTTGATACGGTCTTATTAAATCTTTTAAAAGAAACTGGAACCAAGAATGTATTTTTATATGTTGGTCAATCACTCCAAAGTTTTGCTTCTCGTATTCTCTTTTTAAAGATTGTACTCCTTTATTTGTATAAGAAACCATCAGCACTCTTTTATTGTCAACCAAAGTACTTCGTGCATCTTGGCAAATTCCCCACGTTTTACCCGAACCCGCACATGCCATTATAATTTTATTTTTTGATTGCATTGATGATGTATTCGGGATATTCTACTGTACCGGAATAGTCGAATACCCTTAACCCCCATTCTGCCTTGTTATTCTCCATAAATTTAATAACTTTTTCCTTGGATTTATTTTTCATAGAACCACTTTTAGATATAGCCATTTCAAAGTTTGAAAGAGTTCCTTCATTTTTTGCATTAGCTTGATACATACTCGGTTCTAAACTATACAAGGATTCATCTTTTTCATGAAATATTTTTATAAAGTCATAATGGTCGGTATACTCTTTATATTTTTCATTGATATTTTCGTCAATACTACCATCATTATCAGTTACTATTGCAATATCCTTGGTTACTAGAACAGCTAAATCGCAGTAACGTTTAAATGCAAGTGAATCAACGGAAATAACATCGGTCCCGTCCTCAATAGGCAGTTTATCATACATATCAAGGTACGCTTTCTGAATTATCAACTCTTCTGTAGGTCCTTCAACCAAAATAACCTTATGAGCAAGTAAAAATCTTAAGGTATTATATCCTGGCAATTTCATAAAGAAATCCATTGTCTCTGTATTTACCTCATTTAAAGAATTTATATGCCCTTCATGCAAAAGAATAATATTTTCAAGTCCAATTTTATTAGCTACAAAACTACTATGTGTAGAAATAAAAACTTGCTTAGACTTATCACTTTTTATTTTTGATATTAATTTTGACATATTACTGAATGATAAATTATTTTCAGGTTCTTCAAATAAAATAAAATTTGATTTTTGTGATTCTTCGTTTAATACTAATTCCATTTTGATAAGATTTTGACTTCCGAACCCAATATCTTCAAAAGGAATTTCTTCAATATCCATAGAGACTTCACTTTTCCAAGCATCCAATACCTCATCTTTTATACCGAATTTTATTTTTTTATTGTCTAATCGGACATTTTTTTCTATTCTCTCGTTTAAACTAACTACGCTTTCATTAGTATTAAATTCAAATTTCATTTTACGATAACTTCTTGCTAAACTAGTTTTTTCTTCATCAGTTAAATGTTCAGCCACACTTAAGTTAACAAATTTATTTACCGAATTACTGTAATCTTTTTTTGTAGTGTCCAATAAAGATGTTTTAAACGGTAAAGTTCTAAAAATAACTGGATCTCCCGAAAAGTACGTCCAGTTTACCTCATAAAATTCCACTGGGATATCATATATTTGCTCTGCTTCTAACATCTCTTTAAATGCATCAGCATATATAGGATTAAAATTAACTGACATTTGAATTCCGGGACAATCCTCACCTAATAAATTGTTAGTTCCTTTAAGGTCCGAATCAGTTTTCTCATTATCGAAATAAACTTCAATAATTATTTTTGGAAGTTCTTCAATATCTTTTTTTTGTTCAAGTAATTGTTTAAATTCCTTTCTAACTTGAAAATTAAAAAAAGATACCTTGAGTTGACGATCAAATGAATAATTATTAAGTTTACCACTTAATACTATTTGAAGTATCTCTAATAAAGTGCTTTTTCCCGAACCGTTATTTCCCACAAAAATGTTATACCCCTGATTTACATTGAACCCCACATCTCTAAATAATTTATAATTCCGAATAAGAATTTTTTTTATTCTCATTGATACACCACCTCATTATCACACCGATTTTATGTAGTTACATTTTTTAAATATGGATTAGTTTTATTCTGGATATATATCTTTCAATCGTACATTCAGCTTGTCTTTAATTTTAATAAGATTTAGAACCGTTATATTTCTTTCTCCCCTTTCCACGGCACCTATATATGTTCTATGCAAATCACATTCAAATGCTAGTTCCTCTTGTGACCAACCCTTTTTAAGTCTATATTTCCTGATGTTATCTCCAATTGTCATTAAGATTCGTTTTTGATTTTTATTAGTCTTCATATCTTAATTCTGTTAAAATGATGACTATAAATCGACAGACTATAAGTAGCATTTAAAGGGATACTTATCATGGATAAAAAAATGAAAGATTTGATTGAAAAGGCTGAAATTCCAGCTATTTTAAAAGACTATTTTCTAAGAAGTAATCACGTTCATCTCTATCTTAATGAACCCTTGTTAAATGAATTTGAAGAGTCTTACATAGAGTACGATTCCCTGTACGAATTTGATGATGCAGAATTTTGTTCGTATGTCATTGTTGGAATTAAAAAACAAGATAAGCACGAATACTTCTACTTCTATTAAAAAAAGTTCTTGATAACAATTTAATAGTAATCTCCAAGTCACCAACAACTGATTATGAAAAGTTAAATAAATTGGAAAAGAACCTAATACCAGAAGATGAAATTTTAATCACTTTGAAAAACCTTTTAATTACAATACAGGATTTTAATTCGAAAAAAGAGCTAAGTAGATTGCTCCGGGCTTATAAGCTAGCTGGTGAACTAGAAATTCTTTTTACTCTATATCCAGACAGCGACCTCAAAGAGGAATTTGAAGAGATTTTCACCAATTTATTAATCGCAAGTTTTTAATATTTTGTTTCTGTATCGCTTTGAAATAAGTCGCGAAACTGTGCTCCTTGGATTTTTATCTAGAGGGGTTTTATTGTAAAAGAACTTAATTAAGTGTTTAGTTTAAATTGAGTTATTTATAAATAATGAGTATTGCAGACAATTGAGCCAGTAAGTGTGGAGCTAGGAGCCATTGGTAATAAAGCAAGACAGCTATTGGATACTTAAATACCTTCAATAGCTGTTGATTTATCTTAAAAAGTATATCGCATCTAGTTGTCTATCAATAAATCTCCAAGGATTCAGTGAACAAGCTCCATCGTGGTCTAATTCCCCTTCATCCATCCAAATACATGGAGGTAATAGTTTTGCTTATACGTTCCTCATTATGTAATCAGGTTTCAAACTTTCTAAAAACTCCATGTTATATAGACCTAATTACAGCTTGAATTAAAAAATGGTTCCCATCAGATTAGTCAGTAGCTATATTAATATTAACCTACTGATTAATCCATCTAAACTTACATTCAACCGTTCATTCTTCTAACGCAAGCCAGCTATTAAAGTTAGAGCATTCTGTGCAAATATTCTTCCAAATCAAATCCATCTTCTAGAATGAAATCTTGTAGGGTGTTACTTGTAATTCGGTTCACTTCAAATATCTTGAGTTTTTTATCCAATACTTTTTCTAAATAATCTTTTGCAACTTTGATATCCGCTGTATCTTTCAATTTGGTAAATCTGCCAAATTCGTTTATATTTCTTTTAGTAATGTTCAAATTCATCATGTTTCGTAGTTGCTCTCCATCAATACCAAAAGCATTGACAATCTGTGTGATGTTTCTACTTTCTGACCGTTCTTGATATTCGTTGATATAGTCTGTGAAGTCTTTATCCCCTTGAACAACAAGTGTACCAGTTTCTAGATCGTTAATGACCATATTTGCATAAGCTTGTTTTTCTCTGGGTAAGTTTGCAAAGCTTCGGTGTAAGTCATTCTTAATTCTTCTTTGCTCATTTGTGTCACCCTCATTTAAACTTACAACCAGCCTATCAAAATTATTATTAATGTAATTATGGTCAATTCGCTTTTCATCTTTTTGTATCAATCTATAATTAATATCAAAAGATACTTCATCTGGATTATCTCCACCATCGCCTCTCTGGACCAATTCTTTGTATCTCAAAAGCCACACATTATACATCTCTTCGGTGAAGATAACTTTAATTTCCTTTTTTGGTTCATTAGTTCTTAGTTCCGCAAAATAGGTATCATTGTCCCAAGCAAAACCTTGAATTAGAGCAGCCTCCAAATGAGAGTTAAATAAATTGAATAATTGAGCAAACTTTCCGCGAGAATCCTTATCATCTGGCAGACGTTCAAAGTTATCAATATCATCGAGACTGAATACTGAGGTTATGTCCTCAGTAACACTATTCATACTTGCTAAGTTTCCGCCTAATTTATCGACAAATAAACTAAGCTTACGACCACCTGAATAAGATTCTACTGCTCTTTCTATATTCTCATTCATTGTATGTATCATTCTATAGTAACGAATAGAACCGAATGGTTTTGTATCCCCGTTTAAACGATTTGTGCGAGAAAATGCCTGAATGATATTCGCATATTCCATTGTCTTATCTAAGTACAATGTATTAATCCACTTAGAATCGTAACCAGTTAGCAATTGATTAACAACAACAACTATGTGTATCTTTTCTTCTTCTTTCAATCTTCTATAAGCACCCTTATGTGCCAACCTTTGAGATAAGTCTTGTTTAAATAGTGCATGTGTAGGTATGTTAAAATTCTGGTCAAACATCTCGTTATAGTCACTGATAACTTCAGCCAATCCATCTTCTTTGAATATTGAACCCTCTGATTCGTCTAGATTTTTGTCAAATAATGCAGTTACCTTGATACCTTTTGAGTTATTTTTCAGTAAACGATAATATTCAATCGCCTCTGGTATTGATTGGGTTGCCAATAAAGCTGAATACTCACTGCCTTTACTTAAGTAATCCCAATTATTTAAGATATCTTCGACAACTTTTTCTCTATGTTCATTGTTATTAAAATCATCATTATAAAGGTAGTCTGTTTCAATACCTTCAAAGTACTTACCTGTATCCTCATCACGGTAGCCTACCATACCGACTTTTGTTGAATCCATATAATGTTCATAAACTTCTCTTTTTTTAGGATCTTTATAAACATCGGCTACAGATTTTGATTTAGCTTTTGTTAAGGCGACCTCTTTACGCAACTCATCATAGTCAATAGTCTCTAGTTGTGTGACATCAAATCCCAATACGTTCCCATCGCGAATTCCGTCTCTCAAATCATAGCGATGCAATTCATCTCCAAATATCGTTGCAGTTGTGCTATCTTTTCTCATATTTTCTTCATGAATAGGTGTTCCCGTAAATCCAAAGAAAATAGCGTCCGGCAACGTTTTCTTGATAATTATGAGCATGTCACCGAATGTTGATCGGTGAGCTTCATCTACAATAATCACCACTCGTTTTTCACGTATTTTATCAAGGTCGGCTTGTCCAGTTTCGTCATCGTTAATTCTGGACATCTTCTGAATGGATGTGACAATTAATGTGTCCGAAGTTTTGTCACTTTTGAGCTTTAAAAGTAAATCATTTGTACTTTTAGTACCTTGAATGTCTTCAGTAAAATCAGCAAAACCTCTAAATTCGGCTAATGACTGTGTTCCCAGCTCGATTCGGTCCATTAAGAATATTACTTTGTTAGAGACGCCATAAGAAGTTATTAGCTCTGCTGCTTTAAAACTTGTCAGTGTCTTTCCGGACCCCGTTGTATGCCAAATGTACCCACCAAGTTGATGTTGTTCATGCCAATTAATTTTTTGAATACGGTCAAATATTTTTTTCGCTGCGTTAATTTGATAACTGCGTAATACTTTCAGTGTATTTTCTGCTTTATCGGCAACAGTATAATAGCCAATTAATTGATGTGCCATAGGAATGGACAAAAATAAATCTGCTGCTCTCTTCCAGTCATTTATCGGTTTATTATAAAAATCTGCCCACTCAAAAATATAATTCTCATTGATTTGGGAGGTTGGTTCATTTCCTGGACTCGCAAAATAACGCATTTCTTCAGGGGTCATCACAACAAACACTTGAACAAGCGAGTATAATCCATCCGCAAATACACCATTATGAATGTAACGCTGAACCTGATTTTTTGCATTACTAACTGGAGTACCACTCCGTTTTAGTTCCACATGAATGACAGGTAATCCGTTAATAAGCAACATAAAATCCCCACGGAAATCGCCTTTAATATTATCTTTTCCCTTGAAACTCGGTTGCTTTGCAATCTGATAATTACTGTCACCACCCGCAATTTCTTTGCGATTAAAGAGCTTCAAACTAATTTCTTTTCCAAAATGTGATTTGTCGTCTGGGTTCTCCCGCTTAATGGTAACAGAAGAACCATTGATGAAATCATTTTTAAGCAAGGGACTTTTAAGACTATTAATTTGATTAATGAGCTGATTGATCTCTGCATCATTCAAGGGCACACCATTTAATCGGTCGGTTTCATTATTAATGTTAAACAAAATACGTGCCCAATTATCAATAAGGTCTTGTTCGGAAGGGTTTCTGAGAACCCCGCCACCCCAACCTTTTTGAGTAACGAGTAAATTGGTTAAAGCTTCTTCAAATTCACGTTCTGTTTTGAATGTCATTTAAACCCTCCTTTCTAAATAAACATCTTATTGAGCATGGCTTGTTTAATTTGGTTAAGTTTGTTGAGTTTAGCTTGTTTTGAGAAGATGTTTTTATCTAGTTTATTAAAATATTCGCCGATTTTTTCTTGTTCTTGTAGATTAGCTACTGGGATATTGAACTTTTCTGTAAAATCTCTAATTACATGAGGGATATTAGGCGTTCTGAAGTTTTGAAAAATATTATGCCTTTCCCTATTCAAATACTGGTAAATGAATTCAGGATAATTAGTATCTTTCACGGTAAATGCTTTCAAAGTAGATCCTAAAACACCTTCGAAGTTAAAGTAGACTTTTCCAGCATTTGAACCATCCCATATTATGAGTATCTCATCTCTTGATACATTTTTCTCTCCATTTGATAAGAATGGAGTACCTCCATTTAATCTATCCGCATCTAAATACTCATTATTTCCTTCAGATAAATCATCTAACTTGGCACTACCCTTGAACTCAGCATCAAGTAATTCTTTAAGTTTTACTTGATCCCACTCCCCCTCAAATCCTTCAAATCTCACTTTAGGTACCTTCTCGCCTTCTTCAGGAAACATTTTTTGTAACATGGCTTGTTTAAATTGGTTAAGTTTTTTAATTTCTTGCTGATGAAAAGCGATAGTACTACTTAACTGTTTGAAAAGATTACTTATTGCAACCTGTTCCACATGAGAGGGTTCCAAAACGACAACACTATTCAAGGCAGATTGGCCTACGTTATAACGAGTACTTCCACCTGCTTTTCTTTCAATTTGTTTACGTTTCTTTCCATTTATTGACAGCTCAGTAAATAAAGGATCGTAATCACTTTTTTTCTTTCCACGGATAGAAAAACCACTAAATAAAGCAGGTTCATTATCTAAATATGCTTTTACCCATCCTACCTCATCAACAACCTCAGATGAACGAACGAAAACTAAATCACCTTTTTCTACTTTGTGCCTATTTTCTGTTTTACTATCTACTTCAACTGCATTTCGAATGCTATCGTATGTTATAGGTTCATCAGCAAGGATATCCATGACACTAATCATTTTTCTTCCTTTGCCATAATTCTCTTTTGGAGCATTTATTCCATTAGAAAAATCCATCATCTCCGATAAATTATGCTCTTTCCACTCTTTTTCAAACCCCTTAAATCTAACTTTAGGTACCACTCTCCCTTCACTCATTCACTTCACCGCCTAATAGTGCTTGAATTGAACGAATGCCTTCCATGTCAGACTCACTACCTGTCAATAGGTCCATCATTCTTACTAATTCTTGATTTGAGTCTTTAATATCACTTTGAATTTCTTCCATTGTTTTAGCATATTTGTTATGCAAGGCAACCAACTCTGTTTCTAGGACCTTAAAGAGTTCATCCACCAAACCGTAAATACCTTCACTAATTGGTTTTACCCATTTATAGTGGAGCATTTCTTTTACTTGTTCATCTGTTAAGTTTTTAATCGTTTCTTCTGTTAATTTATTTAACTGTCCTTCTAATTCTTTACCAGTCTTTTTAATTTCTTTTTCTTCATCCATGAGTGCAGTTGCTCGGGAAAGTTTTGCACCAAATGAATCCTCAGGGAATTCATAAGTTTGTTGTAAGAGTCCTTCGTAGTCACGTAATCCCTTAACAGAAGGTGTCCCATCTTTCTTTAGTGCCATCTCATCCCATTCAATTTCAGTATGCATTTCCATGAACTCTAAACGTTCATTTTTGCCACTAAGTTCTTTAAAATCTGATAAAGTTTCAAGTTCAGGAAGGTATACCTCTTCAAATTCTAAGTTTAGTGCATCTTTTGTACCTTGCACAGTAAATTTGTCATTTGTTTTATTTAACACGTTGTATTCGCCATCTTCTTCGGATAATGATTCAATGATTTCTGTTATTTCTTTTTGAATCTCAGTTTCTCGATTGTTCGTTTCATTGAGTTTGTCCGTTTCTTCTTTCAAGAGTGTTGTTTGAATGAGCTCAAAAGGAATGATGCGCCCTTTGATACCTTCTTGGACTTCTTCACCATTTTTAACGACTATGTTCGGCTCGATGCTTCGAACTGCTTCCGATAAAGAACTGCTTTGAATGACCTCAATATCATTTGAGATGTCTTCCCATACGGAATCTAGGATTTGGTAAGCTTTGTATCGATCTATTAATGGAATATTGTCATAGCATTTGAATAGCTTCTCAATGACCTGTTCTCTAGTATGTAAAGAATGTACTGTTTCCACCTTATCAATCAGTGTTTCTTTTAAATAATCCATAAACTCTTTAAAAACTTCTTTATATTTCACTTTGAAAGACTTAATACTGTCGCTTTCTACAATTAATTCATGAACGTTATTTGATTTCAGTTCAACATAGTCATCATTTAACTCTTTGAATAGTTCATCGTATAATTGTGGCATGACCTTGAACGCTTCTTTGAACTGATTTAATTCAGATTTGGGAATGCCGCCATTTATTGTTGCGTAGATGTCCCATTTTTCTGCTTCGTCACTGGAATCAACATATCTAGGAATGTGTAAGTTGTACTCATTCTTTCGAATATCTTCTAAAGATGCTAAATATGAGTAGTTCACAACTTCTTTTCTATCAATGACTGTATCTGATATGCGTTTAATATCTGAGGCACGCAAACGGTTTTTATTCCCGTCCTTTTCAAATCCTTTTGACGCGTCGACGAATAGAACTTCAGTATCATCCTTCTCTTTCTTTAGTATAAGTACTGTTGTTGGAATTCCAGTACCAAAGAAGATATTTTCTGGCAAACCTATAACTGCGTCAATATTATTTCTCTCTATTAGTTGTTCACGGATTCGCCCTTCTTCTCCACCACGGAATAAAACACCATGCGGTAAAACAATAGTCATGATCCCATCTGGTCTTAAGTGATATAGCCCATGTAGTAAGAATGCATAATCCGCCTTACTCTTTGGTGCAAGTCCATAACCAGCAAAGCGTGGGTCATGCTCTTTTCCTTCCCAGTCCCACTTTTGTGAATAAGGCGGGTTAGATACAACCGCGTCTACAAATACAGGAGTATAAGTTCCTTCTGGATCGCTATCATCAAAATATGGGAAGTCATCCTCTAAAGAGTCTCCATTACGAGTGATAATATTTGAAGGAAGTACATCCCGCATAATGAGATTCATACGTGTTAGGATTTCTGTTGAACTCACATACTCTTGTGCGTAATATTTAACGTTATTATCTGATTCTTGGTGTAATTCGTAGGCTTGTCCAATTGTTAATAATAGTGAACCAGAACCACTTGTCGGGTCATATACTTCTAATGTTTCCCTATCTTTCACGTGGTCAGAGACGACGTTACTCATAAATTGTGAAACTTCATGTGGTGTATAAAATTCCCCAGCAGACTTACCAGCACCTGCTGCGAAACGACTGATTAGGTATTCATAGATATAACCTAAAACATCATATTTGTCATTTTGAGTTGGGATGTCTTGAATTAATTCTACTAATGAACGAACTTGTTTTGTACGTTGTTTCGTCGTACTCCCTAAGTTTGATAATCCAGTTTCCAAAGTTCTAAAGATTCCTCCAAAAACTTTTCGATGCTGTGGGTTGCTACTTATATTTCTTTGAAACGCAGAAAGAGCAGTCATCACATCATCTACAGTGAAACGACTACCAAGCGCTGTCCAATTTTGAAATAAGTCATTAGGTGCAATAAAATATCCAATTTCATCACGGATGTAGTCAACTTCTTCTGTGCTCTCTTCGGTTATGTTTTTGATATCTTCGTCTTCATATCCCTCTTTGATGAGGAAATCATATTCATTATCCGATAAAAATTTATAAAAGATGAAACCTAAAATGTAATCTTTATATTCAGATGCTTCCATTGAACCACGTAAATCATCTGCTATCATCCATATACGTGAAGCTAATTCTTGTTTATTCATTCTGACAACCTCATTTCCTTTTTAACAATCCAAAAACATTATTATGAATTTTTCTAAACACAGTATCATTTACAGTAAGAACATTATTTATTTGACTTTTCCACAAATGTGAATATATCATTCGGCGTGCAATTCAAAGACATACAGATTTTTTCAATACTTCGCAAGGATATGTACTGGTCTTTACTAAGTTTTGCGATTATGTTCGTAGACAGACCCGCCAACTTGATTAAATCTGTCCGTTTCAACTCTTTGTCGACAAGCAGTTTCCATAATGGCTTATAGCTTACAGACATCAGTCGTCACCTCATTCATTATGATTTTTATAATATATGTGCGTATCCTTAACGTTTATATTATATTGCCATTATAACAATCTTAAACGAATAGACAAAGAATAATTGAGTTATTGTGATGTTTTATAACATTATTGTGAGGGGTTCAAAGATTATACCAATCATATATTAAGAATATACGACATCGATTTTCCCTTTGTCGTGCTCTAGAAAAATGATTTAAGAAAGTCTACGATTTGGAATATATGCTATGCTCCAATGTGTTTGATTCAGAATGAGATAAAATCAGATTTCCTGAATACGGTTACTCATCAATCTTGTAAGTCGGAACCAAATATAATTAAAGACTCTATAGAGCCAAATTATTGATTAATAATTATTCACTCTCTTGCCTATTACGCGAATCATGTCTCAAAATTTATTTTAAATCTATATCAGTCCATTTAAGTTGCCTTTCGCCATAAGGAAAAAGGCGAAATTAATATAACCCTGTAAGCACAACGGATGTCAATTTTGCCATTAGTTTTTCATACCTATATGAACAACAATGATATTCGCCGCACTTCTTTTAATGGCTTCTCGAAATATTTCACGCGGATGAACGATGGACGCATTTAATGATCCGATAAAGATTGTTTGCTCATGTATGACGTAATTCTTTGTATTTAACATCAATACTATAAAATGCTCCTGAGTAAAATATCGCATGCGTTCCATCAATAAATCTGCTACACATTGAGGCGATTTAATCTTAATCCTCTGTTCCAGAGAATGTGTATGCATACGCTGTGCCAGCTCTATTACAGCAAGCATTGTTGCTGCTTTTTTGTCACCGATACCTTTAACTTGTGTAAGTTCCTGCAATGTTAAATATCTCAAATCCTTTATATTATCTACTTGATTTAATAAATTTTCTGAAACTTGGTATACAGATTCATCGCGTACACCAGTGCCGATAATCAATGATAACAGTTCCTGGTTTGTTAACTTATCGGCACCATAGATCATTAGTCGTTCTCTTGGTTTATCAATATCTAATGGAATATCAATCATCAGACAAATCCTCCAAAGTACAATATTTTGATTTGTTCATATATTAGGAGTACTACAAAAAATGATGTCGTTATAAAGGGGACAAGTGGTACTTTTTTAAGCCCGGTTTTATAACTTAAAAAGATGATACAACTAAGACCTCCTATTAAATATGTAATAAAAAATAACGATATAAAAAATGGAATAGGCAAGAATAGAAGAAGTATTGAAAATAATTTAATATCTCCATAACCAATACACTTTGAGAGAAAGAAAAATAAATGAAGTAGAATAAAAATTAGTAGTTTAAATAGAAAGACATCATAGGAAAAATATATTTGATAGATTAACATGTCTTTTAGATTAATCAGCATTAGCGGAAAAAATAATAAAATTAGCATCATATTAGGTATTTTTAAATGTTCAGTATCATATATTGATAATGGAATAAGCATGATTGCGATTGTAGCTAATAAATCAATATTGAATTGCTGATTCAAACTTAAATGAACAAGTGCCAGCCCCGTTAATATTTCGCAAATTAAATATTTACTAGATAATTTACAATTGCAATATCTGCACCGACCCCAATTCAATAAGAATGAATATACAGGTATTAAATCCATCCATGAAAGATTGTGAAGACATTGGTCACACCTTGATTTCCGACACAAACAATTCTTTTCATAAGTCAGACAAAGCATAAATGAACCAATGCATGACCCTAAAGTAAACCAGATGATCATATAAAACTTGTATCCACTTTCTTCTCCTCCTTTAATAAATGTCACGACTAATATAGAACAAAAATAAATTGTTGTAAAAATGCAGCAATTTAATAATTGCATTAAAATTTATACGAATAATAAAATAAAAAGCTTCAAAATCAAAATTCTGCAGAAAATAAAGACAGAACTTTGATTTTGAAGCAAATATTAATACTAGAAAAAATAAGTATATACAATTAAACTTGACAGACAAATTACAGCCCAGATCAATGAAATCTTCCAGACAAATTTTAGCCATTTTGAATACGGAATACCTGCTACCGCAAGTAACCCCATCAAAGAAGCAGATGTCGGGATGATGTTGTTACTGATTGCATCACCATATTGGAATGCAAGTACAGCGACTTGTCGGTTAATCCCGAGTAAATCACTGATTGGTACCATAATCGGCATAGTCGTCATTGCTTGACCTGATCCAGAAGGAATAAAGAAATTTAATACTAACTGTGTGATGAACATCGCTATGACTGAAAATGCTGTCGGAAGATGATCAATAAAATCAGTCATATAGAATACAATTGTATCGATTATTTTTCCTGACGTCAGAACAACGACAATTGCTTTTGCAAATCCTACAATAATAGCGCCAAATAAAATATCTTTCATCCCTTCAAGTAATGCATCAAATGTACCGTTTAAACCTAAACCTCCGATGAGGCCAGCAACGATTCCCATCAATAAGAAGTTTGCACTCATTTGTGATAAGAACCATTCATATTTAAAGATACCGTACACATTTATAATAATCGTTATTGTAAGCAATATTAATATAATCGCATGTCGCTTTCTAAATGAATCAAACTTTGTATTTAAAACATCCTCACTCATTGTACTGCGTTCTTCAACATTAATATCATGTAACAAGCTTTTTCCTGGATTATTTTTTACTTTTCTTGCATATAACATAACATATGCAATCCCAGAAATAAGGACAAGTAAATATACTACTGTTCTAAAACCCCAACCAGAAAATAATTTTACTTCTGCAATCTTCTGTGCAATTCCTACCGTAAAAGGGTTTATCATCCCTCCCAGGAATCCTATTCCTGCACCTAATGCTATCATACTTGCACCCACCATCGCATCATAACCAAGTGCTGTCGCAAGTGCGATGCCTATCGGTACAAAAATTATCGTTTCTTCACTCAGCCCAATTGAAAATCCTAATATACTGAAAATAATCATAGTCATTGGAATCAACCATTTACCATATTTTCCAATTCGATTCATCAAAGAATTAACACCTGTTGTAATAGCATCTGTGCGATGAATAACGCCAAATGCCCCACCAACAATAAATATGTAAAAAATAATTTCTGCCCCTTCAATTAAACCTTGTGGAACAGCTCTAAATATTTCAATAGGTTGCGCAGGAGATTGTGCTACTTCATGGTAAGAACCATTTACAACTATATTTTGTTTATCTACCACTTTTCTATCAAATTCACCTGCAGGAACAATATAAGTCATTACTGCAGCGACACAAACGATCAATAGCAGTAAAAAATACGTATGGGGCATTTTTAACTTTTTTTCCATATAAATTCCTCCTTTAAAATATCATTCCCTATTTTCTGAAATTTCTGCATAAAAAAACAAAGAATCTATAAATAGACTCTTTGTCAAAAATGTATCAATTATTTTTTTAATTTATCTTTTACCGCACTGATAAAATATAAACTTCCTGTAACAAGCAATAAGTCTCCATCGTACGACTTAATAAAATCTGCATAGTCTTTAATTTTAACTTTCTTTTCATGCTCTACATTCTCATAAATGGTGTCAACCGGTAATGCTTTCGGGAAATCAAATGCTGTCACGTAAAATGTATCGGCAATTGATTCCAGAGCTTTTAGCATCTTGCCGATTGGTTTCCCATCAATTGCTGAGAATAGCACATCGATTCGTCGATCAGGATAATATGTTTTCATAGTATCTACTAATACATCAATAGATTCTTTATTATGTGCACCATCAAGAATAATAGTTGGATTCTCCCGAACAGTCTCAATGCGACCAGTCCACGTAGTATCTTCAATCGCATCGATCATTTTATTGAAATTAAGCATAATCATTCCACGATCAAACATCTCTAATAATGTCGCAATCGCAAGTGAAGCATTTTCCTGTTGATGCGTACCGATCATCTTCAGCTCGATATTTTCTAGTTCATAGTCTTTATATCTGAACGTAAATTCCTTACCGTTTGAAATACATTGAATATCACGTTCCAGCTTTATACCTTTTACGTGCTTTTCTTCGACGACTGAATTTAAATACGCCTTTGCTTCATCGTTTTTGGCTGCATAGACGAAAGGCACGCCGGCCTTTATCACACCAGCTTTTTCTTTCGCAATATCCAGATAAGAATCTCCGATAATATTAGTATGATCTAAACCGATACTTGTTAAGATGGTCATGATAGGCATGAACACGTTGGTCGAGTCATTCTTAGCTCCTAAACCAGCTTCTACAATCACGAAATCCACTGGATGAATTTGACCGAAATACACAAACATCATCATCGTAATTATTTCAAATTCCGTCGCTACTCCTAAATCTGTTTCAGCGTCCAGCATTTCACTAACGGGTTTTACGATACTAACAAGCTCAACGATTTCATCATTCGTAATTGGCAAGCCATTAAGACTGATACGTTCATTGAAAGTTTCTATATAAGGTGATGTAAAGGTTCCTACAGAATAATTATTTTCAATCAATGCATTCTTTAAATAACTAACCGTTGAACCTTTACCATTTGTACCAACGACATGAATACCATTAATATTTCTTTCAGGATGTTCTAATCGTTCAAGCATCCATTCCATACGTTTAATACCCGGCTTAATTCCAAATTTATAACGCTCATGAATCCAATATAAGCTCTCTAAATAATTCATATGATTACTTCCTGTTCAATTGATTTAATCGTGCTTGAACACTTTCATATTTTTCTGTATAAAGTGCTTGTTTTTCTTTTTCTTCATTTATAATTTTCTCAGGTGCTTTAGATACGAACTTTTCATTACTTAACTTTTTATTAACACGATCTAACTCTGAAGCCCATTTCTTCAATTCTTTTTCTAATCGCTCAATTTCTTTGTCCATGTCGATTAAACCTTCTAATGGTAAGATAACCAATCCACCTGTTACAGCTGTAGTCATCACTTCTTCAGGCATATCAACTTCGGTGCTGATGGTAAGTTCACTTGGATTACAGAAACGCTCGATAAAAGGTCTCTCTGTTTCAAGGCGTTCAGTCGTTTCCTGATTATTCGTCTTAATCATCATCGGAATTTGTTTACTCATTGGCGTATTCACTTCATTACGCGTATTTCTCACGGCACGAATAATTTCCATAAGCTGTTCCATTGATTTCTTACTTTCAATATCCGAAAGCTCAGGACGCACTACCGGCCAGCTTGCTGTAACGATAGAGTCACCTTCAACAGGTAAGTTCTGCCAGATGCTTTCTGTAACGAATGGCATAAACGGGTGCATCATACGCATAATTGAATCTAAAGTATATGCTAAAATCGAACGCGTCATTTGTTTTGCTTCTTCATCTTCACCGTTCATCGGTATTTTACTCATTTCAATATACCAGTCACAGAATTCGTCCCAGATAAAGTTATATAGTACTCGGCCAACTTCACCAAACTCATACTTATCTGCTAAACGTGTTACTTCTTCAATCGTTTCATTTAGACGTGTTAAAATCCATTCATCAGCAAGAGATTTTTTACCATCTAATTTAATATCACTAGATTTAAAATCATCACCGATATTCATAATACTGAATCGCGAAGCATTCCATATTTTATTGATGAAGTTCCAGGTTGCTTCAATCTTTTCTGTAGAATAACGTAAATCCTGACCAGGTGTTGATCCCGTTGCTAAGAAGTAGCGTAAACTATCAGCACCATATTGTTCAATAACGTCCATTGGATCTACACCGTTGCCTAATGATTTACTCATTTTACGGCCATCTTCAGCACGTACTAGCCCATGAATCAATACTTCATTAAAAGGTTTCGTCTCTGTAAATTCAATACCCTGGAAGATCATACGTGCAACCCAGAAGAAGATAATATCATAACCTGTAACAAGCACATTAGTCGGATAGAAACGTTTGAAATCTTCAGCATCCACATTTGGCCAGCCAAGAGTAGAGAAAGGCCATAATGCACTTGAGAACCAAGTATCTAGAACATCTTCATCCTGTGTCCAGTTTTCACTATCAACAGGCGCTTCTTTACCTACGTATAATTCTCCTGTTTCATTGTGATACCATGCAGGAATTTGATGTCCCCACCATAACTGACGTGATATACACCAATCATGGATACCCTCCATCCAGCGGTTAAATGTTCCTTCAAAACGTGGCGGAACAAATTCAATTTTTTCATCTGTCTTTTGAAAATTTAATGATTGTTCTGCTAAAGGAGCCATTTTTACGAACCATTGTTTTGAAAGATAAGGTTCTACAATCGCGCCGCTTCTTTCACTATGACCAACCTGATGCATATGTTTCTCAATTTTAATCATCAGACCAGCATCCTGTAAGTCTTGCACAAGCGTCTTACGACATTCAAAGCGGTCCATACCAGCATATTTACCAGCTAATTCGTTCATCGTACCGTCTTCATTCATTACATTGATGCGTTTCAGATTATGACGATTACCGATTTCAAAGTCATTTGGATCATGCGCTGGAGTAACTTTCATTGCACCACTACCAAAATCCATCTCTACATAATCATCACCTAAAATAGGTAACTCACGTTCAACGATTGGCAAGATAACTGTTTTACCGATTACATCTTTATATCGTTCATCTTCTGGATGTACAACAACAGCAGTATCACCTAGTAATGTTTCAGGACGTGTTGTTGCAATTTCAATAAATCCTTCACCTTCTGCATATGGATATTTGATATGATAGAATGCGCCTTCAACTTCCTCATGTATTACTTCGATATCACTTAATGCAGTTCGCGCTGCTGGATCCCAGTTAATAATACGCTCGCCACGGTAGATTAAACCTTTATCATACATTTTAACGAAAACTTCTTTAACCGCTTCACTTAATCCTTCATCTAAGGTGAAGCGTTCACGAGAATAATCTAATCCTAATCCAAGTTTCGCCCATTGATCACGAATAAAACCTGCATATTCTTCTTTCCAATCCATTGTATGCTCTAAAAATTTTGCACGACCAATATCATGACGTGTAATACCTTCTTCACGTAACTTCGCTTCAACTTTAGCCTGTGTCGCTATTCCTGCATGGTCCATTCCTGGTAAGTATAATGTATTATAACCCTGCATGCGTTTTATACGCGTAATAATATCTTGTAAAGTCGTATCCCATGCATGCCCAATATGCAATTTACCTGTAACATTCGGTGGCGGAATCACTATAGTAAATGGCTTCTTGTCATCATCTTCAGTTGCTTTAAATAAACTTTTATCTAACCATTCCTGGTATCGTCCTTGTTCTACTTGCTGTGGATTGTATTTTGTATCCATAGTCATTCCTCCAATATATATTGTCCAAAATTTCCTGCAAAAAAATCCCGTCCTATAACAATAGGACGGGATAACCGTGGTACCACCTAAATTCAGCTTACGCTGCACTTGTTTCGATTAACGCTCTCGCACGTGTACCTCTACTTAAGTTCAAAGTACATTCAAGTCAGGCTACCTTCGCTAAATTTCAATATGCATTTCCACCGTCCATGCACTCTCTTGGATATCCATCTAACTACTCTTCCTGTAGGAATATTTAGTTAAACATATTGTATAAGATTATCATTTAACTGTCAATCAGCACTGCCTATCTCACTATTCAGTCTATGCGTTAAGTACCAGGACATTATTGGCGCTACAATTAATAAAATAAGAAAGATCCTAAAAATATGATAGCTTGATATCATCGCAACATTTGCCCCTGTCTCAAGTGCGACTACGATTATCTGTGCCATACCTCCTGGCGCTGCAATTAAGAATACATCATTAAAGTTATGATCTGTATAAATATTGATAACGATACTCAAAAAAATGGCACAAATAATAAGTAATATATTTTGAATAAAAATCCCTATAAACAACCTTTTATTTATCTGACTAGATAAATCATACATTTGCAGTCCAATACGTACACCAAACAATAATTGTGCAAAGTTTATCAATGACATCGGAACAGTAAAATTTAATCCCGTACTTAAATTCCAGATTAAAATGGCAAATGTCGGACCTAACATATCTGGCACAGGAAAATGGATAAGCTTTAAAATATATATACCTGCAGCAATCATCGCAACAATCATTACAATTTGTTCAAGCGTTAAAACTTCAAATACTTGCTTTGCTCTATTAATTTGATAATGTTCATGATTGTCTGAAGTCATACTAGAAATAAACGGCACAATCATAATTACGAACAGTAAACGAGACGTTTGTGCAAGTGTTACAACTAAGATGTTGGCATTTTTATTTTCTTCTGCCATAACGATCATTTGATTTAATGCACCTGGAATGGACGCCAGTAAAGCAGTTTCAGTTGTACAATTAACAATGTGTTTAAAAACAAATGAAATCATTATAGCACTCAATAAAATCATTACACTTAAAAATATAACAGACAGGAAATCACCCGCGATATCTACAAATACCTCTTTTGTAAAAGACACACCTATTTGTGCACCTAATATATATAGACCTATGTCTCCAAGCCACTTAGGCCACCTATATGTTAATGAGGTAAATTTCCTGAGAATTATAGTAGCTAAGATCGGTCCAAATAACCATGGTAGTATCATACCTATCTGATCTAAAATCAAACTGAAAATAATGCTGATTAAAAATAGTAATATATAACTCATAAAAAACACTTCCATCAAATTTAATACGGTAAAATAACCTTTGCTACTATTAATATATAGAAGAAAATAAAATAATACATATTAATTGCTTATAACACAAAAAATAGGACTCATATTGAGTCCTATTAGTTATCATTATGCAGCTAAATCAAAATTTGTGATTGTTGCAAGATCGAATTTTTTGATTGAAGCTTCTTCAGTTGTAGCATCTTCAGTAGTTTCTACTTCTTCTGTTGTCGCTTTTTCTTCTGTTTTAGTTTCTGAATCTGTTTTGTCTTTATCATCATCATCTTTATTATTACAGAAACTTAAAGCTAAGATTGCTAATAATGCTAGTAATAATAATGGTAATAACCATGCCCATGGGCTTTTCTTCTTAGGTTCACGTTCGATGTGATCATGACGAACACTGTCACGTTCTTCAACTACAACCTTATCATGATGTTCACCTTCACTAACTTTACGGCCATCTTTATAAGTGTCGCCGTCTGCTTGATGTGTAACGTGAGTTTTGTTACGATCTGTTTCTGAATTATAAATTACATCTCTGTCTTGATTATTTTTGTTGTTATCGTTTCTATTGTTTGACATGATAACTACCTCCACATTTTTTTTATGTAATAGAAAATTAATTACATAATTAAGATAACCTTAATAACATAGTTATAAACATTTATATTTAAAAAAATTTTCTAATTCCTTAAAAATACAGTAATATCAAGCCTTTTATACTAGAATATTTATTTATCAGAAATTGATCAGAACAGATATCCAAAAGAAATTTTCAATTTATTTAATAAAATAAGTTGTACTAAATTATTGCAATTCACAATAAAAATAAAATAGAACAATAATCAATTACAATCGATTATTGTTCTTCTTGAAAAAAATATTTATTTCTATTTCTTACTTTTTTAACTTAGATAATGACATATCAAATGCATTTAACGTCTTATTGATATCTTCGCTCGTATGTTGTGTAGACATAAACATACCTTCAAATTGTGAAGGTGGAAGAAATACACCGTTATTCGCCATTTCTTTATACATCGCAGCAAATTGTTTTAAATCTGATTTCGAAGCAATTTCAAAGTTCGTTACTTTTTCTTCATTTAAAAAGTATCCAATCATACTGCCAGCTCTATTTACGGTAATCGGAACGTTATGTTTATTAAACACCTCATACAATCCTTTTTCTAACTGATCACCTAATTGATTGAAGTGAGCATAGCTCTCTTTAGTTAATTGACTTAATGTATAATATCCACCTGTCATAGCTAATGGATTACCACTTAAAGTTCCTGCCTGATATATACTACCTGCTGGTGCGATGTGCTCCATAATTTCACGTTTACCACCAAAAGCGCCAACAGGCAGTCCTCCACCTATAACTTTTCCAAGACACGTTAAATCAGGTGTGACATCGAAATATCCTTGTGCACAATTGTAGTCTACTCTAAAACCTGTCATAACTTCATCAAAGATAAGTAAAGCACCGTATTGTGTTGTAATATCACGCAATCCTTGTAAAAATCCTTCAACTGGAGGTACAACCCCCATATTCCCAGCTACTGGTTCAACAATAATACATGCAATATCATCACCATATTTCTCAAAAGCAACTTGTACTGCGTCCAGATCATTGTAATGTACTGTAATCGTATTTTCAGCAGTTCCTTTAGGTACACCTGGTGAGTCTGGTAAGCCAAGCGTTGCTACTCCTGATCCTGCTTTAATTAATAATGAATCGCTATGTCCGTGATAACATCCGATAAATTTTAATATTTTATTTTTTCCGGTATATCCGCGTGCTAAACGAAGTGCAGCAAGTGTTGCTTCAGTTCCGCTTGATACCATACGTACCATCTCAACTGATGGCACGCGTTCAATGACAAGTTTCGCCATTTCATTTTCTAACGTTGTAGGTGCCCCAAAGCTACTACCTTTCAAGATAGCCTTTTGAAGTTCATCTGTTACTTTATCATCGGCATGTCCTAAGATTAATGGTCCCCAGCTTAATACATAATCGATATATTCATTGCCATCGATATCATAAATTTTAGATCCCTTTCCGTGATCCATAAATATTGGATCCATATCTACACTTTTAAATGCTCGAACAGGGCTGTTAACGCCTCCAGGCATTAATTCTACAGCCGACTTGAATGCATCATGTGATTTGGTAAATTTCATTTTAGTAGTCTCCTTTGTCGATGTAATAACAAATATCTTTTGCAAAATAAGTAATGATCATATCTGCACCTGCACGTTTCATTGAAAGCATCTGTTCCATTACAACGCGTTCTTCATCAATCCAGCCATTTGCTGCAGCAGCTTTTGTCATTGAATATTCTCCGCTGACATTATATGCAACAATCGGAAGATTACTATTATTACGTACGTCACGGATAATATCTAAATAACTCAATGCTGGTTTAACGATCATCATATCGCAACCTTCTTTTTCATCACTTTGCAGTTCACGTAGTGCTTCAAGACGATTTGCCGGATCCATTTGATATGTCTTTCTATCACCATGACTAGGCGTACTTTCAGCTGCATCACGGAATGGACCGTAAAATGCTGATGCATATTTAATGCCATAACTCATAATCGGGATATTAATAAAGCCAGCTTCATCTAAACCTTTACGAATTTCAGCAACGAATCCATCCATCATATTACTTGGTGCAATAATATCTGCACCTGCTTTCGCCTGAGAAACTGCTGTCTTTACAAGCAATGGCAACGTTTCATCATTGATGACGTCATGTGTATGATCATCGAGCACACCACAATGACCATGGTCTGTATATTCGCATAAACAAGTATCAGCTAATATAAGTAAATCCGGATATAATGACTTCGCTAAACGTGTTGCCTTCTGTATAACACCGTCATCATCAAATGCACCTGTACCACATTCATCTTTATGATTCGGAATACCAAAGAACATAATTGCACGAATACCTGAATCATATGCATTTTTAATTTCTTCTTCAACAATGTTTAAACTCCACTGGTAAATCCCTGGCATAGAAGCAATTTCATTTTTTACGTCATCTTTTTCAACGACGAATATTGGATAAATTAGATCTCTTTTCGCAATACTCGTTTCTCTTACCATATTTCTCATATTTATTGAAGAACGTAAACGTCTGTGTCTATCAAAATTCATTATAATCCACCTTTTCTGTTATTTTCTATATTCAATATCGTATCAATCATACTCTTCTTCGTTTCAATTTGACTTACATAATGCTCAATATTTAATTGATTTAATGCACTGCTCGTCACATGACCAATTGCCATAAACGATAAATTATGATTTTTAGACTGTTTTCCATACGCATTGACACTAGACGGCGACATGAATGTTATCCAGTCTACCTGATGTGTTTCAATCAATTGCAAAGCCAAATTGATATTTTCATCTATTTTTACTGGTCGATATAAATCAATTCTATCCACATCCGCCAAAGATTTCAATGCATCATACATTTTCGGTCTTGCTTCTGTTGAAATAGGTAAACACACTGTACTGTGACAAAATATATTATCCATTTCATCGATAAAACTTTCCTGATTAAATTTAGAGGGCATAAATACTACTTTATGATTGTAATGCTCAATATGTTCTTTTGTTTTTATTCCTATCGCAGCGATATTATCAAAAGTAACATGTGCATACAGTTTAAAAAAGATTTCCACTGCATTTTTACTTGTAAAAATAAGCCAATCATAATGCTGACGAGTAGGTTGTACAGGAAGAGGTTCAACACCGATAAACGGTAGGTGAATGATTTCGACACGCTCATCCCTATACAATTTACTATCTGTCATCAATACAATTGGCTTCATGTTTACCATCCTCTAGTTTGATTTTGGCGTATTATTCAAAGTTTCGATAATCTTCTGTGCGCCATTTCGTTGCATGGCCTCAGCTACTTTAGCACCTAATACTACAGGATCAGTACCTGCTTCAGTTACTTTATATTTTTCTTTGCCGTCAGTAGACATAATCAATCCGGTAAATGTGATTTTATCATTAGACATTACTGCATGTCCCGCAATCGGTACTTGACAGCTGCCATCCATAAGTTTTAAAAATTCGCGCTCTGCCTGTGTACATACTTCAGTCTCGCTGTTGTGAACGGTAGCTAGTAATGAAAGCGTTTCTAAATCATCAATACGGCATTCGATACCTAAAGCACCTTGTCCAATAGCAGGCAGCATCGTTTCAGGATCAAGATATTCTGTTACAATATCTTCACCCCACCCCATACGGTTAAGTCCAGCTGCAGCTAAAATAATTGCATCAAAATTTTCAGTTTCCAGCTTTCTAAGACGTGTATCAATATTTCCGCGAATCCATTCAATCTTAAGATGTGGATATAAATTTAAGATTTGAGCGCCACGACGCAAAGATGATGTCCCTACAATCGCACCTTCTTTTAACTCTGATAATTTAATGTGTCCTTTAGAAATAAATGCATCTCGTGCATCTTCTCTATCTGGAATACATCCTAATGTAAGACCTTCCGGTAACTCACTCGGAACATCTTTTAAAGAGTGAATCGCAAAATCAATTTCTTTATTATAAAGAGCAGCTTCAATTTCTTTAACGAACAATCCTTTTCCACCAACTTTAGATAATTGCACATTAACAATCTGGTCGCCTTTAGTCACAATCTCTTTAATTTCTATTTCAACGCCTGGATTCTTTTCTTTAAGTTTAGCGATAAACTGCTTGCTTTGAGTAAGTGCAAGCTGACTTCTTCTAGAACCAACGATAAATTTTTTCATAATAGCCTCCAAAGATTAATAAAATAACTGATGGAATCCTGAAAAACGAGAAACGATTAAATAATTGATGAGTAATAATAAGAATAACACGATATTAAAATCCATCAATCTATGCATCATTAACTTGTTTTTTTGATGTAAAAATATATATACGGAATATCCGATAAGTAATAACAGCGAACCTAATACTTTAGAGTCGACCCATATTGATTTCCCTTCAAAAGTAATGCCCCAATAAATACCTAATATTAATGAAATCAATAGCATGACGCATCCTATAATTGAAAAAACTTGTACAAATCGACTTAAGCTCTCTAGATCACCTATCCTAAAAAATTTATGATTAAATTTCTTTTGTTTTAATTGATGCATTTGTGTTAAGTATAACACGGCATGTAATGCAGCAATTAAAAACATAACATAAGACACAATAGCAAGCGTTACATGTATCCACAATAATTCATTCATCATATGTGATACAGTTGTTCCTGTAGAAAGATCTAAAGGCTGAAATGTATGAATCATCATAAACACGAATCCTATTAAATTCATCAAAAAGATAAAAAACTCTGTTCGAATTACTTTAGATAATATTAATGATATCAAAATTATGAGCCACGTAAAAAAATAGAAACCTTCATTGATCGTTTCAATTGGAATACGTCCTACAATAAAAATAAATAAGATAATTGAAGTTGACTGCAGAAGAAATACGCTAAGCAATAATAAATATCCATAACGTTTAAGTCGGCGTGACTTCTCTACAAAGTCAAAGAAATAACAAGCAATACTTATCATATATAGAATAAGTATTGCTTCATGTAAGCGCATTAATAATAATTCATTCATTTTATCACCTAGTGTTTAGGACTTAACGTAAAGCTCTCTACCGTACGATGTACCATCGTCACATCTTGATTTAAACTTTCAACTTCGTTTGAAATATTAAAGATATCCTGGAAAAACTGAAGTTCTGCTTCTCTATTATCAGAACCACTAATTTCTTTTGCCTGTGAAATTGGATCTTTTAACATTTGATTAATAATACTCTTCATATGTTTAGAAATCACTTTTCTTTCACGGTCTGTTAAGTCAGGCATTTTACGATCGATACTTTCCATCGTTGTTTCCTGAATACGAAGTGCTTTTTCTCGTAATGCAGTAATGACAGGTACAACACCTAGCATATTAATCCAGGCAATAAATTCTTCAACCTGTGTATCAATCATCGTCTCAATAATATTTGCTGCTTTTTGACGCTCAGCTAAATTTGCATCTACTAATCCTTTTAAATCATCAACGTCATAATTAAAGATAAGATCAATATCATTAACAGCAGGATCAATGTCACGTGGCACTGCAATATCAATTAACACGATTGAACGATTATTGCGCATCTTCATTAAATCATGCATCATCGGTTTCGTAATAATAAAATCCTGAGCACTTGTAGAAGAAATAACAATATCATTTTCAATTAATGCACATTGTAATTCTTCTATAGATTTTTGACTACCACCGTATTTATCTGCAAGAGAGATTGCTTTTTCTGCTGTACGATTAATTACGGTAATCTCTGCTGCACCAGAACCTACTAAGTTCTCTAATGCAAGCTCAGCCATTTCTCCCGCACCGATGATTAAGATTTTTTTATTTTCTAATGTACCTAAAACTTTCTTCGATAATTCCACTGCTGCATAAGAAACAGATACTGCTTTTGAAGAAATATCTGTCTCAGCATGCGAACGCTTTGCAAGCGTAATTGCATCTTTAAATAAACGATTAAAAATCGTACCTGTTGTACCTTCTGTTTGTGCAAGTAAGAAGCTATCTCTCACTTGACCTAAAATTTGAGTTTCACCTAGTACAATTGAATCTAGCCCTGTAATTACTTTAAATAGATGGTAAATTGCAGCATGTCCAACTTTTATATCTGTCATTGATTTAACGATGTCTAAATCCACATCAAACCATTCAGATAAAAATGATTTTATATAATATCTACCTGTATGCACCTGATCAACAACAGCATAGATTTCAGTTCTATTACATGTTGAAAGGATTACACCTTCTAACAC
This sequence comes from Macrococcoides bohemicum, assembly GCF_003259675.1. Classification (GTDB taxonomy): domain Bacteria; phylum Bacillota; class Bacilli; order Staphylococcales; family Staphylococcaceae; genus Macrococcoides; species Macrococcoides bohemicum. The sequence continues at coordinate 307,272 of NZ_PZJG01000001.1, read as the reverse complement.
TGATTTTTGATTAATTAACGCACTATGTGCACGTTCAATCGTTTCATCTGAAAATGTAAGTTTCTCCCTCAAACTCACATCAGCTGTTTTGTGATTCACACTCACAACAACGATATGCATGTATTCCGCCCCCATTTTTTTGCCATTACTTCTATATTAACATTTCTTTTATATTTTATTTACTCTATATAAATATTCGTCATTAAAATTTCACAAATTATTTTAAGTACTTATCAATTGCATTAAGGATTAAATCATTCTTAGCATTACTCAATGAAGAATAGCTGATGAGTGTATCATCCGGATCCATATCAAGATCTTGTTTAATTATTTTTAGATGTTTTTGAACCTTACCTTTAGGAATCTTATCCTCTTTCGTGGCAATAACGATTGTTGGTATTTCGTAATGTTTTAAAAAGTCGTACATCAATCTGTCATCTTCACTAGGGTTATGACGTATATCAACAAGTTGAATCACTACCGCTAAAGACTCGCGCATCGTTATATATGTCTCAATCATCTTTCCCCATCGTTCACGCTCTGTTTTAGAAACTTTTGCATACCCATATCCCGGTACATCAACAAAGACTAATTTGTCATCAATCTTAAAGAAATTTAATGTCTGTGTCTTACCTGGTTTCGAAGAAATACGTGCCATGCTCTTACGGCCAATCATCGTATTAATAAAAGATGATTTCCCCACATTAGAACGTCCTGCTAAAGCAACTTCCGGTAAACCTGTATCTGGATACTGTTCAGGTTTTACTGCGCTAATTAATATTTCTACATTATTTGGATTTATATTCATGACTTTCTCCTGTTCTTCATTTACGTCTTACTATTATACACGATTTTTTAATAAATATATGATAATTGATATATAAATAGTAAAAAACCCGCCATAAAGGCAGGTTTTATGCTGAAGTTACAATATCATTAATTAAATTATTATCTGCATCATACATTTCTGGTACAGCATTATCTTTTATAGCAGCTTCTGTAATAACAACGCGTTTAACATTTTCTAGTGAAGGAATATCAAACATTACGTCCATCATAGACTCTTCAATAATTGAACGTAATCCACGAGCACCTGTTTTTCTTTCAATTGCTAACTGACTAATCGCTGTTAAAGCTCCCTCAGTAAACGCTAATTCAACTTCATCTAAAGCAAGCATTTTAGTATATTGTTTCACTAATGCGTTCTTAGGTTGAGTTAAAATGCTTTTCAGTGCTTCTACATCAAGTTGTTCCAGGTTAGCTACTACAGGAATACGACCGATAAATTCCGGTATCAACCCATAGCTTTGCAAATCTTCTGGTTTAATTTGAGATAAAAGCGTCGCATCATCAAAATCTTTCTCTTTAATTCCAGTAAATCCAATTACTTTTTCACCAAGACGACGTTTAATCACTTCATCAATACCATCAAACGCTCCACCTAAAATAAATAGAATATTCGTCGTATCAATCTGGATAAACTCCTGGTTAGGGTGTTTTCTACCCCCTTGTGGCGGAACGCTTGCAACAGTACCTTCTAAAATTTTAAGTAATGCTTGTTGCACACCTTCACCACTTACATCACGCGTAATCGATGTATTTTCTGATTTACGTGCAATCTTATCGATTTCATCGACATAGATTATCCCTTTTTCAGCACGTTCAATATCAAAATCAGCCGCCTGAATTAAACGGAGTAAAATATTTTCAACGTCTTCACCTACATAACCCGCTTCTGTTAAACTTGTTGCATCTGCAATTGCAAATGGTACATTTAATGAACGTGCTAAAGTTTGTGCAAGTAACGTTTTACCTGAACCCGTTGGACCAATTAAAGCGATATTACTTTTTTGTAACTCCACTTCTTCTTCATCCATCGGTTTAAAAATACGTTTATAATGATTATATACTGCAACAGACAGCGCTTTTTTCGCTTTTGTCTGCCCAATTACATATTCATCTAATAAAGCTAACATTTCATGTGGTTTAGGAATTTCAGTGATTTCTTCATGTTCAATCGTTTTAAGTTCTTCAGCAACGATTTCAGAACATAATTCGATACATTCGTTACAAATGTATACACCACTACCTGCTACAAGTTTCTTAACCTGATCTTGATCCTTACCACAGAATGAGCATTTTAAGTTCTCTTCTTCATTAAATTTAGACACACTTAACACCCCTATCTTTTAAAGAATATACTAAAGTTTCCTGTTGTTTGCAAACTTTTAATTCTAAAAATCATCTGCTTTTTAAATATCTATAGATTAAACTAATTATTATCATAACAAAACCGAACAAACATAAAAATCAAAAGCGATTTTACGGTTTGTTCGGTTTCTGATTATATTGATAGTTAAACTTTATACAATACTACTTATTATTTAGTTTTAGATTCAGAAACTAAAACGTCAATTGCTTTTTGGATACGAAGATCGTCTTTTAAGATTGCACCATTACCTAAAGCAGCTTTAATATCTTCAACTGACATACCGAATTGTTCGCTCATTTTTGATAATTCAGCGTCAACATCAGCGTCACTTACTTCAATATTTTCAGCATTAGCAATCGCAGCTAAAGTTAAGTTCGTTTTAACACGTTGTTCAGCATCAGCTTTCATGCTCTCTTTTAATTGCTCTTCAGTTTGACCTGAGAACTGGAAGTATAATTCTAAATTTAAACCTTGTTGTGCAATACGTTGTTCAAATTCTTGCATCATACGATCTAATTCTGTGTTGATCATTGCTTCAGGGATATCTACTTTAGCATTTTCAACTGCTTGCATTACTAAGCTTTCTTTCGTATCGTTTTCAGCTTGTAATTTCTTTTGTTCTTCTAAATCTGCTTTATATTTAGTTTTGTAAGCATCAACTGAATCAACTGACTCATCTAATTCTTTAGCCATTTCATCGTCTAATTCAGGTACTTCTTTAGATTTAACTTCGTTGATCTTCACTTTAAATACAGCTTCTTTACCTGCTAATTCTTCAGCATGGTATTCTTCAGGGAATGTAACGTTAACGTCTTTTTCATCGCCAACTTTCATTCCAACTAATTGCTCTTCGAATCCAGGAATAAATTGACCTGAACCGATTTCTAAATCGTATCCTTCAGCTTTTCCGCCTTCAAATGCTTCATCATTAACATAACCATCAAAGTCTAAGTTAACAACGTCGCCTTCAGCAACTTCGCCTTCTTCTTTAACAACTAATTCAGCTTTACGTGCTAAATCAGCATTGATCGCTTCATTTAATTCTTCTTCAGTTACTTCAGACTCAAATTTTTCTACTTCAAGACCTTTGTAATCACCTAATTCAACTTCAGGTTCTACAGTAACTTTAGCAGTAAAGATTAATTCTTTACCTTTTTCCATTTGTTCTACATCAATTTCAGGACGATCGACTGGGTTGATACCTACTTCATCGATTGCGTTAGCATATGCATCCGGTAAGATGATATCTAATGCATCCTGGAATAATGATTCAACACCGAAACGTTGTTCGAACATTTGACGAGGCATTTTACCTTTACGGAAACCTGGTACGTTAACTTGTTTAACAACTTTAGCGAATGCTTTATCTAATCCAGCTTTAACTTCCTCTTCAGGAACTGTTACTGTTAATAATCCTTCATTACCTTCTTGTTTTTCCCATTTTGCTGACATGTGTAATTCCTCCACGTTTTTCTAAAATTTTTTCAACTCATTAATTATAGCATATAACCATCTTGCTTCAACATTTTTAGCTGAAATTACAAATTATAATATCATTTTTTATATTTTTTTATCAATAGCATAATAATACTTACATCTATCTATATATCTATTCATGTATCATATTATAATTTTCCAGTAAATTAATAGCTTCAATTATATCTTCAACTTGTGTATCAGACAATTCTATCGCACTGTCTTCAATATTAAATAGTCTATTAAACATCACTATATATGCATCGGCCACAGTTTGTGAATTGCTATTAAAATATGTCTGAAAATGAATTGGATGCATCACAGCATTGTGTAATTTCATCGTTTCTACAATAACTTCAACGATATTCGGACTATTGTTCTCATAGTATGCTTTAACTTCACCAACAACTTCAGACATGAATGATGAATGGACCATCGTGTTTAAATTCGAAACATTGACTCTAGTATCAATATTAAGCTTAGAAAATTTAACTTCACCCTTAAAGTTTGATAACAATAAATACTCTATCATCATACTGCTAATTACAGGATGTATTTCATTATATTCTAACAGCTGAACAAAGCTCAACTGAAAACGGAAATCTTCAGATTCTATTAATTCCATGATCAATGCCAGTTGCTTATTGTAATCATTATCTTTAAAAGTCTGTATAAACTTTAAATGTGCATCATTTCTTTTATTCAACTGATGATTCGCCTCATCATAAAAAGGCATAAGCGACACTATCAGTTTGTGATCAACATCTTCACTACGCAGCCCTTCAATTAACTCAATCACCGTTTTATATTGTTTCAATTTTAATAAACTTTCTATAAAATATGGAACAATTGTTGCATATGCGTAATGACCTTGATTAAGCAATATACTAGATTCTTCACGTAATTCAAGGAAACTCTCTAACTGATAAAGACAATCCAGTTTTATAAGATGCTCGTCTTCAGTTAACTCGAAATGCTTTTCATAATCATTGAATAAATCATATGCTGTTTCATAATCTGCACGCTTCATTGCTGCTTTTATCTGTTTCATTAAATTTCCTTGCAACTTCGGAAAGATAATAATATCAGACATACTAATGACCTACATTATATATAGATTCTATTATAATGCGTGACCATGATTCATATTCAGCACCCTGCATTAAAGTATTTTCCGGTTTCCATTCTATCTTTAAAGTATCTGTTTCATTCACATAAACTTCAGACGCCTTAACCTTTAGTTTAAATACTAAACCGATATGTACACGGCCTACTTCATTGTCATCATCGTTAATAAAACCGATTAAATTTAAATTTAGTGGGTTAACATCTTTAACGCCTACTTCTTCTTCTAATTCACGTGCAGCATTATCTAGTAACACCCCTTCAATCTGAGTATCATCTAGCTGATTCATATGACCGCCGATACCAATTGAGCTTAATCCATGAAGACGCGCTTCACCACCACCTGTTAAACGTTCATATACTAATATCTCATCGTTTTCATTTTCGAGGATACAATATGAAATCAATTGTTTATATGAAGGATCCTCTTCCATATCACCGCGACGTTTCACTTCGTATTTAGATAGTGTTTCATAAATTTCTAACGCCTTTTGATCTTCTATAGAAATAAAGCCATTAAAATGATTTTTCTCATGATTAAAGATGGTTTCACGATTCACCACTATTATTTGTTCATCAAATTTATTCATACAATACTCCTTAAATCTGTCTTAGTTAAATTTTAACCAAATTTCTATGCTAACTCAAATATATTTATGCCTATTATAATGAGATAACATTTCGAAACGATTACTAAACTCACAAATGTTGATTATATCTGAATTCATACAAAGTTGCAAAATTGAGCACAATGACGCGTCATGATAAACTTAATATATTGACGAAAGGAGAAGAATAATGCGTATCCAACAATTTAAACAAGCATTAAATGATAGTAAAAAAATCGTTTTCTTCGGAGGAGCTGGCGTATCAACTGAAAGTGGCATACCAGACTTCAGATCTGCTAATGGAATATTTATGCAGGAAACTAATTCAGAATTTTCACCTGAACAAATTATTTCTCATTCATTCTTTAAACGATACCCTAAACAATACTTTGATTTTCACTTCGATAAATTAGTATATGCTGATGCACAACCGAACCTTGCACATACTTTCCTCCGAACACTTGAAGATAGCGGTAAAGACGTAACTGTCGTCACTCAAAATATCGATGGATTACACCAACTCGCAGGTTCATCAAAAGTGCTTGAATTACACGGGACAGTGATCAATAACTATTGCTTAGCATGCAACGAAAATTATTCACTAGAAGATCTTACTTTGGATGAGCAGGGTATACCAAGATGTCCTAAAGATGGTGGCATCGTACGACCTGACATCGTTATGTATGAAGAAGCGCTAGATGCTAATACGATAGAAAGTGCAATTCAGGCAATCAGTTCAGCAGATATGCTGATCGTTGCCGGAACTTCTCTTTCAGTTTATCCAGCAGCTGGATTTGTAGATTTGTTTCATGGCAAATATCTCGTTGTAATCAATAAAACACCCCTGAGATCTGTAAGAAAAGATGCCATCGTTTTTGAAGACAGTATCAGTAATATATTTAAAAAAATCCAAAAAGAAAACCGCTAAATAAATTAGCGGTTTTTTAGCGTCCTGGGAGGATGGTGATGATGTCAATAATATCAAGCGGTTGAGCTATTTATCGCCATTTCATCGCCATAAGTTATGATTTTAAATGATTTTAACTCATTACTATATATTATATAGAAGAAACTCAAATAATATAAAATAAATTAATTATTTTTTAAAGATAATGATATAATTTTTATGTTGTATTTTTTATCCAAATTTATATCGGGAGGCTATTTAATGAAAAAGTTTGCACTATTTACTTTATTATTTATTTTTTTATTATTTTCAGGAGTTGGTTATTACATTTATAAAGATCATAACTTCTATGATTTTAAAATTGAAAAACAGAATATTGACATAAAGAAAGATGATATCGGTATTATAGGTGATAGTTGGGTTATCAATAATAAACTTGATTCAGCTGTTAAAAATAACCTAAAACAAAATGTTGATATTAAAAGCAAAGGTTATTACGGATATAAATCTAAAGAATTATTACAAGAAAATCAAAACAAAGAAGTTTTAAATATTTTAGAAGACGAGAATATCAGCAAAGTTGTTTTAATTGCTGGTGTAAACGATACTGCTGGTCATATAGGTAAAGACTATTATTCATATCATATGATTAAATGGATAGAACTGATTAATTCATATGGAAAAAAAGCATATATATTAGAAATACCTGAATACGGAATAGAAGAAAAAGAAAACTTTAAATCAGCATTGAAGCACAATTTATATAGATACATATTTGACAATGGGAAAGTAGATGTAATTGAAAGTTATAGAAATCAACTAGAAAAAGATTTAGTAAAAAAAGAGGATTTAAAATATCAGATAATAGATTTTGACTCATTCATAGAAAACTATCAAGATAAAGAAGAGCTATATAAAGATCCTTATCATTTAAATGATGAAGGAAACAAGAGGCTTGGAAAACATATTGCTGAAACATTAGAAAATTAAAATTAATATATTAAAATCCAAAGCACCCTATCAATTAAGATGAGGTGCTTTCCGGCTATTTAACCGAATATTTTAAACTTCGGGTATATGACCGAATACAAAAAAAGCCTACACTCGTAATTAAGTGCAGGGCTTAAAAACAATACTATTTAAATACTTCTGTAACTTTAACACGCCCAAGCCAAATCCAATCGTTACTACCTTTACCAGTTTTAGCGCCTGTATAAATTCGCCCCCAACCGTTATGAGTCTCGAAAATATAGACTGTTTCACTTGCTTTTAAACTGTACCCTGCTTTATTAGTAAACTTAAATCCTGTCTTTTGACTGCCTTTTCGCTTTCTCACTTCTGCACCTAAGCTGTCGATAGTACCTTTGAAGTAAGCTTTTTCACGACGTCCACGATACTTTTTAGTATCGATATTAACAACTTTAGCAATCACTTTTTTAGGTGATTCTTTTACAATTTTTGATGGTGCAGGCGCTACCTTTTTAACAGGTGTGTCACCTGCCATATATTTTAATACTAAGTTATCAATAACACTCATATCATTTCTGTCATATCCACATGCTGCTAATAAGTTTCCTGGATCAATTTTATCTGATTGAATTTGTTGATGTCCTGGCATTTGTGTACGTGGATTAATTCCCCATGAATTACATAACGCAGCCATTACACGACAAGCATTGTCTAATGACTTAAGACTTCTTTCACGATCTGTAAAATAACAAACCTCGATACCAAAAGCAATATCGTTTGCATCATCGCCATACCAAGCATTATCTGTTGGTGTATTATAAAGAACATGCCATGCTTTTTCTGTTACTGGAATACATATGATGCATTCTTTATCATCGGCAAATACTTGAGCTGATGAAACTGAATTCCATGGTTCGTTTGGTGTGTTTTTATAATAATTAACGTTTTGTTGAGCTGTAGTATCTTTATTACCTGTATCGTGAAAAACAGAAAATTCCGGTTCCCCACTATCCAATCTTTGCCCTGTTCTTCTTGTTCCAATAGGTAAAAAGTCTGTGTAAACTGGCACGCTGTTCCAATTTCCAATATATTGTTTTGCCATAATTAATTCTCCTCCATTTAAAAAAGAGAAACGACTATTTTTTGTCGCTTCCCTCAACTTTTATTTTTACTTCTGCATAATCTCCAAGGATTTCATTTTTAGTTGTTGAAAATTCTTCTTTAATTTCTGTCGTTATCGACGTTTTATTCTCGCTAATCACTGCTAACTTTTCTTTTATTTCAGCAGGCACAGGTAATCCTAACTGAACAGAATTTTCAAAGATACTAAATCCTTCATTTGCAATATAAAAAAAGATGGTAGCAGTTACTAATGCTCCATCCATGTGTATAATCTGATCTATGATGTTTGAAAGTATGATGATGCAGAATACTAATAACTTTCGTGCATATCCAAAAAGCGACTTGCGACTCCATAGATTACCATTCACAAACGCTTTTAATATACCTGTGATTATATCTATAAACATCAGAACTATTAATGCTTTGATTAGATATAAATCTCCTGAAAAGAAAAATTGCTTAAATAATTGAGAATCAGTAAATATTACCGTCTTATCCATCTATACATCTCCTTCTATTGATATGACATTTTTATCAATTACATTTTTAATATCTAATCTGCTGAAAAGTTGACCACCAACAACGACATGAGTTGTTTCCTGGTTAGATAACTCATTTTTCAATGCATAAGCATCAAATGAATCTACTTGTAATTCAATTATTTTATTACTAAACGTTTCTATAACGATTGTCATCATTACATCGTCACTCCTATTCTTGATTGAATAAATAATCTACTTGTAACTGTTGCATTAATTCTTGCTAAATCATTTGGCTTTATAATAATTTCCGCATATCTTCCACGCTCAATGTCTCCATCACTATTCTTTTTGATGTATGGTAACAAATCAATGTTCTGGCCACTCGTTGCAGTAATTGAAAGTTTAGTACCATCTACAGTAATTTCTACAGATGAAGCTTCTTTTGGATTTTCAAATATTCCATACTCAATCTCGTGAGTATGACCAGGTATATTGATTGAGTGAACGTGGTCAGGTATATCTATTTGATGGTCATGTGCAGGTATCTGTGTATTATGAGTATGAGCTGGTATTGTAACGCTATGATTATGAGATGGAATCGTAACATTATGGTTATGTGCAGGAATATTCATACCATGAACATGATTAGGTAACTCTACTTCGTGGTCATGTAAAAAGTGGCCACCATTTATAGTAAATCTATGAGTATGTGCTGATCCGTCATCTGGATCGCTTGTTTTGTTTTCTAATGCAGTAAAACTCTCATAGTTTGTAAATGGTTTACCTTTCGCAGTCACAATTCCACTACCACCACTAGACGTAGTTGATATATAAGCTCCTCCTGCAGCACTCGTCAAAGTACCACCACCACCTGATGTGCTTGATTGAGTAGTACCACCACCCGAGCTTGAAGTCTGCACTGAACCACCACCACTTGAAGTCGATTTTACAATCGAGCCACCAGATGAAGTAGAATCGACTAATGCACCTGCTGATTTTAAAGTCCTATTAGTCGCTCTGAACTTTGACAATTCATAAGTCAAAGTCATCTGATTGATATTTACAACGTCTTCAGGAATCGGAAATCTAATGATGGCCGGATATCTGTCATCTGCGTTATCTTGGAAATCTCGACTATCAATATTAGTCGCTCCTTGTGAATAAACGTCATTGACCATTTGTTTTTTCTGCAAGTCGGACCATTTCGAGCCTAGTCCTTTTCTCACCGAACCTATTTCAATCGTTAAATTATCAGGTGTCTCATAAACTCCGCTTCGCTTGTACTTCTCTACAAAGTTATCTTCGTTTATGCCTAATTCTTTATCAAATACTCGAATAACATCCCCTGCTTTGTAATCTGTCGGATTAGACATAATCACATCAGTATGAGCAACATTTATTTTATAAGAGCGTTTTGGTGTCATATTATTATCAAGTATCTTTTGAGCATCATTCTTCAATGTCGTTGGATTCTCATATTTCTTATCTGCCCAAATTCGAGCATGTAAGCCATATTTATCGATTACTGATTGAGGAGCCTGGAGATAAGGAACGCCGCCATTAACTTTTTTAATCGTTAATTGATTGATGCCTTCACCATGACCCAAAGGATAAATTCGAGTACATATGTCTGTTGGATCATCTTCAACATCAATACCTTTCATATTGCGGCCAACGGTTATTAAATCTTTAGCTTTAGTACTCGATTTATCTACGTTGAATACAAAAGGATAAACAGAATCATCGATATTAATTAGATAATCTTCGTTAATCGGCTCGAAAACTGACATGATACTGTTTAAAAGGCTATCGCTATTCTCAAATCCATAATGAAAATACCTGGTTAAAGCACAACGCCCAAGCTTAAAATGATTGACTAACTGTTTATTGAATAACGCTTGCAACACTTGAGTTGTCGTATAATTACTTATCTGCATATATCCAAAAATAACGCTAGAATGGAGCAAAGATAATACATGCTCACACTCAAACGTTACTTCATTTGTACTTTCATTTTTCGTTGTGTTTTTTGGATTTACGACAAACATGCCAATTCTCTTATGGTGATCCCATAATTCAATAAAATACTTAGGCTGCACTAACTTCATTTTTTCATCATTTAATGACATAGAAAAAGAACAAGTGGCCAACTTGTTCTTTTGTAATTCATATTCTATGTCATATGCGTTGTGCAGATAGGCGATTCTTTTCATGTTTGTATCGTATAGAATTGGATTTTTATTTATTGGCATTTAATCACCTAAATTCTTAATAGTCTATCATAAATAATATTACTAATAGCATATCCACCATTTGCAGTAGGATGGACACCATCACTATACATTAAGCCGTTTGCATCTGTAGTAGAGAAATCACCTAAAGTCCTGAATAAACTTACGTGTGCTATATTTAACTCTTTTGCAATCTTCAACTGTGCATCACTATATGCATCTATCGTATGAAGTTTTCCGGTAATATTATTACCACTTGGCGCTATTAAAAATATCGATGCTAATGGCTTAGCTTCTCTAATTCTACTGATAACTTCTTTCATATCACGTTCATAATCTGAAATTGGTACAGATTGAGCCATATCATTTGTACCTAAAAGAATACCAAAAGTATTCGCTCTACATTTTTTCATTTGATTAACCCAATTTGTACGATCAGTAGAAGCGATATGCGAAGCTTTTAATCCTCCATTACCCATCTTGTGAATGACAATCCCTTTATTACCTTTATAAGCATATGAACCAATAAAAGTAACGAGCCCGCTAACTATCTCAATATTAATTGTATGTTTAGCGAGTGTCATTGAAATAGGAGTAACTTGTTGATTAGCTGCATCAATTGTCGTCCATGATCCACCATCAACATTGTATCGCCATTGCCCTGTATTCAATGTGTGAATTTCATAAAAATCAAGTTCTTCATTAAATGTTACTTTTATACTGTCGCCTGCTGTTGAAGACTCGACCATCGCACTATCAAGACCTTTTGACTGTGCAATATTTCCTAATCCTTCATCGTAGTGCTGCCAAGTTCCTGTCAATGAAACAGATACATCACCATTACCAACGTGACCATTTGCTAGACCGACATAACCAACACCTCCATCGCCATATAATGACTTCATTCTATTTCTTAGAGGTAATGTCAATCTGTCACCTGCTTTAAATTCACCACCCTGAACCCAGCTATCACCGATTACACCTAGTTCTGTGCGTTGATTATGATTAGGATTCAACTGCTTACTGATATCAGATACATAAGTCTTTAGATTATCCTTTCCATAACTGCCTTCAACTACACCTGCTGAAGATTCGAGATATCTACTAGGAATATATGATTGATAAGCTACATACGATCCAGGCAATGTATCACCATAAACTAACATTGTATTATTAATGTTTGTGGTACTATCGGATATTCTTATATATGCTGCATTCGCAGGTACAGTTACAGTATTTGTATTAGTATTTGTATTAGAAATAAACTGCTTGTTTACATCATAGAAAGCATATAAATTATTTGTATTACTTTTTGTAACTTTAGTTTGACCAGAAACATTGATAAAATCACTTGCTACATATGATGCGTTCGCACTCAATGCGCCTGTTGTCGGATTTACATAGTATCCTGATGTAACTTTAGACTTATCAAATTTATTTATACTCGTTTCTACAATAGCCAATTTTTCAATACCTATAGTACCGCTTTTTATATGCTGATTAAGTACTGACTCATCAATAAGGCCAGGTTTTAATCCTTCAGCATAATAATAAAATGGCTCATACGGAGTTGATGCTGCACCTTTTTCAATCTGATACCCTTTATAACTGTAAGTATCAACACCTTCTTTTAATGATGATGTGATGATATAGTATGCATTCGCAGGAGTAGTAAAACTTCGCGATGCTTTAACAGTAGTAGCTTTTGCTATACCGCTGATAAACACTTTATTAATATCGTAAAAAGCTACCACTTCACCAAAGTTTTGAGTATATTGTGTGCCTGGCAAAACAGGTAGATAATCAGTAGCTATATAGTATATACTATCTAGATGCTCACCCGTAGTGTTACTAACTGACTTACCTTGTTTTGAATTATAGGTATGAAATATATTCTTTCCTGTCTTTAAAAATGATGTCATTAAATAATTGATGCTATTTATCGAGATTACCGCATCAGCACCTTTTAAACTTTTGAAGAAGTCATTAATTGTTCCTGTGTTTCCCTGCGCTAACCAAAGTTCATAAGCAGATTTTGCTTTATTTAACAGCTCATCCATATTAGCATTAATCTTATCTGCTCCAGCTTTCAATGTATCTGTATATAAGATCTTTGAAACCATTTAATCACCTACCTAATAAAATCTTTCTTTGAAGTCTATAGTCACTTCAATATTTAAGTTTATCCCGTTTATACTGACAGTGTTATTTCCAGGTACTAAAATAAAGTCTATCCAATTAAGATTGAAAACTGCATCAAGATTTCTTACACCGTTCAAATAAACATCAAACACTTCTGTATCAATAATAATTTCTTGATTGCTTAATTTTGGTATCATCTGACTTACACCGTTCATAGAGACATAAATATTAGTTCCAGACCCTTTTATCTTAATAATTGGTTTAGTATTAAACCCTTTATTATCGATAATCATTGTCCCATCTGATGTAAAACTCTTTGTAGATACAGTAGCACTTTCGTTGAATGTATAGTTGTAAGAAAACATCAGTACTTTAGTATCACCCCAAAGTAAAGAAGTTTCTCCAACTAACATCCCGAAGCCATCAAAACAAATAAAGGACAACGTATAATCGCTTATTCGTTGCCATTTACTTTTATTTTCAAATTCCTTATCAGTGAGCATCACATTATAGTAGATGTCAGGTTCCCAGCTACAAATCATTTTTACAACTTTAGGCTTGCCATCGCTATCAATTAATCTTTTCTTTATCTTTCGCATGGCCTGTTGTAATTCCAACTGATCTAATCCAACAAAACTAATTGGAAAATCAAATTGAATTGGATTGACTTCATCCTTTAAATGAATCGCTCCTGGTCTTCCTGGTAAAGTTAAAACATTTCTTTTATAACCACTTGAAAAAGGCGATTCTAATTCATCACCTTCAATAAATAAACCATCATTCATGATGTCGTAACCATCTAATGTAATTGAATTGACCAATTATAAATCACCTCTTTCATCTTTCTTAATTCTTTTTGACAACTTACTATAAGTAGCATCAAAGATAATATCTGCAATGTGATCACCGTCTAAATATATCGGTTGTGGCTGAACATTGACTGTCACTTCTTGGTCACCGCTTCCATTCATACCTGTTGCATCAACAATTTTTTGGCCAATCATTCCTAATGTAGAACGATTTAAAGGAAGTGCTGCTTCTGGTCCTGCTTCTCCAAAGCCTTGTAACCCTGCAGAATTTAACCCTGCGATTGTAGGCTCTGTAAAAATCGCACCTTTAGCATTCCAAGTAACACCAATTTTCGGAACACTCGGCGGCTTCAAGCTAAAGTTACCGCTTATCGTAAATCTAGGTAACGGTGGTAAATCAATTTTAGGAATTGAAAGTTTCATGCCTTTGAAAAATCCGACAATCGCATCAACGATTCCTTTTATCTTATTCTTCGCATTCTGAACAGGATTAATTATTGCAGATTTTACATTTTCAAAGATATTTTTTGCAGCACTTAACAACGCATTGAATCCAGAAATTGCTCCGGATTTTAAAGCATTTACTACTGTAATCACCATAGATTTCAAAGAATTCCATATCGCAAGTGCAGCAGATTTAAATCCATTAAAAATTGCAACTGCTCCGGATTTTAAGGCAATAAAAGTAGCCAAACTTAATGCGCGCCAAGCGTTAAAAATCGCAATGGCTCCAGCTTTAAAGGCATTGAATACCGCTATTCCGGCACTTCTAAACAAATTGAAGCTTGCTCTAGCTAAATTGAGCCATCCGTTTATGATTGCCATCGCGCCAGCACGTAACAAATTAAATATCGCAACGACTCCAATCATCAGTCCCTGAAAAATCGCTACTGCTCCGGCACGCAATCCGTTAAATATCGCAACGAGTCCAGTCCATAAACCGAGACCTATAGCCAATAGTCCATTAATCGCACCCTGAAAAATCGTCTTGATAGTATTTCCAATAGACATAAATACACTACTAAAAAATCCACCAAGTCCAGCAAAGAAACCACCAAGCCATGATTGAAATTGTTGCCACTTTTGAGAGAGCCAATCTGTTATCGCACCCCAATTCATTATGGCCGCAACAATTAATGCAATGACTGCAATAATACCGATGATAATACCAGTTAAAGGAGCGAATGCAATACCTAAAGTTGTCGCGATTGTTGAAAATGCGGTAAGTAACATCCCCACAACAATTAAAATAGGTGGAATTGCTGCAGCGATTGCCGCAAGTATGACAATGACTAATTGAGCACTTTGAGGCATATCATTAAACTTTTGAACTAAATCACCAATAAAGTCAGCTAATTTTCTGATATGAGGAGAAAGTACATTACCAACGATAATCCCTAAAGTTTCAATTGAGCCCATCATTTGTTCAAACGATCCCTTTAAATTATTCTTCATTTGGTCTGCAGTCTTTTTAGAAGCACCATCACTTTCTTCTAAGGATTTTGTTAATTTTCCGATTTTATCGGGACCTGCTTCCATCAATGTCAAGAAACCTGAAACTGATTCTTTACCAACCAATTGAGCAAGAGTTGCAGCTTTTTGACTATCCGTCATACCGTCTAAACCTTTTTTAAATTGTTCAATCATCGGCCCGATTCCGATAAAGTTACCTTTAGAATCTTCTAATTTAACGCCTAATGCTTCTAACGTTTTTGAATTTTCTTCAGACGGACTAAGTAAACCTAATAACGAACCACGTAAAGCAGTACCTGCCTGACTACCATCAAGACCAGCATCAGTCATGATACCAATTGCAGCACTTGTTTCTTCGATACTGATTCCTAATGCTTTCGCAGGTGGCCCTGCATATTTTAATGCATAGCCCATTGCATCAATATCTGCTGCAGACTGATTCGCAGTTTGAGCAAGTACATCAGCAACGTGATTCGCATCAGATGCTTCTAAACCGAATCCATTAATTGCGGCGGCCATTACATCAGCTGTTTGAGCCATATCAGCTCCACTCGCTTCAGATGCTGCGATTACACCAGGCATCGCACCCATGATTTCTTTTGCATTGAAACCCATTGAAGCCATGTTTTCCATTCCCTGTGCAACTTCCGATGCACTTTTTGAAGTACTTGCACCTAAATCCATTGCTTGCTTTTTCATAGCTTCAAAATCAGAACCTGTTACTTGAGCAATCGCACCAACCTTTGACATCTGTGATTCAAAATCAGCTGCAGTTTTAACTGCTGCACCAAATCCAGTCACAATAGGAGCTGTCACGGTTGCCATTCCAGTCTTACCTATTTCGGTCATTTTACCGCCTATACGCCCCATTTTTTCAGCAACTTGAGCAGATTTGTTAGATTGTTGATCTAATTCTTTATTTACTGCATTCAATCTATTCTGCAATGAGTGTTCTGCTCTTTCAGCATCAGCGACCTTACCTGCCATTTTCGCAATTTCTTGAGTATTGGCATCGCCACTTCTTTTCATTTCTTCAAATTCTTTTTTTAACATTTCAGTACGTTTAGCAGCTGCAGTCATCTGTATTTCAAGCTTTTTCTTTTCAGCTGATAATTTTGCAGTGGCTGATGCATCTTGGCCCATCGCAGCAACATGCGCTTTATATTCTTTAGCTGCAGTATTCATGATCGTGTTTAATTCTTTCAAAGTTGAAGCATATTCAACTTGACCATCCATCTTAAAATTAAGGACAACGTTTGCTTCTTTCGACATATGCTACCTCCTTTCTAGTTAAATAAAGGACATTCATCAATTGATGCTTCAATAACTTTTGTTCCGGAAGATTGTTTTTCATCAATTGCTTCAGGATTGTTATATTTAACAAACATCAAATACTGTTTAAGCCATAAATTCGGTGTTGCACTATACCAAAAAAAATCCCAACTCCAGTTGAGTTGGGACATGGCAATATATATGTAAAAGTCCCAGGGAATTTCGTTTAAACTTTCTTCTGGACTTTTTGAGCGCAACACGTTCTTTACTTTTTTTCTTGTTTAATTTTCTTTGAATCGCTTTCCTGGAAGATCTGATTATTAAAGATATCTAATGCGGCTTGGAAGATTCCAGGTAATTCACTTTGTGGAATTGAATTTAATAATTCATCTGGAGTACATTCGGTTCCACCGCTTCGAACCATTGAATATATTAATGCAACCATTAAATTGATTGCATCTTTATCAAGTACGACATCTTTGCCATTCGCAAACTTATCATTCATATCTTTTTCAAATACTTCGTATGGTTGACCGTATGCTTCCTGAACATATTCAAATGATGCAAAAGTAAAAGATACAGGAATATCAACACCCTGTATCTTCACTGAATTTTTATTTAAAGAAGTATTTACTAAATCACTTAATCTAGCCATTAACCATCATCCTTTCTTATTCAGCTGTTGCTGCTAAAGCTGCAATTTGACTTTCATCATAAATAACTTGACTCATAAACTCATTAGCAGAAATATTCACTGCGTCTAAACGACCTGCATTGTAATGAGAATTCAATACATCGTTATAAATTAATGATTGCGTATTAATTGTCATAGCGATGTCTTTGATTTCAGGTTCTTCTGTTTGCGTTTCGTATTCAGATTCAGTTTCAATCGCTAGCTGCGCTTTCGGGTACCAAGTTGCTGACATTTTTCCATCAGATTGAGGAGCAATAAATCCAACTGCGAAGAATGGCATTGTTTTCGCTCCACCTTTATTAAAGCTCACACCATTCGTTGAAGCTAAACCTTTCATTTTATCCAATAATTCAATCGGCATTGCTACATGATCTAAAGATAATTCGTGAGAATCTTCTTTCGATACTTTTCTGAAGATTTTATTTGAAGCATATTTCGTACTAGTATTACCGTTACCTTTAATACCTAACTTAACAATAATCGGTAATCTCCAAATTTTTGTATCATATGTCGGTGTTGTTGAAATTGTATCTTCTGCTGTCATCATTGCAATAAATAGATCGTCAATACCAACGTTATATAATAATTCATCTGCCATAATTTTAAGCCTCCATTTTTTCTACGATTTCATTAATCATAATGTCTTTTATTCTTTGTTCTTCTGCAGTCAATGTTCTTGTTACAAAGTTCTGCGCTCTTTGTTTGCTCGTTCCTTTATCAACAAATCTCCAGTAAAATGCATAATCTTCAAAGTAAACTTTGACTTCATCACCTTCAATGCGAACATCTAGTGCTGCATTCATGTGCTTTGCATTTCTTTTTGATACTGGAATATTAGGCTTTAACTTTGAGATAAAGTATTCAGCTGCTTTCTTTCTAACTTCTAAAGTTACTGTTTTATTAACATCAAGTAACTTATTGATTTGGTCTACTTGTGATTCAAACCCATTTTCATTACTCATCGAATGCACCTCACATAAATAAAAAAGTGAGTAACGAGTTCATCGTTCTCACTTCCTGGGATACCATCAATCTGCGAATGAGGTATTTTATTTTTATTAAGAATGTCAGTGATCTTATACATATCTGTTTCAACACCTTTAGTAAATAGTGAAATTTGGTATTGGGGGAAATACTTCGCTACACCATTACTAGAACGTTTCATTGTTTCATCAACAAACTGATAGCGAACATACGGATAAACTGCATCAGTTGGCGCTAAATCGCGATATACAGGAAAACCTGCAGTTTTAATTAAA
The DNA here is from genome assembly GCF_003259675.1 of Macrococcoides bohemicum. Taxonomy (GTDB): domain Bacteria; phylum Bacillota; class Bacilli; order Staphylococcales; family Staphylococcaceae; genus Macrococcoides; species Macrococcoides bohemicum. Next base: position 288,491 of record NZ_PZJG01000001.1, on the reverse strand, counting down.
TCAATTAATTGCTTTCGGGTTATCTGCATATAGTGTCAGCTCCATTCTTTTTTCAGGATAATCAACATATATTCGAGCTATCGCAAAACGTTGATTACGAATAACAATTCGATATTCGCTTTCATGATCAATAATATTGAAATCAATTCTGCATTCAATCTTATGTGTTAAATCATGGCCAACTTGCGCACCGTATTCTTTATCAGATGTCGTTACTCCTAATACTCCATACTTTAATAATCGCTGTTGTACATAATCTTTAACAGGTCTGTCATTCTCGTCAATCGTATCAATTAACTTTTCGAGTGATGCATTAAATTTGAGTCGATTCAGTAACTGTTGATTCTTCATAGTTCATCACCTGCTCTTGAATAATCAAAGGTGTGATTGCATCCAATGCATCACTAATACTTTTTTCTGGTGTGCGTTGATTATATAGAATTGATGCAACGAGCAGTACTAAATGTTTAGTATGCTCGCTGACTAATCCTACAGAATTAAAAATATAACGTTCACCGGAATCAAGATAAAGCTGAAGCATGTTTTCAGTCATACCTTCTTCAAATTCAATATGATTCTTAAATTCTTCTAATGTTACTGATGTGGCCATAGCCAATCACTCCTATGCTAAGCGGTATAAAGGTACTTCAAGTGGACCATATACTAATTGGCCATCAACAACGTTGTAAAGTTTGTAACCAATTTTATTAACTGCAGCATATAATTCACGAAGTGGCTGAAGCGTGATAGCATTTTGCACATCTTGAATGTGGAATGCTTTCATGTCACCGAATACAATGAATGGCGTTCCTGGATTTGCTCCATCGAAGTGATCAGATACTACTACAGGATAGCCAAGCAATTTGAATTCGAAGTCATCGTTAGCAAACTCTTTTAATAAAGGTTGGCCAGAAGTATCTTTTAAAGTTTCAAGCATTGTTTGAGCGGCGCGGTTCATGTACCATTTCGCTTTTCCGCGTACAGCAGTTGGCACTGCATTTTTAAGAGATACTAATTTATCATATTGGTCAGTAACTGGTGTAACTCCGTCTGCCTGCATCGGTGCATATGGTGCAAGTTTAGTAGCAAGTGAACCAGGATTAGCAGTATCATGAATCATCCACTGCACTTCTTTACGAACATACGCTTTCTTAAGTTCTTCCATGATGATTTGTTCGATATCGTATTCAGCTTGTAAAGTGATTTTATTTGTGACAGTTGTGATAGCATCGATTTCGATTGGAGATAAGAATACTTCATCGAATTTGATATCAGTTTCAGGGATTGCATTTGTATCACGTTCAGTTTTTACGATATTCGCATCAAACGTCTTGATTAAAACAGGGAAGCCGAGTGTTCCTTTTGTTCTATGCACGCTACCATATTTACGAAGTGGATTTTCTTCTTGTGCATAAGAGATGATTTCATTTGATAACTCTTCAGGCACTAATACTCCACCATTATTAAAAGCTACACCTAAAGAACGTGCTTCTGCTTCATTGATGCGACCTGCTAAAAATTGAACAAAGCCACTTCTAATTTGTTGTTTTTTGTCTTTTTTCACGTTAGTTGCCTCCATTGATCGTGTAATTGCGTTAGCGATAGCGCTACGCTTTTCTTCGTCTTTTTCTTTTTCGCCACTTTCATTTTCTTCTGCATCACGTTCTTCATCAGCAGCATCAATTTCTTCTTTATCTGCTTCAGGGTCTTCTTGTAATGCTTTCAATTGCTCTTTAACATCATTTAATTCCGCTTCTAATTCAGTAACTTTCTTTTCAATATCTTCAACTGCACCACGTTCTTCATCAGACTTTTCTAACTCTGAACGTAATTCAGTAAGATCATCGACGATTTTACTTTTTCTTGCTTCTAAATATTTTAATAATTTTTTATTCATTGATTAAATCCTCCATTTTTTTAAGTAATTTAACTTTCTTTGCTCTGACTTCTGCGACATCTTTTGAACGTAAGCTGACTGAAGTATCTGCGTATGCAGGCAACGCAACGATTGATACTTCATAAAGTTCTACTTCAGTAATCAAAGTGCGTAATACATTAGGATCACTAAAGTCATCTTGCGCCTGTTTAATAACAAAGCCGAAAGAGCATTGATTAATATCTTTACGTTCAAGCATTTCAATTAAATCTCGGCCAGTTCCTGTATTCGGCAACGTCACTTCAAAATAAAGGCCGATATCATCTTCACGCAGTTGTAATGTCCCACTTGAAGTACGACCAAGCACCTGGGACCAATCGTGATTATATAAACATCGAACATCATTTGTGAGTGAACTTGTAAACGCTCCAGGTGCAATCGTTTCTTCGTACCAATCATTAATCATCGTTGGTGAGTTAAACATTGCAGCATAACCTTCAGCAACATAATTCTTAACTTGGCCATCTTCAGTAACAATTGCACGAGTGTTCAAGTCCTTAACGTTGACCGTTCTAATTTCTTGAGTGCCTTCAGTTCGTTTCTTTACTGTCATTTGTCTCACCTCCTTCCGATGTATCTAATTCATTAATTCCGGTTAAATCTTTAGAAATGTATAACTTACTTGATTGCTCTGTGTTAAGTGCATCCTTGCCTAAACTTAATCGAGCGTCATCCGGAGTATAGATGGCCGAACGTACTAGGTTATAGTTATTCGTAATTCTGTCTTTCATCGTTATGTATTCTGTCAGATCCACACGAGTTTTAATAGATAACGATGATTTTTCACCATAAAAAAGAAACGTCAGATGCTCATCCACGTTTCGCAATAAAGGTTTAACTATCCAATTGTATAAATATAAAGCTGCTTTCTCTAAATCATTTTCAATCAGTTTCGAATAAGCATCAGGGTCAAAGCCAAAGTACTTCGTAACTTCTTTCTTGTAAACTTTGAGATAATTAATTATTTTTTCATCATCAATCGGTGACTCAATCGATTCAATAGAGTAACCTTTCGACAATGGAATTATAACTGTCTTACCTTTATCTTGAGTTTGCGTGAGCTTATTCTGAATGTTTGTAATTAAGCTCATCTGCTGTTTATTATTCGGTGATAGGTGAGCATCAATCTTTAACATGTAAGCGAGTAGTCCGCCTTTAGTGTACTTGTCATTGACTGTCTTCTCTGCATTAGCAATAGAGTCTAAGGTTGAGCTAGCCATGTCTAATAATCCAATGCCATTTAAATGTGAAGTGCCAATATTTTTAATATGTGCGACTGATTTATATGGCAAAATATTTTCTTCATACTTATAAACTTTCTGACCATCGATAACTTCAACTCGAATACCTTTCACGATATGAAAATCATCATTATCTCTTACAATGAATACTTCGCCATCAAGTAAGAATTGATGAATTAATAATTTTTTAAATTCAAAGTTAGTCAGGTAATCATTTGGCCGCTTCTTGAACTTGTTGGCCAGAACGTTATTGACATCATTGCCTTTGTAATTCTCAACGCTAAAATTAGAACATGCGACCATATCCGATACATCCTTCATAAATCGATAAACGTCAGATGAATTTAATATGTTATGGTCTCCTACAGTGACATAACCACTAAGAATCGAACTGCCTAAAATCTTATTAAGCTCGTTACTCGCCGACCTGTTAAGCAGATTGCTGAAATAACTTACTACTCCCAATATCTCACCACCTTTAAAATTTATTAGCCAATTATGGCCATCAAGATAATATGATCACCATTCCTTTCTAGTTGAAAATGTCATTCAGATAATCTTCAAATGCATCTTCTTCAACATCCTGCAAGTAATTCATTGATTCTTTATGACCAATTAAATAAGCAACAAAACCATCAATATGCTCCGGACTCTTTCGCTTTGTCGGAGCCTTTTCACCATTGATATTTGTGACCATCATCGCATTACTTATACAGAATATTAAGAGTGGATTATCTGTGACAACTCTTCGATTCAGCAATTGCACTTCAAAATCATCTACAGCTTCATTCATCACTGCAGGATATTGCGGAACTTCGACACACTGAATACCAAAGCGCATTTCGATATCTTCAATCAACTTCTCACTCATCGCTTTATCATAATTCAGCTGCATGATTTCAAAGTTATCAAATATCCATTCAACGTAATCAAGTATCATGTCATAGTCTACTGTTTTTCCAGGACATAAAGTGACAAATCCCTTTTCTGCTAAATCTCTATAAGGTACGTTTCTCAAATTCTCTTTCTCGACTATTCCTTCTTGCGGAATAAAATACATCTGTTTAACTTTTTCAATTGCTCGACCTTCATCATCATGGTCAATAACATTGATGCTCACGCATGTTAAATCGACACGCTTTGATAAATCAAGGCCAACAACACATGGTTTCCCTAAAATGTCACCCAGATCATCAACGAGCATTGTTTCAACCTGATCTAAATCAAAATAAGTATCTGCGTAGTTGACGTATACATCTAAATGTTTACTCATAAACTCCGCCTTTTTATGTGCTGACTTCTTCGCTTCTTTAAATTCACTTCTTAAGAATGACATTGTTACAGTTAATCCGATATTAGGATTAACCATGCGCCATACATCCTCATCTTCCCAATCGTAGCCTTTGTCCGGTTCATAAATCATTACAAACCATGAATCATCGTTATCATTTTTCAGAACATCAGATACATAGGAATAAATACGAGGACCTAAAGCTTGAGTATCTTTACCAGCAGTTGTTGTGACTAAATTAATAGGCTCTAGTTGTGCAACCTGTGCCGATTTCAAGTTGTCATACTGCTCAAAGTTACGTTCAACGTGTACTTCATCCTTATAAGTTAAATAAGGGTTTTTACCTTCTGTTGAGTCGTTACCTTTACTCAATACATCAAGCTTGTTCGTATGTTTAATGCCATTCTCATCTTCAAAGGTATAAGCCACACCTTTGATAGTATTATTTTTTCCTTTGAAAATTCTTGTGCCATCAATCAAATCAGGACTATTAACGATAGTTGCAGCAATTGGACCCGCTGCATTTTGTGCCTGGTCAAAAGTAGTCGCAGAAACGTAAAGGTCAGCACCTTTTAAGCCTTCACCGTATATCCCATATATCACAGGTAATGTACCCATTAACGTTTTCCCATTCTTTTTCGGGACTTGCAAGAAGATATTTCGGACAACACGTCTATTTTGCTTTCTTTCTTCGTCATAGGTTTGCCAACCATAGATATTTGTAAAAAAAAACTTTTGCCATAATTCTAATTCAATCGGTTGCCCTGCCCATTCACCTTTTGAGTGCCTACAGAACATTTCAGAAAACAGCATCATCGCATTTGCTTTTTCAATATCCATCCAAATATCATCACGTTTGGACCACTTTCGATAACGTTTTACCGCATTTTTGATTGATTTAGGATAATCAGACTTATTCGCTTCAACTAAATCTGCAAACTCATCTGCATAATTAACATTCAAATCAATCATTCAGTTGTTCCCCTTTCGCAATCATCGTCCAAACTTCTTACGGAAGTTCACGAGATTGTTGCCAGAGCTTTCTTTATTCTGTTTTTCTTCAGTTTCCGTCTTTTCTGCAGATAGCCTTATACCAGTTTTAAATATTAAATCCTTATTTTTATTATCAAGGCCTAACTGATTTAAATATTTGGCTTTTTTCTGATTCCAGACTTCAACTTGTTGAGCCAACGGGTTTTTTATTTCGTTTCTTGCACCTGCTTTATTCGTATATTGTTTAGTAGGTTTAAATCCACTATTTTTCCATTGCTGATACATCACTAAATGTATTTCAAATGCCTCAATATACGTTTCAATTATCGGGTCTAACGCTTGATGGTACTGACCCGAATCGACTAACAGTTGAATAATCCGCTGCTTCTCTTCTTTTGATTTTATTTCGGCTTCTTCTGCTATGATTTGAGCCTTTGTCTTTCTTCCCATAACGTCACCCCCTTCAATAATTGAAAAATTCCTTTTTCGGTGCGCACGAACCTCCCGCTAACCTATCCCCACAGTCCGGAATATTTTTTATTACGGGTAGGGGGGGATTGTTCATCTTCAATTTTTTTATGACACTTGTTACAATATAAAATTAAATTATTCACATCTAACTTTAATTCAGGATTTTCTCTGATAGGTACTATGTGATGCACATGTGCCTGTTTACCAATAATAAACTTGCCACAACATTGACATGTGTGCCTGTCTCGTTGCAATACATATGTTCTTGCATCGTTCCATAGTTGTGATCTATAGAATGATTTATTATTAGAATCAAAGCGCTGCTTCTTTTTCTTTGGTCGATGTTCATCACAGTACTGACCTTTATCAATCAGAGTCTCGCATCCTGCAGCTGCACAGTATCTCATTACTTAGCGTTAGACTTATCTTCTTTAGCAGCTTCCTTCTCCGGATTACCAAATTTAACAGACTTAGTCTCTGCATCCCAGTATCTTTCACCTGCTACGTCTTTATATACGATTGCAGTTGCTTCAACTGTCGGCTCTGCTACTAAATCAGAAGTATCTTCATCTCGGTTTTGCACTACATTATCGCCAGTATCGACATCAGTCTTAACTACCTGCTCTTTTGTATCTGCAGTCTCCTGTTTGATTTCTTCTGACTTTACTTCTGGACTAGTCTTACGATTACGAGTTACTTTAGTTTCTGCCATTATCCTTCATCTCCTTTTTTATATTAAAATAGCCACTCAATAAATTGAGCGGCTGATTAATGGCTGTGGCTTTTTTCAATTTACCACGCTACTAATGTATCATGTATAAATCAAGATGTCGGTACTGTTATGGTACGTTACCTAAAAAGTACCTTTGTGAATTTGTGAATAATCTAGTATTTTCATTATCTGCGAATGTTTATTCTTTATATGCTGATAACTGTAATTCAACATAACTGCTATATCATTTAAAGTCATTTTATCCATGTACTTTAATTTAAGTATTTTATGATCTAATCCCTTAAATGTTTCAACAATCTTTTCAAGCTCATCAATCTCTGAATTGATTTCATTTAATTCTTCTTCAAACTTGTAGATGATGTCTTTTAATTCATGTTGCTTTGCGAGCGCTGTTTCTGTGCTACTTTTACAAGCTAGATCTCCCTGGACAGTTCCATAAGTTGACCATCGTTGCAATTCAACATTACAACGCTTAACCTCAAAATTAATAATTGTCCTGCGATTCTCAAGCTCTGTATAAGTATTTAACCATTCGTACATCAGGCGCTCACCTTCCTTAAATAATTTGTTTTATTTCATCATCTACATTTTCCATTGCTATCTTCAGTATTGTAACTCTATAAGCTTTCCATACGATGAATATAAATAATATGACTGCCACTACAATCTTGACTATATTCGAATCATAATAGTGAATAATCAATGAACCTGCTATCGATATAGCTATCACATACATAAACTGAATAATGATCTCATACTTTAATATCTTCTTTGCTTCTTGCAGCATTAACAATTCATGCTCTATATTATTCTGATTCATCTTCTTCATCCTCGATTTTTGATTCAGATAAAATTTCTAAATCATCATCGCTAGTCTGTTCCTTTAATTCATCTGTACCTGCCATCGTAACTTGCTCTTCAACTTCTACATCATCAATCGTTAATTGATCATCATCTTCTTCTTTGAATAATTCTTCTCTAATATGTTTTACTCTGTTGAATTGTTCGATAACAAACGAATCTGGAACATCATCTGCTGATACTTTAAACTTCATTCCGTTTTGACTAACTGTACATAAAATTGATGCATCGTATTCTGCAAACTCTGTTGACCATGTTACATGTTTATCTGTAGCATCAAATCGCTTTCTTTCGATTCCTTCTGTAATATTTTCACCAAACGTCTTTTTGATTAAATCATCTGCTAATTGAATATTTCTCATTTTATAAAACCTCCACTTTGATTTTAATTTTTGTTGTTTCTGCATATCGCTTTGCTGAATGTATTTCGACGATCTGGCCATCATCAATCCATACGTGGCCATTTGCTGCATCAAGTACAGTCTTTAGTAAATTATCGATGTCAGGTTTCTTTGAATGATATGCTTTTATCATTCTTTGTTTTTGTGGATTGCTCCAACTTTTTAGCATCGGCATTTCAAACAATACTGTTAACTTGATACTACCTTCGATTAATAATTTCGGCATTTGTCTTTGAATGAAATTCTTGTGATTTTTATACGATGTTGGCATGTATGTTTGAACAAACTTGCCTGCATTTCTGAATCGTGGACGTGGTGATGGCATCGGCTTTTCAAAGCCCTTCACATCTCTGAACGTGATTTCGAATCTGTTACAAGTCTTCTCTTTTGACGAAGGTTCCATCACGTAACTCACCATCTCTATTTTTTATTTGGTTATAAGCGAATTCGATACAATCAACAAAGTCTAATTCACACGCTTTTGAAACAAGTAATAATTCTTCTAACGCCCACGAAACTTGTAGTAATATCGTATTTTCGTTATCACTGTAAATTGTAGTATTAGCAATCATGCCGATTTTATGCATTAATTTTAAACTGTAGTATGTCGCATCTGTTGATTCAACTTGTTGCTGTGCGTTTGCTGATAAAAGCATTTCTAACATTTTATCGATTTCAACTTTGCGTTGCTGGCAATAGATGACTAATACTACAAATACATCTCCGATTGCATCCATGATTAATTCAGGATTTTTCTTTGTCTTTTGTTTTGCAATCCCTGAGAATAATTCCCCTGCTTCTTCACCTAATTTAAGAATCTGCTTTCTTGGATCTTTATCATGTAACTCACGTTCGATTGACCACTCTCTTATTAATTCTGCATATTCTACTAATGATTTATTCATGTTTAATCCTCCCAACTAACTATCATTTTTATATGATGATATGTGATATTTATTAAATTATGAGTATAAGTGACCTCTCGCGAAGTTACTTTGAATCCATTACCTAATTTTTCTTCTATATGATTATGGACAAATTCACTGTTAAAAAATCGTTTGTAATGACCTGGATCATCATAGTCTTTTGATACGAAACTAATACCTGTAAATCCTTCACGTGCTGAATCAATTATTCTTTCTTCGCTTAAATTAGCTTCTATAAAATCATCAATTTCTTTAATTAAATCTAAGTTTTGATTTTCTTTTACTTTATCGATTAGACTCATTTAATTTTCCCTCCTTTTGTGCAGTCAATTAAAGTTAACCTGTATTTTTCGGTAAATGGCATTTTCGTAAAATACTCTAATTCTTCATCTGTAAAAATCTCATGTATTCCTGGTTCATCTTTAAAGAAATGACTTTCAATAAAAATTATTTGTGAGTACAATTCTCCTATGACTCCCCTTGCATACTCATACTCTTCTTTTAAGATACTTTCTTGATTTATCTTTCCGCATGCAACAGTAAATCTGTTATATATGTTTTGTAATTGTTCTCTAACTATCGATTTTTCAATGAAAATTAAGTTTTCACTCATTCAGTACTACTCCTTCCATAAATTCTCTAATTCCGCTTTAACTCTGCGACGTTCTTCTTCTAATCTCGCTTCTTCTTCAGGAGTTCTTTCGGGCTCAACATATTCTTGATTGATCCATTCAGGAGTTATCTCTTTAGATTGTGACTGCTTAGAATAAGTTGACTGCTTTTTAAACTCGAAGTTATGCTCACTCTGTTTAATTTCATCAACTGTTATAAGCTGCTTCTTCTTCCAATCGTTTAACAAGTAATTAATGAATGAATAGTTATGATTATTTTTAAGAGCTGATTTCTTAATCGCATATAGCATGATGTCTTTTCCATAATCATTGAAATCTTGTTGTATTTTCTGAAATGTCACAGGTGCAGGATTTAGTTCGATGTTTTCCTGGTACATGCTCACAACTGTCTTGAAGTCGTCGTTATTACTACTACTTCTTACATTCTTTTCATTATTATCATTCTCTACATTCTTTACATTCTTTACATTCTTGTTTGTGTCCATCTGTTGTTCATCTGTTGTCCGTTTGTTGTTCGTTTGTTGTTCATCTGTTGTCCGTTTGTTGTTACGTTTGCTGTCATGATTTTCTTCTTCTTGTTGATAAAGTCCCCAATTGACAATGGTTACAACGCTAAATTTGTTGTTACTTTTGATGTCGATAGTATCGAGATTTTTAAGAGTTAGCATGTAACTCCAAAGCGTACTAGCTGACATGTTAGCTTCGGCACTAGCTTTTTTTCGTCCAAATACAAATTGACCAGGTTTTAATATAACAACTTGCTTACCTACTAATTGTTTGTGTTCTTTATGACTGGCCTTCATAAGGCAATACATAAATACTTTAAAAAGCTTCTCATTATCAAATATCGGACTATCCATCAATTGTCTATGCACTTTAATCCAACCAGCCATAATTTACACCTCTCTTTCATAGCTGATTGAATTAGAACGGTAGATCATCATCTGAAATATCGATTGGCCCATTATTTGCAAATGGATTATTATTTTGTCCTGTTGTCGTTTGTGGTTGAGTATAAGATGATTGACTGTTTTGCTGTTGCTGGCCATCATCTTGCTTTTTATTTAAAAATAGCACTTGCGAATCAACGTTATTTACGATTATCTGCATTCCGTAATGCTTGACTCCGTTCTGATCTTCATAGTTGTTATTTCGCATCTCTCCACTGACAGCCATTACATATCCCTTTTTAGCGTACTTTTGAATAAATTCAGCAGTCTTCTTGAATGCTACGCATCTAATAAAATCTGCTTCATACTCATCGTTTTGATTCTTGTACTTTCGTTGTACTGCCAAATCGAAGTTTATAATTTCAGCTCCGGATGGTGTCACCCTGTATTCAGGGTCTTTCGTTATACGTCCTATGAACTTGCAATCATTCATTTATAGTTACCTCCAATGTAGACAGGCACTCCTGCTACTTCCTGTATTTTTTCTTTAATAATTGCTGCATTAGAATTTGAATTTGATAAGTGAATCAGATGTATTTCTTTTAATTGAGTAGTATCTGTTGCCCTTAAAAAGCCGACTGCATGCTCTAAGCTAAAATGTGATTTCATGATTCGTCTGGCTAGTCCAGGATGCAAAGTGCCATTCTGTACATTGATCTGCATCTCTTCATAGATATAATTCACTTCTAGCATCATGTGAGTGATGCCTGGAAACTTATATTGACAGTAATAAGTATCAGTAACAAAAAGTAGTTTATATCCATGAACGCTTTTTAACAGATAACCGCAAGGCTCTTTCGCATCATGATTTACTTTAAAAGCCATTATCGACCATGTACCGATTTTAAAAACTTTCTTATACTCGATTTCATGCAATCTGTGATGATCTAAATTAATTCCTTCTAACGTTCCTTTTGTCGCATAACATTCAATACCATGCTGCAAATACTGACTCATATACTGAGCGTGATCATTATGCTCGTGTGTTATTAAACAACCTTTGATTTTAGAAGTTTGAAACTTCACTGCCTTTTGCATTTCTTTGAATGATATGCCTGCTTCAAGCAAAAGGTCAGTATGACCATCAGATATCCTGTAACAGTTACCTGATGAGCCACTGCCTATAGTTTGTATTAAAATGGGTCTTCTTCGTTTTCCGGTACTGTTGAAGTCGATGCAGGCTTTTCATCTTCAACTTCTTCAAATTCAGTTACGTCTTGAACTTCTTCTACAGGTTCAATGTCATCAATATCTAATACTTCAACCGCTTGATTTTCTTCGATCTCTGCATCAAATACTTCTTTGCGTTGTCGCTCTTCAATATCTTTAACATGTTGTAAATTCGCATCAGTTGATGTATTGATATATCTTTTTGCTGCTCGATTGATTACTGTCTTTTTGGCCATCTCTTCTTTGAAGTTATTATGCGTTTTAGAATTCTCTAGTGCTTTTTCATCTTTAATCATCGATGACTGCATCCATGCCTGCTTAATCTGTTCCATTGTCATTACTTCAATATAATTCTCACGATCGTCATCGAAAACTATTGTGCAGTAAGCTCCGACAATGTTCTCTTTCTTCATATTGAAGAAGTCCTGCTCGTGACTGATTGATTTAACTCGCCCTGTTTCATCTAATTTATGTTTGAATGAATCCCCCTCATAAATCACTTGAGCTACTACGTCTTTCGCTCCTGCATCACGTTTTAACATCATGATATTTCCATGATATGAACGTTGTAACTGCATCTTGTTGCCATAAGGAATAAAGTAGCATTGATTCTTTGCAGGATTTAATCCTTGAGTTACCATGTCTAAGAATGCAGTTGCTTTCGATGCATCAGTACATGCCATCAGCTTTGAGTTCTCTGAAATCTGCAACCATGCCTGTTTTAACGCATTTGATGGTTCATAATCTCGTGGCAACGATAAGTTTCCTTGAGATTCTAATACTCTTACTTTATTCAGTACACTGTCTGATACGTTCTTTTCTGCGATTAATTGTGCCTCTACTTTTTGTAATTGGTTATTTGTCATGATTATTTCTCCTTTTATTGTTATAATTTTTTTAAATTTATATTTATGGAGGTTTAATATGTTTAAAGAAACACTTAGCATTGATTTTTTTAATTCTTCCGAAACCGTGGATGTTGATTTTAGTGTTGAAAATACATGTCCGTATTGCTGTGAAAAAGGAAAGCAAGTATATTTAAGTCGTACAAATGTAAATCACCCAAACACTAATAAATTAGACTATTTAAGTCTGGTTTTTCAATGTCCTGCCTGTAAGCAGCATCATTTAAAAACATATGAAGTTTTCACAAGTTTTTTCGGTACTGTTGAATCGAAAAGAATAATAGCATCTCAAAGTTTTAAAAATTTATTTACTTATCCTAGTGACATTGATAGCATCTCTAAACAGTTTTCAACGATAGTCTCTCAAGCTTCGATAGCGGAACAAATGGATCTAAATGAAATTGCTGGAATAGGATATCGAAAAGCAATTGAGTTTCTAGTTAAAGATTATTTAATAAATCATAAATCATTAAATGAAGATATAATTTCCAAGAAACTTTTGGGTCGTTGTATAGAACAAGATATTGATGAACCCCGACTAAAGTCATTAGCTAAAGCAGCTACTTGGATAGGAAATGATGAAACTCACTACATTAGAAAACACGAAACAAGAGATATCGAAGATATGAAAAAGTTTTTACATAGTATGACTCTTTTTATATCTTATGAATTAGCTATTGCTGATGCATCAGATTTCACTTCATAAAGGTTCATTTCAAACCTCCTCCGCATTCCTTAATAATTTGTATGGTTCTACATCTAATTTCTTTGCGATTTGTTCTAATGTTTGAAGTGACACATTTTTTCTTGAGTGTTCGATGTCATTCAAATGACATCTTGTAATACCGGCTCTTTCTGCTAACTCTTTTTGAGTTAATCTATAATACTTTCGATACGCTCTAATATTCATTGCGATAGTATGATTTAGATTCAATATAATCATCTCGATTCTGATATAATTTATTTAACTTAATGAAAGGTGGTGAGAAAAAATGAAAGTAGAAATCACTTTAAATAATGATGCAAAATTAAGTTTAAAAAGTTTAAAAAGAATCGAAGTTCATGGATCAGGTACTAAAACTTTTGGTCCATCAGATTTTGAAAAATTTAAACTGAACAATACTGCTTCTACATATAGCTTTATTGGAGAACATTTAATTGCTTTAAAAGGTTCGGATATTAAAGTTGTTCGAATTCAACTAGAAAATTAATTCTAGTTTTTGAAATTGTTCATTAACCTTCAGCTCAATCTGTTGCGAATTAGTTTGATAGACATTCGTGACAGATTCTGCATTATCGATAAATATTGGAGCATAGACATTGTAATGATTCGATAATGTATTGATGATGTCTAAGCCGACATTAATCATTGCTGCAGTATTTAACCCTCTTCCAAATTCAACGCCATCGAATGTTGTGATGCATGTTTCTTCAATGTTTCCGTTTTTCTTTTCATCGAATAATTTAAATCTGGCCAACTTGAATTTTTCGTTTATTGTTTCTTCAATCGTCTTAACTTTCGTGCGATTAAATTCATCAATTAAGTACAGTTGATAATTCAATTCTTCTTTAATAGAGATAAGCTCTTCTTCCTGGATGCGTAATGCTTTGATGCGTTCATCAATACGCTTGTTATTTTCGATATTCGCTTGATGCTTATTAAATTCGAGTACTTTCTCATCTAACTTATAGATTTCTTCTCGAATATCATTGACCTTATCTTTATTCGTTTCAGCAATGTTACTTCGTTTGTGATTTAGCTCATTGATCTCATCAAGAATTGATTTATATTCAGATGTTTCATTTACTGGTACAATCTCATTTGATAATTTCTCGATACGTGATTTAAGTGAATCTATAACTTTTTGAACGTCATCTACTTTCTTTTGTTCAGCTTGTAGATCACTCTCTAATTTTTCAATTGATGGCTTAAACTGTTTGCCCTGCTCTAATAAAGTCTGTTTACGTTGATTAAGCTGTTCTAACTCCGATGACTTATCCTTGTTGAATAGCTCTAATGCTCTTTGATTTGCTTCCTCTACTTTTTCAGGAGGCAATGCCTGGCCACAACACGAACACGTATCATCTACCGTTGAAACATGTTCTATTGATTCGACTTCCTTAATTTTTACATCGACTTCTTTATATTCTTTCAACTTCATTTCGCGATTTGTTTTATTATCGTTAATCGATTGATTAATCATACGAATTTTTGATTCAAAAATGAGTTTGTTGCTTTCTTCAAGCGACAGCTTTGACTTTAAGTTATTGATATTCGATTGATTATCGCTTGAATGATTCTGTTCAAGTGACTTTAATTTATTCTTCTTTTGTGAAATCTGATTGCGTAATTCGATTTCTTCTGAACCGTTATTTATTGAATGGATCTGACTCTCGAAGTCAGCAATCTGTTGCTTAACTACGTCAACAGTGATATCTGTATTTGTGATTTCTACCCTCGATAATGTCGCTTCATTGATACGAACAGGAATATCTTCAATATCATCATTAGTCTTTTTCAGCTTGTCTTTAATAACTTTCTTCTGGTCTTCTACTGATTTGTTTTTCAAAATTTCAATAAGTGGCTCAAGCTCTTTATTACTCTCGATTATTTCGTTATCTGAAAGTTGGCCACATACTTCAAAAAGAATCTTACGTCTGTCTGTCCAGTGCAGATCGTTGAAAGTATGAATATTAGTCACTAGCTTGAAAATATCTTCATCGATTATTTCGCTAATTTCTTTCTTGAAGTTAGTAATCGTGAAAGGCACATCATCAATATACTGCTTTCCTGTACGTGACTTTGTATACTCTTTCGCTCCAGTCATCTTGTTTTTCATGTACTTTGGAAATGACTCTTTTGTGAGTTTCAATTCCTGGCCATCTTTATCGAAGACTGCAGTTACGTGCGGAATCGCTTCATATAACTCATTGTTATCTTTATCTAAAGGTACAACGTCAATCTGTTTCCCCTGCAAGTTCTTTTCAAATAGTAACCACTGTAATGCAGTAGCTGTAGTTGTCTTTCCTGAACCGTTCTGACCAAATATCGTAGCGTTTTGACCATTAAACTCAAAATTCTGTTTCTTAATGCCTTGAAAGTTTTCGATTTCTAATTTAATTAGTTTAAGATTCATTTGACTTCTCCTTTGCTATTTTTTCAAATTCATCTAATGCTTCTTTTAGTGTCTTGAAATAAAATTCATTCATTTTTTTCATGTTTGAAATATTAATAAATGAGAATCTCCATCCAATTTCATTACGAAAATGAATCGTATAAACAAAGTTGTTAATACGTTTTTTGAATCTCAATGGATCTAAGTGATTTTCAGTAAATCCATAACTTTTTAGTACTTTTGCATCACCAGGCATGATAACTGCCATTTGCA
Organism: Macrococcoides bohemicum; assembly: GCF_003259675.1. Taxonomy (GTDB): domain Bacteria; phylum Bacillota; class Bacilli; order Staphylococcales; family Staphylococcaceae; genus Macrococcoides; species Macrococcoides bohemicum. The sequence goes on along the minus strand of NZ_PZJG01000001.1, from coordinate 272,592 downwards.
AAACTTCCTTTCTGTGATATATTTTGAGTGTGATATTTCTTAAGCGCCTTCTGCCAAAGGCGTTTTTTATTTTTTATAGCAAAACTTTATTTGGCCACCTTTACCATCTCGAAATATTTTGTAAATAACATATACATTTTCATCTTTTTCGTAATGGTATAAATCTTCTCTAAACTTCTTTTTCTGTCGCTCGTCATATTTAATGATGATTGTATGTTTAACTCTTCTTAACGACATCATGTTCTCTCCATTTAATCATGCTGTACCTCTGAATTTGCGACTAATACCCCTGCGCTAATGATCACTAGAATTAATGACAACAACATCATTGCTCCATAATTTAAATTAAGAATTACTGATGTCGATAGTGCTATTGCTAAAGCGATAATTGACATTAATGACTGTGCTGCAATAAGTTTTACAGTTTTCATTAACTAACCCTCCATAAATATTTTTCTTCAAATATTCTTTCGAAGTTTTCATTGATCCAGTTATTCATTTCTACAGGTTTCATGAGATATGGATCTCTTCTTGATGTCGGATAATGTACAAAACTTTCAATTTCTGATTTATAAGGTGGATGATTTAATAAATCTTTGGCCCAGTTATCAGATTTGACATTCAACTTCTTTTTCAAATCATCTAAAGTCCACAAAGGCTGCATTGCTTCGAAGTATGCTTGTACTCTTTCTTCAATACGCTTATCGATATAATCGTTGGTTAATGTCATGTAAAATGCTCCTTTCTGATATAATTTTCTTAATCTAGCTAAGAAAGGTGGTGATAATATGAAAGAAATTAAAGAAATAGTTGAACAATCGATTGCTGAGGTTCGTGATGAGAATTTCTGTTATGATAAAATTAGAGAAACTGTAAAGACTTATTCCGATGATCAAGGAAATATTGAGTTAACAAAATCAATTGCTGTTTCACTAGACCTTTCCACGTCATTTTCTAGTAGCGTTTTGTATAAAGTACTTACTACTATGAAAAGTGAAGGATACTTTAAAGATTAATTTTTAATCCCTGCATAAGTTCAGTTTTTCCAGGTGCTTTTCTACTAAAGTATCTTCTTGTAGCTCTCTTAATCTCCTCCGCCAAGATGACGATTAAGAGGGCTATTTTTAATAAATGTAGTTTGTTCATTTGCTTTCTCCTTTTACTGATATAATTAATTCATCTTATAATGAAAGGTGGTGGTAATATGGAACAAGTCCACGTTTGTTTATTAGGTGAATGGGTAAATCTCCATGATGATCCTAATAGTAAAATAGGTCCTAATCTTGCACATCCTTCTATTTGGTGGGAAGAAAATGCTGAATTGTGGTCTCCGATAACAAAAGAAGAAAGTCACACAATGTATCAACAAGATTATGTTTATGTAAATTACAAAGGAAGAGATTATCGTATTCACCCAATGTTCATTCAGATCGTTACTTCATAATTTTTGAATGTTCAATCATATTGGATATTATTTGAATATCTTCGTCGTCGAGTTGCAGCTCGGCGGCTTTTTTATTGAATCGTGAATCAACTAATTGATTGATTTCATGCCATTGCTTTTTTGTAAACTGTTTTCTAAATTCTAGGAACTGTTTGATTAATTCGTTCATGTTATCCTCCTACTTTTTCTAAATTTTTTTCATCAGAAGCAAATAGAAATTCGATATCATATTCAGGAAAATAAGCATTTTTGATAATTAACGCTTCTCCGAACTTGAATTCAGATTTTCCATTTATTTTGTCAGAAACAGTTTGATATCGGACTTTCAATGTATCTGCAATATCTACTAATGAAACCCCTTTTTCTTTTCTAACTTTTTCTAAATTAGTCAACATGGTGCCTCCCTCCTTCTTTCTTTTGATACGAAAATTCGTGTTATAAATTTAAAAAAATATGCCTTTAAAAGGCCTAATTCGAATATATACGAATTTTCGTATTAAGTCAACACTAAAATTCGTATTTTATTTTATTAATTTAATTGATATACGATTTTTCGAATGTTATTATATAGTTATAAACCACAAGTGAGGTTGTAATTATGGAAAAAGAATTATATTTAAAAAAATTGATGATTCAAAAAGCTGGGAGTGTAAAAGCTTTTGCTAATGATATTGATTTACCTTATACAACGGTTAGATCAATATTAGAACGTGGAATTTTTAACGCTAAAGTTGAAAATGTGATACGTATTTGTAAAGGTCTTAATATTAAGCCTGAAGAAATTATGGATCTAGAAGACAACTCCAAAAAATCACAAAATGATAATTCAGTTGTTAAAGAATCTCCTTCTTCTTATATTACTTCAGTAATAGAATTACCTGTTTTATCGAAAATTTCCGCAGGATTGCCGATTTACACTGAGGAAAATATTATTGATTATGTGCATGTATCTAAAGAAATGCTTACAGCAGGTAAAAAACATTTCGGCCTACTCGTTGATGGTGATTCGATGGATAAGGAGTTTAGAGATGGAGACGTGGTTATTGTTGAAAAAGATTCAGTAATTGAAAATGGTCAAATAGGAGTAGTTATGGTGAATGGATATAACGCTACTTTAAAAAGAGTGAGATATAACGGTGATATGGTTATTCTACAGCCTGAATCAAATAATCCGGAACATCAACCTCAATTTTATAATATTAACGATGAGATTAGATTCATCGGCCGTGTTGTGGGAATGCACAGAAAATATTAATGGATATTCGGCATTTTGCCTTTATCATATAATTATAAAAAGGGAGATGTAATAATGACTTTTAAAGCTTTAGCGGGTCTCACATTTACATCAGCATTATTATTAGGCGCATGTGGTGGGGAAACAACTGAAAAGAAAGAAAATAAAACAGAAGAAAAAGCAGCAACGAAAACAAAAGAAAAAAGCTCTGATGAAACAACTACAAAGCAGAGTAATATTGCAAGTGAAAATCATGTTTATGGATCTATGAGCGATAACCTTAAAGAAAAAGGATTATTTTTCATTGATGAGAAAAACAATATTTCATACATGGGAGATAAAGATAATATATTTCAAGTGGAGAAAGAAATAGATAAAAACTTAGGGATAACAATAGATTTAGATAAAAACTTTTTAACTGAACATGCTTTTGATTACATGGAAGATGATGCATCTATGGTACAACAAAAAAGTGAGAATGAGTTTGTTTATGAAAGTAAAAAAATTGGGAAGAAATATGACGTTATTTTTTCAAGACCAGACGGGAAAATTGTTGAAAGGATTATAGTATCTCAACATCAATAATAATAAATATGGCTCTCCTATCCTCGCCAAAGTCTAAGAGAGCCGCCAAAAAGTCACCTAAATTAATAGGGTTCTTTTCTATGCCCTATTTTATCATAAAAATAGGAGTTGTTATCATGAAAATAAGAAAAACGAAGAATAAAAGTACTTATGAGCTGCAGTTTGTTCATGAAGGAAAACGTTATAGAAAATATGGATTCAAGTCCCAGGCAGAAGCTAAACGAAAATATAATGAGTTAATCCTGGAATTAGATAAGGGATTAAATGTAGCTGCAGATTATACATTGTATGAATACTTTAAATTATGGTGTGAGACATATAAAGAACCTGTAGTAAGTAAAAAGACATATGTGTCTTATTCAACAATTATCAATATTTTAGAAAATCATAAAATCGGCAGAATGAAATTAAAGAAAATTACACGATCACAATACCAGGAGTTTATAAATGAGTATGCTAAGACACATGCGAAAGCATCTATCAGAAAATTGAACGGTAAAATTAAAGCATGTTTAGATAATGCTGTATTTGAGGGACTGATGACTAAAAATATTATTCATCAGATCACGTACTCTCCAGGAACGAAAGACGTATCAGAAGATAATAAATTCATGCAGTTAAAAGCTTATGAAGATTATAAGAAGCAATTAATGAAGTCTGATGCGGATAGTTCTTTATTTTTATTTATCATGCATATTACTGGCTGTCGTTATTCGGGTGTACGATATCTGAAATATGAATATCTAAATGAGAAAGATAATACAATCTTTATAGATGAGCGTAAAACCGATTTATCGCCACGTAGGCTCACGATACCAAGCAAAGATATGAAATATATATTAAGTATCATAAATTCAAAACCGCGCCAAATAGATGGCTTTCCGTTCAAAATAACCAATAATGCTGTTAATAAACAATCTAAACGTATATGTAAGCAGTTAGGTATTCAGGAATACACCTCACATGCATTAAGACATACACACTGTTCATATCTTTATGCTAAAGGTTTAAGTATTGAATATATCTCTAAACGTTTAGGACACGCATCTGTATCGACTACAAGAGAGATCTATCAGCACATGTTCAATGATACTTTTGTAGATGAAGATGAGAAAGCAATGAATGTGTTACAGGCTATATAAAGGCATCGCCAAATCGTCGCCTTTTTGTCGCCATTTTTTATGATTATTAATGACATTAAAAAATATATAAACATAAGAAAAAGCCCGTCGTAACGGGCTTTTTGATTTTAAATGATTTTAAATCATTTATAAATTAGCGTCCTGGGAGGGATTCGAACCCCCGACCGACGGCTTAGAAGGCCGTTGCTCTATCCAGCTGAGCTACCAGGACTTAATTTTTTAAGACAAGATTAATTATAATCAATTTCAGACTATAAAGTCAATAACATTTAGTAAGGAAATTAATTTATAACCATAATAAATAAAGTATATTTACACATTTATTCTAATATCACAACAAAAATTAAGATAGCATCACTGTTATCTTAATTTTAATCGTTCAATTGACACTCTAAAAAATTAATATCTCTTTACCAACAATCTCATGCTGCTGATTATAGAAAGTAACCATTTGATCACTTTCATCAAAAGTTAAAACAGCATATGTTTCTTCTTCCTGACTTCTTGACTGTGCAATAGAACCTGGATTAATGCATACTACACCTTCAACGACTTCAACACGCTTTACATGCAGGTGACCATACAAAGCGATTTGACAATCTGCATCACGTGCAACACTCGCTAAACGTTCACGTCCATTACCAACTTGATAAAGATGTCCATGCGTTAAAAATGCATTAATATCATTTTGCTGTAATTCAAATGTATCATGAAAATCCTTTCCGTAATCACAGTTTCCTTTTATTTTAATATAAGGCTTTAATTCAGCATCATTATAATCAAATTCTGAATCACCAAGATGAATATAGACATCTGCATCATCATGAATTGATACAATATCGGTTAATATATTTTTCATGGAATGATTATCACTCACAACAACCCATTTCATCATTACGCCTCCTCAATTATGCCAGATTCCAGCATTTTTTGTATTGCTTTACCTCTATGTGAGATTTGTGCTTTTTCTTCTCCAGTCATTTCTGCTGTCGTCTTACCTTTGCTTTCAACATAAAATATCGGATCATAACCAAATCCATTTTCACCTTTAGGTTCATGTAGTAATTCTCCTTCTACTTCGCCTCGGAAGGTGCGTGTCTCTTTGCCGGGTATACTGACTGCAATCACACATACAAATCTTGCCTGACGTTCATCTATATCCTGCATATTTTTAAGCACAAGCTCAAGATTCTTCTCATCAGTAGCATCTTCCCCTGAATAACGCGCTGAATACACGCCAGGTGCATTATCAAGTGCATCAATTTCTAATCCTGAGTCATCACTAATAACAATTTTATTTAACACTTTTGCTCCGTATTCTGACTTTAATGCAGCATTTTCTTCAAATGTTGTTCCCGTTTCTTCTACATCGAAGTCTGGAATCAAACTTTTTATACCTACAACATTATAGTCTTTAAAGATATGTTTAAAATCATTGATTTTTCCTTGATTACCTGTTGCGATTACGATATCTTTCATATATCCTCCAAATGTATTGATTGTATTTTTAAGTTTTCATCGTTTAACCATTCTTTAGCGATACGGGCGAATTTCTCAGTTGGTCCATTAACATAAAATTCATGATATGGCGTTTCATTATATTTCGCATGTTCCTGACTAAATGTAAGTAATGCACTTACTTCCCTCGCCGTTTCTAATCCAGATGAAATTACTTTCTTTTCACCTTCAAAATACTTTTCAATATAATCCTGTAATAACGGATAATGTGTACACCCTAAGATGACTGTATCACTCTTATCATGACGCCAATCGCGCAATGTTTTATGAATGACGATATTTGATATTGTAGGATCTTTATATCTTACCTGCTCAACTAATGGCACAAAGTCCGGACAACTTACACCATTGACTTCTATTTTAGGATTGATGGATTTTATCTTATCACGATACGCTTCTGACTTAATTGTCCCCTCAGTACCTAGTACAAGCACATGATTGTTTGTTGTCGTCATGATTGCAGTACGTGCGCCTGGTTCTATTACACCGATTACAGGTATAGAAAGCATTTTCTGCAATGGTTCTAAAGCCACTGCAGTCGCTGTATTACATGCAATTACGAGCATCTTTATATGTTTCGTTAATAGAAATTCAGCAAGTTGAATGGTAAAATCTTTCACTTGCTCAGGAGGTCTTGGTCCATAAGGACACCGACTGACATCACCTAAATAACAAATTGATTCATTTGGCAGCTGACGCATAATTTCTTTAGCCACTGTCAAACCACCTACGCCAGAATCAATTACACCAATTGGAGCTGACACTACTTTCCACCTTCTTCTGTTGCACTGTACAACTTATGTATTTGTTCCTTAAATATTGGTATTGTATCAATCATACTCTCTTCTACAATCTTCTTCAAAAATTTTTGTCTTTTAATGATAACCGCTTCTATTACCGATTCACCTTTTTCAGTAAGTTGAATACTTACTTTACGTTTATCATCAGTTTGTTTCACACGCTCTGCAAATCCATTGTTACTAAGTGCATCAACAAGTTCAGAAGTGGATGAAATTGCTAAATTCATGTGTTTTGCAAGTGTTCCGATATTTAAGGGACTTGCTTCTTTAATCCACTGAATTGCAATAAACTGCGTTTCTGTAATTTCGTGTTTTATTAATTCACTACGGCCTTCATTTTTTATAATTTCAGCTAGCCTTCTTAACTCATATTCTAATGTGACGATTGATTGATCCACTGCGCTACACCTCTATTCACCTTTAAACTTATCATATCAAATAATGTACAAATAAAAAAAGGTTTTGAGAATTAAGAATCTCAAAACCTTTTATAAGGGCTAAACGCTTTGGCGATAGCCTCTTTTCTGAAACGGCATCTTCAAAGCAGTCTCTAGGTAAACTTCAACAAACACTTCAAAATCAAAGAACGATTTCTTGTGTTTGTTTCCAGTTTACTTGAGACTTAACGCTTTGTAGATAGCCTCTTAGTTTACCTGATGATCCGAACCGAAGAACGATTTGAACATCTGGAATGTTGCTTCACGGTTCATCGCAGCGATTGATGTTGTTAAAGGAATGCCTTTTGGACAGCTTCTTACACAGTTTTGTGAGTTACCACATTCTGCTAATCCGCCTTCTTCCATTAAAGCATGAATTCTTTCATCTTTGTTCATGCTTCCTGTTGGATGTAGGTTGAATAAACGTACTTGTGAAATAGCTTGTGCACCCATAAATTTCGAATTAGCATTCACGTTCGGACATACTTCTAAACATACACCACATGTCATACATTTAGATAATTCATATGCTGTCTGACGTTTCTTCTCTGGCATACGTGGTCCTGGTCCTAAGTCATATGTTCCATCAATTGGAACCCATGCTTTAACACGTTTTAAGTTATCGAACATTTTCGTACGATCAACTTGTAAGTCACGAATAACAGGGAATGTTGCCATAGGTGCTAAACGAATTGGTTGCTCTAATGTATCAATAATTGTTGAACAAGATTGACGTGCTTTTCCATTGACTACCATTGAACATGCACCACAAACTTCTTCAAGACAGTTCATATCCCATGTTACAGGTGTCGTTTTTTCACCACGTTCATTTACTGGATTACGTTGAATTTCCATCAACGCAGCAATAACGTTCATATTTGGACGGTAAGGAATCACAAATGTTTCATCATAAGGCTTAGAATTTTGATCTTTTTGACGTGTAATGATCAGTTTAATCGTTTTTTCTGCCATGATTATTTACCTCCTTTTGCCTTCTTAGAGTAGTCACGTACACGTGGTGGGATTAAGCTAACATCAACTGGCTCATAGTAGAATTCAGGTGCTTCTTTAGCGCCTTTAAACTTAGCCATCGTTGTTTTTAACCACTCTTCGTCATTACGTTCAGGGAATTCAGGTTTGTAATGTGCACCACGTGATTCATTACGATTATACGCACCAATTGTCATAACGCGTGCTAACACTAACATGTTCCATAATTGACGTGTAAAGAATACTGCCTGGTTACTCCATAACGCAGTGTCTTCCATATCAATATCATGGTAACGTTCCATTAATTCTACAATTTTCTTATCTGTTTCTAATAATCGGTCATTATGACGTACAACTGTTACGTTTGCCGTCATAATTTCACCAAGTTCTTTATGCAGTTTATATGCATTCTCAGAACCTTTCATATTTAATAAAGCATCGAAACGTTGTTGCTCTTCTTCAACTTTACGTGTATAAATATCATCCGGTAAATCGGTATATGATTTATCTAGCGCTTTAATATATTTAATAGCATTTGGACCTGCTACCATACCGCCGTATATTGCAGATAATAAAGAGTTCGCACCTAGACGGTTACCACCGTGTTGAGAGTAATCACATTCACCTGCTGCAAATAATCCTGGAATGTTCGTCATCTGATCGTAATCTACCCAGATTCCACCCATTGAATAATGCACTGCAGGGAAAATCTTCATCGGCACTTTACGAGGGTCATCACCCGTGAATTTTTCGTAAATTTCGATGATTCCACCTAATTTAACGTCTAATTCATGTGCATCTTTATGACTTAAATCAAGGTATACCATGTTCTCACCATTGATACCTAATTTTTGGTTCACACATACGTCAAAGATTTCACGCGTTGCGATATCACGAGGTACTAAGTTACCATAGTCAGGATATTTCTCTTCTAAGAAGTACCAAGGTTTACCGTCTTTATAAGTCCAAACACGACCACCTTCACCACGTGCTGATTCACTCATTAAACGTAATTTATCATCACCAGGAATTGCTGTCGGGTGAATTTGAATGAATTCACCATTGGCATAGATTGCACCTTGTTGATAGACAACAGAAGCTGCAGATCCTGTATTAATCATAGAGTTTGTAGACTTACCAAAGATAATACCAGGACCACCAGTCGCCATAATAACTGCATCTGAACCAAATGATTTAATTTCAGAAGTTGTTAAGTTTTGAGCAACGATACCACGTGCAGCGCCTTCGTCATCAATAACTGCACCCAAGAATTCCCATCCTTCATACTTCGTAACTAAACCTTCAACTTCAAATTTACGTACCTGCTCGTCTAATGCATATAATAATTGTTGTCCTGTTGTCGCACCAGCAAATGCTGTACGGTGATATAACGTTCCACCGAAACGACGGAAATCAAGTAATCCTTCTGGTGTTCTGTTGAACATAACACCCATACGGTCTAATAAATGGATGATACCAGGCGCTGCTGCTGTCATCGCTTTAACAGGTGGTTGGTTTGCTAAGAAATCTCCACCATATACTGTATCATCAAAGTGAATTAAAGGTGAGTCACCTTCACCTTTCGTATTTACTGCACCATTAATACCGCCTTGTGCACACACTGAGTGAGAACGTTTAACGGGTACTAATGAGAAAAGATCTACACTTGTACCTGCCTCTGCTGCTTTAATTGTTGCCATTAATCCGGCTAATCCACCGCCGACAACAATGATATTACTTTTTGCCATTATAATGTCACTCCCCTAAATTTCTTATCCTACATAAATGCAAATAACGCGCGTAATCCGATGAAAGTAATGACTAAAAATGCACCTAATGACACATAAGCCATAATTTTTTGTGAACGATCTGACTGTGTGATGCCCCAACTTACTGCAAATGACCATAATCCATTTGAGAAGTGGAAGATAACACTTACAATACCGATAACGTATCCAATAACATTAATTGGACTATTGAATAAATCAGCCATCATATCGTAATTAATGTGATGTCCTAATGCTGCCTGAACACGTGTTTGCCAAACGTGAATCGCGATAAAGATAAAAGCGATAATACCTGTAATACGTTGTAACAAGAACATCCAGTTTCTAAACGTCGAATAATGTGTCACATTATTTTTAGAAGTAAATGCGATATACACACCATAGATTGCATGGAATAAAATTGGTAAATAAATAACAAGTGTTTCTAATACAATCTTAAATGGTAAATTCCACATAAAGTCTGAAGCATTATTAAAAGCTTCCGGACTGTTTACTGCAAAGTGGTTGATCACTAAGTGCTGAATTAAGAATACACCTAATGGAATCACACCAAGTAAAGAATGTAACCTACGTAATGCAAATGATTTTTCTGAGCTTGCCAAGTGAAGTCCCCCCTACACATCTTTTTAAGTAAATTCACAAATTCAATAATACGCTTGTTCAAACGGTAAATCAAGAAACCGATTACAATTTTGCATAAAAAAAAGTTTGTGAAATTTAATTTTCATCATCATTGTACCACTCTTTAACGTTCTGTGGGGTATGAAAATGATTCTCAATTAAGTAATTTCACAAACATTTTAATTTAATAATATTCTTTATTATTCACTGTGATGTTCAGCTTTTTCCTGCTCTGAATTTAAAGTATTGTGTATTTCTGTCGCCAGTTTAATAGGAACCCCGATTTGATTTATTTCTTCAATGGATGCTTCTTTTATACGACGCACTGAACCGAAATGTTTCATTAGCATTAGTTTTCTCTTTGGACCTATACCTTCAATCGCATCTAGTTGTGAAGATAAACCTGTTTTTCTACGTGTGTTTCTATGGAAGGTAATCGCAAAGCGATGGACTTCATCCTGAATACGTTGTAGTAAGTAGAAGCTTTGACTCTTTTTATTTAATGGAATGACATCAAAGTCTTCACCGTATAGTAATTCAGCAGTCATATGTTTATCATTCTTCTTCAAACCTGCAACTGGAATATCTAGATTTAATTCGTTAACAAGCACATCGATAACACTGCTCATATGCCCTTTACCACCATCGACAACGATTAAGTCTGGTAAGGGTAAATTTTCTCTTAGCACGCGTGAATAACGGCGACGAACGACTTCTCGCATACTTTCATAATCATCTGGTCCTGTTACAGTCTTGATTTTATATTTTCTATAATCCCGTTTACTTGGTTTACCATCAACAAAACACACCATTGCAGCCACTGGATCGACACCTTGAGTATTTGAGTTATCAAAGGCTTCAATACGGACCGGTGTTTCAATACCCATTGCATTACCAAGTTCTTCAATCGCTTTTACAGTTCTTTCTTCGTCACGTTCAATGATCTCAAACTTATTTGACAAAGCAATCTTCGCATTTTTAACTGCAAGATCCACCATCTCTTTTTTCTTACCTCGCTGAGGTTGAATGACTTTTGTATCTACAACTGACTTAATCATATTTACATCCAGTCCAGTAGGTACATGCACTTCAGCCGGCAATAAATTTTCGGCTAAACCATAAAACTGTCCGATAAAATTGTAAAAATGTGACTTTGAATCATCAATCAACGGAATCATCGTCACTTTTCTTTCTATGAGATTACCCTGGCGAATAAAGAATACCTGTATGCACATCCAACCTTTGTCAACTGCATATCCGAAAACGTCTCTAGTTGTCATATCACTCGTCATCATCTTTTGTTTAAACATGAGTGACTCAACATGAGAGATTAAGTCTCGATATTCTTTTGCTTCTTCAAACTGAAGATTTTCAGCACGTTCATTCATCTTTGCACGTAAGTCATCAATAATTGCTGTATCTTGACCATTTAAAAAATCCGTCACAACCTGAATGTAATGTCGATACTGCTGTTCTTCAACATTATATACACATGGTCCTAAACATTGTCCGATATGATAATATAAACATAATTTATCCGGTAGATGATTACATTTACGTAGTGGAATAATACGGTCTAATAATTTTTTAGTTTCATGTGCGGCATAAGCATTGGGATAAGGTCCAAAATATTTACCACTATTTTTTTTTACTGTACGTGTAACTAACAATCTTGGATGTTTCTCGTTCGTAATTTTAATAAAAGGATAACTTTTATCATCCTTTAACAAAATATTAAACCTCGGATAATACTTCTTTATAAGTGTCAATTCTAACAATAGCGATTCAATCTCTGTATTCGTTACGATAAATTCAAAATCTCGTATTTCTGACACGAGACGTGTTGTCTTTTCATCATGTGCACCGGAAAAATAAGAGCGTACACGGTTACGTAAATTTTTTGCTTTACCGACATAGATGACTTGGCCATTCTTATCTTTCATCTGATAACAACCTGGTTCATTCGGCAGCACTGCTAGTTTACGTTTAATATTTAATTCATAATCCTCCATAACATTCACCACATTTCTTTACTTAACACTAGTAAAACACACCAAAATAAAAAGAGCAAAATCAAAAGATTTCACTCTTAAAAATATTATTTTTTAGCTTAATCTTAGTAATGTTTTTCTAAAACAGCTTGTAATTGTTCTTTTGGTTGGAAACCAACAACTTTATCAACAGCTTGACCGTCTTTGAATACGATAAGCGTTGGGATACTCATAACTTCAAATTTAGCAGCAGTTTCCTGGTTCTCATCAACATCAACTTTAACGATGTTTGCTTTACCTTCAACGTCTTTCGCTAAATCTTCTAAAACGGGTGCGATCATTTTACAAGGTCCACACCAAGGTGCCCAGAAGTCTACTAATGTTACACCTTCTTTAATGTTTTCTTCAAAGTTTGTATCAGTTCCTTTAATAATAGCCATAATATAATTTCCTCCTAATATTTCTGATTAATATAAATGGAGTATAGCAAATTAAAATTCGTTGGTCACTACTTTTGCTCACTCTATTATAGTTATACCCTATAATGCAATAAATAAATATATGACACCCGCAATTAACATTAAAATTGATACAACGATCAATACTTTTGCAAGTTTATACATATCAAAGTTATCCAAATCAATCGCCTCACATTGTATTATTTTAACTCTACTACAGTTACACCAAAGCCACCTTCAGAAGGCATGCCACCTCTAAATGATTTCACTGCTTTAGATTTCTTTAAATATTGCTGAACACCTTTTTGCAATGCGCCTGTACCTTTACCGTGAATAATCGTCACTTGTTCATAATTTGATAGAATCGCCTGATCTAAATACTGTTCAACTTTATACAATGCATCTTCATAACGTTCACCACGAAGATCAAGTTCCATTTTTATCGTTTGACGATTAGCACGTGGTACAACGCGGTGATTCTCTTGTTTTGGTGGCGCTTCTTTTTCAAGTTCATTTAATGGCAGTTTCATCTTGATGATCCCCATCTGAACTACAGCTTCTTCACCATCAACATCTAAGATAACACCCTTTTGACCATAGCTTAAAACTTTTACATGATCACCTTTTGTAATGACTTCATCTTTAGTCGACTTTTTATTTTGTTTAATCTTTGCTTCGTGATACATACCTGATAATTTTGAACGTTGTTCTATCAACTCGTTCTCTTTAATATCGGCATTTGATTTTAGATTACGCAGTTGCTTTAATAAATCATCCGCTTCTTTTTCGGCTTTTTTAACGATATCATTCGCCTGCTGCTTTGCATTTTCAATTAAGTTTTCTTTTTGTTTTTCGTAACTTGAGAATGCCTTATTTAAATCTTTGTGTAGGTTCTGAGCTTCAATCTTTAATGTTTCAGTCAGCGCTCTATCATCTTCAATTTGCTTTGCATTCTTCTCTAATGAGGCAATCATATTATCGATTTCTTTATTATCCATATTGATCATTTGACGTGCTTCTTTGATAATTGAAAGATCAAGTCCAAGTTTTTTAGCGATATCGAAAGCATTACTCTTACCTGGAATACCCATCAACAAACGATACGTCGGACTTAATGTCTCTACATCAAACTCTACACTCGCATTCATAACATGGTCACGGTTGTAACTGTATGCTTTAAGTTCAGGATAATGTGTCGTTGCCATCGTCATAACACCGCGACTTAAACAACGATCAAGTATACTCATCGCAAGTGCTGCACCTTCAGCAGGATCCGTACCTGCACCCAGTTCGTCAAACATAACAAAGCTTTGCTCAGTCATTTTTTCTAATATCGATACAATATTGGTCATATGGCTTGAGAATGTTGAAAGTGACTGTTCGATAGACTGTTCATCACCTATATCACAGAATACTTCATCAAAGATACTTATCGTTGCTCCTTCAAATGCAGGAATCATCATACCACTTTGTGCCATTAGAATAATAAGTCCGACAGTCTTTAACGTTACTGTTTTACCACCTGTATTCGGACCGGTTATGATCACTGTGTGAATATCAGGATAGAATACAATATTATTTTTAACAACTGTCTCTTTCGGTAACATCGGATGCCATGCTTGTGGCAAATCGATTGTGCGTTCTTCAGCGATATTAGGCATAACCATCTTATTGCGGTTTCCGTATTTCGCTTTGGCAAGATTGACATCAAAATCAGCTAATACCTTGGTCGAATATGTTAATGCATTATCATACTCTGCTACTTCGTTTGTCAGTTCATAAAGAATACGTTCTACTTCTTCGTTTTCCCTATGTGTTACACTGTTTAATTCTGTTGACAGCTGAACGATACTATTCGGTTCAATATAGAATGTCTGACCACTTGATGATGTATCATGGACGATTCCAGGAAAATCCTGTTTGTATTCGCTTCTTACAGGGATAACTTGTCGACCATTACGAACAGTGACAATTGCATCAGATAATTTCTTTTGATTGTTTGAACTACGCACAATTTGTTCTAATTTTTCTTTGATTTTACGATTGATACGATTCATTTCCTGGCGAATTTGAGCAAGTTCAGGGGATGCATTGTCATATAGACTCGTTTCATCACACTTCGCCTGAATAGATTCGGCTAGTTCTGTTATCATTGGTAATTGTTTTAATTGATTGTAAATGAGAGGAATCTCTAATTCGCGCTCTTCAAATTGATTAAAGATATAAGTTTTGTATCGATTAATGACTTTAATGTTATTTTTAATTTTATTGAGTTCGATTACAGATAAGACCGAACCGATGACAGCACGTCGCACAAGTCCTTCAATATCAGAAAGCATGCTCATACCTGGTTCACTTTGTCCCATCTCTATGACACGGGCCTCTTCCAGGTGCGTCATCATTTCACGTACTTCATCAATGTTTGACGTTGGATGTGTAGATTGTAAAATATGTGAAGACAGTTCATTTTGAGAAAACTCAACAACACGTTCTATTATTTTATCGTATTCTAAAATATTTAATGCTTTTTTATTCATAAATGTTACTTCCCTTTTGTTACCCATTCTTTAAACGTTGCACGGTCCATCGTATTGATAACCTGATTTTTCTTCACACGACCTTTAATTGCCGTACCTACGCCATAAGGCATTAAATCAAGTTGATTAATCGCATGTGCATCCGTATTAATGGTTAATTGTAAATCCGGATATTGTCTTAATATGTCCGCTGATAAATCTAAGCGCATTGGATGTGCGTTTATTTCAAGTACTGTATTTGTTTCTTTCGCCATTTGGATCAATTGTTCAATATTCACAGCATACCCGTGTCTTTTACCGATTAATCTTCCAGTTGGGTGTGCAATATGTCTGACATATGGATTTTCGCAGGCATTTTTAAGTCGTTTCATAATATCCTCTTCAGATTGTGTGAGCGATTGATGTATCGCACCGATAACATAGTCGAGTTCTTTTAATATATCATCATTATAATCCATCGAGCCGTCACCTAATATATCCATTTCAATACCTGAATATATGTCTATCTCATTATATTGTTTGTTCAAAGACTTAATCAATGCATTTTGCTCAAGTAAACGCTCTTCAGATAAACCATTTGCTACAAATAAACTTTTTGAGTGATCAGTAATTGCGATGTATTCATATCCCTTTTCAATTGCACGTTCAATCATCTGTTCGATAGAATGCGCACCATCGCTGTAAGTCGTATGCATATGAATATCACCCTTAATGTCATTTAAAGTGATAATTTCATCAAGATTTTGAATATCAAATTCTGAACCATCTGTGCGCATTTCGGGCGGAATATAGTTGACATTAAAGTGACGGTAGATTTCATTTTCTGTTGCATATTGAATAAGTGACCCATCTTCTTTTGTAATACCGTATTCATTAATCTTTTCATGCTTTGCTTTAGCTAACTGTCTGATACGAATATTATGATCCTTACTGCCAGTGAAATGCTGAAGCATATGTGCATAGCCTATTGTATCTGTAAATCTGAAATCCGCTGTCGTCACTAAATCATCACGCTCAATCTGCACCGTAATTTTTTCATTACCTTGAAGCTCAACCTCTTTAATAAATGGTGCTCCACTTATATATCTTGAAACTGATTTTCTATCAGTTGTATTAATGATGTAATCAATATCACTCGAGAATTCATTTTTCCTTCTGAAACTTCCTGTTGCATCAAATTGTAATATGTCTTTTGATTCAGCGAGATACACATCTATCATCTGTGTAAATTGATGCATTTGATAAATGCTTAACTTTGCAGTCATCGTAAGCATCTCTTCGATACCTTTTAATATATTTTCTTCACTTTTTTTACCGAATCCCGGCAGTTCACTTATCTTATTATCGATGCATGCCTGCTTCAATTGTTCGATATCATCGATACCCAGTGCATTATTAATCTTCACAATTTTTTTAGCACCTAGATTACGAATTTTCAGCATCTGAATCAATCCTTGCGGGGTTGATTCTTTCAAAGTTAATAATAGCGAAGATTCACCGTTCTGCTTGATGTCATCCAGTACTTCAGCTACACCTTTACCAACACCTTTAATTTCTGTGAAATTTTGAAGCGTGTTAATATCTCCCTGAAAAGTTTCAATATTTGCCGCAGCTTTACGATAAGCAGAGATTTTAAATGGATTTTCACCTGATAATTCGAGATACGTAGCAATTGTTTCAAGCTGCTTTATATAATCTTTTTTATTTAACATGTTCATCCTCCATAATAAAAGTCATAGACACTTTTGCCTATGACTTTATTTGAATATTTGAATCAAACCGATATTTTCCCACCATGATTTAGCAATGCCACTTAAAAAAGGTGTATAGTTAACGATAAAGTTAGAAATAAAACTACCTTGTAAATGTTCCTGAATCCAGCCATTTGGCATCATCGAAAATAAAAATAGTACGATGAATAACAGCAGATAACATTCGATAAAACCTAACACCGCACCTAGTGATGCATTTAATTGTTTAAGCAGTGGTAACTGCGAAATATAATCAAAGACTGTTGCAACAATTTGTAAAATCACTTTACTCATAAAGAAAATGATTATAAAACTCACGACATTATAAAATGTCATTTCATTCGTAACCATATTTAAAAATTCGGATTTATAATTACCTTCTGCTGATGGAAAAGGAATGATGAGTACAAGATGCTTTGCAAGTTCTGCATAATACATACGGGCAATAATCAGTGAACCAATCGTCCCCAGTAAATGCAATGATTGTAATATAAAACCTCTTCTCAATCCAATCACAGTACCAAGGATCAAGAAAAATAATAATAATAAATTAATCATTTTGTTCGCCTATTCTTTCTATATTGATTAACTTTTGTCTTAAGATTTCGTACTCTTCTTGTAACTTCACATAATCATCCATTATATTTACCGCCGCCAGCACTGCTTTACGTGAAGTGTCAAGTCCAGCACTCACTCGGGCAATTTCATTGATTCGGTCATCTACGAGACTAGCCACGTGTCGGATATGACTCGGCTCATCTTCACCAATAATCGTATAATGTTGGTCATATATTGTTACAGTGATACGATTTTTAAATTCTCCCATAAAATCACTCCAACATCGTCTTTTATTACTGTTTATGTTACCATTTTTAGAGGAAGTTATACAATAAAAACATATAAGTTAAGAAAAAAATACGGAGTGACATATTTATGAGCTCGAATGTTTACCAATTAGATGAAAAATCAGCAAGTAAAATAATCAGTTTACTACCAGAGAGCGATAGCAATTTACCAGCGGGTTCGAAATATCGTAAGAAAATTGAAGGTCATACAGTAACAATTTACAATTCGAATAAATTTATGGTACAAGGTAGTGCTAGTGAAACGCTTGCAATAAAGTTACTTGGAAATGCAGGCATTAAATTGGCTGGCAGTAGTGAAACAAAGAAGAATGTTACCGGAAAAACAATAAGTTATGATGCATTTAACTGCATCGGCAGTGACGAAGCAGGATCAGGAGATTTCTTCGGCCCAATGACTGTAGTGGCCAGCTATGTTTCTAAGAAGAATGCAGAAATATTAAAAGTGCTTGGCGTTATGGATTCTAAAAATTTAAAGGATGATAAGATCATTGCACTTGCAGAACAAATCATCCCGATTATCCCTCATTCATTGTTAGTATTAGATAATCCTAAATATAATGAACGAAAAGCGATTGGATGGTCACAAGTTAAGATGAAAGCAGTGTTACATAACCAGGCGATTACGAATGTATTGAAGAAAATTGATGGCGCACCACTCGATTATATAGTGATTGACCAGTTTGCTGTGCAGGGCGTGTATGAGAATTATGCGTTGACTGCAATTCCGGAACGCGAGAAAACCCGCTTCGAAACAAAAGGAGAATCAAAATCAATCGCGATTGCAGCAAGTTCCATTATTGCGAGATACGCTTTTGTTAAGTATTACGATCAGATTATCCGTGAGACTGGAATACACATTACAAAAGGTGCCGGAGCTAAAGTTGATTTAGAAGCAGCAAAGATAATTGAAAGAAAAGGGATTGCTTATTTAGACAGTATTACAAAAAAAGACTTTAAAAATCGCGAGAAAGCATTAAGTTTAGTCAATAAGAAAAAATAGGAGTGAAAATATGATGATGGATTACTTATACATGACGTTAGGGTTATTAGTATTTGTGTATTTATTGTGGTATATCAAAGTGAATCTAATCGATAGACGCAGGAAATGAGATTATCATTGGAGGAAGCGGTTGTATTTTAGTAATACTACCGCTTGCTGTTTGATTTTTCTATTTCTACTTAAGGTAGCAATCGTATTGTGTTTATACTACCGTTTCCATTAAACCCACTTACATTAAATTGTTCACCAACAAAAATTATAAAACTCAATACTCGATAACCAAATCCCATTTTATCTACAAATCGCAATAATCTCATATGTTGTTTTGTTTGCAATGCTATAG
This sequence comes from Macrococcoides bohemicum, assembly GCF_003259675.1. Taxonomy (GTDB): domain Bacteria; phylum Bacillota; class Bacilli; order Staphylococcales; family Staphylococcaceae; genus Macrococcoides; species Macrococcoides bohemicum. The sequence goes on along the minus strand of NZ_PZJG01000001.1, from coordinate 253,088 downwards.
GATTATGAATGACATAGCCATTTTCACTTATAAAATTACCATCAACATAATTATATTGTCCTTCATAATATTTCGTATCAAAATGCATAATCTTCCCATTTGATATAATAATAAAATCATACTGTGATTGACCGTTTAATCTAAGTCGCATATCCCACAACTTAGCTCCTCCACTACAATCTTTGATCCGCTCATAAAATTGTTCTTCACCAAGCAACCCTTTCTCAGAAGTAAATAAATTTTCTTTATCAAAATCATCCATTTCATAACGTCCAGCAACTTCTAAAATATAACGCTCATATTGATTTAAAATCCGTGTCTTCAAAAACAAAGTTTTCACCTCATTTAACATATGTTAACACAAAATAAATATACAATATCCTTCTCAAAAAACACAACAAAAAGAGGCCATCGTAAATGATGACCTCTTAACAAATATTATCCTCTTAACTTAGCACCTGTTGCCGTTAAGTTTTCTAATACTTTGTCATAAATCGGTTTGATATCTTCATCTGTTAATGTTTGTTCAGGATTTAAGAACTCTAAACGTATTGCCACAGATTTCTTGTCCGAAGCAATATGTTCACCTTCATAAACATCAAATACTTTTGCTGATTGCAGTAACTTACTATCAGCTGCTTCAATCACTTTAATTAATTCACCAGTATCTAATGAACGCTCAACTTCTAATGCAATATCTCTATTTGTTCCAGGGAACTTCGGAATCATGTTATAGATAATCTGACCTTGAACATCATTTAATAAAGCTTTTAAATCAAGTTCAAAAATATACGTTTCTTTTAAGTCGTTATCTGATTCAAATGAAGGATGCAATTGTCCAATGATACCAACCTTTTTATCATCGACAAATATATCAGCACTACGTCCAGGGTGTAATAAAGTCTCATCAGAACGACGATATTCAAACTTAATACCTAAACGTTCACTGATTGCTTCAACAATTCCTTTTACATGGAAGAAATCAACGGTTTCTTTTTTACCTTGATGATAACTTGGCGTTACTTCTCCAGTGATAATACCCGCAATATGCTCCTCTTCAGATGGTAATTCTTCACCTTCAACTTTAAAGAACGTGTTTCCTACTTCATAAAATGCCACATTCTTCAATTGACGAGCATTATTATAAACGACAACATCAACTAAATGTGGAATTAATGACTGACGTAATTCAGCATGATCAGCACTCATCGGCATAAGTAACTTAACAGTATCTGCTTGTTTCAATGCAAACTGTTGTGCTTTTTCTTTTGAAACTAATGCATACGTAATTGCTTGGTTTAACCCTAAACCTTGTAATAATGATTTCACAGCACGACGTTTCGCCTGATAATCTGTAAGTCCAACTTGTTTATTCGTCTTTGTCACAGGTAATGTTGCTGGCAAAGCATCATAACCATAAATACGAGCAACCTCTTCAACTAAATCTTCTTTAATTGTGATATCGCCACGACGACTTGGTACAACAACGCTAAATGCATCGCCATCCACTTTAGATTCAAAGCCGAGACGCTCAAAAATATTTTTAATTTCAGTGGTTGAAATTTCGAATCCGATTAAACGGTTAATATCTTCCGTTGTAATTTCTACATTTCTTGTTAATGCAGGTAATGTGCCAGCTGATACGATACCGCTTAATACTTCACCTTGCGCATTTTCCTGTAAGAGATAAGCTGCACGGTTTAACGCATCTTCAACAAATTCAGCTGCTACACCTTTTTCAAAGCGGCTTGAAGATTCAGAGCGTAAGTTTAAGCGACCAGCTGTTTTACGAATATTAAGTGGTGCAAACATCGCTGATTCGATTAACACGTTCACTGTATTATCAGTAACTTCTGAGAAATCTCCACCCATCACACCGGCTAATGCTACTGGTTTTTCACCGTTCGTAATTACAATATCTGATGATAATAATTTACGTTCCTGATCATCTAACGTCGTCATCACTTCATCATCATTAGCATAACGCACTAAAATTTCTTTAGAGCCGATCTGGTCGTAATCAAACATATGTAAAGGTTGACCAAATTCAAGCATCACATAGTTTGATACATCCACGACATTATTAATCGGACGAATACCTGCTTTAATTAAACGACTTTGAATGTATTCTGGAGATGGTCCTATTTTTACATTTTTGACAATACGTGCTGCATAATAAGGACTCGCCTGCACGTTATCAATATGAATAGAAATGTAATCACTTGCTGCTTCCGTAACTTCATTAATTTCAGAAATCGGGAATGATAAGTCTTCTTCATATAATGCACTTGTTTCAAATGCTGTACCAATCATAGACATACAGTCACTACGATTTGGTGTAAGACCTAGTTCCATCACCTCATCGTTTAAATCCAATGCTTCCAAAGCATCCTGTCCAGGTTTAACATCACCTGTAAATACATAGATACCTTCAGAATATGCATCCGGCACTAAGTTTGAAGGTATACCTAGTTCACCTAATGAACAAATCATACCGTTTGATTCAATGCCACGTAATTTTGCTTTTTTAATTTTAATGCCACCTGGTAAACGCCCACCCGGTAAACAAACGATGACATGCTGTCCTACATCAACGTTTGGTGCACCACATACGATTTGTAATGTTTCCTCACCAACATTAACCTGGCATACATTTAATTTGTCAGCATCAGGATGTTTCTCTTTTGACTCGACATAACCGACAACTAAATTTTTAATATCCTTTTTGTAATCAATAATTTCTTCAATTTCAATACCGCTTCGCGTAATTTTCTCAGCAAGCTCTTCTACCGGTAAATCAATTTTAACGTAGTCACTTAACCATTCTTTACTTACTAACATCAACATTACCTCCATCTTCAGCACGTAAGAACTGTGTTACAAATCGTAAATCATTTGTATAGAAATGACGAATATCTTCAATACCATATTTCAACATCGCGATACGGTCAGGACCCATTCCAAATGCGAAACCAGAGTATTTCTTAGAATCAAATCCTGCCATCTCTAATACGTTCGGATGCACCATACCCGCACCTAAAATCTCAATCCATCCTGTTCCTTTACATACGTTACAACCTTTACCTTTACATTTGAAACAAGAAATATCCACTTCTACTGAAGGCTCAGTAAACGGGAAAAAGCTTGGACGTAAACGGATTTCACGATCTTCACCGAACATCTTCTTGGCGAAGTATTCTAACGTTCCTTTTAAATCACTCATTTTAATATTCTCATCAACAACTAAACCTTCGATTTGTGTAAACTGATGTGAATGTGTAGCATCATCTGAATCACGACGGTATACTTTACCTGGGCAAATAATCTTTACTGGTCCTTCACCCTTACGTGATTCTAACGTTCGAGCTTGAACAGGAGACGTGTGTGTACGCATTAATACTTCTTCAGAAATATAGAAACTATCCTGCATATCACGCGCCGGGTGAGATTTCGGTAAATTTAAAGCTTCAAAGTTATAATAATCACTTTCTACTTCATATCCTTCAACAACTTCATATCCTAAACCGACAAATAAATCCTCAATATCTTCAATAATTCGATTTAATGGATGACTCGCACCACTTGTTAATTCTTTTCGAGGCAACGTGATATCAACTGTTTCACTTGCTAATTTACGATTAATTAAATCACGTTGTATCTTTTCTTCAACTTCAGCAATCGCTTTTTCAACCGTTTGACGTGCATCGTTTACTAGTTGACCAAACTTTGGCTTCTCTTCATTCGGCAATGACTTCATTTCTTTCATTAAACCAGTGATGACACCTTTTTTACCCAAGTAAGATACTTTAATATCCTGTAATTCTTTTTTCTCAGAAATCGACTGTACTTTTTGAACAGCTTCTTCTTTCAATGCTTGTAATTTATCCTTTAACTCCATCATGATGCCTCCTTAAATTTTTAGAAACAAAAAAATCCTTCCCATCCCTGAATAAGGGACGAAAAGAATTCCGCGGTACCACCCAAATTTGCACAAATGTGCACACTTGTTGATGATAACGGTATCTACCGGCTTAACTTCTTATTAAGCAACCAAAAAGATGAAAAAATATGTATCGATGACTATCTCTCACCAAACGATAGTTCTCTGAACACTTCCACATATTACGTCTTTTTATCGGTTCTTTATTTCATTAATACTTATTATAATCAATAAAAAAATTATATTCAACCTATAAATCATTGCGTTTATCACGCTTTTCCAAATCTCGTATGCGGTGTTCTAGTTCATTAATCTTTTTATAACGTCGAGAAAAATATATGAGAAGTGAAATAATACTTATAAACATTAGAAATGGAGCTAAAGTAAATAATGACGTACCCCATTCTACACTTGAAGACACGTTTAACAGCAGCTGGAAGTTATATATGTTCTAGTTCTCTTTTTAATTGTGTGATCATTATGTTTCACCTTCCAGAAATTCATCATTTCCAATCCATAAAAACTGAGACAATATTAAAATACCAAAAGTTGATCTCATTAATTCAGGTTGTCTGTTCAGAAATAATATGAGGTTTACTACAATATAAATTAGATATAGTATCAGTAAATACAAAATTGGCTTTATCCAATTTTTGTCTCGTGCATTATAACGATGTATTTCATTTGATAGTTGAATGATATGAATCAACAGAAAAAATAAGCCTGCAAAGACAACATAAAATATGCCTTGATTCATTTTATACTGCTCATATGCCTTATCTTCCATTTTTATTAATTCATTGAAAGAGAGCTCATCATAAAGTTTAATAAATAAAAAATATGCCGGAATTGCGAGTATTAGAATAATAATAAAACAGATCGTATTTTGTTTCTTATATCTAGCTTTAGTTACACTAGTATCAAAATCAAAAAAATGTTTAAAATAGAACTGTATCTCTTCTTTCAAACATACCATCTCCTTTTAACAATAATAACATTTAATACCAATACATTTTGTTACATTTCTTAAATAAAAAAAATAACTCTTTCATTAGAAGAGTTATCTAGAATCTTTAATACCCAATATCATATCCATTCTTACTAAATTATTAAGTTGATCACCTTTACTAAAGAAAAAGGTACATAATGATTTATCTTCAATCAATTCATCAGGTTTGTTTTCACGCGTAATTTCTACTACTACGATACTACTTTCACTTTTCTCAGCATTATAGATCACTTCAAAATTCCAATCTTGTTCTGATTCAAATCTTTTTTGCAATAAATTAATCAACCCATAATAATCCATCACTTTTTCTTCGCGTTCATTATTAATTAAAGTAACTTTAATATCATGCGAAATAATTTTTTTGATTTGCTCCATATCCTGATTACTCCATGCAGCTAAAAGATGAAAATACGCCATGCCCGCACTCCTCTCTATTTTTATGTTGTTAAATCAAGTGATACATTAATATACCCGCGCATACTGCTACATTTAAACTTTCAGCTTTACCGTGTATCGGTACATAAAGATTTATATCCGTTTGATCAAGTATTGCCTGTTCTACACCTTGTCCTTCATTACCAAGTACTAATAAAAATGAATCAGCTTTTTCAACTTGATGATAGTCCACTGAATTTTCAAGACTTGTCCCCATAACTTTACCGTTCACTTTTTGTCTTGCCTCTTCAAAGTCCATTTCTATGACTGGAATATGAAAGACACTGCCTTGTGAGGCACGTAACACTTTATCGTTATAAATATCTACTGTACCTTTCGCAATAATTACAGCATCCATACCTGCTGCATCAGCGGTACGAATAATTGTGCCGACATTGCCGGGATCCTGAATGCGATCCAGATAAACTGCACGGTTCAATGTAACATCGTCGATTGCCGGCATATTACATACTGCATATATACCTTGAGGTGCTTCTGTTTGAGATAATTTTTCTGCAATCTTAAATGTTATTTCATATTGCTGTTTACTATTCTGAACCATCACTTCAGTCAACTTATCAGGATTAACTGTCAAGATTATTTCAATATCAATATTACTTTTTGCAGCTTCTTCTACTAAATGAAATCCTTCAAGTAAAAATTGACCTGTTTTCTTACGCTCTTTTCTCGCATGTAATTTTGTAATCTGTTTAATTTTAAGATTGTTTACTGATTCTATAAGTTCCATATGTTACCTCGCTTATTTTTCTTTTTCTTATTATGACTCTTTTTCATGCATAATGATACTAAATCCTTCTCTTTTTTGTGATAAACCTTCCATGACTTTATGCCAGTCATAACCATGTTCTGAAAATATTTCATCCATCAAATCTCTTTGTGCTTGATTTAACTTCTCAATTAAAGCATAACCTGATGGCGTGGGATGTAATTCTTTCAGTCGCTTATCATTACTTGCTGGTTTTTCTTTAATGAGCGCTTTTTCTTTTAATACTTTTAATGTATTGTGTGAACCTTGCTTAGAAATTTCAAGAACTTGAAGTAATTCTTTTTGTGTGATCCCCGGTTTCATACAAATGAAAAACAGAAAACGGTGATGTTGTCGCTGCATACCATATTGTTCTATAATCTCGTCAGCTGTGGTGATATACGTCTTATAGGCAAAATAAAATAGTAAATGTTCATTGTCACGATCCGGCGTCATTGTATTCTCCTTTAATATACTTATCTTTTATTATACCCACTATTGCACTTATTTCAATTAATAGGTCAATGGTATTGACTTATTATTTTTCGCATATTATATTTAAGAAAGAATTATTAATAGAAGGGGAGAATATTGATGAAACAAAGAATCGGTCAACTATTATTAGATACATTAGCAGTAAACGGCGTAGATAAAATGTTTGGAGTGCCCGGTGACTTTACATTAGCCTTTTTAGATGATGTTGTACGACATGACAAAATTGAATGGATTGGTAACACGAATGAATTAAACGCAGCATATGCAGCAGATGGTTATGCACGTGTTAAAGGATTAGCTGCGGTGAGTACCACTTTTGGTGTAGGTGAATTAAGTGCGGTCAATGGTATTGCTGGAAGTTATGCCGAACGCGTACCTGTTGTAAAGATTGCTGGTGGACCATCAAGTATCGCTCAACAAGAAGGACGATACGTTCATCATTCATTAGGTGAAGGTGTGTTTGATGCTTATTCTAAAATGTATGAACATATTACCTGTGCAACAACAACTTTAACAGTTGAGAATGCTCAGACAGAAATTCCACGCGTAATCAATGCAGCTATTCGTGAACGTCGTCCTGTTCATATTCATTTACCGATAGATGTTGCGTTAACTGAAATTGAAATAACAGATGCTCCAGTTGCGTATCAGCACGCAGCAAAAGACGTATCACTGTATATCGAAGCAGTTAAAGAAAGATTATCAAAAGCAAACCAACCAGTATTTATTGTAGGTCATGAAATTAATTCTTTTGATCTACACGATAAATTAGAACAACTTGCAGACTTAACAAATATTCCGGTAGCTCAATTATCACTCGGTAAATCAGCTTTTAATGAAGAAAATGATAAATATTTAGGTATCTTTGACGGAAAAATTGCTGAGGAAAATGTACGTAACTATGTAAATAACTCAGATTGTATTATTAATTTAGGAGCAAAATTAACTGACTCAGCTACTGCTGGATTCAGCTATGAATTTGACGTTAACGACGTTATCTTCATGAATCAAAATGACTTTAAAGCTGGTAGCGTTGTAAGTGATGACGTTTCAATCATTGATTTAGTAGAGGGATTATTGACATTAGACTATAAAAACACTGCGGACTATCCTAAATTTAAACGCTCTGAGATGGATTATGTATTAAATGATGAACCATTAGTTCAGGAAAACTATTTTAAATTAGTCAATGCTTTCTTAGAAAAAGATGATATCTTACTTGCCGAACAAGGGACATCATTCTTTGGCGCATATGATTTATCATTATACAAAGGCAATCAATATATCGGACAACCATTATGGGGATCAATCGGTTATACTTTCCCAGCATTGCTTGGAAGCCAACATGCCGATGTAAACCGTCGTAACCTATTACTGATTGGAGACGGTTCTTTACAATTAACAGTTCAAGCGTTATCAACAATGATTCGCACAGGCATTAAACCTATCATCTTTGTTATCAATAACGACGGTTATACTGTAGAAAGATTAATTCACGGTATGGAAGAACCATATAATGATATTAAAATGTGGAACTATAAACAGTTACCAGAAACATTTGGTGCAAAAGATGAAGTTGTTGTACACGACGCGAAAACTTCGAACGAATTGAAAGCTGTAATGGATAAAATTAAAGCGGATAAAGATCACTTACATTTCGTTGAAATCCATATGGCAGTCCAAGATGCACCGAAAAAATTAATCGACATCTCGAAAGCATTTGCAGAAGCAAATAAAAAAGCATAATATTTAACCCCCGTTCACTCATAAATATGAGGAGACGGGGGTTTCTTTGGTTATGGATACCATTATATGGAGATGTATGCCCAGTTTGTTTTGATTGTGTGCAACTGTTTACTTTAATTTACAAATTCTGCACAGAGTCTAACAAGAGTGCGCAAGAATTTGAAATAAATTACAACTGCAGCACACATCTCTTTCAGATTGTACAGGAGCTATAAAATAATAACAAATATTGTACGCAACTCACACAGTATGCGCAACATTTTCAAATTTATTACAACATATTATATATATTTAACCACTGTTTTTCCACCAATTTCATATTCAAATACATCTGGCATGTTCATTTCACAGAAATCATTATAACCAAACGCTCCATCAGTCAGATGATTAAACAATACTGAAAAAGAAGTACCATGACCGCAAATAATTAAGTCACCCTCTCTCCCTTTAATCAGATCTTCAAACGCCGGCACAATTCTTTGTCTAACTTCATTCAATGATTCCCCGTCCTCAAGTTTATAATCAAAATCCTTCCACTGACGTTCTGCAAATTCCGAGAAATTATCGATCCAATCACCAACCGTACGCTCATAAAAATTATCTATAATCTCTATCTTCAAACCTTTATTTTCAGCAATCGGCGTGACTGTATCCAATGCACGTTTATAAGGGCTAGAAAAAATCCCTGCGATTTCTTTATCCTTAAACATCTCAATCAAACCTTGAGCAAGTCTCACACCATCTTCAGTCAATGGTGCACTTTTATCATGTTTATACGAAATATCTCGAATGGAGTGTCTAATAAAATATACTCTAGCCATTTAACTATCCTCTCATTTAAAACATCATTTAAAATCATATTTATAATTTTTCAGATTTCGGAAAATGTTCTAGCAATTCATCTTGAACTTTCTCATCATCTATTAAAATTATCGTTCTTGAACTATCCATCGCTATTAATTCAAATACTGATTTATTCTCTATATGCTTAAATCCGCTATTATAATAAGGTTGTTCATCAGTGATATCATATTCCTTTGAATCCTTAATAATTTCTTCCCACGAAACTTCATTAGGAAATCCTGATAAAACCCCCCATATCCACTGCACATCTGAATATTGTTCCAACATTAAATATAACGTTTCTCCATCTATAAATTGATTATCGGGATCATCAAACGGTACAGTATTATAGTTAAAATCCCCATTATGCTCATGGGGATATATCTTCCATTTGAGAGACTTCACATATTCTTCAATATGTTTAAACACTTCAAAAGGATATGTAACAAATCCACCTTCATTTAGAATAAATCCTTTCATGATATCAGTCCCTTATCATTAATAAATTATTCTTGATTATTTTTTCTTTTATCATCACTAGACACAAGCGCTGTAAACAAGTTACCAATAAAATCTATTAAATTCGCTATTATAGAAATCATCCTTTCACCTTGTCTTTTTTCATATCTCTTTTAAAATAAATGAATGCTATTGTTCCAAAAAGTACATTCATAACAGTATATGTTATGAGTGAAGCATTAATATAATCTTCTTTCTTCGGGTTTCCACTTGTGAAAAATTTAGGAATTAATTCAGGCATAATGATATAAATTAATACTGCAATAAAAAACCAACTTTTTAATACTAAACAAACGACAATAAAGATTAAAGAAAGAATTAGTCCAATTATCAAACTATATTTATCATCAATACTTGTCAAAGACTTACTTGGAAACCTTGATAATAATAGTTCGCCTATTGCCATTACAGTAATTATTAAAATAGACAATATAAAACCATAAATATAAGTAGTTTTAGAGTCTCCATGTCTCACTAAAATTGATTTTAAAATCCATAATTCTAATGGTGCTAATATAAATATAATAATTGCATAAAAAATCAATCTATTCACACTTAAATCCAAATCTCCAGATATTAATCGAGGTATCGCTAATAAAGCTAAAATTGAGATTAGCATCAAAAATATAAAACTAAATATCCCCTTATCAAATGGTAATTCATTCGAAATAGATTTAATATAGTCCTTTACTGATCCACCTGTTACGCTTTCTACACTTTCACCACGTAATTCTGCTTCGTACAAATGATCACGTAATTCTGCTTCAATCGCATCAATATCTTCGTCTTTCTTACCTTTCGATACCAACTCTAATCTTAATTGTAATAAAAAATGTTCTGCTTCATTACTTAACATCATCAACACTCCTCATCAAATTATTTATGCCTGTATTCAATAAATCCCACTTTTCTTTAAACACTTTTAATTCTTCCAAACCTTCTTTTGTAATCGAATAATATTTTCTCTTTGGACCCCCGGTATCTGATTTAATCATTCGCGTACTGACATACCCTTTTTTATCTAATCTGAGTAATACCGGATAAATACTACCATCACTAATTTCGGGAAATTCGTTTTCTTTTAATTTTTCTAATATCTCATACCCATATGTTTCACCTTGAGAAATCAAACCAAGAATTGCTCCATCTAATAACCCTTTCATCATTTGATTATGTACAGACATTTGAAACCTCCTTGCTTCAGATAACTATCTTATAATATAAGATAGTTCAGAAAATAAAAAAGTCAACTATCTTATTATAAAAGATAGTCACTTTTTAATTTTACATATTGATCCAACCACTCTTTCTGTCTTTCCTCAAGCACTGGATATATATTATGATAATCATCTAAATCTTTTTCTCTAACATTACTGCTATTCATCTTATACAACAATTGAATTTCAGGTTGTATTATTTTCATATCATTCTTAACAAAATATATATCTTCAATTTTTTTCCTAACAGCATCGTTTCTTTTATAGATCCAATGTCCCGCTTCTTCTTCAAAAAATAAAATTTCAATAATAAATGATTCTTTATCATCATTTGCAATCCACAGACTGTCAGTTGATTTAATATTATTTAGTGCATATAAACTTAAAGATCCATTTCTCGCAGTATAAACCTTATAATTCTTAAAATAATCTAAAATACGTTCTAAATATTTAAAGTTCACCAATATATCCATATCTTCATGATCTCTTGTTCTCCTACCTAGAAATTCATCCAGTGCAATCCCACCAGCCAAATACCAATCATAGTCTGCATCATGCATTATTTGCTTTAAAGATTCTATACTAAGTAGCTGCCAATTATTAAGGTCAGATCTCATTCACAACGCCTCTCTTAAATTCTAGCAATCATAATGATTTCATCTTCTATTTTGTAACCAATAAATTTTATATTAAAGTTTTTTTCCAAGGCGAGAATGTATCTTTTTTTATCTACAGCTTCTTCTTTTCCATCAACCTTATAATAATCCTCAACCTGTATTATTAATTGTGAATTCATTGGATACGTCTCATTAATATATAATACGTTCTTATATTCCGAGAAATCTTTCTGTGCTTTAATTATCATTGTCTTATAAAAAGAATAAAGTACTTTATCATTATGATACATATCAAATACAAATACAAACTGAGGTATATAAATATTAATATAGTTTAATATCTTCATTTGCTCATCATCGATATTAGTTTGCGCTATCCTGTTAAATAACCTTTTCTTTCCTCTTAACTTCTTTAATCTCATTCTCTCCTCCAAAAAAAATACCCACTTCTCAGTAGGTATTACGATGATTTCGCTTCAAATTTATAGGCTTTTGTGAGCTCGTTTGTAATGATTACCTCATAATCAACGCCGCGTGCTTCTGCGCCTTCAACAAGTGCGTCAATTTCCTGCTGATTAAAATATCTTTTAGTTGCTACTAAAGATATTATCATTATTAATGATAGCATGATAATTACTATTAGACCTTTAGTAAATGCTTTCATAATTACCACCTTAGTTGTTTTTTATCATCTTATCATAAAACAACCAAATTTATACAGTATTAGTATGTTTGCCCTATAATCTTATCCACTAATGCATCATCCAGTCCTTCAACAACAGCTGTCATCAATTTCACTGCACTGGTATAATCTTCTCGGTTCATCATAGACACATTACTATGAATATAACGTGTTGGTACAGCGATTGTTACAGCTGGGACGCCTGTGTTACTTTGTGCGACGTGACCTGCATCTGTGTATCCACCTGTCAAGTGATCGAACTGTATTGCAATATTGTGTTCTTTTGCGACATCAATAATATATTGTTTCAATGCAACATGCGCGATATTCCATGCATCGGCTAGTATAATAACTGGTCCGTCACCCATCTTCGCATTACCTGCATCCTCCATACCAGGCGTTAATGAACAGAAACATACATCCATTGCAATCGCGAGGCTTGGCTTTACTAAGTTTGCTGCAGTCTTTGCACCTCGAGACAACGTTTCTTCTTGTGTTACGGCCCCGGAATACAAATTAATCTTTGGTGATGTAACATTTTTAACAACTTCGTAGGCAAGTGCACATCCAAAGCGATTATCAAATGCTTTTGCTAACAAATAATTTGGGTTTTCCATCACTTCAAATTCAGTATATGGTGTTACACAATCTCCAACTTTAATCCCCGCTGCTATTGTTTCTTCTTTTGAAGCTGTCCCGATATCTATAAACATGTTTTCTAGATTTACTTTAGTTCTCTCTTCAGTACTTAACACGTGTGGCGGCTTCCCTCCGATTACCCCTCTTATATCTCTATCTTTCGTGTGAATCGTCACTTTCTGACTTGTCATCACTATCGGTGACCAGTATCCGAGACTTGTAAATTTTATAAAGCCTCGTTCAGTGATCTCAGTAACCATAAAGCCGATTTCATCCAGATGACCTAATAACATGATAGCGTGTTTACTGTTCGCTTTACGAACACCAAATATACTGCCAGTGTTATCACGTACCGTTTCAACATTAATCGTTTCAAATAATTGCTGCATTAATTGTGTCATCGGCAGTTCAAATCCAGCCGGTGCATTACAGTCGGTCATTTGTTTGAGTAGTGCTAGTTGCTTATCCATAAATACATCTCCTATTCCACCGTAAACTTATATTTTATGTCATTATAGGATATTATTACATATATTGTCCTAAAAATATACCAATCGCTGTTCCTAAATAATTACCTATAATATAACCTAGTGTACCTACAACGAGTATCGGTCCGATTAATTTATGCCACCCTTTAGCAATAGCTAACGCTGCTGCAGTTGTCGGCCCACCTATATTAGCATTACTTGCTAGTAATATTTCCTCTAAGTCTGATCCAATGAATTTACCGGCAACTAAACTTATAACAAGATTCATCATCGCAATAATAAATACAAATAATAACAGCAATGGTGCTGTCTGGATAATTAAAGGTATTGAAGCTGGAATTCCTAATACGAAGAAGAAGAGATAAATGAGAAATGTTCCAAATTCATTACTACCATTTAACTGTTTGAAGAATTTAGGGAATAGTAATAGCAAAACAAAAGTAAACGTCGTTAAGATTAAATATTTATCTGTTACAAGACTTGTAAACATTTCATATAAAATATTGCCATCAGCTTTCGGCAAAATAGCAGTCATAAATGCTGACAGTTTAAATGATACAGCCACAATAAAGAATGCTGCACCAAAATTTAACGCAATATCGAGTAACGAAATTTCTTTACGACTGAAATAATCATCCCGCCCTGCAATTTGAGTTCCTTCTACTTCATCAATGTGCGGCGTATTAAATTTATTTCTAAAGAATCGTATTGTAGGAATCGCCATTAATGTCAAAATAAATAGCGCTGTCATTAAGTTATCTGCAACTACTGCAGCTGAAATTACATCTTTAGGTGGATTAAACTTTAATGCCATCGCAGCAAAATTCACGCCCCCACCAATATAGCTCGCACTCATCATCGCACTCAGTTTATCGAGATAAGGGATATGTTCTTTTAATAAAAAGAATGCAGCAAAAGTTCCAGCTACCGTTCCTACAGAACTTAATAAAAAAATACCCAGTAATCGACCGCTTTCTTTCCAAATTGCTTTAATATCAATTTGAAATAATAATAACGGTAAAGCTAACGGAATAATGAACCCCCATACTTGATCATAGACAACGGACTCTGTAGGTATCACTTTAAAGTTTGAAAGTAACAGTGCAAAGATTAAGGCGATAATAGCCCCTGAAATTTTGGCAGCCCATTTGTATTTTAATTCAAGATAAATACTTAGACTACTGAATATTACAATGATTGCCCATAACATCATGACATCGTCTGCTGCAAAAAGTGTCTTCATCGTTTACCTCCTCAATAAGTATTATACTTTTAATTTATCAGAATATTCTATATTATTGAAGAGGTAATCATTTATTATAAACGTTTCGCAAACTTTTCTTTATGTTCAGCAGGTAAAGCATCAACTTTTAATGCTTTTTCAATCAAAGCTTTGTTCTTCTTATCACCGTATACTAATTCATTAAACTCATGTAACGTCAATCTAGTTTCATCTTTCTTCATAAGTTCTAACCTGCTATTTGGTGCAACTACGCCTTCAACAAGTACTCTAAAGTAACACCCTGTTGCTCGACTTGCAGCCATCATCTTTACAATATTCGGTACATTGTGAACCTGTGCAATCGTATTACATGGTCCACGTCCTTCAGTCACTTGAATAAATGCCTCTCCAAGTTTAAACGTATCGCCAATACAAATCGTATCTTTATCTAGTCCAACAGTCGTAATATTCTCACCGAACAAACTAAATTCTGTATCTATATCCATGTAATCTGACCATAAATCATAATCCTTATAATCATATAAACAGACCGCTTTATTTACACCACCATGACCTTTATAAACATGTTGATCTCCGACAAACCCCGTAACAGTGAGTTGTACTGCATTTTCGATAGGATATTTATAATAAGCAGTTTTCTTATCTTTACCGTTTACATCAATCTTTTCTATACCACCGATACAAATTCTTTTTAATTCATAATGCATACGCTCACCTCTAATTTTGTATTACTTCAAGTGTATTATTATCAAATACATAAGTAAATAATAAACAGCCACTCAATTGAGCAGCTTTTATTTCATAAAATTCCTATTTCCTCTTCTTTTTCTTCTTACTTTTCTTCTGAACAACCTGTATTTTACTACGTTTAAACTCTGGCATTTCACTTACTTTCTTACCACCCAAACGCCATAATCTTACTTCAGTGTATACTTCTTTCAACAGCTTCGTTAACTTTTCAGTCGGTACAATACTGATCATATTCTTCGCGCCGAGATCAGCTATAAATTCAAATGCAGTTTCAAAACTATCAGTCACACGAAATGTCTCAATAATCTCTGAAAAAAGTGCTTCAATTTGTTGATTGAAAATTACTTTACCTTTCATATTGCGTTTTAATTCTATTTTCAGTTCACGTGTATTATTACTTGGTTCAACATATGCGTTTAATATATATTTATATACCGCTTCTTTTGATTGCGGTATATAGTATTCCATATTACTGAACATTTCATCTAAATTTAATTGCTGATGTGAATACAATTCATGCTTAATCCAGTTTCCCTTGATATTCGGAACAAGATTAGGAAAGAAAGTTTGAATGTCTTTTACTATTGTATCTCTTGTTAATACTTCCTGATAAAGTTTTTGATAGGCTTGCTGCATTATATCAATACGTACAAAACCATAAATATTAAAGATTCCTCGATAAAACTTTATTTTTTCGATTTCTTGATTTAAGTAACCCTTATGTTTTTTAAATGCTTTTATATGCTTTGCGACATCAATCGGTAAAAATAATATTTCTTTAAATGTAGGTGCATATAGAAAAATTTCTCTAGTTGCACCTTTCATATATGTAAAATTATCATAGTCAAATTGTAGTGCATTCTCGATATTTAACAGCAGCTCGTAATCCATATATTTCAGCATTTTTTCTAGCATCGTGAAATCTTTGAAAAATAATTCATTAATGATATTAATTTGGGTTTGCTTGTCATCTTTAATATCCAATTGATAAAACATGGCGATTGCTTTTAAATCTTCAAACGCAAAATGATTTAAATGTTCTCTTAAAGGTTTGTTTCCATGCGTTTGAATCATTGTATCGATTTCTTCTTCCATCTTCATCTGTTCATTATATTGCGCAATGTTCGTTTCAAACGCTGCGCTTTCATTTTCGATTTCTTCTTCAGAGGGTGGTTTTATTTCAGGAAATTCACTATTTAATTCATGTTGATTGTAGATATTGATCATTTCAATCGGCATAAAGAACATCGCACCATTTGTAGCAGGAATGATGTCTGCTTCGACCAGGTTTGGTAAAACGACTTCTGTTTGAATACTATCTCGATTAATGTTTAAGCCACGTTCAGCTAAAAGACTTAAATATACATTTTCTGTGTTGTTTAAGTTCGGTAATATCTCTATAAACTTCTCTACATTGATTGTCATTAGATAACTCCTTGATTTAAAAAAGCTTGAACTAATCGTTCAAGCTTTCACTTAATTTAACCTTTGACGGATTGATTTTTATATTGTATCTATTTTCCAGTAAACTTATTGACTCGAGTGAGTCTGTTATGACTTCATCAAAACTATGAAACGATAATATTTCAGAATGGATATTGAAATACTTACTTTGTATACGATCATCGCTTAACTGGTCGATTGCATAATAAAATCCACCTTGGTCATACATGTCCAGTATTTCTTCTTTGTCGATATCGTTTTGTGAAACGAATAGTTTTCTTAATCCGAACTCAGGTAATTGTTCAAACCATGATAAATCGTCACGTACATTTACTACATCACCGATAATGATCATTGCCGGATGTGTAACTTTATGTTCTATAACAAGATCGTTTATTGTAGATAAATCTCCTATCACCGTCTTTTGATAACCATAACTTGCATTTCCGATAACAGCTACCTTTAAATGTGCATCCATATCTTTTGAAAGGACAGAGACAATTTCAGGTAAAGCTTTCATCCCCATATAAAGCGCTAGTGTCCCACCTTTAGCCAGTGCCTGAAAATCAATTTCACGCATACTATCTTTTTGCAGATGACCTGTTGAGAAAGTAACATGTGGCGCATGCGCGCGATCAGTTAATGGAAATCCTGAATAGAGTGCAGCTGCACTGGCACTTGTTATACCAGGAATAACTTCATATTTATATTTCTTTTCTAAACTATCTACTTCTTCAGAAAGTCGGCCAAATATACCAGGATCTCCACCTTTAAGACGCACTACTGTTGATCCTAATGCTGCTTTCTCATTAATGATACGATTAATTTCATTCTGTGCTTTATATTTAACATCTGGATTTTTTCCAACATAAATAAGTTCGCAATCAGGTTTAGAAAGCTGTAAAATTATCGGATTGACTAGTCGATCATATATAATGACATCTGCAGTCTTAATTCTTCTGATAGCTTTATAAGAAACAAGACCAGGATCACCTGGTCCAGCTCCTATAAAAATGACCTTTCCTAGTCTATCCATATGAATATCTCACCGTTATCAACTTCAACTTTATAAGTTGCGACACATCCATCTGCTTCATCAGGTGCCTGCACCTGGCCATCATTTAAATCAATCTTTCTGTCATGCAGCGGACAGAATACGTAATGTTCACTTACCGTACCTTCTGTTAAAGGACCATTTTTATGAGGGCAACGATTTCCGATTGCTTTAATTTCTCCAGATTCTAATAAGAAAATACCGATTTCTTCATCTTTAACAAATACTTTCTTACCGATTTGAGGTTCTAGTTCAGATACATTGAATAATTTGATTTTTTCCATGACTATACGCGCTCCACTTCATACATTTTTCGTTTCTCTTCGTCTGATGCAATCGCTTTCCACGGCTCTTCCTGACGTGCTTTATTAGCATCCATTAAACGTTCAAATAATTCTTTTTGTTTGGCTTCATCAAGTAATACATCTTTCACCTGGTCGAATCCTAAACGCTCCATCCATGGTGCAGTACGTTCACCATAAATACCTGTTTCTCTGTAGTATTGCATCATCGCACCACATAATTGAATCACATCGTCTTCAGTTGCTACAGTTGTAAGCAATGTTGCTGCTTTAACTTCCGTACCACCGTTACCGCCAACAAAGATCTGGAAGCCATTCTCAACACCGATAACACCGAAATCTTTCACACCAGATTCTACACAGCTACGCGGACAACCTGATACCCCAATTTTAAATTTATGTGGTGTATCAATATATTCAAATGTTGATTCTAGACGTATGGCAAGTTGTGTCGTTAACTGTGTACCAAATCGACAGAATTCTTTACCGACACATGATTTAACAGAACGTAATTTTTTACCGTAAGCAGATGCTGAACGCATGCCTAGATCTTCCCACACTTGAGGTAATTCTTCTTTTTTAATACCATATAAACCGATACGCTGTGCACCAGTGATCTTCACTAACGGTACATCATATTTCTTCGCAACTTCACCTAATTTAATTAACTGATCAGGATTTGTTACCCCACCTTGCATCTGTGGAATGACAGAGAAAGTACCATCATTTTGAATGTTCGCATGGAAACGTTCATTTGCATAACGTGAATCTTTTTCATCTTCATGCTCATGTGGCCAGCACATATTTAAGTAGTAGTTGACTGCCGGACGACATTTCGGACATCCACCTAAGTTTTTAAATCCTAATACGTGACGTACTTCTTTAGAAGTTTTTAAACCTTTTGCACGAATTTGAGTCACAATCTGGTCACGTGAAAGTTCTGTACATCCACAAATTCCAGTTGGACCACCCGCTTCAAATTTATCACCTAAAGTATGAACGAGTAAATCAGCGATTTGTCCTTTACATTTACCACATGATCCACCCGCTTTAGTATGTGCTGTAACTTCAGCTACTGTCGTTAATCCTTTTTCATGTACAGCTTTAACGATTTGTCCTTTAGAAATACCGTTACATCCACAAATTGTTTCATCGTCAGCCATCGTTTCCACACTGATCGCATCAACTTCACCAGCTTTATGCAATAGTGACACTAATGTAAATTCTTCGATTGCTTCTTCTTTTTTCATCATATTGTAGAAACGGTTACCTTCTTCAGTATCCCCGTAAAGTACAGCCCCTACAACTTTTCCTTCTTCTACGAATACTTTTTTATAGACATTATCTAAACCGTTAAATACTTCAATACCGCGTGTCTTTTCACCTTCATAAATCTTACCGGCAGAGAATAGATCACAGCCAGATACTTTAAGTGACGTAAATGTAGTTGATCCGTGATATCCATCTGTTGGATTGCCTGTGATATGGTCTGCTAATACCTTACCTTGTTCGTAAAGTGGTGCTACTAAACCATAAACCTTTGAGTTATGTTCAGCACATTCACCAACCGCGTATACATCCGGATCACTTGTCTGCATAAAATCATTAACAACGATACCACGACCGATTTCAAGTTCAGCAGCTCGTGCTTGTTTTGTTACCGGACGAATACCAACAGCCATTACAACTAAATCTGTTTCAATCACTGAACCATCACTCAAACGAATCGCTTCAACACGGTCTTTACCGATAATTTCCTGAGTGTTTCCTTGTAATTTAAACTTCATACCTTGTTTCTCTAAATCAGCTTTTAACATTTCTCCTGCTTTACGGTCTAACTGCATTTCCATTAACCATTCACCTAAATGTACAACAGTAACATCCATGCCCTGGTCTATTAATCCACGTGCACATTCTAATCCAAGCAATCCACCGCCAATTACGACTGCTTTTTTATAGTGACGCGCATGTTCGATAATGTATTCTGTATCTTTAATCGTTCTCCACCCGATAACACCTTCAAGTTTCACACCATCAATCGGTAACATGAAAGCAGTTGATCCTGTTGCGATGATTAATTTATCATATGAAACTGTGATGCCTTTTTTCGTTGTTACTGTCTTATTTGCTCTGTCGATTGTTTCAGCTTTATCATCATTGATTAATGTGATGCCTTGTTCTTTATACCATTCATAATCATTTAGAATTGTTTCCTGAATATCCATCTTCTTCTGTAAAATATTAGAAAGCATAATACGGTTATAGTTTGGATATGGTTCTTCACCGATAACTGTTATTTCAAAAAGATCTGGATTGCGCTCTAAAATTTCTTCAATTGTACGAATCCCTGCCATACCATTACCAATCATAACTAATTGTTGTTTCATATTATTTCTCCTCTGCACATTCGTTCATTTATTTTAATAAATCTTTAATTTTCTGTTTGAGTACTTTACTTTTTTCCGGGCTTGCACCATCGCTTGAAATCATAATTCGCATATCATCATGTTTAAAAGAGGCTACATTAAAGAAATTTGAGTTGCTTTTATTCGAACAATCATTAATAAGCTGATTATCATGCACACATTCCATGACCTGCATATTAACAACTTCATCATTTGTTGCAATATACACGATGTCATATTGACTAATATCCTGTTTTGTAAATGGATATGGAATACATTCAACATTCATTGACGCTATTTCAGCATCAATCTCTGGTGCCAGGACAGTAATATATGCTCCTTCACCTTGTAAGCCGTTTACTTTGCGTTTAGCAATTCTGCCCCCACCGACAATCAGAATCTTTTTGCCTTCTAAATTAAGCATGACGGGATACATATGCATCCTCCTCAAGTTGTGTCAGTTTATTTAATACACCTTGTGTCATTGCAAAATCTAAATCCAGTGTTTCAGTAAAAGATATATCGTACCCTGCTTCTATGAAAGGCTGACTCAGTCGTTTAATCTTACGCACAAGATGACCATCGAATAAGAAATATGGCATAATGATAATCTTGTCTTGCTTATCCATTGTCTTCAGTTTTTCTTCAAAACTTAAATCACCATATAACATTGCCGGTACTAAGTTCTGACCTGACGTCTGCTGCATTACTTCCACCATATTCGTAAGACGTTCATCTGGTTCAGTAAATCTTTTATTACCATGTGCTGTAATCAATATCGTTGCATCATTAAATTCAGAAATGATGCGCTCACACACCTTGTAGACACTTGGTTCATCTCCGAAACAATCTGCAATGTGGTATGTTATTTGTGGATAATCCTTTAATACATCATTAAGCTGTGCCGGAATATCTTCTCTTGCATGCATTGCTGGAAATAAGAGCATCGGCATCACTAAAAATTCTGTGACACCAGCATCTACCATACGGCGTGTAATAATTGGTACATTCTCGTCATCTTTTTCGAGAAAAGCTAACTGCTGTACTGTTTCAGGTCGCTTTGATATTATATTATCTACAAATTCTCTGAAAAGTTGATTTTTATCAGGCATCTTTGATCCATGTGCGATATATATGATTCCTTTCATGTGCGTCCCCCTCAATAAAAGATACATTTATATTATAGCTTATTTAGTTGTGAATATGTTCACATGTATATATGAATAGGGATTTCCCTATATAAATTTTTTTGCAAGTAATTTAATAAGAAATATGTCTATACTTTTTTACTTTTGGATTTATTATTTTCTTTGTTTATATATCTCCACCGATTTACCCTCCTTTTTTATATTAAAAATGGCCATAAAAAAAATCTCTAAGTCATCATAACTTAGAGATTTTTTAAGATTAATATCTTATTATTTGTTTAAAGCTGCTTTAGCTTGGCCAACGATTTCAGCGAATGCTTTTTCGTCAGTGATAGCGATTTCTGATAACATTTTACGGTTAATATCGATTCCAGCAACTTTTAATCCGTTCATTAAACGGCTGTAGCTGATGTCATTTTGACGCGCAGCTGCGTTGATACGTGCGATCCATAATTTACGGAAATCACGTTTCTTTTGACGACGGTCACGATATGCATATTGACCTGATTTCATTACTTGTTGTTTTGCTACTTTATATAATGTATGTTTTGAACCAAAGTAACCTTTAGCTAATTTGATTGTACGTTTACGACGCGCGCGTGTAACTGTTCCACCTTTAACTCGTGGCATTATAATTCCTCCTCAGTGTTTCTAATTTTATTATTTTACGTAAGTTAACATTTGTGCTACTCGTTTTTGATCGCCTTTAGATACTAATGACGCTTTACGAAGTCCACGTTTTTGTTTAGTTGATTTGTTTGCGAATAAGTGTGAAGTGTAAGCTCTTGAACGTTTTAATTTTCCTGAACCAGTTCTTTTAACACGTTTAGCTCCACCACGGTGAGTTTTCATTTTAGGCATGTTTTGTTCCTCCTAGTTTTGTTTTTTGTCGACGATTGGCGCTAACATTAAGAACATTGAGCGGCCATCCATCTTTGGTCTTTGTTCAACTGTCGCAAGATCTTTACATTCTTCTGCAAATTTCTCTAACACACGTTGACCAAATTCTTTATGCGTGATTGCACGACCACGGAATCTGATTGATACTTTAACTTTGTCATGCTTTTCTAAGAATTTACGAGCATTTTTAAGTTTCGTATTAAAATCATGATCTTCAATCGTTGGACTTAATCTAATTTCTTTAACGACAACAACTTTTTGATTTTTACGTGCTTCTTTTTCTTTCTTTTGTTGTTCAAATTTGAATTTACCGTAATCCATAATTTTGGCTACTGGTGGTTTCGCATTTGGAGCAACTAACACGACATCAAGGTTAACACGTTCTGCAATTTCAATTGCTTCGAACTTAGTTTTAACGCCAAGTTGTTCACCATCATGACCGATTAAACGAAGTTCTCTCGCACGAATTTTGTCATTGATTTGAGTTTGATCTTTAGCTATGGTTGACACCTCCTATTTGATTTACGAAGACAAACAAAAAAGCGAATGCATAATGCACCCGCTAAAAAATAGACATGTCTAACCATGTTATTTAACCCTGTAACTGCTCTTTGCGTCTTCAGGGCGAGAAGCGGGATGCTTCTACTTGTCCGTTTCGTATTCAACAGACTTAAGTATAACAGGCTAATATTTATAAGTCAACATCTATTTTTTCATATTCACTCATATCTGTATCTTGAGATAAATCAACTTCAGTTAAAGGAATCTTACGCGTTTTATATTTCAGTTTATGGTAGAAATAGAACGCTAAGAAAATTGGAATCCCCATATAAGTAATCAAGAAACCATTTAGATCGAATTTACCACCTAAAATTAAATCCGTATCCTGACCGATAATTACAAATAAACAAAGAACAAATGCAAATATCGGACCGAATGGGAACCACATCGCTTTATATTTTAATACTGATATATCTTTGTTCTGAGCATAAAACGCTCTTCTGAATCGATAATGACTAATTGCAATACCAAGCCAGGCGATAAATCCTGTTAAACCACTTGCTGCCACGATATATTCGTAAGCACCACTGGCAACACGTTCTACTAAGAAGATGATTACCACCACAACAAACGTTGCAAGTAAACTCGGAATAGGAACGCCTTTATGATTTGTTTCTGAGAATTTACGTGATGCTAATCCATCTTTCCCCATCGCATATAACATACGCGTTGAAGCATACATACCACTATTACCCGCTGATAGAATAGATGTTAAGATAACAGCATTCATAAAGGATGCTGCAAATGCAAGGCCAGCATTTTCAAATACTAACGTAAATGGTGACTTCGCAACACTATCTCCACCCATTAAGTTAGGATTAGTGTAAGGAATGATTAATCCGATGACTAAAATAGAGAGAATGTAAAAAATTAAAATTCTCCAGAAAACTTGTTTAATCGCTTTCGGAATAGTTTTTTCCGGCTCTTCTGATTCACCTGCTGTAATACCAACAAGTTCTGTACCCTGGAAACTAAATCCGGCTACTAAGAATACGCCAAGAATCGTTAAGAAAGACCCTGTTAAACCATGACCGACAAATGGAGCATCACCTGTCGTGAAGTTATCAAAACCGATAAACTTGCCACCTAAAATTCCAACGATTGTTAGTAATCCGATGATTAAAAATAATATAACAGTAGCAACTTTTATAATCGCAAACCAATATTCACTTTCACCATAAACTCGAACTGACAATGTATTTAAAAATAAAATAATTGCTAAAAACACTAAGCTCCATGCCCAACCCGGTAAGAAATCCATCGGTGCCCAGTACTTTATGACGCTCGCAGCAATACTAACATCTGCTGCAACTGTAATCACCCAGTTAAACCAATAATTCCAGCCAAGCGCAAATCCGAGAGATGGATCTACGAAGCGTGTTGCATAGGTAGAAAATGAACCTGAAATCGGTAAATATGTTGCCATTTCACCAAGACTTGTCATTAAGAAAAATACCATAATACCAATAATCGTAAACGCAAGTAACGCACCACCTGGGCCAGCATCACGTATCGCTCCTCCAGAGGTCATAAATAAACCTGTTCCGATACAGCCACCAATAGCGATCATCGAAATATGGCGCTGTTTCAATTTTCTTTGTACTCCATTCGTACTTTGCATATATTGACTTCCTTTCAAAAATAAAAAATGAGCACACGTATGATACGCGTACTCATTTGAAAGTATAATCATCAAAATTAAGTAGCGCATCACAGATGTGACAGTCTAACACTTGTTCAATGTTAGCCCAGGATATAATGTTCATACACATTATTCCTTCGGCACTGCTTCCTTTCGATAAACTTCGTTTATGTGTATGACATATCCATCATCTACTCATAAACAGTGCAACCTCTACCTCAACGAGGAATATTAAGTTAGTTACTAATATACATGACATAAATTATTATTTCAACCTCTTTTTTAACACGTTAAAACATTAAATGATGATTTTTCTTTAAAACATAGACTCATAAAAAACCAAATCATTATTTTTTTAGACGAATCTCATCTACTAAATTCCAGATAAACTCGTCGCGATCTAAAGTTTTAGAATCTTTAGAACCATATTGACGAAGGTTTACTTCATTATTCTCTACTTCTTTATCTCCAACAACTACTTGATATGGCACTTTATGCATTTGTGCTTCACGAATTTTGTAGCCCATCTTTTCATTTCGGTCATCAATATGACAACGAACACCTTGAGATTTTAACTCATCATATAATTTACGCGCATAGTCATAATGCACTTCGTTAGAAACAGGAATAATTTCTAATTGATTTGGAGCGAGCCAAGTAGGATATGCACCTTTATATTCTTCTGTTAAGAAAGCAACAAATCGTTCCATTGTTGAGATAACACCACGGTGAATAACTACCGGACGATGTTTCTCGCCGTCATTACCAATGTATTCTAAATCGAAACGTTCCGGTAATAAGAAGTCTAATTGAACTGTTGATAAAGTTTCTTCTTTACCTAACGCAGTTTTAACCTGTACATCGAGTTTTGGACCGTAGAATGCAGCTTCTCCTGGTGCTTCTTCGTAATCTAAGCCCATTTCATCAACCGCTTCTCTAAGCATTGATTGTGCTTTCTCCCACATTTCATCATCCTGGAAATACTTTTCAGTATCTTCAGGATCTCTATAACTTAGACGGAATTTATAATCTTTAAATTTGAAGTCTTTATATACATCTATTACAAGTTGCACAACACGGATAAATTCATCTTTAATCTGATCCGGACGAACGAAGATATGTGCATCATTTAAAGTCATGCCACGTACACGTTGTAATCCACTAACAGCACCACTTGCTTCATATCTGTGCATTGTACCAAGTTCAGCAATACGAATTGGTAACTCACGGTATGAATGTGGTTTATTTTTATAGACCATCATATGGTGTGGACAGTTCATCGGACGCAATACCATTTGCTCATTGTCCATCTCCATAACCGGGAACATGTCCTCCTGATAATGATCCCAGTGTCCAGAAGTTTTATAAAGATCAACTGAACCCATAACTGGTGTATACACGTGGTCATAACCTAACGCAACTTCTTTATCAACGATATAGCGCTCTAATTCACGACGAATTGTAGCACCATTTGGTAACCACAATGGTAATCCAGGACCGACAAGTTGATTTGTAGTGAATAATTCTAATTCTTTACCAATCTTTCTGTGGTCACGTTCTTTACGCTCTTCTAAAACCTGAAGATGTTCTTTCAATGCTTTTTTATCGAAGAACGCTGTACCGTAGATACGTTGTAACATCTTATTGTTCGCATCACCTCTCCAGTAAGCACCAGCTGTAGATAATAATTTAAATTCTTTAATTTTAGCAGTTGATGGCACATGTACACCGCGGCAAAGGTCAGTGAATTCACCTTGAGAATAGATCGTTACATTTTCATCAGCTGGAATCGCATCGATTAATTCCTGTTTGTACGGATCATCGGCAAAAATTTGCTTTGCTTCATCACGACTTACAACACGACGTTCAATCTTAATGTTTTCACCGATAATTTGACGCATTGTTTTTTCAATTTCAGGTAAATCTTCGCTTGAAATTTTATGTTCAGTATCTACATCGTAATAGAATCCTTCTTCAATAACAGGACCTACACCGAAATGCACATTACCATACATACGCTTTAACGCTTGTGCCATTAAATGTGCAGTGGAATGACGTAATACTTCTATACCTTCAGGAGACTCAGGCGTAATGATTTCGATGTCTCCATCTGTTTCAAGTGCAGTTGATAGATCTACCATCTGTCCATTAAATTTTCCTGCTAAAGCTTTCTTCTTTAAACCAGGACTGATTGAACCTGCAATATCCTCAGTTGTAACGCCAGCCTCAAAACTTTTTACATTACCATCTGGAAACTTAACATTAATTTCACTCATTCAAAACGCCTCACTTTTTCATATTATTTTAAACAACAAAAAAAGACCCCATCCCAAAAAGGGACGAAGTCAATTCGCGGTACCACCCTAATTACTGATCACTCAGCAACTCTGCATAAGATAACGGTCTTGAGCCGGACAATGATTAGTTGTCATACCGATAAGGGAGTAACAATCTATCTTAATTACTGATTCTCAGCACCATCAGCTCTCTAAAAAATTAATGATAGACTATCGTATCCTTAAAATATTAATATATAAAATTGATTCATTAAATTAATATATGGACGAATTTAGTTTTGTTGTTTGTTAATGTATATTATACACCTATTATTGTAATTTTCAAACTTATTTTTCACGTCGATAATTTTTCCCTGATAACATATATTCATCACTTAATGTTTCGATACGCTCCATAATACGTCGCGCCTTCGTCTGTTCTGCACCTTGTTTCGTTATTGATAAATGATGACTTAGTTCTTTAAAATCAAAGTTTGAGCTAAAGAATGTCGGCATATTATTCATCATACGATAATTTAATATCGGTCCTAACACTTCATCGCGTACCCATGGTGTTAAGTCTTCTGCACCGATATCATCGAGCATCAGAACAGGCGTATTCTTTACTCGATTTAATCTTTCCGTATATGTACCATCGTTAAAGCCTGATTTTAATTCACGGATAAATTCCGGGAAGTACATTAATGTCGTATAAATATGACGCTCTTTCAATTCATTTGCAATTGCACCTAAAATAAATGATTTTCCGGTACCGAATGGTCCATGGATATACATCCCTTTTGTATCGACACCCTTTGCGATATCTCTGCATACTAGCCCCGCACGTCTGACAATATCAATTCTCGTTTTATCATCGAGATAAATATCTGCAAGCTTTGCATTCAGGACATCTTTTGGCATATGAATTGCCGTTATAAACTGCTTCATCTTCTGTTCTTCATCATAAGCAAGCTTAGAAGGGCATGGCAAATGTCTGATTTTAATGTGATTATTTTCAATATATAGTTCAGGCGTGTGACCAGGGACAAAGTTCTTACACTGGCCATAAGATGCACAATCCTGACACATAATTGAAGAATCTTTATATTCCTGGAGGACAGATAAATCATTATCTATCATCTGCTCGGTAACATGATTAGCAGCAATAAACGCACTTATTTCAGGATCTTTTATCGTTTCTTTTTTAATCTTTTCAATACGCTTAAAGATTTCACTGTTAGCGTTTAATATTGAGCCCATTGGTTTCATCATTTATCCTCCTCCCATAATTGATTGAGTTCTTGCTGTAACTTACGACGTTCCGCTTCCAGATCGACATTTTCATCAACTTTATTGCTTGCTACCGGTTCATCCGTTAACCATTTAGGTGTCATCTCTTTAGAAGGCGGTAAATATTGTTTCGGTCTACTTGATTTATCTTTACGTTCCGTACGTTTCTTATCCATTGATTTTACAAAATGATAAGCTTCCTGACTTGTTTTTAGATTTTGTTTCTTCCAGTTAGAGGCTATCTCTTCAATATATGCCTGCGGGAGTTTCATATCCTTTGTAAACAATACATATTGAATAAGAATATTAAATACGCCATATGGCAGTTGTTCACGTTCTAAAATAGATTCAATCATGCGTTTCTGCTTTAAGGTCGGTTCTGATTTACTAAATGAAGTCAGCATGTC
The DNA here is from genome assembly GCF_003259675.1 of Macrococcoides bohemicum. GTDB lineage: Bacteria > Bacillota > Bacilli > Staphylococcales > Staphylococcaceae > Macrococcoides > Macrococcoides bohemicum. Next base: position 224,271 of record NZ_PZJG01000001.1, on the reverse strand, counting down.
GATTGGACTAGTGGTATCCAGCTTTTCAAACCAGTTCAGTAGAGTGCTCGCTTCCTTATCTTCAGGCTTTATATTATCTGACTGTTCCTGAAACTGTAAAGTTGGTAGTGCACCATCGTGTTCTATCTTATAGAAGTCACGTGCATTTTTGCGCAACTCTTCATGAGAAATCGTTTGATTGCTTGTTAGTGACTTCAAGATAATCTGACGCATTTCTGTAGGTGCGATATCATATAATGCAGCAAGCTGAGAAATTAAATCACGCGTCTTCTTAGGTAACTGTTCACTTGTGATTAAATTCTGTGCCAGCAATGTTTCAAGCATATCAAAATCAAATGTCTGGTGATGAATAGGAATCCCATATGGGTCACTTTGTTTAATAATCTCACTATTATATTCGAATACAACTGGTTCAGGAGATTTCGGCGTACCAAATACGTCCATATATTTACTTGAAATATCCCGATAACCATCATAATCTATATTATTTGTAAAATATCTACTCTTCAACACTTGATAACGATGCTTACCCACCTGCTGATATAAGAACACAGAAAGCATCGGGTCATTAAAAAATTGTGCAGGCATTACAGGACTGATTAATTTATAGATAAACTTCTGATTGCTATCATCTATTCTCATATACGTCTTAAGTAAACCAATTGCTTCAAGCCGTTTGCGAATCACTTCGAAATGACTCAAATTCATCTTCAGCTCACTTAAGAAAATATAATGTGTGTAATCGTTACTAACCTGGTTATAGTCATTTAAAAACTGACTTAAGAACTGATAGACACCGACACATTCAATACCAATTAAAGGCGTATAAAGTGTCTTAAGAACATCTTCAGTCAGATGCGTACTTATATAGTTTGTCGTGACGGTAAACTGATCCGTGCCGTTTAATTCCGTAAAATAATGCTGCATGCTGACACCTACTTCTTATCTTTATCGTTCAATAGACCGCTCATTGTACGTAATAACTGATCAACATCTTTAAATTCTTTATAGACAGACGCAAACCTTACATAGGAAACCTGATCTAAAGTCATTAAATGCTCCATCACCAATTCACCGATATCAACCGAAGACACTTCCGTCTTACCTTTTTCACGTAAAGCAGTCTCAACATCTGTCGTAATTTTTTCAAGTGATTCAAAAGCAACAGGTCGCTTTTCACATGCACGTACTAAACCATGTAACACTTTATCACGGTTGAATGCTTGTCTTGTGCCGTCTTTTTTTACGACGATTAATGGCTGTAATTCAATTCTTTCGAAAGTAGTAAAACGTGTGCCGCATTCTTCACATTCTCTACGTCTTCTGATTGCAGTCAAATCGTCTGCATGTCGTGAATCAATCACCTTCGATTGATTAAAACCACATTTTGGACATTTCAAGACAATCACCCCTTTTTTTATTATTATTTAATTATACATGAATACGAAACAATTAAAAATCCATAAGATTACACTGTTCTAGGTATATAATAAACTATATTAAAAAATTAAAGGAGAAAACTGATGAGACCGAATTACATCCATTTACCAAAGTTAGAAGAAGGACATCCCGTAAATAAATTACGAGAAAGCTTTAATCATAGAAATGAAGTGATACTTTATCATAACGACCCTGTAGGAATCGTCTTTATCGGTGATTCAATTACTGATTACTGGGATATAGAAAGCTACCTGCAACTAAATAACGGCAAACGAATGATTAACCGTGGCATTGGAAACGATCGTACGCAATGGGTACGCGACCGATTTACAGCAGATAGTATCCAGTTGAAACCAGATTGGATCGTCTTATCGATTGGCATTAATAATACGAAAACGCTCGACGTTGATCAAAGTAATGACAACCAACAACAAATTAAGACACGTATCCTTGAAGACATTGAAGCAATGATTGTGATGGCAAATGAAAATAACATAAATATTGCAGTCACTACACTCACATCAACGAACCGACCTAAGTTAGAAGGATTTATAACGCGCTCAAAACTTGTTCAGATAATAAATAACAAAATCAAACAATTATGTATAGAACATGACGCATTATTTATCGATTACTATACACAGATGACTGAAACGAAAGATGACATCGACTATTTACGAAACGAACTTACAGATGACGGACTACATCCGCATGTATTCGGATACGACATTATGTCAAAAGTCATTGAAGCAACGTTTACCGATATTTATCCGATACAATTAAAGCAAAGATAAAAAAGTGTCACATACCAAATTCGGTATGTGACACTTTACTTTTAATGGAACAACTTCAATCCAATGGTACTTGCTAAAATTAAGCCCATAAAAAATAAACGTAATACATTCTTCGATTCTCCGTAAAACAAAATTCCTACAATTGCTCCACCTACTGCACCAATACCCGTCCATATAGCATATGCAGTACTCATCGGAATTGCGATTAACGCAACGGAAAGAAAATAAAGACTACATGCAAATGTAAGAATTAGCAATAAAACATAACGCTTTTGATGTGTATTTGAATACATATTAATCACGACAACACCTAGCATTTCAAAGATACCGGCAAGTACTAAAATTAACCAATACATTACTTCGCCTCCTCTGGTGTTGCCATCTTAAGACCGATGACACCGATAATTAATACACTTATTAATATAACTTTCTCAACGCCTATTGGTTCATTGAAAAATACTACATCTGCAATCGTTACTAACGTTGCACCAAGACCAACAAATACAGCGTAGCTTGTTCCAACCGGTAAATATTTCGATGCATTGAGCAACAAATAGAAACTGATCGAAACACTGATAACAGTAAGTATCCATTCATACCAATTATCAGCATGAGCTAGACCAATTACCCAGCACATCTCAAAAATCGCCGCAACGATAATTTTAATCCAGTTCATAACATACCTCACTATCAACATAATAGTGAATAGTATAACATATACGCATTTTTATTTTAAGAGTGGAATTTTCCAGGACCTAATAATGCATATCCAAAAACAAACCTTTTCAACATTTTAACTTTTTATCCAAAAAAACACCTCTCAATTAAGAGAGATGTCTTATCATCTATATTACTTCGCTAATTTTTCACCCATTAATACTGCTAACTCTACAACTCGCGTTGAGTAACCCCACTCGTTATCGTACCATGATAATACTTTCACTTTAGATCCTTCCATAACGATAGTTGATAATCCATCAACAATTGAGCTATGTGGATTTGTATTAAAGTCTACTGATACTAACGGCTCATAAGTCACATCTAAAATACCTTTAAGTTCATTGTCAGCAGATGCTTTAAGCGCTGCATTTACTTCTTCAACAGTTACTTCTTTCTCTAAATCTACAACTAAGTCTACTAATGATACATTAGTTGTAGGTACACGTAACGCCATTCCATGTAATTTACCTTTTAATTCAGGTAATACTAAAGCTAACGCTTTCGCTGCACCTGTAGAAGTTGGGATAATGCTTTGAGCACATGCACGTGCACGGCGTAAATCTTTATGTGGATTGTCTAAGTTCTTCTGGTCATTAGTATACGCATGAACTGTCGTCATTAATCCGTTCTTAATTCCGAATTTATCATTTAACACTTTCGCTACTGGCGCTAAGCAGTTTGTAGTACATGAAGCATTTGAAATAACATCATATGTATCTACATCTAATTGTGCACAGTTCACACCGCGAACGATTGTTTGAACATTTCCTTTACCTGGAGCTGTTAATAATACTTTCTTCGCACCTGCTTTAATATGTGCTGACGCTTTCTCAGCATCATTAAATTTACCAGTTGCTTCGATAACAATATCAATATTTAACTCTTTCCATGGTAATAATTCTGGATTACGTTCAGAAACTAATTTAATTTCCTTACCATTAACGATTAAAGCATTGTCACCAGGTTCTACATCTAATTCAAACTTACCATGAGTAGTGTCGTACTTAGTTAAATGTGCTAGTGTTTCTGGAGGATAGCTCGCGTTGATCGCAACTACTTCTAAATTATCATTTAATAGTGCTGCACGGAACACCATTCTTCCAATTCTTCCTAACCCATTAATCGCTACTCTTGTTTTCATCATATCTTCTCCTCCGCAATGTGTTATACTAATCTCTTTCATTAGTATAGCACATTGATAGCGTTAAGGAAGCGTTTTCTTTAAGAAAATTATTTTCATAATTTTCTTAAAATTAATGTCTATATATAACTTTGAATAAGTAACTCAAGTTGCTGATACAGTGATTGTAAGCTATCACTATTATCAATGACTTTATCAGCTCTTTGTTTCTTTTCTTCTATTGATAGTTGTGATGCTACTCTTGACTCAGCTTCTTCCAGTGAAAGCTGATTACGTGCCATTAATCGTTCTATCTGAACTTCTTTTGGAACATAAACTACCCAAACTTCATCAACTGTATGCTCTAATTTATTTTCAAAGAGTAATGGTATGTCCATTACTACGGGTTTACCTAGTGCTAGTCCCGCTTCTTTTTCTGCCTCCATAATATCTCTTACACGGGGATGAACGATCGCATTTAACTTTTCTCTTTGATTTTTATCTTTAAAGATTATCTCACCGAGTGCTTTTCTATTTAACGTTCCATCTTCCTGTATTACTCCATCTCCAAATACTGTTCTAATTTCTTCTAATCCAGATGTTCCTGCTTCGACTGCTTTGCGACTTGCAATATCTGCATCAACAATGATGAATCCATTGTCCGCTAAATATTTTGCGACTGTCGACTTCCCACTTGCTATACCACCTGTTAAACCTATAACTGTCACATTCACACCTACTTTTGACATTTTTCGCAGAAATGCGTATTTCTTGTTGCAATCACTTGTGTCGTTATATCACTATTACATATCTTACATTGCTTTAAGCCATATACATTAAATTTACTTTGCATATTGCCACTTTCACCTTCTACATTGCGGTAGTCAGAAATACTTGACCCTCCATATTCGATACCTTTATTCAATACGTCCACAATCGCTGAAAAGAGTTTCTTCTTTTTCTGAGTCGATAAAGTGTGTGTAATATGAGTCGGTAAGATACCTGCTAAATATAATGCTTCACATGCATATATATTGCCACATCCACTTATAACACCATGATCCATAATAACCTGTTTAATCGGTTTATTCATATATTTCTTTAGTTTCGATTGCTGTATAAAATGTGCCATTGCGTTATTTTCAAAAGGTTCTGGCGCAATAGCCTGATTAAAGTTTATAAAAGCTGCTTCATCTAATATTTTAAATTCTCCAAAACGCCTGATATCTGAATAGATCATCTTTTGTCCATCTGATAATTCAAACTGGACGTGCCAATGTTTCTTGTAATTTGGAATGGGAATTTCCTCAATACTACTTTTCACAAAGAAAGCGCCGGCCATTCCTAAATGGCCGACTAAATATATTTTAGATGTTTGTTCCTGCTCTATTACTTGTACTTGCTCTATGAAATGGCTTCTTTGTTTCATTAATTCAAAAATAATGTATTTACTTCTGCGGTTTATGCTTTCAATTACAGTATTACGCACTACGGTATTAAAATCATCCAGCTCAATGTGTTTAATAATCGTTTCTTTACCTTGTGCTTTACCGCGTTTAACCGCTTCTGAGAATACTACGTTTATTATTTCTTTATTTAACACATGCGGTCTTAAACCTCTTACCACATGTTCGACTTCCGGTAGTTCCGGCATCTTTCCACCTACTTTGCTTCATACCAACTTTCACCAGAATCATATTCTACTTCAAGTGGTACATTAAGTTCAACTGCATGCTCCATAATATCTTTTACAAATAGACTAAACGCATCAATTTCATCTTTTGGAACTTCAAAGATCAATTCATCGTGTACTTGTAATAACATCTTCGCTTTAAAGTTTGTCTCTTTCAGCGCTTTATCAAACTGTACCATCGCTAGTTTAATAATATCTGCTGCACTTCCCTGGATTGGCGTGTTCATCGCAGTTCTTTCAGCAAATCCTCTTAAATTAAAGTTCTTACTCGTAATATCAGGAATATATCTTCTACGCTGCATAATTGTTGTAACGTAACCATCCTGCTTTGCTTTCTGAATAATATCATCCATGTATTGTTTCACTTTGGGGAAGCTATCCAGATAATCATCGATAAATTGTTGTGCAGCTTTTCGTGTTATACCTAAACTTTGACTTAGGCCATAATCACTAATGCCGTAAACAATACCGAAATTAACAGCTTTTGCCTGACGACGCATATTGCTGTCTACCTCATCTTTTTCAACATCAAAAACTTCCATCGCTGTCTTCGTATGAATATCAATACCATGTGTAAATGCTTCCATCATACTCGCATCTTCTGTAATGTGAGCAAGGACACGCAATTCAATTTGAGAATAATCGGCAGCAAAGATTACCATGTCATCTCCACTCGGAACGAAAGCTTTTCTAATCTTTCTACCTTCGTCTAATCTAACCGGTATATTCTGCAGGTTCGGATCTATTGAAGATAGACGACCAGTTTGTGCGATAACCTGATTAAAGCGTGTATGAATTTTCTCATCATCACCTATTAATCGTTGTAACCCTTCAACGTACGTTGACTGTAGTTTAGATAATGTACGATATACTAAAATATCATCGATAATCGCATGACTACCTTGTAACTTTTCTAATACATCTACTGCCGTTGAGTAACCTGTCTTCGTCTTTTTAATTATCGGTAACTTTAACTCTTCAAATAGAATCACACCAAGTTGTTTCGGTGAGTTAACATTAAATGATTTGCCGGCATGATTATAGATACTTTCTGTTAAAGCATCTAATCTTTCTTGTATTTCACCCTGCATCTCAATTAATGTCTCTTTATTCACTTTAATACCTTGAAGTTCCATCTTTGCAAGCACAAGGGCAAGTGGTAATTCAAGTTCGTCATGTAGAGCGAGTTGTTCATGCGCAATTAGCTTTTCTTTAATCATAGGTGTTACGTCATTTATAAGATGCACTTCATTTGCGATGTGCTGATTCAAAATTTCTCTGTCAGGTACATGCGCTTTCGCACCTTTACCGAAAATATGATCATCAGACTCCACATAGTTTAATCCAAAATCATGTCCGAGTTGTGCGACATCAACCACTGTAGATGATGGATTCAATAAATAATTCGCCAGCATCGTATCAAAGGCGATACCTTCAATATTTATTGATAATCGTTCGAACATTACTTTAACTGCTTTCGCATCATACACATGTTTTTTTATATTTTCTTCTTCCAGCAATGTGATAAATGACTTATTCTTCGTAATATCTTCAGGTTGTACAACAAATGTTTCGTCATTGTACATAATACCTAATCCTAATATTTCATTCTTCAAATAATTGTCCTGATAGCATTTCAAGTGTAAGGCGATTGCATCGATCGCTTTGAATTCAAATGACTGATAATCGTTATTAATTTCGATTGCTTTACTGCTCACAATTTGACTTGTTGTATCTAGATTTTCCAGCATTTGTTTGAATTCTAATTCTCTGAACAGCTCAATTTTTTTCGTTTCATCTTTATCCGGGATTACTGTATCAGCTAAAGATACTTCTATCGGTGCATTCGTCTCAATTGTTGCAAGCTTCTTACTCATGACAGCATCCTTTTGATGATTTGTAAGATTTTCATTGAGTTTCTTCGCAGTAATCTTATCTAAGTTCGCAATTACACCTTCAACCGTATCATATTCTAATAACAATTTAATCGCAGTCTTTTCTCCGACACCAGGTACGCCAGGGATATTATCCGACTTATCACCCATTAAGCCTTTAAGATCGATAATTTTCTCAGCACCAAATCCATATTTTTCGTGAATGAATTGTGGTGTATATTTATCAATGTCTGTAACACCTTTTTTAGTGTAATAAACGGTTACATAATCATTGACTAGCTGCGTTAAATCTCGGTCACCGGTTACGATAATTGTTTCCATCTTTTGTTCGGCTGCTTCTTTTGAAAGTGTCCCGATAATATCGTCAGCTTCGTAATTATCTAATTCGTAATGCTTTATTTGGTAAGCTTCTGCAAGTCTTCTGATGTGCGGGAATTGCTCACTTAATTCCTGAGGTGTCTTCTGACGTCCTCCTTTATATTCTCCAAACGTCGCATGTCTAAATGTTGTCTTACCTGCATCAAATGCGATTAAGAAATGCGTTGGTTTTTCTTCTTTAATTAACTTTTCTAAAATTAACGTAAAACCATAAATTGCATTCGTATGTAACTCTGATGAATTCTTTAGTAAAGGTAATGCATAAAAGGCACGAAACGCGATACTATTTCCATCAATTAATATTAGTTTTTCTTTCATTCTTCTACCTCCATCGTATGTCTCTTATAGTCTATCACATCTTGAATTCAGGACATATTTAAAGGAACAGCATTTTGAAAATAAAAAAACACAAGTGATTGCTTCAGGATCACTTGTGTTTATCTTCTTCTAAAATGAAGGGGTCTATGTGCAATTATAGTTGAACATTATTAATTTAATGTAAAGATGCAGTAAATATGGAGTAAAGTTTCAAATTGTAAAATGAAATATTAATATAAATAATAAAATATTAATATAAATGTTGTTTTAAAATCACTCTAAAAGTAGTACCTACACCTACTTCACTTTCCACCTCAATATCTCCTTTAAAGACTTCTACAATATGCTTTACAATTGCAAGTCCTAATCCTGTGCCACCTGAATCACGGCTGCGTGCCTTATCAACGCGATAGAATCTTTCAAAGATACGAAGTTGTTCTTCTGGTGCAATACCGATGCCTTCGTCCGTTATCTCTAATATACAGTTCCGATCTTTCTGATACACTTTTACCGTAATCGTTGCGTCTTCGTATGAATAATTAATCGCATTCGACAATAGATTTATTACGACTTGTTTTAATTTACTTGGTTCAGCTAACACATATAAATCTTTTTCGAAATCCAGATTAAATTTAATATTTTTCTTCTCTGCTAAGGGATGTACTACTTCAACGCTATTAAATACTTTTTGAGGTAAATTGACCTTCGTCATTTCAAAATGATTCGCCTGTTCAATTTTAGATAATTCAAGTAATTCACTTACAAGCACCTGAATACGATTAGACTCTTTCAGTATAATCTCTAAAAACATATCAAGTGTTTCAGGCTCATTTTTAGCACCATCGATTAAAGTTTCAGTAAAGCCCTTTATACTTGTAATCGGTGTCTTTAATTCATGAGATACATTTGCTACGAAGTCTTTACGCATCTGTTCTAAAGACTTAAGTTGTGTAATGTCATGCAATACGATAACGATACCTTCTATTTTCTTCCGTTTCCTTGATAGCACAGGTACTACTGCGACATCAAAATATTTTTTGTGGACATTGACTGTAATATTCACGGTATCGTTGACTGGTTTTTCTATCGCTATTGCTTCTTTAATCATCTGTTTAATTGATTGATTTTTAATAACTGTTTCATAATGCCCATGCTCTATCGGTTGTCGTTTATTAAAAAGATTAATATAGGTTTCGTTCGCAATTGCCACTTCCCCGTGATTGTTTACGAGCATTGTTGCACTTGGTATATTCTGTAATGTTGTCTCTAATCGATTACGTTGTAATTTCTGCTCATTATTCAGATCCTGAAGTGTTCTTGCAAGTATGTTTGTAGACCTAAATAAATCTTTCGTCTCCGTTACACTACTTTCAGGTACTCGTACTTTATAATTACCGTCAGACAATAACTTTGAAGCATATGTCACTTCTTTAATCGGCTGGATATAGCTTTTATTGATATAACGTACAATGATAAATATTATCGGGAACATACATAACAATCCGATAGAAAAATATTTAATAATCATTTTTTGTACGATGTTAATCGCCTTTATCTCACTTAAAATATAAACGGTTTGATTATTTTTATAACGTAGTAAACTTTTCTCTTTTGAACCATCATAACGGTAATTCACTTTATCGTTGTTTCCTAAAGTGTATTTTGTAATAAATTGATTAAATTCATTCTTCGATGTACCTGCTGTCTTATAAATCACATGTTGATCTTTATCGAGAATAAGAATTGATGAATTGTATGATTTTTCATAATCACGTATTAAATCTTCAACTCGTTTGTCGCCACTTACATACGATTCAAAGATTTTTGCATCTTTTGTTAATCCCACTTTATCTCCGTCAATAAATTGCTTCGCAAGCGCAAGATACAATAGTGTTCCTAGTAAAAGAAAACTTACAACAATAACTGTTGTAAGTATTAATAACAATTTCCTTTTAAAACTGATCATTCGCGTTTCGGACTTTCTAATTTATATCCAAGACCTCGAACAGTCTTAATATATTGTGGCTGTTTCGGATTATCTTCTAACTTTTCACGTAAGTGACTAATATGCACATCAACGATACGAGAATCACCGGCAAACTCATAGTTCCATACCGAATTTAACATATGCTCACGTGTAATGACCCGCCCTTGACGTTCAATCAAATAAATTAATAGCTCAAATTCTTTTGGTGTTAAATCGAGCAATTCATCATTACGATATGCTTCAAAATGTTCAGGCAATACTTTGATCTTACCGATAATAATTTCTTTATTATCTTTTTCATCTTCAACTGTCTTAATCGTATTTGTGCGACGAAGAATTGCTTTTATTCGCGCAATAACTTCTCTTGGAGAAAACGGTTTAGTCATATAATCATCTGCACCTAATTCTAATCCAAGTACTTTATCAAATTCATCATCTTTTGCCGTTAACATTAAGATAGGTACTTGATTTTTCTCATTTCTAACAGATTTACATACTTCTACGCCGTCCATTTTAGGTAACATTAAATCTAATACTACGATATCTGGTTTTTCACTGAAAATCTTTTCTAGACCTTCTTCACCATCATAAGCTGTTACAACTTCAAATCCTGATTGTTGCAAATTATATTGTAGTAAAGTTACGATAGATTGTTCATCGTCTACTACCAGAACCTTCTGACTCATCCAATCCCTCCAAACAATTATCATATTCATTATATATTAAAAGAATATTGAAATGCTACAACAAATCAACATTCTTCAAGCTATAACAGAATAATTTACATTCTCTTTACAATTAGAAGGATTATCAATCTATCGTTTAAAAAATTCATATTAATTTGAAGACTTTAAAGATTGAATCGTAGCTTTCACTGCCTCAGCAGACTTATTAAATGCTTGTTGTTCTTCATCAGTAAGTTGCAATTCAACGATGCTTTCAACACCATCTTTATTTAACTTTACTGGTACTCCGATATAAATACCTTCCTGTTTAAATTCACCGTTTAAATAAGCAATCGCTGGCAATACACGATTACTATCATTGATAATTGATTCTGCCATATCAACCATCGCCGCAGCTGGTGCATAATAAGCAGATCCAGTGCCTAATAATTTTACAATTTCAGCGCCACCATTACGCGTTCTTTCAATGATGTTATCAATTGTTGCTTCATCCATTAAATCAGCTATAGGTACGCCACTTACCGATGAATAACGAATTAAAGGTACCATCGTATCACCATGTCCTCCTAATACAAATCCAGTAACATCAGTTACTGCCACATTTAATGCTTGTGCTACAAACGTTCTAAATCGAGCAGTATCCAGCACGCCTGATTGACCGATGACACGATTCGGCTCAAAGCCAGATGCTTTATACACAGCATATGTCATTGAATCAACCGGATTAGTGAGTACAATGATAATACAATTCGGTGAGTATTTGACAATTTCTTTCGTTGCAGCTTCTACAATACTTTGATTGGTCTGTACTAAATCATCACGCGTCATACCTGGCTTACGAGCGATACCTGATGTAATCAATACAACATCAGAATCTTTCGTATCGGCGTAATCATTACTTGCTTTAATGTCGACGTTTTGATGTAATATCGGCATCGCCTGCATAATATCTAGTGCTTTTCCTGTTGTAGGATCTAAACTACCATAAGTATCAACAAGTACAATATCTGCTAATCCTTTACTTGCAGCAATAAAAGCCGCTGTAGAACCAGTAAAACCACTTCCCACGATTGAAATCTTTTTCTTTGTCATGATAAATCCCCCTTATTATTTAAAAAAAGGATAGTAACTATGAATTTCATTCATAATACTATCCTTAAAAGTTAGACTACTTTTCTAATTACATATTTTTGATTAATTCGTCAGCAAACTCAGAACATTTCACTTCAGTTGCACCATCCATTAAACGTGCAAAGTCATATGTTACGACTTTAGAAGCTATTGATTTTTCCATCGCTTTTGTGATTAATTCTCCAGCTTCTTTCCATCCTAAATGATCTAACATTAATACACCACTTAAAATAACAGAAGATGGATTTACTTTATCTAATCCAGCATATTTTGGTGCAGTGCCGTGTGTTGCTTCAAAGATTGCGTGTCCTGTTTCGTAGTTGATGTTCGCACCTGGTGCAATACCAATACCACCTACTTGTGCTGCTAATGCATCACTAATATAATCACCGTTTAAGTTCATTGTTGCAACAACATCAAACTCAGCAGGACGCGTTAAAATTTGCTGTAAGAATATATCAGCGATTGAATCTTTCACTAATAATTTTCCGGCGGCAATCGCTTCATTTTGAGCTTTATCTGCAGCTTCTGCACCTTGTTCAGCTTTAATTTTGTCGTATTGATTCCATGTAAATACTTTATCAGCAAATTCACGTTCAGCTAAATCATAACCCCATTGTTTGAAGGCACCTTCAGTAAATTTCATGATATTCCCTTTGTGTACTAATGTTAATGACTTACGACCTTGCTCTAGCGCATAGTTTAATGCTGCTCGTACTAAACGTTCAGTACCCTCTTTAGAAACTGGTTTAATACCAATACCTGAAGTTTCCGGGAAACGGATATTTTTAGCACCCATTTCATTTTGCAAGAATTCAATAACCTTCTTAACCTCGTCTGATCCTTCTTTATACTCAATACCTGCATAAATATCTTCAGTATTTTCACGGAAGATAACCATATCAGTATCTTCAGGACGCTTAACTGGTGAAGGAACTCCGTCAAAGTAACGGACTGGACGAAGACATACGAATAAATCTAATTCCTGACGTAAAGCTACGTTTAAAGAACGGATACCTCCACCAATAGGTGTAGTTAATGGTCCTTTTATCGCAATTAAGTATTCTTCTATTGTATCTAAAGTTTCTTGTGGCAACCATTCTCCTGTGTTATCGAATGCTTTTTGTCCTGCTAAAACTTCTTTCCACTCGATTTTTTTCTCACCATTATATGCTTTTTCTACAGCAGCATCTAATACGCGAACAGCAGCATTCCAAATATCCGGCCCTGTTCCATCTCCGATTATAAAAGGAACGATTGGATTATTTGGTACGTTTAAAACACCATTATTATTCGTAATTTTTTCAGCCATTTTTATTATGCCTCCATTATTAGTATTTCTAACTTTAGTTTACCTTATATTAAAATTTTTAATCATATTATCTTTCTTCAACTGGAACATATTTTCGACCAACTTCACCAACATAAGTTGCACGTGGACGAATAATTCTGTTATCACTATATTGCTCTAAAATATGCGCAATCCACCCAGAAGTACGAGATACTGCAAAGATTGGTGTAAATAAATCATGTTCAATACCCATTGAGTGATAAACTGTTGCTGAATAAAAATCAACATTCGGTAATAAACCTTTTTCATCTTTTAAAATATCAGCAATACGTACAGACATATCAAATAATTCTTTTTGACCAGTCTCATCAGTAATTCTTCTAGACATTTCTTTTAAGTATTTAGCACGTGGATCTCCATTTTTGTAGACACGGTGACCAAAGCCCATAATTTTCTCTTTTTTAGCAATCTTATCTGCTACATAGCTATCTACATTATCTAATGAACCAATTTCATTCAACATTTTCATAACCTGTTCATTAGCCCCACCGTGTAATGGTCCTTTTAATGCGCCAGCTGCAGCGACTACACCAGAATACATATCAGATAATGTAGAAACAGCAACACGTGCAGTAAATGTAGATGCGTTTAATTCATGATCGGCATGAAGAATTAACGCTTTATTGAAACCTTCTTCTTGTACAGCTGTTGGTTCTTCACCGAACAACATATATAAGAAGTTAGCTGCATAACTTAAGTCTTCTTTCGGTTTCACTACTTCTTTTCCTTGGCGAACACGAGCGAATGCTGCTACAAGTGACGCTACTTTAGCCTGAATACGAATCGCTTTGTTCATATGAGCATCTTCATTAAATTCATCAGCACGCGGATCAAAATGCGCTAAATAAGATAAAGAAGTGCGTAATCCTGTCATAGGATGAACATGATCTGCTGCATAATCTTCAAAATGACTGTACATTCTTGGGTGTAAAGTCATATTTTCAAATAATTGCTTCCTAAAATCAGCCAATTCTTCCGCATTCGGTAAACGGAAGTTCCATAATAAGAAGACAACTTCTTCAAATTGTGCGTTTTCTGTTAAATCATCTATTTCATATCCTGCATAAGTAAGTTGATCATCGATAATTGAACTTACTTTAGTGTTTGAAGCAACAATACCTTCAAGGCCTTTCACTAATTCTGCCATTTTTGACTCCCCTTTGCACCATAATTTTTGTTATGCCAAATGTAATGGCTTTCACAACTCAATTATATCTAATGTCCTCACATTTGTGAATGAATTAGGAACTTAGAAAATTTTTATCTTACGTGATAACTTTTACTTATATTTAAATTTTTATTTTATCATTTAATTAATCCTTAAAAATATTAAGAATATTTTAAAAAATGTTTGTGGTTTTCAGTTTTTAATAAGATAATATAGATACTAAAAATGAAATGGGGATTAGTATGGCAAATCATCAGCGTAATATCGAGGAACGAAACGATTTACAACGTTCGTTGTCAAATCGACACATTCAACTGATTGCGATTGGGGGCGCAATTGGTACCGGACTCTTCTTAGGAGCAGGGAAGTCAATCAATCTGGCGGGTCCATCAATCTTATTTACTTATTTAATTATCGGACTCTTTTTATTCTTGTTTATGAGAGCACTAGGAGAATTATTATTATCTAATACAAACTATCATTCGTTTACTGATATTGCACGTGATTATCTAGGAGACTTTGCAGGTTATATTACCGGTTGGACATATTGGTTCTGCTGGGTAGTTACAGGGATGGCTGAAGTAACAGCCATCGCTAAGTATGTACAGTTCTGGTGGCCGGACTTTCCGACATGGTTATCATCACTTTTATGTATCCTTGTATTAATGTTCTTAAACTTACTGACAGCTAAACTATTTGGAGAATTAGAATTCTGGTTTGCATTGATTAAAGTTATTACAATCGTTGCATTAATCATTACAGGAATCGTACTTATAGTCATCGGATTTAAAACAAACTTTGGAGTAGCAACGATAACAAATCTTTGGTCACATGGTGGATTCTTCCCAAATGGAACAAACGGATTCTTATTAAGCTTCCAGATGGCAATATTCAGTTTCGTAGGGATTGAGTTAATCGGTGTAACAGCTGGTGAAGCACAAGAGCCTGAAAAAACATTACCAAGAGCAATTAACAGTGTGCCGATACGTATCGTGTTATTCTATATCGGTTCTTTAATCATCATAATGAGTATCACGCCTTGGGATAAAATCGATCCAAACGAAAGTCCTTTCGTTAAGTTCTTCGGGTTAATTGGCATTGGATTTGCAGCAAGCTTAATCAACTTTGTAGTAATTACTTCTGCTGCATCGTCTTGTAACAGTGGTATCTTCTCTAACAGTCGTATGTTATTCGGTTTAAGTAAGAACTATTCAAAAGGAAACGACAGTTTCTTCCAACGTACGAATAAAGCCGGTGTACCTGCCAACGCAGTAGTATTCTCAAGTGTGTTGTTATTATTATCAGTATTACTGAATTACTTTATGCCTAATGCAAACGCAGTATTTACATTAGTAACGACTGTTGCAACAGTATTCTTTATCGTTGTATGGTCTATTATTCTTGCAGCATATCTTGTTTACTTAAAACGTAAACCACAGTTACATCAGTCAAGTCTTTACAAATTACCAGGCGGTAAAATTTCTGCTATCGCAATTCTTTTATTCTTCGTATTTATGTTCGCTCTATTGTTTATGGCTGAAGATACAAGAATGGGATTATTCGTATCACCATTGTGGTTTGTATTGTTAGCAATTATGTACGCTGCACAAGGTGGATTTAAAAAAGGAAGTTTTGATCCACATAATTATGATAATAAATAATAAAAAATAAGAAGCACAGGACATTAATCCTGTGCTTCTTATTTTTATAATCAAATTCACCTATATATAGCAATTAATTTACTTTTGCATGTCCAACATAAACTTTGTTGTGCTCTGCATCTACTGTTACTAATGTACCAGTCTCTAGTTTTTCCATAACGTCTGCAACGCCAACAATCGTTGGTTTCCCTAACGTTAATCCAACAACTGCTGCATGAGACGTTAAGCCACCTTCTTCAGTTACAATCGCTAAAGCTTTTTCAATGTAAGGAACCATGTCAGCATCTGTAGATTGTGCTACAATGACTTTATCTGATAAGTCTTTATCTGCTAATTCTTCTGCAGATCTAACAGCTAATACTTTACCAACTGTAGCATTACGCCCAATACCTTGTCCTGCTGCAATGACGTCTCCAATTAAATGAATCTTCATTAAGTTCGTTGTACCAGCTTCACCAGTAGGGATACCTGCAGTGATAATAATTAAATCACCATTTTCAACAGTTCCTACTTCTATTGCTGCCTGAACCGCTTTATCTAATAATCCGTCTGTCGTTGATTTTCCTGTCTTAATCACTGGAATAACACCCCAAACAAGTGCCATATGACGCGCAGTTTCTTCATAAGGTGTTACAGCAATAATATGAGCATGTGGACGATATTTTGAAATTGTTTGTGCTGTCGTTCCACTTTCAGTTGCAGCAACAATTGTTTGAACATCTAAATTTAAAGCAGTATGTGCAACAGAAACACCAATAGCATTAACCATTGACGCTTGATTTAATTTCGTTCTGTCGGATAATAAACGCTTATAATCCTGAGCTTCTTCAGCTGCAAATGCAATATTATGCATCGTTTTAACTGACTCTTCAGGATATAAACCCGCTGCAGTCTCACCTGATAACATGACAGCATCTGTTCCGTCATAAATCGCGTTTGCCACGTCACTTGCTTCTGCACGTGTACAACGTGGGTTACGTTGCATTGAATCCAACATTTGCGTCGCTGTAATTACTGGTTTACCCATAATGTTACATTTTTGAATCAAATCTTTTTGCACTAATGGTACTTCTTCTGCCGGAATTTCAACACCCATATCTCCACGAGCAACCATTAATCCATCTGAAACTTCTAAGATCTGATCAATATTTTCAATACCTTCTTCATTCTCAATTTTAGGAATGATATTAATGAAATCGCAATTTCTATCCTCTAAAATTTTACGTATTTCTAAAACGTCACTTGCACGACGAACGAATGATGCTGCGATAAAGTCAACACGTTGTTCGATACCGAATATGATATCCTGCGCATCTTTATCCGTAATACCTGGTAAATTCACTTTAACACCCGGCAAATTAACACCTTTTTTATTTTTTAATTCCCCCGCATTGATAACATCACAGATAATTCTGCCTTCTTCATGCTTAATATCTTTAACTGTTAGTTCGATTAATCCATCGTCCAAAAGAATCGTTGAACCAACATGAATATCGTTAATTAAATCTTCATATGTCACAGAAAATTCTACTGGCGTTCCTAATACTTCTTTCATATTAATTGCTACTGTAGAACCTTTAACTAATTCAATCTTATCATTTTCCATGTTATGTGTACGAATTTCAGGGCCTTTAGTATCTAAAAGAATCGCTACAGTTTTATCTAATTTTTTAGCCACTTTACGAATCGTATCAATGCGTGCTTTGTGTTCTTCATGACTACCATGTGAGAAGTTTAAACGTGCTACGTTCATTCCAGCATTCATTAATTTCTCTAACATTTCTGGCGATTCTGATGCTGGTCCTATCGTACATACAATTTTAGTTTTTCTCATGTTTATGAGCCTCCGGTAACTTTTTTTTATACTATTCAATTAAGAAAGTTAATGCTAATGCAGTATTCATTCAACAGTTATATTAAATTGATAATTCATTTGATAGTGCATACATTTGTTCATCTAAAGTATGCTTTGCAGAGAATATATCATCAAATGACGTCTTTGATAATTTATTATTCAGAATACCAACAGCTAACCCTGTTTCATCATTCATTAATAGTTCTACAGCATAGCCACCTAGTCTGCTTGCTAATACTCTATCTAATCCTGATGGAGATCCACCTCGTTGCATATGTCCTAATACAGAAATACGTGTATCAACATTAATATACTTCTTAAGCTGTTCACCACATTCGTGACCACTCATTACACCCTCAGCAACAACAATGATCGAGTGTTTCTTACCACGCTCAATACCTTGTTGTATTTTATCTGCAATTTCTTTAATATCTTTTTTATGTTCTGGAACTAATACTGTCTCAGCTCCACCAGCAAGTCCTGACCATAAAGCAAGGTCTCCTGCGTCTCGTCCCATTACTTCAACAATGAATGTACGTTCATGACTTGACGCAGTGTCACGAATCTTATCAATTGCTGCTATAATTGTATTTAATGCTGTATCGAAACCGATTGTAAAATCAGTACCATTGATATCATTATCGATTGTACCCGGGATACCAATCGTCTTAATACCTTCTTCATTCAGACGTTGCGCACCTCGGTAACTACCATCTCCACCAACTACAACTAATCCTTCAATGCCTAGCTGTTTTAAATTATCAATACCCTTTTGGCGCACTCCTGGATCTTTAAACTCAGGGCAACGCGCTGACTGCAAGAACGTACCACCACGTTGAATTTTATCTCCTACAGTACCACGTTCCATCTTATGTATGTTATTATTCACTAAACCCTGATACCCTTGATAAACCCCATAAACTTCAATATCATGGTACATCGCTTTACGTACGACTGCACGCACAGCAGCGTTCATACCTGGTGCATCCCCACCACTTGTTAATACTGCTATCTTTTTCATAGTATTATCCTCACCTTTTGTCTGTTGATACCTTTAAATTAACACAATCCAATATTTATATCCATTAAAATCATGTATTATAACAGATGTAACCGTTTTATCTATGAACAAATTAAAAACCCGTTAGAATAAGCATCTACGAGTTTCTTTTTAAGCGTTCTCATTGTTTTTCAATTATTTACATAACATCATTTACTGACATGTAAATTTACATTGCACTACCAATTTTTCTGAATTTATCATAGCGCTGATTTTTTAATGCCTGTTTATCTAATTGCATTAACTCATTTAAATGTTTTTCAATAGAAACATCAATATGTTCACTTTGCGCAGCTATATTTAAATGTGCGCCACCTTTAACTTCTGTAATCAGTTCATCTACAATATTAAGTTCCAGTAAGTCTGGTCCCGTAATTCTCATACTTTCTGCAGCGAGCTGTGCTAAACTACTATCCTTCCATAACAATGCTGCAGCACCTTCTGGCGAGATAACAGAATACGTTGAGTTTTCAAGCATTAATAATCGATTACATATCCCTAAACCTAAAGCACCACCACTACCGCCTTCTCCAATAACAATCGAGATAACCGGTACTGAAAGACCCGCCATTTCAACTAAGTTTCTGGCAATCGATTCACTTTGTCCTCGTTCTTCTGCAGCTTTACCAGGATAAGCACCTTTCGTATCAATAAATAATATTATAGGGCGATTAAATTTATCAGCCTGCTTCATTAATCTCAACGCTTTACGATAACCTTCTGGATGTGCCATTCCAAAATTTCTATATATATTATCTTTTGTATCTTTGCCGCGCTGATGTCCTATTAGTGTGACAGGTTCCCCTTTATATCGTGCTACACCACCAATGATTGCCGGATCATCTCTAAAGTTGCGGTCACCATGAAATTCAATAAAATCTTCGAACAAATAATGAATGTAGTCCAGTGTTGTTGGACGTTCTGTAAGTCGTGCAATTTGAACACGCTGCCATGGTGTAAGGTTATCATAGATTTCATTAAATTTTTCTTCCCTAGAAATCTGTAATGTTTTAACTTCATCACTTAAGTCTACACCTTCTGAAGCCATATATTTCTTTAATTCTTCAATTTTTCTATCAAGTTCGATTAACGGTTTTTCAAATTCAAGCGCCATAGTTATACTCCTTTCGTATGCATCGCGATGAGTTTACTTAACGTTTCTTTCATTGCTTTACGATGTACTACTTTATCCAGTTGTCCATGTTCAAGCAGGAACTCAGCTGTTTGAAAGTCGTCAGGTAGTTTCTCATTGATTGTCTGTTCAATAATACGTCTACCAGCAAAGCCAATTAACGCTTCTGGTTCAGCTAAATTAATATCTCCTACAGAAGCAAAGCTAGCAGAAACTCCGCCAGTTGTCGGATGTGTCATATAAGAAATAAACAAGAGTCCTTTTTCGCTATGTCTTTCTATCGCTACACTTGTTTTAGCCATTTGCATCAGAGATAGAATCCCTTCCTGCATACGTGCACCTCCGCTAGCGGTAAAGATAACAAATGGAAGTTCATGATCAGTGCAGTAGTCGATTACTCTGCTTATTTTTTCGCCGACTACTGTCCCCATAGACCCCATTCTAAATCTGGAATCCATCACACAGATACCGAATTGATTTCCATCTATTTTACCGACACCGGTTACAACTGCTTCATTTAAACCAGTCTTTTCTTTATCGCTTTCTAACTTCTCAGCATAATTTGGAAATGAAAGAGGATTTTGAGAAGCAATCACGGCATCAAATTCTTCAAAACTATCCTTATCAGTAAGGGCTTCAATGCGTTCATATGCACTTAATGCCATGTGATGATCACAATGAAAACAAACATTTAGATTTGTACTTAATTCTTTTGTATACATAATCTTCTTACATTTAGGACACTTGACCATGATACCTTCAGGAACTTCTGTATCTTTCATGTTCTGTACAGCTACATATTTTTTTTTCTTATTGCGCTTAAATATATCTTTGAACATATCCATTACCCCTCTACATCATATGTCTTTTCAAACTGTTTCAATAATTTCCAAACACGAAACATGATAGTATTACGCGTTTCAATCGCATCTTTTAAATGCTGTACATTTGTATTGTCAACATTCACGATTGATTCTATCATATGTATAAAATCAGTAATTTCATCTTGCTGCGTTTCAGTTGTAACAACATAGCCTGCTATCATTTCAATAAATTGATTATTATCCATTTCTGTTAAATAAGTACCTTCACCGCGTCTTGTTTCAATCACGCCAAGCATTTCTAAAGCTCGGAGTGCTTCACGAACACTTGACCTGCTAATATTAAGATTTTCACTCAAATAACGTTCAGAAGGTAGTTTATCGCCAGCAGTTAAATTTTTAGTTTTTATAATTTCATTAATTGCAGTAATTACTGCATTAAATCCTTTGTTTGGTATTGGATTCAAGGTTTTTCCCCCTTCTCATCAATAAAAAAACCTTAGTGGTCAGACCACTAAGGAATACTATACCATATATTAAAATGATTTGAAATGTTAAATTAGACGAATATCTGCTTTATCGTATCGAGACATAAAGTCATCTAGTTTGTCTCTTTGAATAAAACCTATCGGTTGCATTTCGTTCTGTTCAAATTGAATCACTTCAATATCACCTTGTTTATTGATTTGTTCTGTATTTTGAACAGGGACTCTCACATATAATTGCTTCGCATTCAAGTGAATATTTTTAATAAATTCATCGACTTTAATTACTTCGTTTACAATGATTTGATTATCTTTCTTATCATCAAATTTCCCTTTAACAATAAGTGGCTTATTGGTTTGAATCAATGTCTCGTATTGCTGGAATACTGTGGGAAAAACGACAAGATTCATCTGCTGAATACCATCCATCGCTTGTACAAATGCCATTGGTTGACCTTTTTTTGTTCTAATTCTTCTTAATCCTTCAATCCAGAGTAAGATATATTGGTCATTTACCTTCTGACTCATACGATATAGGGGTAAAAACTGTAGTTCATTAAACAATGCTTCGATTGGATGTCTGGAAATAAAGAAACCAAGATACTCAAGCTCATAACTAGCCTTTTGATCATCCGACATCTCTTCATGATAATGATAGATTTTCTTCTTATTGAGTCCTAAAGACTCAAGAAAGTTCATTTCACCAAAAGCTTCTTTCTCAACATCAAGAATCGCATCAAGTGAAGCAAGCAAAGTTGCACGATTTTGCTCAAATCGATCAAAAGCACCAACATGTATCAATGCTTCCAGCAATGCTTTAGATTTAACGCGTTTCGGAATTCTGGCACAAAAGTCATATATATCTTTAAACGTTCCTTTTTTTCTTTCTTCAACAATTTCAACCACACTTCTGTATCCTACTCCCTTAATCATACCGAGTGACATCATAATACCTGTCTTTTGCGCTTTGTAATACCAGCCAGCCTGATTAATATCAGCGGGATATATATTGATCATTCTTGATTTTACTTCAGCGATAATTTCTTTTGTTTTATGCTCAACACCAATTTGATTACTGAGTGTCGCGGCATAAAATATATTTGGGAAATGCACTTTAAAATACATCATAATATATGATATTTTTGCATACGCGACAGCATGTGCTTTATTGAATCCATAATTAGCAAACTTTAAGATTAATTCATAAATCGCCGTCGCATCTTGTTTTGAATAACCATTCTTCATGCTACCTGATACAAAATGCTCCTGTTCAGCCAGTAATGTCTGATGGTTCTTCTTACTCATAGCACGTCTTAAAATATCCGCCTCACCTAAACTAAATCCAGCAAATCGATTTGCAATCTGCATAATTTGCTCCTGATAGATGATTACACCATAAGTAGGTGATAGAATATCCTCTAAATCAGCATGAGGTAAGTGAACTGTTTGCTGATTATGACGTCTTTCAATATATAACGGTATTTGTTCCATCGGACCAGGACGATAAAGACTTAAAACTGCAACAATGTCATTGAAATTTTCTGGTTTTAATCGTTTTAACACATTCCGTATTCCGTCTGATTCTAATTGGAATATTCCCATTGAATCTCCACTGGATAACTGCTCGTAAACTTTTATATCATCCATCGGGATTTGTTCAATATTTATCGTCTTACCATATTGTGCTTTAATAGAACGTAGTATATTATGTATAATCGTTAAATTACGTAAACCAAGAAAATCGATTTTAAGTAATCCAACCGCTTCTACTTCTGTCATATTCCATTGGGTTAGTGGGTATTCTTCACCCATCAATAAAGGTACATAATCTGTAAGTAACTGGTCATGAATGATAATACCTGCAGCATGTGTCGATGTATGACGTGGTAAACCTTCCAGCGACCTTGCAATCTGATACCATTTTTTGCGTCGGTCATTGTAATCAATAAAGCTTGAGAATGCATCATCTTCATATGCATCGATTAAATTATTAAAGCTTTTATTACTTAATATTGAACTTGCTTCTTTTAACTCACTTTCTGAAAACTGCAGTATGCGTCCAACGTCACGCATCACTGCTTTCATAGACAGATGACCAAATGTCACGATACCACTTACATTGAATGCACCATATTTCTTAATGACGTATTCAATTACTTTATCGCGCTCTTTATCTTCAAAGTCAATATCAATATCCGGCATCGTTACACGTTCCGGATTTAAAAAACGCTCAAAAAGTAAATCATGCTCTATCGGATCAATTGTAGTGATACCAAGCACATAACTAACAAGCGAACCACTCGATGATCCACGACCTGGGCCTACCAATATGTCATGTGTCTTCGCAAAATGTATGAGATCACTAACAATTAAAAAGTAATCAGAAAATCCCATGCTTTGAATGACTTTATATTCATACATTAATCGTTCTTCATAAATATTATCAAACTGTGGAAACTTTACTTTTTGCTTTTGTAAAAGTTCAAATAGATATGCATCACTTGTTAAATCATTTGGTACTGGATATTTTGGCAGATGTGTCGACTTTTCTAGTATAACATTACATGATTTAGCGATTTGCTCTGTCGCCTGGATGTCATTTTCAGAAATACCAAAATCTAATAATATTTCATCTGATTTAATATATTGTGTTCCAGACTTTAATTGAATTGTCTCTAGCGGTATCTTTTTATTATCATCAATTGCGTTTAAGATGCTTAAATCTACAATACCCTCTGGCGATAAGTATCGCACATCATCGATATATACACGTCTAGCTTCAATTGTACTATCGTGACTGACATAATAATCGGCTTCATCAATGACAAAATGTTGCTGATTGGCATCTAATTGTTTATAGATAACAATTAACTGGTCAGTATATTGACGCAGTACATCAGTTGATATTTTTTGTAGTTTTTTCAGTTGAATACGTGAAGACAACTGCATCAGGTTTTTGAAACCCTCATTATTTTTGGCTAATAAAACTGTATAACAATCTTCAATTCCGTCCGTCAGGATAATTTCCATACCAATAATCGGTTTAATACCGGCATCTTTGCAAGCAGAATAAAATGACTGTACACCAAATAATACATTTAAGTCAGTAATTGCAACTGCGTTTTGTCCATGTGACTTGACACTATCAATCAAATCATTAATTTTTACCGTTGAATGTAGCAGATCATATGATGTATGGATATTTAAATGTACAACCAAGTTATTCACCTCATTTTATTAAGCATTCACCAATGCTTTTAATTGCGCTATTAATCTTTCTAATTCCTCAACACTATATACTGATGCGCCACTCGCCAATGGATGACCACCACCATTATATTCTGCTGCAAGTGTGTTAATAACTACATCTTTACTGCGAAGACGAACACGTATTTCACTTGTTTCATCAATAGCAAACGCCCATGCTTTAATGCCTTGTGTGTCTGCAAGACTATTAACAAATAAAGATGCTGCACTGGCAGATATATTAAATTGTTCTAAAATTTCCTTCGTAATGAATATATACCCTACGCCATCCTCAAATTTAAAATGTTGCAACACATATCCCTGAAATCGAATTGAAGTTAAATCGCGTTGCTGCATTTGATTAATCATCTGCGTATGATCAATATCGTATTTCAATAGTTCTGAAGCAATAGCCATTGTTTTGCTCGTCGTATTATTAAATAAGAAACGACCTGTATCACCTACGATACCGATATAAAGACAGCGCGCAATTTCTCGCGTAATTAAATCTGTACCGTAACCGATATTTAACAGAATTTCATAGATTATTTCGCTTGTAGACGAACTATCCGTATTAACGACATTTATTTCCCCATATTGGTCAACCGGCGGATGGTGATCTATCTTTATGATTGATTTACACATTTTATAGCGCTCGTCATCAATGCGTGGTGCATTTGCCGTATCTAACACTAAACCAAGTGCGTCGGTAAATATCTCGTCATTTATTTCGTCCATTTCACCAATAAAGCTTAAATTGTCAACTGAACTTCCTACTGCATACACATGTTTATTCGGAAATAGCTTCTGTATTGCATATTTAAATCCTAGTTGAGAACCTAATGCATCTGGATCTGGACGTACATGTCTAAATATTATTATCGTGTCGTAAGCATTAATTTTTTCAATCAATGCACCTATTTCATTTTTATTCATAATTTCTCCTTTGTTTGATAGATTTACAGGTGTTAAAGATATGCTATAATCTTTAAGACTGGAGGTTTAAAGATGGAAACAATTTTCCCTTATATTATCATGATCACTGTTACAGTGATGATCTTCTCTTTTATTTTCACGGTGTATAATATCGCGAAATATTTTAGAGAAGTAAAAGATGTACGTCGTGCCTGGTATAGAGCACGTGCACGTCAATGTTTTTCAATCTTCATGTTTGCTTTTGCATGTAATCAAATATTACTATTCCCAAATACATTTACTTATATCATCTGCGCATTACTTATTGCTTATGCAATTTATAATTATCAATATGCAATAAAGGCTAAAAAATATTTTGAAAGTCACTTTGGTGAAGAAGATGCAGCATGGGAAGCATTGCGTAAAAAACAGCAAAACAGAAAATAATCATCATGATTAAAAAGAGATTGAGGCTTCTGCCTCAATCTTTTTTGATTAGTAATAATGTTCAATCACCTGAAGAATTGTCATTGCTTTTGCAACCGCATTATTATTCTGCATAATAGCAATTTCAATCTTTGCAAACTTACGTCCAATATCCAGCAACTTAACTTCAACATCCAGAATGGAATCTATCTGGACTGTACGAATGAAAAAGATATTGATACTATCAATCAGTACATCTCCACGAATTAACTTTTTCATATGAAATTTAACTGATTCCTCAATAATTGCAAGAAAAACAGATTTACTTAAACTACCATACTGATTAGACATTTGAGGAGTAATCTGTATTGAAATTTGATCATTATTAAACTTCATCTTCTTTAATATCTGATCATTAAATGTATCGCCCATATGTGGCTGTCTGTCTGCTGATTGCATTGCTTTTAACACATCTTCTCTAGAAACAACACCAATTAAGTTATTATAACGCGATACAACTGGCAACAATTCGATACTTTCCCAGATCATAATATGTGCACAACTTGCGACAGTCGTATTCAAGTTAACAGTAACCGGTGACTTAGTCATAACCTTCTTAATCTTTTCAGAAGGATTTTGATTAAAGATATCTTTACTTGTCACCATACCACTTAATTTATTGTTTGCATCTAACACTGGAAAACGCGTATGTTTAGAGCTTTCTGATAATGCATGCCAATCGCTGATTGAATCATTTTCCTTTAAGTAACGTGTTTCATCTAATTTAATTAAAATATCTTGTGCAGTCAGCACTTCTTTCTTGATCAATTGATCATAAATCGCACGGTTAATCATATTGGCAACCGCAAATGTATCAAAATTAGAAGAAATGATCGGTAGCCCTAATTGATCAGATAAATTCTTAACTTCTTCAGCAGTATCGAAACCGCCTGTAATTAAAACTGCTGAGCCTTTGCTTAACGCGAGCTTCTGAACTTCGATTCGATTACCTACAATTAGCAGTGTATTTTCTCCGATATACTTACTGACTTCTTCAACTTCCATTGCACCGATTGCAAATTTCGTCAGCGATTTGTGCAGACCACTTCTGCCACCTAGTACTTGTCCATCTATAATATTAACAATTTCAGCAAAAGTCAGCCGGTCAATTGAGTTTCTCGTTTTCTTTTCGATTCGAACAGTTCCAACACGTTCTATCGTTGAAACGATTCCATTATTCTCAGCTTCTTTTATTGCGCGATATGCTGTACCTTCTGACACATTAAGATCTTTTGCAATCTGTCTAACCGAAATTTTACTTCCTACTGCAAGACCTGATATATGTTCGATGATTTGTTCATGTTTTGTCAATTTGCCACCTAGTTTCCATAACTTTTAATGCTTAAAGTGTTACTGATTGTCCTGCGTCAAGAATTTCTACTGGACTTTTAACCTGTGCTCTAAACTCATTTGGATCCACTTCAATGTAAGGGAATGTGTTGTAATGAATTGGCACAGTTAATTTCGGATTTATAAATGTGTTGATCGCATACGCTGCATCATCGATACCCATCGTAAAGTTATCACCAATCGGTATAAAGCATAAGTCTACGGGATGTCGTTCTGCGATAAGCTTCATATCTGAGAATAATCCAGTATCTCCTGCATGATAAATCGTCTTGCCTTCTACTTCAATGATAAGTCCGCATGGCATCCCGAAATAAATAATATTTCCTTCGTCATCGTATAATGAATTACTGTGAAATGCTTGTACATACTTTACAGTACCGAAATCAAATTTCCATTTTCCACCGATATTCATCGGATGTGCATTTTCAATCCCTTGCCCACCTAAATAAGAAACAATTTCTGGTGTTGCAACGACTGTTGCATTTGTTCTTTTAGCAATCTCAACAGTATCACCAATGTGATCACCATGACCATGTGTTAATAAAATATAATCTGCCTGAACAGTTGAAGGATCTAAATCTGATAATTTATTACCTGTAATAAAAGGATCTACTAAAACCTTTTTTCCATTACTTTCAAAAGCAATACAAGATTGTCCATGAAAATATACTTCCATATTTAGCACCTCTCCCTATTTATTAAGTTCATTATACATTATTAGTGAATGTTTTAAAAAGATTGTAAGACGCTATTGATTGAATATTTACCTTATCTTTCATAAACTAGAGGTATTCAAAACAGAAGGAGCATGATTATGAAACAAACATTAAAAAATTTACAGCAATTGATGCATTCACAATCTATTGAATATGCATGGATTACGACACCAGAGAACATTAATTACTTCAGTGGTTTCTTATCAGATCCACATGAACGCCTTACTGCTTTATATGTAACTCAGGACAATGCTTTACTTGTTGTTCCAAATATGGAAGTCGAAGATGCTCAGAAAGCATCAAATCTTAATGCATATGGTTACTCTGATACTGAAGATGCATTTTTAGTTGCGAAGCAAAATACTAACTTCCCGGATAACGCAACACTATATATTGAAGAAGAACATGTTACAGTTAAGCGTGAAAAATCTTTATTTCAGAATTTTAAAGCTGCGCAATTAAATGCAATAGATCAAATCATCAAAGATATGCGTAATATTAAAACAGCAGATGAAATTGAAATTCTAAAAAGTGCTGCACAA
Organism: Macrococcoides bohemicum; assembly: GCF_003259675.1. GTDB lineage: Bacteria > Bacillota > Bacilli > Staphylococcales > Staphylococcaceae > Macrococcoides > Macrococcoides bohemicum. Next base: position 195,321 of record NZ_PZJG01000001.1, on the reverse strand, counting down.
TTTGCTGATAAAGCATTGCAAATCGGCGTTTCACATTTAAAAGAAGGTATTACAGAAAAAGAAGTGGCACAACATTTAGAATCAGAAATTTTAAAAATTGAAGGAATCAGCGGTATGAGTTTCAATACGACTGTACTTTTCGGCGACCACGCAGCAAGTCCTCACGGTACACCGGGTAAACGTGAGCTAAAAAATGATGAGTATGTACTATTTGATTTAGGTGTTATTTATAATGGTTACTGCTCAGATATTACAAGAACAATTGCTTTTGGAAACCCACCTGCATTTCACCAGGAGATTCATGCGATTGTTACTGAAGCAAATCAACGTGCAATAGAAGGGGTTAGACCTGGTGTTAAAATTAGTGAAATCGATGCACTCGCACGCGACTATATTACTGAAAAAGGATATGGCGACGCGTTCCCTCATCGTTTAGGGCATGGCTTAGGTATTACTGTGCATGAATTTCCAGATATTTCTTCTGCAAATGATGATACATTGAAACCAGGGATGTGTTTTACAATTGAACCTGGTATTTATTTACATGATGAGATAGGCGTACGTGTGGAAGATGATATTTTAGTGACTGAAGATGGTTATGAAGTATTGACTAGGTATGAAAAATGATTAAAGAAGCGGTTGTAGAAACATTTGACGAAATTATCTATGCGGCCAACCATGGTGCAAATCGCATTGAACTTTGTGATAATCTGTCTGTCGGTGGTACAACACCTAGTTTCGGACTTGTAAAGCTCGCTATAGAATATTGTCATCCACTAAATATTGAAGTAGCAGTAATGATACGTCCACGTGGTGGTGATTATACCTATAACTTATTTGAAAAAGAAGTAATGCGAGAAGATATTATTGCATTACAATCATTTAACGTTGATGCATTCGTCTTTGGTGCATTAACAAATGATAATGCTCTGGATACATTTACAATGCATGATTTAAGAAAGGCAGCGCTGAATGTACCTTGTGTAATGCATATGGCATTTGATCAGATTCCTTTAAGACAACAATTAAAAGCAATGGATGCTTTAATTCATATGAATTTCAAACGTATATTAACACATGGTAGCGAAGATAAATCATCGCCAATACTTGATAATGTTAATCAATTAGGTCGACTATTAAGACATTCAAAAGGAAATATAGAAATCATGCCTGGTGGCGGATTAAATAAAGATAATTTAAATGATTTACTTGAACTTATTCCATTTCAGGAGGTCCATGGTACAAAAATTGTATAAAAATTAAGAGGAGTGCGATGACGCACTCCTCTTCTACTTACAACATTAAATTACTTCTCTAATAACGATTTTGCATCAACATATTCTAAACCTTGATCATCAGCTACAGCTCTGAATGTAACATTACCATCTAAAGTATTGAAACCTTTTAAGATTGCTTCATTATCTAAAGCTGCTTGTTTATAGCCTTTATTTGCAATTTGTAATGCATAAGGAATCGTAGCATTCGATAACGCCATCGTTGAAGTACGAGGTACTGCTCCAGGCATATTTGCTACTGAGTAATGAACAACATCGTGTTTAATAAACGTTGGGTCATCATGTGTCGTAATACGATCTGAAGTTTCAAAGATTCCACCTTGGTCAATCGCAATATCAATGACTACTGAACCTGGGCTCATTGATTTAATCATTTCTTCAGTTACTAATTTAGGCGCTTTAGCACCAGGAATTAATACAGCACCGATAACTAAATCACTGTTTTTAACTGATTCTGCAATATTTAAAGGTGTAGACATTAATGTTTGAACCTGACTACCAAATAAATCATCTAATTGTTGTAATCTTACTGGAGATAAATCCAGAATTGTAACATCTGCTCCTAAACCTATAGCCATTTTCGCTGCATTAGTTCCAGCTTGTCCACCACCAATGATAGTCACTTTACCTTTTTCAACACCAGGAACACCTGCTAATAAAATCCCTTTTCCACCGTTTGTTTTTTGTAGGAATTGCGCACCAATTTGAGTCGCCATACGTCCAGCAACCTCACTCATTGGAGATAATAATGGAAGTCCACCTGTAGGTAATTGTACTGTCTCATAAGCAATACCAACTACTTTCTTCTCTAATAAAGCTTTTGTCAGTTCAACTTCAGGTGCTAAATGTAAGTAAGTAAATAAGACTAATCCTTCTTTAAAATATCCAAACTCTGCTGATAATGGTTCTTTTACTTTAATCACCATATCTGTATCCCATGCTTGCTCAACAGAAACGATTTCAGCACCCGCTTCTTTATAATCCTCGTCAGTGAAATAAGACCCCATACCTGCACCTGCTTCAACGCGTACAGTATGTCCATTTTCAACTAAAGCATGTACCCCACCTGGTGTTAAACCTACACGGTTCTCGTTGTTTTTAATCTCTTTTGGAATTCCGATAATCATTAAAATTCATCCCCTTAATTTATAAATAATAACGCTTACATCACCATATTAGCACTTTGATGCTGAAACGCAAACCCTTTTGTTTTAAATTATATTTAAATCAATAAAAATGAATTTTTAACGACCGTGTCACATACTTTTTCCATAATTAGTGATATAATTAAAGTATAGAAAAGATTCGCAATATATAAAAAATGGAGGGAAAATCATGTTAGTATATAAAAATATCTTAATTGCAGTCGACGGATCAAGCGAAGCTGAATGGGCATTTAATAAAGCAGTAGAAGTTGCTAAACGTAACGATGCCACGCTTCACATCATCAATGTTATCGATACTAGAAGTTATGCGAGTGTTGAAGCATATGATCGTTCTATTTCCGAACGTGCAACACAGTTTGCTGAATCATTATTAGATGGTTATAAGAAAGTTGCCGAGTCTCGCGATGTAAACAACGTTGAAACTTTAATTGAGTACGGATCTCCAAAAACGATTATTCCTAAGAAAATTGCTCAGAAATTAAATGCTGACCTTATCATGTGTGGTTCAACAGGATTAAATGCAGTTGAACGATTCATCATCGGATCAGTTTCAGAAGCAATTGTGCGTCATGCTGAATGTGATGTGTTAGTTGTAAGAACTGAAACAATGCCGGATAATTTTGAACCTGAAGTAGCTACGAAGGAATTTATGGATCAGAACAAATAAAATAAATCAATGCGGAGATGTGTAAAAAGGAAAATGCAATTATTTTAGCAATTGCAACTTGCTTCTATTATGCAATCGTTGATTTACAGAGAAAACACAAGAAACGCTGATAACTACTCTCCTTAATAAATAGAGCTAAAATGATCATCGTCATTTTAGCTCTATTTTTGTTGGGATATATGATAAACAGATGTTCGGAAACGGTTGTATTTTTAATTTACTACCACTTTCCGTACAGCTAACTCTTCCACAATAAAAAACTACCTATTCAATATGAATAGGTAGCATCATAAATCTATTATCCTAATTCCCCGAATTCCATAACGTCACGAGCAATCATTACTTCTTCATCTGTAGGAATAACCATTACAGTTACACGAGAATCATCTGTTGAGATAATTGCTTCCTTACCACGTAATCCATTATTTTTCTCAGGGTCTACTTTAACACCTAAGAATTCTAATTTTTCACATACTGCTGCACGGATTGTATCAGAGTTCTCACCTACACCTGCTGTAAATAAGATACCATCAACGCCACCCATTACTGCTGCATATTGTCCGATATATTTTTGAATTCTATCGACATAGATATCCAATGCAAGTTGAGCGCGTCCTTCGTTATTCTCAGCTGCGATTTCAATATCACGCATATCACTTGAAATACCTGTAATACCTAATACACCTGACTCTTTATTATATACATTCAATAATTCTTCAGCAGATTTATGCAATTTTTCCATTAAATAAGGAATGGTAGCAACGTCAATATCACCTGTACGTGTACCCATCGTAATACCAGCAAGTGGTGTGAAGCCCATAGAAGTATCTACAGATTTACCATCTTTTACTGCTGTAATTGATCCACCATTACCAATATGACAAGAGATAATCTTTAAACCTTCTTCATGGTTTCTATCCATCATTTCTGCTGCACGTTGTGCTACATATTTATGACTTGTACCATGCGCACCATATTTACGTACTTTATGTGCTTTATAATACTGGTATGGCAAGCTATATAAGAATGCTGTTTCAGGCATTGTTGAGTGGAAAGAAGTATCAAATACTGCAACGTGTGGAATATCCGGTAACATTCTTCTGAAAGCCTGAATACCCATTAAGTTAGCTGCATTATGTAGTGGCGCAAGTTCGATTAACTTTGCGATTTTTTCTTCAACGTCACGATTCACTAATGCTGAAGTTGGGAATAAATCTCCCCCTTGAACAACACGATGTCCTGTTCCATCTAATTCATCAACACTTTTAATAATACCGTAATGAATCATGCGTGCTAACATCATATCAACCGCTTCTTCATGGTCTTTAATATCTAAAGTTCTTGTACGTTTTTCACCATCAACTGTCAATGTGAATACTGAATTTTTCAATCCGATTCTTTCTACTAAACCTTTAGTTAATACTTTTTCTGATGGCATTTCGAATAATTGGAATTTTAAAGACGAGCTACCGGCATTGATTGCCATAATTTTCTTCATGAAAATCCTCCTAAATAAATTTTAACACTTTTATTTAATCATTAATACAGGTTTAAAGCAACAATAATACAGCAATTATTTATTACGATTTTCTGAATACCATGTATCAAGTTCGTCTAAAAAGGCTTTCATTTTTCTTTCATCTTTAAAATCAGGAATATTAGCCAACAAAACTTCTACCGGCTTTGAATCTGTTACCTTTTTATTCTCTAGTACTAACAGACTTTTGCGCAAATTTTCTGATTTAAATAGACTAGTAGGAAAATTTAAAAATGCCTGCATAACTGTTTCTGTAGCAATGAATTTTTGGAGCTGTTCTACTTTATCTCCTTCAAATAACATGCTCGGAACGATTAAAAATGCAAGACCCCCTGGTTTTAATGAAGCAACCGCTTGTTCAATTAGAAGATGGTGGCTATAACTATGTCCTTCTTTAAAGCCAAGCTTCATTTCGTGACTACGTTCATCAACCGGATAATAACCAATTGGAAAATCTCCTACTGCTATATCGAAATCACCTTCTGGTAAAGGCATGATGGCATCTTGCGGGAAAACATCCATCGGCACTTCTAAAAAGTTCGCTAAGTGTACACTTAATCTAGATAATACTGGATCTACTTCTACTAATACGTGATCAAATGTCGTTTCAGGATTTTGTTCATGTATAGTGGCTGATAGGTGTCCAGTACCACTTGTCAGATCAAGCATCTTAATTTCTTTACTATCCTGCATAAATAATCGAATGACATATGCCACCAAATAACCGATACTGTCTGGTGTCATCTGATGATTTGGTTGAATCATCTCTTCTTTTAACATGCTTAAATAGCTGAACTGAAATGCTTTACGGCGGTCTATTACCGTACTACGTTCTAAAGTATCACGTTCATTCATATAAATATCTTCAAGTGCCAGACCTAAATTCTCAATGAAACTGTGTCCATTTTCTTTCTGAAATGCTTTAGCTTTATCGTCTATAAGTTTAAATAATTCTTCTATCATCATTGTTTCCTTTCAAATAAAAACTGCCCACTCGGGGCAGCATTTATGCATTATTATTGTAAATTAGATTGATTTTAAAGCTTCGATTGCTTTATCATAATCCGGATGATTTGTTCCTTCTGAAACGATTTCAGTGTAAACTACTTCATTAACATCGTTTAATACGAACACAGAGCGAGCTAATAAACGTAATTCTTCCATTACTACACCGTAGTTTGTACCGAATGATAAATCTTTATGGTCACTTAAAGTAACAACGTTATCTAAACCGTTAGCTGCACACCATTTTTTTTGTGCAAAGGGTAAGTCAGCTGAGATAGTGATTACAACTGCATTATCAATGCTACTTGCTTCTTCATTGAATTTACGTGTTTGTTGTTCACATACACCAGTATCAATCGAAGGGATAACTGAAATTAATTTTTTCTTTCCTTCAAAGTCAGCTAATGTCTTAACATTTAAATCTGTATCTAATACTGAAAAATCAGGCGCTGCTGTACCTACAGTTACTTGCTCACCTAATAATGTTACTGGGTTATTTTTAAAAGTTACTTGAGTCATTTGTCTTCCTCCTTAAGTGTTATTCACTTAATAATTTACCATGAACAGCACAAATTATAAAACTATAAGCATTATTTTAACGGATGCCTTCATTTAATATAAATTGTCTGATTGGCTCCTTGTCTTCTCTTACAACAAATGTATCACTCAGTATATCGTGTATCCCACGTTTTTTAGGATTGAATAATACTACAAGATAAAGCAGTGACCAAAAGAAATTACTAATATAACGACCGAATAATTCTCTTGTAAGCACTGTACCGATCGAAAGTTTTTCCTCCTTCAAACTTAACACTTTAAGACGTAGTATCATCTTACCTAAAGTTGCTCTAAAGCAATAAGTCATCAATATAAAATAGCTGAAATAAATGATCGCACTTAAAATATTTTCCACCGAGAACAGTCTTATACCAAAATAAGTATCATGTAATCCACCTAATCCAACGATTGGTCCAATGATAATCCCTTTAATACAAGAAATGAGAATAAGATCAATAATATATGCAATTAAACGAATGCCGAACCCTGCATGGGTCAACGCTAAAATTTCATCTTCAAGTTTACGCTTATGACTATATGTACCGCTAGCTCTTTCGCTTACATATTGACCATTATCGATTGGAGAATATTGACGGACTGTATTACTTTCATTAAAATGTTCTGTCATTTTTCTCACCTACTCCCCATATAGATACATTGGCTCTAAACCTTGACGTTTTGACAGAATTTGTTGAACACGATCAACATCACTTTGTCCCATCAGTTGTTTAACGAATGTATTCGCTGCAAAGAAATCTTTACCGAAAAATGAATCATCCGCATTAAACTCGATCACTTCAGCATTCTTTGCTTTCAAATCTTCTTTCATCGCTTTTAATGCATCTTTTTCCATACCAATTTCATCAATTAAATTTAGTTTCTTAGCTTGTAATCCTGAGTAAATACGGCCATCAGCTATTTTTTTCACTTGTGCTGTATCAATATGACGCCCCTCACTGATTACTTTTACGAATGCATTATAGCTTTCATCTACAAAGCTCTGTAAAATCTTGCGCTCTTCTTCATCCATCTCTTTTGTCGGACTCATAATATCTTTATGCGGCCCACTTTTAATCGTATTAAATTTAACACCATATTTATCAGCTAATTCTTTATAATTCATAGATTGCATGATTACACCAAGAGATCCTGTAATGGTTTCACTTGAAGCATAAATTTTATCAGCTGGTGCAGAAATATAATATCCACCAGAAGCAGCCATATTTTTCATCGTTACATACACTTTCTTACCAGATTTTTTTATTGCTTTGATAGCATCATGAATTTCAGCGCTTTCATATACCCCACCACCTGGAGAGTTCACTACAAGCATCAGACCTTTAATATTGTCATCGTCTTTAATTTGTTCTAAAGTCTGTAATGTCTTCGTATGGTTGTATCCTGCTTCATCAAATAATCCTGGAACCCCAGTATCCTGGATTACACCGTCTACTTCAACACGTGCAATTTGGTTAGATCCATCTGTACCTTCAAGTACTGTAGTACTTAGTTCATCATTTTTCATATTTGTAGCTTCTTCAAATGATTTCGAAAAATTCGTTGTTACAGCACTTGTAAAGAAACTTACAGACGTTCCTAAAATAAATAAAACTGCCGCAATAATCATTGCAATAACTCTTTTACTCATCAATTCATCCTCCAATATTTTTATTCTACTTAATCATAACAGATTATTGATATCCAAGAAGAATATCCATGCGCTTTTAAGGTAATTTTAAGATTCTTTACTAAAAAAGAAATATCTAATCGTTTCCTATAGATATTCCTTAATGTAATCAAATATATTTTTACCGATTAATAATACAGTCACACATACAAATAGTACTTTAACATATGATACACCTTTTCTAATGGCAAACTGGCTACCAACATAACTGCCAGCAATCATCGCAGCGCCCATGCTTAGTCCATATGTAAAATTGACTTGCCCTAATACAATAAATAATAATAGCGCACCTAAGTTACTCGCAAAGTTTAAGACCTTCGCGTTTCCTGCAGCACTTAAAAAGTCAAATCCGATAATCAAAAAGACAAACAGCAGGAAACTACCGGTTCCCCCGCCTAAAAAACCATCATAAAATCCAATTAAACCAATGATGATAATAAATAATATCAATTTTTTCTTTGTAAGTTTCTGATACGTTGAAATATCGCCCCAATCTTTTTTAAATAACGTGTAAATTAATACGAGTGATAACATAATAATTGCAAGTGGCTTTAAATATTCTGGCGGCAGCTTTGTTGCAACAAATGCACCCATTATAGATAAAATAAATGATAACGGAAACAGTTTTGCAACGATATTAAAATCCACTTTACGGGAACGGATAAATGAAATCGCAGACGTAAATGATCCAAATGATGATGCTAGTTTATTAGTACCTAATGCCATAGAAGGCGGCATACCTGTGGCGAGTAATGCAGGAATACTAATCAGTCCCCCGCCACCTACCACGGAATCGATAAATGCAGCTAAAAATCCGAAAATAATTAAAATGAGTAAAATTTGAATATCCACATTGAACGCTCCTTTAGTTACTACTATAATAGTAACTATAAAACAAAATTGAAATTACGTAAAGAGGTGTTTTTTTGGAACAAGATATTATTAAACAAATGATGCATCTTGGATTAAGTAGCTATGAAGCAAAATGCTACTTAGCCTGTATCAAATTAGGTAAAGCAAACGGTTATCAAATCAGTAAACTTTCTGCAGTACCACGTGCCAGAATATACGATACGCTTGATAAATTAATCGAAAAAGAACTCATAACAAAAATTGATGAAGCAGAACAAATCTATTATGTAGCACTCCCATATCAAACTTTTATTGATCGTAAACGAATGGAATATGAAAATACGATGAATGACTTACAGACTAATTTAAACAATATTAATACAGTTACACCAGAAGATATTATTATAAAGACATATCAAACAAAAGAAGATATTATCCAGAAAGTAAAAGAGATTATAAACAATACAAAAGAAACACTTTATGTTTCTTTATGGCCAGGTACACTCAACAATATTGAAGATATATTAAAAGAAAGAGACATAGTTTTAAAAGGTATTATCTTCAAAAATAATCAATCCTTAAATCACAAAAACAACCAACTTTTGATCCATAGACCCACACGTTATACAGACACAATCGAAGATAAACAATGGTTTATTATTATCAATGATCAAGGCGAGATGATTTATGGGAGTGATCTTAATATTCAGTCACAAGCTTATTACTCAATTGATCCACAACAAATTTATTTAATGCAGAACTTTATCTGGCATGACATACTTGTAAATCAGCTTGTCGAACAGAACCCCGAAGCTGATGAATGGATAGAACTCAAGAGACAAGTATTCTTTACTTAAATATGTCAAAAAAGCTAGCGACGAATAATTGTCGCTAGCTTTTTAAAATTAACTTTCAAATATTTCTCCATTATCCATTCGAAATTGCTTTCTAAGTATATCCGGATAATTCGTAAAAGCACCATCAATACCTTCATTGATAAGTCGCTCCATATCTGTCTCATCATTTAAAGTATATGGGAAGACAAGAAAGCCGATATGATGTATACGTTTAATTAATGCCTGATCTAAATCTTTATAGTTAGGACCTACCGCATAAACAAACTGATGAATCTTCTCTAAATCATCATCGGTCATATTACGTAACATGCCTTTCTTGCATAACAATAGTAATGGAATGCCTTGCTTTAACTGATTCATCTTAATCAAACTTTCTAAACTAAACGACTGAATTACAGTTTGATAATTCGCCATTCTCTCGTCAGTTAACAAATTAAAATCTTCTAGAATCATCGTCAATTGTTCTTCCATACCTGGATAAATATCTGGTGCTTTCGTTTCTATATAATAATTCGCTTGTCCGTAACGCATAAACACTTCTCGTAAAGTCGGAACGGTCTGCTCAGCATAATAAACATGTGCAAGTTCGGGGAACTTATCATTAAACCACTGACCAATATATATACGTTTTACCTCTTCAAGCGTCATTTCTTTGATTGTACCTTGCGTGAGTCCTGTACGTTCAATCGTTTCATCATGCATCACGATAATTTCTCCGTCCAGGGTCATCTGTACGTCAAGTTCAATATAGTCTGCGTGCATATCAAAGTGACTTAAATCATAAGATGCATAACTATGTTCGGGTGCATAGGCACTAGCACCACGATGAGCAATTACCACATTTTTATCTAACATTATACCATCTCCTTATAAAAGGTCAGAGAAGTCATTTTCCGCTTTTTGATTATTTTTTGAAAGAGTAATCGTCTCTATACCTTCAATCGCTTTCTTGATCATGGCATCAAAATCAACTTTACTTTCAAAGCTTTCTACTTTATCTAGTCTAGGATTAGTTTTAGGATTTTTCGGTGTAAATATTGTACAGCAATCTTCAAACGGTAAGATAGACGTTTCATATGTACCAATTTCTTTCGCTTTAATTACGATCTCTTCTTTATCATACGTTAATAAAGGGCGTAGAATCGGTAAGTTTGTGACCGCGTTAATGGCATACATACTGCCTAACGTTTGAGAAGCTACCTGACCTAAATTTTCTCCGTTGACAAGTGCTTTCGCATCGATTTGACGAGCAAATTGATCAGCGATACGCATCATCATACGACGCGTTGAAGTCATCGTTAAATTTTCTGGTACTGTCTTATGAATCATCTTCTGAATATCAGTAAAAGGCACGAGATGAAGTTTAATTTCTCCGGCAGTTTCAGCCATGATCTGAGTTAAATCAATAACCTTCTGTTTCGCTTCTTCACTTGTAAATGGTGGGGAATGAAAATGTATCGCTTCAATTGTAACACCACGACGCATCACCTCAATTCCTGCAACCGGAGAATCAATACCACCAGATAACATTAACAATGTCTTTCCACCTGTACCAACCGGTAATCCACCTGCGCCTTTAATAACGCGTGAGTATAGATATGCTGCGTCGCGACGAATTTCAACTAATAACTTGTAGTCAGGATCTTTTACTTTAACAGTTAAATGCTCAATATGCTTTAATATCTCTCCACCAAGTATTTGCTGTAAATCAAATGTTTCGTAAGGAAAGCCTTTATCAGATCGTTTCGCATCTACTTTAAACGTTTTGCCTGGTTCATCAATGTCTTTAGCTAATACAACAGCTGCTTCTTTAATTGCTTCGATATCTTTTTCTACTTTAACAACAGGACTTACTGAATGTACACCAAATACTTTAGAGATACGACGCATAATCTCTTCAACATCCGCATCTTCTGAAACTTCAACGTACATTCTATCTCTATTTGCTAATACTTTATATCCTTCTAAAGGGATTAAAGCGTATTTAATATTACTTTTTAACTGGTTAACAAATGTGTTACGGTTTCCTGATTTTAATGTCAGTTCGCCGTATCTCACTAATATATGATCAAATTTCATCGTTTTAATAGCTCCTTCATCTCTTCATAGATCAATTCAAATGCTTTAATAAAAGCTTCAATATGTGCATCAGTTGTATATTTATCAAAAGAAATACGTACACTTCCAGTAATCGCATCTTCTGGTACATGGAGTGCAGTTAATGTTTCATTTAACTTTGCTCGCTTTGATGAACAGGCACTCGTTGTAGATATCATAATACCATGTTTAGAAAAACTATTGACGATAACTTCACCTTTTACCCCGACAAATGAAATATTTACAACATGCGGCGCACCGTCTTTTACTGAATTTACACGAATACCAGGATACTGACTCACCTTAGATTCTATCGTCTTTTTATACTGGTTCATACGCTTGATACTATCTTCTTGTTCATTTAAAGCGATACGCATCGCTTTTGCCAATGAAACGTCACTCGCAACATTTACTGTGCCGCTTCTAAAGCCATATTCTTGTCCTCCACCAAATAAAGTATGCGTAATGGTAACTAGTTGTTCAAACACAAGTATTCCTTGTCCTTTTAGACCATTGAATTTATGGCCACTTAATACAAAGCTATCCATCATCTTAGCATCAATCGGTAGTTTACCAAAGGACTGTACACAGTCTACATGAAAATGAATCTTTGGATATTCCTGAATAATATCATGTATCTCTTTAATCGGTAGAACTGCACCCATCACGTTATTAACATGCATTAAGCAAACCATGATGACATCCTGATCAAGTATCGATTTAAAATGTGCGAGATTAAGCGTGGCATCTTCATTAAACTGAACATATTTAATATTAAAGCCTTCATCTTCCAGTGCTCTGACTGTTTCTAACACCGATGGATGTTCAAGTTTAGAAGTGATGATTGTCTTTCCAAACTGTTTCTTACTGCGTGCCATTCCAGTAATCACTAAATTATTTGATTCTGTTGCACCACTCGTAAAAATAACTGATTGATGGGTTAACCCCAACAATGATTTAATCTGATCTCGAGCGGATTCAAGTAATTTATTTGCTTCTAAACCTTTGTCGTGAGGACTGCTCGGGTTAAAGAAGTATTTCGTATTGACAGTATTAAAAGTATTTAATACTTCAGGGTCTGGTTTTGTTGTTGCACAATTATCTAAATAATTCATAAATTCACCTCAATGAATAAAAGACTTGAACGAGTTCAAGTCTTTTATTGCTTTATTATTGTCTTTGATTTAATACACTTGCTTCAATCTTTTCCGTAACACCAGGTTCAACACGCTCAATTGCAGCTTCTGCAATCTCGACCGCACGCTTATATCTGTTGTTACTAAATAATCGTTCTGCTTCGTTTAAATCTTTGTTTACATCTGGCCTTTCTTTTCTATATCGATTACCATACTGTATCAATTTCTCAGCATACTCGGCATTTTCTAATACGTCAACCGCTTCGGCTTCAAATGAATTCATCGTAATTAATACTTTGTTTACTTTATCACGAACTTGCGTCACATTCATCGGACGTTTATTGAATAGTTGGTGTACTCCACGTGTTTCAATATCAATTTCATTCTTCATGATAATAAAACGTTCAGGTACGCTTGATAAGTTAGATGCAAGTAATCGGCGATAAATCTCTTCTTTCTTAGCTTGAATCTTTAATATATTCTTTTGCGCTTCCTGCTCATCTTCACGTAAATTTGTTAAATGCTGCTGTATCTTATCCTGGTTATCATTGATGACTTTCACATGGTCATCAATATATTTTAGATTATCTTCAACTTCAGTATAGCGAATACTTGATTTAGCTGTTTCGGTTAAGATTTCATCATAAACTGTAATTAAACTCTGTATCTCATTATCATACTGACGAACTTTTTGAATATCTTCTTCATTGATATAGTAGCTTTCTTTTACGTATTCAATTTCAGTACGTAATGTATAGTTCATATCTTTTGCATGGAATAACTGATCAGTAATGCTTTCTTTCGTTGTCTCTACTTTATTCTTAGCATTCACTTCATATTCGATTAACTCTAACATTTCATCGAGTGAGTCATTGATTTCATTAATAATCGCTTCTGCTTCATTTAACTGTAATCTCGCAATTAACGGTTCTACTAAATTAAGCTTACCTTTTAATGTTTGTAGATTACTATCCACTTTAACATGTTCTAAATTGTAACCTTCAATCTTCAGATCACGACATCCGAAACGAATATCCTGGAACTGTCCTGGCAATTCTTTTTGAACATCACGAATAAGTAATGGAATATCTTCCATATCTTCTTTTAAACGTGTCATTTCATTATGTAGAGCAGTAATATGATCATGGGCATCATCATAATTTCCAGCTGCAACTAAACCTTCATATACTTCAATTTTTGGTGCATACGTTTCAATTTGAGCTTCCAGCGGATCAGCAGCTTCTCCAAATTGATGACGGTTCGCTAACACATCACGCTTAGCTTCTCTATAAATAATTTTACAAGCATCATATTTTCTATCATCTTCTTTCGTTGACGATAAATAATTATTAATCTCTTCAGTAAAATGCTGATATTTCTTTTCAATCTGATCAAGTAAATGATGACTTTCTACAACCTTCTCTTCACTTTCTTTAAACTTATATTTATCCAGCGCTTCATCAGCATCATTTATAGTTAACTCACAAACTTTAATATCTTCATTTAAAACAGTCTGCCATTCTTTTTTCCATTTATCAAAACGGCTATTTGCTTGACCTGATAAATTTAAAACTTTAACTTTTACGAGTTCATCCTGGAACGGTAAATTTTTGATTGCATTTTTTCTTGCTTCAACACGCTCAACACTTGCTCTTTTTTGATTTCTTAAATAAAACATAATACCAATAATAATTAGTATTAAAACGATTATTCCAACTATGGCATATATCATCAATTTTCATTCCTTCCAAAGTACTCTTACCTATTATAACGTAAAATATGTATTACAAAAACAATTAATTGTGAAAAGTTCTCAAATTCGTTACACTAATGTATACTAATCATTAGAATTTACAAAATGGAGTGATATTATGTTTGAAACTAGCCATATTAAAGATTATAAGACACTCAATCAAATGCTTGATGCTTTGCTTGAAGGAAAGGATGATATTGTAAGTCATCTCGCAAATGCGAGTGCACTGCTCAATGAATTTCTTACTGACGTAAACTGGGTTGGATTCTACACGATGAAAAATAATCAATTACAACTTGGACCATTCCAGGGCAAACCAGCATGTGTAACAATCCCTGTCGGAAAAGGTGTTTGTGGTACTGCAGTAAGCGAACAAAAAACGATGCGTATCGAAGATGTCCATGCATTTCCTGGTCATATCGCATGTGATGCGGCAAGTCAATCTGAAATCGTTGTACCAATAATCATCAACGATAGTGTATTTGGCGTGCTGGATATCGATGCGCCAATTAAAGATCGCTTTACTGCTGAAGATCAGGAAGGCTTAGAAAATTTCGTATCGGTGCTGAAGAACCACTTATCAAAATTAGTGTAATTCGTTATTGACAATACATATCAACATGTTATAATAACATCTATGTGAATAAACGAAGATAGCAGATAAATATTGAGGCGCTCTATAGTGTCCCCTATGTTGGCGTGTTGTGTAACTGAAGCTATAAGGCGAAGACACGGAATGACACCATATCGACTTAAGCATTTATCATATTTTTGTTTTTTACATAAAAAAACAAAAAAGAGGAGGAGTCACATTATGGCTCGTTTTACAGGTTCAACTTGGAAAAAATCTCGTCGTTTAGGAATTTCTTTAAGCGGCACTGGTAAAGAATTAGAAAGACGCCCTTACGCACCAGGACAACACGGTCCTAACCAACGTAAAAAATTATCTGAGTATGGTTTACAATTACAAGAGAAACAAAAATTACGTTACATGTACGGAATCAACGAACGTCAATTCCGCACAATCTTTGACCGTGCTGGTAAAATGAAAGGTATTCACGGTGCTAACTTCATGGCTCTTTTAGCATCTCGTTTAGATGCAGTAGTGTACCAATTAGGTTTAGCACGTACACGTCGTCAAGCACGTCAATTAGTTAACCACGGTCACATCATGGTAGATGGCGCTCGCGTAGACATCCCATCATACCAATTAAAACCTGGTCAAGTGATTTCAGTTCGTGAAAAATCACAAAAATTAAACATCATTGTTGAGTCAGTTGAATTATCTAACCATGTTCCTGAATACTTAACTTTCGATGCAGAAAAATTAGAAGGTACTTTCGTACGCGTTCCAGAACGTAGCGAATTATCAGCTGAAATTAACGAACAATTAATCGTTGAGTACTACTCACGTTAATAAGTACTTTGAAAGACTATCGTCTTTCTACTATTCCGAACACTTCAGAAACAATGATTCTGAAGTGTTCGTTTTTTTGTTTTATGTGGATATAAAAGGAGGGTGTAAAATGAAACATACATTTAACTGTACTGCTAAATTTACAGGTGGCTATCACGGTGTCGGTACGATAGAAAACAGAAACCTTAAGTCTAAAATATCAATACCGAAAGAAATGGATGGACCTGATATCGGTACCAATCCAGATGAGATGCTTTTATCTTCTGCAGTTACATGCTTTACAATAACATTAAGTTCTATGTTTGAACGTAATAATATTCCGGTTGAAATAGATTATGTGGATGCTAGCGCGACGATTAATAATCAAAAACAAGTATTAACGTATGAAAGTATTACTTACAAAGTCTATTTGATCAGCACAGCACAAATAGACGAGAAAAAAATTATAAGATATGTTAATAAATCCGAAGAAAGTTGTATGATTACACGTGCTCTAAAAGGTAATGTTGAAGTTCAATTGAAATATTTATTAATAATAATATATTAATATAGTAATTTACTCATAAAACTATTTCGGTATCCGGAATAGTTTTTTATAGCATTTAATCCTAGATAAATTATATTAAACAAACAATACAATTTGTGATAGCGTTTACAGCTTTTTTTCAGAAACGTTATTAAATGTATATTTAATATACTTTCAGAGAGTATTCTTAAAGTTCACAGAGTACACAATTACGTCATTATTAAAACATAATGACTACTTAAATTTTCTGACAATTATTAAATAATTAAATTGACAGACTTATCAATAACAAATAAAATACATTAGTACGAAAGAAAAGAGGGATGATATGAGTTCAGTAACAGAGATAAAAAAACCAAAAAAGAAAAAATTTATAAGCTTACCTATGCAGATATTATTAGCATTAGTTCTTGGTGTTGTTGTAGGAGCTATGCTTAACGGAAAAACTGAGTATGTTAACTACTTTCAACCACTAGGTGATATTTTCTTACATTTAATTAAAATGATTGTAGTACCAATCGTATTTTGTTCACTTGTAATTTCGATTGCAGGAACTGGAGATATGAAAACTGTTGGTCGTTACGGCTGGAAAACGTTATTATACTTTGAAATTATTACAACAATAGCAATCGGATTAGGTATCATATTTGCTAACGTGTTTAAGCCAGGTTCAGGTATCGATAAGAATCTATTACCTAAAGGGGACGTTACGAAATATACAACAAATGCTGAAGCAGCCGCAGAATCTACATATGGTAACCACATGATAGATACAATCGTTAATATTATTCCAACAAATATTATCGATTCAATGGCTCAAGGTCAATTATTACCGGTCATCTTCTTCTCAGTATTCTTTGGATTAGGGTTAGCGGCAATCGGTAAAAAAGGTGAACCTGTTAAAGCGTTCTTCGATGGATTCTTAGACGTAATTTTCTGGATGACAAATCAAATTATGAAATACGCACCGATTGGTGTATTTGCGTTTATGGCAGTTACAATTATCAACTTAGGATTAGGTGCTTTAATCCCACTTGGTAAATTAGCATTAGTAGTAGCTGGATCAATGATTTTCTTCATCATCGTAGTACTTGGTGGTGTAGCAGCACTTTGTAAGATTAATATCTTCCATTTACTTGTTATCTTGAAAGAAGAATTAATCTTAGCATTCTCTACTTCAAGTTCTGAAACAGTATTACCAAAGATTATGGAGAAAATGGAGAAATTCGGTGCACCGAAAGAAATCGTATCATTCGTTGTACCTACAGGATATACATTTAACTTAGATGGTTCAGCATTGTACCAATCAATTGCAGCACTGACTATCGCTCAAATGTATGGGGTTCAGTTATCAGTAACAGAACAGTTAGTATTATTAGTAACATTAATGTTAACATCTAAAGGTATGGCAGCTGTACCAGGGACTTCTATTGTAGTATTGATAACAACACTTACTGCAATGAACATTCACCCAGAAGGTTTAGCATTAATCATCGGTATCGACCGTATTTTAGATATGATGCGTACAGTTGTTAACGTCGTTGGTAACTCATTATCTACTTTAGTTATCGCGCGTTGGGAAGGCCGTCTGGATTACGAAAAAGGTCGTAGATATTACGAAACTTTTAAGAAGAAATAAAAAACCACCATTGGTGGTTTTTTTTCTTCATTATTTCTCCTTATATGCTTGTTGTCTTAAAAAGTCAGACACTGTTTTAATATCTTTATGAAATGGTCTGTCTTCTACAATACTATGAACAATCTGACGATATTCATCATATTTAGCTTTTGTTTTCTCAGATAATTTTTCTGCACCTTTGATTTCAGCTGCCTGCAATGCAATAATACATTCAATTGCAATTACGTTTCTCACATTCTCTAATATTTGATACCCATGACGAGCAGCAATTGTTCCCATTGACACATGATCTTCCTGGTTAGCACTTGAAGGAATAGAGTCTACACTTGCTGGATGAGCAAGCGTCTTATTTTCTGACACTAAACTAGCTGCTGCATATTGCATAATCATAGCACCACTTTGTAAACCTGGTTCTGGTGATAAAAATGCTGGTAGTCCACCATTTAACTGTGGATTGACGAGACGTTCGATTCTACGCTCCGATACATTCGCTAATTCACTTAATCCTATCTTCAAAAAGTCTAAAGCAAAAGCAACTGGTTGACCATGGAAATTCCCACCAGAAATAACTAACGTTTCTTCACCCAGATCAAAAATAAGAGGATTATCATTAGCTGCGTTCATTTCCGCTTCTAATTTTTCTTTAACATACTCGAATACCTGGAAACTTGCTCCGTGAATTTGAGGGATACATCTCAGTGAATAAGCATCCTGAACACGAACTTCACCTTGTCTCGTTGTTAATTGAGAGCCCTCTAGCCAACCTAGCATACGTTTAGCCACACCAACTTGAGCATCATTATTACGCACAATATGAATATTTTCGTTATATGCATCTGTTATACCATTCAATGATTGATGCGTAAGTGAGGCGATCCATTCAGCCTGATATGCAATATCGATAGCTTCAATGTAATTGATAACACCTTGAGCAGTCATAGTCTGTGTACCATTAATTAATGCCAGCCCCTCTTTTTCCTGTAACACTAAATGACTTCTTCCCAAACGTTCAAGTACATCTTTACTATTTTCAACTTTGCCTTGATATTCAACATCACCTTCTCCGATTAAAGCCAACGCCAAATGTGATAATGGCGCTAAATCTCCAGATGCTCCTAATGAACCTTGTCCAGGAATAACCGGAATAATTCGTTCGTTAATAAAGAATACTAATTGATCGACCAATGCTTCTGTTACCCCTGAGTGCCCTTTTAACATCGTATTAAGACGTAAAATCATCATAACAAGTGATACGTTTGAATGAAACGGTTGCCCCACCCCACAAGCATGTGAACGAATAAGATGTACTTGTAAATCATTGCATTTATCCTGGTCAATTAAAACATCACAAAACAATCCAAAACCAGTTGTAATACCATAAATCGTTTCTTTATTTTCTATGATCTTTTCTACAGTTTTTCTACTTCTTTTCACTCTGCTTAAAGCTTCATCAGATATGGCGACAACATCATTGTTATTTAAGAATTTTCTAATCGCATCGATTGTTAAATTATCACCTGTTAATAATAAAGTCATTTATATTCTCCTTTTTAATTATTCTAATTTTTCAGACAATATTATTATAGAATGAAAACGTTTACAAAACAATAGAATATCCAAAAATTGTATTATGATATTGTGTTATCACATTAATGAAGTAAAGTTTAGATAAAATAAAAAAACAGCCAAAAGGCTGTTTTTAAATCATCATTGCATTACTTTAAATATTCATCTACAACATCTGCTACTTGTTGGACATGTGTGCCGATGATAACTTGAGCATTCTTACGCCCAACCTTCATTACACCAGCTGCACCAGCACGTTTAATCAAGTTCTCATCCACAATTGAATTATCCTTTAGTTCAAAACGTAAACGCGTCGCACAGTTTGTTACACTTTCAATATTCTCTTTACCGCCTACACCTGAAATTACAGATTGTGCAAGTTTATCGTATTTTCCAGGTTGAGATGTGCTAACGACAACATTTTCTGATGATGTATGACCCATATCTGCATCTTCTTGCGCAATCATCTTAGCGATATCTTCGTCAGATTCACGACCTGGAGTTTTAATATCTTGTAGTTTAATAATTGCTCTAAAAATTACATAGTATAATACAAAATAAACTAGTCCTAATACTAAGAGCATAAATGGGTTATTAGCATTCGGATTTTTAGTTGAAAGTAAAAAGTCAATTGCTCCTGCACTAAAACCAAAGCCAGCCGTCCAATGCATACTTGCCGCAATAAACATTGAAATACCCGTCAATAATGCATGAATTAAATATAAACTTGGTGCAATAAATAAAAATAAGAACTCTACAGGTTCAGTAACACCTGTAACAAATGCTGCTACGGCACCAGCTAAGAAAATACCTGCTACCGCTTTTTTACGTTCAGTTTTTGCTGAATGATACATTGCTAACGCAGCACCTGGTATACCGAACATCATCACCGGGAAGAATCCGGCTTGATACATACCAGTTACTCCCTTAACAGCATCTTTACTTTGGAATTTTCCAATATCATTAATACCAGCAACATCAAACCAGAAAACAGCATTAAGTGCATGGTGTAATCCAGTGGGAATTAATAAACGATTGAAGAATCCAAATAGACCTGCTCCGACTGCTCCTAATCCAATCATCCATTCACCGAAAGAAACAAGTAATCCGAAGAAGAATGGCCACACAAATAATAAAATAACTGACAAAATCATTGCAAAGACAGATGTTAAGATTGGCACTAATCGTCTACCACTAAAAAATGCAAATGCTGTTGGCAATTCAGTTTGATGAAATTTGTTAAAAGTCCATGAAGAGATAAAACCAACAAGTAAACCAATAAATACGTTATTGATCTTTCCAAAACTCATATCAACTTTTTCAGGTTTGATATGCAGTAAGTTTGCTACGGAAGCTTGTGATAAAACAGTTGTAACAACTAAAAATCCCACAACTGCTGCTAAAGCTACAGCTCCATCTCTAGATTTAGACATTCCAAGAGCAACACCAATCGCAAAAAGTAAACCTAAATTATCAAGAATTGCTCCTCCAGACTTAATTAAAAATCCAGCAATAGGGTTATTTGCACCCCATCCTGTTGGATCAATCCAGTAACCTATACCCAATAACAGTGCTGCTGCTGGTAATACAGCTACAGGTAACATCAGACTTCTACCTAATCTTTGTAAGAATGAATACATATACTTACCTCCTATGAAATAAAATTTTACACTACACCTTATTTTATTATTTAAACTCAACGGATACAATATATATTTTGTTAAGCATATATACATTTATTGTACATCCTCAAATATATATGCAATAATATTATATATTTGAAAAAAAAACTTTTAATTATATGGTTTGTTAGCTATAATAAACTAATAACTAATTTAAGGGTGATTGAATGAAAGGTCTTCCATTTCTATTTAAAGGTAGATTAACTGCATATCAAATATCTACTGCTACAGATATTGATATTGAATTAATTGAATCACTGTTTACAGATGAACAGAAAATTGAATCTTTAGATGATGATACTTATACAAAACTTAAAAATTTAGAGTGCAGTCTCTTTCCTACAGAAATTAAAAATAATGAAACAAGTGCCTAACTTGATTCATTATTTTTTTATGTATTATCATACTGATTTTGAAGATATTTCATTGAATCTACAATAAGATGTTTTAATACTTTAACATCAATTTGTTCTATATCACTTATATACACACACGTCTTCCCTAGTGTATGTTTCCCCAACTCCTTTAAATAACGATCACGATTAATATTATCCTGAGCAAAGTACAAACTTATTTTACTTTTCTTCAGACCAAATGCGATGAGCGGTGCATCTCCTTCTATTTGATTGTTTAACTTATAATGATATTTTCCAAACCCAATAATATTAGGGCCCCACATCTTTCCGATAAATCCAGAGCTTTCTTCAAAGATTTCCAATAATTTAATACAGTCTTTTCTACGTTTTCTATCTTCTATCGTTTCAATAAATTCTATTACTGAATCTTCTTTTTTCATCCTATGTATCGTCATGCTGCACCCCCATGTTACTTTTAATAAATTATACTATATATTCTGAATATTTAATATATTGTTTTTGAATTTATTATAATTTTACATGCTATTTTTTTACTCTATTAATAATAATAATTAGTTCATATTATATAGGGGGATCATCAACGATGGTTTTAGTTATATTTGAAATAAAATTTATCATACGTTATGCGTTTAAAGTAGCAGTATACGGGGAAATAGTATTATAACTTAACTATAAAAATTTGGAAGTGGGTGAAGACTTATGAGTATCATCGTACTAAAAACGTCTTATCCTTACTCATCTGATGAAAAAACAGAATATAAATTAATTCAAAATGAAGTTGAGAAAGTATCATATATTAGTAAAATCAAAGAAAAAACACAGGCTATCGCCAGTAAAACAAACCAACCTCAAATCATAAAACTTGAATTTATTTACCCAGAGGACAAAGAGACGTATCTCTACAAAACATTAAAACACGAAGCGTAATAATTACGCTTCGTGTTTTAATTTAGTTATTAATGTATTTGTTTTACTTTCTAATGTTTGTGTAATCTCTTCAATTGCCTCATTTTTCTTATATTGTGCAGTAAAAGTCTGACTATCAATTGGTTCACCAAACATAATATAACATTTTTCTTTTCCAAATATTACATCTTTAAATTTAATCGGTCCTTCGTAAGCTGCCGGTAATAGTTTAGATTTACTCATTACAGAAATAGTGGCTGCCCCTTTTTTCATCGGTGCATTATCTGCGCGTTGTCCACTTGGAAATATCCCAACAATCTTATGCTCTTTAATTAACTTTACTGGCGTCTTTATTGTTGATGGTCCTGGATTCGCTCTGTTTACAGGGAATGCATTCACAGATCTAAAGAACTTATCAAGTAACTTTCCTTTAAACAATTCCTGTTTCGCCATATAGTGCACTTCTCTTGGGTATAGTGCCATTGCAAGTATAATAATTTCAACCATACTTCTATGATTACATGTAACGATAAACGCTTCATTTTTAGGGACATTTTCTTTACCTATTACTTTAACTTTACGTAATAGAATATTTGTTACAAAGTAAATAAGCGTTGCCAAAAATTTGTACATGTTATGTGCTCCTTGTTGTTTGATATAACATTTTTTTATTCTATGTTTTGTTCTTTGAATTATATATTTGTTTTTTAATATGCATTATAATTTTAACTCTATTTTATTTTAGCACAATTTAAATGCATATGAATATACTTTGTTGATTTGTCGATTTCGTGAACTGAAGGTTTAATATATGAAATTTTCAGATATAAATGGTATGTTATTTTATTATATCAACTATATTTAGGGGGAAATTTAATGGAAAGATATAATCAACATGATAATGAAAAAAGATTAATACATAATAATGAATCATATGATGCTAATGAAAACGTTCAATATGTTCGTAATGATGAGCCGCGTACATATAAAAAGAATAATGGACCTGGCTTTTTTAAATTATTGTTAGCTGCCGTCCTGGGTTCAGGTCTGACGATTGGTGCATCACATCTACCCAATTTAGTATCTCCAGGTACAGGTTCTAATTCTAATGCTACACCGATTCAGGTTGACCAGAAAACTGCCGGTAATAATACAGAACTTGCTGATATGTTAGAGCAGGTTTCACCTGCAGTCGTTGGTGTCATCAATATGCAACAGGCAAATAGTAGCATCTTTGATATTTTACGTGGAGATAGTGGTAGTAGTGAAGAGACACCTGCAGGCACCGGGTCTGGAGTTATCTATCAGTCGACTGATAATGAAGCATACATCGTAACTAACAACCACGTTGTAGAAGGCGCTAAAGATTTAAAAGTACGTTTATCTACAGGGGAAACTGTGGATGGTACTTTAATAGGAACCGATGCTTTAACAGATATTGCAGTATTAAAAATCTCTGGTCAATATAATATTAAGCCTATTCCGTTTGCAGATTCTTCAAAAATTCGTATTGGCGACACTGTTTATGCAATCGGAAATCCATTAGGTATTGAATTATCAGGTAGTGTTACTGAAGGTATTATTAGTGCAAAAGAAAGAACAATGAAGGTCGATACTTCAGCTGGAGAATCGTCAGTAAAAGCAATTCAGACTGATGCTGCAATCAATCCTGGTAACTCAGGTGGAGCGTTAATTAATAATCAAGGGCAGTTGATCGGTATTAATACTTTGAAGATATCAGCAGACACTGTCGAAGGTTTAGGCTTTGCAATTCCTTCAAACGATACGAAAGTCATCATAGATCAACTTGTAAAAGATGGTAAAGTGGTTCGCCCATTCATGGGCCTTGCATTGGTTAGTATTGAAAATGTACCTGCTAATTATTTAGAGAAAATGAATGTATCGGCTAACACAGGAGCACTTGTTGCAGGTACTGATGAAAAAGCCGGTAAAGTATTTAGAGAAGGCGATGTCATTGCTCAAATTGAAGGACAGGATGTTAGAACAGATGGCGACGTTCGCAACTATATATACAAGAACAAAAAAGCTGGAGATAATGTAAAGTTTACAATTATCCGTGATGGTAATAAAAAAGACGTTGAACTGACATTAAGAAGTACTGAAGATAAATAATAAAAAAGGACTAACAACATTGTATGTAGTGTTGTTAGTCCTTTAATTTTAGAATCCTCTGCCAGCGCCACCGCCACCAAAGTCTCCGCCGCCAAATCCGCCGCCGCCGAATCCGCCTGAAGAGAATCCGCCGCCGAAGCCTCCACCGGTTGGGAAGAAGATGACAGGTCCTGATGAACGTCTACGTCCACCACCGCCGCCACCTCGGCCACCTCCCATAAAGATAGAGATGACTAAGTATAATAAGAATAATCCAATTAATATTTCGAATACACTAATACCGTCTGAACTATCATCGACCATCGGTGTATCTCTCGTATATTTTTCACCATCAAATCCATAACTTTTACTTACTTCATCAAATATTGCATTATAAAGTTTTCCAAGCCCTTGAGCATAAAGTGCCTTACTCTCAGCAGTTTCACCTTTTGGATCAGCTGCAAGTGCTTTTCGTACATCAGGCATCGCATATTTATCAATCATAGCTCCGACCTTCGCATCATTTAAGACACCTTCCAAGCCATAACCAACTTGTACTTCAATACCTCTATTTCTAAATTCATTACCGTTATCTAAATTAAACAAAATCACTATCCCGTTGTTTTTCTCTTTATCTCCGACGCCATATTCACGTCCAACGCGAAGTGCATAATCTCCTCTTACTTCTTGCCCTATCGACGGCATCGTCATGATTAAGATTTCAGCGGTAGTACCTTTTTGTAACGTTTCACCACGCTGATTGAGAAAATCTTTTTCATTTTGTTTGAATATGCCGAGATGGTCCTGAACAAATATAGGTTGTTCAAGCTTTGGCAATGGCTCAGCTGCATTCGCCGGTAAAGTAATCGTGAAGATTAAAAAGAGCGCGATAAAAATCGCGAACTTTTTCTTATACATTATTTACTTTCTCCATCAGCATTAAAATCGATACTTGGTGCTTTATTTGCAGCTTCATCGGCTTTAAAGAATTCTTTCTTTTCAAATCCAAGCATGCCAGCATATAAGGCTGCAGGGAAACTTCTTACCGCTTTATTATAAGTTGTAACAACTTCATTGTAATCATTACGCGCTACAGCGATACGATTTTCTGTACCAGCTAATTCATCACGTAAACCTGTAAACTGCGTATCAGCTTTTAGATTCGGGTAATTCTCCTGAATTGCAATTAAACGACTCAATGCTGAGTTTAATTCCGCATTGGCATTTGCTTTATCTTCCATTGAACCGTTTTCTTTTGCACCTGCTAATTTCGCACGTGCATCAGAAACATCTTTAAATACTTTTTCTTCGTGTTTTGCATAACCTTTTACAGTTTCAACTAAGTTTGGAATTAAATCCAGACGTCTTTGTAACTGTGTATCAACCTTTGCTTCCGCATTTTGCACATCAGCATCTAGTCCGACAAGTTTATTGTAAGGACCGATTAACATACTACCAATAATTAATAATAAAACAACTAATCCGATAATAGGTATTAATAATTTTTTCATATCATTTCTCCTTTTAATTAAGTATTTATTTTTACCCTCTAAATTGGCTTCTAAACGCCTTCAATAAAGAAATGTTAAAGAGATGAAGCATAATGCTCCATCTCTTTAACATTTAATCATTTATTTATATGTGATCATAAAGTACTTTTTCTTACCACGGCGAATTATTGTAAATTCTTCTTCAATTTTATCTGCTGAAGTAATTTCATGACTTGTATCTGTAACTTTTTCACCGTTCAACGAAATCGCACCGTTCTTAATATCTTCACGTGCCTGACGTTTACTTGGTGCAATACCTGCTTCGATTAATACTTCAACAAGATTCGTATTTTCTACAGCTTTCTGTGGTACGTCTTTAAAGCTCGTACGTAACTGATCTGCTGTTAAGGCTTTTAAATCACCTTTAAATAAAGAATCAGTAATATTGATTGCTTCTTCTAATGCAGCTTCGTCATGTACATATTTTGTAACTTCTTCAGCCAATTTCTTCTGAGCTAAACGTAAATGAGGTTCTGTCTCAACTGACCTTTCTAACGCATCAATTTCTTCTTTACTTAAGAATGTAAAGTATTTTAAGAATTTAATTACATCGCTATCCGGTGTGTTGATCCAGAATTGGTAGAACTCGTACGGACTTGTCTTTGTACGATCTAACCAAATCGCGCCGCCTTCAGATTTACCGAACTTCTTACCGTCCGATTTCACAACTAATGGGACTGTCATACCGAATGCTTCAACTTCACCATACATACGACGCATTAATTCTAAACCGCTCGTAATGTTCCCCCATTGGTCACTACCACCAATTTGAAGTTTAACGTTATGTTCTTTATTTAAATGACCGAAGTCTATTGCCTGCAAAATTGTATAAGTAAACTCAGTAAATGAGATACCTGTCTCTAAACGTGATGCAATACTATCCTTGCTTAATAAATAATTCACACCAACGTGTTTCCCGTAGTCACGTAAGAATGTTAATAGATCAATTTGACCTAACCAGTCTTTATTATCGACACGCATCGCGCCTGTATCACCGTCGAAATCAAATAATTGTTCCATTTGCGCTGAAATACCATCTACATTGCGTTGAACTTGTTCTATTGTTTGTAAAGTGCGCTCGTCTGTACGACCTGATGGATCCCCAATCATTCCTGTAGCACCACCAATTAATACAACTGGACGATGACCATGTTGCTGGAATCGTTTCAATGTCATGAAAGGTAACAAGTGACCAATATGCAAGCTGTCCGCAGTAGGATCGGTTCCGCAATATACACTAATACTCTCCTTATTCAGTAATGCTTCAATTTCTTCTGGATGCGTTTCCTGATAGATGAGACCTCTCCATCTTAAATCTTCTAATAATGCATTTGCCATCTTTGTTCCTCCTCTAAAATTTATTGTTTAAATTGCTGATATGGATATGTCTTTAATATCAATAAATGATTTATAATAAAATAAAAAACACCCCTACAAAAAATGTAAGGGTGCTCATGCACGGTACCACCATACTTATGATTAAATCATCACTTATTAATGAAAAGGTCATTATCCTTAAGGCCGAAAGTTTAGGTGTATTCATATGTTCATTGCTTAGTTTGCACCAACCACTAAGTCTCTTCACTCAATAAGTCATACTACTTGTCCTAAAAACCTTTATATTCAGTTCAATTTAAATTATGATACTAGTGTAAACAATAGATTCTATAACGTCAAGTCCCTGAAATTATGATATACTAAAAAATATTCAGGAGGAAATTTGTATGCCGAAAAAACAACGTCAAATATTCAAACCTAAACAAACGAAAGATAATATTAAATCAACTTTTAAGTCTATAGAATTCACCCCTTACGTATGGTTTCACGGTATTTACGAAACGCTTACACGTACCTTTCTGTTCCTCTTAGTAACAGGATTACTCATCGGTACATTACTTTTGGGACTAGGTACAGGGTATTTTTTAGCACTAGTTAAAGATGAACCGGTAAAAAATAATACTGCACTTAAAAAATCATTATACGAAATGACACAAAGTACTACAGTTTATTTCGGTACCGGTGAAACTCTTGGTACACTTAATGCTGACGTACAACGTGAAGTGATTAAGTATAATAAAATGAGTCCCCACGTCATCGATGCATTAATTGCTACAGAAGACGAAAATTTCTATAAACATAATGGTATCGTACCTAAAGCATTTATCCGTGCAACTGCACAAGAGTTTTTAAATATGGGCGTAACAAGTGGGGGTAGTACGCTAACACAACAATTAATTAAGAACCAGCTGCTAACAAACGAAACGTCTTTTAAACGTAAAGCAAAAGAAATGATGCTTTCATTTAAAGTTGAGAAATCACTCTCTAAAAAAGAAATTATTGAAGCTTATTTAAATGTTGTCAGCTTTGGTCGAAATACAAATGGACAAAATATTGCCGGAGTTCAGGCTGCTGCACAAGGTATATTTGGCGTTGATGCAAATAAATTAAATGTCGCTCAAGCAGCTTATATTGCGGGTATGCCTCAAAATCCTTATACATACACACCATTCTTACAGACAGGTGAGTTTAAGAAAGATAAAGACTTGAAGTTCGGTTTTGAACGTCAACAATATGTGCTAATGCGTATGTATCAAGAGAAAAAAATTACAAAAGCGCAATATGAACAGGCTAAAAAATTTAATCTAAAAAAATCATTTACAAAAGATTTCGAAGTTCCTAACGAAAAGTATCCATTCTTAACTCAGGAAGTTGAATCACGCGCAATTGATATTCTAAAATATATATTCGCTGAAAAAGATAATATTTCTCGCCAGGAATTAGATGAAACACCAGTATTACAAGAAAAATATGTCGGCATAGCAAATCGTGCTATTCGAAATAATGGTTACATCATCGATACGACAATTCATAAGAAAATTTTTGATACGATGGATCAGATTAAAGATAACCCAAATTACTATTCTTATGCCAGAAATGCAAATGTAAATGGTAAAACAAAAGCAATCAATATGGAAGTCGGTGTCCTTTTAAAAGAAAATGACTCTGGTAAAATTCTGTCATTCATCGGCGGACGTAATCATAATGATTCTCAAAACAACCATGCGACTAAAACGAAACGTTCTCCAGGATCAACAATTAAACCTTTACTAACATATGCGCCAGCAATCGAATATGGTATCACTGCACCAGAAGCAGCATTACTTGATAAACAATTTAATTATAATGGATACTCTCCAGAGAACTATGCAAGAATGGAATATAACGTTGTAACAACGCGTTATGCATTAGAAAACTCACTTAACTTAAGTACATTACGTTTATACTCTGGCATTCAAGATAGAAAGCCATGGGAATTATTGCAGAAGATGAATTTTAACATACCGAAGTCAGAACAAGAGAACTTATCATTAGCGCTTGGTGCCACTGATATTACGTTAGAAAACAATGTCGATGGGTTTTCTACTTTAGCAAATAAAGGGAACTATCAGGAAAGCTATATGATTGAGTCGATTAAAACGCGTGACGGTAAGGTCATCTATCAGCATAATGCGCGTCCTGTTCGCATTTACAGTCCAGAAACTGCATATATTACAACAGACATGCTGCGTGGTGTATTAGATACAGGTAGTGGATATCAGTTAAAAGGAACATTTATGTATAACCAGGATTGGGCAGGAAAAACAGGTACAGCGCAAGAAGGTAAAGATAGCTTATTTATCGGCTATAATCCAAAAGTAACGATGGGCATCTGGATGGGATATGACGTCCCTACATCATTTGATGAAGAAAATCATTACCAGTTAAGATTATGGCGAGATATAATCAATCAGATTACCACTCAGGATCAGCTACAGATGGGTGTAGGTGAAAGATTTAATCAGCCTGATGATGTTAAAAAGATTGAAATGTGTCAATATTCAATGTCTCAAAAAGGATCATGTGATGGCGGTGAACCTCTGAAGCAAAGCTTAGTATGGAGTAAGACAGATACCTCACAAAAGAAATTAGATGATTATAGAATATTATCTCGTTTAGGTGAGAAACTAGATCCTGAAACGAGAAAGAAAATCTCATCTAAACAAAGTCCATCTGATACTTTATCAAAAGCAAATCAAAAAGCAAAACCAACGAATGATAAGAAGAAAGATAATTAATCTGCACAATAAAATAAGCCTCCACGATATAATTCATGGAGGCTAAAATAAGAAAACTCACTAAAAATAATTTTAGTGAGTTTTTTATATTGATTAGAATAACCCTACTGCATTGCCATCTGCGTCAACATCCATTTTTAACGCTGCTGGTTCTTTTGGAAGACCAGGCATTGTCATGATATCTCCTGTTAATGCTACAATAAATCCTGCACCTGTTTTAGGAATTAACTCGCGAATTGTTACATTAAATTCTGTTGGACGACCTAATTTTTTAGGATCATCTGAGAATGAGTATTGTGTTTTCGCCATACAAACAGGATATTCATTCCAACCATTTTCAACAATTGTTTTTAATTGTTTTTTCGCTTTTTCTTCAAATACTACATCATCAGCACCGTAGATTTTTTGAACGATTGTACGAATTTTTTCTTCAACTGGTAAAGTTAATTCATATAAAGGTTTGAAGTTTTGTGGTGTTTCAAGTACTTCAAGTACTAATTTAGCTAGCTCAACGCCACCTTTTCCACCATGTTCCCAAACTTCAGTTAATGCTAATTTAACACCTTGTTCTTTTGCCCAGTTTTGAACAAATTCACGTTCAGCATCTGTATCTGTTACAAAGTTGTTTAATGCGATTACCGGTTCTACACCGAATAACTTTAAGTTTTCAATATGTTTTGCAAGGTTAGCAATACCTGATTTTAAAGCTTCTACATTTTCATTAGCTAAATCTGTTTTTGCTACGCCACCGTGCATTTTTAACGCACGAATAGTTGCTACAACAACGATAGCATCTGGTTGGATTTCAGCTTTACGTGATTTGATATCCATGAATTTCTCAGCACCTAAGTCAGAACCAAATCCTGATTCAGTAACAACGATATCAGCTAGTTTACGTGCAGTCTTCGTTGCGATAATTGAGTTACAACCGTGTGCGATGTTTGCAAATGGTCCACCATGGATTAAGGCTGGTGTGCCTTCTATCGTTTGCACTAAGTTTGGTTTTAATGCATCTTTAAGGATTAAAGTTAACGCTCCTTCTACACCTAAATCTTTAACTGTAACGGGTTTACGATCATATGTATAACCAATTGTCATCTTACCTAAGTTTTCTTTTAAGTCAGTGATGTTATTTGATAGACAGAATACTGCCATGATTTCAGAAGCAACTGTAATATCGAAACCATCTTCACGTGGTACACCTTTGAAAGGTCCACCAAGACCAACGACGACTTGACGTAATGTACGATCGTTCATGTCAATAACACGTTTCCACTCAACACGTCGCGGATCAATGTTTAATTGGTTACCTTGATAAATATGGTTATCAATGAATGCAGCTAACGCATTATTTGCAGTCGTGATAGCATGTAAGTCGCCGTTGAAATGTAAGTTGATTTCTTCCATCGGTAATACTTGTGCACGGCCACCACCAGTAGCACCACCTTTCATACCGAATACAGGTCCTAAACTTGGTTCACGCAATGCAACCATAACACTTTTACCTAACGCTTTAAATGCATCTGAAATACCAACAGTTACTGTTGATTTACCTTCACCAGCTGGTGTTGGGCTCATCGCAGTAACAAGGACAATCTTACCTTCTTTGTTTGTTGTCACTTTAGAAGTATCAATCTTTGCTTTAAAGTGGCCATAAGGCTCAACTGCATCAGCAGGGATTGCCGCTTCTTGTGCAATTTCTAAAATAGGTCGAACTGTCGCTTGGTTAGCGATTTCTAAATCTGATAAATATTTAGTCATTTTCACATTCTCCTAATCTTAAAAGTGTCTTTACTATTCCATAATAAGATAACGCTTTCAAGATGTCGACTAATTTTATAGAAATTTTAAGTAAAATTTACATTTAATCTTCCATCGTTGATAAATCACCAGTTGGTAAGTCTAGTTCCCATGCTTTAAGTACACGTCGCATAATTTTACCTGAACGTGTCTTCGGCAATTTATCCTTAAATTCAATTTCTCGCGGTGCTGCATGTGCTGCAAGACCTTCTTTTACAAACACTCTGATTTCTTCTTTAAGCTCGTCACTTTCTTTATAACCTTCACGTAAAGCAATAAATGCTTTAATGATTTCACCGCGAATTGGATCCGGCTTACCGATGACCCCTGCTTCCTGAACGGCAGGATGCTCAACAAGCTTTGATTCAACTTCAAAAGGTCCAACACGTTCTCCTGCCGTCATGATTACATCATCGACACGGCCCTGGAACCAGAAATATCCATCTTCATCCATATAAGCACTATCACCTGAAATATACCAATCACCTGGTAAGAAGTAAGATTGATACTTTGGTTCGTTATTCCAGATTGTCTTCATCATAGATGGCCAACCAGCTTTCATCGCTAAATTCCCCATTCTGTTTGGTGGTAACTCATTACCTAGATCATCTACGATAGCCGCCTGAACACCTGGCAATGGTTTACCCATAGAGCCTGATTTAATATCCATATCTGGTATATTCACAATCATATGTGCCCCCGTTTCAGTCATCCACCAAGTATCGTGAATGCGAAGTTTAAATACTTTATATCCCCATTTTACGACTTCAGGGTTTAATGGTTCACCAACTGATAGGATATGTCTTAAATGTGATAAATCATACCTTTCAACTAGTTCATCACCTGCTCCCATTAACATACGGAAAGCTGTTGGTGCTGAATACCAGACAGTCACTTTAAATTGTTCCAGAATACCATACCATCCTTCAGGTGAGAATCTTCCCCCAGCGATGACACTTGTTGCACGGTTTAACCATGGTGCGAATATACCGTAACTTGTTCCAGTTACCCAGCCTGGATCTGCTGTACACCAATATACATCATCTTCTTTTAAGTCTAATACGTAAAGTCCTGAAATATAATGCTGAATCATTGCATTCTGTACATGTAATACACCTTTAGGTTGTCCAGTTGAGCCAGACGTGTAATGCAGAATCAATCCGTCGTCACGCGTTAACCATTCTACATCAAACTCAGTTGATGCAGTTTTAAAATGATGATTAAAATCTATGTATTTATCTTCGACATTATCATCGATTACGACGATATGTTGTAATTGTGGTAATTCACTTTGTGGAATGCGTCCAAGTAAGCTATTTGTCGTAATGATGACACTTGCTTCACTATTTTCCAGACGGTCTTTTACTGCTTTCTCCATAAATGCTTCAAATAAAGGACCAACGATAGCACCAATCTTAAGCGTACCGAGTAATGCAAAATAAAGTTCAGGAGAACGTGGCATAAAGATAAAGACGCGATCCCCTTTTTTCACGCCTGCTTCTTTAACCAATACATTCGCAGCTTTATTGGAATTCTCCATCATTTCTTTAAATGTATAGCCTTCATTTCTGTTCGCATCTTTATAGAGTAATGCCACTTTATCACCATATCCATCTTTGACATGTTTATCGATACATTCATATGCCATATTTACTTTTCCTGTTTCAGACCATGAAAAATGCTTCACAATCTCATTCCAGTCAAAGTTCTCATACGTTTTATCATAATCCTTTAAATTATGATTGCCTGCTGTTGCCTTAAATATTTCTGTCTTCACAATAAATCCCCCTTGTAAACGTTTTCATTATTTCTTATTTTATTATATAATAAATTTAACTGATAATTCAAAAAATATGCAAATTTTTATGCAATTGATAATATATTTCATTAACACTACAAGGAGGATGCATGAAACATATCAAAACCTATCACAAATCGACATGTACATTTAATGACCGTGAATTAATAATAGAAGGCCCTGTTGATGGTCATACGCTTCAAAAATATACCTTTGATAAAGGACTCGTAGCTTTTCGACGACCGGATGAACAATTTGAAGCAATCATAGAAATTGCTGATCTCGAAGAAGGACGTATCATTATTTGCCGCGACGGTATTAACATCATTGGGTATACCACCTACTTATATCCAGATCCGATGGAACGGTGGTCCCATGGTAACCTTGAATTTATTTTAGAACTTGGTGCAATTGAAATCAGTAAAGATTACCGTGCATTAGGACTAGGAAGTGAAATGCTGAGAGTTGCTATGATGGATGATGCGATGGAAGATTTTATCGTTATTACAACAGAATATTACTGGCACTGGGATTTAAAGAATAGCGGGCTCGATGTGTTTCAGTACAAAGAGATTATGCAAAAAATGATGGGCAGCTGTGGTATGAAAGTATTTTCAACCAATGATCCGGAAATTACGAGTCATCCTGCCAATTCACTAATGGCACGAATCGGCAAACGTATTAATAATGAACAGATTCAGGCGTTTGATAATTTAAGATTTCAAAACAGATTTTTCTTATAGGAGGATACTATGTTAGTTGAACGAATAATGACAAGTCCCTGTATTACATTCAATGTAGAGGGCACAATAGAAGAAATCATCACTTTAATGCATGAAAAAAATATCCATCATGTCCCAATTGTTGATGATGAAAATAGACTGCTCGGCATTATTAGCGACCGAGATATTAAACAGGCTTTACCATCAAACTTACAAGATCGCCTTGTTCTGGATTTAAATGTACCGATAACAAAGATTATGGCGAAAAACGTTATTACATGTCATCCACTCGATTTTGTAGAAGAAATTGCGCTAGACTTCTACAATGAAAATATCGGTAGTATCCCTGTCGTGAAACGAGGCAAAGTTGTTGGTATTGTCACTGCTAAAGACATGCTGAATACTTTTATCGAACTGACAGGCGTCGTAACACCAGGAACAACAATTCAAATTCAAATACCGGATATACCGGGCAATCTTCACGAAGTGACTGAAGTCTTCCATAGATTTAAGACCGGAATAGAAAGTGTCCTCGTATTTCGTGATAAAAAAAATCCAGGCAAAAAAATCGTTAGCGTACGTATGATGTCAATGCATCCTCAAACAATCATTGCTGAACTCGAAGCAAAAGGATTTCAAGTATACAATCCAATGGAAAACAGCCTATGACGTTATTTGTATATGATGATGCATTACTCGCATACCGTTTCAGTAACGATCACCCTTTCAATCAAATGCGATTACTGTTAACGAAAACATTGCTAGAAGCTTTACAGTTACTTCCTGAAGATAAAATCATTAAACCTCGTATTGCAACAGACGAAGAGTTATTACTCGGTCATCAACCAGAGTATATTCAGGCTGTTAAAGATGCAGGTCAGCAGATTTTAAGCGCAACAGATTGTGAAAAGTTTGGTCTGAATTCAAATGATACACCAAACTTTGAAGGCATGCATGATAAATGTGCGACACTCGTAGGAGCAACGTTAACAGCTGTAGATGCTGTCATGACCGGACAGACAAAAACAGCTTGCAACTTTGGTGGTGGATTACATCATGGATTCCGAGGTCGTGCTTCCGGATTTTGTATCTATAATGATTCCACTGTTGCGATTGAATATATGAGACAAAAGTATAATAAACGCGTGCTTTATATCGATACAGATGCCCATCATGGGGACGGTGTTCAGTTTTCATTTTATAATGATAACGATGTCTTCACATATTCAATCCATGAAACAGGAAGATATTTATTTCCGGGTACAGGAACAATCCATGAAAAAGGAGACGGTAACGGTTATTTATATAGCATGAACTTACCTGTAGATGCCTATACTGAAGATGACTCTTTTCTTCACATCTTCCGAGAAAGTCTGATTAAAGCATGTGAATTCTTTAAACCTGATATTATACTGAGTCAAAATGGTGCAGATGCGCATTACCTTGACCCATTGACACATTTATCTGTCACACATAGAACATACCAGACAATTCCTCAAATCGTACATCAGTGTGCAGAACAGTATACAGACGGCAAGTGGATCGCAATCGGTGGTGGCGGGTATAATATCTTTCAAGTGGCACCACTCGCCTGGGCACAAGTTTATAATGCAATGTTAGGAAACCCATCGCTAGAAGGAGAGATACCAAAATCCTGGATCGATATGTGGCAGCCAAAATCAAAAATTAAATTACCGAAGACATGGAATGAGGATCTGGAAAATTACGAATCAATCCCTAGAAGGTTGGATATTGAAGAAAAAAATGAACAGACACTTCAGAGAACTTTAATGCATTATTAAACAAAATAAATATCATATTATTCATAAAAAAATAAGCGATTAAACTGAATCAGTTTAATCGCTTATTTCTATTTTGTAGTACCTCTATAGACGATACTGTAAGGTAATGTTACTTTTGATTCTTCAATTTGTTCATCGTTCATATATTTAGTAAGTAGTCGCATGCCAACAGCACCGATATCATAAAGTGGTTGCATCACACTTGATAATTTTGGACGTACCATCTTAACTAAACGTGTATTGTTGAAACTAATCACCTGTAATTCATTTGGTATATCTTTACCATCATCTTGTACTGCATGAACAATGCCGATTGCCTGTTCATCACTGATACACATGATTACTTCAGGGTTTTGAGATTTAATTGCTTCATACGCCTTCTCGCCATCTAAATATTGTT
Source organism: Macrococcoides bohemicum (assembly GCF_003259675.1). Classification (GTDB taxonomy): domain Bacteria; phylum Bacillota; class Bacilli; order Staphylococcales; family Staphylococcaceae; genus Macrococcoides; species Macrococcoides bohemicum. Next base: position 158,299 of record NZ_PZJG01000001.1, on the reverse strand, counting down.
CTTGTCCGATGTAAACAGATGCATCGTCAAGCTTAATATTATTTGCTGAAAGTACAGACTTCATACCTTCTAATATATCGATTTGCGCTTTCTCTGAGTAACCTCCACCTACGAAAGCAAACTTCTTCACACCATCTTGAACGAACTTCTCAGTAATTTCCTTACTTGCATTAACATAATCTATATTTACTGCCGGTAAACTTGCATCCAGGTCATGTGTACCTGATACAACGACTGGTACAGAAGATGTTTTAATAATATTTGTCGTTTCTTTAGATAAAGTACCGCCTAAGAAAATAATACCATCAACTTGTTTAGATAATAAATTGTTGAAGATTTCCTGTTCTTTTTGTGCATCGTTATCTGAGTTTGAAATGATTGTCTGATATTTATACATCGTTGCAATATCTTCTAATCCACGTGCTAATTCAGAATAATAAACATTTGAAATATCAGGAATGATAACACCAACTGTCGTAGTTTTTTTACTTGCCAGACCACGTGCAACTGCATTCGGTCTATAGTTTAATCTTTTAATTACTTCATTGACTCTATCTCTTGTCGCTGGTTTCACGTTTGGATTGCCATTCACCACACGAGAGACAGTTGCCATCGAAACTTTTGCTTCGCGAGCAACATCATATATTGTAACTGTCATTATATCCTCCTGTAACCGTTTTATTTATTATTCTAACACGTTTTCATAACTTTTTCATTTTTAAAGTTAGCAAATTCACAAATTGTTAATAATTTCGTGCTGCCTTTGTAATTTCCTGATAGAAAGTTTCAAATTCGTTAAGGTCCATTTGTTGACCTGCATCACTTAAGGCAACAGATGGATCAGGATGTACTTCTGCCATCACACCATCTGCTCCAACTGCTAAAGCTGCACGTGCGACAGGTAACATAATATCTTTACGGCCCGTTGAATGCGTCACATCTACCAATACAGGCAGATGCGTACCTTGTTTAAGAATTGGTACAGCAGATATATCTAGTGTATTACGAGTAGCTTTCTCGTACGTTCTAATACCTCGTTCACAAAGTACTATCTTACTATTCCCATTGGCATAAATATATTCAGCAGCATAGATAAACTCCTCAATTGTAGCACTTAATCCTCGTTTTAAAAGAATCGGTTTATTTGTTTTTCCCGCTTCTTTTAACAATTCGAAATTCTGCATATTACGTGCACCAATCTGAAATACATCCACATATGGATCAGCAAGATCAAAATGGTTTGGATTAACAATTTCACTTACAACATTTAAGTCATAGCGTTTTTTCATTTCACCTAATACCTTTAGACCTTCAACACCTAGTCCCTGGAAGTCATAAGGAGAAGTTCTTGGTTTAAATGCACCGCCTCTAATAAATTTCTCACCTTTTTGATGTAAATTTTTCGCAACTGCATCCACCTGTTCAATAGATTCTACTGAACATGGACCAAATACAAATGACTTATTACCGTCACCAATAATCGCCCCATTATCAAAAGAAACAATCGTATCTTCTGGTTTTAATTTACGTGATACCAAAAGATGCTTTTCACTATTTGATTTTTGTAATTCTGTCGATGCTTTAAAAATTTCTTTAAACAACTGCTTGATCACATTATCATCAAATGGTCCATCGTTTTTATCCAGTAACATGTTAATCATTTCTTTTTCACGTTCAGGATCATAAATTGCAGTTCCTTGTTTACGCTTTTCTTCACCTATTTGTTTAGCGATTTCACCGCGTTCGCTCAGTAACTTTAAGATTTCAATATTAATTGCTTCTATTCTTTCTCGTAAATGATTCAATTCATCCATCGCTATAACCTCTTTTATATAAATTCAAAAAATAGTAGACCGTCAGCCTACTATTTTATCATAATCCAAAAAAAATTGTATATTATTTGTTTCTTACTTTATTGTCAGCATCTTTAGCTGTTTTTATTGTTTGTTCACGTTCTGCTAAAGCTTCATCTTTAATCGGTGTATCTAATTCTTTATCTACAATTGCAATCGGTTGTGCTAATGAATCATCATTTACTTCCGATTTAATCGCTTGTTTTTGTCGCTCTAATTCATTAAACGTCACATGATTATCTTTATCACCATTATTTAATTTTTGCGCCGCTTTCTCTTTTAATTCTGCCGTTTTTTCTGTTAACTTTGCAGCAAATGCATTTGATTTTTCTTTGAAACCTTGTGCATTTTCAATTTGTTTATTGTAATGATCTACTGATTTCGCTTTTAAACTTTCTGACTTTTGACTTAAATCCTGTTGTAAATCTTTACCTGCTTTCGGTGCTACAAGTAAACCAAGAAACGAGCCGACAACTAATCCCGCAGTTAATCCGATTGAAAAGTCACGTGCTGTTGTATCATTTTGAACTTTATATTCTTTTACTGTATGTGTATGTAAGTCTCTATTATAAGTATTTGCCAATTTTAACGCCCCCGTTAGTATATTGATTTTGATGCTTTAATCCTTATTTTATTCAAAAAATAAAGGAATGTACAATATGTACATTCCCAATTATTGATTATTTTAAACCAGCATTGATTTTATCTTGGTCTAAATGATCACCTTTTGTGTGTGTTTCATTAAAATTGTTCTGGTTTACATGGTTCTCGTAATTCGGTGTTGTATCAGCAAAGTTTACTGAATTACGACGTTGTTTTCTCATTTGCCATTTGTCAGCTACTTCCATAGCTACGTTTGACCATTGGACAACTTGAGAAATTTTGTCTTCGTTTTGTGAGATATTGTGAGTAATTGAAGAAGTCACATTATCCACTGAACTGTTTAAGTTTTGAACAGTTGAACCAATACCAGTTACTGCATCAACAACTGTATTTAATTTTTGAGCTTTAAACTGAACATCTTCAGCTAAACGATTTGTTTTGTGTAATAAATCTGTTGATTCACGTGTAATACCTTGAATTTGTCCCTCAACACCATCAAGTGTTTTAGCAACATGGTCTAAATTCTTCTTAACTGACATTAAAGTCAATCCTAAGAAGATACATAATACTAAAAATGCAATTGCAGCGATTAATCCTGCGATTGGTAAAATCCATTCCATAAAAACGCCTCCTATTATTTATAACTCTTGTTATTTAGTCAAATACCCTGCTGAATAAAGCTTAAACATACTTTGTGTAACGTTATATAAGATTTTCATAAGATTTCTGAACTTTTTGAATATCGCCAGCACCCATAAATATAATAACGCTATTTTCATGCGCTTTCAATTGAGAAACTGACGCTTCACTGATGAGTTCAGCATCAGGAATTAAAGTTTGCAAATCCTTAATTGAAAGTTCTCCAGATGATTCTCTGGCAGAACCGAATATATCACACAAATAAGTCTTATCAGCTACTTTTAAACTATCGGCAAATTCCTGTAAGAATGCACTCGTTCTTGAAAAAGTATGCGGTTGGAAAACTGCTACAATCTCTTTATTCGGATATTTTTTTGATGCAGATTCTAATGTTGCTTTAATTTCAGTTGGATGATGCGCATAGTCATCAATTAAGATTTGTGCCCCAAATTTCTTTTCACTAAAACGACGTTTCACACCGCCAAAAGTAGCTAATGCATCTTTAATTGCAGCCATATCTAAATCTTCAAGATAACAAATTGTAATTACTGCCAAGGCATTTAGCACTTGATGATTACCAAACATCGGCGTTTTGAAATGATCAATAAACTCACCATCGATATACACATCAAATGTTGTTCCATTATCAACAGATTCTACATTTTTAGCAGTGACTTTGTTACCCTCAGCTAATCCATAATAATAAATTGGAACATCTGCTTTTAATCCTTTAAGATTTTCATCATCTCCACATGCCACAATCGCTTTCTTCACTTTATAAGACATTTCCTGGAATGCACTGAACACGTCTTCTAAAGATTTAAAGTAATCCGGATGATCGAAATCTACATTCGTAATTATCGCATAGTCAGGTGAATAACTTAAGAAGTGACGACGATACTCACAAGCTTCAAAAGCAAAGTATTCACTGCCTGGCATACCCATACCAGTACCATCACCAATTAAGAATGATGTTTTTTTATCTCCATTCATCACATGCGATAAAAGACCTGTTGTACTCGTCTTTCCATGGGCACCTGTAACTGCCACAGAAATGTAACGGCTCATAAAGTCACCTAAAAATTTATGGTAACGGATGACCTCTAAACCTAAGTCATTCGCACGAACAATTTCTTCGTGATTGTCAGGAAATGCATTCCCGGCAATTACTGTCATACCTTCTTTAATATTATCTGCATTGAATGGAAGGATTGTAATCCCTTTATCACGCAAACCAATCTCAGTAAAAAATTCCTTTTCAATATCTGAACCTTGAACCTGTTCACCCATATCGAATAAGATGTGTGCTAATGCACTCATTCCTGAACCCTTAATACCAACGAAATGATATAAAGTCATGTGCTCATCTCCTAATATTCTGCTTGTTTTTCCGTTATTAATACTGCTCTTGGTTTAGAGCCGTTCTGACCGCTGACGTAGCCCATTTCTTCTAGCTGATCAATAATACGTGCAGCACGATTATAACCAATCTGGAATCTACGTTGAATTTGAGATGTTGAAATATGACCTTCATCAATCATAAAATCACAAATTTCATTAAATAATTCATCTTTAGGTGCTTCCGAAACTTTCTTCAGCAATTCTTTTTCCTGAAATAAATAATTCGGTTCACCTTGCGTCTTGACATATTGAACAACCGCATCAATCTCTTCATCTGAAACAAAGTTACCTTGAATTCGAATTGGTTTATTCATTCCATTACCAAGATACAACATATCACCGTTTCCTAAAAGCTTTTCGGCTCCGCCACTATCAATTATCGTTCTTGAGTCGACTGCTGAAGAAACCATAAAGGCAATTCGCGTAGGAACATTTGCTTTAATCAGTCCTGTTATTACATTTACTGAAGGGCGTTGTGTTGCTAGAATCATATGAATACCCGCAGCACGTGCTTTCTGTGCAATACGTGCGATAGCATGTTCTACATCTTGCGGAGACATCATCATTAAATCCGCTAACTCATCGATTACGATGACAATCTTCGGTAAACGCTCTACATAACTTACCTTCTGATTATAAGCTGTAATATTACGAACATGAATATCTGCAAATATTTTGTAGCGACGTTCCATCTCTTCAACGACCCATTTTAAACTTTCTGTCGCAGCCTTCACATCTGTTATAACAGGAGCAATTAAGTGTGGTAAGTCATTATACGGCGCAAGTTCTACCATCTTCGGATCGATTAATAACAATTTAAGCTCATTCGGATTATTTCTATATAATAACGAAACTAATATCGAATTGATACAGACAGATTTACCAGAACCGGTAGCACCAGCGATTAAACCGTGCGGCATCTTAGCAAGATCCATAATCATAGGCTCGTTATTAATACGAGCACCAAGTGCTACTGTAAGTTTGCTCTCCGCAAATTTCATCTTCTTACTGAATAAAACTTCGCTTAAATTTACATTACGCGTTTCAACGTTAGGTACTTCTACACCTACAAGTGAAGTGCCTGGAATCGGTGCTTCAATACGAATATCTTTAGCAGCAAGTGCCATCTTAATATCATCCTGTAAATTTGTAATGCGAGAAACTTTAACACCTTTTTCTACTGACAGTTCAAATCGTGTAACGGATGGACCGACGACAACATTTTCAACCTTTGCCGGAACATTAAAGTGATAGAAAGCATCATCCAGCTGTGCTTTATGTTCTTCAACCCACATTTCATCGCGTTCTACCTTATCTTCAGGATTTAATAGAGAAACCGGTGGTAACAAATATTTTGGACCGATACGTTTCGTCGGTTCTTTTTTCATCGGGTAACCGTTGTTGCTCACAATCTGGTTAGATTGAGGTTGTGATGCAATTACAGTAGTTGATATATTTTCTTCTTTTACTGTTTCAATATCTTTATCTACTTCTACTATTTCTTTTACTTCTTCGACTACGTTATGATCTTCCTGAACGATATTTCCCTCTGTCGTACCCTGCTGTTCAAATGACTGCTGAATATCAACTGCAGGAGAATAATCAGCTTGTCGTTTTTTATCCAGTAAACGACGTTTATCACTTGGTGTCATGACGACATTGAATGGTGACACTTTCTTTTTAGGTTGTTGAGCTGATGAGATAACGGCGTGCGGCTGATGATCACGAATGTTTACTTTAATCTCATTATTTTCAATTTGAACGTAATGTCCTGAAGATAAATGCTGATTGATATTACCTGTTACAACGCTTTGTTCTGCTTCATTTGTTTCATCTAATTGATCACTATCATCAATTGTTAACTCAGGTTGAGTCACTTCTTCTGTATTTTCAGGAATAAGAACAGGTTCAAATGATGCATGCGCTTTTGTAGTATCCAATTCAACAATTACGTCTGTTTCTTCAGTAGCATCTAATTCAACGAATGCTTCGGTATCTTCTTCTGTTTCAATAAACGGAATAACGGGTTCTAAAGAACCTTCATCAACTGCTTCAGCTTCAGAAACTACTTCATCGACTTCTGACGTTTGTTTGAAATCCGGTTCAAGTATCGGTTCTAAAGATTTTGAGTGTGCTGTATGTACATCTGTTGTTTCGAAAGTTACTTCTTCAGATTCATCTTCTTTATATTCTAAATCTTCATCAATCATCTCAGAAGAAACATCATCGATTTCAATCCGTTGCTCTTCTACGGGTTCGAACGTCACATTCTCATCTAAAAATTCTTCTTCTGTTGATGTTTGTTCCAATGTTTCAACGTCACTCTCTAAAAGTGTTACTTCTTTCACTTCAGCAATTTCTTCTTTACCATCTTCAGCAGTTTCATCTTCATAACTTTCTTCTTCTGTTGCTTCAATAATTGTTAAACGCTCAGCATTAGCAGGATTGAATGGTGTCTTTGTAGAATAGGTATATCTTTCTCCTTCAGAAATAGTGATGGCTTCTGTTTCATCAATACTTTCTTCTATTTCATGTTCTTCTATTTCACTGACATCTATTGCCATGATATCTTCTTCACTGTCTTCAGTTAAATCAATAGGATTGATAACGGGTTCGTGTGCTACAACATCTTCCTCTATAATCGTTACACGTTCGTCAAATTCAGTTGTTTCCGGTTCAGCATGAACATATTCAACATCACTTTTATCTTCACGCATCATCGATGATATTTCTAATTCCTGAAGTTTCTTGAGTTCACGTTCTTGTTCAAACGCTTTTTTACGCTGTAACTTTTTCTCACGTTCTCGCCTAATTTCAGCAACAATTTGAGAGGCATAGACATTCTCAATATTGACTGTATTATCTTCTTTGCGATGTGTCGGATTTGCAGGTCTTGATGCTACAGTTTTCTTACCCTGTATCGGTTGAATCGGTTGCTTTAAAGATGACGGATCTTTTCTTGGCTTCGTACCATAGACAGCTGAAGGTACTAAAGATGCTTTAAATTTAGGCTGATGCACACTATATTGTTTCTCACTGAATGTCTGGGCACTGTTAGTTTTATGAATACTACTTCGGTTATTCTTAGGTTGATAAGAAGTATACTTTGGTGCATCGTTTAATCTTGTCTTAGGCTGATAACGATCAATAACTTCATTATTACTTAATGATTCAGTGCGTCTTGTATGAAATGATTGCTGTTCGCTATTTCTACCTCTTCTTCTTTCACGTCTTGGAACGTAATCAGAGGAAAATGATGCTCTAATTTCTTCTGTGTTAACACTTTCATTTTGAGCAATATTTGTTTCACGACGAGGTTGAACCGGTTCGATATATTCATGCTTATGATCTGTAATCTTTGTCTCATTAACATTATCTAGTGTACGATGATGTTCTGCTGTTTTAATATTTTCTATATTAAGTGGAAATCTGAATTTCCCTCGTGGTCTGTGATAGACATCGTCTTCATGTGTTTGATCGTGCGTATCTTCTGTTTTCTCTGATGATTCTCCAAATAGTTTATCAAACCAACTCATGTTATCACCCTATTCTGCTTTAAAGAAGTCTTCGCCAATCTCACGCGAATCATCTAGAACTAAAATACCTTTTTTCTCTTCAGAATCTGTTAATCCTAATTCACGTTCCGAACAAATCATACCTTTTGAAGGTACGCCACGTAGCTCAGCATCTTTAATCTGCATACCGCTAGGCATTACAGCACCAACTTTAGCGACAACAACTTTCTGACCTTGTGCGATATTTTTTGCTCCACAAACAATCTGTAATTTTTCAGTGCCAACATCAACTGTTGTAACATTTAATTTATCAGCATCAGGATGTTTCTCACATGTTTCAACATAACCTACAACAAACTTAGGTGATAAATCTACTTCTAATGGTGCGTCTAATCCTTTTTGTAATAATAGGTCATTAATTTTAGACATTAAATTTTCATCTAACTTCACTTGTCCATTCGTATCTAATCCTAATGATTCAACACCACTAACATTATACCCTACGACTTTGCCATCTTTTTTTATCGTGATGATGTCACCGTTCGTTACATATTCAAATGGTCCATCTACTGGTTCTAATGTAATAAATAAATAATCTCCAACAACTTTGTTATAAAAAATATTCATATGATTGCTCCTTAAGGTTTGTATTATTATTCTTTATCTATTATATGCTTTATTCAATCGTTTTTCTTAAAAAAATTAATTAAAAATAACAGAAATATTACACTCAATATAATATAATGATAGCATCATTTTTTGTCTTTATGTTGTGTTTGTTGCGCTTGCTCTGCCATAAACTTCTGACGGTTACTTTCTATACGCTTAATTGCTTCCTGATCGCGCTTTGCATTATTCTTGCCTAATATAAATACAGGTGTTAACACATCGTCTTTATACTGGAAAGATAAAGATGTAATCGGTACGAGTCCATTCGCAAAGAAAGTCATCATCATTTGTGCAAGTACGTCATATCCCGTTTCATTTTGAATATCAGCGATTATCAAAACATCTGCATGAGGTGTAGCAACTAACATTTCTCCGGTGATGCGTGCTTCAAAATCTTTTAACAGCTGCTTGTTTAATATGCGACTTGCGTCATAACCATCATTGGCATTAAAGAAGTAATATGTATTGCCAGAGACAACATCTGTTTTATAAGTCGTTTTTAACCCTTTCACATTAAATAAAGCTTGTTCTTTAATGTGTGTTTCATCTATGCTTAATTCTTTTTGAATCTCAGCATCTATTAAGCGATAAGTCTTGCCTAAATCTATTGCGTAATAAATATTTGTTTCTGCCGTATGTTCTGTAATTAAAAATGGCACATCATTTTGTGCTTTAGGAAAACTCGTCGAACGAATAACAGGCATGATCTTCGCACCTTCCGGTAAAGTCGTATTTCCCATCGCCTGAATTGTCTCGTTGATATAATATAATACTTCTTCAATAATGCTTTCTTTCTTCTCTTTATATTTAGCTGCAACAGGTGCAAGCTTTATTGTTAAACCTTTATTGTTATCAAGACGCTCTACGCGTAATGTTTCTTCTTTACGGTCAAACTTTGTTGAAACGATTGATTTATCTAATGATTCAGTCAATCGATCTCTTATTTCAAAAACATTCATATTCTCACTCCTCACATAACTTTCATTGTACAATAAAACCACTACCGTTTAAAGCAACGCGTAGTGGTTAGTATATTTTATAAACTCTGAATAAATTCGTTTACTTGATCTTTTGTTTTTCTATCTTTCGATACAAAGCGTCCGATCACTTCAGAATCTTTAAATGCGATAAAGCTCGGAATACCCATCACTTCATATTCTACCGCTAAATCAATAAATTCATCTCTGTCGATAGAAATAAACTGGTACTCTGGATTTTCTGCTTCAATTTCAGGCATTAACGGATCAATAAAATGACAATCCGGACACCACGTTGCAGTAAACATTGCTATCGTTGGTTGTGTAATCGCCTCTCTAAATGCTTCAACATGCGCTATCTTTTTCATTAAGTTAACCTCCTGTGTTAATCTTTTGTTCGCCGGCTTTAATAATATTAGCTCGGCTCATCGTTATATATACAATATAACTGATAACACCGGGTAAAAGGAAATGAAACAGTCCGATCTGCATCCATGTTGTTAAACTACTACCCATCGTTTTGATTGTCATAATCTGTCCTACGAAACCACTCGTCCCCATCCCAGCACCTGCAGCCACATTTTTCATCGGCCAAAGCATCGTCATGATAGGCGCTACAATAATACTGGCGATTACAGGCGGCACTAAAATAAATGGATGTAACATGTAGTTTGGAATTTGAATCTTACTCGTTCCAATACCATGAGCAATCAAACCTTGTATACCGTTATCTTTAAAACTTGTCATCGCAAAACCGATCATATGACAACAGCAGCCGATTGTAGCAGCCGCTGCTGCTGTTCCGTTAATACCTAACATCAGGGCTAAAGCTGCACTCGAGATTGGACTAGATAAAGTAAGTCCAAAAATAAGAGAAACAAGAATTCCCATAAGTAACGGCTGTTGGTCTGTGGCAAATGAAATAAATTCACCTAGTGACAACATAAATGCCTGAATAAATGGTCCTACAAGCTTGGCAATGATTGCTCCGATTACTAATGTTAAGAGCGGTGTCAATATAATATCAATCTTTGTTTTACCGCTATAAAATCTACCTAGCTCAGCTGTTGCAAGACTGACCACATACGTTCCAGCAGCCCCACCTTGCTCATAGCCATACATACCCGTTACAGCACTCGCAAATATGACCATTGGCTTTGCACCTAAACCAAATGCAACGGCAACACCTACTGCTGCACCGGTATAAAGTTTTGCCAGTTTACCGATTTCTATCAATAATGAAGTGTCGAGAAATGGCTTTAATTCTGTTCCTACAGTTTCTAATATAAGACCGATAATCAACGAACAGAATAAACCTAATGCCATAAAGCTCATTCCATCAACAAACCAACGTTTAAGTAATGCTTTCAAACTGCCAGCTCCTTTAATATCATTTTCATTATCATAGCACAAATGTATTTAATAATAACATATGTTAATTGATTCTATTGAGATAAAGATATGCGCTTTTTCTTTAATCACATAAAAAAATCATTCATCTGCATATGCAAATGAATGATTCAATTAAATCGATATAATGTTTAAGAAACGCTGTAAATGTTCAGACTTTGGATTTGTGAAGATTTGTTCTGGATGATCCATTTCTTCAATACGTCCATCATGGATAAACGCCACTTTATCGGCAACACTTCTTGCGAATGCCATTTCATGCGTAACAATCACCATCGTCATGCCTTCATCTCTTAATCCTTTAATCACTTTTAATACGTCTTGAACAAGTTCCGGATCAAGTGCTGATGTCGGCTCATCGAACAGCATTACTTTCGGATTCATCGCAAGCGCTCTTGCAATCCCTACACGCTGTTGCTGTCCACCAGAAAGAGAAATTGGATACTGATCTTTTACATGTAATAGATCAACTTTTTCAAGTAAGTTTACGGCGATTTTTTCCGCTTCGACTTTACTCATGCCTTTCACTTGAATTAATCCTTCCATTACGTTTTCAAGTGCAGTCATATGCGGAAACAGCTGAAAGTTCTGGAATACCATACCTGTTTTCTTACGCACTGCAATTTGTGATTTTTTGTCGTTTGCTGTGTAAGATACACCATCAACAGTCACAGTTCCTGATGTTGGAATTTCTAATGCATTCATTGTTCGCAGTAACGTCGTCTTTCCTGACCCACTACGACCAATCAGTACTACAACTTCACCGTTCGCTACTTCAAGATCAATATCTTTCAGTACAGTTTTTTCACCAAATTTTTTAACTAAATTTTGTATTGAAATCATCGCTGATACTTCCTTTCAACACGTGCTTCATAAATACTTTGAATGATTGAAACGATGAAACAAACAACCCAGTACATGATCGCCACTAATGTATAGATCGATAAGAATTCATATGTCGTCGATGCAACTTGTTGTGCGTTACGGAACATTTCAGCTACTAATATATAACCTAATAATGAAGTATCTTTAATTAAGCTTAAAAATGTATTCCCTAATGCTGGTGTTGCTGTACGAATTGCTTGTGGTAATATAATACGTTGCATCGTTTTTTTGGGGCTCATCCCAATTGAATAAGCCGCTTCAGTTTGTCCGTGTGGTACAGATAATATACCACCACGAATTATTTCAGATCCATAAGCACCAACATTTAAACTTAACGAAATAATTGCTGCTGTAAGTGAACCGAGTTTAAATGCCTGGTCGGGGTCTCCTGTAATCAGACGGCCGATTTCAGGAATCCCGAAGAAGATGATAAACATCTGAACAAGCATCGGTGTACCTCGAAAGATTGATACGTATACACGTGCTGGAATGCGCAATAATTTACTGTTAGAAATACGCGCAAGTGCTGTAAATATCGCAATAATAAATCCTAATATAAACGTAACAATCGCAATCGGAATCGAATATTTGACTAAACCCCAAAGCATTGGCTCAAAAGCTTGAGCCGCTGCATTCAGGGCATGGGACATTTCTTCATTAAGGACGAGTGACATCTTCACCGAACCATTTTTCACTGATTTTTTTCATTGTACCGTCTTTTTGTAATGCATCTAATGCTTTATCGAAGTCTTTAATGATTTTCTCATCTGTTTTCTTATTAAATACAAATCCTGATTGTGTTTTCTCAGCGTTACCTTCAACAATTTTGATATCAGCATTTTTCTTTTGTTTTAAGTAATCTAATACTGAAATTTTATCGTTAAAAGTTGCTTCCACACGATTAGATAATACCATTTCCATCGCCTGGTTAAATCCTTCAACTGAAGTTACTTTAGCGCCTTTTTCTTTCGCTAATTTACCGTAGTTTGAAGTTAAAGTTTGTGCTAATGCACGGCCTTTAACGTCATCAAATGATTTAATATCTGAATTTTTACGTGTCACCAATACACCTTGTGTATATGTGTAAGGTTTAGAGAAGTTATATTTCTTCTTACGGTCTGCATCCATACCTACCTGGTTTGCAATCGTATCGAAACGACCTGAGTTAAGTCCTGAGAACATTGAATCCCATTGTGTTTCTACGAATTTCACTTTGTATCCTGCTTTTTTCGCTACTGCTTCTGCTACTTCCACATCAAAACCTGTTAATTTATTGTTCTTATCATGGAAAGTAAATGGTGCATAAGTACCTTCTGTTCCAATCGTAATTTCTTGCTTGCTGTCTTTTTTATCTGAGTTATTGCTACCACATGCCGCTAAAATAAATAATGCTGTAAACAATAATGCTAATAATTTTTTCAATTTTCCATTCTCCTATTCTTATCAATTTACTCGGAATAGATTTTATTTTAAAGCATTTTAATTTTAAGTCAATAAAAAGATACTCAAGATTAGATAATAAAAATAGGATGAAGCAAATATTATCGCTTCATCTCTATAAAAAGCAAACTATTAATTCATCTTTAAATATTCAATTTTTTTATCATTGACATCTTTAAGTAATGCAAGCAGTCCATTACGAGCTGCATAATAGTCGCGAATATCAAAAATCGTGTGATTTGAATGAATATAACGTGCTGGCACACCGATTACTGCTGTCGGTATACCATGTAATGCTGTGTGGATAACGCCACCATCCGTACCACCTGGCGAAGTATAAAACTGATGTTTAATATCATTTGTTTCATAGATTTCTTCCAGCCATTGTTTAAATGACGGCTTCAAAATCATCGTTCTATCAATTATTCTAACAAGTGTTCCTTCACCTAGTTTACCATTCGCATTACTTCCTGCAGTATCATTTGCTGGTGAACAATCAACGACAAATGCTAAGTCGGGTTTGATCATATTTGCAGATGGCCCTGCACCACGCAGTCCAACCTCTTCCTGCACGTTAGCACCAACATATAGATCAAATGGTAAATCTGTATCTTTCAGTTGTTCAAATAAGTCAACGATGATTGTGCATCCATAACGATTGTCCCATGCCTTACATAGGAATCTGTTCTCAGTCAATTGTTCAAAATCAACTGCCGGAACGATTGAATCACCGATTTGGATGCCCATTGCTAATACCTGTTCTTTACTTTCAGCTCCCACATCAAGCAGCATATCTTTAATTTGCGGTGTTGCTTCCTTACCTGTTCTAAAATGTGCTGGCACACTGCCAATTACACCACTATATTCTTTGCTGTCACGCGTTAATACTTTCATTTTTTGGGCTTGCAGGACATCAGCTGGCCACCCACCGATTTCTGTGAATTTAAGTAATCCTTTTTCTGTAATATCTGTTACCATGAATCCAACTTCATCCATATGTGCCGCAATCATGATGCGTTTAGCATTGTCCTGTTTTGATTTCTTTACGAAGAAGACGCCACCTAAACCATCTTGTAATACTTCGTCCGCTAGTGGCGATAGTCTTTTTATCAGATAATCACGTACGAGACGTTCGTGTCCTGGGGCACCATGTAGTTCAGTTAATGTTTTTATCGTATCTAATAGTTGTTCTGTCATGTTTTTTTGCTCCTTATGGTAGAATATAATCAAATCGTTAACCTAAAAGTTATACGCAATGCATTCAAATTTATTGATGAGAGGACTTTTAACTATGAAAAAATATCAAATCATCATTCCCGTTATTGTAGTCACTGGTATTATCGCTTATCAACTACGTCATCATATGACGATGCAGCACCCTGAAACTCTGCTACAACAAGTGCTGACAAATTTCGATCACGTCACAGGTTCAGCTATCGTATATGAACCAGAAAAACAAGAAAAGTTTGGTCAGATCTCTCACATTTATCGCGGTATCATTAATACGCAGGATAAAGATTACGAATTTACTGTCGATGCTTATACCGGTGAACTCATCGACACTATAGAAATATAATCTAATTTTAAAATCTGTTATGTATTTGAGGCACAAAATTTATTGTGCTTCTTTTTCTTTTGTTGTTTTTAAGTAATCGAATGATTTTTTTATGCGGTCAAGGCCTTCTAATAATTTATCTTCACTACACGCTACATTAAATCTAAAATGTGTACTTGTAGATAGTTCGTAAGTATTACCGATACCCGTCGCAATCTTACCGACATGCTGTAAGGCATCCTGTACTTCCATTTCACTAAATCCACTCTTCTCGAAATCAATCCAGGCTAAAAATGTAGCATCCGGCTTCTGGAAAAATAGACAATCAGACAGATGATCTGCAATGTAGTCTTCTACGAGTGTCATATTATTATCGATATGCTGATTAAGCGCATCTACCCAATCGCCACAATCTAAGTAAGCGGTCTGGATTACAGTAAGTGCTACTAAATTTACTGCGGCTAAACCATAGACAGACATCACTTTCGTATTAATTGTCTCACGCATATATTTATCTTTTGTTATAAAGTATGCATGCGGAATACCAGAAACATTAAATGTCTTACCTAAACATGTCGTCACTAACATCTGCTCATAATCCTGCATGTATTTTGCAAGTGTTTCATGTTGACCACGACGCACAAAATCCATATGAATTTCATCAGCAATGATATACACATTATATTTCTTACAGATTTCAATAATCTTTAAAAGTTCCTGCTCAGAAAACACTTTACCTGTTGGGTTATGTGGATTGCATAATAAGAACACTTTATTTTGAGGCATCTGACAAAGATATTCAAAATGTACAAAGTCCATCGTGTATTCGTAGCCATCAAAGTAAAGTTCACTTTCTACGATCATACGTTTATTACCGTTAATCAGATTGATAAAGTTGTTATAGGAAGGCGTATTAAGGATAACACCTTCACCTTCATTAGTCAGGATACGTATTGCTTCTGTCACAGTAAAAAGCACTGATGGTGAATAGAAGAGGTCTTGTTTAAGAATGTTTGTATTAAATCGGTTACTATACCATTGTTTAACCGGCGTATAGAAAGCATCATTCTTCCAGCTCGTGTATCCGAAAATTCCGTGTTCCAGACGATTAGCGATAGACTTTGTTATCTTTTCCGGCGTTTTAATATCCATATCTGCTATCCAGAATGGCATTAAATCTCTACGCTGATAGATTAATGGAATCATTTCAGTTTGAACTGCATTTGTATTTAAACGGTTAACATTTTCATTAAAGTTATACATAGTTTCCTCCAGTTCAGAAAATTCTCTCAATATATCTAGTCTACACTAAATAAAGCATAAAAAAAAGATGAGACACTTATAATGTCTCACCATTTAATAATTCTTCAAATGTTATTTAAAACTTGCTTCAAGTCGGTTGATTCTAAAGCCTTTAGCAGAAAATTTCTCTTCATACTCTGTCTTAATATTATCAGCAGGTTCATTGTCATGCAGATTTAAATTGATATTTTTAAGTTTCATCCCAAACTGACTCATACTTTCAATCGAAAATTCAAACAGTCCTTGATTATCTGTCTTGAAGTGAATTTCTCCCTCATCTTTCAGGATAGTCTTATAGACAGATAAGAAATTAGCATGCGTTAAACGACGTTTGGCATGTCGTGTCTTCGGCCATGGATCCGAAAAGTTTAAATAGATGCGGTCAATTTCTCCAGGATTAAATATTTCAGTCAGCTTCTCAGCATCAACCGTCAATAATCTTAAGTTTTTAATATCCTGCTCTATCGCTTTTTCTACAATACGAATCATTACATTCTTATCACGTTCAATACCGATATAATTGATTGCTGGATTTGCTTTAGCCATCTCAGTAATAAATCTACCCATACCGCTTCCGACTTCTATATGAATCGGCTGAACTTTTTCAAACCATGATGTGATATTGTCTTTTTGTGACAAGTCGATACTTACAATATCACGATGTTCAAGCAGATAATCCTCTGCCCACGGTTTATTACGCATTCTCATGTATGTTGCTCCTTTAAATAAATCTATTCTGTGTTAAAACTTCATCTAAAAACTTCAACCATTCGTTCATATCGTGGTAACGACTCTTCTCCTCATACCACTGTACCATCGCAATCGCCTGTATAATCGTATACCATTTCATACGTTTCTCTAAATCGATTGTATAGTTAATACCGTAATCAGCAAGCCACGCTTCCCAGTCAACTTCTTTACTATACGTATATAAAATCATACCGATATCAATCGCAGGATCTGCAATCATCGCACCTTCCCAGTCAACAATAAACAGTTCATCCTGATCTGAAAGTAACCAGTTATTATGATTCACATCGCCATGACAGACAGTATAAAACTGACTATCTAAATTAGGCATATGTTCTTCTAAGTAAATTAAAGCTTTTCTAACCGTATGATGCGCTAATACATTGCGTGAAAGAGAACTATTAATTTTCTTAAGTAATATGTGAGGATGCATCGGTTTCATTTCTAAACGTTTTAACATGTTAAGTAAAGGTTTAGAACGATGAATTTTTCTGAGGAGTTTCGCAACACGCTTGGAACCCATTTCTTCGTGTGTCAATGATCTTCCGTTCTTCCAATGTTGAGCGGTAACTACCTCACCCGTTTCAATACGTTTGGTCCATACGAGCTTAGGTACGATACCCTCAGCAGATAACGCTGCTAAGAATGGCGAAGAATTTCGTTTAAGAAATAATTTGCGACCATCCTGCTCTGCCATATATGCCTCTCCAGAAGCGCCACCAGCGGAATCTAATGTCCAACCAAGCTGATAGAAATGTTCCAACATGTTCACCTCCCACAGTAGAAAAAAGAAAAGGCAATGAGAAATAATCTCTTGCCTTATTTTTAGTTCGAACGTTTTAACGACTTATTTAAATTTTATAACCTTTTATAAAAATATTCAAGTCAAACTTTTTTAAGCGCACTGAATATATGTTCAAATGTAATTCAATGTGTAATATGATGCCATTTAGGCGTGATTCGTGATAATATGCTCATCAAACTTGCTTTGCAGCTGCTTCGTAATCGAACCAACCTGACCTTGATTAACATTTTCACCATCTATCTCAGTAATCGGCATCACTTCCTGTGTCGTACTCGTTAAGAAGACTTCATCCGCATCTTTTAATGCTTTCTCATCAAATGTAAACTCTTCAAAAGCAATACCTTCAGCATCTGCAATTTGTTTAATGACACGACGTGTAATACCGTTTAGGATGAAATTATTTGCAGGGTGCGTAATGATTTTATCATCCTTAACGATGAATATATTACTTGATGCGCCTTCTGTAACAATACCGTTACGTATTTGAATCGCCTCTTTTGCACCATTGGTTACCGCTTTTTGTTTATTCATAATGTTACCAAGCAGATTCAAACTTTTAATATCACAGCGTAACCAGCGTATATCTTCAGTTGTAATTGCTTTCACACCTTGCTGAAGATCCTGCATCGGTCGTTCTGCAGTATTTGTATATAACAATATATTCGGTTGAGTATCTGTTGGATACCAATGATTTCTAACTGCATCTCCTCGTGTTAACTGAATATAAATTGTACCGTTATCAATTTCTTTTTCAGTAATAAGCTGATTACAAATTTCGATATATTCATCAACTGTATAGGGACTTGTAATTTCTATTTCATTTGCACTACGCATGAGTCTTTCGAAATGTTCAGTGGCTGTAAATAAAGTACCGTGGTATACTCGCACGACTTCATATACACCATCACCAAACTGGATGCCACGATCGTTATAACTTATTTTCGTGTCATCAGACACATAACTCCCGTTAATAAAAACTACCATTTTACTCACCTTCTACACACAAAGAGTGAATTGCTTCTAAATAAATTGATGTCGCATCAAATAATTGTTTCTTGCTGATATATTCATTTTTTTGGTGCATTAAATCTTCTGAATCCTTAAACATCGCACCAAATGCTACACCCTTTTCTAAGTTACGGGCATACGTACCACCACCGATAGTATACGGTTCAGTCATATCCCCTGTTTGGTTACGGTAAGCTGTTAATAACTTTTGAACGAATGGATCATTTTTATCGACATAGTGAGGAACCTGGTGCGTTTCAACTTCAATTTCAAAGCCATCTTTAGCAATCTGTTCTTCAAATTTCTTAATTTCAGTGTCAAAATCAAAACCGTTTGGATAACGTAAGTTTACACCGTAATGTCCGCCATCAACGTCAGTATAACTAATCACACCGTAGTTTGTAGTTAACTGACCCATTTCTTCAGTTTCATAAGTCATACCTAGCTTCTCACCAAAGTGAGAGTCAAATAAATATGTATCACCAAAATTAACGAATGACTTTGCTTTCTTATCCAAATCTAACGTATTTAAGAAATTAACAAGATATAGACCAGCGTTCACACCTTTAAACGGTTCCATACCATGCACTGACTTACCTTCAATTTGAAGTGAAATCTGACCATTCTCTACAAATTGTTTCCCAGTTAATTTGTTGTTTAATAAATATCCTTCGAAAGCTTGAATAACAGCATCCATCTTTTCTTTAACTTCGATTTTTGCTTCTGCAAAATCCGGGACCATATTGTATCTTTCGCCAGCTTTAAATGCTTTTAATTCCACTTCTGGTGCTGTTTCGCTTTCCTCATCACTGTTTTGAATAATATCAAATGTTGTGATACCTTTTTCACCGTGAATTAATGGGAAATCAGCATCCGGTGCAATCCCTGAATCCGGCATCGGTTCAGTTTCAAAATAACGGTCTGTACATTTCCATCCTGATTCTTCATCTGTACCAATAATAATGTGGATGCGTTTCTTCCAGTCTACTTTCATGTCGTCTAAAATTTTTATTGCGTAGTATGCAGCAATTGTTGGTCCTTTGTCATCTAAAGTACCACGTGCAATGATTTTATCTTCAGTTACAACAGCTTCGAAGGGATTTGTATCCCAGCCACTTCCTGCAGGTACTACGTCAACGTGACATAATATCCCGAAAATATCATCACCTTTCCCTGCTTCGATACGTCCAGCGATATGATCAATATCAACCGTCTCGTATCCATCACGTTGTGCTATATCATACATAAAATCTAAAGCCTTACGTGGACCTGGTCCAACTGGGTTTTCACTATCAGCTAAACTGTCATCACGTACACTTTCTATATTTAATAAACCTGTAAGGTCTTCGATAATTCTATCTTCATATTGTGCAACTTTTTCTCTCCACATAATGATTCCTCCTATTGCTTGTATACTCCTATATTACATGATACATAAAGGAATTCAAAATAATAATCGTAAAATTTATCAAAATAAAAAAGCCAGCATACGCTGACTTTGATAAAGCATAATTATTTTAATTCTTCTTTAGAAACTGCATTAGGATTTTTTTCTGCAACTTCTTTATCTGTTACAACGTGGATATTGTTTGCTCCACCTTCATCGTCGAAGTTTTGTTTTTCTTCTTCAACAGAAACGTCTTTTTTATTTAATTTATCAGCTAATGGTGCTGCTTTTTCTTTTAATGGAGCCACTTTTTCTTCAACTTTTGAAGTTAAGTTTGCTTTATAAGCATTTGGATTTTCTTTCGCTTTGTTGATTTCTTCTTTAGCAACTTGCTGTAAGTTAGCAGCTTTACCTTTAGCGCCATCTGCATAACCTTTAGGATCTTGTTTTGCTTTGTTGTATTCATCTAATACTTTATCTCTGTTTTCTTTTTTTGAAAGGAATGCTGCTACTGCAGTACCACCAATAACTAATGCTGCTTTTAATAAACCTGTTTGATTGTTGTTAGCCATGTTAAACACCTCTTCTTTTGATTTGTACTGTAATTATACCCATGGTGTAAAGGTCTAAACATTTAAAATTATTTTCTTACTAAATTAAGTTCATTCTGCATTAATTTCTTATATTCACCAGGGTTTAAACGATTGTCTAAAGATAAATCACCCATCTTAATACGTTTAAGATAAGTTACTTTCATGCTTACTGCTTCAAACATTCTTTTCACTTGATGGAACTTACCTTCCTGAATTACAAGCTCTATTTCACTTGTACCTTTTTCCGGATCAACTGATAGACAAGTTAAATCACCAGGCATTGTATGATAGCCATCATCTAAAGTTATGCCTTGAGCAAATTGTTCCACCGTCTGTTCAGTGACAATGCCGTCAATTTTAGCATAATAGGTTTTATTCACATGTTTCTTCGGACTCAGAACATCATGTGAGAATTGACCATCATTGGTTATGATGAGCAATCCTTCTGTATCTTTATCCAGTCTACCAACCGGATGCAAGTCATAATGATCCAGCCCTGTAATAAGGTCAATGACAGTCTTATCTTTATCATGTGTACTTGAAACTACGCCAGCTGGTTTATTAAGCATAAGATAGATAAAGGGTTCAAAGTGAATCGTCTCACCTTGAACCTTTACTATATCTTTTTTTGGATTAATCTTAACATCTGATTTCGTGATAACTTCCTCGTTAACCGTAATCACTTTTTTCTTGAGTAACGCTTTAACAACTTTCCGTGAACCTATACCATGGTTGCTTAAAAATTTATCAAGTCTCATCGCGTCAACCTATTTCTTAAAGATTGGATACGTGAGCCGAAGAATTCATCAGCTAAACGAGATTTCATCGATAATGAAGCATAAACTAATGCACCGACTACTGCTCCAATGACTAAAATGATAAGTGCATCAAGTTTATTTGATACTGCAAGGAACTGCATTAAAATAACATAAACGATTTGTACAACTAGTACCATAATTAAGCTGTATAACGTAATCATCAACATTTGACGGGCAGTCGTTCGATACTGAAATCTGGCATATTTCTTAATCACATATAGGTTACAAACAATATTAAATGTCATAGCAATCGCGGTCGCAAGGACTGCTCCTACTGTATGGAATGCCATAATTAATGGGATATTAATCACTAATTTAACAAGTAAAGCAGCAAGTACGATATAAACCGTTAAATTTTGTTTATCAATACCCTGCATTATTGCTGCAGTTACAGAAACAAGTGCAAGTAAAATTCCTACAGGTGCATAATAAAATAAAATATTATTCGCAATTGGATTATAGCTATAGAAAACCGTATAAAGTGGCGCAGCTAATACCATAATACCAAGTGAAGCTGGCACTGTAAGGAACATCAGTAAACCAAATGTTGTTTTAATCTGATGATGCATTTCTTTAATCTTACCTGAAGCATGTGTTCTTGTAATTGATGGTACAAGACTGATTGCAAATCCTCCTGCAAGTGATGTTGGAATCATAACAAGTTTATTAGATGTCGTATTTAATATTGTAAGGAGCATATCATTCATTTTTCCGGGCACACCTGCTAAACCTAATGCATAGTTATGTGTAAACTGATCAATCGTTGTATAAAGCGGCACACATAAACTAACGATAACAAAAGGAATACTATACTTTAATATTTCTTTATACATACTTCCGTAACTTACATCAGTATTGGAATCATCAGACGCAACCATCTTATCGATAAATGGCTTACGTCTTCTCCAGTAATACCAGAGTGTTAGAATTGCAGCAACTGCTCCGATTGCTGCTGCAAATACAGCAATCTCATTGGCCAGTAACATTGATTTATTCATAATGTTAAGGACCAGATACGTCCCGCCAAGTAGAAATAGTATACGTGCAATCTGTTCAATAACTTGTGACACTGCCGTTGGCCCCATTGAATCATAACCTTGAAATATCCCGCGCCATGTCGCTAAGAATGGAATAAATAACACTGCAAATGAGATGATGCGAATAATCTCAGTAATATCTTCAACAGTCCATTTACCTTCAGAACCAGCTAATGATGCCTCAGCAATCATCGGACTTAAAAAGTAAAGAATAACAAAGCCCAGGAAACCGGTGATACCCATTACTAACAATGATGACTTATACAGTTTATAGCTGACTTTATAGGCACCAATCGCATTATACTTCGAAACATATTTAGCTACCGCTAAAGGTATACCACCTGCAGCAACAGTAAGCATAACTACATATGGTGGATATGCCATATTATAAGGTGCTAAATTTTCTTCACCACCGATAATGGCATAGAACGGAATAATATAAAGTATCCCTAAAATTTTTGTAATAAAAATACTTGCCGTTAATAAGAAAGTACTTCTGACAAGTGAATCTTTCTGTGACATAACTTCATCCCTATCTTTTTTTAAAATAAAAACTTCATAAATGATTAAACCCATTTTCAATGTAGATTATCATACCACCATTATAAATTTTTAACTACTGAATTCATATATTTTACTATAAATAAAATGTATAATAATTGAAAATGGAGGTATCAAATATGTATCAGACAATTGTCATAGGTGGTGGCCCTAGTGGATTGATGGCTGCAATCAGTGCGAGCGAAAACAATAACAAAGTCTTACTTATCGATAAAAAAGATCAGCTAGGTCGTAAATTACAAATATCCGGTGGTGGACGTTGTAATGTTACAAATAACGTCACTCATGAAGAACTGATTAAACATCTGCCTGGTAACGGTAAGTTTTTATATAGTGCATTTAATACGTTCGATAATTATGCCATCATCGAATATTTCGAAAATCTTGGTGTCGCGTTAAAAGAAGAAGATCATGGTCGTATGTTCCCTGTATCCAATAACGCAAAAGATGTCGTTAATGTACTTAAACAACAACTTATTAACAATAAGGTTGAAGTGAGAACAACGACTAAAGTTGAATCATTAATAACAGAAGAAGGTAAGATTAAAGGTGTGATGCTATCAGATAACATACCTGTTTATTCAGAAAATGTAATTATAGCAACAGGTGGCAAATCTGTACCGCATACCGGTTCAACAGGTGATGGATACGTATTTGCACAGCAAGCAGGACATACGATTACCGAGCTATTTCCTACCGAAGTACCGATTACTTCAAGTGAATCATTTATAAAATCAAAGATACTACAAGGACTTAGTCTGCAAAATGTCGGGTTAAGTGTACTGCGTAAAAATGGTAAACCACGCATTACCCATCAAATGGATATGTTATTTACGCATTTCGGAATTTCAGGACCAGCAGCACTGCGCTGTTCACAATTTATCTATCACGAGCAAAAAAGTCAGAAGAAACAAGAGATACCGATGATGATTGATGTTTTTCCAGACATGACTATCGGTCAACTTACACAGCATATCGAAAAAATTATCAATGATAATAAAGATAAAGCGCTTAAGAATAGTTTAAAGGGATTGGTGCAGGAGCGTTATTTGCATTTTCTACTGGAACGTGCAGAAATTAATCTTGATGAAAATGGTCATCATATAAAAAAAGACAGTCTTAAGACATTTATAGCGCTGTTAAAAGGATTTACCTTTACTGTTAACGGTACATTATCGATTGATAAAGCATTTGTTACCGGTGGTGGTGTAACCATAAAAGAAATCGTACCAGCAACGATGCAGTCGAAAATACATGATAATCTGTATTTTTGTGGTGAAGTGTTAGACATACATGGCTATACGGGAGGCTATAATATAACGAGTGCACTTGTCACTGGTTATGTTGCCGGAATGAGCTGCAGATAAAACTAAATATAATGAAACAATGCCGGATACTTAGAGTATCCGGAAATGTTAGCCACATAACCATCAAATTTAACTTCATCTTTGCCGGATACTCCAAGTATCCGGAAATGTTGGCTACATAACCATCAAATTTAACTTCATCTTTGCCGGATAATCCAGGTATCCGGAAATGCCTGCCACACATTTATTCACTTAACATTGGTTCAATAACTGCCATGCCACCTTCTACATTCACAGCTTTATAGTCATTTGCTAATAAATATTGAGTAACATTCGCACTTCTTACTGCATGTGCACAAACGATGTAATATTCTTTGTCACGATCTAAATTCTCCATCGCTTCAGGAATATCATTCATCGGGATATGCATCGCACCTTTGATCATACCTTGCTCTACTTCGAATTGTTCGCGCACATCAATAATGTTCATCGCTTCAGTTGCTTTAATCTTTGCTACAAATGCTTCAGTTGAAATATTCATTATAACTCCTAGTTTGCCACAATATTGACTAATTTATTTGGTACTGCGATAACTTTGCGAATCGTCTTACCTTCAATTTGTGTTTTTATAGCATCCTGCTCAAGTGCAAATGCTTCTAATGCTTCTTTGTCAGTATCTTTTGCAACTTTCGCTTTAAGTTTCACTTTACCGTTTACCTGGATAACAATTTCTACTTCGTCGTCGACAAGTTTACTGTCATCATACGTTGGCCAAGCTTCATACGTAATTGTTCCATCGTGACCTAAAATTGACCAGATTTCTTCTGCAATATGCGGAGCAATTGGTGATAATAGCTTTACAAATCCTTCAACGTATTCACGACTTACAGCATCTTGTTTATTAACTTCATTGATAAATACCATCATTTGAGAAATTGCTGTATTAAATCCTAAAGTATTATAATCATCCGTTACTTTCTTCACTGTTTGGTGATAAACTTTTTCTAATGCTGGTGTTGCAGTATCTACAACTTTAGCAGCTAAAGTACCCTCTTCGGTAATAAACGCACGATATACACGGTCTAAGAATCGGCGAGCACCGTCTAATCCATTCGTACTCCATGCTATTGATGCATCAAGTGGTCCCATAAACATTTCGTAAAGTCTTAATGTATCTGCACCGTGACTTTCAACAACATCATCAGGGTTTACGACGTTTCCTTTAGATTTACTCATTTTTTCGTTACCCTCACCTAGAATCATCCCTTGGTTAAATAACTTCTGGAATGGTTCTTTCGTTGGGACTACGCCTAAGTCATATAACACTTTATGCCAGAAGCGCGCATATAATAAGTGAAGTACAGCATGCTCTGCCCCACCAATATATAAATCAACTGGTAACCAGTATTTTAATTTTTCAGGGTCAGCTAACGCTTCACTGTTATGTGGATCGATGTAACGTAAGTAGTACCAGCAAGAGCCTGCCCATTGCGGCATCGTATTTGTTTCGCGTCGACCTTTCATGCCTGTTACAGGATCTACCACATTAATAAATTCATCAATATTTGCAAGCGGAGATTCACCTGTACCTGATGGCATAATCTTATCTGTCTTCGGTAACATTAACGGTAACTCATCTTCTGGCACAGTCGTCATAGAACCATCTTCCCAGATGATTACTGGAATCGGCTCACCCCAGTAACGTTGACGTGAGAATAACCAGTCACGTAATTTATAAGAAACTTTCTTCTCACCGATTTGTTTTTCTTCGAGCATTTCTATCACACGAGTGATAGCTTCTTCTTTATTTAAGCCATCTAATTCACCAGAATTGATATGTACACCGTCACCAGTGAATGCTTCTTTGTCGATATCTCCACCTTCAAGTACCGGTTTAATTGTTAATCCGAATTGTTTCGCAAATTCATAGTCTCGTTCATCGTGTGCGGGTACTGCCATAATCGCACCTGTTCCGTATGATGCTAATACGTAATCAGATATCCAGATCGGCATCGGTTCATTCGTAAATGGATTAATCGCATAGCCTCCTGTAAATACACCAGTCTTATCTTTCGCTAAGTCTGTTCGTTCTAAATCCGATTTACGGCTTGCCTGCTCCTGATATGCCTGAATCGCCACGCGTTGTTCATCAGTAGTGATTGATTCTACAAGTGTGTGTTCTGGTGATAATACAGCATAAGTTGCACCAAAAATAGTATCTGGACGTGTCGTAAACACTTTAAATGAAGCATCTTTCCCGTCTACTTTAAATTCAACTTCTGCACCTTCAGATTTACCAATCCAGTTTCGTTGCATATCTTTTAAAGATTCCGGCCAATCAAGAATGTCTAAATCTTCTAGTAAACGATCTGCATATTCAGTAATCTTAAGTACCCATTGACGCATCGGTTTACGGATAACAGGATGTCCACCGCGTTCCGACACACCATCAATCACTTCTTCATTAGAAAGTACTGTTCCTAATGCAGGACACCAGTTCACAGCAACTTCATCGACATAAGCTAATCCTTTTTTATACAGCTGGATAAAGATCCACTGCGTCCATTTATAATACTCAGGATCTGTCGTATTTACTTCACGATCCCAGTCATAACTGAAACCTAATTCCTGAATTTGACGTTTAAATGTTTCGATATTTTTCTTTGTAAATTCAGCAGGATCATTACCTGTATCAATCGCATATTGCTCAGCAGGTAATCCAAATGCGTCCCATCCCATTGGATGCAATACATTGTAGCCTTGCATACGTTTGAATCTCGACACGATATCTGTTGCTGTATAACCTTCTGGATGACCTACGTGAAGTCCAGCTCCTGATGGATAAGGGAACATATCTAATGCGTAAAATTTCGGTTTGTCCGATGTTTCTAAAGTTTTAAAAGTTTTATTTTCCTGCCAGTATTTTTGCCATTTCTTTTCTATCGTTTCATGCTGATAACTCATACTTATTCCTCCTTTTAATTAAAAAAGACAGTCATCCCTCAATAAAAGGGACGACTGTCATCTATGACAACCGCGGTACCACCCGCAATTCACTTTAAAGTGCAGCTTTATATATACAATTCAACACTAGCAAGTTCATAAGTAACAAATACCAGTTCACATCAACCACTGGTTTTCTAAAAAAATGTTCGCTTATTACTACTCTAGATACATATACTATAAAGTAGCTTTAAATCTTTTTCAAGTCTTTTTACTAAAAATAAAATACATCTCAATCAATTAATTTGAATTATGCAAATATTTTAAATTTTTAGTGTAAAATTAAAACTTCATCGTTCATGTAGTCTGTTTTATATTTTTATCGAATATTGACAGGAATATAAATCCGATTAAGACAAATCCGATCATCGTATAGAACATCATATGCATATTGTAAAGATCAACGATAACGCCACCTAAAACTGGTCCTATCGCTCTACCTAATGTTGCTGTGGAATTAACAATCCCTTGATATACACCAGTTCTCCCTTGTGGTGCCAGATCATTGGCAATGGTAGGAACTGCTGGCCAGACAAACATTTCTCCGATTGTCAATATAACCATTCCAATAATAAACATAGAGAAATCCTGTGCAAAACTCGTTACGATATATGAAATAATAAAAATAATCAAACCTGTTGCTATCTGCATCTTTATCTTTTCACTCATAAAATTAATCACCGGTTTAATCAGTGGCTGACCTGCTATGATTAATACGCCATTGATGGCCCATAACAAACTATATTGTTTAAGTGATATGCCAAGGTCTTGCGTATAACTTGAAATCGTAGACTGCCATTGTACATAGCCAATCCAGCATACACAATATGTAACACAAATGAGTATGAGTGCTGTAAAGCGATCCTTATCTTTAATATTGCTGACATCTTTCATTACATTACCACCCGTTTGGACAACACCAGCTGTTCGGTACCCAAAGAATGCGATAAAGAAAAATACGACATACAACAATAGATTTAGCATAAAAATATAATCGAAGCTTAGTTCAGCAATAAAGCCACCAAGTGCTGCCCCTAATGCCACCCCTATATTTTGGGATAAATAGATGGCATTAAATGTTTTACGTCCTCCTTGTGGCCATGCTGTACCAGCCATCGCATAAATAGAAGGAAATACGATACCTGACCCAAAACCTAAAATGACGAGCCACACGGCATACCATGGCCACCCATGTAAGAATAAAATACCGATTAAACTAAGCATGGAAATAACGATACCAATAAGTATCGAACGGTATCCACCGTATTTATCGAACATTGACCCACCTAACAAGTTGCCAAGCACAGAAGCACCTGAATTAAGCATTAATACTAATCCTGCTAAACTTAAACTTTTCCCAAGTTCATTATGTAAATAGATGGTATTAAGCGGCCACACTAAACTGGCACCTGTTACGTTTACTGCCATTCCGATGACAAGTAGCCATACGAGTTTTGGCATTTTCATAGAATCATCTACCTTTCTTAAAATTATTTTTTCCGATTTTCTCTATTATATGTTAAAATCCATATGTTAAGAAAGAAGGAGACATAATGACACAATTTAAATATACATTAGATTCAAAACTTTATCATACATGGAATTATCATTTAAGACAAAAATTCGGTACAAAAATATTTAAAGTCGCTTTAGAAGGTGGATTCGATTGCCCCAACCGAGACGGCACTGTAGCGTTTGGCGGTTGTACGTTCTGTTCTGCTGCGGGAAGCGGTGACTTTGCAGGTGAACGTGTAGACCCTATCCCTGTCCAGTTCGAAAAAATAAAAAATAAAATGCACGAAAAATGGCATGACGGTAAATATATCGCCTATTTTCAGGCTTATACGAATACACATGCACCACTCGAAGTACTAAAAGAAAAATATGAAGCCGCATTAGCTCAACCTGGCGTTGTCGGATTATCTATTGCAACACGTCCTGACTGTCTGCCAGATGACGTCGTTGAATATTTAGCAGAATTAAATAAAAGAACATACCTCTGGGTTGAACTTGGACTACAAACCGTTCATGAAAAAACTTCTAACATCATCAATCGTGCACATGATATGCAGTGCTATTATGATGGTGTTGCGAAACTGCGTAAACATAATATTAATATTTGTACGCATATTATTAACGGATTACCGTTAGAAGATTACGACATGATGATGGAAACCGCGCATACTGTTGCACAAATGGATGTACAAGGCATTAAGATTCATTTACTTCATCTATTAAAAGGCACACCAATGGTAAAACAATACGAAAAGGGTATGGTCGAATTTATGAGTCAGGAAGATTATGTGAAGCTCGTTGCCGATCAGTTAGAAGTTTTACCGGAAGAGATGATCATACATCGTATCACAGGTGACGGACCAATTGACTTAATGATTGGACCGATGTGGAGTGTCAATAAATGGGAAGTATTAAACGGTATTGATGCTGAACTCAAAAATCGTAATAGCTATCAAGGTAAACTTTATAAGAAGGAAACAGTATAAATGAAAGCTTTAGGTATACTCCCCTTTGCACGTGCACTTATAACAAATTATATTGAATCAGGCGATATCGTTATCGATGCAACGTGTGGCAATGGAAATGATACTTTATTTTTAGCACAACTTTTGAATAATACAGGTCATATACACGCATTCGATATTCAGTCACAGGCAATTAACAATGCTAAAGAAAAAACTATAGGTTACCATAATATCAGTTATCATCAGACAGGTCATGAAAATGTGCTGGATGTGTTAAACCAAACTGTAAAACTTGCTATTTTTAATCTTGGTTATTTACCAAAAGGCGATAAAAGCATTGTAACGATACCAAAGACAACGATTCTGGCCATCGACAATATATTTTCATTACTTGAAGTTGGAGGCATCATCATACTCGTCATCTATCCAGGACATCCTGAAGGGCAGGTTGAAAAAGATGCTGTCTTAGAATATCTTAAACAAATAGATCAAAATAAGGCACATATCTTTAAATATGAATTTATTAACCAGAAGAATAATCCACCATTTGTCGTAGGGATTGAAAAAAGATAAAAAAAGCAAGTGGTTGTTTTTGAACAACCACTTGCTTTTTTTGTTATAAACCACAAATTTCAAGTATATCATCAAATTGACGCTTCAACTTATCTTTTTTACCTTTTAAACAAGAACAAGCTGCATCTACTATCTTTTCTTTTTCAGGTAAACGATCCTCATTGTAATAAATCATAACAGTACGTTCATCATCTGCCGGACGAACTTTCTTAATCCAGCCATTTGCTACTAAATTATTGTAGAAACGCGTTCTTTTATATGGCTTAATATCTAAAAATTTATCTAATTCTTTCATCGGCATCGGTCCTTTATCCCAAAGCGCTACCATTACAATATATTCTTCTTTCGTTAAGTTAAATTCTGAAGATATCATTTCAAAAATTTCATCTATTTCTTTCTGTAAGTCATTCAATAGAACCATATCACTGACTTCATGTTTATCTTTTGACATTCATTCTCACCCTCTAAATTTGCAATATCTTATTCTATACCCACTTCCTCTGTAATCAATCCAATATAATTCATTCTATTGTTCATAAATGATTCGATATAGTATAAAACATTGTCCTTTTCAGGCTCATTGTGAAGTTCATGAAACAACGTACGCCAGTTTTTAATATATATTTCAGAAGACTTAATTTCCTGTGAAAATAATTTGATCTGATCGACATCTGCAATACGGTCTTGTTCTGAATACATTATTAGTACCGGGATATCATTGATTTTATGAATATTCTCCATCGTTTCCTTCATGCTTTCAATAATTGACTTGTACCAATTAAAACTTACTTTTTGGAGCATCAAAGGATCACTTTTCATTTCAGCGATAATTTCTTTATCACGCGAGAAATCTTCTAAAGGAATATTCATATCAAACTTCGCATCCTTTGAGATAGAACTTAAACTTGATGCGAGGAAATTTTTACGTGTAGTAACTGTGTTCTGAAATCCAAATAAAGGTGAAATAAGCATCACAGCTTCTAGTTTTATATTTACCTTTTCAAGTAAATTGACAGCGATTAAGCCACCTAATCCAACACCTAATAAAAATACCGGAAGATGATATTCTTCAGCAACCTCAATCCATTCCAATACTTTCTCACGATATTCATCGAAATTTTCGATATGTCCTCTATTTACACGGGAAGTTTGTCCTTGTCCAGGTAAATCTCCCATAATTACATGATAGCCATCACGTCTTAAATGTGTGATAAACCATGCATATCTACCATGATGCTCTAATATATTATGTACAATTACAACTATTCCTTTTGGTGCCTTTTCAGTTTCCCATTTCCACATAATGATACTCCTTTAATAATTTCTTTATCCGCCTTTTTAATGATATTATTATTATTATATCAAAACTTATGAAAGGTGGTTACAATATGTTATATGAATATGATGGTAAGTATCCTGAAATTGATGACAGTGCGTTTATCGCACCGAATGCAGTGATAACTGGCGATGTAAAAATCGCAAAAGATGCCTCAATCTGGTACGGTACAGTTATTCGAGGAGATGTCAGTCCAGTCATTATTGGAGAACATTCAAATGTACAGGATTTATGCTGTCTCCATCAATCACCGGATGCACCGCTTATCATCGAAGATAATGTAACAGTCGGACATCGCGTCACGCTACATTCAAGTATTATTCGCACAGGTGCATTAGTAGGAATGGATTCTACAGTACTCGATGGAGCAGAAATTGGTGAGGGTGCATTTTTAGGAGCAGGTTCATTGCTCACTCAAGGTAAAAAGATTCCACCAGGTATGCTAGCTATGGGCAGACCAGCAAAAGTAGTAAGAGCTTTAACAGAAGAAGATAAACAAGATATGGCACGCATCCAGCAGGAGTATGCTGATAAAGCAAAAGTATATAAAGCGATGCATGAAACTCATAAACAATAAAAAGGTGAAGCTTGATGGCTTCACCTTTTTATTGTTTATGCAATTCCAAATTTTTTATGCATGAATGGTAATCCAGCGATGATATAACTAAATACGAACTCATAGAACATTGAGAAGAAATTAGCAAAGAAATATGTGAATGTATGACTAATTACAGCACCCATACCTTCAGCAGCAAAAGCAAAGTTTGCATCAATTGCACTATCGACTAAGTTTAATAAAATAATTACAATTCCCATTAACCACGCTTTTTTCGTTACCATTGCAACAATTACAGCGATAATTGTAATAACAATCGGTTCAAAAACGAATAATTGGAAAAATGGATCTAATCCACCGAAAATATAATACGCCATATCTTTAAACATATAGACACCTCTTCATTGATATACTTTATAATTCACTTTTTATTCTATCACTGAAAAGGTGCTTTCAATATTAAGATTATTTAAAGATTGCTTGAATACATTTACAAAGAATTTACAAACGGCTTGTTACGTTGTTTTAGAACCACGTAATTACTTCGTCAACAGACTTTCTAGATTTTTCCTGTCGGGGGTCAAACTTTCGATAACCAAACGAAACCATAACAGAAATACTTTCATGCTGATCATCAATGATACCCGCTTCTACTAAAATAGCATTTACCTTATGATAATCAAATCCTTCTATCGGACATGAATCGATACCGATTTGTGCTGCAGCAGTCATCATGTTCCCAAGCGCAATATATGTCTGTTTACTTGACCAGTCAAATAGTGCACGCTCTGAATCTACCACTTCAATATGTTCCGTCTGAAATTCTTTATAAATCGATAGCATACGCTTTAATTTATCTTCATCCGGTTGACGTTGTTTAAAATGCTCAATAAAATAATCCGAATCATAACGTACATCCTTTCGTGCTAAGATTAATACGAAATGACTTGCGGTCGCCAGTTGTTTCTTTGCACCCCAGGCTACATCGCTAATCTTATTCTTTATTTCTTCATTCTCCAATACAACAAATCTCCACGGCTCTAATCCCACTGAAGATGGGCTAAGTCTTGCCACATCCAGAATAAAATCCATATCCTCTTTAGGAATTTTCACTTCATTATATTGTCTTGTAGCATGTCTAAAATGATGTGCTTTTAATATTTCTTCCTTGATTATTGATTTTTCCATCATTGTCACCTCTAACATTATATATACAACACCTATATATAAAATCAAAATAAAAAGACTCAACTGAGTCTTTTCATTTAATGCTTTTGTGTTAATGCAAAATAGTTACCTTCAAAATCTGAGAAGTTGATTTCAAACTGCATCACTTCGGTCCAGAACTTAACCGCCTGCGCCTGATCTTTAGCATAAAGCATCACACTTTGTAATTTCATCTGTTTCTCCCTCTTTTTTCTCAATTATAAATCATACATAAAGAAATCTCTCTTATAAATATAAGAGAGATTAAAAAATTATTGTTGTGTTTCAATCTGAAGTTTCTTCCAGTAGTAGTATCCATAGACACTGTTGATTAAGAATCCAATCCACATCACTACCATTGTAACACCTGTCGCATCAATAGCACCAGTATGCATCATTTTTCTAACCCATAGCGTGATAGATACGATATTAACAACAATCCAGAAGAACCATTGCTCTTTAAATCGAAGTGACATCAATACTTGACCTGTTAAATTTAAACTGACATTTAATGCATCAAGAAATGGTTGCCCTGATTTAATACTTTCAAGATATTTTGCAAATGCGAAATAAAAAGCTCCGCCAAGCAATAAAGTAATCGCCCATTGTATGGCTGTTAAACCTTTCGTATCAACTTCCTGAACTTCAACTTTTGGCGTGCTTAACGTGTGCATATTGCGAATCCATGCATATAAACCGATAAACTGGAATACACCAAATACAACTTGTAAGTATACTTCACCCATTAAATTTGCCTGATAACTGATCCAGCCATATGTAATCACCTGAATTAAACCATAGAGGAACGTACTTAAACGACCTTTTGCGCTCATAATCACACACAGGATACCAGAAATACTTGCAATAACGTTAATCCAGTCAATTTCCTTCGTTTTGATAAAGAAATATACAAGAATAGCAACTTGCGCTAATAAAAATAATCCAAAGAATACTTTTTCATATTTCGTAAATCCTCTAAAATCTTTTATTAAAAACATATCTCATCTCCTTAGTTATCTTTGCCATCTGCTAAAATTTCATCTACCAGACGATGTGCTTCTTCATATTTTTCCTGGAAACTATTCCCTTTAAGTACAACCATCTTATCTTCCAGTCCTTGATATTTGATTTCATCCAGGAACATCTGGTGCATATCAAGACGTGCTTTCTGATCTGCCATACTCATATCGCGGAAGCCATCATCGACATATTGCGTCGTAGGAGGTAATACGATGATTAATGCCCACGTCTGTAAAGAAATATAATAATCAAAGACCGGTGCAATTTTCTCGTAATCTTCTGGTGGTGCATATAATTTTGTATAAAGTTTAGTTGTCATCACGTCAGTATCTGCAAAGAATACTTTACGTGTACCTGGCGAATGAATATGTTTACGATTCAGTTCAAACTGACCAATTCCAATTGCATGTAAGTCTTTAATGTCGAGTTCATCATCACGTACTTGACGTATTGTCTGATATTCTCTCGAATATTCTAATGAATACGATGTTGAATAACGGCGTGCTAAATCTCGTACGAGTGTTGTTTTTCCAGTACTTGCCGTTCCGATAATCAATATATTCTGTACAAAGAAACGTCTGAACGGGCGCGTTACAAAATCCCAGTTTAATATTGGATTCTCGCGAATAGAAGTTCCACTTATACCAGTGATACGACGATCCACTTTCGTAATCTGAACGTCGCTAGATTTGAACACACCTTTAAAATATTCATCAAGTGGCTGAATATACTCTTCTTCGCCAACATAAAACGTTACGGATTGCATCGCATAGTTATTTTCTGTTGCTGCAGTTTCAATCTTTTCCTGAAGTAAAGCAAGCCATGGTCCCCAACCGTCAGGATAACGCGGAATATTAGTTTCATCCAATGTTAACACAGTAACATTCGTGTCATCCTTTAATAATTCACGCATCGCTTTGACACGGTTTGTTAAACTCATACCTGCTAAATCACCACGATCACCTTCATACCCAGAAACAATTACTAACGCATGCGCATTTTCACGTTTCGCCCTAATAATCTGTTCCAGATGTCCGACATGACACGGTGCGAACGTCCCGAAATAAATTCCTAAATCTCTCATCTGCCTTACCCCTTTTATGTAAATTAATATCATTATATCAATTATACGATAATTATCTATCTTAATTATTGTTTACAATTTCTATATAAACAATTTACATATAATTCACTGGTTCTTCATATTCAAAGTTTAAACTGAATTTAAATACGAAGGAGGTGCGTTATGAAATTTATAAAAAAATTAATTATCGTATTATCAATCTTTTTAGCTTTACCCCATTTTATAGAAATTAGTAACGAACCTATCGAAAAAAAATTAGTAGCAGATATGAAGAAAGCTCAGTTAATTGACTAAGCTTTTTTCTTTGATTAAAAAGTGAATTTTTTGTGAATTTTGTGTTAAATGATACTTTAATTTTTATAAATATTTAAATTTTCCTTTGACCTTTAAAAGCGTTTTCATTATGATTATTCTATTAGGGGATTGTAATCAGATGATTACTATAATTAAGGAGGAACAATAGATGGGATTATCAAGAGATTTTTTTATTGCTTTAAGTGAGAACGCAACTTTAAATGAAGCTGCAAAAAAGTATGGTTTAGCATTAGGTGCTAACAAAGTTGTTGCTGGAACTGATGTTGAAACAACAATCGAATCAATTCGTGCATTAAATGCTCAAAACATTTCTGCAACTGTTGATAATTTAGGTGAATTTGTTTTCTCTAAAGAAGAAGCCACTGCAGCAAAAAACAACATTTTAACGATGATTCAGGCATTATTTGATGCTGGTGTAGATGCACATATGTCTATCAAGCTGACACAAATTGGATTAGACGTTGATCCAGAATTCTGTTACGAAAATTTACGCGAAATTCTTTTAAAAGCCCATGAGTGTGGCAACATGCATATCAATATGGATACTGAAGACTACAATCATACAGTTCAAACTTTTGAAATGTTAGATCGTTTAAAAGGTGAATTTAAAAATGTTGGTACAGTAATTCAAGCTTACTTATTCCGTGCTACTGAAGAAATCGAGAAATATAAAGATGTACGTTTACGTTTAGTAAAAGGTGCTTATAAAGAAGATGCATCTGTTGCTTACCAATCTAAAGAAGATATCGATGCAAACTACATCAAAATTATCGAACAACGTTTATTAAACGCTAAAGCAATGACTTCAATTGCAACACACGATCATAACATTATCGATCACGTGAAGAAGTTTATCGCGCAACATAACTTAAACAATGACTTAATCGAATTCCAGATGTTATATGGATTCCGTTCTGAGTTACAAGTTGAAATCGCAAACTCTGGTTACAACTTCTGTACTTATGTTCCTTATGGTGAAGACTGGTACGGTTACTTTATGAGACGTTTAGCTGAACGCCCACAAAACTTACAATTAGTTTATAAATCAATCGTTACACCTCAAGTAGAGCGTGGTGCGATTGTTGCTGGATCAGCTTTAGCTGGACTTGTAGTTTTAAGAAAATTATTAAAGAAATAATAGTTTGAAGACCGTGAACAAATTGTGTTCACGGTCTTTTTTGTTTTTGTTATTTTGAAATTGGGGTTTCACCAATTTCGCACTAGATAGATTCAACCATCTTATTAAGATTTGCCATCTCTATAGCACCGATTGCCGCTTCTCCACCTTTATTTCCTGCTTTAGTACCAGCTCTTTCAATGGCCTGTTCGATTGTTTCTGTTGTAACTACACCAAAAATTACTGGGGTACCATATTCTCCTGCTTTAGCAATACCTTTTGCTGCTTCATTACATACGTAATCATAGTGTGTTGTCGCACCTCTTATCACACAACCTAAAGTAATAATAGCATCATACTTTTTCTTTTGTGCGAGTTTACTTGCGATAAATGGTAATTCAAACGCGCCTGGTACTAAGAAAGTATCAATGCTCTCACTTTCTACGCCATGTCTTTCTAACGTATCAACTGCACCTTCTGTTAAACGGTCTGTTATAAAATGATTAAATCTTGATGTAACAACTGCAATCTTTAATCCTTGTCCTGTTAATTGTGCACTATAGTTCATATTAATTTCTCCTCCAGTAAATGTCCTAATTTTTCTTTTTTCGTTTCAAGATAATGTTTATTTATTGCATTGCTTTGAAATTGATGTGGAATTCTTGTTTCAACTTCTATGCCGTATTGCTTTAATCCGTTAATCTTTCTTGGATTATTTGACATCAGGTTGACTTTACTTACACCTAAATCCTTTAATATTGAAGCAGCGACAGCATAATCCCGCATATCACTATCAAATCCTAATGCATGGTTTGCTTCAACTGTATCAAGTCCTTGTTCAATCTTTTCGTATGCTTTTAATTTATTGATCAGTCCGATGCCGCGGCCTTCTTGTCGTAAATAGATTAAAATACCGCCTTTTTCTTCAATATGCTGCATGCCTTTTTCTAGTTGTATCCCACAGTCACATCGTTTACTATGAAATACATCTCCTGTCAGACATTCTGAATGTATTCGAATATCCGGAATACCTTTATAGTCTTTAACATACACAACATGTTCTTTATCGCTATAAAGTTCACTAAACCCATACATCGTAAATTCACCAAATTCAGTTGGCATATTCACTTTAGCTTCGCGTGTTACGAGAGGCTTTTCGCTTTTTATATACTCAACCAGATCGGCAATAGTAATCATCTTTAATCGATGTTCTACTTTATATTTCGCTAAATCGTCTCTGCGTGCCATCGTTCCGTCATCTTTAATTATTTCACAGATAACACCTGTCTCACTTGCACCGCATAGTTTCGCTAAATCTACACATGCTTCTGTATGCCCAACACGTTCAAGCACCCCGTTTGGTTTAGCAATTAACGGGAATACATGTCCCGGTTGATTGAAGTCACTCAATGTAACGTTTGTGTCCGTCAATGCTTTCACCGTACAATATCTTTCAAATGCACTGATTCCTGTAGTTGTTGAAGCATGGTCGATACTGATGGTAAATGCGGTTTTATTTGGATCCTGATTATTATGCGTCATCGGCTGCAAATTCAAGCGTTCATTTAACGCTGTAGATATAGGCGCGCAAACCAATCCACGTGCATGTGTAATCATAAAGTTTATCGTATCTTCAGTCATAAAGTCTGTTATCGCTACAAGGTCGCCTTCATTTTCACGATCTTCATTGTCAACCACGATAATTGGCTTACCTGCCTTTAAATCTTCTAATGCACTTTTAATAGTATCAAACATTACAACATCATCTCCAATTTCGATAAAGAAAGACCACTTTCTTCTTGTTTACTGTTCAATATATATTTTCCTAACATATCGAATTCAATATGTACTTTATCACCTGGTTTAAGTTCTGAAAGCATCGTGCTTCTTACCGTTTCAGGTATGATATTCAGCCCAACGCTATGATCTAATTTAAAAATCGTTAAAGATATACCGTTAACAGCAATCGAGCCTTTCGGAATAACAAATTTGCGAAATTCATTTGGAAGTCTGAGCTTTAACTGCATTGTCTTTTCCCTGTGATTAACGCTTTCTACAATGAGACTCGTATCGACATGGCCAGTTACAAAGTGACCGCCAAGCCTTGTCGTCGGTAATAATGCACGTTCTAAATTTACTTTCGTACCTTGCTTCATATTTCGAAACAACGTAATAGCACTCGTATCTTCTAATATATCCACATTGAAGCTCGAATGATTAAAGGCAGTGACTGTAAGACATACACCGTTCACACTGATAGAATCACCAATGTGCATGTCTTCTATAATACGATTACAATCTATCGTCATAAAGGTAGTATCTCCCTGCTTTTTCAGTTGAGCTATGACACCAACTTCTTCAATGATGCCTGTAAACATCAACATCATCCTTTCTGTAAATCAGTAATACATCCTGGTCGAAAGTCTTAACAGAGACAAGAGAAAGGTCAGTAATTTCTGACATTTGTGAAGGTTGATCAGTTATTAAAAACTGATGCTTTGAGGATCCACCTAAAATTTTCGGGGCAATATACTGGTGTATTTCATCAAAAGTTCTGGCAGATACAAACGCACGCATCGTCTGCATACCGCCTTCTATAATTATGCGGTTAATTTTATGTAAATATAAGGCTTCTAAAATGGTTTCAGGATGTAGATCAGTGAGTACGATTACGGTAACACCATCAATCGACTGATCAGTTGTCGTCACAACGATTAAACGTGATTTGTCATAATCGTTATTATCTTTGTCATTTATTTCGAATAATCCATTAGAAATAACGACTTTCCTGATCCGTTTATCTCTATAATTTCTACTATCAAGTGTTGGCTGGTCATGTTTATATGTATTGTAGCCTACAAGTATGGCATCACTGGTATAACGCACACAATGTGCATGATTTCTTGATGCTTCATTAGTAATCCACTTACTAACGTCATCATCATCTGCTGTCTTACCGTCGAGTGTCACACCCATTTTCAGTATCGTATAAGGTATCTTACGTAGCTTTGCTTTAAAGAACGGCTGATAATAGTCATCGATTTCACTGATATACAGTTGGTCTACAACGATTCCGTGCGCTTTCATAGCATCAATATCTGAATGCAGCGATTTATCTTGCACTGCATATACCACACGCTTTATACCACTATCGATAATCTTTTGTGTGCATGGTGGCGTCTTACCAAAGTGACTGCAGGGTTCGAGCGTACAGTAAAGCGTCGCTCCAATTGCATGGCGTCCTGCCATATTCAGTGCATTCACTTCTGCGTGTGCTTCACCTTCTGTAAGATGTGCACCAATACCTACAATTCTATTATCTTTCACTACAATACAACCTACAGCAGGATTACTGCCTGTCTGACCATCCGTCCATTTAACAAGTTCAAATGCTTTATCTAAATACAAGTTATTATTCATCTCCTATAAAAAAATGCCCGAATCAAAAGATTTGGGCATTTGTATTTTAGGTTCAATAAATAAGACCATGATAATAGTATTTGCAGA
This sequence comes from Macrococcoides bohemicum, assembly GCF_003259675.1. Lineage (GTDB taxonomy): Bacteria > Bacillota > Bacilli > Staphylococcales > Staphylococcaceae > Macrococcoides > Macrococcoides bohemicum. The sequence continues at coordinate 117,587 of NZ_PZJG01000001.1, read as the reverse complement.
ATTTATACATCAACAAATAAACCATCACAATGGCACCTTATTCTTTCTCCCATCCAGACTATACTGTCGGTTTCTGAGTTTCACAGAATCAGCATCAAATATATATTTTCAGCTCACGGACTATCACCGCCGGTTGGGAATTTCACCCTGCCCCGAAAGAATAGTTATTAACTTGTCTGTCAATTAAGACAATTTCATCATAGCGAAGATTGTATAAAAAATCAATGCAAATAATATATTTCATCGAAAATTGTATAGAGGGTGAGACATAAGTCTTAGCGCGCTTCTGTTTAACAGCTTAAACGGCAGAACACTTCTGTCCCAGTCTCTGATATTATAATTTAAAGTGATTATTCACAATCACTTTACCGTTATGGATTACTTTTTCTGCATGGTTCACACCATAATGATAAGGGATATATTCATGATTCTTTGCATGCCAGATGACTAGATTAGCTGCATCACCAGCATCTATCGTACCTGCGTCAACACCCATTGCTTTCGCTGCATTAACAGTTACTGCATTCCAGATTTCTTTCGGTGATAAGTTCAACTTAAGTGCTGCTATACTCATTACCATCTGTAAATTACTAGTTACGCAACTTCCCGGATTATAATCCGTTGCAATCGCAATTGCTCCATTGTTGTCTAACATGCCTCGAGCATCTGCGTATTCTTCTTTATTTAAATAAAAGGTTGTTCCTGGTAATAATACAGCTACTGTATCACTGTCTGCTAACATCTGCTTACCTTTTTCGCTCGCTGCAACAAGGTGATCAGCACTAATTGCTTCTTCTTCTATTGCTAACTCTAATCCACCTAATGGGTCGATTTCATCTGCATGAATTTTAACAGGTAAACCAGCTGCTTTTGCTGCCTGCATATATTTACGAGACTGATCTATTGTAAATACACCTGTCTCACAGAAAATATCAGCAAAATCTGCAATATCCTTAACTACCTGTAAATCTTTAATACATTCATCAATAAATGTTTCACTATCTTTATCTTTTGGTACTGCGTGCGGCCCAAGATATGTATGTTTCATATTGATGCCGTATTTCTCCTGAAGACGTTTAGATACACGCAGTTGCTTTAACTCATGTTCTAAAGATAAGCCATATCCACTCTTGCTTTCTACACTTAATACACCGTGATGAATCATTCGGAGTAATTCATGCTCAGCTTTCTCGAATAGTTCTTCTTCAGATGCTTCACGCGTAGCTTTCACAGTTGAATGAATACCGCCACCTTGTTCTAAAATTTCAAGATATGAAACACCTTGACGCTTTAAACTCATCTCATGTTCACGAGAACCACCGTGTACTAAATGTGTATGCGCATCAACAAGTGCAGGAGATACAGTTTTATTCGTTCCATCGATCGTCTCATTAGCCTCAAAGTCTTCGCTAAATTCACCAGCGTATACAATCTTGCCATCCTTTATCACAACCGTACCATTTTCAATCACATTCAGTTCTGCAAGTTCAGTACCTTTAAGTGGCTTTTCTGTTTTCTTAGGTAAGATCAGTTCACTAATATTCTGAATGATAATATCGTTCATTTTCTACATCCTTTCAAATATATATTGATATCTTAATATCTGTATTGTACTATTTTATTTTTCTAACATCGGTACGTTGATACCTTTTTCTTTAGCAACTTCAATCGCAATTTCGTATCCTGCATCAACGTGTCTCACTACACCCATACCTGGATCAGTTGTTAACACACGTTGTAATCTTTCTTCAGCATTCTTCGTACCATCTGCAACAACAACCATTCCTGCATGTAATGAATAACCCATACCAACACCCCCACCATGATGGAATGAAATCCATGATCCACCTGCTGCAGTGTTAATTAAAGCGTTCAATACTGCCCAGTCACCAACTGCATCACTACCATCTTGCATGCTTTCAGTTTCACGGTTTGGACTTGCAACACTACCTGCATCTAAATGGTCACGACCGATTACGATTGGTGCAGAAATTTCACCTGTCTCAACAAGTTTATTTAATGCTAACCCCATTTTAGCGCGTTCACCGTATCCGAGCCAAGCGATACGAGAAGGTAATCCCTGGAACGCAATCTTCTCACTAGCTAAATCTAACCAGCGCATCAATTTCTTATTATCCGGGAATAGCTTTCTCATCTCTTCATCTGCACGTTCAATATCTTTCGGATCACCACTTAATGCTGCGAAACGGAAAGGTCCTTTACCTTCACAGAATAGCGGGCGAATATAAGCAGGAACGAATCCAGGGAAGCTGAATGCATCTTCAACTCCTTCATCAAAAGCAACTTGTCGAATATTGTTTCCATAATCGAATGTTACAGCACCACGATTTTTGTATTCAAGCATGTATTCCACGTGTTTCGCCATCGATTTCTTCGCTAAACGCACAACTTCTTCAGGATTTGTCTTACGTAACTCAATTGTTTCTTCCAGTGAATATTCAACAGGCACGTAACCATTTAATGGATCATGTGCTGACGTTTGGTCAGTTACAATATCAACTTTGAAATCTTTTTCGAGTAATGCTTTATATACATCAACAGCGTTTCCTACTAAACCGATAGATAACGCTTCCCCTTTCTCTTTCGCTTCATTCGCTAAACGAATAGCTTCATCTATGTCATGTGTCTTAACATCACAATAACGTGTTTCGATACGCTTATCGATACGTGATTCATCCACATCGATACCGATAACAACACCACCGTTCATCGTTACTGATAAAGGTTGCGCACCACCCATACCACCAAGACCTGCTGTTAATGTGATCGTACCTTTTAAATCACCATTAAAATGCTGGTTTGCAAGTTCACCAAACGTTTCATAAGTTCCTTGAACAATCCCTTGAGAACCAATGTAAATCCAGCTACCTGCAGTCATCTGACCGTACATCATTAAACCTTTCTTATCTAATTCATTGAAATGTTCCCAATTTGCCCATTTAGGTACTAATACTGAGTTTGATAACAGGACACGTGGTGCCTGATCGTGTGTTTTAAACACTGCGACAGGTTTACCAGACTGCACAAGTAATGTTTCATCCTTTTCTAAGTTGCGTAAGCTTTCAACGATTGCGTCAAAACTTTCCCAGTTACGTGCCGCTTTACCGATACCACCGTATACAACTAAATTCTCTGGATGTTCTGCTACTTCTGGATCTAAATTATTATATAACATACGAAGAACAGCTTCCTGCTCCCATCCTTTACATTCAATCTCTAAACCTTTCTTTGCTCTAATATTTCTCATTTTTAAATCCTCCTGTTATATTAAAAAATAAATAATGCGAATGGAATTGTGATTAATAAAGTTAAAACTACTCTTTCAAACCAAATAACTAAAAGTTTCCAAATTGGAATCTTAATATCAGTAGAAATGATAACTAGTACTACACTTGAGAAGAAAATTATTGCCGAAATACTCACAACACCTGTTGTAAATCTCGTTATTAAATCTACATCCTGTCATATTGCTTCCGGTAATAACATTTCAATAAAGGCATCCCTTTACTAATCTCATCTTTATAAGGAATATCATTATATGTCTTGTTCGATTCAAATCTTATCGGCGGAATATGTACAGTGATTGCAGTCACTATAAAAGTGATAACCAATGTACTACAGAAAAAAAATTCCTATGATGCTATAAACATAAAACCGCCACATCTACATCCCCTCATTTTCTGAATATTCTATCTACATTTTCATTATAATTTGTTATCATATAGATATATAATATCAATAAACTAATAATTAATAGTTTCAATCTATTAATAAAAGGAGATTATATGAAAATCCTGCATTTTGAATATTTTATTGCTGTTGTAGAGCACAATAGTTTCACTCGTGCAGCTGAATATCTTCACATTGCTCAGCCTTCACTAACTACCGCCATCAAAAAATTAGAGCATGAATTAGGATATGCGCTTCTTACACGTTCGACAAAAGCAATCAAAATTACCGAAAAAGGGATATTGTTTTATCAATATTCCAAAGAAATTGTCAAAGCTTATCACCATACTGTTGAGAAGATGTATGATTTGAACGAGAGTGATTTCCCTAAAATAAAGATCGCTATATTAGAGTCAACAAATCGTTGGGTGTCACAAGTCGTCAAAAATCACGCAAATCAATTTGAATCTCAGCGTTATCAAATAAAAGAAATCCTTTCAGTCAAAGATTCTTTAATCGCACTGATGAACTATGATGTGGATATTGCAATTACAAATGAGTTGATAAATGACGAGGCGATCGAATCCATGCCACTATACACTGAGGAATATATTATTTTAGGAAATATAAAAAATCAGGCCAGTAAAGTAGTCACATTAGACCATCTGCCGTTAATATTACCGAATGAATCATTTCAGGTCAGACAACATTTAAACGATTATTTTAATCGTCATGCAATACGACCAAATATTGTAATGGAAGTCGATCGCTTTGAAACAGCTTCAAATTTTGTTCATGACGGTTTAGGATATGCAGTTGTCCCTAAAATATATTATCAATCGTTTAATACTAATCAACTTACTACACATAAAATAGAGCCTACAATTAATCGTACGATTTACATCAACTATCACAAAAAAGAAAGCACTCATCCAGAGTACTTTCTTTAATTGATAGGTTTATTCAATATTGGAATTTCGATGCAGCATACGAAACATAATGTGGCCGACCATTTTTGCTGTACGTCCGTCAATATCATATTCCGGATTCATTTCTGCGATACTTATATGTTGTGTTTTATCATGCTTTAATACTTCTAATATTAAACGTAAAACTTGCTTAGGACTTAATCCAAAGCTACAAGGTGCACTGACGCCTGGTGCATAGGCGCTATCAATCACATCGAGACATAACGTAAGCATAATGACATCATATTTATCAATAAATGATCCAATGCTTTCGTTTGTACTGTCCTGATCAATATGTTCGGCGAGCACATATTCCACTCCGCGCTCTTTAGCAATATTAAACAGATGCTGTGTGTTTCCTGCTTGTTGTATACCAAGAACGAGATAGCCTGCATCAGGATCTTCATCAATAATTTGCTTAAACCCTGTGCCACTTGTAGCCTGGTTTGCATCACGTAAATCGAAGTGCGCATCAATATTAATCACACCAATGGATTGATGCGGATAGAGCTGTCTCAATCCTTTGTAATGTGCATACGAAATATCATGACCGCCACCTAATAACATATGAAACTTCGCAAGAGGATGCGTTTTCTCTATCATATCGGCATATTCATTTTGTACATTTTCAACATCGTTTTCATCTGTTGATATATTACCGAAGTCACCAATAGTTATATCGTCTATCAAAGCCAAATTGCCAAATTTTCCTCTTATTGCATCCGGCCCCTGCTTTGCTCCAATGCGACCTTGATTTAAGTACACGCCACGGTCAACCGCATATCCAAGTATACCGACATCATATTGAGGTGTATGATCTTCTATTTGTTCATTTTCACGATTATCATCTATTTCTTCAAGATCAACGACATCCACAACCTGAAAATTTCTAAAATGCGCGCTATTTTCAGTGTCATCAATTCTGCCGGTCCATAAATTTTCATCGCCCTTTGTGTACATTATTATCCCCCCTTTGATTGCTGAACAAAGCCTTGAACAACACGTTTCGCTTCTTCAGCAAGTTCAATGATACCGTTGTTATAAATATTGACACCGCCTGATTTTTGACCCAGTAAGTAGAAATGTTCTAACTTACCTTTGGCACTTATCACTTCATTATTGACTGGTGTCACATAAAAACCACCATCAGGATGCGTAATCAGCAAGTTTTGATCGACAAGATTTTCAATTAAAGGATTAGGTTCAATCGCATCTTTATAATTTTTCGCTGGTCCTGTTGCATTAATCACATAATGTACACGAATTTCTTCTTTCTTCGTATAAATCCTGTATTTATTATATTTATATTCAACTGAAGTCATATCACTTAATATTTCAATCCTATTGTTGTTGATGCCCTCAATCATCGCTTCTGCGGTTGCTTCAGGCATCGGATTAGAATATGCAGTAATCACATCAGCGTAATGATCCTTATAATATTGTTTGTCCGACTTTGTCATAAACGGCCAGATTAAAGGCGCTGTTCTTGTTAATTCTAAGACGAATGATTGTAAATACCCGACTTCTTTTGGATTTGCTAAATCAAATGTCATTGCACGCATAGGATTTACGCGACTTACATTAAATAATTTATCTGAGTTAATCCCAAGATGTTCAACTTCTTTGTCAAATAAAGCTTTTAATTCTGTTAAAGGCAGAAATCCATTATGCTTTGATTTTATCTTTTCTAATTTAGATAAGGTTATATATTTAAATTTTATATCTGTCATTTCACCGCGAACAGATTGTACTTTACCATCTCTACTCACCAGATAAAGCTTCGTTTTTAATTCCGGAGTGAAATATCGAACTATATCAACAGCAGATAATCCTGAACCGATTACAGCGTAATCTTTTTCCGGTTCAATCTCTATGCGATTTAACGGATACGGCCATTTGAAATAATTCGGTGTATCCATCAATTGATACGGATCCATCGGTCCGAACTGACCTGGTGATAAGAACACAGCATCGACTTTATATGTTTCATCCTGTGTTGATACGAGATAACCGTTATCAATCTGCTCAATATTTCTTACATGATTACTGACAATCCTAACATGCTTCTTCTTAGCAAATTTCTCGAAATGATCTGTCATATATTTACCGAATAACTGTCTTGAATAATATTGGTTCTGAGATACATTTTCATTATCTTCTTTATGTACCTCTAACTGAATCACATCTTCATTTTTGGCAATCCACTTCACAAAATCATCCGGTTTGTTCGGCTTCATGCTAATTAAATTACCTGGATAATTCATGAGTAACTCCGGATCGTCATATTGAAATGCACGGCCGCTTCCTAAATATTTCTGATCATCGAAACAAATCACTTTAAAGTCATCCAGTTTACTTTTTGATAAGTATTTCAAAACATTTACACCTGCCACGCCTGTACCAACTATAGCAATTTTCATAAAAAGTTCCTCCTTTTATATATATATTATCAAACAATAGGGTATACAAACTTAATGAGCGTTATTTAGTCATAAACAAATATATTTATCTTGCAAAAAACAACAATTAGAGGTGACATTATGTTAGAAATCAACAATGTCTCGAAAGTGTATCGAGGCGGAAAGAAAGCAGTCAACAAACTAAACATGACGATCGAGAAAGGTGAATTTATCGCTTTTATCGGGACTTCTGGTTCTGGTAAAACAACCGCAATGCGTATGATTAACCGCATGATTGAACCGACAAGTGGTTCAATTGTATTGAACGGAAAGAACATTAAAGACATGAACCCGGTACAATTACGCAGAAATATCGGTTATGTTATTCAGCAAATTGGTTTACTCCCCCATATGACTATCCGTGAAAATATTACCCTTGTTCCAAAACTTCTCAAATGGTCAGAAGAAGACAAAAATAAAAAAGCAGAAGAACTGATTCAACTTGTAGACCTCCCCATATCTTATCTCGACATGTATCCATCACAACTGTCAGGTGGACAACAACAACGTATCGGTGTAATCCGCGCACTCGCTGCAGATCAGGAAATCATTTTAATGGATGAACCTTTTGGCGCATTAGACCCTATTACCCGAGATACCCTTCAGGATTTAGTAAAAGAACTGCAAGTCAAATTTAATAAAACATTTATTATGGTAACGCATGATATGGACGAAGCGATTAAACTTGCGGATAGAATCGTTATAATGAGCCATGGTGAAGTCATTCAGATTGATACGCCAAATAATATATTACGCAATCCGGCAAATGATTTCGTAAAAGATTTCATCGGAGAAAATAGATTAATCCAAACAACACCAAATATTAAAACCGTTGATGAAGCAATGAATAAGCCAATATCAATCACACCAGAAAAATCAATAGGCGAAGCGATTAATCTTATGAGAACAAAACGTGTAGATACACTGTTTATTGTAGATGAACAAAATGTGCTTGTCGGTTATGTTGATATTGAAGACTTATCAGAAGCACATAAAAAACATTTAAGTTTATCGCGCATTATGAACCACAATGTATATTTCGTACGTACCGGGGTTTACCTTCAGGATACTGTTCGAACGATACTGAAAAGAAACATACGCGTCATCCCTGTACTGGATAAACAAGATAAATTATTAGGTGTCATTACACGTGCCAACCTAGTAGATATCGTGTATGACACAATCTGGGGTGACGAGGAAGAGGAGGCATAAACATGATTGAATTTTTAAAGGAAAATCAAGCCGAACTCTTTACAAAGACGATCGAACATATCTCAATATCATTACTGAGCCTACTCGCAGCAATAATCGTTGCCGTACCACTTGGCATCTTACTTACGAAGTCTGATAAATTAGCGAAAGTTGTACTCTCTATCACAAGTGTATTACAGACCGTACCATCACTTGCGATACTTGCAATGATGATTCCATTCTTCGGTATCGGAACATTACCCGCAGTGATCGCGTTGTTCCTATATGTATTACTACCTATCTTAAATAACACATATTTAGGTATACAGTCTGTAAAAAAAGATGCGAAAGAAGCTGGACGTGCGATGGGAATGACATCTAACCAAATTCTCAGAATGGTAGAATTACCGCTTGCAGTACCAGTCATTATGAGTGGTATCAGGTTATCAGCAGTCTACGCGATCAGTTGGGCAACACTCGCATCATATATCGGTGCAGGTGGACTTGGAGACTTTATCTTTAATGGGTTGAACTTATTCCAGCCCAAATTAATTATTGCCGGAGCTGTCCTGGTAACGTTGTTAGCGCTAGTAACAGATTTAATTCTTGCAGTAATTGAAAACTACACGACCCCAAAAGGCTTAAAAGTATCAAAGGGGGATTTATAATATGAAATTAAAGTTTAAAAATATCGGACTGATTTTAAGTGCAATGGTAATTATCATTGTACTCACAGCTTGTTCTAATAAAAATGATACAGACAAAGTTAAAATTGCTTCAGTTTATACAACTGAAAATCAAATATTAGCACATATGATAAAGAAACTTGTAGAAAAAGATACAGATCTTCCTGTAGAAATAATCAATAATCTAGGCTCTGGTACTGTTGTACATCAAGCGATGGTTCGTGGAGATGCGAACGTATCAGCAGGACGATATACAGGTACAGATTTAACTGGTGCTTTAGGTAAAGATCCTATCACTGATCCCAAGAAAGCAAGAGAAGTCGTAACAGAAGCTTTTGAGAAAGATTTTGATCAGCACTACTTTGATTCATATGGTTTTGAAAATACGTACGCATTTATGGTAACGAAAGAAACAGCTAAAAAGTATCATCTTAAAAAAGTCAGTGATTTAAAGAATGTGGCTTCTAAGCTTAAAGCTGGTGTCGATTCTTCATGGATGAAACGTAAAGGTGACGGTTACGAAGGATTTAAAAAGAAATATGGCTTTGACTTTCAGAATACTAAGCCGATGCAAATCGGTCTCGTATACGAAGCAGTTAATGCAAACAAGATGGACGTTGTATTGGGTTATACAACTGACGGTCGAATTCAAAGTTATGATCTCCAAATGTTAGAAGATGATCTTCATTTCTTCCCACCTTACGACGCTAATCCTGTAGCTAGTAATGCATTATTAAAGAAACATCCTGAAATCAAATCAATATTAGAATCAATGAAAAATAAAATCTCAACAGAAGAAATGCAGAAGCTAAACTACGAAGTAGATAACAACTTAAAAGAACCTGCTGTTGTCGCTGAAGCGTATCTGAAAAAGCATAACTACTTTGAAGGAGGTAAATAAGATGGAAAAAATGAATGCATTCGAACAACTCATCCATTACTTCCAGGATAATGCTGGTTATGTATTTCAATTGTTTATCGATCATTTCTTAATAAGTATTTATGGTGTATTACTTGGCGCACTTGTTGGTATTCCGATCGGTATATGGATTGCTCGTCATAAACGTTTAGTAGCTCCCGTTATTGCTATAGCAAACATTATACAGACCGTTCCAGCGATCGCCCTACTCGCCTTGTTGATGTTAGTGTTAGGGTTAGGTAAGACGACTGTCATTACAACTGTATTCCTATACTCACTACTTCCTATCATCAAGAATACGTACACAGGTATTAAATCTGTTGATACACATTTAATTGATGCAGGTAAAGGGATGGGTATGACAAAACGCCAGTTACTGACAATGGTCGAACTGCCATTAAGTCTATCTGTCATTATTGCAGGTATTCGTATAGCGCTTGTTATCGCAATTGGTGTAACAGCAATCGGTTCATTTATCGGTGCACCGAGTCTTGGTGATATCATCATCCGCGGTACGAATGCAACAAATGGTACTTCAATCATACTAGCTGGTGCATTACCTACTGCTATTATGGCTGTATTAGCTGATATCATTTTAGGATTTATAGAGCGACGTCTCGATCCGATAAAACGTAATAAAGTGTTGAAACAAGCACCACAAGACAGATAATAATTTCCTTCTTAAGTCTTATTTTAATAAATTAAAGTTTTGTGCTATGATTTATTTAATGACTTAAGGAGGATTTTTCTATGAAATCAAAACATTTATTATCAGCATTACTTAGCACGACTTTAATTTTTGCAGCGTGTGGCAATGATTCTGCAGATAAAACTGAAGATAAAGCTAAGACTGAAGAAACAAAATCTAATACTGATAATCAAGCAACTGAAGAAGCTAAAACAACTGAAAGTAAAGAAACTACCTCTGACACAATAGAAACTACTAAAGAAAACAAAGATGCTGTAGACTTAATTGAAAAAGCAAAAGATGCAGGTAAAGATATTAAGAGCTATCACTCCTCTTTAAGTGCAGCAATGGAATCAGATGGAACTAAAAATAATGCAATGATTGATTTTACTTCAGATAGTAACAAAGTGACTAAAGTTGAAAATACTAATGATAACCAAAAATCTTTAATGTACTTATTTGATGATAAAGTTATTGTTAATCAAGATGGTAAACAATTTATTGATGTTACTAAAATTATGGGTAAGGAAGTCAAAAAACAAATTGAACAAGTTGAGTACAAATCATTTGTAAACTCATTAGATATTTATAAAAATGCACAATATAAAGAAACAAAAGATGGATACTCTTTAGCAATGACTTATAAAAATATAGAAGATTATAAAAAAGTTGCCAAAGATATTGGTGCGGATGACTTAGTTAAATCAATTGAGAAACAATTGAAAGATATTAAAGGTTCTGAAACAATATATTTTGACAAGAATCACTTAGTGAAATCCTCTAAAAGAGATATTGAAATGACAATTAAAGATAAAGTTATAAAAAATATAACGGATATCAGTTATGATAATTTTAATAAAATTGAAAATATCAATATTCCTGCCGATGTAAAAAATGCTAAAACGTATGAACAATATCAAAAAGAAATGCAGGACAAAATGAACAGTTCTTCTACTGAAACATCAACTGAAGCAAAATAATACACAAAAAAACTACCTTGAGGTTTTCCCTCAAGGTAGCTTTACTTATTTCTTGCCTTCAATGTAAGCTTCTTTATAGCTGTTTATTTCAGAGCTGTTTACGACAACGCCTTTCACATAGGGTTTATCCATATATGCTGATCCACGTTGAATTACTGGAATTAGAGCTGCGTCATCCAATAACATCGTACTTGCTTCACCTAATGCTTTCCAGCGCGCTTCAGGATCTTTCAGTAACGGACCTTTTGCATCTTCAATTAACTTATCGTAAGCCGGATTGTTATATCCAGTATTCCCTTCAGTAGATAAGAATAAATCCAGGAATGTCATTGGATCTGCATAATCCGGGAACCAGTTACCGTAAGAAATATCATACTGGCCTTTTCTCTCTAAGTCTAACTTTTGTTTAAACGGTTGTTGTTTAATCTTGATAGTTAATCCATCCAGGTTTGATTCTAATTGTTCTTTAAAATATTCAGCATCTCTCTTCGCTGTATCGATATCAACAGTTGATAACTCTAACTCTAACTTATCGATGCCCAAAGCGTCTTTTGCTTTCTTCCAGTTTTCTTTAGCACTTTCTCTGTCAAATTTTAAGTTTTCTCCACCAGCAATTTCAGAGAAATCTGTGCCATCTGGTCCTTTATAGACATCTTTTGGCGTTAATTGATTTGACGCTACAGAACCGTTATTTAAATTATTCTTCACGTACTTATCTTTATCAATAGATTTCGCTAATGCTAAACGTAAATCTTTATTCGATAATTCTTTCTTATGATCACCTTTATATGAAATTCTGAAGAATGATTGTGCAGCAGATAATTCAGTTTTAAAGTCTTTATTTGATTTATATTTCTCTACGTTTTCAGCAGATACACCAACTGAATCCACTTTACCTGTTTCATATAAGTTTAATCCAGTTTGCGCATCTTTAATCACTTTATAGTTGATTTCATCTAACTTCACTTTATCTTTATCCCAGTATTTATCGTTCTTAACGAGTTTTACGCTTTCTTCTGTTTTCCACTCTGCTATTTTAAATGGACCGTTGTATAACGTTGATTTTGCATCGATACCATATTTATCCCCTAATTTTTTTGCAAACTTTTCATTTTTAGGCTTATAAGTTCCGAATGCAAGTAGTCCTTTGAAATATGGCTGATTATTTTTAAGTTTAATTTCAAGTGTGTTATCATCGATTGCTTTAACACCAAGTTCTTCAGGTTTTTTCTTACCCTTGTTAATTTCCTGAGCATTCTCAATATCATACATAATAAAAGCATATTCTGAAGCAGTCTTAGGATCTACAACGTTTCTCCATGCGTAGACGAAGTCGTTCGCTGTAACAGGATCTCCATTCGACCATTTTGCATCTTTACGTAATTTAATTGTCCATGTCTTACCACCATCAGTTTCTTTTGGATCTCCTTCAGCTAATGCTGGAACTGGCTTAGTATCTTTATCTAAACGATATAATCCTTCCATAACGTTCTCATACATCTCGAAACTTACCAGATCAGTAGCCAGTGCTGAGTTCATCGATGGAATATCAGATGATAATACTAAATTTAATACTTGTTTCCCCTTACTGTCTTTCTCGCCGCTGCCCCCACTACATGCAGCGAGAATACTTGATAATACTAATACAAATGCAATTAACCATGAATAATTCTTCCTCATGCTTTCTCCCCCTAAATGAATGAAGTACTAACTTTAAACTTATTTTATATTAAAAATTCTGATAATTCAATCTTTTATTAAAATAAATTTCTATGCATAAAAAAACAGCAAGCTTAAGCTTACTGTTTGTAATAATAACGTGTAAAATATTTGCCTTCTAATTTTAATCTTTGATAGTCCTTTGCGATACCACGTGCGTTATGATGTGCCCAGCGTACATCTGTTGCATACTGGTGTTCACCAGGATGTAATGGATTGAAACGCATGCCGTATAAAGTATTTTGATGCTCTTTAGATATAAATTCATCCTTAATGAATTTAGTACCACCCATCACAGCTTTCTCAGGTGTATCCCATCCTTCTTTAAAAGCAAACTTCGCCGCTTCATTTACTGGATCATGATCATACGCGCCAATACCGAAGAAATTATAATATTTTTTATCCCCTTTACCAACGCGTCCTTTATCATCGACTTTAACACCACGAGCTAGCTCACTTTTACCTTTACCCGTTTCAAGTAACGCATGATTAACCAGATATATTTCATTGATATCTTCAATACGACTCGCTTTAGCAAATGTTGTACCGAGGCCATCTAAAGTTCCTTTCCCTTTAAGTAAGGTATTTAATTTAGCAGCAGACACTTTCTGACTCATGCCTAGATTTAAGAACTGGTAACGCTGTTCAGGATGGTGATAGTATTTTTTAGGATTTAAATAATTATCAATCTGTTTTTTCGTCGCATTTTTCCACACGACGCCATTAGAGAACTGAGCTGCACTTTTCATCTGTTGATTCAATGCAAATTGATATGAATGTGGCATTTCAACTTTATAATTCATCATCTTTCTTTCGTATTGTTTAATCAAATAACCTATCATTAAATAAATGATGAATGCAATGCCGCAAAGTATCAATAACAATATCATTTTATTTCTTTTTTCCTGTCGTTTAGTAATTTTCGCCATCGCGCACTCCTAATTTATTCTATTTAATTATTTATTATACTATGACTCTTTTTGTGAAATTAAACACATATAAAAAAGATGAGACCTAAGCCTCATCCATTCTCTATTTTGGATAGCCAGGCGCAAGTACAGGTTTACCTTCACTATCCAATATCGGTGTTAAACCGGCACCATAACCCATAGCAGCGTACAAATACTGCACACCTGTTTGTTCATCCGTAATGATATAAGTACTCATCATTTTTGAACCTTTATCTGAACCATCTTTAACATTTGAAAATCGTTTATCCTCACGAGACATTATTTTTCCCCCAGTGATTTAATAAATAGTAACATCTGTCCTGCATCGAGTGCTCTTTTGTAATCAATCTTTGAGATATTAGATAAATTTTCTGCTTCATAGTGATGACTGGAAACATCTTTACCTGTAAAAAATGCTTTAATCTTGTCCGGCATATTACCATCAGCACCAATATAGTTAACATCCTGATCAATTAATGCCAGCCCGTCTATCTTACTTTTAGAAACGATAAATAAATCACGCGTATCAATGCCTTCTTCTCTTAACTGTTCAATCTTGCCATGTAAAGGTTGTTCACTCGTGAAAGCATCTACAAATTTCACATTAATCTCCTCCCAAGCATTCTGTTAACTTACTATTCCCATAACAACTTATTATGAAACAAAACTTGGAAGCACACCTAAGAAGAATTAAATAATATTTTTAAGCTCTAATAAATTCTGGATACTATATTTCGCCTTACTATCTTTATTCGGACCGAAATAACAGGCATCAATACCAGCAATGATGGCACCATTAATATCTGAAGTTTCAGTATCACCTATCATAAGCACTTCTGATAAATCTGTAATATTTAATGATGCTATAATCACATCGAAAAACGCTTTTTGTGGTTTCTCGTATCCTACTGCTTCAGAGATAAATTGATGGTCGAAGTATGAAATAATATTTGCATCCGTCATGCGACGCATCTGAGTATGTAACACACCGTTTGTTGCTGAACAAATCGCATAACCTCTCGACTTTACGTACTCAAGAATTTCAACTGCATGTGGCACAAGCTGATGATTTTCAATGATACCGATTCTAAAAATATCCTCTTTCTCCTGAGGATTTACTTTAATCCCTTTCTCACTAAAGAACACTTCAAAACGTTTCGTCAGTACCTCCTGCTTTACAAGCTTACCCTCTTCAAGTAACCCCCACATCGATTTGTTAATCTCTGAATAACGTTTAAAGTTTTCCTCACTATCTTCAATGCCTTCAGATTGAAACACAGCACGAATCGCTTCTCTTTCACCTTTGCTGAAATCAAGTAACGTATTATCTATATCAAATAGAATATATTTGTACATTGCTAAACCTTCTTTGTTTTTTCTTCTATTATATTATAGTTGTCAATAATATCTATCGCCATAATAATAACCTAAGCATAGGCTTAGGTTATTATATAGGTTTATTTAACTAAAGAATCAGCAAACACCTCTTCACTAATCTCTTTTATCAGCTGCAGTTTCTTCCATTGATCTTCTTCTGTAAGAAGATTACCTTCCTCTGTAGAAGCGAAACCACATTGAGGGCTTAAACTTAAACGTTTAAGAGGGATATATTTCGTTGCTTCCTTAATTCTTTCTTTAATTACTTCTTTATCTTCAAGCTCTGGAAATTTCGAAGTAATAAGACCTAATACCACTTTCTTTTCTCCACTTACTTTATTTAACGGCTCAAATCCACCTGCTCGTTCTGTATCGTACTCTAAATAATAGCCATCGACATTTTCTTTACCAAATAGTTCTTCAGCTACTGCTGTATATGGTCCACTTGATGCATAATCAGATTTATAATTACCACGACAGACGTGTGTATTTATGATTAAATCATCAGGACCATTGGCTATGACGCGGTTATTAATCTCTAAGATTTCCTGAATCAACGCTTCGCTAGATTTATCCGTACCACCACCTTGTCCATGAATTTTGTCACGGATTTCTTTTGAAATATGAATGCCCCAGGAACAGTCATCCAGCTGTAAAACTTTTAATCCTTCTTTATGTAAGTCATCGATTACCTGTTTATATGTTGAAACGATATCATCATATAGCTCTTTTTTGTCTGGATAGACAGCATCTACTGTCTCTTTTACACCAGGTCTTGTTAATTCAACGAGTAATTGCGCAGGTGCAGGAATCGTTTGCTTTACCGTTAAATGACTCGGTGCGTTATCTCTTACAAATTTAAAATGCTCAACGAACGGATGATCTTTACCGTTAATTTTATCAATGAACTTTACTGAATCACTACGCGTTTCTATATTGTTAAACTGATAACCATGATCTAGAATCTGTTGTTCGATGCCATTGAATCCAAAGAAGAAATCCAGATGCCAGTAGCTACGTCTAAACTCACCATCCGTCACTGTTTCATAACCTAACTCATCTATTTTTTGAATTAACTTTATGATTTCTTCATTTTCAACTTTTGTCAGTTCATCTTGCGTAATTTCGTTATTTTTAAATTTTTCACGCGCCACTTTTAATGCTTCAGGTCTTAAGAAACTCCCTACGTAATCGAATTTTGGTTGTTTGATTGTATTTGTCATATTGATCATCCTCCGGTAAGTTTAATTTTTTGTTTATATATACTTGCATGTCGTACATATCACTATCAGCCATAATAAAAAACCCCACACTCCTTTACACTTTAGTAAAGGGTGAGGGGTTTCCCACGGTACCACCTTTATTCATATCGCCATCACTGACGATACCTCAATGAGTACAAATAATACTCTGACGTTGATAACGAGCGCCAATTCTCGGACATAACCTACTAGAATACGTTCAGCATGCAACTAAAGAGGCCATTTTCAACTTAGTTCAAACACTCCATCTCACCACCTGAAGCTCGCTGTAGAAATTCGTAAGTTTACTTTCCTCTGTACGTTTTGTAATTATTGAATTAATACACATTATAAGAACGATAGTTTTATTTGTCAACAACAATTCTGAAAATTCTTATTTTTTAGTTAGTTTTGTGTTATTGATTGACTGGATGGTAGTTTATTACTTTTACTGCGCGCGTTCGGTTTGGTTCGCGCAAATTTTGTTAGATTCTTACTTTTGCTGCGCGAGATTTCATGGAGTTGTTTACTTTTTTATACAATTAGTGCCCACCTCCAAAACGAAGTGGGCAATAATTTACTATATTTACCACAGAATTGCTATCACCTTATAATCTAGCAATCGCATCCGCAATCGCTGTATCTCCATTAACCACTTGAAACTCTTTACCGATTGTATTGTCATTCTCAATAACCGTCTTCAAGACTTCGGCAACGTCTGCTCTTGTAATCTTAGCCACTTCTACTGTTTTCGCAACTTTAACATTACCAATTTCAACATCGTCGGATAAGATACCCGGATGTACAATTGTATAATCTAAACCAGCATCTCTTAATACGTTATCTGCATAATGCTTTGCAACAACATAAGGTCTGAAATCAGAATCAGCTTCTTGAATTGCTTTGCGTGTTGTATCAAACGAGCTTACCATTACAAAACGTTTGACACCAACTTTCTTAGCTGTATCTATCGTTTTAACAGCAGCATCAAGATCTATCAGCATTGTTTTATCAGCACCTGTACTTCCACCAGAACCTGCTGTAAATATTACGCTGTCGACATCTTTAAATACACTTTCATATACCGGAAGATCATCTTCTAAATCTAATATTCTCGTTTCGACATTTAATCCATCAAAATATGGCTTTTGTTCCTCTTTACGAATGACCGCGATAGGTGTTACATCACTATTCTTCGCTAACTTCTCAACAAGTTGTTTACCTACCTGTCCATTTGCTCCGATAATTAATGTGTTCACTAAAAATCACCCTTTCGAATTTGTACCCCCATTGTACAGCACACAATACAAAATTCAATTTATCTGTTTATATTTCTAATTATCTTTTGTATCATAAATAATAAAAGGAGATTATCATCTTGTCTAAACTCAAACTCGTTCGACCTACACTACAATATAAAGAAGATATCTTAAAATATCAGCAAGAATTTAATGCAACAAAAGAAGTGATCCACGGTTCGTCGTCACTCCATAAGTTTAACGATTTCGACGAGTGGTTTAATAAAGTACAAAACAGTGATAACCTCGAACGTATTCCTCATGGCATGGTACCTGCAACACAATTCTTATGTATACATGAAGATAATAAAATAGTCGGCATGGTAAATATCCGACACTACCTCAATGAATATTTATTACAAATTGGTGGGCATGTCGGTTATTCTGTCCGACCAGATGAAAGAAGAAAAGGTATCGCAAAATGGATGCTTAAAGAAAGTCTAAAGTTCTTAGCTGAAAAAGAAGTTGAGCGTGCGTTAATTACATGTGATGTCGATAATATTGGTAGCAGAAATACGATACTCGCGAACGGCGGGAAATTTGAATCCGTTGTTCATGATGAATATGATGATATTGATGTTGAACGTTTCTGGATTGATATTTAATTTTTACTTTTAATTTAGACATAAAAATAGAGGAATCCCACATAATCGAACGGTGGTTCTTCTTTTTCTATTTCTTCGGATTTCTTCCTTCGTCTCTATTGATGAATATATTTGCGATTCTGCCTAATATATCGTTATTAAAGTCCGCTCCACCAAAGGCAGCTTTTGCATAAGTATCATCTTCTCTACCTTTTAAGCCTGGTGTATCAAAATTCGTATTGCCTGTGCGACCTGCAGAATTGTGTTCACCATGATGTTTCGGTGGCCAGTTATTATTCTTCTCAGTCATAACACATTCTCCACTACAAATAAGATATATCTCTCAAATATATTATACCATAAAAAGAGATTAAAACATAAAATGTAAATATCATTTATCGAAAAACGATAATTTTTATTGTTATTCGATAAATTTAATGTTATATTTTTATTGTAAAACGATAAAGGAGAGATTGATATGAATAAAAGCATTGCATCATTAAAATTTACAAAGTATTTCGTTCTATTCACAATTTTCATCACACTTCTAACAACATTTCTGACAATTACAGATTTCTTATCAAGCCCCATTAGTACTGATCTATGGACCTTTACAAATCGTGGTTTATACTACTTTTTGGTCTATATTACTCAATGTATAATGTTATTAACAATATTAATAAATACATACCAGCTTATGAAAAAAGTTGACGTTGCAGATTATTTTAATACGATCAATCATGATAAGTTATTCCTTATTGCGACATTAACAATATCATTTGGTGCATTTAATTTGGTTAAGAAATACCTGAACGTACCGGTAGAATATTTAATATTATTAGATACTACGGTAGAAACAAATCTGTTATTATTTATCTTAGGTATCGTCATTATTACCTCATTATTTATCTATGAAGCATCAAGTAAAATTAAAGAAGAACATGACTTAACGATATAGGTGTACACGATGATCAAAATAAAGTTAGATGAAGTTTTAAAAGAACGTAATGTTTCTTTAACAGAGTTATCAAATGCAGTTGATGTTACCATTGCAAATCTTTCAATCTTAAAGACCGGAAAAGCAAAAGCAGTGCGTTTCAGTACTTTAGAAGCAATATGTGATTATCTTGATTGTCAGCCTGGTGATATTATCATTAATGAAAAGAAGGTATCTGAATAATTTCAGATACCTTCTTTCTAGTTATTTGCCATCCAGCTTTGATACTTAATACTTGATGCTTCACAACCCATTCTATCTTTATCACGATCAAACTTTGGTTGATATGAAATATGACTATCCGTAATACCATATGGATAATATTTTTTCACCGCCGTACAATTAGCTAGCACTTTAGGAGCACCAGCTTTATAGCGAGAAGTTGGATACCCAACTCGAGATGGTGTTGGTGCTTTCTTTACGGCAGGCTTGGTTGGTGTACTGACTAAATTTGAGCCACTAGCACTTGCCTTCCCCTCTTTATAAACAAACCCTTCACCTAATGGATTTACATAACCTTTAATTGACCATATTTTATAATGCTTCTGTTTCGCATAAGATTCATTTGTCTTTAATAAATTTAAGTAATATTTCTGTGTATATACGTAACCCACACGCGCATAACCATAACGCACCATTTCTTTATTAACTAATTTGCCGTTTGCATAAAGATATACAAGATGACGACCGTACTTATCTAACTTCTGGCTGTTGTCATACTGAATTTGGAGTTTCCCGTATCTTATATAATTCTCTAAATATTTTGCTGCTTCTTTCGCATAAGGTTGAACAGGTTTTCTCGGATCCTTTGATTCTGGTGTGTCAATGAGTAACATACGAATCTTAATCGTCTTTTTACCAAGTTTTACGTACGCTGTGTCACCATCAACCACTGAAACGTATTGGACATTGTATTTCGATGACAATGCCTGTGATTCTTTTTGTGGAACGAGGATAAATAATAAAATTATTGCAATAAACATTTTTAACACTTTCATAAAAATTCCCCCAAATGAAATAATCTACTTAAAGTAAGTATATATGATTTATTTGTAATTGGGGTAAATATTTCTAAAAAAAAAACAGTACTTAAAAATAAGTACCGTTAATTTACTACTATTCTATTGGTTCATCTGATTTAAAAACTTCAATTTCCTCTATATGATTACCATCTCTTTTAATAATTTTAAATAGATAGTTATCATGATAAATCTCATCTTTATTTTCACTGATAAATGATAACATCCAGCCACCGATAGTGTCGACATTATCTACATCAAATTGAACACCTAAAAGTTTTTCTACATCACTAATCAATACACTAGAATGCATCTTATAATGATTATCATCCATTCTAATTATCTTTTCTTTCTCATCAGCATCAAATTCGTCACGGATTTCTCCGACAAGCTCTTCGATGATATCTTCTATAGTAACCAATCCACTTGTACCACCATATTCATCCATTAGAATTGCTAAGTGTACTCGATTTGCTTTCATCTTATGTAGAAGTTTAGTTAAAGCTACTGTTTCAATTTCTCTCATAACTGGATGGATATAATCAGTTAATTGCTTCTCTTGTATAATCTTAATATCTTGTAATGTTAAATCAATAAAATCTTTTATATGAACATAACCTACAATATTATCTTTATCAATTTCATATACCGGATATCTTGTATAACGTTCGTGCTGTATCATTTCTATGACGTCAATAATATTATCATTTATATCAATCGCAATAATTTCATTTCTTGGTGTCATTACTTCTCGAGCAACTTTATCATCAAACTCAAATGCGTTATTAATTACTTTAAGCTCATTGATATTGATTTCACCAGATTGATAACTATCTGCAAGTAACATACGTAATTCTTCTTCAGTATGGGTTAATTCATGTTCTCCTACTGGTTTAATACCGATTACTTTCAATAATAATCTTGCTGAACCATTTAATAACCAAATAAACGGATAAAGTATCCTATAGAAGAACATTATCGGTTTACTAAACGCTAATGTCACTGCTTCTGCTTTCTGTATCGCAATTGTTTTCGGAGCTAACTCACCCACAACTACATGTAAAAAAGTAGCGATAATGAATGCAGCAACTAAAGTAAAGATATGAATTAAATCAGTTGGTATACCCATTATCTCAAACATAGGATGAAGGATAAATTCAAAAGTCTTTTCCCCAACCATACCTATACCTAATGCTGTAATTGTAATCCCTAATTGACAAGCACTTAAATATTCATCTAAATGATTTACTACTTTACTAGCAGATAAAGCGCCTGGCTTGCCTTCATTAACAAGCTGATTTAATCTTGAATGTCTTACCTTGACGATTGCGAATTCTGTTGCGACGAAAAATGCGGTTAAAATGATTAGTATCGTAAATATAATTAAATTTATAGTTGTTTCCAATAATATATTCTGTCAAATGACAGAATACTCACCTCCATTAATTTTGTATAAATAATAGTAATGCTTTAATCAAAGCTAAATCTTTCTTGGCTAAAGATCTTGCTTCAGTTATATCTTCTGATTGTGCAATATGTTTAATATCATGTTCTAATTGATTCATCTTTAATCTTAAATCTTGAATATCTATGACTTCATGTGATGTAAATTTATTTTTAATTTCATTTAAATGCATACCTTCTTGCTTAAACCGTTCAATTTCTTTAATCCTATCCACCATGCCCCTTGAATAATATCTATAGTTCGATTCACTTCTATTAAATTCTAATAATCCAAGATTGGTGTAATAATCCACTGTTCTATTTGTTACACCTGCTAATTTAGCAAGTTCGCCTATTTTTAATATATCCTTCCCAATTAGCTCTCCTCCATCCAAACCATCACGTGATAGTTTATATATTATAGAAATTTTATTCGGACCACAATAAATATGTATAAATATGTGCAAAGTATAGTTAAAATTGTGATTATTTTCGACATAAATAAAAAAACACCCTTTACAGGTTGCAATAATTAACGTGCTGGTATAAGTCTATCTTCTTACCATCAAATTCTACTCTAACCTTGAATATATTGATTGTATATAAACTTTACAAATCTATTTTTTACCATCAAAATAAAAATATAACAACACTATGAGGTGGTAATAATGAATCCATTTTATCTATTTTTAATATTATCCTTAAACTTATTCCT
The DNA here is from genome assembly GCF_003259675.1 of Macrococcoides bohemicum. Lineage (GTDB taxonomy): Bacteria > Bacillota > Bacilli > Staphylococcales > Staphylococcaceae > Macrococcoides > Macrococcoides bohemicum. The sequence goes on along the minus strand of NZ_PZJG01000001.1, from coordinate 94,663 downwards.
TGGTTTTTTCATAAAAGAAAACGGATCCGATATTATGTTCCATTTGATCATGAGTAACCTCTTTGCAGCATTTTTGTTCTCTGACGAAAAGAAAAAACAAACTTTATTATCAAAAGATTACTATAACTATATTTTCATCCATATAATCTATAGTGTTATATGCGTAACGATCCTTAGTTTTTATTTTAATTTTTGGATGAAAATCGGATTATTCTTAATGCTATTTATTATTGTTACTGCTTATCTAAAATATATTAAAAATAAATAAGCCCTGCATTTGCAGGACTTAATATTAGTTTTTTGCCATCCAAGCTTTAAATACCATATCTTTTGCTTCGCATGCCATTTTGTCTTTATCACGATCTAACCCTGGACGGTATGATTTATGATTGTATGTCACACCGTATGGATAATATTTATTCAAATCTTTACATTTACCGAACTTTAAAGGTGCACCTTTTTTATATTTAGAAGTTGGGTATCCAGCCTTTGTAGCTGCTTTTACTGTATGAGAATCATTTACAGTATCAATTTGTGAAAATGGTAAGGCTACTGATAATAAAGCAATTGATGATAATACTTTAAAAGTCTTCATGTTTTATCCCCTGTCTGTACTATAATTACATATATATGTTAATTATATGTAAACATATTTATTAGGTGATGTAAATAACCATTTATACTTATTTTTTACTTTCTTTTGTTTCTCCATAAATCTCGAGAAAAACAACAAGTCCAACGAATGTTACCGTAATAAATGTATTAGCATAGAGCAAATCTATCACTTCAAAAATTTTCAAGTCATAATCAAATATATAGTGACCTAACCAATATATAAACTTTGATAGGAGAATTATATAAATTAAACCAATACAAAAATTGATAAATTTCAATTCAAAGTTTCTAATCATATTAACTCTCCTCAAAATCCAGATTTATTGGTATTGAAGGCAAATCTTGTGGCTTAGTTAATGTGTCTGTACTAGGTATAGATAGATCTACTTCTTCTACCTTAAACTGATCGATCCATACTTTACCATTACCTAATAGCATTACACCAAAATGCATTGATGCTGCACTTTCACTAACGTCGAGTACGACAGAATAATAATTCCATTCATTTGTACCGATAATTGCTCTATCCATCATATTATCAAACTGCAGTATATCGTATTTTGCATCATCAATTCTAGCCCAGACGCCACATTTATCAACCACTTCTGTCTTAATAAATGCTGAGAATTTCACACGCTTATTAATAAAAGATTTTGCAGAGATACTTTGCATTAATGTACCAAAAGTATTCTCATTAAATGTTGCATTATCATTTATTGAACATAATAAAGCTGATTTTTGGCCACTATGAAATACTTTTGCATCCAATCTTGTTTCGTAAAGATGAGGTGCCGTCCCAGTCATAATCCATCCCTTAATATTTTCTGAAGTCATCACTTCTTCCTCCTTGTTAGCATTTGTTAATCCACTCATCAATTTTCGATATTTACCTGGTGGTAAGCCGTACACTGATTTAAACCTTCTCGAGAATGCTTCCTGTGATTGAAAGTTCAGTACAAATGCCAGATCGATAATGCTAATATCGGTATACAATAAATATTGTGAAGCATAAGCAATACGCCTACTTAAAATATAGTCATAAAATGTATAACCAGTCGCTCTCTTGAACATTCTCATCAAATGGAACTTTGAATAACCTGTGCGCTTTACATAATCTTCTAACGTATAATGTTCTAGTAAGTTTTCCTCAACAAGTTCAATAATCTGATTGATATTATCCTGACTCAATATGTATCACCTCATAAATATTGTAACTGTTACCTGCGATTTGTTTTTGATAAATGTTGCTGTATTATAATATTAAATCAATTTTAAGTTGGAGATCTCCAATGCGCAAACTAAAGGTTGTCCCGTATAATTCTGAATGGCCAAACATGTTCCAAAATGAAAAGATATCATTAGCTCAAATTCTGAAAGATGAACTTATTAGTATCTATCACATCGAAAGTACATCAATACCTACTCTTAAAAACATAATTCAACTGAACTCCATATCATATTATTTTCTTTTTTAATACACATGTATTAAAATAAGATTATATTATTTAATACATGTGTATTAAAAAGGAGATTGACAATGCCGAAAATAGTAAATCATGAAGCTAAAAAGCAACTAATATTAGAAATTGCCTATCATAATATACAGGAACTCGGTAAACAAGGCACATCTGTTAGAAGTATAGCCAGTGCGGCGAAAATGACACCTGGCCAAATCAGATACTACTTTCCTAATCAGTCTGCATTACTTTCAGAAATACTAAATATGCTTACTGAATCAATTGAATCAAATATCAAAGCAATATTTATGGACCGAAACATACCTCTTGAAAAACGCATTGTCGATGCGATATTACTAACAATGCCGCTCGATAAGAAAAGGACTGCGGATATGCTTGTGTGGTTAGCGGTACAAGAAGAAAATAGCACAATTGATGAAAACACGATGAGTGATGAAATCTACGTATTAGTACAAAAATCATTTGAACTCCTGCATCAAAATAATAAAATAAAGCTTTCAATCGACAAAGAAAAAGCCATCACAAAACTGCATGCTTTAATTGATGGATTAGCGTTACATAAACTTTATCAGCCGAAACAATTATCAAACACTTTAGTAGAACAAATCATAACGGAAGAAATTCAGTCATGGATGGAGTGAGTAAAGTGAGTATCATCATAACATTAATCATTGCAGCTGAAATTCTATTTTGGGTATTCATAGTTCTCGGATTAGTAACAAGATATATATTTCATAAAGAAAAATTCAGTATGTTATTATTATCATGTACAATACTAGTTGACCTATTTTTAATTATCGCTACAACATTCAATCTATACCAAGGTGGAACAGCAGAAATTGCACATGGTATCGCTGCTGTATACATTGCTATTTCAATTGTATTTGGTAAAGACTTTATCAATTGGGCAGATGAAAAATTTAAAGTATTATACTTAAAAGAAACACCTCGCCAAAAAATATACGGAAACCAATATGCAAAGCAATACTTAAAGAGTTTTTTTAAACACATCATTGCATTTCTTATCGCATATGGGCTTATCTACCTGATGCAGGTTGTTGCAAACAATCCGTCTTCTCTGAATAATTTAATGGGCGTAATACGTATATGGAAGATTGTCCTCATCATCGATTTTATCATCACAATGAGCTACTTTATTTGGCCGAAGAAAGCGAAATTAGATACTTGATAATTATTGAAACAAAATTAATAACCGGATCAAATTATTAAAGTATTTGATCCGGTTATTAAATTTACATAAAACATTGTTTTAACACTTTGAAAGCTTTATATTTTACACCACCATATATAAAGTTCTGCTTACTTGGTTCATTATTTATTCATTCAGTTACATCTATACACTTGTCTAATTCACTTATCGCCTTTGTTGATTGAAGTTCAATAATACTACTTCCATAGGAGAAAATGGCTTCCCTAAGCGACGATATTTTCAAAAAGGTGGGGATAATAGAACAATCATCTGCACATCTATGAATTGGATGACTTTAATATTACAAGACATATTGCATTTCGGGATTATTTAATCGCACATCCAGAACAAGCCAATCGATATGCAGAGAAAAAAAGCGTTAGTTAATCAAAATGCCACTGACATAGAAGCATATATAGAAGGCAAAAATGATCTCGTAAAAGAATTAGAGGAACATGCGATTGATTGGTATGAAAAATAATATAAAAAAATCACTTTTTTTCTAAGAAACTAACAATTTTTAAAAAATAAGGCAGCCATATTGCTATGACTGCCTTACGTTACTTATCTTTCTTTTTATTTGTGACTGGGAATAGGACTAAGAATAAAATAGGCAGCATAATGATGATCCAAAAATACCATTCCAAAAGGGCTTCCTCCTAAATTATCACAAATTGTATTTCATCTCATAATATATCATAGAGAAGAAGAATTTAAAATTAATAATACCATTAGTCTATTCATCACTATAAATAAATGAGATTTCCTAACAGTTCTTATAAAATGATTCATTAATTTAGCTCATCATCAAAGTCATGCGCATAATCATATTTAAATTCCTGCTTAATCCACGCAATAAGCGCTGTATCTTCAGAAATGACATCAATGAAAAACGGACTTAATCGAATAAATGTTTTATCATTATACAGATAACTAAAAAATGGCATCTTTTCTTTCCTTTTATGATATCTCACGTAATTGATCGCATCTTCTAACGGTAATCCTTTAATACTAATATGCGTAAAACCCTTCTTTAATTCTTCATTATAGACGATATACTCATTGTACCTTTTGATATCAATAATCTTTCCTAACCCATAATGCTGTGCATTAATAGATACAGTATTCTTTCAGATCGTTACGACTGTCTTCCGTTCTCAATATGTGTCGCTAAATTCTTAAAGTACATCGGCATACCGATCATTAGCAGTATCCCTGCAATGAGTCCATGAAAACTATCTGGTTTAATATCATAAATTAAAGCATACCCGATGAATATAAATCCTGTAATACAGAGCACTGCACCTAGAAAAAGTTTATAACATGATTTCATTACTTTTATCTCCTCATTTTCTTTTTATTATACTATCTCAATCCATGTACTTGACCTTAAACTTACCTTAAAAATATGACTCAAAAATTATTACAAAATGATTTCAAAGGGTTCTGAATAAAAAAGTATGTTATAATTAACTTACAAAAAAATAGCTCGTATCTTATTCAGAGTAGGTGGAGGGACTTGGCCCTATGAAACCTCAGCAACAGGCTTATGCACTGTGCTAATTCCAACAAGATGATGTCTTGAAAGATAAGAAGTTCTTACTTAAGCTCTTCTTTCTTTAAGATGAGCTTATTTTTATTGTAAAAACGATTTAAGGAGTGTTTATAATGAGAACAAGAGCAGACGTATTAGCAGAACTCGTAGAGGTACAAATGAAGAAACCAAACAGCTGGTCATCAAGTATGGCAAGAACTGGTAGAATCTCTCAGCTTAAAAGTGAATTAAATGAATTAGATGCAGCACATTCTACATTTGAATCAAAACCTGAAGAACCAACGATTAATAATGAAAATCGAAAAATTGAATTTGTTATTAACGGTTATAAAGTAACAGTAGAACCGCAGTATTAATGAAAGTGCCTATCAAGCGATAGGCGCTTTTTTTAGTATTTCATCTGATTGTTATATGCAGTCATAAAGAGTAATCCCTTTTTAGTTACTTCAACATTAAGTAAAGTTTTGAACACATTATCATCGATTAAGACATTGAACCTGAATTCCACTAAGCCCATCTCAAGTAGGATGAATATGATGTCGTCTTCTTTAAAGTGACCGTAATAGTCTGCATCTGGGTGATCAGTTAATGTTACTAAAATCTTATGTATGCGACCAAGCTCAAAATCCACAGCGTCACCTCCTTTGTATCATGATAAATTAATCATAATATGGGAGTTAATACATCAATTAAAAATTTCTAATTTGGAAAATTCGCACAAAAATTTTTGAGAAAGCATATAATAATTTAGTAAAAGACATTATCAAAACGCAATATTCAAAAGACAATAACTTTACATTATAATATAAATTTTCATAAAAAAGTGGTTATTTTCCGAGTTGGAAAATAACCACTTTTTCATTTTATTCTTTGTTAATTTCACCTAAAAAAGAGGTGGAAAATATTGAATAACGCAGACATAGCAAAAGCGATAAAATACCATAGAGAAAACCTAGATTATACATCCAAAGAAATGGCACAGCTATTAAATATCGGATTATCAACATACTCAAAGTTAGAAAATGATGAACGTAATATTACTGCTGTTGATCTGTATAACATCAGTAAAATATTTAATATGACGATGGACGAAATCATAACGAAGCAAGGAAGGAGGAAATAGATTATTGGTTTAATGTTTATATATCAAAAGACAAATGGCGTTGCCTACCTAACAACTCCATTTGTAACTTTCGGAATCTTTATTTTATCATTTTTGAATCTGCTAATTCTTTATACCAGTGTGCACTCTTTTTAGGATATCTTTCCTGTGTTTCAAAGTCTACATAGAATAAACCATATCGTTTTTCATATCCATTAGACCAAGAAAATACATCCATCAGTGACCAGATAAAATATCCTTTGACATTAGCACCGTCTTCAATAGCATCAGCGATTACTTCCAGATGTTTTTTAACATAATCAATTCGCGCATCATCATATACAGTTCCATCTACAAATTCATCTTTATATCCTAATCCATTTTCAGTGATATAGATTTTTTTATAGTTTGGATAATCTTTTTTCACGCGCATAATTTGATCGTATAAACCTTGTGGGTAAATCATCCAATCCCAATCAGTTCTAGGGACATCTATATCAAATTCTCTTTGTCCTACCCCTTTTAATTGATATTTAGATCCACCTTTATTGCCTTTAGAATTATGAGTGATTTCTGATTCGCCGTCAAATCCCCTCATCCAATCACTCATATAGTAGTTAATTCCTAAGAAATCATTTAAGTCTTTAGCAGCATCTAGTTCTTTTAAATCTTCATCTAAAATTTCCAGTTTACCACCATTTACTTTAAGAATGTGATTGACACCTTCCATTGTGTGATCAGAATATTGACCAAGATATGTTGCATCTAGAATAAATTTATTATGAATAATATCTTCTAATTCAGCAGCACGTACATCTTCTGGATTTTCTGGATCATACGGATATTTTGTTGGCAAGGCATGCACGACACCTATCTCACCTTCATAGCCATTATCTTTAAATAATTTAACTGCTCTCGCATGTGCTACCATCATATTGTGATGTGACTGAAATACTTTTTCAAAATCATATTTTATGCCTGGAGGAAACTTACCAACAAGATACTGTCCATCACCAATAGGGCCTATTTCATTAAAAGTAGTCCAATATTTTACTTGAGTAAATGTTTCGAAACAAAACTTAGCATAATCTACAAAGTGTTTCACATTTTCTCTATTTAGGAAATCACCATTTTTATGCAAAACTTCAGGTGTATCAAAGTGATGTAATGTAACAAATGGTTCCACATTTCTCTTTAAACACTCATCGAATAAATTTTGATAAAATTGAATGCCTTTTTCATTAACTTCTCCGTATCCTTGTGGAAAAATTCTTGACCATGCAATTGATATTCGTATACCATTTACTCCAAATTTTTCACTTAATTCTAAATCAATTGGATATTTATTATAAAAATCACTTGCTGGTTCAGCAGTATACCAATAATTCTCTTCCAAATAGGTATCCCAAGCTACTCTCCCTTTTCCATCAGTATTTGTCGCACCTTCTGCTTGATACGCTGCTGTTGCTCCTCCAAAAATAAAATCTTCAGGTAACTTTTTCATAAACAATAGATCTCCTCTCTAAGATTTGAATTGATCTTCAACGAATTCAACTGCACCCTTACCATCACGAGTTAATTTGATATATTCTGCACCTTGTGTCTTCGCTAATTTAATACCTAATCTATCTGTATCGATTTTTATATCTTCATAATTTGATGCTACTTGTGGTGCTAAAATCACTAATTGATATTCTTTCATAATATCCATATGTGCTCCATAACTACCTGCTGCAGCTTTAATCGGTTTATCAAATTCAAGAGCAGCCTTATTTAAAGCATTTGCTAATAAACCACTTGTCCCTCCACCAGCACATAATACAAGTACATTTGTTTGTTCTTTTAATCCACTATCATTACTTAGATTATTTTCCGTATTAATAACATTTGCTTTATTATTTGTATTCTTTTCTAAAATTCCATCGGCTTTTGTTGTATCAAAATTTTCTTTAACTTTATCTCTTAAGTTATTTGAATTATCAACACCAGCTAATTCTTCTTCTAAAATTTGTTTGTCATAAACCTTTAGGAATGGATAGTAAATTAAAACATCCACGACTATTAATGTGATAGCAAGTACAAATGACCACATACCTAAACCTGTTCCCATTATAATCCCTAACGGACCAGGTGTTGTCCAAGGCAAGTTAACACTGAAACTGTTCATTCCTAATACATCTACGAAAAACTTGAATATCCAGACGTTTGCAATTGGTGCAAATACAAACGGAATAAAGAACACAGGGTTCAGTACTAAAGGAGCACCAAATAATATTGGTTCGTTAACACCAAAGAATGTCGGTACTGCTGAAGCTCTACCAATCGCTTTATTACGTTTAGATTTCGTCAGCCACATAAACATAAATGGTACAACTAATGTTGCTCCTGTACCACCCATTGTTACAATAAACATTTGCGTTCCAGATGTTAAAATTTTATCTGCATGCTCGCCTGCTTGTAATAATTGATAGTTTGTTTCAATATTCGCATAAGTTATTGCTGCAATAGCAGGTTCAACAATTGAAGGACCATGAATCCCAATAAACCAGAATAAAGCAAATGCTCCAAAGATAATTGTTATTCCAACGTAACCATCTGCTGCAGTGAACAGTGGTGCAAAGAATTTAACAATTGACTCAGCAACGTTTGTATTTAAGATTGCGCGGCTAAGTAAATCTAATCCATATAGTGTTAAAATAACAAATGAAAATGGAAAAATATCTTTAAATACTTGTGAAATATTTGGTGGTACTTCTGAAGGCATTTTAATTGTTATATTTCTCTTTACACAGAAATTATAAATAATTACTGTCACAAATGCTGCTAAGAAAGCAGTCATTAAACCCTTTGTGCCTAAAAATGCGCTTGAAAATCCTCCAACTTTAACAGCATCTGACGCTAGAAATAAAAATCCACAAATCGCTGCTAACATTGTTGATAAAAAATTAATTTGATTCGTACTATCTAGCTTTCTATTATAAGAATCTGTTAATGACTTAGCTGTCGTACCTGCCACTAATAATGCTATAACACCCATGGTGTAATGATAAGGTTTCATCAATATCATTTCAGCATTTTTACTCCATGTAAATCCAAAAACGTTAGGTACATAAGCAATTAATAAAAATATACTCGAAAATAGTATTACGGGCATAGCTGAAATAAATCCATCACGAATCGCTCTCAAATATATATTACGTGATAGCTTTTCAAATAATGGTTTTGCTTTCTCTATTTGCGCAATTAATTTATCCATTATTTTCAGCTCCCTCTTTTGTAAAGTTCAATCATATGCTTCATCATGTCTTTTAATAATAATGTAGTCATTAGATGATCTTGCCCATGCATCATTGTGACACTATATGCAATATCTTCACCAGATGCTTCTTTAGCTAGTAAGCTTGTTTGAGCATTATGAGCATCAACAATACATTGATTTGCTTCTTCAACTAATTGTTCTGCCTTATCAAATTCTCCATTTTTAGCAGCATTTAAAGCTTCGAGTAACTTTGACCTTGCATCCCCAGCATATGCAACAATTTCAAATCCAAGCATTGTAGTTTCTTCTTTGTTCATATCAATTTCCCTCCAATATTTTTATATTTTTTCTTTGTAAGATGCTGCAGTTGATTTTAATACTTCGTTTAATTGATTAATATTATTATATCCTTCAGATTGTAACCATTTTCTAGCGGCTTCTTCACCTTGTTCAATATAAACTTTAACCGCACCAGACCATGTTGCTCTACCGCATAGTACACCATTAAACTTCGCACCAGATTCAGCTGCAAACTTTAATGTTTCCTGGAATAATTGAGCTGAAACACCTGCGCTTAAATAAATATAAGGTAAGTTAGTTGCTTGTTCTTGCTCTTTAAAGTATTGAGCTGCTTCTTCTTTAGAATATACAACTTCATTCTCAGCAAATCCTTCCACAAAATTCATATTTACTGGAACTTCTACTTTTAGAACATCAACATTAAAGCGATCTTTTGAGAATAATTTCATTGCTTCATTTACTTTTCTTGGTTTAACTTTAGCAAACTCAACACTACTGTTATCAGCTATATTATCATCATATGTTAATATTTCTAAGAAGAATGGAATATCCTCTGCTACACATTCAGAGCCTATTCTTTCAATATAAGCTTGTTTTTGATCATTAATGTATTTATCATCATCTACATCGTAGTAAAGTAGGAATTTAACCGCATCTGCACCTTGTTCTTTAATACGTTTAGCAGACCATTCAACTAAACAATCCGGTAATCTTCCTTTCGTTGTAGCATCATAACCAGTTTTTTCATAGGCTAATAATAATCCTGCATCTTTATGTTTTACTTTAGAAGCAGGTAATCCATACTCAGGATCTAATAAAATTGAAGAGGCATACTCAGTTAGTTCCTTAGCTACTAATGACTTTAAATTTTCTATTTGTTCAACAGTTGGATCTTCTTCCTGAAATGCTGACATCATTCTTTTTAAAGCACCACGTTGGTCAAAAGCTAATGCAGAAATAATTCCATTTTCATCACTAACTTTTTCTAAAAATCTTTTCTTATTTTCAGTATTTATCATGTTTTACACCTCTATAATTTTTATTTGCTTATATAAACCTTCAAATTTATCTATGTTAATACAACCTGTTTGTTGCTCCATTGCATTCAACATACCAAAAGTATTTGCTGTTTTAATAATCTCAATGACAGATTTATCTTTACTATAAGCTGATGCAAACCCAGCTACAGTTGCATCCCCTGAACCAACAGGATTGACTACTCCAATCTTAGGAATATTTACCTTATAGTATTCATCAGCATGCTTTACTAAAGAACCATTTGCTCCTAACGATACAAATATCCATTGTATTCCATTAAACATTTCATGTTTAAGTGCATTCTTCATTTCTGTTATATCTTCTGAAACTGTATAACCGAGTATCTGTGATAGTTCATCTAAATTAGGCTTTATAGCAAAAGGTTTATTAGATCGTTCTAATAACGTTGTTAATGCTATACCTGACGTGTCAGCGATAACCGGAATTGATTTATGATTACAAATTTTAATTAAATCTGAATAATAATTGACCGGAACCCCAGCAGGCAAACTTCCAGAGAAAACAACTAATTGCACTTCATCCATTAATTCTTCAAAATGTTTAATAAAGCCTTGTAATTCATCTGTTGAAATATATGGACCGCTTTCTAATATTTCAGTTTGATTTCCTTCATGTAGCACTGCTATACAATTTCTAGTTTCTTCTTTTATAGGATAGAAAGAATTTTTAATTTGTGATGCATTTAATTCATCTTCAATAAATGCTCCTAGATACCCACCTTTAAATCCAGTTGCAATGACTGGCGAATTTGCCTGGAACAATACTCTAGTCACATTTAAGCCTTTGCCACCAGCAGTTTTACTAACCGAACTTGTCCTATTAACATTATCAATTTCCAGTTGATTCAGTTTGTAAGAAATATCAACTGAAGGATTAAGAGTAACTGTCAAGATCATTACTTATACTCCTTAGTCATGATATTCACCCTTATCCCACTTCTTCAGGAATTCATCAAAGAAAGCAGGATCTTTTTGCTGATTCTCAGCTGTGTCTAGTTTAGAAATCTTTTCTATCAATACTTTATTTTTATCGTTCGGTTTATATTCTGCATCAAGAAAAGCTTCGATAATGTCACACATCAATAATTCACCAATTATCTTTCCACCAAAACTTATAACATTAGCATTCAGCTCTTCTTTAGCATACAAAGCAGACGTCATATCTCTAACTAATGCTGAACGCACGCCAGGCACTTTATTCGCTGCATTGCTTATTCCAACACCTGTTCCACAAATGCATACGCCTAAATCAGCTTCGCCACTTGAAACTGCTTCACCGACCTTCTTACCATAAATCGGATAATGCGTTCTTGTAAAATCATATGTGCCACAATCAATTACTTCATGTCCTTGAGATTTTAAAAATTTCGAAACTTCCATCTTCGTATCAGTTACTATATGGTCACAACCAATTGCAATTTTCATTTCTAAGTCCTCCCTAAAATTAAGCCATTTTATTTAGCATATCTACGCGAATTTGATGTCTTCCACCGTCGTATTTACCTGTTACAAAAGCATTTACAATATTTATTGCTAATTCATCACCAACAATTTCAGATCCCATAGTAATCATTCGAGCATTATTATGTCCACGAGTCATATAAGCTGATCTTTCATCTGATACTTCTGCTGCAATCATACCTTTAACTTTTGTAGCTACCATAAAACTACCTGCACCATATGCATCAACCATAATACCTAAATTGCTTTCATCCTCTTGCACTTTTGAAACAACAGCTAAAGTAGCATCTACGAAATCTTCATGTGATTCATTTGACGTATCAATAACGTCATAACCTTTTTCTGTTAAAAACTCATGAATCTTGTTCTTTAAACTTTGTCCACTTTTATCAGATCCTAATACAACTTTCATTTCCTTCATCCTTTCGATGGTTTTTTGTTCGTTTAAACAATATAAGCGTTTACATGTTTGATTATGTTTAAATTATAATACATATCAAACAAATAATCAACATTATTTGTTTGTTTTTGTTTATTTAAAAAACAAAAAATCAAGTATAACAATTAAGTTATACTTGATCTTTGTACTCACTATATTTCTAAATAATAACCTCAGTAAATATTTCTAATCCTTTAGCCTTACTCACATTTTTATCATCAATTACAATTGCAGTAAGTGACTTAAGATCGCAGAATGAAACAAAGTCTTCTTTACCAAGCTTTGAGGAATCGACTAGAAGATACTTTTCAATCGAGTTTTTAATCGCTAATTGCTGCGTATATGCTTCTTCATGAGAAGAGGTCATTACATCAGAGCCTTTAACACCATTTGCACTAAAGAACATCTTGCTAAATCTCATCTTTTCTAAAGTACTATTAGTCATATCACCTGAAAAAGATTCAGTCAGTTCTCTCATCTCACCACCAATTAAATATACTCTAAACTTATCAGATTTTTTCCTGAATAATATATTAAATACAGGTAGACAATTCGTAATAATACTTATTCTCGTATTAGATATCTCTTCAGCTAAGAGCTCTACAGTCGTGCCAGGACCTAAAAAAATAGTATTCCCCTCTTCTATCAGTTCCGCAGCTTTTTTAGCAATTTGTCTCTTCTCTTCCACGCACTGAGTATGCTTTTCATTATGAGACATTTCTGTATATTGAAATGCAGAATTACTCCTCGCACCACCATGTATTTTTGTTAATATCCCCTTCTCTTCAAGTTCTGCTAAATCTCGCCTTACAGTCATATCTGAAACTTTCAAAGAATCTACAATCTCTTTTATTCGAATTGTTCCTTTTTTATTAACTAAATTTGCAATCTCATCTAATCGTTCGTATTTATTCATAAAAAGCCCTTTCTGTTTACTTTATGTTTATATTTTAAACAAAACAAACAAATTAAACAATAGTTGTTGTTTTTTAAGACAACAAAAATGAGTATTCTCTACTTTTAGAAAATACTCATTCGTAAAATTATTATTCTATTTCTTCTTGAAATCTATCGTGGCAATCAATTGCGATAAATAACTTATGGTTTTTTAAATTAATAACAGTATCCGTTCTCGGTAAATATTTCTTCTCTTTAGAAATAATAAAATCATACACATAATTATCGATAGGCTGAGTAAAAAAAACATATTTCGGTGATTCTTTTATTCTTTCTGTAGATTCAGAAATACCTTCAGCAATCACAGAGTACTTGTTACCCTTTTCATTGATATAAAAAGGTGCTGCATGTAATATTTCATTCTTTTCATTATCTACAGCCATTTTAAACATAATAACGCCAGGAATCTGGTGCTGCTTTTTAAATTTATCTGTCACATAGTAATATATATCATACTGATTTACCATCGCATCTTCTGCATATGCCTTTGCAAACGCATCAACCGCCTCATCAATCGAATTGAAATATTTCCCTTTCATCGATTCTGGAGTAGAACCAAAGTAACCCCAGACATCAGGTTTATCAGGTTTATTCAACTCCCATAATACAATTAAACCAACTATAGTTAATACAATGATCACAATTGAAATCCATCTCGCTTTAGTTCCCATAAAATACCTCCTCTGTATAAATTAATTATACATCTTAAGGAAGGTATAAGAACCTTAAAGTTACCTTAATTATTCTTAGAGAAAGATAAAAATTTTATCAATTAATTTCAAAATGATAGAATATATTTAAAAGTACACTAAGGAGAAAATCATGAAAAAATATATCAAAGTCGTCGGTGCTGTTATTCAAAAAGACGATAAAATCTTATGTGCACAAAGAAATGAACACACTTCTCTTCCACTCTTATGGGAATTCCCAGGTGGGAAAATTGAAGAAAATGAATTACCTGAAGATGCACTAAAAAGAGAATTAATTGAAGAGATGCAATGTGAAATCAATGTTGGTGAAAAAGTAGTAACAACAGTTCATGAATATGATTTTGCTACAATTGAATTAACAACATTTTATGCTGAAATGGTTAATGATCACATTATTCTTGAAGAACACGCTGATATGAAATGGCTATTTCCAAATGAATTAAATACAATTGAATGGGCTCCTGCTGACATTGAAGCAGTAGAAAAAATAATGAAGGACGCTTAATTGCGACCTTCATTTTTAATAAGTTAATTCATCTAATAATTTTTTTGGTACAGTATTTTTTAGCTTCCATTCTATCGAAATAGGATTATCACCTTTGGCGTTTATAAATTCCATTTCTCCCATATAATAAAAAGGTAATACAATTCCTTCTTCGTTTGTTGCTCTTCTTACAAATAGGAATATCTTTTTATTATCTTTAACATGATTGATATATTGTTGTCCTGTTTTAGATTTTCTACTTGTTTTATTTTGAGATTGCCAATGAAAATGTGTTTCATCAATAAAATAATCATCGTATAACAAATGCTCTTCAACTTTTTCTGAATCTTTTTTCAAATTCACAAAAATATAATGGTTTCCTTTGTATTGTTTCACACCATCTCGCCAAGAAGAAATTGTTTTATCATAGCCTATTAATGCTGCTATTTCATGTCTAGAATATTCTTTGTATAACTCTAATGAAATTTCTTGATTTAAAATGTCATTAGAAAATTCCTTTTGAAAAGATAATAAACCAAATGTTAGATAATGATTTAATTCTTCTTTGAATGAATCACTAATACTAATTTTTGTTGTAATTATTTGAGCATTTTGATCATATTCAAAAATTTTATTTTTATCAAAAATTAATTCTTCTGTTCTTATTAAAGCGTACTCTACTTTTTCAATTAAATAATTACTTGCTTTAATTTGTAGAGCATCTTCAATGAAATTTACTATTTGATCGAAATTTATAGTTTTATTTTTAAGTGTTTCAATAATAACAATATAATCTATTATTCTCCTAATCGGTAATAATTTAGTAAGTTCTTTTATTATCCAACTATATTGTTTATTACTATTAATTTCTTTATCAATTTCATCTTCACATTTTATAGCTCTGTTTAGTGCACTCAGTGTTTTATATGTTCCACCAAACATCATAAACAAATCAGGAGCATTCTCATAATTATGAAAATCAATAATCTTTAAGTTTCTTTCATTATCTTTATTAATTAATCTGATTTGTTCTAAAAATAATTTTGCTTCTTTTTTTATATTTTCTGCTATATAGAAAGAAGTATGATCGATCGTTTTTAATATCTCTTCTTTTGTTTTATAGTCTAATTCAATATGGACATTATCTGAAAGATTATTAAAATTGTTTTCAACTAAGGATTTAAGTTTTTCTTTGCCAATAAAATTTTGATCTCCTGATAATGCTATAGGCACTAAATAATTTTTTCTATCATTTGTTACAAAATCTAAAACTGTTAAATATTCTTTGTCATCATGTGTTCGTAATCCACGTCCGAGTTGTTGAGTAAATATAATAGATGACTCTGTTGGTCTTAAAAATAGTATTAGATTTATTTGAGGAATGTCGACACCTTCATTAAATAAATCTACAGTAAATATAATTTCTAAATCTTTGTCGTCATCTTGTAGATCTTCAATGGCATCTTGTCTCTCTTCATCACTATTACTCCCTGTAAGAACTATCGAATGATAACCTCGTTTCTTAAATTCTTCATTCATATAATATGCATGTTTGATATTTTGGCAAAATCCTATCGCTTTCATCGGACCGCTTAAAGTATATTGGTTTATCTTTTTGATTATGAATTTTACACGTTTATTTGTGCTTAATCTTTTTGTTATTTCATCAACATCAATACCATCTCTATCAGCTAAATCAACTGTTTCATCACTTATACCGTAATATTGAAATGGTACAAGTAATTCACTTTCTATTGCATGTTTTAATCGAACATCACTTATAACGTTGTATTCTGCTAATTCATACACATCACCACTATCTGTTCTTTCCGGTGTAGCTGTTAATCCTAATAGGAAACGAGGTTTGAAGTAATTAATTACTTTCATATAGTTAGTAGCGGTTGCATGATGAAATTCATCAATGATTATGATATCAAAATCATCTTTTTGCATTAATTCAATATCTTTAACGAGTGTTTGAATTGATGCAAAAGTAAATTTTTTAATCACTCTTTGATCTGCTTTATATTTTACAAATTCACTTTCTTTTTCCTTATTGAATATTTTTTTAAATGTTTTAATTCCACTTTCTAATAATTCATTTCTATGAGCAATAAATAGTACATTGCTTGGGTCTAATTTTTCAGCAGCCATTGCAGATAAGAATGTCTTTCCAGTTCCCGTTGCTGCAATTGCTATGCCGCGTTTATGACCTTTTTCAATAGATAATAATAAATTCTTAATTGCTTCTTTTTGCATAGAATTCGGTTTGAATACATCGTCGTCCGTTTTATTTATATTGAATGACTGACTTATTGGTCGTAATACTTTATTAATCTCAATAAAGTTCTCATACTTAGAAATAAGTGACTCATTCAATTCAACAACTTTTTCTGACCCCCATAACATGTCATATCTCGCTTGAGTTTTTACATATACAGAGTCACTCGCTTTTTCATAAGTTCTAATATTCCATTCTTCCCCTGTTTTTAGTGCAGCTTTAGTAATATTTGAAGATCCTATTATAACGGAGCTCATACTATTCATTCTATGGAAAAGATAAGCTTTAGTATGGAAGCTATCATCTAATTTTGAACTCTGATAGACTTTCACATCAATATTTTCATATTCCATCAATTTTCTTAATGCTTCTGGTTGAGTGACATTCATATACGTTGAAGTTATGATTCGACCTTTTACACCTAAATCTCTTAATATATTTAACGTGTTTACTAACATGTTTAAACCAGAACCCCTAATAAAACTCACGATAATATCAAAACTGTCGCAAGTTAATAACTCGTTCTTTAATTGATCGATCATATAGTTGTAAGTAGTATGGTCATTTGTAATTAACTTTGTTTCTAATAATGAAAAATCTTTTTGAATTTCGTATTTATATTTCTCTAATCTCTTATTACCTATTAATGAAACTTGGAATGGAAATTTTTCGTATTTACTATTTGATCGATTAGTAATATATTCAGAAATATTACCGTATTCATTTTCTAATTCCTTATTTAATTCCTCGTACATTTCTAACTCGTTTTTATTTAGAAAATACTTAATAGAATCTTCTTTCGACAAATTATTTTTATGTAATAATACTTCCTCAGAAAGAACATGATAGTTTTCTAGACTTTCATATATGTAAGTATTCTTATTTTTATTAGAGTAAGACATCGTATTCACCCTTAATATGTAATATGAATCTAATACAATTAGAATATATTAAAAAATAACGTTATTCAATAAAATCATTGAATGACGTTATTTTCATCTAACCACTGATAAAATAAATTAACTGCTTCCTCAAACTCCAATTCTTCCGCTTCAACTTTGATAATTTCATACCCATAATCATCAAAATATTGATATTCTCTAAGAATCTTTTCATCTATACCTTCATCTTCAAAGATATAAATACCCCAGTAATCATCCTCAAATTCTAATTCATCATATCTTGATACTGCCATAGCTTCAATATCATAATCATCTTCATAATATCCAACATGATAACTTCCAGCACTTGCTGTATCATTCGTAAATTGATCCCACAAATCTCTTAAAATTTTCATTCAAATTGCCTCTCTATCCACTTATTTCTTTCAATTACTATCATTTCATCCATACTTAAATCAATTAGATGCTTCACTTGAAATTCCCCGATATCAAGTTTGTGCCGTTTTATAACTTGTAATGGTATTCCTTCTGCATCCAATGCAAAAGCAATCTCCAATATAATATAATCATGGTTTTTATTATTTACTAAATGATTTAATAATTCTTCATAAACTTTTTCTAACTCTTCTGCACTAGGATTATATTCCAACATATATTGTATCTTATACTTAGATCCTTCAAATTTTTCATCCCAATCTACCTTACTTTTCTCTAAATATTCACTTTCAATTTCAATATTCGACGCAATAAAATGAAAATGAGTCATATTTACCTCCTCCTTTATAATGGCCACTGGAATCTTTTTAGTTCTTCTATCAATTTATTCAATAATGCAGCCAATTTAGCTTAACATCCTTTTTTAACCTATTGCTATTGTTTGAACTAGCTTCGTAAATACTTTCTTTGTTAATTTGTTACTGTTCCTATTTATTGCTGTTATAGGATAAAACCGCTAATATCAAGCAAAACAAAATATCTTCATAAAAATTTTAAAATAATTTTGAAAATTCTATATATTTTCTATACACTTATTATAAACCATCTCAAAGGGAGTGCTACTATAAATTTACAATCTGCTCTTCCATCTGAAATTCGCCACTTAATTCGCAATAACAAACTCATTCAACATACGTCTGGTATGGCTAAGGGGTACATCCAGGCGTATGTTGTGATCTTATCTGAGCGCTATGCCTATGATTTCATGAAGTTCTGTTACCGTAATTCAAAGTCTTGTCCTTTACTGGATATCACTGAGGTTGGGAAATTTACTTTTCCGAAGTACGGTCCTGATGCCGATATTCGTACGGATGTTGGTGAATATTATGTTTATCGTGACGGTGTCCATGTAGAAACACGTCATGATATTAAAGATTTATATGGTAAGAATATGGTGGCTTTTGTTATTGGTTGTAGCTTTACATTTGAGCATGCATTACTGGATGCTGATATTCCTGTTCGTCATCTTGAAGAAGGTCATAATGTGCCGATGTATATTACGAATATTCCTACTGAGCAAAGTGGTGTCTTCCACGGTCCAACTACTGTTAGTATACGTCCAATGTCGATGGCTCAGGCGATTCGTGTGACTGAGATTACAACGCACTGCGAAGGTGCTCACGGTGCGCCGCTTCATATCGGCGATCCTCTAGCTATTGGTATTAAGGATATTAGTAAACCCGACTTTGGTGAAGCTGTTGAAATTCGTGATGATGAGATTCCTGTGTTCTGGGGGTGTGGTGTTACACCTCAATCTGTGTGTTTAAATGTTAAACCTGAACTGATGATTACTCATGCGCCTGGTTACATGTTTATTACGGATATTAAGGAAAGTGAATTACTGTTTTAAAAAAAACATCCCTAAAGTTGAACCTTTAACTACAACTTTAGGGATGTTCTTTATCATGTGATTACTTTATATGAATGTACGCTAACTTATTTAGTCTAATGATTGCTCTTTTTCTCAGCTAACTGTTGCTCCAATACTTCTATCCTCTTCTCAAGTTCTTTCTTTTTAAGCGCTTCTAATTCAAACCTATTATCAGTTTTCTTAATATGATTATCCATCATCCTTCTAATTGATAAGCCAATTTTAATCGCAATCAGGAATAAGAAAATATAAAAAATAATCAGCCAAAATGTTTCCATATGTAGCACCACCATTTCACATTTATTTTATCCTTATAATACCATTTAAATATAAAAAATACATTTTATATCATAAAAAGTAACAAGCATTTGATTTTATCCAAACGCTTGTTACTTTTTATAATCTATAGTGTCTTTTTAAGTTTGATAGTATACAATCATATTACTACCCCAACTGATCCAGCAATATCGACGTTATCACACCAAATGCTGTCATTAGTCCAACAAGTCCGCCGCCTTCTTCATATGCTTCCGGCATCATTGTTGATCCGATCATCGTAATAATACCTCCCGCTGCAAAGCTTGAGATAATTGAAATTACACCTAGACTTGCATTGTCTAAGAAGACATATCCGAATAACGCACTTAGTCCTGCAACGATTGTTACGACTGCAAACAGGAATATAATCTTCCCTTTTGATTGTCCGCTTTTTAACATCCCTGTCGTACTCGATAATCCTTCAGGTATATTACTGATAAATATTGCAATAAGAAGTAATAGACTAACACCTTTCCCACCGATTAAACTCATCCCAAGCATCATCGATTCTGGTATCGCATCCATAACTGTCCCTATAAATATACCAAGCCCCGAATCATTTTGATTAGATGATTCTTCCTTCACTAATTCATGCTGATTCGAACGCTTTCTGTGTTTACCACCGTGATGCGCAATTACCGCTTCTAAAATCGTAAACGTTAATGCTCCTGCGATAAAGCCGATCACTGTATTGATGATATGACTTTTCTCCATCGCATCCTGCAGCAGTTCGAATGTTGCTGCTCCGATTAATATCCCTACACCAAATGCCATTATAAATCCTAATACTTTTCTAGGTATCTTTATGACCATACTTACAATTGCGCCTAACAATACTGCAAATCCTGATACTGCCCCCCAAAAGAATGCACTGCCCATCGTCTCACCTTTTTCTATGTATAATACATTGTTTTACCCGTTTTCTTTTTATTTTATCTATTTTTTCATTTATTTTTATTTTAATGATACATCTTATTTAATAATCAGATCTATTTTAAGAAAATAACAAAACAGCACATTTTCATGTACTGTTTCTATAACTATTTGTATTCTGAAAAGAACTCATTTGTCAGTCGTTTAACTTGTGGACTAAGGAGTAATACTGCGATCACGTTAGGGATTAAAATAAACGCTAACGCTAAGTCTAATAGTATCCATAATTGTGTACCATATCCTACTGAGCCTATCGTAATGGATATGATATATACTACTTTCATAATCGTTCCCATCGTTTCACCGAACAGGAATTCTGCCATACGCGATCCATAGTATACGACGACGATTATAGTTGATAATACAAAGAAGATCAGCGATATTGAAATAAGTGCACTTCCAAATAAGCCAAACGCATCTTCATAAGCACGTGCTGTTAACGCTCCTGGATTTGCTTTCGCATCTTTATGCAGATGTACGTCTGACACGAGTACTACAAAGGCTGTTGTCGAACAGATAATCACTGTATCAACAACAATTTCAGATATACTCCAAAATGCCTGTCTTACTGGATGATCAGTCTTTGCTGCGGCATGTGCAATAGGAGAGGTACCGAGTCCCGCTTCATTTGAATACACTCCTCGCGCAAATCCCCATCTTACTGTTGTCGCAAGTGCTGCACCAAATCCACCACCGGCAGCAGCTTCTGGCTTAAATGCTTTCTCCAGCACTAACATTATCACACTGGGTACATGTGTTATATTCATACCAATAATAATAAATCCAAATAAAAGGTATAAACCTACCATTAAAGGCACGAGCTTCTCTGTCACTGTCGCGATGCGTTGGATTCCACCAAAAACAACGATTCCTGTAACGAGCGACATGATAACGCCTGTTATCCATGGATTGATCTGAAACGTGTCATGCATAGAATCTGCAACTGAATTGCCTTGTACCATAACACTTGGTATCAGTTCTATCATCAGCATAAATGCAAAGATAACAGCAAATATCATACCAAGCTTTTTATTTTTAAAGCCTTTCTTCATATAATACGTTGGTCCACCTACAAACTCGCCCGCTTTATTTTTTTCACGGTAATGTATTCCAAGTACGTTTTCACTATACTTCAATGCCATTGCCAAAAATGCAATCAATAACATCCAGAATACTGCTCCTGGCCCACCCATGATGATTGCAGTTGGAACGCCCACAATATTTGCAGCACCTACTGTAGAAGATAATGCAGAGGTTAAAGCTTGTCTCGGTGTTATCGTTCCTTCACCTTTTGGCGCTTTATTGATACTACCGAACGTCTGTTTAATAATATAAGGAAAGTGTCTGAACTGAATAAACCCAAGATAGATGGTTAAAAATAAACTAGTACAAAATAATAGTGTGATTAACGGATAACCCCATAGCCATTCTGAAAACTTTAAAATATAATCCATAATTTCCTCCTTTATTATAGTACAACCTTAGTTTACAGAAATATGGGATTATCTTCAAGAATTCATCAGAATATTCTGATATTATAGTCAAAATAAAAACGAGATGTTCATCTCGTTTGAGTTAATCTATTGTAAGTCCTTCACCAACGAATGTTTGATATGCTTCGTACATTCTACCTGGTACACCGCTTTCAGCACTGTTATAGCGATTGAAGTTCTTATCATTTACCACTTCAGTAATCATTTCTATTGTCTCGTCACATCTTGGGTCATCAATCTTCTTACCAGTCGTTTCTTCAGCAATAACAAACAATCTTACTAAATATCTCGTATATGAATCATCTCTATCCAGCGTAATTCCTAATTCTTCAGTAAGCTCTTTACTTGTCTCAACAAAACATCTGAAATCTTCAAAGAAGTCGCCAAATCTTAATAACACATGTCGATAATGTTCATCTGATAGCTTCATATATCTGAATGCCAATTTATACCCCGCCTTAATTTTTAGTCATATCTAGTGTATCATTTTTATAATCGCTTGAAAATGTGCAAATTTTATATGCTGATAACAGACAGTGATTCTTTAATCACTTGATTAGATGTGATTCATGAAATATTTAACAAAAAAGACAAAGCATGATTGTACATACTT
This sequence comes from Macrococcoides bohemicum, assembly GCF_003259675.1. Lineage (GTDB taxonomy): Bacteria > Bacillota > Bacilli > Staphylococcales > Staphylococcaceae > Macrococcoides > Macrococcoides bohemicum. The sequence goes on along the minus strand of NZ_PZJG01000001.1, from coordinate 71,628 downwards.
TGTCTAAATCATATATTATTGATTAAACCATTACACAAATTGTGTAATGGTCTAAGGTGTCTTATAAAATGCCTAATCCACTTGATTGAATGTCTTTAGCGAATCCTTTAACTGTATCTACTGATAATTCATCGATGTCACGACCGATGTTTGGAATCTTCTTCACAACATCACCTGGGCAAGTGATAATGTCACAACCGATTTCATCTGCCTGAATCACGTTATAAAGCTCTCGGCATGATGCCCATAAAAGTTTCACGCCTTCTTTTTCGTGACAAACTTTTACAGCAGCACGCATTAATGGCATAGGATCTACACCAGTATCTGCAATACGACCAGCAAATACTGAAACGTATGTTTCAACACCTGGTTTAATTGCTTTCACGATATCTGTCACCTGTTCAATTGTATAAACCGCAGTAACATTTAATTTAATATCCTGTTCAGATAATTTCTTGATCAATGGAATCATAGATTCGCCTTTTGTATTCACGACAGGAATCTTAACAAATACATTTTCACCGAATGACTGAATGATTGCCGCTTCTTTCTCCATCGTTTCCATATCATCGCCGAATACTTCAAATGAGATAGAAGCATCTGGTATTGCCTTAACCGCCGCTTCAGCAAAAGCTTTATAATCTTCTACACCAGCTTTAGCCATAAGTGATGGGTTTGTCGTAAATCCATCAACTGTTTGGTTTTGGTAAGCTGTTTTCATTTGTTCGATATCCGCACCATCAGCAAATACTTGCACATTTAAATTTTTCATTGTTATTCCTCCACATATAATGTATAGACTTCTACTTATTATAATCACATTATGACTGATATTGCTAATGATTGAGTATACCTGTCTATTTTTTATATATTTACTATTCTTTTCATATCATTATATAAATTTATATTGTGTTGTCATTTGATGTGGTAAAATAAAATGATTAATGATTGGAGGAACATCATGAAAGCGAACAAATATGTTTACTTCTCTATATTTTTTGTGATATTAAGTATCTTTTGTAACGGTTATAATCCTGTGCTGGCAATACTTTTCGGTTCAATCAATGCCATCATACTGTTTACCGGACTAGTAAGCTGTATCTTACTTATTATTAGTATCGTCTTAATTGATAAAGCTTTGAAACAGCCTGAAAATATTTCAAGCGGTTTATTTAAGGTCGCGAAAATTTGGCCATGGGTCATCTTAGTTGTTATTGTCTTACAACTTGTTAGTATTCTGTTTAGATTTGGGATTATTTAAGGATTGATTCGTCAATCCTTTTTTATTATGGAGGTTTTTATATGATTTATCTTTGTATTGCATGTATGAGTGTCTTCGGTGCTTTATGCAGATATAGTATAAGTTTATTGCTTCATGCACCGATGTATACAATTATCGTGAATCTCATCGGCGCATTTGCTTTAGGATATTGTACAACTTACTTTAAACGCCTATCCTGCTCAGCCCTCATAAAAACAGGCGTTACAACTGGATTTCTAGGAAGTTTTACAACATTCTCTGCGCTGAGTAAGGATGTTGCTGATCTCTATTTAGCACATCATTATCTTTCACTCATCATCTATTATAGCATTAGCATCTTTGGTGGTATCATATGTGCTGCTATCGGGTTGAAATGGGGTGACAGAAATTGATCTATATTGCAATCGGTGCACCATTCGGGGCAATGTTACGTTATTATATCAGTCAGAAGATGAATGGAAATTTTCCATATGGCACACTGTTTATTAATTTATTAGGCGCATTGTTGTTAGGTATCGTTGCACGATTTGATATGACAACGATGCTATTACTTGGTACTGGATTTTTAGGAGCATTTACAACATTTTCTACGCTGAATGTTGAGATTGTTAAGTTATACGAAACGAATAAAAACTGGTGTATTTTCTATATAACGATTACCTATATATTCGGTCCTTTACTCTACTTATTTGCATATACATTTCATTTATAATTTTTTTGTAAATTTAGCGTAATTTTTTCTTAAAATTATTATAACTATAGCATTTATACATTATTATAATAATGAAGCATTACAACGTATCTTAGCAGGTAACGCGAGTGCATATAAACCAGTTGTATCTGAAGAAACTACAACAGAAGCGCCGACTACTGAAGAAGTTACAACAGAAGAAGCAACGACTGAAAGACCGACAACCGAAACTATAAAACCTCAAATTGACGTACCAACAGAAGAAGATGGTAGTGAAGGTTTCATCATCAAGCCAGAGGATTCTTCTGAAGAACCTATCGTATTAGAATCATCGAATGCTGCTAAAGATGATAAAGTAATTCCATTTGAAAGTGTTGCTAAGACAAATGAAACAAATTTAGATACGACATTTCAAGCTGAACAAGTTGCAGATGATACAAACAAACCTGAAATTACTGAAACGGTTGAGCACTTACCGATTACTGGTGAAGCCGCTGGTACTGGCGCTGCTGCAATCGGATTATTAGGACTAGGATTATATTTAGTGAAACGTAAATCTGCATAACAAATAAGAGGGTGAGACATAAGTCTCAGCCCTCTTCTGTTTAACAGCTTAAACGGCGGAACACTTCTGTCTCAGCCTCTTATCTTTGCTACGGATTTAAATGTTCAATTTGGTCCATAATATTTTCAAGTTCTTCAACTTTATACTGGAATCTACCATGGAAGACAAATTTTTCGAAGAATGTTTGTAATTCTTCTTCTCCTACAATCACCTTCACACCATTATCTCTTGAATAGTTAGTGATGTGTTCACTACCTACCCCTTCTGCATTATAGTACGCAATCGGTGTTACCGGATATGGTAACTCAAATACTTTTTCTAAACGTTCAGCTTTTAATTTCAATGCTTCAATCGAGTGGTTATATGTTCTGAATTCAGCATTACCGTCTTTATTCTTATCCAGAACAATTGTCTGTTCAAGCTTCGGATCAAGATTTAATATGTTGAAGACACCTTCAAGCATCGGTTCGCCAGCAAACTGCATCTCACTTACACCGTGATAAATATGACCTGTCCAGTAATTAGAATCTATCAGGTAGATACCTGTTCTCGTCAATACGACATGATCAAGTTTATCAGTGCTTTTCACGCGTTTACCAGGAATATAGATATTAGCAAGTACGTGCATATCTTCAGGACGAATACGTTCTTCACGAATGAACTGTTCTTTTAACTGAATTAAAGTAAGGTCCGTTAAATATTCACCTTTGTCTTTTGAGAACATCTTTAAAGATTCAATATGTGATGATTTCTCATCGATTGTTTTTTGTAATGTTTCTTTTTGTTCAGCTAAGTCTTTTTTATATTGAAGACGAGACTTCTCACTTTCATCGTGATACTCATCTGATCTTACTTTCTGCGCCTTACGAAATTCTTCTTCTTTACGCGCAATTGATTTTTTCTTACTCGATAATGCGAGTAACCATAAGACGAAGAACAATAAAGCCAAAACACCTAAACCAATTAACACATAAAATAAAGTACTTCCTACTTCTACTGACATATCATTCACCTTTCTAACCTTATTTCCTTTATTATAATGAAATTTCAGAAGAACTTCATCGAAAATATGAAAGTAATTTGTGAAAGTTTACTCTAATTAAGAATATTAATAAGAAATTAATATTCTGAACAAAGGTTAACAAAGTTTAATAAAATATAAATTCTAAATTAATAATGATATGAAATAATTTAAGTGTCCTAAAAATATTTTTTGGACAAAAATTAAATTTTCTCGGAGGATGATACCATGGCAATGTATAAACGTTTATTATTAGCAGGTACTTTCGCATCAGCATTATTATTAGGTGCTTGTGGAGATGAAGAGAAAAAAGCGGACGACGCAAAAACTGAAGATGCAGCAACAACTGAAGAAGAGACTACTGAAGACGATGCTGCTACAGAAGAAGAGACTGAAGAAGAAACTGAAGAAGAATAATACAATTTACCAATTGACTATCTCACATGAGATAGTCTTTTTTCATATTAAAGGGCCTAAGTAATAAATACTTAGGCCCAAAAAATTACTTTAAATTTGCTTTTAAATCTTCAATTTTATCTGTAGCTTCCCATGGTAAATCAATATCTGTGCGACCGAAGTGCCCGTAAGCAGCTGTTTGTTTGTAAATTGGGCGACGAAGATCTAACATCTGAATGATACCTGCTGGACGTAAATCGAATGTTTTACGAACTGCATCAACAAGTTGTTGTTCAGTGTATTCAGAAGTACCATAAGTTTCAACTGAAATAGATACTGGTTGTGCTACACCGATAGCATAAGCTAATTGTACTTCACATTTGTCAGCTAGACCTGCTGCAACGATGTTCTTCGCAACATAACGTGCTGCATAAGCACCACTACGGTCAACTTTAGTAGCATCTTTACCTGAGAACGCGCCACCACCGTGACGTGCATATCCTCCGTAAGTATCTACGATAATCTTACGGCCAGTAAGACCAGCATCCCCTTGAGGTCCACCGATTACGAAACGACCAGTTGGATTGATGAAATATTTTGTTTCTTCGTCGATTAGTTCAGCTGGAACAACTGGTTTAATAACGTGTTCTTTAATGTCAGCCTGAATTTGTTCTAATTCAATCTTCTCATGGTGTTGAGACGAAATAACGATCGTGTCGATTCGTTTCGGTTTATCCGCTTCATCATACTCTACTGTAACTTGTGTCTTACCATCTGGACGTAAGTAATCTAAAGTACCATCTTTACGCACTGCAGTCAGACGACGCGCTAATTCATGTGATAATGAAATTGGTAAAGGCATTAAGCTTTCAGTTTCATTACATGCAAATCCAAACATTAAACCTTGGTCACCAGCACCGATTGATTCGATATCTGAGTCAGATAAGTTACCACGGTCTTCTAATGCACGGTCTACCCCTTGAGCAATATCAGGAGACTGCTCATCGATTGCAGTAAGTACTGCCATCGTCTGGAAGTCATAGCCGAATTTAGCACGTGTATATCCGATTTCTTTTACAGTATCACGTACTACTTTAGGAATATCAACATATGTTGATGTAGTAATTTCACCTGCGATTAAAGCCATACCTGTTGTTACTGATGTTTCACACGCTACACGTGCTTTTGGATCTCCTGTAAGAATTGCATCTAAGATTGCATCTGAAATTTGGTCAGCAATTTTATCTGGATGTCCTTCTGTTACTGATTCTGACGTAAATAATTTACGATCTGCCATTTATAAACACTCCTATTAATTTAAATTTCACGGTTCAAGCTATAAAAAAAAATAGCCCTCTCTCCTATTAAGAGAGAAGGCTAATTGTACATAATTAGTCCATTCTACTCTTATCGTTCAGACAGCTGTCTGCAAACGGTTTGGCACCTTACTTAACAACGAAGTTAAGGGTTGCTGGGCTTCAAAGGGTCCATGTCCCTCCACCACTCTGGATAAGAGAATCCGCAAGTTAGATAATACTAAACTTTTTGTGCACTGTCAATATATCTAATTGATTCTCAAATTTTCTGAATAATATTTTATCTATAAAATTTTATTTATATTTAATGTAACACTTAAAACCTTATGTTATACTATTTCATGAAACTGCTTACAACAGCAGGAAATATAAACTTGGGGGACCTTTTAATGAGCGAACAAATCTTTGGTAAATTAGATAACTTATTAAAGAGTGATAGCGTATTAAATCAATTATCAAGAACACAGTTAATCAACGAAATTTTAGCAAATCGTGAAGGTGCATTAACAGAGTCAGGTGCTGTTAGAACTGAAACTGGTAAATATACAGGTCGTTCACCAAAAGATAAATTTATCGTTGAAGAAGAAGAAACGAAAGACCAAATCGACTGGGGTACAGTCAACCAACCTATCTCTGAAGACATCTTCTTAAAATTATTAGACCGCGTTTTAGACTACTTAGGAACAAAAGATAAAGTTTATAAATTCAATGGTTATGCAGGTGCAGACCCTGCTACTCAATTAAATTTACGCGTAATCAATGAGTTAGCATGGCATAACTTATTTGCACGTACAATGTTTATCCGACCTGAAACATTCAATGAAGGTATCTTAATCGATCCTGACTTCACAATCATTTCTGCGCCACACTTTAAAGCAGATCCAAAAATCGATGGTACAAATTCTGAAACATTTATCATTACAAGTTTCAAACACAAAATTATCTTAATCGGTGGTACTGAATATGCTGGAGAAATGAAAAAAGGTATCTTCGGTGTAATGAACTACTTATTACCAACACAAGGTGTAATGAGCATGCACTGTTCAGCAAACGTTGGTGAAAATAAAGACGTTGCGTTATTCTTCGGTTTATCAGGAACGGGTAAAACAACTTTATCAGCCGACCCTCACCGCAAATTAATCGGGGATGATGAACATGGTTGGAACGATAATGGTGTATTCAATATCGAAGGTGGATGTTACGCGAAGACAATCGACCTTTCTCGTGAGAAAGAACCACAAATCTATGATGCGATCCGTTACGGTGCGATTTTAGAAAACGTTAAAGTTGATGAAAAAGGTTTCCCAGACTATGAAGACAAATCATTAACTGAAAATACACGTGCAGCATACCCAATTGAAAATATCGATAACATCGTATTACCTTCAATTGCTGGTCATGCTAAAACAATTATCTTCTTAACTGCAGATGCATTCGGTGTATTACCTCCAATCTCTAAATTAACGAAAGAACAAGCAATGTACCACTTCTTAAGTGGATTTACATCTAAATTAGCGGGTACTGAGCGCGGGGTAACTAGCCCACAACCAGTATTCTCAACATGTTTCGGTTCTCCGTTCTTACCATTACATGCAACAGTATATGCAAATATGTTAGGTGAATTAATCGACAAGCATGGTTCAGACGTATACTTAGTAAACACTGGATGGACTGGTGGAGAATATGGTGTAGGTAGCCGTATGAGCTTAACACATACACGTTCTATGATCCGTCGTGCAATCAGTGGAGAAATTAAAAACTCTGAATTCACTCAAGATCCTATCTTCGGATTATATGTACCAAATTCAGTAGCTGGTGTTCCAAAAGAAATCTTAATGCCTCGTAACGCTTGGGTATCTCAAGATGCTTACGATGAAAAAGCAAAAGATTTAGCATTACGCTTCCAGGAAAACTTTAAGAAATTCGGTGAAAAGTCAGCTGAAATTGAAGAAAAAGGCGGCTTTATATTTAGAGGATAATAATAGAGGCTGGAACTGAAGTGTTCTGCCACAAGCAAAAACCGAACAAAACTAATAAATCGCTCTTTGATTTATAGTTTTTGTTCGGTTTTTGTCGTAGGGGCAACTACTGTTCTGCCGTTTAAGCTGTTAAACATAAAAGGACTAAAATTTAAGTCACATCTTCATTTTATTCTACTGCTAGCATCCATCTATATATTTCTTTAAGTATCATGCGTTCATTATCAGGTCGAAGGACGTGTGCTTCACCTTCTAAGTATATCGCTTTATGCTTTACACCTAGTAATTTCAGTCTTTCTTCAAGCATCCTACCATGCGCAATATTAACCTGCCTATCTTCTGTTCCGTGAATTATCATAATTGGAGGACTGTCTGCTTTTATCAGTTCAATGCCTTCGCGCTTATCATAGGCGGCTTTATCTGTAATAGGACCGACGATACGCTTTAACATGCTGCGCAAGTCTAGTCGCTCATCATACATGTAATAAATACTCGATACACCACCCCATGTAATAAAGGATGTCACGTCACTATCCTGATAAGTAACGAGTCCTTGAATACCCCCGCGTGAAAAACCTATAAAATGTAATGGTACATCTGGATACTTTTTTCTTAATATACGCACAAGCGCATATACATCCTCACGGTCACTTCCACCAAACTCATCCTGACCATTATGATGCGTGCCACGGTAATAAGGTGCTGCAACAAGTGTATTCGGATAGGCAAAACGCATCAGTCCAGCTGGTCTAAGCGTCCCTACCTGCCCTTTTCCACCGCGAAGATATATAACGATTCGCGCTACAAGTTTCGGCTCATATAATAAGCCTTTAACTTCAAATGCGTCAGACTGATAAGTTATCTCCTGAAAACTTATACCTTGATAAGAAGCTGGAATTACTTTACTCGTAATGAACATCAAAACGCTCCTTTAGTGTATCTAATATGTACAGAATGCAATCATCTTTTAGCAGGAAACTTTTATCTTCTGTCTGAATATCTTCCAGAGCCTTTGCAATTACCGGCCCATCTGTTTCCATATAATCTTCAAGCTTGTCAATATGTGCTACTTCTACATAGAAGACATCTTTACTGAATGGTGTCTGATCATATACGGTATAGGTGCCTATAAACTCATAATTACGTACTACGCCACCAGTTTCTTCATATAATTCACGATGCATTGCCTCAATAGGTGTTTCACCATACTCAACCTTACCACCTGGAAATTCAATACCCCGAATTTTATTATTCGTAAGTAGCATATTACCCTTAAAGTTTGTTATCATTAGTACATGTTTACTTTTTGGAATATCGGTCCTATCTTTTATTTCGAGGATTACTTTATTGCCAACATGATCTGTAAAAACCATTAATCTGCTCCATTCATCACAAAATTATCTATCCAGAGGTCACTATGAAAAAATTAACTGTACTTTTTATTATTTTAACATTAATTATTACCGGTTGTGCAGCACCACAAGAAAAAAAGAAACCGTTAACGAAAGACCAGATTATCGCTCGAATGCAGAAGAATATTAAAGCAACAGACAGCATTTCTCTCGATGCTACTAATAAGACAACAATTTCATATGATAAGTTCACAACAAAGTTTACACAGGATACCGCATCTCAATTTGATACGATTAATAAAAGCGCGCTACTTATTAAAGCTGATTCAAATAACACGAAATATCATGTAAAGTCTGTTATATTCAATATGGATGATGGTAATATCGAAGCTTTTCCTGAACCTCAATATTTAAATTATCGCGCACGCAATGCTGATATCCAGTACTTTTCAAGTGTTCAATCAAATATGGTTAATTTAACAGATATTGTTCAAAATGTCGTCAAAAAAGAAGTTGATAATATAAAAACGACGGATAGCACAATTCAATATCAAGGTAACTCTCAGAATTTAAAGCATCTATTTGATTATGGTGTCGATTTCTCAAGCATGAATCAAGTGTCTACATTTAATGATCTCACAGATATTAAAATTCAAAGTGGTTCATTTGATGTTGAATTATCACCCGTGAATAAGCTACCCAAAACATTGTCATTCGATATCAAAGTCAATGCTAAAATTAAAAATAAACCTGTTACGATATTAATGACACAGGAAACGCATTATAAGGCCTTTAATAAGACAAATGTTGCTATGTATAAAGCAGATGAAATAGATTAGGAGATTATTATGAAACAACTATTATTAGCTGGTATTAAGTTTTACAGAAACTATATCTCACCGATGACGCCACCCACATGCCGCTTCACACCGACATGTTCACAATATGGATTAGAAGCAATTGAAACACACGGTGCACTAAAAGGTAGCTATTTAACGATAGTAAGAATCCTTAAATGTCACCCATTTCATCCAGGTGGTTATGACCCAGTCCCAGACAAAGAACATCATCATCATTAAAAAAGGAAATTCCGAAATGGAATTTCCTTTTTATTTATACAGCTTTATTAATCGTAAGAAGCTAATAATGTGAGATGAGATTTCTTTACTTCTGGTACTGATAAAATCAGTTGGTTGCCTTCGTTTATTTCATCATATTCAGTAAAGTCATGCGCAAAATAAGTACCTTTCGGCGTAATGTCTGGTACAGTCTGAAATGTTTCACCGAGCAGCGCCGTAAAATATTTACTTAGTCCGAATTCATACATGCCTCCAGATACGAGGTTCATTTCTGGTAAGTTTTCTTTTATCTTAAGTGCACTAGTCACGCCACCTAATCTACTATATTTAATAACAGCAGTATTAACGCCTATATTATAAAATTGTTGTATCGTATGCGCATCAGTCGCACTTTCATCGATGGCAAGATTAATCTTTGGATTCAAGCGATGGATTGAACGATAATCTTCAATAGAACTGAACGGCTCTTCAAAATAAAGAATGTCATACTCAGAAAGTTTACAGATCAAGTCAAAATGATTTGCATCCATTAACCCGTTTGCATCGATGACGATTTGAATATCACTCGTCTTACGAATGAATTGTACCTGCTCTAAAATATTGTTATGCATCTTTAATTTTACACGTGCTGCGTTTGGTTGAATAGCACGTGCATCATGATGTAGCGTTTGACCGATCAACACTGTCACTGGCTGTAATTGATTAAAATATTGATACGCAATGATATCAAAACAACTGGATGCATTCGGTTTTTCAGGATCAAGTAAAGCATTGAGTGTTTCTATTGAAGATAATGGTCTATTTTTTATTATTTCAAACTGACTTACGAGTGATTGATAAACCGTTTCTATCGTTTCAAAATGATACCACGGGGTTTCAAAACTATTTGCTTCCGCATAATATTCCACACCATCAATTACGACACCTGCTACAAGCACCTCACGCTCATTTAAAGTAATAAGATTTGTCTTAATCGGCGCTTTAAATGGTGCAGCATATGAATAAATATTAAGCTTTGAGATATTCATGAACAAACCATTCCTTACATTGATGACGTGATATTTTTCCATTCGATGTTCGTTTTAAATTATTTACCCGAATAAATTGTTTAGGATGCTTATATTTTGCGATATTATTATTTAATGCATCTTGAATAGTTGCCTCCATATTACAATCTGCTTCATATAAACAAACCGGGACACTGCCCCACTTGCTATCTTCAATACCAATGACACAAGCTGCATGCACCGGTGTATGACTTAATATGACCTGTTCAATTTCTGAAGGATATATGTTTTCTCCACCTGAAATAATTAAATCTTTACGACGGTCTAATATATACAGGTAATCATCCTCGATATACCCGATATCTCCTGTTAAGAAAAATCCATCTATGAATACTTCTTGATTTGCACTTTCAGGATAGAGATAGCCGTGCATCACATTATCCCCACGTACGCCAATTTCGCCGACCTGATTCACTACATTAAATAATTGGATATTTTGATTTACCTGGCCGACACTTTTCGGATACTTCTCGATATCTTGTGGTGTTGCTGTAATCATCTGTGAACATGTTTCAGTCATACCAAACGATGTATAAATAGGTAGCGCTGCACTTCGTGCCTGAATAAGTAAACGATCATCTAATTTAGCGCCACCAATCAGTATGGCTTGAAGGGCATATTGCTGGTTAAGTCCTTGTCTTAAGAGACGTTCTAAAGTTTGAGGGACAAGCGAGAGATGCGTGATTTCTTTTTCTTTAATGTCATCTATAATCTGCCTTGCATCAAAATTTTCATGCAATACGACAGTGCAGCCATCAATCACTGCACGTAATAATATACTTAAACCACTTATATGAAACAATGGCAGAACATCCAGCCAAATTGAATTATGGTCATACGTAAATGTTGCTTTACAATTCCCGGCACTTGCTAAATGATTGATAAAGCGTTGTGGTACTGCTTTCTGAACACCAGTCGTGCCAGAAGTAAACATGATAGAAAGTATATCATTTGGTTGATTATCGACAGGATAAAGTGGTTGTTCATTTAAGTTATTTAATATGAAAGATTTAGTTTTCGTTTGAATCGATTTAAATGTAGTATTTGTAATTAACAATTCAGTATTTACTGAATCCATTTGTATTTGAATTTCTGTTTCAGTTAAGTGTTTATTAATCATTACGAGTTCAATACCGGCGAGTATTGCACCATGGATCATGTAACAATCATCTAATGTATTTTCTGCTTGTAGCGCAATTCTTTTATATTTTAACTCAGAAAGCTTGCAAGCTACCTGACACGCTTTATGAAATAAATCTAGATACGTTACCGATTGATTTGAATAGATTATTGCTAACTTTTCAGGATACTTTTCAGCTGCATCTTTTAACCACTGCATACGTTCACGTCCTATTTATGTATTACTATTATCATAGCAGAAATATTAAACATACTGATATATTATTACTTCTCAAAAAAGAACAACCGGATGTATTTGTACAATACAATCGGTTGTTCTGATTTTTATTTATATCATTTCTTATGGGAATTTAGGGAACTGATCGAAGTTCGGCTGACGTTTTTCTTTAAATGCGTCACGACCTTCTTTCGCTTCATCACTTGTGTAGTAAAGCAATGTAGCGTCACCAGCGAATTGTTGTAAACCAGCTAGTCCATCAGTATCAGCGTTCATCGCAGCTTTTAAGAAACGTAATGCTGTTGGAGAATGTTGTAACATCTCTTTACACCATTGTACAGTTTCATCCTCGATTTTGTCTAAAGGTACTACTGTATTCACTAAGCCCATATCTAATGCTTCCTGCGCATCATATTGACGGCATAAGTACCATATTTCACGTGCTTTTTTATGTCCAACGATTCTTGCTAAGTAACCTGAACCATATCCAGCATCAAATGAACCTACTTTTGGTCCAGTTTGACCGAAACGTGCATTGTCAGCAGCGATTGTTAAGTCACATACGATGTGTAATACGTGTCCACCACCGATTGCATAGCCACGAACCATCGCTACAACTGGTTTAGGAATAACACGGATTAAACGTTGTAAATCTAATACGTTTAAACGTGGAATATTGTCATCACCTACGTAACCACCATGGCCACGTACTTTTTGATCTCCACCTGAACAGAATGCTAAGTCACCTTCACCTGTTAAGATGATTGCACCTACTCTTTGATCATCACGTGCACGAGAGAATGCATCGATCATTTCCATTACTGTATTCGGTGTAAACGCATTACGAACTTCCGGACGGTTGATCGTAATTTTCGCGATACCTTCAAAAAATTCATATTTTATTTCTTTATACTCTTTTAATGTTTCCCAAACTCTAGTCATGATTTTCCTCCTTGATAAACGATACTATTATTGTATCAAATATTTTTAAATTCTCCACATGAATTGTATGGCCCGCTTTAATTATCATATGTCGTGCATTCGGCAGTTCTTCTACCATACGTTTAGCGATTGATTCAAACTTCTTATCTAAACTTCCAGTAAGCAATAAGACTGGTTTATTAAAATCTTGTAAAAGCGGCCAGAGATTCGGTTGTCTGCCTGTTCCATATTCTCTTAAAGCTTTAGCAATACCAATTGGTTCGTGATGCATTCTTATATCACGCTGTCTTGTTTGTTGTCCATCAGTTAACGGATGATACGTTTTAAATAAAGAGAGCTTTTCCCAGTGCGCTATAAAAGCTGAGTAATCCAATTCTATCCATCTACTACGTTCTTCATCCTGCTGAATACGTTCTCTTCTTAATTGCTCATCTTCAATTCCAGGCGTCGCACTTTCAATAACGAGCTTATCGATCAGTTCTGAATAATGCAGTGCAGTATATAGCGCTATGCGACCACCCATCGAATAACCATACAGAATGATTTTGGTATATTGATTTCGATAATGCGTTAATGTTTGTGCAAGCGATGCTGCGATTGAATCAAATGACCACGTTTCATTAATATTAAAAGCTGCTCCATGTCCTGGACATTCCACTAATAACACATCCGTATGATACAACAGTCTTTCTTTTGCCGGTAGAAAGGTTTGACTGCTACCCAGGAAACCATGAATCATCACGATAAGACTTTCATTATTACTATTAAAATATTTATATTTCAGCATTGAGTTTCGCCTTTAATGACGTAATTAATGCGTTGTGTGCTTTCAAATTCTCTTCTCGATCAGATGTGATTTCAATAATATGGCCGTTTCCTTTCGGTAATGTAATGTCATCAAATACATTAAATTTCTTATATTTAAAGTCATACAACTTTGCAGTATGTTCAAAATCGAGGTTAAGCGGCGTGCCAAACAAACGTTCAAAATGCTTCTTATCTTCATACTGTGGTAAATAACTGAAGATACCGCCACCGTTATTATTCATCACTACAATATTAATCATATGAGAATGGTGATATTCTGATAACATCTTCTGCATAACAAGTCCGTTCATATCATGGAAGAATGAGATATCACCAATTATCAACGTCACCTTTTTATGTCGAGACATCCCAAGCGCCGTACTCACTACACCGTCAATACCATTTGCCCCACGATTACAATACGGTTTACCTTCAAAGTTTGTAAAGAATGTATCACAATCTCTAATCGGCATACTGTTGCCCAGGAAAATGACTTCATTCTTCTTGATTTGTTTAAAGATCTGATACATCGCACTACCTTCGTCGAATATTGTCTGTGTGTGCTGCATAATGTGATTGATGACTAAATCATTTAATGTATGCCAGAATTTTATCCATGATTGATTGTTGACTGGTTTCTCTTCTGCCACTTGTCTAAAGAAGTCATTCGCAGTAATTTCGATAAATAAGTCCGGCACTTTCGGAAATGTATTAGGCTGAATTCTTGGTTGGATTAAAATTTGTGGTGCTGTCTGCGTTTTAATCCATTGATTGATTGCTTTCGATACAACAGCGTTACCGACGCGAATAATATAACCCGGCTGAATATCTTTAATGACTTTAAAGATACTGTCTCCTGTTGTCACAACGTTCGGGTGCTTTAAATCACGAATCTGACTAAGCGGGTCTGCAATAATCGGTATATTATGTATTGTAGAAAAGACAAGCATCTGTGTTAAATCTTCCAGCTGACAATCACCGACGATTATGATGCCCTTTTCCTGACGAATAATTGGTTTGACTGTATTGACATCAAATGTCTTCTGATAACTAACCTGAACCTTTGGAGTAATTGTCATCATTTCTGCTAGCTCAAAGTCCGGCATCAATGGTTCTCTGAAAGGTATATTGAAATGTACTGGGCCTTTCATCGGTCCACTGAAATAACGACTAGACTGCATCATTACAGCATCGATAAATTGAATCGATTCATCTGTATCATCTGCGATCGGAAAGTCACGTTCATATTGTACAAAATTGCTAAACATCCCTACCTGATTAATCGCCTGTGGTGCACCGACATTGCGCAGTTCATGGGGTCTGTCACTTGTAATCACAACGAGCGGCATGTGACTGATAAAACATTCAGACACTGCCGGCGTATAGTTACTTGCTGCAGTTCCAGATGTACAGAGTACTGCAACCGGCTTATTCGTTGCTTTCATCAGTCCAAGTGCATAAAAAGCTGCACTGCGTTCATCTGGATGAATATACGTCTTCATCTTTGGATGAAGTTCACATGTTATCGCAACGGGTGTTGAGCGTGATCCTGGTGAAATCACTATCTCATGTACACCATAATCATATAATGATTTAACGAAATGAAACACTTGTTTTGTTAACGCGTCATTCATCTTCATTTACTCCTAACATTTCTAACATCGGTTTAAATTTAATTTCTGTTTCATAAACTTCACTCTCTACAACACTCGACTTAACAATACCACATCCTGCATAGAGCATCGCAGTGTTATCCTGGATAACCATCGAACGTATGGCAACGATAAACTCACCTTCATCATTTAAATCAACATAACCTAATGGTGCACCGTATAATCCACGCCCTTCATTTGCCTCCGCTAAGAAATGCATCGCCGCACGTTTCGGAAAACCACCCAGTGCAGGTGTTGGATGTAGACTTTCAGTTACTTCTAATAATCCACCACGATTCAACTTCGCATTAATCGGTGTATATAAATGATAGAAAAATTGATTTTCTAATATATCCGGTGATTGTTTTAAAGTAATCTCATTTGTAAACGGTGCGAGATCTTCCTTTATACTTTCTACAACGATTTTATGTTCATATAGATTCTTCTCATCATTCAGTAACTTTTGTTTCGCGTTTGCAATACTTTTGCCCATCGTTCCGGCAATGGCATTTGTATGAAGGATGCCATTCTGCACCGCAACAAGCTGTTCAGGTGTCTTTGTAATAAATGTTTGTGTTCCAGACTCCATTAAAGCAAAATAACTCACTTCATGATTTTTCATCGCCTGATCGATGAGTGGCGAAATATCGATATCTCGTTCCATCGTAATCTTTCTTTTTCTTGATAGCACAACTTTTTCCAGTTTTTCTTCCTGCATCATCGATATTGCTTTATGTGCATTAGATTTAAATAAGTCCAGATCAATATCTTCAGCAGATATTATTTTGTTATATGGTACATTATCTCCGGTATGATGTCTTAATGCTTCGATTAACTGCGCTTTGTCTAAAGATTGATCAACAAATATTATTGAAGCGTGTCCATTACTTTCAACAATCTGTATTTTCGGAATGATGAAATGACTCTTTTCATAAGCAGAAAAATTTTTACTTTCATTATTATCAAACTGAAAGCCACCAAAAAGCTTTAAATCATACTGCGAACCATTACCAATATATGTTGCATCCTGAACAATCGCCTTAAACTGTCGTTCGATTTGAATAGGATGAATCGTATCTGCTGTAACTACTGAATGATGACCGATACCGATTAACTTAAAGGATTTATCTTTATTGATAAAGACATAACGCTCTCCTGCAAATGCATGAAAATAATCCATGATCCCTGCAACATTTAGCTGGAAGTCTAAATCAAATTGTTCTATTTTATTAATTTTATTTGTTGTTAAATGAGAATCAAACTGTTGATTAATCGGCACATTCTACACTTCTTTCACTTCAAAATAATATACTTATTATTTTAACATTATTCAATGATTATTGGACAAATTATGCTAGATTTGTTGACGATGACTATTATTAAATATAAAATTTATACATTAAGAATAAAAGAGGTATGAATATGTCTGAACATTTACAACAACACACTGGTATAGCAAAGTATTATCACTTAATGCGACCACACACCTTAACAGCAAGTTTCGTACCTGTACTTGTCGGAACAGCATGCGCAAAATATTTCACTGATATCCGTATCGACTTACTTATTATCATGCTTATTGCCTGCTTATTGATACAAGCTGCAACAAATATGTTTAATGAATATTTCGATTACAAGCGCGGACTGGATGATCATACTTCAGTCGGAATCGGTGGTGCAATCGTAAGAAATGGTATGCGTCCTAAGTCAGTATATAATTTAGCAATTGCTTTTTATATCATTGCCGCAATATTGGGTCTTTATATTTGTTCTCAATCGTCATGGTTAATCTTACTTGTTGGGATTGTATGTATGGCAGTAGGTTATTTCTATACGGGTGGGCCGATACCAATCTCATGGACGCCATTCGGTGAAATCTTCGCCGGATTCTTTATGGGATTTGTAATTATTATGATTACGTTCTACATTCAGGTAGGACATCTAGAATGGTACCCTGCAATTATGTCAATTCCGGTTTCAATCAATATCGGCATGATTAATATGGCCAATAATATTCGTGACCGTGTTAAAGATAAAGCGAGCGGTAGAAAGACTTATGTTATCTTAGTTGGTAAAACAATCGCAATTATTACGATGGCATTATTATACTTAATCAGTTTCTTAGTAGTACTGTACACAGTGTTCTATAAACCTTATGGTTCGCCATTTTTATTACTTGTATTGCTAAGCTTTAACTTGCCGATTAAAGCAGTAAATCGCTTCTTCAAAGGCAACACACCGATCGAACTGATGCCTGCAATGAAAGTTACCGGACAATTCAACACCTTATTCGGATTCTTATTTGCACTAGGCTTATATCTCGCAGCATTAACTGCAATTTAAAAAATCGTGAGACTAGATAATAGTCTCACGATTTTTTATTATTATTTTTGATTGAAGAATTCTTTTAATCTTGCCACAACTGCATGTGCATCTTCTTCAGTCACATCACGAACACCAGATTTTGTTAAATCGATTACATAACTTTGTGCATCATAAAGCACATCAATAGAAGTTCCATTTACTCCGTAGCTGCGTGGTTCAATTTCCTGCACTTTATCTTCTTCGTAATTTTCACGGTAATCTACACCAAACTGACCTAATTTAAGTTCTGCATATGTTACTAATTTATCGATATTCGCCATTTTTTTGTCCCCCTTTATATTGTTTCAGACATTTTAATTCTAATAAATCCCACTATTTCAGGCAAGTCTTTACTTTTAATCATACGCAGTGTGACTGACTTTTCACCTAATTTTTTACGTTTATATTTGAAAAATAATTCTCCATATTCCCCTTCAGTATCGGGCTCAAAATCAATGTTTACTATATCCGCATATTTAATTACTTCATAGTAAATACGTTTTGATTTCATTTTGCTATGAACCATAGCAATGCGGTCATCTAATAAAATGAATAATCCATGTTGATTTAAATTAATATGACTATAGGTCGCAAAATGAATAAGTTCTTTGTTTTTAATATCTTTGCAGATTACTTTTAATAATTTAATAAAGAAACGGCGTTCTGATTTTTTTATTCTTTTAAAGATTTTTGAAAAGCGTTTATATCTTACTGGATAGTTTAGTTCTGCTAACACTTTACGTGTCGATGCTTTATCTCTCATTTCATCACCTTATGATTTCTATTTTGTGTTATAATTCACAATAAACTTTAGAAGTATAATATTTGAATAAGTATATTATATTTACTTTCTACATTAAAAAATAGTCGTTGAAGCAACTTTTATCATTAAATAACATTAAGTAAAAATATGTCCGGTATAACTAAATAAAACTACTGAAGTTACATTGAAGTATCATCAGTAGTTTTATTCTATTAGCGGATCGTGAGAGATTCGAACTCTCGAAACGCTTGTGACGTTTACACACTTTCCAGGCGTGCTCCTTCGGCCAACTCGGACAACGATCCATAATAATCAAAAAAATCAGAAGCGATATTTCACTTCTGATTATATGACCCCTACGGGATTCGAACCCGTGTTACCGCCGTGAAAGGGCGGTGTCTTAACCGCTTGACCAAGGGGCCTAAATGGCTCCACAGGTAGGACTCGAACCTACGACCGATCGGTTAACAGCCGATAGCTCTACCACTGAGCTACTGTGGATTAATAATGGAGCGGGTGATCGGAATCGAACCGACGACATCAGCTTGGAAGGCTGAGGTTATACCATTTAACTACACCCGCTTAACAATGGGGCGACTGATGGGAATCGAACCCACGAATGTCGGAACCACAATCCGATGCGTTAACCACTTCGCCACAATCGCCTTGCATAATAAAATTAAAATATGGCTCAGGACGGAATCGAACCGCCGACACATGGATTTTCAATCCATTGCTCTACCGACTGAGCTACTGAGCCAAAATGGCGGTCCCGACGGGAATCGAACCCGCGATCTCCTGCGTGACAGGCAGGCATGTTAACCGCTACACCACGGGACCACTTTAATTGCGGGAGGCGGATTTGAACCACCGACCTTCGGGTTATGAGCCCGACGAGCTACCAGACTGCTCCATCCCGCGTTAATAGTATGTTGTCTCTCGTAAAAAGAGTACTTTTAAAATATATCATTTTAAGTTTGTGAACGCAACATCAAAAAGGTGTAAATTTCATCTTTAGAGGTAGTTTGCATCCGAATGTTGTATAAAAGTATGTTTTTGTTGAAGTTGAGCTAGTGATTTATCTCTTTTTACGCAACCATCAAAAAACCAGACATGTTGTTACATGTCTGGTAAAAAATCAACATCTATTCTTCTATTTTTCAATTTGATGTACTAAATGCGTTAAAATATCACAATATGGTGTTTCTATCCCTGCTTCATCACCATATCGACTTACAGCACCTGTTAAGAAATCGACTTCTGTCTTACGTCCATTATGAATATCTTGAGTCATAGATGGATAATGTAGACCAACGACATCAGGTGAGTACATTTTATGGAATTTCTCCATTGTTGCATCTAAATCCAGCTTAGCACCTTTAGTAGCCCCTACTGCAATAATTTCCTTAACTAAAGGGATTAACATTGCATCTGCTTGTTCATACGCACCAAATTCCCCGATTCGTTTATCTGTTACTGAACAATACGTGTTGAAGCAGCAGTTCACTAAAGCTTTATTCCAGATTGATGTAACAATATCATTACTAATAACACCATTAAGTTTCGCTTCATCTAAAATTACTTTCAATTTTTCAATGAATGCATCCACATGTCCATCCGGATATCCAAATTCAATATTACCAGTTCCTTCTAAAATTAATTCACCAGGTCCTTTTAGACCCGCTGACCACATTGTTACAGCCAGTATAACTTGCTCAACAGACAATTTCTTCAGCAGCATATCACCATGACCTAAACCATTCATCAGTGACATCACTTTCGTTTCTTTTGTGATGACACCCTGTCCAATTAAATTATCGATCGTTTCTTCAGCAGTCAGAGCCTTTGTTAATAAAATTACCAAATCAGCCGGTTCATTATAGTCATCCATAAATACTGCTTTAACTTTGTGGTTTGTTGTTTCACCATAAGAATGAACAACAACACCATTACTGTTCATCGCATCAACATGGTCCTGCCATTTATCAAGCATCACCACATCTTGTCCACTCTCAGTTAAATAAAGACCAACACGTCCACCCATCGCACCTGAGCCTGCCATAACTATTTTCATACTTTCTTCCTCCTCATTTAATGATCTAATATTATATTATCACAGGAATAAGTATGTTTGTTAAGTTATTCACATACTTTGTTATGTATTAATTTATAGTCATATAGATAAGATTAATACATCTATGAGTAATCATAATTTCAAAAATATAATGTATCTATGATAATTCAAAAATTCTGATTATTCAATTATTTATATTAAACATAAAGAAAACCACTTAGCATACACTAAGTGATTTGTAACGGAGATGGAGAGATTCGAACTCTCGCGCCGGTTACCCGACCTACACCCTTAGCAGGGGCGCCTCTTCAGCCAACTTGAGTACATCTCCATGGCTCCACAGGTAGGACTCGAACCTACGACCGATCGGTTAACAGCCGATAGCTCTACCACTGAGCTACTGTGGAATAATTTCAATCAACAAATACTATTATATCAATTGAAATGAATTGGTCAATACATTTGGTAAATATTTTTATGGAACATTTACACCTTTTTCTCTAATAATGCATACATTGCTAACATTTCGAATAGATTTGCCCTGCATTTGTCAAAATGCACTGCTTCCTGCGTATACATTTCCTGTTTTAACGCCTTTGCTCTTACACAATATTCCAGTTTGATCCCATGCAAATACTGTGTATTAAAAGTATACGTTGTCACCGGAAAAGATACTTGTGACTGATCATCAAATTCCACAACAGTATCATAATGTTCCCCTGCGTGAAATCTATTTACGTAGTGAACATTAATCCAGGCCATATCGTTACTTCGATCACTGTGCGTCGGAAAGAAATATGTTTGTGTACCAGGCTGGACGATAATCGGGGGTTTCGTATAGATTTCCGCAATCATCTTCGTAGATATTTTTCTCGCTTTATAGGAAGCATGATAAAAGAATAGTGAGTCTTCAATGATATGAAGTGGCTTCTTTTTAAATATAAATGTTTCTCTTCCATATTCACCAATTTCCGAAAGTACACTTCTACCATCTCTATACGCCTTAATATACATCGTCTTTTCATTAACAATATATTTCTCCATATCAACTTTCTCCTTTGTCAATATATTGATAATATTATACACAATTCCACTTAACATTTGTTAACTTTTTCAAATATTTAACATAGTTTACAATAGAAAAAGATATGTTTACAAAGTTAAAAATATGGTTATATATTATTAATCAAAACGAATAAATGTTAATTGATATAATTTTCTGAATACTATTGCAATTTAGAATATTATATAATATACTCGTTTTAATACATTTTAGGAGGTTACACTTATGAACTATAATCAACAAACACAATTAAATGGTCTTGAAACTTTCGTATCTAATCTCAATAATTTATATATCGAGCTTATCATTGACGAAGCTGTTAAAAGTCATCAAAAGAAATTATTAAAAGAAAAGATTGATTTGTCTTTATTAAATCATAACCAGGAAGCATTTCTTCAATATACGAGTGAATTGAACGCTCTGGAGGAAATTTAAATTGAATACTTTCAAATAAAGCGCCAATGCCTCAAAAATTAATTTTAAGGATTGGCGCTAAAAATTTATCTTTTTTTATTTTGCAACTAAACTTAAAAATTCTTCTTTCGTTATTCTACCGAAGTAATGTCCAAAATCTACTGTATCTAAAACTGCCTTCACAGCCCTTTGATTATGTGGTAATCCTTTAAGTTTCTGTTCAATCTCAGTAACTTCGCCTACACCGAAGAAATCACCAAATATTTTAATATCATCAATCATGCCTTTAATGACATTAATCTTAAGTTCCAACATACCGCCAGGAAATTTCTGTTTGACTTCATAGTTATATTTCGGATTTTTCCCGTAATTCCAGTCATAGTTACGATATTTCTGTTCACTGATTTCTTCTATCTTCTTCCAGTCTTCTTCCTGAAGTTGATATTCTTCAATCTCACCATCGAATATTGAATTCAGTAATGTCTGTTTAAAATCTTCCATTGACATTGGTTCTTCAAGAAATTCCTGAATATTTGCTACACGTGAACGAATAGATTTTATTCCTTTTGTTATTAATTTCTTTTCACTTACTGTTAAGCTCTTCACGACTTCTTCAATATCACTGTTTAACATCAGTGTTCCGTGTGAGAACATGCGATCTCCCGATTGAAACATCGCATTTCCTGAGATTTTACGTTCGCCAACCTGAAGATCATTACGTCCTGTCATCTCAGCTTGTACACCTAATTTATTAAGTGCCTCTACGATCGGCATCGTAAATTTCTTAAAGTTATGGAAACTGTCTTCATCAGCTTTTGTTACAAAGCTAAAATTTAAATTGCCTAAATCATGATAAACTGCTCCACCACCAGAAATACGGCGGACGACATGAATATTTTGTTCATCAATATATGATTGATTAATTTCAGCAAATGTATTTTGATTCTTTCCGATAATTATTGAAGGTTCATTAACATAGAATAAGAAATAGGAATCATCTTTCGGTAAATGTTTCAATACGTATTCTTCCATTGCTAAATTCAATGAAGGATCCGTTATATTATTATTGTGAATAAATTTCATAACATCCTCCTAAAGTGCGTCTGTATTTCATTATAATGCTATAGATTCATTATAGATAATATTTTGATTATTCATGTGCAATTTGTAATGCAGCGCGCTGACCTTGAGCAACGCAGTCTGGCAGTCCTACCGCTTCAAAAGATGCACCGGTAATCACTAAACCAGGATAGTGTGTCTTAAGATAATGTTGAATTGAGTGAATACGATCAATATGACCTACTTCATATTGTGGCATGCTATTAAATAACTTCGTCACAATCGTAAATTCAGGTTCACCTGTAATTTCCATCATTTTATCCAGGTCATTGCGTGCGAGTTTAACAATTACTGCATCGTCATTGTCCTTAACGACATTGCTACCTGGACGACCTACATATGCACGTAACAATGTCTTTCCGGGTGGCGTTGTATGAGACCATTTTTTATCTGTCCACGTACACGCAGTGATGACGGTGTCAGAGTTCTTAGCAATAACGAAACCTGTTCCATTTTCTTTGTTGTTCACCTGACTATCATCAAAGGCCATAACAACAGTAGCAACACTTGTCGTCTCCATATAGTCGAAATAATTTAATGGTCCATCATTAAGCCATTCTCGAAATACTGTATGTGGAACCGTAATAATAACTTTATCGTAGTATACTTTCTCCCCATTTACAGTAATATGATAGCCGTTGTCTAATTTTTCAATGGCATCAACTTTATGATTATATTTAATATGGACACCTTTTTGTTCTATGTCTTTTACTAGTGCCTCTATAAAACTCATCAGACCATTTTTAAATTGTCTAAACTGTCCCTGAACCGGCCCTTTACTTTTAGGTGCTTTCTTCTTGTTTGCACGCATTCCTTTTATAAGACCACCGTGCTTTTCTTCAGTCGCCTTAAAGTCCGGGAATGTAGATTTTAAACTTAACTTATCAATATCAGCACCATATATACCTGATAACAATGGTTCTATTAAGTTCTCTAAAGTTTCATTTCCTAAGCGTCGTCTGAAAAAAGCACCGACTGAAACATCCGGTTCCATCGGTTTTGGTTGAATCAAATAATCCATACCTGCGCGTAATTTTCCAATTGGTGAGATAAGACGAGTTGATAAAAATGGTTTCATCTCAGTTGGTATACCTAATACTGAACCACCTGGTATCGGATAAAGTTTATTTTTGGCATAAATATATGATTTCCCGGTATTATTTATCACAATGTCATCTTTTAAACCGATTGCTTCAGCAAGTTCTGTCATAATCTTTTTACGTCCAAGATATGATTCTGGACCTAATTCTATCGTATACCCATCTTTTTGATAAGTTTTAATCTTACCACCTGGTACATCGCCCGCTTCTAATATATCAATCTCAATCGATGAATCTTCTTTTTGCAGATAGTACGCTGCTGATAATCCTGTAATACCTGCGCCGATCACTGCACATTTCTTTGCCATGTTAAACACTCATTTCTATTGATTTAATACACTTTGAATTTCATCCACCATCGCACCGATAAAACGTTCATCCGTATTCGGCATCGCAGGGCGATAATATTTCACATTTAAATCGTCACACACGACTTTGCATTCATAATCATTATCATATAAAACTTCTAAATGTTCGCAGACAAATCCGACTGGTGTATAGATAAAATGTTCATACTGTTCTTCTTCGTGTAATTTACGTGTTAAATCCTGTACATCAGGTCCTAACCACGGATCTGGTGTATTACCTTCTGACTGCCATCCAGTCTCAACGTTTAAAATTTTAGAATTGTCCATGATCATTGTTGCAGTATCCTCTAATTGATCTGGATAAGGATCGCCCGCTGCTTTAATTTTCTCTGGTAGACTATGCGCGCTGACGATCAACACTGTCTTTTCCCAATCAGTCTCTGGAATTGTATCGAGTGTACTGTTCACTTGATCTGTCCAGAATTCAATAAATTTATCCTGATTATAGAATGATTCAACATGTTTAAGTTGAATACCATATTTACTTGCTTCTTCTGCGGCACGTTTATTGTAACTTCCTACTGAGAAGTTAGAATAATGTGGTGCTAAGACAATTGTTACTGCTTCAGTAATACCATCATTATGCATCGCTTCTACTGCATCTTCAATAAAAGGTGCGATATGCTTTAGACCGATATATAATTGATAGTCGTCACCTGTAGCTTCATTTAATGCTTTCACTAAAGCTTCTGCCTGGCGTTCTGTTGTCCCTGCTAGCGGTGAGATACCACCGATTGCTTTATAACGATCTTTTAAATCTTGTAAACTTTCTTCAGATGGTTTTCTACCATGTCTAATATGTGTATAGTATGGTTCAATATCCTCTTCTTTATATGGCGTACCATAAGCCATAACGAGTAATCCCTTTTTAGTCATTCATTCTTCCCCCAAATTTTAAGCTTTATATTTCGCTGAATAATCATGTACAAAAGCACTTACACGACGTAAAGTGTCCGGCTTAACTTCCGGAAATACACCATGTCCTAAATTAAAGATATAACTGTCCGATTGTAATCCCTGATCTAAAATGCGAACTAAATGACGCTCAATTACTTCCCATGGTGCAAGTAAGATTGCAGGGTCCAGGTTGCCCATCAAAGTCTTTGTAATGCCTTTTGCACGTGCTTCTTCTATTTGCAGTCTCCAGTCTAATCCTAATACATCGACAGGTAAAGCATTCCACTCTTCGATCAAGTGACTTGCACCTACACCAAATGTAATAACTGGTACTTGTTTTTCTTTTATCCCAGCGAAAATTCTTGTCATATGTGGTGCAATAAACTGATGATAGTCCGCTTTATTTAACGCCCCAACCCATGAATCAAACACTTGAATCATTTTACAACCAGCATCGATTTGTGCGTGCGTATATGTAATACACATATCAGCTAGTTTCTCCATGAGCATATGCCATGCTTCAGGTTGCTCATACATCATCGCTTTTGTTTTGTTGTAGTTCTTAGATGGCCCACCTTCAATCATATAACTCGCTAAAGTAAACGGAGCGCCTGTAAATCCGATCAATGGTACATTTAACTGTTCCTGCGTTAATAATTTAATTGTATCTAAAATGTACGGTACATCTTGTTCCGGATGAATCTCACCTAAACGAGAAACGTCCTGAATCGTACGGATTGGATTATCGATAACCGGTCCAATACCAGATTTAATCTCTACGTCAACACCAATTGCTCCAAGCGGAGACATAATATCTTTATAAAGAATTGCTGCATCCGTATTATATTGATCGACCGGTAACTTTGTTACATATGCACAAAGTTCTGGATCATGTGTAATTTCAAATAAACTATGTGTTTCTTTAATCTTTCTGTATTCAGGCTGACTTCTTCCTGCCTGACGCATAAACCAAACCGGTGTATGGGATGCTTTTTCTCCTCTTGCTGCTTTTAAAATCGTATCGTTAAATGAATTCAAACAAACTTCCCCCAATTTTTTCGTATATAGTCTGATTTTATCATAAGAATTATTATAAAGTAGCATAAAAAACTAATGTCATTAAACTGACATAAATCTTGTATTTTGGGTATAGATAAATAAAGAGAGGATGATAACGATGTATACTTATATAACTTATGGTTCCAGCTTTCTCCTGGATAAAATAAAAAGGAAATATTCAAAACGACAAATATTATCTTTCTATAATGAAGATAATGCTTATTTATATGAAGAAACGGATGATAAATCGGTGTTTAGTGCACCACAATCATTCACTAATGTTATTAATGATGGAAAACTTCTTGAGAAACCGACTTTATTACTTTATTTTATTGTGAAAGAAGCGCGTCAGGAAGTCTTTGATACGAAACCTTTCCCTTTAGAAAAACTTAATGATTACGAAGGATATCAGGCTTTCCGTCTATTACGCCCTAAACGTGGTGAAACATATGTTGCGACTTTCCAGTTTGATAGAAAGAGTCAAATAGATGACTTTAGAAAGAGCAGCTTCTTTAGAGAAAACTTCAGTAAAGAAGCATTATCTATGTATCAATCAGAAGATATTATGGCCAATATATATTATTCAAAATATTTATATGTAGAGAAACCTGAAGGATTAACAGAAGCTGAAGATTAAAGAAAGGATTGAGACAGATGTCTCAATCCTTTAATAATTTCATACGTTTATCAATTTTCTCTGTTACATTACGCATCGTCCAGAGCATAAGCAGGAAAAATACAGCCACATAATAGAAGTGCGCAGGATAAAATATAATATAGATTACCGCGATAATCATTGTTGTAAGACATACGAGTTTACGCATGAACTGTTTGAAACCTATTAACACCAAACTTTCCGGAACTGGCCAAACTTGTGGCCACAACTGAAATGCCTGTTGTTTATAAAATTGTGATGTTTGTAAGACAATTGCATACACTAAAAATGCGCCGATAATCATTGCAATAATTTCCTGATTCACAATCCACATCACAACGGCTGCAATTAAAATCAGTCGAATGATAATCCATAATGCATCACTACTGCGCAGAAAATTTCTAACAAATAAAAACTCAAACATATGTTGCTGATTGTACTTAGTTTTATTCTTAGTTAATAAAACATCTAGTACACGACGTCGTTTAACAGTATCTTTCATACCTTTTACATCTGTAAACATATTAATCGTTTTATTTTGTTGATGTGCCAATCGTTCTTCGTAATCTATCATTGCATGCCAGTTTACTGTACGGTATTGTGTATTTTTAATAAGCAGATAAATAAAACCAAATCCAAAAATGATAATCGGAAAGATTGTCATCGGTAAGCCTTCAAGCGAAGTATAAATTCCAGATAATGCCATTAAAAATATCAGCAGACTGATTAAATGTTGCGCTATATCTAACTTCATCATAAAAAAACGGATCCATATACCAATGATAATCATTACGATCCCTAATATAATCGCACAAATAAACCCTGTCACCGATGGATCTACTGCATTAAAATATAGCGGAATAAATAAAGCTGCAACAATTGCAAAAATAACTATTCGAATCAATGCACTTCTTATCATTGCTGATTTAAAATAGGCATTCATATGCTGTTCAAAATTCAGTAAAAAAATCTGATCTGCCGGTCTGACGAAAGTTCTAATATTCGTAATGGTTAGCACAGCGAGTGTTACTGCAATAATAAGATGATAATTGATGTGCGGTGATAAGTGTTTTACCATTTGTGAATACTGTAACATCAATGCACCAAAAGCAATTGATAAGAATACGACAAAATGACCATTAAAGATAAACTTACTATAATAAGCTACTTCTTTATGATTCTTCGCTCGCCTTTGATTAAAAAGTTGAACCGCCTTATTCATGCGCATCACCTGTTGCATAAATATAAATTTCGTCCAGTGTGGCATTCGGCATATTAAACTGCAACCTCAAATCATTAAGCGTACCTCTACCGATTAGTTTACCATGATGCATCAGTAAAAATGAGTCGCAATAACGTTCTGCCGTCGTTAAAATATGGGTACTCATCAATACAGTGCGTCCGGCTTCTCTCGCTTTCACCATAAGATCAAGCATCGATTGTATCCCTAAAGGATCTAGTCCTAAAAATGGTTCATCAATAATATGAAGCGCCGGTTCCGGGATAAATGCACAAAGAATCATTACTTTCTGTTTCATCCCTTTCGAGAAATGAACAGGAAATTGTTTCAGCTTATCTTCCAAACGAAATATCTTTAATATCGGCATCGCGCGTTCCATAGCTACCTCTGCATCAATATTATATGCCATCGCTGTCATATCGATATGTTCTTCTAATGTTAATTCATCATATAACACAGGTGATTCTGGAATATACGATAGTTCTGAGCGATATTTAAAAGGGTCGTTTGAGAGTTTATAGCCATTGATTTCAATATCACCTTCTAACGGACGGAGCAACCCTAACATATTCTTAATCGTCGTACTTTTTCCGGCACCATTTAATCCGATAAGTCCGATAATCTGACCTGGTGCTAATTCAAAATCTATATTATGAATAACAGGTTGATTACCATATCCCCCTGTTAAATTACTCACTTTAACTGTCACATGCATTCTCCGTTCATCTTAATTTAAATTTATTGTATCAAATAATGATTATTTCTCATAACGAATTGTGATTGAATGAATATTTTCATTATTTACATTATAATAAACAAAATAGCAAATAATTTAAGGAGGCGTTTTCAATGCATGAAACAGTTTTCGGAAGAATATTAAAAGGTGACATTCCTTCATATAAAGTTTATGAAGATGAGCATACATATGCATTTCTAGATATCTCACAAGTATCAAAAGGCCATACACTCGTTATCCCTAAAAATGCAGCTGAAGATATCTTATCTGTAGACCCTGAAGATTTAGCAAAAGTTATTCAATCTGTACAAAAAGTTGCTAAAGCAGTTGATGCTGCATTTAGTCCAGCAGGAATCAACATTGTTCAAAATAATCGTGCTTTCGCTGATCAATCTGTATTCCACATCCATTTCCATATCATTCCACGTTATGAAGATGATATAGATGGGTTCGGTTACAAGTGGGAAACACATGCGGACGCGTTCAACGAAACAGCAATGCATGAATTAAAAGATGCAATCAGCAATGCGATAAAATAAGCATGTTATTAAAAATTATGGGTATAGATTAGTACAAGCAAATTGAGGAGGATCAATTTATGAAATTTTCACGTATATTATTAGGATTTGGTGTAGGAATCGCTGCAGGTGCAGCAACATCAATATTAAATGCACCGAAGTCAGGTAAAGAATTACAACAAAACTTTAAATCAACTGCATATGACACTAAAGCACAGGTGAATCAGTTAAAGATTGAAGCAAATGAAGTAAAAGATGCTGTCTTCAAAACAAAAGATGCTTCACAAGAAGTGATGAAAACGATGACAGATGAAATTAAAGATATGATTGCACATTTTAAAACTGATATTCAACCAAATGTTGAGAATTTAAAAGGCAATATCGAAAACTTAAATAACCGTAAAACTGAAATTATGGATAACTTATCAAAAAAATAGATGTAAAAAAAGAAGATATTATCTCTTCTTTTTATATTTTTAAAAATTCAGATAAATACCTTGTTTCACAAATGTATTATGTTAAAATATTATTATCCTATAGTAAAGTATGATGTTATCATCATACTTTTTTTTTTAACTATAGCAATAATATAAATTTAATATACAAGTGAAAGGATGGCAGTGTTATGAAACGTGAAAAAGATGTAATTGAAAAAATGCTTTTTACACATAAGGTATCTCAGTTGAGTAAAGCTTTATGGAAAACCGTGGAAAAAGACTGGCAAAAATGGATTAAACCTTATGATTTAAATATTAATGAACATCATATATTAATAATCATCAGGAACCTTGAAAAGGCAACGATTTCACAAGTGAGTCAATATGGCGTGATGCATGTTTCAACTGTGTTTAACTTTGCTAAAAACCTTGAAAAGCGTGGATATTTAACGATGCCTAAAAGTGAATTCGATAAACGTAATACGTATCTTGAATTGACTGAAAAAGGGAAAGAACTGCTGTATGAAACATATCATGGCTATAAAGAAACAGATGATCGTATTTACGAAGCAGCAAATAAATTTAATGACATAATGCATGACCTTCCTTCTTTCACTGAATTAAAATATATCGTAGCGCAAATATATGGCGACGACTTTATTAAACACCTTGATAAAAGTCATAATGATCTACTAAAAGTTTTACTTGACGAGAACGAAACTGATAATGCATAATTGCTAGGTAAATTGACCGATAGGAGAATTGCCATGTACTTATGTAATAAAAACTTTAACTTTCGTGCAACATACGGTTTACAGCGTATATTGCTTATTTCAGCACTTATTTCAATCTTAGTATTTATCGTTAGTTTTGAATTATTCTCAAGTGTTTTTGGTAAACATTTCTCTGATCAGTACTTTTTTCTTTTTATCGCAGCATTTTTATTGCTATACCCCATTCATAAATTTTGTCATATGATACCTTTTATGAATGATATGAAATCAATGATCTTACAAAAAACGAATAAGTCTAAATTTTTTCCGTTATTTAATATAAGAATCAATCATCCGATTCACAAAATAAAATTTGGTATTTCACTGATGCTGCCGTTTGTCATAATAACTTTTATCACGTTATATTGCGCAGTAGTATTACCACAATTTGCACATTACTTTCTATTTATATTTTCTATTAATGTCGGAATGTCATTTATTGATTTTATATACTTAAAGTATATTATCAATACACCGAAAGGCTCTTACATCGAAGAACGTAAATATGGTTTTGAAATACTGACAAAACATGAATTTTCAATGAATTATCACGAGTGCAATATTAGATAAATTGTAATCTAATATTGCTTTGTGATATATTAGAACAGAAATTGTAACTGAAAAGGAGAATACGTATGACGAAACTTAAAAAAGTAATTCTGCCTGTAGCATTATCTATATCTGTTTTAGGATTATCTGCATGTGGAAATAATGGTGAAACTTTAATATCTTCTAAAGCAGGAGATGTTACTACAACAAATGTAATTAAAGAGATGGGTAAAACTGAAGTAGCTAACACAGCGTTCCAAATTTTAATCGGAGATATTTTAAAAGATAAATACGGTAAAAAAGTAGATGCAGATAAAATTAAAAAGTCTGTAGATGAAGAAATTAAAAAATACGGTGGCGAGAAACAATTCCTTCAAATTCTACAACAACAACAACCAGGGATGACTGTTGAACAATATAAAGACACGCGTGTCAATGATGAATACCGTAAAAAATTGTTAGAAGAAACAGTTAAAGTAAAGGATGCAGATGTAAAAGAAAATGCGAAGAAAGCATCTCACATCTTAATTCAAGTGAAATCTGATTCGAACAAAGATGGTTTAAGTGATAAGGCTGCGAAAGCAAAAGCAGAAAAAATCTTAGCACAAGTTAAGAAAAACAAAGCTGACTTCGCTAAGATCGCTAAAAAAGAATCTGGTGATACAGGTTCTAAGGCAAACGGTGGATCATTAGGCTATGTTGTTAAAGGACAAACAGTTGAACCGTTTGAAAAAGCGTTATTTAAATTAAAAGAAGGCGAACTTTCAGGCTTAGTAAAAACTGACTTTGGTTACCACATTATCTTAGCGGACAAACAAGATGATTTCGATAGCCAAAAGAATAGTCTAAAAGAAAAAGTACGTCAAACTAAAATTCAAAAAGATCCTAAATTAATGGTTGATGCATACAAAAAGCTGCTTAAAGACTACGATGTCGATTACAAAGATAAAGACATTAAGAAAATCGTTGATGAGCAAATTTTAACAGCACAATCACCAGAAGTAAGTCAATAATCTAAAAATCCCAGGATATCAATAATTCCTTATTGATATCCTGGGATTTTTCGTTAATTCGTCAATCATTAGTCCAGATTGATGGGTTTATAAAATTGTCTGTTCTCAAGTGCGAAAATGCGTTCTGAGAAGTTACCCTTCTCTACTTTTTTCATATGTTTATCAAACATCTGCATACGTGCATCAATATTATCGATAAAGTTTAATATCTCCGCTTCTTTTACCATCGGCAATTTCGGTGATCCATATTCATATTTACCATGATGACTTAAGATTAAATGACGAAGCAGCATAATTTCCTCTCCATCAATATTATGTTCACGCGCGACACTCGCTACTTCGTCACTCATAATTGAAATGTGACCTAGTAGATTTCCTTCTACAGTATAGCTTGTTGCGACTGGTCCGGATAATTCTTTAACTTTACCCAGATCGTGCAGAATAATACCTGAATATAATAAACTCTTATTGAGTGATGGATAAATATCACATAATGCTTTTGCCTGCTTTAACATCGTTAACACGTGATATAACAACCCTGAAACAAAGTTATGATGATTACTACTCGCAGCAGGGAATGTCATAAATTCATTTTGATGTTTCTTTAATAATAAACGTGTCACACGTTGTAACTTCGCATTCTCAATTTCAAGCAGATAGTCCATCAGCTCATTCATCATATCATCTTCACTAAGTGGTGCTGATTCTAAAAAGTGCTCAAGCTTCACACCATCTTCAGGTGTCGCTACCTTAAATTGATTGACCTTCATCTGAATTCTGCCACGATAATCTATAACATCACCTTTAATTCTTACTAAAGTTTCAGGTGTTAGTGCTTTGATATCATCTTCAGTGACAGTCCATACTTTCGCTTCTAAATCTCCACTTTTATCTTTAAGGTATAACGTTAAATAAGGTTTCCCTTGTCCTGTTACGCCTTGAATTGCTTTGTGAATTAAAAAGTAGTTATCCACAGAAGCACCAGGTTTTAATGTTTCAATGGTTCTCATTTTTTAACCTCCTTATTTATTCTCTCTAGTGTAATGGTGTTTTTGTTTGTAACCACAGTTGATCTATTACAAGTGTAATAAATAATTTGGTTAGATTTTAACTTCATCATATATTCTAATATACGCTCACGTCTCGTTCTATCAAAATGCACAAATGCATCATCAATAATAATTGGGAACGGATAATATTTATTAAGCGACTGGATTAAACTTAGTCTCAATGCAATATAAAGTATTTCTTTCGTTGATTGCGATAGTTCTGTCGGATGATAAACTTGACCATCGCTCGCTTTGACAACAAGATGTTGATCTTTGTACAGTACTTGTATATATCTATCCTCAGTCAAATACTTAAATATCTCAGTTGCATCACTGATAACATATGGTAGTCTTTTTTCTTTAACTGCTT
Organism: Macrococcoides bohemicum; assembly: GCF_003259675.1. Taxonomy (GTDB): domain Bacteria; phylum Bacillota; class Bacilli; order Staphylococcales; family Staphylococcaceae; genus Macrococcoides; species Macrococcoides bohemicum. Next base: position 37,582 of record NZ_PZJG01000001.1, on the reverse strand, counting down.
CAATATGTGCCTCAATCAATGTTTCAATATAATTGACCGCCGTAAAATCATATATTAAAGTATTTAATTGATTTTTCTTAATCTGTAATTCATATTTTAGACGGGATAAACTATCATCACTTGCGATTGTTTCCATTTGCTCGTGTATCACTGTTAATCTTTCTTTCACTCGAGCTAAGTCGCGCTTTAACTCATTAATATGCGCTTCAATAGCATTCAGTTGCGCCACTAAGTCAATCGTTGTAACATAGCTTAAAGCCGTATTATCATCATATGAGAATCCTTGTTCAGTAAGTGAACGACTTAATTTATCAAACTGAGTTAAATCACTATGATAATTGTTAAATGTTTTTTCCTGAGCATAATATTCTGATTCGTTGCTTACTTTAGCTTCATCGAAAAGTGTCTGTAATTCATTATTGAACTGTAATAATTGTTCCTGCATAATTGCAATCTCTTTATTTAACAGCGCTATCTGATCATTATTCTTATTAAACTGAAACTTATTCTTCTCATCTTTCGTCTGCATCGTCTTTAAATCATGGAATAAGCTGTCGATATTTAATTCAATCGGTACTGTTTGTTTAAAGCGATTAAATACTTCGTTAAATTGTAATATATGTTGCTCGGTCGCTTTATGTTTACCATTCAATGTTTCTAATTCCAATGCCAACGTATTAATCTTATTAATTTGTTTGATGGCAAGTGTAAGTCGAGTTACCAGATAATCTTCCGGTAATTTTAGTTTTGTTCTTATATTTTGTAATGTTGAAGTCGATTGTTCAATACGCTTATTAATATCTTGTAAACTGTGATTTAACTGATTATATCGATTTTTTTCGCGTGCTATTTCACTATTACCTTCATTCATACGCTGTCTGATTAATCGTTGTTCTTCCAGATCAAAGGATAAATCAAAGTCATCCTGCAAATCTTTTATTTTTAGATTAAGATCCGTAACTTCCTGCGCTAAAGATTGATTGAAATGCAAATCCGGTTTTTTATTCATCATCAACATAACGATTGTAAGGACTGCTAATACACAAAATACACCCAGAACGATATATTGAGGTATTAAAAATGAATAGATGGCACCACCGATAAACAATAACATCATTAATAACAAACTACCTTGCTGAAGTTTATATTGTTTTAACTGTTTCGCTTCAAAAGTTGCCGTTTCTTCCTTCATCGTATCGTAAAGCTTAGTTTTATCTATTAAATCAGTCTTACTCTTTTCAAGTTGTAAAGATTTTTCGAAACGTTCATCATGCACCTTTACATGTTCCAGGTCATGAAGTGCCTGTTCTTTTTTAGCAATCGTATCTTTAACAAAATTAATCTCTCGATCTATCTGTGACTTCTCAAGTGAATCTTTTTCGAGTTGATTGATTGTTAAACTTGCTTGTTCATTTACTGATGGTCCTGCATCTACAAGATGATATTTCTCCCAGCCAATATCTTTCATCAATGTTGCCTGTTCATTTGTCAGCTGATCAATCATCTTTGAATGATGAGAAAGATCTGACTGATAGTTTCGATATGACTGTTCTTGTTTGAGCAAGTCATTTGATTGTTCTATTACCTGATTCTTAAGCAATTGTATACTGCTATTTTCAACTGTTAATTGGTTGAGTCTTTCCTGACGCAGTTGTAAGTCCCGATTCACTTGATGCTGTTGTTTCTTTAGCGCTTCAAATCGGTCAATCCCCTGCTCTGGGAAAGTTGGCGGTGTAATATTCAATTTGTGTTCGAGTGCTTTCCATTCTTTCGCTTGATTGTGAAAAGCTATTTCACGTTGTTTACGTTGTAATACTTGATTAAGTTCTTTAAGATGTGTCTTATATTCATCAGACTCGCACCTTAATTTATCTTGTTCAGACAGTAATGTATCATACGTTTCAAACAGAAGATCTTTTTGACGAATTTGAGATTCTAGAACTTGTAATTCTTCGGTAGCTTTATTTATTTCACCCCTAACGTCATCATTTAATAATCGTGATTTTTCCTGTTTAATATGTTCTGTCATCTGTGTAAATTCAGTACTGCCAAATGCTCCTGCCTGCAAAAGATACGCCTGTAATTTATCTTCAGTCAGTTTGCGATGCACTTCCTGTAATCCTAATACATCAAATGAAAAAATATTTTTATAAGTTTCTTTTGAAATGTGGTTTAATAATTGATTTAACCATTGCACATCTTTTTGTTTGCCATCAAGCAATATTGTTGCTTCTTCCTTTTGATGTACGTAGTTGCGTTCAATCGTTATTATCTCGCCTGATTGTAATTCAAGCGTCATCTTACCTCCGTATTGCGGTGAAAATCTCGGCTCAAGTCTCGGTTCATATTCCCCATCTCTAGGGAAACCAAATAATAAAGCATGGATAAACGCCTGCATCGTTGATTTTCCAGTTTCGTTCTCACCATAAATCTGAACAAAGTCTGAATGAATATCAAATTTTCGATGTTCTAATCTGCCGTATCCATATATTTCAAGTGATCTTATCTTCATGATTCATCCCTCATCATTAACTTTAATCTTGATTCGCCGTGATTAAGTAACGTTTGATGCACATCAAAACTTATATCATCTGCGTATCGTTCAACACTTGATCGCTGTATCGGTACACGTGCCTGATTAAATAGTGCTTCATTCTCTAAATGTTCTGCATTAAATTCACTGGCTAGTGTATGTACTTCAAATGTCTGCTCAAGCTCGATGTCATCGATCCAGACAAATTGTGATTCATTTGATTCATACATTTGTACTTGCTTGAGAATACTTTGTATTAAATGGCTGTCAATTAATGTTTCAAATGGATTAACGAGCTTTAACTGATACATACTTTTCCCTGAACTTCTTATACTATTCTTGAAATCAGTAATGTCCTGATAGATGGCATGTTTGCCGGTTTCATTTAATGTTAACGTCACATGTTCAAAACGGATATGTTCTGTCGGTATAAATTTAACGTCAAGTGCTGTATGATCTCCTTCAACATAAAGATATCCTTTTCGTCCAGTATCAGAGAAACGTGTACCTTGCATCTTGCCAGGATAATGGATTTCAGGCAGATCATTAAGACGTTTCTTATATGGTAAATGTCCTAATGCCCAGTAATGATATAATTTTTCGTTTAAATCCTCTATTTTAAACTCTGTCGTGTTGAAGCCTTTAATCTTATGATGTATTCCATGCAGCATTCCGATATGAATGGATTGATCCACTTCATTCACTGGATAACTGTCTAATTTATTTTCATATGTTGTATGTTCTTTATAGCTAAATCCATGAATAAACACTCTTTGTCCGTTATGCGTAATCAGCTCGTATGACTGTACATCTTCAGAGAATACAACGACATTATCCGGATAAATTGTATAAGACTTTTGAGATAAACTATCTTCTGTTCCAGCAATATAATACACAAAAATATGTGCTTTATTTAATCGTTCAAATTGCTGTTCAATAAATTTATCTGCTCTAATATTTCTATTTTTACTCGAATATAAATTCCCACTAATAAGTATAAAATCAACTTTCATCTCTATTGCATCATCAACTAAATTTTTAAAACTTTCAAAGCTTGCTCGGTATACATCCTGCATAATATGTTCCGGCAAGTTACTTTTTAAATCAAATGGCTCGTCTAGTAATAAGTCTGAACAGTGGATAAATTTTACCATAAGCAGTACCTCACTTTTCTTGTTACATCATATTTTACATTAAATCATATAAAATTGTTAGACAAGTCGAAAAAAAGCATCTAAAGTGATATCACATTAGATGCTTGTGTAACATTGCGTTAATTTTTCAATCTTCTTGTCAGTATAACTTTCATAACTATTGTTATATGATTTCGGGTCTTTTGGATTTAAAAAGTTTTCAATCTTGCCGGTAACAGGATCTATAAGCTTGCTTGATGCACCACAACCCAGTCCAATAATACTTTGGACTTCTTCCATGATCAAAATATTATATAATGAAGCTTCGTCCTGTTTAGAATAACCAATGTTCTCAAGATTTCCAAGTATGTTTTTCTGACGATATAAATAATACGGAATATAATCATTTTCTATAGCAAATTGCCTTGTCATGTTCATCATATGAATGATTTCATCTCTTGGCGCCACTGGATACTTTGCTTTATTACGTGTCATCTCACTTGCTGTTTTAAAGCTTAATGTATGTACTGTCAATGACTCTGGATTTAATTTTTTCGTCTCCTGTAAAGAGTTTTCCACTTCAACGCGTGTTTCATTTGGTAATCCGATAATTAAGTCCATATTAATATTATTCATATTGTGTGCTCGTGATAGATGAAGCTTATCAATCGTTTCCTGTACACTATGATGTCGCCCGATCGCTTTTAAAGTAGCGTCTGTAAAGCTTTGTGGGTTAATACTAATACGGTCGATATCATAATGATTAAGTACATCCAGTGTTTCCTTATCAATCGTATCAGGACGCCCTGCTTCAACTGTAACTTCTCGTACATGCGTCATGTCAAATGATGTGTATACAGTCTCAAGCAATAATGATAGATCTTTCGGTTCAATCGATGTCGGTGTACCACCACCAAAGTATATAGAAGTCACTTGTATATCATTATCTTTTAACCATGCTGCAGTATGCTTTATTTCGTGTATTAATCCCACTAAAAACTCTGGTACCTGGTCTTTAAATACACGTATTGCATAAGCTGGGAACGTACAATATGCACATTTAGTCGGACAGAAAGGAATACCGATATAAATACTTACTTCACGTTCAAGCTGATAAAGATCAGGAATAGCAGTTAATTGTGTGTGTACTATATCTCTCATCAAATCAATTTTCTCAGGAGAAATTAAATAATCACGTACCAATATTTCCGTAATTTCTTCATGCGTTAATCCATCTCTATAATATTTATGATATAGTTTTGTAGGTCTTATGCCAGTCAGTGTTCCCCAGCTTTGAATAATTTCTGTATGGTCAGTTAATATAGTGATCAACGTCTCACCAAGCGCCTGTTTCATATCGCGCTTTGTAACACCATTTCTTTTTGCAGATTGCGTATATGTTTTACCATCGATCGTCATTGTTGTCGTAACGGTTGTTTCATCTTTTTGCTCAATATTAAGATTGATCTGATTATCTCCAACACCTTCAAATAAGTAGCTTTCTTCATAATACAGGTTGATAATATTTTTAATATAGAGTTGAATTGATTCGAACTGTTCATGTCTTAAATAAAACTTCATTGTATCCCTCACAAAAAAATAAACAAAAAGCATATCACTTTTTGTTTATTTGATAATTTATTTAATTATTGTACTTGAAAGCTTAAATTTTAGCAATTAAGCTTCAGGCGTATCTTCAGTTTGTACGCCGTATAATTCTTCTAAAGGTTTCATGATAACACGGTTAATTTCCTGAATCATGAAGCTCATTTTTTGTTCTGCTTCCATTAATTTAGAAATGTTTTCGTCCTTTTCGATTAATTCAGCAGTTGACTGTGCTGCATTTAAATCGTCTTCTGTAATTTCCTGACCAGACATTTGTTTTTCCTGTAAATTTAACTGAATCTTTCTGAAATCATCAAAAACTTTCTTTGATTCAGGGTTGTTGTTTACTGCAGAGTAATGTTCTTTAATCGCATTGTATTCGTCGCTTTGACGTAATGCGCTTTCTAAACGGTTTGCTTCATCATAAATATTAACTGACATAATCATTCTCCTTTGAATTTATACATAATTTAATTGTTCGTAACAAATATACCATAAATGGCGCTCATTATACAAAGAGAGCGATTACACCTTGTACTAAACCGATAATGCCACCAAGTAAGAAGCCTAAAAATGTAATCAACTTTAATTCCTTGTTTGATATTTCAATAACGAGTCGCTCTAAAAACGATAATTCGAAGTTATCAATCTGCTGTTTGACGATTTCAGCGATATGCACTTTCTCTAAAATTTCTGCAATATTATCTGATGTTTTAGAGATTGCATAATGTACAAATCGATCACTACCTTCACCTTCCATATACTCAAAAGCTTTTGGTGCAAGTGTGACAAGTGGTGTAGAAGTATAGTGCTTTAAGTCGACTTGAGCGATGATTTGCTCGATTAAATTTTCTTTAATCGTCTCTATTTCCTGGTTACTGATAAAGTGAGACGGTTGTTTTGTTAACAACTGATGATATTCACGATTTACTTCAGTAGCGATGATATTGTTTAACTTTTCTTCTCTGCTTAATGCATTAAATTCTTTGATGACGCGATCTGCAATCATCTCTTTCGTCATAAACATTTGAATCATGCTGACAACGCGACCTTTTTCCATAAAGAAACGATCGATCATTTGCATCATATCATCATAACCTTTTGCAGAATTAACATAGTCACGTAATTTTTCCATGATCATTGGTGGCAAACCTTCAACTTGGGCATCAAGCTTCCCACGTAAATCAACTGGTAATAAATTTGCTATCTGTTCATCTTTACGCGTTAAAACTGCATTATCAATGACTTGCAAAAGTTGATGCCGTAATTTCTCATTGCCAAGCGCACTTACATCTATATTAAAGCGTCTTGCAAAGTCGTCGACTGAATATTGTCCTGTCTTTAATGTCTGAATCTGACGTACGATAAAGTCTTTCATAAAGCCTTCTGTTTGTGGAGTCATCAACTTTTCTTTAAAGATTTCTGGTGTGAGTAAATGTTCTGTCACCATTTCACCCATCTTAACTGACAGTTCGTTACGACGTTTTGGAATGAGTCCAGGTGTAAACGGTAATTGTTTGCCAAATAAAAATTTTGGTTCAAACGGTCTAAATAACATCTTTATTGCGATATAATTTGTAAATCCACCGATCAGTGCACCGATGAGTCCCATAAATAATACGATTAATACTGCGTTCAATATGCCACCTCTTTATTTTTAATACTTATTAGTTTAATACCTCTATATAAAAAAAACAAACGCTGGATAAGCGTTTGTTTAGTATATTATAAACTTACTAAATTTTCGTTTTTCTTCTTATTAAAGAACATTTCAGCTTCACGCGCTTTATTTGATCCATATAATGGTTGTGTTGAACCATCTAATACACGGTAAAGGTTAGAAATTTTGTTTTGTTGTAAAACGATGTCACGATCAGATTCAATCGTTGTCCACCATAATTCATTTTTGTTATCCTGATCCGGATATGCACATGCACCACGTGAAATCACTTGAATCACTTCCAGTGGATCTCCACCTAAAGTATTTTGTAATACTTCTGAATCTCTGAATAATGCACATAAAGATACACATGTTGTCCAGTTCGGTAATACACGTTCTTTCTCAATTTGAACTAATGTTTTCTTTGATAAGCCGATCGTCTGAGCCATAGTGTCTTGTGTGTATCCCGCTTCGATACGCACCATTTTGAATTTCGTTTGAAGTAAATCTGTGAATTGCTGTTTATCCATTTTCTATACGACCTTTCTCTCTAAATATAAATTTATGTCAGTAAATGCTCTTAAAATATAAGTTGAAAAAATACACATTCATCTAAAGTGACTTTACCATCTTAATATAATTTACAAAAAATTAAAAGAGGAAACCCTTAAAAGTTTCCTCTTTTTTAAAAATTATTTTTTTAATGTCACAATTATGCAACGTTCATACCTTTTTTTGCTAAATAACGCTTTTCCTGTTCAGAAATGACAACTGCACAAGCAGCATCTCCAGAAATGTTAACAGCTGTACGCGTCATATCGAGAAGTCTATCTATCCCTAAAATAATTCCGATTGCGGCAGGATTTAAACCAATCGATGTGAGAACCATCGCAAGCATTACAAGACCAGCACCTGGCACTCCAGCAGTACCGATAGAAGCTACTACTGCTATGACAACAACTGTCACCATCTGACCAAGTGTTAAATCAACACCGGAAATTTGTGCGATAAAGATTGTTGCAACACCTTGCATGATTGCAGTACCATCCATGTTAATTGTGGCACCTAGCGGCTGTACAAAGGATGATATTTCTTTACGTACTTCTAAATTATCCTGAGCACATTCTAATGAAATCGGTAACGTCGCATTTGAACTTGACGAACTAAATCCAACGGTCATTGCCGGTGCGAAACCTTTAAAGAACCAGATAGGATTACGACGAGCCAAGAAACTGACTGCACCACCATATACAAGAATCATATGTAAGAATAAACCTAATAATACAACGAAGAAATACATTGCAAGCTGTTTAATTGCACCGAAACCTGCATTCGTAAATGCTGTTGCAACTAAACCGAATGTACCAATTGGTGCGAAATATTGCATAATCGCTGTTACGATAAACATCAGTATTTCATTTGTCTGCTCAAACAGTAATTTTACTGCTGATACTTTCTCTCGCAGTGCAATCATACCGATACCAATAAATATTGCAAATGTAATCACTTGCAGCATGTTTGTTTCACTCATAGCAAGTACTGGGTTTTTCGGAATTAAATTGATTAACGTCTGATCAAAAGTCTGGGTGACAGGTGTGCCTTCTTCTTCTGCTGCTGCAGCTTTTTTCTTCTGTTCTTCAGCATAAGTTTTTACTTCATCACTGTTTAACAAATCACTTTTACCGTCACCTGGTTTAAATACTAAAGCAAGTGACATTGCAAGGGTGATAGCTAATGCAGTCGTTACTAAAAAGAATGAAATCGTCTTTAAACCGATAGAACCTAAATGTTTAGGATCACCTACACCAAGCACACCTAAAACAATAGACACAAATACTACTGGTACAACAAGCATAAAAATAAGATTTAAGAAAATTTGACCGATTACATTAAAGACATATTGATTAATCCACTTAACCCAGCTTGCGTCCTGATATATATTAAAGAATGAACCTATAGCAATACCAGCAATTAATGCAATAATAATCCTGACTGTCATGTTCCCTTTGATTTTCATAATATCCTCCTCAACAACCGAATTTTCTGACTATTACAAATAATTATAAAATATTTCTATTGCAATGTAAATTGTAATTTTCATAATTATGAATTTTTATGAATAAAAAACTTATTCGTATTTAATATTACAAGCATAATAATTTTTATATTATTCACTGCAATTCACTAGATATTTCTTCCCATTTGTTTGATAATAATAAGACATGGTTTGAGAGGATGAAAAAAGTGCAGGTAAAAGACCAACTCGCAAAAGCTCAGCAAGGTGCAAAAGTCAGTATTATAATGTATGTATTGCTTACTACGTTAAAATTGTTATTCGGTTATATGAATGGCTCACACGCGCTTGTTGCCGACGGATTAAATAACGCGACTGACGTTGTATCATCAGTTGCTCTGCTTATAGGACTTGCAATCAGTATGAAGCCAGCAGATGATAATCATAACTATGGACATTATCGTTCTGAATATATCGGTTCACTGATTGCTGCATTCATTATGTTTGCAGTCAGCGTTCAGGTAATCCTTCAGGGCATTCGACACTATATCAATCAGGACTTTTCAACGCCATCCATTGAAACAGCAGTGGTAGCGATATTATCGGCGTTAGCAATGCTACTCGTCTATTTCTACAATCGTAATTTAGCGAAGAAAGTAGATTCCAGCGCATTAAAAGCAGCCGCAGCTGATAACCTATCCGATGCGCTTGTATCGTTTGGAACATTTGTAGGTATTGTCGGCGTATTTATGGGACTGCCCTTCTTAGATACCGTCGCAGCAATAGTAGTCGGTTTATTGATCATGAAAACAGCGATTGAAATATTCTTTGAAACAGCGATTACATTAACAGATGGCTTTGATGCAGAAACACTTGATGAGATGAAGAAAATCGTCTTAAATGTTGAGGATGTTTTATCCGTTGTAGATATTAAAGGAAGAAATCACGGTGTCATGACATTTATCGATGTTACCGTAACAGTAGATGCAAATCTTACAGTGGCGGAAAGCCATGATATTACTGAAAATATAGAACACAATATTAAAGAAGCATATGGTGCAATTGAAACAATCGTTCACTTAGAACCACATGAATAGGAAATGAATACAATATGTATAAAACGAGGACAAAACATACGTTATGCTTTGTCCTTTTCTGCGAGTATTTCTCTTAATTTCGTTCTCTTTTCAAATCTATTATCGATTAATACACCAATTATGATGATAATGACAGCAATGATACAGATGAGTAATGTGTGCTGATTAACAAATAACAAACATATAACTAATATTAAACAAAATAGATATGTAAAAACATAAAAATAGCGACCATCTTTTCTTTATTGTTCTTCATTATAATCAATGCTCGTATCATTTCGAAGTTTTTTTATATTTTGCTTAAAATATTTATTGAATTAGACTACTCTGATGAAAATCAAAGTTGAAACAACAATAATATATAATATCTTTGAAAATTATTGTATAAATCAAATGAATAGCAAGTAAAGTATTCACTATAATTATGATTTTATTTCTATTTAACTACGCAAAAAACTTATTTATTTTCATTTAATACCTCTCGCACCTCACTATGACGTTCGAAATATTCATCAAACATAACCAGAACTAGAACAATGCCGCCGAAGACCATAATATAATTCCACAGATTACCCCATTCAATCATCATCACGACATAAACTAAGTAGAATGTAGCGAGTTTAAATAACACCGGTATTAACCAGACGATGAAATAATCAGTTTCTTTATTGATGAAATAATTAATATGCGTAATTTCTGTATGACGAAACTCATTTATAATATAGACAGTAAGTTTAACAACAAAATAGAGCATAACGAAAGCAAGTACAATAAGAAGAATACGTTCTGCCCACATTTTTGGTAACCAGTCTTTCATAGCCATATAACTAATCATAAAAATCAATGTTAACCATTCATCCTTCGCCCACCATTTATCTATCATCAGGCAACCTCCTATTTTAAGTATTATTGTATACTTTTACCATCATCAATTCAATTACGATCTGCTTAATTGCTTTATTAAACCGGCTAATACATTTATACTTAATCTAAACAGAATTCACTACGAGGAGTGTTATTATTATGATGGCTGTAAATCATAAAGAAAATTTATTTTATATCGGTGATGTATCAAGTCCTAAAGCGCAAATGACTTATGTGCCGACTGGAGAAGATAAGATTATTATCGATCATACCGAAGTTAACGATGAATTACGTGGTCAAGGTGCAGGTAAGATGATGATAGAAGCTGCGGTTAAATACGCACGTCAAAACAACAAAAAGATTATCCCATTATGTCCATTCGCTAAAAGTGTATTTGATAAAACACCTGAATTTCAAGACGTATTATAAAAGAAATCCAGCACTATGAAGATTATCATCGTGCTGGATTTTTTGATGATGTTAAACGTGTCCAATATCTCACCTTTATTGGACACATCGACATCGATTCAGAAAACAATCTAGCCCCAAGCATACCTACTTATACAAATTATACTTCGCACCATACATCGAAGCCTGCGTGCGATCTTTCACTTCAAGCTTTGCAAAGATATGACTAACATGCGTCTTGACTGTCTTCTCTGATACAAATAACTGCTCTGCTATCTCTTTATTGGTTAAGCCTTTCGACATTTCGGCTAATACTTCCAGTTCTCGCTTTGATAATGGATTCTTTATATGCGGCAAATTCAGCCCGGATTCTTTATATGCTTCTACACTCGGATGAAACGCCTGAGCGCCAGCTAGCACTTGTTTAATCGTGTGAATCAACACATCAGGTTCACTGTCCTTCATTTCATATCCATCTGCTCCTGCATCTATCACACCCATTACATGTTCTTCATCAACAAAACTTGATAATACAAGCACTTTCACTTCGGGATAGCTGCTTTTTATGGCTTTAGTTGTTTCTATGCCGTCCATGTTAGGCATTACAAGGTCCATAATAATTAACGCCGGCTTATCATGTTCTTTAAGATATGACACAACTTCACTGCCATCGCTGAAATCAGCAACAACGTCAAAGTCTGCTTCTGTTGATAATAAAAATTGTAATCCTTGTCTCACAATATGATGATCATCTACGATTATTATTTTCATGTTGTTGTCCTTTCGGATAAAAAAGTTCTATCATTGTTCCGACATTTTCTTCGCTTTTCATATTAACTTCTGCGCCTATCTCATTGCTGCGTTGCAGTATATTCTTTAGACCATGAGTCGGTAACGCTTTAGCTGAACTTACTTTAAATCCTTTACCTTTATCTTCTATCTTCATTATAAACTGTTCGCTTTGCTGTGATAAATGAATGGATACTGCATCTGTTTGGGCATGTTTCTTAACGTTATTCATTGCTTCCTGAATAATTCTAAAGATTGTATGCTCTACTTTACTTTCCAGATTGAGTAGACCAGATACTTTAATCGTTACATTTAAACCTAACACTTCAGCATAATTCTTTATTGCTTCAACCAGGCCTTGTTCCAATCCCACCGGTTTCAACTGCCAGATTAATGCGCGCATTTCATTGACAGCATCCTGGCTGGTTGACTCTATCATCTGAAATGCCTGAATAGATTTCTCGTCCTTACTCATTGTCCCTGCTGCGTGCGCAGTGAGCTTTAATGAAAATAACATCTGATTAACTGAGTCATGCAAATCACGAGCCAGTCTATTTCTTTCTTCCTGTAATGCAGTCTCTCGTGCTTTCTCAGTAAGATAGATGCGTTTAATCGCGCTCCCAATCTGGAAGGCGATGGATTCTAATAAAGCGAGATCTTCTTCTGAATAAATTTTGGTGTTCGGCGTCGCAACGTTTAACAATCCAAATCTTTCATCACCTGATTGTAGTGGCACTGTTGCATGATGTGTTATATCACCGGTCTTATCACTATATTGCTTATTCGCCTTTACGATACGTGAACACGTAATAATATTGCTTGCTTTTGTTAACTTCTTCTGATGATAACGCGAGACACACCAGCACGGTCCTTCTGTCATATAACGACAATCATCCATGAGTAAAGCATCCGGCAATCCATATTCAGATGCAAGCGTATGTGTTCCGTCTTCATCGATAAAGAATATCCATCCAGTAGAAAAATTGGTCCCCTTAACCAATCGGTCAAGGGCACCATTCATCATAGAATATACTTCTGTTTCTTCATTTAAAAATTCAGCAATTTCTTTTAAAAGTAACGTACTATTCTTCATAAGCACACCATTCTTTTATATTAGTCACGTCTGTATTCAACGCGGTATAAATCATGTCTTCTATCACGTAATTGACGGACAGTACCGTCTTCTCGACCTCGACGTAATACTTCAAGGTCAACATCACCGATCATAACCATCTCGTCATTTTCACCAGTTTCACCGACGATACCGTCACGTGCAAATCCAAAGTCACTTGGTGTATAGATACCTGATGCAGAGTACTGGATATCCATATTTTCAGTTTGTGGCAAGTTACCACATGTACCACTCGTAACAGTATAGATTTGGTTTTCAATCGCACGTGCCATTGAACAATATTTCACGCGCAGATAACTTTGTCTGTCTTCAGTTGAGAATGGTGTGAAAATTATTTTAGCACCTTTCTCAGTTGCAATACGTGCCATCTCCGGGAACTCACTATCGTAACAGATTTGAATTGCTATTTTCCCGCAATCTGTATCGAATACTTCAACCTTCTTACCAGGTGAAATACCCCACCATCTGCGTTCATTTGGTGTAACATGAATTTTATATTGCTTTTCTATTGATCCGTCACGTCTGAATAAGTAAGAAATATTATAAATATCATCATTTTCTTCAACAAAGTGACTGCCACCAATAATATTTATATTATAGCGCATCGCAAAGTCATTGAACATTTCAATATATTGTTCTGTATATTTTGTTAACTGACGGATTGATTCTGCTGGATTTTTCTTCTCATCAAAACTCATCAGTTGTGTCGTTAACAATTCAGGAAAGACAACAAAGTCACTGCCAGCATCATATGCCACATCAACGAAATATTCAATTTGGTTCGCAAACTCCTCAAATGAATCGATTTTACGCATCATGTAGTTAACTGTACAGATTCGTACCGGATAACTTGTTCTGAAATGTAAGTTAGATTTAGCAACGAAATCAGGGTTGTTCCACTCCATTAATGTTGCATACTTACTACTTTTCACATCGTCTTTTAAATAGTTCGGATTAATACGCATCAATGTAAACCCGTTCATAAACTGGAATGTAAGTACTGGATCCTTAATCTTACGTTTCATTACGTCATTGACATATTCACGTGGAGTCAATTCATCCTGATATTGATGATAATTCGGAATACGTCCACCGATAATGATTGATTTTAAGTTAAGCTCATAAGCGATTTCACGGCGTGCTTCATATAAACGTTGTCCAACACGCATGCCACGATAATCTGGATGAACCATCACTTCAATGCCATATAAGTTATGTCCATTATCATTATGATTTGTAATATAACCCGAATCCGTAATGTCATTCCAAGTATGTTTATCATCATATTCATCAAAGTTGATGATTAAACTTGAGCAAGATCCGATAATTTTCTCTTCATATTCGATAACCATCTGCCCACGCGGAAACAGATTTAGATGTGATTCTAAATGTGCTCTTTCCCACGGTTCCATACCTGGGAAACATATTTTTTGTAGTGCAATAATTTCATCTATATCATCAAACGTCATTTGTCTTGCTTCAATCGATTTATTAAATTTCTCTAAATTAATTTCTTCAGTCATGTAAATTCTCCTTTAATTCATCTATAATAGTATATAAGCGAATGATGATTTATATAAATTTTAATATAATATTAAATATTACCCTATTATTATACGACTTAAATACGATTTAGGAGAAAAATTATGATTATAAATATTACAAATGAATGGGATACTTTAACAATCGAAGAAATGTTAAAAGCTTTACACATACCTAAAAAGCCGATGCATGAATTCAGAATGTCAAAGGAAATAACAATAAATAATGAACCTGCTACATTAAGAAGCAAACTTTCTGAAGGTGACCAGTTATACTTACCGATTGCAGAAGAAAAAAGTGCGTATAAATCAAGTTATCGTCTTTGTGAAGTAAAATATGAAGATGAACATTTAGCAATCCTTGTAAAACCTAAAGGTGTTAAAACGCATCCTAATGATATGGCAGAATCTAATACTCTGCTCAACCACGCCATCTATACGTTAGACTCAGATTACGTAGAACCGGTACACCGTCTCGATCAGGAAACAGTAGGATTGCTACTTGTCGCAAAAAATCCTTTCATCAAAAAGATACTCGACCGTATGCTTGAAGAACGAGAAATCACACGCACATATCGTGCCAAAGTTAAAAGTCATCTTCCACTTAAGAATCAAACAATCGATCTACCAATCGGTAAAGATAAGTTTCATCCAAATAAACGTCGTGTTTCACAAACAGGTGATCGCGCAGTAACACATATTGTTGATTCAAAAGCTTTAGGCGATGGTATCGCAGAAGTTGAATTGACATTAGAAACTGGTCGTACACATCAAATTCGTGTACATCTGGCTGCAATTGGTTACCCTGTTCTTGGCGATCCACTGTACAGTGATTCTAACTTGCGACAGCTTGCGCTTGAAAGTTATAAGCTGGAATTTATCCATCCACTTACTCAGGAAAAGATTACTGCAATACTTGATTAAGCAGTTCAATTGCATAATATATTAAAGATTTATATGATAATAATCGTATAAATCTTTATTTATTTTTAGGAGGTGCATCATGGAAAATGCAATACAGAATAAGTTATTAACACGTAAAGCGGTCAAAGTTTATGACCCTGAATATAAAATGTCAGAAGAAGCACTGCTTGAAATATTAGAAGCTGCTAATCAGGCTCCTTCAGCATGGAATCTGCAACATTGGGAATTTCTTGTTGTGCATAGCGATGAAGCAAAATCAAAGTTATTACCGCTTGCATATAACCAGGCACAAGTGAAAGATTCAAGTGCAACGATTATAATATTAGGTGATAAAGAAGCGAATAAAAATATCGATACAGTATTTGACCCTGCCATTGAAGCAGGTACGATGACTCAGGAAATTAAAGATACGATTGCCGGTCAAGTAAACGGTGTCTATCACAATGAAGCATATGCATATGAGGCAGCAATTATGAACTCTGCATTTCCGGCAATGCAGGTGATGAATTTTGCAACGCTTAATGATTTAGGGACATGTGCAATTGGCGGATTTAATCGTACCGGTATTCAAGAAGCGTTTAATATCGATGAAAGATATGTACCTGCACTGATTATTACTATCGGTAAAACGTTAAAAGAGCCTAGAACAAGTGAGCGTCGCAATATTAATAGTGTTACGAAGTTTGTTTAAATCATCCTAAATATCAATGTAAAATAAAAAATGAGCCATTTCGTATGAAATCATACGAAATGGCTCGCTTTTTTTCTTATTTCTTTAAACGATCTCTGACAAATCCTAGTAATCTAGCACGTTTACTCATTACTGGCTGAGGCTCAGTAACTTTAGGTTTCACCAAGGTACGTTTATAAATTTCTGCCTGATTCACAAGTTCTTCCTGTGAATTTACAGCATTCTGTTCATTACGTACATAATGATATACCCCACTTGCATCCTGCTCACGTGCTTTTTGGTTATCATTAAGCTGAAGATCTAAAATTTCTTTTAGTTCGTTCACAATCTTTGGATCTAAAATTGGGAATAAAATTTCAACACGTTTAATCATGTTACGTGTCATCATATCTGCAGAAGATAGATACATCTTTTCTTCCCCGTTATGATAGAAGTAATAAATTCTTGAATGCTCAAGGAATCGTCCAACAATACTAATTACACGAATATTTTCACTAATACCTGGGATACCTGGACGTAAACAGCAAATACCACGGATGATGAGCTTAACTTTTACGCCAGCCTGACTTGCTTCATATAATTTCTTGATAACTGTCTTATCAGTTAATGAATTCATCTTGGCAATAATTAATCCATTACCAAATTCTTTATGACAATCAATTTCCTGATTGATATGTTCAACGAATTCATCGCGAATTTCAAAAGGTGCCACATGTAATTTCTTATATGTTGGTTTTTCTGAATAACCACTTAAATAGTTAAAGAAATTCATCGCATCCTGACCAATTTCTTTATTCGTTGTGATAATACCCATATCAGTATAGATTTTAGCAGTCTTATCGTTGTAGTTACCTGTACCTAAATGGACAAATGGCACTACTTCGTCGCCTTCTTTTTTCACGACTAAAGTGATTTTAGAGTGCGTTTTTAAGTGTGTCATACCATAAATTACATGACATCCCGCTTCTTCAAGCATACGCGCCCAGTGCACATTATTCTCCTCATCAAAACGTGCTTTCAACTCAACCAGTACTGTTACTTGTTTGCCGGCTTCAGCTGCATTCTTCAATGCATCAATGATAGGAGAATCACTAGATACACGATATAGCGTCTGTTTAATTGCTAACGTATTAGGGTCCTCAGAAGCTTGTTTAATGAAGTCAACAATCGGCTGGAATGACTCATACGGATGATGGAAGAAGATATCGTGTTTCTGCGCTTCTTCATAAACGTTACCACCATTTAAATATTTCGGTGGTGCCGCTTCAAACGGTTTAAACGCAAGCTGTGGATATTGCTTCTCTATCATACCTGCTAACTGGAATAACATCGTTAAATCAAGTGGTCCATCTAACTTATAGATATCACGTGCTTCAATCTCTAATTCATTCATTAAGAATGAACCGTTAATAGAAGTGTCATGACGTGTATCTATTTCTAAACGAACAGCAGCACCACTTTTACGTTTCTTTAAGAATTTTTCAATTTCAATTAATAAATCTTCTGCACCATCTTCATGTATCGTTAAATCTGCGTTTCTTGTAATTCTGAAGGTAAACGTACGAATTACTTTGTAACCAAAGAATAACTTATCGATGAAATGATTAATAACATCTTCTAATAATACGAAGATTGTACGCTCACCATTTTTAAGCTGAATGATGCGGTTTAATAACGCTGGAATCTGAACGATAGCAGATTTCTTTTCGCCAGCATCTGTTTCTACATCTACGAATATATTTAATGACTTGTTTGATAATTTAGGAAAAGGTCTGTAAGCGTCGATACCAAGTGGCGTTAACGTCGGTAAAATTTCAAAGTTAAACTTTTGTTCAATGATTTCATAGTTTTCAGGAGATAACTCATCAATCGCTTTAAAGAAAACCTGATATACTTCTAACTCCTGAATCAAAGCTTTGTATTGTTCATATTGTAATTTAACGTTTTCACGATTAGCTGCATCAATTACTACTAACTGTTCTGTTGGTGTTAACTGTGTTTTATTTTCAGGTTCATTAAAGTTCATTGCGACCTGATCTTTAAGTCCACCTATACGCACCATAAAAAATTCATCAGCATTTGAACTTGCAATAGCTAAAAATTTAAGACGTTCTAGTAGTGGATTTTTCTTATCAAAAGCTTCCTCAATTACACGACGGTTAAAATCTACCCAACTTACTTCTCTGTTGTTATAAAATGCCTTGTTGTTTAAATCTAATTTTTCCATTATCGTCACATCCACTTTTATTGTATATTAATTTACAGTCTAAATTAGTTATACCTAACTATTGTAAAGATTCTGTAAAAATGAGATTAAGTTTTGACTTTATTATTTTTTCGATATGTTTCTTCTGTCTTTCTGCTTGATATTCTTCAGCGATAGCATCTCCTGAGTACTCAATCACTAAATCAAAATGTTCTTCTTTTTTCTCAAAATACAAAGCTTGAACGATGTTCGTGTTACTTATATTTAAGGCATAAGCGAATTTCAGTATACTGCCAAGCATTTGAATTGTTTCGCGCTCTTCGCTATTAAACCATTTCGTTTCTTCTTCATAAAACTTTAGTAACGATTTATTTTTAAAGCTGGCAAGTAATGCAAGTTTCACTCTATTTTTATGACTAATACCATTTAAGCTAGAGTTTGAAAGAATGTAATACGTATGTTGACTTGAGGCATCTGAATCGATGTAACTTCCTAAATAATACAGATAAGCTGCATTTCTTAAAAATGCTTTGTCACGCTTGTTACCTTTAATCAGTTCAAACTTATCTAATTCATAATAAAGCGTCTCAGCAATCATAACACGTTGGTTTGCTTCTTCCTGGTTAATGTTATAGTCCGTTGCTAAGTTCTTTAACGAGTCTTTAAAGACATTGTCTTTATCGAACGGTAATATATACTCCTCTTCAAGAATGCTCATGATAACACCTTCACGTAACCCTTTACGTGAGAAGATAAATTCAGTTGCCTCAACTTCATCAAATAATGTATTAAATAATACACATGAAGGGATGATAATATCCTGACGGTCTCTGCTTAATCCATCCAGATCTTCTAAATCATCTTCAGATGCTGCAGTAAGGTTATCAAATACCAAATCAAGATCCGATTCTTTCATCGCATAGCCATGGACACCTGCAATAGGATATTCTGTTAATGACTGATGGATTCTCGCAATATTACGGGCTGATCCACCAATTGCTATAATTGGAACGCGACGTTTCTCAAGCCAGCGAAGACTTCTCAGCTGTTCCTGAATAAACTTTGCCGCCGCTTCAATCGCATCTTTATCGTTATGTGCCTTACCTTCAAAAAACATATTTTGAAGCGTTACGACACCGAAAGGAAAGCTATGTGAAAATTTTAATTCTTTGTCCTCAAAAAATGTAACTTCTGTACTACCTCCACCGATATCCACTGTTACACCATCTGAGTATTCTAATGTATTGATGACCGCATAGAACCCAAAGAATGCTTCTTCTTTTTCTGAAATAATACGCATCTCTATGCCTGTATTTTCTTTCACTTTATCGATTACTTCTTCGATATTTGTTGCTTGTCGTACAGCTGCAGTTGCGACTGGATAAAGTGCATGGACATCAAACTTTTGTGCAACTTTCTGAAAACTATTTAACGTGTCACATAATACTTCAATACCACGTTCTGACATTACTTTTTCATTGTTTAAAAACTGATATAATCGTGCAGGTGTTTTAATGTTCTGTAATTCCTGTAATCCTGTTTCTTTTGAGTATTCAAAAATAACTAAACGGATTGTATTTGATCCAATATCTACTAAACCTAGTCTTTTCATAACTGACCTGCCCTTTCAGATTAAAACATTTTATTTTGGATGAATCATTTCCTCAGGTTTAATCCACTCATCAAATTGCTCTTCTGTTAAGAATCCTGAGTTTATTGCTGATTCTTTTAAAGTTAAACCTTCTTTATGTGCAGTTTTTGCGATATGTGCTGCTTTTTCATAACCGATGTGAGGGTTTAATGCCGTTACTAACATTAATGATTGATTCAAATAATTGTGAATATTTTCTTCAATCGGCTCGATACCAACCGCACAGTTATCATTAAATGAATTCATACCATCTGCTAAAAGATAAATTGATTGTAATGTGTTGTACATAATAACCGGTTTAAATACATTCAGTTCAAAGTTACCTTGACTTGCTGCAATACCAACTGCAGCGTCATTACCCATTACCTGAACAGCGACCATCGTCAACATTTCAGATTGCGTAGGGTTTACTTTACCTGGCATGATTGATGAACCTGGTTCATTTTCAGGAATTGATAATTCACCAAGACCTGCACGCGGCCCAGATGATAACCAGCGTACATCGTTAGCAATCTTCATTAAATCTGCAGCAAGTGCTTTTAATGCACCATGAACAAATGTCACTTCATCATGAGCAGTTAATGCATGGAATTTATTTGGCGATGATACGAAATCATAACCCGTTTGTACACCGATCTGTTTAGCAACGCGATCACCAAACTCAGGATGTGCATTAATTCCAGTACCAACCGCAGTACCTCCGATTGCTAAATTCAATAATTCTTTTTTAGATACGTTTAATAATGCTTCACATTTATCAAGCATATAACGCCAGCCAGAAATCTCTTGTCCTAAAGTTAATGGCGTTGCATCCTGTAAATGCGTACGACCAATCTTAATGATATCAGCAAACTTATCTTCTTTTTCTTTTAAAGTATTGCGAAGTGTATTTAATGCCGGCATTAATTTCGCTTCGATTTCATGGAAAAGTGCCACGTGCATTGCTGTTGGGTAAGTATCGTTCGATGATTGAGATTTATTCACATCATCATTTGGATGAACAGATTCTGTGCTTCCTGATTCTTTCAAGTACATATTTGCAACATATGCTACCACTTCATTAACGTTCATGTTACTTTGGGTACCTGAACCAGTTTGCCATACAACTAATGGAAAGTGTTCATCTAATTGGCCAGATAACACATCATCACATGCTTTTACGATAGCATCTGACTTCTCATCTGATAATTTACCTAAATCTTTGTTGACAATTGCTGCAGCCTTCTTAAGATGAGCAAATCCGTAAACGACTTCGATTGGCATCTTTTCTTTACCTACTGGAAAGTTTTGTTTACTTCGTTCAGTTTGTGCACCCCAATATTTATCTGATGGTACTTCGATTTCTCCAAATGTATCATGTTCAATTCTAAATGACATTAACTATCTCCCCTTATCTATTGATACTTATATTTTACATTAAATAACGCTTACATTCATTAATTAATCATAAAAATACAGTACATAAATCATTATGTACTGTTCAATACTTATTGAGGATCATCCTCTTGTTCCTGACCTTCTTCTCGCGCTTCAGCATTTTGTTCAGAGATTTGCTCCATCTCTTTACCTAATTCTACAACGTCGTCGAAATCAGTTACCATTTCATTTTTATTATCATGTGATGTTGACATATAATCATTCCTTTACGCAAATTTTTGGAAGTAGTATTCACGTATATCTTGAGGTAAACCAGCTGCTGCTGCATCATCTAAGATGACATTGACCATGCGATGTGTTTTTAAATTCGCTGCTTCAAAGTTGCCACCCGCTTCAGTATTGTATAGTTTTTCAACGATTGAAGCTTTGTCTGCACCTGTTAATACGATAATAATTTCACGTGCTGAACGTAAACCTTTATCGTTATCCTGATTTATCTCTTTATAACCGACAGAGCCATCTTGTGTAATCGTAGCAAATAACGTTGTCAACTTCCCTTTGTTCTCTTTAGTCTTCGCTTCGTCTTTAATCAATTCCATAATATCTTTACCTGTTGCTTCATGGTATTGTTTATCAACGATACCAACAGTGCCATAATCACCACGTAATTTATCATAGTCAAAGATATGAATTTGACTCGTCTCAACTGGATTACGAGCGATATCAGCCTTTAATTCTGCAATGACGTGACCTGCTTCATCACCTAAAGCAGTCGCGATAATTGATGTGGGATTGTTACTCATCTGCTTTCTAAATAAATCAGCAACGTAGTTCGATACGGTTAATTTATCTTCAAAAATTTTAAAATTCATTGCCATGTTCATTCCTCCTAAGAATCATTACTCATACTTTATTATATATGCTATACCCTATTTTGACAGCCCATAACACTATAAATATGAATATAATGAATTATTAAAACAAACATTTATTTGTGGTTTTAAAAGTGATTTGAATAGGTTATAATAGTTTTATTAATGAAATCTAGGGGGATTACCAATGAATACATTATTAATCGGTATGGTATGTATCGCTTTCCTAACAGCTATCTTAACTGCTGGCAAAGAATCTAGCTACGGTGTTAAGGAAGAAGATTTAAACAAATAATCACAAAATAAGCCGAAGACAAATTTGTCTTCGGCTTATTTTTATTGTTTTAGAAAACCTTGTTGCTTTACGACACCATCCACATCAAGACGCGCTTTACCACCAAGCATTTGTATCACCTGTTCACTCCATTTATCATTACGTTTACCTTCAGTTCGTGCCTTATAGTAAGCACTCGTGCGCGCATCATAAGCTTTGTAATCATCATAATTAAAAGGCTGATATGTATTCTCATGATAAACGACGTTCAATGGTAATCTCTCTTTCTGACTACCTTCATCATCCGGCACACCGACGACCATGCCAAACAATGGATACGTGTAATCCGGTAAATTAAGCAATTCTATCACACGTTGCATATTATTGCGTAATGAACCGATATAACAAATACCAAGTCCCATACTTTCAGCTGCGACCGCCATATTCTGACTAGCTAAAGCTGCATCTACCGTACCGACTAATAGCGATTCTGTCGTCCCAAAATAATCATCTACATTTGAGTTTAAGTGGTTACCTAATCCATGATGACGATGATAATCAACCACAAAGACAAATAGATGACCATTATATTCAACGTAAGATTGACCACTGATTTCTCTAAGTTGCTGCTTAATATGCTGGCTAGTGATACCGATAATTGAATATGCTTGTACATAACTTGATGTCGATGCACTTTGTGCTGAATGCACTAAAGTCTTAATCGTCTCCTGATCGAGCGCTTTATCTTTAAATTTACGAATTGATCGATGGTTCTGTAATAACTGAATCATATCGTTCATCACTTGACCTCCTTAGTTTAAACCTGGATAGTTTTGTTGACGTAAAGCTTCATAGATTAATATTGCTGCAGTATTTGATAAATTAAGCGAACGAACATTGTCGTTCATTGGAATGCGCAGTGCTGTGTCCATATATTTTTCTTTAACCCAGTCCGGTAAGCCCGTTGTTTCACGACCAAAGATAAAGAAATGTTTCTCGTCAGGGTTACTATAATCGAATGTCGTATGAGGTTTCGTACCAAACTTCGTCAGTAAATAATAGTGACCTTCATTCTTTTCAAAGAATTCTTCGATACTATCGTAATAGGTGATATTTACAAATTTCCAGTAATCCAAGCCGGCACGACGTAACATTTTATCGTCAGTAGAGAATCCTAGCGGACGAATTAAATGAAGATGCGTATCTGTTGCTGCACAACTTCTAGCGATATTTCCTGTGTTAGCAGGTATTTCAGGTTGATATAATACTACGTTAATTGATGACATTTATTTTTCCACACTTTCTATACTTTTTAATATTTCTAGTTTAACATCATTATCTATTTCTTTTTCATATCTTGCCTTTAAATAATCAATTTCATCACGACTAATTTGACCAATCGCCCAATAAGCAGTGCCCTTAATTTCTGGTCGAGGATCACTTTCTGCGACTTCCTTTAGATCCGGTATCGCATCGATTTCATTGAAATGAGCAAGCGCTAATATAGCATTGCGTTGAATCGGTTTCTTGCCTCGCCATGCACCAGCTAAATGACCAAATTCTGCTTTGAAAGTTTTATTCGTCATCTTTAATAATGGTACGAGTAACGGCTTTAAATTCTCAGGTTCCAGTTCAATATCCTCATGTGTTGTATTGATACCACGATTCTTTGGACAAACTTGCTGACATGTGTCGCACCCATATAGACGATTACCAATCTTCCCCCGATATTCATCCGGCATAAATCCTTTCTTCTGGGTAAGGAAACTGATGCATTTATTCGAATCAAGCTGCCCATTACCTAGTAGAGCACCTGTCGGACAACGATCTATACATATTGTACAATCTAAACATGAATCTATTACAGGATGATCGGGCTCAAATGGAATCGATACAAGTATTTCACCAAGATAAGTCCATGTGCCTAAATCTTTATTTAATATAAATCCATTTTTAGCTGCATAGCCGAGACCAGCACGTTCAGCTACTGCCCTATCACTGAGCACACCCGTATCTACCATATTCATCGTTTTTGCTTCAGGGACTCTCTCTTTAATAAATGCGACAAGCAGTTCGAGTCGTTTATTTAATAAAGTGTGATAATCAATTCCCCATGATGCACGCGCAAAAATACCTCGTCTTGCTCCACGAATACTCTTCGGTGCATTAGGTAGCTTATTCGGATAACCGACTGCAATCGCAATAATAGACTGTGCTTCAGGGAGAGAAAGCCTAGGGTTGATACGTTCTTCAATCGTGCCCTTTTCAAATCCGGAATCATAGTTATTTGCATAATATGCTTCAAGTTTTGGACGCAGTGACTCAAAAGGATCTGCTGTAGTGAAACCGATAGCATCTATGCCGATCGTCTTACTATATTCTATAATTTCCTGCTTTAACTGCTGATACACTTCTCTTCCCTCCTCACTTTATAAGACTATTATTTTACCATAAAATACGCTGTTTTATGAGATAATAATTAAATCAATAAAACAAAAACTGCTACAATCAAATTTGATTGTAGCAGTTTTCTTACTTTACTTATTAATATTTACGAAGCATTATAAAACTTTCGATAAAAATGCTTTCGCACGTTCATTTTGAGGGTTATTAAATAATTGTTCTGGTGGTGCATCTTCCTGAACGACGCCATTATCCATAAATACAACTCTGTCAGCAACTTCTCTGGCAAAGCCCATCTCATGGGTTACGACGACCATCGTCATCCCTTCTTCAGCTAGCTTCTTCATAACAGCTAATACATCTCCTACTACTTCAGGATCAAGCGCTGACGTTGGCTCGTCGAATAAGATAACATCCGGATCCATTGCGAGCGCTCTGGCAATCGCTACACGCTGCTTTTGACCACCAGATAATTGTGAAGGATAATTGTCTGCTCTATCAGATAATCCAACCTTCTTTAGTAAATCTAATGCTTTTGCTTCTAATTCAGTTTTCTTACCCTTACCTTGTAATGATGGTGCAAGTATTAAGTTCTCTTTTGCAGTCTTATGTGGAAACAGATTAAAGCTTTGGAATACCATGCCCATCTTCTGACGGAGTTTATTAATATCTGTCCCTTTAGCAGTGAGTGCATTACCTTCAAATATAATTTCACCGCTCGTCGGTGTTTCCAGTAGATTTAAACAACGTAACAGCGTAGATTTACCACTTCCGGAAGGACCGATAATCGCAACAACCTCTCCTTCTGAAATTTCAAGATCAATGCCTTTTAACACTTCAACTTTACCAAAATATTTATGCAAATTATTTACTTTAATCACTAACCCTCATTCTCCTTTCAAATACATTCATCACTCGACTCAGTGCAAATGTAAGGATGAAGTATACAACTGCAGCAATCAATAATGGTGTGAACGGATCAAATGATGCACCTTGAACAACTTGTGCATTAAACATTAATTCAGAAACACCGATAACCGAAACGATTGATGATTCTTTAATTACAGTTACGAATTCATTACCTAAAGCCGGTAAGATATTCTTAATTGCTTGAGGCATGACGACTTTATTCATTGTCTGTGCATGGCTTAAACCTAAAGAACGCGCTGCTTCTGTTTGACCTTTATCTACTGCATTGATACCGGCACGAATAATTTCGGCAATATATGCTGCACAGTTAATAACTAATGCAATTGCACCACAAATAAATGCAGACAAGTCGATACCTAATACTGCTGTAGTTCCAAAATAAACTAAAAATACTTGGACAAGTAATGGTGTTCCACGAATAAACTCAATGTAGATCCATGATAATGTTTTCAAGATAATATGCTTACTCAATTTCATAAAGGCTAGAACACCACCAAAGATTGAGCCTAAAACTACACCAATTAATGAAATTAAGATTGTAGCCCCGATACCCTGAATAAAGAATGAACTATATTTACTGAAAAATGATCCTTCATCAAACATCGCTTCATTCGCTTTATCTTTATAACCTTTCATTAATCCTTTATCTTCGACTTCTTTAATCGTTTTATTAAGCGCATCAAGTAACTTCGGAGAACCTTTCGGCAAAGCAATTGCCGTTCCTTTATTCTCATCAGCAAACTGCATATCAGAGAAAGCTAAGTTTGTATTTTGTGATAAATATGCTTCACCAACAGGACCTTCTAATACGACGCCATCAATCTTACCTGTATTTAAAGACATAATAATTTCAGGCACACGTGTCAGTGACGTTACATTCGCATCAGGAATTTCAGTCTTTGCAAGCTCTTCTTGTGTTGTTTGTTTTTGAACGCCAATGTTTTTACCTTTGAAATCTTCAATTGATTTTAACTTTTTTGCATCTTTCTTCTGTATAATCATACGCTGCTGAACATGCATATAATAGTCAGAGAAGTCCACTTCTTTTTTACGTTCAGGTGTTGGTGACATACCGGAAATAATTACATCAATCTTCCCAGTCTTTAAAGCACCGAGTAAACTATCAAACTGCATATTTACTATCTTTAATTCAACACCCAGATCTTTCGCTAATTTTTTTGAAAGTTCAATATCAATACCTGCATATTCTCGCTTTCCGTTAACTGTTTTCTCAAATTCATATGGTGCATAATCGGCAGATAATCCGACGCGCAGCACACCATTTTTCTTAATCGTATCGAATTGATCGGTTTTTGCATGAGCCGTAAATGGTGTAATCGTAGCAATCATGACAATCAATAATAGATAGCTTAATAACTTTTTAAAAGACAATGACTTCCCCTCCTTTGAATAAAATTTATTATACACTTATATGTATAAGTATACAAGTCGGAATTTTTATTTTTTTCTGTTTATTGTACTTATCCTTTTGCTTGTTAAAGGGAGATAGCGTATAATCATTAACAAAAATAGTTGAAAGAGAAGTGTATAAAATGCCGCAATTAAATGAATTCATCAATGAAGTAACAATACCCGGAACGAGAGAGTTTGCAAATAAAGCAGCAGGACTAGAAGATTGTATCGATTTAACGTTAGGACAGTCAGATTTCGCTCCTCCTGCATCAGTCAAAATTGCGATGATTGAGGCGATTAAAAATGATAAACTACGATATACACATAATAGAGGTTTAATAGAGCTGAGAAATGAGATTGCAAAGTCGATTCAGAAAAAATTTAATATCAGTTATGATCCTGAAACAGAGATTGTAGTTACAAACGGAGGTTCAGAAGCGATCGATGATGTATTTAGAACAATCATTAACCCTGGAGATGAAGTTATCTTACCCTCACCATGTTATTTAGGATATGAACCTATCATCAAGTTGCTCGGTGCTAAAGTAGTGCTCGTTGATACTTCAAAGACCCACCTTGTACCTACACCAGAAGCAATTAAAGCAGCAATAACACCTAAAACAAAAGCAGTACTATTCAACTATCCGACAAATCCTACCGGTATGACATTAACGTATGAACAAATTCAAGGATTAGCAAATATGTTAAAAGACGAAGATATCTTTATCGTGACAGATGAAATATACAGTGAGAATGTATATGACACACCACATCATTCATTCTTAGAGTTTCCTGAACTGAGAGATAAATTATTTGTTATCAATGGTCTATCAAAATCCCATGCAGTGACAGGTGCCCGTATCGGTTACGTTGTGTCTAATGCAGAACTCATTACTCACGTCACATCAGTACATCTATATAATTCAATCTGTGTAGCAACACCGAGTCAATATGGTGCGATAGAAGCATTCAAAGATACAGAGACAGTAAAAATTATGAATAAAGCATACATCGAACGCAGAGATTTCTTATATGAAAAATTAACCGGATTAGGATTACCGGTTGAAAAACCACAAGGTGCGTTTTATATCTTCCCGGATATATCAGCTTACAATAGCGATTCGTATCAGTTTGCCTTAGACCTACTGGATCAAGAAAGATTGGCAGTTGTACCAGGAAGTGCATTCTCAAAATATGGTGAAGGACATATTAGATTATCATTTGCATCAAGTATGGAAGAGATTAAAGAGGCAATGGTAAGATTAGAACGATTTTTAAAAAATTATAATAAATAGCGTTAAAAAGTGGCCCGGTTCTCTTAATGAACCGGACCACTTTGCTTTATACTAATGTTCTGCTTTATAAAGATATATTTCATCATTATATCGCGGTAATACTTTTTTTAGTAATTGATGAGACAAAAATGCTATTGGTAACGGAATGATGACATATGCTAACAGTAAACTGATAACATTCTGCATTATAGTGCCTTCCATAAACTTTAAAGCGTTGATAGGACCGACTAGTCCAGTATACCCAAATCCAGCAGACATCGGTGTACCTTGAACGTTAAAGAAGTATGCACATAATCCTCCAATGATACCATTGATAAGTAGCGGTACCATAATAATCGGATGTTTGAAATACACCGGCATCATCATTTTCGCTGCGCCAATAATTAATGTGATAATCGTACCTTTATCATTTACACGCAGTGCACCGAATAAGAATGTGTAACAACATGCAACAATACCTAAGTTTGCTGCGCCACTTCCTAATCCCGATAAACTAATAACAGTTGCAATTGCAACAAGAGAAATTGGTGTTGCCATCAAAAGACTATAACTAATCGCAATCAAAATACACATTAAGAGTGGATTTAAAGTAGTAAAATGCTGAATGACCTGGCCAATCGCACCTGTAAATTGTTTTACGAAAGGCAATGTAAGAGAACCGATAAAGCCAGGTAAAATTCCTGCAAACAAAGGTAAAAAGACGATATTCAAACTTCCCATCTTATTTCCTAGTACAATTAAAACAAAAGCACTAAGCGCGACGGTTAACATCATGTTTATAATGTCACCGATACCTGCAAACATAAAGCCTTTACCATTAAACTGAACGGCACCAGAACCAAGTACAGAAGCTCCAGAAAGTATTGCTGTCTGTAAACCGTTAAATTTAAATTGCTGACTGATCGTAATACCAGCTAACGCACTTAAACAGAACTGAAAGATAACCAATAATTGTCCAAGACTGGTAAACACAGGATGATAACCTGCTAAATATTTAAAAAGCTCCCCAAGCATTGCGTTTGGCACTAAAGCAACGACAATACCGGCTGCCATTCCATTTAAAATATTAGTGAAGAATTGTTTTGCGCTAATATTCATCTGTACACCTACCCTATAATTGTAAATTTAAATATCTATTAAAAGAATGTATAATATTATTTCTAACATACTTTAGCGCTTAAAAACAATAAATTTTTAAAAATTCAATGCTATTTCTTTTAATTAATTCTTTCATAACATAATCCAAAAATAAAGCAAGACTGCTATACAAAAATAAAGATATTTTATCTTATTAATCCATATTTTTTGACTTAAATTGACCAAAACAATAAAATAATTATAACAAGCTTATAGGAGGCACATTATGACAAACGAAAACAAAGATCTTATGTTAGAAAAAATGATAGAATCACGTACAATCTTAATCTCAGGTGGTATTGATGATAAATCAGCGAAAGAAGTTGTTAATCAATTATTATTATTAGATTCAATCAATCATGAGCCGATTAAATTAATCATCTCATCTCCAGGTGGACATGTCGATTCAGGTTATTTAATTCACGATATGATCAATTTCATCGAATCAGAAGTTAAGATTATCGGTGCAGGATGGGTAGTTAGTGCCGGCGTATTAATTTACTTATCAGGTAAAAAAGAAAATCGCTACGCATTACCAAATACACGCTTCATGATTCACCAACCAAGTGGTGGTACACAAGGACAAGCGTCTAACATGGAAATCACAGCAAAAGAAATTATCCGTACACGTCAAAAATTAAACGAATTAATCGCACGTGAAACTGGTAAATCTGTAGAAGAAGTTGAACAACATACAGGTCGTGATTACTGGTTAAGCACACAAGAAGCTTTAGAATACGGTATTGTTAATAAAATTATTGAAAACCAAAAAGAAATCTAAATCATAAATTCCAATGCGCATTTTGATGCATTGGGATTTTTTGTATTCCAATTTTAGCGGTATCTTCTATCTTCATCAATCGATTCCGCTAAAGCTTCAAATAATCATTGATGTAACCGACTCTGTTATCACTATATTCATATTGATTAATAAAATCTATCTGATTCAGTATCTTTAATTTACTGTATTGCTCATACAGCATCGAACCTTTCATATGTTCCATTAATATATTTGTTATTTCATCTGTCGTAATACACATCGACCGCTAACATAATGCATGTTCTGTAATGCAAATAACACCCCTCTTACTGAAGCCAAATTATCACGTCCTATCTATAATTTGCATCTTTTTATTATATTCGATATTATGACTAAAAACTATCGAGGTTAAAAGATGAATATAAAACAACGCGCAAAACAAGTAAAAATAGATGTACCAGCAATATTTATCGCATTACATAAAAAAGAAACACCAATACTCGCTAAAGTATTGGCGCTTATCACTATCATCTATGCATTGTCACCTATAGACCTTATACCTGATTTTATTCCAGTACTAGGATTTTTAGTTGACATTATCTTGTTACCATTATTCATTAGTTTAACCATTAAACGTCTAAACAATTCCCATATCTCATGGTTAATACGCACAGTCATACTTAAATAATCTTTATAATAATCTTTATCTTTTAATACATTAGTCTTTTAAAAATATATCTATCTTTATCTTTACCCAATTTCCGTTCATACTTTTCGATGAAATTTTACCAAAAAGTAGCTTACCGGCATCCATCAGCCTCGAAAATATTATATTATCTGCTTTAGGAATATACCCTAGCTTAACACCATCAGCATTTTTTATCATTATAGCCTGTGCATCATAAGGATTATCTGGTTCTCTATAAAAATTTAATAGATTACCAACCATTAGGTACGCATATAACTCTTCTAAACCCTCAATATGCGATGTTCCGGCGATATAAGTATCAAATAAAAAGATTTCACGCGCAAAAGGCAACGGTACCGTTAAATTTTTATTATGGATTAAATGCATCAATCCATGGTCATTCGGTTTATCTATTTCGTGCATTTTACACACCTCGCAATGCATCAATCTTTTGCTCAAATATTTTAATTACTTCATCCAGCTGAATTAATACTTGTTCGAGCTCAGTCTTTTTCTTCTCTATTGCATCCTGATCAGTTATTATTGACTTCATCGTATAAGGGTATGACGCTTTTATCTGTTCAATCTCAAGCTTAATCAGTTCTAACTTTTGACACAATTTATCACGTCCATCAAGAACAGACCTATTATCCAATTTTTTATCATTTGAAGTGTCATTGATAATGAAATATATCATTTCAATTGTGAGTATGTCACATTTTTCATATGCACTGACTGCATTTTGAAATAACTTTAACTGCTCCTCGGTTAAATCGCTATTTAAATCAGGATGTAATGACTTAACGATTGTTCGATACATCTTTTTTAATGCTTTATAATCTTCTTCTGACAGTGCTTCACCTTTTTGATAGTCAATAGCATTATTCAATTTGTTCAGCTGTTCATCCAGTTGATGTTTGTATATGATAAACTCCTGATCCAGTTGCTCATCAATTAAAGGTAAATCTACTTTCTCCTGACGATTTAACTTCGCCTGAATCAGTTCCATCCTCCGTTTTAAGCGTAAATATAAACACTCTTTTTCAAATATTTTATATTCCAAAAATCCGAGATGTATCATATACGCTGTTTCGATATTTTTACACTCCACAAATAAAAGTTCATCGCGCTCGAGTATTAACATCGATATCTCTATTTTAAGCTTTTTAACTTCCTGTGTTATGCCATCAATATCTGGAAATATTATTATATTATTCTCCACATTAAGTTCATTAGTCATATTTAATCACTCCTTTCAATACACGGTACATTTCAAATATATTTATTAATTATTATGCATAACAAAGTTAATACTGTAAATCAAAAATTGTCCACACAAAAGAAACAACGTTCACGTCATATTGACATTCTTATATATGGAAATTTATAATCAATATAATGCTTGAAAGGAGTGAAGTGATGAATAATAAATTAAAAGGGATTATGTTTGTCACCTTAGGGTCAATATTCTGGGGTGTCGGCGGAACAGTATCCCAGCAAATCTTTCAAGGCTATAGCATACCACTTGACTGGTTTATTACCATTAGATTAATCTTAAGCGGCATATTTTTACTTTGCCTGGCTATGATACGGAAGCAAAATATCCTGAATGTATTTCGTGATAAACATACTTTTTTCCAGCTTGTGATTTACTCATTATTTGGAATGCTCGCGGTACAGTATACATTTCTAGCATCAATAGAAGCGGGTAATGCAGCAGTAGCTACACTCTTACAATACTTAGCGCCGATTGTCATCCTGACTTTCCTGCTTATTACACGTAAGACAGAGTTTAGAGCAATAGATCTGATTATTATACTCGTATCCTCATTCGGAACATTCCTATTGCTCACGAGTGGTAATATTAACAATGTTGTCGTACCTCCAGCAGCAATTATCTGGGGATTATTATCAGCAATCGCAGCAGCGTTCTATACAATGTATGCCGGAAGACTCTTTGTCCGTAATACACCACTTGTCATTATCGGATGGGCGATGCTTATAGCTGGTTTGTTTATCAGTCTATTCAATAGACACTGGCAGATAAATCCATTGTCATATGGTGTAATGTTTAACGTCTATCTCATATTCGTTATCATCGTTGGAACCGCGCTAGCCTTCTTCCTATATCTACTCAGCGTAAAATATATCGATCCACAACTTACTGCACTACTCGGATGTATTGAACCATTAACAGCAGTTATCCTCAGTATTGTCTGGCTGAAACAACCATTTGATATCATCCAATGTGCTGGAATGATTATTATACTCGGTGTCGTGCTATTCATATCTATATTAAATACAAAAGAAAAAAACCAAGCATCTCATTAATGAGATGTTTGGTTTTTCTAATAATCATACGTCATTTGTTCCATTCTCGTATTTTCTTTTAATTCTTTATCAATGTCAAAGTAATCGTGCTAGATTTAACCATTTATGCACCTCCAATGTAAATACAATGTATTACTTTCTTAAAATATTCACAAGTAATTTTACACTTTATTGTTAGATAATAATAATTATATTTTTATCATTAAATTTAATAACAATGCTTAATAACTCTAATAAAAGTTGATACAAAAAAAGCAAGCCCACAGATTAATAATTATAATCTGCGGGCTTTGATTAATTAAGTAATCTCATCGCTATTAATTTTTGTAATTTCACAATATCAGTGTCTTTATTAAATAATTTAACGATAGGCATTTGAATCCCTGCCACAAATAATTTTAATTCTGCATCGATATCAAATCGACCTGCATTTTCAACACTGAATGCTCGAATATTTTTATAAGGAATTGTAATAAACTCAATCTTCTTACCTGAGAACCCTTGTTTATCAACGATTAAGATACGTTTATTCGTGAACACAAACAAATCCCGAATAAGAATAAAACTCGCCTCAACTACTTCATCTTCAAGCAAATAATCCTGAAATTCATTTTGAACTTCCTCTGTATTTTTTTCACTAGAGTTACCCATCAATTCATCAAATAATCCCATAATAATTCCTCCTTATTGTTTATAGTTCCAATATAACAAAATAGAATTGGTATTAATA
The DNA here is from genome assembly GCF_003259675.1 of Macrococcoides bohemicum. Lineage (GTDB taxonomy): Bacteria > Bacillota > Bacilli > Staphylococcales > Staphylococcaceae > Macrococcoides > Macrococcoides bohemicum. The sequence goes on along the minus strand of NZ_PZJG01000001.1, from coordinate 3,124 downwards.
TGAATGAGTATGTGCCGGTTACATTTCGCTTAATGATTTTAATTGATTTTCATTGCTATCAAAGTTACTATCATCTAACCACGACTCTAATTTCAATTTATTGGCTAGCCATTCTTTATCGATAATTGAAAACCAATTTGTATCACGGTTACGTCCTTTATAAACAGTAGCTTGTCTAAATGTGCCTTCAAACGTAAAGCCTAATCGTGTTGCTGATTTATTAGAAGCTTCATTTAAGCTATCACATTTCCATTCATAGCGTCGGTACTGCAAGTTTTCAAATACGTACTTCATAACTAAATATTGCGCTTCTGTAGCCTCTCTGCTGCGTTTTAATAATGGAGAATACACAATCCATCCCATTTCAATGACCCTATTCAGGTTGTCTATACGCATTAGAGAGAATGTCCCTACTGCTTTTTGTGTTTGATTGTCGATAATCGTTAAATAGTAAGGATCAACAGAAGCTATTAACTGTATTAAATAATCTTTAAATTCTAATTTACTCTCAAATCTTTGAATCGGCATATATGTAAGATGTTCTGGTTCTGATGATGCACCGTATATTTCATATAGATCATCACAGTGCTTAATATTAATTTTTTCTATAGTGACAGTCTTTCCTATGATTGATTGTATGTTAGGAAGTATTCCAGGGGAGTAATCTTCAATCAAATCTCCTACTGGTTGATTGTATTCGTTGTATCTCATATTTATCCTACTTTCATAAGTCTGTCTGTTGCTATTATATTGAACAATTCCAGATACTCCAAGTATCCGGAATTGTTCAGGTATCTAAAATAAAAAAAGTCCCTCTAACTAAAAGTTAAAGGGACATTAGTACCACCGGTCGGGGTCGAACCGACACTCCGTTAGGAACCGGATTTTGAGTCCGGCGCGTCTGCCAATTCCGCCACGGTGGCTTAGTAAAATTTATTATTTAATAAGTATAATACTTAAAAAAATTATGGTCAAGAATTTCATCCTATTTTCAATCTCTGTTCACAAATAGCAAATGAACTGTTATAATGAACGTGTAATAAAGTCTCGTCAACTTTATTATCACCAAATTTCATTTTCGTTTAATTACTTTTAACTACAGAATCCTTTCTGTAGTTCTTTTTTTGTCTCTATTTATCACATAAATTCTACGAAAAAAATAAGCATGCATCATGCAGCTTAATAAAAAATGGAGCGGAAGGTAGGACTTACACCTACATCTCGAACCAGGAAGGTCCGTATTCTAAAAGTTGAAATACTCCCGCATATATAAATAATGGAGGCGCCAACCGGATTTGAACCGGTGATAAAGGTTTTGCAGACCTCTGCCTTACCACTTGGCTATGGCGCCTAAAGCTGGGCTAGCTGGATTCGAACCAACGAGTGACGGAGTCAAAGTCCGTTGCCTTACCGCTTGGCTATAGCCCAATATTAAAAAAATTAAGGGCGACTGATGGGAATCGAACCCACGAGTGTCGGAACCACAATCCGATGCGTTAACCACTTCGCCACAATCGCCATGGCAGGGGCAGTAGGAATCGAACCCACATCAAAGGTTTTGGAGACCTCTATTCTACCGTTGAACTATGCCCCTAAAAATAAACAAATAAAAAATGGTGGAGGGGGGCAGATTCGAACTGCCGAACCCGAAGGAGCGGATTTACAGTCCGCCGCGTTTAGCCACTTCGCTACCCCTCCAAGATGGTGCCGGAAAAAGGACTTGAACCCTCAACCTACTGATTACAAGTCAGTTGCTCTACCAGTTGAGCTATTCCGGCAGAATAATAAAAAAGATGGCTCAGGACGGAATCGAACCGCCGACACATGGATTTTCAATCCATTGCTCTACCGACTGAGCTACTGAGCCATACAAATGGCGGTCCCGACGGGAATCGAACCCGCGATCTCCTGCGTGACAGGCAGGCATGTTAACCGCTACACCACGGGACCACTAATAATTGCGGGAGGCGGATTTGAACCACCGACCTTCGGGTTATGAGCCCGACGAGCTACCAGACTGCTCCATCCCGCGATAATAATAAATAATTGAAAATCTTTTTTATTTTATTTTGCTGAAGTAAAAAATAATGGCGGAGGAAGAGGGATTCGAACCCCCGCGAGCCGTTAAGCCCCTGTCGGTTTTCAAGACCGATCCCTTCAGCCGGACTTGGGTATTCCTCCATTATATAAAAATAATTAAATGGACCTTGCAGGACTCGAACCTGCGACCCAACGGTTATGAGCCGTTTGCTCTAACCAACTGAGCTAAAGGTCCTAAATCCTAAAAGTACACATTAAGTTTTAAAAAAGATAGTGGCGGCAGAGGGGATCGAACCCCCGACCTCACGGGTATGAACCGTACGCTCTAGCCAGCTGAGCTACGCCGCCGAAATAATATTTAGTTAATATGGTGGAGACTAGCGGGATCGAACCGCTGACCTCCTGCGTGCAAAGCAGGCGCTCTCCCAGCTGAGCTAAGCCCCCATATTAAAGCTTTTAAAGCAAATCGGGAAGACAGGATTCGAACCTGCGACCCCTTGGTCCCAAACCAAGTGCTCTACCAAGCTGAGCTACTTCCCGTAGCTAGTAATTAAAATAATGGCGCGCCCGAGAGGAGTCGAACCCCTAACCTTTTGATCCGTAGTCAAACGCTCTATCCAATTGAGCTACGGGCGCTAATGGTGCCGAGGACCGGAATCGAACCGGTACGGTAATCACTTACCGCAGGATTTTAAGTCCTGTGCGTCTGCCAGTTCCGCCACCCCGGCTTTTTAAATAATAAAAGCCATAATTATTACGATAGAATTAATGGAGCGAAAGACGGGATTCGAACCCGCGACCCCAACCTTGGCAAGGTTGTATTCTACCACTGAACTACTTTCGCAATATGGTGCGGGTGAAGGGAGTCGAACCCCCACGCCAAAGGCGCTAGATCCTAAGTCTAGTGCGTCTGCCAGTTCCGCCACACCCGCGCAAAATAATATTTATTAAAAAAGATGAGCCATAGAGGATTCGAACCTCTGACCCTTTGATTAAAAGTCAAATGCTCTACCAACTGAGCTAATGGCTCAAAGAAATGGTGCCGGAAAAAGGACTTGAACCCTCAACCTACTGATTACAAGTC
>NZ_PZJG01000019.1 GCF_003259675.1 Macrococcoides bohemicum | reverse complement strand
TTCACTCTCATCAGTCGCAAACTATTTAATGCTACCAAAATAGTGGCTCCCATATCGGAAAGAATCGCAATCCAAAGGGTTAGCCAGCCTGGAATAACCAATAGTAAGGCAATTATCTTAATTCCGATGGCAAACGTGATGTTCGCTTTGATGATATTTAGCGTTTTCCTGCTAAGTCTTACTGCAAATGGAAGCTTACTTAAATCATCTCCCATTAATGCAATATCAGCTGTCTCGATGGCAGTATCTGTTCCAGCACCGCCCATTGCAATGCCAACAGTGGATGCAGCAAGTGCAGGAGCATCATTGACGCCATCGCCAATCATAGCTACATTACCATGCTCGGCTTTCATTTTTTTAATATAGTCCAACTTATCCTGTGGCATCAATTCGGACTGAATATCAGAAACGCCTACATGAGCACCGATTGCTTCTGCGGTACCTTGATTATCACCTGTCAGCATAATTGTTTGCTTGATTCCTAACTGATGAAGTTTTTGAATCACATTTTTACTTGTTTCGCGGACCTCATCTGCTACAGCAATCACGCCGAGGATTGTTTGGTCCGTTCCAATAATCATGGCCGTTTTCCCTTGGTTTTGTAAAACTTTCACTTTATTTTCAAACTCAAGGCTAAAATCGGAAACATTTAATTCTTTAAAAAGTCTTGGACTGCCAATGTAATAGGTTGTTCCATCTATATTCCCTTGAATGCCCCGACCTGTAATAGAAGTGAAGTCCTCCACTCTAACATCGGAATAAGTAATATTATCTTGCTCTGCTTTCTTCATTATTGCTGAAGCAAGTGGATGTTGTGATCGATATTCTAAAGCTGTAATAATGGAAAACAGCTCTTTCTCTTCCACTTGATCATTTAACACTTTAAAATCTGTTACCACTGGTACACCTTTTGTCAGTGTTCCTGTTTTATCAAATGCGATTGCCTTAATGGCTCCTAATTCCTCTAGATAGACACCGCCTTTAATCAACACACCTTTTTTAGCTGCATTTCCAATTGCCGAGACAATCGAGATTGGAGTAGAAATAACTAATGCACACGGACATCCAACTACAAGTACCGCTAATCCTTGATAAACCCAAGTATCCCAACTTCCACCAAAGAATAAAGGTGGAACGACTGCAACGAGCGCCGCAATAACCATAATGATCGGCGTATAATATTTCGCAAATTTATCTACGAATGCTTGCGCTGGAGCGCGCTCCCCTTGTGCCTCCTCAACCAGATGAATAATCTTGGAGATGGTTGTATCCTCTACGTATTTGGTGATTTTTACTTCAAGTAGTCCCTCTTCGTTAAGCGTACCTGCAAATACTTCATCATCTACCGTTTTGGCAACAGGGACAGATTCTCCTGTTATAGCAGCCTGGTTGACAGCCGACACCCCATTTATAATGATCCCATCCATGGCAATTTTCTCCCCTGGTTTGACGATCATAATATCACCCACGGCGATATCGTCCACATGGATCATTATTTCCTGACCATTCCGCCTAACAAGTGCTTCTTTTGGGGCAATATCCATCAATGAACGAATGGACTGTCTTGCTCTATCCATAGAAAAACGTTCAAGTGCTTCACTGATTGCAAAGAGAATGACAACAATGGATGCCTCTGCCCATTCACCAATGATGGCAGCTCCAATAACTGCAACGGTCATCAGGGTTTTCATGTCGAAATCAAAGCGTATCAAATTTTGAAAACCAACTTTAAATAGTGAATATCCGCCAATTACAATCGAACTTACAAATAACATGGAAGTTACAAGGTTATCTTCTCCATTTACAAATTGAGAAAGGTAACCAAAAGCAATCAGTAATGTGGCAAACAGCAATGTGCTGTGTTTTTTATAAAACGGTATTTTCTCTTCTTT
>NZ_PZJG01000018.1 GCF_003259675.1 Macrococcoides bohemicum | reverse complement strand
ATAAAATTGATTAAGTCTTCGATCGATTAGTATTCGTCAGCTCCATACATTACTGTACTTCCACCTCGAACCTATTAACCTCATCATCTTTGAGGGATCTTATAACCGAAGTTGGGAAATCTCATCTTGAGGGGGGCTTCATGCTTAGATGCTTTCAGCACTTATCCCGTCCATACATAGCTACCCAGCTATGCCGCTGGCGCGACAACTGGTACACCAGAGGTATGTCCATCCCGGTCCTCTCGTACTAAGGACAGCTCCTCTCAAATTTCCTACGCCCACGACGGATAGGGACCGAACTGTCTCACGACGTTCTGAACCCAGCTCGCGTACCGCTTTAATGGGCGAACAGCCCAACCCTTGGGACCGACTACAGCCCCAGGATGCGATGAGCCGACATCGAGGTGCCAAACCTCCCCGTCGATGTGAACTCTTGGGGGAGATAAGCCTGTTATCCCCGGGGTAGCTTTTATCCGTTGAGCGATGGCCCTTCCATGCGGAACCACCGGATCACTAAGTCCGTCTTTCGACCCTGCTCGACTTGTAGGTCTTGCAGTCAAGCTCCCTTGTGCCTTTACACTCTGCGAATGATTTCCAACCATTCTGAGGGAACCTTTGAGCGCCTCCGTTACTCTTTAGGAGGCGACCGCCCCAGTCAAACTGCCCGCCTGACACTGTCTCCCACCACGATAAGTGGTGCGGGTTAGAAAGTCAACACAGCCAGGGTAGTATCCCACCAACGCCTCCACGTAAGCTGACGCTCACGCTTCAAAGGCTCCTACCTATCCTGTACAAGCTGTGCCGAATTTCAATATCAGGCTGCAGTAAAGCTCCACGGGGTCTTTCCGTCCTGTCGCGGGTAACCTGCATCTTCACAGGTACTATGATTTCACCGAGTCTCTCGTTGAGACAGTGCCCAAATCGTTACGCCTTTCGTGCGGGTCGGAACTTACCCGACAAGGAATTTCGCTACCTTAGGACCGTTATAGTTACGGCCGCCGTTTACTGGGGCTTCAATTCGTAGCTTCGCTAATGCTAACCACTCCTTTTAACCTTCCAGCACCGGGCAGGCGTCAGCCCCTATACGTCACCTTACGGTTTTGCAGAGACCTGTGTTTTTGATAAACAGTCGCTTGGGCCTATTCACTGCGGCTCTTCAAGGCTTGCACCCTAAAAAGCACCCCTTCTCCCGAAGTTACGGGGTCATTTTGCCGAGTTCCTTAACGAGAGTTCGCTCGCTCACCTTAGAATTCTCATCTTGACTACCTGTGTCGGTTTGCGGTACGGGCACCTAATTTCTAACTAGAGGCTTTTCTTGGCAGTGTGAAATCAACGACTTCGCTACTATAATTTCGCTCCCCATCACACCTTGACCTTAAGAGTACCGGATTTGCCTAATACTCAGTCTCAGTGCTTGGACGTACATAACCAACAGTACGCTTCGCCTATCCTACTGCGTCCCCCCATCGTTCAAACAATCTTAGGTGGTACAGGAATATCTACCTGTTATCCATCGCCTACGCCATTCGGCCTCGGCTTAGGTCCCGACTAACCCAGAGCGGACGAGCCTTCCTCTGGAAACCTTAGTCAATCGGTGGACGGGATTCTCACCCGTCTTTCGCTACTCACACCGGCATTCTCACTTCTAAGCGCTCCACATGTCCTTGCGATCATGCTTCGACGCTGCTTAGAACGCTCTCCTACCATTGTCCATAGGACAATCCACAGCTTCGGTAATATGTTTAGCCCCGGTACATTTTCGGCGCAGCGTCACTCGACTAGTGAGCTATTACGCACTCTTTAAATGATGGCTGCTTCTAAGCCAACATCCTAGTTGTCTGGGCAACGCCACATCCTTTTCCACTTAACATATATTTTGGGACCTTAGCTGGTGGTCTGGGCTGTTTCCCTCTCGACTACGGACCTTATCACCCGCAGTCTGACTCCCGTGTTAAATTATTTGGCATTCGGAGTTTGTCTGAATTCGGTAACCCGAGGGGGGCCCCTAGTCCAAACAGTGCTCTACCTCCAATAATCATCACACGAGGCTAGCCCTAAAGCTATTTCGGAGAGAACCAGCTATCTCCAGGTTCGATTGGAATTTCTCCGCTACCCACACCTCATCCGCTCACTTTTCAACGTAAGTCGGTTCGGTCCTCCATTCAGTGTTACCTGAACTTCAACCTGGACATGGGTAGATCACCTGGTTTCGGGTCTACGACCTGATACTCATTCGCCCTATTCAGACTCGCTTTCGCTACGGCTCCACATATACTGCTTAACCTTGCATCAAATCGTAACTCGCCGGTTCATTCTACAAAAGGCACGCCATCACCCATTAACGGGCTCTGACTACTTGTAAGCACACGGTTTCAGGTTCTATTTCACTCCCCTTCCGGGGTGCTTTTCACCTTTCCCTCACGGTACTGGTTCACTATCGGTCACTAGAGAGTATTTAGCCTTGGGAGATGGTCCTCCCGGATTCCGACGGAATTCCACGTGTTCCGCCGTACTCAGGATCCACTCAGGAGAGAACAACTTTTCGACTACAGGGCCTTTACCTTCTATGGCTGACTTTTCCAAAGTCATTCGTCTAAACTGTTCCTTTGTAACTCCGTATTGAGTGTCCTACAACCCCAGAGAGCAAGCTCTCTGGTTTGGGCTCTTCCCGTTTCGCTCGCCGCTACTAAGGGAATCGAGTTTTCTTTCTCTTCCTCCGGGTACTTAGATGTTTCAGTTCTCCGGGTGTGCCTTCTCATATACTATGTATTCATATATGGATAACATGACATAACTCATGCTGGGTTTCCCCATTCGGAAATCTCTGGATCAAAGCTTACTTACAGCTCCCCAAAGCATATCGTCGTTAGTAACGTCCTTCTTCGGCTTCTAGTGCCAAGGCATCCACCGTGCGCCCTTAATAACTTAATCTGTTATTAATAATTGTGATGTTTATACATTGCTGTATAAACGCGCGATTTTTTTAAGAATTCAAAAATGAACTCACTCGGTTTTGCTTGGTAAAATCTTTTATTTCTTCTTACTTTATCTAGTTTTCAAAGTACAAT
>NZ_PZJG01000017.1 GCF_003259675.1 Macrococcoides bohemicum | reverse complement strand
AGATGAGATTTCCCAACTTCGGTTATAAGATCCCTCAAAGATGATGAGGTTAATAGGTTCGAGGTGGAAGTACAGTAATGTATGGAGCTGACGAATACTAATCGATCGAAGACTTAATCAATTTTATGTTAAAAGCGTAAGCGAGCGTTATGGCTTGATTCATTTTTGATAAACTGACTGACAGCGCAGCTGGAATGGAAGTTTAGAAAATGATGAAAGACAGCGAAGCTGAAGCTGGATATAGATTTTTTGCACGGTGATGTTTGGTACATCATATTTCTTCTTAAGTTTATCTAGTTTTGAAGGTACAATACCTTTAATATACTTTGTCTGGTGACGATGGCAGAGAGGTCACACCTGTTCCCATACCGAACACAGAAGTTAAGCTCTCTAGCGCCGATGGTAGTTGGTCTTACGATCCGCGAGAGTAGGACGTTGCCGGGCAATGCATAAGAGATCCTTCGGGGTCTCTTTTTTCTTTATATATTTAATGATAGGTTATATAAGTGGGCGAATTGCGCCATAATTCGCCCACTGAGTCCATCCTCCATAATAAAAAAGATGTACATAACCTTGTTTACTAATAAAGTTACCGTTATCAAAACGATATAATCCTGAATAATTTTTAATATCAATATGTATAACCGTATCATTTGCAATAAATAAAAAATCATATTGAGCTGTGCCAAACATATCTAGCGTTAAATCCCATATGCGTACTAATTGCTCAAAATCTATTATATACTCAAAAAATGCATATTCTCCTTCAAATCCCTTTAAATAATTCCTTAAGTTTTGATAATCCAGGTCTTCCAGAATAACTCGTCCATTTATTTTACATAAATATTGATAATAAAAGTTTCGAAGATGTCGTTTGAGTAGCATTTGAGCCTCCATAAATTATTGCAATAACCGCTTAATAATTGTTTCTATTTTATCATCCTCAAAACTTCCAAATCCAATAATATATTGGTTATTATAACTTGTATTCTGTCCCTCATAATAATCTTGAATTGTATTTATTTCAATATCACGTGTATTTAATTTCTCTTTAGTTTCAAATACAAAATGCATACCAGCATCATTTCCATATATCTCGAAATTATTAAAATGTTCATCAATCAAATCCAATGTAAGTTCTAATTTCTTCTTGTATATTTTACGCATACGATTAATATTGCGCTCAAACTCACCATCTCTTAAAAATGATGTAATCATAAACTGTATATGTTTAGGAACAGTATTGTTAGGTTTATTTTCTAGAGTAAAATATTTCTTCAATAACAACTTCGGTAAAACCATATAAGCCACACGAATACTAGGAAAAATCGACTTTGAAAACGTGCTCATATAAATAACTTTGTCATTTGCACTCATACCTTGTAAAGCTTTCAAAGGTCTTCCTCTATATCGGAATTCACTATCATAATCATCCTCAATAATAAATCTCTCACCATTATCTGCCCATTTTAATAACTCGATGCGGCGCTTCGCGCTTAGCACAACGCCTGTTGGAAATTGGTGACTGGGCGTGACATGAACGACGCTCGCACTATGCCCTAAATCACTTGCGATAATACCATCTTCATCAACATTTACATTAATATAATCACGTTCCTCATACTTCAAGACTTTCTTGATCAAAGGATATCCTGGATTCTCAATGTAATACTTTCGCTCTCCTAGAATTCTAGTCAATAAAGTAAAAAGTTGTTCAGTAGAGCTGCCAACGATAATTTGTTCATTATTACAATTGACCCCGCGAGAATGATATAAATATCTTCGAATTTCGTTTCTTAACGATAACTCTCCTTGTACATCACCTCGTTCAAGTAATTCAAATTGTTCTTCTTCAAATGCATCACGCGCATATTTTCGAAACTTCTGGAATGGAAAAGACTTAATATGACTGTCTTCAATTTTAAATGAGATCTTATTACTAGAATCTATATTCTCCTCCAATTCTACCATCTCCCGTGGTATCGTATGAATCGTCTGAATATCTTCTACAAAAAATCCAACTTTAGGTTTTGAATATATATAGCCTTCATCTAAAAGCTGATGATATGCAATTTCTACAGTAGTTAAACTTAAGTTTAAATGACTGCTTAGCTTTCTTTTAGAGGGTAACTTTTCATTAAACTGAAGTTTTCCACATAATATATCTTCTTTAATAAATCGATAAAGCTGTGTATATAAAAATTCATTATCTTCAAAACGATATGTGAGCATCTCCATATAAACTGACCCCTTAATATTATTAAAAACTGGTACTTTTATAATACCAAATATTACGATACATTAGTTTATGTAAACTAAAATTCAGACTATTTAGAGGTGTAATGATGAGTAAAATTGTAGGATCAGATAAAGTTAAACGTGGTATGGCAGAAATGCAAAAAGGAGGCGTTATTATGGATGTTGTCAACGCTGAACAAGCAAAAATTGCTGAAGCTGCTGGTGCAGTAGCTGTAATGGCATTAGAACGTGTGCCTAGTGACATTCGTGCAGCAGGTGGCGTAGCACGTATGGCTGACCCACGTATCGTTGAAGAAGTAATGAATGCAGTATCTATTCCTGTTATGGCAAAAGGTCGTATCGGTCATATTACTGAAGCACGTGTATTAGAAGCTATGGGTGTGGACTATATCGATGAGTCAGAAGTATTAACTCCAGCAGATGAAGAGTTCCACTTAAAGAAAGATGAATTTACAGTACCTTTCGTTTGTGGATGTCGTGATTTAGGAGAAGCAGCACGTCGTATCGGTGAAGGTGCAGCAATGTTACGTACGAAAGGTGAGCCTGGCACAGGAAATATCGTTGAAGCTGTGCGTCACTTACGTAAAGTAAATGCACAAGTACGTAAACTAACTGTCATGAATGATGATGAAATTATGACGGAAGCTAAACTTTTAGGTGCCCCTTATGAAGTATTAAAAGAGATTAAAGCTTTAGGTAAGTTACCAGTTGTAAACTTTGCTGCAGGTGGTGTTGCTACACCAGCGGACGCAGCATTAATGATGGAATTAGGAGCTGACGGTGTATTCGTAGGTTCTGGTATCTTCAAATCAGAATCACCTGAGAAATTTGCGAAAGCAATCGTTCAAGCGACAACGCATTATCAAGACTATAAATTAATCGGTGAACTTTCTAAAGAGTTAGGTGCAGCGATGAAAGGTTTAGATATTAATAAACTTTCTTTAGAAGAAAGAATGCAGGAACGTGGCTGGTAAGATGAAGATTGGTGTATTAGCACTGCAAGGTGCTGTAAGAGAGCATATGCATCATATTGAGCTAGCAGGTCATACAGGGGTACCTGTAAAGCGTGTAGAACAACTAGAAGATATCGATGGATTAGTATTACCAGGTGGAGAATCAACAACGATGCGTCGTCTGATGGATCTCTATGGCTTTACTGAAACGTTACAACAAAGTGACTTGCCGATGTATGGCACATGCGCAGGATTAATCTTACTTGCAAATGATATCGTTGGATATGATGAAGGTCATCTAAAGAAGATGGATATCACTGTTGAACGTAATTCATTTGGACGACAAGTCGATAGCTTTGAAGCTGATCTAGACGTTAAAGGTATTGAAGAACAAGTCAATGCAGTCTTTATCCGTGCGCCACATATTGTGTCAGTTGGTCCGGAAGTTGAAGTATTAAGTACAGTAGAAGATAAGATGGTAGCTGTTAAACAAGGGAAATATCTTGGTATATCTTTTCACCCGGAGCTTACAGAAGATTATAAGATAATGAAATACTTTATAGAAGAAATGGTAATGAAATAATATTTCTGTAAAAGCCTGCATTTGAAAAATGCAGGCTTCAGACTGTAGACAAAGTCTCCTTCGGAGATGAAGTTTACAGTCTTTTTTTGATAAAATATAGATATATCATTGAACGGTGGTGTTTTACTTGATTAAGAGAAGTAAGTCTGAAGATATTAATAT
>NZ_PZJG01000016.1 GCF_003259675.1 Macrococcoides bohemicum | reverse complement strand
ACCGCAGGTCTCTTCAGATCTACGGATTTTCGCCATGCCACGAAATTAGCATCATGCTAGCAAGTTAAGCGAACACTGACATGATAAATTAGTGGTTAGCTATATTTTTTTACTTTGCAACAGAACCCTCAAAACCAAGACATCTTTATTGTATGTTCGATAATATATAAGAGTTATTCAGTAAAACAGTTAGATTTGTTTTGCTGTTCTTTTATAATTTTTCACTTTTACAATAGAACTTGATACTAATCAATTTTTATTTCATAGAAACATCCTATACTAGAGTCATCAACAAGGAATACAAATGAAATTGGAGGGAATCAACATGCAAAGATATATATTAAGTAAAAAGAATTCCATTACACTGGTCAGTGCAATTTTGATTGCACTTGCATTCTTCGGACGATTTTCTTTAGACAACATGGCCATTTTCAATTGGTCGCTCATCATTGCATCCATTCTTGGTGTGGCGCCGATTGCAATCCAAGCCTATCAGGCATTAAAAGTAAAAGTTGTCAGTATTGATGTTTTAGTTACCATTGCAGTTATTGGGGCAGTATTGATTCAAAATTATGAGGAATCAGCCATCGTTACTTTCTTATTCTTATTTGGTTCATACTTGGAGCAACGTACCTTGAACAAAACACGTTCTGCCATTAAAGAATTAACAGAGCTGGCACCAGAAAGTGCTTTAAAGCAAATGGAAAACGGAGAATTTGAAGAAGTAGATGTCAATGATGTAGACGAAGGTGATATTTTATTAGTTAAAACGGGTGCAAAAGTTCCGGTAGATGGAACAGTGTTAACTGGTGAAGGTCACATTAATGAAGCAAGTATTACTGGAGAATCTTTACCTGTAAGTAAAAAGGTTGATTCTGAAGTATTTGCAGGATCTATCTTAGAAAATGGAACGATCCAAATTCGAGCTGATCGCGTTGGAGAAGATACAACATTTGGTAGAATTATCGAATTAGTGGAAGAGGCACAGGATTCCAAATCAGAAGCAGAACGTTTCATTGACCGATTCTCTAAATATTATACACCAGCTGTGTTAGTCCTTGGTTTTATTGTTTGGTTTTTCTCAAAAGATATTGAACTAGCTATCACGATTCTTGTTTTAGGATGTCCAGGTGCATTAGTTATCGGGGTTCCTGTATCCAACGTTGCCGGTATCGGAAACGGTGCACGTAATGGTGTCCTCTTAAAAGGTAGTGAAGTTATCAATGACTTTAGCAGAGTAGATACTATCGTTTTTGATAAAACAGGAACATTGACAGTAGGAAACCCTGAAGTTGCCGAAAAAGAATTTTACGGAAAAAATACTGAAGAGGTTCTAGGATATTTAGCAAGTGTGGAGCGTGAATCGGACCACCCACTAGCGAAAGCTGTCCTACAGGATATTGGCGAGACAACTTTCTCTACTGTTGAAGAAACCGAAGTCGTTAAAGGTGGCGGAATTGTAGCAAAAATAGGTGTTCATCGTATAGCCGTTGGTAACGTAGCTTTAATGGAAAAGGAAAATGTGAAATTAAGCGAAAAAGCTAAAAAAGACGTCGAACGCTTTGAGAAAAATGGGAATTCTCTTGTGTTAACTGCGGTCGACGGAGAATTAAACGTTCTGATGGGTATTCGGGATCAAATCCGTCCAGGTGTTAAAAAAGATCTTCAAAAACTGAAAAAACTAGGGGTCAAAAACCTTGTCGTTCTTTCTGGGGACAACCAAGGAACCGTAGATTTAGTAGCTCGAGAACTTGGATTAACAGAAGCGCACGGTCATATGCTTCCAGAAGGAAAATCTGCTTATATCGAAAAAATGCAAGCAGAAGGCGGGATCATTGCCTTTGTCGGTGACGGAGTGAATGATAGTCCTTCATTAGCCTTAGCAGATATCGGAATCGCCATGGGAAGTGGAACAGATGTTGCAATTGAAACATCAGATGTTGTTTTAATGAATTCTGACTTTAGTCGTTTACCACACGCATTAGGCTTAACAAAATCAACTGCAAGAAACATGAAACAGAACATCGCCATAGCAGTTGGTGTGGTATTAATCTTACTTGCTAGCCTACTATTTAGTGAATGGATGAATATGTCAATCGGGATGTTGGTTCACGAAGCAAGTATCTTAGTAGTCATCTTGAATGGTATGAGATTGCTTCGATACCGTTTGAGAGGATAAATTTAATAGAAAGCGGTCTTGACGAATGATAAAGGGGAAGTATTCAGGTAGGAAGAACAAAATACTCCCCTACTTTTTCTTGAAACTTGATTTGCGTCAATTTCATTTCGTTGAACCTCAGCTATACTTAAATTGTAAAGAAGAAGAGGGAAAACAAAAAAGTCAAAGATAAGATGAAAGGAGAAATAATTCATGAAAAAAGCAGTTATTCAATTAGAAACATTATCTTGTCCATCTTGTATGCAAAAGATTGAAAATGCGGTGAAAGGATTAAATGGGATTAATCAAGATAGCTTAAAAGTATTATTCAATGCCAGTAAAGTAAAAGTAGATTTTGATTCAGAAACGATCACCGTTAACGATATCAAAAAGGCAATTGAAGACTTAGGATATCCCGTTGTTAAATCAAAAGTAAAATCTGCCTAAGACAAACACACATAACAAAAATTATATATAGAAAGAGGGAAATAATAATGTCTGAACAAACATTTAACGAAGTAATAACAAACCATTTTGAAAAACTGGATTTATACACCACTGCAATTACACGGGCCCATGGTAAGAATCACCCAGAAGCCTTTGAAGTACGTGAATTGTTTGAAACAATTAGTGGAAAAGTAAAAGACGCAGGTACGAACAAACCTGACTTAGATGCTGAATTTGCTCAATTACGAAAAATCACAGACAACTACACCATTCCTGGAGATGTATGTGAAACGTATGCAGGCACATTCGAGATGTTATCAGAAGTAGATAAAGCATATCAGGCTTAAAGTAACTCAAAAACAAAAGAATAGATTGGTTTACGGTCGTTAAAAAATGAAGGGAGAAATGATTTATGCAAAAAGCAACGATTCAATTAGAAACCTTATCTTGCCCATCTTGTATGCAAAAGATTGAAAATGCGGTGAAAGGAATAAACGGTGTGAATCAAGATAGCTTGAAAGTAATGTTCAATGCAAGTAAAGTAAAAGTAGATTTTGATTCAGAAGCAGTCGCTATTAACGATATCGAAAAGGCAATTGAAGACTTAGGATATCCTGTTGTCAAATCAAAGGTAAAACCTGCTTAATCGAGTGAATAGAAAGGAAGCCTAAGATGCCCTCTTAGGCTTTTTATAAAAAGGAGAGGTTATTTTGGAACAAAACCAATGTTGTCATCACCAACATGGACATGCAGAATGTATTCGTATTGTTCCTATTTTTAACCATTTGAAAGACTCACAAATGGATTTGATTGCGGAATCTGCCAAGACACTTCATCTACAAAAAGGGGAAATGTTATTCCGTGCAGATGAGGAAGATGATACCTTATATATTATCAATTCGGGTAAGGCTCGGATTTATCGCTTATCGGATTCTGGAAAAGAACAACTTGTTCGCATTTTAAATCCCGGTGATTTTACAGGTGAAGTCGCTATTTTCCAACCTGGAAGTATTCATGAGAACTATGCGGAAGCACTACAAAATATATCCATTTGTTTAATTAAACGAGAGGATTTACAAGAGTATTTGGTGAAATATCCGCAGATCTCATTAAAAATACTGTCAGAAGTAACGATGCGTTTGAAGGATTCTGAAAAACAAACCACACAAGTAGCGATTGAAAATGTAGAAACCCGCATTATATCCTTTTTAGCTGAGAATGTTGAAAAGGGAAGTGGCAATAGTCCAACGATTATCTTACCAATGTCCAAAAAGGATTTAGCCTCGTATCTTGGTACCACACCAGAAACAATCAGCCGTAAATTCACTAATCTAGAAGAACTTGGATTGATTAAACGGTTACCGAAAAAGAAAATTAAAATAATGGATTTAGATCAATTGTTACTTCATACTGAATGAATATAAGAGGGTAGCGTGCCATTATCTAACGGGTTAAGTTTAATAGTACAAAACATAAAATAACAAACCTTTTAGCAATCCAATTAGCATATAAAATGGATTGCTAATTTTTGTTGGTTTAACAATGTCTATCTACAAAAAAGAAAGAAAAATGGCTCCTTATTTGACACTTATTTTACCAAGATGACATAATTTTGTGTCAACTTCATTATTTATTGCATTATCTAATCTTTTCACTCCTTGAATTTTTACAATAGACATTATTCATCACTTTCTTTTCTATATTTATTTAAGATCTCCATAAGTTTATTAAAATCTTCTTCTTCTAGTTCTCCAATTCTTGAAATAATTCTCTGATTTATTTTATAAAAAAGTGTATCAAGTTCATTAGAGAATAAAACTAATTCTTCATAATCATATTCAGTAGGTATAAATTCTTCAATAAATAATTCGGTTCTGTTGCAAAGTTGAATTTATAGTATAATTTTAACAAAAAGGAGTCTTCTGTATGAACTATTTCAGATATAAACAATTTAACAAGGATGTTATCACTGTAGCCGTTGGCTACTATCTAAGATA
>NZ_PZJG01000015.1 GCF_003259675.1 Macrococcoides bohemicum | reverse complement strand
ATATGGAGTATTATAATTTAGTCAGAAAGAAGAGAAAATTAAAAAGCAAGACTCCTGTAGAATACAGAAATCTTGCTTTAATGAAAGTAGCTTAATAAAAAGTTCAACTTTTTGGGTTCACTACAAAAGAAGGCACTCTCTTCGGGTTTTCGGTCTGTACTGAAATCAAGGTATTATTGGGAATCCCAGCTTAAATCATAGATACCGTAAGGGATTTTATTCTTTATTTAAAACTTTGCAACAGAACCTTTTATACCTTATTAGCTTTTATTGTTCTTGTTCATTGATATGAGTTAAGACTTGTTCGAGAATACTGAAAACATGAAGATCATCAAGACTGTAAACCATGCTTTTCCCTTCTCTTCTTGCCTTCACTAAACGTGAATCTTTCAATATTTTTAGTTGGTGTGAAATCGCGGACTGTTCCATATCCAATGCAAGCACAATGTTTCCAACACTGAGCTCTTCTTTCTGTAAAAGAAAGAGAATTGACAAGCGTGTAGGGTCACTAATCACTTTGAATACTTTGCTTATTGATTGGATCTTCTCTTTATTGATTGGCGAAGTTGTTGATGTATCCATATGATCTTATTCCTCTCACATGATTTTCCATTCATATATATATAATACCACGTGAGTAAAACGATGCTAGTTTTTTGTTTATAGACAAAATTAAGACTTTTGTATCAGCAATAGTAGTCCATTTGAATAAGAAGCATCTTGTCTTGACAAAACTCATACAGTGAGTTAATATGATTTTGTAAACATATGAATATAACTTCATATCTTTATCATAATCATTCCGATTTACAAATAAAAGGAGATGGAGACTGGATAAGCCCAAACCATATGAATCCTTGCCTTACTTAAGCAAACAAACGAGCTCAGAATTTGCAAGGCACAAAAAAAGTCAACAAAAATCAAAGAAATTTAATAGAAAGGTGATAGAAATGGAAACTACCAAAGAGCAACATTCACAGGAAAAAGAGAAACATAACCACGACCATGATCACAATCACGGGAAGATGCCTATTATTCTATACTTTATTGGTTTGGCATTGGCAATTGTTGCATTGTTCTTAAGTGGAGAATATCAATTAATTAAAAACATCATGTTCTCACTCGCCACAATTAGTGCGGGCTATCATGTCATTGTTCTGGAAGGTCTTGGAGAGACAATTGAGAATACAAAAGCAAATAATAAGTTTACGCCTAATTCTCATATTTTAATGGGATTAGCGGCTATAGGAGCTTCAGCGATAGGGAATTTTTGGGAAGGAACGTTGTTGATTCTCATTTTTTCAGGCGCACATTTCCTGGAAGATTACGCTGAAGGAAGAAGTAGACGAGAAATAACGAAATTACTCGAAATGAACCCAACAACTGCTCGGTTAATTTTGCCTGATGGGAATACAAAGATTGTTGACGTCAGTGAATTAACAGTTGGGGACCAACTTCAAGTACTAAACGGTGACCAAGTACCCATTGATGGAGTCATTTTATCTGGCTCTACTTCCATTGATGAATCGTCTATTAATGGTGAAAGTATACCTAATGAAAAAACAAAAGGAGATACCGTTTTTGGGAGTACGATTAATGGGACAGGCACGTTTACAATGGAAGTCACCAAAGAAAACGAAGATACAGTATTTTCAAAAATTTTACAGTTAGTGAACCAGAACCAAGATAATCAAACAAAAGCTGCGAGTATTATCCAAAAATTCGAACCGAAATACGTCACAGTTGTTTTAATTGCCATTCCCCTGTTCGTGTTATTGGCTCCTGTTCTACTTGATTGGACATGGTCACAAAGTATTTATAGGGGATTGGTTCTTTTAGTTGCAGCTTCACCCTGTGCTTTAGCAGCAGCTACCGTATCGGTAACCTTATCAACAACCTCTAACCTGGCCAAAAAAGGTGTCCTTTCAAAAGGTAGTTCTTATCTGTCTCAATTAGCTGATACTCAAGCAATTGCGTTTGATAAGACGGGAACTTTGACCAAAGGAAAACCAGAAGTAACCAATTATTATTTTGCCGATTCTGTGAATGAAGAAAATATTATTGATATCGTAGTGGCTCTTGAAAAAGAATCCAATCACCCTTTAGCAGATGCCATTCTAAGAAAGTTTGAACAAAAAAATAAGCTTACCATTGAAGTAGAAAATCAGATTGGTAAAGGGTTGACGGGAGATTATAACGGAAGAAATTATCGGATTGGAAAACCAACTTCGTTTGACAATGTTGAAAATGAATATATTCGTTTAAATAAGGAATGGGCATCAGAAGGTAAGACAGTCGTATACGTAGCAGAAGATGAGAATGTCATTGGACTTATAGCTCTCATGGACATTCCAAGTGAACATGCAAAAGAAACTATTAATTACTTTAAAGAACACGGCATACACACCACTTTAATTACTGGTGACTCAGAAATGACAGGAAAAGCAGTTGCAGAACAATTAGGAATAGATGAAGTAATCGCGAATGTCATGCCAGAAGATAAATCTCGAATTATTGACGAGCAAAAAGAGAAATACGGCGTAACAGCAATGGTGGGTGATGGTGTAAATGATGCCCCTGCCCTTGTTAATGCAGATGTAGGTATTGCCATGGGGGACGGAACAGATGTAGCAGTAGAAGTGTCTGATTTGGTTTTAATGCAGAATAATTTATCCAAATTGGTACAATCTCATAATATTGCAACCAAAATGAATCGTGTCATTTGGCAAAATATTTTTTTCTCAATGGCCGTTGTTGTCTTTTTAATTATTGCTAGTTTCTTAGGTTTGACGGATATTGCAATTAGTGTCTTCCTTCATGAAGGAAGTACGTTGGTCGTTATTCTGAATGGACTTCGTTTATTAAAATCTAATTAATTCTATCAAAACCCATAAAGCTAGGGTATAGTAATAACTGTCTGAAGTTAATATGCCTTTAACGTTCTAAAAACGTTAGAGGCATATTTTTTATAAATTACTTTGTCTCAAAAACAGTCGATTATGATACGATTTTTAAGGACTGTTTTTTACTAAAAAAGTAGTCCTTTTCAGTATCAAAACTTTTTTCTTTATGTATGAATCTTTAACCACCATTTATGATACAATAAAATCAAAAAAAGGATGAGTTTTATGAATGGATATATATATGGCTATGCTAGAGTGAGTACACGATCACAAGAGTTAAACCGACAACTAGATTTACTCAATGAACAAAATTGCAATGAGATCCTTACTGAAAAAATGACTGGAACAAAATCCGATCGGCCTCAGCTGAACCGACTAAAAGATAAGATACGCCCTGGAGACACAGTTATAGTGGAAAGTTTCTCGCGTCTAGGTCGTAGTACTAAAGATTTAATTGATCTCGTTACTTACTTTGAAGAGCATAAAGTGAAGCTTGTAAGTCTGAAAGAAAACTTCGATACTAGTACACCCCAAGGACGCTTAATGATGACCGTTTTCCAAGCATTCAGTCAGTTTGAGCGTGATTTGATTGTAGAGCGTACGAAAGAAGGTTTAAAAAGCGCGCGGGCTAGAGGTAGAAAAGGTGGTCGCCCACGCGTTAATCAACGAGATATTGAAAGAGCAGTGAAACTATATGACAGTCAGGAATATAGTGTAAAAGAAATTACGGAAATGACTGGTATTAGTAAAGCTACACTCTATCGATATTTAAAATAGTAAAAAAAAAAAGCATTTTAAGGCAGTTTCGAATCTCCGAGTGGATGACTCTCCACGAAACAGTCTTAAAATGCGTTTTAGTTTATTCGATTCTACAGATATTATATAACTCAATTGTATTCTTTACGTATATCTACATCTTTATACCAATCTAAATGAGGAGCCAGTTCTAACTCTGGCATATCAGGGTATCCTGACCCTCTAAATGCTTCTACCACTAATCGGTGAATATACCTCTTTTATATTAGGTCTAATAGCAAAACCATCCCCTAACATTTTCTGAGAAAACACATCATCTTTCACCTCTGTAATTGGAACAAATACCCCTGTATTTATGCTATGTAGGGTTAATTGGTTCGTCTTCTTTTTAAATTTTTTAAATAAATTCACACTTTATCTTCCCTTCAAAGAAACAATTACTCCATTTCTAGTAATTCTCTCATTTCTGTCTTATAGACTGCTGCTTTATTACCATAAATAATTTGAATACCAGATGGAACATTAACAACACCATTTGCCCCTAGTTTTTCCGTGAAATGAGTACTTGATTCAACTTTACTTGGCTCTTTTAAAGTTATTCTCAAACGTGTAAAACAAGCATCTACTTTTTCAATATTATCTTTACCACCGACAGCAACAATGATCGCTTCTAAAAGCTCTTTAGAATCTGTAGTATTTTCAACAGTACCAGAAATAACAACATCCTCTACTTCTCTACCTGGAGTTTTTAAATTCCATTTAATAATAGCAAATTTAAAAATAAAATAATATAAACAAAAAGGTTCTGTTGCAAAGTTTTAAATAAAGAATAAAATCCCTTACGGTATCTATGATTTAAGCTGGGATTCCCAATAATACCTTGATTTCAGTACAGACCGAAAACCCGAAGAGAGTGCCTTCTTTTGAAGTGCACCCCTAAATGAACCTTAAAATTCAACTTTAGGGGTGTTTATTTTGAATAAAAAGCATGATCTTGATTTTAAATTAAAACTAATCAAAGAATATAAAGAAGGAAATATTGGTTATGATTCATTAAGTAACAAATATGATATCGATCCTTCACAACTAAAAACATGGACTTACCAATTTGATACCTTCGGTATTGACGGTCTTATATCCAGTATGACCAGAAAGAAATATTCAACAGATGAAAAATTAAGAATCATTCAGTATAGAATTACTAATCAACTTTCATATAAAGAAACTGCTAGAATCTTTGATA
>NZ_PZJG01000014.1 GCF_003259675.1 Macrococcoides bohemicum | reverse complement strand
AAAGGTATTGAATGTATTTACGCTCTATATAAAAAGAACCGCAGGTCTCTTCAGATCTACGGATTTTCGCCATGCCACGAAATTAGCATCATGCTAGCAAGTTAAGCGAACACTGACATGATAAATTTGTGGTTAGCTATATTTTTTTACTTTGCAACAGAACCGGAGAATTTCTATGATGTCAGGTGGAATGGGCGTATTTATGATGCTCTTTTGGATTGTGATTCTAGGATTGGTTATTTATGGAATTTACCGACTGGTTACTACCAGAGCAACAAAAAAGGAAGATGGAGCCCTGTCGATTTTAAAAGAGCAATTTGCGCGAGGAGAAATTAGCGAAGGAGAATACGAAAAACGAAAAAGGATGTTAACCAAAGAGTGAAACGGCTACCGTCTAATCGTCTTGTATCGAATGAAAAAGACGGGTCAGAGACAGTAAACAAAATCGAGTAGGGGGGAATAACTAATTCCCGTCCTCTCACATCATCGTACGTACGGTTCCGTAGACGACGGTTCAATATTTTGCGTAAGCAGACTCCGCCAATGGGGCTTAGCGCCGCTAAACTCCATTGGCGGAGTCTCTTTGTTGTAAGGGTCCGTTGAACGTCGGGCGTGTTGGCCAAGCGCCAATATTTCTTGCGTGAGTACGCGATGCGTTTCGTACTGTTCATATCCAGTCCATATCTTCTTAACATGGTAAACTTAGTGCGGACTCTCTTTCAATTTTTCACTCTTTTTTGTGAAAAGCAGTACTTGGGACACAATGGCAAGTACAGGCAATTCAATTAAAGGTCCGATAACCAAAGCCAAAGCAATGAGTGGTTGGTTGGGAAATGCTGTGACAGCTATAGCCAAGGCGACCGGAGAATTTCGTGCAATAATCGTCAAACTTAAGCTGACCGAATCTTCATAGGAAAACTTCAAGATTCTTCCCATCAGACGACCTAATACATAGTTGATAACAAAAAATATCAAAATAGGTATAATTAAAATATAAATGACTTCCAAGTTATCAAGTAAGTATGAACCTTGAGAAGCGAACATTGCCATAATGGCTAATGACAAAAAGAAAATCTGAGCATTGCTAAAAAAGGGTATAACTTTGTTGGTTAAAACTGATTCTTTTCTTCTCAATAGGAATCTCGTAAGGTGAGCAAGTACGAAAGGAACGATCAATACAATCAATATACTCTCTATAAGTGTCGAGAGGGGTATCGTTTCAATGCTTCCAACAAATAGTAGTAGATACACAGGCAAAAATACGACTTGTAGAATCAAATTAATCGGTAGAACGGATGTTGAAAGAGACACATTCCCTTTTGCTATGCCTGTAAATGCCAGATACCAATCTGTGCAAGGTGTCACCATAAGCATAATGAAACCAATCCATAAAGCCGGATGATCTGATAAGAAAATAGCCCCTAAACCCCAGGCTAATACTGGTGTCCATATAAAATTAATGATAGTACTGGATCCAAGGAACCTGATATTTAAAAATGCCTTTTTTAATTGATGCAGTGGAATCGTCAAAAACAATCCATAGAGCATTAAGAATAAGAACGGAACAACCAGAGTCTCTGCATATTGTTCAATTACGCCTAATTGTCCTAATAAAAGACCTGACCCAACAGCGAATAGTATAATAAAAGTTTGGAATTTTTCTAATGTCCCCATAAATAAATCTCTTTTCCATTTAAAAATTTTCTTATAAGATGAACCTTTCTGCAAATCAGTATAATATAATCTATCAATGATTGCCTTGATTTTCAATTGAAGTGATAGGAAAAAGATAGATGCAATTGTATATAAATTAGAAGGACAAATTTTATAATACTCAGGAGGTCTTGACAATAGTGCCAAACATTTTTAATATATGAGTATATGTTGATATAAGCATATTGGCATTGAAAGTTATCATTATAACCAGGAAGAGGTGACCAATCATAAAAGACATTGAGGAAGACGAAACTGTTGATAATAATAAAGATCTCGATGAAGAAACTTTATTTGTTGTATCCCAGACTTTCAAAGTATTAAGTGATCCGACGCGAATCAGAATACTGAATTTGCTTTTCCTTAAAGAATATTCTGTGAATGATATTGCTGAAAACTTACATTTGAGACAATCTACTGTTTCTCACCAACTAAGATTTTTGAAGAATTTACGCTTGGTCAAGTATAGAAGAGAGGGTACCACCCTATATTATTCCCATGATGATGCACATGTAATGAACATGTTGAAAGAAACGATTGATCACGCTTGTCATCACTGATGAAAGAACTATATATAGAATTCAATTAAATATACTTATCTGCAAATATTAACAGGAGGTAATCGAATGGCTCAGGAACATGACCATACACATGGTGCAAACAAAAAAACGCTTTTGATTAGCTTTATCATTATCACAACATATATGGTTATTGAAGCGATTGGGGGTTTCTTGACCAACAGTCTCGCCTTACTAGCTGACGCGGGTCATATGTTAAGTGATTCAATTTCGCTAGGTGTTGGGTTGTTGGCTTTTATACTTGGAGAAAAAGCTGCTGATTATAGTAAAACATATGGATATAAACGGTTTGAAATTCTGGCAGCAGTATTTAATGGAGTTACTCTGGTACTGATTGCTATCTACATTTTTTATGAGGCATACCAACGGTTTACGGACCCGCCTGAAGTGGCCTCTACTGGCATGTTGATCATTGCTACTATTGGATTACTGATAAATATCCTTGTAGCATGGCTCCTCATGCGCGGCGGGGATACAAAGGAAAACTTGAACATACGGGCAGCATTTTTACATGTGTTAGGCGATTTACTTGGTTCAGTGGGTGCCATTGTTGCAGCTTTGATGATCATCTTCTTCAACTGGGGGTGGGCAGATCCGTTGGCAAGTGTGATTGTCGCAGTGCTTGTATTAATAAGTGGGTGGCGTGTGACAAAAGAGTCCATTCATGTATTGATGGAAGGGACACCCAAAAATGTTGAAATTGATGCAGTGATTAAAACCATAGAGAGCATTCCTGGTGTAAATAACATGCATGACTTGCATGTATGGAGTATTACAAGTGGTAAAAATGCACTTTCATGCCATGTGGTAGTGGATGGAACCATTTTTGTTCAGGAAAGTCAGGAAATGTTGAAAACAATTGAACAAAAGTTGGAAGACGAGAATATTGGACATGTAACTATTCAGATGGAAAGTGATAATCATCCTCATAAAGATTCTGTAATGTGCAAGGATGACAATATGGAGCATAATCATGAACATTAAATAAGAGAATATATTGCATTATGAAAAAGCTGCCATAATATTAATGGCAGCTTTTTTAGCACACTTCATTACTATATATTTGACGATTTCATTACAACTCTTACAGCACACATCTTTTTAGTGGATTAAATGATATAATTCCTATATAAATTATGGCAGCTTGAACAGGAGAATGTTACATGTTTGATTTAAGAATAATGTATGTGGTTATAGCGGCTACACTGTTATTTGTTGCGATTCCGTTCGAAGAAGCCAGTGGACACTCTGTTTTAGAAGCAGCCGACCCAGTGGATGGAGAACAACTCGAAGAAACCATAGATACAATAGAACTCTACTTTAGTACAAAGATTGAAAATGGGAGCACCCTTTACCTTACGAATGAAGAGGGTCAGGAGCTTCAACCATCAGCTATTGATATAGAAGATGATGAAATGAAAGCAACATTTAAAGATGTGCTCGAATCAGGAACGTATAGAGTGAATTGGAAGATCATCGGAAGTGATGGGCATTTGATTGAGGATGGGTATTCTTTCTCAATATTGGAAACTGAAGATAGTAAAATTCAGAAAGGTGTCAATCAAAATGAGAATAATATTAATACCGAAACAAATGATGCCGGTCAGAATAATACTGACTATGGGGTGGGGAATGAACCGAATGATCAATCTTCCGGCTCAAAAAATACAACCGGAGAACAGACGGATACCGTAAATGATCGAGTTTCGTTAAGTACTGTAATCATAATTCTTCTTGTAGTTATTGGTACAATATTTGCAATCTGGTTATTTACTGATAAACGCAAAAAGTAGGAGGTGAATTGAAATGCTTTTAGTTTCCTTGACAGAATTTATATTATACATTTGTTTCTCGCTCCTCATCGGCTCTTTGATTTTATATATCGTTCCGGAAGATAAGAGGACAACTTTGAACGTGCCCAAAAAGTTACTATATTTAACGGCTATTTTAATACCTATAACCGTTTTCTTTCCATTTTTTCGAACGGCAAGTATATTGGCTGGAGATATGGGTCTCTGGTCAACCTTAATGAATGTAATACTGACCTTTGAAATTGGCAAAGCCTGGCTGTTTATCAGTTTTATATCCATCATTCTCATATTTGTATTGAGAGCCAGGCACCTGACAGAAAAGTTGCATTTAAAAATGTGGGCTTTGGTTTTAACCTTATTGATGCTGTTCGGCTACACAAATTCAGCACATGCTGCCACCATTACCGAATGGCAAGGATTCATTGTACATACACTTCATTTCATGTCAATTAGCATATGGATAGGAATTCTTTTTGTAATCAGCTGGTTTTCCAAGGATAAACATAATTGGACACCATTTTTGAAATGGTTTACTCCAGTGGCAATAATATGCCTTGCAATCGCGATCATTACAGGGTACTTTACTATGGAAATTGATATTGATTCATATGATGATGTGAACGCTTCTGTGCTGCAGGAATATCAGAACAGTCTTATAGTGAATTACGGCCAGGCATTGGTTCTGAAGCATATATTTATCATTTCACTTGTAATATTCGCTTTGATAAATGGATTTCTGTTTAGGAAGCAGCAAAATAATGCGTCATTCAACCCTTTAAAATGGGCAAGACTGGAAAGTATCTATGCTTTGGTTGTGTTCGGGCTGACAGCCTTTATGGGGCAGTCCTGGCCACCGCATCAAATTTATAGTCTGGTAAAAACAGAGGGGGCTTCCCCCCTATTTAATGCATTGTACGATGGAGATATTGTAAACACTATCCAGAATGCTGAACAGGGGGGCGTGTTCAATGTCACCATGTCATTTGCTTTGGAAAACTACCTGTTATTCGCTTTAGGTTTGTTGTTTTTATTATTGACCATATACTCAGCTGTACGAAAAAAGTCTGTTTTCGCTTCTACATTCTCCTCTTTACTGATGTCTATATCCATTTACGTTGGAATTATTTTAGGTGTGCAATAGGTGCAGTAAAACAAATCAATATATAAGCAAAAGAGGTGCCATCAATTTTGATGACACCTCTTTTAATAATGATTTTCTATTTTCTAACAAGAAGCATACATGCTGAAACTAATGAGAACGCAATTAAGGCTAAAAATGGTATTGTGATGAATCCAAGCCAATTAATATACTCGGTACTGCATGGCACACCATTGGCACATGGTTTAATTTCCGCAAATCCAGGTACTTTTTGTTCTAAATAATGAAAGAGAGAAATTGAACTGCCAATGATTGATATTGGTAATACATATTTCTTAACAGATTTATCATTTTGAAAGGTGGCTATTCCAAGTATCAATACTAAAGGATACATTAGGATTCTCTGGTACCAGCAAAGTTCACAAGGAATGAAGCTTTGTATTTCGCTGAAGTATAGACTGCCAAGTGTTGCTATAATTGAGACCAACCATGCTACATATAATAATAGCTGAGAAATATCTGTTTTTCTCATATCTTAATTTTCCTCTAATTCAGAGTCTATTACCTCTTTAATTGACTCATAATCGAATGGGTCTTCTATTATTGTCTCATTTATCATAATAGTTGGGGTGAATTGAACGCCAATTTCTGAAGCCAGCTCCGAATCTCTATTCACTGCGTCCATCTCTGAATTATTTTCAATCGAAGATTTCAAATCATTTGTATCAATACCTGAGACTCCGCTCGCTATTTCAAGGATATTTTCAGTTGTAATCCAACTTCTATCGTGGTCATCACTCGGTTGTGCTTCGAAGAGCGCTTTATGAAATTCCCAATAAGCATCAGGATTTTGTTTATAGACGGATTCAACTGCTAATGATCCTAATTCAGACTCTTCTCCATGAAATAAGACATTTACATAAGAGAACTTCACTTCTCCTGTATCGATATAGTCATTTACCAGTTTTGGAAAAACATCTGATCCCCAAGCTTTACAAGCTGGACATTTGAAATCTCCGAATTCTACTATTGTAACAGGCGCATCTGAATCGCCTAATGTCGGTTGGTCTTCAATTGGAGGTTGCTTACCTGATACCATTCCCTGACTCGATTGGGAATTAGTATTGTAGATAATAACACCTGCAATAACCAATACCACAATAGCCAGGGTAGCAATTACAATAAATTTAAATGTAGAGGAATTACTTCTTTTCATTAAAACACCTGCCTATTTTTATTTAACACTAATTGTATCACCAAACTCTTCGTTTAATGAGCCAATCATGTATTGTTCGAATTTATGTCAAAACTGGAATTATATCAGCATACCAATCTATATGCGAAAATAAAGTTACTTAAAATACTGGCTTATTTAAGAATCGTAGAACAAAAAACAAACCACCTTGAAAAGAATTAATCAAAGTGGTTTGTTTTTTCGAATTAGATCTTAGCTAAGGGGACCGTCAATAGATTGTTTTTTAAATATTTATACAGTTTAGATATAACACTTTAAAAGAGAAGGGAAGTCAAAGCATTAAACGTACCGTTCTCATTCCTATTTTAATAGAAAATTTTATAAGCCGATATCTCTCTTTTAATGTGAGATATCGGCTTAATTTTAGTGCAAAATATCACTTAAATAAGTACAAAATAAAGTCAAAAGTCACACCCAGATTTAAGACAAAGGTCTGCTATACTTTAATCACCGATTCACATCCGGTTACCCCTTCTGTCACTTTCGTAATTATTCTGCACTAATTCAGACGATAATTTGCATTATAATTAAAGAACCCAGCTTGTCTTCGTACGAGACAAGCTGGGTTCTAAAGTAGTATGTGCAAAATAGTATTTAAAATATATGCAATTCATCGGTGAAAGAGACACTCTAGTGTTGTCTATTTAGGGTCTGCTTATAATATACAGTTAAAGTTGTTACTATATATCATAAATATAGGGATATGATACATAGATTTTGAGCAATCTTTAAAGACTGAATTCTCCATAATTATAAGCCGTTTAATCGTGAAAGAAATAAGTCTCAAAAATATTCGTTTTTGAGACTAGAATTTTATGCCCTACTTACTTCTTTTATTTTCATTCAAATATTTGCTTGCATGATGAGTCGAAAATGGTTATAATATATTCAAATAAATATTTGAATGAAGAAGGGATGATAATATGAACAAGAAAGATACTTGTGAAATTTTTTGTTATGACGAAGAAAAGGTTAATCGAATACAAGGGGATTTACAAACAGTTGATATTTCTGGTGTTAGCCAAATGTTAAAGGCTATTGCCGATGAAAATAGAGCAAAAATTACTTACGCTCTGTGTCAGGATGAAGAGTTGTGTGTTTGTGATATAGCAAATATCTTAGGTGTTACGATAGCAAATGCATCTCATCATTTACGTACGCTTTATAAGCAAGGGGTGGTCAACTTTAGAAAAGAAGGAAAACTAGCTTTCTATTCTTTAGATGATGAACATATCAGGCAGATAATGATGATCGCCCTAGCACATAAGAAAGAGGTGAAGGTCAATGTCTGAACAAAAGGTTAAACTAATGGAAGAAGAAATGAACGTCTATCGGGTCCAAGGATTTTCATGTGCAAATTGTGCAGGAAAGTTTGAGAAAAATGTTAAAAAGATTCCAGGCGTTCAGGACGCAAAAGTAAATTTTGGAGCTTCAAAAATTGATGTCTTCGGCAGTGCAACTGTTGAAGAACTAGAAAAGGCTGGTGCTTTTGAAAATCTTAAAGTGGCACCAGAGAAACCTAAAAGACGGGTAGAACCTGTGGTAATTAAAGATAAAAACGTTTACCGTGTGGAAGGATTTTCCTGCGCAAATTGTGCGGGGAAGTTTGAAAAAAATGTAAAACAAATAGCTGGAGTTGAGGATGCAAAAGTAAACTTTGGCGCTTCTAAAATTGATGTATATGGAAATGCATCGGTTGAAGAACTTGAAAAAGCAGGTGCTTTTGAGAATCTTAAGGTAATTCCTGAAAAACTGGCGAATCCATCGATACAATCGGTCAAAGAAGACACTAAGGCTCCAAAAGAAGAGAAAATACCGTTTTATAAAAAACACAGCACATTGCTGTTTGCCACATTACTGATTGCTTTTGGTTACCTTTCTCAATTTGTAAATGGAGAAGATAACCTTGTAACTTCCATGTTATTTG
>NZ_PZJG01000013.1 GCF_003259675.1 Macrococcoides bohemicum | reverse complement strand
AATACAGGTCTAAGCGTTTTAGAAATTAATCCCGCTTCACCTTTTCTAAATTGAGCATATGCAAGCCCTAATGCTACTACACCATAAGTGGCCCATGCATGAAATCCCCAGTGAAAGAAGCACCGACAACAGAAACGCCGACAACAGAAGCACCGACAACAGAAGCACCGACAACAGAAACGCCGACAACAGAAGCACCGACAACAGAAGCACCAACAACAGAGGAACCAGGCAAAAATATCTATTCTATTAGTCATTTTGTATGGAATGATAAAAATAAAAATGGTGTCCAAGATTCTGATGAAATTGGTATAAGTGGAGTTACTGTGATTTTAACTAAACCAGACAGAACAAAAATTTCAGTAGTTACTGATCAAAACGGTCATTATATTTTCACTGGGCTGGAAAATGGTGAGTATACTGTAGAATTTGTTGTACCAGATGGATTTGAAGCATCACCAACTGGTCAATCTTCATTAGATAAAGATTCTAATGGAAAAGTGACAAAAGTTATTATCAATAACAGTAACGATGATACGGTAGATATGGGTATGTTCAAACTAGAAGGTGGAGGTACTCCAACGACGGAATTACCAACGACGGAATTACCGACGACGGAATTACCGACGACGGAATTACCGACGACGGAATTACCGACGACGGAATTACCGACGACGGAATTACCAACGACAGAAGTACCGACGACGGAATTACCAACGATGGAATTACCGACGACAGAAGTACCGACAACAGAAGCACCGACAACAGAAGAACCGACGACAGAAGAACCGACAATAGAGATTCCAAAAGGTCCTGGAACAAGTGTAACGCCACCAGCACCTACTAATGAAATACCTAACAAACCATCATTACCAGAAGATCACATTGTTAATATCAAACCTGTTCCATCAAAAGATGAAACTTTCTTGCCAGATACAGGTGAAGTTATTAAAAATACTGGTTTGGCTGGATTAGCGTTTATTTCATTAGGTGGTATGTTGTTATTACTATCAAGAAGAAAAAATTAATATAATTTTTATTGGCTATCCATTTGGGTAGCCATTTTTTTATTTAATTGTGTGAGATTGAGCTATCCGGGTATATATAAACAAGAATAATAAACCATTTGATGGGAGAGGATAATATGGACGCTCCTGAAAAAGAAATATATTATGTTTACAAATCACTATGTGAATCGCTAATTAATGAGGATTTAAAAGAATTAGATCGATTATTTATGAATGGTAGTAATATAGCTGATTTGACTGGATATAAGCTATCAAAGAAGGAATTATTAGAGGCTATTCAGAATCAAGACGTAAAATACTTTAAGATGCGAGAAGAAGCTATTGAAATACTTGTTAAAGAGAAGTTAGCAACAGTAATTGCGTATAATATTGTAGATGCAAACTTACAAGGTTATAGAAATAAATGGCGAATAAAATCGAGATTATCTTTAGTGAAATTTGAAGAAGAATGGGAAATATCACATCTTGATATCTCTACTTATAAAAAATTATGATTATATCAGTAAATAATATTGACAGTACTGTTCCTTTATTATATTATTGATATTGTCTTATTTGGAGGAATACCCAAGTCCGGCTGAAGGGATCGGTCTTGAAAACCGACAGGGGCTTAACGGCTCGCGGGGGTTCGAATCCCTCTTCCTCCGCCATTATTTAGACTAATAATATTTTAATATATTGATGACTCAATTAATTTTGAGTCATTTTTTTTATATTCTGGTATAATTATAGAAAATTCAGAATATTTAGAGGTGATGGGATGATTATTGAAGATATTGTTATAGAGAGACAAATTTCAAAGCTCAAAAAACCGTTTAAAACTGCACTTCGTGAAACAGATGTGATTGAAAGTATCATTGTGTTTATTAAAACTGATAATGGGTGGATGGGAGTAGGAGAAGCGGTACCTACTCCTGTCATTACAGGAGATACGGTTCAAAGTATTGTGGCAGCGATACAGCATTTAAGACCAAAACTAGTGGGACAAAAAGTATCGACAGATTTATTGCTGATTATCCAGACAGGTATTGTAAATAACACTAGTGCTAAAGCAGCACTGGACATGGCAATCTATGATTTGCTGGCAAAGGAAGCGGATTTACCGCTCTATCAGTATTTAAACAAAGGTGCTAGTGCACATATGTTAACTACAAGTCATACTGTGAGTTTGAATGGTATAGGAGAAATGACGCATGATGCGGTTATGTACGCTGAAGAAAAATTCGAAGCTTTAAAAGTGAAACTTGGGAATGATGTTGATCTTGATATGGCGAGAATACTTGCTATTCGTGATGTTGTGCCAGATTTAAAGTTATCAATTGATGCAAATCAAGGATGGAGTAAAGAGGATACTTTTCGTTTCATTGATTATTTAAAGCATGAACATATTGAAGTAGATTGCATTGAGCAGCCAATGTATAGAAAAGATTATTTAGGGATGTCTAATATAGCGCAATCGAGTGGAATACCGATTATGGCAGATGAAAGTTTGTTTGATGTCTATGATGCAGCGTTAATCGCAAAGCTTGGTGGTGTATCGTGGCTTAATATTAAGCTCATGAAATCAGGAGGTATATACGGTGCACTTCAGATTCATCAAGTAGCACAAGCTAAAGGGATTCAGTGTATGCTTGGATCGATGATGGAGTCACACATAGCACTTACAGCAGCAATGCACTTAGCGCTTGCGCTTAATATAGAAAAGGTAGATTTTGATGCACCTTTTATGTTGAAAGGAAAAACAATTTTAGGAGGTATCACATATGATGGACCAAAAGTAAGTTTAAGTGAAGGGAACGGTTTAGGTATCGATAATGAAAAACTATTGGAGGCGTTAGCAGATGCAGAAAGTTTGTAAAGTACCGGTAAGTACAGTATGGCGTAGTATAGATAAAGCTCGAGATATCGATTCTGATGCAACGGATTATCCAGCAAACATTCAAAAGTGGTTACTCAAATTAAATTTAGAACAGAAATTATCGTTTTGTGATGATTCTAGAATTGATACACAACTTTTGTACGGAGAACCACTTGAAGTGATTGAAGAGATTGATGAATGGTGTGAAGTTGTGTGTGTAGAACAAGCATCAGAAAGCGATATTCGCGGTTATCCTGGATTTATTCCGAAATCTCATATCGGTGAAATAGAAGTAACAGATAATATTCAATATGCACGAGTTATTGTGCCGAAGACATTAAGTTATAAAGAAGATATGCCTTTCTATGTGCTATCATTCAACACAACATTACCTATTAACCACATAGAAGATGACTATGTATATGTTAATAGTCCTGATGGTCAATTAAAACTAAAAAAAGAAGCCGTCGCAATACAGCAACATAGGGTTCCTAAGCAGAACCCTAGTTTTCGTGAACTGTACCGAGCAGCTTCAATGTATATTGATCTAGGTTACCTGTGGGGTGGCATGTCTAGTTACGGTTATGATTGTTCAGGCTTTGTTTATCATATGTATCGTCATGTTGGTTTTACCTTACCACGAGATGCACATGAACAATATTTAGTAACGAAAGCAATCAATAAACAAGATTTAATACCAGGAGACTTAGTATATTTCTCTAATGCTAAAGATATCGATAAAATATCGCATATCGGTATTTATATCGGCAGCGGGTTTATGATTCATTCACCGAATACACCGAACGCAATTGAAGAAAGAACAATTGAATCTGGATTATACTCAGATATATATGTCGGTGCAAGCCGTGTCTATGACTTTACTAAAGATTGAAGATACAAACCTAGGTCATGGAATGCCTGATGAATGAATTGTGCATCATCATGATCTGTTAAGACAACGAAGATAATTTCGTTGTCTTTAAATCTAACAATCCCTGCATCGTGAAGCACATTATCAAAGTCACCTGTTTTTGTTCCAAATTCTATTGTCTCATCTGTTAAATACATCAAAGTCTTATCTTTTAAAAGTTGCTGTGTCATAATTTGAAACATCGCTTTAAATTGCTCATGGGATTTTATGAGTGACAGCGTATGAAATATATCTTGTGCAGATGTAAAGTTATCATATCCAAGGGCACGACGTTCTGTATCCATCATCTTTCTTTGCAGTTTCGTAGCACCAAGATTATTGCGCAGGAAATATACATTTAAAGTATCCATGCCAATCCATTCAATCAATGTATTTGTTGCACGATTATCACTCACAATAATCATTAACGTAACTAAATCGTGAACAGTATATTCAGTTTGTGATAAATAAGGAGACACACCAGCACCCTCAACTTTTTCATCGATTGGAATGATTGTATCTAAATCATGTAAACGCTGATCGAAGATATATAACATTATCGGTAATTTGATTAAACTCGCAGAAGGATAAACCTGCTTCTCATTGAATTGGTAAAGTGTCTCACCGTTCAATGACATTAAAGTGCTACTGAAATTGTTATGCTGCAATAATACTGAATTATTTTCCATATAGTTCACATTCCCTTCGTTGCTTGCATATCAATATAATACAACTTTGTAAAGATAAAATGTGTAAAAAAATAATATTTAAATAAAAATTTTAATGTTGAAAACCTTTTCAGAAAACCTTTACATACTTGTATAGACAGTATACAATGAATGCATATTAAAATAAAGGAGTTGACCAGAATGGCCGTCAACAGACAAGAAGTAAAAGACATTATTAGTGCAATTGGTGGTAAGGACAATGTATCAGCAGCAACGCACTGTGTTACAAGATTACGTTTAGCATTAAAAGATGATTCGAAAGTAGATAAGGCAGCATTAGATAAAATCAATTTAGTAAAAGGATCTTTTGCGGCGAATAACCAGTTCCAAATCGTTATTGGACCAGGTACAGTTGATGAAGCTTACAAAGTATTCGTTGATGAAACAGGTGTTGGTGAAAGTTCAAAAGACGATGTAAAAGCAGCAGCAGCAGAAAAGATGAACCCGTTACAACGCGCAATTAAAACGTTAGGTGACGTATTTATTCCAATTTTACCTGCAATCGTAACAGCCGGTTTATTATTAGGTCTAAACAACGTATTAACAGCTGGAGGATTATTCGGTAAACAATCTTTAGTGGAAATGTTCCCACAATTAAAAGATTTAGCAGAAATCATTAACTTCATTGCAGCAGCACCATTCATTTTCTTACCAGCATTAATTGGTTGGAGTGCGATGCGTGTATTTGGTGGTAGTCCGTTATTAGGTTTAGTACTTGGACTAATTCTTTGTCACCCTGGACTTGCTTCTCAATACTCATTAGGTAACGCAGAAACGGGTGAATTAACAAAGATTCCTCAATGGGATGTATTTGGTTTGATGATTAATAAATTAAACTATCAAGGTCAAGTCTTACCAGTATTAATCGCGGCATGGGTTTTAGCTAAAGTTGAGAGATGGTTAAATAAACGAGTTCATGATTCAATTAAGATGTTAGTTGTAGGGCCTGTCTCATTATTATTAGTTGGTTTCTTATCATTTATCATTATTGGTCCAGTAGCACTATGGTTAGGTACACAAATCACTGATTTCATTCAAATGATCTTTGAATCAGCTGGATGGTTAGGTGGATTAGTATACGGCCTAGTATATGCACCACTTGTAATTACAGGTTTACACCATATGTTCTTAGCTGTAGATTTCCAATTAATGAGTTCTCCATTAGGTGGAACTTACTTATGGCCAATATTAGCAATCTCAAATATTGCTCAAGGTTCAGCAGCATTTGCAGCTTGGTTCTTATATAAACGCAAAAAAATGGTTAAAGAAGAAGGTTTAGCATTAACTTCTGGTATCTCAGGTTGGTTAGGGGTTACAGAACCTGCGATGTTCGGGGTTAATATTCCATTAAAATACCCATTTATCGCAGCAGTACTAACGACTGGTTTAGTGGGAGCTATCTTCGGTTCTCAACAAGTATTAGGTAAAGTTGGTGTCGGAGGTGTTCCTGGTATTATCTCAATCAATGATGGCTTCCGTGGTACATTCTTAATCGGTATGATTATTGCAATTGTCTTACCTATCGTATTAACATTAATCTTCTCAAACTTCGCTAAGAAAAAAATGGGCGAAGATGTAGCTGAGCCTATCGTATCAGACAAAACTATATAAAATTTCATAGTTAATTAATAAATCAACGAGCAACTTGTACTTACAGGTTGTTCGTTGTAAACTTATATTATCAAAAAAACGTTAGGAGTTTTAATAATGGCAGTTACTGATTGGAGAAAGTCAGTTGTATATCAAATATATCCAAAGTCATTTAAGGATACAACAGGCAATGGTCAGGGAGATATTAACGGTATTATTGAAAAGTTAGATTATTTAAAGACGCTTGGTGTAGATTATTTATGGTTAACACCGGTGTATCGTTCTCCAATGAATGATAATGGTTACGATATTAGCGACTATTATGAGATTAATCCAGACTTCGGTACGAAAGAAGACTTTAAACGTTTATTAGATGAAGCGCATGCACGTGGCATTAAGATCATGTCTGATATTGTTATCAATCACACGAGTACTGAACATAACTGGTTTGTTGAGAGTAGAAAGTCTAAAGATAATCCATATCGCGATTATTATATTTGGAAAGACGGGAAAGATGGACAGCCTCCGACAAACTGGGAATCAAAGTTTGGTGGTAATGCATGGCAATTAGATCCTGTGACGAATCAATATTACTTACGTTTATTTGATGTTACTCAGGCTGATTTAAACTGGGAGAATGAACAGTTACGTAAAGAAATCTATGACATGATTAATTATTGGATTGATTTTGGTATAGATGGTTTCCGTTTCGATGTAATCAATTTGATTTCTAAAGCGGAATATAGGGATTCAGAGAAAATCGGTAAAGAATTTTATACTGATGGTCCGCGTGTTCACG
This sequence comes from Macrococcoides bohemicum, assembly GCF_003259675.1. GTDB lineage: Bacteria > Bacillota > Bacilli > Staphylococcales > Staphylococcaceae > Macrococcoides > Macrococcoides bohemicum. The sequence goes on along the minus strand of NZ_PZJG01000013.1, from coordinate 6,987 downwards.
AATTCTTAAATGAGTTAAACCGTAATACATTTGGTGATAAAGAAGGGTTTATGACAGTTGGTGAAATGAGTTCTACGACTTTAGAGCATTGTATTAACTACACGCGCGAAGATCGTCATGAATTAAGCAGTGTCTTTAACTTCCATCATCTTAAAGTAGATTATAAAGATGGTGAAAAATGGACTAAAATGCCGTTTGATTTTATTGAATTGAAACGTATTTTATTCGAATGGCAAGTTGGTATTTCTAAAGGTGGCGGGTGGAACGCAATCTTCTGGTGTAATCATGACCAACCCCGTGTTGTGAGCCGTTTCGGGGATGATTCAACGGAGGAACATCGTGTAAAAAGTGCAAAAATGTTAGCGATAACATTACATTTCCTACAAGGCACGCCTTATATTTATCAAGGTGAAGAAATTGGTATGACCAACTTGTATTTAGATGACATCGGCCAATATCGCGATATTGAGTCTACAAATGCCTATCAAATCATGTCAGATAATGGGTTTACAAATGATGCAATATTAGATATATTACAAGATAAATCACGAGATAATTCAAGAAGTCCGGTACAATGGGATGATAGTGAAAATGCAGGATTCACAACTGGCACGCCTTGGATTGATGTGGCCAAAAATTATAAACAAATAAATGTAAAACAAGCACTAGCAGATAAAAACTCTGTATTTTATACGTATCAAAAGTTAATTGAATTAAGACATAACTTAGATATTATCACATACGGAGAGGTGAAACCTTTATTAGAAGAGCATCCGCAAATTTTTGCGTATGAAAGAAAGCTTGATGATAAGTCTATACTTGTATTAGCGAACTTTACAGATGAACCGGTTGATGTGCCATCTTCAATAGATATTGAAGGTAGCATCTTAATCAACAATGAAACATATCATTCAAATGTACTGGAACCCTATCAAGCAATCGCCATTCTTCGATAAACTTTCCGAGTTTTTGATGCTAATTGACTCATAAAGTATAGGGGTGGCATGGTGAACAGTAATAAGTATCGAAAGATTTATCAGGAGTTAAGTGGAAAGATTATTAATGATGAGTACAAGCATGGTGAACAGTTGCCATCTGAGAACTTACTTGTAAAAAAGTATGGCGTATCACGTGAAACAGTAAGAAAAGCATTAAGTTTATTACAAACAAATGGATTTATCCAAAAGCTCAAAGGCAAAGGATCGGTTGTTATTTATGATCAATCTTTGAACTTTCCGGTTTCACAATTGATTAGTTTCGAAGAGATAAAACAATCACTTAATATGGACTATCATACTGTAGTGGAAAGTTTTGAAACAGTTGTGGCGAAGGATCATCCAAAAGTACAGGAAGCGTTAAATATTAGTGAAGATACAAAGTTATTTAGAGTCGTTCGTTCAAGAAGAAAGAATGATCTTGTTAACATTGTGGACACAGATTATTTCATTCAAGAAATGATGCCGGCACTTTCTAAAAAAATTGCTGAACAATCAATTTATGATTATATCGAACGACGTTTAGGATTAAAGATTGCATATTCTAATAAAGTGATTACATTCGAACCGATGTCTGAATATGAAATAGATTTATTTGTTGAAGCAACACCACCGTATGCAGCAGTCGTGCGCTCAATTGTACATCTTGCTGATGCGATACCATTTCAATACAACGTGTCTAAACATAGAGCAAGTGAATTTAAGTTTGTAGATTTCTCAAGAAGAACGATTGGGAAAGAGAAGTAGAAGTTTATTGTTGCAATATATAGTTAGATTTAGTATTATAAATATTACCGTGCTAAGTGGGGAGGTAGCGGTTCCCTGTACTTGCAATCCGCTTAGGCAAGACCTAATCCCTTTGCCTCGGGTAACAAGTTGTGAGGTCTGACCTGAATACGTAGTGTTGAGAGATCGGTCCTAGCCAATATAAACCCATGAATCATGTCAGGTCCGGAAGGAAGCAGCATTAAGTGGTACTTTGTATGTGACTGGGGTAGCCGGTTTTGAGCTGTCGACTTGGGTAACGCTTGTGCTTGTTATTCAAAGCAAAGGTGCACGGTTTTAATTATAAATTAATAGCGTTTTATAGATGAACACGTCATATATGGCGTGTTTTTTTGTTTCATTAAAATAATCATAATTGTGAATATTGTGTAGTACTTGTAAATAATACGGATATTTTGTATCAGTTTGATTATAATGTAGAAAATATCAATATTATTGATAAAGGGGTGAATTTAATGAACGTATCAAAGCTATATTCTACAAGTATCGCATCTGCACTTTTATCGATAACGATTTTAACTGGGGTAGCGAGTGCTGAAACAACGCATTCAACTCAACCTACAACAACTGGAAATACTACAACTTCGCCTACTGCCAAACAAAGTTTAGAATCTGCAGTAGAAAAAGCAAAAACCTGAAGCACCAGTTGTAGTTGACGGTCCTGTTATGCCTTCATTCAATGGTTACCAATTTAATGCGGGTCAAAAATATAAATTACCAGCATATGTAGAATTATATGAAGAACCAAAAAGCAATATCCAATTGAATAATAAAGACTTCATTAATAAAGTAATGAGCGTTACACCTGTAGGTAGTAAAAAGAAATTACCAGTGGCAGATAACAAAGTTACATTTACTAAACCTGGTAACTACACTGTTAAATTTGCTATTTATGATAAAGATGGAAACAGATTAAAAGAATACAACGGTAAAGAACGCAACTTCCTTTATGTTTCTAACACTGCAATAGTAGTCGACTCAGCGCCTGTAATCTCTGGTGTTAAAAGTACAACTTACAGCAAAAAGACATTCTCTTATACTAAAGGTATTAAAGCTTATGACTATGTAGATAAAAAATATGTTAAAGTAACGTACAAAGGTAAAGTTAATCCAAGTAAAAAAGGTAAATACAAAATTTACTACTCTGCGACAGACAGCAAAGGTAACACTGCTAAAAAGACGCGTTATGTCGTTGTGAAATAATAATTTAGATTTTTCAAAGCTTGAGGTTTTTCCTCAAGTTTTTTTTAGTGCTTTTAATAGGACGGTTTTCCGTTCAATGTTATAATAAGATTACTAATTTTTGTTGGAGGGGACTCACTTGAGTTATCAAGCTTTATATCGTGTGTTTCGTTCACAGTCTTTCGAAGAAGTTGTGGGGCAGAAGCATGTTACGACAACTTTAAAAAATGCAATTCAGAAAAATAAAATCTCTCATGCTTATCTTTTCAATGGTCCACGTGGTACAGGGAAAACGAGTATCGCTAAGATTTTTGCTAAAGCGATTAACTGTACGGAAAGTGATACGGGTGAACCTTGTAATCATTGCCCTACTTGTGTGTCGATTACAAATGGAACGAATTCTGACGTAATAGAAATCGATGCGGCGAGTAACAATGGTGTAGATGAGATTCGTAATATTCGTGATAAAGTCAAATATGCACCGGGTGAATCCAAATATAAAGTGTATATAATCGATGAAGTGCATATGCTTACTACGGGTGCTTTTAATGCGTTGTTAAAGACGTTAGAAGAACCACCTGCACATGCCATCTTTATTCTTGCGACAACAGAACCGCACAAAATTCCAGCTACAATTATTTCACGTTGTCAACGCTTCGACTTCAAAGCAATTGCTTTACCTGATATTAAAGACCACTTAGCATTTGTCTGTAACAAGGAAGGTATTGAATATGAAGATGCTGCACTAGAGTTTATCGCAACGAGTGCTGAAGGTGGTATGCGTGATGCGTTAAGTATTTTAGATCAGGCAATCGCATTTGGTGAAGCGAAGTTAACGTTAAATCATGTCTTAAATGTGACCGGTAGTGTTGGCCGTGATGATTTAATGTCACTCATGGATAAAGTGATTGTGCATGACGTTAAAGGTGCTTTTGGACAGTATCATCAATTACTTGCGGATGGTAAGGAAGTTACCCGTCTAGTAAATGATTTAATTTATTTTCTGCGTGATGTTATTGTGGAATTTGCGACAGATCAAAAGGGCGATGCTGCGATTTATTCATTAGCATTACCTACAATTTATGAAATGATTGATAAGATTAACGATACACTAGTAGCGATGCGTTTTTCTGTCAATTCGAACGTACATTTTGAAGTACTTATTGTTAAACTGTCTGAGCTCGTGAAACAAAGTGAAGCGGGTGCACCTCAGCAAAGTGTACAAAGTAATGCTGCTGCACCAGTGGTAGATACAAGTCATATTGAAGCGCGTATCAATGCTTTAGAATCTCGTATCAATCAAGGTGCTACTCAAGCATCAGCACCTCAGACAACTAAGAAAGAGTCTAAGAAGAACAAGAATGCCTTCTCAATGCGTCAAATAGAAACAGTTCTTGATAATGCGAATCGTGAGGACTTAAACTTCTTAAAGAGTAATTGGGGAGAGCTGCTTGCTCACGTTGAATCGCAAGGGCAGCGTTCATTAGTGAGCTTGCTGAAACATTCAGAGCCTGTCGCAGCAAGTAGTACACATGTGCTTATTAAATTTGGTGAAGATATTCATTGTGATATGGTCAATAATGATGATGCAAAAAGAGAACAGATTGAAGCAATAGTATACACAATTATTAAAAAACAAGTTAAAATGGTAGGAGTACCAGATTCTCAATGGCTACAAGTTCGACATACTTATATTGAGAATAGAAAACAACCAAAACAGGAAGACAAACCTGTAGAAGTTGATATTGTATCAGAAGCGACAAATTTATTTGGTGAAGATGCAATTAATATTATTGATTAAACTTAGGAGGAAATGAATATGCGCGGTGGCGGAAATATGCAACAAATGATGAAACAAATGCAAAAGATGCAAAAGAAAATGGCTGAAGAGCAAGAAAAGTTAAAAGAAGAAAGAATTGAAGGGACAGCAGGTGGCGGTATGGTTACTGTTGTTGTTTCAGGACATAAAGAAGTATTAGATGTCATCATTAAAGAAGAAGTAGTAGATCCAGAAGATATCGAAATGTTACAAGACTTAGTATTAGCTGCAACAAACGATGCATTAGCAAAAGCAGATGATGTTACTGCACAACGTTTAGGACAACATACTAAAGGATTAAACATTCCAGGAATGATGTGATATGCATTATCCTGCACCAATATCGAAACTTATCGATAGTTTTATGAAGTTGCCTGGTATAGGTCCGAAGACTGCAAGTCGTCTTGCCTTTCATGTTTTAGATATGAAAGAAGATGACGTGATGAATTTTGCGAAAGCATTAGTAGACGTGAAACGTGAACTGACATATTGTTCAGTTTGTGGTCATATTACTGATACGGATCCTTGCTACGTTTGTAGTGATACAACACGTGATCGTTCTATGATATGTGTTGTTGAAGAGACGAAGGATGTTATTGCAATGGAAAAGATGCGCGAATATAAAGGAATGTATCATGTGTTACATGGTGCAATTTCTCCGATGGAAGGTGTCGGCCCAGAAGATATTAATATTCCATCACTTTTAACGCGTTTAAAAGATGAAGAAGTAACGGAATTAATTCTGGCAACCAACCCAAATATTGAAGGTGAGTCTACTGCAATGTATATCTCAAGACTTGTTAAACCAATTGGTATTAAAACAACGCGTTTAGCACATGGTTTACCTGTTGGTGGAGATTTAGAATATGCAGATGAAGTAACTTTATCTAAAGCGATATCTGGTAGAACAGAGATATAACGAAATGACCTCAAAGCGAATTGTTTTGAGGTCATTTTTATAAACGAATAATATGAAAGTATTAAAAATAGTTGCTATAATTATGTGAAATGAGGTGAATAAAATGACAACTGGATTAGTATTAGAAGGTGGCGGTATGAGAGGGATATATACCGCGGGAGTATTAGATTGTTTTTTAGAACATGATATTCAATTTAATTATGTAATTGGTGTTTCGGCAGGTGGGAATATGGCAGCGTCTTATCTTTCAAAACAGAAAGGAAGAAATAAGAAAGTATCTTTAGATTTTTTAGATGATAAACGTTACTTATCTCTTTCTAACTATATAAAGAATAAAGAGATGTTTGGAATGGATTTTATCTTTGATGAAATTCCAAGAGAGCACGTACCGTTTAATATGGAAGACTTTCTTCAATATAAAGGCGAATATGTCATTGCGTGCACAAACTGTGAAACAGGAGAAACGGAATACTTTAATAAAGCATATTTAAAGAAAGACTTAATGACGATTCTGCGTGCATCAAGTTCATTACCGTTAATGGCACCCATCGTAGAATACGATGGTAAGAAGTTATTAGATGGTGGTGTTACAGATCCAATACCCTTAAGAAAAGCACAACGTGATGGCATGATTAACAATGTGGTTGTACTTACTAGACCGAAAGGATATATAAAACGTTCGAGTCGACTTTCTAAATACTTTAAAGTGAAAGGTTATAAGAAAGTAGATGAAGCGATGCAAAAACGTCCTGCAGTTTATAATGAAACACTGCAATATGTCGATAACCAGGAAAAGAATGGTCATGCAATTGTTATTCGTCCATCTAAAGATTTAAAAGTTGATCGTATGGAAAAGAATCGAGATAAGCTTTCAGCAATGTATGATTTAGGTTATCAAGATGCTTTAGAACAACTGCCGAAGATAAAAGAATGGCTTTATACAAAAGAAAATTAAAAAAAGTTTAAAAAAAGCAGCAAAAGTGTAATTTTTATGCTTGTTATAGTGTTTGAAACCCTGTATAGTTATATCTTGTCCGGTAGAGATAACTCATACGGGGCAAGCACTTCGAAAGACAACAAAAAACTTTTTTAAAAAAGTTGTTGACTTTCAAAACACAAGAGAGTATAATTAAATCTTGTGAGGCAGAAAGACAAACACAATGAACATTGAAAACTGAATGACAATATGTCAACGTTAATTCCAATAATTTGAGTGAACTTAGTTCACTCCCAAGAGTGATTGCCATAAGCAATCAAAGAGCATTATCAAACAAACTATTATGGAG
>NZ_PZJG01000012.1 GCF_003259675.1 Macrococcoides bohemicum | reverse complement strand
TCTCCATAATAGTTTGTTTGATAATGCTCTTTGATTGCTTATGGCAATCACTCTTGGGAGTGAACTAAGTTCACTCAAATTATTGGAATTAACGTTGACATATTGTCATTCAGTTTTCAATGTTCATTTTAAAAAATTTTATGGAGCGGGTGATCGGAATCGAACCGACAACATCAGCTTGGAAGGCTGAGGTTTTACCACTAAACTACACCCGCATTATTTATTATGTGTTAAAAGTAAAGTGCGACCGAGAGGATTTGAACCTCCACTGGAATACTCCAACTAGGCCCTCAACCTAGCGCGTCTGCCGTTCCGCCACGATCGCGCGTTGGCATGTTCTCACTCGTTATCTCTTTTAACGACAAGATTAAGTATATAACGTTTTGATTAATAAGTCAACAACTTTTTAAAAGTTTTTTTAAGTTCTTAAATCTTTTGTTAAGATTGTTAATTTATTAAAAGTGACCCCTACGGGATTCGAACCCGTGTTACCGCCGTGAAAGGGCGGTGTCTTAACCGCTTGACCAAGGGGCCGTGTTTTCAACAACGAAATTAATCTTATAATGATTCAGAAATAAAGTCAACACTTTTTATAAAAAAACTTCTCGAATTGTAAACTTTCCTAATAATCCTTAAAAAAAGCATTATAAATGACACAAAAATACACAAATGAAAACAGCGCACCTATAGGTACGCTGCTCTTTACCATACTTTTGTTATTGAGATTTCTCCCAAACACTTCGAACATTTATACTTCCTTGTATTCACTTTACGTTTTCTTAAGTATGTTTGCCCGCATTTTTTACATGCATATGTGTATTTATAACCTTTGACAGAAGGAATCATCTCACAAAATCTAGGCGCTCCAACTTTTTCAGATAGATTTTTAAAGTCTCTATCGCGATGTTTATATCCTTTTCCTGCTAGATGTAAGTGATAATGCACGAGCTCATGTTTAATAATATCAACAATCGCACTTTCACCAAAAGTCATATATTGTTTCGGATTGATCTCTATATTATGACTGTTTAGCAAATACCTTCCGCCTGTCGTGCGTAACCGATTGTTAAATGTCGCAAGATGCTCAAAAGGTTTATCAAAATATTCTAATGAAATACGTTCAACTAGCTGCTGTAAATCACTATTTTGCATTTGGGTCTTTCATCGTTAATGCAACTTTCCCTTTATCTTCAAAGATATCTTCAATCCATACATCGACAATATCTCCGACTGACACTACATCTGTAGGATGCTTAACAAATTTATTTGATAATTTTGAAATGTGCACTAAACCATCTTGTTTCACACCGATATCTACAAATGCCCCAAAGTCTACGACGTTACGTACAGTACCTGATAATTTCATACCTTTACGTAAATCTTCTATTGATAGAACGTCCGACTTAAGTAATGGTGTTTCAAAATCTTCACGTGGATCTCTTCCGGGTGCGATAAGTGCTGCAATGATATCTTCTAGTGTTGGGACACCGATAGAAAGTTTATCTGACGTTTGCTCCAGGTTCAGTTGATTCAGTTTTTCTTTTAATGCATCGGTACCTAAATCATCGATTGTCATGCCAATCAATTCGATTAACGCATACGTCGCATTATAACTTTCAGGGTGTATCCCTGTATTATCTAACGGTTCACTACCGTCAGGTATGCGCATAAATCCGATACTTTGTTCAAAAGTTTTTTTACCGAGCCTCGGAATCTTAGCAATTTCTTTATTATGTTTAATAGGTCCATTCTCTTCTCTATGCTTAATGATATTTTCAGCGACAGTAGAAGATAATCCTGAAACATACTGTAATAACGGTGCTGATGCTGTATTTACATTGACTCCAACTTTATTTACTGCAGTTTCTACAACAAATGATAAAGCTTCATTTAATGCTTTTTGGTTAACGTCATGCTGGTATTGACCAACACCGATAGATTTTGGATCAATTTTCACAAGTTCTGATAACGGATCTTGTACACGGCGACCAATCGAAACCGCACTTCTCTCTTCTACCTGAAAATCAGGAAACTCTTTACGTGCTAATTCACTGGCAGAATAAACAGATGCTCCCGCTTCATTCACGATAATATATTTTACATCTAAATCATTTTCTTTAATAAGCGCTGCAACAAATTGTTCTGATTCACGACTTGCTGTACCGTTACCTATCGCGATTAATTCAACATTGTTCTTTGAAATTAACTCAAGCAGCTTCTTCTTCGATTCTGCTACTTTACTTACTGGTGGATGTGGATAGATAACCGCTTTTTCAACAAATGTACCAAATGCATTGATTACTGCTAATTTACATCCTGTTCTGTAAGCCGGATCAAGCCCAAGAATAACCTTACCTTTAAGTGGTGCTTGTAATAATAAATTCTCCAAGTTAACAGAGAAAATATCAATCGCCTGTGTTTCAGCTTTTTCAGTTAATTCATTACGAATTTCACGTTCAATAGATGGTAATATTAAACGCTTTAATGCTTCTTCAATCGCTAAATCAATATATTGATTTGAATCGGCCTCTTTTTTTACCATCTGTTTGCGGATATATGTTTTTATATGTGTATCGTCGACATCTACAACTACTTTTAATACACCTTCTTTTTCACCGCGGTTAATCGCGAGTGTACGATGCGGTACAATCTTATTCACTTTTTCTGAGTAGTCATAATACATTTCAAATATTGCTTTTTCGTCTTCGGCTTTTTTCTTCTTAGTAGTTACAATTAGTCCATTAGTTTCTACAAACTTTAATATGTATTCTCGATACTTCGGTTCATCCGAAATAATTTCAGCAATAATATCAATCGCACCATTGATTGCCGCATCTGCATCTTCAACTTCTTCATTTATAAAGTTTCGAGCTTCACTTGTAATATCTCTTCCTTCAAAAGAAAGAATCATCTGAGCAAGTGGTTCAAGACCTTTTCGTTTCGCTTCTGTAGCGCGTGTTTTCTTCTTTTGTTTAAACGGACGATATAAATCTTCTACACGTTGAAGTTTCACCTGCTCCATGATTTCCTGACGTAATTCATCCGTAAGCAAACCTTGCGCTTCAATTGTTCGGATCACATCGTCTTTTCTTTTCTGCAAAGTTTCCATATAACGATATTCAGTTTCAATATCTTTAATCTCAACTTCATCTAATCCACCTGTTACTTCTTTACGATAACGTGCGATAAATGGCACTGTATTCTTCTCTTCTAACAGATTTAATACAGCTTCAATTTGTTCTTTTTTAAACGGTAATTTTTCAATAATTAAATCAATAATATGTTTTTGCATAGCTGCCTCCTTAAGATACGTATATTTTACCACAACAGAAAAACTGCTGAAAACAATCGCTTGTTATCAGCAGTTTTAATTTAACTTTTTTGGACAGCATCGCGTAACTTTTTAATCGCTGTACGTTGTAACCTTGAAACATGCATTTGACTTAATCCTATTTTCTCGCCTGTTTCTTTTTGACTTAAACCTTCTATAAATGTGCATTGAATGATTTCTTTTTCACGAACAGACAAAATCGGTAAAACTTTTTCTAAGATCATACGCTTTTCAGTTAACTCATAACCTTCTTCAGTTTTACCCATTACATCAAGTAATGTCACAGTTGAACCATCTTTATCAGCTTCAATGGAATGATCGACACTCAGTGCATTATAACTTTGCCCCATCTCCATCGCTTCCAGCACTTCTTCTTCAGATGCTTCAATATAATCAGCAATTTCTTTAATTTTAGGAGAACGACCGAGTTCATTTGTTAATTCATCTGTCGCTCTCTTTATCTTTGGCCCGATTTCTTTAATACGTCTCGGTACGTGGACACTCCAAGTTTTATCTCTTAAATATCGTTTAATTTCTCCAATGACTGTCGGTACTAAAAACGCTTCAAATTTACGATCGAAACTTATATCAAATCGGTTAATGGCACCAAGTAAACCGACCATACCAACCTGAACTAAGTCTTCATGATGACTTTGACCTTTTGAATAGCGATACGCTAATGACTCTACCAACTTCTTATAATGCATAACAAGTTCGTTTTGAGCCATTTCATCTTTAGTATCTTGATAAAGCTTAATCCAAGCATTTATCTCTTCTGGAGTAACATCATTGTAATTAGAACTCGTCATGAAGTTACACCTACTCCCCCGCAATATACTTTGTCATACTAATTGTAACACCGCTATCTTTCTTAACGTTTACTTCATCCATCAATGATTCGATTAAGAATAATCCTAATCCACCTTCACGAATAAAATCGATATTTTCATTTTCCTGATAAGGTCCTAATTCTGATTTAGCACGTTCATAATCAAAACTTGTACCAGAATCAGATACGATTACTTCTACTTTGTCTTCAAAAATTACATATCCAACTAATACATCACCTTTAATATCATCTTTGTAGGCATGTTTCACTGCATTGGTAACTGCTTCACTGACAGCAATCTTAGTGTCTTCAATATCATCGTAAGAAGCACCAGCTCTATTTAAAATACCCGATAATGTTAATCGTACTAAGCCAACGTACTCAGCGGCGGCAGGAAATCTCATTTCGACATAATCATATGTTTTTTCCATATTATTCTCCCTCCACCGGCTGGTTAACATGCATAAGATCTTTTAAACCTGTAATATCAAATAATCGCTCTATACGACTATTAACACCTAATACATATAGATCTTTATTATTTTTATTTAGTTCTTTTAACGTACCGACAAATAATCCTAAGCCAGTACTATCCATATATGTTACTTCATCAATATGTAAATGAATATCATGTGTTCCTGCACTTCTGATAGGGACTAATACTTCTTGTAATTGTGGCACAGTCGCAACATCTAACTCTCCTGCGACTTTAATTTGATAAAAACTTTCTTGTTCAATCGTATCGATAGTTAAGTTCATGAATATTCTCCTTAAAATCATAAAATTTATAAATACTTAAAATATTATAGTATAAATATGAATACCCCCTACATGAGGATATAAACACATTATTTTGTTCTTTTTATAATTAATATTGTTAAGTCGTCTCTTTTTTTAGGATCACCTATTGCAATCAGTTGTTCATATACGACTTGAACGATATCTTGCGGATGTAAATCTTTGTATTGATAAATAAAACTTAAGAGCTCTTTAATTGTGATGAAATCACCATTTAAGTGACGGATTTCAGATACCCCATCGGTGTAGACAATGACCATGTCACCAATTTCAAGTTCTAATTCTTCCTGGTCATATCGTGTAGACGGATGGACACCAAGTACGAGACCGCGTGCATCTAGTTCTTCAAATGAATCACTTTTTTTACGATAGACATAGCCTGGCTCATGACCAGCAGATGCATAATAGAATTTATTATTAATCTCTTCGTATAAACCGTAAAACATTGTAACAAACATATTTTGGTTAACATTCTTTTCTACAACGCGGTTTAATCGTTTTAAACCGTCACTTGGCAATTGACTGTGTCCGTGAGAATCCATACCGAATTTAATCATACTCATCGCAAGTGCGGCAGGGATTCCTTTCCCGATGACATCTGCAACAGCAAAGCTCATCGTTCCATCTTTATGATCAATTAAGTTAAAGTAATCGCCATTAACACGATGGGCCGGCACACTGATTGCCCCAATCTGCACGTTATTAAGATGTGGAATTTGCGTTTTTAACATGGTCGTTTGTAAGCTCGCCGCTACATCCATTTCTTTATCATGCGCTTCCATCACTCTAACGAGCGCTTTATAATCTCGGTATGAAAATCCAAATCCGATAATCATCTCTGTTAAAACGTCCATCGCATAATGTTGTTCAATCGCGTTATAACCAGATTCGATGACGATATCTTTATGAAGTATCACAACCTCTTCAGGCGAGATATCAAGTTCGATCGCTTCAAAACTTAATTTCTGAACATCTTCTAATGCTGTTTCATCTTTATGCTCGATATATTGTTTAAGAATTTGAGTATATCTTTCAACAATCTTGTCAATTTGACGCATCCAACTTCCCTCCCTATAAACCTTAAAAGAGACTTTAAGATAACTTATGTTAGCCTAAAGTCTCCGAGTCATCAATAGATAAATTAAGACTAATTGCTAGTGCTGCATCAACTTCCTCCATCTTCTCTTTTGGCAGGTAAGTCAATTTTTCAATAAGTCGATTTTTATCAATTGTTCTTATTTGTTCTAATAAAATCACAGAATCTTTATCTAGATGATGATTGGTCTTACCAATCTCTACGTGAGTTGGGATTTTTGATTTATTGATTTTAGCAGTGATAGCTGCAACTATAACCGTCGGACTATATTTATTTCCTATGTCATTTTGAATGATTACTACAGGTCGTTTACCGCCTTGCTCTGAACCTTTAACAGGTGACAAATCAGCTAAATAAACATCGCCTCGTTTCATTTATTCACCATCATTTTGTACTGACATATGATCCACATTATCATACACTTCACATTCAAGGAGATAATGTTCTGAAGCAATTAACAGATTAATTTCAGCCATTGATTGATAACCTTCAATCAATTGTTGTTCTAGTAGTTTACTCATCTTTTCTCCTCCAGTTACACGATTAATATAATTTTATCAAAAAATTTGTGACCCTACCATTTTTATTTTAATAATTCATTATATTTTTCAACTGAACCGTCAGTGTTATAAATTTTCGGTAATCGTCTGCTTAAACTCGTCAATACTTCATAGCTAATCGTTCCGAGTTGCTTTGCCACTTGTTCAATAGATTGATTGCTGTCTGTATGATGATCAATAATGATTGCTTGTGTGCCTACAGTTGTTCCTTTAGTTACACGTGCGATAAACTGATCCATACAAATACGGCCAATAATTTCAGCATCAGTTCCTGCAAGGTTAATTTTATAACCCTGCAATTTTCGATTTAATCCATCCGCATAACCTAACGGGAATGTTGCAACAGTTTCTTCATGTTCAGCAACATACGTCGCACCATAGCTTACTGCATCTCCAGGTTGTATACTTTTAACAAAATTCACTGTTGATACAAGCTGCATCGCTGGCTTTAATTTAAGTTTAGAAATGCTCTGAATATACTCAGAAGGATAGTAGCCATATAAACTTATACCTAAGCGTAAAGCTGTACATTCTGAAGCATCAAAACGTAAAGCAGCTGCACTATTTTGACAATGAATATATGATGGCAGTTCGCTTGAATGAACGATATCAATAAATTTACTATATGCTATTGACGCACTGTCATTATCTTCGTCCGCACAACTAAAATGTGTGTACACGCCTTCAAAAATCGTTTTATCGTGCGCTTGAACAAGATCGACAACTTGCTGATATTCCTGCTTTTCACGCATACCAATACGACCCATTCCAGTATCCAGTTTTAAATGTACCCAGATTGGTTTATCGTCTTCGTCCAGAAACTCAAGTGCCTCTTCTAACCAGGATAATCCCGGCACAGTCAAAGCTAATCTATGTTGACTTGCTTTATGTATATCTTTCGGTTCAATAATACCTAATACTAAAATTTTAGCTTTAATACCGTGCATCCTTAATTCGATTGCTTCATCAAGCGTTGCAACCGCAAAAAATTCAGCACCTTGATTATAAAGGTGTGTCGCAATTTGTACTGACCCTAGCCCATACCCATTCGCTTTAACTACTGCGATAACCGTCTTATTAGGATGTAATCTCCCTACAGCTTTATAGTTTTCATTGATTGCATCAAGATCAACATTGACGAAACTCGGTCTATATATCCTGTCACTCATATCTCTCACCCCATCATTTAATACTCAAATTTTATCATACTTTTTAGAATAATCCATTATTCCTCTATCACTACAAAAGCTGTTGCTACAGTTTCCGAATGTGCGATGCTCACATGTGCATCACTACCTTCAATATAAGGCTTTCCACTATCATCATTTAAACAACAGATTTGATTGAATCTAAGTTGACCTATGCCTGTGCCTAACGCTTTACTATATGCTTCCTTAACACAGAACCTACCAGCAAAAAATGCAACCTTTCGTTTTTCACTTTCAAAACTATCATACAGTTCGATTTCTTTTGGATGTAAAATACGGCCAACCATCTTTTTATTTTCAAGCGATTTACGTATGCGCTCTAATTCAATAATATCCGTTCCGATACCTTTAATCATGACTTCTCCTTACGTCGATGTTATTCATTTTTTGATGGATATATGTCTTTAATGTATCTGCTTCATGTTCATGAACATAAGGTATCTCCATATCATTTTCTGCTGTAATAATCTTTAATGACTTAATATTAAAACGCTTCATGATAAGACCTTGTTCCATTTCAACGTTTTGTATTGTTACATAAGGTACAATTAATTTCTCCTTATTCCAGATGCCGTTTAATGTTGTGATTTCTTCTTCTCCTAACTGGAATAATGATGTTTCATAAGTAAGCTTAGGGAATATAAAGAAATCCAGAATAAAAATAATCAATCCAATCACACCGATTCCGATAAATACATATGGATGAACAGGAATAAACCCTTTAAATTTAACAAACCATAAAACTGCTAAGACGATTAAAAAGACACTTGCTGTTAAACATGCACCAATCTTCATTAATTTTAAGCTATCTCTATGCATCTTATTCATATTGACGTCTCTCCTTTAGCAAGAACCAATCATAGATGTTTGCAGCATCAACTTGTTCGATATAATCTAAACTACATTGTATGCTGTTACTTCCTGATGAAATGCCTAAACCGACGCTTCTCAAATCTGCACGATTCATAAATGGTGTAGATGACACATTTATACCGATAATGTTCTCTTCTTTAATAAATGAAGTTTGCATTACAAATGCACCACCATTGCGCACATTAATCTGATCATCTAAAATAATATAGCCTGAATTTTTATATTTGATGATTGCTGTGATAAGGGTTAATACCATCAGCAGAATGACAATCAGCCAAGTATATTCAAACCAGTAATACTGAATGATGCCACCAGCAATTAAAAATATTATCCAGGAAACCTGGAAGTATCTGCGTATACTGCGCCTTGGAATAACTTTGTTTACTTCATCAAATTGATACTTCGGAACAAGTCTTTGAATCAATTGATAAGCCTCATCACGAGAAATAAACGGTAATACTTCTTCATCGCCTAAGATACTGTTTTCTGAACCTTTCATTTCACTCGTTGTAGTAACGACAAATGAGGTTTTATTCAATAACTTTCTCAGATAACTTTGTTTTTCTGTGACTTTCTGAATGTTCTTAACAGCAATATATTTATTTTTTCGTTCGAATAAACCATATTTAATATTGATTAACTCACCGTCAAACTTCACAGTATACTGATAATATTTCAGTGCAGTAATAAATATACCGATAATATAGCTAAATAACAGTGCCATTAGTATGATAATACCTACCATCATATAACTTTCTCCAATGATACCTTCCAATTTATCCAAATATCTATCTAAATTAAATATGTCATTCACTTGAGAATAAATAGCACTCACAACCGCGATGACCGTAAACATCGATGCACTTGTTGAACTCATCATAATAAGATCGGTAAATGATAATTGATAAATTGTTTCATAAGACTTTTCGTCGTATTTAATTACATCCTCTTCTTCATGATCTTCTATAAGAATATCTTGAACCACAGCGCCCTGTTGCAAATGAAATTTTCGCTGATTAATATAATCACTTAAAGCTTTAGCATCATTCTTTCCGATACTATTTAATTCAATCCCATCTCCTGCAGTCTTAATATGCATGATGACACCACCAAGCAATTGATTCGCAATCCCTGCTGAAGTATCCATTGTCTGTATTTTACCGATATATATTTCTTTCACCGTTCGGCTGATTATACCTTTTTGAAGCATTAATTTATCCTCTTCAATCCAGTATTTTGTTATCTTTGCTTCAATCATACTAAATATCGCACTCAGTAAAGTAAATAATAAAATCATAATAGCAAAGCCGTTATCTAGTAGTGCCTCCTTAGAAAAACCATCTTTAATGATTAAGAACAACCCAAAGCCTATCGGAAAGATATTACTTTTTAAAGATTTGAGCAGATTAGATAAATACGTAGAATAATGAAGTGATTTTTTAGTTGAGTCCATAATGAATCTCCTTAATTCTTGCAATAATACGCTCTGCTAACGCTTCAGCTTCCTTTGTCTCCATATAAGGTAGAACAACCATATCTCCACGGGTGTATACTGTAACAACCGCAAGATTAAATTTTTTCATGATAAATCCTTGTTCAATCTTTACTGACTGCATCAAGTCTAGTGGTACAATCTTTCTACTCATAAAGAAAGCACCACTACTCATTTCAAGTGTAGCCTGATTGAGCTGATAACGTGTGTATTTATAACTTAAAAAAATACCAAGTAAAAGAATATAGATGGGTATCAGCATCAATAAGAATATCAAGTATGTATAACGCCATTCGTACAACCAATTGATTCCAAAATATAATCCCGTACAGATTGCTAAAGTGAGTAACGTATAGATGCTCCATTTAATACGTCTGTATTTAGGAGTATTTGCAGGTTGTGCATGTGGTAACGGTTCAAAATACAATTCAATCGCCTCCATTTATGTAAATTATAACAAAGAACATAAGATTTTCATAAGGTGAGCGTAATATGTGAAGTTTGACTCAGTTTTTTTGTGCGGAACTGGCGGGAGATTCGATTTGAAGACACTTACTCACAACCAACAAAAAAACAGAAAAACACCTCAAACTAATCTTCTTGATTAATTTAAGGTGTTTAAAAATAACTATTTATTTTTTATGGTCTGCAAATGTTCTTGCTTTAAAAGGTTTTTTTCCGCCTTTTGAAGCACCTGCTTTACCAGCACGGTCGAACGATTTACGACGGTTATCTTTACCGCCATCTTTAGAACGGCTGCGAGATCCACCTGAACGTCCGCTGTTTCCACCACGGCCACGACCATAAGATTTACCGCTTCCGCCTTTACGGCCAAGTGGTTTTTCAAATGTTAATTGTACATCTACATCGTTATTAGATTTAATTAATTCTTGTAATAATGATGCTACTAATTTCACATCACCATGTTCATTAATTAATTCCTGAGCGATTGACTCGATACGTGCTTCAGTATTTTTTTCAACCCATCCTTTAACTTTCGTCTTAACATCTAATTCACGGGCTTTCATTACTTCTCCTGGTGTTGGTGGTCGTAATGCAGTCATCGTACGATTTTTAGATTTTTCGATTTGACGGATATAATCCATCTCAACCGGGTTAACGAATGAAATTGCCATACCATGTTTACCGGCACGACCAGTACGTCCGATACGGTGTGTATAACTTTCAACATCTTGAGGAATATCAAAGTTATAAACATGTGATACGCCAGAAATATCTAATCCACGTGCAGCAACATCTGTTGCAACAAGGATGTCAATTTGGTCGTTTTTGAATTTCTTAAGAACTTCTAAACGTTTCGCTTGAGTGATGTCACCATGTAAACCTTCTGCACGGTATCCTTTAGAAATTAACGCACTCGTTAATTCATCTACACGACGTTTTGTACGTCCGAATACGATTGCTAGTTCAGGTTGATGAACATCTAAGAAATTAGTGAAAGTATCAAACTTCTCTAATTCTTTAACGATTGTGTAATGCTCGTCGATATCAGGATTTGAATCAACGTTTGTCATCGTCTTAACAATGATAGGATCTTTCATGAACTTTTGAACTAACTCTTGAATGGCTCTCGGCATTGTTGCTGAGAATAACATTGTTTGACGCTGTTCTTTCGGTAATTTATCCATGATAAAACGCATATCATCGATGAATCCCATGTTCATCATTTCATCTGCTTCATCTAAGATTAACGTATTGATGTCTTCAGTTTTTAACGTACGACGGTTTAAATGATCGATTACACGACCAGGTGTCCCAACTACGATTTGGGGTTTCTTTTTTAATTCTCTGATTTGACGGTCAATCGGCATTCCACCGAAAACTGTCGCTACTTGAATCCCTTGTCCACGACTAAATGCTTTTAATTGTTCAGCAACCTGGACTGCTAATTCACGGGTAGGAGCAAGAATTAAACTTTTGATCCCCTCTTGACCTCTAACTTTTTCAATTAAAGGAATTCCAAAAGCACCAGTTTTACCGGTACCAGTTTGCGCTTGGCCTAATACGTCACGGCCTGCCATCGTATGAGGGATACTATCCGTTTGAATCGGTGTAGGTTCTGTAAATCCCAATTTCTCCAGCGCATTTATGGTAGGTTCGCTGATACCTAGGTCTCTAAATTTTTGCAATATTATTTCTCCTTTTATCTTTCATAAATTACGCCTCTATAGTGTGCGCATTCGACTTGTCCTCATGGCATAGAGTAATTTTTCACCCTCTTGCCTATTCAACTTCTCTATCTTAGCACCTATCGTATATTTTTACAATCAATACAATTGTAAATACAAGTTTCAATACATCAAAAAAATGACTGTAAGCTATACAGTCATTCAATTTATGTGTGCTGGAAATATTTTTTATTTATTTTATTACTTACAGTATTTATCAAATAATTTATATCAAATGATTAATAATCGTTTCAAGCGCCATGCCGCGGCTTGCTTTAAATAGTATAACCGTCTCTGGATTTAAATGTGGTATTAGTGCTTCTTCAAGCGCTTCTTTCGTTTCAAAATGCATAGCATTCGTGAAACCTTGTGCTTTATCATGAATGTATTTTGCTTCAGTACCGACTGTAAATAAATGATCAATCGATTTATTTTCGAAATAAGCACCTACTGCTTCATGATACATCTTTGAATCAGGACCGAGTTCTAACACATCGCTAAATACGATAATCTTCGTCGGTACATCCATAATTGATAACGTATCAATAGAAGCACGCATGCTCGTCGGACTTGCATTATACGCGTCATTGATTAAACGGGTCTTATTCTGCCCAATAATTTGTTCCATGCGCATATTTGTTAAATGCAGATGTCCTAAATTATCATTGATTACTGCGTCACTTAATCCAAGTAAACGACCAATCGCAATCGCGATCGTTGCATTTCGGGCATTATGTGCACCAAGCGTCGGAATGCTAAATTGCGCTTCCCCCACTTTAAAAGCAATACTTCTTTCAGATGCTTGTAAGTCATGAATGTAAAAATCGTTATCCTGATTAAAGCCGATACTTTTATAGTCACCATCAGTATTATCTACTAATTTATTTAATAATGGTTCATCGCCATCATAAAATAATGGCCCCTTTAATCCCTCAGTAATTTCAAACTTGGCTTGTGCGATACCAGCTCTTGAGCCTAAGTCACGCATATGACTTTCGCCAATATTAGTAATCGCAGCAATATCAGGTTGTACGAGATTTGATAAAAATGCAATCTCACCAAACCTCGACATACCCATCTCTAATATAGATATTTCAGTATCTTCATTTAATTGACACAGTGTAATCGGCAGTCCAATTTCATTATTGTAGTTGCCTTGCGTCTTCTTAACTTTAAAATTCGTTGCCAGAACAACTTCCACCATATCTTTTGTAGAAGTTTTACCGTTACTTCCTGTAATCGCAATAACTTTCGGGTTTACTTCTTCTAAATAAGCTTTACCGATTGCCTGTAATGCACTTAAAGTATCATCGACTACAACTAGCGGTAACCCTACAGGCATGTTTGGTGCATCGCTTTGCCATAAAGCAGCTGCAGCACCGCTTTCTATTGCTTGCGCTACATATTGATGTCCATCAACATGCTCACCTTTAAAAGGAATAAACAATACATCCTCATTAATATGTCTTGAATCAATCGATACGCCATCGATCATCACATCATGATTCCCTTTTACCGTGCCATTCGTTTGTTCTGCAATCCATTTTAAATTTCTTTTTATCATCGTTATCAGTCCATTTTGTATTTAATTTTTTTCTTGTCCGCATGACGTTCTTTTGCTAAATTAATTAATTCCGTTATAAGTTCACTGTAGCTCATATCCATATTCTGCCAAAGTAATGGGTACATACTAAACTGCGTGAAACCAGGCATCGCATTTGTTTCATTGATGTAGATCGTGTTGTCTTCAGTTAAGAAAAAGTCTGCACGAACTAAACCTGAACAATCTGTAGCTTTAAATGCTTCTACAGCCATATTACGCATTGTTTCCTGAATTTCTGAAGGAATATCAGCAGGAATTTCTAACTGCACTTTGCCGTCTTTATACTTCGATTTATAATCATAAAAATCTACATCTTTTACAACTTCTCCAGGTAATGTCGTTTTAGGATTATCATTTCCTAATACCGCAACTTCTATTTCGCGCGCAACGACACCTTGTTCTACAACAAGTTTACGGTCAAACTGCAGCGCTTCTTCAATGCCTTGAATTAACTCTTCACGGTTCGTACATTTTGAAATGCCAACAGATGATCCTAAGTTAGCTGGTTTAACAAAGACCGGATACTCTAATTTATTGTTAACAAGCTCTAAAATATTATGCTTATAAGTCTCATATTCACTACGTAAAAAACTTACATAAGGTAATTGTGGTAAGCCGCGATTTGCAAATAATTGTTTCATCACTAATTTATCCATAGAACTTGCGGCAGCTAATACACCATTACCAACATACGGTAAATCTAATACTTCAAATAATCCTTGTATTGTGCCGTCTTCACCATTCGGTCCGTGGAGTAAAGGGAAAATCGCATCATAAGATTTTCCTTCAGTAGATGCTGTTAATAAATGCATAATAGAGTCTTCATTTGCTGATGACAATCTTAAAGTTTCGCTATCTTCAATACGTCCAGTGATTTGTGGACCTTTTATCCACTCACCTTCGTTTGTTATATAAATTGTATCTACCGCATATGTTGCTTTGTCCATAGCGTTGATTACTGATTGTGCCGTTAAGATAGAAACCTCATGCTCAGCACTTTTACCGCCATAGACGATACATATATTTTGTTTAGACATGTTAATTCCTCCAGAATATTAATATAATAATACTATCACGATATATGATGATATGCATGTTTTTTATCGAAAGACGTAAATCATTCACAAAAGAAACATTTATTCCTATAATGTTTCAGATAAGTTATGTATAATAATGACTATAATTTATTTAGAGTAGGAGTTTGACCATGGCTCAATCAAGTAATACTTCACGCATCAAAATTAAGCGCCCATGGATTGAAAAAATCGATTGGTGGCTCATTATTCTTATATTATGTTTTTTCACTGTTAGTTTAACTGTGATCACATCAGCAATGGATGGTCAGCAATATGGGACGAACTTTGCTGAACGACAAGTATTCTATTATATTCTCGGATTTATTCTGGCATTCAGTATTATGCTTATTAAACCGAAATTGATCAATAAATGGGTCTTCGTACTTTATTTTTTAGGTAATTTAGCCCTGCTCGGTCTATTGATACTACCTGAATCTTCTTTAACACCAACGATTAACGGTGCAAAAAGCTGGTATGTATTCTTTGGGCGTCTAAGTTTACAACCTTCTGAATTTATGAAGATTATTTTAATTCTGACATTAAGTAAGGTTGTATACGATCACAATCGTTTCACATATTACAAATCTTTTCAGACAGATATCATTTTACTGATGAAGATTGGTATAACTGCGATTATTCCTATGATATTAATCTTGTTACAAAATGATTTAGGTACGACACTCGTATTATTAGCGATTATTTTAGGGATAACAGTGGTATCAGGAGTAACCTGGCGTATACTTGCACCATTTTTAATTGGTCTTACAACAATTGGTGCCACGCTTATACTTGCAATTATCTATAAACCTGAACTTATCGATAAAGTACTCGGTATTAAGACATATCAGCTTGGCCGAATCAACTCTTGGTTAAATCCCGCACAATATAGTGATGGTGAAGGTTTCCACTTGATGGAATCATTAAAAGCTATTGGTTCTGGGGGATTATTCGGCAAAGGATTTAAAGGAGGAGAAGTGTACATTCCTGAGAATCATACCGACTTTGTCTTTTCAGTAATCGGTGAAGAATTTGGATTTATCGGTACTGTTGTAGTACTCGTACTATTTCTGGCATTATTTACTCATTTAATTCGTATGGCACAAGTATCAACAAATCAATTCGCTTCTATATTTTTAGTAGGATTGATCAGCATGATTATCTTCCATGTATTCCAAAATATCGGCATGACGATTCAAGTTGTGCCAATTACAGGTATCCCATTACCATTCATTAGCTATGGTGGTAGTGCACTTTGGGCATTAATGTGTGGGATAGGTGTTGCATTATCTATTTTTTATCACTCTGATGCCGAACAAATTAAAAAATATAAACAAGTGAGATAATAAATAGTCACATAAAAAACTCTTTATCAACCCATATTGGATTGATAAAGAGTTTTTAATTTAAATAACAAAAAAGACACTCTAAATTCGAATGTCATCTCTTATGTATATTATTTTAATTTTGCGGGTGCTACATGTGGTAACGTACGCATAACTTCAAGTCGTGATTTTGTTTTTGAGATATTAACACCAAGTGAAGAAAGCAGAGTGACAACATTTTTCATTTTTTCTTGAGATTGTTTCATTTCGATCACTCCTAATCAATTTGTTAATATTAGTGTACCCGAAAATAGCCAATATAGCTATAGGTCCATAGCCTTATTTATGTAAAGATTTTGTGAACATTGATAGCAATTTGTAAAATCAAATATCAGTATGAAAATTGTATAACCACAAAAGTATTTAATTGTTTTTTCATGTATAATAGAGCTAATTCTAAAGGAGGCATGCTTTTTGTCAGTATTCTCAAATATCGATTACTCTCAAGTTTTTTCAATACTTTTCTTTGTTGCATTTGTCTTTAACATATTTTTAGCTTTCGTAATTATCTTTCTAGAACGTAGACAAGCAGGTTCAACTTGGGCATGGCTACTAGTATTATTCTTTCTACCAATTATCGGTTTCATATTATATTTATTGTTCGGCAGACAGATTAAGCAATCCAGTATCTTTAAGCTTGACGAAGAAGACAAGCTCGGTCTTCAGCAAATTGTTCATGAACAGAGGCATGCAATTGATAAAGATGATCTAATGGTGCGCTCTAAAGAAATTATGAAGCATAAAGATATTATCCGCATGAACTTAAATAATTATTCATCATTCCTGACGACAGATAATGCAGTTGAAATTCTTACAGATGGCCGTAAAAAATTTGACGCGCTAATTCAGGATATCCTGAATGCTAAAGACCATATACATATTCAATATTATATTTTCAAAAAAGATGGTATCGGTAAAGAAATATTAGATGCCTTGATGCAAAAGCTTGAAGAAGGCATCGAAGTAAAAATGCTATACGACGACATCGGTTCACGTACATTAACTTTATCACGATTTAAAAACTTTAAGAAACTTGGTGGTCAAGTTGAAGCATTCTTTCCTTCACACTTCCCACTCATTAATTTCAGGATGAATAATCGAAACCACCGTAAAATCGTTGTAATAGATGGAAAAATAGGATATGTTGGTGGCTTTAACGTCGGTGATGAATATTTAGGACTGGATAAACGATTTGGTTACTGGCGCGATACACATTTACGTGTCGAAGGTGACTCAGTCAATGCATTACAACTGCGTTTTATGATGGACTGGAACTCCCAGTCAACGCGTAACTTTATGCATTATGACAAAAAGTATTTTCCGGATGTTAATAGTAAGGGCGAAATCGGAATTCAGATTGCATCGAGCGGTCCGGATTCGAGTGAACAACATATTAAATTCGGTTATTTGAAGATGATTACCTCCGCGAAAGAATCGATATTTATTCAGTCACCATATTTTATACCGGATACTTCTTTACTTGATGCATTAAAAATCGCTGCGCTGACTGGTGTTGAAGTCAATATCATGATTCCAAACAAACCCGATCACCCTTTTGTTTACTGGGCCACCTATTCAAACGTCGGTGAATTGATTCATGCGGGCTGTAATATATTTATCTATGAGAATGGATTTATCCATACAAAGATGATGGTCATAGACGATGAAGTCGCAAGTGTCGGTACGGCAAATATGGACTTTAGAAGTTTTGAGTTAAACTTTGAAGTTAACGCATTTATATACGATCATGATATTGCCTATAAATTACGCAAGACGTTCGAAGATGACGTTAAAGTTTCCAGTCAGCTAACGAAGGAAATTTATGATCAACGCGTATTACTCATCAGAGTAAAGGAAGCCATTGCAAGATTAATATCACCGATATTATAAAAGAGTGTGAGGAATCAATTCTCACGCCCTTTTTATTTAATGTATCAATAAGAAATCAGCTGCTAAATTTAAGAAAAATACACTACGAATAATCAAATATGTAAATCCGAGTTTCTTTTGTTGGTTAGTTAATTCGAAATGATATGTATTGTTCATGATTTACATCCCCTTTGATATAAAAGTATGTTTTGAATTTTCTGATAATTTGTAATCTTATTATACCAACTTTTTATAAAAAGTAAACATTTAGAAGGAGTTTTTTCACATGAATAACAAAGAAGTGCTACACATCACCGAATCGTTTGTGAAAAACATACATCAAGGTGAATCAAGCGGTCATGACTTTGCGCATATCGAACGTGTGCGTAAAATGGCTATTATAATTGCTGAAAAAGAAGGCGCAGATCTTTTTATCGTTGAAATGGCAGCGTTATTACATGACACAGTTGACGAAAAGTTATTTGATACTAAAGCAGCATGGGAACAATTAAATAAATTTTACGAGGAAATCCATCTTTCTATAGAAGAGCAACAAGCTATTGATCATATCCTTAAATATATGAGCTTTAATGGTGGAAAGAACGAAGGTAAATTAAAATCACTTGAAGGCAAAGTTGTTCAGGATGCTGACCGACTTGACGCGTTAGGTGCGATTGGAATTGCCAGAACATTTATGTTTGCCGGAAAGTTCGGTGAAGCAATGTATGATCCAAATATACCTGTACGCGATGATTTAAGTGACTATCGAACACCGAGTACTGCTATCAATCATTTTTACGAAAAATTATTTAAGCTCATAGACTTAATGAATACTGAAACAGCAAGAGCAATGGCAGAAGAACGTAATGAATACATGAAAGCATTTATTGAACAATTTAAAAAAGAGTGGTGATAGTTGGGACGGAAGTGATTTTAGATTAATTTTGACGACATTTCCGAACTACTCTATTCTCTCCAAACAAAAAAGTGACCTCAAATCAATTTTGAGGTCACTTCAGACTGTAGACAAAGTCTCCTTCGGAGATGAAGTTTACAGTCTTTTTTTGATAAAATATAGATATATCATTGAACGGTGGTGTTTTACTTGATTAAGAGAAGTAAGTCTGAAGATATTAATATCAT
>NZ_PZJG01000011.1 GCF_003259675.1 Macrococcoides bohemicum | reverse complement strand
AATATACTTTGTCTGGTGACGATGGCAGAGAGGTCACACCTGTTCCCATACCGAACACAGAAGTTAAGCTCTCTAGCGCCGATGGTAGTTGGTCTTACGATCCGCGAGAGTAGGACGTTGCCGGGCAGATTTATAGTAATACCTTAAATGGATGCGATGAGCCGCAAACGAGTGACCTGTTAAGGTCTCTTTTTTTTGCATTTTTTTAAGTGTTTTTATTATTAGATACTTAGTTTTAAAAATGTTGGTACAATAATAGATAGAAGTAATGAAAATGTTTAACATATAAAAATGATTCGTAAAAATAAAGGAGTTCCTTCTATGAAAATGTATAATGCTATGATTGAACATTTTAAACAAATTCCAATTTCACTGCATGTTCCTGGTCACCATTATCAAACGATAGGACATCTTGATAACTTAGAATTAAAATACGATGTTACAGAAATTTCAGGTATGGATGATTATCACCATCCTGAAGGTATTATAAAGAATAGTCAATTATGGATTAACAAAGATGGGTATGATTCACGCTTTTTAGTAAACGGTACAACTGTCGGTTTACTGTCAGTGATTCTTTCTTTTATAGAAGCTGGTGAAGTTCCGAGTGTTGCCATTATGAGAAATGCGCACAAATCAATTTATAATGCGATTGCAATGGGAAGAGGTAGCGCATATATTTTACCGACAAATGTTTCAGATACTACAAAAGAGTATAATGGAATTGATATAGGAGCCATTGATAAAGATACGTTGTCTCATATTAAATTAGCGGTATTAACTTATCCTAATTACTTTGGTGAAACATATGATATTAAAGTGGCAATTGAGTATTTTCATCGTTATCATATTCCTGTATTAATTGATGAAGCGCATGGCGCTCATTTCGATATTTCAGAACATTTTCCTGTAAGTACATTAAATTACGCAGCTGATTTCGTAGTACAGTCCTATCATAAGACATTACCTGCATTTACAATGAGTTCTGTTATTCATATAAATCATGCTATTTCTGAAGATATAAAACACCAGATAATTCATTTACTTTCGATATTACAATCTTCTAGTCCTTCGTATATGCTAATGTTAGGTTTAGAACAAGCAGATAACTTTTATAAGCAGTATCAAGATAGATTATTTTTTAAGCGTAGAACGACATTATTAAAAGCACTGCGCAAAGTCTTTGATGTTATAGAAGCTGCTGATCCACTGAAGTTATTGTTGATGCACGAGTGTTATAGTGGTACAGAATTAGCGCATTTATTAGAGCAATACGGTATATTTACTGAGTTGAGTAATGAAAAGTTTGTATTATGTGTATTACCATTATGGCATGAGGATGATCGTTATTTATTTGAGTTATTGATTGATAGAATAAATAATATAAAATTAGATAGTAACAGAGTTATAAATGAAGTAAAACGTGAGATGTTATATAATCAATTAGATGGGATCTATATTGCCCAGACTTCAAGCAATATTATCACTATAGATTTAAATGACAGCATAGGTCGTATATGTGCAGAACATATTATTCCTTATCCTCCTGGTATTCCATATATATTAGAGGGAGAAGTGATTTCAGAGGAACATGTTCAACATGTAATTTCATTTATTTCTAATGGTGGCAAAGTACATGGCATCTATGATAATAAAATTCGTGTGTGGAAGTAGGAGTTAATAATGAGTTATTTTATTACAATTGAAGGTCCGGAAGGTTCGGGTAAAAGTACAGTTATTAAAGCATTAGCGAAAGAATTAAGCGATAAGTTCGAAGTCGTTACGACAAGGGAACCGGGTGGTATAAAAATTAGTGAAGATATCCGTAATATTATTTTAGATGATGCGAGTGCAATGGATTATCGAACAGAGGCATTATTATTTGCTGCAAGCCGTAGACAACACCTCGTTGAGAAAGTATTACCTGCACTACACATGGACAAGATCGTATTGTGTGACCGTTTTATTGATAGTTCATTAGCCTACCAAGGTTATGCGCGTGGTATCGGGGTTGACGAAATTCGTGCGATCAATGAATTTGCAATTGAAGGTAAATATCCGGATTTAACTTTATACTTACGTGTTGAACCTGAAATAGGATTATTACGTATTAAAGATAATTCACGTGAAACAAACCGATTGGACAAAGAACAGATTGACTTTCATAAGCGTGTTGTAAAAGGATATGATGAATTATTTCGTTTACATCCTGACAGAATTAAATTGATTGATGCTTCGCAACCTCTTTTGGAGGTAGTTAATGATTGTTTAGATGCAATTAATAAGAGCATTAAATAGTTTGTGATATAATTAATGATAAGAGGTGTTTTAAATGAAAATGATAATTGCAATTGTACAGGACCAGGATAGCCAAAGTCTATCTGATGTACTTACTAAAAATAATTTTAGAACAACAAAACTCGCTTCTACTGGCGGTTTTTTAAGAGCTGGTAATACGACGTTTCTTTGTGGTGTAGAAGACGAACGCGTAAATGAACTATTAACTTTAATCAATAGTACCTGTGGTAATCGAGAACAAGTTGTTACACCAGTAACACCAATGGGTGGCAATGCGGATGCTTATATCCCATATCCTGTAGAAGTCGAAGTTGGTGGCGCAACAGTCTTCGTAATGCCAATTGAACAATTTCATCAGTTCTAACATTAGCTGCCTTGTGCAGCTTTTTGATTATATAAAGGAGTAGATTGAATGCTTAAGCAACTGCAGCATCTTATCGATAATAATAAATTAAGTCATGCTTATTTGTTTGATGGGCAGAATAGAGGCCAGTTAAAAGATGAAGCAATGCGTTTCGCGACACAAATACTTTGTAGTAATAATGATACATGTCAAAGTCGCGTTCAGAATTTAAATCACGCAGATTTCATCCTTGTAGAAACAAGTGAAGCTACGATAAAAAAAGAGTTAATAGAAGATTTGTTACATCGTATGAATCAAAAACCGATTGAAGGAACACATAAAGTCTATATTATTATGGATTTTGATAAAGTAACGGTGCAAGGTGAAAATAGTATATTAAAATTTTTAGAGGAACCACCTGCAAATACTGTAGCAATATTAGTAACAACTGCACCAAAATCCATCTTACCGACCATCCATTCAAGATGTCAGCATATCTTTATACAAGCTAGTGAAGATGATTTAACAAAGCATAGTGATCTGGATATTCCAAAATCTGTTCTGGCTACGATGAATGCTCTTAACCTAAGTAAAGAAGAAGCTGTGGAATGGTATGAGACACATCAATTTAATGATTTGAAGGGTGTAATAATTAAGTGGTGCCAAACTTTACTAAACAGTGATACAATGGGATTAATTCAAATTGTCAACATTTTGGATACACTCGATTCGCGAGAGAAACAATTGATTGGATTAGATATGATTCAACTGTATCTACAAGATTTGATGTATGTACTCATCGGAGATAATGTAGTAAGTTATCCTGAAATGAAAGAACATATTCAACAGCAGGCAAATCTTCTAACTATTGATAAATGTCTAGCAATGATTGATCATACACTTACTGCAAAACAGTATTTGCTACAATATGTTAATATAACATTAGTGTATGAAGCTTTAGCGATTCAAATGCTCAATGAGGTGAAATAATGATAGAAATAATAGGCGTGAAATTTCAGAAATCAGGTAAGACAGAATATTATCAACCTGGTGATGAACAATTTTCAGTCAATGAATTAGTAGTAATTGATAATAAAAAGCGTGGCGTGGAACTTGCCCGTGTTATTATTCCAAATAAAGAAGTACCGCTTGAAGATGTAGTTATGCCGGTACCAATGATTAGTCGTAAAGCAACAGAAAATGATATCTTAAAGTATGAACAAAATATGTTAGATGCTGATCGTGCATTAGAGCTGTGTAAACAACACGTGAAAAATCATGAACTTGATATGCGCTTAGTAAATGCAACATATACTTTAGATAAAGCAAAGATTATTTTTAACTTTACTGCTAATGAGCGTGTGGATTTTCGTGAGTTAGTTAAAAGTTTAGCGTATGACCTAAAAACACGCATTGAATTACGTCAAATCGGTGTAAGAGATGAAGCGAAGATTCTAGGTGGCATTGGTCCTTGCGGTCGTAGTTTATGCTGTGCAACTTATTTAGGTGATTTTGAACCCGTGTCGATAAAAATGGCAAAAGATCAGAATTTATCATTAAATCCTACTAAAATTTCAGGTGCATGTGGTCGTTTAATGTGTTGTTTGAAATACGAAAATGATTATTACGAAGAAACAAGAAGAAGACTACCTGATATTGGGGAAGAAATTCAAACACCTGAAGGACCTGGCCGTGTTATTGGTTTAAATATATTAGATGTGACGATGCAAGTAAAATTAAAGAGTTTGGAAACACCAATTGTTTATCATATCGACGAGGTACAAGTTTAGGAGGTTTATAATGAACCGCGATGAATTATTCAATGCTTTAACTAAGCTGGAGAAACAAATCAATAATATAAATGATAGTTATGAAACATTAAAAGAATTGACAGTTGCTTTAGTCGAAGAAAATGTTGCATTAAAGTTAGAAAATGATAATCTGCAACGCTTTATTCAGGTGCCTAAAGAAGAAGAGGAACCTAAAAAGAATAATAAAGTACTTCAAAGTAAAGATAATTTAGCGATGCTTTATGCAGAAGGTTTTCATATTTGTCCGACTGATTTATTTGGCAAACACCGTGGTGGCGGCGACTGTATTTTTTGCTTAAGTTTACTATCTGATAAAGAATAAAAAGAGGCGTAAGCCTTTTTTTATTGGAGGAATTATGATGTTGTTAGAAAATGAAAGATTTGATCAATTAATTAAAGAAAATTTATCCATCATTCAAAATGATGATGTATTTTCTTTTTCAACTGATGCACTGCTACTTGCACACCTTACGCCTTTAAAGAAAAAAGACAAAGTGATAGATATTTGTTCAGGGAATGGCATTATCCCTTTATTATTATCTCATCGTACAAATATGCCGATAGAAGCAATCGAAATTCAGCCGCAACTTGTAGATATGGCAAAACGATCTGTTCAATATAACAAACTGGAAGAACAGATTTGTATGTACCAGATGGACATAAAGAGCGTGAAACAAAATTTTATACCCAGTCAGTTTGATGTTGTAACATGTAATCCTCCTTACTTTAGAGCGAATCAGGAGTATCAGCATTTGAAGGAAGCTCATCGCATCGCCAGAACTGAAGTGCTTTGTACATTTTTAGATTGCGTCCAGTCTGCAAATCATTTACTGAAGCAAGGAGGAAAGATGGTTGTTGTTCAACGTGCTGATCGGTTGATTGATGTGCTTTCTGATATGAGAACAGTTGGTATTGAACCTAAAGTTATTTATCCTATCTATTCATCTCCTGATAAACCCAATGCGATTACAGTTGTTGTCGTTGGTATAAAAGGTGGTAAACCAGACGTGAAAGTTATGCCATCATTTTATATCTATAATACGGATGGTACTTATTCTAAATCGATGAATGAGGTATATTATGGATAATCATTATATTTATATATTAGAATGTAGTGATGGTACACTGTATACAGGCTATACAAATGATCTGGAGAAAAGACTCCATACCCATAACGAAGGCAAAGGTGCAAAGTATACAAGAGTAAGATTACCGGTGAAACGCGTATATGAAGAAAGTTTTGAAACGAAAAGTGCAGCAATGCAAAGAGAGTATGCAATTAAGCAATTAACACGTTCACAAAAGATTAAATTAATACAGGGAGGTACCTTATGAGTGGTATCTTATATTTAGTAGGTACACCAATCGGCAATTTAGAAGATATTACATTTAGAGCGGTAAGGATGTTAAAAGAAGCGGATATCATTTTATGTGAAGACACAAGAGTGACTAAAAAACTCGTTATGCATTATGAGATTGATACACCATTAAAAAGCTACCATGAACATAATAAAGATCAGGTGACAGATTATATTATCGATTTATTGTTAGAAGGAAATCATATCGCATTAGTTTCTGATGCGGGACTTCCTCTTATAAGTGATCCTGGATACGAACTCGTTGTTGTAGCGCGTGAGAAAGGTATTAAAGTTGAAACAGTGCCAGGTGCTAATGCCGCACTTACAGCTTTAATGACAAGCGGTATTAGCTCTTATTCATTTTTATTTGATGGTTTTTTACCACGCAAAGATAGTGAAAAGAAAGAGCGACTCGTATCGCTTATGGCTTTACCACATACAGTGATTATATACGAATCTCCGTTTCGCGTGAAACATACATTAGAAGTGATTGCAAAAATAGACAGTACGCGTAAAATATCCATTGCACGTGAACTGACTAAGAAGTTTGAGCAAGTTGAAACTGATTTCGTGATGCACCTATTAGAACGTCTGGATAAAGGTATAAATCTTAAGGGTGAATTTGTTATTGTAATTGAAGGCAGCACAGGTGAAAATAATGTGAACTGGTGGTCAGAAATGACAGTTGAAGATCACGTCAATCACTATGTTAAAGAAGGATTACGAAATAAAGAGGCGATTAAACAAGTTGCTCTGGATAGAGATATGAAGAAAAATGAAGTTTATCAAATGTATCATGTAGATACAAAATAAAAGGTTCGAATCCATTTGGATTCGAACCTTTTATTTATATATCTTATTTTTCTTTTGATTCGATTTCTTTTAAGATTTGTTCAACGCCTTCTTTAGATAATACTAATTTACCACCTGCTAATAAATAGTTATCTTCTGAAACATCACCAGTTACAGCACAAGTCATGCTTGGTTTATATTTTTTTAAGATAATTTTATCTGCATCAGTATAGATTTCTAAAGCGTCTTTTTCAGCGATGTCTAAAATACGACGTAATTCGATTGGAATAACTACACGTCCTAATTCATCAACTTTTCTTACGATACCAGTAGATTTCATAATATATTTCCTCCAAAAATTGTTTTTGTAGTAATTTTAGTAAATTCGACAAAATTAATAAGTGTTTTCGACATTTGTCTTAATAAGAGTGTACTACCGTATTTTTACATTGTCAACGATATATCATTAAAATCTTTATTTGTAATGCTTTAGTAATGTTATGTAATATTCAGATTTTGAAAAGTTTACTTGATTTTACAATAAATTAATAATTTTACTTGTCGAATTGTAAAGATTAGTCATATTGAAAAATAACGAAAACTTCTGTATATTTAAAGGATAAATAGCACTAGGAGGACGAACATGACGAACGATACTTTTTATATAACAACGCCTATATATTATCCAAGCGGTAAATTACATATTGGACATGCATATTCAACAGTAGCAGGTGACGCTATCGCGCGTTACAAAAGGATGCAAGGTTACGATGTTAAGTATTTAACAGGTACAGATGAACATGGCCAAAAGATTCAGGAGAAAGCACTTGCTGCCGGTAAATCTGAAATAGAATATTTAGATGAAATCATTAAAGACATTCAGGCATTATGGAAAAAGCTTGATATTTCAAACGATGATTTTATTAGAACGACTGAAACGCGTCATAAACTTGTTGTCGAAAAAGTATTCGAAAAATTATTAGCACAAGATGATATTTATTTAGGTGAATATGAAGGATGGTATTCAGTGCCAGACGAAACATTCTACACTGAAACGCAACTTGTTGATCCTATTATGGAAGGCGATAAAATCGTTGGAGGGAAAAGTCCGGATTCAGGACACCCGGTTCAACTTGTGAAAGAAGAAAGTTATTTCTTTAGATTGAGTAAATATGCTGATCGTTTAGTACGATATTATGAAGATCATCCTGATTTCATTCAACCTGTTTCTCGAAAAAATGAAATGTTAAATAACTTTATTAAACCAGGGTTAGAAGATTTAGCTGTTTCTCGTACATCTTTTGACTGGGGGATAAAAGTTCCGTCTAATCCGAAACATGTTGTATATGTTTGGATTGATGCATTAACAAACTATATCTCTGCTTTAGGTTACCTTTCAGAAGATGATACAGAATTTAAGAAATACTGGCCAGCTGATGTCCATATTATGGCGAAAGAAATTGTTCGTTTCCATACAATTATATGGCCAATTTTACTCATGGCTTTAGATTTACCATTACCGAAGAAAGTATTTGCTCACGGATGGATATTAATGAAAGACGGTAAGATGAGCAAGTCAAAAGGGAATGTGGTAGATCCGCATATCCTAATTGATCGTTACGGTTTAGACGCAGTGCGTTACTATTTAATGCGTGAGTTACCATTTGGTTCAGATGGAGTGTTTACGCCTGAAGCTTTCGTTGATCGTACAAACTTTGACCTTGCAAATGACTTAGGTAACTTAGTTAACCGTACGATTGCGATGATCAATAAATATTTTGATGGCAATCTTTCTGGCTACAAAGGTCAAATGCATGAAGTAGATGCTGAAATTGAAGCGTTAGCACTTGAAACGAAAGCGAAATACGATGCTGCTATGGAGAACTTACAATATTCAGTAGCGTTACAAGAAGTATGGAAGCTGATTTCAAGAACAAATAAATATATCGATGAAACAACACCGTGGATTTTAATCAAAGATGAAACACAAAAAGCATTATTAGAAAGCGTAATGTATCACTTAGTTGAGAATATTCGTTTTGCGAGTGTATTATTACGCCCATTCTTAACAGAAGCACCGACAAAAATCTTTAATCAATTAAATATTCAGGATCCAACATTATTTGAATTTGCGAGTCTTGAAGAATACGGTAAGATTAAAGACTTAAAAGTGGTTGAGAAAGCAACACCAATCTTCCCGCGTTTAGATACAGCAGCTGAAGTAGAATTTATTAAGAGTACGATGCAACCGCCAGCACCAGCAGAAGAGGGAATAGAAGAAGTACCCGCTAAGCCAGAAATTACAATTGATACATTTAATGAAGTAGAATTGAAGACAGCGACGATTATTGATGCGGATTACATTAAAAAAGCGAAAAAATTATTAAAAATCCAGGTAGATTTAGGTAACGAACAACGCCAAATCGTTTCTGGTATCGCTGAATTCTATAAACCAGAAGACATTATTGGTAAGAAAGTTATTGTAGTGACAAACTTAAAACCAGTTGAATTACGTGGAGAAAAATCCGAAGGTATGATTCTTTCGGCGGAAAAAGATGGTGCATTAACATTAGTCAGCGTACCAAATGCAATTGAGAACGGCTCAATCGTAAAATAATATCAACGAGGAGTGATATGGTGTTAATTGATACACACGTTCATTTAAACGCAGATCAGTACGAAGAAGATTTACAGGAAGTTATAGATAGAGCGCGAGAAAGCGGGATAGATCGCATGATCGTCGTTGGATTTGATGAAGTAACAATTGAACGCACGATGAAGCTCATTGAGCAATACGAATTTGTATATGGTGTAATCGGTTGGCATCCAGTCGATGCCATTGATTTCACGGAGGAATATTACGATTGGATTAAAGAATTGTCTAAGCATCCTAAAATCGTAGCGATTGGTGAGATGGGATTAGATTATCATTGGGATAAATCACCTAAAGATATTCAAAAAGAAGTTTTTAAACGTCAAATTCAGCTGGCAAAAGAAGTGAATTTACCGATCGTTATTCACAATCGTGAAGCGACAGCAGATGTTATTGAAATCTTAAAGTCAGAAAATGCACAAGAAGTTGGAGGCGTAATGCACAGCTTTAGTGGTAGCCCTGAAACATGTGATGAAGTATTGAAATTAAACTTTATCATCTCTTTAGGAGGGCCTGTAACATTTAAAAATGCGAAGCAACCGAAAGCAGTAGCAAAACATGTACCACTTGATAAACTTATTGTGGAAACAGACGCGCCATATTTAACACCACATCCGTATCGTGGTAAACGTAATGAACCGATGCATGTGAAACTTGTAGCCGAAGAAATCGCAGCGCTTAGAGGAATTTCTTATGAAGAAGTTGCGGTACAAACCACGAAAAATGCAGAACAGCTGTTTGGTGGATTAGGAAAATAAGTAGGGACATTTGTCTCTGCTTATTTTTTACTATAAATAATTCTATCCATTTTTAAAATAACAAGTATAATTGTAATATTGTATATAGATAAGTAAAAAGGAAAGATTGATATGAAAATAAATGAAATTATTGTCGTAGAAGGTAAGGATGATACGACGCGAGTGAAGATGGCAGTTGAGTGCGATACGATTGAAACGAATGGTTCTGCCATCAATGATGAGACAATTGAAGCGATACAACATGCTGCTGAAGTGCGTGGTGTCATTGTGTTAACAGATCCTGATTACCCAGGAAATAAGATTAGAAAAACAATTGAACAGCGAGTACCTACCGCTAAACATGCATTTATAGATGCAGCTATTGCACGTAATAAGCGTGGTAAAGTTGGTATTGAGCATGCACCGGTTGGAGCAATTCGTGATGCATTATTAAGCGTGTCATCACCCTTTGAACATGATTCAGAAACGGTGTCAAAAGCGTTACTCGTGGATTTAGGATTGATTATGGGACCACATGCAGCGACGAAGCGTAAAGATTTGTGCAGACATTTAAGAATCGGTTATTGTAATGGTAAGCAATTATTTCATAGATTAAATGCATTTGGCATTACTGAAGCGGATGTGTTAGATGCTTTGAATTTAGAATATAAGGAGAGTCCTAATGGAAATAAATGATATTGCAACACCTACGCGTACGAAAGAACTGTTAAATAAATATGGATTTAAATTTAAGAAGAGTTTAGGACAGAACTTTTTAGTTGATCCTAACGTGATTCGTAATATTATTGATGCCGCAGGTATAGATGAGACTTGTGGTGTTATTGAGATTGGTCCGGGTATGGGTTCTTTAACGGAACAATTAGCACGTAAAGCGAAGCATGTACTTGCGTTTGAAATCGATCAACGTCTGATTCCGATTTTAGGAGATACGTTAAGTCCTTATGAAAATGTAACGGTAATAAATGAAGACATACTAAAAGCGAACGTTAAGGAAGCGATTGATAATCATTTATCAGATTGTGATGAGATTTTTGTTGTAGCTAACTTACCCTATTATATTACGACACCTATTCTAATGGGACTTCTAGAGCAGCATCTACCGATTAATAGTTATGTTGTAATGATGCAAAAAGAAGTGGGTGAGCGTTTAACTGCTGTGCCATCAACGAAAGCTTACGGCTCTTTATCGATTGCTATTCAGTATTATACAGATGTAAAACGTGTGATGATTGTACCTAAAGGTGTATTTATGCCACCACCGAACGTAGATTCTTTAGTGGTGAAACTAACGACTTTACCTGAACCACGTGTAAAAATTGATGATGAAAAGATATATTTTAAGTTAACGCGCGGAGCTTTTGTACAACGCAGAAAGACGATATTAAACAATTATATGAGTCTATTCCCAAATAGCAAGGAATATAAAGACGACATTATCGCATGGTTAGAGGAAAGCAACATCGCTCCTAGTCGCAGAGGAGAAAGTTTGTCGCTCGAAGAATTTGCACGACTTGCAAATAATATGAAAAATTACCCACAAATAGTGATATAAAATATTGACAAGTGTAATTTAAATTGATAAAATTAAAAATTTTATTGACTATTTATATGCAAAGTGTTATAATTTAAGGCATAGTGAGGTGGGTTTCTATGCCAAAAACATTAGTAGACATCAAAAAAATTCTTGATTGTCAGTTAGGAAATCAGATTGTACTAAGAGCTAATGGAGGACGTAAAAAGTTAATTGAGCGCCGTGGTGTGCTTAAAGAAACTTATCCATCAGTTTTCGTGGTTGAATTAGACCAAGATAAACATAATTTTGAACGTGTGTCATATACATATACCGACGTATTGACAGAAAACGTGCAAGTAACATTTGTAAATGATCAGCAGGAAGAATTTCTTGTTCAATAAAAATTAAAACCTATTCCATATGGAATAGGTTTTAATTTTTTTATTTTGCATTTCATGAAAAGGTATAATGTGAGTTGTGATAAAATAATATAATATTAAATACTATGAGTGAGGAATTATTATGATTTATGAAAATGCATCAGCAAAAATCAATTTGACATTAGACACTTTATATAAACGAGAAGATGGATATCATGAAGTAGAGATGATTATGACAACGGTGGATTTATATGATCGATTAACTTTAGAAAAGCGTAAAGACAAGCAAATTGTATTAAAAGTGGAGCATCTGTACGTGCCCAATGATAATCGTAATTTAGCATATAAAGCAGCGAAGATTATGATGGAGCGTTATAATCTGGACTCTGGTGTTACCATTACGTTAGATAAGACGATTCCAATAGCAGCAGGGCTTGCGGGTGGATCTAGTGATGCAGCAGCGACATTTCGTGGTATGAATAGATTGTTTGAGTTAGGTTTATCGCTTGATACATTGGCAGAACATGCAGCTGAAATCGGTTCAGATATTTCATTCTGTGTGCATGGTAAGACGAGTCTTTGCACAGGTCGTGGTGAGCAGTTGAAACATTTACCGAAACCACCTGCTTGCTGGGTCATCTTAGCGAAACCTGATATTAGTGTTTCTACACAAGAAGTGTATACTGCACTTGACTTATCGAAACCTCACGCAAAAATTGATAGTAAGGCTTGTGCTGAAGCAATTGAGAATGGCGATTATAACGAGATGATACGCCATTTGGGAAATCGTTTAGAAGCGGTTACGATAGAGATGCATCCGATTATACAGACATTAAAAGACACGATGATGAAAGCCGGCGCAGATATAGCGATGATGAGTGGTAGCGGTCCGACAGTTTACGGATTAGCAGCGAAAGAACGTCAGGCAAAGAGTGTTGTCAATGCACTTAAAGGTTGTTGCAAAGAAGTTTATATGGTGCGCATGTTAGGATGAATATAAATTCCCGAACATTTATGGTATATTTAACGTATAATATGCGCAAAGAGGGATTTTAATGAAGTTTAAAAGAAGTGAAAGAATCGTTTATATGACAAGTTACTTGTTGAGTCATCCTAATGAGCTTGTGCCATTGACGTATTTCGTAGATAAATTCGGGCAGGCGAAATCTTCGATTAGTGAAGATGTACAAATCATTAAAGATACATTTATCAAAGAAGAAATCGGAACAATCACGACTACTGCAGGAGCAAGTGGTGGTGTAACGTTCAAACATAAGATGTTTTATAAAGAGGCAGATCAATTGATTTCTCAGTTGTGTGAAATGCTGCAGGAGAAAGAACGATTGCTGCCAGGTGGCTATCTTTTCATGTCTGATGTTGTAGGGACACCAAGTCTATTAAATCAAGTTGGAAAGCTCATTGCAACGATGTATATGGATGAAGAGTTAGATGCTGTCGTAACGATTGCAACGAAAGGTATTTCATTAGCAAACGCAGTTGCAAGTATACTTAATCTACCAGTTGTCGTAATTCGTAAAGACAATAAGGTCACAGAAGGATCAACGGTTTCGATAAATTATGTTTCAGGTTCTTCACGAAAAATTGAAACAATGGTATTATCAAAAAGGACATTGCCTGAAGGCTCAAAAGTTTTAATTGTAGATGATTTTATGCGTGCAGGCGGATCAATTACAGGTGTTATGAATTTAATGAATGAGTTTAAAGCCACTGTTAAAGGGGTAACAGTCTTAGTAGAATCAAAAGAAGTTAAAAATCGCTTGATTCAAGACTATACCTCTTTAGTGAAATTATCCGACGTAGATGAATATAATCAATCTTTTACAGTTGAAAAAGGTAATTGCTTAGAAAAATTTTCTAAATAAAAAGGAGATATCATCATGAAATCTATTTTTTCAAAAAATGCGCCAGCAGCAATTGGACCATACAGCCACGCTGTTGTAGTTAACAATATGGTTTATACAAGTGGTCAAATTCCACTGACTATAGATGGTGAAGTAATAGGTGATGACGTTGCAGAGCAAACGAAGCAAGTATTAGAAAACTTATCAGCTGTATTAGAAGAAAGTGGATCGAATTTAAATTCAGTAGTAAAAACAATGATTTTTATTAGTGATATGAATGACTTCCCGATCATCAACGAAGTGTATGGCGAATATTTCAATGAGCACCTTCCTGCTAGAAGTTGTGTTGAAGTGAGTCGTCTTCCTAAAGATGTGAAAGTTGAGATTGAAGCGGTAGCTCTAAAAGTTAAGTAGATTTTTAACTTACATTTTATTAGGAGGCTATCTAAGATGAAAGTCACAGATGTTAGAATGAGAAAATTAGCTACAGACAGTAGAATGAAAGCATTGGTATCAATTACGCTGGATGAGGCATTTGTCATTCATGATTTACGCGTTATTGAAGGGAACAACGGATTATTCGTTGCAATGCCGAGTAAACGTACTGCAGATGGCGAATTCCGTGACATCGCCCACCCAATCAATAGCGAGATGCGTCAAGAGATTCAGGCTGCAGTCATGAAAGTATATGACGAAACTGAAGCGATTGATCCAAGTGAGTTAGGAAAGAATAATAATAACGATGTGGATACTGCTGAAGATGCTACCAGTGAAACAGCACCTAATTTAGTAGAATCTGATTCACAAACGACAGTTGAAGAAGATTTAAAATAAATGAAATAGTGTTTAAGTGTGTCTGATAACAAATTATCAGACACGCTTTTTTGTTTATCGAAATATACATAATGTATGTTAAAATAAAAATAACTGAGCAGATTACACATCTCATAGCTTATAAAAAAATGTTTTACTGGGGGATAATATATATGACAAAACAAGCTGTTATTTTAGCTGCAGGAAAAGGGACACGAATGAAGTCAAAACTACATAAAGTATTACATCCTGTCTGTGGTAAACCAATGGTACAGCATGTAATAGATAATATTAAAGCAGCAGGTGTAACAGATATCGTTACAATCGTTGGATATGGCGCTGAAGATGTAAAGCGTGCTTTAGCAGATCAATCTCAATTCAGCATGCAGACAGAACAATTAGGGACTGCACACGCTGTTCAAATGGCTGCAGAGCATTTAGCAGATAAAGAAGGTACGACAATTGTAATTTGTGGAGACACACCTTTAATTTCAGAAGAGACAATTCAAGGCTTTGTAGCACATCATGAAACAACTGGTGCAAAAGCAACGATTCTTTCAGCTAAAACGAATACACCGTTCGGATATGGACGTATTATTCGTGACGAACACGGTAGTGTTGAACGTATTGTAGAAGAAAAGGATGCTAACATTGAAGAAAAATTAGTCAATGAAATTAGTTCTGGTACTTTCTGTTTTGATAATAAATTATTATTCGAATTATTAAAGCAAGTTGATAATGATAATGCACAAGGTGAGTATTATCTACCTGACGTGATTAAATTATTACGTGCACAAGGTGAAATTGTAGAAGCGTTTGTTACTGAAGATTTCAGTGAAACGTTAGGTATAAATGATCGCTATAATTTATCGATTGCTGAACAAACGATGCGTTTACGTATTAATAAAATGCACATGATGAATGGTGTGACAATTATTGATCCGCTGACAACGTATATTGATAAAGATGTTGAAATCGGAGCGGATACTGTTATTGAGCCAGGCGTTATGTTAAAAGGGAATACTAAAATTGGTGAAGGCGTAGTAATTACTGCGCACACTACGATTGAGAATAGTGAAATAAAGGACGATGTTACAGTAAAACAATCATATATTTCAGAATCATTTGTTGATGAAAGAACGACAATTGGGCCATTTGCACAGCTTCGTCCAGGTAGTGATATAGGTAAAGAAGTTAAGATCGGTAACTTCGTAGAAATTAAAAAATCTAAACTAGAAGATGAAGCGAAAGTGTCACATTTAAGCTATATTGGTGATGCTGAAATCGGTGCACGTACAAACGTTGGTTGTGGTGCGATTACTGTAAATTATGATGGCAAAAACAAGTTTAAAACTGTTGTTGGTAAAGATTCGTTTATCGGATGTAATTCAAATCTTGTGGCGCCAGTTCATATTGGAGATGAATCTTTTGTGGCTGCAGGCTCTACCATTACAGATGATGTGCCAAATAAAAGTCTGGCATTAGGACGTGCAAGACAAACTACAAAAGAAGGCTACTACGATAAAGCATAGTAATGTATAATATTAAGGTCATAGTAAAGTTATTTCATATACAGAAAGCGATAAATAATACGATATCTAAAATGGGGGCATTACAAAATGATGATGAATAATGAATACAGAAATACAACTTTAAAGATTTTTTCTCTAAACGCTAACCAGCCTTT
Organism: Macrococcoides bohemicum; assembly: GCF_003259675.1. Classification (GTDB taxonomy): domain Bacteria; phylum Bacillota; class Bacilli; order Staphylococcales; family Staphylococcaceae; genus Macrococcoides; species Macrococcoides bohemicum. The sequence goes on along the minus strand of NZ_PZJG01000011.1, from coordinate 20,346 downwards.
AGCTGAAGAAATTGCTAAAGAGGTAGGGATTCCTTTAGGAAAATCAAGCGTTAAACGTTTCAGTGATGGAGAAGTTCAAATCAACATCGAAGAAAGTATTCGTGGATGTGATGTATTTATCGTTCAACCGACATCTAATCCGGTAAATGAACATTTAATGGAATTATTAATCATGATTGATGCATTAAAACGTGCTTCAGCAGTAACAATTAACGTTGTAATGCCTTATTATGGTTATGCACGTCAAGACCGTAAAGCACGTAGTCGTGAACCAATCACTGCGAAATTAGTTGCAGATATGATTGAAAAAGCTGGTGCAGACCGCGTTATTGCTTTAGATTTACATGCACCTCAAATTCAAGGTTTCTTTGATTTACCGATTGACCATTTAATGGGCGTACCTATTCTTTCTGATTACTTCGAAGCGAAAGAAGAAATCGATAAAGATTCATTGGTTATTGTTTCACCTGACCATGGTGGAGTGACACGTGCGCGTAAGATGGCAGATCGATTAAAAGCACCGATCGCAATTATCGATAAACGTCGTCCAAAACCAAATGTTTCTGAAGTTATGAATATCGTGGGTGATATTAATGGGAAAACTGCAATCATCATTGATGACATCATCGATACAGCAGGTACAATCACATTAGCTGCTCAAGCGTTGATCGACAAAGGTGCAAAAGAAGTATATGCATGTTGTACACACCCTGTATTATCAGGCCCTGCTTATGAAAGAATTGAAAATTCAGCAATTAAAGAATTAGTTGTTACAAACTCTATTTTATTACCTGAAGAAAATAAACCAGCAAAAATTAAGCAATTATCGGTTGGTGAATTATTGGCACAAGCAATCGTTCGTGTATATGAACAAGAATCTGTAAGTATTTTATTTGATTAATAGTGCTTTAGACACAATGTTTATGCGTAACATTGTGTCTTTTTTTGTTATTAAAAATTTTTTAAAATAAAAATGTTTAGAAGAAGTTTAACAGGGTATTTATAAATTATGTGTTAAACATTTAAGATAAATAAACACTTTGCAAGCAGGTTACCACAACTGATGGGTAAGGTGTAGGAGCGCAAAGAAGTGCGCACAAAAGGAGTAATAATTATGAGTAAATTAAAAGCAACGATTAGACAAGGTAAACAAACACGTTCAAGTTTAAACAAAGTACGTAACGAAGGTAAGATTCCAGCTGTAGTATACGGTTATGGTGCTAAAAATACTTCAGTTAAAGTTGAAGAAGTTGATTTCATTAAAGTAATCCGTGAAGTTGGGCGTAACGGTGTTATCGAACTTGAAGTAGATTCAAACACAGTTAAAGTTATGGTATCTGACTACCAAATCAATCCAATTAAAAACAAAATTACGCATATCGACTTTTTAGCAATCAATATGAAATCTGAATTAACAGTTGATGTAATAGTAAACTTAGTTGGTGAAGCTGAAGGCGTGAAAGAAGGCGGCGTTGTTCAACAACCATTATTCCAATTATCAGTTACTGCAACACCGGATGATATCCCTGAAAACATCGAAGTTGATGTTACTGAATTAAATATCGGTGATACAATCACTGTTGGTGATTTAAAAGCAGATAAAGCTTATACAATCAACAATGAAGATGATGAAGCAATCGTTTCTGTAGTACCTCCAACAGTTGAAGAGGCTGCTGAAGAAGGCGAAGAAGCAGAAGGAACTGAAGCTGTTGAAGCCGAAGAAGAAGCTGTTGAAAGCGAAGAGAAATCAGAAGAAAAAGCTGAATAATTATTCGAATTCAAGGGACATGCATTTGTATGTCTCTTTTTTTATATTATAATAGTGATAATGATTAAGCGGAGGATTTAAATATGAAATGTATCGTTGGATTAGGTAATATAGGTAAGAAATATGAAGATACACGACATAATGTAGGTTTTATGGTCGTAGATGAATTTTTGAAGAAATATAATATAGAGTTAGACAAACAGAAATTTAAAGGAAACTATACAGTAGCAAATATTAATGGTGAGAAAGTGCTGATTATTGAACCGATGACGTATATGAATTTATCAGGTGAAGCGGTTCGTCCGTTAATGGATTATTATAAGGTAGCTGTAGAGGATTTAGTTGTACTATATGACGATCTCGATATGCCACAAGGTCGTATTCGTATTCGTCAGAAAGGTTCTGCTGGTGGACAGAATGGTATGCGCTCAATTATACAACATTTAGGGACACAGGAATTTAAGCGTATTCGTTTAGGCATTGGTCGTCCTGAAGGTCGTAAACCTGTGGTTGATTATGTATTGCAGAAATTTAGTGAAGACGAAATGATAACGATGCAGAAAGTGATTGATCATACAATCGAAGCACTTGAAACATTTATCGGTGGAGAGCGATTCGAAAATGTTATGAATCAATATAATGGTGATGTATGAGACAGATAATAGATAAATTGTTGAATAGTGATGAACGATTTAATGAGTTTAATGATTCACTTGGTAAACAAAATATATTGGTGACCGGATTAAATCCAAGTGCAAAAGCTGTAATTCTTGCGGAAAGTTATTTTAGCCATAAAAAACAAATGATTGTCGTGACAAGTAACTTGTTTCAGGCAGAAAAATTAGAAAATGATTTAGCACAACTTATTGATGAAGAAGAATTGTTTAAGTTTCCGGTACAAGATATTATGATTGAAGAGTTCTCGACAAAAAGTCCAGACTTAATGCGTGAACGTATTCGCACACTTACCCACCTGGCGAAAGGTCAAGCTGGGTTATTTCTTGTGCCGATTAACGGACTTCAAAAGCTTGTAAGTCGACCGGAATTATTTACAGACTATCATCGTGAAATAAAAATTGGAGAAGATATTGATCTCATTCAACTGCAACAAGATTTAGTATATATGGGATACCAAAAAAGTGAGCGCGTAACGACGCTTGGTCAATTTTCAGTACGTGGTGGATTAATTGATATTTTTCCGATGATTGGTGAGCCGGTCCGCATTGAATTATTCGATACGGAAGTAGACGCTATTCGTTATTTTGATGCGGACAGTCAACGCTCATTAAATAATATTGATTCAGTTGAAATTTCTACTGCAAGTGAATATATTTTTACGAGTAAAGATATAGAACTACTTGAATCTAATTTATCAGAAGCATTTGAGACAACACGCCAAAAGATTGCGACAAATGTGAGAGATGATTTACGTGATACGTATCAAACGATCAAAATGAATATGGGAGAAATACTTAATCATAATATTTTGCGTCGCGTTGTAAAATTTGTTTATGATAAAGAGACGACGATTATTGATTACTTTGATAAAGAAGCAATTGTGATTGTTGATGAGATTAATCGTGTAAACGAAGCGATAGCATCAAGTATTCGAGAAACAAGTGAATTTCACCAATCTTTAATTGAATCGGGTCGTGGATTTGTCGGTCAGACTTTTATTAAAGAAGATAGCTTTGAAACACTAATGAATCAATTTAATGTGGCATACTTTACACTGTTTACTGCTGCTATGCCTGTGAAGTTACAAAATATCTATAAATTCTCTTGTAAACCATTGCAGCAATTTTACGGACAATATGATTTAATGTTCTCTGAGTTTGATCGTTTCAGAAAAAATGACTTCAATATCGTTGTACTGGCAAGTAATGCAACGAGAAAAGATAAGATTAAATCGATGCTTGCTGATATGAAACTACCTGTAACGCTTGATATTAAGGGGAGTAAACCAGGCATTAGTATAATTGTCGAAGGTGATTTGTCAGAAGGTTTCGAGTTACCGTTTATGAAACTTGTTGTTATCACTGAACGCGAGCTATTTAAATTACGCAAAGAAAAACCTAAACGTACGAAGAAGTTATCGAATGCTGAGAAAATTAAATCTTATCAGGAATTAAATGTTGGCGACTACATTGTCCATGTGCATCATGGCGTAGGACGTTATATGGGTGTTGAGACCTTACTCGTCAATAAGATGCATAAAGACTATATTAAAATTCAATATAAAGGGACAGATCAACTGTTTGTACCAGTCGATCAAATGAATTATGTGCAAAAGTTTGTTGGTTCAGAAGATAAAGAGCCGAAGCTAAACAAACTCGGAGGCACAGAATGGAAAAAGACAAAAGCGCGCGTTCAACAAAGCGTTGAAGATATCGCTGAAGAATTATTGAAGTTATATCAAGAGCGTGAACGCATTGAAGGATACCAATTCGGACCTGATACTGAGGCACAGGAAACGTTTGAAATGGACTTTCCATATGAACCAACTGCAGACCAGGTACAAAGTCTCATTGAAATTAAGCAAGATATGGAAAAGCGTAAACCGATGGATCGTCTGCTTTGCGGTGACGTAGGTTACGGTAAAACTGAAGTCGCTGTTCGTGCAGCGTTCAAAGCGGTACTTGATGGTAAACAAGTTGCATTCTTAGTGCCGACGACAATACTCGCACAACAACATTATGAGACTTTAATTGAGCGTATGCAGGATTATCCGGTTGAAATACAGATGATGAGCCGTTTCAGATCAAAGAAAGAGATAGATGAAACGAAAAAAGGATTAAAGTCTGGATTCGTTGATATTGTAGTTGGTACACATAAACTACTGAGCAAAGATATTGTGTATAAAGATTTAGGCTTGCTTATCGTCGATGAAGAGCAACGATTTGGTGTTACGCATAAAGAGAAAATTAAAGCGTTGAAGACAAATGTCGATGTATTAACGCTTACAGCAACACCAATTCCAAGAACACTGCATATGAGTTTACTGGGTGTACGTGACTTATCGGTTATTGAAACACCACCGGAAAATAGATTTCCGGTACAGACGTATGTACTGGAATATCAACATAACTTTATTAAAGAAGCGATGGAACGTGAATTAGCACGTAACGGACAAGTATTTTATCTATACAATCGTGTAGCGAGCATTTATCAGAAAGCTGAACAGTTAGAGATGATGATGCCTGACGCGCGCATTGCTGTTGCGCATGGTCAATTATCAGAACGTGAACTGGAAGAAACGATGCTTAGGTTTATTAATGGTGAATACGACATTTTAGTGACAACAACAATTATCGAAACGGGTGTCGATGTACCGAATGCCAATACTTTAATAATTGAAGATGCAGACCGATTTGGCTTAAGTCAACTGTATCAGTTACGTGGTCGCGTCGGTCGTAGTAATCGTATTAGTTATGCCTACTTCTTGCACGCACCAAATAAAGTACTCACTGAAGTGGCTGAACAGCGTTTGCAGGCAATAAAAGAATTTACTGAGCTTGGCTCTGGATTTAAAATTGCAATGCGTGATTTAAATATTCGTGGCGCAGGGAATTTGCTTGGTCGACAGCAACATGGCTTTATTGATTCTGTAGGGTATGATTTGTATTCTGAAATGCTGCAGCAAGCGGTTAATGAAAAACGTGGTATTAAACAAGTCGAAGAAGTGCCTCAACTAGAAATAGAAGTAGAAGTTGATGCATATATTCCAGCTGACTATATTCGTGAAGAACAAGCGAAGATTGAATTTTATAAAAAGCTACGCAGCGTAACGACAGAATCAGAATTAATGGATATTCAGGATGAAATGACCGATCGATACGGTGAATATCCTGAAGCGGTAGATCAGTTAATGAAGATCGTTGAAATCAGGATAAATGCTTTAGCATTTGGTATTGTGAATGTGAAAGATACCGGTAAGTCGGTTGTGCTTGAGTCAAGCATTGCAACAACGAATAAAATTAACGGTGAACGTTTATTTAAAGCGACAGAAGGTTTCGGGCGAGACTTAAAAATAGAATATAAAGACAATATAATGACATTTAAGCTGAAGAAAAATGCAAACTGGCTTGCTGCATTAGTACAACTCACGCATCAAATACAAGAAGGAATCGAGATTGATGGAGAATAAGAACCCGGCATTTAACAGCGTGATTATACTGACAATAACGATGTTAATCGTGAAAATTTTAAGTGCGATATATCGCGTACCCTATCAAAATATTTTAGGTGATACGGGTCTCTATGCCTATCAGCAAGTATATCCAATCATTGCGATAGTTTCAGTACTGTCGTTAAATGCAATTCCATCAGTTATCAGTCAATCGCGTTATGAAAAGTCATTTATAGGAAAATTATATAAACAAATTACCTGGATAAGCATGTCGGTATTGGTGGTCGTATTAATTTGTAGCGATATCATTGCAAATTTAATGGGCGACCCAATGCTAAGTACTATGTTACGCGTCTCCAGTTTAGTGTTGCTACCATTTCCAGCAGTTGCGATGATTCGCGGGAAACTGCAGATGAATCATGCAATGAAAGAAATTGCTTATTCTCAGGTGATTGATCAGGTAGTACGTGTATCTATTATATTGATTTCGATTGGATTATTTGTATGGATGGACTTATCAGTCTATCAAAGTGGTGCATTAAGTATTTTTGGTTCATTTGCCGGTTTACTCGGAGCATGTATTTATTTGAAGTGGCAAGATAAACGTCAAACAATTAATTACCGAGGAAATAATGCAGGATCATATCGAAGTTTTATTACGCTGATTGTATTTTATAGTTTGAGTTATCTAATTATGATTCTGTGGCAGCTTGTAGATAGCTTTACAGTCATTAATCAACTGAAAATATTAATGTCGCTTGAAGATGCTAAAGCACTAAAAGGGATATATGATCGTGGGGCGTCACTTATTCAAATGGGACTTATTGTTACAACTTCTTTCTCGCTTGTACTGATTCCATTGCTTTCGGAATGCAAACAAAGACACGACTTGAAGCAGATGAATAGCTATGCGAATAGTGCGCTTAAAATTACTATCGTTTTTAGTAGCGCTGCTGCTATAGGGTTAATGAATTTAATTAAACCATTTAATATGTTCCTGTTCAAGTCGGTGGCAGGTTATGAAGCACTGTTTATTTATATGTTAGCTATCATTTTCGTATCACTTATCATTATGTACACTGCAATGCTTCAAATATTTGAAGCCTATCGCATACAACTATGGGGTGTTGGTTTAGGATTAGGGGTAAAAATCATACTCAACTTATTACTGATATCTCGCTTTGATATTAAAGGTGCTGCACTCGCAACAGTTACAGGATTATTCGTCTATGCATACGTGTTACATATCGGTGTTGTACGTCGGTACGAAATTGCTTTTCAATCATTTCTGATTAAGTGGAGCATAGCACTTTTAGTGATGAGTGTATTAACTCAACTTGAAATGATGATAGATTTTAATACACGTATCGGTGCGCTTTCTGTCGCACTTATCGGGGTAATTACAGGAGGCATTATTGTATTGTATGCTATGATTAAGTGGAAGATTATAACGAGTGAAGAGTGGCAACATTTACCATTCGGTAGCTTGATGAATAAATTAATGAGAGAGTGATTGTATGAATAAAATAACAGTTGTAGGTCTAGGGAACTATGGTCTGGATGAGTTACCTTTTGGAATTTATCGCTTTTTAAATAAGGCAGACAAAGTTTATGTGAGAACAATGCATCACCCAGTTGTTGAAGATTTAGAAGAGATTGAATGGATTAGCTTTGATGAAGTATATGAAGAAAATGATGATTTCAGCAATGTCTATGAAGAAATTGTAAGTCGCCTGAAAATGCTGGCTGAAACTGATGATGTTATCTATGCAGTGCCCGGTCATCCGATGGTTGCAGAATCAACAACTGAGTTATTGGTTGCAGATAACACTTTAAATATTGAAATATTAGGCGGAAAAAGTTTTATCGATGACCTGTTCCAGGCAGTGCAGTTTGATCCAAACAATGGCTTTCAGATGCTTGACGGAACGCTGCTTGATGCATCATCAATTAATCCTAGAAATGGCCTCATAGTAACGCAAGTGTATGATCAGTTAATCGCAAGTGATGTAAAAGTTTCATTGTTAGAATTATACCCTTCTGAACATAATGTTGCTATCGTTACAGGTGCACGCGGAGAAGATGCAGATGTAATATGGCGACCTTTGTATGAAATGGATCATGATTTTGCGTTATCCAATTTAACGTCACTTTTTGTACCGCCATTGAATGATGAGCAATTATCAGGTGACTTTGAATATTTCACAGCAGTGATGGATACGCTTGTAGGAGAAAATGGATGTCCATGGGATAAAGAACAAACGCATCAGAGTTTAAAACGATATTTATTAGAGGAAACATATGAATTGTTTGAAGCAATTGATAATGATGATATTGATAACATCATCGAAGAGTTAGGCGATATATTATTACAAGTGGTATTTCATAGTGCCATTGCAAAAAAAGATTACATGTTCGATGCGAGAGAAGTAGTAAAGAGCATTACCGATAAAATGATTCGTCGTCACCCGCATGTGTTTGGAGATGAATCAATATCAACCGTAGATGAATTACATGATGTCTGGAAAGATGCTAAAGCGAAAGAAGGAAAACAAGAACGTACTGTGAAAAGAGAGAAAATTTTTGCAGATATATTCTTAAAGTTATATGATTTGAATAAAATTCAAAATGTATCTTTAAAAGATGCTTTGAAAGAAATTGAGGGTGGAATAGATGAGACTCGATAAATATTTAAAAGTATCACGTTTAATTAAACGTCGTACGTTAGCAAAAGAAGTGAGTGACCAAGGTAGAATTAAAATCAATGGTAATGTTGCGAAGGCTTCAAGCACTGTAGCTGTTGGTGATGAATTAGAAGTACGTTTAGGACAACGCATCATTACGGTTGAAGTCACAGACTTGAAAGAACATGCAACAAAAGATAATGCAAAAGGGATGTTTGAAGTAAAAAAAGAAGAAAAAATTGAACAGCCTTTTGAGTAGGAGTGTTACGTATGGCTAAAGAAGTACGTAAAATTGAAAATGAATACACGAAGGAACAGGCTCGCATTAATCGATTGAATCGTAAAAGTAGCAAGATTGTAAGGAAACGTATGACAGTTTTTGGGGGTATTCTTCTTGCTATCTTATTATTTTTAATGTTACTTCTCTTTATGCAAATGAATACAAATAGAGCTTTGAAGCAGGAACAAGCGAAACAAACTGTCGAACTGGAAAAACTTAAAGATAAAGAAATCGCACTGAAAGAACGTTTAAAACAGCTTAATAGTAAAGAATATATTGAAAAGATTGCGCGTAGTGAATATTTCTTGAGTAATGATGGAGAAGTAATCTTTAAGATTCCTGAAAAAGATAAAAAGGAAGATGGAACTGAATAAGTCAGACTTCACAGACAATTTGATTAATCAAGTTGTAAAAAGAGAAAATCAAGCATATAATGATATATTATGAAGAATTAATCGGGAGGATTTATTAAACTTATGGCAATTGAAGTTGGAAACAAATTAAAAGGTAAAGTTACAGGCGTTAAAAATTTCGGTGCATTCGTTGAGTTACCAGAAGGCAAAAGCGGACTAGTTCACATTAGTGAAGTTGCAGATAGTTACGTAGAAAATATTGCTGAACATTTAAAAGTTGGCGATGAAGTAGAAGTTAAAGTATTAACAATTGGTGATGATGGAAAGATTAGCCTTTCAATTAAAAAAGCAAAAGAACGCCCAAGAAAACCTGCACCGCCAAAAGTTGAGAAAAAGCCTGAAGACTTTGAAAAAAAATTATCAAATTTCTTAAAAGACAGTGAAGATCGACTAACTTCAATTAAACGTCAAACAGAGTCACGTCGTGGTGGAAGAGGATCAAAGCGTTAATACGTTTGTTTATCTAAATTAAGAGCTAGGGTCTGACCCTGAGCTCTTCTTTTGTTGAGGTGGTGAGATTTTGGAATGTTTATGGAATGAATATGACACCATAGCGGTTGCTGTTTCGGGTGGCGTCGATAGCATGGTATTGCTCGATAAGGTGAACGTATTAAACCATCATAAGAAGTTATATGTATTGCATGTTAATCATCAGTTACGTGACGTATCAGATGAAGAAGAAAAAATGATTCAAGCATATTGTAAGCAGCATAATATCGAATTAATTACTTATACGATTCCTAAAAACGCATTTAACCCGAACAAAAGTATCCAGCGTAAAGCACGAGATATTAGATACCATTTTTTCGAAACACAAATTAATATAAAGCATATTGACTGTTTATTAACAGCGCACCATAAAGATGATCAGCTCGAAACGATATTTTTTAGACTAATGACGAATCGATACCACTATCAACCGATAAATATTCAGCAAGTGGTTATACGTGATGGTTATCGACTAATGCGTCCTTTAATAAATGTGAGTAAAGCTGAATTAATAGAGTATGCACATGAATTTAATGTGCCATATATGACAGATGCATCGAATGCAGACAGCAAATATTTAAGAAACTTTATTCGTAATGATGTATTCAAAGTATTAGATGATTCTTCAATAGATAAGCATCAGTTATTGAATTTAGCTGATTATATGGAAGATGTAGATGATTTAATCGACTTACACGTTGAGCGTTATAAAATGGATATTGAAAATAATGCATTATCACGATATAAGTTGTCAGAAGAAAATCGATTAGTCATTCAAAAAGTACTGCTTACATTTATTCAGAGATATGTTGCACAATATACTGTAAGCTATAGTTTGTTAAACGAAATAATACGTGTACTTCAAAGTGAAGCGAAGCACGCTTCGTTTGACATCGCTCCAGGTTGGCATATTCAAATTGCATATGATAAATTGATAGTACGAAATAAAAATGAAAAGACTGATGACTATTTAGAAGTGGTTTCACCCGGGAAATATTACTTTAATGATTATAAAATAGAGATTAAAGATGAAATTGGCCCAATCACAATTCGAACAAGAAAAGATGGAGATGTCATCCGAATGAATGGTATGCATCAAAAAGTAGCACGAATTCTTAAAGATTTAAAAGTATCTGTCTATGACCGTCCGAAAGTACCGATCATTTGTGTTGAAGACGAAGTAATAGCGATTGGCCATTATAAATCTAACCATCACCCTTTCAATAATAAAATAACAATTACAAAGGAGAACTAAATCATGCATAATGATATTGAATCAATTGTATTAACAAAAGAACAGATTGAATCAGCTTGTGAGCGTCTTGGAAAAGAAATTACTGCTGATTATGAAGGTAAGCTACCTTTATGTGTCGGAATTTTAAAAGGATCTATTCTATTTATGGCCGACTTAATTAAACATATTGATACACATGTTGAAATGGAATTTATGGATGTTTCATCTTATCATGGCGGCACAGAATCAACAGGAGAAGTTAAAATTTTAAAAGATCTAGACGTTTCTGTTGAAGGGCGCGATATTATTATTATCGAAGATATTTTAGAAACTGGAACAACGCTTAATGCAATCGTTGATTTATTAAAATATCGCAAAGCGAATTCAATTGAAATCGTAACATTATTAGATAAGCCTACACGCCGCAAAGTAGATATTGAGGCAAAATATGTAGGTGAGAAGATTCCTGATGATTTCGTTGTAGGTTATGGGTTAGATTATCAGGAAAAATATCGTAATCTGCCATACATTGGATTATTAAAAGAAGAAGTTTATACTAAATAGTGAAGCATTGCACTGAAAAGAAAATAAAATTTGTAAAAATTGTGTAAGTTTAATTAGTAGATTGAACAACATTTATTATGTTAAAATCTTTGTTAGCTTTACAAATAGGTAGGAGGACAACGTGAATGCAAAAAGCCTTTCGTAGTATATTGATGGTAACACTAATAGGTATCGTCTTATTCGGTGTGTTTTCAATGATTAATGGCACGGGTTCGATGCCAAAACAGATGACATACACGAAGTTAATGTCTCAGCTGGAAAAAGGTAATGTTAAAGAAATGACGATCCAGCCTGGACAAGATGTATATTTAGTCAAGGGAACATTAAAAGGTGCTAAACCAAATGAAACATTTACATCAGTATTGATGTATAACAACCAAAAAGATTTAGATAAAATCACTAAAATTGCTGAAGAGCAAGATGGTGATTTGAAATTTGATATAAAGCCAGCTGATAAAGAAAATGTATTTTTAGGTATGTTAAGTACATTAATTCCATTATTATTATTAGCATTTGTCTTTATTTTCTTCCTATCTCAATCACAAGGCGGCGGTGGTGGTGGCCGTGTTATGAACTTCGGTAAGTCTAAAGCGAAGCTCTATGATGATAAAAAGAAAAAAGTGCGCTTTAAAGATGTAGCTGGAGCAGATGAAGAGAAAGCAGAATTAATTGAAATTGTAGATTTCTTAAAAGATAATCGTAAATTTGTGAAAATGGGCGCACGTATTCCTAAAGGTGTGCTTTTAGTAGGACCTCCAGGTACAGGTAAAACGTTAATCGCGCGTGCAGTTGCTGGTGAAGCGGGCGTGCCATTCTTCTCTATCAGTGGTTCTGACTTCGTTGAAATGTTCGTCGGTGTCGGTGCCAGTCGTGTACGTGACCTGTTCGAAAATGCTAAGAAAAATGCGCCATGTATCATTTTCATCGATGAGATTGATGCAGTAGGACGTCAGCGTGGTGCTGGTGTCGGTGGTGGGCACGATGAACGTGAACAAACATTGAACCAATTATTAGTTGAGATGGATGGTTTCGGTGAGAACGAAGGCATCATTATGATTGCTGCGACAAACAGACCTGATATTTTAGATCCAGCGTTATTACGTCCTGGACGTTTTGACCGTCAAATTCAAGTTGGAGCTCCGGATGTTAAAGGCCGTGAAGCAGTACTTAAAGTACATGCGCGTAATAAACCACTTGATGAAACAGTAGATTTAAAAGCTTTAAGTCAACGTACACCTGGTTTCTCTGGTGCAGACTTAGAGAACTTATTAAACGAAGCAGCGCTTGTCGCTGCACGTCAAGGTAAGGCGAAGATTGATATGCGTGATATTGATGAAGCAACAGACCGTGTTATTGCAGGCCCAGCGAAGAAATCACGTGTTATTTCTGAGAAAGAAAGAAATATCGTTGCATGGCATGAAGCGGGACATACAATTATCGGTTGTGTATTAGATGAAGCAGAAATGGTACATAAAGTTACAATCGTGCCACGTGGTCAAGCTGGTGGATATGCGATGATGTTACCGAAACAAGATCGTTATTTTATGACTAAACCTGAATTATTAGATAAGATTGTCGGATTATTAGGTGGACGTGTAGCAGAAGAAATCACATTCGGTGAAGTATCTACAGGTGCGCATAATGACTTCCAGCGTGCAACAGGTATTGCACGTAAGATGGTAACTGAATATGGTATGAGTGATAAGCTTGGACCATTACAATTCGGTCAAACGCAAGGAGAAGTATTCTTAGGTCGTGACATGGGTCATGAACCGAACTACTCAGATCAGATTGCGTATGAAATTGATCTTGAAGTTCAACGCATTATTAAAGAAAGTTATGCAAGATGTAAAGAAATCCTTCTTAAACATCAGGATAAACTTGATTTAATTGCGAAGACATTATTGACAGAAGAAACATTAGTAGCAAACCAAATCAATAGTTTATTCGTTGACGGTACTTTACCGGAAGTAAGCTATGATGATTCACATCTATATCACATGAAAGAAAAAGAAGTAGTTGTAGATAATACCGATGATTCTAGAGTGACAGTTAAAGATGTTGAAGGTAATGATTCAGAGGACGCAGGTTCTTCATACGAAGAAGTTAAGGAACAATTAAAAAATCCTGACGCGCCAATCGATGAATCGGAAAATGAACCAGAACCAAAAGTTGATAAATTAGACAAAGATAAATTCTAAAATTGAAGGCGGAGAAGAAGCGTTGCTTCGAATCCGCCTCTTTTTAAAAGGAGAAAAAGAATGACGAAAGATTATTTAGTAAGAGCATTAGCATTTAATGATGAAGTGCGTGCATTTAGTGTAAGAACAACAAATTTAGTCGAAACTGCAAGGGAAAAACATGATACGTGGCGTGTTGGTACTGCTGCGCTTGGTCGTACTTTGACAGTTGGTGCAATGATGGGTGCGATGCTTAAGAACGAAGAGAAATTAACGGTAACAATTAACGGTGGTGGGCCACTTGGTCAAATTGTTGTTGACGCAAATGCAAAAGGTGAAGTACGTGGTTATGTTCAAAATCCTCATGTACAGGTGGAATCGATTAGACCGGGAAAAATGGATGTTGGTGAAGCGGTAGGGCGCAGTGGTTATATTAATGTCGTTAAAGATATCGGTATGCGAGATTATTTTACTGGTTCAACAGAAATTCATAACGGAGAAATCGCAGAAGATTTTGCCTACTATTTTGCAACAAGTGAACAGGTACCGGCAGCAGTTGGCTTAGGCGTGTTGTGTACACCTGAAGAATTAACACAGGCAGCCGGTGGATTTATTATTCAGTTATTGCCATTTGCCAGCGAAGAAACGATTTCGTTTTTAGAAGAACGCATTAACAATATGGAACCCATCTCTAATCTGATTGATAAAGGGTTATCACCTGAACAAATTTTAGAAGAGATATTGGGTGAAGATAATATTCGTATTATCGATACGATGCCAATTGAGTTTAAGTGTAATTGTGGCAAAGAGAAATTCTTAACTGCAATCAAAGGACTCGGTGAAGCAGAAGTTGAATCCATGATAGAAGAAGATGGCGGCGCAGAAGTTGAATGTCATTTCTGTCGTGAGAAATATAATTTTACACCTGACGAGTTACGTAGCATCATCGCGTAAACGGATTATTTTTATTTAAATGTTAATTTTGATATACTTATTCCGATGAAAAAAGTAAGAATAATTTTACAATTTGGAGGAAAATATGATGTCATTAAGAGTGGAACGCGTTACTGATTTAATTGGAAATACGCCATTAGTGAAATTAAACAATGTTGTGCCTGAAGGTGCTGCAGATGTATATGTGAAATTAGAGTATCAAAACCCAGGTAGTTCAGTGAAAGATAGAATTGCTTTAGCGATGATCGAAGCTGCTGAAAAAGAAGGAATCATTAAACCAGGAGATAATATAGTAGAGCCGACTTCAGGTAACACAGGGATTGGTTTAGCGATGGTCGCAGCAGCAAAAGGTTACAAAGCTACTTTAGTGATGCCTGATACAATGAGTCAGGAGCGTCGTACATTGCTTAAAGCATACGGTGCAACGTTAGTGTTAACACCGGGTGTTGAAGGTATGAAAGGTGCGATTGCAAAAGCAAATGAACTAAAAGATGAGCACGGTTACTTTATGCCACAGCAATTCGAGAATATGTCGAATCCTGAAGTGCATAAATTAACGACGGGTCCTGAAATTGTTAAAGCGATGGAAGGATTATCAATTGATGCATTTATTTCAGGAGTTGGTACTGGTGGTACTTTATCAGGAGCCGGTGCAGTATTAAAAGCACACAATCCAGATGTTGAAATTATTGCAGTAGAACCAACTGATTCACCAGTATTAAGTGGTGGACAGCCAGGGCCGCATAAAATCCAGGGTATTGGTGCAGGATTTGTACCTAAAACGTTAAACGCTGAAATTTACACAGGCATTACGCAAGTTACAAATGAGGAAGCGATGGAGACAAGTCGTTTAGTAGCACGTGAAGAAGGAATATTAGCTGGTATTTCTTCTGGAGCAGCAATTAAAGCGGCAATAGATAAAGCGGTTGAATTAGGTAGTGGTAAGAATGTCGTAGCAATTTTACCAAGTAACGGAGAACGATATTTATCTACACCTTTATTTGCGAACCTTCAGGACTAATTCATATCAATATAGACTGAGACGAAAAGTCTCAGTCTTATTTTTATTATAGTAATTTTGTTATAATGAAATGAATATACTGTGGAGGTAAAAATGATGAAGCAGACATTAGTAATGGGAATTCTAAATGTAACACCTGATTCATTTTCTGATGGTGGGCAATATAACGCCGTTGATAACGCTGTAGCACGCGTGCATGAAATGATAGCGCAAGGTGCCGACATTATCGATATTGGCGGCTACTCAACGCGTCCTGGTTATAGTGAGATTTCTATAGAAGAAGAATTGAATCGTGTCGTACCGGTATTAAAGGCGCTTAAAGATGTCGATGCGCTTATTTCTGTCGATACTTTTAGAAGTGAAGTCGCAGAAGCAGCGCTTCAGCATGGTGCACATATCATCAATGATCAGTGGGCAGGAAAATATGATCCGAATATATTTGAAGTCGTAAAAAAATATAATGCCGAAATTATTTTAATGCATAATGCAAAAGAAGAAGTTGTTGGCGACATTATGGAACATATGGTGACAGATTTATGTACGCAGGCGAATAAAGCACAAGCGTGTGGCATTGAACGTGATAAAATATGGATTGATCCAGGTATCGGATTTGCGAAGTCACGCGAACAGGAAATCAAGGTGATGCATCGTTTAGATGAACTTGTTGCGCTGGATTATAAAGTGCTGCTTGCAACAAGTCGTAAACGTATGGTAAAAGAGCTGCTAGGTGGAGAAACAACACCGATTGAACGTGACGAAGGTACGCTGGCTACTACTGCAATCGGAATTAATGCAGGTGTCGATGCTGTTCGTGTTCATAATGTACAAATGAATGCGCGCTTTATTAAAGTGATGGATCAACTTAAAGGAGACTACAATGGATAAAATATTTTTAACGGGTATGCAGTTTTATGCATATCATGGTGTATTTGAAGCGGAGAACCAGATAGGGCAAATATTTATCGTTGATGTTGAGCTTGATGTAGATTTAAAAAAAGCGGGCGAAACTGATGACCTTGATCATACCGTAAACTATGGAATGGTTTATGAAGATATTAAGGCGGAAATGTCTATTCAGTCAAAATTATTAGAACATGTAGCCGAACGTATTGCAAAAATACTCTTCAGTCACTATAATCAGATAATGGCCTTAAAAGTCAAAATTACAAAAATGAATCCACCAATACCAGGTGTGTATGATGGTGTAGGTGTAGAAATTCATAGAACGAGGTAGTTATGACGACAGTATATTTAAGCTTTGGCAGTAATATGGGTGATAGAGAACGACAAATTAACGATGCTTTGAACTTGTTAAATACTCTTCCAGAGACAAAGGTGACGAAGATTTCAAGTCTTTACGAAACAGCGCCAGTAGGTGGTGTTGAGCAAGATGACTTTTTGAATGGTGTTGTCGCACTAGAAACCAATTTGTCACCGATAGAATTGTTAGACAATATTCAGGCAATTGAATTAAAGCTCAATCGTGTTCGCAAGATTCACTGGGGACCGAGAACAATCGATTTAGATATTGTATTGTTTGATGATTTAGTAATGGATAGTGAGCGATTAAAAGTACCACATCCATTTATGCATGAGAGAAGTTTTGTATTAATTCCTCTGAATGAAATTGCCTCGCAGGCAATTCATCCAGTATTAAATAAAAAGATAAGTGATATCGTAACTTTGGACCCGGATGTAAGAATTTATAAGTGAGGGTAAGTATATGTGGAAAATTGGAGATATTGAAATAAATAATAAAGTTGTGCTCGCACCGATGGCTGGTGTGTGTAATGCGGCGTTTAGATTAACAGTAAAAGAATTTGGTGCAGGTTTAGTATGCGCTGAAATGGTAAGTGATAAAGCGATTCTTTTCAATAATGAAAAAACGATGAAAATGCTTTATATTGATGAGAATGAAAGACCGTTATCGTTACAGATATTCGGTGGTGAAAAAGAAACGTTAGTCGAAGCGGCTAAATATGTTGATCAAAATACAACAGCAGATATTATCGATATTAATATGGGATGTCCTGTTTCAAAGATTATTAAATGTGAAGCAGGTGCAAGATGGTTGCTTGACCCACCTAAAATTTATGAAATGGTGTCAGCAGTTGTTGAAGCAGTAAACAAACCAGTTACTGTAAAGATGCGTATTGGTTGGGATGATGAACATATTTATGCTGTAGAAAATGCAAAGATGATTGAGAAAGCTGGCGCATCAGCAATCGCGGTGCATGGTAGAACACGTGTTCAAATGTATGAAGGACATGCGGACTGGGATGTTATTCGCCAAGTAAAAGAAGCCGTAAGTATTCCTGTTATCGGTAATGGTGATGTAACAAGCCCTGAACTTGCGAAGAAGATGCTTGATGAAACTGGTGTTGATGCGGTAATGATTGGCCGTGAAGCATTAGGAAATCCATGGATGATCTATCGTACAGTGCATTATCTGGAAACTGGTGAATTAATGCCTGAGCCGCATATTTCAGAGAAGATGAAAGTTGCAACGCTTCATCTAGACCGTTTAATTGAATTAAAGGGTGAAAAAGTAGCTGTAATGGAAATGCGTAAACATGCATCATGGTATTTAAAAGGAATTCGTGGTAATGGTAAAGCACGTAAGTTAATCAATCAAGCTGAGACACGCGACGAATTAGTTGATATACTTAAATCATTCGAAACATATGTTATTGAAGCAGAGAAAAATGAAGAATCTAAAATCGCAGAAGGAGTGTAATGAAATGACAGAAGAATTAAACGACCAAATGTTGGTACGTCGTCAAAAAATGCAAGATTTATTAGACCAGGGGATCGATCCATTTGGTCAAAAATTTGTGAGAACAGCAACTTCTGCTTCGTTAAAAGCAGATTGGGATGCTTTTTCTAAAGAAGAATTACATGATAAAGAAGAAGAATCAAAAGTATCTTTCGCTGGACGTATCATGACAAAACGCGGTAAAGGTAAAGCGGGATTTGCTCACGTTAAAGATTTAGATGGACAAATTCAAATCTATGTTCGTAAAGATGCGGTTGGTGACGAACAGTTCGAATTATGGAACAATGCTGATCTAGGCGATATCGTTGGTATTGAGGGTGTGATGTTCAAAACGAACACTGGAGAACTTTCTGTTAAAGCCAAGTCGTTTACACTATTATCAAAAGCACTTCGTCCATTACCGGATAAATTCCACGGATTACAGGACGTTGAGCAACGTTATCGTCAACGTTATTTAGACTTAATCACAAGTGAAGAATCTACACAAACTTTCATTACGCGTAGTAAAATCATTCAGGAGATGCGTAGTTACTTAAATGCGAAAGGTTTCTTAGAAGTAGAAACACCTATGATGCATACTATCGCTGGTGGTGCTGCTGCACGTCCGTTCGTTACACACCATAATGCATTAGATATGGAACTTTATATGCGTATTGCAATCGAATTACACTTAAAACGTTTAATTGTTGGTGGATTAGAAAAAGTATATGAAATCGGCCGCGTATTCCGTAATGAAGGTATTTCAACACGACATAATCCTGAGTTTACGATGATTGAATTATACGAAGCATATGCAGACTATAACGATATTATGGATTTAACAGAAGAAATGGTAGCACATATTGCTGAAAAAGTTACAGGTTCTACAACCGTTGATTATGCAGGCGAACAAATTAACTTAGCACCAAAATGGCGTAGATGGCATATGGTTGATGCTGTTAAAGAATACACAGGTGTTGATTTCTATGAAGTGAAAACTGACGAAGAAGCACATAGTCTTGCTAAAGAACACGGTGTTGAAGTTAAACCGAATATGAAATACGGTCACATCTTAAATGAATTCTTCGAACAAAAAGTAGAAGAAAACTTAGTACAGCCTACATTTATTTATGGACATCCAGTGGAAGTATCTCCACTTGCTAAACAAAATCCAAAAGATCCACGCTTTACAGATCGTTTTGAATTATTTATCGTACGTCGTGAGCATGCAAATGCATTTACAGAATTAAACGATCCAATCGATCAAAAACAACGTTTCTTAGCACAAATGGAAGAAAAAGCTGCAGGTAACGATGAAGCACATGAGATGGATGAAGATTACATCGAAGCATTAGAATACGGCATGCCGCCAACAGGTGGATTAGGAATTGGTATTGACCGTTTAGTGATGTTGCTGACAAACAGTGCATCTATTCGTGACGTATTATTATTCCCTTATATGAGACATAAATAATCGAATCATACTTAAAGACTCTAAATCCTTATTTATCAAGGATTTAGAGTCTTTTTTATTCTGTAAAAATTATCAGAATTTACTTTCTTTTAAAAAATAGAAAAAAATAAAGAAAAAGCGTTGACTTTACAATTCAAATTACGTATTATTAAAAAGTCGCTTACAACGAGTGGCATATTAAGAAAGTTAATCAATTGTAAAGTTCATGAACGCAGTGTAAAATTTACTATTGAAATAATCTTCGAAGCTGTTATACTTATATAAGTATTGAAAATTTGTCTGGTGACGATGGCAGAGAGGTCACACCTGTTCCCATACCGAACACAGAAGTTAAGCTCTCTAGCGCCGATGGTAGTTGGTCTTACGATCCGCGAGAGTAGGACGTTGCCGGGCAATATATA
>NZ_PZJG01000010.1 GCF_003259675.1 Macrococcoides bohemicum | reverse complement strand
TATCAAAGATTCTAGCAGTTTCTTTATATGAAAGTTGATTAGTAATTCTATACTGAATGATTCTTAATTTTTCATCTGTTGAATATTTCTTTCTGGTCATACTGGATATAAGACCGTCAATACCGAATGTATCAAATTGGTAAGTCCATGTTTTTAGTTGTGAAGGATCGATATCATATTTGTTACTTAATGAATCATAACCAATATTTCCTTCTTTATATTCTTTGATTAGTTTTAATTTAAAATCAAGATTATGCTTTTTATTCAAAATAAACACCCCTAAAGTTGAATTTTAAGGTTCATTTAGGGGTGCACTTCAATTTTTGCGGTTTTTTTATTTTTGATTATTTTGCTGATTCGCTATATATCTTTTTCTGTTTCGAGTTGCTCCGATAATAAATAAAGTGAATAATATGATAATCGCACCAGCAGCAATTAGGTAACCATTGTTAAATCCTTGATTCTTCACAACTGCATATAGTTCCGCTTCTTCACGATTTGTAATCAGTGAAAACTTATTATCTTTATAATGAATACGGTCTCCTATTAATAATCCACTTAACATTTTATCTTTAGGAATACGGTTGCTATCCAGCTTAATATTCGTTGCCTTGCTCGTATTATTAATGTTATAGATAAAGTCAACCTTGTTTGTATCAAAATAAATTAATTGATTACCTTCATTATTATAGATAACCTCGGATTTACCATCAAACAATTCATTATACTTTTTGTAAACACCACTCGTAACTTCTAAGTATTCAATAACTTCTTTATCAACACGGAAATCAAGTAACTGATGAATATCAGGCGCTTTATCTCCGTTCATTGCTATTTCAGTACCATATGTCATACTAATAGGCATTTTCTGAACCATCAAATAGCTCATAAGCTGCTTTATACGAGTACCTGGAAACATATTTTCATTCGCTGCATAATTTGTAAACCTCGGCATAAAGAAGTTATCACTTGCTAGTAATTCATTCATTTCGTACTTTTTAGGAATATCTTGATCAGTTGTCTTAAAAGCATTAGCGATTGCTTTTGTAGTAGCTAATTTTTGTATGTGTTTGAAACCAGAGACATTAATATCTTCATTTAATATTGCAATCGTTTCAACATTCTCAGGGAATATTGCTTTTGCATCAATGCCATCCTGCATAACGTACATCGAAACACCGTCAATATTATATTTATCAACAAATTGCGTCACTGATGTTTTGAATTTTTTTTGGTTATTACTATTTTTTAAGTCTATGATTTTCATGTCCTTAAAATAAGCTCTTTGAAAGTCATTCATCTTCGTGTCATTTGTCTCAGTATAACCTTCTGTCACAGTAGACGGAATATCTACAATAACTTTCATCTTCTTATCATGAGCGAGTTTAATCATTTTTTTAAATTGTTTCTCGCCACCGTAAACATCATCAATCGTATTATAATTCTTAACTTTATAACCTAAATAATCATTTTGATCTTTTTCGAATACTGGAGAAAGATGAATGGTATTAAACCCCATTTTCTTAATATAATCCATCTTATTGATAACACCATTTAAATCTCCACCATATGGTAGTGTATTATCTTTTTCGTTATGAATATGTTTGTTATTCTCATCATTGGCATTCATAAAACGATCGATTATTAAACTATAAATACGTAAATCCTTTTTTGTAGCGGCATCAGCATTCTGATGAAACGTTAATAATAAAAGAATGCTTGCTAGTAGTGTTATAAATTTTTTCATTCTAATTACCTCACTTTAGTCGTTATCTTTGATTATACTAAAATAAACAGAACGTGGGGAGAAATTCATAAAAAGTTCATGAATGAAAAAAAGAACCTCAATTCTGAGGTTCTTAATGGATTACTTAAACATACCTGTGATTGGTCCAAGTGGTAAATGAACACCTAGTCCAATCGTAATGAGTGCAACTAAAATCACGATGTAGAAGAAGTTTCTTGAAGGTTTCTTTCTCTTCTTACGTGCTAAAGTTACTTCCATCAAAGCAATTGTTGCTAATCCTAATAAAAATTTAAATCCATACATCATTGCATCTGCATTCATTGCTTTAAAGAAGATGTAACATCCACTTACTAGAGCAAGTAAAGCAAAGATACGTAATAACATCATCAGTGGTTTAAAATATTTGCTTGGTCCTAAGCGATCTGAGAAGTTTTCATATGCTGCAAAAAAGACGATTAATAAAACAACCCAACTCATGATGTGTAAATGTAACATACCAGTAATCAACTGTATTCCCCCTATCTATAATACATACTCATATAGTTTAACATATATTTAATTTTTTCGTTACTAATGCGTATAGTTTATTAACTATTATTATAGTTATTCATAAAAAGAGACAGTCCGTTTAAAAAACTGTCCCTCTCATAAAAAGTTTTATTCGCCTACCGTGTTCATCAATGTACCAATACCATCAATCGTAACTTTGATTTCATCGCCACGTTTTAAGTAAACTGGAGGATTCATACCAGCGCCAACCCCACTTGGCGTACCAGTTGCAATAACATCTCCCGGGTGAAGTGCTACATATTTTGAAATTTCAGCAATTAAATCATCAATCTTTAATACCATATCCTTCGTATTACCGTCCTGACGAATTTCATTGTTAACTTTTGTCACAATATTTGCATTTTCAGGCATAGGTAATTCATCTTTCGTAACAATGTATGGTCCCATCGGACAACCACCAATTAAACTTTTTGAAAGAAATGCCTGTGAATGTAATTTCTGTAGGTCACGTGCTGTAATATCGTTGATGATCGTATAACCATAAACATAATCTAATGCCATCGCTTTTGGAATCTTATGTCCGTACTTACCGATAACAACCCCTAGTTCACCTTCATAATCCAACGCTTTCGTTACGTCACTATGTGAAGGAATTTCATTTCCGTCACCAATTAAACTTGATGGTGCCTTTGTAAATACATATAATGCATCCACTTCATTATTTAATTCAGATGCATGTTCTTCATAGTTACGACCGATTGCAATAACGTTATTTGTAGGTGTAACAGGTGGTAAGAATTGAATCGCTGTGAATTCATATTTATAATCAGCTTTATTTTCAGATGCTTCAACTTTTTCAATTGTTGCACGTACTAACTCCTGAAAATCAACTGTATTATTTTGCTGTAAAGCTTCAAGTAACGTTTTAGGATAATCCCCTTCCTTGAAATCAGCAAATACTTTTACTAAATCCCAAGCTGCATCCTCACGTTTAACTTTAACACCATATGTTTCTTTATCGCCAACCTTAAATGTTAAAAACTTCATTCTGCTTCCACTCCTCTTCTGTGTTGCCCTCATTATACAGAATATTGTCATAACTTTCATGCTTTTTAGATTTATCTATTATTATTTTTATAATGTTTATCACTCAAGTTACTTAAATTAATGAATAATATAGCTATAACAAGTGCCACTATCAAAGAATACTGTAATAAATTTATGATAGATGTTGAAGGATACGGTAATTTATATATTCCAGTAAATAAACTATAAATAATCAGTTCAATTAAACACATCATGCTTATAAATAATAATGCATGCTGTGTCATCTCTTCTGCCTTATACTTCCTCTCAATATATCTTACACACAAGATAATTAATAGCATTACTCCTATACCTTGTAAGCCTGAACCAAGAATTGCTAATGAAAATTGCAGAAAGCTATAGCTAAATTTAAAAATAAGTAACTTTACAGCTGTTCCACTAATTAAAAAAATGAGCGCCTGAATGATAATATTAATGGAGTCTTCCCTTTTATTACGATGATACATCCCCATTAACAATCCCGGCATAATTCCGACAAATAATACAACGATATAATGTAATAAGTGTGAAATAAATAACGTTATATTTAAACGTAAGAAATCAAATAATTGATGCTTATTATAAATCTCTATAAACTGCTGAAACTGATTTACATTTAAAAATGCTTCATAATCTTTATAAAGAATCATTAACGGAATGATGATAATAAACAAAAATCCAGCATATATACTGCCAGACAACAACAAATATTGTCTGGAAGATATTTGTTTTCTGCTTAAAAACTTTAATATCGGTAATATAACTGCTAGCTCTAACATCACACTCATTCTTGTGATAAATAATGAAAATAATAAACTAAATAGTATAAATAATAGCATCGATTTATTATTGAGCTTACTTAGAATAGAAAAACGATAAGCAATAATAAATCCGAACATACTAAAACTTACAAATAAAATCATCATGATATATAAAGATAAAGTTGGCATCTCCATTGCATTATAATATTCAAACGGATTAATCAGTTCAATCGGCTGATTGATTAAAAATGCCACACTTAATGTATATAATATAAGTGGTATTGCATATAACACATGTATTAAAGTTTGTTTCATGCTTTCACCTCTACTAATCCACCTTCAAAGAAATACAGATAAGGTGTTACAGGGGCATTCAACACCGTTTCTAGCGCTGCTTTATAATAAGTCATCTGAATACGATAATTCTCTGCCATAGAATGTATTGTTTCATCAATCGTTCTGCCTAACCTTGGCACAACTTTATCTGTCTTATAATCTAATAGATAATATTCATCATGATATTTAAATACACAGTCGATCATCCCCTGTACAAGTTGATCTGGATGTGCATCGACTAAATATTGTTTGCCGATAACAAATGGCAGTTCATGATATACTTCTTCAGCCTCTATTAACATACTGAAAATTTCAGATGACATAAAGGTCTTTATATGCGCGATATTAATATATGCTACGTCTTCAGCAGCAATCAATTTCTTATCAACTAAACTTTCAATGAAGTCCTGTAATTCACTATCATTCATTCTCTTCTGTGGTAAGTGCTGCATAACGAGATGCATTAATGTTCCGACTTCCTGCGCTGTTTTCTTCTGTTCTGTCATAAACTTCGGTCGATCAAATTGTTTCTTACCAAGTTTATATTGATTGACATACGTCCACATTGTTAAGTCGTCTTCTAATTCTGCTTTCTTAATATCAGATACACTTTCTTTTGTCGGTAGCGTAAATTCTTCCTCATATGGATAACGATAATTTTCTAAGTCAGTTAACCATTTTAATGCTTCTAAATCTGCATCAACTGAAGGTTCAGTAATATCTGGTTGAATAAACTCAAGTTCAGAAATCATAGTGACCGGAATATGCAGTGGTGCATCAGGCTGTAATATCGCAGGCAGGATAAATGCTAGAGGCGTCGTAGCATTCATACGATAGAAAAGATCAAGTTTATCGTGCATATCAATATTGTGATATTTCTCTATTGCTTCTTCCGTTCTAACAGAACCAAGTAAAATTAATTTCTCACGTGCACGTGTAAATGCTACATACATGAGACGTAATTCCTCAGATACTTGTGACAATCTGAGCTGATGCTTGAATATACCGTTTAACATTAAAGGAAATGAAACATTTGCTTTTGCATCGAAATAATTAATTGACAATCCCATACGCTGGTCCAGTAATACATCTGAATTCATATCTCTTAAGTTAAATTTTTTATTTAGACCTGCATAGATTACAAATGGAAACTCTAATCCTTTTGAAGCATGGACTGTCATCATTCTTACGACATCCGCTTCATCCGATATAATATTCACTTCACCAAAATCCTTTTGGTTATTTAACATATTATCGATATATCGGATAAACTGGAAAACACCGCGATAACTTGATTGTTCAAAGTTATCAGCTAAACTAAGTAACTTATTTAAATTTGCTTCTCGCTGTTGCCCGCCAGCTAGTAATAAATATTTTTCAACAAAATGTGTATCCTCGTATATATATGACACTAACTGACTTACACTCATCGATTGTTGACAGTTACGATAATCTTCAATATCACTTAATACTTTTATTACTTTTGTTTTTAAAGTATCATTGCTACCACTCTCTTTATACTGCAATAAGTTTTGATAAAGATAGATTGAAGTATCGATAGATCGAATCGTTGCAATTTCATCAGCGCTAAACTGATAGATAATACTACGCAGTATACCTGCTAACGGAATATCCTGCAGCGGATTATCAATAACGCGTAAATAACTCATGATAGATTCAATTTCATCTGTCTTGAAATAACCTTCTTTACTGCTTACATGGAATGGTATATTATATGCTTTCATCACCTGCATATGTGTCACTGCATTACTAAAACCACGTTCAAGAATCGCAATATCTTTATATGCAGCTTTACGGTATTGTTGAGTTTTTACGTCATATACTTGCTCATTTTCAATAATTTGCTGAATACGTTGTGCAATATAATGACTTTCGGGATGTTCTAACTCAATATGCGCTTTATTAATGACAACCATTTCTGTTGATTGTGGTTCATCATCAAATGGTGCCCCGTAATATAGTTTTTGTGCATCATCATACTCAATATCACCTATCGTTGTATCCATAATACGTTCAAATATTGCATTCGTATCATCAATAACAGAAAGACGTGATCTAAAGTTTTTAGAAAGTTCTACAACTTTGCCGGTCTTCTCTGTTTTAAATTCAGCATATTTTTGCAGGAATAACTCAGGTTCAGCCTGTCTAAATTTGTATATCGATTGCTTAACATCTCCAACCATAAATAGATTACCTGAAGCTTCCGGATGTTTTTTTATAGCCTGAATAATACTTTCCTGTACACGGTTAGTATCCTGATATTCATCGACTAAAATTTCATGATAATGCTCACGTAAATTTTGTGCAATTTCAGTTGGTTTACCGTCAGATAATAATATCTTTAATGCAAAATGCTCATAATCACTGAAATCAATGACTTTACGTTCGCGTTTTAATGTTGCAAAACGCTCTATCACTTGCGCTGTTAATTCAGTTAGTGCTGATACTTCACCGTACATTGCCTGAATATCCTCTGCCATTTCTTGTGGTGCAGCGTACAGCATCCTTTGAAGACTAGCAATAATACCTTTTACTTCTGACAGATCTTTAGTGATTAAGTCATTCAACACCTTCGCTTCAGGGTCGTCTTTTGTCTTTACAGCTGGCTTGCGTCCAAACGCAATATCTTTAATAAGTTCATATTGAGCGTCTAATCCATTCGGCATTTCAAGACTTTTATCGATATTCTGTAAATATTCTAACGTCTTCTCAAACACTTCATCCATGCAGTAATTTTCTGCACGTCTGATGAGATATCGTGCATGCTGAATAGACGTGTCTATAATCTCAGCTAAACGTTTGAAATTTTCATCTTCTACATGCGCATCTCTGTATGCTTCTCGCATTTTTTGTAACCATAATAGTGGTTCACTGTTTGCGATTGTAAAGTAGTATAATTTCGACAGTAAGGTGCGTAATTCATTGTCGCTTCGTTCATTTGTTAAATGTAGGATTAATTTTAAATAATCATCATCCAGACGTTCATACGCTTCTTCTAAAACTTCATCAATCGCCTGCATCAATAATAGTGACATTTCTTCGTCGTTTCCTGTTCTGAAAGTAGGATCCAGATCGATTGTATAATAATATTTCTCGATTAAATTTAAACAGAAACGATGAAGCGTTGATATTTCTGCCTGATGAATTTTAATGAGCTGGTTTTTAAGATGTTCTGTTGGATTATTTCTTAATTCACTTAATATTCTTGCATGAATACGTTCGCGCATTTCTTTGGCACTTGCATTCGTAAATGTCACAATCAGCATTTCATCGATATTTATTTTTTGATCGATAATTTTTCGTATAATACGTTCAACGAGAACAGCAGTCTTACCACTGCCTGCTGCCGCTGATACTAAAGTATCCTGACCAACTGTTTCTATCGCAAGCAACTGATCTTCAGTCCACGTCATCGCCATCATTTTGTTCTCCTTTCATTACTTCTTGAATAGCATCTATCTTCTCATCTTTCACACGGATATCCTGTGCATTTAAAATTGGATCGATATGACATACCGGTTTGAAATCACAAAAATCACACGGTAACTTATTATCATATGATAAAGGCATAATACTACAGTCTCCAGATAACACATTTTGCGCCGTCTGTTTAAAGTTATTACGATTATGTTCAATAAAGCGATAAAGCACATCGACAGGTAATACTTTTGATGCAGCAGTAAATTCTCCTGATTTTTTTAAACTAGCAGGTACAATATCAGATTTATTCGATTCACTAATCGCATTATCAAAATAACTCACCAAGTCTAAATCATCAATAATATAACCGTCCATCTTGTATGCCGCAGCTCTTTTCTTTAACAGATCTTCAGACATTTCATTTTTATGATTTAACTTAAGTTTTGGTTCATAAACATGAAAATACAGCATCCCTGCAGGAAGTGTTGTCTCTTTAAGTCCAAGGGCTGATTTATTTTGTAATACGACATCCATATACGTCATCATCTGCATCTGAATGCCATAATAAACTTTTCGTAAGTCAAGGGCTGTAGACCCGGATTTATAGTCTATAACAGAGACATAATCCTGATTCATATGATTTAATATATCAATTCTATCTATCTGACCACTAATCTCGACCTTTTTTCCTGCAGGTAAATTAATCTTCTGGCTTTCAAGTGCTCCGCCTTTACCAAATCGAGTTTCAAATTTAGCCATCTTAAATTTACTTTGTTTCTGATGTGACTGAATCATGCTAAATGTATCAGTCAGCATCGCTTCAATCTTAAGCATCATAAAACGATAATGTTGTTTAGAATACATTATTTCAAACTGTACGTTCGGTAAATATTGTGCTAAATATTGACGTACTGCTTGTCTGATATCTTCTTTAGAAATGTTAAATAATTGGTCTTTAAACGTTTCACCTAAATAGGCCAATACTTCATGATAAATATTTCCAAGCTGGAAACTTTGCAGTTCATAATTATCACGAGGTCTTAGTCTTAATCCATGATCAGCAAAATGTTTAAAAGCACATTGATTATAGCTTTCAAAGCGCGATACACTCGCTTTTATAACATCACCATATAGTGTATCAATATTTATTTCATTCAGTGGTTTTGTCTGGTTACGGTATCTACCTAAATCAAATATGTCGCTGTATCCATTGTTAATGTAGTAGTTAATAATTGACTGCCACTCAGCATCCTGATAATGATGCGCTGCAACATTAATACCAGTATTTATCGTCGTTATACGTTCGTTTGGTTTAAATTCTGACGTGGTAACTGTATGGATAAGACTGATGCCTTTAATATCGTTAATATAAGGAGAAGGACGCATCGCCTCATAAGACTGATTCATCAAACTATATGACAGGAAAAGCAATTCAGAAGCATTGGTCATCGCTATATACGCAACAAAACGTTCATCTTGTGTCAATAAATCAGTGGTTGGTGCTAATTTTAAGCCACCTATATCTGATATATTTCTTTTTTCATAATCGGTAATAATTGCATCTTCTTTTATTCGACGTGGTAATATTTCATCGTTCAATCCACAAACAAAAATAACTTTTTTATTTTCAACTTTAGCTAAATCTAAGTTCAAAATTTGTATTTGGTCCAACCCTTGTGGAGCTGCACTATATTCTAAAGCAACAAGGCCAACATCTAAGATTTCTGTCATTACTTGATAAGGTAAATCTTTATCTCGTAGTACTTCAACAAAGTCGTCCAGCACTTGGTTAATGCCTGTTAACAATTGATCAAACTCAAGTGCCTTATAATTTTGGCCCGCTTCATGCATCTTATCACGACTTGCCATCAAATATTCAGGTAACTGAATTTCCAACAGAAATTGATATAAATATGTAGCAAATTCATTCGCATTCTCAGCACTCATTAAACTAATTCTTAAAGGTTCAATAATTTCCAGTGTTGTTTCAATGTATTGTGAAAACTGCTCCCAAACTTCCGTGGAATACATGTCATCCTTATTAAATTGAAGCTTTCTTCTTTGAATCAAGTCTTTATATTGCATACCTCGTGTTATCATTACATTTTCAAGCATATCAACAAACTGTATGTCTAATCGTTCAACATTTTTCGTGAGTAAACCTGTTTTTAATGCTCTAAACAGATGATCGATTTGATAAGTATTTTTGAAGAAATCAAGTAAAGAACGGATTAATTCTATACTATGGTGATGATGCATCACTTCTTTTTTATCTGTGTGATAAGGAATATTCAGTTGATTTGCTCTTTTAATCAAAGCATCCACATAAGATTGATCTCGATATAATACAGCGATATCTTTATATCTGTATTCTGATTTTCCTAAGTTGTATATTTTATGCATTATTGCATTCACTTCAGACTGGATGTTATCTGATTCTAATAATTCAATAGTAGTTTCAGGTAAAGCATCTACATGAATTGCATCGAAATTTTCTTCTAAATGGTTTAAAGCTGTATTTTTAAAACGAAATTTCGTAATAAATTTTTTGATTTCAAAATCAATTTGGGCAGCCTTTAAATATTCTGTAATATCATGATAAGTTTCTTCTGTTTTACGAAATAGATCACTTCGCTTTTCCGGATCAATCGTCAATGCAATCGTCACAGATTTTGCATGTCTACACAGTGCTAAAATAACTAAATATTCCATGGTCGTAAAATTATAAAATCCGTCTATATATATTTCAGATTGCTTTATTGATGCAGATGATTCTATCAACTGAATTAAATGATAGAGGGTGTCTTCGGATTGCATAAATTCATTGTTCATTTCATTATTTAAATGATCATAAACAAGTGCAATATCATGTAGTTTATCCTGCGTTCTTACTTCTAAGTTAGCAGTTGATAATGCTTTTAATTGCTCAACAGTAACATTATATTTTTTTAATTCACTAATCGTCTGACTGAGTTTTTGACTAAAGCCATAATACTGGCTCGATGTCTGGAAACGACGTAATTTTGTTTGTTGCTGTAATAATACATCATACGTCAACATCTCAATACCCGCTTTTGAAATCAATGATAAATCCGTACCACCAAGTTCACTTTTCAGACGCCAGTATAATCGATCAAAAGAATATATTGCCGTGCGCATACTTCCTTTAATTAATTCATCATGACTTAACGCCTGTTCAATTGAAAATGTACTCTGTCTCGGTGCTATCATAATAATTGGATCACCTAATGCTTGCTCTTTAAGTTTATCTTTAATAGATTCGATAATATATTGCGTTTTACCTGTACCACGTCTACCCATCAAAAATTTAACGGACATAAAATTTACCTCCTAAAAAAAATGCACTTCTTATAATAAATTATAAAAAGTGCAGTAGTTTTTATTTTGAATCAAAATTGTAATGAAAACTATTGAATGGCCAGTAGCGTAATGCAACTTCACCGACCACCTGATCCTCTTTAATTAAACCAAAATAACGGCTATCTTTACTTACTTCACGATTATCACCTAATACAAGTAAGCTATCTTCAGGTATCTTATTTTTACCATTAGCGTTTGCTAAATCTTTAACGCTAAAATTTTCAGTTAATAAAATATTTGTTTTTGCTACTTTATTTTCTTCAAGATAAGGTTCATCTACTTTTTTTCCATTCACAAATAATTGATCATCTTTATATTCAACTGTATCACCTGCATTACCGATAACACGTTTTACATAGTCTGCTTTTTCATCTGCATGGAAAACAATTACATCACCATTGTCAATATTTCCTAATGTATAGCCAATCTTGTTCACAATTACTTTTTCTCCGTCTTTTAAAGTAGGATCCATTGAATCTCCTTTTACGGTATATGTTACAAATAAAAATTGATTAATTACAAATATTAAAGCTACTGCAACTACTATCGCAATCAACCATTCTACGATTTCCTTCTTCAAATTGCCACCTCTTATTTTTTATTCTGCCAATACGTATAAATCACTTTTCCTAACATTTGATTTCGACTGATACATCCATATGTTCTTGAGTCAGTACTATCATTAATATTGTCACCAAGAACTAAATAACAATCTTGCGGAACAGTACGATACTTTCTCATCTTATCATGCAGCAATAGCTTCATCGACGAATCACTGTATCTTGACTTCTTTCCATTAATATAAAGCGTATCCTTAGATATTTTTATGTAATCACCCGGCGTTGCAATAATACGTTTTATCATAGTTTCATTTTCATTCAGTTTAAAAAAGTAAACATCATCTATTTGGGGTTCAATTACAATATCAATAAATTGATTGACGAGTACACGATCACCATCATGATATGTAGGTTCCATTGAGTGACCAACAATAATATAGTTAGAAATAAAAAATGAACGTAATAATATGACAAAAATCAGTGAAAATATTAACGAAATGATAATACTTTTAATTTTCATCGTTTGGCCTCGTTATGTGTAATACTTCTTTCAATAAGCTTTCCAATCATCCATAAAATGAATAAAGCTATAGCTACAATTATACTCTTTTTCGGCTCTCTAACAAAGGAATATATATCATTACCTATAAAACTTAATATGAATAACATAACTGCTTTTCCGCTTAAAACAGCGATAAGATATTGTTTCAAAGGTATTGTACTTAACCCTGCGACAACATTTATCACACTTGATGGTGTAAATGGAAAACATAATAAAATGAATAACGGCATGACACCTTTTTCATCAATACGTCTAATAAACTTTAACGTATGAGGGTGTTTATTGAGATGCCTCAGAAATTTGTGTTGTCCGTATTTCCTTATTAATAGAAATACAATATATGCACCACAAAAAGCACCCAACCAGGTAATAATAAACCCCCAATAAAGCCCATAGGTATTCACATTAACAACTGCAAATAAAGCAATCGGTAATATCGGTATAAATGCTTCGAAAAAAGGTAGTAAGAATGCAATGATGATACCAAATGATTGAAAAGTATCAAAGTATCCTTTGATTGCTTCTTCACTAAAATACTGCATTATAAAATCCATAACGCCACCTACTCTCACCTCATTTTATCGAAAGTAAAGAAAAAGTGCATTAAAAAAGCTAAGGCAATACGCCTTAGCTCAAAAAGTCAACAATATTATTGATTCAAACGTGCTTCAAGTTCAGCTTTTTTATCTTCAAATCCTGGTTTACCTAATAATGCGAACATATTCTGTTTATATGCTTCAACTCCAGGTTGGTTAAATGGATTCACACCTAGTAAATAGCCGCTCATCGCTACACCTAATTCAAAGAAATAAACCATGTAACCAAACGTGAACGCATCAAGTTGTGGTACTTCAACAACCAAGTTCGGCACACCACCATCACTATGGGCTAGAATAGTTCCCTGGAATGCTTTCGTATTAACAAAATCTAATGTTTTACCTGCTAAGAAGTTTAATCCATCTAAATCATTCTCATCAGCTTCAATCGTAATATCAGCTCTTGGATTTTGTACTTTCACAACTGTTTCGAAAATGTCACGGCGTCCTTCCTGAACATACTGACCTAATGAATGTAAGTCAGTAGAGAAGTTTGCACTTGAGGGATAAATACCTTTAAAGTCTTTACCTTCTGATTCACCGAATAATTGTTTCCACCATT
This sequence comes from Macrococcoides bohemicum, assembly GCF_003259675.1. Taxonomy (GTDB): domain Bacteria; phylum Bacillota; class Bacilli; order Staphylococcales; family Staphylococcaceae; genus Macrococcoides; species Macrococcoides bohemicum. The sequence continues at coordinate 35,019 of NZ_PZJG01000010.1, read as the reverse complement.
CGTTAAAATATTGAAGACTCGGCTCATAGTTGATTAACATTTCGATTGTGTAACCTTTATTATAAAGAACATTACGAATAACGGCATATTGATATGCAATATTTTCTTCTAAGTTATCTGAACCTAAATCGATACGCGCTTGATCTGCACCTTGCATCATCGCTTCAATATCATGACCACTTGCTGCAATCGGTAATAATCCTACAGCTGTTAATACTGAGAAACGTCCTCCCACATCATCAGGTACTACAAATGTTTCGTATCCTTCAGTTGTTGCAAGTGATTTTAAAGCACCTTTAGCTTTATCAGTAGTCGCATAAATTCTAGACTTTGCGCCTTCTTTACCGTATTTCTCTTCTAATATTTTCTTAAATACACGGAATGCTACAGCAGGTTCTGTTGTAGTTCCTGATTTTGAGATAACGTTAACTGAGAATTCTTTATCTTTTACATATTCGATTAAGTCGCTTAAGTATGAAGAAGATAACTGGTGCCCTGCAAAGATGATTTGAGGTTTACCTTGTTCAGTTTTTAAATGATCAAACGATTTGTTTAACATTTCAATCGCTGCACGCGCTCCTAAATAAGAGCCACCAATTCCGATAACTACCAGCACTTCACTATCAGACTGAATCTTTTTCGCAGCAGCCTGAATACGTGCAAATTCTTCTTTATCATAATCTTTCGGTAAGTTCACCCATCCTAGAAAGTCACTACCAGCACCTGTACCGTCATGAATTGTGCTGTGTACGTTCTTAACGATTGACTGCATTTGCTCTAATTCGTGTTGACCAAAAAAAGTTTCAGCTGTACTGTAATCAAATTTAATATGTGTCATTATATATCCTCCTGTTTGTAAATTCACATTTATTGTACTCTATCCAAACATACATCTCAATGGAATCGCATTTTGTAAGCGTATACATAGTTATAAAATTAAAATTTTATGACAATTGATTTTTGCGTAGTATACCTAACGTAGAGCGTTTAAATGATGATCAAACAAATTTATTTTTTATAATTATGCACTTTTATGAATAAAATACTTGAAGTCAATTTTCTATTCTGCTATCTTTATATGTATATTAATTCATAATATCAAATATTTATTACTAAGGAGTTTTTATTTATGACAAAAGAAAAAGTTGTACTTGCATACTCAGGAGGTTTAGATACTAGTGTTGCGATTCAATGGCTTATTGAAAAAGGATATGATGTCATCGCTTGTTGTCTAGACGTTGGCGAAGGTAAAGATCTTCAGACTGTAAAAGAAAAAGCTCTTACAGTTGGAGCAATCGAATCCATTATGTTAGACCAGGTAGAAGTTTATGCAAAAGATTATTTAAGCTATGCGATTAAAGGTAATACTTTATATGAAAATACATATCCTTTAATTTCTGCACTTAGCCGTCCACTTATCGCTAAAGAACTTGTAAAAGTTGCACATCAGTTCGATGCGCAATATATCGCACATGGGTGTACAGGAAAAGGAAATGACCAGGTACGTTTTGAGGTTGCAATCCATAGTTTAGATCCGAGCATAAAAACGTTAGCACCTGTGCGTGATTGGGGATTTAGTCGTGAAGAAGAAATTGAATACGCTAAAGTTCATACCATCCCTATTCCAATCAATCTCGACTCACCTTATTCAATCGACCAAAATTTATGGGGAAGAAGTAACGAATGTGGTATTTTAGAAAATCCATATGTAGAACCACCAGAAGATGCCTACGAATTAACAAAGTCACCCGTTGATGCTCAAGACAATCCAGTTTATCTCGAAATTACGTTTAAAGATGGACTGCCAACTGAAATCGATGGAGAAAACTTACCATTACATACACTGATTAAACAACTGAATAAAATAGGTGGAGAACACGGCGTCGGTAGAATTGATCACGTTGAAAATAGACTTGTCGGTATTAAATCTCGTGAAGTCTATGAAGCACCAGGTGCTATGATTATTATTAATGCCCACCAGGCTTTAGAAACAATAACGCTTACGAAAGATGTGCAACACTTTAAACCATATGTGGAACAACAATTTGCAAACCTCATTTATAATGGCCTATACTTCTCTCCATTATCAGATCATATTAGAAATATGCTGAATGATATGCAGCAATATGTAAATGGAAAAGTTAAAGTTAAACTGTATAAAGGAAATATTACTGTTGTTGGACGTACAAGTGATAACTCATTATATAATGAGAAACTCGCAACATATACAAAAGAAGATGCGTTTAATCAACAAGCAAGTGTCGGCTTTATTGAAATATACGAATTACCTACAAAATTAGCTACAGAAGTTTACAGAGGTGATTTTAATGAGTGATGCATTATGGGGAGGACGCTTTGAAGCATCCATGGATGCGCTCGTTGAGAAATTCAATCAGTCTATCGATGTTGATCAGGCCCTGTTTTATGAAGATATTGAAGGCAGTATTGCGCATGTCACAATGCTTGGTAGTAGTAATATCTTAACGCATGATGAAACAAAGCAAATTAAAGAAGGGCTCGAATCACTTAAGTTGGATCATCAAAACAATGCACTTACTTTTTCATCAAAGTATGAAGATATTCACTTGAATATTGAACATCTGTTGACCGAAAAAATTGGGCCAGTTGCCGGAAAACTTCATACTGGGCGTTCACGTAATGATCAGGTGGCGACAGATATGCATTTATTTACCGTGAAAAAAGTGAAGCTAATGATTAAAACAATAACAAAACTTCAGGAAAGTATTATCCGTGTTGCAGAAGATAATATCGAAGTCATTATTCCAGGCTATACACATCTACAACGTGCCCAACCGATACTATTATCACATCATTTGATGAGTTATTTCTGGATGTTACAACGTGATAAGGAAAGATTAGAGGAAAGTCTATCACGCATTAATGTATCGCCGCTTGGTTCAGGTGCTTTAGCAGGAACTACTTATCCAATCAATCAGCAACATACTGCTGAACTATTAAACTTTGATCACATTTACCCAAATAGTATTGATGCAGTAAGTGATCGAGATTATATTCTTGAGACAATGAACAATATCAATCTAATCATGATGCATCTATCCAGATTATCAGAAGAAATCATCATTTGGTGTTCTCATGAATTTAACTTTATTACGTTGAGTGATGCTTATTCTACAGGATCATCTATTATGCCTCAAAAGAAAAATCCTGATATGGCAGAACTCGTACGTGGCAAATCTGGAACAGTCGCTGGCAATTATATTGGTATGCTAATGACACTTAAATCATTGCCGCTTGCCTATAATAAAGATTTACAGGAAGATAAGAAATCATTCTTTGACTCAATTGAGACTTGTTTAGATAGTTTAACAATCTATAGCGGGATGATCGATACAATGCAAATTAATAAAGAAAATATTTCAAATACGCTTGAACAAGACTTTTCAAATGCAACTGAACTTGCTGATTACCTCGTAAGTTTCGGAATTCCGTTTAGAGAAGCACACGCTATAACAGGTAAACTCGTCGCTGATTGTATAAAAGAGGATATATATTTAAAAGATGTGACGTTAGAAAGATACAAAGCGATTCATCCTGAAATTAGTGATGAAATTTATATTATATTAGCTCCAAAATCTGCTGTTGAACGAAGAACAAATTATAACGGTACAAGCACTCAATCAGTATTAGCACAAATAAAACAAGGCAAGTCTAAGTTATATTAGACTCGCCTTGTTTTTATAATGCAGCTTGATAAATTGACATAATATCTTCTTTTTGAAGTTTATAGAAGTTTCCATAAGGACCATAGATTAAAGTTTTCTCTGCAAATACTTCTAAGTCTTCTTCTTTTACGCCAACTTCAGATAATTTCGTTGGTGCACCAAGTGAAGTCCAGAAATTAGATATCGCATCAATTCCGAAATTAATTTTCTCTTCATCAGATAAACTACTATCGACATCAAATACATCCTCAGCAAACTTGATGAATCGCTCTGGTGATTTCTTACTTACATAACGCATCCATTCAGGGAATATAATTGCTAAACCAACACCATGAGGAATGTCATATATAGCACTAACTGCATGCTCTAAATTATGTGTTGCCCAGTCCCCAGCATATCCTAAACGCATGAAACCATTTAATGCAACTGTAGCGCCAAGCATTGTTGTCTCACGTGCTTCGTAGTTATCAGGTTGTTCTATTGCTACAGGACCAGCTTTCATGATTGCTTTCATTACCCCACTGATCATCGCATCTCCGATTTCAGTATTTGACGCTTCATTGAAATATTGCTCCAGTAAATGACTCATACTATCGATAATACCATTTGCTGTCTGATTTTTAGGTAATGTATAGAGTAATTCCGGATTTAACAAACTAAATTTAGGAAATACAAGTGGAGAACCCCAACCAAGTTTTTCATTTGTTTCCCAGTTAGTAATTACACTTCCTGAATTCATTTCTGAACCAGTAGCTGATATTGTAAGAATCGTTCCAAAAGGAACTGCACTTTCAACAGTTGCTTTTCTTGTAACGATATCCCATGGATCAACATCGCTTGTTGAAGCAGCAGAGATTAACTTAGTACCGTCAATAACTGAACCACCACCTATTGCAACAATAAAATCGATGTTGTTATCTTTAACGGCCTGTACACCTTTTTTTACAGTTGAAAGGCGTGGATTTGGTTCGATACCAGCAAGTTCAAATACATTGTAACCTGCTAATAATTTGATAACACGTTCATAAAGACCCGTTTTCTTAATGCTGCCACCACCATATGTTAATAAGATGTTCTTACCCTCAGTAAATTTTTCAATCATTTGTGGTAATTGGTCAGTACTCTCTTTTCCAAACACTAAAGTGGTTGGATTTTGAAATGTAAAATCGTTCATTTTTATAATCTCCTTTCTATTTGTGTTTATTGTATTAGAAATATTCGATTTTTGGAATTTATTCGACTTAAGAATGAATCTTTACACAAGATATTAGCTTTCGAAATTGGTGATATCCCAATTTCAGTACTTATAAATAAAAAAGACACACCCATAAAAGAGTGTGCCTCAAAAATCTTATGCCCATCCACGGTAACGTGCAGCTTCTGCTGTACGTTTAATACCTACGATGTATGCTGCTAAACGCATATCTACTTTTCTAGCTTCTGCTAATGAATAAACATTATCAAATGCTTTCACTAATTTTTCACGTAATTTTTCATTTACTTCTTCTTCTGTCCAGTAGTAACCTTGGTTGTTTTGTACCCACTCGAAGTAAGATACAGTAACGCCACCAGCACTTGCTAAAACGTCAGGTACAAGTAAGATACCACGTTCAGTTAAAATCTTAGTTGCTTCTGGCGTTGTTGGCCCGTTTGCTGCTTCTACTACGATTTCAGCTTTAATATCATGTGCGTTATCTTTCGTAATTTGGTTAGAGATTGCTGCTGGTACTAAAATATCACAATCTAATTCAAATAATTCTTTGTTTGTAATTGTATCTTCAAAAAGGTTCGTTACAGTACCGAAGCTATCACGACGGTCTAATAAATAATCAATATCTAATCCATTTGGATCATGTAATGCACCATGTGCATCAGAGATACCTACAACTTTAGCACCCATGTCATATAAGAACTTCGCTAAAAAGCTTCCTGCGTTACCGAAACCTTGAATAACAACACGTGCGCCTTCAATTTGTTTTCCACGGCGTTTCGCCGCTTCTTCAATCGCAATTACAACACCTAATGCAGTAGAACGGTCACGGCCTTGTGATCCACCTAATACAATAGGTTTTCCTGTAATAAATCCTGGAGAGTTGAACGCATCCATCATGCTATATTCATCCATCATCCAAGCCATGATTTGTGAGTTTGTAAATACATCTGGCGCAGGGATATCTTTTGTTGGTCCAACAAATTGAGAGATCGCACGAACGTAGCCACGTGATAAGCGTTCTACTTCGTGTATACTCATTTGACGTGGATCACAAACGATTCCACCTTTACCACCACCGTATGGTAAATCAACGATACCGCATTTTAAAGTCATCCACATAGATAACGCTTTTACTTCATCTTCGTCAACGTCTGGATGGAAACGAACGCCACCTTTAGTAGGTCCTACTGCATCGTTATGTTGTGCACGGTAACCTGTAAAAGTTTTTACTGTTCCATCATCCATCTTAACTGGAATACGCACTGTTAATAAACGTAAAGGTTCTTTAACCAGATCATACATTCCTTCATCAAAACCAAGTTTATCCAATGCTTCATGAATTATATTTTGTGTAGATGATACTAAACTTGTAGTGTTTTCTGACATGTTATTCGCCCTCTTTTTCATTCTTAAGTACTTCAATGTTTATTGTAACATATTTAAAATCTTTTAAAACCCCTTTTTGAAAACGCTGCCATTTATTTTTCGAATACTGATTTTACTTTTTCAATCGCCCAGTCTAAATCTTCTTGAGAAATGATTAATGGTGGCGCAAAACGAATTACAGTATCATGTGTTTCTTTACATAATAAACCTAATTCTTTTAATTGCTCACAGTATGGACGTGCATTTTCAGTTAATTCAACTCCGATAAATAATCCTTTACCACGAACTTCTTTAATAATTGGGTTATCGATTTCTTTTAACTTAGATTGGAAATATTCTCCTAACTCTAAAGAACGTTCAGATAACTTTTCATCAACTAGAACATCTAAAGCTGCCATTGAAACTGCACAAGCTAATGGGTTACCACCGAATGTAGAACCATGACTTCCTGCATTGAATACTTCTAAAATTTCTTTATCCGCTAATACACATGAGATAGGAAATACTCCGCCACCTAATGCTTTACCTAAAATGTACATATCAGGGACTACGTTATCCCAGTCAGTTGCGAATAATTTACCAGAACGTCCAAGACCAGCTTGAATTTCATCAGCGATAAATAATACATTATTTTCAGTACAAAGATCACGAACTTCTTTTAAGAATCCGTCTTTTGGAATGTTGATTCCTGCTTCACCTTGAATTGGCTCAAGTAATACTGCAGCAGTGTTAGGTGTGATTGCTGCTTTAATTTGTTCAATATCACCAAACTCAACTAATTTAAAGCCGCCTAATAATGGACCATATCCACGTTGATATTCTGCTTCACTTGATAAAGAAACTGCTGCCATTGTACGACCATGGAAATTACCTTTCATTGCAATAATTTCAGCTTGATCTTTTGCAACACCTTTAACATCATAAGCCCAACGACGTGCTGCTTTAATAGCAGTTTCAACCGCTTCAGCACCTGTATTCATCGGTAATACCATTTCTTTACCAGCAAGCTTACAAATCTTTTCATACCAAGGACCTAATTGATCACTGTGGAATGCACGTGAAGTTAATGTAACACGATCAGCCTGATCTTTTAAAGCTTGTATAATTTTAGGATGACGGTGACCTTGGTTAACTGCTGAATAAGCAGATAACATGTCCATGTACTTATTCCCTTCAGGATCTTTTACCCATACACCTTCAGCTTCAGAGATAACAATCGGAAGTGGATGATAGTTTGGTGCACCATAATGATTTGTAATTTCAATGATATCTTGTGATTTAGTCATTATTATTCTCCTTTTTTAGAAAAGCAGTAGTGCCTTGCACTACTGCTATATTTATTTGATTATTTTATTTTCATTTATTTATGAAACAAATACTTTCTTATAACATTTCTGAAGTTGTTTTACCTTGCATATGAAGTACTAGGTAATCAGGTCCACCGGCTTTAGAGTCTGTACCTGACATTTTGAATCCACCAAATGGTTGGTATCCAACAATTGCACCTGTACATCCACGGTTGAAGTATAAGTTACCTACATGGAAGTCACGACGTGCTTCTTCTAAATGCTCACGATTATTTGTAATTACTGCACCAGTTAAACCGTAATCAGTATCGTTTGCAAATTTGATAGCTTCTTTGAAATCTTTAGCTTTAGCAATACCTACAACAGGTCCAAAGATTTCTTCCTGCATAATACGGTCATCATGTTTAACATCTACAAATACTGTAGGATTTACGAAATTACCAACAGACTCTTCTGTAGTTCCTCCAACTAATAATCTACCTTCTTGTTTACCAATTTCAATATATTCTTTAATTTTGTTTAAAGATTTTTCATCGATAACAGGACCCATGAAGTGTTCGTTAGTTTCTGGATTACCAACAGTTAATTTTTCTGTTTTTTCTTTAACTTTTGCAACTACTTCATCATAAACGTCTTCTAAAACGATTGCACGAGAACATGCAGAACATTTTTGACCTGAGAAACCGAAAGCAGATTTAACAATCGATTCAGCTGCTAATTCTAAATCAGCTTCGCTGTCAACTACGATTGTATCTTTCCCACCCATTTCAGCGATAACACGTTTTAAGTTTAATTGACCTTCGTGAACTTTTGCTGCACGCTCATAAATATGAACACCAACATCACGTGAACCTGTGAATGAAACGAAACGCGTATCAACGTGATCCACAATGAAGTCACCGATATCACGGCTTGAACCAGGAATGTAGTTTACTACACCTTTAGGCATACCAGCTTCTTCTAAAACTTCTACGAATTTATATGCAACTACAGAAGTGTTTGAAGATGGTTTTAATAATACTGTGTTACCAGTTACTAATGGCGCAACAGTAGTTCCAGCCATAATTGCTAATGGGAAGTTCCATGGTGAGATAACTACACCAACACCTAAGGCGATATAGTCATAACGGTTGAATTCGCCTGGACGGCTTTCAACTTTAACACCATCTTTAAGACGTAACATTTCACGCGCGTAAAACTCTAAGAAGTCGATACATTCTGCAGTATCTGCATCAGCTTCGTTCCATGGTTTACCTGCTTCTTTTACTAATAACGCAGAGAATTCAAATTTTCTGCGTCGAATAATCGCTGCTGCACGGAATAAAATATCAGCGCGCATTGCAGGATTAGTAGATCTCCATGTTTCAAATGTTTCTTTCGCAATAGCCATAGCTTTCTCAGCATGCTCTTGTGTTGCTTGAGATACATGACCAATTGTTTCTTCTCTATTAGCAGGATTAAATGAACGTAATTTGTTATCAGTCATAATACGTTCTCCACCAATTACTAACGGATAATCTTCTCCTAAATATGCATTTACTGTTTCTAAGCCTTTTAACATTGCTTGTTTATTTTCCTCGATGCTAAAGTCTGTGAATGGTTCGTGTTTGTACGAAATCATTACATTGCCTCCTCTTTGTTTGTTAATTAGAAAACCCTTACATACTATATAATGACTAATTTTAAGAAATACTTCAACCCTTAATACTTAAATTTTGCAAAATAATTTTTTATGCACAAACATGCATAAATTAAAGAAAGAAACTACAGTACTATTGTAGTTTCTTTCCCTTTTCTACCCATTCCGGTAGTTTTTCTCGTAACGATTCGAAACCAATATTTTCTGGTTGCTTAAGTTCTTCAAGTACTGATTTCTTTTCCTTTTTTCGTTCCTGACGTTTAAAATAATCGTTTTCTTTTAAAGATAAATTTAATTTACCATCTTCAGAAATATCGAGAATTTTCGCTTTAACAATTTGACCCACTGAAAGAAATAAATTTAAGTTGTGTACATAATCATTCATCACTTCAGAGATATGTATTAATCCCTCTGTATGCTGATCAGTCTCAACAAACGCTCCATATGGTTGTATGCCTGTCACTTTAACTTTAATAAACTGTCCCTTTTTATACTTTTTATTCATCATATTTATCCCTCATTTTTAATATCATTATTTTACCATAAAAATGTGTATAAAAAAATCATGTAGCTAATAAGATGCTACACGATTTCGCAAGTTGCACGTAATTTATAAATTTCATTTAAAATATCTTTAATTTCTTGTTTATCAGGTGACTGTTCGAAACTGTGCATGAAAATTTCTGATATTCTCTGAATTGTTTCATCAAAAGATAATTTTTGATGTACAATATCCATTATTTCGTAATATTCCATATCTCCCTGAGAAGCATCTTCAAGTTGCATCGGGTTCCAGTTGTTTAAGATTTTGTACATTGCTATATTAAAATCTGGATTCATGGCGTTCATCCTCAAGTTTTCGCATCACTTCAGCTTCAAATATTTTAAACTTTTCTTCCTGTTTCTGTGAATTTCTTTTAAACAATTTAAAAGAAATATAAGCAAGTATCATAAAGAATATTAATGATAACACTGCCGGGACATATTCCCACTTATTTTCCGGAAAATATAAAAAATCCATCATCATGCATCACCCCTAATCTAATAAATTATTATAACATTAAAAATCCACAAAAAAAGAATAAGTCATGAACATTTCATGACTTATTCCAGGTCGTCGCCAAAGTGTTTAGTCCTATGCAACAATTATTTTAATATGTTAATCTTCTCAATCACTACATCTTCTAACGGTTTGTCTTGAGCGCCAACCTGAACATTAGCGATTGTTTCTAATACATCAAATCCTTCTACTACTTGACCAAATACTGTATGTTTTTGATCTAGCCATGGTGTTCCGCCAACTTCAGCATATTTATCAACAATCTCTTCTGGCCATCCACCTTGCTTTAATTGTGATAACATTTGAGCTGGTACTTGTTTCATTTGAACGATGAAGAATTGAGAACCGTTAGTATTTGGTCCCGCATTAGCCATAGATAAAGCACCATATAAGTTGAATGCTTCCATAGAAAATTCGTCTTCAAACTTATCTCCGTAAATACTTTCTCCACCCATACCAGTTCCAGTTGGGTCTCCACCTTGAATCATGAAATCATTAATAACACGGTGGAAGATAATACCTTCATAATATCCTTTTTCAGATAACTGAATAAAGTTTTCAACTGTTTTTGGTGCAACTTCCGGGAATAATTTAATTTTCATCGTTCCTTTTGTTGTTACCAATTCTACTAAACGTTCATTTTCTGAAATTTCTGTATTTAATTGCGGAAAATTAGTCATTTTTAAGCTCCTTCATGATATGATTATTACCATAATATATTAACACAAAAAGGATGAGAAATATGTATTTTAGACTTATGCACAAATCTGGTATTTATATTGTAGAGAAAGTTCAGGATCACCCTAATGGTGTTCTGGTTAGCATTGAAAGTGTTATCACTCACCCAATGCAGGGAGATTTGCATAATAGAGGAGAAGTTGAAAATGTATTCTTCCATGAGCGTAAAGCACTTTCTCATAAAGAAAAACGTGTGGTAGATGAAAATTTACTGAAACCTTATACAGATAAAGTACTCCCATATGTTGAATCATTAATTCAGGCAGTATCAAAAATGGAGCAAAAACTAAAAAATGAAGATACTCCTTTTAATAGTAAGGCACTTGATACGTTATCAAATATTAAATATGATTATGAACGTCAATACAAGTTTTCTTTCCCGGAATAAAAAAGTGACAATTATATGACGATTTTTTAATTTTAATCTGTTTCTTCTTATTTAAGGAATATATTATACGTTGTCACCATATTAAACTATTAGAAATCAATCCGTTTATTTTTCTTGTATAATAAAATACTAAAGGAGGTTTTAAGATGACTTTATGGATAGTATTGCTGCCATTTATAGCAGCGTTATTTCCAATTATTCTACAGAAACAAATACGTACTATTCATACGGGTTGGTTTGTACTACCCATTCCTGTAATTGCTTCAATATTCTTTATCAGCAAATTATCTTCATTAGGTCAGACATTGTTTGAAAAGAATAACTGGATGTCACGTATAGGATTAAATTTAAACTTTAAAATAGATGGCATTAGTTTACTTTTTGCTCTGCTTATTTCTGTGATAGGTATGCTCGTAGTATTCTATTCTATTTCATATCTTAGTAAACGAGAAGAACTTGGAAAATTCTATACATATTTATTGTTATTTATGGGTGCAATGTTTGGCGTTGTACTGAGCGATAATATTTTAGCACTTTATATGTTCTGGGAACTGACGAGTATTTCAAGTTTCTTATTGATTTCGTTCTGGTATTTTAAAGAAAAATCAATTCAGGGTGCTTTGAAATCGATGTTAATCACCGTCTTTGGTGGTTTAATGTTACTAGGTGCTATTGCCATCTTAGTTAGTATTACACACACGACTTCAATAGATGCAATGATTCAAAACGCAAATTTAATTCAGCATCACAAATTATTTCCGTTAGCTATCGTATTAATCTTATTAGCCGCATTTACTAAATCAGCTCAGTTTCCATTTCATATATGGTTACCAGATGCTATGGAAGCACCGACACCAGTAAGTGCATATCTGCATTCAGCGACAATGGTTAAAGCCGGTATTTATCTCGTAGCAAGGTTTACTCCTATTTTTGCTGTCAGTAATATATGGACAAACAGCTTAATCTTTATCGGCTTATTCACAATGTGTTTTGCATCGTTGAAAGCTGTTAATCAAAAAGATTTAAAAGGGATTCTTGCATTCAGTACAATCAGTCAGTTAGGACTTATTATGTCTTTACTTGGATTTGGCTCATTTGCACTAAAAAATAATCATAATGAACTTTTCGTTATTGCAGTTACGGCTAGTGTGTTCCACATTTTAAATCATGCCTCATTTAAAGGCGCTCTATTTATGGCTGTAGGTATTATCGACCACGAAACAGGATCACGTGATATCCGTAAGCTTAATGGATTACTAACATTAATGCCTGTAACTTTCACAATTGCAGTGCTTGGCTTATTAAGTATGGCAGGTGTCCCACCCTTTAACGGATTTTTAAGTAAAGAAATGTTTATTACATCTGTTTTAAATGCAGTAAAGAGTAGTTTCTCAGGTCAACCATTGCTTTCAAGTAGTGCATTAATACTTATGTTTATAGGGAGTATATTTACTTTTATATACTGTATAAAGTTAATCATCGATATTTTCTTTGGCTCCCCTAAAGATAATACAACTGAGAAACAGCCTCACGAAGCTCCAAAGTTATTACTAGCTTCACCTATTATATTAATCAGCATCATGGTTGTGATTTCACTTGTTCCAAATATATTTTTACCATTATTAAATGCGGCGACAAACAGTATATTAAATCAGTCTGTTCATATAGAGCAAATCCATCATTTTCATGGATTTAATACACCACTATTTATTACATTAGCTATCATTATTTTTGGTGCACTACTCGTTGCTACTTTTAAATACTGGGAAAAAATATATACTTTTTTCCCTGCTCAGTTCAGTCTGAATAGGGGATATGATCTGTTACTTACACAATCACAAAAGAAAAGTAAGTTAATCAATCAGTTTCTCGTGTTAAGAACCATTCGTTTCAGTATGTCTGCAATACTGATTACGTTTATTATCATAACAAGCTATGTATTTATCAATAATCCGATTCATTTTAATTTTGAGTCGCTAGGTTCAATCCAGCCATATGAGTTGATCCTCATTGGCATCATATTAATTGCAAATATTATGATCTTAAAATCAAAATCGCGTTTATTTAGTATTATCATGTTAAGTACTATCGGTTATTCCATTGCACTATTATTCGTTTTCTTTGATGCACCTGACCTAGCATTAACACAACTTGCTATTGAAACGATTTCAACAGCATTATTCTTAATGTGTTTCTATCATCTACCACGTCAGTATCGTCATGAAGAAAGTTCAAAATTTAAGTTATCAAATTTTGTGATTGCATTGCTTTCAGGTATTTGTGTCACAATCATTGCTTTAGCAGCATTTAGTAACAAACTTTATCCATCCATTGCAGAATATTATATTAAAAATGTATATGAACTTGCCGCAGGAAAAAATATGGTAAACGTAATTTTAGTAGACTTCCGTGGATTTGATACTTTATTCGAATCAAGTGTACTAGGAATAGCAGGTATAGGTATCTATACATTAATACGATTAAGACAGAATAGAGGTGATAATAATGAAAAAGCAAAATAATGATGTCATTCTACAGTTTTGTACGCTCGTTGTCTTCTTCATTATTATCACTTTCGCCTTTGCCATATTTATGGGTGGTCATTATACGCCAGGCGGAGGGTTTGTAGGGGGATTACTCATATCATCTGCACTTCTCATTATTTTAATTGCTTATGATATTAAAACTTTACAACAGATTATTCCTATAGATTTCAAAAAGGTCATTGCTATCGGATTAATGTTTTGTTACGGCACACCGTTAATCAGTATCTTACAGGGTAAACCCTTTTTCACGCATACTTTTGGTGACCTGCATTTACCGCTCCTGGGTGAACTACATCTTCACACTGCAGTATTATTTGATATTGGAGTAATGCTTGCAGTAATTGGAACGACTTTGACGATAATCTTAACGATTGGAGAGAATGAATAATGGAAATATTAATCATTATATTGAGTGGCATACTTGTTACTTGTGGTGTCTATTTGATTCTCTCTAAAAGTTTGCTCAGAATCATTATCGGATCTTCTATCATTTCTCATGCCGTCAATTTAATATTGCTTACAAGTGGCGGCTTAAAAAAAGGTGCTTCACCAATCTATGAAGAAGATCAGCATTTTTATACAGATCCAATTCCACAGGCATTAATATTAACAGCAATCGTAATAAGTTTTGCTGTAACTGCGTTTTTCTTAGTACTTGCTTTTAGAAGTTATAAAGAGTTAGGTACTGACAATGTATCAGATTATAAGGGGGTACCTGAAGATGAGTAATTTAATCGTATTCCCAATTATATTACCAGCTCTCACTGCTATTATTTTAATTTGTATCGGAAAAAAACCTATTATTAAAAGAATGGTAGCATTTTTTGGTACTTTAATAACATTTTTAGTTACACTTTATCAGTTTATACATGTTTTTAAACATGGCACAATATATCTAGAACTTGGAAACTGGAAAGTACCATATAGTATTGTGCTCGTTTCTGATATGCTATCGGCAATTTTAGTCCTCACAACAACATTAATTACTTTGATTATAATCTATTATTCTTATCAATCAATTGGACTTGACCGAGAAACATATTATTATTACTCATCAGTGATGTTTATGCTGGCTGGTTTAAATGGCGCATTTACAACTGGAGATATCTTTAACTTATTCGTATTCTTTGAAGTATTCTTAATCAGTTCATATGTGTTAATGATTATCGGAGGAACGAAGATACAATTACAGGAAAGTATTAAATATATACTTGTGAATGTTACGAGTTCGGCATTTTTCGTACTCGCAATCGGTATGTTGTATTCAGTTATCGGCTCATTAAATATGGCTGATATGAGCAGTAGAATCGATGGCATAGAAAACCAAAATATTATTGTGATCTGTGCGATATTATTTATCTTTGTATTCGCTACAAAAGCAGGTATGTTTCCTTTATATTTCTGGTTACCAGGCGCATATTACGCTCCACCGATACCAATTCTTGCTTTATTCGGTGCGTTGCTTACTAAAGTGGGTGTTTATGCACTATACAGAACGTACAGTTTATTCTTCAGTCAATCTGGCGAATTCGTGCAGAACATACTGCTTGTATTAGCAATACTCACAATTATATTTGGGTGTATTGGTGCACTTGCATATCGTGATATGAAGAAAATTATCATCTATAATATTATGATTGCCGTGGGAGTAATTATCGTGGGACTTGCAATTTTTACAAAAGAAGCTACAATTGGCGGCATTTATTACTTAATTCATGACATGATTATTAAAGCGAGTTTATTTATGCTTATCGGTATCATTATGAAAGTTACGAATGAAACAGACATTAGAAAAATTGGTGGACTTATAAAAGATTATCCGCTGCTTGGCTTTACGTATTTTATTGCAGCGTTATCACTTGCAGGTATTCCACCACTAAGTGGTTTCTACGGAAAATACTTTATCGTAAAAGCAGCGATGAATGAAGGATATGTGATAACTGCTATCATCGTATTAATCAGTAGTTTAGTCGTATTATATTCAGTAATCAATATCTTTTTACAAGTTTTCTTTGGTACTGGTAAAAAATACGTGCAACCAACTATCAATAAGATGATGTTTGCGGCAGTATTAATGACAGTTCTCGCAGTATTATTCGGGGTTATGAGTGATGCTTTATATCCAGTCATTGAAAAAGCTGCATTATCAATTCATTCACCAGAAACTTATGTCAAAGCATTAGGGGTGAAATAATGGCGATACAAATGATTATACATACAGGGCTAGTCATACTATGGTGTATCTTAACTGGTTCTGTATCTTTCGGTAATATGTTACTTGGTTATTTATTTGGACTCATAGGGATATATATCATGAGACCATTTTTACCTGGTGGGTTCTATCTCATTCCTTTCTTAAAAGTGCTACGTTTAATCGTTATATTTATTATCGAATTATTTAAAGCAAATATCAATGTTCTAAAAATCGTTATTGCACCAAAAATAGATATACAGCCTGCATTCTTTATGTATCCAACCGATTTAAGAAAAGATTGGGAAATCAGTTTATTGTCTCTACTGATTACGTTAACACCAGGAACAGTCGTTGTAGCAGTTAGTGATGATAAAAGTAAGCTTTATATCCATGCAATAGACTTTAGTGATATAGAATCAGAAATAGATGGCATTAAGCATTCTTTTGAAGATGCGATAAAGGAGATTGGATTATCATGACAATAGAATTTACCAATATTATCATTATTATCGCATTGATTATCGTTTCTTTATCGATGCTCGGTATACTATATCGTGTCATTAAAGGCCCAACTATAGCCGATAGAGTTGTTGCACTTGATGCATTAGGTATCTCTCTAATGGCAATGATTGCACTATTCTCTGTACTGTTAAATACTAAATATTATATCAGCATCATTATGCTACTTGGCGTACTGGCCTTTTTAGGAACAACTGCTTTTGCCAAGTTTATGGAGAAAGGAGAAATCGTTGAATATGATCGACACAATCGTCATCGTCATTAGTATGTTCTTTATTATTATCGGTGCATTGCTGACAGTAATAAGTGCTATCGGTTTAATCCGCTTACCTGACGTGTATACCCGTGCACACGCAGCCAGTAAATCTTCAACGCTTGGTGTTATGTTTATGATGTTCGGCGTATTTCTTTACTTTTTAGGTCGTGATCATCATTTTGAACCGACATTGATTCTCGCAATTCTTTTTATATTCTCTACCGGACCGATTGGTGCACATTTAATTATGCGCAGTGCTTATTATTCTGGTACTGCTTACACAAATTCAACTGTGAGAGATGACCTTAAGAATGCAGAATAATAACATAAAAAGTTTAATACAAAAAAGCTGAGATAAGGATTTCGTCCTTATCTCAGCTTTTTAATTGCCACGGTACATCGTGACGTGGAAATTAATCTATCATTGTCATCATATACTTTTATTTCCCAAACATGAGTCGATTTGCCTTGATGGATAATCAATGCTTTCGCATATACATCGCCTGATTTTGCGCTTGATATATGATTAGCATTAATCTCTAAACCTAATGGAATCTCATCTTTACCGATAAGTAAAGATGAGCCATATGATGCTGCTGTTTCACAAAGTGCAACTGTTGCTCCTCCATGCAGGTAACCAAAAGGTTGACGGACCAAATCAGTAATTGGCATTTTCATTACTAATAAATTGCCCTCAAAACTTACTTGTTCAATCTTAAAATGTGTTATTAAACTTGGTACAGATAATAAATTTGAATCCATGATATCCTCCATGACTTCTTTTTATCTATAATACCATTGCTGCAATAAATCCGAAAATAATGAGCGGTATATTAAACAATAAGAATGTCGGTACACATGTATCCCAAATATGGTTATGCTGACCATCCATGTTAAGCCCTGCTGTTGGACCAAGTGTAGAGTCACTAGCCGGACTACCTGCATCACCAAGTGCACCTGCAGTACCAATAATAGCTATAATCGCCATGCTGCTTAATCCAATAGAATTTCCTAACGGAATAAATAATGCAGCAATGATAGGAATGGTTGCAAACGAAGATCCGATACCAAGTGTCACAATTAAACCAACGATTAACATAAAAATTATTGTTAATACTTTTGAACCATCAGTGAATGCTACCATATCCTGAACTAAACGTTCTACATCTCCAGTAGCACTCATAAGACTCGCAAAACCATTTGCAGTAAGCATCACCACACCAATGTAAGCCATAATCTTAATACCATCTGTTAAAGTGTCATCTAACGCTTTCCATTCATATGCAAATGATACAAAGAAAATTAATATCCCTGCTAATGCACCAAAGATCATTGATTCAGTCATAGTCTGCACAATAAATGTACTTAAAATCGCAAGTATTGTTATAAATATGACGTATGGTCTAAGCGGCGGCCTATTCTCAGTTGGGGTTAAAGTTACGGTATGATATGTTCTTGGTTTTCTAAATATAATGAAGGCAAGAATGAGTCCTACAATAAATCCCATAGAAGGTATAATCATCGCTTTATATATATCGCTAAATTCTATTGCATAATCTGCTTTATCGAATCCTTTTTTAATAATACCATGGAAGATGTATCCATAACCGTAAGGCATCAATACATACGGAAAGTTTAATCCGAAGCAAAGGATTACTGCTAATAATCTTCTATCTATCTTTAACTCATTAAATAAACTAAGTAAAGGTGGAATGATAATTGGAATAAATGCAATATGTACCGGAATAATATTTTGAGACATACAAGAAATAATAATTAAAGAAACAAGTAATATCACTTTAGTATATATTCTCGTATTTTTCTTATTTTCAACTTTTAGTTTATTTATTATTTTCTCAACAAAATAATCTGTAATACCACTATAAGAAATTAATGCTGCAAAGCCTCCAAGTAACGCATAGCTTAATGCGACTTCACTTCCATCCACGATACCTTCAGTGAATATTTTAATGGTCTTTTCAATACCTAGACCTGAAACAAGACCACCTGTTATTGCTCCTATAAATAGTGATAGCACGACATTAAGCCTACATAAACTTAATATGACCATCACAAGTACTGCGATTAAAACTGCATTCATAAATAAATAACCTCCAAATACTTTAATTCGCTAATGTACTACCATGATAAAGGAGTTATTTATTTTCGTCAAGTGCTTCATGCATTAGTTTTATGATGTAGGTATAAACATGCTGATTATCAGGATAATTGATTAAATCAACTTCAAGAACATTTGGACTTATAACATTAAGGCCAAATTGTTCAAGGGTAATTAAATCCAGAACATCTTTATGTTCTATCTGATGCTGAAATTGATAGGTAAACTCAAAGTTTTCTTCGATGAGCTTTGAAATGAATTGTAAATTATTATGATTTATATTTATCTGTCTTTTGTCAATTTGGCTCATACTACTTATCTGTTGTTCTTTATATTCATGATTTTTTAACTGTATACAAGCTGTATTTAAACGATATTGTTTTGCATAGAACAACACATCATATAAAATATTAAAGTAATTTTGACGATGTGTTTTGACAGTCTTACCGTTGAAAGCAATGCGTGCTTCACTTTCTTGCACCATTTCGCTGTATTGAATATAGATAATACCAACAGAAGATGCTAATAATGCTTTTAATAATGATTTAGGTATAAAATTTTCATGCCTTATAACGATAAACAATGTCGTAGCACTTTTGGGAATATATTCATACATCTTAATATTTTCATCATTTATTAAACATATCGTTCTTTCTGTAACTTCATCTGGAATTGCTGTTAACGTATTTTCCACATCACTATGATTATTATTTATTTTAAATAAGTTATACAACGCTGTCTGAATCATCATCACTTGTTCATGTGACAAATATTTTGAAAGTAATGCCAGATGAATATTCATGTGGACAGCTCGTTTTAATATCTCTGAATTTTTAAGATATAAATTTTCAATCACTGTAACGTGATTAATAACCTTCTGCATATCAATATGTTTTAAATTTCCGACTGGTATAAATAAAAATAAAGTATTCTCCGATGAAATAAAGTATGGTAATGTCTTATCTCGTAAAGGATACTGTGCTTCAATGATTGCTTTATGATTTTCCAGCAATGGTCTTAACTGACTGATTTGTGATGGTAAAAAACACACATAGCACGTGTCTATGTGTGTCTGTAAATGTTTATTTAGCATATGCCCACTCCTTAAAACATTGTATACCCGCTACGTCTTAAATTTCTAATGACAAAACCTGCAGCAATTGCCCCTATTAAGCCCCCAGATAACATGATGATGTCTGCAGGTAAAAGGTGGGTTAAACCTGTCCATAATTTATTAAATGCAAATTTTGGTTTCAATAAATAATCAGCTGTAGAAATTTTATCAACAATTGCAAATACAACAATCGGATATAAAGCCGTCATAATCCAAGTTGATTTCAGTAACATATTTAAAATAAATGCGATACCAAAAAATAAAACAAAAAATAAAAGTGTTGAAATAATCAACTGAATGAGTGCTGTCAAAAATGCCCCTCCTAAGTATATAAGTGATAATGTGTATAATTAAAGTGAGCTCCAGGAGACTCAGTACTTGTTAGCGTTATTGCTTCGCTTTTTTCTTGTAAAAGATGATGAATCATCGGTGATACAGTATTGTCCTGAAGAATTTCATCTGGCGTTCTCCATGCGACAACTTCAATTTCATCATTTGGATACTTGAGTGTAATATCAGTTGAAAGCGGTTTGATGAGAAATAAAATCATATTATCAGATATTTCATTATTAATGACACCGCTTCTTAGCCCGATTACACCTTGAACTTCTCCTTCAATGCCAGATTCTTCATATAGTTCCCTTAATACAGCCTGATCTGCAGTTTCACCATTATCAATAAATCCTGCAGGTGTACTCCACATGCCACGCATACCGCTATATTGTTTCTTAAGTAAGAGCCATTCACCTGCTTCATTAATTACTATTGCATTGACCCCTAACCAAACTTTATCTCGTGCCATAATATTCTCCTTACTTATAAAAAAAGTGAGGTGGGCAATCATTATGCCCCGCTCACTTTTTAAGCATTTAATATTGAGACAATATTAAAATTTACCTTTTTTGTATGCAACACCAGCGCCACCAATTTTGAATATCGCACGTGTATCGATTAATTTTTTCATGAATGCTGCTTTTTTACCTGTAATTTCTTTACCGAATACAACTCCTACACCATCATGAGAACCTAAAGAACATACAGTTCCTTTATCATCATATGCAAATGCTGATAATTTTTCACCATTTAATAATTTTTGGATTGCAGCCGCAGTGAATTCACCTTGTTGCATTGCAATTTGAGCAGTCGTTGGTAATGGACGCTCTCCACTCATTACTGCAGAACAGTCACCGATTACAAAAATGTCGTCGTAACCATCGATACGTAAATCTTCACGAACTACGATACGTCCACGTTTAACACCATCAAATGATTCTTCCATTAATTTAGAACCACGAACACCCGCAGCCCAGATTACTGTGTTAGCGTATAATTGTTCTTCTTGTTCATTAACTTTAACAACGAAACCATTTTCGTTCGCAGCAACGATTGGTGTAGCAATCTTGAATTCAACCCCGCGTTTTTCTAAATAGTTCATTACATATTCCACTAAATCTTCAGAGAACATTGGAAGCATTTTTGGAGCTGCTTCAACACATGTTAATTTCACTTTTGATTGATCGATATTGTATTCTTTACATAAAGCAGGTACCTTTTCTACTAATTCCCCTAATAATTCGATACCAGTAAAGCCAGCACCACCAACTAAGATTGCTAAATCTTTTTCGTCTTTTTCAGAACTGTTTGCATAGTGTGCAAAACGCTCTTCAATATGCGCAGCAATACGACGTGCAGTATTAATATTTTCAATTTGGAATGCATGTTCTTTCATACCTGCAATACCAAAAGTTTCTGATTCGAAACCTAATGCTACTACTAAAATATCAAACTTATAAGTACCATTTGTTGTTTCCACAGTTTTTTCATCTTTATTGATTTTAGTAACTTCGTCAACTACGAAGTCTACTTTTGAATGATTTAAAACGCTTGCGATAGGATATAAACAATCCTGATATTCACGTGTACCAGCTGAAGCTTCATGCAACCAAGTTGATTCATAGTGATATTCGTTTTTGTTGATTAATGTAATATCACAATCCTGTGAAGAAACTAATTTCTGTAATTTGGTTACAGTTTGAAGACCTGCATAACCTCCACCTAATACAACTACTTTTTTTCTTTCAAATCCCATTTGTATTCACCCATTCTCAATAAATTTTTTAATATATTAATCTTTCAATTAATAAAATGTGATTTTTGTCACAAAGTTATTTTTGAATATTCCAACTTATATATTAAGACTTTTATACTATAAATACAAGTGAATTGTGAATATTATTATACAGACGCTTAACAATTTTCTGGCGTACCTGCGACATCTTTTGTTCTAAATGAACTACCACATCCACAAGCTGCAATCGCATTTGGGTTTTCAATTGCAAATCCACCACCCATTAATGATTGTTTAAAATCTACAGTCGTTCCATTTAATATTGGTGCATCTGCTTTATCTACCAATACTTTCACACCATAGTAATCTAAAACTTCATCATTTTCGTCAGGGCTTTCTTCAGCGCTCATACCGTATGATAAACCAGTACATCCGCCACCTTTTACCGAAATTCGTAAGTAACCGTTCGGTAAACCATTGCTTTCCATCATTGATTTAACTTCATATGCAGCTGCTTCTGTTAAAATTACAGTACTCATAATAAATTCCTCCTTAAAATAACCATGTTTCTTCGATATGTTTGTATATATTTTGTTTTAATAGTTCTGGTGTGTCGCCTGTTACGATATCCCCGTTAACAAGTGCATAAAGACTATCATTACACTGTCCACAATATGTTAGACAACCATAGTCTAACACATCAATATTTGGATCATTAGATAATTCATCAAACACACTTTGACTGCCTTTGGCTAAATTTGAAATACAAAACTCCACAATTGGATTCATTTTCATCTTCCTTAATAATGATAACTTTTACTTATCGTTTTATATCAACTTTTGTTATCGTTAGTATTATATAATCGCTATAATTTAATGGTAATCTATATTATAATTTAGATTGAGGAAAAACAATAGAACTTTGACTTACGAAGGGGATTAAAACAATGAAAAATTTAGTATTACTTGGTGGGGGCTATGGTAATATGCGTATTATGCAAAGACTTCTGCCGAATACATTACCAGCGGAATACAATATCACATTAATCGATAAGATTCCATTTCATGGTTTAAAGACAGAGTTTTATGCACTTGCTGCCGGAACAGAATCAGATAAAGATGTACGTGTAGAATTTCCACAGGATAAGCGCTTAAATATCGTCTATGGAGAAGTTACACAAATAGACCTTGAAAAGCAAATTGTGTCTATCGGTGAAAATCATGTAGATTATGATGAGTTAGTAATTGGTCTTGGTTGTGAAGACAAATATCATAACGTTCCTGGTGCAGAAGAATATACATACAGCATACAGACAATGACAAAAGCACGTAAAACTTATCAGGCGATAGCTGACTTGCCATCTGGCGCTACAGTGGGGATTGTAGGAGCTGGTTTAAGTGGTATCGAACTTGCAAGTGAATTACGTGAATCAAGAAAAGATTTAAAGATACAACTATTTGACAGAGGTGAAAGAATATTACCAGCTTTCCCTGAGAAATTAAGTAACTACGTTAAGAAATGGTTTGATAAGAACAATGTAGAAGTTATACCTAATTCAAACGTCGTTAAAGTTAAACCTGGTATGCTTTATAATAATGACATTTCATATTCAGTAGATATTTGTGTATGGACTGCAGGTATACAACCTGTTGAAATTGTACGTAACCTGCCAGTGGAAATCGGTGATGGTAATCGTGTTAAATTAAATCAATATCATCAAATCCCGACGCATCCAAATGTTTACGTCGTTGGCGATTGTGCTGCATTACCACATGCACCAAGTGCACAACTTGCTGAAGTTCAGGCAGAACAAATCATCGATGTAATGAAAATGATCTGGTCAGATAAACCACTACCTGAAGTTATGCCAGAATTAAAACTACAAGGGTTTATGGGATCTTTAGGAGAAAAAGAAGGCTTTGCTTATTTAATGGAGAAAACAGTGACGGGAAGACTCGCAAGATTAATGAAGTCAGGTGTTTTATGGTTATATAAATATCACAATGGATAAAATAAAACGATTAGGTCATCCTAATCGTTTTATTTTACATAATGTTCTTCTACGAATTTAGTAACCTGTGGTAATTGAATATATCCATCAGCTACAATTTCGTCATTCATCGTTATTAGCGGATAAAATAATTCATCATTGTTAATCTGTTCAATGATATTTTCATCATGATCTGTTAAATTTTCTGATTTGTTAATATCAATATAATGATAGTTAAACTTTAAATCAGGAAACTTTCGTTCCAGATTCGGTTGAATCCAGTCATAAATATCTTTTGACGTCGGTGCATTAACACAACTTGCACACACAACGTCAGCACCGTAAATGATAACATTTATCATTTATAATACATCCCCCTTTAAACTATCAAATTAATATGCTATATTGATTATACTAAAAAAGTTAGAGTAAACCATTACATTTACTCGAAAGGAGTTAAAATGACAACTGAACAACAAACAATGTTTGATGCTGTGAATGAAGTGTTAGAAAAATTACGCCCATTCTTATTAAGAGATGGTGGCGATTGTGAATTAGTAGATGTTGAAGATGGAATTGTTAAACTTCGCCTTTTAGGTGCATGTGGTACTTGCCCTTCATCAACAATTACATTAAAAGCTGGTATTGAACGCGCGTTACTTGAAGAAGTACCTGGCGTTGTGGAAGTAGAACAAGTATTTTAATGATCATTTGAACCGAGACAACAGTCTCGGTTTTTTATTTTGACGATAATAATATCGATTCCGCCAAATCTTTAAAATATAAATAAATGAGATTGATTAATAAATAACCTGAATCAATTTTATGACCTGCTACTAATTTAATCTCCACCTATTGTAAACCTATGATATAATTTAGTTAACTAATTATTAGGGGGACTAAAATTGAATTATGCAGAAAGTGTCATTAATGGCTATACGTTAACAAAAGAAGAAGCACTCCAAATTCTACAAACGCCTGACCATCAATTATTATCACTATTAAATGATGCTTATCAAGTACGTTATCACTATTATCAAAACAAGGTAAAACTTAATATGATCTTAAATGCAAAAAGTGGTCTCTGTGCGGAGGACTGTGGCTATTGTGGTCAATCAATCAAAGTAGATAAAAATGAAACAGGTTGTACACCTTACGCTTTAGTCGATGAGGATAAGATTATTCAAGGGGCAGATAGTGCAGTTAAAAATAAAGTAGGTACTTATTGCATCGTTATGAGTGGACGTAAGCCTACAAACCGTGAAGTCAACCGAGTTACGAACGCTGTTGAAGCGATCAAAGAAAATCATCCGCAGCTCAAAATTTGCGCTTGTCTTGGATTAACGAATGATGAGCAGGCAAAAAAATTAAAAGCTGCAGGTGTAGATCGATATAACCATAATCTCAACACGAGTGAACGATATCATGAAGAAGTCGTTTCTACACATACATATGAAGATCGAGTAAATACTGTTGAAATTATGAAAGCTAATAATATCTCACCTTGTTCCGGCGTAATTTGTGGTATGGGGGAAACAGATGAAGATATCGTTGATATGGCATTTGCACTTAAAGCAATTGATGCTGATAGTATCCCGGTAAACTTCTTACATGCGATAAAGGGAACAAAGTTTGAAGATAAAGATGAACTGACTCCAAATAAATGCTTAAAGATTTTATCTTTATTCCGTCTTGTTAATCCAACGAAAGAAATTCGCGTTTCAGGCGGCCGTGAAGTCAACCTTCGCTCTTTACAGCCTCTTGCCTTGTATGCTGCGAACTCTATCTTTGTTGGTGATTATTTAGTAACTGAAGGTCAACCGAACAAAGAAGATTATCAGATCATCGAAGATTTAGGTTTTGAAATTGAATCAAATGCTTTTTTACAGTCTCCTGATAAAATAGAAAATAAGGACACAAAAATAGAAATTAAATAATAATATAATCACTAAAAAAAGAATGATCCTGATCATGGATCATTCTTTTAATTATTTTTTCACTTCACTTACAGGCTTTTTACCTTCAATAATTAACTTAGCATTTTTTATACACAGCTCAATCATCGCATTTCTCGTATCTACTGTTGCACTTCCGATATGCGGAAGAACTGTAATACGCTTTTCAGATAGGAATGGATGCTCTTTCCCTACAGGTTCGTTATTTAATACATCGACCCCTGCTGCATAAATCTCTTCGTTTTGAATGGCTTCCAGTAAGTCATTTTCAACAACATGCCCACCACGACCGATATTTATAAATATCGCACTTGATTTCATCTTTTTAAATGCATCTTTATTAAATATATTTTTTGTTTCATTTGTTAATGGTGCAGTACATATGATAAAGTCACTTGTTTCCAGCAATTTATCAAAAGATACATAATTAGCTCCAAGTGCTTTTGCAGCTTCGCTTTCACTACGGTTATGATATTGAACGTGCATATTTAGTCCAATACAGCGTTTCGCTAATGCCGTACCGATATTTCCCATACCAAAAATTCCAACTGTCTTTTTGTACACATCAAGTCCGGCAAGTAAATAAGGAGACCATCCAACCCAATTGCCCTCTTTTACTAATTCATTTGCTTCAATGATGCGTCTTGCTGTAACAAACATTAAAGTAAATGCGAGTTCAGCAGTTGTTTCTGTAAGTACATCAGGTGTATTACAAATAATTATATCTTTACTACTTGCATAATCGATATCAATATTGTCATAACCCACTGCAAGATTGATTACTGCTTTAAGGTCCGGGTTGTTATCCATAAATTGTCTATCAATATTATCACTTAACATAGAAATGATAATAGATTTATCTTTTGATGATTCTAGTAATGCTTCTCTTGGCATCGGTTGAATCGTCTCTGGATAAACTTCTACCTCTGCAATAGATTCTAATTGCTCAACATAATGCTTTGGAATACTTCTTGTAATCAATACTTTCATATTATTCCCCTTCATACATGTCGATTACTTCTAATAGGTTCTTAACACTATATGTCGGTGGTACTGCTTCAGCCATGACCTGTTCATAAGTTGAAACACCTGTCTGTACATGAAGTGTATCGATATCACTATTAATACCACTCATAATATCTGTCATATATAAGTCACCAATCATAACAAGTTCTGACTTATCCAGTCCAATCATTTCAACAGCTTTATTCATAATTGTAGGCATCGGTTTACCGATAAACTTAGGTTCCACGCCAGTTGAAACAGTGATAACACTTGTTAATGCACCATTACCAGGTAAGAAACCACGTTCAGTTGGAATCGATGTATCTGGATTAGTAGAAATAAATTTCGCACCGTTTCGTACAGCTAAACAAGCGATTGATAATTTTTCATAGTTGATATCTACATCCAATCCGATAACAACATAATCTACATGTTCTTCTTCTTTAATCACTAAACCTTCATCTTCTAACGCTTGACGAATACCTGTTCCACCAATAACATAGACCGTTGCACCAGGTTTTTCATCAGCTATATATGATGCTGTAGCCATCGCGCTTGTGACAACGTTATCAGCATGTGCTACAAATCCCATCTTAGAGAGTTTATCCGCAACTTCATCCGGTCTTTTCGATGCGTTATTTGTTACAAATAAATAAGGTAAGTTATTATTCGCTAAATAGGCAATAAATTCTCTAGCACCTTCAATGATCTCTGTTCCGGCATACATCGTGCCATCTAAATCTAATAAGTATCCACTATATTTTTTCATTTTTACTACCTTTCCCAAATGCTGATACAGGGCCAAGTTCATTTGCTATAAACGTATCAACATCGTTTTTGAATTTTTGATAGGCATTGATGTTCTCCATAAAAATGCGCTTTACTTCTGCATGGTTAATATCAGTATAGTTTCGAACAAACCATTGACGTGTTGGTAATGTCTTACTAATTTCATCTTTAGATAACGAAGAAATCACCTTTTCCATCTCTAAAATATCAATGACATCCTGATAACTACCAGGATCACGCATAACAAATCCATCAATAATCATATTTCCTACATCAACAACTGCTTCTATAAGCATATGACATACACGTTCTAATGCGAATCCTTCAGAATTTACTACTTCTTTTGATAACTTATCAATATACACGAGTTTTTCTTCTAATTCATCTCTATCTACAAAATACATCTGATCGCCTCCACCACTATTCTATCAAATTTTGAAAAGCAATACACAACATGTATAATAAAATTACTGGAGGAATGCTTAATGATAGATATGTATTTATACGATGATACTGAAAAGGCAAATATACGATTTGTAAGCTTTGTTGGTGAAAATCGACATGACTTAGCACTGATTCAAACAGATAGACATTATGGCAAAACGATTGTGCTCAATACTCAGTCGAATAAATTCGGTATTATTGGTCGCGATGACCTTGATGAAGAAGGTTATATTGCCCATGTGTTTGGCATTAGTGACGCTGATGCTAAAGAAATCACTGAATTCCTTAACGAAGTGATCCATTAAAAAATTCCAGCTTACCGAAGTAAGCTGGAATTTTAAATTAATTAATGAAATCACTAAATGTCTTCATATTCTTTTCATTAGATTCACTCGTCGTATTTACTAAATTTTCTTCTTCTGAAGTTAATTCTATTGGAAAAGCCTCATTATTTTCATTAAATCCTTCTATTTCTTTTGTTGCTTCAGTCTGGTTATTGTCTTCCTTCGATTCAATATCTGTTATTAATTCAGGCTGTGTTAATTTTACAACTTCACTTTCAGTTAAACGTTTTAACACGAAATAGGCACATCCAAAATTGCAGTACTCTAATAAGTAATCCTGAATTGCAGAAAACCTCTTACTGATATCAGCACCTTTTTTCTTATCATCAAAGAAACCTGTCAACCTTAGTTGTTCAAATCCTATATCTCCGACAATATATGGATAACGATCTAAAATTTCTGAATAACGTCCTTCAAACATTTCCTGATTAAATGCATCTTTATGATTTTCTATAATATGAAAGTAATGTTGATTCACGTTAATAATCATAAGTCACCTACTCGCTTGCAGCTTCACCTAGTCTGTGTTTTTCTTTTGCTGCTGCATTTACCTGCTCATCCGCATGGTAAGAACTACGTACCATAGGTCCAGCCTGACAATGTTTAAAACCTTTTTCCATTGCTATTTTACGTAATTTACCAAACTCTAATGGTGTATAATATTTTTGAACTTTTAAATGTTTACGTGAAGGTTGTAAATATTGACCAATTGTCATTATATCTACATCGTTTGAACGTAAATCATCCATAACCTCTAAAATTTCTTCCCAAGTTTCACCTAAGCCAACCATTAAGCTTGATTTTGTAGGAATATCTGGTTGTAATTCTTTTGAACGACGTAATACTTCTAATGAGCGATCATATTTTGCACGGGCACGAACTCTTGGTGTTAAACGGCGCACTGTTTCAATATTATGATTTAAAATATCAGGACGTGCATTCATTAAACGTTCCCAGTTATCAAAACTGCCACCCATATCTGATGGTAAGACTTCTATAGTGGTATAAGGATTTACTTCACGTACTTTACGAATCGTTTCAGCGTATACTTCAGAACCACCATCTTTTAAATCATCACGGGCTACTGCAGTGATTACTACGTGCTTAAGATTCATTAGACGTACAGATTCTGCAACTCGTTCCGGTTCATTTAAATCAAGTTCGTTCGGTAAACCTGTCTTAACGGCACAGAAACGACATGCACGCGTACATACGGCACCTAAAATCATAATTGTAGCTGTACGACGTTCACCCCAACATTCATGTATATTAGGACATTTTGCTTCTTCACAAACTGTATTTAAATTATGCTCACGCATCATTTTCTTTAGGCCAGTGTAATTCTTATTAGTATTTAACTTAATTTTAAGCCATTCGGGTTTTCTTAAGATTTCTTCGTTCTTAGTCGCCAATTCAATCCCTCCAATTAATTATGCTACAATTATAACATAAAGATATTATTTTGAAATTCTAAGATTTTATTGTTCAAAAATTGTACTCATTATTTTCAATTGCTGTTTGCATTAGATCACGCAAAAATTCAGGCATGAAATATTCTTTTTCATTTTGAACAAACTGTGGGAAGAATCGGCCAAAAGTATACATATCTAATGTTGCTAGTTTATAATTCTTATGATTATCAATTTCTTCTGTACCAATAAAATATCTTTGCTGTGATTGTATATACCCGATATTATGTAATACATACATACCAAATAGATCGCCTCTAAAACCAAATCCTTTAACGATCTCATCTTTATATTCATGTTGCTGACTAACGTTTATCACTTCTTTTAACTCACGTCCGGTCAAAGTAATTTTTACAGGGTTAATCGGATGTGGCAACATTTTATGCAGTTCATATTTTGTATATTGATTGCCGGTATATCCATTAACGATAAGTCCGGTATTGATTAACGCACATTCACCACCAGTAAATTGCATTAGTTTATCAGCTAATATGTATGTCGTATATGATGCACTATATAATCTTCTTGGTAAATCAATTTGTCTTTCTGTAATCGGTTCTGATAATAACGTTTTACCTTGAGCATAATAATCATCTTCAGTATTACGAATATCATCTGTATTAATCAGCCTTGCTTTTTTATCCACTAGATTGTTGCCATCAAAAGATAATGTAACTTCCCCTAGATATTCACCATATCTTCCTGCCGCTCCGATTAGAACACCGTTAACTTGCTCACCATGTTCAAAATAATGATGTGTATGTGCACCGAGAATCAAATCGATTTCCGGATGACTTTCTGCAAGCGTTCTATCAAAAAATTTACCTAAATGACTTAATACGATAACGACATCAACATTCGGTCGTAAATTTTGTATTTCTTCAGTAATAGCTGCCATCGGGTCTGTAACAATCCATCCTAAAGCTTTATAAAATGGTGTAAATTCCGCCGTAGCACCAACAATACCAAATTTAATACCTTTCTTTTCATAAATCACTGATTTATCAATATTGTTAGGCAAATCACCGGCTTCATCAAACAAATTACAGCAAGTCACTTTAAAATTTGCATCCTGATAAAGTCGATTTAAATCATCAAAATTTAAAGTTATTCCTTCATTATTACCAAGTGTTACGACATCCACCTGCGCTTCGTTTAACAATTGAACATTTGCCTGACCAAGCGTTGCTTCTGTAAATGGATGACTTCTATCAACATGATCGCCTAAATCTAAATAAAGCATGTTTTGTGATTCTGATTTTATATCAAGAATATAACGTGTGATTTTCTTATAGTTTGATAAATAACTATGTAAGTCATTCGTATGAAATATTTTTATATCCATTCACTTGCCTCCTTATCATCCAGTGAAGCTTTTAATAATTAAATATATTCCTAATAGCATTAATATAATACGTAACATCAGAACAACTGTTGTTGATTTCATGCGTTTATTAATCTGAACACCGATTTTTGCACCGATAAAACTCGCGATAATCAGTAAAATTGCATATGACCATATAATATTCCCTTGTACAATATGACTCGTTGCGCCACTCACACTTGATACGAATATCATAATCATGCTTGTTCCTACTGCAATATGAGGCGGAAATCTAAAAATGATAATCATCAGAGGTGTCATCAATGCGCCTCCTCCGATTCCAAAAAGACCTGTTAAACATCCTACCAGAAATGTTAAGAATACAGCAGGTATCGGTGCAATACTATAATGGTAAGTATCACCTTTTATATCGGTATACGATTTTTCATACTTTTTATTCTGGAAGAATTTAATCGGTTTTATTTTATCTCTTACCATTAAGACAATACTCATAATAATTAAGAATATACCGAAATAAAGGTTAAAGCGGTGTATCGTTAAATACTGACTTAAATGAGCACCTACCAATGCTCCTGGAATGATACCTACCATAAAGATAACAGCATTTTTAAGATCTGCCTGTTTGTTTTTTATATAGCCTAAAGCAGCAGATAAGCCTGTTGAAATTAAAATTACAGTGGATGTTCCAATCGCTTTCTGTGGTGTAATACCATCTATCAATCCAATTTCCATACCTAAATAAATTAAAGCCGGCACAATAATGATGCCACCGCCGATACCAACGATTGAACCGATAATACTTGAAAATAAACCTAAAAATATTAAAACAAAAATTGCAGTCATACTCATTTCGACACTTCCTAAAATAGTTTTAGTTGTTTAAAGTTTAAACCTGTATATTCGATATTTAATATTTCACACATTCTTTTTGCATTGCCGGCTGCATGACCACCTGAATTATTATTAAATACAACATAAACATTTCTTGCTTTCTGATCGAGAATTTGAAGTTCTTTCGCTAAAAATTTTAATTCAGTTTCGTTATAATCATAGAGATAGCGTACATCTCGCCATTCCAGGTCAGACAAATCTTTTTTTGTCCATCCGGCAACATTTCTCCCATGAAAGCGAACAAGTGCATCCTCATGTGTGATACGATTAACGAAGGGTATACTGCCGTGACCTGCTTGTGGTTCATCACATACAGAATGAATCAACTGTTGTTCGTATAAAAAATTAAGTGTATGTTCTTTCATATCAGGTGTAAACCAGCTATCATTTCTGAATTCAATGCAAATAGGAAATTGTTTAAAATGATTTTTCAAGTAAATAATATAATTGATATTTACTGTAGTACAATCATACCAGGGCGGAAACTGAACGAGTAAACAACCAAGCTTTCCAGCATCATAGATTGGCTGAAGCATTGTTTTAAATTGTCCAATGAGTTCCATTCTCGATGCAGCAAAATCTTCTACAGCAGCATGCCCTGTGAGGGCCTGATGAATTTTAACGATAAATTTAAAATTATCCGGTGTTTCTTTTATCCATTTTTGAATATTGCGTTCAGGTTGAATAGAATAATAAGTAGCATCTAGTTCAACTATCGGAAAATGTGCACCGTAATGATAAAGCTTTTCATTTTTATTTGTGAGATCTGCATATAATAAATCATGATCTCCCCAACCTGTAAGTCCTATATAAATCATTTCATCACCTAACTGTTATTTTATCATAAACTTATCAAAATATAGATTGGAGAACTTATGACTACCATTACCCTTAATAATGTAAATTTTTCTGTTAATGATAAACATATTATAAAAAATGTATCTACAAATTTTCATTCCGGTAAGATTACTGCTTTAATCGGTCCTAGCGGTGCCGGCAAAACGACTATTTTAAAAATGATCAACGGATTAATCAGTCCAACTTCAGGTGATATATTAATTGATGATCAATCCATTCAATCACTAGATTTAGTTGAGCTAAAAAAACAAATTGGATTAGCACTTCAAAGTGCTCCGATGATACAAGGCACAGTATACGATAATATCAATCTACCTAAGAAGATATTTAATCAGACACTACCGTTTGAAGCGGCCACTAAACTTCTTGATCAGTTAAACCTGGATTCGATTGACCTAAACAAGAATGTTAAAAACCTTTCAGGAGGGCAACGTCAACGCCTATCTATCGCACGAACATTAGTTAACGAACCTAAAGTACTATTACTCGATGAAATTACATCGAGCTTAGATCCACGAAGTGTACGTGAAGTAGAAGCATTGATTCATAAAATCAATGAAAGATATAACGTCACGGTTATCTGGATAACGCATGACGTTGAACAGGCGAAACGGGCTGCAGACTACTACTGCATGCTTAAAGATGGTGAAGTTGTTACTACAGGTGAAGCGAGACAATTATTTGAATCAAATAATGAAACCTTGAATGCTTTTCTGAAAGGAGAGATAGAATGACATTAACACAACTGACATTAACACTTATATTCGTACTGATACCTTTAGTCTTAAGTTATACATTGAAACTAGGTCTTGAAAAAGATATTATCATTGCCACGATCAGAAGCACAATACAACTGATTATTATCGGTTATTTACTGACTTTTGTTTTTGATGGCAATCATCCAATCTACATACTGTTAATGATTTTACTTATGATTACAGCCGCAACACAAAATATAATAAAAAAAGGCAAAGGAATAAAAGGTATCACCTGGAAGATTGTGTTGACTTTAATCACAGTTGAAGTTGTTACGCAAGCTATTCTACTAGGCTTTCATATTATTCCATTTGAAGCGCGTTATGTTATTCCGATTAGCGGTATGATGATTGGTAATGCAATGGTATTATCATTACTATTTCTCAATCGCTTCTTAAGTGAACTTGATCAAAATGATGAACAGATAGAATTAATTCTATCTCTTGGAGGAAATCCTAAACAAGCTATTCACAGAGTGCTTATGACATCAATTAAAAATTCGATGATACCGACTATCGAAAGCCAAAAGACAATGGGGCTCGTGCAACTTCCCGGAATGATGAGCGGACAAATTATCGGTGGGGCTGATCCTATAGTTGCTGCACAATTTCAGTTACTTATTCTGTTCTTGTTATTGACAGCAGCAACACTATCAAGTGTGATGGTAGGATTTTTAAGTTATCCGACTTTGTTTAACGACAAACAACAATTCATCGGTAAATTTTATAATACAGAAAAAAATGCCTAAGACACTGCGTCTTAGGCATTCCAGACTGTAGACAAAGTCTCCTTCGGAGATGAAGTTTACAGTCTTTTTTTGATAAAATATAGATATATCATTGAACGGTGGTGTTTTACTTGATTAAGAGAAGTAAGTCTGAAGATATTAATATCATTCGCAGTCAATTTGAAATGTATTCA
>NZ_CM009973.1 GCF_003259675.1 Macrococcoides bohemicum | reverse complement strand
GATAAAGACACACAATTTACAAACACGAAGTTCACGGAGTGTTTGTTCCATGCAGTTTATATACAAAAAAAGACAGAGATTGTTAGATAAATTCTAACGATCTCTGTCTTGATACATTTTTCTTCGCCTATTTATTTCAAGTCTTTCTCTAACACTAATTATTATATTATCTAATTGATAGCCACTGTGTTTTATAGTATCAATTAGATAACCCTCAGCATCCTTACTACTTAATTCACCAACTTTTCTGTCTATATCCCCAGGTAACATATTTACTAAGTTATAGGGTGTACAGTGTATATAAGATGGATCAATAGTAAGATTAGTTGTGTTAAAATCTTGTATTTCATAGCTATAACTATGCTTTTTTGATGAAATAGATCTTAGAATACAACTGTTATCTGTATAGTCAATATCCTCTACCACAAAGTATCTGCCACTATTATATTCAAATTCATTAGAGGAAGATGTATTATTTCTCTTCTGAAAATAGCAACGTGCAACAACAATATCATCAATATTAAGTTGGCTGATATCCATAATTTATTAATATATCCCTATTCCAATTCCTAAAGCTAAATCTTTTTTATCTTTAGGATCAAGAGGTGTATCTTGTCTTAATTTTCTTACATTATTATAATAACCGTTTTTCTTCATTGCTAACTTAGTCTGTTGTCTTAAAATTTTTCTTTCATCATCAGACATTAATTCTCGTTCCTGTTCTGTGAAGTCATTGAGTGTTTTTCCTACTAGATTAAATTTTACTGTCATATCTATCACTCCTTTAGTTGTATTATTATATCACAATTCCCTATTTTTTTAATATTTGAGTATGTAATTAATATTACATACTCAAAACACGTTCAAAAGTAACAACTTTCTTATTGATAAGATTTAACAATGATTCTCTATCATCTAATTCAATGTAAGCCTGGTATAGCCTATAAATTATTTCTGAAATTCTATCTATTGTATCTTCTTTTCCTTCTAACTCTAGGTAATAATATATATCATAACTATAAACTTGACTAATAGCTAAAATATACTGTATATCTGTAACATTAATAAAATTTGATTTCGCATGATTTTCCTTAATATTAATATCAATACGATCTGATAACTCGTCTATTAAGTTAATTTCATTTATATCATCTTCATCAGACCATACAAATATAGGCAATGCTTTATTTTTAACAGACTGCAATTCTTGTATTAATTCATTTACTAACATAAAAACCCTCCAAATAGTATAGTATATAATGCATAGAATATATTGCATATACTATGCATTATATATAATTCTTTAATTAGTTAGTTCTACTTCTAAGGTATCAATCCAATAATTTAATTCTTCATCGCTTTTGATATTAAGATGACCGTAAGGTAAATCTTTTTTGAATAAAGTTATTTGATATTTAACACCATTTCTAGTTGATGGTGAAATAATAACTTTATCTCCATTATTAGATACACCTTGTCTTGTAATGGTAAATTGATTCTCCTCAGTTATTTCAAAGAAATAACCATCAAAGACTAACTTTTCCTTGAACTTTTCAATAAGAATATCTACTGAATCTGTAATGATTATTAATTTATCAGCCACTTCATGAACTACATAACCCTTTTCAATTATTTCACTAACAATATCTAAATTATTTGAATAACTCTCATATTTAATTCGTGTGCCATAATTAAAATTTACTGTAGCTTTAAATAATAACTTTTCTTTACTGATATTTTTTTTATTTAACCGATTTTCTATGGTTTCCTTTAATTTGTTGTAATTATTGATTATAGATTTCATATCCCTTGTATTTGAACTACCATAAGGAACATCTTCATTAATAACAATTCTGTTGTTACTTACTACTTTTAATACTCTGTAAAATTGATAATGTCCCAATGAATCTGTACTAGGCATGAACCAATCATGATCCACTAATACTTGATTACTTACAAGCTCACCTATACCGTTATATTTTTTCATAAATAACCTCTCCTTTTTCAACTACACGAACTTGTGTTTGTTGGATTTATGTATTTAATTTTTACGGATTAGAAAGAGCATTGACCGAAAAAGTAATGCAAGGGCGACTTGTCGAACGTAGTGATCCCTTGCATTACTTTTTCTAGTTAAACACGAAGCAGGGCGAGTTGTGAAACTTCAATGCTAGTCTAAGTAGTGAAAAATTATATAAATTCTTTCAAACACGTGAGTGGTTGAAAAGGGTCTAATCAGAACAACTGACGTAGGAAGTTGGTCAATGCATTGCCATCAGGCTTTAGCCTGATACTTAATCAGTCCTTAATTGTGTGGATTTTGAGTTCATTTTCAACAGAAGCAGGGCAGGGGAGAAAATCAAGGAGTAAAGCGAAGCGTACCTTTATTTTCTAACCTAGTTGAACACGAGCATTGCGAGTTGTGACAACTGCTCTGCTAGGTTGAATAATGATAAAGACACACAATTTGCAAACACGAAGGTCACGTAGTGTTTGTTCCATGTTTTTAAGAGAAAGATAACCACATAACTGAAAGGAATTTAAGAAAAATGGTTTAAGGGTTTAAAATTAACTTGAAAAAATGAGAACGTATGTTCTATAATCAAGGAAAGGAGTGATACAATATGACAAAAAATTATGAGGATATCATGAAAAAATATGAATGTACTTTTATTGATAAAACTATATTTACCATTATTAAATCCTCTTATGTAGAAAAAATATTTGAGTTTACCGATTTTGATAAAAAAGAGCATCATATTGTTCATCTTTTAAGTAATTTTAATATAGCTGATAAAGATGTTTTAGCTGAAATTACTATTCTTCCAATTTTACATTTACATTCAATAAAAGAGATTGATAAGTATGAGGATATTTATTGCATTATTAGTCAGGCTGGTGAATCTATTGAAAGTTCATAATATTAACGAAATGCATCCAACTGTCCCTTATCATCTCATTAAAGAAACTAACTATAAAAAAATACCTCGAAAATATCTGGAAAGAAATATTCCAAAAGGCAGAGGCATGATCAAATGGGCTCCATTTGCGACTATTCCACAACAATACAGTGAGTTAAGAGAAATAATCAAGAAGCAAGAGTATGAATATATGCCTCTACTATCTTCTGATCAGATTTCTGTTATAAATGTACATATTCACGAAGCTATATTAAATAAAAAAGAATATACGATAATTTACTATAATGAAGTGGAGTATAAGAAAAAGTTAGTTCAAGGAGTTGTAAAAAAGATTTTTGATTTAGAACACTATATCGTTCTCAATTTATGTAATACAAATTCTTTATTTAGAATAGATTTCAAACATATTATTGATATACGACTAAAGTAGAATATATTGATAACAAGATTACCTAATAAATTATAATGTGTAGTTGATGATTTTTTTATACTTAATAGTAGAACTCAATCTACATGTTTTGTCTAATTTTTTATTTCCAAAAGACAAACTTCTCACTTTGTTAATCAGAATTTAATACATAAAAATAGCCTTGTATGTTAACAACAATATGTATATGATAATGTTGTAAATATTTTATTAGGAGGTTTTATATGGAAAAGCAGTCGTGGTTTAAGTCGTTGATATGGGCAATCGTTTTTTCACTTGTCATTTCTTTGTTACCAGTGGATTTATTCATTGCTCATGCTGAAACAGATGAAGATGTCCCAGTAGACATCAATGAAAAGAAAGATAACAAAAAGCAAAAGGACAAAGAAGAACTTTTAAAAGCACCGAAAGATGTTGATGAGAATGATTTGAAGTCTATAGACGATCTGAATAATGAGACAACTATCGTTGAATCTAAAGATGAAAACAAGTATCAGGCAACATTCTATGATGATGAAGTAAGAATGGAAACGGATAAAGGTTTTGAAGATATCGATGCTAATATTAAATTGAATGATGGTGTTTTTGAAACAGAGAATACTGAACTAGATTTAAATTTTGCACCGACAATCGAAACAAATGAACCTTTCATCAATGTAATAGATGATAAAGACGATACTTTAGTTACTTTAAAAGGAATCGAGTATAAAAATAAGCTTCGTAATCCTAAAAGCAGAAGAGCTGAAGTAAAGGATAATGTGATATGGCACAGAGGTGTCTTTCCGAATATTGATATTCGACATGTCACTCTAAACAAAGAAGTAAAAGAAGATGTTGTAATTAATAATAAACAGAATAATATTGAAGCAATTGTTTATGAGATTGACACTGATAAAGAAGTTGTTCTAACAGACAATGACGAAATTGAATTTAGAGATAAAGATGGTAAGGTAGCATTCAAGATGCCAAAACCTGAAATGTCTGATTCTAATATCGATGAACAAAGTGGATTTGCTGAAAAATCATACGATATTGAATACAAATTATTTAAATCAAATGGAAAATACATACTAAAAGTTATACCAAGTCTAAAATGGTTAAATTCAAAAGATAGAGTTTATCCGGTCTACATCGATCCTACCTTTTCTAAAGATGTAACATTAGATACTTTCGTATCAAGTGCCCAACCAACAACAAACTTAAATAAGTATTGGAACTCTACATTAGGATTATATACATTACGTGTAGGTAAATACGATACTTCTACAGGCACAAATTATACATTTTTAAAATTCCCCTCAATGAGCCACCTTAAAGGTGCAACTATCAGTTCTGCAAAATTACAATCATTTTCAAGATGGAATTATTATGGCACAACAAAAACTGCTGTGTGGGCAGATAAAGTCAACGCCTCTTGGTCTGAGACAGGTGTGACATGGAATACTAAGCCTACAAGTACAAATATCACAAATGCGACAGCTGCAACCAATGAATGGTTAAACTTTAACGTACTGTCATACGCTAAAGGTATCGCTGAAGGTAAGGCAGATTATGGTCTGAAACTGCATACCAACGGTAATGGCCAAACATATTGGAAACAACTGAGTGCATCTGAAAATGCTACGAATAAGTCGAAAATATCCGTAGTCTATTCATACCCAAAAATGGATAGTATTCAAACTACACCTTATATTATTACAGGTACAAAAAATGGATACATCAATGTAACATGGCCAAATATGTTAGGAGCAAAAGCCTATAAACTACAATTATTTGATGGTAAAGGATGGCAAACAGTTTATACTGGAACATCAACTTCTTACAATACTAAAGACAAGAAAATATGGCCGACAACAGCACAATACACATCAAAAGATTCTACGACTGGGGGTATAAACTTTAGAAATGGAGATGGTACAGATTTACCAATCAATCCTTCAAGCTTCTATACCGCAAGTAGAGGTACAACAAGTACAGATAAAACATTCCAGTTCAGAGTGATCGCTGACTACGCATTAGGTAGTGGTCTACCATCTGATGCTGACAGACAATCAATTATGGAGTTAATTCCAGATGCACCTGAATTACCTACATTAAAAAATGCGGTCGCAGATACTAATGATAAAGCGACAATCGATATTAGCTGGCCTGGGGTTGCTGGAGCTAGTTCATATAATATCTTCATCTATAATGGTACAGAGTATGAAAAAATTGATAATGTAACAGGAACATCATGGAGTTCAAAAGGAAAGAATATCTTCCCTAATGAAACACAATTGAAAGCTTTAACTATGGGTGAAAAAGGTTCTTTAAGAGAAAATAAAGATGGTGTACAGCTACCTGGAGATCCTTCTACACTCTATAAATTAGTTAATACAAAATATGCGAATTCTAAACGTTATTATATTAAAGTTACTGCATCTTCAGGAAAAGGGGAGAGTGCAGGTTCCCCGATTCTTAATGTCTATGTTCCGACAAATAATGTTTCAGCAACAGTGAATGGTTATTCAGATAACCGTAAAGAAGATAGTGGATTCTTATTTGCCAGTTGGAATAAAGTGATTGGTGCAGAGGGTTATGGTGTTTATTTATTTAACGGTAAAGACTACGAGCTTGTAGACATCTTAGATAAAGATACCACAACATGGCATTCGAGAGATAAGAAGCTATGGCCGACTGATTCAAGTAAATATCAACTGAATATTGATGGTGTCGTCGGTGGTGGCAGAGAACTTCCACTTGATCCATCAGCTACTTATGTATCAGCTGGTGGTGATGCAGATAATAAATATCGTGTGAAAATCACTTCTTTCAGATATAAAGGTACATCAACAGGTAAGATTGAGCCGTATTATAAAGGTGAAAGTAACTTTGATAAAGCAGAAGAAAAAGAAGTAGAAATACAGAAAGAAGTATCACCTGATTATGGTGATGAAGCATTCTATCCTACAATCGATACAGATTTAGGAACTTTCAATACATTTAACAGAAACCAAGTATTAAGTGAAAGTGACGCC
The DNA here is from genome assembly GCF_003259675.1 of Macrococcoides bohemicum. Taxonomy (GTDB): domain Bacteria; phylum Bacillota; class Bacilli; order Staphylococcales; family Staphylococcaceae; genus Macrococcoides; species Macrococcoides bohemicum. The sequence goes on along the minus strand of NZ_CM009973.1, from coordinate 63,144 downwards.
TCTTTACCTGGTCGTGGTCCTGAAATCGATGCGACAAGAACATTTAACTCAAAAGTAAATAAGACAGGTATATTTGGTTTAGGGTGGCAAAGTGGATTTGAGCGAAAGTTAAATATAGAAGATACAAGTATCACCCCTAAAGTAGTTCAATATACTGAAGAAGATGGGACGAATCATCTATTTGTCAATCAGTCAGGAAAATTACTGGCTCCTACAGGGGTTGACTATGAATTCAATATTGAGAATGACGAATATGTAATCCAAGATGAATCGGGTCAAAGAGAGATATATGGTAAAGATGGATTATTAAACAGAATAGAATATGATGCGAAACAAGCTGACAAGAAAAATACTGTGAAGTTTAACTATAGTGAAATAGAAGGTATTAGACGTTTAGACAGTATTACAAGTGCATCAGATACAACTGAAAGTAAGAATAGAATTTCATTTGACTACAATGAACAAAATCTTGTATCTAAGATGACGGTTTCAGCAAGTTCAGATGATAAACAAGCTGAACGTGTTTATACGTATCAGTATGATAAATTCAAGCGTCTAACTTCTGTTACAGGTCCTGAAGGAGATTACACATATAGTTACCGTGAAAAATATGCGGTGAATGAAGATGGTGAAGAAGTTACACCTGAAGAAGTAAAATATGCAGGTGAAATAGATCTATATGGTATGCCAGGCAATGTCGATGGTAGTAATCAAATCACAGCAACCTATGATGAAGATCTATTAACAAGCACAAAAGACGAAAGTGGCATTGTTACGAACTACAACATCAGCGAAGAAGAAAACGGTGCAATTGCTGAAGTAACAGGTGAAGAACGTGCAAAAGAAAAGTATACTTTCGATAAATATGGCCATTTAACAGAGTCACTAATATATGGTGAGACTGATAAATTAACAAAGACTGAATGGTTAGACCACCGTATCACTAAAACAACATATCCTGATGGAGAAGTTGAAGTATCTGAATATGGTAAGCGTGAATCAGCAAGTAAATCAGATCAAGAGTTAGACGGTCAGGTCTTAAAAGAAAAAGATGCGACATCACAGACGACTTATGAATATGCTGATAATAAAGATGATGTTATCGCAACGACAGATGAACATAACGTTAAAGAAGAAGTTGCATTAAATAGTGACCGTGAAGCAGTTACAGATTACTCTGTACAGGATGGTATCGTAGGATTTACTGAGTATAATCAATTTGGTAACGAAACACGTACAGGCATCTCTTTAGGTGCTGGATCTAACCTATTAATGGGTGGTGCTTTTGAATCTACGAATCAATTTTCAGCTGGTAAGCTTGTTGACGGAGGTGTACATGGTAAAGCACTTCAATTAACAGGTGAAACAGCGAAGCAGGAAGTAACACTTAAAGCAGGACAGCCTATCAATATTTCTGGTTCATTTAAAGATGACAAATCAGCTAAAGGGAGCATCAATGTGAAGTTCATGGATAGTACTTCAAGAGTATTATCTACAGTGACAATTGAAAGTCCAAAAGCTGATGGTAAATGGGTACGTAAGTTAGAGGAAGATGTTGCTCCTACAGGAACAACAAAGGCTTCCGTAGAATTAACTTCTACTACCGGAACAATCAACTTCGATGAAGTTCAGCTAGAAAAAGCCCAGGCAGGACATTCAACTTCTGTGACACCTTTTAACTTTGCAGAGCAGGGTGGATTTAATAAATCAGATAAATGGACACTTACATCTGGTTCATCAAATAACAATGGCTTCGAAAATTCTGAGGCATTATTACTTTCAGCAGGTGGAACAGCATCACAGAAAGTAAGTGTTATACAGGATACAGCGAAACCAATCTATGTTACAGCATTATCTAAGAATGCAAATGCGGAAGATAAAATTAAAGCTGTAGTAACATTCAATGATGGTACAACAACTACTGAAGAAAAAGCATTCCAGACACTTGATCAGAACAATGACCTATGGCAAAGACAAACATTACAATTTAATGCAGATAATAAACTGCCGATTAAAACAGTTGATATAACAATATCTAATAAAGATGGCGACACATTATTTGATGGTGTGAGAGTGACTGAAGGTCGAGCAGTTGAAGAAACAACCTATGATAAACAGAATAACTTTGTCACTAAAGAATCAGGTTTATCTAAGGTGCCTGTTGTCTATGAAAATGACGCTTTCGGTAATATTTTAAGTACAACACAAGGTACTAAGAAACGCACCAATGAATATGACAACAAAGATAATCTAGTCAGAACGACAGCTGAAAATGGTGCAGTGATTTCTTACGACTTTAATAAGAAGAATGAAGTTATCGCTAAGCATTTTGAAGGGCAGGATACTGAATATACCTATAGTAAGAATAGAATTAATTCTGTCAAAACAGCTGATGGGCAAATCACTAAGTACAGTTATAATGAAAAGACAGGTGATGTATCAAGAATTGATCTACCATCTGGAAAATCTATCGTAACAAAATATGATAGTGAAGGTAACGAAAAAGCTGTAAACAATGGTACAAATGAATTATTTACCTATGATTATGATAAAGCTGGTAATCTTTCAAATGTGAAAGACGTAGAGAAAAAACAATCTAAAGTCTACACATATGAAATAAATACGAGTGGAACTGCCGGAAATGGTGCCGGACGATTATTAAGCATCACGGATTACTTTGGATTAGTTCAATCATATGAGTATGTAACAGGTGTTGATGGTATAAATACAGAATCACCATCCTCGATGGTATTCAATGGGACGAAAACATCATATGGTTATGATAAAGCGACGCGACTTGATAAAGTAGAAGTAGGTACAAATAAATGGCTATTCCGTCACGATGATTTAGGTCAGGTCAACCAAGTTAAGTTACCAAATGATTCTGGTACAGTAAACTATAAATTCGGTGAAAATGGTGTTATAGAAAGCATTACATCTGACAGCAAGACTGAAAATGTGGTAGCTGATCAGTATATCTATGATCAATACGGTAACATGACCAAGAAAGTATCAAATGATGGTACTTCAACGTATCAATACGATGCGATGGATCAGTTAACAGAAGAAAAGATAGGCGACAAAACAAATACGTATACTTACGACAAACGTGGTAACCGTAAGAGTGTCAACGGTACAACTGCAACTTTCAACACAATGAATCAATTAACTTCATTTGGTGACGAAAAGATTACTTATGATGCTGATGGTAACCGTACAAGTGATGGTAAGTTCGATTATAACTGGAATTCACTTGGTCAGTTAATCAAACTAACAAATAAATCTAACAATGATACATGGTATTACCAATACGATGAACAAGGACGCAGAATAACTAAGACGCATAATGATACGACTGTCCATTATCATTATGATAACGATACAAATCATTTAATTGCGGAAAGTAAAGATAGTAAGGTTATCAGAGAATATGTTCGTGACCAAGATGGTAACTTATTAGGATTAAAAATAGGAGATCAATTCTATAACTATCATAAGAACTACCGTGGAGATATCATTGGTATCACAGACATGTCAGGAACTCAACTTGCATCATACACATATGATAGTTGGGGTAACATCGTTAAAGAAGAGGTGAAAGATGATAAACTAAAAGAACAACCATTCAGATATGCATCTTACTTCTTTGATAAAGAATCTGACCAATACTACCTTATGGCAAGATACTATAATCCCAAGCATAGTGTGTTTTTATCAGTAGATCCCTTATTAAGTGAAGATGAAACTGTCGGAATGCATAATGGATATTCATATGGTTTGAATTCCCCAATTCTACTCATAGATCCTGATGGAAAAGCATGGCAAAGTGCAGATACTACAGGATCTGGTGGATATGGAAGCAATAATGCTGGTGGGGGAGCTGTTGTTTTTGTAGTAAAAAATAAAATTAAAACATTTAAAGTAAGAGGGTATAAAAGTACCTTTTTAAAAATCATATTTAAAAATTCACGTTTTAAAAATAAGACATTATTGAATGAACATTTTGATAAACATGGTAAAGAGTTTAAAAATTATACTATACAAAAATATAATAAAAAAGCTAAGGAAATGGCAAGTTCAAAAAGTGAAAGAATATTAACTAAAGAAAGAAAAAAAGATGGTGCAATTGTAAAATTTAACAGGAAAACTGGAGAATTTATGGTATTAACTAAAAAGGGTATTATAAAAACATATTTCAAACCTAGGTATGGCCAAAAAAATAGAATTAAAAAAGCTAAAAAATATTTTGATGATCAATGAGGTGATAAAATGTATATTTGTCCTGTATGTGGATATAATAAATTAGAAGAAGAGCCATACAAATTTTTTGACGATGGTATCTTTAATGCTTCTTTTGAAATCTGCTCTTGTTGTGGATTTCAGTTTGGCTTCGATGATGATAATATAGCATCTCAACATAAAAAAAAAATAACTTTAAAAGAAGCACATAGAATATATTTCGATAATTGGGAGAAAAAAGGTCACAAAATTTTTTCAAAAATTAAATTTGGAGATAGAATAATAACTGATTATTTACCAGGTAAACTTGTAGAAATACAAAAAGAAAACATTATTTTAAATAATGATGATTACAATCAAATCATATAGTGATGTAGTATTATAAGGAATGAGGAAAGAAATAATATTATTATATAATTTTATAAGAATTAAAAATGCATTTTGAAAAATAAGAGAGTATACAAATTGTATACTCTCAGACTGTAGACAAAGTCTCCTTCGGAGATGAAGTTTACAGTCTTTTTTTGATAAAATATAGGTATATCATTGAACGGTGGTGTTTTACTTGATTAAGAGAAGTAAGTCTGAAGATATTAATATCATTCGCAGTCAATTTGAAATGTATTCATTAGAAGACCTTGTACCAGAAAATCATCTTCTAAGAAAAGTTGATAAAGTATTCGATTTATCCTTTGTATATGATTTAGTAGAAGAAAAGTATTCTACAGATAATGGCCGTCCAAGTATTGATCCGGTTGTATTAATAAAAATTGTATTAATACAACACCTTTTTGGTATCAAATCAATGCGCCAGACAATTAAAGAGATTGAAACTAATTTTGCGTACAAATGGTATCTCGGTTTAGGCGTTAACGATAAAGTACCTCATTTTTCTACTTTCGGTAAGAACTATTCTAGACGATTTTATGATAATCAGATTTTCGAAGAAATCTTTTCTCGTATTCTCAAAATTGCTATAGATAATAACTTCGTAGATAATACTTCACTATTTATTGATTCAACGCATATTAAGGCCAATGCCAACAAGAAGAAATTTATTAAACAAGAAATACAGAAGACTGCTAAACATTATGAACAAGAGCTTATTGAAGATATCAATTCTATTAGAGAATCTGAAGGAAAAAAGCCTCTAGCTTCAAGAAAGGAGGAGAATCTTAAAGTAATAAAAATAAGTAATAATGATCCCGATGCTGGTTACTATGTTAAAAGTGAAAGAGAAAAACAATTTGCCTATAGTGCGCATACATGCTGCGATAAGTATGGTTATATCGTTGATTTTCATTTAACTCCTGGTAATGTTCATGATAGTACACAGTTAGTACCTATGATTGACAGGCTTGAAAGTAAAAAACTACTACCGAGATATGTTGCTGTGGATTCTGGATATAAAACACCTCATAATGCTAAGTATTTATTAGATAAAGAAATTCTACCAGCTATGCCATATAAACGTCCCATGGGTCCGAAGGACTTAATGAATAAAAATGAATTTATATATGACGAATACTATGATTGTTATATTTGCCCTAATAATCAAATGTTGAAATATCAAAGAACAGACAGCGATGGTTATCGTTTGTATATTTCTAATCCAAATAAATGTAAGGATTGTCCTTTACTTAATAAATGTACTAAGAGTAAAGAACAGAAAAAAATCGTTACAAGACATATATGGCAACAATATCTTGATATTGTTGATGACTTGAGATTCATAGATACTATAAAAGCTATATATAAATTGCGTAGTCAAACAATAGAAAGACGTTTTGCTGATGCTAAAGAACAGCATGGTTTGCGATGGACTAAGTACAAAGGAATTCAAAAAGTCACCATGGAGACCACGCTTATTTTCGCATGCATGAATTTAAAGAAATTAGCAAATTATCTAGCAGGTTAAGCTGGATATTTTGCCAATTTCTTTAAAATAACAATATTTTTCGAAGAAAAAAGACAAACTCACTTTTAGAATTGTGAGTTTGTCTTCAGTCTGAGAGTATACAAATTGTATACTCTCTTTAATTCGAGTTATAACATGTATATACAACTTCCGATAATATATTTTATGTAAACTAAAATATGGAAATTTATTTTATGCTATAATCATTAAGTCATCTACTTTCCGTTAGATGAATAATTTAACGGAAGGAGGTGAATCTTATGTTGGAAATCTTCGTTGGAACAATCTGTACAATTATTAGTAGTTGCACAGTTGCTTACTTTACTTATTGGCTAAATAGTAAGGATAAGCAAAAAAAGTAGGTGACTAAGCCCACTAAAAAACCCTTTTCTGGTAGGACAGAAAAGGGTTTTGGTGAATCTATGTTAGAAATCCTCGTTAGACATATAATAACATAAATCTAATATATCAGCAATTTCTTATAATATATAAAGTTCATAATTATTATGTTCTTTGATTACATTATAAATACTTCCTCTGCTTACTCCAGTTACTTTAGAGATTTCTTCGGCTGTATTGTTTGGCTACATTAAGTATTAAGTATTAAGGATAAAAGAGAAGTTTTGATGATTGAAGTTTATTTTATATTCTAATCTAATTTATGTATCACCTTGATCATGTTAACTCCTAATCTAATGTAAAATGTTTTCTTAAAATTTATATCTAATTTTAAAGCATGTCGAAATATTTGTGTTTCTTTTCTAAATCTTTGCAAATCATAATTATCATTTTAACACGACTCACTTTTATACAATTTCGTACAAAAACACCCTTCATTATCGAAGAGTGCCTATACAAGAAGTTATTAATATAAATTTGAAACATACTCAATGATAGGACTACTACGATGAGACATAACTTATGATTATTGTAATCATTCGACGACGAATCATGCTTACTGAAGAATCAAGAGTGGCACTTATACTATATTTTTATAATTATTTAGCCAGTTGTTAAATAATTAAAGTCGAAAATAGTTAATTATCGAATATAACGGCAATTATGTTGCATGAAAACCCCGACACTTACTAGAAAAGGATTTTTGTGTATCTATATTTCATGCTCTCAGTTAAAATTGATATATTAACTATACAGAATTTTTAATAGATTCACACCATTTTTTGTAGTCGGTACTTTTAATTATATAAATATCACCTTTTGAACGCGTTAAGGCAACATATAAAGCATTTTTCGTTTTAGTAGAAGTAATATTTCTCCAATCATCTATATTGTTAGTGGTTGAAGTTAATATTACACAGGCTTTAGGATAAGTATCACCTTTTGAGTACGACCAATTAATATATTTGCTCCCAAAAGGATTATTCACTCCTTTGTTCCATACAAGTTTGGGAATGTTATCATTTTTTATTACATCAGTTATCTCTGCTATATTTTCAAGAAAAATAATTGAGTTCCTCTCGGAAGAAGAGGATTGTATATTGATACCTAAGTTATTTGAGATAAATTCACATGTAATTTTTGGAACACGTCTGCTACTTATAAGAGATGATTCATCATAGATAATTTTACATGATAATTTACTTTTAAATTCATCGATATTATTTATCTTGTAAAAAGGTTGCTTAGATATGGAGTTACCCTTACATCTTAATGGAACTAAACAACTCTGGTTGATATCCCCTACTGCCGTGACCTTTAAACTTGTTTTTTCTAACAGAAATTTAATTACTTTGAAATCATAACCATTATAATCTTGAAATTCATCAATATACATGGCATCACAATACCTCTCTAACCTCTTTATAATTAGCTTCTGTCTATCTTTATTAAATTTCAAAAACAATTTACCTAGTCTACTTACGTAAAACTCATTATATTTATTTATATAATGTGCGTAATACTTATCTTTAATATATCGGTAATCTCTAGAATCTTCAATTGGTACCGTTTTTATATCTATCCCTCGACTTTTTTCTTGAAGAAATAAAGGTTCAAATGGCTTTATTAAATGATTATAAACAAAACTATCAAAAGTCATTACTTGAACATTATGTGGTAAAACTCCATTAAATCTACTCATAACTTCTAAACGAATATTATTAACGTTTGAATTGGTAAATGAAATTAATATAACTTTTTCATCAATCTTAAAATCATTAGCTATATAATAAGTCTTTCCTGAACCTGCTGTAGCTAGTATTATTTTTTTATCCATGACATAGCCTCTTTTAAATATACAGGTATATTTAGTTGTTCTAAATTTTCTTCTATTAATAATGCATTTTTAGTTTTATTCTTTAACATATATGCTTGTGCTTTAGGAACGGGTTCTCCATTATATAATGGTTTTGTTTTCTTACTACTATAGTACTTATCAAAAAATTCTATATTTTCATTATAAAAAGCAACTTCTAATGTCCAATTTGAAATTGATGAATCAGCATATATATTGAACGTTCCGTCATCTTCAAATATAAATTCTTTTTTATCGTTATCTGTTATTACAGCAATCTTTTTATTTAATATTTTAGATAATTCTCTATATCTTTCATGAGAAATGCTCCCCATTGAAATTATATCTATTTCACATTGATCTATATTACATTTCTCAACTATTTTGAAGAGTTTTGGTAAAATGATATATTCAGCTGCTCCTTCAACTAAAATTACTTTTTTAGCTAAAATAAACCTTAATACATCAAGATTATCAATCTTTTCAAAATATTTTGCCGTATCACTATCTAATTTTCCTAAGGATTTAGTTTGATACTCGGATATAATAATAGTATTAGTTAAGTTCAATCTGTTTACAATTAGTGAGCTATGAGACGCTATGACGATTTGTCCCTGACTAATACTCTTAATTGATTCAATTAATTGTCTTGTTCGCGTATGACTAAGATGACTCTCAGGTTCATCTATTAATACTAGATCGAATACATCATTATTAAGAGCCATCTCTGTTCTTACTAAATTTTCCTTTCCTTTCCCCATATCTTGTATGGAAATATCAGATTCATATATATCTAACAATTTCAAAATATCTGTCTTAGTTGCATCTAAGCCAAACTTTTGACCATTTCGAATAGTTAATACATCTTCAAAATCTTTTCGAAAAGCTGATAATCTTTGTTTAAAATTGGAAGAGATACTTCTCTGATTTTTCTGTTCAATACTAGCATTGTAGATTTGTCTAGCATAATTACCAAATATATCATGTCTTATAGAAGAATTATCTAAGTAAATCATTTTGATAGGAGACATTCTTCTTCTATAACTTTTTCCTTGAAAAGTATTCCAAGTGGCTTTGTAATAATCAGTAGGAATAATTCTATTGTCTGCAAACTCCTGTAAGTTTACATCTGAGATAAAATCTGAATCAAATTCGTAGATAAATTTAATGCCCGTCTCTATTGTATCAGTACTATTACTATAATGAAGGCCAGCGAAATCTGCATATTTAATATCATCTGATAAATTAAGAAACAATTCAATTTCTATTTTAGGTAAACTCTCTATTGTTTTACTGTTAAAAAATGTATCTACCAATTCTAAATTAATATATCTCTGCAGAGAATTATCATTATAAAGAAATATAGATTGGTTTAATACAATATCTATAGCAGTAAGAACAGTAGATTTGCCTACTTCATTTTCGCCAACTAGTACCGATAGATGTTCATTAAATTCTATATTCAATTCCTTAAATTTTTTAAATCCTTTAATTAAAATTTTTGAAATTTCCACATCTTTACTCCTGTGTTTTTATATTTACTCTCAATCAAAATAACTATATATAAATAGAAGAGTCTCAATCTAATTTATTTTTTATTCTTGGCTCGTTCTTTTTCTAGATAATGATAGAAATAAGAATCACCTTATCTTTTATAGGTATTTAATTGTCTAGCTTAATTTTCTACAATCAGCGCAAGCTGTTTATGGTTTAAGTTATACATATTAATACTAAGACGTTTCTTAATTTACTATTTATTAAAGTAAATATTATAGGAATAGTCCTTGAGTAAGTATTATAACCATATACTTCTATAAATAGAGACTTACGTATTTTCTATCTTTTCCTATTTTATCATTGCTTTAAAATGTAATCTTGTTGCAGATTTTTTTTCAACATCTCCCATTTGATAGTTTAATTCTGGATTTCTTATAATATATTTGATAACTTTTCTAACATAGTCATCCAAACGTTGTGATAATTCAATCAGATTTCTTTGACTGTGATTTTTTAAATATTTTATTTGCCCACCATGCTCTTGATCAGAGCGTACGCTGTAAACATCTTTCATATCCATAGAAATTTTATCTTTTTCAGATGTATTGCTTGAAAGTAAATTTGACGTAATTTCTGATAAATTTTTAGAATGATTTTCTTTTATTGCAAATATACACTCTAAGCAGGCACTATACTGAGATATTTTTTTAGTTAAAAAACCTGTAGAACGAGCTGATTGTAAATATATTAAAGCTCTTGAAAAACTATATGTATTATCCTTTGTAAATTCTTGGCTAATAAACTCTTCGTTGCTATAAAATGTAGTTCCATTATTGTCGTAGTTATATATATCTATAGAATCTACTGATTTTTTCATAAATTCATGTATTGTATACATTAAATCTAAAGCATAGTGAATTTCTTCATTATTAAAACTCGCTGATGATATAAGACCATTAGAACAAACATTTTTTAGATCATATCCGATAGTTGCTTCGTAACCATTCCTTAGATCGCAATGATAACTTTGATTAAAATTCAAAGCATTATCTTTAATAATCCATAGTGCTATTGAAAATGCTGCTATTAATTCCTGTAAAATTCTATGTTTATTTGCGTAAAATATATCTAATTGTCTTTTATTATTACTTTGAATATTTGTATCATTTGATGAGTATAAAAAAATAAATGATGGTTTCTTTAAGATTAATTCTTTTTGATTAACACTTAATTGTTGACTTTTATTTAAACAAGTTTTTATAAGCTTTTTATATTTTTCTTCTAATTTATTAATACTTCCTACAAATCCTTCCGCATGTTCAACTTCTCTAGGGATTATAGAAATTGGAGAATTGTTTAATAATTTTAAGTTATCTAGTCTAAATATATATATATTCATTTATAACCTCCATTTTATTTTGAATTCTTTGCACATAATTTAACAATATACCTATTAAAGATGGTTATACGATAAAAATGTCAACGATTTCAAAAGGTAAAATTCTTATTAATAAAAAGTATAATGCAATTCTAGAATTATTTCTATTATGAAAGTGTCCACAAACTCCTCTATTTCTGAACACTCCTAAATTAGTCCTATTTTTCATATAATTTTATGTATCGAATGTTCATAAACTCATAACAAAATCAACGTTCATTAACCATACCAATTTTAAGATATGATACAATGATATTTATATGGAGGAATAAAAAAATGAAAATTGGATATGCAAGAGTTTCAACCGGTTTACAAAATCTGGATTTGCAACAAGATAGTCTACAGAATTATGGATGTGAAAAAATTTTTACAGATAAAGTAAGTGGTACAAAAAGTAATCGTCCTGGTTTAGAAAGCGCTATGGAATTTGCTCGATCAGGAGATGTTGTCGTTGTTTGGAGATTAGATCGCTTGGGAAGGAATATGGAAGATTTAATTTCAATTGTGAATTCCTTAAACAATAGAGGAATCAGCTTCCATAGTATTCAAGAAAATATTACGATGGATAAGTCGAGCTCCACGGGACAGCTTTTATTTCATCTTTTCGCAGCATTTGCTGAATTCGAACGTAATTTAATCTTGGAACGATCTACTGCAGGCAGAGTGGCGGCAAGAGCAAGAGGAAGATTGGGAGGTCGTCCCGAAAAATTGAATGATAGTGACTTACAGTTGCTGAAAACATTAGTTGATAATGGTACCCCTATCAAAACAATTGCTGAAAAATGGAATGTTTCTAGAACAACGGTTTATCGATACTTAGAAAAAATTGAGAGTCAGTCAAAAGATAAATAGAATATGATTAGGAAGATTGATTCTAATAAGATTAATCAATATTAAAATGGATTCAAGTTTTGTAATTTTAGAATTGGGGTTAGTTCGTTTTGAAGAGCTTGTTGATTTGTTTATAAATATTTTAAATTTTTTTTAATTTTTTGTACATCGCTTTCAGAGCCCTTAATTTGTAAAATATACAATTCCTGAACTTCATATACTACTTTACTGTTATATTTACTAATAATCTTCTTAATTTTACTAAATTCTTTGTTATTATCTACCATAATAGTATAATATTTCTCTTCTTTAAGACTTTCTGCCTGAGAATCAAAAGGAACAAATATGTTAAAATATAGAATAAGGGATATACAAATACAAAATCTATTAATCCTTATTATCAAAAAAACACCTCCGAGGTAAATATATGAAGAATAAATATTCAATTTTTGTAATAGAAGATGAAGTAAAAATATCTAAGTTTGTTAAATTTATTTTAGAGAAAGAAGGATATGAAGTAGATTTAGCTTTTGATTATCGTTTTGATTATGAAAAAATTAAATTTTATAACTTATTTATAATAGATATCAATTTACCATTCGTTAATGGATTTGAAATAGCTAAAAGGATAAAAACTATAGCTCCTGAAAAGCCCATTATTTTTTTGACTGCATTGAATCAAGTTTCTGATAAAATCAAAGGATTAACAATATCTGAGGATTATATTACTAAACCTTTTGAACCACTCGAATTACTGGCTCGTGTAGAAAACATGTTATCAATATTTTATCCAAGTAGTATAAGAATAAATGATTTAATCATTAATCTTGAAAAAGAGGTAATTACAAAAAATCGAGAATACATTCATCTTACAGACAATGAACATAAAGTTTTCTTTCATTTAGTAAATAATTTAAATATAAAGGTATCGAAAGAAAATTTAATGTTTCTCATATCTAATGAATATGGTGATTCTTCTGAAAACAAATTAAATGTATATATAAATTCTTTACGAAAAAAATTAGGAAAAGAATCTTGTCCAATTGAAACAATCTATGGATATGGTTATATCATTAGGAGATAATATATGAATTTAAATGCAAAATACTATCTATATATTTTGATTTCATTACTATATGTTCCAATCGCTTTTGTTGTAGCAAATTATTCTGTATTCTTTTCAGTTACTATATTAAATCAGTTAAATGGCACAAATTTTCGATTCATTTCAACAAATTACAGTTTTCATATCCTATTTATATTTTGTGTTTTAATATTAATCTTTATCAATTGGATTTCAAAAATAATAATTAATATTTCTAATGATATATTAGTTATTGCTGATGAAATACAACAAATAAATTCACAAAATACATTACCTCATATACTTAATAGTTCTACTAAGAAATCAGAAATAAATGTTCTTTATAATTCTGTAAATCATTTAATTATAAGACTTAAAAAAAATCAAATTGAGCGTATGAATTTAGAAGAAATACATTCTAAATATTTAGCACAAATCTCTCACGATATAAAAACTCCCCTTTCATTAATCAGAATATCACTATATTATTTAGAAAATAATATGAATTATGAAGAATCAATCAGCGATATTAAACATAATATTAAAGTCATAGAAAAACTGAGTGATCAAATAAAGGTGGAGAATGACTTTGGTAAAGATTCAAACTTAGATTTGATAATTAATGAAATTTATTTGAAAGATTTTTTTGAAACAGCATTATTAAAATGGAACAGTGTATTGAAAAAACAGTTTAAAATATATTTAGATATAGATAAAACTATTATTCTTCCTTTAAATACTATATGGTTTGAAAGGTTAATTGATAATATAATACAAAATATTGTATTTCACTCAAAAGCTAAAAACGTAAATATCCAGGTATTTATAGTTAATGATGCAACAAAAATAGTTATAACTGATGATGGTAAAGGTTTTGATTATAATCAAGTAATAGAATCTCAAGTGAATACAAAAGGAAAAGGTTTAAATATAATTAATGATATCTCTCATATATTAAACTTAGAGCTAGAATATATTACTTCTCCAAATAAAGGAACAAAAATTGTTCTAACACATTATACTTTTAATTAAATCTTTATCATCAGTATCTATGTAAATTATGTTAAATAACTGTCCCGTAATACCAAGGAAAAAACTAAAGTTTTTGTTAGGGTATCTATAACCAGAGGACCATTCATGTGATAGTTTGTAATTTATCAATCGATTTTCTTCATTAAAATCTCTATGCCATATTTTTTTAATTAGTTGGTTACCATGCTCTCCATGGCAGACAGATAATGAACTTAGGGTTTGTTCATTTTTATGCTTATCTATTTCACTCTGTATTTGGTATACATATAGATTTTCATTTATATATATATCACTATATGAATCCAATAGTATTTTTCTTACTAAGAATATCCCTCCTAATCCATTGCACCATATATTATTTATATCTTCTTTTTTATCAAGAAGTTTGTTTTCTTTATGTAGTAGCGCTATAAGATACTCTGATAATGTTATATTGTTGAGGTTAATGTCACCTAGTATTTTAAAAGCCTTAGATAGTGATAAAAGCATACCGGAAATACCATGAGCAAACCCTAATGTTAAAATATCTTTATGATTATAATCGGAGTTTTTAGGATTATACACTTTGAAAAATGAGAGAGGCCAAGTGATATTTACTTTAGATATTGAAAAATTAGCATTACATGTTGATACGTTGTATAAAATTGAAGTTGATAACACCAAAAATTGTATGAAAAAGCTAAAAACATATCACAGACATATAGATACATTAAAAAGTAGATACCCATTTTAAAAATTATGATAATGTTAAAACAATAATAATTAGTTTAGCGAGGAATAGAAATGAATAAAAATGAAATTAAAAAATGGGTTGAAGAAAATTGCATACGTTATAGTGATGCACATTATTATACAAAACAAACTAAAAATCAGTTTGTCACAACAGCTTCAAGAAAGTATGTGGAACCTTTTATTACTCTGTATGACAAAAACATAAGTAAATCTAAGACTACTTTATATTTAAAAGAAGATTTAATTAAATATGGGGAACAGCTTGAAACGAAACGAACAAATAAACAAAAGGATTGATCTTTTTTGTTAAAAGATCTAATAAAGAAAAAGAATATTTATTAGAGTGGTTCAGTATTATTAACTGTCTTAACGGATAAAAAAAGCAGTTATATTAAAAAACAAGGAAAAGCTAGAAAGAATGTAGCTTAATTTTACAATCCACGAAATAAAAGAAAAACATGAAGAGGATGAAATCATTCTTCATGTTTTTTCTTTTATTCCTAAATTTTGAGTATATTATATAGCTTTCTTTAGTGCTTTTAAAGATAATATACTCATAATAACTAATAATGCTAATGTTATAACTATACCGATAACCGTACTACTTATAACATTATGGTAATAAAAGTCATTGTCAATGAACTTTAAACCTACTCTATATCCAAATGCTGATGGTATTATATATGAAAAAGGAGCAGCTATAAATATCATAGACAATAATGAGATGGCGATTCCAAACGATATAGATATTACAATATTATGAGTTTTAATTATTACATAGGTAGTTAATGGAATAACCATTAGCCATCCAAATAGATTTAATATTAGAAAAGAAATAGTTATATATATTAGACTATCATACTCACCATTAACGATGTAAAGAACAACAATGATTAAAAAATTTATTAAATAAATTAAGAAAGCTATAAAAAAAGAGAGCAGATATTTTGAAAAGAATAAGGAATTTTTCTTATTGGTATAAGAGAGCCAATTTAAATATGTATTATTCTTATCTTCTAAATAGAAAATAGAAGAAGGAATGATACATGAAATGATAGGTAGTAACATTGAAAATTGATTATAAAACCTAAAGTATAAACCATCTTCTATAGATAGGTTTGAATCATTAACAAAAAAGTTTATTAGATTCATTATTAAGGGTATTAAGCTAAGTGAAAGAACTACAAAAATAAAGTTCTCACTGCGAACTTTTGCAATTTCTCCTTTAATATATCTAATCATTTAAAAATCACCTCTACAATATTCATTGACATCAGCTTAAGATACAAGGCCTCTAAATCAAAATCAATAATATTATTATTATTCACAAATTTCACTAAATTAATATAGTCACCTACTATATACTGAGTATTATCCTTGCATTTAATTAGTGTGTAAATATTGTTTTGAATCATATCCATCTGCTCTTCAATTTCTTTTGTATAGTTAATTATTCCATACTTATCATGATTATTTTTCACATGTGCAATCAATTGTCCATCATGGATAAATAGTATTGTATCGACATAATGATTTATCTCATTTAATATGTGACTGGAAACAATTATAGTGCGAGTAGATAATTTTATATTATTTATGATATTTCGAATATCAATAATACCTGAGGGGTCCAATCCATTTGAAGGTTCATCAAGTAAAATGAGTTCTGAGTTACCCATTAGAGATCTAGCAATACCGAGACGTTGTTTCATTCCTAGTGATAAATTTTTAAATTTTTTGTTTTTAGCATCTTCTAAATTAACTAACTTTAAGTATGAAGAGATATCTTCACCTTCAATCATTTGATAATTGGCGTGTAGTTCAAGATTTTTATAGCAACTTAAATTACTATAAAATGCAGGATATTCTATCAAATGTCCAATATTCTTGATATTAGATGTCTTTATTTCTCCTTTATAATCAATGACATTAATCATTGTTTTAAAAAGAGTGGATTTACCAGATCCATTTGGACCTAGTAATCCATAAATTTTGCCTTTCTCAAAACTATAATTTATATTTTTTAAAATATCTTTATTATTTCTATTAACCGTCAAGTTATTTAATAAGATCATTATTTACCTCCATTTATTAAAAATAGATAGCCAGCTATAGTTATTACAAAAATAAATAAGAAAATATAAGTAGATTTGAAATTTCCTTTTGTTATTCCTCCTTTAAAAATTTCTACAGTAAACAAAGATAAACTAAGTATGAAACTAATGATAGCAATTGCTATTAATATAACTTCCATGTATCTCACCTCCTCTTACAAAATATTTTACAATTTAATTCTTAATGAATTCTTATAATTCCACTGTTTTAAGTGTTTCAGACAAAAAGGGAGATATAAATATATTACTTAGTAAACATTGAATTAATAAGCTTTATTTTTAAATAAATATGTTTTTAAGGGGATTTTGAGGATCTTTTGTAGTAAGTAAAGGAGTCATTTTGGGAAAGGTTTAATTTTTTCTTTAAAATAAATTTTTTAATGAAATGTAATAAGAGTATTCTTTTATAATCTTTTAATAATCTTTTAAATACTTTTATTGTCAATAACTATATTTTGTTTTCCACTTAAGGATATTAATAAGCATAAGCACAAAAAAACACTTGAATTGAAAATTATGTATCAATTCAAGTGGTACCAAATTTATATATTCTTTTTTCTATTGTTTTTAATATCTAACAATTCTGCGATTTTATATACTATCATTCCAGCAGCGATAAAAGCTATGTCGACGCCTATGTTTACCGCAGTATTGCCAAAATCTCCTGGTAACACCTTAAAAGCCATTACAGCAACAAAAATTATAAATAGAATAATAGCTACTATTCTATACGTCATATGAACATCTCCTTAATTTATTTGTATTCTTATTAACCCAGAACTTTATTTTCTTCTCATACTCTATCTTAAATTCTGAAGTCATATCATCAACAAAATTTTTTAATGTTGTATAATCAGCATATTCAATACAGTCATACACCTTCTTTTTAAATTCTTCTAGATTATAATCTGCTATACCAGAATATAAATAATTTAAATCGATATCTAATCTTTTAGCAAAAAGATCTAGCATATGAGAGGTAGGTGTATGTAGTCCTTTTTCAATTCTACTTATATTACTCTGAGTGCATATATCTCTTGCAAGGTCAGCTTGCGATAAACCCTTACTTTTACGCAAGGCCTTTAATCTTTCTCCCAGTACTTCCATAACAAATTACCTCGTCTATATATTTAGATTTTAAAGAAATTTCTGATTGTTGAAATAATACCATAAAATAACATAGAAATTATTACTTAAATATATAGACTATATTGCATCATTCAATCATTTTTTTTGTATTCTTTTAAATACTTTGATATAGAAACTCTTGATATACCTAATTCTTCTTGCATTTCACTATAAGTTGCATTGTTATGATACATTTCTACCAGTCTTTCTTTAACATCATTTGATACTTTTGGTCGTCCTTGTTTCTTTTTACGAGTGTTTTTCGTCAACTTATTTCTTCTTACTATTACTTCTCTTTCTGCATCCTTTAACATTTCAATGACATTAAAAAAATTCTTGTTATTAGCTGTATCAAGTTGTATATCTATTACAATTAACCTGATATTCTCCTTATTAAATGTCATTAGCAGATTGATTAATTTAGTTATAGATAGATTTAATATTGATAGTTTGTAAAAAATAACTGTGTCCCCAGGCTCTAATAGATGTAATAAATTATCAAAAGATGTACTACCTGAATTACTGTCTGAACTTTCAACTATTATTTTATCTGGATTATAAGTTTTTAATAACTCTAACTGCTTATAATATTGTGTTTCTATGTTGAAAGCATTTAGATAAGCATACTTCATTGTCATTCCTCTATTCTATAATCATTACTATTATCATACTATATTATAATAGAAGGAACGACTATTTATTTCTTAGATTTATGATCGCATCACGATCACATAATATTACATTTGTAGCGATAGCTAGTTCCTTAGCTTGTTTAGTAAAGTATGAGTTTGTAAATACATAGGCTTCATCTGCTTTGTAAAATGCTTGTGCTGAATATATCTCCATCACAGATTTAACACCAACTTTTCCCTTATATCTTTTTGCTTGTATAACAATATTTTTGTTACCATTCTGCATTATTAAGTCTGCACCATAGTCATAAGAAGATTGTGTAACAATAGAACGATAACCTTTTGAATAAAACAATGCTTCTAAATAATTTTCAAATTCTTGTCCACTCATTCGATCTACTTCATACATTTTAGCATCTGCAAGTATCCTTTTATTTCTTCTTCGTATTTCAAGTCTTATTTTTGAAATGATTAAATATAGAACGAATACAGCAAAGCATATGAATATTATCATTTCTTTATACACACTCATTCTATCGCTCCATTTCATTATTTTTTTGCTGAATTTTTTCTGTGTTTTTTTCTGTATCTCTTTCTACAAATCTAGGTTTTATAAGTGGTCTTTCTAAAGATATGTTGTTTTCCTTTACATATTTCAAAACTTCATTCCAGTCTTTAGTAGTGCTGATATAATCAACCTCAAAAGTTTCATTTTCAAAAAGCTTTCTTAAACGATTTCTATTACCTTTGTCATCATCTATTTTATAGCTCTTATCAAGGTTTTTATCATATATATGCCATCCTGTTACTTCTTCTTGAATTTCAAGTCTATCATTTTTGATCTTTAAATTATTTTCCTTTGTATCATTGTTATCAATAGTTTTGAATAATTCATTAATACTATTTTTCTCATATACTTTTTCTTTTTCAAATCGTGGTGGTTGAGAAATATAAAAATCAATCTCTTTTTCTCCTAATTGTAGTGGTACACACAGTTTATTTGTTGCTTCTCTGCCTGTTCTGTCATTATCCAAGCATAAAACAATATTTTTAGGTGGCTCTTTTGTATCATCTACTATATCTTTAATAGCTTGATACATCGTTTTTGGTTTATCTGCACCATTTAAAGATATAAATCTACTGTTTTTAGGTTTATACATTGAAGCATATGATAATGCATCAATATTTGATTCAAAAACAAAAATACTTTCTGGTTTACCAAAAGTAACTGAAAAGCCCCTGTTTTCAGGAACTCCTGATGCTATTTTTTTGAAATGTGAACCTTCAACAATACCTCTTTCATCATGTCCTATAATTTTACCGTGTCTATTCCACATAAACGCTAAATTATTTACTTCAATTTCCTTACCATTATCATTACTTATCTTTTTAGACGTTTGTCTAATCATACCTTTATCTATTAGAGCTTCTACTAAATCTGGATTTATTTTTCTTTCGTTGACTAAATAATCCTCAATTTTACTGGTGTCTTTCGTGATATATGTAGGATCATATTCATAAGGTTTTTCATTACGAACGATTTTTTCTATCGGTTTGACAGATTCAATCATTTCATCTATTGTTTCAGTAACATCTTTCACTGCTTCTCTGAAATTCATACCATAATATAGTTTCGCAAAACCTATAGGACCGTATGCACCTTCACCACGACTATACCAATTCATTTTATTGTAGTCCTCACTTGTCGGATCAGCGTTTATCTTAAATGAATCATGATCTACAAGCTGATACTGTCCTTTTCCTATACTTTGCACTAATATACCTTTTTTATCTAAATAATCTAGTATATTCATCTCATTTGCTTTTTTTATAAGTTCTGGGGGCAATGCTCTATTTTTAACTGAATAATTCTTTTTATCTGTTGACTTTTCCATAATTTAATCTCTCCTCAAAAAAAGATGCTTAGTTAGTCAACTAAGCACCTTAAAATTATTTATATTTAATTTAATATTGCATTTTTTACATCTTCTGAGGCATCTGTAACTTTATATTTTTTCAACAACTTTCCTCGTACTACTACCCTCTCTGTACCTTTGGGATTAGAACAAGTTACTAATGTTATAAGATTTTCGCCTGGTACATCATCTACAACATTGCCATTATTTTCTGATACTACTGATACTTTAGTAGTAACATATTCATATACATATCGTTTATCTGAAAGATAAATTTCATCATATTCTTTCATACGTGATACTGGTGTAAACAGTGAATTGTAATCAATCATATGATGTCCAGCTATCGCAAAGTTTCCTTCACCCATTTTTTGATTAGGTTTCATAGTACCAGATGCTACATCAAGATTTTGATTAGTCAGTCCTTCTAATACTGCTATATTTAATTCAACATTAGGAACATATAGCTTTCCTATGACATAATCCTGATTTATTTTTACGTCAATAGGTACTCTATCTACACTTCTTATCGTATCTGCATCATAAGATAGATTTTTATCATAAGATGTGGCTTCTCCATAATTAGCATCACCTAAATTTTTTAAAGTTTCTTGTATACGTTTTTGATTTTCTTCTATTTTATTTGCATCAAGTTGATTTACGCTTGCATTAGCTTTGTCGATTGCATGTGGCATAATATAATGTTCTATCGTATAAGGTGCTAAACAGATTGTTAATCCTAATAACATAATGCAAATAAACATTATTTTCACTAATCTTTGTTTTGCTTTTTTGTAACTATACATTTCTCTTTGTTTTTCTAAAATTGTCATTATTAATTCTCCTATCTATTTAAAAATAAGATTAGTAACACACATGCATTAAAACTAGAATGTGTAAGCACCACTAACCAGAGTGTATTTGTACGTTTATAAAGAAAGCAATATAATAATCCATTAAGTATTAAAGGAATAGTCATTATATTACTTTGACCATGTATTAAACCAAATAATATAGAACTGAATAAAGCACTATAAATGCTAAAAGGTTTAATCCATATTTTTTTAAATAATAAGAATCGGAAAATTAATTCTTCAATTATAGGTGATATCACAAGTGTGATAATCAGTATGAATGGATTAGAGATCATTTCTTCTAACCTATTTTTGCTACTGCTAGTACCTTGAATACCTAATGAATTACAAATCATCGCAAATACTACTTGTATTAAAAGTAAACCAAGTACACCTCCGATATAATAAGTTATTTTCTTTTTCATTCTCTTTACTCCTTTTAACTTCTAATTTATTACTATTATATATTAAAAAAATACATTTAGCTATGTATTACATAGCTAAATGTATTTTTATCACTTGAATTTTGGTACAAGTTTATATTCATCGTTTATTATTATTTCAGCATCAAAAGATTTTTTTGACCCTTTTAATCCTTTTATATTGCCAGTTGTTCCATTACTCAAAAGTTTTTCAACTTGCTTCTCAGTAAGTTTCTTACCAAACACTACACTATTCAACGTAAAACCACAGCTACGATCCTCACATGCATAAAAGTCATACTTAGGTGTTTTAATATGTTTTACATGATTTGATTTACACTTAGGACATTTTCCAATGTATTCAGTTTTATTTATGTTGGTAATAGATTCACCTTTAACATTGTTACTGATTAAACCTGGTAATTCTTTATAAAATAATGTTATAAATTCTTCTATACCTGAGATAAAATTATTCTGAGTTTCCTGTCCCTTTGAAATCATGGTCAAACGTTCTTCCCATTCTCCTGTCATTTCTGCACTTGAGATTAATGATCCCTCTAATGCTTCACATAATATTTTCCCTTTGTCTGTGACTTTTAATTTTTTATTCTCAACTTTAATATATCCTTTATCGATAATATTTTTTACAATAGCACCTCGTGTTGCTGGTGTACCAATGCCTGATGATAAATATTCTTTCATTTCTTCGTTTTCTAATGTCTTTCCACATGTCTCCATTAGTCCACCTTCACCACCTAATGATGCTTCTGTGAGATATGTAGGTGGTTTTGTTTTACCTTCTTTGCCAGTAATTTTTAATACTAAAGATTCACCTTTAGTAAAAATAGGTAGTGTTTGCTGTACTTCCTTATCTTCTTCATTACTTAAATTTTTCCACCCCAATACTTTTGGTGTATTACCAGACACTTTGAATTTCGTATTATTAACTAATACTTCTACTTTAGTCTGTTCATAATGATAATCATCAGCAAAAATTGCCATTGTTTGTTTAACTACTGCATCATAGATATTCTTTTCATCTTTTGTAAAACTATTATATTGTTCAGCTGTAGGAATTGTTTTAGTTGGAATTATCGCATAATGTTCTAGTACTTTATCATTGTCTACATACGTCTTTCTTGGTTCCGTATACTTAACTTCAAAATCCATATTTAGTAATGATTTATAGTTATCTATATTATTTTTCAGGTATTCAAATTCAGCAGTAGTTATCAGGCTACTATCTGTTCGTGGATATGATAAATATCCTTTATCATATAATGATTGAACATAACTTAACGTCTGATCTAAGCTATATCCCCACCTGTTATTTCCTACCTTCTGAATACCACCTAGTTTAAATAGCTTAGGTGCTTTAGTAGATTTGGCTGTAACAGTTACATTTTCAACAGATCCATTCGCACTATTTAGTCCATTATCATTAATATATTTTTGTAATTCTGAATCAGTATCTAATCTTATATCACTTTTCAAAGTATATTTGATATTATCCTTTTCACCCTCAGCAATTAAATCAAAATATATTTTTTCTTTAAAATTCTCTATTTCTTTTTCACGGTTATATACCATAAATAATGTCGGCGTTTGTACTCTACCAACTGAAAATGCACCATCCGTTCTAATACCTTTATTTTGTATCAATATAGTTGCCATTCTAGTAAAATTCATCCCAACTAAATAATCACTTTTTCCTCTTGTTTCAGCTTCTACATAATATTTATATGTTTCTATTCCATCTTTTAATTTTCGGAAAAAGTTTTTTAATTCATTAGGTTCTTGTGTATTCGCCCATAAACGCTTTATTGGTACGTTTTTAATACCTAATAAATTTAATACATAATATGCAATTGCTTCTCCTTCTCTGTCTGGGTCTGTTGCAATAATTATTTGATCATTTACTGATAGAGATTTTAATAGATTTTTCATGGCATTAAACTGATCTTTCACAGAATATTTTGATTGATATTTAAACTGTTTCGGTAAAAACGGTAAATCTTCTAGTTTCCACTTAGAATACTTTTCATCGTATTTATTCATAGGTGCTAATTCAACTAAATGTCCCACACACCATGTAATAAATACTTCACCTGGAAAAATATCCGATTTTCCTTCTAAGTACCCAGATTTACGATTGAAATTTCCTAATGCAACACCATACTTTTTTGCCTGATCAGGTTTTTCAGCTATAATTACTGTTTTCACTATATATACTCTCCTTAAAAATGAAGCTACTATCTTTAAAGATAGTAGCTCACTATGATATTTTAATCTGCTAAACTTCTTTCCATACCAGCTTCTTTTGTTTTTTCTTTACTATTTTCTTTAGCTTTATTCAGAACACAATTAAGGTCATCTGATAATCCTTTTTTATCCGATTCTTTAGTTATTGTTTTTGTAATTGATGAATCAATGGCTTTTTCGTATTTACCTTTAAATAATGGTTCATCAGGTTTAATAAATACTTCGTAATCAAAAGTATCTGATATTTTCCCTTTGATTATATTTTCAGCTAAAACCTTTAATGGCATAACTCTTTCTTCATCAATTAATCTTACTACAACATCTTTAAAATGATTATCTTTGTCTATACCTAATTTTTTGGATAGTGAATCTAGTCTCTCTCTAGTTTTCTCATTAACTACGCCTTCTCTATGGATATCTCCTAATTGGTCTTGTTCATGTAATTGTGTCACTATAAATTCTTTACTCATATCAGATTCTATTCTTGAATTATAAACTTCTTCAAAGTCTTTAAATTCTAGCATTTCTTTTATAGGTGTTGGTTGTCTATCATCTGCATAAACATTATGTAGATGATGAGGTTCTTTAGTTGCCTGAAATACATTCATTTTTTCTTTTACAAAGTCCTTTTCAATTGGTGATGCTTTTTTTAAGTCCATTTCTGTAATTTTTCCATAAGCATCATGAATAAGTATCTCATCATTATCTATTTCTATATGATAAGTAGTAAAATGAGGATATCTTCCACTCACAGCCTCTAATTTTTCACCATAATCATGGTTTAAATCCTGCATAACATTATTTAAGTACTCGTCATTAATGATTTCTTTCGTATTAGGTTTTATTGATATATGTGTCTGCATATCATGTTCACTATCTAGGGAATCTACTAATTTTCCATCAAAAGCTTTTACTTGGACTTGTGTATCATTACCAAATAAATTTGATAAGTCTGTTTTTTCATTTTCAACGAAATTACGAATATCCATCTCTTTGACACCTTTTATACCAATAATTATTTCATCTGTATTTTCAAATACTAAATCTTTTTTATTCTCTAGTTCCATTGATTTGTATAACTCATTATCAATACCTTTAATAATTTTTTCAGATGCTTGTGAAATATTTTTTAATGACTTTTCAACATCTTTAACATTATTCATATTATCAGTCCAATTTGCGATATAAGGAATCGTGAAATCAGAAGTGTCGATTCCATAATGTTTATTTACAACAAAAGATGTAAGTTCAGCTTCTAATTCTTTTATATTAGTAGGAGTTTCTCGATCATGCTTGTGCATGACAGCATGTGCTGTTTCATGCATCAATGTTTTTACATTTTCGCTAGATGTGTTCAATTTATTTAAACCAATTACATTTTCACCAGGTGCATAATAACCCTTCGCCACCCCCATACCATTTTTGCTAAAATTCTCCTCTTTAACTGTTATTCCTAAAGAATCAAGATATTTTATATTAGCGTTTTTTAGTTTTTCAGCAAATTTAGGATCATTCATTTCCAATTCCATCCTTGCATTTGGATAGATGCTTGGATAGTCTTTTGGTTTAGCATCTGTTTGTGTTACGTCATATACAGGTGATAATTTATAGTACATTTTCTTTACAGTATCTAATTCATTATCTTTAACCTTTTGTTTTTCTTCTTTTGTGGCATATTTATATTGCTTCATTTTATTATCAGGTAATTTAATATATGTCACTGGATTTGGTGCAAGTATATTAATGGGCTTCTGATCATCTAACACATTAAATCCTAATTCTTTAAATTTATCTTTAGAACCTACGAACAAAGCACCAGGATATTGGTCTTGCATCATCGCTATATTTCTTGGTGAATAGTCATACATCTTTGCCATAAATTTAAAAAACTCTAATGCTTCATCTGGGCTTTTCTGGTGAAATGAAATTTTTTCAATTGCATCATCAGCCCATTGTTTTTTTTCTTCCTCTTTAGCTTTCATCCAATTCTTTTTGTTGTAAGCCATAATAAATCACTCCTTTTATTAAATTTCTGATAAATAAAAATGATTGAGATCTTCAATAGTGAAATCCCAATCATCAATATTACTTGCACAGTATTCTATATAGTATTCAATTATTTCAAATTCTTTTGTCATTTTATAATGAATTGCTAATGCTTTATCTCCTTTTACAATATCAATACAGTTGCTGTGTGTAATGTTTTGTAAAATAGAAATGAAGAGTATGAATCTATCTTTTTCATACTCTCCATCAAATGATATATTAATTTTTTCTTCTGGATTATCTTCATAATTAGTGTATATGGTGTAGTTCCTTTTCAACATCTATTCCTCCACTACTTCTTTTTTTTCAATATCAATATTTAAATAAACTTGTTCATCTTCTTGATTAATTGAATCAATAAAATCTTTTTCAACTTTAACTTCCAAGTTTTCTTTTAATAATGGACTATAAACTACTACTTTGTTTAAGATATTATCAGTATCAATAACAGGACATAAATCTGTATTCATTATTATCACCTCCTTTTAATAATTTTATATTGTTATCTTTCTTGCTCGTATGCTTGTCTCTGTAAATCTCTCTCTATATTTTGTTGTAATTGGTTATGCTGATATTCTAATTCTCTGTTATGCTTTTCTGATCTAAATGTTTTCTTTATTGCATTATTCATTTTGAACAAATTAACTTTAGGAGAAGTAAAATTTAGTTTATTATTCCCGTATGAATTATTGTAATTGTTATTATAATTTTCTCTGCTAATCATTTTAAATTTATTGTTATTTAAAGATTGTTGAGGTTTATTCCCTTTTTTATACTCAATACTTTGTGTTTCTTTCTTCATTTCTTTTAACAGTTCATTACCCATTTTTGATTTTAATTCAGAAATCTTATTTTCTTTATAATTCTTATATCTATTTTCTTTTCCTTCACCATAGATCTCTTTATAAAATTCTTCTTCTTTATCCAACAATCCTACAAACTCATTATATGAATCTTTATGATACTTATTAATATAATTCTCATTATACCTATCAATAAGATGTCTATGATTATCTAATTTTGTATTATTGTATTGCCAATCTTTTTTATTTTGAGGTAATGAATCACGAATATTTTTTAACAACTTCTTTTGTTCTAAACTTTGTTCATCTATTTTAATAGAATGGTGCAGTTCAAAACGTAGGTCAGAGATTTGTTCTAAATCTTTAGAACGATCTATAAGTTTATTAGCAAAAGTACTTTTCATTTTATCTAATGTTTTTTGTTTTAATTTTGCTTTAGGCTGTAATTCAAACTCACCTGTTTTCTCATAAGTTTTGCTATCAATTCTTTTCTTCTTCTCAATTTCGACCATAGGTCTTGTATTTTTCATTTCAACTATTGAAGTATGAACATGAATATTATCGGTGTCGTAATGTATTTCTCCACACCATACTGCAGAAGCATCTAAATTTTCTTCTTTAAGCATTACTCTAACTGATTCTCTTACAGCTTGTTTGATTCTAATCTCATTAAGATAACCTGTTTCTTTATCT
This sequence comes from Macrococcoides bohemicum, assembly GCF_003259675.1. GTDB lineage: Bacteria > Bacillota > Bacilli > Staphylococcales > Staphylococcaceae > Macrococcoides > Macrococcoides bohemicum. The sequence goes on along the minus strand of NZ_CM009973.1, from coordinate 35,249 downwards.
AATAAATTATGTTTTTCTAAAAACTCATTATCAAAAGAATATACATTTCCCCATAAAACAGATCCATTTTCCTGCCCATTATTAAATAAATCTTTCATATTTATTTTTTCTTCATATGAAAAGTGATTTGATGTATCACCAAATAATCCAGATGCTTTTACATTTTTATTCATATAATTGATGTAATTACCGTAATTAATTTCTTTTTCATTATTTGTTTCTTTTATATAATCTAATAAATCATTTTCACCTCCTGCGTTTTTATATTGACTATACTCTTTTAGTAATTTCTTTTCAGATCTCGATAATAAAATATCATTGTCATAAAAAGAAGAATTCATTCTTTCAATATCATCAAAGTTAATGACATTATTTCCTTTCTTTTTTTCGTATCTTTCATAGTAATCAATAATCCCACTGAATGATTTTTTGCTACCAACTACATAATTTGATACCATTACTATCCCTGGTCTCAATTTAAATCACCTCTAATTTATTACAGAAAAAATGAATCTTTCTTTTTCTTTATTGTTTGTTGTTTATTTTCTTCTACAAATTCTTTTGCTTTGTTGTAACTAATATTTTGACCTTCTTTAAAAGACATTACTGGAATATGATCATTTCTATCTGCACTCCAAGAAACAATTTCTAATATCATTTCAGAAGTTTTATCAATTGCTATTAATTTATCATTGAATGATTGATAATTATTTCTTAAACATTCTTCTTCTTTTTCAAATAAATAAGTTAATACTTGATTCATGTTTGTTAATCCTTTTTCTGTTTTTAATTCATCTAACTTTAATATATTCGCCTCAGACAAATAATATGTTTTTCTTTTTCCGTTGTTATTCATAAAATATTCTCCTTTAATCAATTAAGTTTTTTATAACATTAGTCATCAATTCAATTGTTTTAGATTGTTTATTTAAAACGCTTATCATATTATTATTTACATTAATCAACTGTTTTATATCATCATCTAACTGTTGGGTAAATGACTTTAATTCATTTGTAGCTATTGCTCTATCTAAAATTATATTTACTAATTCATTCATTGAAACTTCATTATCCTCTGAATAGCTCTTTAATTTGTTATAAGTTCCCTCATCAATATTTCTTATTAAGAAATTCAAAATTAGTTCTCCTTTTATTATGTACGTATATATTACATACATATAAAAATAAAAAAACTTTAATATGCATACAAATACCATACATAAACAATTATTTAGATTTTTGATATACATACATATACAGTGTGCATCATATGTATGTACAGTGTATGGTATATGTGCATATAGCCTAATATTTTGTACATAATATGTACGTAATAAAACAAAAATGTGATATCACAGCATACGTACATATACCATACATAGAAAGTAATCGGCACTGCCGATTTAATCACACTTCGGCTCTGCCGAAGTTTGCCCGTCAGGGCAATGTGATATCACTTTCCCTTATGCTCATGTTTTAAAATTAATACAAAAGAGCTATATTTAAGACTGAGAGAAAGTTTTCTTCTTCTCTGCTTCAAGCTCTATTATTTTTTTTGTTTTGTTCTTCAATCTTTTTGTTATTTTCACTAATAAACTTTTTAAATTCTTCCTGCTTCATATTAGCTTCATTACGTTCATCTTCATTAAATTCACTCATTTTAGTATCAATCAATTTAATCTGTGATTTTGCATTTTCAATTTCAGCTTGGTATTTTTCTATAGTTTTATTTACAGATTTAATATCTTTATCAATAAACGTTCTTTGATATTTTGCACCTTCCTCATAATAAATCTCTTTATCGTAAAACTTTATATTATTGTCTTGATCTGCTTCATTATTACTAAAATAAAATGATGTGCTTAAACTATTAGATTTATCTTTATCTATTGTTACTACATCTGTTTTCAATTCTAAATCAGTTTTTAAAATACCATCATCCTTTTTATAGTTATTAATCGCCATTACTAAAAAGTTTTTATTAGGCATTAATAGTTTAGAATTATACTTTTTATTTAAATCATCTTTTAAGTGAACTGTAGTTGAAAAATTTTTTTCTGTAAGTGGTAGGAAAAATAATGAAGATTCTTTCTCCTTTATAAAAAACTTTGCAATAAATGTTTCTGTTTCTGGATTATATTTTTGATCCATCAAATATACTTTATAATCTCCTATTGTATAAGTTTCATTTTCTTTCATTAGCATATTATTTTGAGGATCACTTTTAAAAAAACTAAGAGCATACAATAAAATGTATGCTCCTACTAATAATGCAATTGAAATTGAGTAAAAAAATCTAGCATTAAATTTACTTTCTCTTGTTTTTATCATCACTCTATCTCCTATTTGAATATTTCATTTGTTTTTTCTTCTGTTAAAGGACTTATAGAATATATATTGTCTACCTTATAAGTGTCTTTATATTTTATATAATCTGCTTTCATAATATAATTTGTTGTTGTTCCTTTATTATCTATTGTTGTCGTGACCTGGAAAGTAGTTATTCCTTCTAATAAATCATTGTTCTCATTCTGAATATATAAATTAATATTATCAGTTTTAATACTAGCATCTGACTTAATATCACCATTTGTTTTAATTTCATAGTTTGATTTTTCTTCTGATGACAATCCACTCATATCTAATACATATTCTTCTTTTATTTCTTTTTCTTCATTTATTTCTTTGTCATTGTCTGCAATAAACTGAAATTTTATTAGATAATCTTTTGCACTGTTATTACTATTATTATTTAGAAAAATATTTTTCTCTTTTAAATTTTTATTACTGTACAGATTTGAAACAAATGACTTATTAAATTCGTTTAGCTTATTACTATTAAATGTCTCTGTATTATTTTTTGGAATACTATCTTTTGATACATAGTTATTTTTTATTTCATTTTTTAATTCAGTATTTTCTTTTTCAATTAAACTTACTTTTTTGTTTGTGATTAAATAGCCCCCAAAAAGTAATAATGTTAAAAGAATAATTACTAAACCTGATATTTTTTGATTTGTCATATAGTCCTCCTATTTTAAACTGCCATAGATGATACTAAATATTTGTTATTAATTTGTTTTAAATAAACAACATATGTCATTACTTCTTCTTCAATGCTACCATCAGGATATTTAATTGTTCCTACATAATTAACTCTCATTGCTTTATAACCTTTTGGCATACTTTTAGTTTTTTCTAAATGTTCTTCGGCATTTATCTCTTTAATATTTAATAATTCTATATCATCTCTACCTTCAAATATTATCTTCATCTTTTCAAAATATTGAGGGGTCGTTATATTTTTTAATCTATTCATCGCTACTTCATTACTCTTTCCTGATCGTAATACTAACATAGCCTCAATAAATCTTTCGGATATTTCTTTTTCATCCATATTATTTACTGGGACATCTTTAATTTCTTCTTTTTTAGTATTTAATTTCGGTTCTTCCGTACTACTGTCTGTAATTGCTTCTGATTCATTTGTTTTAATCATTTCTTCTGTATTAGCCTCTTGTACTTCTGTATTTTTAATATCATTTGTATTATCCTTTTTCTTATTTGTACAATTAGTGATTACAACTGCAATTATTAATACAATAATTACAGCAAAAAATATATTTCCTTTTTTCATTTTTTCTCACACCTTTATTTAGATTTTTTTCCTACATAATGATAACCCCAATAAGATCTTCCACCTAAGTCAATCATGTTTTCATTTAAATATGAGGATCTATCTAACCCACCAACACGATCTAAATATGATGCATGTGCAATTGTGTCAATCCCTTTATATTTACCTACATATAAAATTACATGACCATTTGATTTTGTTACCCATATATCGCCTGGTTTTGCTTCGCTTTTCTTACTGTAACGTTTCCAGTTAGGACTGCTAGATAAATATCTTTCTTGACTGTCTGTTGCACCCCACGGTAGATTTTTATCTGTTGTATTTTTAATAACTGTAGCTACAAATCTATCACATGAAGCGTATAATCCAGAAAGATAATCTTTACCACCGATTTGTTCTGCTTTTGCTTTTGCTTGTTTATATTTTGCTGGTGCATTTGTACGTCCATATGAATCACCTGCTGGCACATCGTCTGCATTGCTATCTAGTGGATATGCAATTGATACTGCAAGTTTGGCTGCATCTCCACTCATCTCTAATCCACCACATGGATCATCATCTTCATTTTTCTTGTCATCTTTTTTATCTGTTTCTGTTGTTTTTTCTTCTGTTGTTGCTTTATCTTTTACGTTTTCTTCTGTTGCTCCTTCTTTATCAGTTGGAGAACTAAACTGTTCTACAGTCTTTTTAACTAATGGAATCCAGTTACTATTTAAATTTGTTGGATCATTACTTGCTCCTACTGGTGCATACTTAGGTCCAATTTTTTCCGGTGTATCTAAGCCTTGTGAAATATATAAGTCATATAAATTTTGTAAACCAGCATCAATTCCATCTTCAATTTTAGGAAATACTCTAAGAGGTCCACTCCCCATTACTGAATAAGGATTGCGTTGAATTGTTGCATTTGCACCTTTACCCCAACCACTTTCCATAGCAATTATGGCAATTGCAATTTTGGGTGGCACTTTATGTTTTTCTGCTGACTTAACAATATACATCCCTTTTCCTTCTAACGCTCCACCTTTTGCATTAGCCTCAAAAATCGTTTTTATTTTATTTGGATCAATTTGTCCTCCACTATATGTTCCACCACCAGAAACGCAAGGATCAATATTTTGATTTTCATTAAATCCCTTTTCTTCTCCACCAAGCATAATTAAAGAAGTGATTAATATGATTGCTAATGCTCCTGTAAGTATAACTGTTAAAGTAGTTGAAGCAGTTAATAGTCCTACAATCCACATCCATATTTTTTTCTTTACAAATTGTTTCACCTTGTCCTTAGCGAATTCTTTCATCAGTTTTCCTCCATAAAAAAACGCTATTAAAAATTATTTAATAGCGTCAATGTATTTATTTTATTGATTTAAAACTTTTTATTTTCCATTTATCATTACTATCTTTAATGAAATCTAGTTCTGCTTTTTGTGATTTTGATTTATTAGAATCTGTTACTAACTCCTTCGGAAGTTCTTGTTTTAAATCTATATATGCCTTAGTACCGTCAATATTTACTTTTATCTCTGTTACCTTAATATCACCATAGATATTAAAAATATCTTTTCTTTCAAATAACTTTTTAGATAATTCTTTAGTAATTAAAGAATCAACTCTATCTTTTTTTGAATTGTACGATTCATTTTGTTTCATTGTATACATTACTTTTGTAAACTTTTCTGCAATCTCTTTTATTGCCACTTCGTCTTTAAAATTAACAGTATCTGTTTTACTTTCGTTATTTTGTGTTAAGAAAAAAAATAAAATAGCAGTTAATAATATAACTGCTACTACTGAAATGAGGAATCCTTTGTTTTTATTCATAATCTAAGCATCCTTTCTTATTGTCCACCACTGAAACGATCTAATTGTTTTTTGTCAACATCATTATGGAATAATGTATTATTTGAACCTTGAATACTCAGAATAGCTTCCCCTTTTCCAAGTTGAGGAATAATTGCATATTCAGAAGCCTTAATCGTTTCTCCTAACACATCTTTTACAGAATCAATATCAGCTCTGTCAATTTGGAAAAAGAATTTATACTGTGTTAATGAGAAGATTTGTTTTAGCTGTGTAGTTGCATCATTATTACTATTCTCAGGAAGTAATTGTTTTGGTGATTGTGTCGCAAAGATAACACCAGCAAGGTATTTACGCATCTCTTTCATAAAGTTTACGATAAATTCTACTGTATCTAAGTTATTTACATTAACGATATTTTGACACTCATCAATAAACACCATAAAACGTCGTGCATCCTTACTGTCTATTACGCCATCTTCAATCATCTTTTTATATTTTTTACCGTTCTTTAAAGCCTGTGACCAAATTAACGATAATGCTACGTATAATTGACATCTAAATACGTTATCAGATAGTTTTTCAAGTTGTTCAATGTTATAAAATACAATTTGTTCTTCGTCCATGTTAGGGATTGAAGTATGACCATCAAAAACATTTCCATATACATTAATCATATTATTTAATGTAGTCATAATTTTAGATTTTGCTTCTGCTGTATTTATATCTTCTGGAATACTTTCAACATAGGCTCTAAACTGTGATAAAGTCGGATATTCTTCTGGTCTTAATCCTGTAACTACCTTCGTGTTCTTTTCTTCTGGATCTTTTGACCATAATCCGATAGAACAATAAAAATCGTTGAAATAGCCAGATAAAATCATAATTTCTGTTTTCGTAAGATCAGGGTTCATTAATCCAAATTGCATTTCTAGTTTTGATAGATGTTGTGTAAAACATGCACCTTCATCAATTGTTAAATCATAGCTGTCTGAGTTTGGATCGTCAATTTTATCACTTGTAGCTGTAGCCATAATTTCAAGCATATTAATCATTCCGTTAGAACCATCAAGTGAAACTGTTTTACCACCTTGTTCTTTTACTACTTGTCTAAAATCGCCTGCTTTATCAAATCCTCTGATAAAATGATTTCTTGCAAATTGTTCTTCTTCAATTACCTTTAAGAAAGTCGATTTACCAGAACCCATCATCCCAAATACAATTGAGTTGAATGATTTTCTGATATTATCAACCTTAAACATATCAAGGTACACTGGACCACCAGTCTCTGTAGTACCAATAAACGCACCGTACTCATCATTAATTGAAGTATGATCGAATGGATATCCAGCACCTAAAGTTACTGTAGGAAGTTGTTGTCCTACTTTAAAATTGATACCATGTTTCTTTTTTTGCTGACTATGATTATAAATTAAAGATTGCCATGCTTCTTTCGATTCAAAGTTCATCACCTGAGATTTAAATCCTCTTGCTTCCAAATCTACACGAATTTGTGCTAATAAATTGTCTAATTTCTCTAAAGTTGGTTGAGATACAAATAATCTAATAACAAGGTGTTTAATTTGTTCACCTTGATCATTCATCATATGAGAAACACCTAATAATGTTTGATATACATCAGTGGCTGCACTTTTAGTCATTGCATCTGCCTTTTGATCTTGAATACGTGCGGCCTGTTCTGATAACGAACGTTTCAAATTTAAACGTACTTGTTCTTTATCTGCTGTTGAAATATCTTGTACTACAATCACTCCATCACGATTTACAATTGTTCTTAGCCAGTTATCGTATACAGAAGAAGGATAAGCATATACTGTAAGACATGCCTCATATCCATCACCTTTTTGTACATAATTATCTTTAAATGAAATACCACCTTGTGGTTGTACACGAGAAATTAATTCTAAATCATAGTTATCTTCTATATAATCTTCTACTTTAGTTTTAACTAACGCCTGTTCTTTTTTCTTTAGTCCAAACATTTATATTCTCCTTTAATTAAAAAAGCACTCTATCCTAATGATAAAGTACTTTTCTTTGTATTTATAATTCGTTCATTATTCATTCAATAGTTAAATATTATAAATATTGCGTATTCATATTGTTCAACTGGAACAGTACATTTTCTTTCTTTTTAGCACTTAATGATTTTCTTTTTAATAATCCATTATTTGTCTGTCTAATGTTTTCTTTCATGACATCCATACTTCTTTTAGTTTCAGCATATACAAAACAATAATGATCCATTTCTTTATGTGATTTTGCTGATAGCTGTAATCTTCTGATTTGTTCATGACAATATTGTTTTTGTAATGGATTAGAAGTAGTTTCATATTTGTGTAACCAGTAATTTTGTTGTTCTTCTGTATCTGAAGGATATTTGAAAGAAATTATTTTTAGATCTTCTATATTTATACGATAAAAATTTGCAAGTTTAATCATTAAACCACTATTTTCATCTTCGTTTATTGTACTTAAAGCGTGTGTTTCAAATTGGTACATTTCTAAGTAAGTGTTATCATCTAACATTAAATAACCCTCTTGTGTTATTTGTTTGTAAGGCATTACAGATAATACTGTTAAATCTATTGATTTGTCTTTACTTTTTTTTCGTTCTTGTCTATCTCGCTTTATTGCTATTTTCTTAGGTTCTACAAAACCAGCCATTATATTATTTCATCTCCTTTTGATTATATCTTGAATGGTCTAGGCTTCTATAGCCCTGTCTATCCATCTTGAACATTGACAAAACGACCAAATACATTGATTTATCAGGATTTCCTTTAGGTTTTGCTGTTGCAATAAAACCTATCAATAAATGTACAATTACTATTATCGCTTTTAGTAATCCAGTCGCATGTACAAAATTGCTTACTACAAATCCTAATACAAGAAACACTACAATTATTCCAATATCTTTAATAGATAATCTTCCCTTGATTAAAATGTCAGCTTTCATATCCTTTGGTATTACATAACCATTATTCGCCATATTATCATCCTTTACTTTAAAGAAAAGACTAGAGATTATTCTCTAGTCTTTTGATTTGTTTAAATTGATTTCAGGAAACTCAATACTTTTAGATTGTTGAGAGGTAGTAGGTCGAAGCGTAACATTTTCTGATGTACTATTAAGTTTATTTCCAAATACTTCATCCACTCTTTTCAACCCATTTGTATCTGAATTAACTTTTGTGCCTTGTGTTTCATTTACTGCTCTTGTCAGTGGACTGTTGTTGCCACCAACTGATGTGCCTTGTGTTTCATTTACTGCCCTGTTCAGTGGACTGTTGTTGCCACCAACTGATGTTCCCTGTGTTTCATTTACTGCTCTTGTCAGTGGACTGTTGTTGCCACCAACTGATGTGCCTTGTGTTTCATTTACTGCCCTGTTCAGTGGACTATTGTTGCCACCAACTGATGTGCCTTGTGTTTCATTTACTGCCCTGTTCAGTGGACTATTGTTGCCACCAACTGATGTGCCTTGTGTTTCATTTACTGCTCTTGTCAGGGGACTATTGTTGCCACCAACTGATGTGCCTTGTGTTTCATTTACTGCTCTTGTCAGTGGACTGTTGTTGCCACCAACTGATGTGCCTTGTGTTTCATTTACTGCCCTGTTCAGTGGACTATTATTCCCACCGATTGTTGTGCCTTGCGTTTGATTTACAGACTGATTAATATTATTGCCTGTTGAATGTATTTGATTGCCTAAAGTTTGATTCACACGTTCAAATGCTACTTTTTGTGAATTATTCATATTACCTGATTGTTGTTGCATTACTCGTTCAAATGCTACTTTATCTTGAGCTGTAGCACTTGTAGGATTTGATATTACTCTTTCTATAGCTGTTCTGTCTTGTGAAGATACATTTGAATCTGGTTGTGATATTAATCTTTGAATTGCTGTTTTATCTTCATTTCCAATATTAGTTGAAGGTTGTGTTATTAAACGTTCCATTGCAGTACGATCTTGTGATGATAGATTATTACCCTTGTCTTGAATAATTCTTTCAATTGCTGTTCTGTCTTGTGGTGTAGCGACCCCATTTTGTTGCATTACTCTTTCTAATACTTGTCTATCTTTATCACCTAAATTGTTTGAATCTTGATGTAATACTCTCTCTATTGCTGTTCTGTCCTGTGGTGTCATTGTATTACCTGAATCTTGATGAATAATTCTTTCCATAGCTGTACGATCTTGTGAAACTGGTTGACTACCTAAATCTTGTCTTAACACACGTTCAAGTGCTGTTCTGTCCTCTGCTGATAATGAATTACTCTTATCTTCAATTACTCTTTCAATTGCTGTTCTATCCTCAGTTGTAAGATTTCCAGGTTCCTGCATTAGACGTTCAATTGCTGTTCTATCTTGTGGGGCTAAATCCCCTGATTTTTCTTCAAGTATTCTATGAACTGCCATTTTATCTTCTGTCGATGCAGTGCCTGTAGTATTTAATTGTTCAGTAACAGTCCTTACTGCATCTCTATCTGCATCACTTAATACACTTGTTCCTGATAATCTTTCAAGTATTGTTCTCTCTGATGGCGTAAGATCTTCGCCACCTCTAACAACCTTTTCAAGTACTGTTCTTTCAGATGGTGTTAAAGCACCTTCGTTGTCATTAAGCACTTTATTGATTGCGTTTCTACTTTCAGGAGTAGTTCCTGTCATTGCCTCTGCACTTGCTACTGCATATGAAGTTGCTTTTGCTTTTCCTTCCTCAAATGCTTCACTTACGTTAGAACCTGGTGTCTTGACAGCCTCCATCGCACTCTCAATTTTAGAAGATAATGCTTCCTTAGATTTTTGAATACCTTCTTTTGTAGCATTTACAGCATAACCTTTAGTACCGACCTCAGACATTTCACCAGCTATTCCAGCCATTGAATAGATACCTTCTGATCCTGCTTTACCGATTCGTTCAGCCATTCCAGGTTTTCTGATTTTATTTCCTTTATCATCAACTTGATCACGTTTTTCACGCCATTCTGCCAGTTTGCCTGCTCCACCTTTAGCTAAACCAGCAGTACCCTTTGCAAGACCTAATCCTGCCCCTGCTACTGCAAGAGAACCCATCAGAGCTTGATATCCATCTTTAACACCTACATCAATTCCAAGTAGACGTTTAGCTTCTTCTGGACCATCTATTACGAATTTACCTAAAGCGATCATAGCAATTGATACAATCCACGGATTCCAGCCTAACGTTGAAATATAAGTCATTGCTAACATATAGATTTTAATTACGAACATTAAAATCCCTATACTCGCATAGTTTAAAACCAGATTATTAAATAGTTGTTTCATCTTTTGCCCTGTTGTTAAGTCTGTTGCTACTACCCACGGTGCAATTATTTTTTGGAACGCAATCTCTAACATTAATAACATTGTTTTAAACATTGAGAAAATCAGTACAAATGCAACTACCCCAAATTGTATAAACATAGGTAGAAAATTCGCATGATATCTGTAATACCATTGATTTAAAAATGATACCTGTCCGATAAAAGGAAAATCAGCAGGTTTAATTTCTTGTAGTTCTCTCGAACCATCTTCTTTATCTACTAATTTATTTGCAAAAATCTTCTTTTCTTCGGAACTTAACTTGTAATCATAATCACCAGCTTCCTCTACACCTTCTTTTTCTTTAGATGCATTAATTACTCCTGTAAAATCTTTATAAGGAAAGGTTTTTTCCGTGATATCATTATTAATAAAAGTATCTTTGTTTTCTTGCCATTTCGCTTTTCTTTCCATATATAGTAAATCTGTTGTATTTGTCGCAACAATTTGTGTTGCAAGCTTTTGATTCTCACCTTTAACACCTGCCTGCTTACCAGCATTGACTAAATCTGTCGATAAATCATTAAGGGTGGATGTTAAATATGAAAATCCAAGAATAAATCCGATTGCGAGAAGTACATTTGTAAATACGCCTTGTCTATTGAGATTTTTACCCGTCATTATCATATAACCAATATAGGCTATAGATATCGCAAAAAGTGCCATTGCGATTGGATTGACCGTATTCATTATATTATTAAGTCCTTCATTTTCAAAAAATCCATTGAATGTAAGGATGGTATCTAATCCACCTTCTAATGCTGATACCGTTGTATGAAAAACTTTAACGATTCCCCATAATAGAGGCATTAATACCATCCATAAAAAATTCTGTTGTGTAAACAGATAATCGAATTGATCTAATATTTGTTCTGCCACTAAAAATTCACCTGCTTTAATTATAATATAGTGCATAAAATATAACGCATAACATATAGGTTATGCGTTACGTTATTTTTAAATGTTTAATACCATTTTTAACTTTTGTTTCACTGTGTTCATCTAACACTCTATTGAAATCTTCTTCATTGAGTTGAAGTAATACTTCATATAGAGATTTATCTTCAAGGTTATCTTTTATCCACATTAATCTTAGTTCCAGTTTTTCACCGAAATAGTATTCAGATAAATAAATAGGTTGTTCGTTAGGTTCTTTAATTGTCTCACTTTCAAACACATCTTTGCTTTTATCATGTTGTTCTAGGAATATCATAATCTGACGTTGTATCTCAGCTGACTGATTACCAGCAATATTCAAGTGTTGTAATTGTGACTGCATATTAGTCATTACACTTTCTTTTGTTTGTGCTTGAATTATTGATTTGTAGAAATCTTCACTACCTGTAAACTGCATACATGCTTCTTTAAGTTTTTCTTTATCTTTATGAGGCATTTCAAGACTTGCTATATATCCATTAGCAGTTAAATCTAGCTGGGTCGGTTTATGTTTCCAATCAATCATGAAGTCACGTAAGTTAAGATGTCTGTGTTTAGAAGGTATATCAAAATCAGCAAATTGATTTGCTGGTTCAAAGTCATCACCTAAAAACTCAAATCTAAATGGTAGTTTAGTTTCATTCACATTATAGATCGGCTCAGGTCTGATACTATTTCGGTTGTTATCACTCGTTTTTAAAAATCGTAATACGATTGTTTCTCCTCTTACGAACTTTGGTAGTAATTCAGGATGTATTAAAGGTTGTTGCTCTGCTGTAAAGTTTTGTGAAAAATCACTGCCACCATTTGAAGTTCTTGATGATGTTGTAACAGTGGTATTACCACATTTCGCAGAAATCTCATCGTTTGTTTCTTTACTTGTTGACTTTATATAGATATGTGTCTGACAGTTGTCTTTAATTGTCTCACCGTTTTCTTTACCATACTTTGATGTAACCTGTGAGTAACCTTGTACATATAATTCAAAAAGAATATTACGTCCTAAACAGACAGTCAAAATATTTGCCATGTCATGAATTGCTGGCATATTACCAAATTCATCAAGTCTGAATTTAACACGTTGATGACATTTACCTCCTGATTCTGATGCTCTCCTCGCTAACATTGTATAAAGCTGAGATATAAATATAGATGCTACAACGTGCGTTGAAGTATCGTAATCGGGAATTACCATAAACACTGCTACTGGTTTTTCACTGTAGAAACAGTTGATTTTTAAAATATCACTATTCTTTTCTATATTTTTTAGGAAAGCTTCTTCTGGATAGATACGATCTCCTGTATAAGGATCTTTCTCAACGACTACAAAACCTCTTTTCGGCTTTTCTCTATAGAATTTGTACTCAAAAACTGCTTTATCTAGTTCTATACGAATAATTTCTCCGTCTTTCATCTTACGTTTAAAGTAATTTTCCATGAATCCTAGTGAATCAATTTTAAAGTTTGATGATAGACAATTTTCTTCTCCATATCCATAATGGATAACGCCACGTTTAAATATATATCTCATATCAAAACGAACACGTATTCTTTTATTAAAGCCAACACGCGTAAAGTCTAAAGAATTAGCAGAACCCATTTTTGAAATCTTTTCTGATACGAATATTTGCAAGGTTGTTGAAGCAGTTGCTAAGATACCTGAACGTGTATTACCACTAGCAAATTGTGTAGTTGCGTATTGTTTCCTTGCAATACTTTCAGGTGGCATATCCATGATGTACTCATCTAATGCGTTATGTTCAACTCCGTCATCATCTGTATAGTTATCCGTACCTAGTATATTTAGTAGATCATATACATTTCTCATTGTTATTTTGTCAGGTCTATTTTCATCTAAGGCTCTTTGAATAACAGTAAATATTAAAGCATTAACAAGACCTGCGGCCGAATCCTGCCAGAAGCTATCTCCACTTTCTGGAGATGGAAACAAAGTACTTGTTAAAGTAACTGCATAAGCCTCTGCTTGTGCAAAGTCACCCTTAATATATTCATCTTTAATGATTTGTAGCATATTATAACTCATGCCATCATCAGGATTTAAAAGGTTTAAAACTTCAACGTCATAACCTCTTTTTCTGAGTGTTTCGTATGATCCAGCATACAATTCACCTTTTGGATCGTTGAATACTAAAGATGGTTTTTCACTAGCTCTTGTATCTATATCTGTTGCTGGAAAAACCATCGATTCACCTTTACCTGAACGTGAAGTACCGATAACCATTACATTGATTGTGTCCTGATCAATTAAGTATCTACCGTTATAAAAAAGCTTCGATAAAGGATTAATAAGCTGTTTTTCGCCTAACTTTATTAAAGGCACAGCTCTAAATATTTTTGGTAAATCATTATAGTGCGTTATAGGAACACCTGGCTGTCCTTTATATTCTGTGCATTGCTGTGGAACGCTGACATATTGCTTTTTTAATTCTTTTATTTCTGCAAACTTTGCATCCCCTTTTTGTCCGTAATGCATTTTTCTATGTGCTACATAGAATTTATACAGAAAACGTAGTATAATCAGTGTCATAGCTGAAAATAAAATTAACCAAATCAACAGATGTTGATTTGGTTTTATTGTTAAATCGATTAATTTTTGATTATTTAAAAATATATAACTCATTCTATTAGATATAATTTCAGTTTTATCTAGTATATTAGCCTTGTCAAACTGATTTACTTTCGTTATATATTTAAAGTTATTAATAATATTGAATATAAAATTAGTGACTATATTTGCTAAAAATATATTAAAAATAATAGTAAGCACTGACAGTATATACATATTTTTTCTAGTTGCAAGTGTTTCCTTTATTCTAATTGGCTTTCTTTCACTTTTAATAATTTGTTTAATGATTGGTTTTTGTTTGTTTTTATATACTAAAATATCATCTAAACCATATTTCATTAGTTGCTTACTCAAAGTATTTCCTCACCTTCTAATCGAACGGCAATTCCTCATCAGAAATGTCGTAGCTTTGTTTTTTGCCCTCTTTTTCTTCATTTTCAACTACTGATTCATTTTCTTCTTTTTGTCTTTCTTCTCGTTCTAAACGTTGTTTCAATAGTCTGTCTTTTGCTACTTCTGTTGTTTCTAACGTTCTAATTGAAGTACATACAAGGGATGGTATTGGAAATCCTTTATTTTCTTCACGATAACTTTCTATCTTATACTCGACGAGTATTCTTTGCCCCTTAACAATATTCTCAAAGAAGAATGAAGCAGTTGATCCAAACACTCTAAATGGCAAAGTAACATATTTTTTTGAAACTGAATAATTATCATCTGATTCTTTTTGTTTTACATCAATTCTACAAGTCAAATAGATAATTGTTTTAGGCACATTGTTTTCTGTCTTGCTGATCTGGGGTTCATTATTTACAAAACCTTCTACATATAATCCTGATAACATATTAATCATTTTTATTTTCCTCCGATTCCATCTCAACTAACTTTGAATAAACTTGTTGTATACCTTGTTCAATTGCTCCTATTTCATACTTTTCTTTGAGATTATTCATAACATCAATATATTTCATCTTCACATAACTATTTGAAATACCATATCCATTAAATTGCGTAAAAAGAATTATTTCATTTCTCGTCCCCATTGATTGTAGTTTATTAAATTTATTTAGGAACGTCTTATATGAATCTTTAATCATTGTTGAGTTGAGAACAATAACTTTTAAAAGATTCTTAATTTCAGAATCCACTGGTACAGCTTTGTCTATAAAGTTATTAAGTGCTGTTGAATTAAAATCATCTCTATGTTGTATATCTTCATAAAGTTGGTTTAATGTTTTTTCTGGTTTACTATCTTCTGTAATAATGTTTTCTTCTGTATGTTCAGTTTCATCAGCAATCACGTCTGTTTTTACTGTACTAACTTGTTCTGTTTCTTCTACAGTTTCTTTATTATCCAAATTATTTTCAGAAGTATCATTCTCTTTTTCACTTATATTTGTATTGTTTATCTGTTCTGTTTCTTCAACAATATTGCTGTTATCCTGAGTAATATGTTCTTCTCTTGTTTCTTCAATTTGTTCTGTAACGTCTATTGTATAATCATCACCATCAATTTCAGATCCAATACCGTAATATTCTTGATAATATTCATTCTCTTTCTCTTTAATATTAGTGTTATCTATAATATCTTTTTCTGTTTTTATATCATCTTCGGTGATTACTGTGTTTTCTAATAATTCATTTATATTTTTTCCTTCTAGTGTATATAATTCCTTAACTTTTAAAAGATGATTGAAATCATTTATTAATCTGATAGAGTATTTGTTTTCGCCATATTTCTTAATCTCTTTAATTTCAATACTCATTATTACTTCATTAATATCATGACCATTTCTAGTGGTTGAATAGTCTATTAATGCATTAAAAATCTGTCTTTTTTCACCTAATGTTTCACCAGGTACTTGCCAATCAAACTTTAATTCCATGTCACTATTAACAATATTACCTGTTAAAACGAATTTTCTTTCCTTCATACTAATATCTATAATTTCCTGCATACTTTTGATAACGACATTTATTTTAAGTTCTATCATTGTCTATCATCCCCCTGATTAAATTGTGTACTTGCTTGATTACTATAATTATCAGTAGTTGTAATTAATGGTTGTTGTACTACTTTGCTTACTTCTTCAACTTTCTGAGTAGTTTGTTTTGTATCTTTTTCTTGATTTAGAGCTTTATCAATCTTTTTCTGTAAAGACTTGATTTTAGCATCTTTATTAATAATAGATGCCTTTGTGTATGATTTATCAGCAATATACTTATTTACAATTGCTTTCTTTGTTTCTAAAGGTAATGCCATCTTTTATTCATAAGTCATTGATTTATAAGTTTTAAATAAATCATCCAGATTACCATTTGATAAGTAAGTTGTAATTAGATATTCCTTGTCATTAGTTGATTGTCCTACTTTTACTGCATTTAAATAATCTTTATTATCTAAAAGCATTTTTTTTAATTTCTTTAGCTTTAGATGGTTTTTCATTAATTGCATTTACATAATCTTCTTTTTCAATATATGATTTATATTGATCTTTAGTTTCAGCTTTATTCACTTCTTGTTTGTCATCTAATAATCCTTGTGAATCTGCATAAAAATAACCTGGAATAGCAATTGCTCCTGTTATAACTAACGCTGTTAAGATTTTACCTAATGATTTAGAGGGCTGTGGAATTTCATTATTTTTGTATACTGCTTGTGGTTTTACTTCTGATTCTGGTACTCCTTCTGTTCTTGTTTCTTCTTTAACTTCCTGCAAGTTATTATTTTGAGGGAAAAGATGATTGATATTATTGTATTTAATTAACTTAGCAATATTTTCATCCTCTTTATTTCTATTCTCTAATTCTTTACGTCGTAATTGAATATCTTCTTCTTTTAGACGATTTTCATCCTCTTTTGCTTGAATCTTACGTAGTTCAATATCCTTTGCTTTGATTTCAAGTTCATGTTTACTGTTTTCTTCTAATGCACGTGCTTTTTTGAGTTCGTTATCAGAAATAGCCTTTTCACTTTCAACTTGTTTTGAGTAATGAATTGCTTCTTCTGATTTTTTAATCTCTAGTTTCGTTTTTTCTTCTTCTAAAGATAGTTTTTGTTGTAGCACTTTATTAGCTTCAATTTCACTATCTAATCGTTTTCTATCTTTAATATCCTGTGCAATTTGATCCTGAATCTCTAGCAGTGCTTTATATGTTTCTTTATCGTAATCAAACAATGCCCATGATAATGCTTTAAGGCGTTCTGCTTTCATTCTTAGCACGTTTGATTTAATATCCTTAATCCCTTGTACACGCTTTTCTTCAACTAATAATTTAATTTCATCCTCAGCTTTTTGCTTAGCTCTACTTTCGAGAATATTTGCTGTTTCTTTAAATTTAGAACGTTCTTCAAATAAACGAGTATCTTTATCATTATTTAGTTGTTTTTGTTTAATTGCCCTGTTTAATTTATACTGTTCGTCATCTGATTTTAGTATCATTTCAATTTCGTCACTCAACTGTTGATCAATTAAGTTAATTTTTTCATCAAAGACCGGACGTTCTATTTCAATAAGTTGTTCTAAATAATCTTGATAGTTAGGTTTGTTTTCGTTATAGAATGTCTCTAATTCTTTACTTAACTTAGTTTCTTCATTGATAATGAACTCAATTAATTCATTTTCGATGATATTAAGTTCTTCATTATGAAAATTTGCTTTTTGTTTTTCTCTTGTATTCAGGTAGTATTGTTCGTTCTTTTCTTCTGGTTCTTTCACATCTTCTGTAAATTTTTGAGGTTCAATACGTTCTTCTTTTAATTTAAGAATTTCATTACTATCAAATTGTTCATTATGTTCTTTTTCAATGTCTCTTAATTTAAGTTCTGCGTTATGACTATTAATGTTTGGTTCTTCTGTTTCCTGCTCTTTTACTGTAAATGTTACAGTATCTTCATTCGTTTTGTTGTTATCACTTAACTGATTCTCAGCATTTGTTACAGAATCAGCTAATTGATTTTCATTGTTATCACTTACTTCTTTATGTTCTTTTTCTTCTGTGGCTAATATGCGATCCTGAGAATCAGTTAAATCTACAACTTCATCATGATTTGCTGGTTCTTCATCAGGATTGATCTCATTTTCTCCATTTATACTGACAACTTCTGTTGCTTTCATAATGTTCTCAGCATCTCTATTACCAGCAACTTCATCTAAGCTGTCCTCTTTAACTTGATCTAGTTCTTCATCATCAATAGGCGTTGTTTCTTCTTCAACCTCACTATTCTTTTTTCTTCTCAACTTACTAAAGATACTAGTTTTCTTAAGACTACCTGACTTTACTTCATTGTTTTTCGCTACATCATAATTATTTGATTCTTCTAAAGTCTGTTTGTATGCATCAATGTATTCCTGTGATACATTTTTTTCATCTATATCCTTATCTTTAATCATTTCCATTTTAATAATTTCAAAAATAGATGTTTTTGTATTTTTATTGATAAGATATTGAGGCATCTCAAATGAAGATATGGTTGTATCATCATAATCAACAATCGAAATGTCTAATGGATAAGACTTTTCTTTTTCTTCTGCTAATTCTCTAATCATTGTTAAAATTTCATCAAATTCTTTAAAATAGTATGTTTTTTAGTACTTAATTGAATTACTTTAAAATCTTTGTCTTTTGGAATATTGTTTACCTTTACTTTTAAAATTTTTGTCATTTTAGTTCTCCTTTATAAAAAATGAAGGAGAAAAACAGTATGTTTCTCTCCTTAAAATAATTCTGATATTAGAAGTTTGCTACGTTATCTGCAACCCAGTTTGCAATTTCACCAGCACCATAAATTAAAACTAATCCGATAACGGCATTTAATAAATATGTTTTACCAGCTTGTGATCCATTAGGACCACCCCACATAAATTGATAACCTGCAATCGCAACATAAACTGCGGCCACTGCTAAACCTACTACTCTTAAAAATCCTGAAATCTTCTTTAATCCATTTACGATAGATGTTTGTGCATCATTTAATTGTAAGAAATGACCTAAGTCAATATATCCTAAAAAGTCAAAAAGTGATAAAAAGTTTTGGATTCCCATGCTTGTGATTAATTCGTTCATTATTTATATTCTCCTTTAGTTTCAGATAAGTTTTTTTGTTCTTCTGTTAATGCTTTTTCTTTTCTTTGTGGCTTAGGGACTGATTTTAGCAAAATTGAATTTGCTTCTTCTTCAACAAGATAATTGATAATTTCATTAAAACGTCCTTTTTCTTTAACGACATCAATTAATACTTCTTCTTGTAATGCTTTTTTAAATGCTTTAAAGTCACCATGTTCATTTTCAATAAGTGCTTTAACTTGTGCTGATGTTAATTTCATGTTTGCAACCCTCCTTTTTTTTATTATTATCTGTTTTAATTGCATCACCCCTTTTAATGAAAAAAGAGACATTCATAGGGAATGTCTCTTTTCAAAATCTACTACAGTTCTTCTGATTTTCTTCTGTAAACCATATAACCAACTGCCCCAATCAATAATATCGGCACACCTGCATATAATAAATAGTTTAATGATTCATTACCTGTGTCAGGTAATATGCTGTTTGAAGGTTTTTTTATTTCATCTGA
The DNA here is from genome assembly GCF_003259675.1 of Macrococcoides bohemicum. Classification (GTDB taxonomy): domain Bacteria; phylum Bacillota; class Bacilli; order Staphylococcales; family Staphylococcaceae; genus Macrococcoides; species Macrococcoides bohemicum. Next base: position 15,343 of record NZ_CM009973.1, on the reverse strand, counting down.
TTTTGGACTTTCAGAAGTTACAATATCTGTATTATTTGATTCAGATTTCTCTGTTGTAGGTGTCTCTGTTGTAGGTGTCTCTGTTGTAGGTGTCTCTGTTGTAGGTGTCTCTGTTGTAGGTGTCTCTGTTGTAGGTGTCTCTGTTGTAGGTGTCTCTGTTGTCGGTTCTTCTGTTGTCGGTTCTTCTGTTGTTGGTTCTTCGACTTTAGGTGTAGTTGTAACGTCTACCTTATTTGATTCAATTTCTTCTTCTACAATTTTACCGTCTTTATCAATTCCAACGATTGTTTTAGCAGTATTCGGGATTACAACCTTTCCATCTTCACTTGTATACTTACTTAAATCTGCATCTTTCTTGATGAATGTATCAATTGCTAATGTTAATTTTTGACCGACATACTTACTGCCATCTTTTGCTTTCCATGTGATGATTTCTTTCTCTTCGTCAATCGTTAAGATTCCTTCAGCTGTAATGTCCTTGCCATCCTTATCAAGGACTTTTGCTGTTTTTGCTTCTAATACATCTTCCAGGTCATCAATAAGTGTTACTTCTTTAACATTCTTATCATCAGTAATTGTTGTTTCGACTGTGTAATTATATGGTTGTCCTAATTCCAATGTACTTTCACTTACAGTCTTTTTAATCACTGTCTTTGATGGATCTTTTGGTACAGTAACATCTACTTTATCTGATGGTGTAGTTGTTCCATCAACAATCACATTCGCTGTATTAGGAATCACGATATTTCCGTCTTTATCTGTGTATTTGGATAAATCAGCATCTTTCTTAACTTGTGCTACTACCTCAAGTACTAACTTTTGACCTGCATATTTTGCTGGTTCTTTTGCTTTCCATGAAATGATTTCTTTTTCTTTATCGATTGTTAGTGTTCCTTCAGCTGTAATGTCCTTGCCATCCATATCAAGCACTTTCGCTGTTTTTACTTCTAATACATCTTCCAAGTCATCTTGAATCTCTAATGATTTGATGTCTTTCTTATCAGTAATTGTTGTATTAACACGATACTTGTAATCAGTTGCTTTTTTAACTTCTGTTGCATCTACTTCTTTTTCATTCGCATCTAAAACTGATTTATCAACTACTGTTTTAGTCGGATCTTTTGGTGCTGGTGGTACTACAGGCACGATTAAACCTAAATCTACATCCAAATTATCTTTATCTAAGGTAATCGTCTGTGTTAACTTTGCTTTATCAACTGGCGTATATCCTGTTGGTGGTGTGAATGTGACTGTATATTCACCTTTTGGTAAATCAACCACTGAGTATTTACCATCTGCATTTGTTGTTGTTGTTTTAATCACTTTACCTGTGCTATCTTTTACTTCAACTTTCGCATTCGGAATACCTTTTTCTGTCGCATCAACAACGTTGTCTTTATCAATATCATTCCATACTGTGTCCCCAATTTTGAACGTTGGGTCTTGTGGTACGATTACTTTTACTGTGTCTGAGTTAATAGGTGTGCCACCATTGATGATTGCACTTGCTGTATTCGGTAATACAAATGTGCCGTCTGCCTGTTTGTATTTTGATAAATCTGCACCGGCTTTTACTTTTGATGTAATCTCAAGTTTTAATTTTTTACCGATGTATTTTGACGGGTCTTTTGCTGTCCATGTCACAAGTTCTGTTGTTGCGTCAGTTGTTAAAGTACCCTCAGCCGTAATGTCTTTACCTGTTGAATCTAAAACTTTTGCTGATACGTAATCTAATTCGTCAACTAAATCATCTTTTAATGCAAGTGATTTAATCATCGGGTCATTACTTACTGTTAAATCAACATTATATTTGTACTCAGTATTACGTTTTACGTTCATACTGTCTACTAACTTGTCGCCACTAACGATACCTTTATCAATTAAGTTTTTCGTTGGTGTTAATTTAGAATCAACAGCATTTGATGATACATCTTTACCATCAACTGTTACTTTCGCAGTATTCGGTACTGTGTATACGCCATCTTTTAAAATTGTAGATAAGTCCGCACCGGCTTTAACTTTTGCCGGAATCACCAATTTGTATGTGTGATTATAGAATGCATCGCTTAATACGAAATCACCTTTCGCCTCAGCGTTGATATTTTGACCCGACGTTGTAATCGTAAATTGTGATGTTACGTCTTTGTTTAATTCATTGACTACTTTTACATCACCGTTTAACTGTAATACATTATTTAATGTATCTTTAATTTCGTATGACTCATAGTAAAATTCTTCTGTTTCTAAAGGTACTGTATGCGTTACCTCATAGATTAATGATTCATTCATAGCGTTTAATGTAGTGCTATTTTTTTGTTTCTCATCTGCATCACTTACTAATTTCGTAGGTTTTAAAATTTCTGTTGCTACAGGCTTTAACGCACTGTAATTTAGATAAGCACCTAAATATGAGTCCTCCGCCCAATCTTTTATATCAGGGGTTTTTTCAGCATTAGCTTTCTTTTCTTCATCAGTATACTGCCATCCCCACGAGATATTAAGCGTATCAGTGCCGGAATACATAAAAGTAAAATCTCCTCTTAACTCGTTTGGGTCTTTTGGGTCAAAATGCCAAGTATCTCCGTCATTACCATATAATTCAGAATAAAAATCTGCACTACCGTCTGAATTAGCTTTATAGAGAACTTTTGTATCCTTTGTTGGAACATATATCTGGTCGATACTTTGCATAGTTTGACTATCAAATGTTAATTTTTGATTCTCATCAATATCTTTAACCGTCATAAATCCATCTACTTTAACCGGTTGTTGCGTTTCATGGTCTAAATATTGTAACTTGTAATCTACATTTTCATATCCACGATGTAAGAATGCAATTTCATTATTACCAAAAGATATACGTCCTGTATCGTTAGCATAACTATGTTTCCAATCCGTTATTGTAATCTTCAAATCTATCTGTTTACCATTAAAGATACCTACGTTTGTATATTTAACTCCTATATTTCCTTTTTGAGTATCAGTTGGATTGATGATTGTAGTATATTTTGAATCATTTCCGTTGATGGTAAACGCTTCCCATTTACCCCCAAATTCTTCAACTTTAGTTAATTCAGGATTAAACTGCGCAATAAACTCATACTTAGCACCTGCTTTATCTGTTGCTGTTGGAAGTGATGCATTTGGAGCATCTAAGATGGTCTGTGTTGCACCATGAGCCGTGTTAGGCATTAAAGGTACTGCTAAAATGCCCGATGCGATGATAAGTTTAGTGACTTTTGATGTATTTACCTTGTTATTTGTTTTATTTTTTTTCATGTTATTTCTCCTAGTCAATTATTTTTTTGTCGTACCTTACTTGCGTAAAAATGGCATTAAATCTCTTGCTAAATAGTAACTAAACGTTTTTGAGTAAGTATTTGTTAAATGGTGTCTATCTCTAACAATAATTACGTTACCTTGAGTTGGACTACAATATTTCTTATCACAAATTAAATCTGCATAATCAACATATTTAACGTTCGGTTGCGCTTTTAATGTTTTTAACCATTCAGGATTTTTTTCTATATTTGCTCGTGATACTTTGCACTTTACCGAATGTCGTCCATATTTTTTGATACATTTAATAGAATCTTCAGGAAAATACATTGTATTTTTGATTGCAAATACCTTTACACCATATCTATTTAATTCTTTAAATTTATCAACCATTCCATAGTCATATTTTTTTTCGCCAGTACCAACTGTATTTGTATCTGCTTTTGTCAGTACTAAATCAGGTTTATACTTCATGATTGTTGGTATGAGATTTTTATTCCATGTTGTACATGTTGGATAATCTTTTCTTACTTTAGAACTCATTGCACAGCCACTCTTAGTTGCATAAATGATTCTTATACTTTGTTTACTAGCTATCTTTTGTAAAGCGCCTAACCAATGTCCTGAATGAGAGTCCCCTATAACAGCTACTGTGTGTTTGTAACCTTTTTTCACGCCATAAGTACAAACCTTAATTTTTGAAGTATGCTTATTGGCATGACAACCATCTTTATAACCTTGAGGTGAATCATCGAATGCCTTAGATGTGGTTGGAAGGGTTGGTGCATAAGGTAATTTCTCATATCGATTTTCTTGAACACCCGGATGGTAATAAAATTTGCCATATGTGTATGCTTCTACAACACCATTAAAAAACACCATCAATAATACAATTGATAGTGTCACTTTAACTCTAATACTGTTTTTCATATAACCCTCCTACTTATATGTTTGTCTTATATAAAATATCTGTTATTGTAGGTGATCTTGGAGTTCTCATTTTAATCATTCCTTTCTATCATTTTCTTTGACATATATAACACCACATTCTGTGAAAGGTGATGTATATTCTATGTCTAACAATTTTCCTTTCAGTTCTTTTAAAAAATTCTCTCTATCGCTTTCTGTAAAAAACGGAAATGAATTCATATTATTTCCTCCTTTCAATAATTTTCATCTCATTTCTAATTACTTAAAAGAACATTTATCCCACAAATGATTTGCATAACTACTTCTGACAATCTTATTTTTATTACTAAGTTGAGAAACGACTATATCTAAGTCCTTTCTGGTTCTAGTTCCTACATGAAGAATCTGAAATCTATTCCAAATCGCTAACTTCAACGGTTGCGTAAGATCTAGTCTTTTCTTTAAACAAATTTCATCAAACTTTTTTTCTAACTCTTCTTTATCTATTTGCGTTGATGCCATTCAATTACTCCTTTCATAATAAAAACCCCAATTACAGTTGAATTAGTAATTGGGGTATAATGTAATAAAATATTTAATTGGTGGTGTTAATGTGAGTAACTTCTATAATTCAATTAAAAACCTTTATATTGATATGCGTAATAATAAAATCTATTTTCAAACATTTAGTATTAACTTCAATAATATTGAAGCTGATTGTATCTTCTCAATTCAAGATAACCCATTTGAAATTATTTTTATTAGAAAATATGATGCATGTGTTTTAAAGATCGATGTAAAAAAAGGGTTTATATTAAATATCGAAAATAAATTTAGCGAGATATATAAATTTTTTAATATTAAATATGGAAAAGGAAACTTTAGTCTTATCAGTTTATTAGAACATTTATCTAAGAAACTACCTAACGAAGTAAAAATACTTTCTGATAACGAACGTAAACAAGTTTATAATTTTGTTAACATAGAGGAAAGTGAAAAGATATATTATCTCAGCTTTACGAATTGGGATAAAGTGAATAAGGGAAAATCAAAACCCGTTGGGTCAAGAACAACGAAAAATTTAGCAAAGACACAACTTTTGTTTCCAGATATCTATGAATCTACAAAAGATAAAAATATTTCTATAAACTATTCTCATGTGCCTACGGATAAGAGATTTGATCTAAAAGATTTAGAATAAATATAGTACCGTTTATATTAAATTGATTGCTTAGTTTTTCAAACTGAATATAATGAAAATCGTCATCTTTCTTTATTTGTTTTGAAAAATCATTCCAATAATCTTTTTCTCTCTTAATAAGTTTTCTCAGTTCACCTTCTGAATCAGCCCACAAAGTTATGTTTGAATTAGTATAATCAACTTCTTTTATAATAGCACCTGATTTTTTACCTTGATAAAAATCATATGAAATTGATTCTATAATATTCTGATTATATATATAATCTATGACTGATTCTTCACCATTTTTCAAGAAATAATAATATACTTCTTTATTCATAAACTTTATACCCCCATTCAATATTAAAAGCCCTTAGATAATGTATTTAATCTAAGGGCTCTTTTTAACTACTCATATCCATTTCATACTCTAGATACTTATTGATATCTAATATGTTTCTCACTGGGATTGTTTTCGCTGAAACGATACATCCGACTTTAACAACATGATTTTTCCCATTACTTTTTTGAATTCTTATTAACGCTTTATCAGACATTAAAAAGATTGTATCTAGTACTTTTTCAGCATCATTTTCATTTAAAACTTCGTGAATACATGTGCCATTATTTAAGTGTATCACTAATAATAGTTTACGATCTCTTTCAGATAATTTGTTAATATCTGAAAATCTAAACAAATGCTTTATCTTGTTAGACATGAAATCACCTCACTTAATATATTTTATACCCTTGTTTAATAGCTTTTGAAACTGCTTTATTTGCTCTAATAAGATTAAACTTCATCGTTTCTACTTCATTAATTAGATGATAATTATAATATAGAAGAACAAGACATGCTAAACTCAACAAAACAACAATGATAATCATAATTTAACCACCTTCTCACTATCTTTATTCATTAATTTGTCTAGTCTAAAATCATATATTAGTGTCTTATACATTAACAACTTTGTAAGAATTGATAAATCAGACAATTTAGATAAACCTCTTAAAAATAGGTATGCCTTATTTGTTTCTGGTGAACTTCGCCCACTCTCAATAAATACATTAAAATCAGTCAAATCTAGTATTCGTCCATCTTTTTGTATTAAAATAGAACCTCTATCGTTAGCAGGTTCCTCTAAATATTTATTGATTATGTCTATAAATGTTTCATTAAAGTCATTATTTTCAATTGTAAATTTTAATTCTTCACGATTGTTATACATGATTAAATAATCACTTGTAATCATAAATGTTGCTGGTAAAGCACCATAATTCTTTTTATTAAGAAATTGATTTTTTGTTTGTGATTCATTACAACCACATTCTACTGCTATATAGTAAAGTTCCAATGCTACTTCAGTCGAAATATCATCAAGGGTCATTTTTTCCTCTTTCAATTCAACAAGTATTTCAATTGGTATACCTGTACGTTCTTCAAGTAGATATAAATTATCAAATCTTTTCATAAGTATTTTGATAGCTTCTTCTATTTCATTAGTATAATAATGATTTTTTCCTTTCAAATTCCTCAATCCTTTCTTGATAGTAATAAAGATTGTATATTTCATTAAGTTTTAAGTATCTAGTAGATTGATTTGCAAACACATATTTATGTTCTTTTAAGTTTTTATTTTTATTTAGGTCTGATCTGGATTTTTGGCTTTGAATCCTGAACCTTAACCATATAAATCATGCTCGAAAGATTACTCTTTGTCATTGCACAATACTAGATTTGCTCTCCTTTTGAATGAAATTAATGAATTCTAAATTTTTAATTTTAGGATCGTGGCAAATTATACAGTTGAATAAACAGTTTATAGATAACTGATAACTGCTATTGATAAATAGCAATATGTTTTGAGACCTCTCCTACCATAGCCTTAGCTCTTATGTCACAGAAAACACTGTTCATTATCTCCAGGAGTTAAGAGATAAACACACGTACATGTTATTCAGTTGTCAATGTACAGTATTGTGAAAACAATTGATTGTATTCACAAATCAATCTACTAGAATTGATTTTGGATATTATGACGATTTACGATTCTTTTTTTGTATTGATATTTTACGTAACTGCTGACCAGGATATTTACGACCATAGATTAATTGAGTATCACGATTTCTAATTTGTTTCACATAACTTAAGATTTCAGCAAGTGGTTTGGGAACGGGATGTTCTTTAATCTGCTTTGCAGGTGATTTATAAATCTTTAATACTAAATCATTGCCTATATAAACATACTCTTCATCATTAAATGTTTTAAAATACCAACCATGACGTAATATTTCACCTTCACTTACAATCCTATGTTTATCATAAATTGGCATGTGTGTTTTGGGATTAAAACTTGCTAGTTTCATCATTTCCACATCCTTAAATATTTTATGGGGTAGAAATATAATTATCAAACAGTGGGAAATCCCGTTGCTTCTGACAATTAAAAAAGAGGACCCACCAATACTATTAAAAATAGCATCGACAGATCCTCAGTCCTCATAAAATATCTATATACACTAACTACTATTTAGACAGAAGGTAACTACACACAGAAAGTTCAATAATTTGACAGTTGTACATATTTTCGTTAAATATATATACTTTACATGTCAAAACACATTGAATAAACTTACTAAATAGTTTATGATTTAGATACTGTGTATATATAGTATTAGCTCGCATCTAATACCTATATAGCACAGGTTTTACGAGGGGATAAGCCAATGACTACCGCAAATAGTTATTGGTGATCAGGATATAAAGTGCTTACAACACTTTATATCTGGTCCCCTTTTTTAATTGTCAAAGTTCAACGTACTGTTCTTGATTACCAATATATATTATATTTCCTAATAAATCAATTGTTACTTTTTTCGTATTATTACTTTTCTTTTAGATAGACTACATCTGAATCCTCAATCTCAGTATCTCTTTTCTTCTCTTTTTCTTTAGAAGGTACGTACGGATAACATTTGCCTCTATCCTTACCAGATTTGAAATAATTAACCTCTGAACAATCCATTTCAACATTCCTTAGCATAGGATTATTCTCTTTGTCTTTATCTAAATACCAATATCCTGCTTCTGGTGTTTCATCAACATATCCAGCATTTTGATCTAACTTATCAAAGGTCACTTTATAATATCCTTTTTTATCTTTCTTTTCAGATACCTTATATTCACCTTCATCAGTTCTACCAAGATTACCATTTTCCTTTACTTGTAATGTTCCATCATCTCTGAACGTAAGTAAATACTCATTATCTCCATTCTGAGTTGCCTCAAATGTCTTACCTTTCAGAACATCTACACCTTCACTCTTACCACACCCAGTTAAGATAAATGAACCTGCAATAAGTGTTACAAGTACTTTACTTAACCCATTTGTTTTTTTCATATGTAACTACCTCCAGTAAATATAGTAAGAATAATATAAATATCACTTATTTATTATATTATACCACCTATTACAATGTATGTACACATCTAAAATCTATCATGATAAAAAATATTTCTGCACATCCATTAATTCAATTATCAATGGGTGTATATTAATTATTATCATAAAAAGAGAATATTACAAGTTAAATTACAAAATATGAGAAATCTCATATTTTTTATACCCGATCAATTTCTTGTTTATGATTTAATAATTAATTTTAATCTATAAATCTATTGCAATAAACAGAACATATGTTCGTGTTTAAGTATACATGGATATTATATTTTAAGCAAGTATTATTCTGTAAACCATAATCATATATAAATAAATGTTAGGGAGTTCGGACTATTAAAAATCAGCTTATATTTTGTGTTATTTCGGTTCTTCTGTCCTTGATTATAAGTATCTCACCGACTTCTAAATATTCACTGTATAGTTGATTTATTGAGCTTTCGTTGATGCTACCGACTATTTCTTTTAAATACATTCTGAAAGCAATTCGTAATGCTTTAGTTTGTTTAACCTGCTGTCTGATAAATTCAAAAAATATGCTTTTTGTTGTTACTTTTATAGTTGCATAACGTCCTTTTGAGGCACTCCAAATAAACGTATCGTTATTGTTCAATACGTCATAGAGTGTTGATTTAGGCATGTTGATTGCTTCTCTAAATGCAGTTCCTGACATCTCAACTACGCCATTCTTAGCATTTTGTCCAATATAAGTGATTAAATCAGTTACACGTTCACTGTAATGACTACGTACACGATCCTCACGTTTCTTAGCATGATTTCTGAAAAATAATTTATTCTTTTCTTCGCTTGTCAGTTCACACCATGTATAAACCAACTCTGTAATATAAAACTTTGTTGCACCTTTGTAATTGCCTGAATAAGCACTTTTTACTTTTTGTAGCACAACGCTATCCTGTAATGGGTTGTGCAGGTTCTCATTAAACTTTCTCATCATATCAATGGTCTTAGAGATTGGCATATGACAAGAATACATATGTAAAGCCATAGTAAAAATAGCATTATCACGCCCGATATTGCCTCCTGAACCCTCAATATGTCTAGTTGCATAGAGCTTATGAAACCATAGCTCATGAATATTCTTTAGCTGTTTTACTACTTTTACAGATTTATCTTTTTCTACTTGCTTTAAGATATCTACACCTTCAAAATCTTTTGAAAACGTGATTAAATCAGTAAAATCATACATATATTTATCGTTATGATATAAAATATTTGCTTCTGTCGGACATCTAAAGAAGCCGAAATGATTGCAACTAAAATCCACACCTGGAATTGATTTATTAAAGAACTCTCTGATGTTCTGACTGATTCTCTTTGCGATTGTTACAGATCCACTCACTTTATGGCTATGTCCCTTTTTTACAAACACAGGAGTTTTCAATGTAAAATAAGCCTGGTAACCCTTTGGCGTGTCTAGGATTGTAGTTGGAATAATTCCTGCATCCTTCCCACATAATACGATATCAGTTATTGTGATTGCCTTTTTATCTAAACCATCAAAGTCAACAACGAACGTATTTATCTGTTTAAGGTTATCTTCTGAATGACCAAAAACCTTACCCTCTTTAGATCTTGCAAGTGTCTTATAGACATTAGGCGTAAAATGCGTTAGTTCTTTATGAGAATCCACTAACGCCTCAACCGAACCAAAGATCGTATAATCCGTATCAATTAACGCTTCTTTAGAAAATGTTCCTGCGATTTTACCCGTTTTATATTTACTGTTTACTTTATTTTTACTTACAAATTTGGAGTTTTTATATCGTTCAAAACGTAATCCAGACTTCAATATACTTTCGTATAACGAAACAATATCAATATTTTTGTACATAAAAAGCTACCTATCCTTTCTGTCAGATGATTGATTCAATGACTAACTATTGATCAATATCTGTAAACAGAAAGAATGGTAGCTCAAATATAATATATATCTTCAAAAAAGATTAAAATGATAGCGTTTTCAAACCATTATCAGTTCGGTATCTTTAAAAAAGTATATAGTTATACATAAAATATATGCATAAATTTGTGCTTACATCTTGTTTTTTAAAGCACCCGAATATATAATGGTAGTAACAAATCAAAAACTTAACACTCTTGTTTGTTTCGGGTGTTTAAAAAACTCATGATCAAAACTTACCGTTAAAGCAGATGATTCCCGTCATCTGCTTTTTCATTTGCTCTTATTTATTTACCAGATAAATAATTGAATCCCTTTGAGTTTCCCAGGCTCAAACAGATGCAAATGAAGATAGAAAGTTTTTTCATTAGTCGTATAGCTATTCAATTTTTAACTTATATTTACCATACACCAATAGAATTTAAAAGTAAATTCAAAATTTAAAAGTGCATAACACATAGTATATAAACTATATGTTATGCACTATGCATTATATCCTATATTAATATTTACCTTTTCTACGAGCAATATCTATTTTCTGTTGAAGTGTTGCCTCATAAGACTTTTCGAATACTTCTTTATCTTCTCCTGATAATTTACTGATTAACATATCAATAGCTTCATCAACAATTAATGTCTTACTTTTCTGATTGAGATAGACATTATATAATCCGATAAGTTTAGCATGTGTATCACCAGTAACACGAATTGATGTATAATCCAGTTTTTCTTTCTCAATATTTAAGTTTGCTAATGGATTTTCTCTTTTCAGGTCTTTTCGTTTTTCTAAATCATCTAATAATCCCATATTATCCCTCCATCTTTTCAAGACGATCTAAAAACTCGTCTGTCAGTGCTTCATATTCTTTTAATGTTTTCTTATCCCAATGATCTTCTTCTGTAATACCATATTCATCCCAATACTTAACACGTTCCATCTGTTTAACAATATGATTGAATACATGTTCATTATAAGTATCAGTTGCATCCTTTAATGTTGTCATATCTGTTTTTGTCTGTTTACTGAACATAACAGGTATAATACCAAGAATATCAAAATTATTTTTATAGGTCTTTTTAAAGCGTACTAAGTGTTCTGTGAATTTATCAACAGCTCTAAACGATCTTCTATGTGTCTGCATAACAATTAATGAATAATCGCAAGCGTATATTGCATTATTGCTAAAATCACTAATTGTAGGTGGAGTATCAATGATAACAATATCATATTCATCTCTAACACCATCAAGAAACATTGATAAGACTTTAACCTTTTTATAGCTATCTAATGGAACTAATTCCAAAGGTAATCCTACCAGGTTAAAATCAGATGGAATAATATCAAGATTATCACTTAGATTTATTGTACATTCTTTTCTATTCGTTTGGGTGATTCCTTTATAAATAGAGCGTTGCTCTAAATAATTATCTTCTTGCAGTAATTCAGGTTTGAAAGTTCTTACAAGTAGCTCTGTTGCATCAGCCTGTGGATCTAAATCTACTACTAGCACTTTCTTCTCCTTTTTTTCTGATAAGACATAAGCCATTAGACATGCTGTAGATGTTTTACTTACTCCACCCTTAAAGTTATTAATACTAATAATCTTTCCGTTTTTATCATCCATTCATATCACTCCTTTTCTATATTATATCATGTATATTGCATAATGCATAGTGCATAGCATATAAAATATAAAGTATATTCTATACAATATATACTGATAAAGTTTAATATTATGAAAATATATTAACGATTAATATTACAAATACAATTGGTATTAAGAATAACAATGTGATACCAAAGAATATTTGAAATAAGAACATGATTAATCCAGCAAGTAATTGTATTACTACGGGTGCAATCATTAGACAGACTGCAAAAAATATTATGGTTCCTAATCCTGGAAGTCCTTGAAATACAAATGCTAAAGTACCGAGTACAACAACTATCAATAATAAAAATCTATTCATTTTGTTAACCCCCTTTAATATAACTAGAATTATATTTTTCTTACGATTTAAACCACAATAATATAACAATAGTTATATTACAGGCAGTTTTTTACAAAATTTATTACCTTTCTTTTTTCGGTAGGGGAGAGGACAGAGAGTATGCTTTGTAACTCATAATCAGGTGTATCTGACTGTTGCGTAAGACTATCTAATGCTACCCCAAAATAATCAGCTATCTTAATCAGAGAAGGGGTATTTGGATATGATCTTCCATTCAACCAATTCGATATACTCATTTCACTGATTCCAATTTCATGAGCTAACTGTTTCTGATTAATTTCAAATTTAGCTAATAACTTTGTTAAGTTATCTTTTAATATGATATTACGATTCATTTTTACCAACCCCTTAATTCTAATTCTTTCATTTGATATTCTATTAGAGCTTCACTTAATGTTGCATAAGGTATTGATCGACTAGCGTGTGTATATCCGTTGCCTTTTTCATAAGTACAAACCATATATTCATCACCTTCAAGGACGACCATCAAATATGAGAAAACGATCTCTTTTGCTCGAACTATTTTTCCTGGAATACTACTCATTGGAATTTCTTTTCTTAGATTCTTCATGCTTATTTTTGCCATTTTATGTTCCTCCTAATTTATCAGGTTGTTTAAAACCTTTTTTCAACTACACGAACTTGTGTTTTGAATTTATATATTTTATTTTTACATCTTAGAAATTGCATTGAATGGCTAAAAAATACAAGGACGACTTGTCGAACGTAGTGATGCCTTGTATTTTTTTGCTAGTTGAACACGAAGCAGAGCGAGTTGTGATAACTTCAATGCTAATCTAAGTAGTAAAAATAATATGAATTTAATGAACACGTACGTGTTGGAAATATCAATAGCAATCGAGTGGGATAATGCGAGATTGCTTCAATGCCTTAAATAACCGAATTTTTCAAAATTCGGTTTTTCAAACGAATAATTGTGTGGATTTTGAGTTCATTTTCAACAGGAGCAGGGCAGGGGAGAAAATCAAGGAGTAAAGCGAAGCGTACCTTTATTTTCTAGCCTAGTTGAACACGAAGCATTGCGAGTTGTGACAACTGCTCTGCTAGGTTGAATAATGATAAAGACACACAATTTACAAACACGAAGTTCACGGAGTGTTTGTTCCATGCACTTTGGATTGTTCAATCAAACAATCGAACGCGATCTATGTGAGATTGTTTCAATGCAGTTAATAGTTTAGTTATTAAACTTTCCTTCATGCACTTATATAATTTATAAAGTATAGTGCATAGTATATAATCTATGCACTATACTTATTAATAATCACAAGCATAGTAGTGAATGTTTGTATTCATATCCATTTCCTTTAATCTTTCAAATACTTTCAATGCTTCTTTAGCTTTATATAAATACATATCATCATATTCATAACTCCCGAAATATGGACCATAATATACTGGTAATAATTCTTCTGCCTTATCAAAGTTTTCGATAATACTTGCTAATCTATTATAAATATCATTAACGGTTTCATTATCTAATTGTACGTGACCAGGATTGCCCAACTTATATTTTTTATCAAAATAACCGTGTAAAGCATTGAACTTTCTTAGGTAGGCAAATCCATCTCTGTATTCATCTAAAATATACATATCTAATCCCATTATTCATCCCATCCTTTAATAAAATTTTCTCTAATTTCAACTTTGTTATATTGATTATTATTCATCCCACAATCAGCAAATTTTTGCTTAATAAAAGCAAAATCAAATGTATCATGCAGTAAAGAATTTAGTGTTTCATTTAAAAGATTTTTGAATTCTACTACATTCTCAAAATATTCATCTTCTAATAATTCAAGAGTTGGGGTGTTTGTATATTCCTCATCAATGTATTGTAGTAAGTATGTTTCTAATAAGCTATGAAGATATTCTGATGAAGAAATAATTCTTTCATTACCTTTAAAATCAGTAGAAATAATTTCATACGTTTTCATGATTAATTCTCCTTTATTTAATTAGTTTTGCGAGATTAAAGGGTACTCATCTACAAAGTTTACAGCTTTACTATCAGTGTCTAAATTCACGTATAAAACATAGATAATCAATAAAACTACTGCTACCCACATCATAAAATCCGATACCGAAATTTTATTCATATAAATCTCTCCTTTTTTCAACTACACGAACTTGTGTTTGTTGGATTTATGTATTTAATTTTTACGGATTAGAAAGAGCATTGACCGAAAAATAATGCAAGGGCGACTTGTCGAACGTAGTGATCCCTTGCGTTACTTTTTCTAGTTGAACACGTAGCGTAGCGAGTTGTGAAACTTCAATGCTAGTCTAAGTAGTGAAAAATTATATAAATCCTTTCAAACACGTGAGTGGTTGAAAAGGGTCTAATCAGAACAACTGACGTAGGAAGTTGGTCAATGCCTTGCCATCAGGCTTTAGCCTGATACTTAATCAGTCCTTAATTGTGTGGATTTTGAGTTCATTTTCAACAGAAGCAGGGCAGGAGAGAAAATCAAGGAGTAAAGCGAAGCGTACCTTTATTTTCTAACCTAGTTGAACACGAGCATTGCGAGTTGTGACAACTGCTCTGCTAGGTTGAATAAT
>NZ_CM009972.1 GCF_003259675.1 Macrococcoides bohemicum | reverse complement strand
ATGCTAGCAAGTTAAACGAACACTGACATGACATATTAGTGGTTAGCTATATTTTTTTACTTTGCAACAGAACCAGAATATACATGTATATGATTTAGTATTAAAAACCAAACAAGAAAAATTTAATTATCAAATATCAACTAATCTAAATCCTAAACAAATAGCGAATAGATGGCAACATCCTAAAAATACTAAAGATTGGTTAAAAGAAGATGTAAAATATAAAATATTAAATAATAATTTGAACAAAGATATGCGAAATAATATTAGATCAGAGAATAAACTAGAAAAATTTGAAACATTTAAAAATAGAGTACAGGAACAAGAAAAACAAAACAAGCAAAGTCAGAGTAGATAACTACTAGACTTTGCTTGTTTTGTTATTTAACTTCTTTATAGTTATATCCTTTTAATAAATCTTTTACAGTATCTAATGATTCATTTTCATCAAATTCTTTTTTGTATTCTTCAATTTCAGCTACATTTACTGTATTATTTCTATCAGTTTTAATATTAGTATAACCAATAGCAATATGCTTTTCTTCTTCTAAATCTTCATTATGAAATCTCTTAACATGATATAATTTTACAAGAGTTCCGTTTGTACTTCCACTATCAAATAATCCTTCTTCTTCACTTGATTCATCATCAAATTGCTTATAAAAAACTCCTTTTTCAGCTACTTGATAATCATAAGGGTTGAATTCATCTTTTTTATAAGTTTCTGTTTTCTTTTCATCAATCATTCTAATTATAGAATCATAATTTTTAATTTTAGTTGGGTCTTTTGCTATATCATCTAAATCTTTTACTTTGATTTTTAACCCTTTATCGTTTTCAAGTACATATTCAGAATTTGCAAGTGCTTGTTGCTGATTTTTAGGTAAATATAAATAAGTTGTATCTCCATTTTTTAATTTACCATCATTTTTACTTTAAATTCTAGATCAGATAGGGGAGCAGGCAATGTATTTTCTATTTCTACAGAACCTCTACCACTTGCACCAAAAAATTTTGGGATAACGTGACTTTTAATATCATCATTTTTCAGTACTTTTGCTTTTTTTAACCCACTAACTTCAATCTCTTTTTCTCCACTTTTTAAGCGTTTAATTTCTTCGGGAACAGTTACTTTAAGTTTAACTTTTTCTCCATTTTTAAGATTATCTTCTTTGTTAGCAGTTATTTCAATATCAGATAAAGCTTCAAGTTCATCATAAACACCTTTTTTTTCTAAATCTTCATCTGTAGGACTTGTTACTTTATAGATTTCTCGAGCGATTTTATCTTCATCAATTTCATATGAAATTGAACCTTTACCATTAATACCATGAAAGTCTTTTTCAATATAATTTGAAATATCTTCTTTACCACATGCAGATAAAAAGAGTACTGACAAAATAGGTATAGCAATTAGTTTTTTATTCATTTTATATCTCCTTATTCATTGATTTCTTTATTTGAAATTCATAGTTATCAATACAAGATTTAAGATTTTTAATTTTAATCTTTTCAACTTTTGATAAAATTTCTATATGTGTACTAATTAAATTTTTATCATCAGTAATAATAAACAATCCTCTATCATTTCTTAAATGCAATGTTCTATTAATATATTTCTTATCAATCTGACTTTTATGGATAATCTCATTAAATTCAAATGTTATGAGATTATCTAATTCTGATTTAATTTTTTAATTTAATAACGTCAAATACATCTAAATTTTTTCTATAGTACAATATAAATAATTCATATATTTAAACTCTTATGATCTGCTTTATTTATTAAATTTTTATAGTCATCAAGAGATTTAATGTTACTTATTTCTAAATCAGATTCTTTAATTTTTTTCAAAGGTAACTCAAATTTTAGATTTAAAATACCTTTTCTAGTATCTAAATCAGTTAAGCTTTTTACTGTCATATTTTGATTGATATTCTTTAAAAATTTTTTTGGTGTATCATGCGACATAATATTATAATTGTATAAATTTTTGTTAGCAGTAAAACTGATATTAAAACAGTTAATGCCCTTAGAAATTTCTTTATTTCCTATTCCCTCAATTAAGATATTATGATTTTTAATATCTGCATAATCTTTACCTGTAGTTAAATCGTTTTTAAAAATCTTTTCCATGATTTCAATATCACGATTATCAGTAATATTTAGTGACATATTTATTCCTCCTTTTTAAATTTTTTGGGTTTATTTTCATTTATATAACTTGAAAATATTTTTAATAATTCTTCTGTTTCCTCAACAGACTTTTCATCTAATTCAAAATATTTTTCTAGTAAAGCACCCTTTTGAATTAATCTCCTAGTTCTTTCTTTTCTTGCCTGGTTATTTTCTTTATTTATAGATAATTCAATTCTATTTTTTTTTGCAATTAGAGAATTTAGTTTTTCGTTACTCATTTAAATCATCGACAATTTTATTAGTCGTTTTTTCCTCGTTTGATAGTTCAGATTCATCATTTAATTTGTATAAAACATCATTATCAAATGCTAAATTATCTGTTATAACATTAATAGTTTTATTGTCTAAATTATCGTAATCAAAGTTTAATTTTTTTATTACTTGTTCGCCCATTTTTTCATTAATTTTCGATTTTTCTTCCTCAATTTGTTTTTGTAGTTTTTCTAACTGTTTCATTTTTGAATTAATTTTTGCCATGATAGACACTCCTTTAAATTTTATTGTGTGGAATAAATTATGTATCCTATGTAATACAATACTAACACAAAAAAGAACTATTTGTAAATTAGTATTCCATATAATACGAAAGAATATTGATAACAGTTATGATGAATGATAAAATAGAAATATATCCAAGGGCGCACTTACACACCTTAATTTTGCTGACGCAAAATGTAAAGTGTTGTGCTAAAAGAATGCGTGTGTCAGAAAGAAAAATAAGTGAGGAAAGGAGTTGTATATAATGGCTATTTATCACATGAGTGGAACTGTTATTAGTAGAGGTAAAGGGCAATCTGCAATCGCTTCTGCTAGTTATAGAAGTGGAGATAAATTATATTCTGAACGTTATGATAAATACAATATGTATCATAGAATTGTACAACCCGAATCATTTATTTTAAAACCTGAACATGCTCCCGAATGGACATTAGATAGAGAAAGATTATGGAATGAAGTTGAGAAAATAGAAGTAGCTAAAAATTCTAGATTAGCTAGAGAATTTAATATTGCTTTGCCTAAGGAATTATCTAATGAACAGCAATATGAATTAACAAGAGAATATGTACAAAAATCATTTGTTGATCGTGGTATGGTTGCTGACGTTTCTATACATAGAGATGATGTAAATAATCCTCATTTTCATGCAATGTTAACTGTAAGACCATTTGATGAAAACGGTAATTGGAGTGCTAAATCTAAAAAAGAATTTTTAAAAGATGAAAATGGAGATTTTATTTTAAATGATAAAGGTAATAAAAAAACTAGAAAGGTAGATTTAGTAGATTGGAATAGCAAAGAATCAATGCTTACTTGGAGAAAAGAATGGGCAGATATAACAAATATATATCTTAAAGAGAATGGTATAAATCAATCTATTTCACATGAAAGTTATGAGAAAAGGGGTATTGAACAAATACCTACAATTCATGAGGGTTATGTTGCTCGAAAAATGGAATCTAACGGTCAAAAATCTGATAGATGTGAGATTAATAGAAATATTAAAAATGCTAATAAACTTATAAAAGATAAAGTTTTAATTGAAGAAGATATTAAACAAATTAAACAAGCTAATAATATTGTACGTTTATATAACGATGAAGAAAAAGAACAACTTAAAGATTTAACTAAAGATTTAAAAATATTTATATCTCATGATACTTTAATGGACAAAGAAAGATCATTGAATAACTGGTTATTAAGTACATTAGTTAGTTTTGAAACTAAAGAAAATATTAATAGCAAATTGTCAGTGATAGATAATCAATTTGAAAAGGTTATGCAGGCAGAGAAGTTATTAGAAAATGAAAGTAGAAAATTGATTGAAAAATATTATCCTTATGTGAAATTAGATAATTTAAGTACGTATCAAGTAAACGATTTATCTAATAGAACTTTAATCAATGATAAAGTATTTGAAAAAGAAGATGTTAAAAAAATACTAGTGAATAGCAAAATACATGAGGTTGATATTGTAGTAGCTAAATTAATAAATAATCCTATCAATAATGTTGAACATCTTCAAAACCTTAAAAATAAAGCTAATGAAAATATTGAAACAATAAAAGATAAATATGGAATTACTAATTTTACAAAAGAAAATGTGAATGAACTTGATGAAAGTGATAAGAATAAAGTTAAATTCATATTAAAAGACATTAAAAGATATAATCTTGCTTTAAATAAAGTTGATGAATACTATAATCAACGTTTAAAAGGTTATTTATCTGATAATCAATTAGATAAATTAGATATAAAACAAAAAGAATTTATTAATCTAGGTATAACATACTGTAAAGACACAACAGTTAAAGATTTACTGAATAATAAAATACAAAAACAATTCGATGATAAAGATATGAAATTAGGAATTCGTTATGTTTCTATATATAAAAATAATAGAGAAAAAGCACAAGATTATTTGAATAAAATAGATAATCCTAAACTTAAAACTTTATTGTCTGATCCAAAAATGCATAATCTATTTATAAATGATTGTATACGTAATGTTAAAATGACAGAAGAAGAAAAAGACTTAATTAAAAAATCAATCAAGAAAAACAATGATATTTATGATGAATTGACAACGAAAGATGATTATGAAGTCTATAAGGCACAATCAAATACAAGTTTAGTTAACTCATTATTTAGAACTACAGACTTAGATAGATTAGAAAACGAAAATAAATATAAAGATAGAGAAAAAGCACAAGCACATAAAGAAATAATGAATAAAGCTAAATATAATAGAGGTAGATAAAAATTGGGAGGGCTTAAGATGAAAATTAAATTAAAGCTATCAAATAAAGCTATTGAAGAATTGAATCGCAGATGTAATATTCTTTGTACTAATAGAACAGCTGTAATTCAATTGTTGTGGCTTATAAACTTAAATAAAAATATAAGTATGAATGAAATTAAAAATATTGAGGTTCAATATGATAATGTTATGCAAATACAAATATCTGATTATCTTGTAGAAAACTTTAAAAACGCACACACAAATTTGTCTGAAACATTAAATGGTTATTCTTTGTATGTCGAATATCTTTTGACAAGTGATACATGGGATTATTCTAAATATTCTACAGAAAAACAAGATGTACAGATGACACTTGATATTAGAGAAGATATATTTAATGAGTTAAAAAATATAAAAGATAATACAGGTATAAGTTATAGAGGCATGCTTAACTATTCAATATACTATTTTGGAATAAATACAAATATAGAGCCACCTTTAAAGGGCTTTGGTAAACAAAAATCAGTAAATGTATTTGTACCTCATTTTCATAAACAACTAATAGATGAAGCTAGAAAAGTACAAATGTTTACTAATAATAAAATTGCAATGCAGTTACTAGAAAAATTTATAGAAATGTATAGAATATGATTGTATTATCTATAGTAACATGTTACTATTAAATCAGATACAAAAGATATTTTTTAAGATAAAACTAAATAATGATGAACTACATCTTATTAGAAATCATTGAAGGGAGGTGACCTTAAAAATGAAGTCTGAATCAGATGTATTTTCTTCACAAGAAGTTGTATTCTCTGGGATACAATCTGCTATTGTTAATAAATTTGATGATGAACAGACAAAACGAAGTCACCTAGAAAAATCAGATACAACATTAGAAGAAACAAGAAGAGAATACTCTCGTCGCAATGTCAGTACAGAAAACTTAGTTACTGAAAGTAAATTAAGAAAATACTTTGAGGAAAATGGAGATGATAATAATTTAAAAGTACTAAACAATGTAAGAATTGATTTTGAAACGATCAATAGAAGTGCAGATGTTTTAAAAAATGAATTGTCTCTCTTTGGTACATCTTTTATGGAGGGTGCATTATCTGTATTTAATATTGAGTTAGATATTGCAGTAGAAAAATATGAGAACAGACTACATGTTATTGAAAATAAAGATTATTCAACTAAGAAAATCAACTATGATATTTCATTCTTAAAAAAAGGAGAAAGAAAAATCTTATCTCCAAAATATGAAGAAAAAGAAAAAGCGATAAAGAAATTAGAACAATTTGAAGAGAAACAAGAAAAAAAGAAAGAAATTTATAAATCTAATGAATTAATCAATCGACAAAATATTGAAAATAAAAAAGAAGAAGAATAAGGAGTGTTTTAAATGAAAGTATTATCTTTAAAATCAAACAAACAATTTTTAGTAGCGTTAGCAATAGCATTTAGCTTTATTTTAACAATTAATTTCTTTGTTCCTTTAGACGCATATGCAAATGCCGGTCAAGTTCAACAAAAAATTACTAATGCAGGTAATATAGTAAAAACTATTTTAAGTAGTTTAGTTGTTTTAGCTGGTATCTGTGCAGGATTATTTATTGTTATTAAACGTATGAAAGACGCAGACAACGCTCGTGAAAAGTCAGAATTATATAGTGGTGTAGGCCGTGTAGCCATGCTTACTGCTTTAGGTGCTTCATTAGTTTGGTTAATTCCATGGGTTTACCAATTATTTAACTAATATATATTGTATTGGGAGGTTTGATTTGAGTATGGAACTTAGAAATGGTAAAGAGTTTGTATTTCCTGATAATACAAGTAGTGATTATGGAATTTTTAGAGGTATAACATTAGGATATTTCATTCGAAATATCCTCCCTATTTTATTCTTGATAGTGCTTTTTATAGCGTTTTTTCCACCAATCAACAATTGGATAGCATATATTATAAAGTTTGGTATATCAGCAGTAGTCTTAACTGTTTATTTAGCAGTTATCTTAACACCACCAGTACCCGAACGAAATAACATCACATATCATCATTACAGACGATTTAGAAAATCATATAAAAATAGACAAAAATTATTCTATATGAAAAAGAAAAAGAATAGAAAATAGAAAGGAGTAATAACATTGTTAAAAAGTATTTTCAGAAAAAAAATAGACGATATTAACGCTTACGAAGAATTTACATTTACTCCAAAAGCTTTAGAAACAGGTAAAGAAAGTTTTGAAGAAAATTCTTTAATCAATGGTTTTTACTTTGATTATATTGTTACAAAAACAGGCTACTTAGTAGCAATTTTAGAAGCTACAGGAATTAATTTAGATTTAATGAATACAGAGGAACAAGAAGAAGTATTTAACGATTATAACAGTTTATTAATGGCTACATTAACAGGCGAAAGTAATGATATTCAACAAAATATAGATACAACATTCCCGGTTGATTTTGATTTATACGTGAAATCTTGGAAAAAACAATACTTAAATAACTTAGCAGACAATGATTGTAATGAAATTCTAGAAAATCTAACTGCTTCATATGTACAAGAGTATGCAGAGTATCAAAGAAATTCAATTATGAGTACAAAACGACATCTAGTCGTTATTAAAAATAAAATCAAGAAAAATAACGAAGATTCATTATTATTTTCAAAACAAGAATTAGACGATCATGTTAAAGATTATACAAAAGCTATAGAGAGTGCATTATCGCAATATGACATGCAGATAAGACTACTGAATAACATTGAAGTAAAAAAGATATTAAAACATATGATTTAAGCTAAAGAGGTGGGAATATGGCAAAAGGATTGTTAAATGTATTTAATAAAAAAGAGAAAAAAGTAGAACATGATGAATTTGGAATACCACTTAATGAAAAATCTGTAGGTTTAGATTCAGTTATAGATAACGAGGGTTTTTCAGAAATCGTACCATTCAGCTTTGAAGAACATCTTGATTATATTATTAGTGGAGATAAATATATCAGATGTTTAGCCATAATTGATTATCCTAAAAGAAAATATGGAAATTGGTTATCAGAATTAAGAAGAAAAAAAGGAAATATAACGATTGTACAGTTAGTTAAATCTAGTCCGGCACAAAAAATGCAGTCACATTACAATAGAACGATAAAGAATAAAGAGGCTGAAATGCTAAATACACATGACCCATTGAGATTAAAAAAATTACAGAAACAAATTGATAGTGCTAACTATCAACTTGATAAGTATATGGATAATGAAGCAACTTATGTATATCAATATATGTACATCTACTTACAAGCAAAATCATTAGAAGAATTAGACAATCTTACAAATTCAGTTGAAATTACTTTAACTAAAGCACAGTTAAAGCCTATGAAAACAACTAGAGGACAATATCAAACATTTTGGAGTTCAATGCCAATAGCAGAAAACTTACTTGAAGATTATACGTATAAAGAAAGTAATACAGAAACTGCTAGTAGTATGTTTCCATTCGATGACGCAGAAATTTTATATCTTAACCCGAAATCAGATGTAGAGGGAATTAACAAAGATACTAATTCATTAATTGCAATAGACTATACAAACCCATACAAAACGTTAAATCAGAATATAGTAATCATTGGTACAAGTGGTGTAGGCAAATCAACGTATTTAAAAGCGAAAATATTAAGAAATACGGCTAGAAGAATACAACAATTTATTATTGATCCCGAGAATGAATATACTGATATGGTTGAAATGCTCGGAGGACAAGTAATCACATTATCAAGTACAAGTGATACAAAGATTAATCCATTACAGATATATTCTCAAAATATAACTGATGATGAAAGAGAAACAATTACAAATGAAAAAATTATAAATGATAAGATTAATCGAATTTTAGCATTGTTTGAAGCATTAGACAACGACCTTACGCAAGTAAAACGAGCAGTATTAGATAAACAAGTAAGAAGAGTATATGAAAGATATAACTTCTTCAATCTTGATAATATAGCAGACTTAGAGCCTTACAAATATCCAACTTTAAAAGATGTATATGAACAAATCACTAACTTAAAATCAGAAGATGAAGAACGCTTTAATGTTATTAGAGATTTTTACTACATCTTAGATAGTTATGTGAATGGCTCAAGTACAATCTTTAACGGACATACTAATATTAGTATGGATAACAAATTAGTAAGTTTTAATCTAAAACCGTTACAGAATGAAGTGAGTGTACAGGGTGCTGCATATTTAAATACTTTTGCGTACTTATGGGATGAAATTACTAATACTAAAGAACAATGTAAATTTTATTGTGATGAATTCCATTTTTTATTAATGAATCCAAATTCAGCATTATTTTTCTTCAATGCTTACAAACGATTTAGAAAATATAATGCGGCGGCGATTGCAGGCACGCAAAACGTAGCTGATATTTTAGACGCTAGAACAACTGATGATAAAAAGGTAGGCGAAGCAATCGTTAGTAATAGTTATACAAAAATATTCTTTGGATTAGACAGTAACCAAATAGATGATGTAATTAAAAAATTAGGTGTGGAGTTTTCTCAAAAAGAAAAGTCTTTATTAAAACGTAGAAAGCAACGTGAAGCAATTATTATTTATGGCTCGCAACGTGCATTTTTAAACGTCAGACTTACAAAAGAGGAACTCCGATTATTAAACCCTAAAGAGTATTCTAGAGAATACAATGAGGATCCGAATGTAATACCTAATTATAAGAAAGAAATAAATTTAACACCTTTAGAAATAGATGAACTCAATGATTTTACGATTTAGTATTTTTCAATACTTAGAGAGGTGGTTATATGTTGAAAGCTAATAATAAAGCAACTACAAAACCAACAAGAAAAAATAGAAAGGTATCAACTTTTGAATTTGGTACTAGTGAAATAAATAATAATTCAATAGCTTTTTACATTAATAAGGCATTATTTAATTCATTAGAAGAACGATTTATTCGACAAACAAATGATAAGTCATTAGAAGAAAAGAATAAATACCTAGAATTAGAAAGTACAGATATATCAGATAAAGAAGTAGTTTTGAAATATAGTATCCCTCAAAATTATCAATCATTAAGAAAAATTAAAAAAGAAGATTATTTGGTAAAACTGTTAGTTGCCCAAAGAATTCTAAAAGATGATGTTTTGAACGATGAAAAATATAAATATGTTTCTTTAAACCCTAACACATTATTTTACCAAAATATTAATAAAATTCAGTATAGCTATAGAGCAAATGAAGTTATGCCATATACCACGAACGAATCAAAACTAAAAAGATATAAAGCTATAGTTTTATATATTTTAACAAATTATAGCTATGAGAAAGCTATTAATAGTTTTGAACCGTTATTAAATAGTAAGCCAACCGATTTAATAAAAGCGATTATTCATGCTGAAAATATCAATGAATTGAAACTACTATTAGATGTTTCTGTAGAAAAGAATCAACATAAAAAGATTAAAAATGAAGCAAAAAGAAAAAAGCGTAAATTACGCAATGCATTAGCAATCACATTATTTACACTTTTATCGGTAGTTCTATTATCTATGTTTTTAAATAAACATGCAATCGAAGACAATAGAAAAATGGCAAAAGAACATGAAAAAGCGTTAAACGATCAGAAAGTAGAATACCAAATAAAGAATGAAACATTACAGAAGAATCATGAAAAAGTAGCAGATTTAATGGAGGAAAACAATTATCCATTAGAAAAACGATTAGACCATTACAAAAAACACAATATGTATCAGAGAATACTAGATAACAAACCAAGTGAAATTGAGTATGTAATATCTGATATGTATGAAAATAATAAGAAAAAAGAAATACTTGATTTAAAATTAAAATCTAAGAAGAAAAATGACAAATACGCAAATAAGCTAAAACAAGAAAAAAATATTGTTGTTGGAGAATTAGATAGCGTAATGAATGAATTAGCATTTGTTGAAGATAAAAATACTGCTAGACGACTAGGTTTAGCTTATCTAAAAGAAAATGAAATAGAACAAGCACGAGCAATATCTCTTAAATTCAATGACAAACTCCTTAAATTAAAAATCGAAAAAATCGAAAATGAAGAGGAATTGGAAAAATTGAAGAAAAACAAGAAGAAATATTTAAAGAATAGTAGTGCAAATAGTTCAAAACTTAAATTAACAAATCAAGAAATCAGTAATATCAATAAAGAACTAAAAAGAATTGACGAGAAAATAAAGAAAGAGAAGTGATATTTTGAGTACTGAAATTGTTGGTAACAAAACTAAAGCAATAATTATTCTTATTATTGCTTTTCTTTTCTTAATTTTAACTACTCTATTAGGTCTAGAGTTTGAAAGGCAAAAAGAAGAACAATCTTCCTCGACAAACTTATGTACAGAAATTGTAGGTAATGTTGATAAAGCTAAAGCAACTGAATTATGGCAAGGATTAGCTAAAGGTACAAAAATGGACGGTAAAATTCCATACATGATAAAAAGCGCACAAAAACATAAAATTGATCCGGCAATTTTTATAGCTATTTCTTACAATGAAACGGGTGGTGGAACGTCACAAGCAGTAGAAACACATAATAATGTTGCAGGCATGATGGGTTCGGGCGATTTATTTCACTTCGACACTATAGAAGAAGGTATAGACGCAGCCGCAAAGAATCTATACGATTTATATTTTAAAGAAGGCTTAAATACTCCTGAAAAAATAGGCCCTAAATATGCACCTGTAGGCGCTTCTAATGACCCTACAAATTTAAATGCGAATTGGATACCCGGTGTTAAAAAAGTAGTCAGTCAAATATCAGATAATAAAAGTCCGAGAAATAAAGCAGACAAACCAAAGAAAACAGATTGTGATAATGGTGTTCCTGTAGGTTCATCAATCGAAAAATTAAAAAAATACAAAGGTAATTTACCTAAGTATAGTGGTAAACGTTTTGAGCCTAACACATATTTATATAAACAATGTACATGGTATGTATATAACAGACGTAAAGAATTAGGACTACCAGTAGAACTAACATTCGGTAATGGTGCTGATTGGGATGAAAGAGCAAGAGCGCAGGGTTATAAAGTAGGTAAAGAGCCAAAAGTTGGTGCAATGGTAAGTTGGCCATATAATTCAATAGAATTTGGACCAACAACATACGGACATATTGCTTTTGTTGAGAAAGTATATTCAGACGGAAGAATAAAAGTAAGTGAACATAATATTATACCTTTAGCTTATGGAGAAAGAACATTTAAGCCAACAAGTGACTTAACATATATCTACTAAATAAAAGAGGTGTAAAAATGGATAACGCTAAAAAGTCAATTTTAATATTATTAGCAATCTTAGTAACATTAGGAGGAATTTTATTCTATATCCTATCAGATTTGAGTAAAGATAATGAAAAGAATACGAACGCATTGAAACAAGAATTAAGAAAAGAAAAAAATAAAGTAGCAAAACAAGATGAAGTAATAAAGCGTATGGAAAAAGATAATGTTGATTATGAATATCAATTAATAATGGATCGCTCTAAAGAATTTGTTAAATTATTATATCAGACAAGCCCCGATATGAATGACAAAGAACGCAAACGAAATGCAGAATTACTAGCAGATGAAAAACTTGTTGAAAAGTTTTTTGGAAATGAAAGAAAAAACCCTGTAATTTACGATACTAAAATCAAAGATTTAAAAGTATATACTGAACCTTATTCTCCAAGCAAAAAAGAGTATAGAATAATGATTACGTTACTTCAACAAGTAAAAGGTACAGATAAAAAAGTAATAGATGAACGAAAAGTAGCAAGTGAATTAAAACTTAAACAAAAAGAAAGTACAAAAGGTTGGTATGTAGATTCATTTGAACAATTTGATGAACAAGAAAGAGAATACGATTAATAAGGAGTAATGACATGAAACAATTTTTATTAAAAGGATTATTAATAACAATCGTCATTGGAATATTAGAATACTTATTAATCCTGTTAGCAAGTGGATTAAGACTATTTTTCAAATATAAAATTAATATCAATACAGATATGATTATTAATCACTTAACCCATGTCGCAAAACACCCCATAAAACAAGCAATAATGCTAAGTCAATCTGACAAACCTATCTATTTAATAGTGGCAGTCGGTTTAGCAATATACGTGTTATTTAGTTACATGAAAGCAAGTTATAAATCTAAAAAAGACGGTTGGGAAGTAGACGAATCGACAGGTTATCATGGTACTGCCCGATTTGCTAAACAA
The DNA here is from genome assembly GCF_003259675.1 of Macrococcoides bohemicum. GTDB lineage: Bacteria > Bacillota > Bacilli > Staphylococcales > Staphylococcaceae > Macrococcoides > Macrococcoides bohemicum. Next base: position 21,589 of record NZ_CM009972.1, on the reverse strand, counting down.
AATGAAATTGAAAAAGATAAGAATTTTTGGGTAAAATCTCAAAATCAAATTCTTAAAGAATTTGAAAAATCTCTGAAAGGTTAGAGGTGTAAATATGACAGGAACAATTTTAGGCATATCAAATGGTAAAGCAATCGTACAACATAATGATTCAAAGCCGAATAGAAATATTTTAGTTGTTGGTGGTCCGGGATCTTATAAAACACAATCAGTAGTAATTACTAATATATTTAATGAAACAGAAAATTCAATTGTAGCAACAGACCCTAAAGGCGAAATTTACGAAAAAACAGCTCATATCAAGCGACTACAGGGATATGAAGTACATGTAGTGAATTTTGACAATATGACTGCTTCAGATAGAGTGAATAACTTAGATTATGTCGAAAAAGATATTCACGCTCAATCAGTCGCTACTAAAATTGTCGATAGTGCTAATAAAGACGGTAAAAAAGACGTATGGTATTACTCTCAAAGAGCGTTACTTACTTCTTTAATACTTTATGTCGTAAATGAATTTGAGCCCAAAAAACGAAATATAGGGGGTATTTTAGACTTCCTACAACAATTCAATATTGATAAAGATGAAAATGAAGAAAGTGAACTTGATAGACAATTCTACAGATTAGATGTTAGACACCCTGCAAGAAGAAGTTACGAATTAGGTTTTAAGAAAGCAAGAGGAGAAATGCAAGGCTCAATCATCATGTCATTATTAACAACATTATCATCATATACAGATAATGATGTAGATGAATTTACTTCATATTCAGATTTTAATTTAGCTGATGTAGGTAGAAAAAAAATTGCTTTATACGTCATTATTCCCGTTATGGATCAAACTTGGGAAGGACTTATAAATATATTCTTTACTCAAATGTTCGACCAACTTTATAAACTAGCTTCAAATCACAATGCAAAGTTACCTGTAAACGTAAATTTCATATTAGATGAATTTGTGAACTTAGGTAAATTCCCGAATTTTGAAGAATTTTTAGCAACATGTCGAGGATATGGAATTGGAGTAACGGTTATTGTACAAACAATCACGCAACTATATAACAAATATAATCAGAATCAAGCTGAATCGATAATCGGTAACTGTGGTACTAAGATTATGTTAAACGCTGCAAATGAAAAAACAGCAGTATTCTTTAGAAATATTTTAGATAAAACAACAGTAAAAGTTGAAACAGAGGGAGAAACTAAACAACACGGTGGTAAGGAAGAGGGGTCGAAAGGTAGTACATCTGAAAATTATAGTTATATTTCAAGAGATTTAATGACAACTAGTGAAATCATTAATATGCCAGACGATACATCACTAGTTATTTGTACAAATCAAAGACCAATTAAAGCAAAAAAGGCATTTCAATTTAAATTATTTCCAAACTACGCAGAAAAATATTTATTGAATCAAAGTGAATATGAAAGATATACGAGTGAAACTCAATTAGAGAGATTAGAACGACTAACACATGAATTTAATGAGAAAAAGGGATTAAAACAACAACAAGCAGAAGAAATATTAAGTCAACATGATAAAGAAAAAGAGAAAAAAGCAGAAGAAAAAGAACAAGAGATGTTAGCAGAAGCAGAAGCATTATTCTTTGAAGATAGCGATGAAGAAACAGAAGAAATTGAACAAGAAGTGCAAAAAGAAGATAAACAACAGAAAGTAACAGAAAAGATAGAAGAAAAAGAAGATAAACAACAGACTGAAACAATAGAAAATGATACAAATAATGAGTTTAATTTTGATGAAAATATCACAGAAAATAACAATGAAGATTTCTTCTTTGATGAAGATATTCAAAGGGAAAAACAAGAAAATAATAATGAAGATTTCTTCTTTGATGAAGATATAGAAACAAAAAAAGACGAATCAGAAACTTTAAAAAGGTAGGTGTTGTTAATGTTTGATTTCGATATTATGAAACCCTTAAAAAAGTTCTTAGAAGATTTAGCACAAGATATTTATAAATCGTCATTTAAATTTATTGGAGATGGACTATTTAATCATGAAGCCCTTTTCGGTATTGCAAAAAACTTTTATGCGTTAATGATAGGTATATCATCAATAATTTTAGTTTGTATCGCATTATATAGAGTTGTTTCAGCGATTATGAGTGAAGCAGATCAAGGGTCAGAAGTAACTGTAACAACTATCATTCTTGATAGTTTTAAAAGTTCATTCTTTATTATGCTACTACCAATATTAATGTACTTTGTACTTAATAATATTGTTCAACCCATTGGAAGTTGGATGATTTCTGAAATAGGGAGTTCAACAGGTAAACAAGTTAAAAAAGTATTAAAGAGTGGGAATATCGGTGAAGCTTTAGGAAATGGATTAGTAATGACTATTACATTTTTATTTGTCGCAGTTGCTATACTAACATTCATTATCAAATTATGTATCTATCACGCAGACTTAATGATGTTAGAATTATTTTCATTTTTCAGCGATTCATTTAGCTACAGGAGATTCAGGACATTTAGAAGTATGGATTAAAGAATTTATGGCTCAAATTACAACAATAATCGCTCAATTATTAGCAATGTGTGTGATAGTTAATATCATTACAGGCAGTAATATCACATACTTTAAATTCGCATTATTAATAGGTATGTGTGTACTTTTAATTCGAGGTCCAAGTTTCTTACGTAGTATGTGGTATTCGACAGGTGCAGGCAGTATGCAAAAGAAAATGGCAACAAGATTAATGTTAATGAGTATTAAAAAAATGACATAGTAAGGACGTGAAATATATGACGACTGTTATTTTAGCAGAAAAGGTTTCTCAACAAACAGACTATGCAAAAGCATTTAAAGAAAGTACTCGAAAAACAGGATATTATGAGGTATTAGATAAAGACTTAATCAATGATGATAAAGTCTTTATCACTTCGGGTTTCGGACATTTAATTCAATTAGAAGAACCACAAGCATATGATGAAAAATTTAAAAAATGGAATATAGAAGATTTACCTATAATTCCGAACGATTTTAAATATAAAGTGACAGATGATAAAGGAATTAAAAAGCAATTCAAAATTGTAAAAGGCTTAATAGATAAAGCAGATACAATTATTATTGCAACAGATATAGATCGTGAGGGAGAATTAATCGCACGATTAATTATTAATCAATGTAGACCTAAAAACAATGTAATGATAAAAAGATTATTTATTAATTCAAATGAAAGAGATGTTGTAAGAAAAGGTTTCAAAGACCTTATTAATGCTAGTGAAAGAATTAATGTTTATAAAGAGGCTCTCACTCGCCAACATTCAGATTGGTTGGTAGGTATAAATTTAACAAGATTTTATACAAATAAAATTAATGATAAAAATGTTTATCCCGTGGGAAGAGTTCAAACTCCTACACTATCACTTCTGTATAATAGAGAACTTGAAATAAAAAACTTTACTCCAAAAACCTATTTTGAACTTGAAGCTATAACTAAAGATGATGTTATATTTAAAAATACTACTAAAATCAATGATACTAATGAACTAAAAGAAATATTCAGACAGTATAGAATCAAAAAAGAAACTACAGGTATAGTTAAAGATATAGAGTACAAAGATAAAAGTAATTCAGCCCCTAAACTATTTAACTTGTCAGATTTACAGATTAAAGCTAATAACGAATTAAAAATTTCAGCTAGTGAAACATTAGCTACTATACAAAGTCTATATGAAAAGAAATTTTTAAGTTATCCGAGAACAGCATGTAACTATATAACTGAAAGTGAATTTAACTATCTAAATACAATAGCAGACGAACTAGCAGAATTTTTAAGTTTAAATCAATTTACAAAGATAAATAATCAGCCGAGAAAAAAATATGTAGATTCATCAAAAGTAGAAGAACATTACGCTATAATACCCACTAAAAATATACCGAAAAAAGAATATGAAAAATTTAATAAAAATGAAAAATGGTGCTATGAAACAGTAGTTAAAAGAACCTTAGCAATATTCATGGAAGATCATAAATATCAATCATCAACTATGACATTAGATATTAATGATTTACTATTTCAAATCAACGGTAAAATTATTAAAGAAAATGGATATAAAGATATATTAACAGACGATAAAAAAGAAGATAATATACTTCCCAATTATCAAAAAGGAGAAAAATTAGATGTTACTATCAATCCAGTAACTAAAACTACTAAACCTCCTAAGCCATACAATGAAGCTACACTAATTAAAGCAATGATTAATGCAGGCAATGATGAAAGCATTGAAGATAGTGAAGATAAAAAGATACTTAAAGAGGTTAAAGGTATTGGAACAGAAGCCACTAGAGCAAATGTAATTGAAACATTATTGAAGCAACAATATATGAAGAATGTAAAAAATAACTTAGAAATAACTGACAAAGGTAGATTACTGTGTGAAACAGTAAAAAATACACCTTTAAGCAGTGCGAAAATGACGGCAGATTGGGAAAAATATTTAAGTAAAATTGGTACAGGAGAGGGAAAAAGAGAAGTATTCATCGCCAATATTGAAAAACTATTGAATAAAATAATTGCATAATAATAAGGAGAGTATCAAATGTATTTGATACTCTTTATTTATAAAATAATAGTGGAGATTATATACATAATCTCTTTTATTCCCTCGAAGTAACTTAGCATAAGTAAACACACAGGTAGTATTTTTCGTAAAGATCGACGAAAAATCTCCACCTTCAAGAAACTGTATTAAACGTGCAGAAAACCATAATCGCACGTTAACAGTTTCTATAGTGTTGACTTATGCTATTTTCAACTTAATTCGCTCAATGTCGCGACACGGAAAAATAGCTAACAAGTTAACTATCTTCCGTATCACGAACGCTCATTTTAAGTTGAAAAACGTTGGAAGTGATATTGTTGTAGTTATTTAACATTTTATTATAGGTTAATAACTTCCTAGGGGGGCTAGCCCCCCTAAGATACCCCCCAGTCGCTCTAGCAAAAAAATAGCAAAGGGGACTGAAAAATCAAGTGATTAAGGTCAAAAAAAAATTAAAAAAAGTTACTCTTTTTCTTGTCTACTAGTAGACAATTGTTTTTAAAAATGCTATAATGGTATTAAGAAATGAGGGAGGTGTTCAAAGAAAGATATAAAGCAAGTTTCATTTTTTTACAAATTAATGTATTCTGTAGAATACATAGGAGGAAAGGGGAATGAAATCAGAAGTTGTTAGAAATTTAAAAAATGGAAAATAAAAAAAGATTTCATAATAAAAATGAAATCTTTCAGCTATAATCTCAAAAAGAATAAAGTAAGTGGAGAACATCTCTGACCATGTTCTTCCTTACTCCAATTATAACAAATAAATGGAGGGTTTAAAATGAAAAACATTTTAAAATACAATATCGAAACTAGAAATTTAGAAGAATTAGAAATGCCACAAGAAAATAAATTAGAGTTTTTTCAAGAACACGTTAGAGGTTTGATCGAATTTGTATCATTGACTGATTCTATAGATATGATTGTCGATGAAGAGGGAGCAATAAGAGGAGATAGAGCAACGTCTTTAACAATCGTTAAAGATAATAAAACAGGCTTTGAAATTCAACTGTTTGGACATGTTTTATTTACATCATTAGATTGGGAAACAGGAGAAACTGTAGGACTGAATGAAGTTCAAAGAGAATATATAGAAAAGAATGTAACAATCAGATTGCAACCATTAAAAATAGATTTAGTAAAATTAAGATATACAATATAAATCATTGTCTACTAGTACCCTAGTAGACAATGGGTACTAGTGACAAAGGAGGGTTAAGAAATGGCGAATATTAGTTTTGCTGACGGTCTTATATATGCTTTAAATACAGAACAAAAGAAAATAAAATTGCCGATATGTATTCAAGAAAAAATTAAAGAAATAACTTATGATGATTCATATTTAAAAGAAAACGAAACAGGTTTAGACGATATATTCTATGTGTTTTATGCTAGAGGAAAATATACATATGGAAATACATTGTTAGCACATGCAGCAGATTTAAAAGACATGATAAGAGAATCAGAGCATTTAGAAGATATTGTATTTCATTTTAAAGATAAAGAAGAAAATTTAGGAGTGCATTATGTATGTAAGTATTCAATCATGGAGGGGGAAATTGAATATAAAAAAATAGGATAAAAACTATCAAATTCTTGTCTACTAGTAGACAAGTAGACAAGAATTTGATATAATATAATTAACAAATAAAGAAAGGGAGTAATTGAAATGGCTAATGTAAGTTTTGCTTTTGGCTCAATTAGAGCAATTAACGAAAGAGGACAAATGGTAAGATTCACAGAGGAAATCTACAATAAAATATTAGAAATAAATTATGATGATGAAATGCTTTTACAAGAGGTCACAGAAGATGGAGAAACACATTATAATTTTGAAGCCACAGGACGTTGGTATTATGAAAATACATTACTAGCACATGCAGAAGAATTAAAAGAACTGATTCTAAAATCGAAAGATATAAAAGATATTATATTTTTATATGAAGATAAAGAAAGTTCTAATTTTGTAGATTATGAAAGTAAATATTCAATCATGAGAGGAGAATTACAATGTTTAGATAAAAGCCAAATGAGTTTATTTTAATACTTGTCTACTAGTAGACAAGTAAACGGAAATTTGATATAATTAAATTAACAAATAAGGAAAGGAGGATATTTTTTTAGTACTTAATGTATTCTGTAGAATACACAAATAAACTAAAACTAAAAGAAAAGAGGAAATCAAATGAACAATGTGAATATTATCGGGAACTTAACAAAGGAGGTATTTACGAATGAATATGAAAAAAACGGAGAAAGAAAGCTCGTTGCAAATGGTAGTCTAGCAGTAAATGAAACCTTTGGAGAAAATACAGTTGTTACGTATATTAATTTTACTGCTTTTAATGGTAAAGCTAAAGTATTAAAAGACTTTACTACTAAAGGTTCAAAGATTGCTATTACAGGACGTCTTAGACAAAATAAATATGAAAAAGACGGCGACACAAAATATAAAACTTATGTTCTAATCGACAACTTAGAATTATTAGAAACAAAAGAAACAACAGAGCAAAGAAAAAAACAAAATAGTGAAGAGCCACAAAATGAAAAACAAAACAATCAACCTCAACCAAACTTTGTAGATGAGGACGGAATACCATTCTAAAAGGAAAAGAGGGGAAGTATCCCCTCTTTATTATTTAATGCAACTAGTCAATGCTATACAAGTGATTAATACTAGTAATTAAAAATTACTGTCTTAATCAGCATTGACTTGTTGCTAAAATACTGTAGAAGATCATACAGTATTTTAAAATTGTAGTACATGGATAAAAATAAAATAGTTCCTATTTTATTTTGGCAACTAATCAATACTATACAAGTGATTAAAACTAGTAATTAAAAATTACTGTTTTAAGCAGTATTGACTAGTTGCTGACATACTGTAAAAAATCATACAGTATGTTATTTAAATAAATTCAATTGCTTGAGGTTTGTAAACGATCAAGTAGTATTTTTTATAAAGAGCGATAAAAAATCTCCACTTTTAAGAACCTGTATTTAATGTGCGAAAAAACAGTAGCACATTTACAGGTTCTAATCATTGACAAACCTCATTTATCACATCATTCGCTCATACTGTCGCGACACGGAAAAATAGTCAACAAGTTGTCTATTATTCGTATCACGAACACTCATTATATGTGATAAAACGCATAGTTAAATAGTACATAAAAATAAGAGAGATAATGAATTATGAAAGTTAGACCTAAGGGGGCTAACCCCCTTAAACCCCCAGTCGCTCTAGCAAAAAAATAGAATGGGGAGAACTAAAATACAAGACCTTTGAAAGAAAAAAACTTTTAAAAAAATAACTCTTTTTATTGTCTACTAGTAGACAAGTAGACAAATATTTGATATAATTAAATTAACAAATAAGGAAAGGAAGTAATCAAAATGACTGAAAACAATACATTAGAATTTCAAAGTAAAGGTGTTCAATTTAAATTAAAAGAAGAAAAAGATATTTGGGGTTCTGAAGTGATTACCGTATACGCAAATAACATTTTTAGAGGTCAATATGATGGTTTAGCAACTATACAAGAATTAAAACAGAGATTTGAAAATGATCCCTTAGCTATCATAGATTTAGATATTTATTGTTAAAAAACTTGTCTACTTGTCTACTAGTGGACAAGTAGACAATAATTCATATTCGGGAGGAATTAAAATGATTTTAATATCAAAAAGTAAAGCACATTACATCATTGAGAATTATCACAGAACGAATGAATTAAAAGACATTAAAGGCTCATTCTATATAAAAGAAAAAGATTCTTATGTAGCGATAGATAATACTACTGGAGAAGCGTGGACTGAAGAATTTAAAACTTTAGATGAAGTTAGAATATTTTTAAATGGAGGGTATGTATATGAATAAAACAGATGAATTAATCAAAACATACATATTATTTTTAGAAAGAGTATATGGAACTAGCTTTTTGACTTTTAATATAACTCATATATTTTCAAGTATAGATAATTTTGAAACAAATAGAAAACTAAAAATAGGACAAATTAAGTATCATGAATTCACAACTCATTCATTTATTGATTATGATGAATTAACAATTATACAGATTGCTAAAAAATATAAAGAAGAAAGTATTCTTGAAAAAGAAATCATCAAAGAATTTAAATCTAATGAAGAATTGATAGAATTTTTAAAGGTTGCAGAAGAAGACGATATTATCATAGATTATGATGATTATGATAATGAACTAAGAGATTATGGAGTGTAAGTATGATTTATAATCATACTTACTCATCTACTAGTAGACAACAAAAATATGTATTGTTATAATTAGTGTAGCTATAAACTCAATTAAATTAAAGGAGTGTTTACATGACTAAAGTTATCACTATTGGCAATTTTAAAGGTGGTGTAGGTAAGTCTACTCTGACTGAATTATTATCTTACCTATTATCCGTACAAGAAAGAAAAAAGGTTTTAGTAATTGACGCTGACCCTCAACAAAATCTAACTGAAAAGATTAGAAAAACATTTAATAATGATGAATTACCAAAATCAACAATGATGAAAGCTATTGAAGATTTTGAACTAAATAATGCGATTATTAAAGTACATGATAATTTAGATATGGTTGTCGGTGACGGTGAGATAGGTTTATTTCATGAGTTTGTCATTAAAAACTATGATGAAAAAGCTAAATATTATCTTCTATATTCTTTATTACAGGAGATAAAAGATAATTACGACTATATATTGATTGATACTAGACCGTCAGATCCGTCAGTTGATATTTTAACGACAAATGTTATTTGTGCAAGTGATTATGTATTGATTACTGCAAAGACTGAACAAGATAGTTATACATCAACAAGTAAGTACTATACTTCTTTAGGAGAAATAGCAGCATACAATGAGAATCTAAAGTTTTTAGGAATTGTACCTTATTTAGTAAACGAGCGAAGTAGCACAGATAAAGAAATATTAAATAAATTTAAAGTATTATTTGAAGAAGATATGTTTAATCATGTTGTTAAAAATAGCGATAGAGTTAAAACGTGGGGTAGAACAGGTGTTACGACAGATAAGCCACATGATAAAAATACTTTGAAAATGTATCAAGAATTATTACAAGAGTTATTAGAACGTATCGAAATTAAAGAAAATTAGGAGGGATAATATGGCGAAAGAACAATTTGGAAGAAAAATACCTGATGAAAATTTAGGAGAAAAATCAAAATTAAAAGGAGTTGAACAAAGAGAATTAAGTACACCAAATAAAAATAAATTAATTACTCCTCAAGATAGAAAAAGTACAGTAAAAGCAAGACAAAAATATCCTTCTGAAATGGATAGAAAATCAACTAAAATTTATAAAGATGATTGGGAACGAGTTAGAGAAGAGTATAAAAGAACTGACGTTCCAATGATTCAAATTATAAGCGAAGCAATTGATATGTACTTAAAAAAGAAACACTAAAAATTAATAAGCCATTAGGCTTATTTTTTTTTATCTATATACAGAGCAAGCGATACCAGCAATATAGAATTAATTTTAAGAGCGACAAGTTAAAATAACTTGTCGCTCTTTTTATTTTTATGGTATAGAATATAATGGGGTTTATATATATTTTATACTTAATTTTAAGGGGGGTAGTTTTGTCTAATTTACGAGAAGAAAATTCAAAGATTATATTAAAAGCAATATGTAAAGAACTTAAAATGATTCGTGCATACAAAGAATATCCACAAGAAAAAGTAGCAAGTGAAATGAATATTACAAGAGCTTTTTTATCAAACTTAGAAAATGGTAGAATTGATCAATTTAAATTTATTACTGTTATTGAATTATGCGATTATTATAATGTTACATTATCTGAATTAATAACAAGAACTAAAAATAATAATCCTACAATTAACGTATAATCTTATTAAATTAATCAATTCTACAAATTTCATTTCATTGTAATAGCTTTAAAATCACTTTTGTGGTGCATTGTACACAAAAATAGATTTCGAAGCGTCTGAGAGCGAACCTCAGAGAGAGAATTTTTTGAGATTATAAAATTTTTAAGCAATATAACGGATGAATTAAATATTTTTGAATTTCTAATTATATTATTGCAAAGTTAATAGGATATTTCATTATATTTTTGTCAAATTTAGAAAACTGTATATTTTATATCCATATATGTATATAAAATATATTTACATAAGAGTATTAAAAAGTAGTTACTAATAATTAGTAACTACTTTTCTTTATTCAATATTAATTTTAATGATTTAATTGATTTAATAAGATTGTTATCAGCTTTTTGTTTAGCTAACATATGCGCAGTTTGTAATAAATTAATATCTTCGTTATTTATATCATTTAATTTATTTTTGGATTCTACAATAATATAACAGAAGTATTCGTAATTATAAAACGTATCATATTTAATGCAGGCAACAATACCAATATTCGCAGATTCAATACATTTAATATATTTTTTCTCATTGTAGTAAATAGAAGCTAAAGAATAATATAAATTTGAGACAATTCGCTCATTAATATCATAATTTTTAATAATTTGTAAGGCAGACTTAAAATGTCTTTTAGCTACATGACTATTATTTGTACTTTGATAAAGTATGCCTAAAGAATAATAAATTCTCGCTAAAAATAACGGATCTTGAACTTCTTGATGTTTTAGCCCATTTTCATTTATTGTTGTTATAAAATCATTTTTAAAAGCTTTTAAAATTGAAGTCATATTTTGTAATGGTTTTTCATTATTATTAGTGCAGTAAAATATACACATTGAATTTAACCATGTAAAATATAAAAATTCAAATTTTGAAAGTCTGTTTTTTAGTTTATCTTTGGTAAGAAGATATAATGTCTGATAATCTTTTTTGTTTAATAAATCTTCATATATATATTTAGAATCGATATTATCAATATTGTTAGGAAAATAAAAGTAATCCATCGTGACATTTAAACGATTGCAAATATTAAAAAGTACTTGCGAATTAGGTATTGTTGCATCACTTTCAATACGACTAATTTCAGCTTGTGAACAAATATCTTTAGCTAATTCTTTTTGAGATAAATTGATTTCTAATCTTCTATTTTTAATTTTTTCTCCTATATTCATTGTGATTAGATAAACCCCTTTGTAAAATTAAATTAGTAACTAATTATATAAATAATAAAATTAATACTTCAAATGAGTTATCTTGGTAGTATAGTATTATTTTTCGATAAGATTTCAAGATTTAATAACAGAGTATATCTATTTTGATGTATTAGTGCTTTTAATCTTTGTTCATCATTCATTTGTTTTATATTTTTATATGTTAAATCATTATCTGTTAAGAATTTATTGTACTGATCCTTTAAATCTTTTCTTATAAATTCTAATTCTTCAAGAGATAAATACCCCCATTCAATAGCAAAAATTAAGTTTTTAATTTGTTCTTCATTCATATTTCTTATTAACTGATTTAGTCTATTAATAGATTCCATATTATCTCCTTATATCGTCTACTTATGTATGAGTAGACGATTATAATTGATTTTTAATACGATAAACAGTTTTCCGGCTAATACCATATGTTTTAGCTATCTTTGAAACAGACATGTTATTATTTAGTGCTTCAACTATACTAAAATATATTTGTCTTTTTTGAGGATTACGTGCAGTTGCCGAATATTCTAAGGGTTTACCTTTATAAATACCCTTTTCTTTTGCAATAGCGATACCCTGTGCTTGTCTACGTTTACTTTCTGCTCTTTCCTGTTCACTAATCATAGCTAGTATTTGAATGATTAAGTCTTTAACGAATTTATCCATTAATTCATTCCCAATGATTTCTTGCATAATCGGTAGGCTAGTAATAATCAGTTGTACATCTTTTACTTTTAACTGTTGAATCGTTTGTATCACTTCATCATAATTTCTACCTAAACGATCTAGGCTCTCCACAATGAATATATCTTGTTCACGACAATAATTTAAAGCTTCCTGTAATACAGGTCTATCTTTTATATTCTTACCACTCATTTTTTCAGTAAATATTTTCTGACAACCTACATTTTTTAAGTTACTGATTTGTCTGTCTAAATTTTGACTTGTAGATGAAACACGAGCATATCCAATTTTCATTGTTCTAACCTCATTTCAAAGTAACACCCTAAAGATACACTAAAATAATAAAAAAATAAAGGAACACGCAATGTTCCTTTAAGGTGTACTTAAAATGAACACTCAAAAACGAAAACAGATATATTAATATCTAATAAATTTAATTATACTAAGATATAAGTATATTATTAAATACAAATTTGTTTGAATAGGAGAGATTAGATAATATGTCGTTAAATTCAAATTTGCATAAAGCAAAAGCTGTAAAAAATGATGAGTTTTATACACAAATTTCTGATATTGAGAAAGAATTAAAGCATTATGAAAAACATTTTAATAACAAACATGTTTTTTGTAATTGCGACGATCCTGAAATCAGTAACTTTTGGAGGTATTTTGCTTTAAATTTTAAACGATTAAATATAAAACGATTAACATCTACACATTATTCAAATAATGATGGTAAAAGTTATCGTATGGATATGTTTAAAGAAGTACCTGTAGAATATTTAGATAGACAAACTTTTATGACTTTAGAAGAAAGTGGTATTGAATTACCTTTAGGTTATATTACAAGCTTAGAAGGTGATGGTGATTTTAGAAGTGATGAATCAGTTCAAATACTGAAACAATCTGATATTATTGTGACGAATCCGCCATTTTCACTATTTGGTGATTACATAACACAACTCATCAATTACAATAAAAAATTTTTAGTTATAGGAAATCAAAACGGGTTAACGACAAAAACAATGTATCCTTTATTAGAACAAGGTTTAATATGGACTGGTGTTTTTTCAGGTAATATGAAGTTTAGAGTACCTAATAGCGATGAGTATAAGCGTGAAGGTGCAAGATTTTGGATTGATGATAAAGGTGATTATTGGCGTAGTTTAGGTAATATATGTTGGTACACGAATTTAGATCATTACAAAAGGCATGAAGATCTTATATTATATAAAAAATATGATGAACTAGAATACGATAAGTTTTTGAATTACAATGCTATTAATGTGAATACATATAAAGATATACCTGAAGATTATTATGAACCAATGGGCGTTCCTATAACGTACTTATATAGACACAATCCAAGTCAATTTGAAATTATAAATGCTAATGATCTTATTTGTAATGATGAAACACCTAGAAAGCCTCATGGTCTTGTCAAAGATGCTCATGGGAAAACAATTGATAAAAATGGTAAAATTAGTGCTAAGCCAGTATATCCAAGAGTAGTTATTAGAAGGAAAAAATCATGAAAATAGAATTACATGAATGATGTAAAAGATGTAAAAGATGTGTCAAAAGACAGTGAAGTATAGCGTGAAAGCACTGTAAAGAGTGGTGCTGGGGAGTCAAAAGGATTTTGGAGTAGTTTTTTTTTAATAGATAACTTGAGGTGATGTTATTATGGCACGTAATGAAAAAATGTATTTAGCAAAGGCTGCTAAAAAAGATGAGTTTTATACACAAATTAGCGATATTGAAAATGAATTTAAAAATTATGAGAAACATTTCAAAGACAAACATATATTTTGTAATTGTGATGATCCTGAGTATAGTAACTTTTGGAGGTATTTTGCTTTAAATTTTAAGCGATTGGGTCTGAAGCAATTAACTTCTACACATTATGAATATAGTAATGATATTAATGCTTATAGAATGGATATGTATAGTGTTGTACCAGAAGAAGCTAAAAATAAAAAGACTTTTATGACTTTAGAAGAGTCTGGAATCGAGTTACCTTTAGGTTATATTACACCTTTAGATGGGGATGGTGACTTTAGAAGTGATGAAAGCATAGAAATATTAAAACAATGTGATATTGTGGCTACTAACCCACCGTTTCATTATTTAGAGAGTACATCGCACAACTTATAGAGTATGAGAAAAAGTTTGTAATATTAGGAAACAATAATTCTATCCCCCTAAAAGGTGTATTTAACTTGATAAAAGAGAATAAAATTTGGCTTGGTTATGCAACAAATAAAACATTTGAGTTTATTGTACCAGAAAGTTATGAGTTGACGGGATCTAATACAAGAATTGAAAATGGTATCAAATATATAAAAGTACCTGCTATTTCATGGTTTACTAATTTAGATATAAAGAAAAGACATGAGAATCAGATTCTTTATAAAAAGTATAACAGTAATAGTTATCCTACATACGATAACTATGATGCTATAGATGTAAGCTTTGTAAAAGAGATTCCAGATGATTATTTAGGTGTTATGGGTGTTCCTATAACATTTATGGATAAATACAATCCTGATCAATTTGATATATTAGGTGTGAGTAAAACTTGGGCAACAGATTTTGAAGTCAAAAAATCAAAGGTTTATACAGGCGCTATACAGCATGGTAAAAACGGTAAAACACAAAAAGGAAGCAAAGTTAATGATGGTGCTGTTTTAAAATACGATAAAATACCTGAAAAGGGCACGTACTATACAGCTGAAAACGCCGATGGATATTTAAAACAGACATATCCACGTATATTTATTAAAAGAAAGGATATGAATGATAATGCAAATACAACTAAGTGAAATCCCTGTACGTGATCTTGTAGCTGGATATAGTGATGATGGTGAAAGTGGTGTTACAGGATATAACGGTAAATTAGACATCAGACCACCATATCAGCGTGAGTTTGTCTATCAAGATAAACAACGTGAAGCTGTAATTGATACTGTATTAAAGAATTTCCCACTTAACGTAATGTATTGGGTTAAAACAGATACAGATTCATATGAGATTTTAGATGGTCAACAAAGAACGATCTCAATTTGTCAGTACGTAAACAATGTGTTTTCTATTGATTATAAGTATTTTTCTAACCTACCAACTGATATACAAGAAAAAATACTTGATTATAAGCTAATGGTTTATATCTGTGAGGGTACAGATAGCGAAAAGTTAGATTGGTTCAAGACCATTAACATTGCTGGTGAGAAATTAACGAATCAAGAGTTAAGAAACTCTGTATATGCTGGTCCATGGCTAACAGATGCTAAAAGACATTTTTCACGCACAAATGGTCCAGCTTATGGTTTAGCAAGCAAATATCTAAACGGTAAAGCAATTAGACAAGATTATCTTGAAACAGCTTTGTCATGGATAAATGATTGTGATATAGAGGGTTACATGGCTAAACATCAGCAAGACACAAATGCTGATGAATTATGGATGTATTTTAGAAATGTAATTGAATGGGTGCAGTTGAAGTTTAAAGTTTATCGTAAAGAAATGAAAGGTCAACCGTGGGGTGTGTTCTATAATCAATTTAAAGATACACCTTTAGATGCTACTGAATTAGAAGAAAGAATATCAGCTTTGATGCAAGATGAAGAAATAAACAATCGTAAAGGTATTTATGATTATGTCTTAACAGGTAACGAAAATAAGTTAAATTTAAGAGCATTTGACGATAAAATGAAACGTTTAGCATACGAAAGACAAGACGGTGTATGTGTGAAATGTGGTCAAAAGTTTGAATATGAAGAAATGGAAGGTGATCATATTATAGCATGGTCACAAGGTGGTAAAACAAACTTAGATAATTTACAGATGTTGTGTAAGTTCTGTAATAATACTAAAAGCAATATATAAAAAATTATTTAATATTAGCGGGGTGAAAAAATGTTTTCAAAAGCTACATTAATTGATATTATGTCTTTGCTTAAAGATGTAAAAAGCCACTCAGAATTAGATGTTTATTTTTTTAAGTATAATTTGGATAAAATTGCTTTAGGTGCCAATAAAGATCAAAGAATCTTAGCTGTTACTGAATATTTATATAATAATCCCAAAGCTAAAGGAATTATAAGTGACAATTTATCATATGAAATTGTAGAAGAGACTTTAAATTTTGTGTCACAAAGCACATTTTATAACGATAATGTTGAGAATATATTTATTAACTATCCTAAATTAAGACGATATCTCTTAAAAGACGGCTTTGTATTTGAAGATAATAAATTAATTAGAATTTTTGACCAAAATTTAGAATCTAATCATAATGAAACTCTTATTGAAACATTATTAACTAAGCATAAATTAGAAATTGCAAAAGGACATTATATTCAAGCTAGTAACGCTTTTAATAGAGGAGATTGGGCAGCTTGTAATGCTCAGTTAAGAACATATGTAGAAGAATTGCTAAATAAAATAGCAGAAAATATAACCGGTAAATCTTTCAGTGAAAGTCATGAAGCTAAGATAGCTCTTTCCAAAACTCAACCACCTATATTTTATAAAGAACTGAATGAATGGTTAGATAATGGTCAAGGATATTTTGAAACTTTCTGGAAGAGACTTCATACTCATGGTTCACACCCAGGACTATCAAATGAAGAGGATTCAATATTTCGTTTAAATTTAGTCCAAATCTCAACTCTTGAAATATTAAAACGGTATGATAGAAATTTTTCTGTAAGGAAAAAAATAAATGAAGAATAATGGAACTTTTTTGTCGGAAACCATTAGAAAAAGAAGATATAAGCAATTCAAAATGGATGATAAAAAGAAGTATTTTTACATTACTTTTAGGTATATGTTACCTTTTAAGCTTCCTCTTCCAAATATGTCGAGTTTTAATATGGAAAAAACTATGATTTTTTGTATACAAAGAAAATATCCTTTTTATGGACTAAGTGAAGGGATAGGACATCCTGACTTACAAAGAACTATTATTGAAGTAACAACTCAATATGAAGTAAAGTCTTATAATAAAAGTCATGTTGCTTTAAAACCTTTAAAAAAGATTATAGATGATAAACGCATGACAGAAATCTTTGACGATCAACTTAAAATTTTAAATACATTTATTGAAATGATATCAATGAAATATCAATACCATAATATCTATTCTATTAACAAAGGTCTGATTCTTGGAATACCAATGTGCACAATTTTTTCGGTATATGGAGACGAACTAATTGATAACTATAATAGTATTTTTCTATTAAAAATTGAAGATAAACTATTCGAAGATGAACTACATGACTTGAAGAATCATGAAATAGATGAACTAATAGATAATTATGAGGTTATAAAAATGCATCCTATGAGACAGATGACTTTTTATAAAAGAAAAGCTGAACGTTTTCTGTTTAATCATGATTATAATTCTGCCATAACAAATTGTCAGACATCATTTGAAGTTTTTATCTCTTTTTTTGTTAAACATTATTATGAATTGCTCAATCTTAAAGATAATGAAAAAATAAATAATATAATAGACTCTGGTAATTTCAAAAATATGTATAATCATCATTTCTTAGTAGCATTATATGATATATCTACTGACTATAATGAAATTTTAAAAGAAATGTTTTATTACTATGATGAAAACTGCTATCAGATGAGAAATGATATTGTGCATAAAGGAGTTACTTTTAATTCGTATAATGCAAATACATTTAATGATGTTGTAGGTAATATAATCTATGTGATAAATGAAAAATTAAAATTAGTAAAAAATAATAAGTTTGCTAGCTTTTATTCACGTTATTCTATAAACCAACACGAAAGAGATATCAATCAGATATGGGAATTTTACAAAAAACTTAATAATAAAATGAATTAGTTTCTAATTATAAATCAGATTTTTACTTAGGGGTAACCGTTATATATGAGTTACTTAATCTTATTTTTAATAATTCAATGAATACTAAGGAATGGGAACCCATAAAAAATATTTTAATTGTCTACTCATCTACTAGTATCCTAATCTACTAGTCTACTAATAGACAAGTTATCTTAAAAACTATACAATTTTTATTTTTTGATAGACATATTTCATATTTTTGGTTGCATTATCCTGACAATTAGTAATATAATAAAGACAAATTAAAAAGACCGACAGGAAAGATAGAAGCTACCAACTCCTATCCAACCTCACTCATACGTTAATTGCAGTAACGTAATCATGATTTGTCGATCTTTTGTGATTAATACTAATTAGCATTAGCGACTACCAATCGCTATTAGCTAGATAGGTTAATTATAAAGGGAAATCGACAAAATATCAAGCTATATATCCATGTTTACAGGTTATAAAAGGCGACTAACGTAGTGGGTTAGTCGTCTTTTTGTATGCCTAAACTAAATAGATTGTTACATGTTTTCGGTGTCTTTCATGGATAAAAAAAGTGACGGTGGGCTAGAGCCATTAACCAACAAATTAATCTAGCATGTCTAATGTATTTTCACTTTAGCATTAGGCATATAAGGTAGTTTGCATGATTCCACTCTTCTACCACTCGTAAGACGTACAGGCAACGTCGAGCAGATACAAAAAAGACATGAATAGGGTTTGCTGAATAAATAGGGAACATATAGCGTTAAATACGTTTTAAAGACTTATATAGACGTATTTAGGAGTTAGGGACACAATGGACAGTTAAGCAAAGATAACAAGCTATATGATATATGTGCAACCATGTATAACTGAAAGTGAACATGACGGATACTCTTAGCGACACGACGCCATGAAATGAGTTTTTCTAGTGAGAAATACACCTCTTTTAAAAAAAGTGTATCACTAGGGAAACTCTGTACATTAGCCGTTGCTCATGCTCAACTCAACCATGACAATTCAACCGCTAATTAACAAGTGGTTTATTGGTGTTTTCGTGCCGATTATATAATAAAATTTAAATAATTAATTTAATTGTTATTTTACCTAGGGGAAACGTACCTCGAGGCTTAAAAAGATGTGTGTAAACTCGGCAGAGTTTTCCACACTTTTTAAATGAGTGGGTCTGACAAGCGAGCGTTTTACAGCGAGTGCGTTCAGAAGAAGAAAGCAAATTAAAATAATTAAATGTTAAACTTCGGAGAACTGTATTATAAAGAATAATTTATAGTATATTATGGTATCTATAGAGTAAAAATGATATAATAATTGTATACTAGTAGATTAGTAGACTAGGACACTAGTAGACAATTATGGAGGAGGATATTTATGAAAACTTACTTTAAGATATTATTTGTTTGTATTTGTTTTGTAGTAGGTTCAATGATGATTTCATATATTCCTGTACTTCCAGAAATTTTTCATTTTTTATTTATGATGTTGTCTTTATCAGGAATGATGATTGCAGTAATTATGATTATATTGATATTCTTTGGTTTTATTGTTAAAGCAGATCAAGAATATAAAAAGACTAAATATTGGTGGTATTAACTATTGGAGGTTTTAATATGAATTTTAAATATTTCCTATTAGCGTTGAAATATAGTATACATTTTACTTTTTATTTACCACAAGCTATTTATTACTATTTTAAATATAAAAGTATGAATAAAACAGTATATTAAGGAGTGTTAAATATGCAAAAAGAAACAATTACAGATTATCAGAATAGAATTGAATTTTTAAAATCATATAGTATAAAGGGTAAAGATCACGACACTATTATAAAAGATTTATCCTTAGAACTAAATGAAACAGATGATTTGGTTAAAGCCATTGATTTTATGCTTAGATTAAATAAAGATATGACCGGTTATGAACTTGATAGAGCTTTAGAATTTGTTACAGAAGAACCATTAGACAAAGATATGGACTTTTCAAATTTGTATGGGAATGATTTTTAATGGGTATTTATCAAGCTGGCGATATAGTTCATGTTAAGCATTTTCCATATGACCCGAAACTAACATCAGATAATGACGAGGGTAAAGGTCGTTTTGGTGTTGTTTTAAGCACACAAAATAATGATATAAATGTCATACCAATAATGCCAATAACAAGTCATGGTAAAGATACTGAACGAAAAACATATCTTTTAAGACAAGATGAAGTTAGATTACCCCCTAATTTAATATATAAATCAAATAAACGTGAATCTGAAATTTATGGAGTTATTAAAACAGAACGAATAGAATCATTCGATAAAATGGACGTTACACCACCATTAGTACGTTTAGACAATAATACTCTACTAAATATTTATAATACTTATCAATCAAATATAAGCGTTGATAGTATTAAAGAGACTTATAATCAAACAATGCCTAATCATAATTTAATCATGCAGAATCTAAAAGAGAATCTTATAGCACGTAAATTAGGCTTTTTAACTGTAGATTATGACACTAATAAATTTGATGTAATGAGAGATGTTAATTTAAAAGTTGATAAAATAGGCTATGTTGATTCCTTAGGTAAACATAAGAATATAGGTTCTGTTGCAAAGTTGAGTATATAGTATAATTTTAACAAAAAGGAGTATGCTATATGAACTATTTCAGATATAAACAATTTAACAAGGACGTCATCACTGTAGCCGTTGGCTACTATCTAAGATACGCGCTGAGTTATCGTGATATATCTGAAATACTAAGAGAACGTGGTGTCAACGTTCATCATTCAACGGTCTACCGTTGGGTTCAAGAATATGCTCCGATTTTGTATCAAATTTGGAAGAAAAAACATAAAAAAGCCTATTACAAATGGCGTATTGATGAGACGTACATCAAAATAAAAGGGAAATGGAGCTATTTATATCGTGCTATTGATGCAGAGGGACATACATTAGATATTTGGTTGCGTAAGCAACGTGATAATCATGCAGCATATGCGTTTATCAAACGTCTCATTAAACAATTTGGTAAACCTCAAAAAGTGATTACAGATCAGGCACCTTCAACGAAGGTAGCCATGGCTAAAGTTATTAAAACGTTTAAACTGAATCCCGACTGTCATTGTACATCGAAATATCTGAATAATCTCATTGAGCAAGATCACCGTCATATTAAAGTAAGAAAGACAAGATATCAAAGTATCAATACGGCCAAAAATACTTTAAAAGGTATTGAATGTATTTACGCTCTATATAAAAAGAACCGCAGGTCTCTTCAGATCTACGGATTTTCGCCATGCCACGAAATTAGCATC